>OZ253558.1:0-3277764 GCA_965262745.1 Chloroflexota bacterium | reverse complement strand
CGGCCGGCCACACCACCGTCCCCGCGCCGAGGAGCTGCTCCGCCACGGTCCACAGCGCCCGCGGGCCCAGGTCAAGAATGAGCTCCTTGGTGCCGTTGCGAACGTAGAACCGGGTTCCTCCGCCGCCGAAGTACGGCTGGCCGCCGTGATAAGCCGCCGGGAATCCGGTCGCTTCCTCGTCGGTGATCGGCGTCCACGTCGCGGGGTCGTCGCGCTTCATCCTCGGGAGGTATTCCGCAATCGACTCCCACATATCGTCCCGCGCGCGGCGGCACAGCTCCGGATCGAGCACTCCCGGCAGCACGAGAAAACCGTCGCGCTTGAACTGGGCAATCTGGCCTTCGGTCAGCGGCGGCACCTGCGGCACGTTCGGGGCGGGCGTGATTTGCCGTTCGGGCGGCGGCTCCACCAGCGGCATGCTCGGCGTGATCGTAACCATGTGATCCCTACCTTGATCGCGGTACGGCTCAAGCTATCGCCGGATTATGACGCACGGTCCGGCAGTCTGCTCTGGGTCGCTCCCGCATCCGGCGCCACGGGTGGGGCATGCAGCTTTTCCGAGGCTGTGCGCGCTATTCGCACCCGGTTCAACCACGATACCGAGAAACTTGGTTTGCCACCCTTGGCGATGCCGCGGCGGCCGCATGGTCGGACTAGGCCCCGGGATCGCCCGCCATTTCTGACCCGCCCGGCGACGCCGATTGCCGAGCGCCCAGCTCCCGGTCCAAGATCAGCAGGGCGGCGCCGTCGCTGCCCGCGATCTTGAGCTGGCTCAGGAGGGTACGCACGGTGTCCTCTTCTTCGATTTGCTCGTTGACGAACCAGTCCATCAGTGACTTGGCCTGGTAGTCGCCGCATTCAATCGCTTTGGCGTAGAGCGCGTTGACGGCGCGCGTGTTGCCCTGCTCATAAGCCAGCGCGGCCGCGATGGCCGCTTGCGGGTCGTCATAGCCCGTCTTGGGCTTGACCAGCGGCGCCAGCACAATGTCGACGTCTCTGGCAGCCAGGTGATCGAAGATGCGCATCCCGTGGCCCCATTCCTCCGCGCTCTGCGCCCGCATCCAGCCGGCGAAGCCATCGAGGTCCAACGACTCGAAATAGGCCGACATCCCGAGGTAGATGTAGGAGGCGTTGAATTCGTGCGTGATCTGCGCATTCAGCGCCTCGGCCAAGCGGTCGTTCATGGGCATATATGCGGGCTCCAGACGCCCAAGTGGGCTACCTCAATCTTAACCGACAGGAGCCGCCGCGCAGCGGAATGTCGGTCACCGTCCAGGGCGGCGAGGAGTACGCTGGAGGATTCGCGCGCCATCAGCGGCAGCGCGGCATCCAACCACCGCGAGAATAAGTGAGGTTTCCATCGCGGCGATCGAGGCGCGAAGCCTAACCAAGACCTATCGCGTCGAGCGCCGGCGGGCCGGACGGCTCGGCTGGCTGCGGTCCTTCGTCGCGCCGCACTACCGCGAGATCCGCGGCGTCGACAACGTGTCATTCGACGTCGCCAAGGGCGAGATCGTCGGCTTGCTCGGACCCAACGGCGCGGGCAAATCGACAACGGTCAAGATCCTGGCCGGCGTGCTCTACCCCACCTCCGGCGACGCCCGCATCCTCGGGCTCGACCCCTTCAAGCGCCGCATCGACAACGCGCGCAACATCGGCGTGTTGTTCGGACAGCGATCACACCTCCTGTGGGACCTCCCGCCCATCGACGCCTTTGAGCTGCTGCGCAAGGTCTACGGCTTGAGCCAAGCCGGATTACGAGGCGCGGCTGCACGAGCTGTCCGATCTGCTGGGGCTCGACGAGCTCATGCGCCAGTCGGTGCGGACCTTAAGTCTCGGCCAACGCATGCGCTGCGAGCTGGCGGCGGCGTTCTTGCACCGTCCCCGCGTCGTCTATCTGGATGAGCCGACGATCGGCCTTGACATCGAGGGCAAGCACGCTATTCGCGAGTTCATTCGCTCCATCAGCCAGGAGCACCACACCGCGATCATTCTCACCACTCACGACCTCACGGACATCCAGGAGCTTTGCGAGCGCGTTCTCGTGATCAACGAGGGCGCGCTCATCTACGACGGATCGCTCGAGCATCTGATGACTCGTCACGCCTCGTCGCGCTCGATCCAGGCCGAGTTAGCCGACGGCTCGGCGGATGCCGTGCACGCCAAGCTGGCCCAGCGCTGGCCGCACGCAGCCATCGTGGTCGAAGGCACCCGCTTGCGGAGACCTTTGAATAATTGGGGGATGGCCCGTGGGGAGGGCTGCCGACGGGGCGCGGGAGCTGGCGCAGTTGCCCCAGCGCGCCTCCGCCGCCGCGCTGGGGCGGAGATCACGCCAGCCCGAGGCGCACCGCGCCCGGGGTCAGGCGGCGCCCCAGGCCAAGGTGTCCGCTTTGCGCAGGTTGTAGGCCATGAGCTTGAACCACAGCTCCACGGCGTTGCGCCCCAGGCCGCGGTAGCGGACCCGCTGGTAGCCATAGCTGCGCTTGAGCGTGCCGAAGACCTTCTCCACCAACGCCCGGCGGGGCGCGATGAGGGCGTTGCGCCGCTGCTGCCAGTAGGGGAGGGCCCGCTGATGCTTGTGGGAGCGGTGCATGATCCGGTCGTTGATCCCCTGGGCCCGCAGCCACTGGCGCCGGCGGTTGGATTCATACGCCCGGTCGCCATAGATCGCCTGCTCGTCCCCGCTCACCAACGCGTCGGCCACCTCGCTCTCGTAGACGTTGGCGGGGGTCAACGCCGCCCGCCGCACCACCCCCGTGTCGGCGTCCACCCCCAGATGCACCTTGTAGCCGAAGTGCGACCGGCCGCCCCGCCCCGTCTGCGTCCAGGCCGCCTCCGGGTCGGTGGCACTCCGCGCGCCGCGCCCCGCCGCCAGCGGCGGGCGGCGCACCTGGGCCGCCACCAGCGTGGCGTCCAACAGCGTGCCCTGCTTCAGCACCAAGCCCTGCGCGTCCAGTTGGGCCGCCACCTCCGTGAACAACGGCGCGCTGAGCTCTTGGACCTCCAAGGCGGCCCGAAAGCGGCTGATGGTCGAGTGGTCGGGCGTGTCGTCTTGCAGCCCCAGTCCCACAAAGCGCCGGAAGGAGAGCCGGTCGCCGAGCGCCTCTTCCAACTGGGAATCCGAGAGCGTGTACCACTGCTGGAGCAGCAGCACCTTGACCATCAACAGCGGCGGATAACTGGGCCGCCCGCGCGGTGCCGCGTGCACGCCGGCCACCACTTGACCGAGCCGGTCCCAGTCCACCGCGGCGGCGATTCGCTCCAGCCGCTGGTTCTGGCCGAGGGTCTCCGACACCAACACTTCCGCCAGCGACGGCTGGCCCATATCGCGGTGCATTCGACCACTCCCCAATCGTCAGGACGGCAACGCCCGATTTTCCGCCCCGGCCCTGGAATTACGCAAAGGTCTCCTTGCGGGTGTCAGGTATTGGCGCCTCCGAAGACATCGTGAGCGCCGTGCGGCTCATCATGGACGGCGCTGGTCTGCGGAGCATCACGGTGCTCGATCCGCCGATCGAGGACGTGATCCTCAGCGTCTACCAGCACGGTGTGGATTAGCCAGGCCGATGCAAGCATTGATTCTGCCCATCGCCGTCGCGTGGTCATACGTCAAGGTCGGTCTGGCGCTTCGCATCGGCTTCTTCATGAGCCTGGCGATCACCCTGCTCACCACCTGGATTCTCGTCGGTCTGTGGGCTGCAATCCGTCAGAACTCAGCCGAGGCGCAAGCCACGTTCACGGCGGCGGAGTTGGCCACCTACATCGCTGTCGCGCAGGTCGTGAGCCTGGCCCGAATGAGTCATGCGAACCGGCAGCTCTTCTATAAGGCCATGCGTCATGTGCAGACCGGCGAGATCGCCATGGATTTGGTGCGGCCGATCGACAACCAGGTCCTGCGCTACTCGCAATGGCTGGGCGCGTTCGCCGTCGACGCACTCATGGTGGCCCTGCCGGTGTGGCTGATCTTCCGTCTCACTGGCGTCATCGGCGATCCGCACTCGGCGATGCAGACGCTGCTGTTCGCCGTGAGCGTGGCGCTGGGCTGGCTGGTGACCGCGAGCTTGCACTACCTGATAGTGGCGCTCACGCTGGTGATCACGCAGTCTCCCGGCGTCAACCTGCTGCGCGTGGTGCTCCAGGAGGTACTGGGGGGCGCCTTCATCCCACTGGCGCTTATGCCGGGCTGGCTGGCGACCACAGCGGTAATCTTTCCCTTCCATGCGATGGTGTCTTCACCGACGCTGATCTACATCGGGCACCTGCAAGGCGTTGACGCGCTTGCGGCCCTAGGCATTCAGGTAGCGTGGGGCGTTGGCTTGGTCGCGGCCGGGCGTCTGTTGTGGCTCCGGCTCGTGCGCCGCGTGCTGATCCAGGGAGGCTGACGGTGCGCTGGGCCTGGATCTATGCCGAGGGTCTCCGGCTGGCGCTCAAGCAGCTGGTGCAATACCGCGTGGACGCGGTCTCGATGATTGTGGGCGACCTCGGGTACCGGGTCGTGCGATTGCTTGTGGTGGGCCTGATATTCACGGTGACGCCCCAATTGGGCCACTGGGGACCCTGGGAGATCACGCTCATGTGGGCCACGGCCATGCTGGCCGAGAGCGTGGGGAACCTGCTGTTCGTTTTCCCCACCGTCATTGACCACTACTTCCATTCCGGGGCGCTTGACTACGTCCGGGTGCGACCGGCGCCGATCGTGCTGTGGGCCAATGCCGTCGAGACCAACCCCCGTTATGTCAGCTTGGTCGTGGTGATGCTCTGCGCCGTAATCGTCGCAGCGGCGAATACGGGCATTCTGGGAAGCGCAGGGCAGATGGGGCTGCTGGTGGTGGCGCTCCTCAGCACCGGATTCGTGTTCATCGGCATGCGGCTGATGCTCTTCTGCCTGGCGGCTTGGTTCACGCGTTCGCGCGTGCTGTCGCACGGGATCGCCGCATTCACCGACCACTCGCGGTACCCCATCGACGTCATGGATCAGCCGCTCCGCGGCGTCTTGACGGCCATTCCGCTGGCGTTCACGGTGTTCTACCCGGCAGCATTCGCGCTGCGGCCGGACGAGTACTTCATGCCCGGCGTTCTGGGGCTCCCTGTGGCGGCGGCCATGATGGTCGGAGGACTCGTGATGCTCCGGTTCGCCTTCCGCAAGTACCAGTCGGTTGGCACGCCCGAGATGTGGGGGGCTTCCTAAGTCGTCCTTGCCGCCAGCGGAGGCCGTTGACCGCAATGGGATGGGGGGCGGCGAGATTCGGACTCGCGCTCAGCAAACGATCATGGCGAGCTTCACCACAGGCATAGCGCCAACGCGAAGCCCGCGCAGTCCTCTCCCAGCTGACATCCGCAGCGGTCGAAAATCTCAGCTGGGGTATCGCGCTCGGCGCCTGGCGGCGGGTCGAGAGTCTGCACCCACGCCAGGGCCGCGCTTAGGCCTCGCAGATTCCGTGTGAAATCGGGATCGATGTAGTTGCTCAGCTCAACGTCCACCGCGTGAATGCCTTCGTCGGCTAGGTAGTCCGTCGCCTGGCCGCTGAGCGGATAGGCCGTCCATTCCGTGAGATAGAGGTATTGAGCGGCTGTGGCGATCACGCGCGCGAGCTCGACCGAGCCGCCGCCGTCGTCGCCATAACCCGGCACGACCACGCCGCCCTGGCTGTGGTAGAAGATCGCCGCCAGAAACGGCCTGGCAACGAGATAGCGCGCGAGCACGCGGGTTTCAGGCTCCGAGAACGGCTCCGTGCCGCCCCCTCCGACAACCAGCCCGAAAGGGCCGTAGCTGTCGGGCTGCCAGTTCGCGTCCCAGTTGCGATTGAGGTCGACACCGTTGGCATTCTCGCGCGTACCCGCCGCCGCGCCGTCGGGATTGATGTCCGGAATGAACGCCAGGCCGACGCCGTCGGGAATCTGGTCCGGGTTGTCACGGAAATGGTCGAGCAGCAGATTGACCAGATCGGTCGTGTTCGCCTCGTTGCCCTGATGAATGCCGCCAATGACGGCAACCCAGCGGGGACCATCGCCCAGCTCGGCGAGGTTGATCGGACGGTCCTCGACCGAGCGGCCCAACGTCACCGACGCGCCCGAAGCGTCTGGCGCTTCAGCTTCCGTGGTTGCTGGAGCGGTTGGCTGCGGCGGCACCTCCGCAATTGGTGCCGGAGTGACAGTCACCTCCGCGCCGCGATCGATACGCAACGGAGAATCCCCAGGCGCCGGGACAGCCTCGTCGGGATTTGGCGAGGGCTGGGGATCCGCGCTGTATCCAGTCTCCGGCGTCGGGCTGCTCACCGGGTCCTGCGACGCTACGGCGACGGTCGCAGTGGGCGCGGCGGCGGCAGTGGGATCCCCCGAGCTGCCCGCGGTCGGCCAGGCAAGTCGCAAGGGGATGCCACCCACTGGAAGCACGCAGGCCGCAGTTAGCGTGACCACGATCGCGAGCAGGACAATTGTGCGTGCTCGGCGCATCCCCTCGACGCCTACCGGGCAGCCAGCCACGAAATCAGCGCCGCTGGACGCCTGCCGATCGAAGCTCCAGCAACAACGGTTGTCGTTCTCATCATCACGTCGAGGTTCCGGCAACTTGAGCGCTGGCAATGGCCCACCGTGGCAAATGGCGCCGCTGCGCAACGTCCCGCAAACCTTGGGGTCGCCTGCGTCTCAGGTCACGACGGTCGGGGCGGCGAGATTCGAACTCGCGACCTCATCGTCCCAAACGATGCGCGCTGCCAGGCTGCGCCACGCCCCGCGGTTCGTGCCTCCATCCTAGAGGGGAGCACGGCCGCTTGGCTAGCGGCCCGTCCGATCTACCCGGCCGGCGCGTCCGGATCGGTGGGCACGTCGGGCGCGCGCGACACGCCCCAGCGCGCGGCATCCTCGGGGTTCTCGTCGAACCATTCGTTGTACTCGCTGGGGAAGCGTTTCTTCGCCACGTCGATGCCGACGACAAACCGGTTCGGCCACGGAACGAAATTGGAGCGAAACGTCGATACGGTCTCGTTGCCGTCGGGCCACGCGATCACGCGCGTAAACGACGCCTGCACGCCCCGTTTGGCCCACTCCACCTGCTCTTCGAACTCCGGCTCTTCCTTCGAGTCGATGAGGCCCTCATCGGGCGGAGGATCTTCCCACTCCCGCAGCTCGTGATCCACAATCTCGGCGCGGCGGCCATCGTCGACGCCCCAGATCTCGAACGTCAACGCACCAAGCTGCTCGTCCACGTGGGCGCGAAGCATGATCGGGTGGTCGGTGTCGTTGCGGAACTTGAAGTCGAGGCCGGGACTGAAGATGGTCGCGTCGATCCCAATTGGCGCGGGACCCATCTCGTAGTAGCGCACGCGATATAGGTGGGGCCACCGCTCCTCGATCCGAAGGCCAGCGTTCAGCACGGCCCGAAAGAGCGTGGTCGAAACCTGGCAGATGCCGCCGCCGATGCCTCGCTCGGTCTTGTCGGCGACGATGATGCTGCCCTCAACCCAGCCCTCGCTGAGTCGAAAAGGCCCGATGCTCTCGAGGAAGGAAAAGGTCTCGCCGGCCGGCACGACCAGACCGTCGAGCTTTGCCGCACCGACGGCGATGTTGTGCAGGCGGTAGTCGGCGGACCCGCGATACAGCGAATCGCCGCTGGCGAGCAGGTCCCGGATACCCAGCGGATTCTCGGTGAAGTCGGATCCCGTGTTCAGCAGAATGAGCGGGATTTCGACCACGCGTTCGTCGGCCGAGTCCACGGCCCGCACCATGGCCTGCTCAAGCGCCGAGCGATCCACGAGCTGCCCTGGATTGCCCACTTCGAATGCCAGTACGCGGTTTCGCGCTTCGTCGTAGTCGAACACGGATTGGTGCGGCTCGGCAGCCAGGGTGTCGTCGATGACCGCGAATAGGTCGTTGAAGCGAGTGAAATCAAGCGTCGGGGTCAATCCGTTGTCATCGCGCTCGATGCGCACGGCGGTCCGCAGCGCCTCCGGCGTGATGATCCAACCCCGGCCCTTGTGCGTCAGCCACAGCGGTGCGCTGGTCAAGCGCGTGATCTCATCCAGCGCCGCCCGCACGGCGTCGGTGGAAACGGCGGGCACATCTTCACGAAAGGTCAACGGAACCACCCGTCCCGGCGGTGCCGGTTGCGTGAGGTCACCGACGGCCTGGACCGCCGCCTCGATATCCACCACGCGTCCGGTCTGTCCGGGCCGCACGGCAACGACATCCGCGCCGGCGATGTCCAAGCCGGCCTCCACGGCCGGCTGGTCGAAGCCCTGGGCAATTCCAGCCAGGTAGGCGCGAAGCATCCGCGCATCAAGTTGCGCCGCAGCGTACGCACGGTCCGTAGACACCGATGGACCGGATAGTCGCCGAGTTATGCCGCCCCCGCCTTGCGCGGCCAGCACACCGCGCAGCACGGCCCGATAGTCCACCGTGAGTCCGATGTCGGCAGCCGTTGGACGCCAATTCTCGCCGCCGAGCTCGAAGCTCACCGGGTTCTCCAGGTACGGCTGCCAGTGCGCGTCAAGCCGGGCTACTGCCTCCTCGGCCGAGAGCCCACCGACGTCCACGCCGTCCACCTGCACGCCGGCGGGCAGCAGCCCATCGCTGCCGCGCAGCAGCGCCGCAACAAGCGCGACCGGGGCCGCAGCCGCAAACCCGACGATGCCCAGGCCAGTCAACAACAGCGTGCGCCGCGTCGCCGGTTGGCCTGAAGATTCAGCCGTCATGCATGTCCGCCTGGAGAAGAGGTCTGCGAAGCAACGCGCTCAACCTGCGGCCGTGCAGCATGTGAAGTGCCTCGAATTTCTCGGCTCCACAGAGTTTCATCACAAAGTGACACGCCCTGGTCCCCCGCTCTCGAAGGCTCAGCGTCCGTCGGCTGGCTGCGATCATGTCCAAACTCAAGGTTGCTCGATGATATCAACGGGCGTCTGTGAGGGAACCTGCCGGAAGCTGCGGGGCGTCGTGCGGCGCGCCGCATTGCGGCTGAGCCAAGGGTCGCGAGATATGCTCCGCCAATGGCACCGCGGCGCGGCAATTCCTCCAAGCGGAAGTCCGGCCCGCCGGTGCGCAGCTGGCGCGAGTCGAAATCAGCGCGTCGTGCCCGAACGGCCGAGATCATCCACCGTCTGCGCGGCCTGTACCCGGACGCCTCCGCCGAGCTGACCTACACCGATCCGTTTCAACTGCTGATCGCCGTGATCCTATCGGCGCAGACCACCGACGTGGCGGTCAACAAGGTGACGCCGACGCTATTTGCGCGTTACCCCACGGCGGAGGCGCTGGCGTCGGCGCCGCAGGACGACGTGGAAGACATCGTGCACCCCACTGGGTTCTACCGACAGAAAGCCAGGTCGATACGAGCGACCGCCGCGCAATTGGTGGAGGAGTTCGACGGCCAGGTGCCCACATCCATGGAATCACTGCTCAAGCTGCGCGGCGTCGCCCGCAAGACCGCCAACGTCGTGCTGGGCGAGGCGTTCGGCATCCCGAGTGGCGTGGTGGTGGACACGCACGTCGCCCGGCTGTCGCAGCGGCTGGGACTCACCAAACACGCTGACCCGGTACCCATCGAGCAGGATCTGACGGCTCTCATCGATCGCGAGGCGTGGGTGTTCACCGGCATCGGCCTGATCTTTCACGGCCGACGCGTGTGCGAGGCCCGCCGGCCGCAATGCGACGACTGCACGTTGAACGACATCTGCCCAAGCGCCACCACGCCCAATCGGCCCGCGCGGTCTCCGTATTCGGACACCGGAGCCGCACAAGCTTGAGGGAATACGGACCGACGGGTGGTCCACCATGTGCCACGGGTGCAGCCACCGTCGCCGCCCCGAGGCATCTAGCATGCGTCAGCCAGCGACCGCCGCGCCGCGTAAACTCAGGGCCATAGCCGCATTGCACCGAGAGACTTCGAATGTTTGACGCGATTCATCACGTGGCCTACGTCGTTCCTGACCTTGATCGGGCGCTCGAGCTCTTCCACGAGACCCTGGGCATGGAACCCGAGCAAATCTGGGCGTCCGAGGAAGAGGGCAATCGGTACGCGGCGCTCAAGGTCGGCGACTCGGGAGCATTCCTCGAGCTGATTTGCCCCACCGATCCCGCCCGCAGCAAGTTCGCCGCCCACCTCGACGAGCATGGCGCCAGCGTGCATCACGTGGCCTTCCGCGACGACGCCATGGACGCCACGCTCGCGACCCTGGAAGACGATCACGGCATTGGCGGCACGGCGCCAATTGTGAGCTCGTCGGGCTGGCGGATCAGTTTCCTCGACACCCAGGCCACGCAAGACATGGGATTGCAGCTTGTGGACGGGAGGCATGACAGTGAGTAACGCAACGGCACACGCCAATAGCGCACCGGCGGCAGCCGGGCCCGTAACAAAGGCACGGCAGCGGGGACACGGACCGGCGATCTGGCTGGCCGGCGATCCCGAGGACCTCAAGGTCTGGCTGCCCCGCGGCGGCTACGGCATCGTGACCAACACGGTGGTGCTCAACGAGATGGTCCAGAAATACGGGCCGCTCACCGAGCTGGTGAAGCGCTACCTGGACATCACCGACAAGCAGGTCGTGGTCGAGGTTGACGGGCACTCCACCCAAGAGCTGCTGGACGTCTCGCACGTGTTCACGCGCATGTCCGACCAGATCATCATCAAGATCCCCTGCGCGGTGCACGGCCTCGAAGCCTTCAGCACGCTCGCGGCCGAGGGCGTTGAGACGTTCTGCACCACGTGCTTCTCGCTCAGCCAAGCGGCGGCCGTGGCGCAGGCCGGCGCGACGCATATCCTGCCGTTTTGCGAGCCGGTAAAGCAGGTCGGCGGCGATCCCACCAAGCTCGTGCGCGAGTGCGTGGCAATGTTCCGCGGCTGGGAGCATCGGCCGTACATTACGGCGGCGCTGGTGCGCTCGGTCGACACCGCCATCGCGGCGCTGCGCGACGGCGCCGACGGCATCATCATCTTCTGGAATGTCTTCGCCGAGATGATGGAGCATCCGCTCACCGCCCAGTGGAACGACACGTTTATGAACGAGTGGGTGCAGATGCATGAGGCGGGCTATCTGAAAGGCGTGCCGGTCTCGCTGCACGAGGGCGCTCCGGCCTAGGACGGCTCGATGGGCAACGCCACGCTGCGGCTGCGGCGTACCGGCCCGCGCGTCGTGGCGCCCGATGACGTGCCCGTGTGGCCCATCGACCTGGCGCCGGCACGGCATATGACGCTTGCCGAAGGACTCCTCGATCCCGGGGCGCCGTACCGGCCACACGCCCACCGCACGATCGAGCAGCTCACCTACGTCCTGGCGGGTCGCGTTCGGGTCACCTCGTTTGATGAGGCTCAGGGCCGTCCGCAAAGCCTTGAGCTCGAGGCCGGAGAATCCGTGGTGACCCTGCCGCACGAGACACTCGAGTTCGCCTGCGTGGGGGAAACCCCGGCGCGGGTGCTGTTCGTGACCTCGCCGCCGTATCCCGCCGACCACTCCGACACCATCGTGCTGCGCGAGCACGGCACGCTCGCCGGCGAGGGTTGACCGCGCGGGCAGCGATGCGCCGTGGCTGCAGATCTTGCTGGCGGTGAACCTGGTTAGCCTGGTCGCCTGCATAGCCGCCGCGGCGATGCTCGCCGCCTGCGCCGCGCAGCCCGCCGCTGTCGAGCCGACGCCGCGCACTGCCACATCCGTGCGCCCCACCCAGACTGCGACGGCCGGTGTCACGCCCGCCGCAACTGTCACACCGGCCCCGAGCCCCTCTGCAACGGCGACTCCCACTCACGCGCCTTCACCGACTTCCACGCCTGCCGCGACGGCCATTCCCACTTCTACGCCGTCGCCAACGCCCTCGGCGACCGCGTCTCCCACTCCCTCGCCGTCACCGACACCCACACCCACCGCGACATCCGTCCCTACGTCTACGCCGCCGCCAACGCCCACCGCGACCACAACTCCCACTCCTGCGCCATCGCCCGCGCTCGGACCGGAAATCCAGGCGGCCGCAAACATCGGCGCCTGCGAGTTCTATCTCGAAGTGGCGGATGATCCCGCGGAGCGCGCCATCGGCCTCATGGGCCGCGAGTCCCTGGGACATGACCGCGGCATGTTGTTCGTCTATGCGGACGAGGAGGTCCGCAGTTTCTGGATGAAGGGCACCCTTATTCCACTCGACATCATCTTCATCAACCGCGATTCGGTGGTCGTCGACGTGCAGACCATGCGCCCGGAGCACGAGACCACGCCGGACCTGCCGATCACGAAGTCGGCGGCTCCGGCCCGCTACGCCATCGAGGTGAACGAGGGCGTCGCCGCCGAGTGCGGTATCGCGCCGGGCGCCGCCGCCGCGCTTCGCAACCTCACGCAGCCCCCCGCACCCTAGCCCGCCGACCACTCCGACACCATCGTGCTGCGTGAGCACGGCACGCTCGTCGACGAGCGCTGAACAGGCGGGATCAACCGTCGATCACGCCGCAGATGCGCAAGAGCGTCTCGTGCGTGGCCAGGTCGTGCGCCGCCGAATATGCGGGCGTCCGGTGGCCGCGAATCCACGCGGCCAGGTCCTCGATGTCACCGTCGTACCTGGGACGCATGGGGATCACCGGCTCGCTCCAGCCCGCCGGGAAGTCCTCGTGCGGCTCGCTCAGGAATAGGCGGACGCCAGGCGGCTCGATCGGCTCGATCAGGATTGAGCCGCGCTCGCCGATAACCTGAAACCGCCGGTGCCGCATGGGGTCATTGCCGGTGTTCCAGGTCTGCACCACCGCCAGCGCGCCGGGATACTCCAGAACCGCCGTGCAGTTGTCCTCGATCGGCTCGCCGTGACCTCGTGCGTCTCGGCGGTTGGTGGACCACACGCTCGACGGCTTGCCCAGAAACAGCATGGCCGCATCGAGCACGTGGCATCCCAGCAGATAGAACATGGCGCCGGCATGCGCGCCGTCCTTGGCACGAACCTCGGCATAGCCGCCGATGTGGGTCGGGATGTCCACGTTTATGCGAGTGACATTTCCGAGCCAGCCTTCGCGCATGGCGCGCAGCCCCAGCTCGATCGCTGGGTTGTAGCGGAACTGGTACCCCATCTGGACATGCAGGCTGCGCGCGGCAGCCAGATCGAGAAGTGACCGCAGATCGTTAAGGGACGGGGAAGGCGCCTTGTCGACATGAATGTGCTTGCCGTGCTCGAGCGCGCGGCGCGCCCAACGCAAGTTGTGCCGCGGCAGCGTCTCGACGAAAACCACCGGAATCGTCTCGTCGTTGAGCACGTCGACCTCGGACATGGGCGTGACGTCCGTGAAGCGATCGTTAGCCTGCTGCCGCCCCCACTCCGCAGCGTCCGGCTCGAACGCGCCCACGAGTTCCATGTCGACCGAGCGGCGCACCGCCTGCACCTTGCCCCACGCGTGGTCGTGTCCGATGCCAATCAATGCCGTCCGCAGCTTTCCGCTCTGGTCCGCCATTCCGCCGCGCTCCTTCATCGACCCTGCCGACCGCCGCTCGCCGTCATCATGGCAGGCTGCGAGCGGCCCCGCCTCGGGGTCGCGTCCCGCCGACGCCGTGGCTACGCTACGACGGTGGACGATTCGCACACCGTGACGCAACGACCCGGCGTTGGGGCCTACCCCGCGCCCGCCGGCCGCACACCCGACGACCTCGCGTATTGGGTCGCGCTCACCGCCGTGCGCGGGATCAGCTCAGGCGCCGTGTGGACCCTCCGGCGCGCATTTGACGACATGGAGCAAGCCTGGAGCGCTTCCGCCGGAGAACTCCGGCGCGCCGGGCTGGAGCACGGCGTCATCGAGCAACTCGTCGACGCACGGCGCGACATCGAGCCCGAAGCTGCGCTTGCGGCATTGGAAGAAACCGGTGGACGCGCGCTTGCGTGGGATGACCCGGCATACCCCGCCAGGCTGCGGGAGATCGCCGACCCACCGCCCTTGCTCCACGTCCGCGGGGAGATTGATGCCCTGTCCCACGAGCGCGCCATAGCAATCGTCGGCACGCGGCGCATGAGCACCTACGCGCGGCTGGTTACGGAGCGGCTCGCCGGCGATCTTGCCGGCAGCGGGATCGCGATTGTGAGCGGAATGGCCGCCGGGGTGGATAGCGCGGCGCACCGCGCGGCGCTCGAGGCCGGCGGTGCGACCGTCGCCGTGTGGGGCACAGGGCTCGGCACCGTCTATCCATCCGCGAACCGGTCTCTGGCACGACAGATCGCGGAGCAGGGCGCCATTGTCACGGAATACCCGGTGTGGATGCGCGGCACGGCGGAGAATTTTCCCCAGCGCAACCGCATCATCAGCGGACTCGTGCTGGGAACGATCGTCGTCGAGGCGCCGTTGACGAGCGGTGCGCTGATCACCGCGCGCTACGCCATCGAGCACAACCGCGAGATCATGGCGGTGCCCGGCGACATCTTCCGAACCGGCAGCCAGGGCACCAACGCGCTGATCTTTCGCGGCGAGGCGCGCGCCGTCACCTCGGCCGCCGATGTGCTGGAGACGCTGGGCATCACCATGGATCCCGTCCAACTGGCGCTGCATCCCGTCGTGGAGCCGGACGATGACGAGCGCCCCATCGCCGAACAGCTCAACGCCGCACCCAAGCACATCGACGCCATGGCGGAAACCGCCGGACTCCCCGCGCACCGCGTGTCAGCCATCCTCACCATGCTGGAACTGAAAGGCCTGGCCCGTCACGTGGGCGGCGGCCGGTACGTCCATCCTCGACCCGAGCCATCGGACGCGCACGTCGGCTAGCTGCACCGACCACAGAGGTGGCAATCCACCTGCCTGGGAGGCAGCGAGTTCATGGCGAACGCTCACGCTCGCCGGAAACGACGATTGGGCCGACCCGCATCTTGGGGAGCTCCACCTCCACGAAGCACGGCGTCTTCAGCTCTCGCCAGAAGCTCATGGGCTGAATATCCGCGACACGCGCCACGTAGAGCGCCATCACCGTGCCGTGCGTGACCACAACGGCGTCCGCGGAATCGGCTTCGAGCACGTTTTCAATCGCCGCGGCAAATCTGTCGGATGCCTGCCGGGCCGTCTCGGTGCCGAGGACAAGCCGGCATGGCTGGGCGAAGAACGCTTGAACGGCTTTCTCAAACTCTTGCGTGGTGGGAAAGAAGGGCACATTGCGTCGCTGGTGCTCTTCGAGCCCATCCTTGACGCGCAGCGAGACATTGAGCGCGCTCCCGACGATCTCGGCCGTCTCCACGGCCTTGGGCTCCCTGCTGCACCAGATAACATTCGCGCGGTAGTCGCGAAGACTAGCGGCCATCGACTCAGCCCGACGCCGCCCGAGCGCGCTGAGTCTCCACTTGGCGGCCGGTACGTCGCGCTCGATCTGCGGCTGCGAATGACGCACCAGCACGAGCTTCCGCACGTTGGGTCCCATCAGACGATGAAATAGAGGTGGAGCTTACGACCAGAAGATTGCAGAGTTTCTTCGAGCTCGTGGGACGTACCGCAACTTCGCTGAGTTGGACGCGCAGAGCCGGCACGTGAGCGAACACTGCTATGCATTCGGGGACACGACCATCGCCGGCACGCGGCTACGGCTCGCCGCGGAAGTGTTCCAGCCGGAGATGGTGAGCTTCCTCGCGCAGGCACAGGCCAGCCCGGGGTTGGCCTACGATCTCGGGTGTGGGCCCGGTTTCACGACGCGTATCGTTGCCGGCGCCGTGGGGCCAACACGCACAGTTGGACTCGACACATCCAGCCGGTTCATCAAGATGGCGCGAGCCCGGCCAATGGCCGGCGTCGAGTACGTCGAGCACGACGTGACGCGTGCGCCGTTTCCGTTCAGGCCAGCCGATCTTGTCTTCTCGCACTTTCTCATTCCGCATCTGCCAGACCCGGCGTCCGCGCTCGCCGCGTGGTCCACCCAGCTTCGGCCCGCGGGTCTTCTGCTGTTGGATGAGGTCTCAGACATTTGGACGACACAGCCGGTATTCCTGCGCTACCTCGATATGGTCGAGCAAGTTGTGACTGCCAGTGGTGGGCAGCTCTATGCGGGCAAGATCATGGAACCGCTCATTGCGACCGCAGGACTTGAGGTTCTTTCCAGCCGGCTGGTGGAGCATCCGGTGAGCACCGCGCAGGCGGCAGAGATGTTTCGCATGAACATCGCCGCCTGGAGCGCAACTCGGTCGGCGCGGGCGCTCTTTTCCGCGCAAAGCATCACCGCGATCGCCTTCGAACTCGACGGGCTCGCGGCGTCGCCATCGAGATACGAAATCGTGTGGGGCATGCGCCAGGTGATCTGCAAGGCATTTGCCGCGGCGTGAGTCCCCGACCGGATCTGGCGTCGGTCGGTGGGGTGTCCGGCAGAGACCTTAGTCAGCAAGCCGCCGGATGATGGTTGTTATGAACGGGTGCTCGTCTGCGGGCGCGCTTCAACCTCCGCACCGGCAACGTCGACCCCACCCGTCAACGCTTGCATGATGGCGACCTGACGAGCTCGCACTTGGCGGCGAGGGAGGGTGGATTGCGAATCAAAGGCGTCGATTTCATCTGGACGATCGCCGCCGATATCGATCAGACAGCGCGGTTCTACCGCGACGTGCCTGGACTGCCGGAGACGGGGATTCAGGCTGACGACTGGCGTGAGTTTCAAGCGGGTTCCGCCACACTGGCCGTCACGCCTGCCCACGTGGGACTACAACCGCCCAGAGTGCTCGTGGCGCTGGCGGTCGATGATATTGACGCCGCACTGGAGGAGGCGCGAGCGCTCGGCGTCGAGGTTCTTCACGAAACGCGCGATACGCCAGCCTGTCGAAACGCCATGATCGCGGATCCGGAAGGCAATCCGATCTGGTTGCATCAACGACACGACGGAACGTTCGGCTGACGCCGCGTATCATCGACGCCATGCCGCGAAGCTTTTCTATGGACCTCTGACGTGCGCCGTCGTCACCAAGCGGTATTGGCGCTCATCACGGTTGTTTTCGGGCTGGCACTCTACGTCGTCGTCCCGAACTCGCCGGGATTCCCAGTCCAGGTCGGCACACGCGACTTTTCCGATTTGCAGTTCCGGCAGGGCCTTGACCTGCAGGGCGGGTTGCACGTGCGCTTCGAGGCGGACCCGGCGCCCGGCCAGGCGGTTGACGCGGATGCGATGGAAGCGGTGCGGCAGATCATCGAGAACCGCGTGAATGCGTTGGGAGTCGCCGAGCCGGTTATCCAGATCGAGGGGGACAACCGGCTCATCGTGGAACTGCCCGGCCTTGGCGGTGCGGATGCGGACTGCGAGCCGGGGGACGACGAGTGCGAGGACCCGCTCGATGCAGCGGTCGAGCTCTTCCGGGAGACCGGGCAGCTGCTCATCGTGGACACCGGCTCGCGGCGGTACCCCGAGGGCGAGGTCTTTGTGGCCGATCCCGAAGACGTCGTGCTGCGCGGGGCGGACCTCCAGGCGGCTCGCGTCGAGTTCGATCAGCTTGGGGCGACATTCATCGCCTTCGAGCTGAAGCCATCATCCGGCGAGCATTTCGAGCGCCACACGAGCACCCACCTGGGCCAATGGCTCACCATCACGGTCGACGAGGTGGTCATCAGCTCGGCGGTCATCAACGCGCCGATTCGCGACGAGGGCGTCATTAGCGGCTCGTTCACGCCGGACGAGGCGCGCCGCGTGGCCATCCAGCTGCAATACGGTGCGCTGCCGGTGCCGCTGAAGGTGGTGCAGAACCTGACCGTGCGGCCGACGCTGGGTGAGGAGTCGCTGGCGCTTTCGGTGCGAGCCGGCATCGTGGGCGCGATGCTGGTGCTGGCCTTCATGGTGACCTACTACCGTGCCGCGGGCGTCGTGGCCGCGCTTGCGCTCGTGACCTACGTGTTGATCGTCTTCGCCATCTTCAAGCTCGTCCCGGTCACGCTCACCCTGGCCGGCGTGGCCGGCGTCATTCTCTCGCTTGGGGTGGCCGTCGACGCGAACATCTTGATCTTTGAACGGACCCGCGAAGAAGTTCGACGGGGTCGCGCGGTGCGGCGGGCCGTCGAGGCCGGGTTCAACCGCGCCTGGCCGTCGATCCGCGACTCAAACGTCTCCACGTTGCTCATCTGCGGGGTGCTCTTTGGGTTCGGCAGTGGCGGTGTTCGCGGATTCGCGCTCACGCTAGCCATCGGGGTAGCCGTGAGCATGTTCTCGGCCATCACCGTGAGCCGCTCGTTCCTGCGGCTCGCCGTGCTGGTGCCGGGGGTCGACCAACCGCGCTGGTTTGGCGCGCGGGCCATCCCCGAGGAGACCACAGCCTGATGTTCAACATCGTCGGCCGCCGCGGCTGGTGGTATCTGGTGTCCACCATCCTGCTCGTGCCCGGCCTCGTGGCGCTGCTGACAGGCGGCTTGAAGCCGGGAATCGACTTCACCGGCGGAACGCTGCTTCAGGTGCGCCTCGCCGCGGGGACGACGCAAGAGAACGTCACGGCAGCCGCCCGAGCGGCGGGCTTCGCTGAAGCCGTCGTGCAAATGGCCGGCGAGAGCGACGCGCTGCTCCGCACGCGCGACATCGACATCGACGAGAAAGCAGACCTTATGGCCGCTCTTGCCGAATCCACCGGGCCGGTTGAGGAGCTGGGCTTTTCAGCCATTGGCCCCGTCGTGGGCGAGGAGCTCACCCGCGCCGCGATCATTGCGGTGGCGGTGGCCTCGGGGCTGATCTTGCTTTTTGTGACGTGGGCGTTCCGCGGCATGCAACATTCAGTGCGCTACGGCGTGGCGGCGATCGTGGCTCTGCTGCACGACGCGCTGTTCGTCATTGGCGTGTTCGCGATCCTGGGCCATGCGCTCAACGTGCAAATCGACGCACTGTTCGTAACCGCCCTGCTCACCGTGATCGGGTTCTCGGTGAATGACTCGATCGTCGTCTTCGACCGCATTCGCGAAACGAGTCGCGGGTACGTGCACCTGGACGAGCACGAGCGGCCCGACGTCGCCGACACGATCAACTACAGCGCCAACCAAAGCCTCACGCGATCGCTCAACACGTCATTCACCGCCCTGCTCGTATTGCTGGCCCTGCTGCTGTTGGGCGGGCCGACAGTGCGCGAGTTCGTCTTGGCGCTTTCGCTCGGCTTCGCCATCGGCACGTACTCGTCGCTCTTCAACGCGGCGTGCGTGGTGGTCTCGTGGGAGGAACGCGACCTCGGGCGCTTGTGGCGGCGACTGCGTCCGTGGCGCCGCAGGTCGGCGGCCTAGGGCACGTAGCCCCAGCGCGCCTCGGCCTCTTCGGCCTCGGCAATGGCTTCCATGAGGCGATTTCCGGCGTCGAGCGCCTCGGCATATGGCGTCGTGCCCACGAGGACATGCACTTCCGACGCCTCGTCGGAGAGCTCGCGCACACGGGCTATCCACGGCGCAAGCTCCTCGTCGGAGTAGGTGTGCGGCATCGGCTCGACCGGCATGGCCTCGGTTCGCGGCCAGGTGTCGCCATTGCGGCCATGGAGCCGCACGACGCTCAAGCGATCCGTCGTGACCGCGACGTTCGGCGGGCCGGCCTCGGGGCGATCAAGCGGATAGTCCGCGACGACCAGGGTCATTTCCAAGTCGATCAGCTGCTCCAGGGTCGCGTCGAACTGGCTCGGCACGTCCCAACTCGGATGGCGAAACTCGGCCGCCAGCGGCAAGTTTGGAAGACAACGGCTCACGTGCGCGAGGTATTCGCGGGCATCGTCGCCGGCTCCGAACCAGTGCGGAAACTGCAGGAGCACGCACCCGAGCTTGCCGGCCTCCGCCAGTGGCGCAAGCGCCTGGGCGAAGTCGTCAAATAACACCTCGGGGGGGACGACCGAGATATCTTGCCAGGACCGCCGCCCGATGGGACCGGTATCACCCGGGCGTCGTTGGTGCAGCGTGAGACCACCGAAGGCAATGACGTCGAAGAGGAAGCCATCCGGCGCCTGTTCCGCCCACTCCGCCAGTCGCGCCGGTTTGGGGATGCCGCTGAACGTGTTCGGCGTCTCAACCACATCGGCCGCCGCCGCGTAGTGCCCCAGCATCTCAGCCGGCTTGATACGCGGCGGATAGAAGCCCTCGAGACGCTGCCACCCGCGAATGCCGAACTTGCGCGTGGCGCTCATGCTTGGCCCGCGTGATCGTCAGGTCGCCGGATTCGGTCGAGCTCCCTTGCGGCTTCGCGCTGCCGCCAGCGTTCGATCATGGGCAAGCCCGGACCAAACACCGTCCAGCCGTGCAGCGCCAGCGCGACCAGCCAGAAGGCCACCGGCCAGTAGAACCAAATGAGGTCCGGGCTCACGATGACGTTCACGATCAGCAGGAGGAGGGCCACGGCCGCCACGACCGCTGCGTGACCCGCGAATCCCAGCCGCGCCCGCACACGCTCCGTCGCGCGGCGGTAGGCCTCAGCGCGATCGGTCGGCAACGGTTCGGACATGTGCAAGGCCCGGCAAGCGGGCGAAATTCTACCCCGCGGCGCGCCCTGCCAAGATGACGCCATCTACATATCGCGCAGCGATTGCTGTCACGCCGGTCAGGCAGTCGGCCACAGCCCGGAACGGATCCAAGCCAAGGTCCTCGATCAAGGGACGTTGACTTTGACCTGCGCGTACCGCCAAGTCGTAATCGTGCGTGTGCCTCAGCAGAACGGCAGACCGACCCCGGCAAGGTCATTGCTCCCTACAGCTCGTAACTTCGCAGGGATGCAGCCCGTGAATTGGTTGCTGCCGCCGAGCCTTAGGTCTTCCAGGTTGGCGAGGCGGCCCAACTCGGACGGGATCTCCCCATGCAAGTGATTATCTTGGAGCTGCAATCGTCTCAGGTTGACGAGACTGCCCAACGTGGACGGGATCTCGCCACTCAGCCGGTTCTGCCAGGCGTACAGCCCTAACAGGCTGGAGAGCCGTCCCAATTCGGGCGGGATCGCGCCATGCAACTGGTTGCCACCGAGCGACAGCGTCTGCAGGCTGGCCAGGCGGCCCAGCTCGGGCGGGATCGTTCCCGCTAGCCTGTTCTGATGGAGCAACAGTGCCGTGACCTGGCCGGTGCGGGCGGTGACGACGCCGTACCAGGCATCGAGGGGCGCCTCGCTCAGCCAGTTGTGGTTGCGTGTCCAGTTAGCCCCGTCGGTCGCGTGATAGAGCGCGACCAGCACGGCCCGGTCCTCGGCCGGCGTGGATGTGGGCGACTCGGCTGGCGTTGGGCCCGCGGCCCCGCTGGCCGAGCTTCCGCCGGCGCCGCAGAATGGCAGTCCCAGCGTGTCGAGGTCACTGTCCGCGACACCTCCCAACTCCTCGGGGATGCACCCCGTGAGGTCGTTGCTGCCGCCGAGCCGCAGCTCTTCCAGGTCGACAAGGTGTCCCAGCCTGGGTGGGATCTGCCCATGCAAGTGATTATCTTCGAGCCGCAATCGTCTCAAGTTGGCGAGACTGCCCAACGCGGGTGGGATTGAGCCACTCAACTGGTTCTCAAAGAGGTCCAGCGCTTCCAGCTTGGCGAGGCGGCCCAGTTCGGGCGGTATTTCTCCACGCAACTGGTTCCAATGCAGGATCAGCGATTCCAGTTGCACGAGGTTGCCCAACTCGGTAGGGATCGTCCCGGTTAATTGGTTATTCCCCAGCCCTAACCCGACCAGGTTGGAGAGATTGCCCAGCGCGGGCGGGATCGACCCACTGAGCTGGTTACCGTTTAGCAGAATCGAGCGTAGGTTGGAGAGGCTGCCCAACTCGGCTGGGATCGCACCGTGCAACTGGTTCCCCCAGAGGGAAAGCAGCAATAGGTTGGAGAGGCTACCCAACTCGGGCGGGATCGCCCCGCTTAACTGGCTGTTCGAAAGGTCCAGCCATTTCAGGTTGGAGATCCCACCCAGCTCGGGTGGGATCTCACCCCGAAAATGGTTGGCGTTGAGCATTAGCAAATCCAGCTTGGAGAGACGGCCCAGCACAGGCGGAATCTCCCCGACCAGCCGGTTCCCCTCGAGCCCCAGCACGGTCAGCTTGGCGAGGCGACTCAACTCAGGCGGAATCGCGCCCCGCAACTGGTTCCCCGAGAGCCGAAGCTCGCGGAGGTTGGTGAGGCTGCCCAACTCCGGCGGAATTTCTCCCCGTAGTCTGTTCTCCTGAAGCCGCAGCGCCGTGACCTGGCCGGTGGAATCGGTGGTGACTCCGTGCCATTCGCCGAGGGGCGCCGCGCTCAGCCAGTTAGTGCTGTTTTTCCAGGACGGCCCGCCGGTCATGTGATAGAGCGTGGCCAGCACCTCTCGGTCAGAGGTCGGTGGGTGCCTGGGCGTCGGATCAGGCCACGCTGGGGGCGGCGCCAGCGTGAACGTCGGCAACTCCGCCACTTCGTTCTGCGCCACCGGGACCTTGGCGCCATCGGGAATGATCACGTTGCTGAGCCGCTTCACCTTATCCGGCACGTTCTGGAGGTTCACGCGCCCCACCGTCGTCCCTGGCGCCGGGACGTTCCAGATCACGAACACCGTCCGCTGCGCCCGCAGCATCTGCAGGCCCCGCGGGTGGCCGTTGACCTCCCTCTCCTCGTAGCTGATCGGCAGCCCGTAGAGGTTCAGCCAGTCCGGCTCGCGCAGGAACCGCTCCTTGATTGCCGCGTTCTGGTCGAGGAGCGCCAAGTGATTCCGCGTGATGGTGGCGAAGTCCGCGCCTCGATCGGCATCCAACACTTGGTGCGGAGGGACGTTGGGAAGGTCGACATCCGGATACCGGTTGGCCAGCACGTCGAGGGTGTTGTAGTAGTTCATCCGACCCTTGCCGGGGTCCCACTGCAGGATGACCTTCTGGAAGGCCTGGAGGGTGAAGGGCCCGTTGACCCAGCGCTGGCTGATGGGATAGCCGATGGCCTGGAGATCGCGGTCGCCGACGAAATCCCAAAGCGGCACGCCGTCGGCGTTGGTCACGGCGTAGCCGTCGTCCGGATCGGTCGTGTCGCCGCCGGTGATGGTGAAGAGGCAGCCGTCATCGAGAGCGACGCCCTCGCACTCCAGCGCCGCCGCTGACGGCCAGAAGGTCAACGCCGCCACGACGGGGATGGCCAGCGCCGCGAGCACCGCGCGCAGGCACCGCCAGCGGTCACTCATGCAATGATCCCACTCAGCCACGGGCCGCCCCAATAGATGATGAGCAGCGTGGCCGCCAGCCAGCCGACGACGGCGGCCTGCACGCCGCGGTCTTGCAGCAACACGGTCGTCGGGTCCCAGACGCCCTCGCCGCTCAGCGCGCGCAGCATGAACCGCGTGATGCCGTACAAGACAAACGGCACGGTGAAGACGAGTCCCCGGCTGCCAAACTGCGCTGCCGTTTCCGGCGCCAGGCTGTATATCGCATAGCAGACGACCACCGTCGCGCCCACCAGGACGATCACGCCGTCGATAACCTCACGCGGCACTTCGCGCCAGGAGGAGCGGACGCCGCGATTTCCCATGCCCGCCTGCATCACATCGGCACGGCGCTTGCCGAGCACAATGAGGAGGGCCGCAAGGAACGTGCACAGGACGAGCCAGGCCGAGAATGGAACGGCGATGGCAACCGCTCCGGCAATCGCGCGCAAGACGAATCCAGCGGCAACCGCCATACCGTCCACAAACGGCATCCGCGCGAGCCAGAAGCTGTAACCCACGTTCAGTACGAAGTACCCGCCGAGGACCAGCATTGCCCCCGTGCCGAGCAGTGCGGACAACCCGATGGCCAGCGCCGCCAGAACCACACCAATCACGACGGCCGAGGCGCGGCTCACCCGCCCCGCGGCCACGGGCCGCTGCATCTTGCGCGGGTTGCGGCGATCCGTTGGAGCGTCCATCGCGTCGTTGATGAAATAGACCCCGGAGGCAAGGACGCTGAAGATGGCAAACATGGCCACGGCACGCAGCACGTCGCCGCCGTCGGTGAGCCGCTGAGCAAAGATGAGCGGCGCCAGCACGACGACGTTCTTCAACCACTGGACAGGCCGTGCGGTCGCTAGCAATGCGGCGAGTCGTCGGGTCATTCGGCCGCGTCCCAGGCGGCGCTTGCGGGAATCCTGCGCCGCCGGTCGGCGCCAGGTTGTCGGCGGGAACGCAGCGGGAACGCTGCAGCTGCACGGGTCCCGTTCCCGCAAATCTGACGAAATGCGCGATAGTTGGGTAGGCACCGGGCTGGCGTAAGCGCCGGCACCGGCAAGGTAGGTCTTGAGAGGAGAGCGACGTGACGGTGATCGAGTCGACCCCCGCGCTGGTCGCGGACGCGTACGCGCGCATGCGCGCGCGCCTCGCCATGGTCCGCGAACGACACGACCGCCCGCTCACGCTGGCCGAAAAGTTGCTCTTCGGCCATCTGGACGACGCGTCGACCGATGACCTCACGCCGCTGGAAAGCTACCTGCAGCTTCGGCCCGACCGTGTGGCGATGCAGGACGCGACAGCCCAGATGGCGCTGCTGCAGTTCATGCTCGCGGGTCGTGACGCGGTCGCCGCGCCAACCACGGTGCATTGCGATCACCTGATTCGGGCGCATGTGGGCGCCAACGCAGATCTTCAAACGGCGCTGCTCGAGAACAACGAGGTATACGCCTTCCTCAAATCCGTCAGTGCACGATACGGCATCGGGTTCTGGGCGCCGGGCTCGGGCATCATTCACCAGGTCATCTTGGAGAACTATGCGTTCCCCGGCGGGCTGCTCATCGGCACCGATTCCCACACGCCCAACGCCGGGGGCCTGGGGATGCTGGCGATCGGCGTCGGCGGCGCCGACGCCGTCGACGTGATGGTCGATCTGCCCTGGGAGACGCTCCAGCCCCAGATCATCGGCGTGCGTCTCACCGGCGAGCTCAACGGCTGGACCGCGCCGAAGGACGTCATCCTCAAGCTCGCGGGCATTCTCACCACGAGTGGCGGCACGAACCGGATCATCGAGTATTTCGGGCCGGGCACTCGCGCGCTCGCGTGCACGGGCAAGGCGACCATCACCAACATGGGCGCTGAGCTGGGCGCCACGACCTCGGTCTTCGGCTACGACGACCGCATGGCAACGTACCTGCGCGCGACGGAGCGCGCCGAGCTCGCCCAGCTCGCCGACGCGAACCAGGATCTGCTACGCGCCGATGCCGAGGTCGAGAGCGACCCCGCGGCGTTCTACGAGCAGGTGGTGGAGATCGACCTGTCCGAACTCGAGCCGCATGTCGTGGGGCCGCACCGACCCGACAGGGCGCGCCCAGTTTCCGAGCTTGGAGCCGAAGTGGCCACCGAGGGCTTCGTCGAGCAGATCTCAGCCGCTCTGCTGGGAAGCTGCACCAATTCGTCATACGAGGACATCACGCGCGCCGCCGACGTGGCCCGGCAGGCCGCCGCCGCCGGTCTGCGCGCATCCGTGCCGTTTCTGGTCACGCCAGGCTCCGAGATGGTGCGAGCAACGATCGAACGCGACGGGCAGCTGGCCGACCTGGAAGCCATCGGCGGCAGCGTGCTCGCAAACGCGTGCGGCCCCTGCATTGGCCAGTGGCGGCGCGACGACATCGCCCCCGATGCGGCCGGCGAGGCCCTGGCGACGAACTCCATCGTGACCTCATTCAATCGAAACTTTCCCCGGCGCAACGACGGCAGCCCCAATACCCAGGCGTTCATCGCCAGTCCCGAACTCACCGTGGCGTTCGCGCTCAGCGGGCGCCTCTCATTCAATCCGCTCACCGACAGCCTCGACGGCAATGGCCTGCGTCTCAATCCACCGCAGCCGGCGCCGGACGTCCCGTCGGATGGCTTTATCGGCCAGCGCTATGGGTATCTGGCGCCCCCGGCGGACCCCGAGCAAGTCGAGGTGACGATTGCCGCCGACAGCGAGCGCTTGGAGCGGCTGACACCGTTCGCCCCGCGACCCGCCGATCAACTCCAGTCGATGCCGGTATTGCTCAAGGCCGTGGGCCAATGCACCACCGACGCCATATCACCGGCTGGGCCTTGGCTGCGCTACCGCGGTCATCTGCCGCGCATCAGCGACAACATGTTCACCGGGGCCAACAATGCCTTCGCCGACGCACCAGGCGCGGGGCGCAATGTGCTCACCGGCGCCACGGAGGAACCGCTCGCGCAGATCGCCAAGCACTATGCGGCCGCCGGGGTCTCCTGGGTGGCCGTGGGCGATGCGAACTACGGCGAGGGCAGCAGCCGCGAGCATGCGGCCATGTCGCCGCGTCTCCTGGGCGCGGGCGCCGTTATGGTGCGCAGCTTCGCGCGCATCCACGAATCCAATCTCAAGAAGCAAGGGGTCTTGCCGCTGACATTCGCCGACCCCGCCGACTACGACCGCATTCAGGCGGACGACCGAGTGAGCCTGGTCGACATCGACCGCCTCGCCTCCGGCCGGCCCATCACCGCGCACATCGCTCACGCGGACGGCTCACATGACCGGGTGCGCCTGAACCACACGATGACCGCT
Organism: Chloroflexota bacterium; assembly: GCA_965262745.1. Classification (GTDB taxonomy): domain Bacteria; phylum Chloroflexota; class UBA11872; order UBA11872; family UBA11872; genus JAJECS01. The sequence goes on along the minus strand of OZ253558.1, from coordinate 3,251,430 downwards.
GACCAGATCGCATGGTTCTGGGCCGGATCGGCACTGAACCTGCTGCGGGAGCACGCGGCCGGGTAGGCCCAGACTTCGGACGTCAGCCCTGCGCGGCCGACTCCAGCCGGGGAAGATAGGGTCGCCACGTCGGGTCGACGCTGGCCCCCGCGACGTGCCGGACCAGATGGGCAATAGCCGATTTCGGGCGTCGGGGCTGCCGCAGCAGGCGCATGCCCGCCTCGTGCGGGGTTCGGCCGGCCTTGCGGAGATTGCAGCGGCGGCACGCGGTTGCCAGATTCTCCCAGCGCCGCCGTCCGCCGAGCCGCCGCGGGATCACGTGGTCCACGGTCGGCTCGATGGTCGTCTCGGCGCAGTATTGGCAGAGATACTCGTCGCGCACGAACACCTCGCGGCGGCTGAGCCTCACCGTTGGGCGCGGACGGCGAACGTGGTAGAGCATGCGGATCACCGATGGCCGCGGGTAGAGCTGGCGCGCGCTCTGGATGGGGGCGCGACCGTTCGCCAGCAGCTCAGCCTTGCCCTTGCTGAGCAGCACGATCGCGCGCCGGGTACGGCACACGTTGAGCGGCTCGTAGTTTTGATTGAGAAGCAGAACCGGTTCGTTCACAGGTCCGCCCGCTCGGCGTCACGCGGCGTGCCTATGCTACAAGGCACGGCACGCGCGAGCGGCCGATCACGGTCGGAAGACGCTGCATGGACCAGGACCCACCCGCCGAGCATCACTACCTGCTCCGCTACGCCAAGACCGGCGACGCGCGGTATCTCTCGCTGCACGACGTGCGCCGAGCTTGGGAGCGCGCCGCGCGCCGCGCCGGTCTGCCACTGGCTTACAGCCGGGGATTTCGGCCCAAACCACGGCTCACGTTCGGCCCGCCGCTGGCCGTGGGCACCGAGGGCCTGCGCGAGTGCGTGGTGCTATCGCTCCGGGAGGACGTGCCGCCGGCTGAGGTCGGTGAGCGCCTGGCGGGCGCAACCGCCGCCGGGCTCGCCGTGGGTGAGGTTCTAAGCGTCGCGCGACGGAAGTTTGCAACGGCCTGGGCGAGCTACGACCTGGAGGTGGCGACCCCACCGGACGACCTCGCCGAGCGGGTGGCACGCCTGCTGGCGGCCTCCACAGTGGTCATCCGACGCGAGGATCGGAAAGGTCGCCCCTCCACGCCGCGCGACATTCGTCCAGGGGTGTTGCAGCTGGAACTTGGCGCGGACCAGCATCTGCACGCCCGGCTGAGCCTGCGTGACGGCTCCATCGTCACGCCGCGCGATCTCGCGTCGGCGCTCGGCGTCGAACCGCGCCACGTCGTCAGAACCGAGATCGAGACCGAGCTGCCGGAGTGAGCGCGCCGCGCGTATGCGCCGCGATGCGTGCGGCAGGCGTGCGCCGCGCGGGCCCTTGCCGCTAACGCAGTCGGCGAGAAGGGCTTGGCTATGTAATCGTCGCCCGACCTCCTGAGAGCCTCCACTATGTTCTCCGCCTGATCGGTCGCAGATAAGACCATGATCGGCACGTCGAACACGGCAACTGCCTGTACCGGGCGTGTCGGTCACCGAGCGAACGCCGCCTACAACCTCTTGCAGGACGATATCGAGATCGAGGCTCTCGGTTTTGCGGAGGCTGACATTGCTCAGCCTGGAGGGACGAGCCCGCAGCCTCTGGTTCTACCTTCTGGGCCTGTCGGAGTCCTTCATTGCCCAGACGCGGCTACGGCCGACATATTTCTGCGATATTTCATCGCTATCGTGAGCAGCATCACAAATACTTCACGAAAGAGATGAAGGGATGATTGGCAAGAATCTGGTGACGAAGATGTTCCTGGTTGGGGTGGTCCTGGTGGCCCTACTTTCGGCGGTGATAATCAGCGGTTGCATGGGCGACATCGGACTTGGAGACGAGCGAGAAGGCGCCGACTCCGGAGGTGAGCATAGCGGCAGACGTGAAGCAAGCGGAGGCGACGGTGAACACGGCTCTGGAAGTGATGGGAGTACTACAAGTTCTGCCGGCGGTGGAGAGATCAATGAAGCCGCTATGTCGAGCCCAATCACTTCTCTCGGACAGTCGTGGAACGGTGACCTCGGAGGACTCGCTATTTCTATGCAGTACGATGCAGCAACCCAGTCTGTCCATGGAACGGTGCGAAACACGCTCTCACAGAAACTTTGCTACGTACAAGCCGAGCCTCACCTAAAGTCAGGAACGAAGACTGTAGGAGAGCTTGGCCCCGAGAAGCTGGGACACCTGAATCCTGGACAGGAAATACCAACAAGTCTGACGGTTGCCAGCGAACCGACACTTGCCGGCGTTTCTTACGATGGATATGTCATTCACATGGAAGTATTCGACTGCAGCGGTCCTGTCCCTGCAGCTCACACGGGCGGAGAAGGTACCGAAGGCAGCGGTGAACTCGGGCCTCGTGGTGAAAGCGGTAGTGAATCCGCTGCAGCTGGTGGCGAAGAAGGCAGCGGTGCGAATACGTTAGCGCTCGATGAGACCTTTGATGCAGTTCGCAGCGGCGCCCGACTGATCCTGAAGTACGACGCTCCGAGCAATTCCTTCAAGGGCACTGTGGAGAACACGACCAACGGCATCCTGGATCGGGTTAGGATCGAAGTGCACCTTTCGAATGGAACGGAGCTCGGTCCGACGACTCCGACGGAAATGGCTGTAGGCGAGGTGATTGCGATCAACCTACCTGTGACGCCGGCAGCGTTCACTGGATGGACAGCACATGCCGAGGTTGGCGCCGGAAGTGAGGGGAGCGATTCGGGCGGGGAGCATCGGGCTGGTGGTGAGAATGATAGGGGCAAGGAGTCCGGTGGCGAGCGTCGAGGTGGAGGCTAGATCCAATCGGATTCGACCGATGGAAAATGCCGAACCTTCAAGTCAGGAGATCCGACCATGGGCGTCTCCGGTAGATCGACGCAGTGTCTCCGTGAGGCATCGCGTCCGAGATGGCTCCTTCGAGGACTAGCGATGAGCGGCACCGTATTGATAGTCGAAGACGATATTAGGATCGCGAACTGGATCAAGGTGTACTTCGAGCGCGCCGGATTCTCTGCTGAGGTTGCTCATGATGGCGAGTCCGGCCTGGCCCTGGCCCGAGAGCTGACTCCAGATCTGATAGTCCTCGATCTGATGCTTCCTCGTCTGGACGGCGTGGAGCTGTGCAGAATCCTGCGTGGCGAGTCAGACGTCCCAATAATCATGCTGACGGCCAGAGAAGCGCACGCCGAGCGAATCATCGGGCTGGAGAGCGGAGCTGACGACTACATCGTCAAGCCCTTCGATCCAGAGGAGGTCATTGCGCGCGCCGAAGCCGTGCTTCGTCGCGTCAAAGGCAGAGTCCAGCAGGTGTTGACACGCGGAAACATCACACTGAATGAGACCACCAGGAGCGTAACGGTCAACCAAGACTCCATAAGTTTGAGCCAAGCGCAAATTGCTCTGCTATCGACATTTATGCGTCATCCTAACCAGGTGCTCACCCGTGCCCAGTTAATCTCGCTGACCTTCAGCCACGAATTCCATGGGTTCGACCGGGCCATCGACAGCCAGATCGCTCGCCTGCGAAAGCAGATCGGCCGAGATGGCGAACAGCCCATTCAGACTGTCTACGGTGCCGGCTACAAGTTCGTGGTAGACGGCGAATGATGTCGCTGCGCTGGCGAATAATGGGTTCGATCGTCTGTGTCGTCGTTCTTACCGTATTGGTCAGCGTCGCCGTGGGATACTACGCGGCGCAGTCCCGCCTGGGTGTGTTCGTAGACGAGATAGGTGATGATGAGGCGAGCCGGTTAGCCCGGAGTCTGAGTCGGGAATATACGAGTGCCGGTGGCTGGGAAACGGTCGACAGATCGCTGTCTGAGGTCGGATACATCTACGACGGGCTTCTGCAGAGGGAGCGGCATGAAGAAAGTGAGGGAGGATCCTTCGAGCTCTTCCACAAAGATCCGGTACGAGTCGTCATCACCAGCGTCGACGGTCGTGTAGTGAAGGACAACTTTTCCGAACTGTTGTCCGGAACCACCGCACCCGATCTGGACGGACATCGCGGGACGGTGTTCGATTTGACCACAACTCAGCCCGTAGGTTACGTCTATGTGGATATAAACCATGAGTTCCTATCGACGGAGTCGCATGGATTTCTCAACACGCTCCTGTATATCACGGTTATTGGCGGAATACTGACAGTTGGCATTGCCATACTGCTGGCCGCTTGGTTATCCAGACGGATCACAGCCCCTGTGACGGCTTTGACGAAGGCGACCCAAGCAATTGCTCAGGGGGCCACGGCCCAGCTACCAGTCAAATCCTCGGATGAGTTGGGACTGATGAGTGCGGCTTTCAACCGGATGAGCTCCACTTTGGAAACTCAGCGCGACCTCCGCAGGCGGCTGATCAACGATGTCGCTCATGAGCTGAATACGCCGCTGAGCGTCATTCAACTGGAGGCTAAAGGGCTACGCGATGGACTGCAGACGCCTGATAGCGCGGCCGACCTCATCATCCAGGAAGTAGCTAGGCTACGCGGTCTCGTGACTGATCTGGACTGGCTTGCTGAGACCGACCATGGTGACTTGAGGCTCGCACTCGAATCGAGTTCGATTTATGAGCTGCTCACTGCAGAGGTGGATCGCTGGCAGCCACAATCTCAGACTCGACAGGTTGAGTTGTCGCAGCAGGTATCCGCCGACCTCCCGGACATGGACGTTGACCGGATGCGCATGAGCCAGGCGTTGGGAAACGTCCTGAGCAATGCCATTCATTGCACCGAGGCTGGCGGGCATATCGTGCTCAGGGCGGGGTTAGAAAGCGACGAGGCGTTGGCTATCTCAATCATCGATGACGGGATCGGCATCCACGCCGCAGATCTTCCCCATGTCTTCGATCGCTTCTACCGAACCGACCAGGCTCGTAATCGTGGGATAGGCGGCACAGGTCTGGGATTGGCCATCACACGAGCTATAGTCGAAGCACATGAGGGTACAGCAACAATTGCAAGTGACGGGCTTGGACAGGGTGTCGCCGTGACTCTTAGGCTTCCCTTGAACAAGTGAAAACGATCCTCAGCCGCTCAGAACGACATCGTTAACGAAAATGGAGTTATGAATTCAGTGCACGTTGGTCGTAAATAGTGGACCCACCAACTTTCGAACACATCGCTCGCGGTGTCTACCGAGTGCTCGATGGTTCACAACTGCTGGCCTGCAAGCTGTTCGATGGGCCGCATGCCGGCGACCGCGCGCGCGTGGAAGGTGCCGCCTACGCCGCGCTGGCCGCGCGCGGCGCGCCCGTGCCGCGGCTGCTGGCGGTGGAGGAAGCCCACGCCGCCGTGGTCCGCGAATGGGTCGCCGGCCCGACCCTGGCCCAGGCGTTGCGCGGCGACGCGCCGCCACCGGAATGGCAGGCCGTGGCGGCTGCCTGGGAAAGGTTGCTCGCGGCGCTCGACGATTGGACCGAAGCCCTCAATTCAGAGCGTGTCAGCCGTGCCTATCACCTCCGCCAATCGGAGATCGCGGCCGTCGCCGAGTCGGTCATCGCCTCGGCTGCGCTGCAGCGCCGGCATCCCGCTTGGGAGGAGGCCGGCACGGACATTCGGCGGCTCGCGAAGACAATCAGCACGGCGCCCATGCGAACGGTCCCGCTGGACCTGAACCCAGGCAACCTCATTCTCGGCAGTGACGGAATCACATTCGTCGATCTGGAGGCGTTTGGCCTTGACTTTGGCGAGTGGTCATTATGTAAAGCCACAATGCTGCCCGGCGATCCAGTCTCCGGGAGGTCCGGGCAGGCGCTGGCGGCCAGCCACGTCGGCGCTCTACACCCGAGCAGACACTGCGACGCCGCTTCGAGACCCCAGGTGGACGTGCGGGTACTGGCGAGTGCGCTGTTGCTCGCGCTCGCCGACGCCGCCGGACTGTGGCGCTCCGAGCCCCCACACGCGGCATGTACGACGCTCGCTCGCGAGTTGTGTACTCGGACCTCCGATTTCCCTCGCCTTGCGGCGGCTCTGGTCTAGACTCCAGTACACCGCGCTGGGGATCGACCTATGAGCGAAAGCTTCCAACCACGATCACGTGACCTCGTAATCGGCGGCATTCCCTGGATTGCCCGCATGTCGGACAAGGCCCGGGCCAAGTCGGACGGGACCATCGACGACTACATCTATCCCTGCCCCATCGACAAGCGCGTACTGGGCGAGCTGGGGATCTCGGCCGATGAGTTCATGCGCATCGCCTCGACCAGCACCACCGACGGTGAGTTGGTCGAGGGGGTACGCGAGGCAAGCGACGCCGTCAGCTAGCCGAAGGGTGGCCGAGCGCCGCGACGATCTGGTCGCGTTTCTGGACGCCACGTTGGACCTGGCCGGATTTCCAGACTATGGCCCAATGGGTCTGCAAGTGATCGGCAGCGAGCGCGTCGAACGAGTGGTCACCGCCGTGAGCGTCAGCCTCGGGCTCTTTCAGCAAGCCGCGCAGGCCGGGGCACAACTGATCGTCGTACACCACGGGTTGTTCTGGGACCGTGACAGCCGCGTGGTCAATCGAGTCATGCGCGAGCGCCTGCGCGCGCTGTTCGACGCCGACATCAGCCTCGCGGCTTACCACCTGGCGCTGGATGCGCACGAGAAGCTCGGCAACAACGCGCAAATCGCCGAGGCGCTTGGGCTGGAGCTTGAGCAAACCCCGTTCGCCGTCAGTGGCGGCCGGCCCATCGGCAAGATCGGCCGCACATCTCACGCGCTAACTGCCGCAACGCTGGTCGAGCGTGTGGAAGCCGCGATCGGCCGTCCGCACGCGGCCTTCATGCACGGGCCGGCCGAGATCCGGCGCGTCGCCGTCTGCAGCGGCAGCGGAGCGTCCTTTGTGCAAGAAGCGCGGGCGCTCGGCGCGGACGCGTTGCTCACGGGCGACATGGCCGAGCCGGCTGAAATGCTCGCGCGCGAGCTCGGCATCCACTTCATCGCCGCCGGGCACTATGCAACCGAGGTCTTTGGCGTCCGCGCCCTGGCCGACCTGATCGCCGGCGCGCGAAACTGCGAGGCCACGTTTCTGGACCTGCCGACGATCGCCTGACCTCGCCGAGACGCCGGGGATTCAGCCCGAGGTCGGCCCCGCCGCGCGCCGCCGGATACCGCCAGCAACGGCCGTCGCGACGCCGCGGCCAACGATCATGGTGCCCAGCGACAGAACGAGCACCACCGCCAGGGCGACAGCCGCGAGAACGCCTATCAGCAAGACCTCTTGGTCCCCGCTGACCGCGCGGCGCACGAGCTCGACGACCAAGCAGAGCAGCGCGACGACCGCCCCTAGCCAACCAGCCCGAATGGCCGTGTACGCCGCCTGCAGCCGACTGATCGAGCGGCCTCGGATGCCAGCTTTTCTCAGCGACCTGGCGTGCATGGCCGCGGAAATATCGCCCGACGCCGTTTCAACGTACGCATGGAGCGGCCCGGGCGGCGCCTCTGCGACAAGCAGCGCGGCAAACGCGCTGATCCGGCCGGGGACGCGCCAAAAGGTCTCGTAGTCCAACGCGAGCCCAATCAACGTCCGCGTAAAGAAGTAGCCAAGCACCGCGAACGCCAGCCACTCGATGGCGAGCGAAGTGCGCCCCAGCCACGGGTCGCCCTGGACGCCGATGAAGCCATCGATGACCGTCCGACCGGCCACCAATGGACCCACGCCAATGGCCGCATAGAGCGGAACGTCGGCAATGAAGCGCAACGCCGCAAATCCTGCGGCGTGCTGTGAGCGCTCAGCCATTGCGATGCGCCGGGGAACTAGCTCGCGACCGCGGGCCGCAGCCACGCGCGCTCGCCGAACCCACCCGGCTGTGACATCGGCCGCACCCAGCGCGCCACGAGCCCGTCAGCCGTCCGTTCCGCCATCACGACCACCGAGCCTCCGACCGAAACGCCGTCGACCTGACTCGACTCCCGCAGGGCGATGTCAACATTGTTTCCGAGAATGGTGGCGACGCTCACCGTGTCATCCGACACGCCCGTGACTTCGCCGATGGCGATCACCATGCCCGACGAAACCCGGGCATCGGCACGGCTCGAGGAGCGCGCGCCATGCTTGCCGACATAGCGCAGACGACCTTGCGCGTCGGCCCGCACGTCAAGGGTGGCCCTGCTTCCCACGTCGAGCTCGTCGCCGGCACGCGGGACGCCGTGCACCCGTCGGCGCTCGCCATTCGAGGTCTCGATGAGCACGCTGTCAGGATCGCGGGCCACGACCAGACCGTGGATAACGGCGGTACCTCGGCGGCTCGTAACGATTCGATCCCGGAGGTGGTCGGGAAATCGGTCCCGCCCGATACGGATCGGCGGACGGTCGACCGGAACCTTCACACCCACGTCGGGACCAAGTCGCTCGCCCTCCCGCCCGACGTCAACCCGGCGCAGGAACGCCACCGACCCGACATCGTCGCCCGACAAACGATTGGCGAGGGCCAAGCCCAAGGCCGCGCCGCCGACGGCCAGCGCGGCAAGGGTGATGATGACCAGAACAACATTCCGCGACATAAACCGAAGACGCATGCCGTCTCCTCCAGGAGTTGCGCTTCACCAGGCTCATGAGGGACAACCCCGCTCGTGCCCCAAGGTTATGCCATGCCCGGGGCGCTTCCCAGATCGTTGAGTCTTCGAAGGGCGCCCAAGTAGACTTGGCAACCTGCCTCCGTAGCTCAATTGGCAGAGCAGCGGACTCTTAATCCGAAGGTTGTAGGTTCAAGTCCTACCGGGGGTACCAGGTTTGAGCGTTTGTTCTTCCGGCTGTCGGAACCCCGCCGGCCCGCAGGCACGCCGCATCCGAGCGGGCGACGGCAACCGGATCGCCGCCCTTCAGCCACGATGCGTGGCGACCTCTTGACGGCGGGGCCTCCTGATCGGCGGCTATCGACATTCCGCAGCCCCACTTCGTGCAGGTGGGGCACGTCGTTGCCGGGTCCAAGCCGTAAACTGACTGGCGCACCCTCCGAGGCCATCATGACTGTGACCAGCGGGCCGAAGGTGCCATGACCGCCATGAGCGGCGGCGAGGCCCTGGTGGAATCCCTTGTCCGGGAAGGCGTGGAGGTCATCTTCGGCATGCCCGGCATCCACATGTCGGGCATCATCACCGCCCTGCGGGACGAGCCCCGCATCCGCATGATCACCACCCGCCACGAGCAGGCCGCCGCCCACATGGCCGACGCCTATGCCCGCGTCTCCGGCAAGCCCGGAGTCATCCTCGTAGTCCCCGGTGACCGGCCCAGCCCCCCGCCGCCTCATCGGTGGCCGACACCCGCAGCCTGACGCTCGGCCGTGTCTCACACCGCTGTGGTCAGTGGAACTAACCGTCTTCGGGGAGCAGCACCACCCGCACGTAGCGGTCGTCGGTGAGGTAGAGCCGAGCCGCGGCCGCGACTTGCTCCAGGGTCAAGGCGTCCAGCCATTCATCGAAGCCGATGATCGCCGTGAACGACTCACCCCGCTGCATGGCCGCTTGGATCTGATTGAGCCAGAAGCCGTTGTCCCGCAGCAGCTCCGCTCGGGGAGTACGCAGAAGCTCCTTGACCGTGTCCAGGTATTCCTGCTCCCCCCCGTCGCGCAGCCAATCCAGTTCCTCCGCCACCTCCTTGAGGAGTTCCTCGGCACGGGCAGGGTCGCTGCCGAAGAAGACGGAGATTTGGTATTCGGGGTCCGGCAGCAGCCTGGAGCCGGCGTTCACGCCGACGCTATACGTACCACCGAGTTGCTCTCGCAAGCGCTCGCGCAGGCGGATCTGGAGCATCTCGCCGGCTGCCGTAAGCGTCAGCGCTTCCTGACGGCTCCACACCATGTCGCCGGCAAACAGCAATGCCGTCAAGCTGCGCGGTTCGATACCGCTGCGGACGACGTGGTCCTCCAACTCCGTCGGCGGATCGATCCCGACGTCCCGCCACTGCTCGGCACGCCCGGTGGACGGCAGGCTGGCCAGATATGTAGCGGTCAACGATCGCAGCGTTTCCCAGTCGAAGGCGCCCACGAAAACGAAGGTCGCGTCGCCCAGGTCGGCAAACCGGTCGGCGTACACCGCTTCCGCCCGCTCCATGCTCAGTTCGTCCAGAAGTTCGAGCGTCAGGGGCCGCCTGCGGAAGTGATTCTGGCTCAGCACGGTGGTCACGGCGTCGGAGAACACGGCGTCCGGTTGGTCGGCGCGAGTCTCGGCGACGCTGCGCAGACTTGACTCATAGGTCGAGAAATACACCGGATCCAGCCGCGGCGCGGTTGCATACAGGGTTATCAGCTGAAAGAGGGTCTCCATGTCATCCGGCGACGTGCGCCCACTAAAGCCCTCGAACAGCTCTGCGATATAGGGCGACACGGAGACCCGCTTGCCGGTCAGCAGCTTGTCCAGGGTCACGTTGTCGTGCAGCCCAACACCGCTGCCGGAAACCAATTGGGCCGCGTACAGAGCGGATACGTGGTCCGCGTCGGCCACCAGCGAGTTCCCACCCGGACTGAAGGCGCCGAACACCACTTCGTCATTCTTGAAGTCGGTCTGCTTGGCGATCACGGTGATTCCGTTGGATAGCGTCCACTTGAGAGCGTCGATGGACTCGATCTGCTCTTCACTATCGATAGTCCCTGGCGTCGGCAATGTAGCCAGCAGCGGCACGTCGGCGAAATCGTCCTCGTATGGATCAACCTCGAGTGTGTCGGCTGCCGCGAGTTGTGCCTGCAACTCAGACTCCAGATCATCATCCGACTTGCCGTCACTTCCATCGGGCCGCATCACCAGAAGCACCGTATTCCCAGGCTCGCTCCAGGAATCTGCCACGGCGTCGACCTCCGCCAGCGAAATCTGCGGAAGCAGCATCTGGTACAGATCCCACTCAGCCTCGATGCCGGGAGCCGGAGTCCCGCTCAGAAAGTGGTCCGCATACTCCTGCGCCAGATTGGCCGACTCCCGCTGATCCCGCTCCTTGTACACACGTTCCGCGGCACTCAGCAGGTTGGTCTTCTCCCGAGCCAGCTCGGACTCGGTAAACCCGTGCCGTCGAGCGCGCTGCGTCTCCTCGAGCAGAGCCGCAAACCCGGGCTCGACGGCGTCCTGCTCCACCCATGCCCCGAACTGCACGAGGTCCACCGGCTCGACGAACGACCCACCCGCGCCGCTGGCCCCTAGATACGGGGGATCCTCGACCTGACCCCGTTCAAACAGACGAGCATTGAGCATCATGAATGCCAGCCGCTCCACCACAATGCGCCGCAGCGCCGCCAGGTCCTGGCCGGTTTCGGGCGGGAGCTTTCGGAGCAGGAATATCTGCGTAGCTGGCGCCTCGGGATCGCTGAACACGTTGACTCGCGGCGCGTCGTGCTCGGGCACGCCATAGCGAGGCCGGTCGGTTGCCGATCCGACGGCGGCGCTCGCCTGGCCAGCCTCACCCTCTGGGGGCGGAGCGAAGTATTGCCGCACCTTTGCCTCGATCACCTCGGTGTCGAAATCACCCACGGCGATTACGGTCATCAAGTCAGGCCGATACCAGCGCTCGTAGAAGTCCCGCAGGCGCTGTGCGGGAGCGGTTTCGATGATTTCGGGCAGCCCAATGGGGCTTCGCTCGTTATAGCGAGAGTCGCCAAAAATCAATGGAAACCAATTGTCCTGAAAACGCGCTCCAAAACCTCGTCTCAAGCGCCACTCTTCCAGGATCACACCGCGCTCAAGCTCGATTTCGTCCGGCGCGAAGGTTATGGCGAAGGCCCAGTCACTGAGAATCTGAAACGCCGTCTCAAGAATTTCCGGATCGTCAGTTGGAATCTCAAGGAAATACTGGGTGTAGTCGAAACCCGTTGAAGCATTCAGGTCGGCTCCGAAGGTGCTACCGATAGACTCGAGATATTCGACAATTTCCTGCTTGGCGAAACGCTCGGTGCCGTTGAACGCCATGTGTTCGACGAAATGCGCGAGCCCGCGCTGTTCCTCCTCCTCGAGGATCGAGCCAGCCTTCACAACCAGCGATAGGTGGGCCCGCTCACGCGGCTCCTCGTTGTGCTTGACGTAGTAGACCAAGCCGTTGCCCAGGGTGCCCCGAACCACGGTGGGATCGAAAGCCAGAGGGGCGTCGGGGTCGGATATCGGTGCGGCCGTGGCCGTGGGTGCCGGAGTTGCCGTCGGAGTGACGGCCTCAGGCGTGGCGGTGGGGGAGGGCGTCGGTTCCGGCGTCGGCGTCGGCGTGACGGCGACCGGCGTTGGGGTAGCCGTGGGTTCGGGAGTCGGCGTCGGCGTGGCGGGAACTGGTGTCGGGGTGGGCGTGGGCTCCGGAGTTGCCGTCGGCGCGACGGCCACCGGCGTGGCGGTGGCCGTGGGTGCTGGACTTGGCGTCGGTGTGACGGCTACCGGCGCGGCGGTGGGCGTGGGTTCGGGACTTGCCGTGGGTGCAACGGCCACAGACGCGGCGGTGGCCGTGGGCGCCGGACTCGGGGCGGCTGAAGGTGTGTCACCACACCCCAGCAACACCACCGCCAATAGCGTGATACTGGCGACGACTGCCGATAACTTCAGGCGTGCGTGCATTGATTTCACTTCTCAGTGTTCGTAGGAGCGCCCCTCGACCTGCGTCGATCTTTGGGGAAATGGCGCCTTGCGTTCAGCACGGATGCCACCTTCAAAGCGCGCGATCCTAACAAGCTGATCCGCCACCGGGCTGTTGGCCCTTATGGGCACCGTCCTCTCGTGGAAGAGGCTGGGCAATCCCTGCCAGGCTGGCCTCGTCGTCCGACGCTCGTGGGGTCGAGTCCTAGCGGGAGTATTACGATTGGGGCAGGTGTCTCCCGGCTGTCGGAGTCGGGCTCGTATCAGGAGCGGCCGCAGTGAGCTTGGCAGGCAAGAGCGGGCTGGTGTTTGGCGTGGCCAACGATCGCTCGATCGCCTGGGGCATCGCCCAGGCCCTTGCCGCCGACGGGGCTCGCCTGGGCTTCGGCTACACCGTGCCGGTGCTCGAGAGTCGGGTCGTTCGCTTGGCCCAGAGCGTCGGCAGCGACTGGATCGAGTACTGCGATCTGACATCGGACGACAGCATCGCGGACACCTTCGAGTCGGCGCGGGAGCACTTCGGCGAGATCGACTTTCTGGTGCACTCCATAGCCTTCGCCCCGAGAGACGACCTGACCGGCCGGTTCTTCGAGACCACGCGCGAGGGCTTCCTCACGGCGCACGAAATCTCGGTCTATTCGTTCCTCGCGCTAACCAGGGCGTGCCTGCCGCTGTTTCCCGCCGGCTCGGGATCGATTCTCACGTTGACCTACCACGGGGCGCAGAAGGTCATGCCCAGCTACAAGGTCATGGGAGTCGCCAAGGCGGCGTTGGAGTCAACGGTTCGCTACCTGGCCGACGACCTCGGGCCGCAGGGCGTTCGCGTCAATGCGATCAGCGCCGGCCCCGTCCGCACCCTGGCCTCCGGTGGCGTCAAGGGATTCAAGGACTTCTATCGCGCCTTCCCCAACGCGGCGCCGCTGCGACGGCACGTCACGCAGGAGGAGATTGGCGGGGTCGCGCGCTTCCTCTGCGATGAGGACTCACGCGGCATCACCGGCGAAGTCCTCTACGTCGACAGCGGCTTCCACGTTCTGGGAGCGATGGCCGACCTAGATCGCTAGCAGGCTGCGGAACGGGCGGAACGGCAGGGGCTGGCGGCGGCGTTCGGGGTAACCCGCCATTTGGGACGGATTGGCAATCGTCACGCTTCGTCCGAGGCGAACGTGGGTCAAGGTACGCGCACCCCCCAATCACTGCCGTATCCTTACTTTATCTGAAGAGTAAGGAGGGGCGCGTGGACATTCCCGCCCGTGTCAGCTCGAAGGGCCAGATCACGATTCCTCGGGCGGTTCGTGAAGCACTGACCATCGAGGAGGGCGACGAAGTCATCTTCAGGGTCGAGGGACAGCGGGCGATCCTGGCGCGCAGCCCCGACCTGATCCAGCTAGCCGGCTCGGTCAGCGTGCCGGCACCGAAGCGGGGCACGCGTTGGGATGACGTGCTGCGCGAAACGCGGAGGATTCGAGCAGCCACCCGACGATGACGGCCTTCATCGACACGAACGTGCTGATTCGACATCTCACTGGCGACCCTCCCGCGCAGGCGCGGCTGGCAACGCGCTACCTCGAACAGGCAGACCAGTTGCTGCTGCCGGACCTGATTCTCGCTGAGGTCGCGTACGTCCTTGAGTCGTACTGCGAGGCTCCCCGGCTCCAGGTTGCCGAGGCGCTGCGGTCGATTCTTGCCTTTCGCGCCATCCGCGTGGTTGATAGCCCGCTCCTGCAGCGCGCGGTCGAGCTGTACGAGGTACAGGGCCTCGATTTCGCCGATGCCTATCTGGTGGCGAGCGCAGAGCGGACGGGCGTCGGCGTCGTGGCCTCGTTCGACCGCGGCATCGACCGCGTGGGCACGGTCTTGCGCGAGGAGCCTTCGTAAGCCGCCGTACAAGACTCGGGTAACCCCGCCAGTCGGTACGTTCGGCGAGCTAGGCCCGTTTAGCTGGTCGCGTGTGCGGACCAATCGATGGCCATGCTCGACCCGAGCCGCGACCGCGCCGGCACCCAAGCACCCGCGAGGCCGCATAGAATAGGGTGCCTCGGCGACATCGGGCACCCTTGCGCATGCCATCCAGCGTCACTCATGACAGCGAAGCTCGAACGTTCGACTGCGCCCCCACCCTCACCGACAGCCAGGTGCTCGACTTCTGCCGCGACGGGCACCTGCTGCTCAAGGGCGTCGTGCCGGATGAGATCAACCAAAAGTGCTGCGACTGGCTCGACGGCAAGATTCCGCTCGATCCAAGCTTCACGCCGCCCGGGATGACGCTTGATGAGTTGGAGCGCATCCGCGGGAGCCACGAACCCAGCGCCATCCTGCTGGAGGACTGGTTCATCGAGCACGTGCTGCTCAACCCGCAACTCGCGGGCGCCCTGCGGTCCCTGCTGGGCGCGAGCGTCGGCCTGCCCGTGATCACCAGCCATCATCGCGTCGAGGCCCCAATGCCGGCGCAGGGTTGGCATCAAGACGCCGACCACATCTTCGGCCCCGAGCTCAAATTCCTGGAAGTCTTCTACTTCCCGCAGGACACGCCTGCCGGGCTCGGCCCCACGGAGGTCTTTCCGGGCACCCACATCGGACCCGCCAAGCGCGGTTTCGAGGAGCAGGGCATCTTGCTCGAAGGACCCGCCGGCACCATCGGCATCCATCACCAGAGCATCCTGCACCGGCGAGGCGTCTCCACCTCGACCGGCCTGCGCCGCATGCTGAAGTACAACTACTGGCGCTCGGCAGAGCCGCAGCGGGACTGGATCGCCGAGGACGACTTCGACTTCCACAGCGCCTACTACGGAGGCCATCGCCAGTCCATTTTCGTGGCTCACATGTTCTACTGGCTGTGCGGCAGAGACGCTGACTACCGCGTCATCGGCGGCCAGGCGTGGCCCTGGCGCACTCCGCAACAGGTATTCCCGTCGATGGGATTCAACGCCAAGGAGGGCTATCGTCCGGACTGGCGGCGAACCAGCCCCGATACCTTCACCGAGTAGCCGCTGAGGGCTGAGGCTGTGCGCCGGAGGGCAGCAGCCCGATGGCACAGGCTGCATTGGGAGTCTGCCCTCTGACCCAGGCTGCGCGCAGCCTGGGAATCCACCCCACCGCCTACGCCCGAACCGCCCAACCTGTCACTCCGAGCGCCCCTCTGTCACTCCGAGCGCAGCGAGGAGTCTCAGATGCCACACCCCGCGGCCGCGAGGTTGGACGCTCCAGATTCCTCACGTTCGTTCGGAATGACCGGCAGGGCGCGCGGCACGTCCACGCACCGTCGCTGTTTCCACGAAGGATTAATCAAGAAGACAACTACCCCCACCCTGAACAAATCGCAACGTGGGCAATCTCCCCGAGAGCCCTCACCGCGATCCCTTATGATGACGCGTCGCGCTCGGAGAGCGCGCTTGGCCGAAAAGGCTCACATTGAACAATCTCGTCATCCAGACCAGTGCGTTGACGAAGCGCTACGGTCACATCCTTGCCGTGGATCAGCTCACGCTGGAAGTGCCTCGCGGGCGCATCTTTGGACTATTGGGGCCCAACGGGTCGGGCAAGACCACCACCATCGGCATGCTGCTCGGTCTGGTACGGCCGACCTCGGGCAGCTTCAGTCTGCTTGGATCGAGGATGAGCCATGCCGACGCGCTGCATCGCGTCGGAGCCATCGTCGAGCAGCCGTCGTTCTATCCCTATCTTTCCGGACGCCGCAACCTGGCCTATTTCCAGGGCATCTCCGGGCGTGGCTCGCCCAAGGAGCTGGACGACCTACTTGAGCAAGTCGGCCTGGCGGATCGGGCGACCGACCGCTTCCACACCTACTCGCTCGGCATGAAGCAACGCCTGGGACTGGCCTACACGCTGCTCGGCGACCCCGAGCTCTTGATCCTGGACGAGCCGACCAACGGCATGGACCCAGCTGGCATGGCGGAAGTGCGCGATCTGATTCGGAGCCTCGCGAGCGCCAATCGGACCGTGATGCTCTCCAGCCATCTGCTGAACGAGGTCGAGCAGATCTGCGACAGCGTCGCCATCCTCTCTCACGGCAAGGTGATCGTTCAGGGCGATGTCGCGGACCTGCTCCACCCACAGGAGCAAATCCGCCTCAAGACATCCGATGACGCGAAGGCGGTTGAAATCCTGACGGCGCTCGATTGGGTGGAGGACGTGCGGATCGAGGGTGACGCGCTGGTCGTGACGGCGCCGCACGACCGCACCTCGGAACTGTCCGCGGCGCTGGGCCGCCTGGGCGTCTACGTTTCCGAAATCGCGCCCCTCCAGGTGTCGCTGGAGCAGTATTTCCTCGACGTGACCGGCGACGACGAAGGCGCGGCCGAATGATCACCCACATTCTCAGCCTCACCCGGTGGGAGTGGTTCAAGCTGCGACGGCGCCGGATGCCGTGGATTCTGCTGATCATCGCGGTTGCCCTCGCGCAACTGATCTTCTGGAGCACCTACGCCTTCTTCCAGAGCGGGGCGATCCTCGATCAAAGCAGCATGTCGTTCTCGGATAGCGACGCGCAGGGAAACAGCGTCGAGATCGAGCTGACCTGCCGCGATGTGCCCGACATGCAGGAAGGCGCAATCCCCCCAGAGATTGAGCAGCTCCCTTCCGATAGTCGAAACGATGCTATGAGGGCCATGGAGGGATTTGCCCAGCAGTGCGAATCCGTATTGGAAGACGTTAGGGAGATTCGTGGCGGGCTCCTTCTTCCACGGAGCATCAACAGCGCCCTTGAGAGCGTGCTCGCCACGTTCGGCGTCATCCTCGTCATGGTGCTGGCAGCGTCGACGGTAGGGACCGAATACGGCTGGGGCACCTTGCGGACGGTTCTGGTGCGGGGCGTCGGCCGCTGGCAGCTTCTGGCGTCGAAGACGCTCTTGCTCGGGCTGCTGTGTGTCGGAGTGAGTCTTGTCGTATCGCTGATCACCGGCGTTGGCAGCCTGATCGCCTCCCTTACCTTTGACGACGGTGGCCTTGCCGGGTCCGGGGAATGGTCCGTCGCCGCGATAACGTTCGGCAAGGTCATCTACATGTTCATGCCGTACATCGCGCTGGCCATCCTCTTTACCGTATTGACCTCATCGTCCGGCGTCGGCATCTCGATCGGCGTTGGCTACTACGTCGTTGAGTCGATTGTCGTTGGCATCCTGATCAATTTCGACTGGTTCGAGAGCGTCTCCAATTTTGTCCTCGGACACGCAGCCAGCGGATGGCTGTCCGCGGACGGGTCGGTCCGGTTTGGACCGCCGGGCGTCGGCACAGTGCCCGACGCGCTTCACGGCGCGCTGGTGATGCTGGGATACACCTTGATCCTCGGCGGTCTCGCCTTCTGGCAGTTCCAACGCAAGGACATCGCCGGCGCCAAGGGCGGGTAGCCCGTCCTCGTTGCGCATCAACGCGACGCATTCGGCTTCGGTTTAGGCTGACGCCAGGGAGCAATCGTGCACGCGGCTTCTCGCCGAACCATCCCGCCGCCAGACCGCTCCCGGTCCTTGCAAACGCCAGCGAGGAACCCGCGGCCGTTACGACCACTTCCCCGTTACGCCGGCGCCTCATCCCCTGCGCCCGCGCTGGAGCAATGCTTCCTCGACGTCACCAGTGACGACGAAGGAGAGACCGAATGATCCCCCACGTACTCAGCCTTACCCGGTGGGAGTGGTACAAGCTCCGACGCCGTCGGATGCCGTGGATTCTGCTGCTCATCGCGGTGGCTATTACGCAACTCGGCTTCTGGGCCACCTATGCGTTCGTTGCAAGCGGAGGTCCCGCCAATCAATCGAGCGTTTCATTTTCCACAACCGATACGGCTGGAGAAAGCGTCGAGATTGAACTCACATGCAGCGATTTGCGCGACATGGAGGACGGCGATCTCCCTCTTGATATCGAGAGTTTCCCGCCAGAGGAACGCGAGAATATCCTCAGAACCTTGCAAGGATTTGCCGCTCAGTGTGAATCCGTAGCCGAGGATTCCGATGTAATTCGGCAAACAATGCTTCCCCCGCACAGCCTCAGGGTTTCGTTGCACAGCACCTTGGCCTTTTTCGGCGTCATCCTCGTGATGATTCTGGCGGCGTCGGTACCAGGGACCGAATATGGTTGGGGGACCCTGCGAAGCGTCTTGGTTAGAGGCGTCGGCCGGTGGCAGCTTCTGGCGTCGAAGACGCTCTTGATCGCGCTCGTGAGCATCGGCCTGAGCTTGGTCGTATTGGCGATTGTCGCCGTTGCCAGCGTGATCGCATCGCTCACGCTAGAAGGCGGCGAGCTTGTTGGGGCCGGGGAATGGTCCGACCTTGCCATCTCGTTCGGCAAGCTCATCTATGCCTATATGCCGTATGTGGCGTTGGCCGTGCTGATGTCGGTATTGACCTCATCGTCGGGCATGGGTATCGCGATCGGCGTCGGCTACTACGTCATTGAGTCGATCGTGGTCGGCATCCTGGCCAACTTCGACTGGTTCGAGCGGATCTCCACCTTTGTGCTCGGGCGCGCGGCGAGCGGATGGATGGAAGTTGGGGATTTCTCGTTTGGACCAGGAGGCGTTGGCGCATTGCCCGACCCCCTGCCCGCCGCGATGGTGATGCTCGGATACATCGTCATCCTCGGCGGCCTCGCCTTCTGGCAATTCCAGCGCAGGGACGTCGCCGGCGCCAAGGGCGAGTAGCGGGGCGCATTTCACGGGCGTCGGCCTTTCGCGGGGCGGGCGCGTCTTGTAGGCGCGGTTCGCGAACCGCCCCAGCACAATCCTCCGTCTACGGCCTCGGCGCTATCCCAGAAACTCGTGCGCCGGGCGTCCTTGAACTCCGGGGCGCGCGCGGAACAGTCCGCCGGCGTGCGGCTCGCGCTCGAGCGCCGCGGCGTCGAGCCCCCGCGCCGCGGTGGTGATGTAGAGGTCGCACAAGTCAGGCCCGCCGAAGGCGCAGCTCGAGACCTGGGTCACGGGAAGCACGATTTCGCGGTCCAGCCGCCCCTCCGGGTCGAACCGCCGCACGCGGCTGCTGCCCCAGCACGCCACCCAGAGATAGCCCTCGGCGTCCAGCGTCATGCCGTCGGGGAAGCCCCATGACTCCGGCACCTCGATGAGCGGGCGGCGGTTGGAGATGGCGCCGGTGGCAGGCTCGAAGTCGAACACGTCAACCCGCTGCACGAACGAATCGATGAAATACATGCGGCTGTCGTCCGCGGTCCAATCGAGTCCGTTGGACACCCAGAGTTCGTCGACCATGGGATGGACCGAAAGGTCAGCGTCCAGCCGGACGAGCACGCCAATCGGGGCATCGTGCGCCATGCGCGTGGTGCCGGCCCAAAACCGTCCCTGCGGGTCGCACTTGCCGTCGTTCATCCGGTTTCCAGATACATCGGCCTCAACGGGCACGACCATCTCGAACCGTCCGTCACGGTCAACCGACGCGAAACCATCGGTCACCGCGGCCATGTACCCGCCGGACGCGCGGCGCACCACGGCGCCCGGATACTGCGGCACATCGATCGCCCGGTCCATACCGGTGGCCGGGTCGAACTCGTGAATGCGCTTGCCTTCGATGTCGACCCAGATCAAGAGGCCGGCGGAGGGGTCCCAAACTGGGCCTTCACCGACGATGGCGTGTGCATCGACGACCAACTCGACCGCGGTTGACTCACTCATCACTCACCTCCTGCGGCTTCGGTCCGCGCGCCCCGCCGGGACTCACGCGTTGCCAAGCACGGTCGGGTCATCGCATCCCTGACCCGATATCCGGGTCCCAGCGTCCGAGCGTCTCGAACCGGTCGTGCGCCATGCGATGTCCCACCAATGCCAGGGTAACCGGCACCACGAGCACCAGCGGGAGTATGAAGGCGACGCTCACGCCAATGGCCGCGACGGCGACCACGACGAAGGCGGCGGAACGTCCGACTTGTCCAAGGGCCATGAGAATGGCGCCGCGAAACGCATCCAGCGTTGGGACGTCATGGCGAATGACCAGCGGGAAGAGATACGCCTGCGCGGCGATCCAGACGAGCGTCAAATACAGCGCCACGAAGGCCATCACTTGCGTCAGGAGCTGCCCCGAGTTCAAGTAGAAGTAAAAGCCGAACAGGAGTACGTAGAGAAGCGAGAGGTCGATCACGAGCACCAGCCAGCCGCGCGGCACGAACCGCCGCAGGGTGCGCCAAAAGTCGCCGGCGCTGACCTCCTCGCCCTGGACGAAGCACGCCGTCGCGTGGACGAGTGCCAGGGTCGCGGGTCCCGCCGGCAGACACGCGGCGCAGGTGGCGCCGACCAGCGCCAGCACCAGCACCAGCGGCGCAGTCGGCGAATCGAATCCACCCGCGGCTTGCTGCACCGCCATCGCCACGGGAATGCCGATGGCGGGAAGCAGGGGCAGCGCGGCGACGAACCACAAGAGATTCAGCCGCAGGCCAAGCGTGCCGAAGTTGCGGACGACCTGCATGAGCGCCCAGCCCGTGTAGCCAAGAACCGTGCGCACCGTCAGGCCGTCGCAGCCTGCGGCGACTGGCCCCGAGCGCGCCGCACCTGCCCCGCGCGGCCTAAGCGCGGTGTGGGCTGGATTCCCGCGTGCGCGGGATTGATGAACCGGCGTCTGCGGCCTAGCCGCGACCGTCGACGCCGCCCGACGCCAAGCCCAATTCTCTGGACAGGTGCGTCCATCGCTCGTGTCCGTCCTCCGTAATCAAGTACGTATCTTCCACCGCGAAGGCCCCGTGCTCGGCATCGTTGTAGAGGGTTTCGAGATTGATGACCATGTTCGGTTCCAGCCTCTGCGTGCTGCCATCGATCAGCGCCGGGCTTTCGTGATGCTCGACGCCGATTCCATGCCCCACGTGCTCCAGGCGCGCCTGGGGCAGCGCCTGCCGCAGCCCGTCCACGGTTGCCGCGTAGATCTCGCCCGCCGTTGTGCCGGGTCGCAGCAGGGCCACGCCCTGCGCCTGACCCTGCATCACGGCCGCATAGAGCCGCTCCTGCACGGCGCTTGGCGGTCCCCACACATAGGAGCGCGCGTTGTCGGCGTGGTAGCCATGAACCAGCGCGCCCAAGTCGAAGCGGATCAGATCGCCCTCGGCGAGCGGGCGGCTGCCTGGCACCTTGTGCGTGATGACGCTCTCGGGGCCGAACCCAAGCACGAAGTTCTTGATGCCCTCCGCGCCCTGCCGGCCGACGCTGGCCCGAAACGCCGCTGCTAGCTCCGCTTCTCGCACACCTGTATGAGCCGCCGCCAGCATATCGGCGCTCGCGGTCTCGAGGATCTGCGTCGCCGCGCGCAGATGCCCAAGTTCATCAGCAGTTTTCACGGACCGGATGCGCCGTATCAGCTCGCTGCAGTCACGAACCGTGCGATCCGCGCACGCCGCCGTCACCTCGTCCATGATCCACTTGGGGATCACCTTCTCTTCCACGCCCACGGTCCGCGCGTCGGGTCGGCTGGTCACCGCCGTTCGCAACGCCCGCCGCCAGCCGCCGGCTTCGGCGCCGCTGCCCGCCACGGCGTGCTCGGCGTAGACGACGACATCGGTGATCCAACTCACCCTGACAAACGCTTCGTAGTTCCAACGCGGAATGATCGCGACCGGCTCCATCTTCGGATCGGCAAAGAAGAGGCAGATGGCCGGGCGATCGATGAACGAGAAGGAGTTGACCTGCGTGAAGTCCGAGAAATAGAGGAAGTTATTGGGCTGCGTCAGGACGAGGACGTCGACGCCGGCCTCGGCCATCAAATCTCTAGCGCGCGAACGATTGAGCAGCACGGGACGGTCCTAGCGCCTCCGGCTCGGCTGCCGCCGGGGACCTAGCCCCAGATCTGCTGGCAGACGCGAGCCATGTTGCCTCCCAGGATGCCCCGAATCTCCGCCTCCGCATACCCGCGTTTTCGCAAGCCCTCCGGAATGGCCGGGAACTCCGCGTGCGTGTGGAGCCCCTCCACGTATTCGGTCTCGAGCACGTAGCGCCCAACCATGTCCGGGTACATGCGCTTGGTCGCGTTTTCCCACTTGACCTTCGATTGCGGGGTGACGTCCGAGCCGATGGCCGCGTGCTCCGGCCCCACCAGCTCGCAGACGTAGTCGATGTGGCGGAAATAGTCCTCGAGGTCCAGCTGGTCCTTGTCTTCTTGGTGGCAGAACGGGGCATAGGACGCTAGGCCGACCACGCCGCCGGTGGCGGCCGTCGCGCGAATCTGATCGTCGGTCAGGTTGCGTGGATTGGGCGTGACGGCCTGCGCGTTCGAATGCGTGAAAGTCACGGGACCGTCGTAGCGCTCCATGGCCTCCAGCGACGTGCGCACGCCCGCGTGCGACAGATCGAGCACGATCCCGGCGCGCCGTAGCTCGCGCACCATGCGGATGCCCAACAGCGTCAAGCCGTCATCCCGTGGCTCAAGGCAGCCGGCGCCCAGTTGGTTGACTTCGTTGTAGGTGAGGGCGGCTACCCGCAGGCCCAGTCGATGGAATATCGGGATGAACTTGGTGTTGTGTCGCAGCACGTCCAGCCCCTGAAACCCAAGGATCAGCCCCAGCTTTCCCGAGGCATGGGCCTCGTGGATATCCGCCGTGCGCTCGATGAGCATGAGCTTGTCGCCCATCTGGTCGCACAGATTGAACGCATCGAAGAATTCGTCGAGCAGGTGCTCGATGTCACGCGCGTAGATCCCAAGCGTGACGTGGATGACGTTCACCCCGCCGCGTCTGACGTGCTCGCCGTATGCCGCGGGCGCATCGCGCGGCGGGATGACAGAGCCTAGATTCCCGCCGAGGAGGTCGATGACCGGACCGTCCGTCAGCACGGGCGGCGCGTCGCTGGGCCGTTCGGAAGGCGTATCGGTGGACATGGCAGAGCTACTCACTTCTGGCGGCCAGGGAGGAACGACGCGGGCGCCATCCTACCGCCGCAAGCACGGGACCGTCCGGCGCCATTCCCAAGTGCCGCATAATCGCGAATGGCTATGGCACACGAACCGATCGACCCGGCTATCTACGGCGAGCGGTGGGCCGAGGTATACGACGATATCCACGAGGAGGGCGATCCGTCCGCCGTGGCGTTTCTCGCGGACCTGGCTCATGGAGGCCGTGCGCTCGAGTTGGGGATTGGGACAGGTCGCTTCGCGCTCCCACTGGCGGCGACAGGTGTGTCCGTCGAGGGCATCGACCTGTCGGAGTCCATGGTGGCGAAGCTACGGGAAAAGCCGGGCGGCGAGGCCATTCCGGTCACCATCGGCGACTTTGCCGATGTCGCTCGCCCGGGACCGTTCGACCTCATCTTCGTCGTCTTCAACACCTTCTTCGGGTTGCTCGATCAAGCGACCCAGGTGCGCTGCTTCGGAAACGTGGCCAAGCGCCTCAAGCCGGACGGTGCCTTCCTGATCGAGGCGTTCGTGCCGGACCTGGCGCGGTTTCAACGTGACCGGTCGATCAGCCTGGGCGAGGTCGGCCTTGATCGCGTCCGGCTGGATGCCGAACGCCACGATCCGGTGGCCCAGCGCGTAACCAGCCAGACCATCTTCTTGTCCAACGGTTCAATCGATTTGCGTCCCATACAGATCCGCTACGCGTGGCCGTCGGAACTCGACCTGATGGCACAACTCGCCGGCCTGCGGTTGCACGCGCGATGGTCGGATTGGAACCGGTCGCCGTTCGGCGCGCCCAGCACCAGCCACGTCTCGGTGTATGTCCTCGACGACCCGCGCGAATAACGCCGCGTGCCTCGGCTCGGGGGCCTAGGCAGGAACGGTCGTCGGTAGGTCGAAGGTCGTCGTCGTGTCGAGAAATTGGCCGCTGGCGCTCGATTTGTGTACCAAGTCGATCACCTCGAGGATGTGCAGTGCTTGGCGGGCGGAGAGCTGCAGCTCCGCGTCGTCGGCAATGCAGTCGACCAAGTGGGTGATCGCGCCCGCGCGATCGACGACATCCCAGCCCTCGTTTGCCTCGCCGACAGCCTCCCAGCGGCTCGTACCGCCTCCCTTGGCCTGGCGATAGAGCTCGACACTATCGGTTCCGGTGCCTCCGTTGACCGCGAGAACACCCCCATCGCCGTAGTACTCGGTGTGAGGACCGCGGAAGTTCGCCGGCAGGTATCCCGAATACACCGTGCCGAAGCGGTCCTCGCCCCAGTCGAGCATCATGAAGACGTTGTCGGGGGCCGTCGTCGCGAAACGCTGCCCCTTCACCGGGCCGCTCCCGGCGACCCGCTCCGGCACGGCAATGCCGGCAAGCGCGCCCACGCGCTTAATCGGTCCCAAGAGCCGCGTGGGCGGTACGAGCTGGTAGGGCGTGAGGTCGAACAGGGGGCCGCCTTCGCTGGCTTGGTACATCCACGTCTGGTCAGTTGGAGGAGTGTCGATCCGGGCTATGGTTCGCCCGAGCCGCCGCCACTCGGTCTCCCTATCCGCGGGATTCGCGGTCATGTGCGTGCGCAACCCGGCCACCCGGCCGATGGCGCCGCCGGCGATGAGCGACTCGGCGCGCCGCGACACCGGCTCGAAGGCCATGGCCGGCGCCGCCGCCAGCTTTAGCCCCCGCGCCTCGGCAAGCTCAACGATCTCGGTTGCCTGCTCAAAGATCACCGCGATGGGCTTTTCGATGCCCAGATGCCGGCCGGCCTCGAGCACCTGCTTGGCGTGGTCGTAGTGCTGGCTGTGCTTCGTCAACACGAGCACCGCTTCCACATCCGTTGACTCGAGCATATGGCCCAGGTCCGTGAAGGCGGTCTTGGCCCCCCACTTCTCGGCGGCGGCCTGCGCCCGACCCGGCACGACATCGCACAGCGCCGTCAACTCCGCGCGCGCGCCATGTTTGACGATGGCCTCCAGATAGAACAGCTCGGCGACCGTCCCGACGCCCACGACGCCGACGCTGACTTTGCGTGCCATCGTCTAGCTCCCCTGGTGACTCACGCGCGCCGCGCGGCGGCTCCGCATTGTACGGGTGTGCACCCGCGACCCGCGGCCGCTCGGCGCCCGGGTGGTGTCCTACTTTGACTTGCAGCCCGCCGCCCCGCTGGCGCACCCTTGGAGACAGTGGCACCAGGCACTTGTATTACAATGCCGTACATTGCCAGAGCGGTGCCACGGAGGGAGACGCATGACTCGCCCCCACACGGGACCGCTTGACTTCAGCGAGCTTGCCCACGGGCTCGTGGAGCGCATGACCGGCGAGGTCGAGGACGAGGAGACTGTGGTGGAGTCGCCGCACGCCGCTGCCGGGCGCAAGGGCGGCGAGGCGCGGGCAGCGGCTCTGAGCGCGGCCGAGCAATCCGCCATCGCGGCGAAGGGTGGCGAGGCGCGTTGGGCAAAGTCAACGCCATAGCCGCAGGGAGGGACGGTTAGAATGACTATCTGCATTGGGGCACTGTGCAGCGATGGGCAGAGCGTCGTTGCCTGTGCTGATCACATGATCACCGGTGGCGATGTTCAGTTTGAGCAGGCAAGCTCCAAAATCACGAATCTTTCCAAGCGTTGCGTTGCACTCACAGCAGGTCCAGCCCTGACCCACACCCAGGTGTTCGATTTGGCAGTAGGCAGAATTGGTGGGCTTGCCGAGCCGTCAATTCGTCAAATCGTCGAGCAAGTGAAATCAGCGTTCGCTGAAGTCCGAAATGAGCGGGCGGAAGAGCAATTCCTGCGGCCTCTGGGACTTAACTACCAATCGTATCTACAGGCACAGTCTGTCTTAGCACCAGATACTGCATTCAACCTTAACCGGCAAATCACGGGGTTTGAGCTAGGATTGCATATCGTGATCGCAGGCGTTGATATCACTGGCGGACATCTATACGAAGTTGCTGATCCAGGAACCGCCGAATGTTTCGATGCGCTTGGATTTATCACCATCGGTTCAGGACAGCGGCACGCAGAGGCGGCATTCATTGCGCACTCATACACGCAAGCATATTCGGTAGGTGAGGCAGCGTTCATTGCCTTCGAGGCGCGACGGCGTGCCGAGGCTGCGCCGGGTGTGGGGAGTCGACTAACGGACCTGATCTACATCGGCAAAGAGATCGTGCCGTTCAATGATGAAGTGATGGAAAGCTTCCATAAGGCATACAAATAATTGCGGGGACGAGAGGATACCGCCCGTCAAGCTATGCGTGAGATTCTGAACCCGCAGTCCGAATCATCGGACACAAAACACGACACGGAGGCGAATGATGAAGAGAAATCCTAGGCAGGCCGTGTTTAACGACCCAGAAACCTTCGCGGAGCAACTTGAAATCCGTGCGCTTCGCCTTGCGCTGCGATGGGAGATGGGTGAGAAAGCAGTGTGTATTCAACGGCCGACTGCAGTGCCTATACCGAACCTGCCCAGATCGGGAGAGTCTATAGCTGAGAAAAGCCCCGCTGCCTAGCGACAGAATCCGTGGCAATGCCCTGATCGTGGAGGCGCTGGTTCGGCGTAGCAGTCACTGCGAATCCACTTGACACCGTTGCCAGTGTCAGTCATAGTATCCCTGTTAGCTTAGCCATCAGGGTACGGCATGCGCCGCCTCAGCCGCGACCGGCGAGCACGGATACTCGCCCTCCAGGTCGAGGGCAACTCGATCCGATCCGCCAGCCGCATCGCGGGCTGCTCCAAGGACACGGTCATGCGGCTCGTGGTCGAGGCCGGCCAGGCGTGCGCAGCGGCCCACGGCGAGCTCGTGCGCGACCTCCGCTGCCAGCGCGTCCAGGTGGATGAGTTGTGGGCGTTCGTCGCTATGAAGCAGAAGCAGGTACCGGCCGAGCGGCGTGGCGAGTTCGGCATCGGGGACGTCTGGACCTTCACGAGCATCGACCCCGACACGAAGCTCATTCCGACGTGGCTGATCGGCAAGCGCGACGCCACCACGGCGCGGGAATTCCTGGTGGACCTGGGCCGCCGGATTAGCGGTCGCTTCCAACTCACGAGCGACGGCGCAAGCTTCTACCGCGAGGCCGCCGCTGACGCGTTCGGCCCTGCGATTGACTACGCGCAGCTTGTGAAGCTCTACAGCGCTGACGTGGGCGGGGCGCACCGCTACAGCCCGCCCGTGTGCGTAGCGGCCCGACCCGAGTGCGTGACGGGCGCCCCGGACCCGGAGCACATCAGCACATCGCACGTCGAGCGCCAGAACCTCACGATGCGCATGAGCATGCGGCGCTTCACACGGCTCACGTACGCGTTCTCGAAAAAGGTCTACAACCTGAGCTGCGCGGTGGCGCTGTTCGTGTTCCACCAGAACTTCGTGCGCCCGCACACGACGCTCACGCGGCGGGCGAACGGCAAGCCCACGACGCCGGCGATGGCCGCTGGGCTGGCGACCCGCCCGTGGACGATGGCCGACTTGGTCGTGCTGATTGAGGAACAGGAAGAGACGGCGGCCGACGTGGCGCTGCGGCGCAAGGATCGGCGCACAAAGTCAAAGTAGGACACTACCGGCGCCCGCCGCGCACCCACGGGCAGCGGACAGTCAACGTATACTCGCGCCGTCTGCAGCGGGACCTGATCCAGAGCTCGGTGGCGGGCTTTCGCGATCGTTGGTGCGCACGATGATTCGAAATGCGTCCGCTCGGCAGTTGGGCGCCGGCTCGGTGCCGGTGCCCGGCCGGTCGTCTCTGCGCCGTTGGCAGCTGTATCCAGAAGCCATCATCCGCGGTCTGGTTCTGCTCGTCTTGGCTGCCATCGTGCTCTACCCGATCTTCTGGCTGGTGACCAACTCGCTGCGGCCCAATGGCGAGATCTTCAAGCATCCGGCGACGTGGCTGCCGCCGACGCCAACCCTTGAGGCTTACGGCAAGGTCTTCGGCAAAGGCCTGTGGCTCCGCATCTTTCTCAATAGCTATTTCGTTGCCGGCGTCACCACGCTCCTGGCTATAACCCTTGGAGCGCTCGCCGCCTACGGCATGTCGCGTTTCGCGTTCCGCGGCAAGCGGACGCTCGAGTTCTTTGTGGTGGGGACGCAGCAGATCCCGCCGGTGGCGATGATCATCCCGTTCTTCGCGCTCGTTCATCAGTTCCAGCTGTACGACACCCACCTGGCGCTGATCATCACTTATGCATCGTTTGCGCTGCCGCTGGCCATTCTCATGCTGACAACCTATTTCGCCACCATTCCGATCGAGCTCGAAGAATCCGCCTTCATCGATGGCGCGGGCAGACTGCGAATGCTGTGGACGATCATGCGCCCTCTCGCCTGGCCGGGAATCGTGGCCACCGGAGTCTTCGCCTTCATCTTGTCGTTCCAGGACTTGCTGTTCGCCGTCCAGCTGACGAAGTCGGACGATATGCGCACCATCCCGCTCGGCATCGTCACGCTCATCGGGCAGCAAAACGTGGACTGGCATCAGATGCTGGCCGCATCCGTGCTGGCCAGCATTCCGCTGCTCGTGCTCTATGCGCTGGCGCAGCGGTACTTGGTGTCCGGGTTGACCCTCGGCGCCGTCAAGCAGTAGGGCGTCACTCGTGAGGAGGTGGCGTATCGCGCGACGCTGATCGAAACCAGACGCTCGGCTCCGTTGGCCGAACGTCCGAGACAACACTTGGTGAGGAGGTGTGTATGCATCCACGCAGATTCAGCCGGCGCTCGTTGATGGCAGCTGGCTTTGGCGTAACCGTCGGCGCCGCAGCAGCGTCACTGCTCGCGGCCTGCGGTGAGGACGAGGCCGAGTCCGAAACGATGACCGAGACGACAACCTCGGACGGCGGTCAACGCGAAACCGTCACGATCGAATATCTCAACTGGGCGTTTTCGGAGCTCGGGGAAGCCCCGGCCGCTCAGATTCTGGACGCCTTCCACGCGGCCATGCCCCACATCCAAGTGGAGCCCCAGAACCTTGGATTCAGCCAGGCCCAGGACAAGATGATCACCCTGCATGCCGCCGGGGCGCTGCCGGACGCCATCCAAATTGGCTTCTGGCAGATCGGCGACTTCTGGGACCAGGGCATGATTCGCGAAGTCGAAACCATGGCCAACGCCGCGAGCTTCGACTGGTCGGAGTACGCCGAGCCGCTCAAGAACCGGATCGGGAACGAGATCGTCGTCGTCCCGATGTCCACAATCGCCGGGCTCACCCACTACAACGAGGGCACGTTTGAGGCTGCGGGCGTGGATGGCCCCCCGGATAACTGGGACGAGCACATCGAGACCGGCAAGAAGGTCACCAATCCGGACGCAGGTCAGTACGGAATTTCGCACGCGTGGAGCCTCGAAAATCCGCAGGTCTACAGCCACTTGTACCCGCAGATCTGGCAGGCGGGCGGCGAGGTTGAGAACGACGACGACCTCACCTTCTCCGCCAATACCTCCGAGGGCCTGGCAGCGTTGTCCTACGTGCTCGACATGGAGCTCAAGGAGGGCATGGTCGCGCCCGGGAGCCTGAACGGGGACGAGCAAACGCTGATCGAGAACTTCGGCTCAGGCGTGAGCGGCATGTTCTACGACAACTCCGCGCACCTCAACGGCTATCTGGAGCGCGAAGATCTCAGTTTCTTCGTCGGTCCGCCGCTAGAGGGTCCCAGCAGGCGGTCTGGCTTCACGTTCGGCTGGCGCAACAGCATCGCCGACCGCACGGACTACCCGCAGGAAACCTTCGATTTTCTGGCATGGATCGCCGGCGTCGAGGGCAATACGCTGGTCGCCGGGCTGGGCAACCAGGTTCCCGCGAACAAGAACGCCAAACCCACCTACGCGGTGGGCCGCATGAGCGATCTTGTCACCGAGGCGATCAAGTGGGCCACGTTCGAGGGCGCCCAGGGCTCTGAGGGCCTGGGGGATGAGCGCCTCATCTTCGTGCGCAACATCCACGACGCCATCAACGGCGCCGCCACGTATCAGGAGGTCCTGGACCGCACCGAGGAGGGATGGAACGACTCGGTAAACGGCTAGGCCGCGCGCGTTTGCGATCGCTTCGAGCGATGACCCTGGAGAGCGCGGGCACAGTGCCCGCGCTCTCCAATGGATTGGAGACGACGACCTAACGTGGGCTCACATTGGCCGCCCGGAGCACGGCCGCGGGCCCAGCACGCGCCGAGCGCGGTGCTGGATCGCGCGTCGCTGTGACCGATACAGCGGCCCCACAGCCACCCCGCGCGTCCGGTGGAGTGGCCCCGAGGCGTCGCTCGTCATGGCGGCGCGCACTCCTGCCCTACGCATTCGTCGCCCCGGCGATACTCATGATGGTGGCCCTGATGGCCTTCCCCATGGGCCGCATGTTCCACATGAGCTTGTTTCAGGACTTGTTCTCGCGCGTCGAGGAGCAGTTCGTCGGCTTCGACAACTACGCCAATCTGTTTCAGAAAGAGCTGTTTTGGATCGCGCTCAAGAATTCCATCATCTTCGTCGCCGCCAGCCTCGTGATTCACCAGATCGTGGGCGGCGGTCTGGCGCTACTGCTCACCGCGCGCATGCGCGGGCCGCTGCGGGCGTTCTTTCGGGCCATCTTCATTACGCCCTGGCTGATCATCCCGGCGGTCGTCGCCATCACCTGGGTGCTGCTGCTCGACCATCGAGGCGGGTTCAACAGCACGCTGCGGACCCTTGGGATCGTCGAGTGCTGCCCGCCCCCAGAGTGGTTCGGCGATTTCACCCTTGCCATGCCGGCGCTTATCGCCACGAATGGCTGGGGCGGCTATCCCCTGACGATGATCATGTGGCTGGCGGGATTGCAGAGCATTCCCAAGGACCACTACGAAGCGGCCTCGGTTGACGGCGCCGGTCGTTGGCGGCGCTTTCGCCATATCACGCTGCCCGCCATGGGGCCCACGATCCTCACGATCCTGCTGCTCGACACGATCTATACCTTCCGCAATTGGGACCTGCCGTATCTAACGACCGGCGGCGGCCCAGGCGACACGACGATGGTGTTGCCGCTGCTCACCTACCGCGAGGCATTCATCGGCTTCAACTTCGGCATTTCGGCCGCGGCCGCCGTGATGATCCTGCTGATCACGGCGTTCTTTGTGTTCTGGTTCTTGCGGCTTCGCGGTCGCTTGCTGGAAGGCTGACCTTCGAGCGGGTCTACGGCATATTGCGCACGTCCGCGGCCCTGAATCCGGCGGAGTTTGCAAAGGCGCGTCGGCGCTCCTCGACCTCCAGCACGCCGGTACAGCGCTCGAGCACCTCGGCGACATGCTCCACCGGCAGCACCGTGACCCCATTGACGTCGGCGTGGATGATGTCGCCGGTGCACACGCGGGTGCCGCTGATCGTGACGTCAAGCCCCGCCTGAACGATCTCGGGGGTGCCGTGCGCGGGCACCAAACCGGACGCGAAGTAGCGAAAGCCGAGCTCTTGCACGGTTTCGAAGTCGCGCACGCCGCCGTCGGTCACGAGCCCGATCGCCCCCAACGCCAGCGAAATTGTGGCCATCACGTCCCCGCAATGGGCCGAGCGGTAGCGATCCGGACCGACATCCTTGAGCACGAGCACCGCTGGCTTGGGTGACTTCTCGACCAGCTCGTACCACTGCGCAAACCCATCGCCCTTCTTTGGCGAGCCAGGCACGGTGCTGCGACCCGTGGCGGTCACGGCATATCCCACCATGCGTCCCAGGTCTGGATACATGCAGCGAACGTCCCACCCCATGTAGCCATCGATCGGGTCGCGCACCTCCATCTCTTCAATCGCATTGCAGATGGTCGGGGAGTCGTATTCCAGCAAGCCGTCGAGAACTGCCGGGTCCAGCTCGGTCATGCCTTCGCTCGAATCGTGGTGCGGGCGCAGAGAATCCCCGAACCTACGCACGCTCGCATCAGCGCGCAAGTACAGGCCTGCGGCCACGGCTCTGATACGCTCCCGGCTCGCCGCCGGAGCCGGAGCCCATGCCATGAAGTACGAACGCCTGCGACCGGATGAAATCGACGCCATCCAGGCCAAGGTGCCCGTGGCCGTGCTGCCGTGGGGTGCACTGGAGTGGCATGGCTACCACGCGGCGATTGGCCTCGACGGGTTGAAAGCCGCCGCCTTCGCCGACGCCGTGGCCGATCGCATCGGCGCCATCTCGTTGCCGCCGTTGTACTGCGGGCACCAGACGATGAAGCCCTACGCCGGATTCAGCCACACGATAGAGGTGTCGGCGGCCACGCTCGAGTTGTTGGCGCGTGACTACGTGGCGCAGCTGGCCGAGGAGGGCTTCACCGTGGTGGTGATTATCTCCGGCCACGGCAATCCGGATCACCTCGCAGCGCTGGAACGCGGCGCGCGTCCGGCTGCCGAGGCCGCCGGAATCACGCTGTGGATCCTGCCCGACGGCGCGGCGATCGACGACGCCGAGTATCCCCTGGACCACGCCGCGAAATGGGAGACCAGCGTGCTCTGGCGCGTGGACCCGGACTTCGTTGACCTCACCAAAATCCGGTCCGACGTGGACCTCGAGGCGCAGGGAATCCTCGGTCTGAATCCCGCCGAGACTGCGTCGTTCGAGCTGGGTGCGGCCGCGTTCGACGAGGTCGTCGCCACCATCGCCGACCGCGCGCTCGAGCTGCTGGCGGACCGATCAGGCGCGTAGGAGTTACGAGCCCAGCGTGCGCTTCACCGCGGCGATCACGTCATCCTTGTCGGGCAGGACAGCTCGGTTCAGATGCTTGGCGTGCGGGACAGGTACGCCGGGGTTGGCGACCCGCGCAATCGGCGCCTTGAGGCACGAGACCGCATCGCTGCCAGCCACCATCGCGGCTATCTCGCCACCGAATCCGCCGCGCCTCACGGCTTCGTGCACGATGACCAGACGGCCCGTCTTGCTCACCGACTGCAAGACTCGCTCGGTGTCGAATGGCACCAGAGTCCTTGGGTCGATTAGTTCGACCGCGATGCCTTCGGCTTCCAGCTCCTCGGCCGCCGCCTCGCAGGCCGCGACCGCGGCCAGCCACGCAACAATGGTGACGTCGCTGCCCTCGCGCCGGATGCACGCTTCTCCGAGCGGCACGGTGAAGGATTCTTCGGGCACCGGCCCAGTGGTGGTGTATAGGTCCTCATGTTCAACGTAGAGGACGGGATCGGGGTCTCGAATCGAGGAGACGATCAGTCCCTTCGCGTCCGCCGGAGTGGACGGGACGACGACCTTGAAGCCTGGAATATGCGTGAACCAGGTCTCCAGCGCCTGACTCATATATGCATTGCCGTGCATCATGTGCGGCGAGCGAACCACCATGGGGACGGACATGGCGCCGTCGTGGACGTAGCGCGCCTTCGCCCCCGTGTTGACGAGCGGGTCCATCGCTACGGTTATCAGGCCCGTGAATTGCATCTCGATAACGGGTCGCAGGCCCATAAGCGCCGCGCCCACCGCCATGCCGGAGAACCCTGCTTCGGAGATCGGCATGTCCATGACGCGCTCAGGACCGAACTCCTTAAGCATTCCCTCGGTGACTCCAAGGATGCCGCCGTAGTACGCGATGTCTTCACCCAAGAGGTACACCGTTTCGTCGCGGTGCATCTCCTGTGCGAGACCTTCCCTGATCGCGGCTCTAAGCTCGAGCTCTCTCACAGTCGCATTGCCTCGATGGGCTCGTTGTACACATTGGTGAACGCCTGATTCGCATCTGCAAATGGAGTCGCCTCGCACTCCCTGAAGGAGTCTTCCAGCTCCTTCAAGATGGCCGCCTCAACCGCTTCGGCGGCGGCGCTGTCCTGGTAGCCCATCTCTGCAAGATGCGCACCTAGGATGGTTATCGGGTCGCGCCTCTTCCAGCGGGCGATCTCTTCAAAGGGCCGGGAGTCTTCGAGCATCAAGGGGTAGTGACTCAAGAACCGGTAGGTCTTGCACTCCAGGAGTGTGGGACCTTCGCCGGCGCGGGCCCTTGCAACCGCCTTCTCGACAGCGTCGTAGACCGCTAGGACGTCCTGACCATCGACGATCTCGCCCGGCATCGCATAGGAAGCTGCGCGGTCCGCGATGTCCTCGATCGGATGACCGACCGTGCCGGGAACGGTCTGGAAGTAGAGGTTGTTCTCGCAGACGAACACGACCGGGACCTTCAAGAGCGAGGCCAGGTTCAGGCCTTCGTGGAAGTCGCCGCGTCCCGCCGCGCCGTCCCCGAAGAAGCAGACGGTCACGTTATCAGTCCGCTTGCTCTTCATCGCCCAACCGACGCCGACGGCCTGCGGGATCTGCGCTCCTACCACGGCGCTGCCGGCGAGGATGCCCAGCTCCGGGTACCCGCTGTGGTGGAAGGACTCCTTCCCGGAGTTGATACTGCCGGCATTGCCCATGATGGCGTTGAACATCTGGAGGATGGTGACGCCTCGGGTCCAGAAGGCTTCGGTGGTTCTCAAGGAGGGCAAGACCCAGTCGCTGGACCTCAACCCATAGCAAGCGCCGACTCCAACCGCCTCCTGCCCGGCGCTCGGGTGCAGGCCGACTGGGAGCCGCTTCTCCGAAGCGAGTTCCAGCGCTCGCTCGGTGAAGCGCCGGCCCAACAACATGAGCCGGTACATCTCGCGCAAGTCTTCGACGGTCAAGGTATCGCGCGGTGCTTGTGCCATTGGTCGTTCAGCCCTCGATTCAGATTGGTCGCCGGGTCGCTCGGCCACCGCTGACGACGGCCTGCGGTATCTCTACGCTTCCATCGTCGCTGAGGCGGCTCGCATGGCACTTGGCATTGACGACGAGCGGCTGCTTGCCGGTCACTCCTGACCAACCCTAAACGCGAAGAGCTTCGCGTTCCTCACGTAGAACTTGAGGCGGATGTTCCGCCCCTGCAGTTCTTCCAGCGAGCGCGTGTCCCGCCATGTCACTCGGTGGCTTATGGAGTCGCCGTCGAAGAGCGCGCACTCGTGCCGCGAGTATCCGCGGTGCTGGATGCCGTCCTCGTCTAGCACGGCGACGCCGACGAGGCCGCCTCTCGCGGCGGCGTTGATCGTCAGCGGACCGCCCGCACAACGGAATGTCTTGGTGACCAACGCTCCGGTCTCGTCGCCGGCGTCCACCGAGACGAAGCCGTCCCGTCGCAGCTTGGCCAAGCAAATCGGCCCGCTGCGCCCGGTGACGCCGTGCTCCATGGCGCCGGGCGAGTAGTAGAACCACAGCTCGTCGTCCACCGCGACGGGACCGCGACCGACGAATATCTCGCCGGCGTCGATGCTTCCCGGCGGGCCGTTGGGGATGAACGGCTTCCGATCGCCGGCCCGAGCCCACTCGATGCCGTCCCGACTGGAAGCGAGCTGGACGTCGATGGTGCCGAAGTTGCGCTGAATTGGCTCTTCGGGCCGCGCGTGGAAGACGTAAGGCAGGCCGAGGTAATGGCCCTCATACCGGAACACCGGCATGCCGTAGAACTCCATTGCGGGAGGGTCGTGCTCGTCCGGCGCCAAGACGTCTTCGGGGTCGCTCCAGTTGACAAAATCGTCGCTCACGCAGCGTCCGATACGGCGGGTGATGTTTCCTTCGCGCATGGTCGGCCGCGCGTAGGCCACGTAGCAGCCGTGCAGGTCATCCCAGCCCAGGAGCGTGTGGCTGTCGCTGGACCTGGTGATCACGGGGTTGTCGGGATGCTTGGTCCAGCGCAACCCGTCGGGCGAAAAGGCCACCGAGACGCCCTGGTCGATGTGGGGCGATCCCAGCGCCTCCCAGTCCTGATCCTCGAAGAACAGCGACTTGTAACGCCGGTTCGGGTCCGGGTCGCGGGTGTCCTCGATCACGTTGGCGAAAGCCGCGTTCGAGATCACGATGTTGTTGTCTGTGGTGCCGTTGTGCTCGACCAATCCCAGGTTGGGCCGCACCCAGTGGACGCCGTCGTGCGACGTGGCGTAGCAAATGCTGTATTGGAGGTTCTTCAGGTCGAATTTCAGGTCCTCCAAGTGGGTGCCCGCCAGGTCCAGGCCCATGCGGGCGACGCCCATGCCGCCCATGCCCTGGTACCACATCCTGAAACTGCCATCCGGGTTGCGCCGGACCGTGCCAAAGAGCTCGAGCCGGCCCTCCCAGGGATAGAGCGGGATCATGACCGGGTTGCAGACGTACTTGGCGGGCTGGTTCAGATTCCGCGTGATGCCGACGGCCTCGTCGATAACGACGTCGTCGATGAAAAGCTGCTTCTGGCTGCCGAAGCCCAATGGTGGCATCAGCGACTCGTCCTAGTGTTCGGTGCCTTCGCTCTAGTCGGGGCGCGGTGAGTCGCTCAACGTACGTACGTCCGCAGCGGCGCGCAACTGCGGCCAATCGCAACCCTTCGGCTACGTTGCAACCGCGTCCGGCTTTAGGAACTGCAAGTCGCAGAGACGCCGGTACAGGTCGCAGCGGCCGTAGAGCTCCTCGTGCCGGCCGGAATCGAGCACCCGGCCCTGGTCGAGCACGACGATCAGGTCGGCGCGGCGCACCGTGGCGAGCCGGTGGGCGATGGCGATGGTGGTCCGACCGCGCGAGGCGCGGGCCAGCGCCTCCTGCACCAGCCGCTCGGACTCGGCATCGAGCGACGACGTGGCCTCGTCGAGGATCAGCATGAGCGGGTCGCTGAGGATCGCCCGGGCAATGGCCACCCGTTGGATCTGCCCGCCCGAAAGGCGCAAGCCCCGCTCGCCAATGTGCGTGTCG
The DNA here is from genome assembly GCA_965262745.1 of Chloroflexota bacterium. Lineage (GTDB taxonomy): Bacteria > Chloroflexota > UBA11872 > UBA11872 > UBA11872 > JAJECS01. Next base: position 3,214,412 of record OZ253558.1, on the reverse strand, counting down.
TAGCCGTCCTCGGTCTCGGTGATGAAATCGTGCGCATTGGCGATCGTCGCGGACTCGGCGACCCGTTCGCTGCCGACATCGTCACGTCCCAGCCGGATGTTCTCTTCGATCGAGCCGTCAAACAGCACCGGGTCCTGGAAGACCACGCCGAGCCGTGCACGGACCGCGGAAGCATCCACATCGGTTACGTCAACTCCATCGACATGGATGGACCCACTCGTCGGCTCGTAGAACCGCAGCAACAGGCTGGTGAGCGTCGTCTTGCCCGCACCGCTGGGACCAACCAGCGCGACGGTTTCCCCGGGGTTGGCCTGAAAGCTCACGCCGCGCAGCACCGGCTCGCCGTCTGCGTAAGCGAACGACACATCGTCGAAGCGAACCTCGCCCCGCTGGCCAATAGGCGCGGTTGCGGTGGTGGCGGGAGCCGGCGGCCGACCGGAGTCGAGAAACGCGAATACGCGACGAGCGGCGCCTGCCGCGACCTGCATGCGAGAGGAATCCGAGACTGCATTGCGCACGGGCGCGCCTAGTTGGAGCATGTACTGGCCGGCCGCAACGAGCATCCCCAGCTGCACCGCCCCATCCACCACGGCGCCAGCGAGCACGGCCCAGATTGCGATGTAGATGCCCCAGTACACGACCTGCGGCACCCATCGCAGGCTTTCGAACAGTGACAGCCGGACCTGCGCTCGCCACAGCCCATCCGCCTCAGCGGCGACGCGCTCACCTGCCCAGGTTTGGCGGTTTGCGGCTTTGATGTCACGCGCGCCCCCGACCATCTCGGTGAGCGCGGCGGACAGGCGGCCGACGGCATCCTGGACGCGCCCGCTGGCTGACCGTGTCGTGCCGCGAAGCTTCGTCGATAGCAGCACGTGGATCGGGAGCGAACTGAGCGCGATGAGGCCGAGGCGCCAGTCGATGGCGAACAGGATCGCCAGATACGCGGGCAGGCGGAAGGCTTGGGCGAACACCAGCGAGACGAAGTCCTCGTAAGCACGTGCGATCACGGTGGCGTCCGAGGTCAGGTGTGCCGCAATGTCGCCAGTCCGGCGGGCACGGACATCGCTGAGCGGCATTCGCTGTGCGTGCCGCAGTACATCGGAGCGAAGCCTGAGCATCGCGCCCTGCGCCGCGCGCTCGTGAAACCAATGGCCGACCGTCGCATCAATGGCCGTCACGACGCCGACGGCGCCGATCGCGACCAGCACGGGCACCAGCAGTTCACGGTTCCCTTGACCAAACACGTCGTCGATGATGAGGTGCAACAGCCATGGGCGAACGATCCAGATCACCGAGTTGCCGAGCGTCGCCCCAATGGCCACCGAGTACTCCCACGTGCTCGGCCGCATGTAGGCCCACAAGCGTTTGGCCACATGCCAATCCGAGGGCTCGCCCATCGCGCGATTGACCACCGGGTCGGTCACTGCCGCGCCACTCATCGCGGGTCGTCCACTGGCAACCACGGGATCATGGCGACGCACCCGCCGGCTGCTCCATCTGCAGATCACATAGATCGCGGTACAAGTCACACCGCCTGTAGAGATCGTCATGTCGACCGCGGTCAAGAACTCGACCGGCGTCGAGCACGACGATGGCGTCGGCCTGCCGGACGGTAGCCAGTCGGTGGGCAATCACGATCGTGGTACGCCCGCCCATGCCGGCCGACATCGCGGCCATCACGTCGCGTTCAGCCTCGGCGTCGAGCGAGGCGGTCGCCTCGTCGAGCACCAGAATCTGAGGGTTGGGCGCGATGGCGCGCGCGATGGCGATCCGTTGCGCCTGGCCGCCCGACAAGCCGAGGCCGCGTTCGCCGAGGGTAGTCTCGTAACGACTCGGCAACTCCTCAATGAATTCCGCGGCGCGGGCGATGCGTGCCGCTTCCCTGACACGCGCCACGTCGATGTCGTCGCGGCCGAAGCTGATGTTCTCCCCGATCGATCCCGTGAAAAGTGCAGGGTCTTGGAATACGACGCCGACGTGGCGCCGCACCTGCGATGGACCGACCTCCGCGATGTCGCGCCCATCAATGGTGATGGAGCCTTCGTGAGGGCGCACGAAGCCCAGGAGGGCGTTCATGGTCGTGGACTTCCCGGCGCCCGTCGGCCCGACGAGAGCTGTCACTTCACCGGCGTGCGCCTTGAAGGACACGCCCTGAAGCACCCTTGGGCCAGACTCGAAGGCCACGCTGACGTCACGGAATGCAACCTCGCCGCGCGGCAGGGACAGAACTGACGAAGAGTGGTCCGTGGCCGGCTCACCCGATGCATCGATGAAGCCAAACAGCCGCCCGGCCGCGCCCACGGCATTCTGGAGTTCTACATAGGCAGTCGTGAGCGGGCCCACTGAGATGTCCAGCCAGGCAAAGTAGCCGACCATGGCGAGGGCGAAGCCGATCGTGACCGTGCCCTGGAAGATGCCCTCGGCCAGCACGGCAAAGATCCCCGCGTGAATCAACCAGAAGATGGCATTGAGTGAAAAGGTCCATCCGCGGACGGTCCCCTGGTAGACGCCCGCGCGCAACATCGCCCGCAGACTTCGGTGTAAGCGTTTGAGGGACCAGGCCTCCGCGTTAACTGCTCGGAGGTCCCGGGTGCCGGCGACGAGTTCCGTCGACAGGCCGCCGAGGTGGCCGGTCGCGTCCTGCATGCGCCGGCTCGCTCGGGCTTGGTGCCGCCGGTTCAGCCAGGGCACGAGCATGTAGACCGGCACGATCGCCGCCGCCGCAACCCCGAACCGCCAGTCGAAGATAGCGATAACTGCGATGACGACGACGAGCTGCACGGCCGACGCGATGCCCCGTCCGTACGACTCCTGATACGCGGTCGCAATTGCCTCAGCGTCGGAGGTGAAATGGGTAACGATCTCGCCCCGACGGTGCCGCCGGAAGTAGGTGAGCGGCAGGCGAAACAAATGCCGCATGAGATCCGCTCGCAGCACATTGACGGCGCGTGCGCCGGCACGCGTGAAAAGATAGCGACTCAGAACGGCCAGGCCCGCCGTCGACAGCGCCAACACGCCGAGGGCGGCAAGTACCGGCGGCAGCAGCTCCAGCTTGCCTTCGGTCGCGATGTCGTCAACGAGCGCCTTGGTGAGCAACGGGACGGGGATCCCCGCGGCCACGGCAAGCAACGAGGCGGCGATGGCGCCCGCCTGCGCGCGCCAGTGGGGCCGCAAGTAGGCGGCCAGGCGGCGGACGGTCGTCGCGGTGCTGGGCGCTTGCACGGGCGCTACGTTGCTCATCGAGCCTCCCTCAGCCGAGGGTGCCACGGACCGCACAGTGCCGCGTGCGGTGGGAAGGCCCTTATGTTTGCAGACCGCTCATCGCAACCGGGAAAGCATCCGCATTTCTCAGCGTGCCGGCCCGCGCTGCCACCTGGGGGCAGAGCCGTCGATTTGACGCGAACGGCACGGTCACCTCGTGCAGGCCGCCGTGGGAGCGCAGGCGGGAGGCGCGCAGCACCGACAGGTCATGCGCCTGGGGCGACCGGCCCAGGACGGAGCCCCTATCGCTGAGCACGACTATGTCGCCGATGCGGTCGGCGGGCAGCTCGTACCTGGCGGCGGCTTCGCTCCGTGGCAGCGCATCATCGATGCGCGGGTCCTGACGCAGGCGCTCGAGCGCCGCATCCACCTGATCGAGCGGGAGGTAGACCGTGGCAAACGATCCCAAGCCCGCGTGGTGCGTCACGTGCGGATCGGTCACCGGCAGCACCACTCGAAACGGTCCGGGAATCGCCGCATGAAGCAGCGTTTCCAGATAGACGATGTTGGGCGTTCCATCCGGCTGGCATTTGTCGTTCATGCCGTGGTCGGCGGTCAGCAGGATCGCGGCACCCAGCGCGTCGAGCTCGGCAAGGCGCCGGTCGAGCGCAGCGTAGAAGGCATCGGCTTCCGGCGAGCCGGGCGCGTAGGTGTGCTGCACGAAGTCGGTGAGCGACAGATAGAGCAGGTCTGCCAAGCGCTCGCGCACCAGGTAGACGCCGCAGGCCATGACGAAATCGCTCATGCGCCCGGAGTAGATGCCGGGGCTGTCCCGACCCAGGCGCTGGGTGACCTGCGCGATGCCATGCTCGGCGGCAGTCGTCTCGTGCGCCAGCTCGCCGGAGAAGCAGATGCCGCGCCAGCCGGTGGCCAGCATGGTGCGCAGCTTGTCCTTGGCCGTGATGGCGGCCACGCGCAGGCCGTCCGCGCTGTACCGGGCAAAGAGCGACTCGCAGCGCAAGAAGCGGGGGTGGTCCATCATCACTTCCGCCTGGCGCGTCGCGTCGTAGAAGTAGTTCCCGGAGATGCCGTGCGCCGCCGGCGGCTGCCCGGTGACGATGGTCATGTTATTCGGGTTGGTAAACGACGGAATCGCCGCCGGCACGAGGAGATAGGCACCCTCGCGTTGGAACCGTTCGAGCGTGGGCATGCACCCGTGGTCGAGCGCCGCGTCCACATATGTCGGGTCGGTGCCATCGGCGCAGATCACCACCACGGGTGCCAGGGGATTCAGCAACGGCAGCCTCGATTTCAGCGTTAGGATTCTTGGTCAGTCTATCGGCGGCATCGGGCCTGGCGGCATGGCCGCCAGCCGGAGCTAAGGCAAGGGCGCTTCGCGAAGCGCCCCTACCGCGTGGTTGCGGCCGAGTTTTTATACGTGTTCGGGGTTTTCTTCGACTCCGAAGTTTCCTTCGCCCCATGCGCGGACGTTGGTCCCGTCTCCAACGGAGTGTCGAGCGTCGTGGCCGAGGCACGTCGGTCCGGCGAACGCTATCCTCGAAGCGCCTGCGCTGCGAACGGTCCTGGAGGAAGTGACGCGATGGAGCCGGTCCCGGACGTCCACGCTACGTCCCTGCACCGCAAGCGCCTGCAGTTCACCGGCTTCACGCTTGTACCGCAGGCCCTTGCTCCCACGCGTCTCGCACGAGTTCGAGAACGCCTCGACGCGCTCTTCCACGATCACGCCAACGTGCCAACGGCCGAGGAGGACTATCGTCGGACATCGCTCCCGGGGTCGGGATCAATCGATATCAACCGCCTATTCGAGCTGGACCCGGTCTTCGAGGACCTCATGGACCTGCCCACCGTGCTCCCGATCATCCAAGCCTCGCTGGGCCATGACGCGACGCTGTGTTGCGATGCGATGGGCAACTTTCGTGCGCCGCGTTCGAGGGCGGCCACGCTGTGGCATCGGGACGGCGGCCCCTACCTCCGCCTGACCTACTTCTTGGACGACGTCACCGAGCACAACGGCGCGACCGCCTTTTTCCCTGGGAGTCACCTGAGTCCGGATCTGCCGCCGCCATGGGCCAACCACAATGGGCAGCCGCGCCAGCTACCCGGGATGGTGCACGCAACTGGACCCGCGGGCGCCTGTCTGCTCAACAACACCAACCTCTGGCACACGAGCACGCCGAACGACTCGAACCGGCCGCGTCGGGTGATCTGGTTGCTCTACAAGCCGTCGCAGGTCGAGTTCGCGTCGCACGACGAGATGAAGTCCACCGCGGCCTACATCGCGAGCCAAACAAACCCACGGCGACGCGCCTTGATGGGCCTCGCGGACTAGCTCACAGCGGCGCCAGGCGCGCGGCAGCGCGTCCCAGCCCGCGGCCGTCGTCCGCTAGGTTCCCAGCACGAACGTGTTGCGTAGGACGCCGTTGCCTTCGACTTCGACCTCGACGACGTCGCCGTCGTTCAGCGGCGTGCTCTCACCCGACGTGCCGGTAAAGAAGACATCGCCCGGTTCGAGCGTCATGTACTGCGAGACGTAGCTGACCAGCTCGTCGACGCCGTAGAACATCTCGGTCGTCCGAGTGTCCTCGACCACCTCGCCGTTGACGCGCGTGATGAGTTGAAGATCGCGGTAGTCGAGCCCGGGGGTGAGCCAGGGGCCGAACGGCGAAAACGTATCCGTGCCCTTGCCGCGGAACCAATCGCTGTCGGCGCCAATCCACTCATAGGCGCTCACGTCATTGGCGCAGCACACGCCGAGGATGTAGTCGGATACCTCGTCCTGAGCGATCCGGCGGCCGCGCTTGCCGATGACGACAGCCATCTCGCCTTCATAGGACACCGGCGTCTCCGGCGGCATGACCACGTTGGCGCCCGGATCCGTCACCGACGTACTGGGCGCCAGGAACGGCTTGGGACGGGGCGGCTTGGGCGCACCGGCCATGTGACTCTGATAGTTTCCGGCGGCGTTGATGACCTTGGACGGCATTGTCGGCGCCTTGAGGGTTACCGCGTCGAGCGCAACCACCGTGCCGGTGCGCTGGCGGTCACCAAAGAAATCGCCATCGATCTCGGCGATGGAGCCGTCCTCCAAGATGCCGTGCCGGATGCTCCCGTCGAGTTCGTACCGCACTAGATGCATGTCGCCAGGTTCCTTTGTCGCTCCGCGCCGTCAGCCGGCGCGGGATAGCGTGCCGCGATTATCCATGATGCCGGTCGTCGAGGCCGCCATCGGCGACGCGTCGCGATCGCCGGGATCGCTCGGGAGCCCCCCAGACGCCGAAGAGCCGGCGGTCGAATGACCGCCGGCTCTTCGCTTGCCACGGATGCTGCTGCTCAGCGCAGCGGCATCGCGGTGAGCACTACCGCTCTTCCCAGTGCGGGTCGATCCACACGAGGTTGATCGGTGACCGCACGGGAATGGCGTAGTTCTGCATCCAGAACGCGCCCTTCACCCGGCGGTGGTACAGGTTCAGCAGCGACCCGCGCGAGAACTGGCCGTAGACCATCTCGCCGCGCGCGTGCAACCGCGTCGCCATCTCGAGCCACACCTCGCGCCGCTCCTCAGCGGATTCGGCGGCGAAAATGCTGGCGTACGCCTCATCGATCCAGGGCCGGTTGATGTTCGAGTGGTTCCAGCCACCCAGCTCATACAGCCGGTCGCTGCAGATCCGCAGGCACGCGTCCACGGGGTTTTGGTCGCCGCCCATGTTGGCGAACACCAGATCGTGCGCCCGCTCCTGGTAGAGCTTCTCGATCACGGCCGAGCCGTCGACGATCAGGAACTCGGTCTGAATCCCGACCTCGTCCCAGAAGCTCTTGATGGCCAGGTCACGAGGCTGCGGCGCACTCCACCGCATCCACTTGATGACCTTGTTCGAGTCCCAGTTCGCCTCAGCCAGCAACTCACGTGCGGCGTCCGGGTTGTAGAACAGGTCACGGAACGTGCCGTCGGGCGGGTCCGACAACAGCGCCACGTGCTCGAAGATGTAGTCCGAGATGAAGCGCGTCCCTCCGTGGAGCTCGTTGTTCAACTGCTCACGGTCAACCGCCAGCACCATGGCCTCGATCAGCAATGACTGCTGCTCGAGCGTCATGTCGGCGAAAACGTCCGCCGTCTGGTTGAGGAACGCACCGGACGCGAACGGTGAGCGCTGGGGGAACGGCCGCAGGTGCGCCTGCGACGCCAGCCGCGCGAAGGCCTCAATGCCTCCCGCCGCACGGTGGAAGTCGATCGGGTTCGGCTGCTCGTTGGCCTCGGTGGCCGCGTCGAGCGCCGCGCCGTCCCCATAGCGCACGATGTAGTCGTCCACATATGGCGCGCCGTAGGCCCAGTCCTTATTCGCCGTGAGGTCGGCGAACTGCTGGGTGACGTAGCGCTCGAAGATCATCGGGCCGTTGCCCAAGAGGTCCACGGCTCGCGCTTCCGTCGCGGTCGCCTTGTCCAGACCCGCGAAGTGGTGCCGCGGCATCGCAAAGACCTTGCTGCCGGACGCCCACCAATTGTTGTCGGGCCTCTCGATCGTGACCTGGACCGTCATCTCGTCGATCTTGGTCACGCCCGAGGCGTCCGTGATGCTCTCGGTCGGGTTATCCGCCCAGGCCTTCACACCCTCGATATCGCCCCAGGCCGTCTTGTGCTTGTTGTTGTTGTAGGCCGGGTCGAACGCCATCTCCATCCCGAACAGCACGTCGTCGGCGTCGACCACGCGCGTCCGGTCATGCCACCAGATGTCCGGGTTGAGATGGAAGACGTACGACCGGTCCAGCTCAACTTCCTCCCAGCTATTGGCCAGCGCCTTGTCCCATTGGCCGGACATCTGCGGCGTCTCGCCCATGCCCCAGGTGTCGCCAATCCACAGCGGCTCATAGACGTAGCCAAACACGAATCCCTGCGTGCTGCTGACGGCCCGCAGCGGCGTGAAGATGTCCTGGGTGTTCGCCCGGCTGGCGCTGAGCGTCAGCGTGCCGCCGCTGAGCGGGCCCTCCGGAATCATCATCTCGGCCGTGACTTCCCTGATGACCTCGACTTCCTTCGTCACGACGACTTCCTTGATGACTTCCTTCTCGACTTCGACTTCGACTTCCTTGATGACTTCCTTGACGACTTCCTTGATGACTTGCGTCTCGACCGGGACTTCCTTGATGACTTCCTTGATGACTTCCTTGGTCACGACGGTCTCGACCGGGACTTCCCTGATCACATCTCTGGTCACGACCGTCTCGACCGCAATCTCCTTGATCACTTCCTTGGTCACGACGGTCTCGACCGGGACTTCCTTGATCACTTCCCGCGTGACGATCTTCTCGATGACCTGCGTTTCACCACAGGCGGCCAGCACGGCCGCGCCAGCGGCGCCAAACAGCCCCACACCGGCTCCGCGGATCAGGTTCCGCCGGGTCATCATTTTCTTTCCAAGCTCGGGCATATGCACTCCCTCCAGAGTCTGCAAGGTGGATCCGTCTACCAGTCAGGCACTCGTCGGGCCGGGCAAAGCAAAGGCCGTGCCGACCGCGACACAATGACTATCCCTCCCCGTGGACCTCCCTTCAGCCAGCCGCCTCGGCACGGATCCCGAGAACCCGACTGGATGAATCACTATATCGACGCACGCGTGGCACGCGTGCGCCTACGCACCTATGGTACGCGTATCGCAAGGCACCCTATCGAGAAAGCTCGAACCCGTCAACACTCGGCTGGCGGCAGCGCGCTGCCCGGCTCCAAGGAGCCGGGCAGCGCGCTGCCCGGCTCCTTGAGATCCGCCGTCGCTGCAGATCAGCGCGACGGGATCTGGGTGAGCGCTACCGCTCTTCCCAATACGGGTCGATCCACACCTGGTTGATCGGGGACCGTACCGGAATCGCGTAGTGCTGCATCCAGAAGGCGCCCTGCACTCGGCGGTGGTACAGGTTGAGCAGCGAGCCGCGCCATAGCAGCCCGGCCACCATGTTGCCCTTGGAGTGCAACCGCGCGGTCAGCTCGAGCCAGACCTCGCGCTTCTCCTCCTGGGACTCCGCCGCGAACACCGCCGCATACATCTCATCGATCCACGGGCGGTTGATGTTCGAGTGGTTCCAGCCACCCAGCTCGTAGACCCGGTCGCTGCACACGCGCAGGCACGCGTCCAAGGCGTTCTGGGAGCCGCCCATGTTCGCCATGACCAGGTCGTGCACGCGCTCTTGGTACAGCTTCTCGATCACGGCTGAACCGTCGACCAGCATGAAGTTCGTCTTGACGCCAATGGTTTCCCACGCGTCCTTGAGCGCGAGATCGGTGGGCGTCGGCGGGCCCCACTTGATCCACTGGATGACCTTGTTCGTGTCCCACTCGGCCTCTTCGATCAGCGCCAGCGCCTCGTCGACGTTGTAGGACAGGTCGCGGAAGGTGCCCTCCGGCGGGTCCTGCAGCAGCGCGATGTGCTCGAAGATGTAGTCCGAGATGAACCGCGTGCCGCCGTACAGCTCGTTGTTCATGGTCTCGCGGTCGACCGCCCGGACCATGGCCTCGATCACCAGCGACTGCTGCGTGAGCGTCATGTCCGCAAAGACTTCAGCCGTCTGGTTGAAGAACACGTGCGACCCGAACGGCGAGCGCTGCGGGAACGGCCGCAGGTGCGGCTGTGATGCCAAGCGCTGGAAGGCTTCCGTCCCACCGGCGGCCCGGTGAAAGTCGATCGGGTTCGGCTGCTCGTTGGCCTCAGCGGCCGCGTCCAGCGCCGACCCGTCGCCGTAGCGCACGATGTAGTCCGCCACGTACGGCGCGCCGTACGCGAAGGCCTTGTTCGCCGCCATGTCCACGAACTGCTGCGTGACGTAGCGCTCCCAAATCATCGGGCCATTGCCCAGCAGGTCAACCGCCCGCGCCTCGGTCGCTATCGCCTTGTCCAGCCCCGCGTAGTGGTGCCGCGCCATCGGGAACGCCTTGCTCCCAGCAGCCCACCAGTCCGGGTCCGGCTTCTCCAGGGCGATCTGGATCGTCATCTCGTCGATGACCGACACGCCCGCGATGTCCGCGGCGCTGTCCGTCGGGTTATCACCCCACGCCTTGGCGCCGTCGATGTCGCCCCAGTCCGTCTTGTGCTTGTTGTTGTTGTAGTTCGTGTCGAACGCCATCTCCATGCCGAAGAGCACGTCGCCCGTGGTCAGCGGCGCCCCGTCGTGCCACGCCACGTCCGGATTGAGATGGAAGTTGTAGACGCGGTTCTTCTCAACCTCGTCCCAGCTGCTGGCCACGCCCGGCGCCCATTGGCCCGACAGCGCCGGCGTCTCGCCCATGCCCCACGTGTCCCCATACCACAGCGGCATGAACACGTAGTCGGTCACGAACGCCTGCGTGCTGCTCACCTGGCGCAACTGCGTGAAGATGTCCTGGGTGTTCGCCCGGCTCCCGCTGAGCGTCAGCACCCCGCCGCTGATCGGGCCGTCCGGGATCATCATCTCGGCCGTGACTTCCTTGATGACCTCGACTTCCTTCGTCACGACGACTTCCTTGATGACTTCCTTCTCGACTTCGACTTCGACTTCCTTGATGACTTCCTTGACGACTTCCTTGATGACTTGCGTCTCGACCGGGACTTCCTTGATGACTTCCTTGATGACTTCCTTGGTCACGACGGTCTCGACCGGGACTTCCCTGATCACATCTCTGGTCACGACCGTCTCGACCGCAATCTCCTTGATCACTTCCTTGGTCACGACGGTCTCGACCGGGACTTCCTTGATCACTTCCCGCGTGACGATCTTCTCGATGACCTGCGTTTCACCACAGGCGGCCAGCACGGCCGCGCCGGCGGCGCCAAACAGCCCCACACCGGCTCCGCGGATCAGGTTCCGCCGGGTCATCATTTTCTTTCCAAGCTCGGGCATATGCACTCCCTCCAGAGTCTGCAAGGTGGATCCGTCTACCAGTCAGGCACTCGTCGGGCCGGGCAAAGCAAAGGCCGTGCCGACCGCGACACAATGACTATCCCTCCCCGTGGACCTCCCTTCAGCCAGCCGCCTCGGCACGGATCCCGAGAACCCGACTGGATGAATCACTATATCGACGCACGCGTGGCACGCGATATCGACGCACGCGTGGCACGCGTGCGCCTACGCACCCATGGTACGCGTATCGCAAGGCACCCTATCGAGAAAGCTCGAACCCGTCAACACTCGGCTGGCGGCAGCGCGCTGCCCGGCTGCTAGAGCCGGCCCTCGTGGATGCGCCTGAGACCGGTCCAGAAGGCGTCGTCACCGGTGACGCGCGCGTCAGTGTAGATACCAAACCCGTCGGACCCCGACGCGACCATGGCCCGGGCCGCCGCGACGATGCGCTCGACGAGCGCTGGCACAGGCTCATTCGCGGGCGCGTTCGAGGCGATTGCCGTGGCGTATACGCGACACCGACTGCCAACCACGCCGCGCACGGTTGCCACCTCGCGCTCGATTCGGTCGATATCGGCCAGCCAGTAGCCGGTCTCGCTTGACGGGTCGCTCGGCGGATAGTGCGGATCGACCACAAAGAACCTCGGATAGAGCGCGTCGACGAGGCCCTCGTCAACCCACGCCGGCCAGTCAAGGCCGAGCTTGTAGGCCTCGTCGGGTCTGGCCCAGATACCCTCAGTGGCTATCGCGACGCCCACCGGCCGCCCCAAGGCATCAAGGTCGCCGCGCAGCTCCCGCAGGAATTGCGTCACGTATTCCGACCGCAGCCGCGCCCAAGCGGGATCGTCCGCGGGAACCGAGCGCGGATCGACGCCAAATCGCCGGCGGTACTCGGCAAGCGCCGGCGCGTCGTATCCCAGCGGCCACACGCTCTCGCCGGCCGCAAGCACGGGCAGGAACTCCAGTTGAACCCCGTCGGCCCCAAAGTCGCGGGCGAAGGCCACAAGCTCGCTGCGGGCATAGGCCCGGACGTCGGGGTGCGCCAGACCCAAGTAGCCCACGTCATATCCGAGCACCTGCTCGCCGACGTCCCAATCGAGCCAACTCCGGCCGTCCCGGGCCTTGGACATGAATTCAGGGTGTTCGACGGCGAACTGTGGGATCCGCCCAACCGGCTCGATGGCCCGCGGACATTGGTGCCGCGATCCGCCCCAGACGCCGGCGAGGCCGAGAATGCTGTAGGCATGGATCTCAACGCCGGCGGCATGCGCATCCGCGATGCCGCGTTCCAGCGCCGCCGCGCTGGGTCCAACCGCCTCGGGCGCGCCGAATTCGATCCGGTCGGAGTCCGGCGGACGCGAGCAGTTGACCCAGGCGTGGCTGTCCAGCACGCCTTGGGCATACTGCGCAATCTTGCTGACGCCCGCCGCGGCGCACGCCGCGGCGGGGGCGTCGGGGTCAACGAAGACAAGATCGATCATGCGCGCACGCTAGCACTTCACGCCCTTTGCACCACGCCGCCCAGGCCAGCTGACTGTCGCCCGGCGGGCGATTGTCGAGCCCGCTGAGCTACGCACACGCGGATTTCAGGCGGCCCAGTGATAGGCTGCGCCGCCATCTCCGTATAGAGGGAGCGGCGTCGCGATGACATCCGAACATCGCCACGGGCATGGGCATGATCATTCCCACGAGCATGGGCACGAACACAAGGACCACGATCACGCCCATCATGACCACGATCATGGACATGACCACGGCCATGGGCACGGACATGACCATCACGGACACGATCATCACCATGACCTGCGCGGAGCCAGCAAGCGCGTCCTGATCATCGCCCTGGCGTTGATCGGCGGATTCATGTTCGTCGAGGTCATCGGCTCGGTGATCTCCGGCAGCTTGGCGCTGCTGGCGGAAGCCGGGCACATGCTCACGGACTCCGCGGCCATCGGCCTGGCGCTGTTCGCCATGTGGCTGTCGGGCCGTTCGGCAACTACCGGCACTACCTTCGGCTACCACCGAACCGAGGTTCTCGCCGCGCTCTTCAACACCCTCACCCTCTGGCTCATCGCCGGCTGGATCTTCTTCGAGGCGTATCAGCGGTTCTGGGAAACCCCCGAGGTTGAAGGCGGCGTGCTCTTCGGCGTCGGTCTGGTGGGGTTCATCGTGAATATCGTGGCGGCCTTTGTGCTGCACCGCGCCGCGGGAGAAAGCGTGAACGTCGAAGGCGCCTATAAGCACGTGCTGGCGGACCTCTTGGGCTCCGTCGGCGTGATCATCTCCGGCATCCTGGTGCTCGCGTTCGAGTGGTGGATCGCCGACCCGATCCTGAGCGTCGTGGTCGGCCTGCTGATCCTCAAGAGTTCCTGGAACCTGTTCATGCGGGTGTTCAAGGTGCTGCTGGAAGGGACGCCCGACAACGTGGACATGTACCGGCTCTGCAGCGAGATGGAGGATGTGGAAGGCGTGACCCTGGTGCATGACGTCCACGCGTGGACCATCACCTCGGGCTACCACGCCTTCACCGCCCACGTGCTCGTCGACCCTGAGTACGCGGGAGATTCAGGCGATTTGCTCAGCCGGCTGCGCAAGATCGCGAAGGGCTTCGGCCTCACCCACGTCACGCTGCAGATCGAACATTCGGCAGCGGAATGTACAGAGGAGAATCACCACGTGGACCACCTCTTCGCGCGGTCCATGGCCGAGGCGGAATCCGCCACGCGAGATTGGGCCCGCGGCTAGGCACCTAGCCGCGGACGGCGTCCTGGCAGTGGTTTGTGCCCGGTGTGACAGCGTTGCCAGCCGACAACTGGTTGAATTGCGCCAACGATTGGCGACCGGAATGCCGCGGAGGGCAGCGGTCAAGCACTGCCGACTCCGGCGCCCGTGCGTGGCACCGGCGCGGACTCAGGATGTTAGGGGCGTCCGGCATCGCCGCCGGTCTAGCCCAATTGCTTGGCCGCGCTCGCGCAGGCGAAGCGGCGCGGCGGATTCAGCAGAACCAGGCGCCAGTCACTAAGCGACGGTCCGGTGAGTGAGGGCCGGGACGGCTATCGCGGTGGATCCACGCGCAGGCGGCCGCCGAAACAAAATGCCGGCGTTCAATGGTGATGGTGGTGATGTTGATGACCCGGCGGTTCGTTCCCGATCCCTGAGGCGGGATCCGCCGCACGCCCAGTGCGCCGCCACCTTCGCAGGCCGACCCAGAGATTGGCCAGCGCCAGCAGGCCAAGCGCCGTCAACACCGTTGCCCCGCCGGCAGAGGCGTCGACGTAGAACGCGATCGTCAAACCGGCGATGGCGCTGACGACGCCAGCGACGATGGCCGTCGCCATGGCCGCCCGCAGGCCGCGCGCGATCCGCAACCCCACCATCACCGGCACCACGAGCATCGCGCCCACCAGCAGCACGCCGACGACCCGCATCGACAGGGTGATGGTCGCGCCGGTCAGCACCGCCAACCCGAGATTGAGCAGGCCGGTGGGCACGCCGTTCACCTTCGCCAGGTCGTCGTCAAAGGCGATTTGGGCCAGGTCGACGAAGAAAACGGCGACAAACGCCACAACGGTCACCGTGAGTCCGGCGAGGAGCCACAAATCGAGCGGGGACACGCTGAGGATCGAGCCGAACAGGAATGAGAAGAGGTCCACGTTGAAGCCCCCGGCGATGCCGATGACGACGACGGCGAAGGCGAGCGCGCCGTACAACACCACGGCCATGGCCACATCGCCCGGCAGCCGTCCGCGCGAGCGGAGCTGCTCGACGAGAATCGCGCCCAGCGACGCTGCCACAAGGGCCACCACCGACGGAAAGGTGTTGGTTGCCAGTCCGATCGCCACGCCCATCAACGCCACGTGCGCGAGCGTCTCGGCGATCAGCGAGAATCGCCGCAGGACGATGAAGACACCCAGCGTGGGCGCCAGGATGCCCACCAGCACACCGCCGGCGAGGGCCCGCAGCATGAACTCGTACAAGAAAATCGACGGCACGGCTAGCGGTGTTCGTGGAGCGCGTCGTGGACCAGCACATCGACGGGCACGCCGTAGAGCATGGCAATGCCCTCGCTGGTGAGCTCGTGGGGCGGGCCATGGCGGACCAGGGTGCGGTTCATGCAGGCGAGGGTGCTGGCCTCGCGCAACATGGCCCCGATGTCGTGCGACACCAGCACGATGGTGATGTTCCGCTCGCGGTTGAGGTCGCGCAGGACGGCGTAGAGCTGCTCTTCACCGGAAACGTCGACGCCGGCCGCGGGTTCGTCCAAGACGATCAACTCGGGCTGACGTACCAGCGCGCGAGCCAGGAGCACCCGCTGCTGCTGGCCGACGGAAAGCTCGGACAGACGCCGGCGCATGTAGCCGGTCATGCCCACCGCCTCAAGCGCCTCGACGACCTCGGGCCGCTCGGAGCGGTGGAACAACGCGAATGGCGCAATGCCGCGGTAGGCCCCATGGGCCACCGTCTCCGCGACGGTGACCGGGAAGTCGCGCCAGACTCCGGCGACCACCTGCGGCATGTAGCCGACGCGGTCCCAGTCGGCGAAGTCCGCCGCATCGCGCCCGAAGAGCCGCACCGCGCCCGAGGTCGGGCGCAAGAGGCCGAGAGCCAGCCGAATCAGCGTGCTCTTGCCGCTGCCGTTCGGGCCCAAGACGGCCGCCAACTCCCCGGCGTAAATGCTGAGCGATACGTCCTCCACGGCCACCGCTTCGCCATAGGCGTAGCTCACACGATCCCATTCAATGACGGGTCGCTTCGGCGGCGGCAAGGACGTCATTCACACGCCAAGGCAATTCTCAGACTGCCGAGATTGTCGCCCATGAGGCCGAAGTAGTCGGCGTGGGCGTCGAGCTCGTTCTCCGTCACGCTCCCAATGGAATGGATGGAGAGGAGCTGGATGCCCGTTTCGCGGGCGATCGTCTGGGCAAGGCGGTCGCTCAGCACCGGCTCAACGAGGACATGGCCCAGCCCCAACTCGGTCACCCGGTCGGTCACCTGAGCTAACCGCTGCGGCGAAGGCGCCACGTCGGCGGAAAGCCCGGCAACGGCGATCTGCTCGAGGCCATATTGCGCGGCCAGGTAGCCGTAGGCGGCGTGCGAGGTCACAAAGTGCTCGTGCTGGCAGCTGCCCAGGCTCGCCGCAATCTCTTCGTCCAACGCGTTCAGCTCGGCGACCAACTCGCTGGCCCCCTTCCGGTAGGCGTCAGCATTGGCCGCGTCCGTCGCAACGAAGGCGTCGCGGATCCGCTCGACTTGACGCACGGCCAGCGTCGGGTTCAGCCACATATGCGGGTCGAGCTCGCTCTCCTCGGCATCGCCGTGCCCGTCTTCTTCCTCGCCGTGACGATGGACTTCCCCTTCCATGGCCCGCGATGGGTCGGCCGCTTCCACGACAATGGCTTCAACTTCGTTGCCGAGAGCATCGATCGCCCCGTTCAGCCAGGGCTCGAGCCCGATCCCGTTCATCACGATCACATCGGCGTCGCCGAGGGCACGCAGGTCGGACACGGTGGGCTCGAATCCGTGGGCCTCGATGCCAGGCCCGACGAGCACGTTGACCTCGACCCGGTCGCCGCCGATGCGCTCAGCGAAATAGCCCAGCGGGTAGACGGTCGCGA
Source organism: Chloroflexota bacterium (assembly GCA_965262745.1). Classification (GTDB taxonomy): domain Bacteria; phylum Chloroflexota; class UBA11872; order UBA11872; family UBA11872; genus JAJECS01. The sequence goes on along the minus strand of OZ253558.1, from coordinate 3,197,718 downwards.
CCACTTGCAGACGGTCCGTGCTGCCGCCGCGATCTCCACAAGCGGATGCAAGAGCGAGCACGAGGAACATGGCGACACAGGTGATACGGAATCGCATGACCTGGCCCTCACCACCCAATCAGTCTTGACATATCATCGCAGTATAACCGGCACCCTGAGTGGCGCCGGTTGGCCGCCGCGCGGTACCCGCTCCCGAGCCAGCGGGGCGCGTCGTGACCGAGGCGCGGTCGCGGCTCAGGTCTCCGAACGGCCCTCGCCAGCGGCGTGATCGATCCAAAGAGACATTGGCGATGGGCCGCGGTTGGCCCACGCATAGTAGGGAATGGCCGTGAGCTCGGCCGGGGCGCCGCTAACCTCCGCTGGTCCCCGAAGCACGGTCACTCCGCCCAGGAGATCCGGCTGGTCGACCGGCAGAAACTCGGGCAGGGCCGTGGTCGGTTGATACAACTCCTCCGGCTGGCCTTCGCGTGTGAAAGCCCGCATGGCCGAGCCCGGTCCCACCTTGAGATCACGAACTCCGGTCGCGGCGTTGTCGACGCCTTCAAAGCAGTAGAGCAACGGCCCGCGCATGATGGCCGTCAATCCTTGAAAGTCCCTAGCACGCGGGTCGGCCTCCATTCCCACGACCGGCGTCGGAAGATCGAGGGTGATCACGTCGCCGTCGTTCCAGGTGCGGCGCAGCGCGAGATACGAGCCCCTGGTGATCGGGTCGGAGACGCGCTCACCGTTTACGTCGGCGCGCGCGTCATCGCACCAGCCCGGAATGCGCAGATGCACGGTGAGGTCGGTGGACGCGGGGACGCCAATTTGCAACTCGACGCGGCCGCTCCAGGGGTACCTCGTCCGAACCTGCATGGCGATCGGCGAGCCATCGGGAAGGCGCCACTCCATCCCGCAGTCGTCGTAGAGATGCACCCACACGGCGTCCCGTGAGGTGCTGAACAGGTAGGACGGCAGCGACGGAACAAACCTCACCGCGTTGGCCGGGCAGCAGCCGGTCGCCGGGTTGCCCCAGCCGTTGCGGGACGGATGGTCGCCGTCGGACACCATGGGGCAGAGGTAGAAGTAGGATTCGTCGTCGAGGCCGATGTGCGGCAGCAGGCCGTTGTACAGCGCCCGTTCCAGCTGGTCGGCGTAGGCGGCGTCCGCCGTGAGCATCAGCATGCGCCAGGCCCACATGATGTTGCCGATGCTTTCGCAGAGTTCAAAGCCGTGGTTGATGTGGTCCAGCACGTTGCCGAGTGCGCCCTCGGAGAGGGCGAAGGGCTCAGCCGTGATGCGCTCGGGCATCCAGTGATCCACGGCGATGTGCCCGGTAACTTGCAGCTTGCCGCGCACCATGTCGCCCCAAATAGCGAACAGCTGATCCCGCAGCGCTTGATCCTCCTGCTCGGCCAGTAGGTCGGCCGCTCCGGCGGGCAGGTAGGTCTGCCGCACGACATGGCGGTTGAAGTGGTGCCAGCGCCCCTCGCCGGCGTCGGGGCCGATAACCGGTGGTTGCTCCATGAGAAGTGCCGCAAAGTGCGCCGCGAGCCGGAGAATTCGCGCTTCGCCGGTTGACCGCCACAACTCCACCAGCGCCATCTCGATGCAGGCATGCTCGGCGAAGGCGCGGCCCTCGAACTTCGCCGCAACCGCGTCCGCGACCCGTACGGCCACGTCGAGGAAATCCGTCCGCCCGGTGGCCCGGTGGTGGGCGACGGCCGCTTGAATCAGGTGGCCCGGCGTGGCGAGCTGATACGAATGCTCGAAGTTGTCGCCGTAGTACGCCCCCCAGAACGCCTCGCTATCGTGCGCGGCCACGATGCCGGTAACTAATTCGTCCATGAGGTCGCGGATGTCAGGATCGTCGACGGATTGCAGGGTGAAGGCGCAGGCCTCAACCACCTTCATCACCGCCGCGCGCCAGGTGTGGCGCATGCGACGGCTGTTCCGACCCGTGTAGTTGCCGCGCAGGGTGTCGAGCGCGGCCGCAATGCGCGAGGAGTCGCCGGTCCGCGCGAAGTGCGCGTAGGCGCGGAACGGCGCTACTTGCCCGTCCTCATCCAGCCATGCCAGAAAGCCGGCGATGCCGGACGTGCGGTTGCCCTCCATGCGCGGCTTCCAAAAGCCGTCGCCCATCGTGACGGCATGAATCGGCACGGGGCGGAGCCGCGCGTGGGCGCTGTGGCTGGTATCGACGGCGCCCGCCGCCTGCCAAGGCAGCTCCGGTAGGTGTGCAGTGCTCATGGAATCAACCTGCTTCTCTCGAGAGCCCCGGTCAGCAGCGGAATTGGCGCCGGGTGCCAGCGCTACGCCCAGGCAAAGCCGTAGAGGCGCGAGCGCCGCAAGTAGAACTTGGCGGCCACGTCATCGCGCGGACACACGCTGCCACCAGTCCAGCGCGCGGGCTGCGCCTTGGCGTCGCCGTGCCAGGCCACGTAGTCGGCGCGGGTGAAGCCCTCAATGGGTTGGCCGTCGCCATCGACGAGTTCGACCTCGAGCTCGCCGGGGCCAACCGTGGAGGTCGCCGCGTTGAGTAGCAGCCGCTTCCCACCGACCGGCAGCGGGTGGGTCGTGAGCGTGCCGACGTTGACGCCGCCCGAGGCGGATACCGCAGCCCAATAGCGATCGATCTCCCAGCTCGCGCGGCAGAGCGCGCCGTTGAAGATATGGAGCGACGGCTGGTCGGAGTAGGTATCGCCGTGCAGACCCTCCAGCGCGCCGTAATACATATAGATGCGGCCGTCGTGCTCGATGAAGCTGTGGGTGGGCCACAGCATGCCGCCGCCGTAGTCGCCGAGCGGTGAGTTCTCGAGCGTGACGCGGCGGGCGGGGCGCTCCCAGATGCGGCGGTCCGCACTTCCCGCGAACTGCCAGTTGATCGTCTGGTCGCGCAGGTTGTAGCAGCAGAGCAGGCCCAGGTAGCCGCCCTTCACCTTGTGGGGGGCAAGCTCCATGAACTGCAAGTCCTGGGCGTCTTTCCAGTCGGGCTCGATGATGACTTCGATCTGCGACCAGTCCGACCCGTCGGGACTGGTGCGCCGGCCGATCACGCGGCGGCCCATCGGGAAGCAGTCATACGGAATGCGTCCGCCGGGATGCATCGTCGTGCCGACCTTCTGGATGAGGTCGTAGTTGCCGTCGTCAAGCTTGAAGTACGCGGAGTGGTCCGCCCCGCCGATGGGCGTGGTGTAGGGCATGATCATGCGGTTGCCCAGCGTCATCACTTCGAGCAGCGGCCCTTCATGGGCGGTCCAATGGATGCCGTCGGGCGAGTAGTAGCGGTAGACGGCCGTCGGATGCCGCGTCTCGCCGGGCCGACGCGCGATGCCGGGGATGAACGGCGCCCCGACGCCCTCCGGCCGGCCGGGCACGCGCATGGCGAACATCTCGTAGCGCCGCTCGGGCTCCGCATCCGGGTGGATGAGCACGGACGCGAACTGCGACGCGCCGCCCGAGTCGTGATCGAAGATGATGTTGGTCTTTGGATATCCGGGCTGGGGGCACAGATCGAGCTCCGGCCGGGTCCAGTTCACCCCGTCCTCGGAGACGGAGTAGGTGAGGCGCCGGAAGGCCTCGAATTTCTCCACGCCCGCGGGCGTGGAGAGATGCCAGCCCTTCCACAGTCCGTCGATCGGGTCCTTCACAAATGTCCCGTGCGCGAACACCGACCCGCTGTCCCACGGGAAGTGCGGCTCGATGAGCGGATTCGCAGGGTCGGGGAGCGCCGGCTCGACCCGCCAGGCGAGCGTGTCGCGCTCGGCAATATCGTCGTCAAGCAGCATCGACAGGCAGTTCATCCGTGGCATGACGCTCGCGCTCGCTGTCGGCAATGCCGCGCTGAGTAAGCCGCGCGGGGGCGGTCGAGTCTAGCGAACGCCGCGCCTGCCGTCGCTCCAAGTGATGGGCCGCGCCGACGCGGCGTTCGCCCCCTGCTACAACTGCGCTACGGATGGTTGCTGCGAACATGACGCCGCCGCCTTGGCGAAGGAGCTGACCAGTCGCGACACCGCCTGAGCGCCGCGGCGCCCTCCGCGAGGTCGCCGCGCTTTTTCTCAAGCTCGGGGTGCTGGGCTTCGGCGGCCCAGCGGCCCACATCGCCATGTTTCGCGAGGAAGCCGTCCGCCGCCGCAAGTGGCTGTCGGACCAGCGGTTCATGGATCTGGTCGGCGCCACCAGCCTGATTCCCGGACCCAATTCCACCGAGATGGCGATTCACCTGGGCCTGGAACGCGCCGGCTGGCGGGGGCTTGTGGCCGCGGGCGCGCTGTTCATCCTGCCGGCCTTCCTGATTGTCACGGGTCTGGCGTGGGTCTACGTCGAGTTCAACGAAGTGCCCGCGCTGCAGTGGGCGCTCTATGGGATCAAGCCGGTGGTCATCGCAATCGTGGTCAACGCGATCATCGGATTGGGACAGACCGCGCTGCGCAAGGTGTGGGCACGAGCGCTGGCCGCGGGCGTGCTCGTGCTCTACGTCGTCGGAATCAACGAGCTCATTCTGCTGGCCGCCGGCGGCGCCATCGGGCTACTCGGAACCACCCGGCCCTGGCGCGGGCCCGGCAGCCGGACGTTGCTGGGGCTGCTGCCGCTGGGTACGGCGCCCGCGGTCCTCACGGCGGCCGGCACGTTCAGCGTGGGACACATGTTTCTCCTGTTCCTCAAGATCGGCGCCGTGCTCTATGGAAGCGGCTATGTCCTGCTGGCGTTCATGCAGGGCGACTTCGTCGACCGTCTCGGCTGGCTCACGCAGCAGCAGTTGCTCGACGCCGTCGCGATCGGCCAGATGACGCCCGGTCCGGTCTTCACGACCGCCAGCTTCGTCGGCTATGTCCTCGGCGGCTGGTCAGGGGCGGTGCTGGCGACGGTGGCGATCTTTCTACCGTCGTTCGTGTTCGTGGCCTTGTTGAATCCGCTGGTGGCGCGGGTGCGCGCCGACCGGCGGGCCAGCGGATTCCTCGACGGCGTCAACGCAACCGCCATCGCGTTGATGATGGGCGTGGGCATCATTCTTGGGCGCGCGGCCATTGTGGACGTGCCCACCGCCGTGCTCGCGGCCGTGGCGCTGGTCCTCGTCATGCGCTACCGCACGACGGCGACGTGGCTGGTCCCGGCGGGCGCCGTGCTGGGAGTTATCTATCAATTCGTCGTGCCCTAGCACGGCTTCAGCAAGCATCGGGGGGCGGTGTTATCGAGTTAATGGCAGCGGCCCCTCGCGTTGGCGTATTCTGACGAACGCGACATCCGCACGAGCCAGAGGAACCCGCCATGGCGCTGGCTAAGTCTGAGCTACAGAACACCGACGCGGTCGCGGAGCGGCTCGCGCACTTCGAGCGCGAGGGCTGGGTGATCTTTGAAGACGTGTTCGATCCGCCGCGCGACTTCGCCGCGCTCTTCCACGACTTCGAGCGCATCGCGGACGGCTTGGCCGACGAGACGTTGACGCCCGAGCAGCGTGCGGCCTGGCCGCTCAGCGGCGACCTGCACGCGAAGCTGATATACCTGGCCGAGAGCGCCGGCGAGATTGACCCGGTGCCCTTCGACCCCTCGATTTCCCCCAGGGTCAAGCCTGAGACGCGGTTGCCATATCTCGGCAAGCCGATCTTCGACCTGCTGCGCCACCCGCGGCTGCTCGACGTGATCGAGCCATTCGTCGGACCCGAGATCTATTCCTGCCCGATCCAGCACGCGCGGATCAAGGTGCCTGAGCGTTTTCTAGCGCAGGACGACGCCCTGGGGCGTTCCACTCCGTGGCATCAGGACCACGCGGTGCTTTCGCTCGAGGCCGAGGAAACCCAGGTCGCCACGACGTGGGTGGCCCTGAGCGACGCAAAGGCGGACGGCGGGTGCTTGAAGATCGCTCCGGGCAGCCATCGCGGAGGCCTCGCGCAGCACTGTCCCAATCCGGCGAATGGCGTCCACCTCCCCGACGGGGTGATGCACAAGGAGCGCACCCAGCCGCTGCCGGTGCGCGCGGGGTCGGTGATCGTGTTCTCCCGCCACCTGATGCACGGCGCGATGCCGAACGTGGGCAATGGCGTTCGATTGAGCCTTGACCTGCGCTATCAGCCCGTGGGACAGCCCTCGGGCCGCGGCTACCTGCCGGGGTTTATCGCCCGCAGCCGCGCCAATCCGTCATCCGAGCTGCGCGACCACCGCGTCTGGCGCCAGCGCTGGCTGGAGGCGCAAAAGAGGCTCGTGGCCAATCCGCCGGGCAGCACGGGCCGCTGGTCGATGGAGCACCCGCTCTGCGCGTAGCAGTCCCTCGGCCCTAGCGGGCCGCCATGGCGGGCTGGTGCTGTTCCAGCCAGCCTCTCAGAGGAACATCCGCGTCGGTGGGTGACGTGCGTCCGTGCTGGCTCGTGGCGTAGCCCAGCAACTGCCGGCGGATGGGATCGGCCGCCTCCCACAGGTCGGCAGGAACCGTCACCTCGTCGCGGGCGTGGACCCAGCGGTGGGAATAACCGTAGAAGAGCGCCTTGCGCACGATCGGTGAGTAGTTCGGCGACCCGGCGTGCCAGAGCCGGCGATCGAAAAACACGGCAGTCCCAGGAGACACGCACACCGGCATTGCGCCCTCCGGCTGGCCGCGGCCGGATGCGGGTCGCTCGATCTCATTGCGCAGGTGGCTCCCGGGCAGCACCCAAAAGTTGCCCCGCTCAGCCTCGCTGGCGTCACTGAGGAAATAGCCCACCTTGAGCGAGAGCCGAGGGCGCGGGTTGGTCTCGACGTCTTGGTTGATGCGGCCGGAATCCTGGTGCCAGCCGAGCGTCGCCTCAGCTTCGCCGTTGGCTGGCCGGGGAATCTGCGGCGCCATGATGTAATGGCTGTGGTAGAGGTGCATGTTCCAGCCCAGGATTTCCCAAACCTTGGGCAGCGTACGTGGGTTGTCCACGAGTTCAATCAGGGCCGGGTGCTGTCCGGCAACATCGATCGCATTGACGCGTCCGTCGCGGCTGGGGTGCGGCGTGTGGGTGAAGCCGCCATCGGCGACGAGACGGTCGAGCAACTCGCTCAGCTCGCCAACCTGCTCGGCGGAGAGCGCGTCCTCGACGATCAGAAGCCCATCACGCTCGAAGGCTGCCGCCTCGGTGTCCGTGAGCGCGAATTCCAAACAACTCGGGTTCATCGCCATACCTCCGACCGCCGTCCTACGAGGCCACAGTGTGGCACGGCGGCTGCGGTTCGGCGGGCGAGATGGGCGTCAAGGCTCGCGTGGCCGGTTGCAGCGTCAAACCGCTTCGTGATATACCAGTTCATCGCTAAAACAATGATTGGGTGCCCACAAGTCCGCTGTGCGGCGTGCATTGGCAGGCTCGCGCGGGCGAGTACCGCCACGGCACGGCATGCGGTGTGCGGCGGCGTCCGCAAGAGCACCCAGGCGATACACTCTCGATAGAGCGTTCAATCTATGTTGACGGGTTGTGCGGCGGCGGTGTCATCCGCCCCGCGAGGGCAGAGGAGCCGAGGATGAGTGGGGACTTGAATCGAATGGAGACGCTGAGCCGACGTCGGCTGTTCCGACTTGGCGCGGCAGCCGGCGGGGCCGCGACCGCGGCGATGGTCCTGGCGGCATGCGGCGAATCGACGCCCGGCGACGGGAAGATAGCCGATGAAATGTCGGCCGAGCGCGAGATCCTCGATATCTCGTTCTGGGACTTTGAGACGCGGCCGCTGGGCGTGGCGGCGCAGGACGCGTGGTTCGCCCGCGCGGGCATCGTGGCCGACGTCAGGATGAACCGCGAAGTGGTGCCGTTCCGTGAGACGGAGCCAAAGATTCTGGCAGCCAAGGCCACTGGGACATTGCCGGACATGGTCTGGAGCCAGCCGGACTCCACCTGGAGTTGGGCGGGGCAAGAGATCGTCGCGCCGGCCACGGACGCGCTGGACCTGATGGGGCGTGACATCTTCGGCGAAAACGACCTCAACGCGACCAATTTGGACGGTACGAACTACGGCGTTCCGCAGTTCCTGTGGCCGCACATCCTCTACTACCGCAGCGATCTCTACGCGGCGAACGGCCTTCCGGCGCCGACGACGTGGGACACGATCGTGTCGAACGCGCAGGCGCTGAACAACCCGCCGGAGATCTATGGCTACTTCACGTACTTGGGAGACGCGCATCCCAAGTTGGCGTGGAGCTTGATGCCGGCGCATGACGCGTACGTCTTCGACGAAAGCGGCAACAACTCCATCAACAGCGAGGGCACCATCGCGGCGCTCAAGCTGGCGAAGGCGTTGGACGATGTCTCGGCCGATGGCGCGGCCGCCCGCGACGAGGGTGCCGGTCGACAGGAGTTCGTTCGCGGCGCCACGGCCCACATGGTGTCGTCGACGTCGTTCTCCGGCACCTTCCTGGCCGACAAGCCGGAGATGCTGGAACAGGTTGCCGCGGTTGCGCAGCCCAGCGTGGCCGGGACCGGAGCCGGGTTGGCGGGCATGAACATCCTCAACATCACGACGCAGACGGAGCACCCCGACCGCATGGCGGAGTTCTTCGCCGCGCTCTTCGACCGCGACAACTACCAGGAGTGGTTCCAGAGCACCGTGGTCGGTTGGGCGCCCACGCACACAGCCGTGCAAGCAAGCGATGAGTATTGGAACCATCCGCGCATTGCACCCGTGGCGCACATCATTCGGGCCGGCGTGGAAGCGTCGCAGCAAGCGTGGGTCGGCGGATCGAAGTTCGGGTCCAAGGGTTCCGAACTGCTGGGGACTGTCACCGCCCGGAACATCGTGAAGGACATGTTCATCAGGGTCATCGACGGAGAAAGCCCTGAGGACGCCGCCGCGTGGGCCGAGCAAGAAGTGCAAAAGGTGATCGACGAGAACTAGTCGACAGGGTTCAGATTTGGAGGCGGGCCGTCAGCGCTAACCGCGGGCCCGCCTCCTGCATACATCGGTGAGGTCGGATATTCGACGCCTCAGCCTGCGCAATTCGGAGCAGCTTCTTGGCGTAGGGTTGCTCCTGCCCACCATCGCGCTCATTGCCGCCGTCGTGCTGTATCCAATGATCTCGACGATGTGGCTGGCGTTCTTCGACGAGAGCCTGCTGCGGCCAAACGAACCAACCGAGTTCGTCGGCCTGGACAATTTCAGGCGATTGGTGACCGATGGGGACTTCTGGAAGATCGTCCTCAACAGCATCGTGCTGACGGCCGGGGCCGTGGCCGGAGAGGTGATCATCGGCATGATCATCGCTCTGGCGGTGAATGCCAGCTATCGCGGCCGCGGGCTCTTCCGAACCCTCAACATCCTGCCGTGGGTGATCCCGTCGTTCGTGACGGCCTTCGTGTGGATATGGCTGCTCCATCCACAGTTTGGGCCGGTGAACGCGTTCCTGCAGTTGCTGCACATCATCAACGAGCCGATTGCCTGGCTCTCCAACGGCACCACGGCCATGATCTCCCTGGTCGCCGTCTTTGTCTGGAAGGGGCTGCCATGGACCTTCCTGGTGCTGCTGGCCGGCCTGCAGACGATCCCTGAGGACTGGTACGAAGCCGCAAAGGTTGACGGGGCGTCACCGTGGCAGATGTTCCGCCACATCACGCTGCCGGCGCTGCGCTACGTCCTCGTCATCGTGCTGGTGCTGCGCACGATCTGGACCTTCAACTCCTTTGACATGGTGTATCTGCTGACCGGCGGGGGACCGGCGCGAGCGACCTTGACGCTGCCGATGCGGGTGTATACGGCGGGTTTCCGTGAATATGACATCGGCATGAGCTCCGCCATTGCCGCCGTGATGGTGGTGCTGGTCGTCCTGCTGTCAGTGCTCATGCTCCGCGTTGGCTGGGTCGAGGAAGAGGCGCAGCGATGACGCGGGTTGCCAAGGCTCTGCGGGCCAACCACCGACCGCGGGCCTTTCTCGCCCTGATGCTGTCGTTCATCGCCGTCTTCCCCATCTATTTCATGATCGTGGGGTCGATCAGCCCTGTCGCAACATTTCTCAGGCGAGATCTTGGGGAGATCCTCCTCCCTCGCGCATTCATCGGCGACCACCTGGCCGTCGTGGCATTCGACCCGGTCTTCCTGAGGTTCGCGCTGAACAGCATGATCGTGGCGACGGCGACCACTGTGGTTTCCGTCACCATCGCCACGCTCGGGGCCTATAGCCTCGCCAGGCTGCGCTTTCCCGGCAGCGAAGTGCTGGGCCGGTTTGTCCTGCTCACCTACACGATTCCGTCGGTGCTGCTGCTGATTCCGCTTTTCAAAATCGTGGTCACGTTGAATCTCGCAAATAATCTGATCGCGCTTGTCATTACCTATACGACGTTTTCCGTGCCGTTCTGCCTGTGGCTGCTGCGCAGCTACTTTCAGTCGCTGCCGCGTGATCTGGAAGATGCGGCCATGGTGGACGGCGCAAGCCGCTTGGGAGCGCTCTTCCGGGTGATTCTGCCGCTATCGGTACCCGGAATCGTGGCGACGGGGCTCTTTGCCTTCATTCTCGCGTGGAATGAGTTCTTGTTCGCCCTCGTCTTCACCACAACATCAGACGTCAAGACGCTGCCGATTGGCGTGAGCACGACGTTCACGGCAGAGCAGACGGCTACCGATTGGGCGGTGGCCATGTCGGCCTCGACGCTCTCGGCGGTTCCGATTTTCATCATCGTGCTGTTCTTACAGCGAGGGCTCGTGCGGGGAATCACCGCCGGCGCCGTCAAGGGATGAGGGTTCTGACGCTGCGGAAGGGTTCGCACGCGCAAGCACGGAAGGATTTCCAGTGATCGTCGACATCCACACGCACTGCCTGCAACCGGATCACGTGAGCGAGGCCTCTCGCCGGGCCGACGAGCGGGCGGGGTATCCGCCCATGCAACCACTGCTGTTCGAAAGCTACGCCGAGGCCATGCGGGTCGTTGACAAATCAATCGTGTTCGGGGTACGCGCCGCGGCCAGCGGCGCTCTGAGCCCCAACGACTTCACCGCCGAATGGGCGGCGAAGGACCCGGACAAGATCATCGGGTTCATGGGCATCGACCCGACCGAGGACGGCTACCTCGACGAGATCGATCGCTGCGTATCCGATCTCGGGCTGCGCGGGATCAAGATCTATCCGACGCTGTCGCACTTCAACCCGGCCAATCCGGTGTACTTCGCCCTGTACGAGAAGGCCCAGCGGCTGGGATTGCCGATTCTGTCGCACATGGGCACGCAGCCGAATCCGCGCGCGATCCTCAAGTACAGCCACCCGCTGCTGTTCGACGAAGTCGCGCAGGCATTCCCCGACCTCAGAATCGTGATCGCGCACATGGCGCATCCGTGGCAGCGCGACTGCGCGGTCGTCATCCGCAAGCACGCCAACGTCTACGCCGACGTATCGGGCGCGGGCTGGGTACGGCCCTACTCAGCCTGGGAGGCCCTGGTGCTGATGATCGAGTGGGGCGTCGCCGACAAGCTGCTCTTCGGCTCGGACTTCCCGTTCTGGACGCCCGAGGAGGGCATGGGAAAGATGCGCCGCCTCAACGAGCAGGTGGAGGGCACGAACCTGCCGAAGATCCCAGACGACGTCATCGAGGGAATCATCCATCGCAACACCCTGGAGCTACTGGGGCTCGAATGATCGGCAGATGCGAATAGGCCACGCCCGACATATCGCCGCGAATCCCGCGGTCTTTCCAAGGAGTTGAAAGCCCATGCGACCGAGAAAAATCACCGACATCAAGACCTTTCTCGTGGGTGGATCGTGGCGCAACTGGTTGATCGTCAAGATCGAGACTGACGAAGAAGGCCTGCACGGCATCGGGGAGGCCACCCTCGAGGGCCGGTCGGCAACGGTCGAAACGGCCGTGCATGAGCTGAAGCGCTATCTCCTGGGCAAGGACCCGTTCGAGATCGAGAAGCACTTTCAGGAGCTGTACCGGCGGGCGTTCTACGGGGGCGGCGCGGTGCTGACGAGCGCGATCAGTGGCGTCGAAACGGCCATGTGGGACATCAAGGGCAAGGCGCTTGGCGTGCCCGTCTACGAGATGCTGGGCGGGCGCGTGCGGGACCGGGTCAAGCTCTACGCCAACGCCTGGTACCGGCAGGGCATGAGCCCGGAGCAGATGGCCGCGGCCGCCAAGGACGCGCTCAAGCTGGGCGTGCAGGGCATGAAGTTCAACCCTTGGGGCGGGCGCGAAGGCATCGACTTCTATCGCCTGGAAAACAAGATTCTCAACACCGGCGTCGAGGCCGTGGGCGCGGTGCGCGAAGCCGTGGGCCCCGACATCGACCTCTACATCGACTGCAACGGGATTTTCAACACCGTGGGCAACGCCGTGCGCGCGGGGAAGGCGGTGGAGGAGTACAACATCACCTTCTTCGAGGAACCCATACCCCACGAAGACCTGGACGCCATGGCCTACGTCCGCAGCAAGATCAACATTCCGGTCGCCACCGGCGAGCGCCTCTTCACCATCTTCAGCTTCCAGCAACTGCTGGCGCGCGGGGGGGCCGATATCGTGCAGCCGGACATGGCCCACTGCGGCGGGATGCTGGAGGCGCGCAAGATCGCGGCCATCGCGGACTCTCACTACGCCGCCTTCGCGCCGCACAACCCCAACGGCGAGGTGTCCTATGCCTCGGCGGTGCAGATGGCGGCCTGCGTTCCCAACTTCCTCACCCTGGAGCATTTCCCGCCCGAGCCCTGGCGGTTCGAGGTGTGCAACAACCCGCTGAAGGTCGAGGACGGGTGGCTGGAGATCCCCGACCGGCCCGGGCTGGGCGTGGAGTTCAACGAGGAGGCCGCCAAGGACCATCCCTACCAGCCGATGGACCTCTACGACCTCCACCGGCCCACGCTGCGGCTGAACGTGCCTTCGTTCAAAGGGCGAGACGAGCTGCGGTGACGTGACGCCGCGTCGCAGGAACGAAAACGCCGCCTGGGCTTCCCGCTCATGCTCCCAGCCCCCGCCGTAAGCAGCGGCGTCGATCAGCGCGTTGCCCGAAAGCAACGTCCCTCGACGCGTGACGGCCGGCGCGGTCAACGAAGCAGGGTCGTGACGCCGCGGAAACGTACGCACGCGTAAGCACGAAAGGGTTTTCCATGATCGTCGATGTCCACTCGCACTGCCTACAGCCGGAGCACGTGAGCGCGGCCTCGCGCCGGGCCGATGAGCGGGCGGGGTATGCGCCCATGCAGCCGCTGCCGTTCGAGCGCTACGCCGAGGCCATGCGCGTGGTGGACAGGGCCATCGTGTTCGGGGTGCGCGCCCTGGCGTGCGGCATGCTGAGTCCGAACGATTTCACGGCCGACTGGGTGGCCAGGGACCCGGACAAGATCATCGGCTTCATGGGCATCGATCCGACCGAAGACGGCTATCTCGACGAGATCGACCGCTGCGCCTCGGGTCTCGGCCTGCGCGGGATCAAGATCTATCCAACGCTGGCGCACTTCAATCCAGCCGATCCGCTGTACTTCGCGCTCTACGAGAAGGCCCAGCGAATGGGACTGCCGGTTTTGGCGCACATGGGCACGCAGCCCAATCCGCGGGCGATTCTCAAGTACAGCCATCCCCTGCTGATCGACGAGGTGGCACAGGCGTTCCCCGACCTGAAGTTCGTGATCGCGCACATGGCGCATCCGTGGCAGCGCGACTGCGCCGTTGTCATCCGCAAGCACGCCAACGTGTACGCCGATGTATCCGGCGCCGGCTGGGTGCGGCCCTATCAGGCCTGGGAGGCCCTGGTGCTGATGGTGGAGTGGGGCGTTGCCGACAAACTGCTGTTCGGCTCGGACTTCCCGCTCTGGACGCCGCAGGAAGGCATGGACGATATGCGCCGCCTGAACGAGCAGGTGGAGGGCACGAACCTGCCGAAGATCCCCGACGAGGTCATCGAGCAAATCATCCACCGCAACTCCCTGGATCTGCTGGGTCTCGAGTGAGCGGCCGACCGGCGGATCACCCAAGCCACGGGCCGCTAACGCCAACGTGGCGGCCGCACGCCTGATCGCGCACCATCGGTAGCAGGCCGACGTAGCAAGCGCTGGAGCGAGGGCTAAGCCATGGTTACGAAACAGGCGGAGGAGCTGCGGCAGATCGTGCTCGACATCCTGAGCGCCGCCGGCACGACGGACGAAAACGCACCCGACGTGGCCGAGCACCTGGTGATCGCCGACATGAGCGGCGTCGTGACGCACGGGGTCACTCAGCTTCCCGGTTACATCGACGCGATCAGGGCCGACGAACTGCTTCCGCGCGCACGGCCGGAGACCCTCAAGGAGCTCGACGGCGGGGCGCTTGTCACGGGCAATTGGACGTTCGGGCAAGTGGCGGCGAAGTATGCGGCCGAGCTTGGAATCAAGAAGGCGGGTGCGACTGGGGTGGCGCTGGTTTCGATTGTGCAATCGCACCATATCGGCCGGCTGGGCCACTACGTGGAGATGGCCGCGAGCGAGGGCATGATCTCGCTCGTGTGCGCGGGCGGGTTTGGCGCTATCGACCCACAGACGGTGCCCTATGGCGGACGCACGCGCGTGCTGCACACCAACCCGATTGCGATGGGCTTTCCGGTGGCCGACGCGCCGCCCATGATGTTCGACTTCGCAACCACGGCGCTCTCAGGCGTGAAGGTGGTCAACGCCCAGCTGCGCGGCGAGACGCTTCCGCCGGGCGCGATCGTCGATGCTGCGGGGAACCCGACCACCGACCCGCAGGCGTTCTTCGACGGCGGCGCCCATCTGCCGTTCGGCGCGCACAAGGGCTACGCGCTGATGATGGCCGCCGAGTTCCTGGGGCGCGTCTTCTCCGGGTCCGACGACTACGCCGAGGAGACGCGCGGGGGCGACATCATGCGGCACCAGGGCGTCACGATGCTGTTCGCGCGGGCCGACTTGTTCCGCGACATGGACGCCTACCTAGACAACGCGGCCCAACTGGTCGGCCAGGTCCACGCGGCGAAGCCCGCACCGGGGTTCACTGAAGTGCTGGCGCCCGGCGACCTTGAAGCGCGCACCCGCGAGCAACGCGAGCGTGAGGGAATTCCGCTTCACGACGACGTGTGGCAAAGCCTGGTGGACACGGCCGCGTCCCTCGACGTCGAGGTCGCCTGACGGTCGGCTAGCCCCGGGGGCGGTGCGGCTCCTCACCATCGCCGCGCCACACGGGACTGGATGGGCTGGCAAGCCACGCGTTCCAGCGCGCCTCCCAGCCGCAGGCGGACTCCCAGGCGCCCCGCACCGGCACGCCTGCTCGCGGCCCGGAAGGCATGGCACCGGCGCGGTTGGGTCCGATGGGGTCAGTCAACAGCCGGAGGAGTCGTCGCAGTCCGGACTGGATTCCCGCGTGCGCGGGAATGACGAGTCTGAGGAGCCGGCGCACGGCGGCCCGTAAGAGACCGTAAGTTGCGCGCGCCGATGGCCTCCGAGCTTGAGGCTTTGCCAGGTCGCTCATCCCTCAATTGTGCGGCGTCCCGGCGCCACGGAAAAAACGCGCTGGGCCGAGTACGTACATTTGTTCACAATCGGACGACGGCCGCCTGCGTAGGGTTCTCCTTAGATGTTCAGCATTCTCGCGAGCTTCGCCACCAACTGGCGCCGGGCGGCCATCGTCATCGCCGTCTGGGCCGTGGTGGGCGCCGCCGTGGTCGCCACCGCGCCGCCGCTCTCGGACGTAACCACGAACGATCAGGAGAACTTTCTCCCGGAGGGCTCGGAATCCCTGCGCGTGCTGGAGCTGGTCGGCGAGAAATTCCCGCGCGGGCAGGGCATTCCCGCGATCGTCGTCTTCCATCGACCCGAGGGACTGTCCGACTCCGACCTCGCCGCCGTGGCGCGCGCGAATACTGCGCTGCAGGCCGACGATGCGCCGTCCAACATCGCCAGCGTGCTCGCGCTAGACACATCCGCGGAGCTGGCCGACGTGCTGCTGGCGCCGGATGGCACGACTGTCACGACCATCGTGACAATCAATGGCTCGCCGGCGGACGAACCATTCGGTGAGGCGGTTCGGTGGATCCGCGAGCAATCGCGCGCCGGCACGGAGGGCACCGGCCTCACCCTGGCCCTCACCGGACCCGCGGGCATCGTGTCCGACGCGGTCGAGGTGTTCTCCGAGATCGACTTCCGCGTGACCCTGTTCACGGTTCTGCTGGTCTTAGCGCTGCTCTTGCTGATCTACCGCTCACCCGCGCTGGCGTTGCTGCCGCTGGCAGGCGTGGGCCTGACGCTGGTCATCGCGCAGTCGCTGGCCGCGACCCTGGCCGCCAATGCGGGCCTGGTGCTCAACAGCCAGGTCACGGCTCTAATGTCCGTGCTCATGTTCGGCGCCGGCACCGATTTCACGCTCTTCATCGTCGCCCGCTACCGCGAGGAACTGCGGCAGCAGCCCGACCGCTGGCGCGCCATGCAGGTTGCGCTGCGCCGCGTGGGGCCGGCGATCGCCTCCAGCGCGGGCACCACCATCGCGGCCATGCTGGCACTGTTGCTGGCCACGTTCGGGTCCTTTCAGACGATGGGGCCGGTGCTGGCGCTGGCCATATTCCTGATGATGCTCAGCGGACTCACGTTGATCCCGGCCTTGGCGGTGCTGCTGGGCCGCGCGGCGTTCTGGCCCGGCCGCATGCACGTCAGCGGCACGGAGCATTCCCGCATCTGGTCCTGGGTGGCGGACGTGGTCACCCGCCGACCCGTCGCCACGTTCGCGGCCACGCTGGTCCTGCTGGTGGTGTTCGCCGCCGGCGCGCCCACCATGACCCCGAATTTCAGCTTCATCGACGGCTTCCCGGACGAGGCCGAGTCCAAGATCGGCGCCCAGATCATGGACGACGCCTTCGGGGCGGGTGAGCTGGCGCCCACGAACGTCTACGTCAGCGCCGCGAACCTCGATGCCAGCCTGGTGGATGTCGACCGCGTGACCCAGGCCATCGCCGACATTCCGGGCGTCACGCGCGTGAGCGGCCCGACCCGGCCCACGGGCGACCCGCCCGCGGTCGATCCGGCGGTGCTACAGGCAGCTATTCCGCGGCTGCCGGCCGCGCTGCGCGAGGGGCCGCGCGAGGGTTCGCCGGCCGCCACCAGTCCCCCCGCCAACGTCGACCCGCGGGCGCAAGCCGTGCTGGAGGCCTTCTTCGCGGGACGCCGCTTCATCTCACCCGACGGCACCACGGCCAGGTTGGACGTGGTGTTTGAGGACGATCCCTACGGCATCCCCGCCATCGAGCGCATTGCGGACATTCGCACGGCCGTGCTGGCGGCCGCCGCCGGCACGTCGCTCGATCCCGAGGTCCTCGTCGGCGGGCCAACTGCCCTGCAGGCCGACGCCTGGAGCGCGGTGAATCGCGACGTGTCGGTCGTGGGCCCGATCGTGGTCGCGCTGATCTGGTTCATCCTGCTGTTGCTTCTGCGCAGCTTGGTGGCGGCCACGTATCTGGTCGCCAGCGTGCTGCTCAGTTTCCTGGCCGCGCTGGGGCTCTCGGTCGTGATCTTCCAGAACATCCTCGGGCATCCCGGCGTGGGCTACCAGAACGCGGTTTGGATGTTCATTTTCCTGGCCGCGCTGGGGGCGGACTACAACATCCTGATCATGACGCGCGTGCGCGAGGAGATTCGCGCGCGGGGACTCGTCGAGGGGACCCGGATCGCCGTGGCTCGCACCGGCGGCGTCATCACGTCGGCGGGGCTGATCCTCGCCGGGACGTTCTCGATCCTGACCACGCTGCCCTTGCGCGATATCTTCCAGCTTGGGTTCGCCGTAATGCTCGGCGTGCTGCTCGACACCTTCGTGGTGCGCGCGCTGCTGGTGCCGAGCGTGGTGCTGCTCCTGCGGCGCTGGAACTGGTGGCCTGTGCGCGTGCCTACGCCGCCCGCTGGCGAAGCGGACCGGTCGACCGCCGCGTCGTAAGGCCAATTCGCCGGCGGCACGTAGTGGTCGTTCCAGGCTAGAATCGGGCTCACGCGACCCAACGAGCATCATCATGCCCGCCCAGCGCGAACGCCCGCTCACGGTCAACGACCTCGTCATCGTCGACTGCGACGTGCATGCCAACGATCCACCGGAAGCGCTGGCGCCCTATTGCGACGAACCGTGGCGCGTGGCCCTGGAGCACCTGGGCACCGTGCCGCGTCGCTACCTCGAGGCTCCGGGATATGCGCCGAGCACGCCATTCGACCTGCCGGTGCCGGGACGCGGCCTGACGCACCGCACGGTGGCGACCGCCGACCAGATGCGCGAGGACCTGGACGCGATGTCCATCGACATCGCGATTCTCTTCCCGGACTTCCTGCTGCGGATGGCCGTCCTGCCGCAGGCCGACTTCGCGGCGGCGGTGGCCCGGGCCTTTAACGCCTGGCTGGCCGAGAACTGGGTGGATCCGGCACGCGGGTTGTACGGCACCGTCATCGCGGCGCCGCAAGACCCGGAGGACGCCGCCCGCGAGATCCGCAAGTACGGCTCGACGCCGGGATTCGTGGGCGTGTTTCTGCCGACCTGCGCCGTTCGCCCCCTATGGGGCCACACGATGTACAACCCCATCTACGAGGCCGCCCAGGAAACGGGCTGTCCCGTGATGCTGCACAGCGTCGGGGGAATCCTGCACACGAACTTCCCTTTCAACACCGAGCAATTCGCCACGCAGCTCGCGCGGCACTCGGTGGAGCACGGGTTCGCGTTGATGGGCAACATCTTCAGCATGATCGAGACTGGCCTACCGGTGCGCTTCCCGGACCTGAAGGTCGTGTTCTCGGAAGGCGGCGTGTCGTGGGTGCCTTATGTCCTGTGGCACCTCGACAAGGAGTATCACGAGCTGCGGCACCAGGCGCCGTTGCTCAAGAAGCCGCCCAGCCACTACATCCGCGAGTTCTATTTCTGCACGCAGCCGGTCGAAGAGCCGGAGCGTCCGCAGGACCTGGTGACGCTAATCGACCTGATCGACGGCCGGGACCACGTCGTCTTTGCTTCGGACTGGCCGCACCACGACTTCGACCACCCACGCGAAGTGATGATCAAGCCGTTTCCGGCTGAGACCAAGCGCAAGATCATGGGCGAGACGGCGCTGAAACTATTCGATTTCGCCTCGCTGCCGACGAACGGGTCGGCATAGCGGCTCGTCGGGCTGCGGTTGCCGGCACGCGCGGTTGCCACGAATCCGTCAATCGGGCTGCACGTGAGACTTCCAAGTTTTGCCCGCGCGGCCGGTGCTAGGGCGCTCTAGACTCCTCGCTGCGCTCGGAGTGACAGAGGCGCGGTCCGAGTGACAGGGCGGCGCTCGGAGTGACAGGGGCGCCTGGAATGAGGCCGGGTGCGGCAGGTCGAGCGGCGAGAGTCACGGCGACCGAAGAGCCAGCGGCGGTTACGCGGGCCGGCTGGCGCTAGGCGGGCGATTCCTCGTAGAGCGCCTCGCCGCGGTGCAGGCGCTGGGCGATCTGGAACGTCTGGCCTTGGGCGCGCGCCGTGGGCGCGTGCGCGGCCAAATAGCGAGCGCCTGCCACCAATGCCAGCGTGGCGTCATCGGGTCGCGTGCTGAGGGTGAAGTGCCGCATGGCCGCCTCGACCGCCTGGATGGTGTGAAAGTTGCGATCCTCGCGCAGCAGGGCGCCGCCCAGGGCGGCCAGCAGATCGTCGTCGCTCCCATCGCCGGCGCGGTATTCGAGAACCAGCCGCGCGGCGTCATCGACCTGCTGCCGGCGGTCCAGGATGTTCGGCAGCTGCTGCAGGAGGTCTGAGCCCGTCTTCGGCGACTGGCCATTCAGGCTAGGCAGACGGGCGGGCGGGACATTGAGAAAGCGGTCGAGGTAGACGCTCATCGCCGCGTCATAGACGCCGCGAACCAGCTCGCGCGACGGCGACCGCATCAGGCCGCGGCGAACCGCGTTGGCAAAGGACAACGTGTGCAGCGTGCGGTCCCAGTCGCCGAATTCGTTGCTGACGTGGAATCGAGCCATGCGCGTAACCGCGGCCTGCACCACGGCTTCTGCGAGTTGCACCGGGGCAATGCCCTCGCGCAGCGCGCCGGTGAGCGACGCGGCGATGGCGGTCGGGTCGTCACCCAGCACGGTGTCGATCAAAGCGGCGCGGCCCGGCCACGGGATTGGCAGGCTTGCTGGCGCTTCGGGGTACTCGCGGAACGCCGCGTCGAGGATGGCAACCAAGTCGTGCGGCCGCCGCCACGAGTTCGACTCCTCCATCCGCTGCGCGTTCGCGTAGGCCCGCGCCAGCGATCCGATCACGGCTTCGGCAAGGTCCCAGCCCGCGATGTCCAGCGCCTCCAGCGCCTTGTTGGTGAAGTCGAGCACGTGTCCCGTGGACAGATAGCGATGGTCGGTCGCCGCGGCGAACAGCATGTCCGCCAAGGCCTCTGGCTCGAAGCCCGCCCGAACGGCGGTCAGCAGGCAGCGCTCGGCGCCGGTGGCGTCGCGGACCTCGACGCAGCGCCTGAACCAGCGCTTGAGCGCGGCCGGGTCGGCAGGGGCGTCGGGCAGCGGCCCGGAGTCGAAGCGCGGCGCCTCCGCGGCACAATCGCTCGCCACGTTTGCCAGCCCGTGGAAAAGCGCACGGGCGTGGTCCTCACGCGGCAATCGGGGCAGCAGGTTCTGCATGCAGGTCAGCACCGTGAGGCCGGGGCCCCAGCCGTCGGCCAGGTAATGCGCACCGAATTCCAGCCCGATCCGGAATGGCTCGCGCGGGTCTGCCCCGGCTTCCAGCAGGCCGATGACAGCCTTGGCTATGACGAGCGACAGGTTCCGCTCCAGCCCATCGCGCAGGCGGCGGCGGTGATGCGCCAACTCGTCGCGGTCGGCCCGCAGGTCGATCCAGACCTCACCCGCGATCACCTCGGCCGGGAAGGCTTGGGCGTCATCCGCCCAGAGATCGAACGTTCCGCCCGTAGTCACGTCGAACCGCGCGTGGTGCCAGTGGCAGGTCAGGATGCCGTCGTCGATGCTGCCGCGGTCGAGGGGAAATCCCATGTGCGGGCAGCGATTGTCGAGCACGTGCACGTCGTCACCGCTGCGGACAAGCACAAGCGCGCGCCCATTCACGCGCAAGAGGTGGCACTGCCCGGGCGCGAGGTCGCTGAGCTTCCCGGCGTTGAGCTTGCCGTCACGCGTCATGGGTCCGACCTCCAACCGCCCGTGCCCCAATGCTCCCACCGCGATGCGCCGCAGCCAAGCGACGGCGTCGGCCGAGCGGTGAGATGGGCCCGGCTTAGTACCCCCAGCCCACCGGACACACGTACGCCAGTGCCGGGCCTTCGGCGACGCCGGCGTGCATGCCCCGGAATCGCCCGCGGCGGCTCCTCACGCCGCCGGCTCGCATGCGGGAAGGCTCAGGCTCGCCGCGTCGTCGACCGGTAACTCCGGCGGCACGCAGCCGGTGAAGCGATTGCCCCCCAGCGCGATCTCCTCCAAGTCGGTCAACTGGCCCAACTCTGGTGGGATGTCACCGCTGAGCCCGTTGGCTTCGAGGTCCAGCGTGCGGAGGTTGACAAGATTGCCCAGCGCCGCCGGAATCAGTCCCGTCAACCGGTTGTTGCTGAGGTCGAGGACCTCAAGCCGCGACAGCTGCCCAAGTTCGGGTGGTATCGGGCCGTCAAGGCTGTTGTCACGCAGCACTAGCGTGCGCAGGTGGGACAGCCGTCCCAAGGCCGCCGGCAGCGCGCCTCGCAGGCGGTGGTCTGACAGGTTCAGCGCCTGCACCCGGAGCGGCGTCCCGCCTACCTCAACGCCGTCCCACCGCTCCACCGGTCGCTCGCCGCCCCAGTTCAGCTCCAAGCCGCCGGCTAGGGAATGCTTGAAATCGAGCAGTGCAGCACAGTCGGCGACCAGTGCGACGTTCGTGTCGGGCGAAGGCCTCGCATCCTCCGCCCGACACACTTGTTGTGGGTGAAGAATCCCGTGGAAGTTCCGCTTGGCCAGGACACGAATATCCGTGCCGTCGGCCGCCATGGTCCACACGATGTAGAGTCCCTTCCGGGCTCCCCCGCCGGAGATCATCGCGATGCGCGAGCCATCGGGCGACCACGCCGCGGCCCGGACATGCTGAAACACAGGGTCCGGCTGATACCCAATGTCCCCGACGAACGTCTTCCGCCCGGTCTCCACGCTGACAGCGAACGCCGCCTGCTCAACGCTGGACCTGACGAGAATCTGCGTGCCGTCCGGCGACCAGACCACCGTGTCAATCCAGACCTCCGCCAGATCGCTCACTCTTGTCGGCGCCCCTGAGAAGGGCGCGGGCTCCGGCCACACGTCGATGCCCGTCACCCGCCGCGATTCCGTGCCGTCGATCCCAATGACGTACAGCCCCACGCCGTCAACATCCGCTTGCGCGATCGCCAGCCGCTGGCCGTCCGGCGACCACGAGGGCCCGCTCACCACGTTGACCGCCACGCGTCGCGGCTCAGCGTTACCAACCAGCACATACAGCTCGCGGCCGACATCCGTGATCGTGGAGAAACGCCCCACCCCTTCTTCGAAATTTAGAACCACGGCCCTATGCCGGTCACCGGGCGACGACGCCACAGCCCGGACTTCACCCCAAGATCCGATCGAAAACACACGGTCCGGCTGATATCCAACGTTACCGACGAACGTCTTCCGCCCGGTCTCGACGTTGACAGCAAACGCCGCCTGCTCAAAGTTGGACCTGACGAGAATCCGCGTGCCGTCCGGCGACCAGACCACCGTGTCAATCCAGGCCTCCGCCGGATCGGGCGGGCTCCTCTTCGCCCGCCAAAAGGGCGACCGCCACCCTTCAATGTCCGTCACCCGCCGCGACTCCGTGCCGTCGATCCCAATGACGTATAGCCCCACCCCGTCAGCTTCCGCTTGCGCGATCGCCAGCCGCTGGCCGTCCGGCGACCACGAGGGCCCGCTCACCACGTTGACCGCCACGCGTCGCGGCTCGCGACCACCGGCCCCGACCACATACAGCTCGCGGCCGATATCCGTGATCGTGGACGAATGTCCCACCCCTTCATTGAGATATCGAACCACGGCCAAATGCCGGCCATCGGGCGACCAGGCGGGCGGCTGGTGCAGCACCGCGAAGTCGTCGTCCAGCACCGGTCGGATGTCCGTGCCGTCGGCCGCCATCGTGAACAGGCCCACCCGCATGGCAGCGGCATCGCTCCGAAGTTGCGGGGGAGGCTGCGCTCGAGGCGGGTCCGCAAACGCGGCGTCGAGGACATTGGCAAGCAGCTTGGCATCGGACACGTAGGCAATGCGCCGACCATCCGGCGACCAGGCCGGATAGTGGTCCACGGCCTCATTCACCGTGAGCCGCTCCACGTTCCGCCCATCGACCGCGACCCGAGCCAGTTCGAACGTTCCCCCGCCGGCATCCCGAAACTCGGGACTATACGCCCGCGGGTATCGGCAACTCGCGTACACTAGGTGGCTCCCATCCGGCGACACCGCGAAGGACGGCGCCCGCTCGCCGCCACCTCCCGGGTACCCGTCGGGTAGCCCGACGGTGGCAATCAGCCAGAGGCGTGACCCGTCCGCCGTGACGCCGTACAGGTCCTGCCCATCCGTGAAATACACCTTCGACCCGCCGGGACTCCAGGCCACCTGGTCATAGTCATATCGCGGTCCCCAGTCAAAGTCAGTCCAGCCACAGTACCGAAAACTAGGTCCTCCAGAGCGTTCAACCGTGACTGCCATCGGCACTTCCACAACCTGGACTTCTTTCGCCACCTCCCCCGTCGGTGTGGCCTCGGGTGCCTGCGCCGTGGGCGTTGCCTCGGGAACGGCGGCGGTCGGCGTTACCTCGGGGACTGCTGGCGTCGGGGTGGTCTCGGGAACCCCTCCCGTCGGGCTTGTCTCGGAAACCGCTCCGGTCGGCGTTGCGTTTGACCCTGCCATCGTCACGCCGACTGACTCGTCTTGCCGTGCATCGCATCCGGCCAGCAGCCATACCCCAAGCACCACCAGCACGACAAGCCGCGCCGGCGGCCCTGCATGACCTCTGCCGACCCTCTGAGACATCACGTCCGTTTCAACACATTCACCGGGTCTGATTTGGCGCGTACAACACCGAAATGTCCAATGGATGTGGCGCGCAGTCGGGCTCGTGAAGATTGGACCTCATGACACTGTCGTCTCCGTCAATGGTTGCCCCACCCGCCGCGTCCGCATCATCGCGTCGTGAGGCACCGCCTCCCATGCGACCAGCCACGGTCGGGCCGTCAAGTCGTCCGTCCCCGATTCCCGGGGTCGCCCGTGATCGTTCATCAATTCCGCGCGCCACGCCGGGCGCTGGATGCTCGCAGATCCGCCTCACGCGCCATCGTGGCATCCGATACTCGACACGCCTACTAGACAATACGCGCGGTGCAGCGAAATCGTTCCATTGGCAACACGGGCGTCGATCAAGTCTGGCGAGCGGGAGCAACTCAATCGGGCATCACGGCGCGCCCGGTCAGAGTCCATTGTTACTACCGGGACCGTCGGCGCGGCCGCGGGCGGGGCAGTCGGTGAATCTCAGCCTTCGAAGCATCGTCGACGCGCGAGCCTCGCATCCGGGCGCGTGCGCCTCAGTACCCCCGACCGATCGGACAGACGAATGCCAGCGGGCGGCCCTCGGCGACGCCGGTGCGCATGCCTCGCAATCGGAGCCCGCCTCGCATCACGCTGGCTCGCAATCCGGCAGCCCGAGGAGATGGAGGTCGCTGTCTTGAACACTCCGCAACGCTGGCGGCACGCAGCCGGTGAGGAGGTTGTCCCTTAGCCCCACCTCCTCCAAGTTGGGCAACCGGCCCAACTCCGCTGGGATATCACCACTGAGCTCATTGGACTGGAGGTTCAGCGTGCGGACATTGACCAACTGGCCTAGCTCCGGCGGGATCGCGCCCGTTAGGTAATCCCTCTTGAGGTTCAGTTCGGTCAGGTTGGTCAACTGGCCCAACTCCGGCGGGATCGCACCCATGATGGGGTTATTGCTGAGATCGAGAGTCTCTAAATTGGTCAGCCGGCCCAGCGCCGGCGGAATCGGCCCTGCCAGGTTGCTGCCCCCGAGTCGCAATGTGCGCAGTTGTGACAGGTCGCCGAGCCCCGCCGGGATCGGGCTGCGGGGCAAGAAATTTCCGCTGAGATCCAAGACGCGCAAGGCCGTCAGGTCGCCCAGCGCCGGCGGTAGCCCCCCCATAAACCCGCGCCCGCCAACTCAAGGGCCGTGACCCGCGGCGGCGTGCCCGTGATCGTCACCCCCACCCAACGGGCCATCGGCGTTCCCGGACTCCAGTTCGATCTTAGGCCGCGCCTGCCGAAGAGCGCGTCGCGCAGTCCCAGCAGCACCTGGCAATCGCGCACCAAGCCGGCGTTCCCGCCGGGGTCCGGCACGAGCGTCCCGTCGGCGCACATCGCCTGGCTGGCCGCCACATCAAGTTCCTCCTGCGCAGCGACCGCGAACGGAACGCCTCGCGCACCGGCCATCACCAGCACCTTCGCGTCCGTGCCGTCCGCCGCCACCGTCCCCACGATGTTGGGCCTCTCACCCTTCTTCAAGTCTCCGCCGCCAGTCATCGCGATGCGCGAGCCGTCGGGCGACCACGCCGCCGCCCGCACCCACATACGCCCGTCGAGGCGCAGTCCCGACCCGACCTCCGTCGTCTCGCCGCTCTCCACGCTCACCACCAACGCCGGGTGCTCATAGTTGGATCTGACGAGGATCCGCGTGCCGTCCGGCGACCAGGCCACCGTGTCAATCCAGGCAGCCGCAGGATCGGTCGGACTACTCCGCGGCGCCTGCCATCGTTCGATGCCCATCACCCGCCGCGACTCCGTCCCGTCGATCCCAATGACGTACAGCCCCACCCCGTCGGCTTCCGCTTGCGCGATCGCCAGCCGCCGGCCGTCCGGCGACCACGACGGCCCGCTCACCACGTTGGCCGCCACACGCCGCGGCTCGGCGCCATCGGCCCCGACGACATACAGCTCGCGGCCGATATCCGTGATCTTGGGGCCAAGTGCCGACTCTTCTTCGGCATATCGCACCACGGCCAGGTGCCGGCCATCGGGCGACCAGGCGGGCGGCTGGTGCAGCACCGCGAAGTCGTCGTCCAGCACCGGTCGAATGTCCGTGCCATCGGCCGCCATCGTGTACAGGCCCGCCCACGCGGCGTCGAGATCGCTCCGAATACGCTGGCTAGGCCGCGCTTGGGGCGGGTCCGCCAACGCGGCGTCGAGATCACTAGCGACCAGCTCGGCATTGGACACATAGGCAATGCGCCGCCCATCCGGCGACCAGGCGGGATAGAAATCCACGCCCCCATTCGCCGTGAGCCGCTCCACGCTCCCGCCATCGCGCGTGATCCGGACCAGCTCGAACCCGAAACCGACGGCCTCTACCTCGCGACCATCCGCCCCAGTGAACACCCCAGGCGGGTAGCGGCAGCCCGCATACACCAGGTGGCTCCCGTTAGGCGCCACGGCGAACGACGTCGCCGGGCTCTCGCCCGGCATGTCAGGCTCCCAGTCCGGCGGCGCGGCGGCGGCAATCAGCCAGAGCCGCAATCCGTCCGCCGTGACGCCGTAGAGGTCCCAGCCATAGGTGAAATACACCGTCGAGCCGTCCGGACTCCACGCCACCACGTCATAGTCGTATCGCGGTCCCCAACCAAATCGCCCGTTGCAGTCCCGAAAGGTGCCGACTCCATGAGAGTATGCAGCCGTGACTGATCTCAATATATATACAGGGGTGTCTGTCTTCACTCTTTCGATGATCTTCGGCTCCGCGGCCTCGTCTGCATCACACCCAACCAGAAGCCATACCCCAAGCACCAGCACCCAGACGATCCGCGCCAGCGCCCCTGCATGACGCCCGCCGATCCCGTGACTCATCACGTCCGCATTCAACACGGTCACCGCGTCTGATACAGCGCGTACAACGCCATGATGTCCAGGGGGTGCGGTGCACAGTCAGGCTCGTGAAGATTGGACCTCATGACACCGCCGGCCCCGTCCATGGTTGCTCCACCCGCCGCGTCGACGTGACCGCGTCGTGAGGCACCGCCTCTCATGCGACCAGCCACGATTGGGCCGTCAAGCCGTCCGCCCCCGATTCCCGGGGTCGCCCGTGATCGTTCATCAATTCCGCGCGCCACGCCGGGCGCTGGATGCTCGCAGATCCGCCTCACGCGCCATCGTGGCATCCGATACTCGACACGCCTACTAGACAATACGCGCGGTGCAGCGAAATCGTTCCATTGGCAACACGGGCGTCGATCAAGTCTGGCGAGCGGGAGCAACTCAATCGGGCATCACGGCGCGCCCGGCGAGTGCCCGCCGATACTACCGGGACCGTCGGCGCGGTCGCGGGCGGGGCAGTCGGTGAATCTCAGCCTTCGAAGCATCGTCGACGCGCGAGCCTCGCATCCGGGCGCGCGCGGCTCAGTAGCCCCGGCCGATCGGACAGACGAACGCCAGCGCCCGGCCTTCAACGAACCGGCGCAGGTTGGCCCGAAAGATCTGTTGGCGCTCGGCGGCAAGCGTGGTGCTCAATGCTGAGCTATGCGGCGAGATGAGGAGGTTGGGCGCGGTCCAGAGCGGACTATCCTGCGGCAGCGGCTCGGTGGCCGTGGCGTCGAGGCCCGCGCCCGCGATGTGGCCGCTGTGCAGCGCTGCCGCCAGCGCGTCCTCGTCGACGATCCCGCCGCGGGATACCACGATGATGTGGGCGCCTTTGGGCATCAGCGCCATGCGCTCCGCGTTGATCAGGTTCTTGGTCGCGGGTATGAACGGCGAGGTCACGACCAGCCAGTCCGTGTGCCGCAGCATCTCGTCCAGCCGCTCGGGCGGGTACACGGTGCGGACACCGGCCGGGACGTCGGTGGGGCTCGGGTCCATGGCGTAGACCTGCATGCCGAAGCCCAGCGCGCGCTGCACGACGGCTCGGCCGATGCCGCCCATCGAGAGAATCCCCAGACGGCTCCCGTTGATCGGCAACATCCGACCGTTGTATTTCACCGTGTCCCATACGCGTTGCCGCTGGTCGTCCAGCGTCTCCACGAGCGAGTGCGCGAGAGCCAAGATGAACATGAACGCGTGGTCGGCCATGGGATTCGTGTGAGGACCCGGCGCGTTGGTGATCACGACGTCGGAGGCGACGATCTCGGGCACCGTCGTCAGACGGTCGATGCCCATTCCCGGGTTGTGAATCCAGCGGAGGCGCTTGGCCGCCCGCATTTCGTCGCTCGTCGGGGTGCCAAAGAAGGCGTCCGTGTCAACGACCTCGCGCAGTCGCTCCGCATCCGTCTGCGGCTCGACGAAGGTGAGGTCGGGATATTCCGCGCGAAGCTCCTCCGCCGGCATCACGTAGTAGTCGGCGTGCGGGACTATCAGCACCTTCATGGCAGCATCTCCTCGCCGCCTCGCGTCAGCGGCGGCTGCCAAGAAAGTAGCGGGGCGGCGCGAACACGTCTATTCGCGCCGCCGGAGCGGGGTGGGAACGCGCCGGCGGCGACCCGAGCAGGCCCGGGCCGCCGCCTGGCACATCATGGTTACGCGACGGTGACTTCGATCCGCTTGGGCTTGCTGGTCTCCAGCTTGGGCACGGTCACCGTGAGCACGCCGTCGGCATAGCGGGACGTTGCGGCCGCCGCGTCCACGCGGTCCGACAAGCGCAGCGCGCGGTAGAAGCTGCCGGCGCGCCGCTCACGCAGCAGGTAGCCGTCGCCCGCAGCGGCGTCCGCGTCTCCGGTCTTTGCCTGGATGGTGAGCACGCCGTGCTCGACGGCGACGTCGATGTCGTCCTTCGGGACGCCAGGCACGGACGCGCTGATCTCGAACGCGTTCTCGTCCTCGCGCACGTCGACGGGCAACACCCATGAGGATGCCCGCGTCGGCAGCGCCGAGCGGCGCCACGGACGGCCAATTGCATCCTGAATGCCGAGCAACTCGCGGAACGGGTCCCAACGCTGAATCGTGGCCATCGTCTTCCTCCTCCGTGTGGTCCCTTGAGACCGTTTCACGCCTCGATGCGTTGGACCTATCGTAATAGTTGAGTGCCTCTCTATCAAGTAAGTTTACTCACGCAGAGCAGATATTTGGGATCTGGATGCTGAGAACGGGGTGTGTCCGATTCGAGCGCGACTGGAGGGACGATTCCCAGGCTGCACGCAGCCTGGGCCACCGGGCGGTCATTTCGGACCCCGCGAGGATTCGACGTGCGCCGCGATTGATCCCCTGCGCCTGAGATTCCTCGCTTCGCTACGGAATGACAGACGTGGGTTGGTGTGGCGGGGTGGGCTCGTTGGCGGTGGCCGCGGGAATGGGCGCCCACGAGGGACGCCCCTACACCGATTCGATGTAGGAAAGGGCGCCGACGAGAGGCGCCCCTATGCGGATGGAAGGCTCAGTGGCGGCGGAGGGCCGTTATGCCGACGGCGACCAGTCGGGCAGGCGGCGGCGCCAGACTTTGTCGACGGCGTCCTTGATGAACTTCGCCTGACTCCAGTTGTCGGTAAAGACCGAGAGGCGGTAGCCGCTGGCGATCATCTCGGGGCAGGTCCACAGCGTGGCGCCGGCGGGCGCGGCCGCCAGCCAGAGCTTGATGAGCTCGTCGACGAACTCGATCCAGTCGTGGAACTCGGGCGTCGGATTGCCGTCGCCGTCGATAACCGGAACCTGGGCGTGATGTCCGTTGAAGGCGCGCAGGTGAAACCACTTGGAGTTTTGGACCAGCTCGGGCCGGTCCAGCAAACGTCCGGCGAACGGCGGGGGCAGGTGCTTGATGACGGCGGGGTGGGAATGGTCCCAAACCATCGGCAGCAGGCGGCCTTCGGCCTTGGCGAAGCCGTCCGCCAGGGCATAGGCCTTCTCGGGCGTCTCGGTGGCGGTGTCGCGGTGCACCTCGATCGCCGCTTCGATACCCATCGCGTCCGCCGCGGCGAGCGTGCGGCGGGCCAGCGCCACCGCCGACCGCGTGGGCGAGTCGTGGTTGCCCATCTGCACGTTCACCTGCGATGCGCCGGCGTCTTGCGCCGCTCCGAGCGCCGGCTTGACGTCACGCGCGGTCTCGATATCGGCCGTGCACCAGAACAGCAGGCCCGAGTCGTCCACCATGCGGCGCGTAATCGGCGGCGCGCGGCCCGTGAACCCGTCGAAGCCGGCCTTGGCCACTTCCTCGATCTTGCGTTCAAAGCTCCATTCACGTTCCGGGCTGGGGTGGCCCATGAAGCTGTTAATCGCGGCCAGCTGGAGCAGTTTGGGTGCCTGCATGAGTGCCTTTGCCGCCATGGGAATCGCCTTGGAGTGGTTCGTCGACGAATGGCGGTCAGGGTAGCAGCGGGGCTTTTGGGGGCACGCCGTGACGGTCGCCCACGGCCGGCGAGGGTCTGGGCGTTTTTCCGGCCGGCGCTGATAGCGACGGACCCACCCGCACGGCCGGTGACGAATGGCTCTAGGGAAGCTCTGAACAACCGGCGCCTCTGATCGCCCGGGGGCTTGTGACGGGTGCGGATCAGTGCTTGGGGCGGTGATCGGGGCGGGTCCGCCCCGCAAGCGGCGGTTCAGGTCGCCTTCGGCGCCATCAAGGGCGCACGACTCCCGCCTACGCGGGCGCGGCGCGCTCCGCGAGCAACAGATTCGCCAGCCCAAACAACAGGCAGAGCCGGTTCCGGTTCTTCGCCAGGCCCCGATACCGCACCGTCGCGTAGCCAAAGTGGCGCTTCACGTACAAGAACGGATGCTCGACCTTCGCCCGCATCGCCGCCTTGCGCCGCTCCATGCGCGCGGCCGCACTGCCCGGCGCCAGCTGCCGTCGGCGCCCGGCCCGCAGGGCGATCTGCCAGTCCATGGCCCGGCCCCGGTGCTCCGGGCGCCGCGCCACGCCCTGATACCCCGCGTCCCCCCACACCCGCGTCTCGCCGCCGTGGAGCAACTGCGGCACCTGCGTCACGTCCGCCACGTTCGCCGCCGTCGTTGCCACGCTATGCACCAGGCCCGTCTGGGCATCCACCCCAATGTGAGCCTTCATCCCGAAGTACCACTGGTTCCCCTTCTTCACCTGATGCATCTCGGGATCGCGCTGCTGGGCGTCGTTCTTCGTTGACGCTGGGGCCTCGAGGATGGTCGCGTCCACGATCGTGCCTTCCCGCAGCCGCACGCCCCGCGTCGCCAGATGCCGGGTGATCTCGGCCAGCAGCACCGCGCCCAGGGCATGCTGCTCCAGCAGGTGCCGAAAATTGAGGATCGTCGTCTCATCGGGCCGCGGGTCCCGCGCCGCGAGGCCCACGAAGCGCTGCACCGCCACGCTGTCGTAGAGCGCGTCTTCCATCGCCGGGTCGCTGAGGTTGTAGAACAGCTGCACACAGTGGATCCGCAGCATCATGGCCAGGGGATAGGGCGGCCGCCCGCGCTCGCCGGCGGGGTACACCGGGCGGAGGCGCGCTTCCAGCCGCCGCCACGGAATCAAGCCGTCCATCTGCTGCAGAAACTGCGCCCGTCGCGTCTGGCGCTTCTGCCCCTCGTACTCCACATCGGCGAATGATCGCTGCGGCTGCATCGCGTGTCCTCACCCGGCGCCGGTTGCCCACGAGCATAGGCGCTGCCGCGGCCGCCAGACTTATTCAGACCATCCCTAGACTCCTCGCTGCGCTCGGAGTGACACGGGGACGGCTCGGAGTGACAACAGATGGGCTCGGCGTGACGAGGAGGGTACGGCCGCCTGGGTGGGGTAGCGTAGGCTGGCGCGGCGCGTGAGCGTTTCGGGACGCGGGAGGCGTAATTGATGAGTCATGCGGACGAACCGCGCGTGGTGACGGTTGGACAGGGCCGGCGCGACTACGTGCCGGGGGTGGCGCTGGAGTGGTTGGCGGACGCGAGCCTGACGCCCGGAAGCCAGATGACGTTCGGGCGCGCCCAATTCGAGCCCGGCTCCTCGAATCCGGTGCACTATCACCCCAACTGCCACGAGCTCGTGTTCGTCGCCGAGGGCACGGTCGAGCACATGCTGGGCTCTCACACGGTCACGTTGTCAGCGGGCTCGCTGCTGCACGTTCCGCAGGGCGTGCGGCACAGCGCGCGCAATATCGGCGACGGCCTCGCGACGCTGCTGGTAGCGTTTTCCAGTGAAGCGCGGCAGACGGTTTTTCTGGACGAACCCCCGGGCTAGGGAAGCGTCGAGCGGGCGCCCACAAGGGGCGCCCCTACTGGGGACGGGCCTTGTGGGCTCAGTTGAACAACCCGGCCGCGCGGTACCACGCCAGTGTGTCGCGCAGCGTCGCGTCCAACGGTCGCAGCTGAAATCCAAGCTCCCGCCGGGCCTTAGCCGCGTCGAAGTAGAGGTAGTGCGCCCCCGTGGTGGCTTCATCTCGGGCAAACGGCGGTGCGCGGCCGACGAAGTCGGCGAGCGGCTCCACCAAGCTTCCCAGCCCTGCTAGCGCCCACCGCGGCAAGGTCACGATGGGCCCGGCGTTGCCGGCGATGCGCCCTGCCTGCGCGGCGAGCTGTCGATAGGTGAGGTTGTGGCCGGTGAGCAGATAACGCTCACCGAGCCGCGCGCCGGTCGCCATGGCCACCAGGCCACGCGCCGCGTCCCTCGTGTCGACCAGATTGTTGCCGCCGGGCGGCACGGCACGCACCCAGCCGCGCAGGAGCGGCCGCAGCATGCGCCAGGCGTGGCCTCCGCGATCCCAGGGACCGAGCACGGTGCCCGGGTTGGCCACCACGGCGGGGAGCCCCCGGGACGCCGCGTCGAGCACCAGCCGTTCTCCGGCTTGCTTGGACACGGCATACATCAGCCCGCGTTGGCCCGAATCAAACGGCGCGGTCTCGTCCATCGGCGTATCCGGGCGTTCCGCGAGCCCAACCGTGGTGAGCGAACTGACGTGGACGAATCGTGCGGGCCGGTGCGCCGCCAACCAGTCGAGCAGATTCGCCACGCCGTCGACATTGACCGCCCATTGGAGCCGATAGTCGCGCCGGCGAAATGACTGGTTGGCCGCCAGGTGAAATACCCAGTCGAAGGTCTCGTCGGGAAACGACGCGGCGTCCCGCATGTCGCCGGGTGATTGGCGCACGGCAAGGCCGTCGAACGCCGGCGCCGCCCACGGGTCGCCGGGAAGCACCAGCGCCGCGACATCGTGGCCGTCGGCCGCGAGCTCACGGATGAGCGCGCTTCCAATTTGGCCGGTGGCGCCGGTGACGAAGCAGCGCATGCTAGCCCGCGCGCGCACCGTTCACGGAAACGAGCTAAGAACTACCCGGCCTCGTCGGTGATCTCGAAGGACAGGTCCCCAAGCCCCTGCACCTCGAAGCCCAGACGCAGCGTCACGGCGCCGTCGGGCAGGGTGACGCCGCGCACGCCCAGGGTCGACGTTCGGTTGAGCGCCAGGCTAAACGGCGTTTCCGGCGTTACGTCGGCGAAGGCGTGCTCGACGCCATCAACCACGAAGTAGCAGTCCGAGAGGTCCACCTCGACGCCGTTGACCGCGACTGGCAGCAGGCGCCGGGCGTATCCCGAACCGAGGGTGTTCATGAAGTCGAGCACGAACCCATCGCTCGTGGCCCGCAAGCTGCCCTTCACGTAGAGCCGCCGCAGGAGGAACCCCGGTACCTTCAGCGCCATCGGTCAAGCTCAACCTGTCGTTGCATGTGAAAGATATCGCGTTCAGCCGCCGTCACGTCCTCGGGCAGCAGCCGACTCCCCGGTCGGGCCGCGGCAAAGTACCAAATCCGGGCCAGGCGCTCGACCAGCCGCGTGATCTCGAGCGCATCGGCGGGATCGGAACCGACAGCGAGGGTCCCGTGGTTGGCCAGCAGCACGGCCATCCGCGGCCCCAGCGCATCCACCGCCGCCTCCGCGAGCTCTTCGGTCGACGACGGGGCATATTTGCTGACCGCAACCTGCCCGCCGACGTACACGACCTGCTCGTCGAGGATGGGTGGGATTTCCTCATGTCGCACGGCCAGCACGCTGGCGAACACCGGGTGGGCGTGGACCACCGCCCGCACGTCCGCACGCGCGCGATAGACCGCCCCGTGCATGAGGCACTCGACGGAGGGGATACGTTCCCCCTCGATGGGATCGCCGTCGAAGGTCACCGTCACGATGTCGTCGAGCGTCGTCGCGTCAGAGGACATGCGGCTGGGCGTGATGTGCATGGCCTCGACACCATCGGCGCGGACGCTGACGTTGCCCGCCGTGCCCACGACCAATCCTTCGCGGTGCATGGCTTGCGCGGTCTCGAGCACCGCGGCTCGCGCTTCCACGGCGCTCATAGCGTCTCTTGCACAAAGGCCTCCAACCGGCTTCGCAGGTCCGACCAACACGCGTAGTGTGCATCGTAAGCGTGCCGGCGCGCGGGGTCTGGCGCATATAGCTGCGCTGTGGGCGCCAACCGCGCCACGACCTCGTCGACTGTGAAGTCCCCGGATGCCGCCGCTCCCCAGATCGCCGCGCCAATGGCCGTGACCGGGGAACCGGCGTACGCCGCCACCGGCGCACCGAGCACGTTCGCCAGGATAGGCCCCGCGGCGGGAGCGGCGGCGAACCCGCCCGTCAGTCGGACCGGCGCGTCATCCGCGATCGATGGCGGCAGGCGCTCACGGTTTCCCCGCACGGCAAAGGCAATGTCCTCCAACACCGCGGTGGCCAGCAGCGCGCGCGACGGCAACTCTTCGGCGAAGGGTATGGGCGACACAAGGCCGGCGGCGCCGAGGCCCGCGGACGCTACATCCATGACGCGAGCGCCGGTTGCCGCGAAGATTCCCTGCTCCGCCGCGGAGTCCGTCGGACGCGCCAGGTTGGTGAGCTCGCCCTCGCGGTCCTGATCGAGCCAGGCGTAGCCGCTGGCCACGTCACCCGCGTTGCTCTCGGCCAGGTAGCCGCCGCCGATGCGCAGGCCGCGCCAGGTCACGGCGTTAGCGTCCCATGCCGGCTGCGGCCGCAAGATCGTGAGGCTCCAGCCGGCGGTCACGCAGTCGCCGTCTGGGTGGCTCGCCTGCCGCGAGCCCAACTCAGCCGCGTGGGTGTCGGGCACGCCCACGGCGACGGGCAGACCCTCCGGGAGGCCGAGCTCCTGGGCGCGCTGCGCCGATAGCCGGGCCGCGCCCACGCCATCCGCTACCGGTGGCAGCAACGGACGGGCCCAGGTGGGAAGCACGGACTCCAGCCAGCATCGCGCCGAAACCGAGCGGGCGCCGGTTTCGGCGGCGCTTACCGACCCGATCGCATCGGTGCCGGTCAACCGCCGCACAATCCAGCCCTCGAGGGTCGCGAGAGCTCTGGCGCGCGCCGTGACCTCGGGCGCCTCGGCCTCAAGCCACGCCAGCTTGCCCGGCCAGAAGATCATGGCCGGGGCGCGGCCCGCCCGCCGCATGAGCGTTTCGCCATGGGAAGCGTCAACGGCGGCGCCATGCAGCGAAGCTCGCAGGTCATCGTTGCCCGAGGCGAACAGCACCACATCGTCGTCGGCAAGCACGACCAGGGTCTGGCGCATGGCGCAAACGCCGAGCGAGCGGACCTCGCCGCATTGCCCGGCCACTTCCGTCACGCACGACGCGACCTCGGACCAGATCCGCTCTACGTCGAGGGTGCGCTCCACGTCGGTGATGGCCATGGGCCTGCGCGGCCGAGCCCGCCTAGCGGCGGCCCGAACCTCCCCCGCCGGTCCCAGCGCCACCGCCCGCGTCCCGGACGAGCCGACGTCGACGCCGAGATAGACAGCCTCAGGCGTCATTGATTCCCGTCTGGGAGGACGAGATTCATAGGCCGCTCACCGGCCAAGAAGCGCAGATAGTCATCCACGATCATCTCGGAATGTCGCGTGACGGTGACATCCGTCGCACCGCCGATGTGGGGCAAGAGGATCACGTTCGGCGCCGCCAAGAGTGGGTGGCCGGGGGGCACCGGGTGCGTCTCGAACACGTCGAACGCGGCGCCGGCAAGCAGTCCGTCATGGAGGGCCGCGGCAACGGCCGCGGTATCGACCACGCCCTCACCGGTGGTGGCGACCAGGCGCGCCCCGGCGGGCATCTTGGCCAGGGCTGCGGCATTGATGAGACCCCCGGTCGCGGGAAGCGCCGGACAGTGCACCGCGATCATGGTGGAGGCGGCGAGCAACTCATCGAGCGACGCGGCGGTGCATCCGAGCGCCTGCATTTCAGCCGCCGTGAGCGCGGGATCACTCGCCAGAATCTGGCATCCAAACGGCTGCAGCAGCGCAGCCGTGCGCCGACCAATGGCGCCCAAGCCAATGATGCCGACGGTCTGCGCGCCCAGCTCGGTGCCGCGAAAGTCCGAGTAGCCGGCAATTGGGTCGGTCCAGGCGCCCGCCGCGACGAAGGCGGCGGCCTCGATCACCGGCCTCAGGAGATCGAGCATGAGCGCCAGCGTAAGCTCGGCAACCGCCTGCGCATTGCGGCGCGGTGTATTCGCGACGACCACGCCGCTGGCCACGGCAGCCTCAAGGTCGACATGACCGTGGTCAACGCGGCACACCCCGACGAACCGCAACGTCGGCGCGTTGACAAACGTTTCCTCGAGTACGAAGTCCGCCTCGATGAAGAGGGCGTCGTAACCGTGCTCCTCGATTTCGGCCGCCAGATCGTATGGATCGATAAGTTCGTGGGACTCGGTCCACGGCCGCAGCGTCAGGTCCGCCGTCCGCCGCAGGCGATCCGCAGCCGGCGCGGCCAAATCCACCAGGCTGAGCACCCGGGGCCGACGGGTGGACGTACATTGCACGTTGCTCACAAAGCAGGCACCATCGGGAGCGGGCCGATCTTGGCCAAGGGGGCATTGTGAACCGCATCCTCGATCGCGTGCACGAGCCGGCCGATATGCGCCAACTGTCCCATGACGAGATGGCAACCCTGGCCGAGGAAATCCGTGCCGAGATCATCGATACGGTCCAGGCCAACGGCGGTCATCTCGCCTCCAATCTGGGCGTGGTCGAGTTGACACTGGCCCTGCACCGGGTCTTCGAAAGTCCCCACGATCGGATTATCTGGGACACCAGCAATCAGGCCTACGCGCACAAGCTCGTCACTGGTCGCGCCGACGAATTCAAGACCTTACGCCAACCGGGCGGGCTTTCGGGGTTCGCCGCGCGCGAGGAGAGCCCGCACGACGTCATTGGCGCCGGGCATGCGGGCACGGGTGTATCAGCCGGTGCAGGTGTCGCGCTTGCGACGCGCGTCCATGGCGACGACGCCTCGGTGGTCACCGTGATTGGCGATGGCGCGTTCACTTCAGGCGTGGTCTTCGAGGCGCTCAATCATGCCGGCGATCTCGGCTTGCCGCTTGTGCTCATTCTGAACGACAACGGGCTTTCGATCTCGCCCAACGTCGGCGCGCTGGGCCGAAACTTCGGCCAGGGCCGGCGCTACGACTGGAGCCCGTCTTCCGTTGACAGCCGCTTCACTCCGTCCCAGCGCGCAACAGCACCGACCACGCCTTCGGGCTCGCCGCGGGACTTCTTCGCGGCGTTTGGATTCGCCTATCAGGGTCCCGTCGACGGCCATGATCTGCCCGCGCTCGAAACAGCATTGCAGGCGGCCAAGGCCCGTCGCCAGCCGGTTGTCGTGCATGTCTTCACCCAAAAGGGTCGCGGCCTCCCCGAAGCCGAGGGCGATCCGGTGACCCTGCATCAGCCGGGCACCGCCCAGGCGGTTGGCGCATCGGCCGCGCCAAGCTACAGCAAGGTTCTGGCGCGAACCCTGGTGGAGTTGGCGAGCGATGACCCCCGCATCGTCGCGGTGAGCGCGGCCATGCTGGAGGGCACCGCGCTCGCGGACTTGCAAGAAGCCCTGCCAGGACGCGTACACGACGTGGGC
This sequence comes from Chloroflexota bacterium, assembly GCA_965262745.1. GTDB lineage: Bacteria > Chloroflexota > UBA11872 > UBA11872 > UBA11872 > JAJECS01. The sequence goes on along the minus strand of OZ253558.1, from coordinate 3,160,046 downwards.
ATCGCCGAAAGTCACGCCTTGGCGCTGGCCGCCGGCCTGGCCACGCAAGGCCTGCGGCCGGTCGTGTGCATCTACTCGACCTTCCTACAGCGCGCGTTCGACCAGATCGTGCACGACATTGCGATTCAACAGCTGCCGATCGTGCTGGGTGTCGATCGCGCCGGCGTGGTGGGTGACGACGGCCGCACCCATCACGGCGTGCTGGACTTGGCGTATCTGCGCGCCATCCCCAACCTCGTGGTGGCCGCGCCCAAGGATGAGAACGAGCTGCGGCATCTGCTCGCGACAGCCATCGCCTCGGGTCGGCCATTCGCGATTCGCTATTCGCGCGGCGCCGGTCGCGGGGTTCCGTGCGACGAGCCGCTGCGCCATCTGCCCATCGGTCGGGGCGAGTTGCTCCGCGCCGGACGCGACGTCGCCCTGCTGCCCATCGGTTGGGCGGTACATCCCGCGCTACAGGCGGCGGAGATCCTCGCTGCCGAGCACAACATCCACGCCTCGGTGGCCAACGCGCGCTTCGTCAAGCCCCTGGACGCGTCGCTGATCGTGCAGGCGGCTGAGCAGACGGGGCGCGTGCTGACGATCGAGGACCACAACCGCATGGGCGGATTCGGCAGCGCCGTGCTCGAGTTGCTGGCGGACCATGGACCACGTGACGTCAGGGTTACCCGTCTGGGGCTGCCGGATCGCTTCCTGGACCATGGGCCGGCGGACAGCCTGCGCGCGGCGCACGGCTTGAGCGTGGACGGCATCGTCGACGCGGCGCGCGAGTTGGTGGACCAACGCGCGAGCGGGGAGACGGCGGGAACTTCCTCGATCGAACAGCGCACCGCGGCGCCCTAGGACTACTCGACCTCCGGGAGCTGCGTCGAGCTCGACGTGATGGCCGAGTCCAGTTGGGCGCGTGAGAGACCCTGAGCGCCGCGCAGGTCCGCGCCCGAGAGGTTCGCGCCGCTCAGCTCCGCCTGGTCGAGATGGGCGTTAATGAGCATGGCGCCGTCCAGACGAGCTTCTGAAAGGTCCACCCGCTCGAGGTGGGCGCCTGGCAGTTGGGCCCCGCGGAGATCTGTGTGCGATAGGTTCACGCGATCACTGCCGCGCCGAGTGTGCCGGCGGCCCCCGATCGTCGTCATCGCCATCTGCACATCCGGCCGTACGTGGTCTGGCTCATCGGCGCGCTCCGCATCGAGCTGGGCGTGTTGGCGAACGTAGCGGCTCAGTACCTCCATCACCGGCCAGTAGTCCTGCGGGGACTCCTGCACGATCTTCCCGAGCTCTTCAATCCCCCGAATGCGCTCCTCGATCACCGGCTGACCGTCGTCGGAAATGTTGAGCTGGGCAATCGAGCTGCGCACCCGTGTATTCAGCGTCGGTCCCTCGCGCGCCTTGATGGAGTCGTAGAGCGATCGCTGGCGGCGCCAGAAGTAATACAAGCCACCGCCGAGCAACGCAATGCCGATGACCTGGACCACGCGGTCCGCGTCGCTCTCCTCGATTGGCGCCGCCCCCGGGGCGGGCGTGGCCGCAGCCGTGGGTTCCGCCTCGGACGATCGCATGACCTCGGCGCAGGTGGTGGTGGCCCACAACATCAATGCGACGATCACCACGAACGTCAGCACAACGCCTATGGCGGGGAGCCAGAACCTGGAATTCAAATTCACCTTACGCCCCACGAACCGACGACTGCGGCTAGGTTACACCGCGGTCGCGGTGGCGGTCCGAACAGACTGCTACGATCCCCTGGCGAAATGGGCCGGCGGGGCCAGCGCTCCGCGATGATGGTCCAGCAACGCCAACGGGACCGACCTCCATGGCTATTGAACGCTTGCGGCGCCGGTTGATGCCCTGGCTGGAAGCGCGGCTCTGCGCATCGCCAGAGGCGCTGGCGACTCCCGACCTACCGGTCGTGGCCCTGGACGCGCGCCTGGAACTCGCTCCCCCGGTGTTCGCCGTGGCGCTGGGAGGACGGGGCGTCGTGACGACCCGACCGGATTGGGAGGCAGCAGTGCGAGGCGCACTGGATGGGCTGACCTACGACCTGCTCTTCTCGATCTACGGCGCCTACGAGATCACCCGGGCCACGCTCCCCCATGGATTCACCGGTTGGGGACCCTACTTCTGCATGGCGGCGGATGCCGAAAGCTTCCGTACGGTGGACGACGCGCGCCCTGTCTATCTCAGCGCGGACGAGCTGCGAGCGGCGGCCGACCCCCAGGTCTTCTGGCACTGCTTCGTTGACGAAGCCATCGGGGGGTTCGGGATCTTCGACGGCGGCAACCTCGTGTCGCTGGCGGCGGTCCGCGTCGAGAGCGACGAACTCCTTGAGATCGGTATCGACTCCGCACCCGACCAGCAACTGCGCGGCATGGGGAGAGCGGTTGCGTCCGCGGCGGGGCGCTGGATCCTCGACCAAGGCAAGCTCGTTTGGTGGACGACCTCGACCTGGAACGTCCCTTCGTCGCGGCTCGCCCGCGCGCTCGGCCTGGCGCACATCTGGAGCGAGATGATCGCGGTGCCCGGGCCGTTTCGCATGCCGCCGCAGCCGCTCGGCGCACCGGCGCCCGGCGCCGAGATGCGTCAGTACTACCCGGAGTGGGCCATGAACAAAGACATCAAGCCGCATGAAGACTAGCCGGCCGCCGTCCTCGGTCCCGAGTCACGAGCGATCGCTCGTGCAGCGTCGGCGCGTGCTAGGCTCCCCGGTTCCCTGGATGCTCGCGGACCCTGCTCCTCGATGACAGCCCCAGACCGACCGTTGCGGGTGGCGATTGCCGGCTGCCACCGCATGCTCGATCGCGTGGCGCAGAGCCACAACTGGGCCACCGCCTTTGCCGCCGTGCCCGAGACCGAGATCGTGGGCGTCTTCGACTATGGGGCCGAAACGCGCCAGGCCTTCAAGGCGGTCTGGGGCGACATACCCGATTTCGACGACTACCCGCGCATGCTCGAGGCGGTCAAGCCCGACATCGTGTGCATTGCCACGCGGCAAACCATGCACGCGGATCAGTGCGAAGAGGCCGTGGCGGCCGGGGTGCGGGGCCTGTTCTTTGAGAAGCCCTTTGCCACGACGATGGACGAGGTGGATCACATCGTCAACGCCTGCCAAGGCGCCAGCGTGGGCGTGGTCTTTGGTCTCGACCGCGCCTGGTGGCCGCCGTACGTGCATCTCGCCAAGCTGCTGGCCGACGGCCTCATCGGCGAGGTTCAAGCGGTGTTCGGGTTCGGGCTGGCCCAGTTGCTTAACCACGGCAACCACTGGCTCGACGTGATGCTCACGCTGGCCGGCCATCCCGAGCCCACGTGGGCGGCAGGTTATGTCAACGACCTCTCCGGCCTGCCGGCGGATTCGCGGGACCGGCTGGACCCGCCGGGCCGCGGAATGTTCGGCTGGGGCGACGGCAAGTTCGCGCACGTGATGCGCGACGGCGCGCCGGGCCACGCCTACGAGGTCCTGGGGACCGAAGGACGACTTCTCATAACCAATGACGCCAGCGACGCCATGGTGTGGCAGGTGCGCGAGGGCTTTGGCTTCCTGGGTCGCGAGGGCCTCGCGACCGAGCCGCTGGACCTTCCCGACCGCGGTGGGTTGGGCGACGCCGGTCAGGCGGCGGTCCGCGACCTCGTGGCTGCGGTGCGAGAGGGTCGGCCGTCGATCTGCGGGCTCGATCGAGCGCGTCTGGTGACGGAGCTCGGCTTCGCCTTCCACGAGTCGCATCTCCAGGACGGCGCGCGCGTAGCGCTGCCGCTCCAAGAGCGCAACGTACGCGTGCCGTCCTACGAGTGGGGCAACGAGGCGCCCACCGCCCGGTAGCGCGGAGGGTCTAGACCAGGTCCCAGCGGCTGGGACTCATCCCCGCCGCCTCCGACGTCATTCCGGCCGGCTTGTTGCCGCCCTCGGGAATCCAGTGACGCGTGTTTCGATCGGCGAAAAGCGGCCGCACATGATCCGGCAGAGCCGCTACGGCGTCGGCGTCCCAGGGCGGCATTTCGCCCTGCGGCCCGGCCCAGGTTGGCCGATAGGCGATAGCGAGCATCTCCCGCGGTCGATCACCAGTGTTTGGGAAGTTGCCGTGAAACACGCGGTGGTTGATCAGCACGGCCGATCCCGCCTTGGCCGGCACCATGACTTCCTCAGGATGCGACTCGAATCGCAGATAGGGATTGGCGTCGGCATGGAAGGACAGATGGGACCGCGGCACGACGCGAAACGGCGAAACCTCCGGCGTTAGGTCGTCAAGGTAATACAGCACGCGGACCATGAACGGCGCGCTGCCGCCCTGGCCAAAGATCTTGGAGCCGTAGGGCTGGCCGTCGGTGTGCAGGCTGATGCCGGGGTGGCCCGGCTCGGAGCGCGCGTAGGCGACGGACATGACGATGAGGTCCGGCCCGCAGAGGGCGCGGAGAAAGTCGAGGGTAGGCGGATTCGCAATGAGATCGTTGATCAGACCGCCGGCAAACTCGATCCCAGGGCGGACCTGCTGGCTCTTGCTGTAGTCGGTGGGCTTGGTCTCCCAGGTCGCCGTGACGACCTTGAGGTCGGTCACCTGCGCCGGCGTGAGCAAGTCGGGCAGGACCAGGTAGCCCTCCACCTCGAGCTGCCGGATGCGCTGGCCCAGGGTCAGCACCGTCCAATCCCGATCGTCGATTCGCCGTGTCGCCACCTCAACGGCCATCGCCGCCTCCGTCACCAAGTCATCCGTCACGCTGTGACCTTCCCGCATGCGCCACGGCCCGGTCAACCGAGTGACTGCCGCGGCGGCTCCGCCGCAGTGCAGCGCTCGCGCCAGAATCGAACATAGCTCCACCTGAGTATGAAGACTGTCTTGGTACTGTGCCAGTATTGGGATAATCAGCTTGGCAGAAGCGCGAATGATGCGTTGGCTCGATAGACTTTGGTCGAGCAGGGCCACAACCCCATCCACCGCCGCCAAACGCATCGTATGTCTCGCCAATTCGCGAAAAATGGGCGGCCGCTGCGTCGCGGGCAAGGAACTCCTCGACAACCGGCGCCCCGGCAGGTGGGTTCGGCCGGTCAGCGACCGAGAGCACGAGGAAGTATCGGTAGATGAACGGCGGCTCGAGGACGGGAGCGAGCCGCAGGTACTCGACGTCATCAACGTGCCAGTTCGCGGCGCGAGGCCGCAAGGTTATCAGCAGGAGAACTGGCTGCTTGATCCCACACGCCGGTGGGGCAAGGTTGATCGTATCGATTGGAATGACCTGTCGCAATGGGCTGACTCAGGCGCGACGCTCTGGATGAACGGATACAGCAGCGCAATAGGCCACAACGATAGAGTCCCCGAAGACCTTACCGCTTCCCTGAACAGTTCACTATGTCTCATCAGAGCCGATAGAATGCAAGTGCATATCTCCTATAATCCCGAAAGGGAAACCTATCAGTTACGTGGGTCATTCCAGTACAATGGACATATGTATTCACTTCGCATAACCGATCCTATCAGCGAAAGCAGAGCGGAGAAATTGGGGAGTGGAGTTATCCCGATTGATGACGAGAGGTTCCTGACGATAAGCCTCGGCGAGCCGTTTGAGGGCTTTGCGTATAAACTCATTGCCGCAATCGTCAGACCCTGACGGGGAACGGCCGTGAGCGCAACGCAGCATCCCGTGCTCACTATCGGGCACTCCAACCACTCGCTGGAGGCGTTCTTGGGGTTGCTGCAGACGCACGGTATCGATGAGGTGGCGGACGTTCGGTCGTCGCCATACAGCCGTTACACGCCGCATTTCGGCCATCGCGTTTTTCCAGGGGCGCTGGAGAGCGTGGGAATCGGCTATACGTTCGTGGGCGGAGAGCTTGGCGGGCGTCCAAGGGACCGGTCGTGCTATGACGCCGACGGGCGAGTCAGGTATGACCGGCTGGCGGAAACCGACGAGTTCGATGACGGCATCCGCCGGATCATTCATGGTGCCGACGAGCGTCGCATCGTCCTATTGTGCGCCGAGAAGGAGCCGCTGGACTGTCACCGCACACTGCTGGTCGCTAGGGCGCTTGTGGAACGCGGCGTTGCCGTTGCACACATCCACGCCGACGGCAGTCTAGAAGAGCACGCCGCCGCCATGGACCGGCTGGTGAGCCTGCACAAGCTGTCTCAGACAGAGCAGATGGACATGTTCGCGATGGCGGGTCCCGGCAACGGCGGCCGGCCTCGCTCCCGCGACGAGCTCGTTGCCGATGCGCTGTCCCGTCAGGCGGCGAAGGTGGCGTATGTCGGCACAACACCCGTCGCAAGCATCGACGATGGGGAAAGCGACATTTGAAGCTCTACACCGTTGGCTTCACGAAGAAATCCGCTTCCGGCTTCTTCGAGTTGCTGCGGGAGTCGGGCGCCAAGCGGCTGGTGGACGTGCGGCTGAACAACGTCTCGCAGCTGGCAGGCTTTGCCAAACGGGATGACCTTGCATTCTTCCTACGCGAGATCTGTCGGATGGAGTATCTCCATTTGCCCGAATTGGCGCCCACCAAAGCAATGCTGGACGCCTACCGCAAGGAACATCGTGATTGGGAAACCTACGAGCGCCAGTTCCTCGCGTTGATGGGCGAGCGGCGAATAGAAGACAAAGACAGCGTCAAGCGGGCACTCCCTAGCGGATGCCTGCTATGCAGCGAGAGCACAGCAGAGCACTGCCACCGCCGGCTGGTGGCGGAGTATCTTCAGCGGCATTGGGGCGACGTCGAAATCGTCCACCTCTAGGCTCTCTTGCCGGACAGGAACCGACACCGGACGACTCGGGCTACGCCAGCGCCAGGCGGTGATTCGAAAGGCGCTCCAGGCCGTCGGACGTCACGAGGTAGTTGTGCTCGAGTCGCACGCCGTGAAAGGGCATGCCGTAGGCGCCAGGCTCGAGGGCGATCACCATGCCCTCGCGCATCTCCCCTTCGACGCCCGGCACGAAGTCCGGCGCCTCGGGGTGCTCCAACCCCAGGGAATGGCCGGCGTGGCCCGGAAGGCTCCAATCCGGGTTGACGCGGCGCAGCACGGCGTCCTGTACGGCGTAGATGTCCTGCGCGCGAACGCCAGGTCGAATCATCGCCTCGGACGCGGTCAACGCCTCGTGGACGGCATCGAAGGCGTCCTGCTGCTGGGCGGTGGGCTGTCCGCCGAGAGTGATGGTGTTTGTGAGGTCGCACCGATAGCCGTTCACGTAGGGGAACAGGTCCATGACGACGTTGTCGCCGGCTTCCATGCGACGTGGACCGGGGTCGCCGCGGCGAAGCTCGACCCGCGGTCCCGAGATGAACTCGCACATCATGACGAACGGCCACTCCGCCACTTCCAGACCCGCGGCCAGGATGGCGGCATAGCCGTCGATCTCGCGCATACCTGGCACCAGGCACTCCCACGAGGCCGCGTGCATCGCCTCGCCGACGCGGACGGCGGCGCGGATCGACTCCAACTCGTCGGGATCCTTGACTTGGCGCAAGCGGCCCAGATGCGGCTCGATGTCCCGCACCTCGCGCGCGGCGGCGGAAACCGCGGCCGGCACGGCAGCGCGCTCGGCTCCGATAACCGCGCTCCCGAGTTTGCCAAGCAAGTCGACCGCGGCCCCGGCAGTGCAGTGGGCGCGGGTCACGTCGGCTTCCGCCACACGCCACGGTCCGTGGATGACGTCGTCGACGGCCGGCTCGCCATCGAGCTTGGCGAAGCCGTCGAGCACCAGCGTCGTCGGGCCGCCACGCGGGATGATGAGGTATTGCGGCGCGCGATGGTGGATGTCGTTCGGCGACGCCATGTAATTGGACAGGTAGAACACGTGCTCGGGCCGAGTCACGACGAGCACGTCAACGTCGGCATCGACGACTTCGAGCAGGCGGCGCGTGCGTGCGCGGCATCCCTCAGCAGTGAGCATGGCGTTCCTCAACCCTCAAGCGGCGCTGGCGCGCGCAGTCTCGCGCACCGCCGCGCCACGGTCGAGCCTCAGACGGTCGGACGCCCGAGCGCGTGCCGCAGGGCGTTCTCAAGCATCGGGAAGTGAAAGTGGTAGCCGGAAGCGATCAGACGAGCGGGCTCAACCCGCTGGCTGGAAAGCAGCATCTCGCGCGCCAGCTCACCCATCAGGACGCGCAAGAGCGGCGACACCATTGGCAGCAGGGCCGGGCGGCCGAGGACGCGTCCCAAGCTGCGCGCGAACTCGAGATTGGTGCATAGCTCCGGCGCCACGACGTTGACTGGTCCCCGGAGCTCATCGTGGGCCAGAACGTGCCGGACAACTCCCACCACGTCCTCAAGCGCCACCCAGGGCCACCACTGGCGGCCACTGCCAAGCGGCCCGCCCAGCCCCAGCTTGAAGGCGGGCACCTGACGGGTAAGGAACGCGGAGTGGCCCGCAACGACGGGTGCGCCGCGGAGATGCACCACCCGGATCCCGCGGTCGGCGGCGGGCTGCGCCGCGGCCTCCCAGTCGGTCGCGACTCTCGCCAGGAAGCCCGCGCCCGGCGGGCTTTCCTCACGCAGGACCTCTTCGCCGCGGTCACCATAGAAGCCCACCGCGGAGTACGACACGAGGACGCGGGGCGGGGCCTTCACCTGGGCGAGCGTCCGCGCCAGCAGCGCCGTACCGTGCACCCGGCTGGCGTAGATGCGGCGCTTCTTGGCAGCCGTCCAGCGCCAGGCCGTCGTCGGCTCTCCGGCCAGATGCACGACGGCGTCGATGCCCTCGATACCGTCGGCGTCGATCGTACCGGCGACGGGGTCCCAGGCGATCTGAGCGGCACCGGCAGACCGGGGCGGGCGGACCAGGTGAAGCACCTCGTGACCCTCGGCCCGAAGGGCGTCGGTCACAGCGCTGCCGATGAGCCCGCTGCCGCCAGTGATAGCTACGCGCACGATGCCCCTCCGATAGCCAGTCTCATAGTGTTAGCTGGTTCCGCCCAACGGGCAAGAGGCAGAGCGCATCCCAGCGGCACAGCTTCGGTGGGGGCGGTTCGCGAAGCGCCCTTCGTGCCAAGGCTGTGAGGGTGCCTTGGAGCTAGCGCTCGCGCGCGGCGCTCTCGTAGACGTGGCGCGGCGGGCGCCGCAGGTCCCAAACCAGGCCGAGCCAACTCAGCATCGTGAGCAGCCAGTGGGTCACGTCGACTTCGTACCAATAGAACCCGTTTCGCTCGGCCCCCGGATAGCGGTGGTGGTTGTTATGCCAACCCTCGCCCATGGTGACCAGCGCCAGCCAAAAGTTGTTGCGGCTCGTGTCATTGGTGGCGAAGCGACGGTTGCCCCACATATGAGCGCCGGAGTTGATCAGATAGGTGGTGTGCCACAGCATCAGCGTGCTGATGACAAATCCCCACACGAGCACCTGCAACCAGGTTACGCCCGTCTGCGGGAATGACCGCTCCAGCCAGAATCCGAGGCCGATCACGCCGCCCGCGAACGCCAGCATGCCGAGGCGGTATTGCGACTCAAAGAACCGCAACTCCGGAAATCGGGCCAGGTCCTTGACCTCGTCCCAGCGCGTATCGTCGCGGCTCACTTGGATCAGCCAGCCGACGTGCGCCCACCAGAAGCCGCCACGCAGGGGCGAATGCACGTCCTCCTCGCCGTCCGAGTGCCGGTGGTGGAATCGGTGATGCCCGGCCCACCACAGCGGGCCTTTCTGCATGGCCGTCGTGCCCAGAAACGCGATCACCGACTGAAACACGCGCGACGTCCGATAGCTGCGATGCGAGAAGTAGCGGTGGTAGAAGCCGGTGATGAAAAACACGCGCATCCAATAGAGCCCCAGGCACACCACCACCGCCGGCCAACTCACGCCCGTCCAAATCGCCGTGAGCGCCAGGGCATGCACGGTCGCAAAGGGGAGATTGCGAGTGACGACCGACCGGCGTGAAGAAGCTTCGGCCTTGGGAACGTCCCGCCGGATCACAGGCGCGGCTTCAGACGTCACGATCGGCCTCGGGCATTGGTTGTCACGGCGACCTTCGGGATGCAGCGCGTTTGCACGCGACCTTCACTACAAAGGGTGGGAGATCAACCCGCCGCATTCAAACGAATGTTTCCGCAGTGGTGCTAGCCGACGGCAGTGACGGGATGTTTCCTCGACATTGCGGAATCCCGCACGCGCTCGAGCAGCACTTGAACATCGCGGACATGCCCGGCTGCGAAAGCCGCCGAGCACGATGCCAGGTAGAAGTCCCACATCCGCACGAACGGCTCGTCGAACCCCAACCGCCGCACGTCGTCGATGCGGCTCCAGAAGCGGGAGCGCCACGCATCCAGCATACGCACGTAGTGGGGGCCGATCTCATCCACGCGCCGGACGGCAAGGGCGCGGCGCGGCGTCGCGGTCGCCTCGGCGATCTCGCACATGGCGGGCAGCAGTCCGCCCGGGAAGATGTAACGGCTGATCCATCCGGCGCCGCGATAGGGCACGTGAATGTCCGCGTCGGGAATTGCGATGGTCTGCAACAGCATTCGCCCGCCAGGCCGCAAGACGCGCTCGCACGCCTCGAAGAACTGGCGCCAGTAGGCCTGCCCCACGGCCTCGAACATTTCGACGGACACAACCCGGTCGAATTTCCCCTCGATGTCGCGGTAGTCGCAATACTGGATATCGACGCGGTCGCCCAGGCCCGCCTCCGTCGCGAGTCGCCGTGACAACGCAAGTTGCTCGCGCGAGATCGTGACACCGGTCACGCGGCATCCCGTGGTGCGGGCGGCATGCAGGGCGAAGCCGCCCCAGCCGCTGCCGATCTCCAAGACGTGGTGCTCGGGGCTAAGGCCAAGCTTGTCGCAAATGTCCTGCAGCTTGGTCTGTTGTGCTTCGGCGAGGTTGTCGCAGCCTTCCGGCCAGCGCGCGCACGAATACGTCAGGGACTTGTCGAGGAAGAGCCGGAAGAATTCATTGCCAAGGTCGTAGTGCGCCTGGATGTTGCGCTCGCTGCCGGTCATGGTGTTGACCCGCAGCCGGTGGCGCGAGGTGTTCAGCAGGCGCGCGACGAGACTAGTGTGCGAGTCCAGCCGCAGCCGCGAGCCGTTTCGCAGCACCTCCTGCAGCAGGGCCGTGAGGTCGTCGCTGGACCACTCGCCGGCCATGTAGGACTCACCAGCGCCGGTGGTTCCTCCCAGCAGCATCCGGGTGAATAAGCGCGGGTGGTGAACGCGCACGAGAACCCGGCGGGGAGCATCGCTCGGGCCGAAATCGCGCCGCGACCCGTCGGGGAGCTCGATCCGCAGCGTGCTGCCGGACCACTGACGGAGGCCGCGGAAGATGACGGCGCCGGCCGCGGCCTGGACGAGGTTAGTAATCTTCGAGCGATGAGGCTCAGCCGTCGGAAGCGCAGCACGAATTGTGCCACGCAACCTAGCAGCGCTCGGCGCAGACCGGGGCGAGGCCATGCCCGGCGACTGCGGTTGCACCGCGCGGCCATCGTCGCCGAGCGACTTCGGTGACAATCACGATCTCAGGCTTACCCCAAAAAGCCGTACAATTGGGGTGCGCCGCACCGCTTTCAGCCGTTGTGCCAACACGCCTGCCATGACCTCAACCTGGATCAGTCGCACGCTCGCCGCCTTGCGGAGCGCCGGCGGCCGCGTCACCGACCAGCGGCGTCTGATTCTGGCGGAGATCGATGCGGCGCCGGCCGGCATGTCGGCGGAAGAGTTGGTCACCGCCGTGCGGCGATCCGACGGCGATGCGTCGCGGAGCACCGTCTATCGCACGCTGGACCTGCTGCGCGATATCGACGCGGTGGAAACCGTGCATCCCTCACCCGAGCAGCACCGCTATCTGGCGCGCCGGACGCCCGATCAGCACCACGTGGTGTGCGAGCAATGCAGCTCGGTCGCCCTCATCGACAGCTGCACATTCGACACCACCACCACCACCGAGATCGAGCGGCGGACGGGGTTCGCCATTACCGGGCACGTGCTCGAGGTCTTTGGCCTTTGCGGGGCGTGCCACAGCAGCGCGACCTAGCAAACCGTAGGAATCACCAGCGTCACAGACGCGCCAGCCGACGGTGCTGGGAGTCTTCGCGCACGGTGTGTCACCATCGAGAGACTACCCATCGACACCGGCGGCGTTCGCCTGCTGACACCGGCGTGCGCCCCACTCTTGGAGTCTGCACTATGGCCACGCCCTATGCCGACCTGGCGACCCGTCTCCAGACCGCCTTTGACCTGGACTACCCACCGGTGGCCGTCGCCCGGGTAGACGCGCCGCCGTCGGCGACCGCGGTGTGGACCGAAGACGTGCCGTCGGCGTGCACGTTTTGGCGCCGGGCAGAGCGGCAGGTGTTCTTTGCCGACGAGGCGGCCCACATGAACTGTCCCATCGGGGCAATGGTGATGGGCTTCGAGCTGCCCGTGGCCAAGCAGGAAGAGCTCATGGGCCTGGTCGGCAACATGTGCGCCGTGGCCTATATCCGCGAGGAAGAGGTCGCACACATTCCCCATTTCGATCCAGGACCGCGGGGCGCGGTGTACGGCCCGCTGGCCGAGTTTCCGCTTGAGCCCGACAACGTCATCCTGTGGCTGACACCCAAGCAGACGATGTATCTCGAGGAGAGCCTCGGCGGCACCCTCTGGACCGGTTCGGGAGATGCCGTATTCGGCCGGCCCGCCTGCGGCGTGCTGCCCACGGCTGAGGCCCGCGGCGCGGCGTCGGTCTCGCTGGGCTGCATCGGCATGCGCACGTTCACCGAGATTCCGGACGCGTACGCGCTCGTCGCCATCCCCCAGGCAGCTCTGGAGACGCTGGCCGATTGTCTCGACGCCACGCTGGCGGCCAACGCGACGATGGAAGCCCAATACGTGACGATGAAGGCGGCCGTCTAGTCGGGCGGCCCGGACATCACGTCCGCGAGGACTTTCGCCATGGCTGCTTCCGAGCCGGCCGAGACCGCACAGCCCGCGTTCGACGATCGCGGGCTGGTGCCGGCCATTTGCCAGGACGCGGTCACTGGTGAGGTCCTGATGCTCGCCTACATGAACCGCGAGTCGCTGGCGCGCACGCGCGAGTCGGGCGAGGCTTGGTTCTGGAGCCGCAGCCGTCAGGAGCTCTGGCACAAGGGCGCCACCTCGGGCAACGTGCTGACCGTGGCGTCAATCCAGGTCGACTGCGATGGCGATGCCCTGGTCGTGAAGGTCCACCCGGCCGGACCCGCCTGCCACACGGGCGAGCGGACGTGCTTCTACCGTCGCCTCGACTGAGTGGGCGTACCGGCGTCACGGGCCAGGGTCTAGCTTTCACGCACGCCAGCGACAACCTGAAGGAGGCGCGCGCCGCGGCCCCCAGGGTCCGGGCTGAGGCGGCTCCGCTCATGGCGGGCTGCCCGCGGTCGGCAAGCTATGTGGGAGCTATGGCCAGCCGAGCACATCCCTGGGGTTGAGCGCGCGGCCGTTGAGGCGGTACTCCAGATGCAGGTGGGGACCGGTGGTCCAACCCGTGAGGCCGACGAAGCCGATCGTCTGACCGCGGCTCACGAACTGCCCCGGCGCGACCGGCGGCGGCCACGTGAGATCGTCCAGGTGCGCGTAGAGGGTTTCTTCGGTTTCGCTGTGCGCGATGATCACGATCATGCCGTAGGAGGCCCGCCGGTCGCCCGGCACGACCAGCCCCGCCGCCAGCACCACGCCGTCGTTCGCCGCCACGATCGGCGTGCCCGACGAGGCGGCAATGTCCGTGCCGAAGTGCGGACACTGCCCGAAGGTGCACCCGCCGAACTCGGTGGTGATGAGGCCCAGCAGCGGCCAGATATAAGGCCCAGCCGCGGCCGGGCCCTGCACGGTGATGACCTTGCTGGCGAGCCTCTGTGCCTGCTCCAGCACCTCGGCGGCACGCCGCCGACGCTCCAGCTCAACGAGCTCCCGCGCGCGAATGTCGCGCAAGAGCCTGACGCGGTAGGCGATGGCTTCCGCCTCGGCCGTGAAGACCCTCACGTCTTCCTCACGTTCCGCCTGCTCCTGCTGCACGCTGAAGATGAGGTCGCGCTGCTCCTCAGCCCGGCGCGCGAGTTCGGCCTCGATCGTCTCGGCCTCGGCCTGAAGCTCCTGCTGCCGGTCCAAACGGGCCGTCAGGTCGGCGGTGCGCAGCTGCACCTCGTTTCGCCGCGAGCGGAGCTGGTCGATGTCGGCGACGCCGCGCGTCAGCAACCGCTCGAGCGCCGCCGCGCGGTCGAGCGCGCTCGCGAATGACTCGGCAGCCAGGACCGTCTCCAGCAGGGTGGTTCGCCCCGCCTTGTAGAGGGACCGCGCCTTGCGCTCCAGCTCGGTCGTCTCGCTGGCCAGCGCGACGTTGAGCTGACCGATCGACTGGTTGATATCAAAGACCTCAAGCTCCACCGTCTCGAGCTCCCGCTTGACTTGGATCAGCCGCTCGGCGGCCACAAAGCGGTCGCGGTCGATGACGGCGAGTTGCTGCTGCAACGTTCCCCCGCGGGCGACGGCGGCCGCCACGAGCGCCTCGGCCGCGCTCCGCTCATCATCCACGCGGTCGATGTCCTGCTCGGTGGCCTCGATCTCTTCCTCGGTGACCGAGCGCACGAGCAACGGCGTCGCGGCCACCGCCGCCGCGCCGATGAGCGCTCCGCCCACTAGGGCACGCCGGCTGATTCCCTGGCCGGGCCGCCACAGGTGCGGGGGCGTCACAGCCGCTGGTTCAGTCATTGCACTCCAGGATGATTGGTCGCCGCGGAAGCCGACCCAATGAAGCTATTGTCAACGATCGCCCCAATATTATTGAGATCGTATCTCATAAACGATGCGTCGATTCCCACCCCGGCGGCTGGCCTGCAATCATCGGCGCGCCGCTGGGATGCCAGAGCATGCGGCCGGATCACGGGGCATAAGGAGTTCCACAGCTTGACCACGATGCTTCAACCGCATGCCGGCCACCTTTGTTATTCCCGCGCGGGCGTCGTAGGCGCGATCACGCACAACCTGCGGGGCAGCCCCGCCGACGCTTAGCTAGCCGGCGCGAAGTTGGCGGCCGTAGGCCTTAGCCTGCGCCACGATATCCACTCCCACGGTCTCGCTGAAGGCGTCCAGCAGGCGGGCTGTGATCGGCCCCACCGCGCCGTCGCCCACCGGACGGTCGTTGAAGCGCGTGGCGGGCATGATGACGAACGGCGTGGAGGCGAAGAACGCTTCCTGCGCGTCGATGACGTCGTAGGGCTCGAGGTTGGCCTCGCGCACGGGCACGCCGATCTCGCCGGCCAGGTCCAGAATGCTCTGCCGCGTCACGCCGCGCAGGATGTGCCGCGGCTCGGGCGTGAGCAGCACGCCGTCGCGGACGATGAAAAAGTTCGAGCCGGTGCCCTCGGTCAGGTAGCCGTCCTCGTCGACCAGCACCGCCCAGGTATCGGCGCTTTGCCGCTGGGCCTCGTTGAGCGCCAGCCGGTAGTGCATGCGCGAGCGGCTCTTGACCTTGGGATCGAGCAGGCGCCCGGGGATCGCATGCTGCCGCGGCACGTGCGCCCGCACGCCGGAGTCGAACCAGTCCGCCATCGGCCCGATGTAGGGAATCAGCGGCCAGGTGTGGATCGCCACCGTCGGGCGGCCGGCCTCCGGCGCCGCCTCCGCATACAGCGCGAAGACGCCCGGCGACACGTTGTGCACGACGGTGAAGTCGACGTCCGGCGGATAGAGCGGCAGGTTGCGGCGCACCAATTCCTCGGTGGCCTCCTCCAGCTCGCCCAGCGTCAGCCCGCAATCGATGTCGCTGGCAACCATCGACGCGCCCAACCGCTCCAGGTGCGCCCGCAGCTTGAACGGCCGTTGCCCAAACGACCGCGTGGTCTCGAACACCATGTCGCCCCACACCAGCGCCGAATCGAAGACCGACACCCGCGCGTCGGCTTCGGGCACGAATTGGCCGTTCAGGTAAACCGTTCGCCCCTGGCTCATTGGGATGCTTCCTTGAAACGCGTGGCTGCACGCTGCGGGCCATTATGGACGGCTCGGACCACGAGCGGACGTTGTGCCGCGGTCACTAGTCAGCCGACGCGTGCAGCCGCAGGCCCAGGGCGTGCATCACCTTGAGCACGGTGGCGAATTCCGGGTTGCCGTTCGGCGAGAGCGCTTTGTAGAGACTCTCCCGGCCGAGCCCGGCCTCCGCGGCAACTTCCGTCATGCCCCGGGCTCTGGCGATGTCGCCCAGGGCGGCTGCGATGAGTGTCGGGTCACCGTCCTCGAATGCGGCTTCGAGATAGGCGACGATGTCCTCGTCGGTCTCCAGGTGATGTGCTGGATCCCACGGATGCGTCGGTGTCGTTGCCATGTCTCTTTCCTTCTACAGCCCTCGCGCGAGATCTCGCGCCCTCGTGATGTCCCGCTGCTGGCTGCTCTTGTCACCGCCGGCGAGCAATATCACCAGAGCCGATCCGCGCCGCACGAAGTACACGCGGTAGCCCGGTCCCTAGTCAATGCGCTACTCCGAGACGCCCGCACCAACCGGCCGGACGTCCCCGGGGTTGCCAAACGACAGTCGCCGAATGCGCAAGTCGATGCGCGCCCGCGCCCGTCGATCTCGCAGCCTGCTGAACCAGCGCGTATACACATCGGTCTGGCGAACCTCGATCAGCACCGCCCAAGTGTATCCTTCGGGATACTAGAGGGCAACCGAGTCTATACGGAATCTGACCGGCCGTACCTATGCTGCAGGGCAGTCGCCTTGCGTCGCGCGTTGCTCGTGATGTTCTGGGGCATTCTGGGGCCGAAGCAGCCGCGCAGCCGCCAACTCTTGCCTGGCAACTTAGGATAGACCCGCAACCGCAAGGAGATCGCCATGCGCCCGCGAGTATCGGTCTGGGCATATCCGTGGGACCTGGCCGACGAGGGCGTGCCGGCGGCGCTGGACTGGCTGCGGGACGCGGGGTTCGACGCGGTCGAGTTGTGCCCCAACTACCACGCGATATCGACCTTCTCACCGCGCAATCTGCGGCGCTCGATCTTCTACTCCGAGCAGGGCGGCGTGTACTTTCCGGCCCGCGCGGTGCGGTATGGGCGCATCAGGCCCGACCTCTTCAGGGAGCCGGAGGTGCTACAGGCCTTCGGGCAGGCCGCCGAGCAGGCGCCGGCGCGCGGCATCCAGCTCAATGCCTGGGTCATCGGCATGTTCCAGCCCTGGATGGCTCGCGCCTACCCGGACGTGGCGGTTGAGAACGCCTTCGGCGCGCGCAGCTTTGCCCAGACCTGCCCGGCAAGCCCGGACGTGCAGGAGTATCTGGCAGCGCTGGTGGCCGATCTGTGCGATCAGTATCCGGTGCACAGCGCGATGCTCGAGCGCGCCGGTCACTCGGACTTCGCCTACGGGTGGGTGCGCGAGCGCATCCTGATCGACCTCGATCCGTGGACTCGATTTCTGGCCGGGATGTGCTTCTGCGACAACTGTCTGACCGCGGCGCGGGTGCACGGCGTGGACGCGGTCGAGGTGCGCGCGGGCGTTACGCGAGAGCTGCGCGATCGCCTGTCGAGCAAACAAGGTTCTGGCGACCTGGAGACGCTTGTCGCGGCGCGCGGCGAGGCGGACGAGGAGTTCCGCGGCTACCTGGAAGCCCGCGAGCAAACGGCGACGCGCCTGGTGGAAGGCGTGCAGCGGGCGCTGCGCGGGACGGGAACACACCTCGGAGTGACCGACGCATCCGCCGGCTGGAGCCCCCGGGGCCTGCGGCTGGCCGATCTGCTGGACCGGATCGACGGTCTGCTGCTGCCGGACCCGACCGACGAGCCGGATGAGGCCAAGAGACAAGTGGCGCTGGCGCAGTCGGCCCGGCGGGAGATCGAGTTGGTAGTCAGCCAGTGGGGCTCCGACGCGCTCAATCCCGGCGCTTCAGAGTTCGCCGCCCGCCTCGACCGCATTGCGCAACTGTCCGTCGACCGCGTGGCGGTCTACAACTTCGGCCTGCTGCGGCCCGACACCCTGCGCCATATCGGCCGGCTCTTGCGCGAGACCCTGGCGACTTAGCAGCTCATGGGGGATTACACTTCAGCGTGTGCCCTCGCCATCGAGCGTTGACGTTCATTGCTTGACCGCATGGTCCACCGTCCACCGGAGAGCCGCCTCTCACAGAAGGCGAGCGGCGCGTACTACACGCCCGAAGGCGTTGCCGCGAATCTGGTTCGCTGGGCCGTTCGCAATGACACCGACCGATTACTCGATCCGTCATGCGGCGACGGACGTTTCGTCGCCGCCCATGGCAACAGCTTCGGCGTTGAACAGGATGCCGCAGCCGCAGCTACGGCTAGGCAACGCGCACCGTGGACAGAGATTCACCAGGGCGACTTCTTCGCCTGGGCCAGGCACACCGACGAACGTTTCGACTGCGCGGCCGGCAATCCGCCGTTCATTCGCTACCAGACCTTCAAGGGAGACATTCGGAAGCGTGCCCTCACGCTGTGTGCCAGCCTCGGTGTCGAATTCTCAGGGCTCACAGCGTCGTGGGCGCCCTTTCTCGTTGCTACTGCAGGCCTCTTACGTCCGGGCGGCCGCATCGCGTTCGTCGTGCCCGCCGCGATTGGGCACGCCCCATATGCCGCGCCGCTCCTCGACTATTTTGTCGAACACTTCGATACCGTCCAGATCGTTGCGATTCGCCGCAAGCTCTTTCCGGATCTCTCCGAAGATTGTTGGTTGCTGTTCGCCGAAGGGTTCGGCGGCTCGACAAACGCAATCCGCTTCACGCCGGTACAGCAGCTTCGCACTTCCGATGTTCCTCCAAACGATGTCATTCATATTCCGGTCCACGAATGGCGTCACGTGTGGAAACGACGGCTGCGGCCCTATTTGCTGAGTGCAAGCGCCCGATCGCTCTACCAAGACGTCGCCAAGCGTTCGGACTCGGTACGATTCGGCACTGTGGCGTCGATCGGCATCGGCTACGTAAGCGGGGCCAACGAGTTCTTTCATCTCCGACCGTCAGAGGTCTCCGAATGGTGTATTCCACCGCCCCTCCTGCACCCCACGGTGCGGAACAGCCGTGTGCTGCCAAGTCGGGAGCTAACGACGCAGATTATTGACTCATGGCGGCGTTCCGACAAGCCGATGATGCTGCTCCGCATTCCCAGAGACGCCGAGCTTCCGACTGGCGTCTTGGACTACCTGGACACCGCGGCGGGATGGAAGGCACGTGAAAGATACAAGTGCCGCACACGCAATCCCTGGTATTCCGTACCCGACGTGCGCGTGCCCGATTTCTTTCTAACGTACATGGCAGGACTTTCACCGAACCTGGTGCAGAACTCGGCGGGCGCTACCTGTACCAACGCCTTGCATGCGGTTCGCGTCAGGGACCGCAGTCTGGTTGGAGACATTCAAAACGCCTGGTGCTCGCATTACGTTCAACTCAGCTGTGAGCTTGAAGGTCACTCGCTTGGTGGAGGCATGCTCAAGCTTGAGCCGACCGAAGCCGGCCAGATTGTGCTCCCATCGGCTCGCGCAATCCATCGCCTCCCCAAGGCAGAAATCGAGAACGCCGTCTCCACCATGCGCAATTGGAGGCATTATGCCTCGACGCATTAGACCAAACGTAGGAGCAGGCTGGTCGAACAGGCTGCATGCCTTCAGGCATTTTGCAGAGTTCGACGGACCGACCCAAAGTCAGCAGCACATAAGGCCGCTCCACAATTACGTAACCACGCGACTGGTCCTCGAGGGTGGATTCCACCCCGATGATCTTATGCCGCGACCGCCGCTCACGGTCAAAAGTATTCGCAGTGAACACCGAGTAATCTACGATCCGGAAAAAGCTACCAGCAACGAAGCGACTATTCTCGGAGGATTGAAGACCAAGAGCGTCGACATCGTTGCCACAAAAGAGGGAATTGGACCCGTTCTGGCTGTTTCCTGCAAGGGCATGACCGGTGCCGTCCGCAATTTGACCAACAGGCTAGAAGAGACCATTGGCGAATGTACAAACATCCACATTAGCTATCCGACACTTGTATTCGGGTATTTGTTCGTCGCTCGTGCGAACCAAGAGTCTGAGGGAGTAGCGCCAACCGACGTTGCGATCAATGCATCAGGCGAACCAGTCGAAGCAGTAGTTCGCTTTCACGCCGCTTTGAGCGAAATGACCGGCAGACTCGGAATCCGCGATGACGTGAGCAGGTATGAGGCGGTGTCGATGGCACTGATTGACATGCAGCCCAGCCGTGTAGGGCACTTGCTAAAGAGTTTTCCAGCTAGTGACAGTCCAACCAATTTCAAGCGTTTCTTCGAAACAATGTATCAAC
Organism: Chloroflexota bacterium; assembly: GCA_965262745.1. GTDB lineage: Bacteria > Chloroflexota > UBA11872 > UBA11872 > UBA11872 > JAJECS01. The sequence continues at coordinate 3,139,860 of OZ253558.1, read as the reverse complement.
GCTACGATGAGCGATACGTCGTAAGCGCGCCACAATTGGCGAAGACGACCCGGCGCCTGACTTGGTCGCCCAATTCTCCTGCTTTCGAGTCCGAAGCGTTTTCGACGCTCGATTACAGGGTGAGAGTGAGCGTTTAAGGCAGGATTCTCTTTTAGGCTGCGGGCGAACCCCGGAGCCTTAGTACCAGCGCCTCACCACGTGGCGGTCTACAACTTTGGCCTGCTCAGGCCCGACACCCTGCGCCAGATTGGCCGGTTGCTGCGCGAGACCCTGGCGCCTTAGGTTCCCCGCCCCCGCAACTGCTAAGGCATCGCCAGGTAGCGGCGGCCTTCGCCGGTGAAGTCGAACAACGGCTCGAACACGAGCAGCAGGTCGGCCTCACCGATTGCCGCCTGCAGCGTCACCCAGCCTTCCCACGCCCCGGCCGTGTAGAGATGCGCGTCAAGATTGGGCACCGGGTCGACCACCAAAGGAACGTTCCAGCGCACGTTCTCACTGCCGATCGTCGCGAACCAACTCTCTCCGATGTGCATGGCCTCCGCGCCGGCGCCTATGTTGCGGACCCAGGCGCGCACCTGCACGTATTCCATCCCCGCGTCGGGGGCGTCGTTGAACTCAAAGGCTTCGCGGACCGCAACCAGGGCGTCCTCGCCGCGGACAACCTCAAGCACACGAGCCTCCCACTGGTCGGTCGTGGCCAGCTCACCGAAGGGAACCGGCGACTCACGGTCGACGCCCACCTCGGTTGGTTGGGCGAGCGGGGCGTCTGCGACCGGAACCCCCGCCGCGTTGTCGAGCGCGAGGAACCGTGTGTCAGTGTCGTCAATCGAGCCCAGGGGTCCGAACCGCAGCATGAGGCCGGTCTCGTCTTGAGCGGCGATAAACGTCGCCCAGCCTTGAGCCACGCCGCCGGGAAACAGCTCAACGTCTAGCGGCGGTTCGGGGTCCACCAGCGCCGGCACGTCGTAGAGGACGCGCGCATTCCCCGTCATTCGGAAATCGAACTTCCCAAATGCCCTGAATGCATCCATCGAGGACACGGCTTGCGCACGAATCAATACGCTGACGTACTCGAAACCCTCGGGCGGCGGATCGTTGAATTGGTTGGCGGCAGCCACCGCGGCGAGCGCATCGTCGCCACGGACGTGCTCCAGAACAGTAATCGCCCAGGTGTCCGTGACGACCGTCGCCCCGACGGCTGCCGGCTCCGCGCGCGACCGACCATCCTCAGTCGTCGCCGCCAGTGCGCTTCTATCGACGGCAATCTCCGCATCCGGCTCCAGCGCCAGGAACACGGCCACGTCATCGAAAACGCGGAAGCGGTCGAAGATCAGCATGAGCTGCGACTCGGCCTCACCGACCTCGAAGGTCACCCAACCCTCGACCTCACCGCCGGCCTGCAGCGTGTAGTCGAGCCACGGATCAAGGTCAATCACGAATGCCACGCGGTCCGCTCTTCCCCGCGAGCCTGTGATGCGGAAATCAAACTGGTCGATATCCTCTTCGCCCTCTCCCTCGTACCGCGCGCGAACGAGGACCGCCACGTACTCGTTGCCGGCGGTGGGCGGGTTGTTGAACTGATTCGCGGATTGAATCCGCTGCCACGCCTCGTCGCCGCGAATGACCTCGATGGCTTCGAAGCGCCAGTCGCCGGCCTCCATGACGCCGCCGAACGCATAGGGGTTGCTGCGGCTCGTTCCTACCAAAACCGGTGTGGGCTCGGGCGTCGGTGTGGGTGTGGGCTGAGGCGTTGGGGTTGGGGTCGGTGTGGGTGTGGGTTCAGGAGTGGCGGTCGGCGTGGGCTGAGGAGTGGCGGTTGGGGTTGGCTCCGGCGTTGACGTTGGCGTCGGGGTCGGGGTGGGCTCGGGGGTTGATGTCGGCGTTGGCGAGGGGGTAGCAGTGGGAGTGGGCTCGGGGGTTGGCGTTGGTTCAGGGGATGGCGTCGCCGTCGGCGCGGATGCCAGTGCAGCGGTAGGCGCGATGGTTGCCGTCGCGGCCGGCTCCGGTGTCGCCGCGGTGTCGACGGGTTCAACCGCTGCGTCGGCGCCATTGCACGCCCCGACGGCGACGGTGATCGCGACCGCCAGCAGCAGCCTCGCCCACCGGTTCATCCGGCGCTCCTCATATCCAGCACGGAACCGACGTCTATAGCCTATGGTCCCCGCCGCCCGCAACGCACTTCGGCTTAGATGAACGCCAGCATGCCGTCCGGCTTGGTGGGGCGGCCCCGCCGCCAGGGGCGGTAGGGGTATTTCTCAAAGACCTCCTCGTTCAACTCGACGCCCAGGCCAGGGGCATCCGGCAGCACGACGTAGCCGTCCACGAGCCGCAGCGGCTCGTGGAGAATCTCGGCCCGCAGGCCCACGTCGTCGGCGTGATATTCGAGCACGAGGAAATTCGGCGCCGTGGCGGCGAAGTGCACGTTCGACGCGGTTGCCAGCGGCCCCAGCGGATTGTGCGGCGCCACGCTGACGTAGTGCGCCTCGGCCATGGCGGCGATCTTTTTCATCTCCGTCAGTCCGCCCGTAGCGGCCACGTCGGGCTGGATGATGTCCGCGGCGCCCGTCGCCAGCAGGTCGCGAAACTGGAATTTGGTGAATACGGCCTCGCCGGTGGCGATGGGAATGGGGCTCTTGGCCGTGAGCTTGGCCAGGGCCTCGAAGTTCTCAGGCCGCACCGGCTCTTCGAAGAACATGGGGCGATAAGGCTTGAGGCGCTCGGCCATCTCGAGCGCGCGCGCCGGCTCGAATATCTTGGCGTGGGGATCGACGCCGATGTCCACGTCAGGGCCGACCGCCTCGCGCACGGCCGCCATGCGCTGCTCGGCACTATCGACCTGCCGGCTCCACGGCCACTCGTCGGCGGCCGCGGCAAAGGGGCCAATCTTGAGCGCGGTGAAGCCGTAGCGCTCGACCAGGCGGCGCGCGTCGTCGGCAAGCTCCGCGGGCCTATCGCCTTCCGGCGACTGATAGACGCGGATGCGGTCCCGCACCTTGCCGCCGAGCAGCTCGTAGACCGGCACGCCGAGCGCCCGGCCCTTGATGTCCCAGAGCGCCTGGTCGATGCCGCTGATGGCCGCCGTGATGATCGAGCCCGTGGGGAAGCGGCTGCCGGCGTAGAGCTCGTGCCAGACGCGCTCGATGTCAAACGGGTCCCAGCCCTCAATCCAGGACTGAAAGTAGGCCACCGTTTCGGCGATTGCGCGATCGGGCCCGATCGGAAACGCCTCACCGATGCCGGTGATGCCCGCGTCGGTGTGCACGCGCACGATGAGCCAATTGCGGGTGCCCGTCCAGATGAAGTCGCACTGCAGCGTCGTAATCTTCATGCGCCGCCTCGGTGAATCCCGGCGGGTATAGGCTAGCCGCCCGCTGCGGGCCGCGACTAGGCCCGGCCTGAGTCAGATGCTGACGAGCACCAGCCCGGCCGCCGCCAGCCCGGCTCCCGCCAACGTCCCGCGGGTGTGGCGCTCGTGCCACAGCACGTATCCGGCGATGATGGTCAACAGGGCGGAGCCGGCGCTCTGCGCCGGAAACACGATCGTGCCGGGCACCTCGCGCAGCGCCAGCAAAATGAGAACCAGCTGGCCCATATTGACGCCGCCTGTCACCACCCCAAGAGCCAGCGGCTCCCGAAAGAGCCCGCGCCTGAAGCCTCGCGCCGCGGGTCGGTCGACCGTGGGGCTGAGCGCCGGTTGGATCCGGCGGCGCACGGCGAACGTCGCGAGCGCCACGGTCGTGGCCGCGGCAAACGTGGTCATGGCGTAGAGCGGCATATTCTCGATGGGGGCGATCTCGACGAACGCCTTGGCAGCGATGAGGCCCGCGCCGGTGACGGTGAGCGTGCCGACAACCACCGGCCAATACCACCACACTCGCAGCCGCGCGTCCTCGCTGCGGCCGCCGCGCGTGAGCAGCGGCAGCGCGGCCAGCATGAGCCCAATGCCCAGCAGCGTCGGCAGGTCCGGTCGTTCGCCGAACCACAAGATCGAGGCCACTGTCGGCACGATGACGGCCATGCGCAGCAGCACGAACGTGATACCGACGCCCGTGCGGACCAGCAGCAAATAGATAGCCACCACGGCCAGCGAAAACCGGGCGCCCTGAACGATACCCAGGAGCACGGTGGCGAGGTCCACGCTCGCAGCTCCGGCGACGGCCAGCCAGACGACGCCGATGACCAGGCCCGTGGCGTAGTTCGTCCCGGTCATGAGGAAGAAGTCGTAGCCGCGGGTCTGCGCCCGCCGCAGGGCGAGCGCAAAGCCCACCACGAATAGAATGTGCGCGACGAGAAAGCCCATGGTGTCCGCGGCATCGTCGGCTGCGGTTCCATGGGTGGCAAACCCCACACGAGGCGGACGGAGCAACATGCCCAGGTATTTGACCGAGGCCGACGTGGAGCGCCTGGCCGATATGGACCTGGCGTTGCGAACCGTCGAGGCGTCCTTGGAGCGGCAGGGACGCGGGACGGCGTCGAACGTGGGGCGGCGGCGGGCGCGTACGGCGCGCGGCGCGCTGCAGCTCATGGGCGCGGCCGACCCAGAACTCGGGGCCATGGGCGCCAAGCTCTATCCCAGCATCCCCGGCGGGCGCATCAGCTTTGTGGTGGTGCTTTTCGACGCGGTCAGCGGCGCCCTCAGCGCCGTCATCGAAGCCGGGCGCCTCAGCGGCCTCCGCACCGGCGCGGCGAGCGCCGTCTCGGTCAAGCACTTGGCGCCGCCGGACGTACAGGCGATCGGGCTGATTGGCACGGGCCTGCAGGCGCGCACGCAGCTCGAAGCGGTTTGCACGGTGCGGCCGTCGGCGCGGGTGCGGGTGTTCTCGCGCGATCCGGCGAACGTGCGGCGATTCATCGCTGAGATTTCGCCCAAGCTGGAAGTCGACCTGGAGCCGGCGGCCACGGCTGAGGACGCGGTGCGAGGGGCGCAAGTCATCATCACGGCGACCAACGCCGCCGATCCGGTCATCGAGGCCGGATGGATCGAATCCGGCGCCCATGTCGTCGCGATGGGCACCAACCACCCGCAGCATCGGGAACTGGACAGCGCCGCGGTTGCCCGCGCCGACCGAGTCTTCGTCGATGATCTCGAAGGCGCGCACGTCGAATGCGGCGACCTGATCGCCGCCGTGGAGGACGGGGCGTTTCAGTGGGCGCAGGCGGTCGAGCTGGGCCAGGTTGTGGCGGGGCGCGCGCCCGGCCGCACCAGCCCGGAGGAAATCACGCTCTTCGAATCGCAGGGCATTGCGTTGTGGGACATCGCGCTGGGCCAGGCCGTGCTGGAGCGCGCCGAAGGCGCGGGCGTTGGCACTTGCATCGGGGCATAGGGCGTGAGGGCGGTTCGCGAACCGTGCCTACCAAACATTGCTGCCCTGGGCGCAGGGCAAGCGTCAGGGCGCTTCGCGAAGCGCCCCTACCGGACACTGCCGCCTCTGGGGGCGGGGCGGGCGCTAGGATGACCGCAGCGCCCACCGGAGCAACGGGATGAACCGGCCGGTCGGGATCGAGACGGAATACGGCCTCAACTGCGAGGGATTCGCGGGACCGCCCGACTTTGCCTTCGAGTCGGCCATGCTCATCCACGCCGCTCCGCTCCCCGTCGCGTTTCGCGGCTGGGACTACACCAACGAGGACCCGCGGCGCGACTTGCGCGGCACGCGCGTCGACGCCCTGGCGCGCGATGCGAACGATCACCTGGGCTCGACCGCCCAGAGTTCACGCCTGAGCCGAGAAGAGCTGCTCGCCGATACCGTGCTGCTGAATGGCGCGCGGCTCTACAACGATCACAACCACCCCGAATACTGCACCGATGCCTGCCGCACGGTGCTGGACCTCGTCGCGCAGGACCGCGCGGGTGAGCGGCTGATGCACGAGGCCGAGCAGGCGCACAACGCGCGCCTGGACGGTGGCCGGGTGCGGCTGGTCAAGAACAACACCGACTACCACGGCCGCAGCTACGGCTGCCATGAGAACTACCTCACGTCGCGCGCGGTGCCGCTCGATCATCTGGTCGACGCGCTGGTGCCCTTCCTGGTGACGCGCCAGGTCTTCGCCGGCGCGGGTCGGGTGGGCATCGAGGGCGGCGATCCGGGCGCGCTGCAACTGTCGCAGCGCGCCGACTTCTTCGAAACGGTGGTGGGCATCAACACGACGGCGCGCCGCCCCATCTTCAATACGCGCGACGAGCCGCATGCCGATCGCGCCCGCTTCCGGCGGCTGCACGTGATCGCCGGAGACGCCAACCGCAGCGAGTGGGCGACGGGCATGAAGGCAGCGACCATGGCGCTGGTGCTGGACGTCGTCGAGACCGGCTGGCGGGCACCCGTTCGCCTGCGCGATCCCGTGGCGGCGGCGCAGCAGGTCTCGCACGATCTCTCGCTGGCCGCCGGCATCCAGCTCGACGATGGACGCAGCGTTTCGCCGCTCGACATCCAGCAATGGTGGCTCGACGCCGGCGAGCGCTTCCGCGGCCGCGACACCGAGACGGACTGGGTGCTCGACGAGTGGCAGCAGGTCCTGACCGACCTGCGAAGCGATGTGTCGGCCGCCGCCGACCGCGTCGACTGGGCCGCCAAGCAGAAGCTGCTGCGCGAGATCAGTCCAGAGGGCGAGGCGCTGTCTCCGGAGGCGGCGCGGCGCATCGACTTCGCCTACCACTTGCTGGACCCGGGGCTCAGCGTGCATCAGTGGCTGACCGACCGCGGGCGCATGCGGACGCTGGTGACGCCGGCGCAGGTCGAGGCGGCGCGCACCACGCCGCCGGCGGGCACCCGAGCCGCGGTGCGCGGCCAGCTGCTCGCCAAATTCGGACCGGCGATCACCGCCATGGAATGGGACCGCGTGCGCATGCGCCATAACGGGGTCGAGGTGACAATGCGGCTGGACGACGTCGTCGGTCCCAGAGTCGACCGGCTGAGCGCCCTGGTTGAGCAATCTGCCACCATCGACGACGTGCTAGCCGCGCTTGACGCAAAGAGAGGATGAGCGATGAGAATCACTCGATGGGCCGCGCCGCAGGGTGAGGTCGAGGCCCCGCCAGACCCGGCCAAGACGGTCCCGGACGAAGAAACGACGCCGGCGGAGGACGACGACCTGGGCGAGCACGTGCGGCGCATCATCCGTGAGATCCCGGACCCGACGCCGCAGCCCGGCGGCGAATAGCCGCCGCGGCCCATGAAGGACGCCCTGTTCGGCACGGAGATCGAGTTCGCCAGCGCCGGCGACCTGCCGCCAGCCCGCGCCGCGGCGCTGGTCAAGAACGTCATCTTCGCCGAACGCCGCTTCGGCATCATCGATCCGGCCCCCCGGGAATGGGACGAAGCGCCGGGCAATGGCGGCTTCCTTTTCAACGGCGCGCGGCTCTACCTGGACTCGGGCCACATCGAATACGCGTCGGCCGAATGCCGCACGCTGGACGACATCGTCGAGCAGGAGAACGCGGCGGACGCCCTGCTGCTGGACGCGGTGGAGAGCCAGGAGCTCAACCGCCGGTTGTTCTTCATCAAGAACAACACCGACCACCTGGGCAGCACGTTCGGCTATCACGAGAACTACGCCGTGCGACGCAGCCCGCTGAGCCTCGACATGACCGTCGGGCTGCTGCCTTTCCTGACCACGCGCCAGCTCTATGCCGGGGCCGGCATGACGCTCACCGGCCAGGACGACGGCAGCCTGCCGTTCCACATTTCGCAGCGGGCGGCGTTCGTGACGGTGGACGTGAGTCAGCGGGTGCGCTTCGGCGGCCGGCCGATCGTCAATCTGCGTGACGAGCCGCTCGCCGAGGGCGCCGGGCTGCGGCGGCTGCATGTGATCGTGGGCGACGCCAACCGCAGCGAGTTCGCCACGGCGTTGAAGATCGGCTCGACCGCGTTGGTCGCCCAACTCCTGGAGGGCGGCTGGGACCCGGGCCTTGTGCTGCAGGAGCCGGTGCACACGCTACAGGAGATTTCAAGCAATCCGGCAGGCCCGTGGGCCGTCGAGCTGATCGACGGCCGGCGCATGGCCGCCCTCGACGTCCAGCGGATCTATCACGAAGCCGCTGACGCCGCCTTCCGTGGGCGCGACAGCGACACCAACTGGACCCTGGATGCCTGGGCCGAATGTCTGGACGGCCTGGAGCGCGATCCGACGGTGCTGGTGGGGAAAGTCGACTGGGTCACCAAGCTGGAGCAACTGCGCCGCTTTGCCGCCGACTCACCCCAGGGCTGGGCCGACCCCGATCTGGTGAAAGTGGACCTGTCCTACCACCACATCGACCCAACGGTGAGCCTCTTTGCCGAGCTACAGCGCCGCGGTGTGGCGCCCCGCCGAACCCGGGGCGACGTGAATCCGCTGGCTGTGCCCGCCGGCACGCGGGCACTCGCCCGCGGCCGCATCGTCCGCGCTCTGGTCGAGGCGCAGGCCGACGCGCTGATCGATTGGAACGACGTTCACCAAAACCTCGGCGCCCTCACGAATTGGAACGACCAACTGTTCCTCGTGTACCAATACATCGAGGACTGGCACGAACTCGACGCCTACGGCGGCTGGGACTTCATCCCCTACCTGATCGACTGGACCGGCATCGGGGTGCGGGGCCATCTCTGCGAGATGCCCAATCCCTTCGAGAGCTACACCGCCGCCGCTGAAGAATTCGCCGACAAGCTCGGTGGGTATCTGCGCCCCTAGTTGCGGTGCCCGCCGTTCAGCGTCGCGGCCAAGTCATCCATGGCGCCCGCAAGGTCGGCAAGCTGGCGCTTGCCGTAACTGCGGGTGATGGACGCCTCCGCGGCCTCGAGCACCGCGCGAACCTCGTCCCATTTCGAATGGCCGCGGCTCGTCAGCGCCAGCTGAAACGAGCGGCGGTCGTTGGGATCGACGTCGGCGGTGATCTGCTCGCTGTTGACCAGCCGCTTCACCAACTCGGAGGTGGCTGCCGGGCTGCGTCCAAGCTCGCGGGAGAGTTCCGTGGGCGTGACCGCGCCCTCGGCCTCGGCCAAGAATTGCAACGCCCGGGCCAGCGGCAGGGACACGCCGGCCCGCTCGCAGGCCGAATTGAGATATTCGGAGACTTGGTGGGATCCAATCAAAACGCGGTGGATGACGATGTCGGTCTTGCCGTTGCTCTGGCTTCGCGTGCTCATACCCTCAGGTCTCTCCTCTAGTAATGCCGGCGCGCAGCTAACCGGCTGGACGCGCAAGGATTGTTCGAACGGCAGCATGGCAGAGCCAGCGCCTATTGCAATGTACGGAATTTGACAATTTCACACAACATGATCGGGCGGGTTGTGGCGAATCTTGGTGATCAACGGCCTTCGATAGCATTCCGACACATTGCGGGACCGCGTCGCCGGCAAATTGCCTCGTCCGGTCCCCAACCGTGATCGTTGCGTGGATATCGTATATTTGCTATATGGCCGATGGCCATGGGTTGGACAGTCGAGACTCTGAATGCGGTCGTCGACGGAGAGCTTGACGCTCTGCCGGCCGATGTGCGGGCGCGATTTGTTCGCATTTGCGAATTAATCGCGGCTGTTGGGCTGGACCGCGTTGGCGCACCGCATGTCAGGCACTTGGCGGGAGCGCTTTGGGAGATGCGCCTGCGCGGCAAGGACGGGATAGCTCGGGCACTGTATGTGACTGTCTGGGACCGACGGGTGGTAGTGGTGCGGGCTTTCGTGAAGAAGACACAGAAGACGCCGCGCCGGGAGATTGATCTGGCGCTGCGGCGCGCCAGGGAGGTATTGCGATGAGCAATGTCCGCGGCCTGCACGAGAGATGGCGGCGAGATCCGGAGTACCGCGCTGCCTACGACGAGCTTGGGCCGGAGTTCGAGTTGGCACGGGCGCTGATTGAGGCCCGATCCAGCGCCGGGCTCACGCAAGCGGAACTCGCCGAGCGCATGCAGACGACGCAATCCGTTATCGCCCGGCTGGAAAGCGGTCGCGCTCGGCCTTCCACCAGAACGCTGGAAAAGCTCGCCCAGTGCACCGGCACTCGCCTCAGGATCAGCTTCGAGCGCGTCGGCGCTTCGGCCTGACCGTGACTAGTCAGGCCGCCTCGATATCGGTGTGAGCGAAGCCCTCGCCCTTGAACAGCAACGGCTCGCGCTCGGATTCCGCCAGGGCATAGCTGAAGCAGTCGCCGAAGTTCAGTCCCGCCGGGTGGTTGCCCTTGCCGAATCGCCGCCAGGCCCGGCGCGCGGCCCGCGCATGGTCAGGGGTGACGGGCACCAACTCCATCCCGGCTCGCTCCAGGAACACATCGAGTTCATGCCCGGCCGGCGACCCGCCGCGGCTTTCAGCGACGATGGCCGCTTCGAGAAAACTTGCCGCTGACATACGGCAGGTTAAGGCCCGCCCCATGACCTTCGCGTAGCGCGCCGCGTCCGGCTCGGCGAACAGCACCGCCAGCACCGCCAGCACCGCTGAAGTATCGACGATCACTTTGGCAGGCCTCGTTCGTCATAGAGCAACTCGCCGTGGTCGACGGCGGACGGGCCTTCGCCGAGCAGGCTGGCGCAGCGCTGGCCGATGGCTTGCAGGTCGCGGGCCACGGCGTCCGCTCGGCGCTGGCGTTGCTCGCGGCGCAGACGCTCCTGCAGCGCAACCGTTATCGCGCCGGTCATGGACTCGCCCGTCAGCCGGGCCAACTCGCGCGCCAGGCGGCAAGTCTCCTCGTTCTTGATGTTGAGACTCATGGGATGCCCTCAGGGTAGAAGCGTGAAGCACATTTCTACCATACGCTGCGGGCCGTCCTCATGCACTCCCTGGGGGGCCCGGAAATCGCCTGCCGTACGCTCTATGATAGTAGAGATAGAACAAAGAAGTAGAAGAACGCAGGGGTTCACCGGATGAATTTTCAGATCCACGGCAAGCTGTATCCGATCACGCCGGAAGACGTGCTAGCCGCCACGCGGGATGTTGAGCCCAACGCCCTCGATGGACGACACAAGTACTTCGTCACCCTCCACGGGCGGCAGTACCCGGCCAAGCAGGTCCTCCAATTGGTCACTGGCCTGGCACCGCTCGTGTTCACATCGCAGTACGCACACAGCATCCTTCCCAGGCTGGGCTTCGATATCTCAGAGCGTCGAGATTCGAAGATTTACGGTGCTCCGGTACCCGCACGGGAGGCTGGGGTTCATGCGGCAGAGCCGTCTCCGGAAGCGACCGTAGACCTGGACGCGCCTGCGGGCGGCCAGGGAGTCCTCAATCTGCTGGTGCTATTCGAGCGCGACGAGGACGGCTGGGAGGTTGCGAGCTGTCCCACGCTGCCGGGCTGCCATAGCCAGGGGCGGACGAGGGCCGAGGCGCTTGCCAACATTCGCGAAGCCATTCGCGGCTACCTGGCAAGCATGCGCGAGCACGGGAAACCGCTGCCTTCCTCGTCCGAGTTTCAGGTCTTGGAGGTCCCGGTGTAGTGGCGCGTCTTCCCATCATCTCGGGCGATGAGTTTGTGAAGGCGGCCGCCAGCATCGGGTTTGTCTGGGAGCGCACGCAGGGCAGCCACATGATCCTGATCGGGCCGGCGGGACGCCGGCTCTCGGTCCCCAGGCACCGGGAGCTGGGTCGAGGTCTCCTGCGAGCGCTGATCCGCGACGCCGGCCTGACGAGGGAAGAATTCCTCAGACTCTTGCTCTGACCGCGATCGGCAGTCGCCCGTGCGCCCGGGAGCCCGGGAGCCCGGGAGCCCGGGAGCCCGGGAGCCCGGGAGCCCGGGAGCGCAGCGTTGCCGGAGGTGGATATCCACGGAACCGACGCGGAGTCATACCGAGGTATGATCCTAGTATGAAAGTTGCCATATCGCTCCCCGATGATCTCTTCGAGTCCGCTGACGCACTTGCGGAAGCGTTGGGCATGTCCCGCAGCGAGTTGTATGCCACCGCCGTCGCGGAGTACTTTGCCAAGCACCGGGACCAAGACCTCACGTCGCGCCTGAACCGCGTCTACGGGGAGCAGCCGAGCGGGCTCGCACCCGAACTCAGGCAGGCGCAGGGACGCAGCCTCGCCACTGACGAGTGGTAGTCCAGCGAGGCGAGGTTTGGTGGGCCGACCTGGCCGACCCCCGCGGTTCGGAGCCAGGATTTCGGCGGCCCGTCTTGATCGTCCAGGCCGACTCGTTTAACCGCAGTCGCCTCCGAACGGTGATCGCCCTGGTCCTTGCAACGAATATGCGGCTGCTCGACGCGCCCGGAAACGTCCTGGTCCCGGGCGCGGTCGTGGGCCTGCCCAAGGACTCGGTGGCCAATGTGACTCAGCTTGTGACGCTGGATCGAGACTATCTGCTCGAAAGGGCCGGCCAAGCCCCGACGCGGCTTCTGACCCGGATAGCCGCCGGTCTGCGCCTGGTTCTCGATCTGTAGGCGCCGCCAATGCCGCGGGCGCTGGCAAACGTGACTCCGGCTAAGTTCGCGACGCCAAGAGGTCCGGGATCGCCATTCGGCCCGTCAGACTGGTTACCCTGCCGTGCATGGGCATCAGCTATGCATCAGCTATTCGGTCCACAAAGCCACGGCGCGGTTCGCCGAGGTGATCCGGCAGGTTCGCGAGGGGAAGACAGTCACGGTCTCCTATCGCGGCGAGCCGGTAGCCGAAGTCCGGCCCATCCAGCCGAAACCGGCGACGATCGAACGGCGGCTGGAGGACCTTGAGCGGCGTGGGGTCCTGGTTCAATCGCGCCAGCCGCGTCGCCCGCTGCGAGCGGTGGCCCGGCGGCCCGGCGCCTTGAAGCGGTTTCTCGCCGAGCGCAACGGGTGAGCGTCGCCTTCGTCGATACGTCCGCCCTGGTCGCCGTCGCCTTCGACAAAACGGGGCGGGTCGGCGATTGCCGAGCGTCTCGACAAGTGCTCGCGCCTGCTCGCCTCGAATCTGCTTGAGGCCGAGTTGCGCGCGGTATTTGCGCGGGAGCGCCTCGACTTCGCGGCCAGTCTGGTCGCAGGCATCGAGTGGGTCCTGCCGGACCGGCCGCTGGCGCCCGAGTTTGCAGCCGTTCTCGAATCCGGCTACTTGCGAGGCGCCGACCTGTGGCACGTCGCGACAGCCCCGTACGCCGTTCGCGAACCAGGGCGGGCCGTGTTTGTCACGGCCGATGCGCAGCAACAGGCCGTAGCCGCCGCGCTTGGCTTCCACGTCTGACTCGAGCGCCGTATCTGGGCGCGCCGTAGGCCCGCACAGCGGCGGCCTCGATCACCCGCGAGACGACGGGCCGGTGCGGGCATGGGCTCGGGGCGCGGCCTGCGGCGCGTCCGCTCCGGCGGATTGGCGCCCGGCGCGGTGCTCAAGAATGGCGCATAGACGCTCCGTCTCGTTCAGCCAGACGCGGACTTCCGCCGCCCCCGGCGTGGGGGCGCAGGCGTCGAAGTGACAGACGTCCGAGAGCGCCCCCCAGAGTTGATCGACATCGGCTGCGTCGCGCTCGTTGTTCATGAGGACGCCCAGGCAAAGCAACTGCGCCCGCATCGAGGCCTGTCGCAAATCGGGGGAGCGGCTGGCCCAGAAACGGTCCAGCGCCTCCTCGATCGCCTGTCGGGCCAGCAAGACGGCGGCCCGCTCCCAGAGGCCAGGCGCCGCCGACGGCGGCTGGTCGAGCAGCGCGCGCGACTCACGCAGCAACTCTGCGGTCACCTGTAACCGCCCGCCAGCACTGGATTCCAGCCCCGTATCTCGTACGGGGCAGGCTGTGTGCCGGAACGGTGGACGTGCGGATTCCCGCCGCCAGCGACATTCTGGGAACGCGGTAGTTCGGCGGTCATCGGAGATCAAAGTCCACGATGCGCTTGGCCAGCCAGTCAGTAGCGTCGATCAGCGCGTCCATCTCTCCGCTCCATTGGCCGTGCACACCGCGATTACAGGCATCCACCACATCGCGCGCTCGGCGTCCGAAGTGCTGACCGAGTCTTTTGCGCATTTCGTGGTGATCCCCATCGGGGTCGCCCAATAGGACAATCTTGAGTTTGTCGTTGAGCGTCTGGGCGTGACTAATGTCCTCCTCCGTCTTGGCTTGGTCGCGCCCCGCCTCCGCGCGGCTGCGTCGAACAGCCTCGATGCAGGAGGCTTCGATGGCCTGCCGGCAGATGCCAGGGACTACCCGGCGGCGCGTTAAGTCGTCCAAGCCTTCGGTCAGCAACACGGCGCTCGCGTCGGCGAGATGCCGCCGCACTGGGTCCTTGACAGGCGCGCACGTGACCACGGAGGGCTCGCGCCGCCGGACTTCGAGCATCCGATGCTTGATACGCAGCCGCCACACAGCCGCCTGCAGACGCTTGTCGTGGGTGAACACGATCACCTGGCGTTCACGCGCGGCTTCCGCGAGCACGCGCGCCAGCCCTTCCACCTTCACCGGATCCATCACCTGCACGGGGTCGTCGATCACCAGGAAGCCGAAGGGACTCTCCGGAAGCACCGCCCGCGCCAGGAGCAGGCTGAGCGAGAGCGCGTTCAACTCGCCCTGGCTCATCACCGCGAGCGCGGCGCCATCTTGGCCGTCGATGCTCGTGGAAATGTCTAGGCGGCGGGCGTTCGCTCGACCCGTGAGCTCCAGATCGTCCAACGAGACGCTGCTGCCCCGGCCCACCAGCGTCTCGTTGCACCGCGCCCGCTGCGCGATTGGCCGAAAGCGCTCGGCGCGGATGTCGTCTTCTTCACCAGCCAGCCAGTCTTCAGCCGCCTGGACCGCGTCAACTCGCTTCGCCGCCTGTTGCCCGCGCCGGCCGGACGGCAGCCAGTCCAGCAACCGCCGCGCCAGCGGGCGCCAGAGGTTTTCGCGGCGGTCCAACTCCGCCCGCGCCTGCTCGCGCAGCGGCGCCAGCGCGGCGCGCACCCCCGCCCCGCGCTCGGTCAGCCGACCGGCAATTTCGAGCAGTCCCTGGGCGCTCATCGTGAACATTGAATCGCTTGGCGGTCGATCGATGACGCGAATGTCGTTGCCAACACGAAGGATGGTCGCGAGTTCCTCCACGGAGGGGGGCACAGCGTCTGGCCATAGCTCTTCCTCGACGGGCAGACCGGGCTCATCCGCGGTTGAGTATTCCCACCACTTCCATGCTTGCCGGACATCCGACGCATCGATCCCCACCCGCCCGGCGTCCGCGAGCCAGTCCGGCGGCCCGCGGGTG
The DNA here is from genome assembly GCA_965262745.1 of Chloroflexota bacterium. Classification (GTDB taxonomy): domain Bacteria; phylum Chloroflexota; class UBA11872; order UBA11872; family UBA11872; genus JAJECS01. The sequence goes on along the minus strand of OZ253558.1, from coordinate 3,124,769 downwards.
AGGATTTCGCACTTCTCCGCTAATCCGTGCAACAGCTCAGCGGCGCGATTCGCTTCCTCTGCCTCTTGCCCAAGGCTCCGTAAGCGCTCGTCGACAGTGGACCGCCATCGGTCATCTATCCGTCCCGTCTGACACACGGGGCAAGGCTGGTCTCCGTCGTGCTCATGCGCGCGCAGCGCCGCCTCAAGAATCTCAGCCAAACGCATCGCGCGCGCCGCGTTGCCGCCCTTGATGGCCTCCAGCCGTGGGTATGCGCCACGCAGCTCACGGCAGAGATCCTCGACCTCCTCCGCGGACGGGAACTCGATCGCGGCCAGGCGCCGCAGCAGATCAAGCGGCCGGTCGCCGGCGTCGTCGAGCCCGCCCTCCAACACCAAGTAGACCGCTTCGAAGTCCCACGGCGCTTTTGTCAGCGCCGCGCGCACGGTGCGCGCGCGCTCGTCGTCCAGGGCTTCCAGTTCGCCAAGGAGGACACCAAGCTCCTCGCGCGCTGTCTTGAGCGTGCGCTGGTCGTCCAGGCGGCGGCCGCGCAGCCGCTCGCGCGCTTCCGTAAGCGCTTCGAGACCCAAGCCGGCCGCCATCGCGTCGAACCGCGCCGACGGGCCCTTCTCCACAATCTCGCTGAGTTGGCTGTAGGAAAGGAACGGGCGGTGCGTCCCGAGCGCCGGTTCGCAGCCAAGGGCGGCCAGCCCCGCACCGCACTCGCCGGCGATATCCGTCTCGGTCGCGTGATCGTCAAGCTCGGTGGCCTCGGGACGCCAGCGGCGCGAGACCACGGCAGGCCCGGCTACGCCCTCGACGGCGAAATGGGCCTGCAGCAGGACTGACTCTTTACTGTGCAGATTGCGCCAACCCTGCCGCCACTCACTGGTCTTGCCTTCCCAGCGTGAATTTTCCCCGGTGAGCAGGAACTCCAGTCCCTCGGCGAAGCTGGACTTCCCGGTCCCGTTCGCGCCGACGACCAAGGTCAATCCCGGACCGGGAACGACCTCGAGGTCCGCTTGGGGTCCGACGCCCCGGAATCCCGCGACTGACACACGCAGCAGAAACGCCCGAGTGGGTGCTGTCGCTGCGGCTGCCGGCCGCAGCCGCTCGGCTAATTCTTTTTCGGACCCGCCATTGATGAACTGATCGAGTGTGCCGTCCAGCGCCGCCATCACGTAGATCGCCACATCATCGTCGAGCCGGGCCCGCTCGATGCGCCGCTCGATGATCGCTTCGATGCTGTCCGCCATGCCGCCTCCCGTCGCCAGCGACCTGTGCCCAGCCCCTTCAGGCACGTCGCGTCCCCAGGGACTCGCGTCGGTCCCAGGTTAGCCGAGACCTGGATACCGATTCCTTGTCACGTACGGAGATCGGGCCGAGCGGCTCATGCCACAATGCCGCCGGCCTATGGCCCGAGATGCTCCGCATGACACAGCCGGTACTCGACCGCGATGGGATCGAAGCGGTCATTCCGCACCGGGAGCCCTTTCTCTTCATCGACCGCATCGTGGAGATCGAGTATGGGCGGCGAGCGGTGGGGTATATCGATGACATCGCGGCGCTTGAGGCGAACGTGCTGCGCGGGCACTTTCCCGGATTTCCGGTGATGCCGGGCGTGATCATCGTCGAGGCGCTGGCACAGGTGGGCGGGGTGGCCGCGCTGGGGTTGCCGGCCAATCGCGACAAGATCGCCATGCTCACGGGGCTGGACAAATGGAAGTTCCGCACCCCGGCCCGGCCGGGCGATCAGGTGCGGCTGGAAACGGAGCTGCTGCGGGTGCGCGCCAACTTTGGGCGCGGTCGCGGGCGGGCGACCATCGGCGATCAACTCGTCGCCGAAGGCGAGATCAGCTTCGCCATCGTCGATAGGCCGGCGGAGCTGGGCCTATAGCCGTCCGCGCGCACCGCTAGAATGGGCACTCGCCCGCCGTCTCAATAGGAGCACCTTGTGGCCCGTGTCCTTGTGACCTCCCGGCTCGCCATGAAATCCCTCAATACCAGCTGGCGCGACCTCTTGCACCAGGCTGGCCACGAGGTAGTCATGGCCGACGTTCCCGAGAAGCAGCTCTATCCAACCGAGATGCAGCTCATCGACCTGTTGCGCGGCATCACGGCCACGGTGGCCAGCAGCGAGTCGTACACACGCACGGTCCTTGAGAGCGCGCCCGACCTGCGCGTGGTCTCGCGCGTTGGGGTGGGTTACGACGCCATCGATACCGCCGCGGCCGCCGATCACAACGTGGTGGCCATGATCGCCGCGGGCTCGAACGACACCACCGTCGCCGAGTCGGCCGTGACCATGATCCTGGCCATGGCGCGGGAGCTGTGCGACTACGTTTCGAACACTGCCCGCGGCGATTGGACGCGCGGCCTGATGAATGAGATCCGCGGCAAGACGATCGGCGTGGTGGGACTGGGGCGCATTGGCCGCAGCGTCGTCCGGCGGCTGGCCGGATTCGAAGCGGTGCTCATTGCGGCCGAGCCATACCCCGACCAGCAATTCGTCGCCGAAAACGGCATCGAACTCGTCGAGCTTGACGATCTGTTTCGCCACGCGGACTACGTGACCTTGCACGTAAACACAACGCCGGAGACGGCCAATCTCGTCAACGAGCGGCGGCTGGGGCTGATGAAGCCCACCGCCTATCTCGTCAACACCGCCCGCGGCGGTCTAGTGGATGAGGACGCGCTCTACACCGCGTTGAGGCAGGGGGGCATTGCCGGCGCCGCGTTGGACGTGCGCGCGCAGGAGCCACCGTCGGACCACCGGCTGGCCCAGCTGCCGAACGTGATCGCCACGCCCCACGTTGCGGGCATCTCCACCGACTGCGTGGTGCGCATGACCGAGATGTCGGCGCAGAACATCATCGACGTCTTGCAAGGGTCGTGGCGGCGCGAGATGGTCGTGAACGGCCTCTACTCGGACTGATGCCGACGGCCGCGACGCACCGGCACGATGGCGAGCCGGCGCTCGTTCCGATCCGGCGGCGCGCCTTCGCGTTCGACATGGACGGCGTCATTTACCGCGGACCGGAGCTGATCCCGGGCGCGGCCGAAGCGGTGGCCGCAGTGCAGCATCTGGGGCTCCCGACCCTTTTTATCACCAACAACTCGCGAGAGACGCCGGTGGAGCTGGCGGCCAAGCTGCAAGGACTGGGTATCAGCGCCGGCCCCGAGAGCATCGTGTCGGCCGTGGTCGCCAGCGTGTCGTATCTGCGCACGCATCATCCAGCCCCCTGCCGCGTGCTCGTGCTGGGCAGCGGCGGTCTGGCGGCACAGATCGCCGCCGCCGGCTACGACGTCACGACCTGGGAGGCCGACGACGTTCCCGCGGTCGTCGTCGTGGGCGTGGACTTCGACTTGACCTACGCCAAGTTGCGGCGCGCCACCCGCGCCATCATGTTGGATGGGGCCACGTACCTCGCCGTCAACACCGACCCGCACTATCCGACGCCGTCGGGTCCCGTGCCGGGCGCGGGCGCCATCACGGCCGCCGTCACCGCCGTCACCGGACAAGAGCCGGTGATCGTCGGCAAGCCGTCGGCGCATATGTTCCAGGTCATCATGGAGCGCGCGGGGGTGGACGCCGCCGATCTGGTGGTGCTGGGCGACATGCTGACCGCGGATATTGCCGGCGCTCGCGCGATTGGTGCCGCGTCCGTCCTGGTGCTCACCGGGGTCACGTCGGCCGCCGAGGCCGCTGCCGCGCCCGCCGACCAGCAACCGGACTATGTGATCGAGTCGCTCATGGACCTGCCGCTGCCCGCGCTGGTCGGGGCGTAGCGCCGAGACTTCGCCATGGCTTTCCGAGACCTCCGCGCTTTCGTGGACCACATCGAGCAGATGGGACAGCTGCGCCGGATTGACGTTGAGGTCGATCCGCATCTCGAGATCACCGAGATCGCCGATCGTGTGATGAAGGCGGACGGCCCGGCTCTGCTCTTCGAGAACGTGAAGGGCTCAGACGTGCCGCTGGCGATCAATCTGCTCGGCACTAAGCAGCGGATGGCCTGGGCTCTGGGCGTAGACGACTGGTCCGAGTTGGAGACGCGCATCGAGCGTCTGCTGGACCTGGCCATGAGTCCCCCGCCGGCCAGCATTTGGGGCAAGCTGCAGACCCTGGGCGAGCTCTTGCGCGTGGGCCGCATTGGCCCGCGAACCGTGCGCGGCGGTCCCGTGCAGGACATTGTCGAGACGGACGCCCCCTCGCTGGACGGCTTGCCCATTCCCACCTGCTGGCCGGAGGACGGCGGCCCCTACATCACCATGCCGCTCGTCTTCACCCACGATCCCGGCAGCGGCAAGCGCAACATGGGCATGTATCGGCTGCAGGTCTTCGACGCGCAAACGCTTGGCATGCACTGGCAGCTGCACAAGGGCGGCGCGGAGCACTGGCGCCGCAGCGGCGAGGAGCGCGCCCGACTCGAAGTGGCCATTGCCATCGGCGCCGATCCGGTCTTGCTATACGCGGCCACGGCGCCCTTGCCGCCGGATATCGACGAATTGGTGTTTGCCGGCTTCCTGCGGGGTGCCTCGGTCGAGATGGTGCGCGCGCAGACGGTGGACATCCTGGTGCCGGCACGCGCGGAGATCGTGCTCGAAGGCTACGTGGACCCGCAGGAGTCCCGGATGGAAGGACCCTTTGGGGACCATACCGGCTACTACTCGCTCGCCGAGCCCTACCCCGTGTTCCACCTGACAGCGGTGACGCGGCGGCAGGATCCAATATTCGTCTCCACGATCGTGGGGCGTCCGCCGATGGAGGACGGATGGATCGGCAAAGCCACCGAGCGGCTGTTCCTGCCGCTGGTGCGGATGGTCATTCCGGAAATCGTCGACATGAACCTGCCCGTCCACGGCGTGTTCCACAACTTCGCCATCGTGTCGATTCGCAAGCGCTATCCGGGACAGGCCCGCAAGGTGATGCACGCCATCTGGGGCGTGGGCCAACTGATGTTCACCAAGTACGTGATCGTGGTGGACGCCGATGTGGACGTGCAGGACCTGAGCGAGGTCCTGTGGCGCGTCGGGGCCAACACCGATCCATCCCGGGACACCGAGCATGCCCAGGGCGTGATGGACGCACTGGAATTCGCCACCACCCACGCGAATGTGGGCGGCAAGCTCGGCATCGACGCCACGCGCAAGTTGCCGGAAGAGGGCTTTCCTCGCGAATGGCCGCCCGATATCGCGATGGACGAGCACATCGTGACGCGGGTCAACGAACGGTGGACCAGCTATGGCATTGAGTAGCAATCCATGGATGTGCGCACCCGCGCGGCGCGTTAGGCTCGGGTTTATCCCGTCCCGTTGCATGAGCCGCGTATGAACCCGGCCGCCGCCGCGATGCGCCTGCGTCTGTATCTCGACGCGATCAAGTTCGAGCACACAATCTTTGCGCTGCCATTTGCGTTCCTGGGGATGGTGCTGGCCCAGGGCGGCTGGCCCGGCTGGCGCACCTTCCTGTGGATCACGGTTGCCATGGCCGGCGCGCGCACGGGCGCCATGGCGGCGAACCGCCTGATCGACGCGCGCATCGACGCGGCGAACCCGCGCACGGCCGAACGCGCCCTGCCGGCCGGCCGGATGTCTCGCATCGAGATGGTGGGGCTGGCGTCGGCCGGCTTTGCGCTGCTGCACGTCGCCGCCTTGCAGCTCAACCTTTTGGCGCTTGCCCTGGCGCCCGTGGCGATGGTCACCGTCACGCTCTATTCGTTCACCAAGCGGTTCACCTGGCTCAGCCACTGGCTGTTGGGGCTGGCCGACGGCATCGCACCCGTGGGCGGCTGGATCGCCGTGCGCGGCGACATCGGCGCCGAGGCCATCTTGCTGGCGCTGGTCGTCATGTTCTGGATCGCCGGGTTCGACGTGCTCTACGCCCTGCAGGACGTGAGTTTCGACCGCCGCCGCGGGCTGCACTCAGTGCCGGCGCGATTCGGCGCGCGCCGCGCGTTGCAGATCGCGCGGGGCTCGCATGGGCTCACAGTCCTGGTGCTAATCGTGTTGGGGCTGGTGGCGCCCTTGGCGTGGCCCTATTGGGTCGGCGTGGGCCTCATTGGCGCGCTCCTGCTCTACGAGCACGCGCTGCTGCGCAACGATCTATCCCGGCTAGATCTGGCCTTCTTCAACATGAACGGTTACGTGGCGATCACAGCGCTGGTGTTCACCATTGCCGGCGTGTGGGTTGCCTGACAGCGGGGGGCCGCGCCCCAGTCTGATCTTGGGGATTTCCGGGGCGACGGGCGCCGTGCTCGCCGACGCGGCGGCCGAGGCGCTGCTGCGCCGGGGCGAGCGACTCGAGGTCGTGTGCAGCGACTACGGCGAGTTGATGTGGCACCACGAGATGCAGGAGCGCTTTCGTGACGCCACCGCCCGCTGGATGGCCCAGGGCGAGGTGACCGTGCACCGGCCGCAAGACGTCGCGGCGCCGATCTCGAGCGGAAGCTACCCCGTGCGCGGCATGCTCATCGTTCCCTGCAGCATGGCAACCGTCGGCGCGCTGGCCAGCGGCGCCGGCACGAACCTGCTCCATCGCGCCGCGGACGTCACGCTGAAGGAGCGGCGCCGGTTGGTCATCGTGCCGCGTGAGGCGCCGCTCTCGATCATCCATCTGCGCAATCTGGTCACGCTGGCCGAGGCCGGGGCAACCGTGCTGCCGCCGGTGCCGGCCTTCTACCTGCGGCCGTCCAGCATCGCGGACATCGTGGCCGCGCTGGTGGACCGCATGCTGCACGCGCTGGGCGTGATCGAGTCGCCCGCCGATGAGCACCGCTGGGCATAGTTTCGGCGGCGTTGACAGGACGCCGGCCGTCCGGTACGCCGTAACCGCACGATCACCGAGATCAGCGCCTGATGTATAGCCGGGTCAAGCGTCGCGCCTACGAGATCGTCGAGCCCACCCCCGAAGGCGACCGCGCGAGCCACCTGTTCGACATCGCCATCCTCACGCTCATCTCCTTCAACCTCCTGGCGATCGCCCTGGAAACGATCGCGCCCCTCGCCGAGCAGGCCGGCGGCGCCTTTCTGGTGTTCGAGATCGTCTCCGTCGCGATCTTCACCGCCGAGTACCTCGCGCGCGTGTGGGTGTGCACGGAGGACCCGGACTACGCGCACCCGGTGAAGGGACGGTTGCGGTTTGCGGTCCAGCCGATGGTGCTCATGGACCTGATCGCCATCGTGCCGTTCTACATCCCGCTGCTGGTGACATTCGACCTGCGGTTCGCGCGCGCGCTGCGGCTGCTGCGGGTGTTTCGGCTGATCAAGATCACGCGCTACTCCGAGTCCATGTCAATCGTCGTCTCGGTGCTGCGCAGCCGTCGCGAGGTGTTGCTCTCCACGCTGTTCGTCACCTTCGTGCTCCTTTTCATGGCGTCGGTGTTGATGTATCTGGCGGAGCGCGAGGCGCAGCCCGAGGGCTTTTCGAGCATCCCAGCCGCCATGTGGTGGGGCATGGTGACGCTGACGACGGTGGGTTACGGCGACCTGGCGCCGGCGACGGCGATCGGTCGCATCCTGGGCGCCGTGGTCGCGCTCTTTGGCATCGGGCTCTTCGCCTTGCCCGCGGGCATCCTGGGGTCGGCGTTCGTCGACGAACTTGAGGTCCGGCGGAGCGCGAAGCAAGTGCAGAAATGCCCCCACTGCGGCAAGCCGATCGGCGACCACGCACCGTCGGACACCTGATCGTGGCCGCGTTGGTACCCTCGGCCGTCCCACGCGTGCGAGGGTTCCGCCATGCCGCCTGATGCGCCGCTGGTCGTCGACGCCCACAACCATTACTGGGTGCCGGGGCAATCCCAGCTCGATTGGATGGACGACACCAATCGCTCCACCTTGGGCCACACGTTTCTACCCTCCACGCTCAAGCCGCACATGGACGCCGCGGGGGTGCACCGCTCCGTGATCGTCGAGGCCGGCTCGGCCTGGTCGGAGCAGCTCTTCTACCTGGACCTCTGCGAGGAGCACGACTACGTCGGCGGCGTGATCGCCAACCTGGACCTCACGGCTTCCGACCTCGAAGCAAAGCTGGACGAGCTTGCGGAGAGCCCCTGGTTCAAGGGCCTGCGCGCCGGGGCCGAGAACATGCCCGACGCCGCCTGGCTGGCCCGCGACGACGTGCGCCGCGGCATCCGCACGGTGATCGCGCGCGGTCACATCGTCGAGCTGCTGGTGCGCACGCCGCACCTGCCCCACATTCCCCAGATCGCCCGCGAGAACGACGGCGGGCGGCTGATCGTGGATCACATGGCCAAACCGCCGTTCGAATCGGGCGACCTCTCCGCGTGGCGCGACGGCATGCACGCGCTCGCGCCCTATAAGCACCTGCGGGTGAAAGTCTCGGGGCTGCTCACCGAATGCCCATCCGCCCCGACCACCGCCACGATCCAGCCGGCCGTCGACGTCGTGCTCGACGCGTTCGATATCGACCGGCTGATCTGGGGCAGCGACTGGCCCGTGGCCTTGATGGCAGCCCCGTACGTGGAGACCTTTCAGCGCGTCACTTCCGCGCTGGACCGGCTCGGTGCCAGCGAACGCGCGGCCGTGCTGGGTGGGAACGCCATTGACTTCTACCAGCTCCAATGAGCCACCGCCGCTTAGCTCACTAGCCTCCCAGGTCGCAAGCGCGCCGCACCGGACACGTGCCGGCGCACGAGAACGGAGCGATGACGATGCACCTGACAAAACGGCAATTCTTGAAGCTCGTCGGTTCCACCGCCGGTCTGGCCGCGACCTATCACACCATGAACACCCTGGGCCTGCTGGGTCCGGCGACCGCCCAGGCGGCCACGCTGGACTTGCCCGATGGCTCGGGATACGGCAAGCGCGTGGTGATCCTGGGCGCCGGCATCTCCGGCATGACGGCCGCCTACGAGCTATCGAAAGCGGGCTATCACTGCACGATCCTTGAGGCCACCGAGCGCGCCGGGGGCCGAAACCTGACGGCCCGCGCCGGTGACCTGATCCACGAGGTCGACAGCCGGCAATGGGTCGACTTCGACCGCGAGGATCACATGTACGCCAACCTCGGTCCGGCCCGCATTCCCTACCACCACCGGATCATCCTCGGCTACTGCAAAGAGTTCGGCGTCGAGCTGGAGGTCTTCACCAACGACAACCGCGCCGCCTTCTTCCACAACACCGAGCGCTTCGGGGGCCGGTCGGTGGTGGGTCGGCAAGTAATGAGCGACCAGCGCGGCTACATCGCCGAACTGCTCGCCAAGGCCGTCAACCGCAACGTCCTCGACGACGAGCTCACCGCCGATGACAAGGAACGCCTCCTGCCAATGCTCGTCGAGTACGGCGGCCTGGACCCCGACTATCTCTACGTCGGTTCCGGGGACCGCATCGGCTATCAGGGCGAGCACGTCCACGCGGGCCTCGGCGGCGGCGACGTCAACGACCCCCTGGACTTCAGCGAGTTGCTGCGCTCGGAGTTCTGGGAATACAAGCTTCACTTCAGCCAGTTCCTGGACCAGAACCCGACCCTCTTCCAACCCGTCGGCGGCATGGACGCCATCGCCAAGGCGTTCGAGGCGCGAGTGCGGCGGCTCATTCGCTACGGCAGCGCCGTCGAGGCCATCAGGAAGACGCCCAACGGCGCTCGCATCGTCTACCGAAACCAGCGCCGCGGCTTTCTCGAAGCCGTCGATGCCGACTACGTCATCTGCACTATCCCGGCACCCGTCCTCAAGGACATCCCCAATGACTTCTCCCCCGAGACGCAGGCGGCCATCGAGTCCACGGCGTTCGTGCCGGCCGTCAAGATCGGCTTCCAAGCCCGCCGCCGCTTCTGGGAAGAGGATCACGCCATCTACGGCGGCATCTCCTGGACCGATCAGGACATTACGCAAATCTGGTATCCGCCGAATGGGTATCACCGCGACAAGGGCGTGATCATGGGCGCCTACATCTGGGAGGACCTGCCCGGCCAGGGCGAGCGCTGGGCGAACATGGCCCCGCCCGAGCGCCTGCGGACCGCCATCGCCGAGGGCGAGCACATCCACCCCGGCTACGCGCAGGAGATCGAGTCAGGGATCAGCCGCGCCTGGCTCAAGGCGCCCTTCCAAAAGGGCGCCTGGCCCGAAAGCTATGAGCCTCCCGCTGAGCTGCTAGCCCCCGACGGCGCCGTCTACTTCGCCGGCGATCAGGTCACCGCCCTGCCGGGCTGGCAAGAGGGCGCCGCCCTGGCGGCGCATACGGTGGTGAACGCCATCAACGCGCGGGTCACGTCGGGTTAGTCAGCGCGCCTGATGGATCGCGAGGCGGTCTGGATCGGAGCGGACCCAGGCGGAATGAGCAACTTCGGCATTGCGGAGCTGACCACGGACGGCGTCGCCAGGACCGCCTGCGTTTCTTCCGCGCACGAAGCCGCCGACTGGATTAAAGGCACGCCACTGGGGGCGGGCATCGATTCGCCGATGTGGTGGTCGTCGGCCGAGAAAGGCAACCGCAAGGCCGACTGCTGGCTTCGCTGCAAGTACGGCAATGCATCGCCCGGCAAGATCCTGGCCATCAACTCGCTGTATGGAGCCGTTCTCGCCCAAGGCGCCATGTTTGCCGTTGAATTGCGCCGGCGGTTTGCCGAGCTACCGATTACGGAAGCCCATCCCGGCCTGTTCTTGAAAGCCCGCCGCCTGAGCTTCGACCAGCTGAAACGACAGTACGGGATCGAGGCAGACCCGGAGATCAGCACGCATGAGCGGGACGCCGTAATCGCGGCGCTGGCCGCGCGGGAAGGGTTCTCGGGCCGATGGGCACGAGACCTCTCGCGCGATCGGCTCCCCTCTGAACAAGATCCCTCGGCGTATTGGCTCGCGCCGATGCACTACTGGTGGTTTGAGTAGCAGCCATGGCTCTCGATGATTGCTTAGCGCCCCGCCGTCATCCGGCTCAACAGCCCGGCCCGTGATTGCCACGGCGCGGCAGTCCAGGAAGCACTGGGCCCACGGACAGCGCATCCGTTCCGGTGCGCCTCGGGCCGGCAGAACTGACTAAGATGCGCCTACCGACACCCGCACCTAGCCCCGGAGACGCCTGATGGAGTTATGGAACACCGTGTGGGACGCCTTCAACGCCCCCATGTTCAGCCTGGGGGAAGAGCCCATCACGCCGCTCAGCGTCATCGTGCTGCTCATCATCCTGAGCCTCACCTGGGTCGTCGGCGGTCGCGTGCGCTGGCTGCTCGAGCGCCGCCTCGGCAAGATCGCCGACATCCAAGAAGGCACGCTGCACATCATTGGAAACCTTGGCCGCTACCTCATCCTCTTCGTCGGCCTCTTCGTCGGCTTCCAGTCGGTCGGCCTTCAGCTGGACTCCGTCATCGTCATCTTCGGCGCCCTGGGCGTGGGCATCGGCTTCGGTCTGCAAAATATCGCCAACAACTTTATCTCCGGCGTCATCCTCCTCGTTGAGCGGCCCATAAAAGTCGGTGACGTGGTCGAGGTCGGCGGCGAGCTGGGGACCGTCGAGCGCATCAGCATCCGCGCCACCACGCTGCGCAAGTTCGACCAGACCCAAGCCATCGTGCCCAACGGCGATCTGATCTCCACCACCGTCGGCAACTGGACGCACGACGACCGCCGCGTGCGCGTGGACTTCATCGTGGGCGTGGCCTATGGCTCGGACACGCGGCTGGTCGAGCGGCTCCTGGGGGATCTCGTGAACGGCCATGAGATGGTGCTGGACGACCCGGCGCCGCGCATCTTCTTCATGGAATTCGGCGACTCGTCGCTCAACTTCCGTGTGCTGGCCTACGTGCCCGACATCATGGAACGATTGACGACGCAGAGCGATCTGCATTTCTCCATCGACGAGGCGTTCCGGGCCAACGACATCGAGATTCCGTTCCCACAGCGCGACCTGCACGTGCGCTCAATCGACCCCGACGCGGTGCTGCCGCACCGGCCAACCACAGCGAACGGATCGCCGCCGGCGTAGGGCCAAAGGGCGCCCACAAGGGACGCCCCTACACGGACGGGCGTCGAGCGGAGGAGCTGCCCTGAACGCTCACGGGAATCCGTGCTAGAATATGTCCGGTTGAAATGACCGGTTGACTTCGAAGCGATGCGCGTAGTGACGGCGACCGAGGCCAAGGCCCGCCTGGCCGAGTTGCTGCGGGCGGTGGAAGGCGGCGAGACCATCGCCATCACGCGGCACGACAAGGCGATTGTGCACCTGGTGCCGGCGGAGGCGCGGGACAACGCCGCCCGTGCCGCGACCGTGGCGCGGTTCCGGCGGCAGCGCGCTAGCTGGCGCCGCATCGAGATGTCCACGGAGGAAATCCTCGCAGCGCGCCACGAGGGCCACCGCTGGTAACCCCGTTTGTCCTCGATGCGTCGATAGCCGCGGCCTGGCTCTTCGACGACGAGACCGATTCGCGGGCCGAGGCGGCGCTGGCGCAGCTGGAAGACGCTGCGGCACTTGTCCCGCGACACTGGCATCTGGAGGTGCGCAACGCCCTGCTCGTCGCAGAGCGACGGGCACGCCTTGGTGCCGACGAGGTCAACAGGCGCCTGCAGGCCCTGGCGACGCTCCCCGTGCATACCGACGACGAGCCCCGCCTAGACGCCGCGCTCGCGTTGGCCCGGACGCATCATCTATCCATTTACGACGCCCTCTATCTTGAACTCGCGCAACGCCACGCGGCGGCGATCGCCACGCTTGACGCGGCACTGGCTCGGGCCGCCGTGGCCGAAGGGCTTGCGCTCGTCTAGCCCCAGGGGCGCCCACGAGGGGCGCCCCTAAACGGACGGGTATCGGGCGTGGGGGCAGCCCACATCCGGTGGCCCGCGCTGCGCGGATGGCTTAGTGCGGCACGCCGAGCTGGTGCATGCGCCGGTGGATGGCCTCGCGGGCCTGGTGGAACGGCCGCTCGAGATACGCCAGGTGATCGGGCTCGCCGTGATGGTGGCTGGCATGCCCATCCGGGTATTGGGTGCTGCGCTGGCGGATGTATTCCAGGCTGCCGTCGACGAGGGTGAGCATGTACTGCGCGGTGTCATCGCTCCACATGGACCACTCCTCATCTCCCGCCGCCACGTAGACCGGCGACGTGTGCGCGAAGCGTTGGCGGTGCCAAACGTCGTGATGCTCGGGGGCGTCGAAGTAGGACGGCCCGCCGCAGCGCGCCGCCAGCCAGGTGGGACCGCTGGCTTGGATGGTCTCGGTGAGCCGCAGCCGGCGGGCGCCCGTCGCGTCCTGCGCTTCCGCCACCACCCGTCCCTCCTGCACGATCTGAAGCGTGTGGACCGGCAGGATTGACTCGACCGACGCTTCGACCGTCACGCTGCCGCCGTTGCCGTTTCCGTTGCCGTTGAGATGCAACGTATCGCCGGGCTCGTGGCCATCGACGCGTAACTTGATCAGCGGACCGCCGCTCAGGAACGTGCGTCCCGCCGCCATGCCCGCGCACCACGACTCATAGTTGAATGGTTCGTCCGACGGGAGGCGCACGTAGGTCCGATACAGCCCCACCGGCACCTCGGATGACATCTTGTCGGTGCCGCCGACCAGCGGCAGCCGATAGCCGCCGTTGAGATAGCGGTAGTACTCGGTGTGGGCGAACGGTCCCTGGGTCAGCATCTCCACGGCGTCGGCGCGCCCGGTCGCGATAAGCGCGGCGGGCTCGCCGTTGGGAAACGGCAGATGCGGGATGACGACCGTGCCGCCCTGCGCGTGGCAGGCGTCGGCCCAGTGCGAGAGCGTGGTCTCCATCGAGCCGCCCGGCTCCGCCTCGGTTGGCCCATCGGAGCACCAGGGCATGACCGGGTCCGTGAGTCCCAGCAGGGTCAGGTGCCCCAGGAAGTGCTGCCGGTTCTCCTGCGAGACGTAGACGATGGTGCGGCCGTCGTCGGAAACCCGCGGGCGTCCGATGAAGTCCTCGGTATTGGTGAAGAGCGAGCCCCACTGTGACTGCAAGACGTTGACCACGTTCAAGTCTTCGCCCGCGGCCTCGACGTTGGCGCCGTCGCCCGAAAGGAAGTGCACATGGGTATCGCCGCTGTACCAGCCCTGGGCGTTCATGTCCGTCCAGCGGTCGAGCCGCAGCTCAAGCTCACGCTGTCCGGGCTTGATTTCGATCTCGCCGCGCAGCGGCTCGTATTCGAACCCGCGGGCCACGTCCACCAGCACGCGCCCGGTGGGCAGCCAGCCCTGGCAGCGGCCGTCGATGTACGCATAGGTGGCCTGGTCGAGCCTCAGGTCGCCGCCGACGTCCACGTGCCAGGTGTCGTGCTCGGCGTTGAGGTGCGCGTGATGCCCGTGGGGCTGATAGGGCACGCCTTCCGGCGAGCGGAAGTGGATGCGGCAGGGGACCGGCCGCCCGGTGGCCTCATCCACGACACGCGTGTGCACCCAGGCGCGTCCGGCCTCTGCTGAGCGAATCGTGAGCCGGTCGGAGGGCTTAAGCTCGCCCTTGGCGGCCAGCTCACCAAAGCGCACCCGCCCCAATTCCTCGTCGGCGAGCGTCACTCGCACCGTCGCGGAAGGCGTGGCGGCAATCTCGCTGTAGGCCGGGCTGCTGCCCGGGTTCTTGGGCTCGCCCCAGCCGGCCGTCTCGGAGGTCAGAAACGCGTCCGGGTCGCGCGGCAGCGGATGGGCGTGCGTGGCGGTGCCGCGGTCCACGGACACCTCCAGCGCAAACGGTCGTTCGGCATCCGCCGGTTGCGGCAACTCGACCACGACCGCCCGGCGGGCGTCGGGACGCAATGGATCCTCGTCGACCGTGCCGACGCAAATGCCGCAGACGACGACGGCTCGATCGGTGGGACGCACCTCGACCGCGGCGACCTCGACGTCCGGCCGCGGGTTCCGCCAGGGGAAGAGCGTGAATAGCGCCGGCGGCGGCGTCCCGACATCCGTCAGCGCGCGGCCCATCCCACTTCTGCTGACCTCATCCCGCGGCGCGGCAGGCACGTCGACGTGCGGCAGCGCCAAGAACGGTGCACCCACGCGGAACCGGTCGGTCATATCCGGGACTATCCCGATCTCGAATCGCTCGCGAATCTCGATGTCCTGCGTGTCCCCGTCGGCGAAGTGCACGCGGTACACGGCCACCGTGGCGCCCGGAATATCGCCCTCCGGCAGGCGTGAGGTGGGCAGCGTGTGCGCGAACGTGATCGTGACGGCCGCGCGCCCGATCTCGATGCGCTGCGGCTCGCTATAGCCCTCGCCACCGAACAGCGCGACCCGCGCGGTAGCCGCGTCGCCAATGTCGAAGGGTATTCCCCGCAGCTCCTGCCGCCCCAGCCAGTCGCGGCCATCGTCGCCGAGCAAGCCGGCATCGGCATTGCACAGCGGGGCAATCGTCAGCGCTTCGTAGTCGGACATGTGCAACCTCACGCGGCCAGCCAGCGTGGGGCGATGGTGGCGGCCTAGCGCTTACTCGTCAACGCGCGCAGCCCCGGGCGACCTTCAGCCCGTCAGGGCGCCCCTACCAGACTCCTTGGTCGGTGGCCCGCGCTGCGTGCAGCGTGGGACCGCTCCCCGTCAGCGTTTGAACGGGTGGTCCTCGCCGAGCATGGCCTGGATCGGCTCCTCGTCCATGTGCCGGGCGTCGGTGCGGATGTAGTGGCAGGCGTAGGCGCGCCGCCAGGCGTCGCTGGTGTTGGGCGCCGACATGTGGAATGTGAGCAGGTGGTGGAATATCACGCCCCCCGCACGCACCGGCGCGTGGACGGGCGCGGGCAGATCGACTTCCTGCGGCACGAGATGCGTCGTCCCCCCTCTCCACACGTGCGGCACGGCGCCCAGCAGGTGCGATCCGGCGTAGTACTGCATGCATCCGTTGGCCACCGTGGCGTTGTCCAGGGCGCACCAGACGGTCACACCCCAGTCGGACGGGTCCACGCCGAAGTGGGCATTGTCCTGGTGCGGGGGCTTGGCGCTGCCTTGCCGCGGGGGCTTTAGAAACGCCTGATCGCTGTACAAGCGCAGGGGCTCCCCGATGAGCTGGCCCACCATGTCCAGCAACTCCGGCATCTCGGCGTGCCGGCGGAACGCGCCGTCATGCGGCGCCAACTCGTTCAGCTTTCGCGGCAATGCGGCGTCGCCGGTAGCGTCCGGCTCAAGCTGCATCCCCATGCGCTCCGCGTCTTCCCCGCCGGCGGGCGACGTGATGGCGTCGACGCGCCGACGCATCTCGGCCACCCGATCTAGAGGGACAACGTCCTCCACCACCAAGAATCCATCCGCGCGGAATTGGGCGATCTGGGCGTCAGTTAATGGCATCGGGCGGCATTCCAGGAGGGAGGCATATCGATCAGGTTAGCGTCTCACGCAGGATCTCCGCCGCTTGCGCCTCACGCCGCTGGCGGAGCGTCTGGCGCAGCGATGGATCAGCCGTGGCGAGAATCTGCGTAGCCAGGATCGCGGCGTTCACCGCTCCGGCCTTGCCGATCGCGACGGTGGCGACCGGGATGCCCCGCGGCATCTGCACCGTCGAGAGCAGCGAGTCGAGCCCGTCCAGCGACCACGCTTGCATGGGGACGCCGATCACCGGCAGCAGCGTGTGCGCGGCCACGACGCCGGCCAGATGCGCCGCGCCGCCGGCGGCGGCAATGATCACTCCCAGACCGCGCGCCTCAGCCGTGCTGGCGTATTCCGCCGTCTCTGCGGGCGTGCGATGGGCCGAGAGCACCCGCGCCTCGTGCGCGATGCCCAGCTCCTCGAGAGTGTCGGCGGCAGACTTCATCGTGCCCCAGTCGGAGGCGCTGCCCATCAGGATGCCGACCTGCGGCTCAGACGACTGTTTGCTCATGAACCACTCACTCGCCTTGCGCCAGCGAAAACGCGGGCGCGCCGTCAAACGTACACAAGTGCTCGGTTTTGATGAAGTCCAGCCCCGTCGCGGCAATGCGTCCCAGAAGCTCAGCAATCGCCGCGTGCGCGACTGTTTCGCCGTCGTCCGCTATGAACCGGCAGCGCCAATGATCCACGGTGTAGCCCTCTCCAAAGCCGTCAGGCCACACCTTGACACCGCGGTTGCTGATCATCTGGAGCTCGAGACCGTCGTCCGCCAGTGGAGTTAACCGCTCGGCCAGTGCCTGGCCCGATCCATCAGCCCAGTCGATGAACACGTCCACGCCGACGGTGGTCTTGGCTACGCGTGGACGCGGGCGTGCCTGCCACACCCGCGGATCGCTGGCGGGCGCGGAGGTGTAGCGCACCGGCTGCAGATGCTGGGGCTCCTGCCCGAGCCGCTCGACCACAGCCTCGCCAAACTCTTTGGTCCCGACCTTGACGGTGCTTGTGGAGGAGTCAAAGACGTCGTAGGTGTGCACGCCATCCTCGAGCGTGCGGAGCCAGGCGTTCTGGATCGATTGCGCGACATCCGGCTGGTTGAGATGCACAAGCATGAGCACGGCGGCGTTCATCAGACCCGACGGATTGGCCAGATTCTGGCCCGCGCGCCGCGGTGCGGAGCCATGGATGGCCTCGAACATGGCCGCATCCTGGCCGATGTTGGCGGCCCCCGCCAGGCCGACCGAACCCGCGATCTGTGCCGCCACGTCGGACAGAATGTCGCCATAGAGATTGGGCAGCACCACGACATCGAAGTTCTCCGGGGTGTCGGCCAGCTTCGCCGCGCCGATGTCCACGATCCAGTGCTCGGCCTCGATGTCCGGATACTCGGCAGACACTTCGTCGAACACGGTGTGAAAGAGCCCGTCCGACAGCTTCATGATGTTGTCTTTGGTGAAGCAGGTGACCTTGGAGCGGTTGTTGCGCACGGCGTAGTCAAACGCATAGCGGACGATTCGCTCGCTGCCGGGCCGCGAGATCAGCTTGAGCGACTGCATCACATCCGCGCTCTGGCGATGCTCGATGCCGGCGTACAGGTCCTCTTCGTTCTCGCGAATGATCACGAGGTCCATGCCCGGGTGCTTGGTCGGCACGTAAGGGTGATAGGCAATGGCCGGGCGCACGTTGGCAAACAGGCCCAGGGCCACGCGCGTCGTCACGTTGAGGCTCTTGAAGCCTCCGCCCTGGGGCGTGGTGATGGGCGCCTTGAGGAAGACGCGCGTGCGTCGAATGGACTCCCACGCGGCCTCGTCGATGCCCGCGGATATGCCGCGCCGGTAGACCTTCTCGCCGATCTCGATGACTTCGGGCTCGATGCGCGCCCCGGCGGCATGGAGCACCTGCACGACCGCCGACATGACCTCCGGGCCGATGCCGTCGCCATAAGCCACCGTGATCGGGATCGTCGCCGTCATGCGCGGTCTCCTGTCTTGGGCACAAGTGCCCAGCATATCGCCATCCCCGGTGCCGGGCGGTCGCGCCATGGGCCGCGGCGGCGCCGCCTATCCCGCACGGATTCGCTGCGTCGCGCTCAGGCCCAGCGCAGCGTGGGATCGCCGGGTGCGTAGCGGACAAACTCCCGAAAGGCCGCCATGAGCTGCCGGACTTGCTCGCGCAGGCGCTCGTCGGTAAGCCGACCCTCATCGTCGAAGGCCCGCCAGGCCCCGGCGACGAATACCTCGGGGTCGATCATCACGCGCATGCTGTTGTGGAGCGCGATCTCGCGCAGGTGCATCTGCGCCCGCACCGTGCCGAACCGCCCGCCCGCGCCCATGATGGCCGTGGGCTTGCCGTCCAGCGGCGAGTCGGGCGGCCGCGACGCCCAGTCGATGGCGTTCTTGAGGACGCCGGGGATGGAGTAGTTGTACTCCGGCGTCGCGATCAAGAGACCATCGGCAGCGGCGATGGCTTGGCGGAACTCCTCCACCGGCGCCGGGAATCCGTCGTCCTCGAGGTCGCGGTTGTAGAGCGGCAGCGGGGCCAGGTCCACGACATCGATGCGGGAATCGGGCGGGGCCAGGGCTTGCGCTTCCCGCAGCAGCGCAGCGTTGTACGAGCCGCGGCGCAAGCTCCCGGCAATGCCGGCCAGTCTCACCTGATCAGCCATCGTGCTCCATACATCCGCGTGCCCCGGACGCCGGCAATTGCATCCGCATCATGGGTCCAGCGATTGGTGTTCCTCCACCATCATCAGCGCGGTACGCCCTGCGTCCAAGACAATTCCCGCAGTTGGGCAAGCGCAGCGGCGGTTCAAATCGACCTCGACCTACACCGCCATGACGCGCTTGGTGTAGCGGCGTCCAAATTCGGCATGGGCCTCGCCGCCGCCGATGATCGCAGTGCCTACCTCGTCGATCAGATGCCGCACTTGCTCCTCGACCATCATGGCCGGGTCCGCCCAGCTGCAGAGGAACGGAAGCCGCGCGGCGGCGCAGGCGGCGCGCACCGCGTCGCGGGCCTCGTCCATCTCCGGGGGATACGGCGGGTCGTGTCGCGATGCATGGCCGAAGGACATGGCCATGTCGCCCGGCCCCCACTCAGCAAAGGCGATGCCCGGCACGGCCGTGGTCTCGCGGGCTCGCTGGACAGCGTGGCGATCCTCGATTTTGAGCCCGAGCATCAGCTCCCCGCGCGGGTTGAGTGGCCAGGGATCGGCGACGCGGAGATATGCCTCCGGGTCGAGTCCCCATATCTCGGCCGCGACGGCCTGTCCGCCCGCTCCGCGCGTTCCCTCGCCCAGGCCCGGCCCAACACCGATGGTCTGAAACGGATAGCGGCAGGCCTCAACGAAGGCGCGCACGGCCGCCGGGTCGCGAGCGTGGCACAGCAGCAGCCCATGAACGCCCGCAGCGAGGATGTGCCGAATCTGCCAGGCGTTGGCGTGAATCTCGGCGACAGATGATCCATGGGCCGGGAGCGTGCAGATGACCGTCGGCGTCGGGTGGCCGCTGCGCGTCGGCCCGGCATTGCGCAAGCCGCGCATGAAGGCGGCAAGCCCGACTACGTCAAGCGGATAGTGCTCGAATTCAACGGTGAGGTAGTCGGCCCAGGTGCCCGCCTGCTCGCGGCCGGCGGCGTAGCTCAGCTCAGGCACGCCAACCATGTAGATCGGCTGGCCGGATTCGAGCAGCTCAATGCAACGGTTGACGCGGGCCACGCGCTCCCCTTTCACCCAACGGCCTTCTGCGCCACCATCCTACGCGCCGGCGGCGATGAGCTTGCGGGCGGCCGCGAGCATGACCTGCGCGAGGTCCGCACAATTGGCGCGGTACTCGTCCGTGCCGAAGATGTTGCCCCAGCCGGGATCGAACACGTGATCGCTGACGGTGAGGATGAGCCCGACGTCGACGCCCCGCACGGCGGCAACGGTCATAACCGCCGACGTCTCCATTTCGACGCCCAAATCGCCCTCGGCGGCATAGCGCACGACCTTGCCGCGAAACTCACGGTAAGGCGCATCGGTGGTCCAGACGCGGCCCTGATGCACGGGCCGCGAGCCCGCGCCCGCGGCTTCCAGCAGCGCCTGCGTGGCCGCCCCGGACGCAGTGGCTGCATGGTCCGGCCCGGCGTAGTGGTACGAGGTGCCCTCCTCGCGCCGCGCGCCGGTGGGCACGACGTGGTGACCGATGAGCACATGCGGCTGCAAGCTGCCGACCGCGCCGCCGATGAGGATCGTGCGCGCACCGCCCGCGATCAGTTCCTCGAGCGTCATGACCGTCCACGACGCCCCGGGGGATAACTTGGCGACTGCCGCCGGCGTCCCATCGAGCGCGCCGAGGCGCACGCCAGAGCGCCACGTTGGATGCGCCCCAAGAGCGTCCGCAAGAATTTCAATTGTCGGCGGCATAAACGAGGCGAGGACCAGCGGGGCGCCAGCGGGGCTCTCAGCCTCGCCGGAGCGCTCAGCCATCTCGCGCATGTGCTGGCCGGGATCGATCACCGGCTCGTCATCGCCGAACGCGTCAAGCCAGTCGAAGGGCGACGTTGATGGCATGTGGGCGTGGGTGGGGCGGCGCAGGCGGGAATCGAGCCTAGCAGTCCACGGAGGGCGCCCACGAGGGGCGCCCCTACCAAACGGCCTCGCCAGCCGTCACCGCTAGAATGCCGCATGCCTGACGGTCCAATCCTGGTCATTGCCGGCGGCGCGGGTTTCATTGGCGCGAACTTTGCGCACTTTGTCGCCGCGGCCCGTCCGGAGTGGCGGCTGCGCATCCTTGACAAGCTCACCTACGCGGGCGATCGCACACGACTGGCCGGCATGGACGTCGAGTTCATCACCGGCGACATTGCCGACCCGCAAGCCGCGGCGTCGGCCCTCACAGGCGCGCGCTGGCTGGTGAACTTCGCGGCCGAGACCCACGTCGACCGATCCTTGCAGGACGCGCAGGCCTTCCTGCGCACGAACGTCACCGGGACCTTCGTGCTCATGAGCGCGGCCGGCGATGCGGGCGTCGAGCGGATCGTGCACGTGAGCACCGACGAGGTGTATGGCGAGAGCCACGGCGAAGCATTTCACGAGGACGATTTGCTGCGTCCACGTAGCCCCTATTCCGCCAGCAAGGCCGGCGGCGACCTGCAAGTCCTGGCGCTCCACGCCACCTACGGCCTGCCGGTGTGCATCACGCGCGGAGCCAATACGATCGGCGGTTGGCAACACCCCGAGAAGGCCGTACCGCTGTTCACCATCAACGCCCTCCGCAACCAGCCACTGCCGATCTATGGCCGGGGCGAGCAACGCCGGGACCGGCTGCACGTGGACGACCATTGCCGCGCCGTCCTTGCCGTGCTGGAACAGGGCGAGCTGGGTACGGTCTACAACGTGGCGGCCGGCAACAATCGGGACAACCTCACCGTGGCGCGGGCGATTCTCGAGCGCCTGGACCGGCCCGAGACGCTGATCCGGTTCGTCGAGGACCGGCCGGGCCACGATTGGGACTACATCATGGACGCCTCACGGCTGGCCGAGCTTGGCTGGCAGCCCGCGCACGATTTCGAATCGGCCCTCGACCGCACGGTCGACTGGTACGTTGCGCACCGCGATTGGTGGGGACCAATCGTGTCCGGCGAGTTCCAGCAGTACTACGAGCGCCTGTACGGCGAGCGGCTGGCCGCGTCGGAAGCCTACCGACCCTAGCCGGTCCGGCGTGCGGGGGCGTCGCACGGCCACGGCGTTTGCGCATCGTCCCGCTGGCAAGATGTACCGGTTGGGGGGAGGACAGCCGTGATGGAGTTGAGCGGCCGATGAACTCTGCGACCGGCGGACCCATCATCGTGCGGCGCGGCTGGCGCGATTCCTGGGCCTGGATGCGCTGGGACATCCCAACGCGCATCGTGTTGCTCATCGCGGCGCCCCTGATCTGGATCGCCGTGGCGGACATCGACCCGTCCGCCATCGGTTTGCGGCTGGATCTGAGCCTGCGCGATTGGCTGCTGACCCTACTCCTGGCCGTCGGCGCCGGACTGGTGTCGCTCGCCTACCGCCGTTGGCTGTGGCGGCCCCGGGCCGCCCCCGACCGGTCCGCGTTGGCGCTGGAGCTTCCCTTCTTCGTCGTGCTAAATCCCGTCGCCGAAGAGCTGTTCTTCCGCGGCGCCGCGCTGTTCGGGCTGGCCAATCTCGTAGGCATGCCCTGGGCGATCGCGATCACCTCGGTCGTGTTCGGCGTGCATCACGTCCTCGCGCGGTTCCCCGTCTCTTTCCTCGTCCTCGGGACCCTGGGCGGGGCGATGTTCGGCATCATGACGGCGCAGTTCGGGTCGATCGTTCCGGCCATCGTGATGCACGCGGCCGCCGACCTTGCCGTCTTCGTGGCCGCAGGGCTCATGGCCGATCGCGTCTGGGCCAGCGACGATCCGCATAGGGTGGAACGCCGCTCTGTTGATAGACTTGCAGCGCCGACCCCGTAGCTCAGTCTGGATAGAGCGTGTGGTTGCGGTCCACAAGGTCGGAGGTTCGAGTCCTCTCGGGGTCGCCATCGAGCTTGCCGCGTCACCAGCAATGCTTACGCCTTCGTCGCGGACACGATGGCACGTAAGCAGACAACCGACGAAGAATGCCTAGCCAATGGAGGCTTGTTACATGGAGGTTGGCCTACGCGAAGCGAAGGCCCGTCTCTCGGAGCTCGTCGACGCCGCGCATCGCGGTGAGCGCGTGGTCATCACCAAGCGTGGCGGACCCGCGGTTGAGCTTGTGCGCTTCCGAACGACCGGTGGGATCGATTTCGACAAGCTGACGGCGGCGCGCCGGCGACTCGGAATCGAAGGGCATGCGGAGGAGTGGCCGCGCGAATTCGATGATCCGGCATTCAGCCACCGAGTTCTTGAGCTCGAGTAGGGCAAGAAGCGCTCATGAGTGAATCGTGCCGCCTGGGGGCCACGGGCATTTCCGTGGGGCGGGTTGGCGTTGGCACGTGGCAGTGGGGCGACACGAAGTATTGGAAATACGGTCGCGTCTACGGGCGCGACGACGTGGAGGCCGCCTTCGCCGCCGCGCGCGATGCCGGGTGCACGCTGTTCGACACGGCGGAGATCTATGGCCGCGGCGAGTCGGAACGGATTCTCGGCCCGCTGGCCCGGGCGTCACGGGGAACGGTGGTGGCGACCAAGTATTGGCCCTCGCCGCGCCGCTGGCGGTCGCGCTCGGTCAACCAGGCCATCGACCGTAGCCTGCGGCGTCTCGACGTCGACGTGATCGACCTCTATCAAGTCCACTGGCCGATGGGACTGATTCCGCAGAAGCGGCTTGCCAAGGCGCTGTCGCTCGCCGTGCGCGACCGTCGCGTCCGCGCGGTTGGGGTGAGCAACTTCACCGCCCGGGCCATGCGGCGGATGCACGCCCGCCTGGCGGACCTCGGCGTGCCACTGGCGTCGAATCAGGTTGAGTACAGCCTGCTGCGGCGCGCGCCCGAGAACAATGGGGTGCTCGACGCGTGCCGCGATCTGGACGTGACACTGCTGGCCTACAGCCCGCTGGCCCAGGGAATGCTCACGGGGAACTACCACTTCGGCAGTCGGCCGGGCGACGGCCGGCGCTGGTCGCCGCGATTTCGGGACAGCGGCCTTCAAGCTGCGTCGCCAATCGTCGATACGCTGACTGCCGTGGCCGAACGGCATGACTGTCACCCGGCGCAGGTGGCACTGGCCTGGCTTCTGCGGGAGCCGTGCGTGGTTGTGCTGCCCGGTGCCAAGAACGCGGAGCAGGCCCGCGCCAATGCGAGGGCCGTAGAAATCACGCTCACACCAGAGGACGAGCGCGAGCTCGACTTCAAGACCGAGAAGTATCGCAACGGCCCCCTGCTCGCACGCCCGTTCATGGGGTAGCGGTCGCACCGACCGCCGAGGTCGCTCCCTCGGGCTAGGCTTCCGCCACGACCGGATTCGACAGCACGCCGCAGCCATCCACGTGCACCTCGACCACGTCGCCGGGCTTGAGCGCGGTTGTGGTCTGCGGGGTGCCTGAGAAGATGACATCGCCCGCCTCGAGCGTCATGTGCTGCGAGATAAAACTCAACGCCGTATCGATGTCGTGCACCATGTCGTCCTTGGTGTTGGTCTCCTGCACCGTCTTGCCGTTGACCAGGGTCTTGAGGTTGATATCGCGATAGTTCAACCCGGTCGTGATCCACGGCCCGAAGGGTGAGAAGGTGTCGCCGCCCTTGGCGCGCCACCACTGGACGTCCTTGTCCTCGCCGTTTTGCCAATCGCGCTCGCTGACGTCGTTGGCTGGACAGATCCCCAGAATGTAGTTCGGGGCGTCGTCCACCGAGACCTTGCGCGCTCGCTTGCCGATGATGACGGCGATCTCGCCCTCATAGTCGACGTTGACGCTGCCCGCCGGGATGACGATGTCGGCTCCCGGGTCGATCACCGACGACGGCGGGGCCAGGAATGGCTGGGGTCGGGTGAAGGGCGGCGAGTCACCGAGGTGGCTGTAGTAGTTCCCGGCAATGTTGAGGATCTTGCTCGGCATCGTCGGGGCCTTGAGTTGGACGTCGTTGAGCGCCGCGATCGCTCCGGTACGTTCGAGATCGCCGAAGAAGTCGCCCGCGATCTCGGCAACGTTGTCGCCTTCGCGGATGCCGTGTCGAATCGCACCCTGATATTCGTAGCGAACGAGGTCCATGGGCCTTGCCCTCCGCACATTGCACTGCGTCCAGCGCAGAATACGCGGTCACCGCTTGGTTGGCGCGGCACGCGGCCGGATTCCGGAGGGTGCCGGCATGACGAGGGGGTGGTGGCGGCGACGGCGGTGGGCACCAACGGACGGAAGGGCGCACGCCGCTGAACGTCTGGTAGAGGCGGTTCGCGAACCGCCCCTGGGGCTGCACTGCCGTGCGGGTATACCCACGGCATCCTCGGCTCACGATGGCCGCCAGTTCATCTCACCTTGCCCCAAGCCGGTCAGTCGCGCGGCATGGCTCCCGCGCGGCGCAGGGCGGCGAAAATCTCGAGCTGCTGGCGTTCCATTTGCGTCCAATAGGCTGCGAAATCCACATCCGACCAGTCGAAGAATCCGCGGCCGGTCTTTAGGCCCAGGTGCCCGGCGGCAGCGAGATCGCTGAGGGCGGCATGGGGCTGGTCGGCGGTGGAAAGATCGGGCCAGACACGCTCAGCGCCGCGCACGGTGATATCCAAGCCGACCAGATCACGGTCGCGTATCACGCCCATAAGGGGCATTCGCGGACCGAAGGAGAAACCGGCGAGCTCGTCGATGTCCTCGGCGGAGATCACGCCGCGCTCCACCAGATCGAGCGCCTCGCGGAAGAGCGCTTGGCGCAGCCGGTTGGCGACTTGCCCCGGGAGGTCGATGTTGATGCGGACGGGGCGCAGACCGGCGCCGCGGAGCAGCCCGATGACGCGCGTGACCGTTGCCTCCGAGGTCTCCGAGCCCTTGGTGACCTCGACCATCGGAATGATGTAGGCCGGACGAAAGAAGTGCGTGGTGGTGAAGCGGTCGGGCCGGCCGGTGGCGTCGGCGAGCACGCGCACGGGGATGCTGGAGGTGTTGGTGGCCAGAATCGCCTCGGGCTGCAGGTGCGGCGCCAGCTCGGCATAGACGGCGCGCTTGACGGCGGGGTCTTCGGCGACGGCCTCGATGATGAGGTCGGCCGGGGCGAGGGCGGCAAGTTCAGTTGAGGTGGCGATGCGCGGGAGCACGGCATCGGCGGCGGCAGCGTCAAGCCACTCGTACTCGACGAGCAGATCGAGGTTTTGGCGGATCTTGGCACGGGCGCGGTCGAAGGCGGTGGGATCGGCGTCGACCATGATGATTGGGTGGCCGGCGGCGGCGAAGACCTGCGCGATGCCGTGGCCCATCAGTCCAGCGCCGAGGACGCCGATGGTTTCCGCACTCATGACTGCCGCCTGCTCCGAAGGATTGCGCGCGCCATGCTACTAGAGTGGCAGCCGGACCTGGCGTGGTGGCGTCCCCAAGGGCTCAATCCGCCCTCGCCGCGGGCGTTGAGCACTCGGCGATGAAGCGGCGGAGCATGGGGACGGCGGCGGCGACATCGGCGTGCTCGTCGCCCTGGCCCTCGTAGACCAGGCTCACCCAGCCGTTGTAGGCCACGCTTTGCAGCGCCCGGAAGATGCGCTCGTAGTCGAGGCTGGTCTCGCAGCCGCCACGCATCTCGTAGATCTTGGCGCGCACGTGCGTGGCGAGGGAAGCGGTTCGCTCAATGCTGGCCAGATAGTCGTAGGCCGCGCGGTCATCGTCCTCGGCGTAGCCGCTGGCTCCGGGCGATCCGGCGTACTGCCCGCAGTCCAGCACGTGCCCCAGATTCGGATGGGCGACATCCCGCAGCATGCGCCGCAGGTCGTCTCCGGTGCGCACGATCTGCTTGTGATTGTGATTCTGTAGGCTCGCCCGCACGCCCAGCTCGGCGCCGAACGCGGCCGACTGTCGCAACGCCGCGACGCAGCGCGACCACGCAGCCGCCTCGCCTCCGGTCTCCGGCGTCCCGGCGAAGACCCGCACCTGCGGGGCGCCCAACCTTGCCGCCGCGCGAATCCACCGGTGGGTCAAGGCAATCTGGGTGTGCAGATCCGCCGCCGGTCCGGCGTAGGAATTGCCAATCGAAACGCAAGGGATCGAAAGCCCACGGTCGAGACACGCGCGCGCAATCTCATCGAGCACCCGGTTGTCAGCCGACGGCAGCCCGTTCGCATGCAGGTCGACGCCGTCAACACCGAGCTCGCGGGCAACGTCCAAGAACGACCAGACGTCCATCTCGCCCGCGGCAAAGGCGCGCTTGAACGACAGTGACAGCAGGCAGAGCTTCATCATCGGGAGCGCCAGGTGATCTGGGCCGTCAGGCCGAGCGACGGGTGCACGGGAGCGGTTAGATCATCAGGGAAGCGGAACGCCGACGATCTGCACATCCGAATACACCACGTAGTCGCGACCCTGATCGACCAGCCGCGTGCAGCCCAGCGACAGATATGGGTGTTCGTAACCCAAGCCATCTTCAATATGGCTGGGTTCGCCGTTGATAAAGAGCCTCGCGGATCCAGCGTCATACACCAGACCAATGGTGTACGGCGATGAATCGTCAGGTATGGCTACATTCTCGTCGGTCTTGACGACCTCAAGATGGCCGTCAGTCACTCTCACCCACGTGAACACCGACCTCTGACCATTCCATACGTGGGGCCCGAGATACAGCGTGTCGCGGCTTCGGAAACTTGCATCGAAAGCGTTGCTAAAGGTGATGACTGCCGTGGCGTCACCGAAATTCTCGATGGTCGTCAGCAATGCGAAATTGACGCTTTCGGTCTCTAGGGTGGATCCGCCGAAGCTGTCGCAACGCACTCGCCGGCTCCTGAACAAGAGCTGGGGTTGGCTTGGCGGCGGAATTTCCGGCGGCGCTTCACCGAGGCGGACTTCTTCGAGCCATGTGTCCACCAATGCGCGTACTTCAGAACCAGGGATGACAAAGTTGGTGTTCTGAAGGCCAATCAATCCGGCAACGGTGACGCCCACAACTCTGCCCGCCGTTGTCGCGACGGCTCCTCCACTGCTTCCCGGGTTGAGCGCGGCATCGGTCTGGAGGTAGCTGATTCCAAAACTGACCACGCGGTTTGACAAGACGCCGGTTGTCACGGTCGGCAACGGTGGACAGTTCGCGCCGATATCGACAAGCGTCACGCTGTAACCCAACGCCACCAGATTGGCGCCCACCGAAAGGCTGTCGGAATCGCCCCAGATCACCGGAACATGGCCGTCGCCTTCGATCTTTAACAACGCGATATCACGCTCGGCGTCTCCCGCGACGATCTGCGCTTCCGCCTCGTAGCCTCGCGGGCTCGATACGAAGATGACACTGGCGTCCTGGACAATGTGCCAGTTCGTGACGGCATAGCCGTCCGCCGTGACGACGAAGGCCGACCCGCAGCCCTTATCGGTTTGCACGCGCAACAGGGACAGCTGGAGAAACTCCGCCGCGTCGGCCACCGTTGGGCCGCGCGGCCCGCGGCGACTGTCCAGACCCAACTCCAGCTGGTCACCAGCCGCCAACGGCGCCTCCGGCGCGAACGCAAGGTATTGCAGCCAGCCGCTGTAGGGGTATTTGATGTCGCGCACGGTGTCGCCCAGCAAGCGGAGCTTCACCGGCGACCCCGGCGACTCCGGATGAAACTCAAGCACCGCGGCTTGGAAGTACTGGCGGATGCGGTTGTCCAGCGGGCGCGTGGGGTCATGCAACACGGCCTCGGAGTGATCGTCCCGGCGCGCCTCGGTCTTCGGGAAGCCGAACGAGTCGACGCCGCCGAGCCGGTTGAAGAAATCGGCAAAGCCCGTGCTCTCGCCTTCCACGGACAGATCCGAGACGTTGTGCCCCCAGGGACCGACGGCCTCGCCGGGGTTGGGATTCGTCAGATCAGGCTCGACGCCCTGATCCTCCGAGCCTCCGAGTCCGCCGCCCAGGTAGTCCCAGGCGAGACGGCGCAGGAACTTGTGCGCGCCGCCGCCGGGCGGTGGCCGCCAATCCACCACGCCCCGCTGGTAGTACTGCGTCAAGGTGCCGGGGGTCTCCTCGACGATGGCGGAGGTTGGAAAGCCCCAGCGCTCGACGCCGCCCGTTTGCTCGAAGTGCTGCAGGAAACTCGCCTCGTACGCGGCGCCGTCGGCGGACGTGCCCACAACGTCGGCAACGTTGTGCTCGAGTTCCGCGAAGTATGTGCTGGCGGCAACCTCCGCCGTCTCGAATCCAGGCTCGGCCGCGTGCGCGGCTGTCGGTGCGGCAAGGGCCGCCGCCACAACCACCAAGGCGAGCAGGCGTGCGAGGGGTTTCACCCCGACCGCTCGTGACGCGACGAACTTACTTTGAAGCAGGCTGTTTCTCAGGGTGCGCGGGCGCTTTGGCAAGAATGGCCCGGCCCGCCGGACTTGTCGAGCCGCGGCCCGCTTCAATAGGCCGCGCCGATGCGGGGGAACCGTACGCCCACAACTGCGGGAATGACGAGCGGACGCCCTTGAGCGCGTCGGCGGCGATTCGGAGAGAATGCACCGCGCTCATCGCTCGCCGGAACCCGCCGGCGCGGTAACCGGGACATGCGCTGTCGAACATGACAAACAAGGAAGCGGCGCACTTGCTGGAGGCGTTCGCGGACATTCTGGAGATCCGCGGCGCCAATCAGTTTCGCGTGCGGGCGTTTCGCACCGCGTCGCGCCGGGTCGACGGACTGACGGTTGACCTGGGCGAGCTGGTCGCCACCGACTCCCTGGAGAGCGTGCAGGGCATTGGCAAGGGCATTGCGGGCTTCCTGCGGGAGCTCGTGACCACTGGGCGTGTGGCGGAGTACGAGGCGATGCGGGCAGAGATTCCGTCCGGCGTCTTCGACATGCTGCGGGTGCCGGGCCTCGGCCCGAAAACCGCGGCCACGCTCTACACCAAGCTGCAGATCACCAGCCTCGACGAGCTGGAAGCGGCGGCGCGGGCAAACGAGCTGGCGCAGGTGCGCAGCATCGGCGCCAAGCGCCAGGAGCGTCTGCTCCGCGAATTGCAGCGGTTTCGCGAACGCGCGGCGCGTCACTTGTTGGGTGACGTGTTGCCCCTCGCCGAGAACTTGTCGGCCCACGTCCGCGGGGCGCCTGGGGTATCCGAAGCTACTTACGCCGGCAGCCTGCGCCGCATGCGCGAAACCATTGGCGACCTGGACATCCTGGCGGCCGCGGACGACCCGGAGCCGGTGATGCGGCACTTCCTGGAGCACGAGGCGATTGCCGAGGTTCTCGCTTCCGGATCGACCAAGACGCGCGTGCTGGTGGCCAACAACCTTCAGGTCGACTTGCTGGTGGTGCCACCCGCCAGCTTCGGCGCGGCGTTGGTGTACTTCACCGGATCGAAGGAACACAACATCGAATTGCGGCACCGGGCGCTGGCCATGGGCCTGTCGCTGAACGAGTGGGGCCTCGAAGAGATCGAAACGCGCGCGCGCCGGCCGGCGCCCACCGAGACCGACGTGTACGCGGCTCTTGGGCTGCCGCTGATCCCGCCCGAGATGCGCGAGAGCCGAGGCGAGATTGCCGCGGCCGCAGACGGGGCGCTCCCAGACCTCATCGAGCTCGCCGACATCCGCGGCGAATTCCATGGCCACTCGCTGTGGAGCGACGGCGCCGCGCCGATTTCAGGCATGGTCGAGGCCGCACAAGCCCTGGGCTATGCCTTCATCGCCATCACGGACCACTCGGGGAGCTTGCAGGTCGCCAACGGCTTGTCGCCGGAGCGGATCAGGGCCCAGCGGGAAGAGATCGAAACGACGCGGGCGGCGTCTGCGGACATTCGGCTGCTGCACGGGAGCGAGGTCGAGATCAAGGCCGACGGCGCGCTGGACTACGACGATGCGCTCCTTGCCGCGCTTGACGTCGTGGTGGCGTCGATCCACAGCAACTTCAACCAGCCACGCGAGACCATGACCGCGCGGTTGATTGCCGCGATTCGGCATCCGCACGTTGACGTGATCGGCCATCCCACCGGGCGCATGCTGGGATACCGCGACGGCTATGAATTCGACGTGGACGCCGTGCTGACGGCGGCCGCAGAGACTGGGACGGCGATGGAGATCAACGCCTCACCGGAGCGCCTGGACCTGGACGACGTGATGGCGCGTCGCGCGAAGGAACTGGGGGCGCCCATCGCCATTAATTCGGACGCCCATCGTCCAGAGAGCTATGCCTATATGCGCTATGGCATCGCCACGGCGCGCCGCGCTTGGATCACCGCCGGCGACGTGCTCAACACCATGACGTCGGAGGCGCTGGCGGCGTGGCTGGAGCAGCCGAAACCGCGGCGATGGTCGCCGCATCGCTAGGCCGGTCCGCGCCGATCAGGCGGTGGCGAATCGATCGGGGCTGAACGGCTCGATTGGGTAGCCCGGGTCGCGACCGGTCAGCAACCGGGCGACGATCTGGCCCGTTAGCCAACTCATCGTGACACCGTGGGTGTGATGACCGGTGGCCAGCATCACGCCGCTGCGGCTGTCGCGCCCGATCAATGGCAGGCCGTCCTCGGGTTCCGGACGAAATCCCGTCAAAATCCCCGACAGCGATGCGGCCGCCAGCCCGGGCACCGCCGCGGTGGCGGCGCTCAGCAGCGACGCGACCGCGCCGGCCTGCAACCGCCGGTCAAAGCCCACGCGCTCTTTCGTGGCGCCAAAGATGAGGCGCCCGTCCGACCGCTGGCTCAGCGTGCCGCTGGGCATGTTGATGATGTGGCGCGTCCGGAGATTTGGCGCTTCGAAGGTGATGATGTGCCCCTTCGACGGTGCGACCGGGACCCATGGCAGGAGCTCACGCGCCCAAGCGCCCGTGGCCAGCACAACGTGATCCGCACTGACTGTGCCTCGCACAGTCCGAACCGAAGCGTGGGCGCCGCCCGATAGCTCCACGACCTCGGCGCCCTCGTGGACGTCCACGCCCGCCGCCAGCACGGCGCGATGCACGATTGGCGCCCATCGGTGCGTGTCGACCTGCCCATCGGGGTAGAGGGCGGCGCCGGCGACGCCCGGCGCAAGCAGTGGCTCACGACGGCGGGCCTCCTCCGGCTCGAGGAACTCGACGTCAAGTTCAGCCTCCTGCTGCGTCGCGACTCGCGTCAGCAGCCGCTTGCGCTGCTCGTCCGTCCAGGCGATGCCCATGGTCGGGCCCTTGAGGTAACCAACCGCAGCGCCGCCCAGCGATTCGAGAAGCTGGGCGAACTCGGGAAAGACATCCCGCCCCGCCAGACGCAACCTCAGCAGCGGCGTGTCGTAGTCGGCGTCGTATTGCCCGCAGATGAGCCCTGCCGCCACGGACGACGCCTCGCCGCAGATGCGACCGCGTTCGAAGATGGCCGCCGTGAGCCCGATGCGCCGCGCGGCCAACGCCACGGCGCAGCCCACGATGCCGCCGCCCACGATGGCGACGTCCACATTCCGCAAGTCGTCGCTCATGCCGTACACCAACCTCGCAGCATCAACCGACCCGGGCCCAGGGACCACGTCATATTTGCAGAAGGTAGAGCCTTTGCGTCAGGGAGGCCAACCAAGAACTGCGATTGGGTGCCCGACAACTGGCGGTAGGCGACGCGGCGTGCGGCTCAGAGGCTGTGCAATAGGTCGAAGACGAAGCCAAATAGGCTCAACATGCCGGGCGCGAAGGTTCCCAGCAGAAACTCGGGCGATGGCTGAAACTCATCCAAGAGCGCGTGTTCCAGCACGTCGGTTTCGGTGA
The DNA here is from genome assembly GCA_965262745.1 of Chloroflexota bacterium. GTDB lineage: Bacteria > Chloroflexota > UBA11872 > UBA11872 > UBA11872 > JAJECS01. Next base: position 3,092,281 of record OZ253558.1, on the reverse strand, counting down.
GCTCCGCCTGCTGCGGACCGAGGCGACGCAGCAACCGCTCGGATTCACTGCTCGGAATATAGGCGTCGCCGCGGTCGTGGAGCAGGCGCACCTTGGCCTGGATGCGGTCGGCGGCACCCAGCGGCGATAGCTCATCGAGACTGAGAGGCAGGTGCGCCTCCATGCGCCGGATGAGATCGGAAACTTGCCTCGGATCGCGGTTGATGAAGAGGTCGAAGACGGCTCGGCCAGCCGCGCTGAAGTTATCGAGGTCCGCGCGTGCCAGCGCGTCGGGATCCGGCTCCGGCGAGGCGCCCGGAAAGAGGTCGTAGAGCATCCGCTGGTCGTCGGGGTCCGGCAGATGGCTGACCAAGGTATTGCGCGCGACGCCCCATACGTAGCGATGCGGGACGTAGGGTTGGAGGCGGCCGTCGTGAAGGATCGTTCCAGTGGTCGCGGCCTGGAGCAACGTCGCCAGGCTGTAGTAGGAGCCGATGGTGGCGACGAACGCGACGTCGTCGGCAATGCGCGGATCGGCGGCCGCGACCAGCGACAGCGATCCGCCGGTGGACACGCCCACGAAGGCGACGCGCTTGGGATCGACCTCCGGCTGCCGCGCCAGGAACTCGAAGCCGGCCACGAGGGCGTCCGGGTCACGATCGACGAGTCGATAGGCCGCATTGCCCAGCTGCTCCGGCGCGAGGACAACGAATCCAGCGCGGGCAAGGGACTCCGCCAGCGTCACCAGGACCGGATGCCTTCGTCCGGTGACTTCGACGCCATTGATCAGGATGAGCGCGGCGCCGGAGCCGCCCCCGGACGGCGCATAGAGATCGGCGGGGATGATGTCGCCGGCGCTGCTCGTATAGGTGACGCCACGAGCATTGGGCGTGGCGGTCGCGGGCTGATCGTCGCCGGGCACCAGCGACGCCAGCGTCGCGCCGACGTCAACCGCCAGCCGCAATTCGGCGCGCAACCCAACCGCCAGACCGATCAGGGCCAGCGCGAGGCCAAGCGCAACGAACCCGCCCAGGGGAAGTACCGGCCGCGCCGACACGCTCCCCAGCGGCAGGGCCGCCGGCCCTGAAGTCAGTCGGGCGACTCCATTTCATCCGCGACAAGCGGCAGGTTGGTTTCGCGGATCGATTGCAGCTCTCGGCGGTGCACGGTGTCGCGAATGACCGCCAGCATGTCTTCAAGCCCGCCGGGCTCGACGTAGCTGGAGGCGTAGCGAACGTAGGCGACCTCGTCGAGCGGCTGGAGCCGCTCGAGCACCATCTCGGCGAGCACGGCCGACCGGACCTCGGTTTGCCCGGTGTCGCGCAAGTCGGTCGCAATGCCGTCGGCCAGCGTCAACAATGCTTCGTTCGCCACCGGCCGTTTGGAGCACGCCGTGCGCACGGCGCCGAAGAGCTTGCCGCCATTGAACGGTTCGCGCCGTCCGTCGGCCTTGATGACGGAAATGTCTGGTCGGACCAGCCCCTCGACCGTGTCGAAGATGAGGCCGCAGGGACCGCAGCGGCGCGTGCGCTGAACGCCGCGCGCACCGACGTCGGTGCTCTCGACGCGCGTCTCCGTGGATGCGCACCGCGGGCAGGTGAAGACCTCGCACCGCTCGTAGGTCGTAAATCGATGCCCCTCGCCGCACTCGCGACGGCGGCGCACGGCGTCCGGCGCGTCGCGCGAATCCACGACCTGCAGGCGATCCGTTCCGCATTCCGGGCAGCGCAGCGTATGTCTCCCGGCACCGCAAAGGCTCCCGAACCTAGCAGAGATACACGACGCATTTCATAGGCGGCACGGCGAGGCGCACGGCTATGAGAGGCGGGGCGTCCCTACCGGAAGGACCGAGGATCACCGCAGCACTGGCGGCCGAACAGGGCACACATTCAGGGTTCGTCGGATGGCCGGGGGCAGCGTACGCTGCGCTGGCGGCCAGACGTGGCCGCTCCGAGTTTCACGTTCGCCGATGGCCGACACATTTCCAGACGGGCTGCGGCCAATCGATGTTGGCGCTGTCCATCACGTCGCGATCAACGTGCGCGACCTGAAGCGCAGCATCGACTTCTACGCCAGAGTTCTGGGGCTGAATCCGGTGCGGCGAACGGGCTTCCGCCAGGTGCTGGCGCGCGGCGCGGTGGCGGTGCATCTCTTCCAAGCGCCGGAACCGGCCACGGCCGAGGCCGCGCGGAACTGGCGGCAGATCGGTCTGCAGCACGTGGCGTTCATGACACCGGATGCTGACCTGGACGTGATCAAAGACCACCTCACGCACCACGGCATCCACACGGACGGCCCCGTGACGGATGCCGACGGCCGCGGCCTCTATCTGCGCGACCCGGACGGCATCGTCATCGAGCTGCGCGCCCCGCCGGAAGCCCCGGTGCGCGAAGCGCCGGCGCCGCGATCACCGCCCTAGCCTTGTTCCGACGCGAGCGGCCTAGAATGCGCGACGTGAGTAGCCGTTAATCAACGTAGGGGCAGCCCTTGTGGCTGCCCTGGTCACCGGCGGAACGGGCGCCCACAAGGGACGCCCCCCTACAAATCAACAAAAGGGTCTCATCAAGGGATGGGGGACACCGCCTTTCCCTGAAGGGGACGGGGAGCAAGGGCTAGCGATGTACGCGGTGCTGATCGCTGGAGGCAAGGGAGAGCGGCTGCGGCCGCTCACGGAGGATCGGCCGAAGCCCATGGTGGAGGTGGGCGGCCGCCCCATCATGGCGCGCCAAATCGACTGGCTAATGGGCGAAGGCGTCGATCGGTTTGTCGTGTCCTGCGGCGCTATGCACCAGGTCATTCAGGACTACTTCGGCGATGGACGATCCCTTGGCGTCCAGATCACCTATGCGGTTGAAGACACACCACTGGGCCGCGGCGGCGGGATCCGGTTCGGCTGCCGGCAAATCCCGGCAACCGAGGAGTTGTTCATCGCCACCAACGCCGACATCCTATCGGCGCAGCCGCTGGCGCCCATGATCGCGCAGCACCGCGAGGATGGGAACACGGCCACGATCCTGCTGACACCGTTCGTGAGCCAGTTCGGCATCGTCGAGGTCGAGGGCCGCCACGTGCAGCGATTCTCCACCAACCCGGTGCTACCGCATTGGGTCAACGGCGGCGTGTACGTGATGAATCGGACCATCGAGCACCACTTGCCGGTCGTCGGCGATCACGAGGACTCGACGTTTCCCGAGCTGGCGGCGCAGGGGAAGCTGGGTGCGTTCACGTCCCACGCGTGGTGGCGCGCCATGGAAAACCTCAAAGATCACACGCGCCTCGAGCAGGAGTTTGGCGAGCAGCAGGCCGGGGCAACGGGCGCCGGCTAGGACGACGCCGCTGCCGCTCTTGGAATCAGCCTTGCCCACGGACGCCGCCGGCGCCCGCGCGCTGCAGGCCCGGCTGGCGGCGTGCGTCGCCACCCAGGGTTCGGCCAGGCACGCGACTCTTGTGGCCGGTGTCGATGTCCATGTGCGAGACGCGACGGCCATTGCCGTGGCGACCTTGGTCCACGTGCCGACCCTTGAATTGCGCGAGACCGCCACGGCAGAGGAGCCGGTGCGCTTTCCCTATGTCACGGGCTTGCTGGCCTTTCGCGAATTGCCGGCGGCGCTGGCCGCGCTGCAGCGCCTGGACACGGTTCCTCACGCCGTGCTGGTCGATGGCCACGGGCTCGCGCACCCGCGCCGCTTTGGCCTGGCGTGCCATCTGGGCCTGACGCTCGATCTGCCCACGGCCGGCTGCGCCAAGACGCGCCTGGTCGGCGACTACGCCATGCCCGCCGGGCCGCGCGGCTCACGCTCCATGCTGAAGCACCAGGGGGAACTGGTGGGTACCGTGCTGCGCACGCGGGCGGACGTGGCGCCGGTGTTCGTGTCCGTGGGCCACCGGCTGTCGCTGCGGTCGGCGACGGCACTGGTGCTGCGGTGCACGGGGCGCTTTCGCCAGCCGGAGCCGTTGCGTCAGGCACACCTTGCCGCGCGCGCTCGATCCCGGGCATGACCTCCCAGTCGCCGTTTACGGAGACCGGTTACGACCAGGCCGCCCGCGTCTATGACCTTGAGTACCCCGACTGCACGGGCGACGAGCTGGCGTTTCTAACGGCCATCGCCGGCCGCGAGCCGTCGCGGATCCTCGAGCTGGCGACGGGAACCGGGCGCGTGGCGCTGGCGCTCGCGCGGTTGGGTCACGCGGTCACGGGACTCGACATCTCAGAGGGCATGCTGGCGCGCGCGCGCGCCAAGCGCGAGCTGTTGGATCCGGAAACCGCATCCCGCCTGACGTTCGCTCGCGGCGACATGGCGCGGTTCCAACTTGATTCCCAGTTCGATCTGGTCGTCGCCGCGTTCAACGCCTTGCTGCTGTTGCCAGACGCACAGGCCCGGGCGGCATGCTTGGCCGCGTCGTTCGACCACCTTCGCCCGGGCGGGACCCTCGTCGTCGATGTCTTTGCGGCAAACGCCATCGACCGCACCCCGGATCACGAGATGGTGGAGTTCCTGGAACGCGACCCGGAATCGAACCGCCTCATCACGCGCGAGCGCTTCTATACCTATGACCCGCGGACGGATCGGGGCCAAAGCCTCCTCATCTATCGTCTCTATGCCGGCGCCGGCCAGCTGGCGGAGGAGCTTCGGCTCGGGTACAGCTTGGCTTTGTTGAGCCGCGACCAACTGGTGAGTGAGGTGCGCAGCGCCGGATTTGTCGATCTCGCGACCTACGGCGACTTTCAGCACGGGCCCTGGTCCCCGGATTCGCCGAACCTGATCGTGTGCGCGCGGCGGCGCGCTCGTTGACAGACGCGCACGCGGGTCAACAGAATTGCCCACTGCTTGCGAGCGCCTCTGAGAGCGTCACTGCCCATGACCGACACAGTTCGGCATCACATCCGCGTATCCGAAATGCGGCTGCGGGTGCCGCGTCGCGAGAGCGACGGCTACTTCGAGTTTCCGAAGCACATGCTGCACTGGTCGGAAGAATTGCGAGATCCGACCACCGGCGAGGTCTTCGATCGGGCCTACGTGCTGGCCGAGTTGGAGAAGCAGGGGTGGGATCCCCACGAGTTGACCAAGGGCCAGGGCACGTTCCGGCAGCGTGTGCAGCGCCTGCCATTGCCCGAAGGCGGGCAGTTCACGCCGGGCGGTCCGCTACACCGAGACGCTTAGTCCAGAGCTAGGCCCGAGCCAACCTACACCGCTCCGCGGCAATCTCTGAACCGCGCCGGCCGGCCTCTCTACCTCTATTGGCGTGCGGCGGCTATGACCGGCCGAAGTCGTCGAGGTCGAGTTGGTCGATGAACTTGCGGAAGACCTCGAGCTTTTCCTCCGACACCGGCTCGGCGTCGCCGTCCGCGGGCTTGGAGGCCTCAGTCTCCTGGTCCGGCTCGAATCCGGCCTGTACGAGGACCTCCTCGTCGACCAGGATGGGCACGCTCACGCGCACCGCGAGCGCAATCGCATCGCTTGGCCGGCAGTCGACCTCGAGCTCGCGGCCGTTGAAGGTCATCGCAATGTTGGCGTAGTAGATCTGGTCAACCATCTTGGTGATGGACACGTGCTGCACGCCGGCACCGACCGTGTCAACGACGGCGTGCAACAGATCGTGGGTGAGCGGCCGCTGGACCTGCCGGTCTTGCAGCTTGACGGCGATAGCGTCCGCCTCAGCCGTGCCAATCATGATGGCAAGGTAGCGAGCGCCCTTGCATTCCTTGAGGACGACCACCCGGCTCGGGCTGACCAGGTTGACGCGCACGCTATCGACGGTCATTTCGATCATATCGAGCCCGTCCTGTGAGCGGCCGCGCCGTCTCTCAAGCCAGTTGGCCTGAGTTTACCAACGACCTCCGCGAAAGTTTCGTTGTCCACGCATCAATCGGCCGGGCCGACGTCAAGCCCGAATGCGGTATGCAGGATCCGCGCCGCAGGCTCGACCTCGGCTTCGGCGACGAGACAGGTGATACGGATCTCGCTGGTCGTAATGCCCAGGATGTTGATGCGGGCATCGGCGAGGGCGCCAAAGGCGCGGGCAGCGATGCCGGGCGTGCTCTGAATCCCGACGCCGACAATCCCAACCTTGCCCAGGCTATCGTCGGCCGAGACTTCGCCCGCCCCGATCTCCGCGGCAATCGGCCGCACAAGGTCAACGGCAGTGGCCATGTCAGCCTTGCTCACGGTAAATGAGATGTCGGTCGTCCCAGCGTCCGAGAGGTTCTGGACGATGACGTCGACGTTGATGCCATGCTCGGCCAGGGGCCGAAAGATGCCGTGCGCCAAGCCGGGCCGGTCGCGCACCTGCCGCACGGTGATCCGCGCCACGTTGGTGTCGTGGGCCACGCCGCGCACGGGCGTGACGCTCTCGATCTCAACTGCTCCAGCCGACATCATGGACGTACCCGGGGTATCCGCGAAACTGGAACGTACCACGACGGGTATACGAAAGCGCTGGGCGATGCCAACGGAGCGATGCTGCATGACCTTGGCGCCGAGCTGCGCCATCTCCAACATTTCCCCATAGCCGATGGCATCCAGCTTGTGGGCCCGCGGCACGCAGCGGGGATCCGCGGTGTAAACGCCGGCGACATCCGTGAAGATCTCGCAGCGGTCGGCGGGCAGCGCCGCCGCCAGCGCGACCGCCGTAGTGTCGGAGGCGCCGCGGCCCAGCGTGACCACGTGTCCGTCCGGGCCGAGTCCCTGAAAGCCGGCGACAATCGGAATCCGGCCGGCCTCCATCTCTTGCCGCACCCGGGTTGGGTTCAGCCGCTCGATGCGGCCGCGGCCATACACCCCGTCGGTGACGACCCCAGCCTGCATGCCACTGAGGGCCACCGCCTCTTGACCGCGTGCGCTGACCGCCATGGCGACCAAGGCGGCGGACGCCGTTTCACCGGTGGACAGCAGCATGTCGAGCTCGCGCGCGTCGGGCCGCGGGGCGGTGTGCTCGGCCTCCTCGATCAGTCGATCGGTGGCGTCGCCACGAGCGGAGACAACAACGGCCAAGCGGTCGCCACCCGCTGCCGCGTCGGCGACGCGCTCCGCCACGGCCGCGATGCGCTCACGCGTCGCCACAGAGGTACCGCCGAACTTACAGACCAGCGTGGCCACTGAGCGACTCCAATTTGCGAAAGTCAGGCAAGCGTAGCAGCGGACCGCGCCGCATCGCCCGGCCTATGTCCAAGGATTCAACACGGCGGGGAGCCCGCTGGCGGCGAGCTCGCGCAAGCGGCCGCGCTCGAGATCGATGCGGCCCTGAGCGTCGGCGATGGCAAGCCTCACGCGACGCGGCGCGGTGCCGCCGGGCACATCACGGCGAGCGACCGAGCTCTCCGCCGTCAGGCGCTCCCGCAGATCGGAACCGAGACGCGCATCGATGGCGCGCAGCTGGTCATCGGTGAGCCCCGGCAACTCCACGCCGCCGCCAATGGCCGCCGTAACGACACGCCCCGCGATCTCGTGAGCCTCGCGAAACGGCACGCCGCGCTCGACGAGATAGTCGGCAATCTCGGTTGCGGTGGCGTAGCCCGCCGTCGCCATTTGCGCCATCCGCGCGCGATCGAAGCGCAGCGTGGTGAAGGCCTCGCGCATGATCTGCAAGCTGGGAAGCACCAAGTCCTCCATGCGAAACAAGGCCTGCTTGTCCTCCTGCAAGTCCAGGCCGTAGGTCAGCGGCACGCCTTTGAGTGTCGCGGCCAGGCCCGAGACGATGCCCAAGGCGGTGCCCGCCCGCCCACGGACCAGCTCGGCAATGTCCGGGTTCTTCTTCTGCGGCATCAGGCTGCTGCCCGTGGCGTAGGCATCGTCGAACTCGACCATCGCGTACCCGGGCGAAGCCCAAATCACCAGGTCTTCGGCCCATCGCGAGAGGTGGAGCACGATGCCCGCACCCAGATTGAGCAGGGCCAGCAGATAGTCGCGATCGGCCACGGCGTCCATGCTGTTGCGGGTCACCTGGCTGAAGTGCAGGGCATGCGCCACGCGCTCGCGATCAATGTCATAAGGAACCCCGGCCAGCGCCCCGCTGCCGAGCGGGCATACGTCGGCCAAGGCGAATACCTGGTAACAGCCGTCGAGGTCACGGCTGAGCATCTCGTGAATCGACAGCAGATAGTGACCCAGGGTGACCGGCTGTCCGGACTGGAGGTGGGTGAATCCGGGGGCGACCGTATCGGGCTCGGCACGCTCGACCAGCGCGGCCATCAGCTCCACCAGCTCGCGCCCGAGTCGCAGCGTCAGGCCCTTGACGTAGAGCCGCATGTCGGTGGCGACTTGGTCGTTGCGGCTGCGGGCGGTGTGCAGACGGCGACCGGGATCGTCCAACCGCTCGATGAGGACACGCTCCACGTAGCTGTGAATATCCTCATCGCCCGCATCGGCCGGACCGCCGGCCGCGTCGAGCTCCCGCAGGAGCCGATCAAGCTCCGCCGTCAGCGCGTCGGCGTCGGGTGCGCCGATGATGCCCTGCGTGCCGAGCATGGCAGCATGCGCACCGCTGGCCACGATGTCCTCGCGATAGAGCCGCCGGTCCCACGGAAACGAGCGGGTGAACGCTCGGGCCGCGTCGGCGGGCCCAGACTCAAAGCGCCCGCCCCACATGACGGCGATCTCAGCCCGCGCGCCGGGGCGGGCGGCGTCCGCGGCTAGGCGCGCAGGGCAGCGCCAATGACCTCAAGGCCCGTGTCAAGCTCGCCGTCGCTGATGTTCAGCGCCGGCACCAAGCGGATTGTCGCCGCAGCGGCCTTGATCAGCAGCACGCCGTGATCGCGCGCGTAGGCAACCACATGGTCGGCGCGCTCGGGGCTCGTGAGATCGAACCCCACCAGCAATCCAAGGCCGCGCACATCCGTGATCTCACCGGTCTCGCGACCGAGACGCCGCAGCTCCTCGGCGGCACGGTCGCCCTTGCGGGCCACCGCCTCGAGGAATCCCGGAGCGGTGACGTGATCGAATACCACGCGAGCGGCGGCGCAGACGAGGGGATTTCCGCTAAACGTCGAGCCGTGGTCGCCGGGTTTGAGCACGCTGCACCGCTCGGTGCTCAGAGCGGCGCCAATGGGCAAGCCGCCGCCGAGTCCCTTGGCCAGCGCCATCAGGTCGGGCGTGACGCCAAAGTGCTCGTAGGCGAAGAGCTTGCCGGTGCGCCCGATGCCGGTCTGCACCTCGTCGAGGATCAGCAGCAGGCCATGTTCATCGCACAGGTCGCGCAGGCCCCGGACGTAGTCCCCGTCGGCCACCCAGACCCCGCCTTCGGCCTGGATGAGCTCGATCATGACCGCGGCGGTTGAGGCGTCAATGGCGTCGCGCACGGCGTCAAGGTCGTTGTAAGGAACATGCGTGAACCCGGCCGGCATGGGCGCGAAGGGCGCGTGATAGGCCGGCGTGCCCGTGGCGGCGGTCATGGCCAGCGAGCGGCCGTGAAATCCGCGCAGGGCGGTGATGACGCCCGCGGCGCCGTCGCGATTGAGCCGGCCCCACTTGCGCGCGATCTTGACGCAGGTCTCGGTCGCTTCGCCGCCGCTGTTGACGAAGAAAACGCGGTCCAGCGCCGAGTGGCCGACCAGCCGCTCAGCCAGCTCGACCTGCGGCGTGGTGTAGAAGAGGTTGGAAACCTGAACCAGCGTGCGCGCCTGCTCCGACACCGCGTCGGCGATATCGGGGTTGGCGTGGCCAAGCGCGTTCACCGCAATGCCGGCGGCAAAATCCAGGTACTCGCGGCCGGCGTCATCCCACACCCGCATGCCGCTGCCGCGAACCAAGGTCACGGGCGCCCGCGTAAACGTTTGGTGGTAGACCTGAGCTTCGCGCGCCTGCCAGTCCGTCGTTGTTTGGGTCATGGATGAACTCTGGCCGTGCAGGTTGGCAGGAATTATATGGCGATCGGGCGGATGTGCGTCAGGGAACGATGCGGGTGCCCACGGCGCCGTCGACCAAGGTCTGCCGTATGGCGTGCGGCCGCCGGCCGTCGGTGATCCACACGGCGTCGACCGCGTCCAGCAAGTCGATCGCCGCGCGGACCTTGGGAACCATGCCGTCGCGAATCACGCCGGCTTCGATCAGCTCGGTCGCGCGCCGGGCCGGCAGATCGCGAATGTCTTCCCCAGCGGCATCGCGGACCGCCGGCACGTCGGTGAGAAACAGCAAGGCGTCCGCGCGCACCGCGCGCGCCACGGCGCCGGCGATCTCATCACCGTTCACGTTGTAGAGCTCGCCGTCGGGGCCCAAGCCCAGCGGGGCGATCGTCGGTACATGCCCGCGTGCAGTGAGGTCGTCCAGCAACGCGCGCCGCACCTCGCACACCCGGCCCACGAAGCCCAGGGCGGGCGACTGCTGCTCGACGCGAATCACGTCGCCGTCATTGCCGGCGACGCCAACAGCCGAGACGTCGTTGGCCACCAGCTCACCGATCAGCGCCGGGGCAACGATGCCGCGAAAGACGATTACGGCGGCGTCACGGGTGGCCGCCGACGTTACCCGCAGCCCGTCGATCCAGGTTGGCGTGTCTCCCCGCTGCGCGAGATAGGCGCTGAGCGCATCGCCGCCGCCATGCGCCACGACCACGCGGACGCCGGCCTCGACCAGGGCCCGCACGTCGGCGCCGATGCGCCCGCGCTGAACGTCCGCGGTGCCGCCGACCTTGAGCACGACGTAGCGCCCCCGGAAGTCCGTGAAGTCTTCTTCGGACGGTGTGGTCACGAGCTAGCAACCGCCCGGACAAGCTGCCGTCGGGGCCGAATTGGACGATTCGAACTCATTCCGTGGCGATCTCGATCATCAGCCGGCAATGGTCGCTCGATCCCCATTCCCCGACCCCATTGAGCGCGCTGACCTTCACCCTCTCATGGAATCCGCGCGAGGCAAAGACGTAGTCGAGCTGGCGATCCGCGCTCTCAGGAGACGCGTTGCGGAGATGATAGGTGGGCACATTCTTCGTGTTGGCTGGCACGTCGGGATGGGGCCTTGCCGCCTGCCGGCCGCGTGGCGATTGGGGTCCCAAGAATTCGAGACCGAGCGCGGCGAACCGGTCCCAAACCGTCTTTTCGCGTTCGGGGAGTGACAGCGTGTCGTCAGTCGCGCCGTAGAACATATTCAAGTCACCCGCCACCAGGATCCGGTGTTTTGTCGGATCGGAATGTCCTATGAAGGCCGAAAGGTCTGAAAGGATCCGGTGCGCTGACACGTCGGAGGCGCCAACCCTCCACGGGCTGCCGGTTGAGGGGTGGGGCAATATCCAGCGCGCATAAACGGACACGGCTACAAATGCGTCTTGTCCCCGGCCGCTCGGCGTCACTCTTGCGGCGGCCATGGTCCCAATGCCGCTCACGCCGATGTCACACTCGCCAAGCTCGCTGATCGGTGGGACCTGCCGGAACCACTCGACTTCTACCCGGTCCGACAACTGCACAACCAGCGGCCATCGGTCATACAGATGCCGGTTCCAGAATACGTGGTCCTCATACGCGACCAGGTCAACCATGTCGCCGGGCGGGCCGCCGGCCTCCTGTAGCAAGGCCACGTCCGCTTCTCCCTGCCTGGCCATCCGCGCGAGCTCGCGCCACGGCTCATATCGCTTGTCAATGTTCCAGCAAACGACCCTCATCACGTTTCAAGAATTCGCTTTCAGCGGCGGCGAGACGCGCGGCCGCCGTGAGGCAGGCGGCGCTACCGGGCACCTTTCTAGGTCATGTACTCCGCGTTGATGGTGACGTACTCGCTGGAGAGATCGCCGGTCCAAGCCGTGGCGGCGGCTGGTCCCGCATGCAGATTGACCGCGATGCGGCACTCCGATTGGCGTAAGTGAGCGGCAACGTCCGGCTCGTGGTAGTCGCGAATGCGGCCGCCGTCGACCGTGCAAGTGTCGCCGATCCAGATGTCCAAGGCGTCTGGGTCAAACTGGGCGCCGCTGTTGCCGAGCGCGACCACGATGCGTCCCCAATTTGGGTCGCCGCCGTGCACGGCCGTCTTGACCAGCAGCGACGTGGATATCCCACGCGCCGCACGGCGGGCGTCAGCGGCGTCGATTGCGCCGCTGACCTCAATCGTGACCAGCTTGGTTACGCCTTCCCCGTTGCGCACGATCTCGCGGGCGAGGTGCACGCTCACGGCCCTGAGTGCTCGGCTGAACTGCTCGGCGTCCGCGCCGTCCAGCGGCGGCGTTTGGCTGGCGCCGTTGGCGAATAGCAGCACCGTGTCGCTGGTGGACTGATCGCCGTCGATCGAGATCACATTGAAGGAGTCGTCAACTACCGCTCGCAGGGCGCTGCGGGCGAGCGCGGCGTCGATGGCGGCATCGGTGGTGAGAAACGAGTGCATCGTGGCCATGTTGGGATGGATCATGCCGGCGCCCTTGGCGACGCCGCCGAGCCGCACCGTCCCGGTCGACAGTGGCACTTCCACGGCCACGGTCTTGGGGTAGGCGTCGGTGGTCATCATGGCCCGGGCGACATCGATCCCATCGACTGAGCTGAGCTCGAGACGGCCGATGCCATCCGCCACGCGGTCCATGGGCAATCGAAACCCAATGACGCCGGTTGACGCCATGAGGATTTCCTCGGGCTCCACACCCTGACCGGCAGCAAATAACTCCGCCATCCGCCGCGCGTCGGCGCGGCCCTCGGGTCCCGTGTAGGTGTTGGCGTTGCCGCTGTTGAACACCACGCCGCGAGCCTGCCCCGTGGCGACACGGGCACGGTTGATTTCCACGTTGGCGGCGCGGACGCGGTTGGTGGTGAACGTAGCGGCGACGGTGCAGGGGGCGGCGGTGCTGAAGATCCCGCCCAGGTCCAACGCGCCATCGGCCTTGATTCCAGCGGCCGTGGCCCCGGCGATGAACCCGCGCGGCGCCACGACCCCGCCGGGGATAACCCTGAATCCGTCAAGCGTGGAGGGGATATCGCCCATCTAGGGGAACCCCGCGGGGATACCGAGCCCCGCCTGCTCATCCAAGCCCAGCATCACGTTGGCGTTCTGCAGGGCGGCGCCTGCCGCGCCTTTGCCCAGGTTGTCGATAGCGCTCATGGCGACCAGGGTACTGGTTACCTCATCGACAACCGCCTGCACGAAGCAGTGGTTCGTGCCGGTGGTCCACTTGGTGCGCGGTGGCTCGCCCGCGAGATGCACGAAGGGCTCGGCGGCGTACCGGTCGCCATACGCCGCGGCGATATCCGCGCTGGTCGCCCCGTCTCGCATCCGGGCGTAGGTCGTCGAGAGGATGCCGCGCGTCATGGGCACCAGGTGGGGAACGAAGGTGACCTGGACGGACGCCCCGGCAAGCGCAGTCAGTTCCTGGGCAATCTCGGGGCCGTGGCGGTGGGCGGCAACGTTATACGGCGCGGCGCTCTCGTTGATCTCGGAGTAGGTAAACGCGGTGTCGGCGCGTCGACCGGCGCCCGAGACCCCGGTCTTCGAGTCCACGATCACCGAGCACTCGACAAGCCCCGCCGCCAGGGCGGGTCCGATGGCGAGCTCCGCGGCGATGGCGTGGCAGCCGGGGTTGGCCACCAGCTTGGTGCGCTGCAGAGCTTCGCGCCGGTACTCGCTGAGGCCATAGACGGCGTCGGCGATCCATTCGGGCGCTGGATGCTCGCCGTACCACTCGCGGTAGACCGCCAGGTCGTGCAGACGGAAGTCGGCACTGACGTCCACCACCGGCACGCCGTCGTCGAGCAGCGGCGCCAGCTGCGCCGCGGATGCGTTGTGCGGCAGGCACGACACAACGGCGTCAACCGACCCGTCCAACTCAGGCGTGAGCCGCAAGTCCGCATAGTCGGGCCGCGCCGTCGCCCGAATCCACGGCAGCACCTCACCGACCGTGCGGCCGGCTTGGCTGCGCGCGGTAAGGCTGGTCAGTTCCAGGTCGGGATGGCCGGCCAGATAGCGGATCATCTCGCCGCCGGTGTACCCGGTGGCATTGAGAAGGCCCAGGCGCATCACGCGGTGGCTCCAGAGCGTAAACGCAATTATACGGGCGCAATGGGGCCCCCGGCGTGGATCTTGGGGCGAGTTAGACCAGGCTGCGGCTGGCAAGAATGCGTCGGACGCCGCTCCAGCCCCGGACGAGCAGCGCTGCTAGCCTCCCGCGCGGCGGCTGTACATCTTAGATTTCTCGCTGCGCTCGAAATGACAGGGCGTGGCGCCCAGCATTATGGCTGCAGCGCAAGAACGGCCAGCGCGGCGGCGCCCAGCGCGACCCGGTAGGCGCCGAAAACGAGCAGGCCGTGGGCGGCGACGAACCACAACAAGGCGCGGATGACGACCACGCCGACCAGCGCCGCCGTCAGCGCACCGATCACCAGCGCGCCCACGACCGAGTCGAAGGCCTGCGTACCGGCGACGGAAGCGAACTGCACGATGCCGATGGCGAGCACGATGGGCGTCAGGAGCATCAGCGAGAAGCGCGCACCGGCGTGCCGCTCCACGCCCAGGGCGCGCGCCACGGTCATGGTGATCCCTGAGCGCGAGACGCCGGGGATCAGCGCCACGAGTTGGCTCACGCCGACCAGGAGCCAGACGGGAAGGCGCGTGGTGTCAAAGGTCGTGCGGGTGGGCGCCCAACGGTCGGCGGCCGCGAGCAGCACGCCGAACCCGATCAGCGTGATCGACGCGACCAGCAATGTTCGAGTCTCCGTCAGCGCGTCACGCAACGGGTAGGCCACGGCCCCGACCAGCAGCGTCGATCCAATGATCGCCACCAGCACCCGGCGCGACGTGGCCACGTCCGAACCCCGGCCAACGACGCTAAGCGCCAACCGCCACCAGTCGCGCCACAGGGCCACGGCCAGCGCCACCGCAGTGCCCACGTGCAGCGCCACGCTGAGCAGGAGCCCCGACAGAAACGGGTCGCTCCACCCGGCAAACTCGGGCACCAGCAACAGGTGAGCCGAACTGCTCACGGGCAGGAACTCCGTGAGCGCCTGGATGGCGCCCAACAGAGCCGCCTCGATGAGCACGGCCCGAGATCAGGCGGTCACGACAAAGACCGGCGCCAGCACCAAGGTGATCGTGCTGAGCATCTTCACCAGCACGTGCAGCGAAGGACCCGCCGTGTCCTTGAACGGATCGCCGACCGTGTCGCCGACCACCGACGCGGCATGCTCCGGCGAGCCCTTGCCGATCGGGTTGCCGTTCTCGTCCTTGAGATTGCCGGCCTCGATATATTTCTTGGCGTTGTCCCAGGCGCCGCCGCCGTTGTTCATCACCGTGGCCAGGAGCACGCCGGCGATGGTGCCCACCATCAGGAAGGCGGCTTCCGCCTCGGCGCGAAGCACCAGGCCCACCACGACCGGCATGGCGATGGCCAACACGCCCGGCAGGATCATTTCCCGCAGCGCGGAGCGCGTGCTGATGTCGACCGCCTGGCTGTAGCTGGGCTCGACGGTGCCCTCAAGGATCCCCGGCTCCTCGCGCCATTGCCGCCGGACTTCCTGAATCATCGTGCCCGCGGCGCGACCGACGGCGCGGATGGCCAACGAACTGAACAGGAACACCAGCATGGCGCCCAGCATGGCGCCGATGAAGACCTCGACCTTGGCCAGGTCGACGGAATGGAGATTGGCCGTTTCCAGATAGGCGCTGAACAGCAGGAAGGCGGCAAGCGCGGCCGACGCGATGGCGTAGCCCTTGGTGAGTGCTTTCGTCGTGTTGCCGACCGAATCCAGTCCATCCGTGATGTTCCGCACATCCTCCGGCGCTTTAGACATCTCGGTGATGCCGCCCGCGTTGTCCGATATCGGGCCGAAGGTGTCCATGGCCAGGATGTAAGCCGCGCTCATCAGCATGCCCATCGTGGCGACGGCGGTGCCGAACACGCCGGCCTCGAAATCGCCGATCGGGATGCCGAGCGACTGGAATCCCTGGATGCCGGTCTGGTACGACGTCCACAAGGCAATCGAAATGACGATGATCGGCATGGCCGTGTTCTCGAAGCCCATCGCCATGCCCGAGATGATGTTGGTGGCGGGGCCTGTGCGCGACGCTTCAGCGATCTCGCGCACCGGGCGCCAGGAGCCCGACGTGTAGTACTGCGTGATGTAGACGAACGCGACGCTCGTGAGGATACCGATGACGCCGGCGAGGAAGAACCACGCGGAATCGAGCATGACGAACACCGCGAGCGCCATTCCGGCAGTCGAGAGAATCGCCGTTGTCCAATAGCCGATGTCAAGGGCGCGCTGCGCGTTGTGCACGCGCTCGGGCCGGATCACCAGCAGGCCGATGATCGATGCGAAGGTGCCGAACGAGCGCACCACCAGCGGGAACAGGATCCATTCGACGCCGGCCAGCGCCGGGTCCACGGCCTCAATGGCCTTGAACACGGCCGCGCCCAGGATCATCGCGCCGATGCTCTCGGCAGCGGTTGACTCGAACAGGTCCGCACCGCGCCCGGCGCAGTCGCCAACGTTGTCACCGACCAGGTCGGCCACCACGGCGGGGTTGCGCGGGTCGTCCTCGGGGAGGCCGGCCTCGAGCTTGCCCACCAGGTCCGCACCCACGTCCGCGGCCTTGGTGTAGATGCCGCCGCCCAACTGGGCGAACAACGCGACGAAGCTGGCCCCGAACCCAAAGCCGACGATCAACTCCGGCGCGCGTGTGGGATTGCCAAAGCCGTCGAACACAGTAAAGAGAACAAATACGCCGAGCAGGCTCAGCCCGACGATCAGAATGCCCGAGACGGCGCCGCCCCGGAGGGCCACCGTGAGCGCGTCGCCGAGCGACTTCGTCGCGGCGCTGGCGGTGCGCACGTTGGACTTGACCGCCACGATCATGCCGATGATGCCGGACAGGGCAGACGCGGCGGCGCCGACGAGGAACGAAACCCCGGTGCGCCAGGCGATGTCACCCGCCTCGATGCCCTTGGCCTCGTTGGCGCCGAAGAAGAACAGCAGCACGGCCAGTCCGGCCGCCGCGAACAGTGCGAGCAAGGCGATGGTGCGGTATTGCCTTCGCAGGAAGGCCGTTGCGCCGTCGTAGATCCGGTCGCCGTTGAGCTGCATGTCCGCGAAGAGCTTTACCCGCTCTGCGTCGCCCAACCCTTGGACCGCGGGGATCAATTCGGCTTTGCGTCCGCTCCGGTCGACCGGCTGCGACATGACGTCACGGACGAGGTACCCGACCACGGCTACCGAAACCACAATGGCCGCCGGAACGACCCAAACTAGACCTTCCAAGACCTAAACCCCCCTCGACGCCCACCGGCGGTGGGCCATGTAACAGTGTTGCAGCGTCGCTGGATAGCGCCGCACCGGGCAGCTGCTATTTGAGCACCTCACCGAGCGCGGCCATCAGCGCCTGCATGTCCTCCGCCGAGCCAATCGAAATCCGGAGCGCATTCGAGATGCGCGAGTCGTTAGCGAAACGCCGGACCACGATTCGGCGATCTTCAAGCTGGCGCTGAATATCCGCGGCATCGTACCCGTCAAGCTCGACAAATACGAAGTTTGCCTGCGACGGGTGGACCTTGAGCTGGAAACATTCGTGCAGCGCCGCGGCCAACGCCTCCCTGCGGCGGCGGATCGCCGCCCAGTGGCGCTCGGCCCATTCAAGGTCGGCCAGAGCCGCCAGCCCGGCGGCCTGCGCCAAGCGGCTGACGTTGTAGGAGTCCTTCACACACAGCAGCGCGTCGGCAAGACGCGGGCTGGCAAGCGCATAGCCCAGCCGCAGGCCCGCCAGACCAAAGCTCTTCGAGAACGAGCGCGTGATGCAGACGTTGTCGCACTCCCGCAGCAGGTCGACGTTGTCACGCTCAGCGAACTCGACATACGCCTCGTCGATGACGAGCAGATTCACGCGCGCCGCCAGCCAGCGCAGCTCGTCAGCCGCGTAGTGGGTGCCGGCGGGGTTGTTGGGACTGGCGACAAACGTGATCTTGCCGCGGGCGGCGGCGAGCTGCCGCACCGGCAACTCGAAGGCGTCGCCCAGCGGCACTTCGCGAATGTCGCAGCCGCCGATGGTCGCCAGCACTGGGTAGAGCGAATAGCTGGGCGTCGCCGCGACCACGCGGTCACCCGGATCGCACGCCACGCGGATCAGCAGATTGAGCAGATCGTCCGATCCGTTGCCGAAGACGACCTGTTCCGGCTCGAGGTCGTGGCGGCGGGCGGCAGCCTCCCGCAACTCGCGGCTGATCGGATCGGGATAGAGGCGGATCGACGCGTCGGCAGCTTCGCGCAAGGCCGCTAGCGCCGCTGGGGAGGCCTCGGGGCTCTCATTGGTATTGAGCTTGATCCAGCTGCCGTCGCTCGGCTGCAAGCCCGGAACGTATCCGTGAATCGCCGCCATGTCGCGTCGCAGCCGCACGAGTAGCTCACCGAAAGGAATCAGGCCGCAGACGCGGGCCTCGAAGGCTCATGCTACCCACTCGGGAAGCGCCGGACCACGGCAGGCAGGCGCCAGCTAGCGGGTAGACCTGAGCCCGGCATTCCCGCGGCAGCGGGAATCCAGCCTCCGCGTCCTTAGACAATCGGTGTAGGGGCAGCCCTCGTGGCTGCCCTGCTCGCCGCCCGAGCGGGCGCCCACAAGGGACGCCCCTACGCGGCCATGCCAGCCCGGTGGCCCATGCTGCGGGCAGCATGGGAAATCCACCCACAGCCGATCCCACGCCGCCCGCAGCGCGGGCCACCGAACTCAAAGCACCGAAGCACCCTCACGCCCGCATCCCACCGCCCTGTCACTCCGAGCGCAGCGAGGAGTCTCAGATGCCCGACCCCGCACGCACCGAATCACGAGGTAGGGGCGGTTCGCGAACCGCCCTACACCCGATTGGCGGAGCCCACCGGACGGGCCGCGCCGTGCCACACTGACCAGCTGTCGTGCAAGGCCAGCTCTTCACCCAGTACTTCCTGACCGACGGCATCCGGTCCACGAGGGACTGGGAAGCCAGCGCCGCGCATCCGGACGCCTTCAACGACTTCCGGGATGGCGCGCGCGGCCTTTTCGAGAGTTTCAGCCGCTACGACAACCCCAACGAGGCTGAAACCGAGCAGGAGCTAATCCGGCCCCTGCTGGAGCTGCTGGGGTGGGCCGATTACTTGCCGCAGCAAGGCACGACGCACGGCGAGGATATTCCCGACCTGCTGCTATTCGCCGATGCAGACACGAAGGCGCGGGCTGCAGGGCGCACACGCGCCAACGACCGCTTCCGCGACGCCGTGGTGATCGCCGAGAGCAAGCGTTTGGGCCGGCCGCTCGATGCGCGCGAGCAGAGCGGCCGCGTGCGGGCGGGCACGCCGCACGGCCAGATTCTGCGCTACCTCGTCACGGCCGACACGGTCTCCGAGGGCTGGATTCGCTGGGGCATCCTGACCAACGGCGGCGTCTGGCGCCTCTACGACCAGCGGGCGCGGCCCCGCGCCAGCAGCTATTTCGAAATCGACCTGGCGCACCTGCTGGCAGCGGGCGGCGACGAGGCCCTGCGAACCTTCCAGCTCCTGTTCCGGCGCGAAGCCTTCGTGCTCCAGCCGGACGCCGCGACCACCTTCTTGGAAGACGCGCTGGCCGAGGGGCGTCGCTATGAACAGCAGGTCGCGCAGGACCTGTCCACCGTGGTGTTCGAGAGCGCCTTTCCCAACCTCGTCAAGGCTCTGGTGGACGCCAGCGACGCCGACCTGGCGCAGGTTCGGCAGGCGGCGCTGGTGCTGCTCTACCGGCTGCTCTTCGTGCTCTACGCCGAGGATCGCGGCCTGTTGCCCGTCAACGACTCCCGCTACGACGATTACGGGCTGCGCCGGCGGGTGCGC
Organism: Chloroflexota bacterium; assembly: GCA_965262745.1. Classification (GTDB taxonomy): domain Bacteria; phylum Chloroflexota; class UBA11872; order UBA11872; family UBA11872; genus JAJECS01. The sequence continues at coordinate 3,072,582 of OZ253558.1, read as the reverse complement.
GACGACATCGCGCGCCGGACAGCCCAGGGCGACGCCTTCTCAGCCCACGCCACGAGCTACTACGACCACGTGATCACGCTGGGCAAGCTCATCGACGCCGGCGACGCCTCCATCGGTCTGCCGCCCTACAACGGCGGTCTGTTCGCGCCCACGGCCGCGCCGCTGCTGGAAGCCTCTCGCCTGCCCGACGCGGCCTTCGCCCCCATCGTCCACGGCCTGAGCCACACCGAGACGGCCGGCGCGCGCGGCTTCGTCAACTACCGCGACATGTCGGTGCAGCAGCTCGGCTCGATCTACGAGCGGCTGCTGGAGCGGGAGCCGGTGCGCAACAGCCAGGGCGGGATCGACATTCGCCCCAATCCCTACGCGCGCAAGGACAGCGGCAGCTTCTACACGCCGCAGGAGCTGGTGGACCTGATCGTGGACCAGACCCTCAAGCCGCTGACGGAAGAACGGCTCCAGGCGTTCGAGGACAAGGCGCGGGAGCTTGCGAGCGACCGCCGGCCCAAGCACCAGCGACGCGACGAGCTGCGGCGGCTGGACCCAGCGGAGGCGGTGCTCGAGCTCAAGGTGCTGGACCCGGCCATGGGCAGCGGCCACTTTCTCGTCACCGCCGTGGATTTCCTGGCCGACTACATCGCCGACCTGGTCGAGTACGTCCCGGCGGTGCCGGAATGGCTGGACGGCGACGACGCTTACGAGTCGCCGCTGGTGGAGCGCGTCGCGGCCATTCGGCACGACATCCTGCAACGCGCGCGTGAGGCCAACTGGGTGCTGGACGAGGCCCAGCTGAGCGACCAGACCATCATCCGGCGCATGGTGCTCAAGCGCTGCATCTACGGGGTGGACAAGAACCCGCTGACCGTCGAGCTGGCCAAGGTGTCGCTGTGGCTGCACAGCTTCACCGTGGGCGCGCCGCTGTCGTTCCTGGACCACCACCTGCGCTGCGGCGACTCGCTGCTGGGCCTGCGGGTGCTTGAGGCCACCAGGGAGCTGAATCGTCTGGGCGGGCTGTTCGCCAGCACCGCCATCGCCGGAGCCGAGAACGCCACGGACGGCATGCAGCGCATCGAGGCGATGTCGGACGCCGACGTGGCCGAGGTGCGGCAATCGGCGGCGTTGTTCCAGGACGTCGAGGCGACCACGGCCGACCTGCGCGGCCTGCTCGACTTCCTCTGCGGTCTGCGCTGGCTAACCGCCGGCATGCGGCAGCGGCAGCGCAGCGCCTTCGAGGCGCCGCTGGTCGAGGCTCTGGGACGGCAGCCGGAGATCGCCTACAAGCTCCTGGCGCGGGGTCCCGCCAATCGTTCCGCGAAATCCGACGCCCTCCAACCTCATTCCGAGGCGCCGCGCGGCGCCGCCCAGGAATCCACCCGGGCGCCGTTCGAGGAAACCTGGCACGACGCCGCGTTCATCGCGCAGCGCGAGGGCCTCCTGCACTGGGAGGTGGCATTCCCCGGCGTGTGGCGCCGCTGGGAGAGCCTGCGTCCCGAAGGCGGCTTCGACGCCGTGATCGGCAATCCGCCCTGGGACCGCATCAAGCTGCAAGAGGTCGAATGGTTCGCCACCCGCGACCCCGCCATCGCCCGCGCCCCAACCGCCGCCGCACGCAAAGCCGCCATCAAGCAACTCCGCGAGCAAGCCTCCGATCCGGCCCCCTCCCCCTCGACTTCTACTCCCTCTCCCTCGAAGGGGGAGGGCTGGGGTGGGGGTGCTCCGGCATCCTCTCCCTCGACTTCTGCTCCCTCCACCTGGAAGGGGGAGGGCTGGGGAGGGGGTCAGGGTGAGGGTCATCCCGCCGGAAACCTCGTCGCCGCCTACGACGCCGCCAAGGAACGCGCGGAAAGCCTGGCCCGCCTGATCCGCGCCTCCGGCCACTACCCCCTGCTGGGCGGCGGCGACATCAACCTCTACTCACTATTCGTGGAGCGGGCCATGAACCTCGTCAAGCCCGACGGCTTCGTGGGCCTGCTCACGCCGTCGGGCATCTACGCCGACAAGACCGCCGCCCAATTCTTCAAGACCGTCTCCACCAGCGGGCGCGTCGGCGGGCTGTTCGACTTCGAGAATCGCCGCCTCGGCACCGACCTGCCGCCCTTCTTTCCCGATATCGACTCACGGTTCAAGTTCTGCGCGCTCATCTTCGGCGGCGCCAAGCGCACGTTCGACGAGACCAAATGCGCCTTTTTCCTGCACGACACCGCGACCATTAACAAGCCCGACCGCTGCTTCCCGCTTTCCCCCGACGACTTCGCCCGCGTGAACCCCAACACCGGCACCGCGCCCGTCTTCCGCACCCACCGTGACGCCGAAATCACCCGCCGCATTTACGCGCGCCACCCCGTGCTGGTGGACCGCTCAGGCGGCGACGAGCGCCGCGCCTGGCCGGTCAAGTACGTGCGCATGTTCGACATGACCAACGACTCCCACCTCTTCCACACCGCGGCGCAACTCGAGGACGAGGGGTTCTATCCGGTCGAGGGGAATCGGTGGAAGAAGGGCAAGACGCTGTACTTGCCCCTGTACCAAGGGCGCATGATCCACCAATTCGATCACCGCGCTAACTCAGTCCGGGTCAACCCGGACAGCACACACAACCCATACCTCAGCGAAGAGGTCAGCGAAGCGCAGCATGCTGATCCCGAATTCCTGCCGCAGTCGCAGTATTGGGTGCCAGCCCAGGATGTTGAGCCGAACTTCACTCAGAGCCGCGGCTACACACTGGGATTCCGCGACATTGCTCGGCCAACGGATGTGAGAACGGTGATCGCTTCCATCGTGCCGAAGGCTGGCTACGGCAACAAAGTTCCGTTGCTCGCCGACGACGGCGCAGCATCCGCAACCGGCCAAGGTAAGCAAAGCGGCGAATACACAGCCAACGCCGCCAGGCTTACGGCGAACCTGAATGCCATATGCCTCGACTTCGTCGCGCGGCAGAAGGTCCAAGGGACAACGTTGAATCTATTTATCCTCGAACAACTCCCCGTCATCGGGGCCGACACCTACGACCGCCGCTTCGGCGACATGACCGCCGCCGACCTGGTGCGGGACCACGTGCTGCGCCTCACCTACACCGCCCACGACATGGAGCCCTTCGCCCGCGACCTCGGCTACGGCGGTCCGCCGTTCACCTGGAACGAGGAAGAACGCCGCCACCTCCGCGCCCGCCTCGACGCCCTCTACTTCCACCTCTACGGCCTCGACCGCGACGACGCCGGCTACATCCTGGACACCTTCCCCATCGTCCGCCGCGAAGACCAAGCCCAGTTCGACGGCCGCTACCGCACCAAAGAGCTTATCCTGGCCTACATGAACGCCCTGGCCGCGGGAGACACCGACGCCCGAATGGCGCTGTAGACGCCCATGGAGTCCTGTGCGTAGCCCCTCCAATAGAGATTGGAGAGCAAGTCCTGTTCCCTCTCCCTTGAAGAGACCCTTGCGAAACCTCTCCGGAGGGGCCGGAGAGCGGGTCTTAATCCCCTCTCCCTCTGGGAGAGGGTTAGGGTGAGGGCGTCTCCCCAGCTTCAGGGAAAGCCCTGGATTCCGGCCTCCGCCGGAATGACGGAGGTGTTACGCAAAGGTCTCCTTGAAGGGAGAGGGCTAGGGTGAGGGTGACGGTGAGGGTGATCCGCGGCTTGGACGTAGGGTGCCGACCATTTATGCAAGGGTCTCCTCATGCGCATCGTTGAAGACCCGCTCAACCGAGCCACCATCCAAGCCGTCACGCGGCTCATCGTGGAGCGCTTCGAGCCGGAGCAGGTCATCCTCTTCGGCAGTTGCGCGCGCGGCGAAGCCGACGAGAACAGCGACCTGGACCTGCTGGTCGTGCTGCCCCACGGCGCCGATATTCCCAGCCGCGGAAATCCAATCCACGCGGCCATCGCCGCCCACTTCGTCCTCCCCGTTGACGTCCTGATCCGCTCCGCCGACGTGATCGCCAAATACCGCCAAGACCCCAACTCAATGATCAGCCGCATGCTGGAAGACTCGGAAGTCCTCTATGACCGCCACGCGGCCTGAGCAGGACCGGTTCGCCCGCGACTTGGGCTACCGCGGCCCGCACTTCATCTGGCATGAGGAAAAATGCCGCCACTTCCGCGCCCGCCTCGACGCGCTCTACTTCCACCTCTACGGCCTCGACCGCGACGACGCCGACTACATCCTCAACACCTTCCCCATCGTCCGCCGCGAAAACGAAGCCCAGTTCAACGACCGCTACCGCACGCGCGATCTCATCCTGGCCTACATGAATGCCCTGGCGGCTGGGGATACCGAAACCAAAGTATCAGTCTAGAAAAGGCATCGCCCCACGCTGCAGCAATGGCGACCAAGCGTTGGTAAACTTGCAACTGGATCACCGGGGCGACTCATCCTGTACAGGATAATTCAATTGAAAAGGTCCTATCTATGGATATTGACTGGGCATTTACAGCAAGTATCGTCACGATAGTATCGACCGGAGTCCTTGTAGTAGCCGGCGTTGGAAGGCGAGTGTACTCGCAATGGAGCAAAGCAGTTCAATCAAGGGCAATTGACCGGATGAATCGCTGCCCTGCCGAGCGGGTCGAAATCGTTAATATTCGACGCTATAATGGAAATGGAAAGCTCATATCGATCCTAGTAAGAAATCGAAGCCAAGTTCAGGTATTTCTTCGGGATCCAATCTTCGAGATCCGTGGCAATAGAAGCCAGTTGCCCGGCAGCGTGGTTCAACATGCTGCATTGGCTCCTGGAGACACGAAGTCATTTCTCATGGAGTTTACAGATAATATCGCCGATGCTTCCCACAAAGACTGCGTGCTGGTAGATACCGGTCGCCAAGACCAAGCCTGACGCCCGGTGGCCCAGTCTGTTCGCACTCTGGGCGATTCACTCGCTCGCGGTCCCACGCTGCGCGTGGCGCGAGCCATAAGCGGGGACTCTTGATACTCGTGAGCTATCGAAGCCGGTCGGCCAATCGCATGCCACATTTCATCAGCCGAACGGGCTCGCGCATACCGTGAAAGCTCACCTGGCTATCGTTCCGCTGCAACGCCCGCCTCTCTGCCATATGTAAACCTCCGCCATAGACAGCGACGGGCCGGAATTTCGCCGCCGCGTTCCTTGGCACCAGCTGCGTCGCGGCCGCGGCGCCCGCCCGAAGCTGCCTGACGAACTTCCTGGCAACGCACCGGCCTCGTGTCAACTCCATAGGCGCCACCCAACCGGCGCCAGCGCCATCCTTCGCAACGAACAGGTAATCGCAGCGCGCGTCCGCCTGACCGAGAGGCGAGCCCAGCTTATCCAAGTCGACGATCAGCCGGTCGCTGGGCACGCCATCCAGGGATACGCTACAGCCTTCCTTGCGAATCCGCGTGGCGATGCACCGGCCATCCACGTTGGCGCGGACTCGTGCGACGAGCCCGCTCACCCATCCTCCCCGAGCCGGCTGGAAATCTCGGCCCACTCGTTGTGCATCGCCACGGCCACGTCTTCGAAATCGGACGGATAGAGGCCGGACTCGTCGAGACCAACCTCGGTGACCGTCGAGCCGTCCTGGGTCGCATCGGGCTGGAACAGCCATGCGCCTACCTGGCTGGGATCGAGCGCAACTTCGCCTCCGGCGATCCCTGCCCGATCAGCTTCGGGAATCTGCGAAAGGCGCACCAGATTGGCCAACTCTTGTAGCAGCCACTCACTATGCGTGGTCACGATCACCCGGATACCGGCCCGCACCAGCGCCGCAAGCTGCCGCGTGAATGCCACCTGCATTCCCGGATGCAGATGCGACTCAGGCTCCTCAATGATCAGCACATCGCCTGGCCGCACGAGATACCGTACGTAAAGCACAACAGGCGCAAGCTCGGAAACCATCGACGAAGCCCGCATCAGTGGCAATGCCTCATCCCATCCATCCGGAATATAGTCAAAAATCGGGTAGCCACTTTCCGCGTGCTCCAGACGTATGGCTCCTCCGAGCACATTACGTTCTATCGCTTTTGCCACGTCCTCAATTGGTGCTAGAACATCACTCCGTAATGGTCCTCGACTTTGTTCCGCTCGCGCGCTCATTTCGATCAGCTGGCTCAAAAAATCGGCCAGCACCCCAGAAAGTATGGGGATATCGGCAGACCGACGGAGTCCGACCGTCGTAGCGTTTTGGATCACTGTACTTACCACTACCTGATGACTATGCATGACTCCCGTCCGGGAGGCCGGTAGATAATATGCGTAGCGATATAGTGGGCCAAGTAAAGACGCAAAAATATCTTCAGCCATCCGTGCAAGAGAAAACCTTAGGTCATCATAGTCAGCATTCTCTCGTAGCGACAACAACCTTCTAATATAGGGTGTACTATAAGAATCGTCGAGACCGATTTCGTTCGAAAGCGACTTGTCGCCCCGGATGTGTCCAGAGCAAGTGACACCATCTTCACGTAGTTGGAGTTCATATCGAACCATCCCCGCAACGCCCCCTGTCCGCGGAATGGATAGTTCAGCTTTCGCACACGAACCAGAGCTTGATCGTCTGAGCAACTGGTTCATATTGTCAACGCCAAAGCATCGACCGATTGCACGCTCAGGGTAACGACTGAAGCCTTCCGATCGCTCAAATATAGAGCGGAGATAGTCATTCACATCCCCTGGCAAGTCAGGACGGAACGCCGCCTCAAATCCCTTCTGAACAGCCTGTGAGTCAACATTGGAATCTATGCCGATTGGCAACTGAGTCTGGGATCGATTGTCGACTCTATGTGAGAGCCAATTGCGAAAGCTGTCTAGGATATCATTGGTATCTTGATCATCTTCTATAACTGAGTGCGACATCGATCCAAGGATTCCGGGACGATATCGTGTACGTCTCCCATACAGTGCAGTATTTCCCTCACCAAAACACTGATGCAATGCGTACAATAGGATCGCTAAATAGGATTTCCCTGTGTTGCTCGGACCAATGAACACGGTGAGCGGCCGCAGGTCCAAGCTGGCCTTGGCGATCGGTCCAAAGTCCTCTACGTCCAGGCGATATTCGCCGGGAAAGTCTTGACCCGCCTCCTGATTATTCACGGATAGCTCCAGGTTGGCGTCAAAAAATTAACGCGGCCAGGGGGACTTATCCCGCGGGTCGCTCAGCCGTGACCCTCCTAGGCATCGTCGAATATACACCGGACGCCTCAACTTGTGGGGATCGACTGCCAGGTCGCTCGGGAACGCCTGAGAGCGTATGGCTAGGACCCGTCTTCCGAGTAGAGACGGCCTTGGCGCGGTGCTTTGACGTCTTAGATTCCTCGCTGCACTCGGAGTGACCGAGGGGCGCTTGGACTGACAGTGGGGGCGCTGCATGCCTGCCGGCCGCATGGCGACGGCGGCTCGCGCCGGCCTGAGTTAGGGAAATTAGCGATCTTAGGATTTTCTTGTAAGGTTCCTAACTTCGGTATAACTGCCCGGCGGCCCAGGCTGCGCGCAGCCTGGGAGCCTTATCCGAAGCCGCCTACACCGCACGCGAGTGGACCATCTGCCGCCCGTACTTATGGGGCGGCGCCGTATCTGCCTATCGGTCGGTTCTCGGTGGCTGCGGCGCGGCGGGTGGAGGCTGAACGCTCCCCTTCGCGTCGTCGGCGAAGGCATTCCGCACGGATTCCGCTTCCAGCTCGCCGACATAGCTCGCGTCTCTGGCAATCCGGTGGCACTGCCGCTGGTCGAGCAGACGTGCGCCATCGGGCGTTACCAAACCCATACTGATTGGAAGGCCCAAGCCATGGGCCGCCACCCGAATGATGTCCTCCATGGCGCGGTACACGAGCACCATGCCTAAGTCCATGCCCGTGTTTGGAAGGTCGTAGTGCGCCAGGCTCGCCAGGGCTACGTTGGCAAACGCGCCCCCTGAGCCGATGGCTGCGAAACCCTCCTGGCTCCGGACTTCAGCTGTACCGTTCCGACTGATTCCCAAGATCCAAGCGTGTCCCGCCGTATAGCCGGCAAAGAGAAGCTCGGCATGCGCTGGGTCGGTCCGGGGCAATTGGACCCAGGTGTCCAGCATCTGGCGCTGCGCCGGATTGACGATGTCCGCGAGTCTGTGCCGCAACCCCTCGATCGGCTCAGCACCGGTTTCGCCCCAATGATGCTTCTCCAGCGATTGCTCGATGATCTGCGTCGCTCCCATTGTCCCGGCCGCTCCCCAGATGATGCGCGGACCCATCTGGCGCAGCTTGTTGCTCGTAAACCGCGTGCCCTGGCCGGTTGTCATCTGACTGTCGGCAGCCACCACCACGCCGTCCCGGCACGCAGCGGCGACGATCAGAGTCACGCCGGAGCTCTATACCCTGGCGATGCTGTTCTGCGCGTACTCCGGCCACTGCTGGTACACGGACCGCAGCAGGTCCCTGAACGAGATCGACGCTGCCCAGTCGCGCACTGTGAGCAGATGGTCTGCCCTCCATCCGCCGGCCGCGACGAGCGTTGCCGCGGCTTCTGCGCCGGTGGAGGTTGTGCGGTATCTAGGCCATGTACGGCCGGGATTCGGCACGGCCTCGATTAGCTCCTCGTATTCGAGCTGGTCCAGATCGGGGTAGATTTCACGCGCGAATGGGCCGTAGCTATACGGTACGAACCGATAGAAGTCAGGCGTTTCCAGGTCCAGTTGCTGGCTGACGACAAACAGCGTCTTCATCAGTCGCAGCGGATCAATCGGTGCCGCGTCCCTGCCCTCGCGTCCCGAAACGGCCAGCAGCAGCCAGTCTTTTCTCGTCATTCGGTGACCCCGTCGACATCGAAGGCCGGCCGCTTGATGGTAGCAGCGGCAGGAAACGCGTTCGGGAGATTCAGCCGCGCCGGGCCCGACGCTCCACGGGCTACCGGGGAACCTAGGCCGGCACTCGAGGTCGGACTCGCTCGGCGATGTCCTGTCCTGACCTGATTTCCGCCACGCGCAGCTCAAAGGTCTTTTGGAGGTTCAGCCAGAACTGCGGCGTGGTGCCGAAATAGCGCGACAAGCGCAGCGCCGTGTCGGCCGTTGCCCCCCGCTGGCCCTTCAGGATCGCCGTGATGCGGTTGGTCGGGACCGCCAAGGCCTTGGCGAGCGCATTGGCTGAGAGGCCAAGCTCGTCGAGCTCGCTACGCAAGATCTCCCCCGGATGCACCGGTCGCAGGCGGTTGGTCGTTGACATCGCCGACCTCCTCATCGGTGGTCCTCCACGATCTCCACGTCGTACGGCCCATCGTCTCCCCAGCGGAAGCAGATGCGCCACTGGCGATTGATCCGAATGCTATAGGCGCCCGTCCGATCGCCGGTGAGCGATTTCAGCCTGTTGCTCGGCAGGCCCGCCAAGTCTCGAAGGGCCTCGGCGTTGTCCAGAATCGTCAGCCGGCGCGCGGCCTGGTCGGCAAGACCCTGGAAATCCCGCACGGCCAGACCACCGAAGAATCGTTCGGTCTTGCGGTCCTTGAAGCTTCGGATCACTTTGACGCCTTACGTAAAGCATAAAGCATTCGCCGGGTCTGCACGACGCCGCCCGCCGAGAGCCGCCGGTGGCTGGGCCGTTAGTTCGGCATCGAAGTTAACCCCCGAACACGTATAAAAACCCCCCGCCCCAAGGTCTGGCCCGCCGTGGTGCGCACCCACCGTGCACCGCTTTTCTCCCGTCATTGCGGCCTTGCGCCGGAATCCAGGCCCGTGGCGGCATGGGCTGAAGGGCGAGGTTCAGGCGGCCTGGCTCGCTAGACTCGTTCCATGGCAATTCGCGGTGTGCTGTTCGATCTGGGCGATACGTTGGTCACGCAGGAGCCGTTGGTCGGCTCGCCCAGCAACCGGGAGGGCGCGGCGCAGGTGGCGGAGGCGTTGGGACGGCTGACGGACGACGCCCCGACCACCGAGCAGCTGACGGACCCGCTGGGCGAAACCCTGCAAGAGGCGCTGGCCGCGTCGTATCAGGGCGAGTGTGCGGTGCCGGACGCCCGGCGGGTCTTCGTGGAAGTGCTCGATCGCTTTGACTTGGAGGCGCCGTCCGAGCTCATCGACTTGCTGCTGCCGATGTACTTTGGGCCGCACTACGCTCGGATGACCGTCGATCCACACGCCGTCCGCACGCTCGGGCTGTTGCGGAGGGCCGGCGTGCGCACGGCCATCATGGGGAATCTGATCGATGGGGAAGAGTTGCTGATCGAACGCCTGCAGGCGTTCGATCTCCCGCGGCAGGTGGACGCGCTGGTGCTCAGCACCGAATCCGGCTGGATGAAACCGCATCCCGTCGCCTACCGCGAGGCGCTGCGCCGCATTGAGGTGCCAGCCGACGCGGCCGTGATGGTGGGCGACGACTTGGAGTTCGACGTGCGCGTGCCGCAGGCGCTCGGGCTCAGGGCGATCTGGCTGCGCCGCGACGCTTCAGGCGACCCCGCCCCAGTAACCCCGGACGCGATCATCGACGATTTGGGGCAGCTCATCCCGGCAATCGCGGAATTGGACGCCGCGGAGAAGCAAGCGTGAGGGCCGTGCGCCGCAGCCCGCTGCGCGCCTTGGCGCGCCGCCTCTACCGCGTTCCAAGCTCGACCTATAACCACGCCTCGGCACGCAACCTGGAGCGGTTCGGCGAGCTCGCCGCCGCCATGGCTCAGCCGGCGGCGATTCTCAACGTCGGAGGCGGCGGTCGCGGCCTGCCAGGTGCAATTTCCGAAGCCGCGGGGCGCCGCGGCGTTCTCAACCTCGACATCGCCCGTCACCCCACGGTCACCTGCCGCGCCGACGCCCTGCGCCTGCCGTTTGCTTCCCAGTCGTTCGACGCGGTGCTCTCCACCGCGGTGCTCGAGCACCTGCCAACGCCCCAAGCCGCTATCGATGAGATGGCGCGCGTCGCCAGGCCACGCGCGGTGCTCTACATCGAAGTTCCCTTCCTGCAGGGCTATCACGCGTCGCCGGACGACTATCACCGCTTCACCAGCAGCGGGCTGCGCCATGCCTTTCGGGCGAATCACGACGTGGAGGTTGGCGTGTGCGCCGGGCCGAGCTCGGCGCTCACCTGGATCTTGCGCGGCTATCTCAAGGGACTGCTGAGCGGATTCACGCGCCGCCGACGGTTGGAGCTCGCGGCTGATTTCGTCGCTGCTTGGCTCACCGTGCCGATCAAGTTCCTGGATCGCCTCGTTGCCGAGCGGCCGGCGGCCGGCGACCTCGCTTCAGCGTTCTACGTGCTTGCCCGCGCGGGAGCAGCGCCCGACCTGGAGCCTAACGACCCCTAACAGCGGCGCGCGGAATGGCCGGGCTCAGCGAGGCAGCCAGGCGTCGTCCAGGACCTCCTCGGGCAGCCGTTTGCCGAGCAGATAGGTCGTGTTGTCGGGATACCACAGCACTTGCTCGCCGGCGTAGTCCGTGAAGCTGCCATAGATCGGCATGCCGCCCGGGCGGCCGGTGACGGCATTGACGGCGTACTCGTTGTCGGCCAGCACGTGGGGGCGGCCGAACACCAGCGGCTGGCCACCAGGATTGTCGATTTCGCGACCGACGCTCACGCAGACCGGGCGGCGCGCCCGGCCGTCGCCGGGTCCGCTGGCGCCATGGGCGGTGCCGTCGTTGTTGTGGAAGAAGAGCAGGAATCGACCGTCGCGCAGCTTGTGGAGCGGGCACGGGGCCGAGGGATGCGGGATTGGCGGCCCGCCCGGCTGAAACCGCAGCGGCGCAGCCTCGGACCAGGACTCGCCGAAGTCGGCGGACACCGAATACCAGATCCAGCCGGTCATGGTGCGCATCACCGCCACGATGCGGCCGTCGGATAGGTTCTGGATGGACGGCTCCATGGCCGAGCTGATGCGCTCGTCCCGCGGCTGCGGGATCCGGATGCCGTGCTCGGCATCCGGCCAGGTCGTCACCACCAGGTCCGCCGGGTCGTCAACCGTCAGCACGTTGTCGAAGCGCAGGAACCAGCCCTCGTGATGCCGGTCGTTGAAGCCCATCGTCGGCCTCATCGTCTCGAATTGCCTGTGATAGGCGTTGGAGGCCCAGCGCGTCATCGGGCAGATCACCTGCCCGCGGCGGTTCACGATGGGCGCCTGCCAGCCGGAAGGCACCCAGCTGCTGAGCATGGCGAGATCGGGATCGTCGATGGCCCCGCGGCCAACAACCGCGTCGTGCCGCTCGCCCCAGGAGACGCCGTCGTCATCCGAGACGCGCCAGGACAGCACCCCGGTCATGCCGCGGTCGAAGTCCACCGGCCCGGTATTGCGGTGGTAGAAGAGCCAGACGCGGCCGCTATGCGGCACGACCACCGGAAAGGACCACACCGGCGTCTTGCCCGTGTCGTCGGGCGGCGACTCGACCACCGATGGACGGCTCCAGGTGCGCCCACGGTCCAGGCTGCGGGCCGTCACCACCCACGCGTTCAGACCGTGGAAGGCGTCCTCGGCCTGGGTCCAGGTGGCCAGGAAAGCTCCCGTGGTCGTGGTGGTGACAATGAAATGCGTGTTGCCGTTGTCCCATGGCCCGTGCGGGCGCGGCCCCGTGTCGTGCGCCGGCGTGTCGTCGTCCGCCGGCACGAAGACGATGTAGTCGGGATTGGTGCGGTGCGCGTCGCGCCAGCGCTCGGCGGCGGTGGAAGTCGTCGGCATGGAAAGCACCTTCAAAGGCGGGATCCCGTTGCCGACCGCGCTGTTTGGTCCGTCGCGGCAAGCACCGTCCCGGCGAAAGCGCCCCCATCATCCCACTCGTCCCGACACGCGCGCCCGCCCCTGTCGTCGCCGGTGGTACGTTCCCGTGTGACCACGTCCTACCCAGCGGCCGTGTTCTTTGACGCCTACGGCACGCTGATCCACTTCTCGCAAGATCCCTCGCCCTTCGACTACATGGCCGACGCGCTGCGGCGGGCGGGAGTTGCCCTGCCGCGCCCACGCGTCGATGCCGCTCTGCGTGCAGAGATGCGCTACTTCAAGGCGCATTTCGCCTCTGTCCGCACGGCCGACGACTTCGAGCAACTCCGAGCTGCCGACGCTCGTGTCTACCTACAGGCGTTGGGCGACACCGGTTCCGTACTGCTTGACGTGAATCACATCGCCGACGAACTGACGGCGGCCTTTCGGTCGCGCGTGCTTCCCGACGCGCGTCCCGCCATCGACCTGGTGCGAGCGGCCGGCGTCCGCGCCGGCGTCCTGAGCAACTACAGCTACCTACTACCGCTGGTCCTGGATGAGGTTGGACTCGGTGACTGTCTGGACCCTGTCGTCTTCTCGGCTGCCGTGGGAGTCGAGAAGCCGGATGCGCGCATATTTGCCGCCGCTGCCGCTGCCGTGAGCGCCGACCTCGACGACTGCGTACTCATCGGTGACGACCTATTGAACGATGTCGCCGGCGCGCAAGACTCCGGGATGCCCGTCGTCTGGATCGCGCGCGATGGATCGGCTGCTCCTCCTGGCGTGGCCGTGGCGCGAAGCCTGGTGGACGCCGCCCGCCTGGCTCTGGCACCCGGCTGGCGCGAGCTGTCCCGGCGCGCGCCCAACGCCAACTGGTGCACGCGGCCTCCCGTGGATTCCGGAGCGGACGCCTGAAATGCCGCTCCCCGCGCTGCGCATCGCTACCACTTCGCGCACGTCCGTGCATCCCATTGGCCGGCAAATTCAAGCGACCCTCGAAACGCAGGGCGTCGGCGACGGAATGCTGTTGGTCAGCGTCCCGCACACCACGTGCGCCATCACCCTGAACGAACCCGAACCCGGCTTGCTCGACGACCTGGCTCGAGCGCTGGAGCGCGTGGTCCCGTGGGATGGTCGCTACGCTCACAACCAGGGGGCGGAAGACAACGCGGCCGCCCACGTGCGCGCCAACTTGATCGGTCACCAGGTCCTGGTACCCGTCGTCAACGGGCGGCTCCAGGCGGGAGTCTGGCAGGACATCCTGCTCGTGGAGTGCGACGGCCCTCGCACGCGGACGGTCGAGCTGCGCTTGCTCTGAGGCGCCGCGGCTGGGCTACTCCTGCAACGACGCGACCGCGCCGAACGATTCGGCCAATGCGGGATACAGCTCCCGATACACGCCGTACGTTGCCTGGTAGACGGACTGAGTGTCCGCGCGCGGCGCAAGCTCCAGTGACCGGTGTGCGGTCACGGCACACGCCTCTTCCACTGCGTCGTACACCCCGGCCGAGACCCCTGCGAGCAGGGCCGCGCCAAAGGCGGGACCGCGGTCCTCGGGCTCGAGGCTGATCGGGTGGCCCAGCACGTCGGCGACGATCTGGCGCCATAGCGGGCTGCGCGCGCCGCCACCCGCGATCTTGACCCGGCGCAGCGGCAGGCCTAGCTCCTGGATGATCTCCAGACTGTCGCGCAGGCTGAACGCCACACCTTCGAGCACGGCGCGGATCACGTCGCCCCGCTGGTGGGCGGTCGTGAGGCCGAACAAGACCCCGCGCGCGTTGGGGTCGAGGTGGGGCGTGCGCTCGCCTTGGAGGTAGGGCAGCCAGACGAGACCCCGGCTGCCGGCGGGGGACGCGGACGCCTCGCGGGTGAGCGCGTCGTAGGGATCGCCCGCCTCTGACAGGAATTGCGCGCCCAGCAGGTCGCGCATCCAGCGCAGCGAAATCCCGGCCCCCTGAGTGACGCCCATGACGTGCCACGTCGCGGGCAGGGCATGGCAGAACGTGTGCACGCGACCGGCGGGATCGATCCGAGGCTGGTCGCTGGCGACGAACACGACGCCCGAGGACCCGATCGTGACGAGCACGTCGCCTGCGGCAATAATCCCCGCCGCCACGCCACCGGCGGCTTGATCGCCCGCACCGGCGGCCACGGGAAGTCCGGCGGGCAGCCCAAGCGTTTCCGCCGCCGCGGCGGTCAAGGCGCCGGCCGGTGCGGGTGACTCGACGGCGCGCGGCAGCCATTCCAAGGGGATTTCCAGGTCGCGAGCCATGGCCTCAGACCACTCACGGTTGGCCACGTCGAAAAGGGCGGTGCCCGAGGCATCCGCGACATCGGTGGCGGTCTCACCAGTTAGCCGCAGGCGAATGAAGTCCTTGGGCAGCAGCACCCGTCGGATCCGGGCGTAGGCGTCGGGCTCGTGCTCGCGCACCCAAAGGAGCTTGGGCGCGGTGAATCCCTCGAGCGGTGGATTGGCCGTGCGCGCGATGACCTCGGATAGCCCGATCTCGCGCTCGATGGCCTGCCGCTGCGCGGCGGTGCGCTGGTCGCACCAGAGAATGGCCGGACGGATGGACCGATCGCGGGCGTCCAAGAGCGTGGCGCCGTGCATCTGGCCGGTGAGCCCGATTCCGCGGATGGACGCGGGGTCTGGCGCCGCCCGGACGCAGGCGCCGAGGACCTCGAAGGCCGCGCGTTCCCAGGCGTCGGGGTCCTGCTCGGCCCAGCCCGGCTGCGGGGTGTCCATGGGATATTCCGCCGCGTGGGTGGCCAGGATGCGTCCGTCGCGAGCAGTCAGCACCGCCCGCGCGCTGGTGGTGCCGAGGTCCAGGCCCAGCAGCAGAGCGTCGGTCACCGTTAGTCGGCGCAAGAGCTTCACCGGCAGGGGCCTGCACCGGCATCGTACTGTGATGCTGGTAGCCCTCTCACCCCAGTCCTCGGCTGTTCCAGCGGTCCCCACGACATACTAAGGAGCTCAAGGGCGGGGAACGGAAGCGGTCCGCGCTCCGGACGCGCGATGATGGAGCGCCTAGCTCGGCACATGGTCTTGAATCTTCGACGCGGTTTAGGCGCTGATCGACAGACTAGGCGACATCACGATCGATGCGTCGAACGAGTTGCAACTCAATCTCGCGGCCGTCAGCGCCCTCGAACACCGCATGGCGCAGCCGGCGGCCGATCACGAGCGTTCGCGCGCCACGCGCAACGGCCCATGTGTGGCGCATGAGGCGCGTCAACGTGCGCGGCGGCTGGAAGTCCGCAGCGGCCTCCGCCTGAGGGGCGGGCCATTGGAACCGAGCCACGAGCGGCCCCGCCACAAGCCCCGCCAGCGACAGGTACGCCTTCGAGATTCCCACGTCTCCGTCGACCTCGGCGCCGCGCCAGGTGAAGAACGCGAGCCGAACGATGGGTGCTCCCAAGCCGTCGGCTCGCACGAGGTGGATGTCGCGCACGCGCGTGGCCGCCTCGTCGTAGGGATCCAACTGATGGCGCACGAGGCGGGTGGATGCAAATGAGGTCAACCCGAGGAGTGCGAGGAGAACGGCAATGAGCGCGACGAGGCTCAACACCGGCTCAGCTTCCGCCCATTCCGGCACCACGACAGTGAGCTTCTCCGACGCGACAACCCGCCACTGGCCGTGGGCAAGCACCTGGACTTCGCGCAGGTATGGCCCCTCGGGCAGAGGCGCCAGCGCTTCGAGGCGCACCGGCGGCGAGCCGGTCGCGGACGCAGTGCACCGCGGGCACGTTGGCCCGGAGCCATCGACGGGCCTTGATCGAAGCCGTGTCTGCAGCGGAACCACCGTGCAGCCTTGCCGTTCCGAGAGCTCCGCTTCGTGTGAATTGCGTACTCGAAATCGCGGACGGTTTTCCCAAGCGAATCCCAACCGATAGGCGTCGATGTCAGCGCCCTCGGGCGAGAACGCGACGACTTTTGGAGATTCGGCGTCGCACGGCGGGGGCGGAGGCGGAAGGGGCGTAGAGGTTGAAGTAGGCGTGGGTTCCGGGGTCGGGGTAGGCATGGCCGTAGGCGTCGGCGTCGGGGTAGGCATGGCCGTAGGCGTCGGCGTCGAGGTGGGCGTGGGTGTGGGCGACGGTGGTGTCGGCGTGGGGGTGGGGGTTGAGGTAGGCGTCGGGGTAAGCGTGGGCGTCGGCGTGGGTGCGAGCGTTGGGGTCGGGGTAGGCGTAGGGGTAGGCGTCGGCGTAGGGGTAAGGGGCGGCGCGACGACGAACGTCACGCTGCCAAACACGAGCCTGTAGGCCTCGCCCTTCTGGGAGTCCCGCGTCGCCAGCGACAGTCGTGCCGTCCAGCGGCCCGCCTCGAGCATTCCCAGGGCGTTGCCGCCGTCCCTAGATGTAGTGACGACAAACGCGTCGTCTCTTTGGCGCAAAACAACCTCACGGGACGGTTGGTCGCGTCCGTCGCGCACCAATTCCAACGTGAGCGTCTCCGCATCGAGGGAGGCGGCATGGATTTCGCTGTCATAGAGCAGGGTTGCCGCGAGGGCAATGTCAGCATCCGTCGTCGGCGCCGCCGGCTGCGGCGCGAGCTGAAACTGCGCGGGAAAGATCAGGCTGAAAAGGCTTGGATCCGGGCGCACGGACTCGACGCGCCAGGCGCCCTTGACAGGCGCGACGATACGCCATCGTTGTGACGTTCCAACGGTTCGAACCTGGGCGCGTCCGTTCACCCTCACGGTTTGC
The DNA here is from genome assembly GCA_965262745.1 of Chloroflexota bacterium. Taxonomy (GTDB): domain Bacteria; phylum Chloroflexota; class UBA11872; order UBA11872; family UBA11872; genus JAJECS01. The sequence goes on along the minus strand of OZ253558.1, from coordinate 3,055,287 downwards.
CCGTTAGGGTTTTTTACCGTGATCTGATCGTCGGGCTCGACGTTGGTCACGGCGAAGTGAACCTCGCGCAGACCCGCCGGCAAGATGCACGTGCTCACGCCTTCGTCCTTGGCGCACAAGTTCGTCACCCCGCCCGTGGCAATCTTGCTGATTTCGCGCGTGAGGACGGCCGGATCAAGCACGCGCACGACCCGGTGCGCGCAAGCTTGCTCGCCTTCGCACGCCGTAATCCCGCGCCAAAAGGCCGCCGTGCTTGGGAACCACTGATCGCGTGCGTCGATCCCGACGACGAAGAGATCCACGGGAAATGCCGCGTTCAGCGCTTCCCAGGACTTGGCCAGGGCGCACATGTAGACGCCTTCGTCATTCGTGCTCGAAATGACGCGCATAATCTCCGTGGGCGCGATCGGCGGACAATCCGCTTCTCCGTCGCTTGCCTGCGTCAGCGCCGAGCCCCGAGGGGCGGGGCCACCGTCGGTGACCAGCACGATCGCCTTCTTCCGGCTCGGGTCCTCTGACGGCGCCGACCCCAGCACAGCGTCGATATCGGTTGGCGGGCAGTTGGCATCCATTGGCGGACGCATGCCGACGGCGACGCGCCAGGCGAGGCAGAGGGCCGAGTGGAAATCGGTGCCCGGCATCCGCTCAACTGAAAACTGCTCGCCGACGCCGGGTGCCGCGGCATCCGTGAGCGGCAGGTTGATACGCGGGTCGCCGCCGTCAAGGTACGGGCTGCCGAACGCGACGCCCGCGATTCTGATGTCGAATGAATCGGTGAACGTGGCGATGGCGTCGATCAAGTCCCGCGCGGCCTTGCTGCGCCGTCCCGCGGGATCGCTGTCCGCCATCGACGCCGAGTGGTCGATGACGAGGACAACATCGGCGGCAACGGGAGACTCGCCGCGAACGTGCGCCGGCATGGCCAGGAGCACGGCGGCGACGGCGGCCGCAGCGACGGCCACGCGCATGGCGACGGCGCGCGGCCGGGACCGCGCTTCGCTACGAAGCGGCGGCCGCAAGCGCCCGCCGCTTCTCGCTGCCCCGGCCAAGCACATAGTCGACAGCCCGGTTCCAGTCCTCGGCCGCCTCCGCTTGGTCCATCGCCGCAATATCCTGGTCAAGCAATCGCCGCATAGCCTGATACTCGCTGTCCGCCGTCTCCCGGCTCTCGACCCGCCACCAGCGGGTGACGAGCGCCCGCTGCACGCTGGCCAGCATGGCCTTGTCGACCTCGGCCCATTGGGCCCACTGCACGGTTCCAGCACCCGGCTCTACGAACTTGCCTAGATCCGCGGCCATGGCACCCGCCGGAGCGCCGTCGTACAACATGAACTCGTGGAAGGCGTCGAACGCGTTCACGATGCGACGCCCGCCGCCAAACTCCGATGCTTCTCCAACCGCTCCGGCCAGCGCGGGCTGCTCGATCAGGGGAACCGCCTGGCCCTCACAGCGGACCTCCCACAATTCCCGAGGCTTGATCGGGTCCCCGCCGGGCCGCTGCCGAATGGTGTCGTCGGCCCGCAGCAGATAGAACAACTCGATCAGCGTTGGGCCGCTGACTTTGGGATGGCTGCCCAAGAGGCGTGCGACGACACACGCCCGCAAGGCCTTAGCCGTCCCTTGATTGACCTCGATCTCGGCGGCGGCGGATAGCTCCGGCAGGATGTGAAAGTTCCGCTCCTTCTGTCCGATGAAACCCTGCGCCTTCGCCTCCAGCGCCAAGCCGTAGTACGCGTCATGCGCTCGTTGGCCTTCGGGCGTCGCCATGATGCTCGTGGGCGACCAAGCGAAGGCGTCACCGTCGGGAACCCAAAGGGAGAGCAGGGCGATCGACGCCCCCAACTCGGGAACGACCAGCGGCAACTGGCCGGGCCCCATGTAATCCTTGAACTCATTGCGGACCGACGCCGCGAGCGTGCCGCCTTCGCCTTGCATGCTCTGCACGACGAGTGCTTGCACTTCGACCGAGGGGACGTACAGACGTTTCACGGTCGGGTACGGGCTTGCGCAATCCACCGCGCTGCGGCGGCGGTCCGGCCCCGGCAAGGGCACGCCACCGGGCGTCTTGTGGACCAGGGCAGCGAGATGCTGGTCGAGCGCCGTCAGTCTGCCGTCGCCGGCTTCTTGTCGCAGCGCGTCCTCGAACGTACGCGGCAGGTGCTGCGCCAGCGCCGTGGTCGCGGCGGCGTCGATGGCCGCGTCAATGCTCGTGAGGTCCAGGCCCGCGGGCGTCGCCGCGCCAAGCTGTTCACCTGCGGCTTGCTTTTGCTCTCGAATGGCGTCGGCCATTTGACGTACGGAGCCGCTGGCCGTTGGGTCGCCGTCCTCCGCCCCGATCTTGAGTTGAAGGTCGTGCAAGCGACGGTCGGCCGCGGCGAAGGGACTGAGCGCCACGCTGGCCTTGAGCGGATCGACAAACGCTTTAACGTCGGGCTTGGCCAGATCGGTTCCGACCTGCCCCACCGAGTGCAAGGGCTGTGAGAACACCTCGCTGGCTCGCGCCCGGGCATTCAGCAGCAGCTCGTTGTAGACCACGTTGAGTTCCTCGGCTCTGCTCTGCAGGGCGTCCAGCGCGTCGTCCGCGCCTGGGATGAAGCTCTCGTTGACGTCCCGCCACAGCCTCTGCGCCGTGTGAGCGAACACCCGGTCTTCATAGAGCGTGAAGAGGCGCCGCTCTTCACGCCGGCGGAGCTCGGGCAGCGGGATGCTGGCCCGGCTTCGCATCGCCGCGTACGCCAGAACCGCCGTCACCGCAGCCACGACGGCGACCACACCCCACAGCGGGAGCAGGGCTGGGAGCCTGTTGCCAACGACCCATGTAATGGCTCCCGCCCCCACGGCCGCCAACAGCACGAGCAGCCAGTGGACCAGCGTGAGTCCGCCGGGCCGGTGCGGCTCTTCCGGATTCCGCATGGCGTTCTCCGCGGCGGTGATGCGTTGGCGAATCCCACCGATCGAGTCGTATTTCGGTTGACTGGCCGCGCCTTCGGGAAGCCGCCCCCGAAAGCCACTCTTGTGTCCGAAGAAGGTTCTGACGATGTCCAGGTCGGTCTTGAGGTCGAGGACCTGCGTCCGCAGCGCCTTTAGCGGGTACGGGCCGCGCGCGGCATCGGGACGCAGGTATTCGTGGGCTAGGCGAACCACGAGCTTTCTGAACTGGCTCAATTCTTCATCGATTCGCTCGCGGGTCCGCTGGTCGATGTGTCGCTCGTGCCCCGTCCAGCGCCCCTTGAGGTCATCGGAGATCGACACGCAGTAGGCCCCCCAATCATCGTCGGCGGATACATAGCCCGCGCGCGCCCGAGCCGTGCCGACTGGTATTCCGACGAAGTCCAGGAGGTGGGGGCGCACGTCGGTGTAGGGCTTCACGAGATTGTCGAGATCCCCAGGCGTGGTGTTCGCGTCACCGCGGGTGGCCACGGCGAAGGCTCGATTCTCGTTGTCCTGCGAGAACTTGCCGAAACCCATCGGATCGTCGCCCGGGTACTCGAAGAGCCGCCGGCCGGAGATTGGGTGGTCGTCCCCTTCAATGAGCCCTTGGATCGCGGCCTCGGCCAGGGCGCTGCTCAGCTTGCGCGCCCGGGCCAGGCGCGGGTAGTCAACGGTGACCACGGACGGCAGCAGCCGCTGCGCAAACGTTCCCGAGGCCCCATCCAGATCGTCGGCGGCGGCGGTGTTGCTGAGAATGCGAACCAGGAGATCGGTCTCGCGGTAGACGTCAACCTTGTTCGCCGTGCCATCCATCCCGCGTCGGCCCATCCAATACACGCGATGAAAGGGACGCGATCCCAGACGGTATCTGAGGCTTCCGTCCAGATTAGCGCCAGTCGAAATCAGGAACCGCCGGTCGGGGAAGCTCGTCTGTGAGTCCGCGCGCTCCAACGCCTCCAACTCGCGGATGATGGCGAACGTGCCGGTGCGCCCCTTGCTGCGCATCTCAAGCTGATTCACCCCTTGGTCTAGAGGCTCGTTGTCAAAGGCGCTCGACGCGATAAGCACCAGATTGATCTCGAGTCTCTCCGCTCCTGGTAAGTCGCGGATATGCCACGCGAGCGGCAGGAACATCCCGGCGCCCGTGCCACCCGCAGTCGAGGCGACGATGTTGACGGTGACGTGGCTGCCGGCTTTCCCAGCCTCGAGCAGCGCGTCGTTTAGGCGCTGCTTGAACCGCTGGGCCGCCTCAACCTCACCCCCCCGCTCTCCCGGACTCATGAACGTGGCGAACGCGAGCAGGCCCGCCGCGCGCAATCCCCAGAGACCTTCGGCGGGGGGCGGGATGTCGCTCATCTCCTCGGCGATCTGGCGCATGACCGCAGCTTCCGGCCGCGTGCCGGGCCCGGGTTGCGGGAGTTCCGGCGCCAACCCCTCGCCAGCGTCAAGCTTCGCCCAGGCGGGGACCGTCTTGTCCATCGTGGTTGCCGCGAATTGCTCGTGAGGCGCGAGCAGGTCGTGCCCAAGCGCGAACACGCCGGTGTGGGTGGCCTCGCGGCTCAGGTCGCAGGCGATGACGTCGGGCAGCGGGAGTTCATAGTGCGCCCGCTGTCCCTTGAGCTCCTCGGCGATGTACTTGCCAGACCCGCCAAGAAAAACGTTAACGACGCCCATCGTGACCTTAGGCTGCCCGACCGCATGGAAACGGCAACAGTGGGAAATATGGTGCCATGTGCCGGGCGCTTGCGCACGCTGTCCGGCAAGGTGTACCGACCACAGCGGCGGGCGACCCGGTCACCAGGCGGTGACGCCGCCGTCGACGACCAGGTCGTGGCCGGTCACGAAGGCCGCGGCGTCGCTGGCCAGAAAGACGACGGCTCCCTGGATCTCCTCGATCTCCGCCATGCGGCCCATGGGCGTATCCCGGGTCCAGATCGGCCGGGCGGGGTGCATGTGCGGCGCGTCGACCATCTCGGTCCGGGTGTAGCCCGGGCTCACCGCGTTGACCCGCACGCCGTGCTCCGCCCACTCGGCTGCCAGCGCTCGCGTGAGATGGACGACGCCGGCCTTGGAAGCGCTGTAGTGCGCTTGCCGCTGCGGGCGGTTGATTATCTGCGCCGAAATCGAGGCCACGTTGACGATGGCGCCCCGCCGCCGCGGAATCATCACCCGCGCCGCCTCCTGCGAGCACAGAAACACGCCCTTGAGGTTGGTATCCATCACAGAGTCCCAGTCGGCCTCCGACATCTCCACGGCGTCAACCCAGGTGGTGATGCCAGCGTTGTTGACCGCGATGTCAAGGCCGCCCCAATCATCGACGACGGTCTGAACGGCGGTGCGCACCTCGGCAGCGCATGTCACGTCGGCGGTAATCGTCTTGGCGCGCACGCCGAGCGACTCGATGTCGGCAGCGGTGCGCTCCAGGGTGGCCGGCGTGCGTCCGCACACGGCGACATCGGCGCCGGCCTCGGCCAGCGCGCGGGCGAGGCCCCGGCCAATTCCAGTGCCGCCGCCGGTCACCAGGGCTGTACGGCCGTCAAGTCGGAAACGGTCGAGGACGCCCATCAGGGCTCGACCATGACTTTGATGCACGCATCCTTGCGCTCCCGCGCGAAATCCACGGCTTCCTGGACATCCTCAAGCGCGTAGTGGGCCGAGACGAGCGGCTCGAGGTCCACCCGCCCCGAGGCCACGAGCTCGATGGCTTTCGGCCAGGTGTGGGCATAGCGGAACACGCCCATGACGTCGAGTCCCTTGTCAATCATCTGGTTGGTGTCGATGGGCGCGGTGTCGTCGGGGCTGAGACCCACGAGGACGACGCGGCCGCCGCGGGCCGCCAGGCGAATGGTCTGCACCACCGTGGCCGGAGCGCCTGCCGTCTCGAAGACCACGTCAAAGCTGTCGGCCAGCTCGGCGGTGACATCGACCTCGCGAGCGTTAACCGTGTGCGCGGCGCCAATCTCTCGGGCTTTCTGGAGACGAAAGTCAACGACGTCGATGACGGTGACGGCGTCGATTCCCTGGCACTTGAGGCTCAGCAAGGTCATGAGCCCGATGGGTCCGGCACCCAAGACCGCCGCCCGATCACCCAGGACCGCGCGGCCGCGCTCCACCGCGTAGATCCCGACCGAGAGCGGCTCGATGAGGGCCGCGGCGTCGTAGCTCATGCCGTCGGGAATCTTGAAGCAGCGCGCGGCCGGGTGCGCCACGTATTCGGCGAAGGCGCCGTGCACCGGCGGCGTGGCCATGAACACCACGTCGGGGCAGAGGTTGTAGCGGCCGGCCTGGCAGTGCCCGCACGCGAGACAGGGAACGCCGGGCTCGATCGACACGCGGTCGCCTGGCGCAAGGTGCCCGACGCCCGCGCCGACGGCGACGACCTCTCCCGAGGGCTCGTGCCCCAGGATCAACGGCTGCTCCACCACGAAGCGCCCGATGCGCCCGTGCTCGAAGTAGTGGATATCCGACGCGCAGATGCCGACGGACCGAACGCGAATCAGCGCTTCGTGGGCCGCTGGCTCAGGGATGGCGCACTCGCGAACTCGAATGTCGGCGATTCCCTCAAGATAGGCCGCCTTCATCCTCGGTCCCCGCTCGCCTGCGTCAGCCGCACGTCTCGCACCATACCGCGCGGGGACGGGCGAGACGTGCGGTTTAATGGAGCACCAGATCGAGCATGTCGCGTTGCTGCCAGCGCGGGAGAGCGCATGAGCCCTTCACAGCCATCCGACATCGAGATTGCCCAGGCCGCGAGGCTGCGCCCAATTGAGGACGTGGCGGCGCAGGTGGGCCTGGCAGGCGATGAGTTCGAGCCTTTTGGACGCACGAAGGCGAAGATCACGCCGGCGGCGATGGCGGCACGGCAAGACGCGCCGGACGGCGACCTGGTTCTGGTGACCGCCATCACGCCAACGCCGGCGGGGGAAGGCAAGACCACGACGACGATCGGGCTGACGCAGGCGCTGCAGCGCCTGGGCCGCCGGGCGATCAGTGCCACGCGCGAGCCCTCGCTGGGTCCGGTGTTCGGCGTGAAGGGCGGCGCGGCGGGCGGCGGCTATGCGCAGGTGGTGCCGATGGAGGACATCAACCTGCATTTCACGGGCGATTTCGCGGCGGTGAGCGCGGCCCACAACCTGCTGGCGGCCATGCTGGACAACCACCTGCACCAGGGCAACGCACTCGATATCGACGCGCGGCGCGTCCTGTGGCGGCGAGTGATGGATATGAACGACCGCGCGCTGCACGACATCGTGGTGGGCCTGGGCGGGCGCACGCGCGGCGTGCCGCGGGAGTCGGGGTTCGACATCACACCGGCGTCCGAAGTGATGGCCATTCTGTGCCTGGCGCGCGACCTGGAGGATCTGAAAGACCGCTGTAGCCGCATCGCCGTGGCCGACCGCGGGCGCGGCGCCTACGTGACGGCCGCCGAGCTGGAGGCGCAGGGCGCCATGGCCGTGCTCATGCGCGACGCGGTGCAGCCCAACCTGGTGCAGAACCTGGAGGGCGGTCCCGCACTGATCCATGGTGGGCCGTTCGGAAACATTGCCCACGGGTGCAACACGCTGATCGCGACCCGGCTGGCACTAAAGCTGGCGGACCTGGTGGTGACCGAAGCCGGGTTTGGCGCGGACCTGGGGGCGGAGAAGTTCTTCAACATCAAGTGCCCGGCGGGCGGGCTGCGCCCGAAGGCGGCGGTGCTGGTGGCCACGGTGCGCGCGCTGAAAATGCACGGCGGCGTTGGGCGCCGCGACCTCAAGGCCGAAAACCTGGAGGCGCTGCGCGCGGGCCTGCCAAATCTGGAGGCGCACGCGGCCAACATCCGCAAATTCGGCGTGCCGCTGGTGGTGGCCGTCAACCGCTTTCCCACCGATACGGACGCGGAGGTGGACGCGGTGATGGCGTCTGCCGAGGCCATGGGGGCGCCGGCCGCAGTCTCAAACGGATTTTCCGAAGGCGGCGCCGGCGCCGAGGAGCTGGCGCTGAAAGTGCTGGACACGCTGGCAGCCGGAGGCGACGGGTTCGCGCCGTTGTACGAGCCGGAGGCGACGCTGACGGAGAAGATCGACGTGATTTCGCGCGAGGTCTACGGGGCGGACGGTGTCGACTACGCGGCTGGCGTGGAACGACGGCTGCGGCGACTGGACCACGGCGTGGCGCGCGGGTTCCCGGTCTGCATGGCGAAGACGCAGTACTCGCTCTCGGACAACGCCGCGCTGCTGGGGCGTCCGCGGGGCTTCCGCATCACGGTACGCGACGTGCGGCTGGCGGCGGGAGCGGGCTTCGTGGTGCCGCTGACGGGTGAGATCCTGACGATGCCCGGCCTGCCGCGGCGACCGTTTGCGGTGGGTATGGACGTGGCGCCGGACGGTACGATTTCGGGACTGGCGTAGGTCGCTACGGGCCAGCACCCACTGCGGAGCCGGATCGCGGTTCGCGGCCAAAGTCGGCCCGTTGCACAATTGAGGCCTCGCAGAGACCCGTACGCCGCGCGCACGTCCGCGGCGGCACCAAAGGGGACGCGCCGATGATCACCGAGGCCACGTATACCCGCGACGGGCGCACGGCGACGATTCGCGTCGAGCGGATCGACACCTTGATCCAAGACACCGAGAGCATCGTGAACTTTCCCTCGCTCTTGGAGCTGGACGGCCGGCTCATCCTGACCTACGCGCGCTCGCGCCACGGCGGTGAGCACGCCCACCGGGAGGACCCCGCCCGCAGCATGGAGTCCTTCGACGATGGTCAGACCTGGCAACCGGGTCCGGACGACAACCCGCTCGTCACGCATGACCCGATAACGGGCCACACAAGCGACGGCTTTGCCGCCGGATCCGGCCATCTCCGCGACGGCACGCTGGTTCACATGAGCCACAACACGCAGCGGCAGCTCGACAACGGCTATGACCGCGGTGGGGGTCACATGCACGAGCAGTTCCAGCAGGACGACCCCACCTTCCGCTTTCAGCGGGCCTCGGGCGACGGCCAGCTGCTCGAGAGGTTCTCGTTCAAAGTTTCCGGCATGCCCTGGGGGCGCGCGTCATATCAGGTCTACTCGCCCATCCTGGAGTTGGACGGCGGCGACCTGCTGGCGGCCATGGAGTGGGTCAAGATGCTCCCCGAGGAGCGATGGCGCCACGAGGCCCACGGCCGCGTCTGGAAATACCTCTTCGGCGTCTTCATCGTGCGCTCCAGCGACGGCGGGCACACCTGGGAATACGTGACCCAATTCGATCCCGCCGAGGTCAAGCCGGTTTACGGCATCAGCGACCGGCCCGTCGACGAGGGCTTCGACGAAGCGCACATGACCAAGCTGCCCAACGGCGACATCCTTTGCGTAATGCGCACGGGCTCGTATTCACCCCTGTGGCAAGCGCGGTCGCGCGACGGCGGTCGAACCTGGGACACACCGGAGCCGATGGGTTGGCCGGGGGCCAAGCCACAGCTGCAAGTCCTGCCGAATGACGTGCTCGTGTGCGTCTCGGGGCGCGGGTCCTACGGCCATCCCCAGGTGACGCACGTGATGATCAGCATCGACGGTACCGGGAACAACTGGGAAGCGCCGTTCGCCTTCCACACCGGCCCGGGATGCTCCTACACCTCGACCATGCAGCGCGACGGCAAGCTGCACGTGTTCTATTCGGATTCAGATTTCACGCGCGACATGGGGACGCACGGACTGCCGGTGCAACGCATTCGCCGCGCCGTCTTCGATATCTCGACCGACGCCTGAGCGGCGCCTCTCGTTCAGCCCACGGCAGGGAGCAACCATGATCGACCAAGCCCGCTACAGGGACGGAACCCGCACCGCCATTGTCACCCTCGAGCGCGTGGACACCTGGGTCGAAGACACCGAGAGCATCGTGAACTTTCCCGGGATATTGGAGTTTGACGACCGGCTCGTGCTGTCCTTCGCGCGCTCGCAGCATGGCCGCGAGCACGCCGCCGACGAGGAAACCGACCGCGTCATCGAGTCCTATGACGACGGCGAAACCTGGCAACCGGCGCCGGACGACTATCCGCTCGTCTTCCGTGACCCGCAAACCGGCCGCATCATCGACCGCTTTGGCGTCTCCATCGGCTACCTCGGCGACGGAACGATCGTTCACATCGGCCACAACACCCAGCTGCAGCACGACGTCGGCTATGCCGGCCGCCGCATGCACGACGAGTTCCAGCAGGATGACCCCACCTTCCGCTTTCAGCGGGCCTCGGGCGACGGCCAGTTGCTGGAAACCATCAAGTTCAAGGTTCCCGGCATGCCCTGGGGACGCGCCTCGTACCAGGTCTACTCGCCCATCATCGAGCTGGATGACGGCGATCTGCTGGCGGCCATGGAGTGGTGCAAGATGCTCCCCGAGGACCGGTGGCGTCACGAGGCCCACGGCCGGATCTGGAAGTACCTCTTCGGCGTCTTCATCGTGCGCTCCAGCGACGGCGGGCGCACGTGGGATTACGTGACCCAGTTCGATCCCGCCGAGGTCAAGCCGGTCTACGGCATCTTCGACCGGTCGGTCGACGATGGCCTCGACGAAGCCCACATGGCTAAGCTGCCCAACGGCGACATCCTCTGCGTGATGCGCACGGGCTCGTACTCGCCCATGTGGCAGGCGCGGTCCCGCGACGGCGGACGGACCTGGGACGCGCCCGAGTCGACCGGGTGGCCGGCGGTCAAGCCGCAGCTGCAGGTGTTGCCGAACGGCGTGCTCGCGTGCGCCTCGGGACGCGGGGCCTATGGCCATCCGCAAGTGACGCACGTGATGATCAGCATCGACGGCACCGGGCATCGCTGGGAAGCGCCGTTCTGCTTCCACACCGGTCCGGGATGCTCGTATACCACGACGATGCAGCGCGACGGCAAGCTGCACGTGATCTACTCGGATTCCGACTTCACGCGCGACATGGGGACGCACGGGCTGCCCGTACAGCGCATTCGCCGCGCGATTTTCGACATCTCGACCGACGCTTGAGCGCCGCTCGCCAAGTCCCAAACCGGGAGCACGCATGATCAGCCAAGCCCGCTACAGCGACGGGGCCCGTAGCGCCACCGTCACCCTCGAGCGGATCGACACCTGGATCGAAGACACCGAGAGCATCGTGAACTTCCCGGGAATCCTGGAGCTGGACGGCCGGCTGGTGCTGTATCACGCGCGCTCGCGTCACGGCGCTGAGCACATCGCCGACGAGGACCCCAACCGCATCATGGAGTCGTATGACGATGGCGCGACCTGGCAACCCGCGCCGGACGACTTCCCGCTCGCCTTTCATGACCCGCTGACGGGCCGCCAGATCGACGCCTTTGGCGGATCCATCGGCTATCTAAGCGACGGAACCATCGTGCATATCGGCCACAACACGCAGCTCCAGCACGACGTGGGTTACGACGGGGCCCATATGCACGACCGGTTCCAGCAGGACGATCCCACCTTTCGCTTTCAACGGGCCTCGAGTGACGGCCAAATGCTCGAGACGATCAAGTTCAAGGTGTCCGGCATGCCCTGGGGGCGCAGGTCATACCAGGTCTACTCGCCCATTCTCGAAATGGACGACGGCGACCTGCTGGCGGCGATGGAGTGGGTCAAGATTCTGCCGGAGGCGCAGTGGCGCCGCCAGGCCAGCGGCCGCATCTGGAAATACCTCTTCGGCGTCTTCATCGTGCGCTCCGGCGACGGCGGTCACACCTGGGAGTACGTGGCCCAGTTCGATCCCGACGAGGTCAAGCCGGTCTACGGGATCAGCGACCGGCCCGTGGACGAGGGTTTCGACGAAGCGCACCTGACCAAGCTGCCAAACGGCGACATCCTCTGCATGCTCCGCACCGGCTCGTATTCGCCTCTGTGGCAGGCGCGGTCGCGCGACGGCGGCCGGACTTGGGACGCACCCGAGTCGACGGGATGGCCGGCGGTCAAGCCACAGTTGCAGGTGCTGCCGAACGGCGTGCTGGTGTGCTCCTCGGGGCGCGGGTCCTACGGCCATCCCCAGGTGACGCACGTGATGATCAGCATCGACGGCACCGGGAACCGCTGGGAAGCGCCCTTCTGCTTCCACACCGGCCCGGGCTGCTCCTACACCGCGACCATGCAGCGCGACGGCAAGATGCACGTGATCTTTTCGGCCTCCGACTTCACGCGCGACATGGGGACGCACGGACTGCCCGTGCAACGCATTCGCCGCGCCGTCATCGATGTCTCGACCACCGCCGCTTGAGCACCGCTCATTCAGCCCACAGCAGGGAGCACCCATGATCAGCCAAGCCAGCTATAGCGACGGGTCCCGCACCGCCACCATCACCCTCGAGCGCATCGACACGTGGCTCGAAGAGGACCGGACGGTGATCAACTTTCCCGGCGTCGTCCCACTGGACGGCGACCGGCTGTTCATGACGATTCACTGGTCGCGCCACGGCGATGAGGGGAAGTTTGGCGAGCCGCTCCGGGCGTACCTTTCGGACGACGCCGGCGAGACGTGGACCGAAGCGCCGCGCGACTTCCCGATGGTCACCCGCGACCCCCGCACGGGTTGGATGACGGAGAACTGGGACTCGGGAGCGTGGGGCCAACTGCGCGACGGCTCGATCGCGCGCATCGACCACAACACGCACATGCAGCACACGGTGGGCCATGACCGCTCACAAGGACACATGCACGAGCGGTTCCAGCAGGAAGATCCGGAGTTCCGCTGGCATCGCTATGCCCGCGACGGCTCGAAGCTGGAGCACTGGACGTTCAAGGTTCCCGAGCTGCCGCGCGAGCGGGCGTCGTATCAGTGCTATTCCCGAATCCTTGAGCTGGACGACGGGGACATCTTGACGGCGCTGGAGTGGGTCGACGAACTGTCCGAATCCGAGCAGCACATCGACATGAGCGGGCGCGTGCGCAAGTTCCGTTTCGGCACGTTCATCGTGCGCTCCAGCGACGGCGGCCGGACGTGGAAGTCCGTGGCGAAGTTCGATCCGGCAGTGGTCAACCCGGTCTTCGGCGTATACGACCGCGGCGTGGACGAGGGCCTGGACGAAGCCGACCTGGCCGTGCTGCCGAATGGCGACATCCTCTGCGTGATGCGCACGGACTCGTACGCGCCGATGTTTCAGGCGCGCTCACGCGATGGCGGCCACACCTGGAGCGAGCCTGAGTCAACCGGCTGGCAGGGCGTGAAGCCGCGGCTGGAGGTGCTGCCGAACGGCGTGCTGGCCTGTGCGGCCGGACGCGGCGGCTACGGCCACCCGCAGGTGACGCACGTGATGCTAAGCCTCGATGGCACCGGCAACCACTGGGAGGCGCCCTTCTACTTCCACACCGGCCCCGGCTGCTCCTACACGACCACCATGCAGCGCGACGGCAAGCTGCACGTGATGTACTCCCACTCCGATTTCACGCGCGAGATGGGCACCCACGACCTGCCGAATCAGAAGATCCGGCGGGCGGTGCTGGACGTGCAGGTCAGCGGGGGGTAGCGCGGGCGGCGACGAAGTACTGCGGAAAGTATTGCGGACAGTGCTGGCCTAGCCAGTCGATGCTGAGTTGCACCCATTGCTGCGGGTCGTAGTCGGGCAGGCAGGGCGGTTCCAGGCAGACGGGGATTGCGTCGGGATCGGGGGCGCCAGCCTGCAGGATCGCGAAGATTTCGGCGATCTCGACGCTGCCGTAGCCGACGGGCGCGTGGAAGAACTTGGGCTCGCCGGTGGTGGTGATGGATTGCACGCGCATGTCCCGCAGGTGCGCCATCGCGACGTAGGGCGCGGCAAGCCGCGCCGCCGTGACCTGGTCCTCGACGACCGCCAGGCTGTTGGAGAAGTCGTAGTTGATCCGCAGCCACGGCGAGGCCACGCCTTGGACCACCGGCACGATCTCGCTGATGCGATAGTCCATGTGGTTCTCGAAGGCCAGCACGATCCCCAAGTCCTCGGCTACGGGGACGAGGTCGCGCAGGTTCTCGATCATGCAATCGATCTGGACGGCCATCGGCACCTCGCGGCTGAAGTGCCCGAAACGCAGCCCGCCGTTGGGCACGGGCTGGCCAGGCGGTCCCGGAGGATCGGCGTTGACGATCTCGGTTAAGCGGCAACCGCCGGCGTGCAGAATCTCAAGGCTGCGGATGGCCGCCGCGCGAACGGCCGGCCATTCGGCGCTTTCGACCGCCCAGGCGCCGCTTACGGACCCCACCCACTGAATACCGTGCTCGGCCATGCGGCGGCCAGTGGCCGCAGCGGCCCCGGTGTCGGCAAACCAGCTGCTGCCCATGTGCAGCGCCTCGAACCTGAGCTCCACGCAGCGGTCGATCCACCAGTCCACGTGGTCGTCGGGTCCCGCCGGGCCCACCGTGGTGGTGCCGTAGGGGTAGGCCAGGCCGCGGAAGCCGAATTCGGGTCGGTCGATGCGCAGCCCTGGGTAGGACACCCAGCGATATGCGGCCTGCGAACCGCCGAGCTTCACGACGCCGCCGTGCCGGACGAGGCGTCGGACGCTTTAGCTAGACCCACCCGAAGTCGGGGTGAATGGGCGTGCCGCTGGCTTGCGGCGTCCAGGTCGTGCCGCCTTCCAGCATGACCTCTTGGCCCGTGATGGCGGACTGTTCCGCGGCAAACAGGATTTCCATGATGTGCCGAGCGTACGGGCCGTGGGTGGGCGGCTCGATGTCGCGCGCGATGCAGTCGGCGAAGGCCCGCCATTCGTTGGTGAACTCGGCGGGCGGGCGCGTGAACGGCACGTCTTCCCACACATCGCCCTTGCCGACGCGCACGTATTCCTCGTAGTGGTGGCTGAACTTGAGGGTGCCGTTGGCGCAGATGACGTGGCCCGAATAGTCCGGCGCGCCGTCGGCGAAGCCCACGGCAACCGCCACGCCCGCGCGCCCGTTCTTGTAGCGCACGAAGATTACGTCCGAGTCGTCGCTGGCCTGGTAGTGCGCGTGGGTGCCGATGGCCGCGGACACGGACATGGCCTGCGAGCCCATGAGCCACGTCAGCCGGTCGACGACGTGCACGCCGTTGGCCAGCAACATGCCGCCGCCGTGATAGCGGCTGCGGTACTGCGGCCGCCGACCCTCGTAGTTCCAGTTCTTGGACATGTAGCACACCGCCGTGATCACCGGCCCCAGCGTGCCCGAATCGAGGATGGACTTGGCGGTGATGCTGGTGGGGTAGAAGTGCTGGGTGAGCCCCACCATGAGCTTGCGATGGTTGGCATCGGCCGCGGCGATCATCGCGTCGCAATGCTCCAAGCTGAGGGCCATGGGCTTCTCGACCAGCACGTGCTTGCCCGCGTTGAGGGCGTCAACGGTAAGGCGGTGGTGCAGCTGATGCCCCAGCACCACGGCCACGGCGTCAATGTCGTCGTCTTGGAGCAGCTCGGTGTGTGAGGCGTAGCCCCGCGGGATGTCGAACTCACCCATGTAGCGCTGCCGCGGTTCCTCCAGCAGGTCGGCCACGGCGACGACCCGCACGTCGTCCAGCGTGGCAATCGCTTCGCAGTGGGAGCGCGCAATTCCCCCGAGGCCAATGATCCCGACATTCAGCATGGGGCCATCATCCCTTACCGCGCGACAAGCCGCACCGCGCGACTTGCGGACGCCCCGGCGCCTACTCCTCGTACCACCCCGACCCGACGAGCAAACCGTCGTACCGCAGCACCCAGGCGTGCTTGACCTGCTGCTGGCCGGTGGCTGGATTCAGGAACACGTAGTCCACCCACAGCCCGTCCTCGTCGGCCCGCAGCATCTCCAGACCGAAGACGCGCCCCGTGATATCGGTCCCCAGCGGGCCCTTGAGATCCAGACCCAGGATGTTCGGGTCGGCGTGGGCGATCGCGAGGTCATCCTCGTCGACTATGTAGACGTACCACTGGCCCTCCACGCTTTCGCTGGTGTTGTAGTACGCCACCGTCGCGTCCCGCCCCTCCGCGTCATAGCGGCTCAGGGCCCGGGCCACAAACGCCTGCGTGTAGGTCGCCGGGTCGTCCTCGCGTGAGATCGGCTCGTACCATCCCGAGGCAAACGACAGCCCGTCGTGCTTGATGACCCAGGTGTGCTTGCGCTCCGGCTCGCCGGTCGTCGGGTTCACGAACACGTAGTCCACCCAGCGGCCGTCCTCGTCCGCCGCCACCACTTCCCGTCCATAGGGCTTGCCGGTGATGTCCGATCGCACGGCGGGCGTCGTCCCGACAATGTCCGGACGCGCGGGATTCGCCAGGACAAAGCCGTTCTCGTCGAGCAGGAAGACGTACCACGGACCGTCAATGCTCTCCTTCGAGGAGTGGTAGGCGATGGACGCCTCGCGTCCCTCGGCGTCGTAGCGGCTCATGGCCCGGGCCACAACCACTTGTGTGTATGCCGCAGGATCGACGGCGCGGGCGACGGCCTGGTCGATCAGCTGCTCGGCTTCGGCCCGCGTGAGCGCGTCAGGCTCCGCGGTTCGAGCCATGGCAACGATGGCGACAATGAGCGCGGCGACCGAAACAATGCCAGCCACGGTCGCGACGATTGGATCGACGCTGGCCCTAAACCGTTCCTGAAGCTCCCGCATCTGCCGTTCCTCACTCACTGCCCGCTCACCAGCGGCCGGCAACCGAATCCTACCGCCTAATCTTGCCACGCAATGTCAACCGCCTCGCAGTTGGGCCGCTCGTGAACCGCTTGTTCCTGGCGCGTTCGCTTGCCACGTCTCAAGGCTCGGCGTTCCGAGGCGGTGCGGAGACTCGCGTGAAGTCCCACGCCGCTCCCTGCCTCAGGCCGGCACCGTCAGTTCGGCCAGCATCTCGTCGGTGATGTATTTGCCCAGCGCGAACAGCTTTCGGTCGGTGTACCAGAGGATGCGGCGCCCGTCGCGCTCAGTGAGGCTGGAATACATCGACAGCCAATACATGTAGAGGGGGAAGACGCCTACCTTCTGCGTGTCGAACAGCAGCAGAGGCTCGCTGAACCACACCGGCTGATGGGCGCCGGGCCGGTATTCGCCAACGGCCATGAACTGCGGGCGGCGACTCTCCAGCGCCAGCGGACCCTTGCCGCCATAGCCCCAGCCGTCGTGGTTCTGGAAGAGGAGCAGATAGCGCCCGTCGTCCATCCGGTACATCGGCGAGGGTGAGTTGGGGTTCAGCATCGGCTCGCCGCCGTCGCGGAAGCGCAGGATCTCGGTTGGCTGCCAGGTGAGGGCCTCGGCGTCGTCGGACACCGTGTACCAAACCTCGCCGTTGGCGGTGCGCATCTCGGCGAACAGCCGGCCGTCCGGCAACAGCACCAGCCCCGGCTCCTCGCAGAAGGTGTAGCCCTCGGACGCCTGCGGCTCGAAGCTGACCGGCACCTGGATCAGGTTCTCGTCCTCGGGCAGCCAGGTGATCTGCACGTCGCGCGGGTGGGGGCCATCATCGATGTTGTCGAAGCGCAGGAATTCGCAGCGGTACTCGCGGAACATACCGTTGGGCCGGTCGCCCATGTGCGGCACGTAGGGCTTGGGCGTGATGAACTGCGCGGCCCAGCGGGTGAGCGCCACCACGTGCCGGCCCTTGGCGTCCCGAATCGGCTTCTGCCAGACGATGCCCATCGGCGGCACCGTCGGATCCGGGTGATCGATCGGCGTGCGGCGGTACTCGATGTCGACGCCGCCGTCGATCCAGGTGTGGCCGTCATCGTCGGAGTAGCGGCAGCGCAGCAGGGCGTTCATCGCGTTCTCGCCGTAGCCGACGGAGCGGTTGTAGTAGCAGTAGATGCGACCGCTGGTTGTGATGACGGGGAAGCCGAAGCTGCTCACCTCGCCGGGCGCGCCGGCCTCGTGGATCTGCGCCGGCTCGGTCCAGGTTTGGCCATGGTCGGAGCTGTGGGCGAAGTAGACGCCGTAGTCGCGCGCGTCGAGCTCATAGGCGATGGTCCAAATGGCCAGCAGGTCGCCGCCCGGCGTGTAGTCGACCAGCACATGGTCCTGGTGCTCGGGGTGGCTGGGCACCCGCGTGGGCAGGTGGAGCACCAGGTCGGGATCCGTGCGCCGCCAGTCCTTGCTATAGCAGGCGTAGTCGCCTTCAACCGGCATCGGCGTCATCCCTTCCGCAGGCTATGCCTCGTTGCAGTGGAACACGCCGACGCTCCACGGCTCCATGGAGACCTGGAAGCCGTTGTCGTGGACGGAAACCGGGGCGTCCGCGATGAGGTCGCGAACCTCGGACACCGGCCATGCCGGATGCAGCGTGGCCGCGGCATCTTGCCGCGACAGATTCTGCGTGAAGACGAGCCAGCCGCCCTGCCGCGAGCGCCGCAGGACCGGCACGATGGGGTCGCCCTCGACCATCACCGGGGCGCTCACGCCCGCGTCGGCCGCCGCCGCCTCCACGATGGCAGGAGGGGCAACGTCGCCGAACCCGGCGGCCAGCGTTAAGCCGTACCAGGTCACGCGGCCGTCACCTGTGCGCACGCCCACAGTGTGATCGCCTATGCGGGCGATGGCCTGGGTCGAGCCCTGAGGCTCGAGGATGGCGTAGCCGCACGGAGTGGTGATTGGCACTGGGCCTTGTGGCGTCTCCAAGACATTCCGGCCATGCGCGATGTCGGACTCGGTCACGGCCGAGAAGTCCGCCACTCGCACGCCAAGGCGGTCGGCGAAGCCCTCCGGCGGCTGGTAGCTGGACTGACCGTCGTCGGAGTAGGTGCCAAAGCTGCCTTCGATGAGCACTTGCATGTCCGGGTTCTCATCAAGCGTGCGCGCCAGGTGCTCGCGCGTGGCGTCGGCCATCAGCGCCACGTTCGGCAGCACGAGCAGCCGGTAGCCGGACCAGTCCATCTTGGGCGTCACCGGGTCGGCCTGGATGCCCCGCAGCCAGAGCGTGCGGGAGACGCCGCGCAGGTCGGCCATGAAGCGCTCGTCTTCCTCATTGAACTGGAAGATCTCATGCGAGTGCGCGTCGTAAACGACCGCCACGTCCGCGCGCAGCGCTTCCAGCGGGAGGTGCGGGCCGAGGCCCTTGATCTGCTCGATGGCGCGGGTGACGGCGCGAAAGCGGGGCGTCGGCTCGCCGTCCAGGGCCACCATGTTGTAGCCGGGCGATTCGAAGCTGAGGTACTCCGGCCGGTATTGCCAGAACATGGCGCCGGCCGCGCCGCCGATCAGCGTCATCCAGAGCAGCATGGTCTGCTCGCACGGGTGCGACTGCTTGTTCCAGGTGACGCCGCCGCGCGACATGCCGGCGTAGATCTCCTCGTTCCACCAGCGGCCGTTGCGCCCCACGTGACGCGACCAGTCGAAGCCGAAGGCCCGGTCGGCGATGAGGTTGGGATCGTCCTCCGTCAAAAGATGGTTGGCCGACATCGACATGCCCCAGCTATCCACCAGGGGGGCGCAGTATTCGTCCTTCGGCTGCGGCCGCCAGCCGCCGTGGGCGCGTTTCTCGTGCACCGGATCGATGGCGTTGGCCAGGTCCATCATCCACTTCAGGTAGTCGGCGATGTCCTCGTGATGGAAGCGCCGGTACCAGCGCATCTCGACGACGTTGCGGTCGGACCGCGGCGGCTCGACGTCCTCCCAGCGGCGGAAGCGGCGGTCGAATGCGACATTGAGTTCGTCCAACGTGAACTGCGCTCGGAGCCACGCCTTGTATCGCGCCAGCGTGTGCGCGCAATAGCAGGGGAAGCCGCCGCCCTGGCCCGCCCAGGCCGATGAGAGGTTCGGCCCGTCCCAGATCCCCCAGATCAGCAGGTTGGGCCGGTCCTTGTAGCGGTTGATGGCGTGCCGCAGGAAGTCGCCCGCCAGATCGCGAAACGCCGGGTGGTCGATGCAATGGACCATGGCGCCCTGGGCATAGGCCGGATGGGCGTCCTGGACGACCGGCTCGTTGAGGTAGTTGATGACCCGCATGTCCGGGTACTCGCGCAGCAGCCAGTCGGGGCCGGCGCCGTGCGTCGCCGTGGGAATGTCGAGCCAGACGTAGAGCCCATGCTTGGCGGCGGTGTCGAAGAGGAGATCGATGTCGTCCATCTCATAGACGCCCGGGCTCGGCTCGAACCACTGCCAGTAGGGAAACGAACGCACGATGTTGAGTCCGGCGGCGCGAATGCGCGCAAAGTCCGCGTCCCACACCTCCGGCTTGGGCGTGGGCGGCCGGTAGTACTCCACGCCAATGGGAAATGGCACACCGGGGATGCCGAATCTGTTCTCCTGAGCCATCACCGCTCCCCCACGCCGCCGTCACCACGTGCCGCGCATGGTACCCGCCCCCGTTCACGGCGTTTCATATGAGCGATCTCATGGTGGCGGACGCGGGCTTGCATTCGGCGCGTGGGGCCAGAAACGCAGCTCTGAAGACGATGCGACTCAACTCAGTCCTTGGCAGCGGCCTCAAGCATTCCTGTTTGCGCCCAATTGAGGACCTCCTCCGGAGTAGCCCGTTCGCGGGCAATTGCCTCATCCATCCCAGGAAGAGGCGAGTGCGGCCGGAGATCCTCGTCTCTGGGTAGCGGAGACTCGCCGCCTCCCTGGAGAGCGCGCAAGAGCGATACGAGACGGAGGAAGGCGTTGTATACAGTGTTGTAGAAGCCTGCTAGCAGCACTACATCGCCTCTCGGCAGCTCGACCGAGCGGACTTCCTCCCGCGCGAGCGGAGCCAATTCCGCAATCGCACGCACAGTCGCATCTCGCAGGTCAGGCGCCCACGAACGAATCAGTCGCAGGTCTCGTCGTGCATGGTCAGCTGCCTGCTGCAAATCAGTCGACAAGGTGCCGCGCGACGGCGCATCGTAGCGCCGAAAAACACCGGTTCGGCAGGCCTCCTCCAAACGCGGAAACTCAACCGCCGCATACGAACCGACGACCATTGAGAATGATGCAATCTGGTACGCCGCGCGCCGTTCGGTGACTCTAATAGAGCCCGTTTGATTCGCGTCCACGTTGAATAGTGAATCAAAAACACCGTCAGCGATCGTGTGCCGAATCGCAGGAATCCGAACGTCCTCGTCCAGCAACAGCTCCGGGATCGGCCTGCCGGCAACTTCTTCGATCTGGTCTCGGACCTTCGGAACCACGTCGAAGTACTCCTGGAAACTCATAGTCCGTGTTCCAACAAACGTCTGAAGGACTTCTGCCAACTCTTCCCGGAGAAGATCAAGCTGTCGAGCTTCCCTAACCGATCCAGTGATCCCGAGAGCGCTGTCGATCTCAGTCGCAATTTCGTCGAACTCTTTGAAACGATGCAGCCAGTTGTCGGCAGGTGAATCGCCCTCTCCCTCACGTGCGGCATTCGTCTCGGCGACACGTTCGACCTTGTCGATGAAGGATCCGGTGTGCTCGATATCTTGGTATTCGAGCTCTGGATTGTCGCGCCTGATGTCACGTGCGATTTCGTCTCGCACGAAGAACAGCAGCTTTGGACGGCCAGTCTCCCGGCGCAATTGATACGCGAAGTCGTATTCCGCCTCGGTGATGCTGCGTTTCGGCTCTTTGCTAATCAGCGATCCCCGCCGTGTCCCAATGAGCAGCACGTAGAGGTCGGCACGGCGGATCGCGTCAAAACAAGCGTCGTACGATCCAGGGCCGAGGACCTTGTCCGAACCGCTGAACTCGCTCATGAAGCGGCGATAGCCCAGCGAGTCGAGCCAGAATCGAAGCGCCGAGCGGAGGTCCCGAAAGTCCTCGACCGTTGAGCTTACGAAGACAAGGGGGGCTGACGAGTCGCCAAGACCAGCCATCGCATGCCACCACAGCGTGTGAGTACGTCACAGACTACCGGTCGGACGCCCAAGGTTCTCAGCCGCCTGATTGCTCACAAGCCCATCGCCGCTGTTCCGGCACGCCGACTGGGCCGCGTGCCACGCCTTGTACCCGCTCCGGTAGAGCCCCCGCAGTCAGCCACAGGAGCATTCGCCAGAGACGGTGTGGCAGTACACTCGACGGTCTTTGGATTGCTAGCATGGCTGCCGTGAGCAAGTACGAGCCCTTGCGCCGGTTTCTGGCCGACCGCCGCGACGGCGAGTGGCGAGCGACCTTCGCCGACGTTGAAGAGGAACTCGGATTCACGCTGTGCCATTCCGCTCGGAAGCACCGCGCATGGTGGGCGAATAGCATCAGCCAGGCCGGGGCCAGGAGTGGCTGGCTGGCGGCGGGGTGGAAGACTATCGACGTTGACATGGGAGGGGAATCCCTCGTGTTCGTGCGGCAGCGATGACTGCTGAGGGCCAGCCCAACTTCGCCAACAAGACGCTGTGGACGGAGGACAACCTCAACATCCTGCGTGGCATGAACGCCGCCTGCGTGGACCTGATCTACCTGGACCCGCCGTTCAACTCCAACCGCACCTATGAGGCCCCTGTGGGGTCACAGGCGGCTGGCGCGGCCTTCAAGGACGCATGGACGCTCTCGGACCTGGACGTGGCCTGGATGGGCCTGATTGCCGACGAACAGCCGGGCATGTACGCCGTGATCGAGGCGGCGGGCCGGGCGCACGGGAGAGGGATGCAGTCCTATATCTGCATGATGGCGGTGCGCTTGCTCGAAATGCATCGCGTTCTAAAGGAAACCGGAAGCGTCTATCTCCATTGCGACCCGACCGCGAGCCACTATTTGAAATCCATCATGGACGCAATGTTTGGCGCCGATGCGTTCAGAAGCGAGATCATTTGGAAGCGATCGAGCGCGCATAGCGACGCACGACAAGGTCGGCGACAACACGGCCGCATACACGATACAATTCTCTTCTATACAAAGTCGGATCGTTGGACATGGAACCTTATCCATACACCGTATGACCCAGACTATATCGATCAATTCTATCGCCATATCGAGCCTGAAACCGGCAGGAGATATCGCCTTGGCGATCTGACAGGACCCGGCGGGGCGGCAAAAAGCAATCCGCAATACGAAGTCATGGGCGTGACACGATATTGGCGGTACAGCGAAGAGCGAATGGCCGAACTCATTGCCGCGGGCCGCGTTGTGCAGTCGCGACCCGGATCGGTTCCGGCCTACAAGCGATATCTCGATGAAATGCCCGGTGTTCCCCTGCAGGATGTATGGACCGATATCCGGCCCATTGGTGCTCACGCCAAGGAGCGCGTCGGCTATCCAACTCAAAAGCCGCTCGCTCTGCTCGAACGCATTATCAAGGCCTCCAGCAACGCAGGTGATCTGGTGCTCGACCCCTTCTGCGGCTGCGCCACGGCGTGTGTGGCCGCGGAGCTTCTCGAACGCCGCTGGGCCGGGATCGATATCTCGCCCAAAGCGGTGCAGCTCGTGAACCACCGTCTACAGGAAGCGCCGCCGCTGGGCATCGGCCCCATGTTTCACCACGGCTACGTGACCGTGCGCACGGACATCCCGCGCCGGACCGACATTGAGGCGCCCCTCCCTTACCGCAAGCGCGCACACGAGTTGTTTGGGAAGCAGGAAGGCCGCTGCAACGGCTGCCAGGTGGATTTCCCCTTCCGCATGTTCGAGGTGGATCACATCGTGCCGCAGTCACGCGGCGGAACGGACCACCTCGACAACTTGCAGATGCTCTGCTCGCACTGCAACCGCATCAAGGGCGACCGCGAGCAGGTCTATCTCATCACCCGCCTCATCGAACATGGCACGCTCAAGCGCGTCGGACGCCGCCTCAAGCCGTTGGCGTGAACCTCAAGCACTACACGGACGAGGCGCTTGCCGAGATCCCGTCGTTGCCGATCGGCTCCACGTTCTACGACGACTTGGCCGATCTCATCGCCAGCCTGGTGGACGAGGCCAAGATCCGACGCGAGTACCTGCCGGAAGTTCCGAACGCCCAGTCCTATCCGGTGGACTACCGCATCGAGGGCAGAAACGGCACCCCGCTCTTCCTGTACGGCGTGCCCAATCGCGACAAGGCGCGGTTGACGACGATCCTGCTGTCCTACTTTCACCGGCATGACCTCCAGTTTGAATCAATCTTGGTATTCGAAAATCAGGCCGAGATTCCGCGACTGGATCTGGCCCGACTCTCGGACGTCGGCGGCGACATGATCTCCTCGCTGGAGTCGCACGAGGATTTCCATCGGAAGGTCACCCAGCGCGTGGCGGTGTCAGTGCCTTAGTGCTTGTTGGAACGGCACCGCCACCCGGCTCGCGCCGCTGGGTTGGACGGTCTAGGCTGCAATTGCCTGGTCGAAGCGGGTCCGGGTTCAGGGCAAGCGAGGGACACCATGCCGGTCAAGGGCGACTACGAATGCTTTAGCGACGATTGGCGCCGCACGAATCCTGATCTGGTCTTCTTCCTGCCCAAGCAGCCGCCGGAGTGGGTGGAGGCGGTGGATCACGTGCTGGTGGACGTGACGCCGGGGGGCGATCTGCTGGCCATCTGGACCTATGGCACCAAGGCGGACGCCTCGGACCACACGGTGCTCTACGCGCGCAGCGAGGACGGCGGGCGCACCTGGTCCGAGCCGGGCGAATTCGACCCGCCGGGCCCGAAATCCGGCCAGGTGACGTGCTTCGGGTTTCCGGTGATCAGCCGCACCGGCCGCATCTACGCGTTCTACAACAAGGGAGCGGGCGTCGGGATCAGCTATCAGACCAGCTTCCTGCGCTGCAGCTACTCGGATGACGACGGCCGCACCTGGACGCCGGGCAACGTGGACATTCCCTACCGGCGCACGATCCTGAGTCACCCCGACCCGAGCATCGGCACCAACTCCATCCCGTGGCAGAAGCCAATCCGGGACGCGCGGGATCGGGTGCTGGCGGGCTATACGGAGTGGGCCTCGCCGGCGGCGCGGCAGACAACGGCGGTGCGCCGGCCGGACGGCACGGTGGGGTACTACCGCAGCGACTGCCGCTGCCAGTTCATGCGCTTCGACAACATCGACGAGGGGCCGGAGCCGCGGGACGTGCAGATCACCTGGCTGCCGGACGACGAAGAGCTGATTACCGTGCCGCTCGCCAGGGACCCGGACGCCCCGGCGGGTTCGTCGTTCTGCCAAGAGCCGGGGGTGGTGCTGCTGCCCGACGATCGGCTCTTCACGGTGATGCGCACGCGCAATGGGCAGATTTGGTACACGGTCTCGGACGACCACGGCCATTCGTGGCGGCCCACGGAGATGCTGCGATTCAAGGATGGCGGCGAGCCGATGGAGAACCCGGTGTCACCGACGCCGCTCTACCGCCTCAACGACGGTCGCTTCCTGCAACTGATGCAGAACCACGACGGCTGGGGCTATGGGGCGCTGGGGCCGTCGGATTCCAACAGCAGCCGGCGGCCGCAGTTCATATCCCTGGGCGAGTACCGACCCGACGCGCACCAGCCGATCTGGTTCAGCGACCCGGTGCTGCTCTTCGACACCAACTGCGTCGGCGTGCCGCCGTTCTATCGGTGGTGGCTCTCGATGTACGCCAGCCTGACGGAGCTGAACGGCGAGCGGATCTTCTGGTACTCGGACCGCAAGGTGTTTGGCCTGGGGCGGTACATCACGGACGAGATGCTGGCGGGGATGACGGTTCCGGAGTGAGATGAGGGCGGCAGTGTGGCGTCCGTGCAGCCCACCCGGGTGTACAGATTGAACGTACTACATGCAATTTGTGCAAAAGAGCGTGGGTGGCACGGGGCATGCCCTGACGGCTCTCGATGTACGCCAGCGTGACGGAACTCAACGGCGAGCGGACCTTCCGGTACTCCAGCCCCAAGGTCTACGGGCTCGGGCGCCGGATCACGGACCAAATCCAGACGCAGATGACCGTTCGGGCGGGAGGTAAGAAGGGCGGTGAAGGTCTAGCGCAGCTCCACTCTCCTTCGCCGGCCCGATTCATCCATGAATGCTATAGTTGCCGATGCTTCCTTCTCGGCCGTGGACGCACGTGGTCAATGGCCGACTTGCGCCCCGGTCAGCCCCGCCCCACCATCATCTGATGGCCTCTCGAGCCATCACCACTCATTCCCATGCCCAGCACCAATAACAAAGTCATAAGCTCTCAGCCATCTCAACCACACCACATGATCTCTTAAGATAGCGCTCATCTAGCATCTCCAACTTATTCAATCACTATGCACAAATTTCCACGCCCGCACTAACACCCATCACATGACCGACAAGACTCACTTCACAAGCCCTCATGACTAAGGCAGGCATTCTGCGCCAGTTTTCTCTCTTTTCGCTTGGAGGGGACGGTATAGCTGGATGGCTCACCGAACAAACCGATGAGCGGATCTTTGCTAGACTTGACACCATACACACACAACCACTAACAAAAGCTCAGCTTAATCAACTTTTGGTCTTAGGTCACCAAGCTTCAGTCTCTACCGGCTTCTTCACCTATTATTGGCTGGAGTGTCCACATCAACACCCTTATCAAGTCGATCACTACGACGCCTTCGATCCTGCATGGATCGACAAAACAGACGCAATCATCACATTAGCCCATCTTCAATGGGGGCTTCATCGGCTATTCACAGATGGCCTCCTCTACTTCGGGAATGTCAGAGCGGCCTACCGGGCACTACGGATCCTGTCCCGGACCGAACTGGAAACATTTTTTCAAAACAAACGCTTCGACACCGAAGCCATCACACAGCGTGGCCAAGCACTTCCTTTACGAGAAGTCCCTCAGGATGACCGATATCTGATATCCGAAATGGCCTGCAAATCCTTTGGTGATACTCCCGACGACGAAGGCGATATGAGACACGTTCTCAAACAAGCGTATTCGAGCCGAACCGAATCAAGTCGTCGTTCCGTGACTTTCCGTCAGCTTATTAGTGACAATTTACCACCGGCCCATGAGGATCGACAATCCGAGTTTGAATTTGCAATGGATGATATCCTTGATCAGTCAATTGAATCTGAACAAGACTTCGACACGAAATTTGGTCAAGCCGCAGATAAGTTCTTCGCCGCACGCAAAGAAGCTCTAGCCAATACCGAGCACTATTTGTCTATGGCGAACGACCTGGATGTCTATGTAGCCACAAGCATGAGGAAGCGAGAAGATTTCCGTGAAATGGCCCGCTTCTGTACCGATGTCTTCGACCACAAAAGTCTGGTTGACTTACATCTCCGATATTTTGATCCTACATTGAGCGCTGCTCTCGGACATGAGGACAAAGGGCTAATCGAATGTCTTATGGTGAAATGCTCTAAGGTTCTGGTCTATTGTGCCGGTAAGTCGGACAGCTATGGCAAGGATGCTGAGGCGGCAATGGCACTTAGCCTTGGAAAGCCTGTGATTTTCTATTGCGATCAAGAGAAGCGCCGTCGATTCTATCAAGACGTTCACCCGTTAAGCCGGTTAATCGAGTTTGAAACCGGTGTGTCGGTAGGAGCAATGGTGACTGATAGCATCGATGATGTGAGAGAGCTTCTGAGGCGTTTAGTCCGCAATGAAATGGAGTACAATCTTGAACATCATCCATCGAGACCTAAGTATCTAAGAATCAAAGAAAGATTGACCGAGTCCGTCGTACGGGTTCAGACGGATAATCAAATGCTTACCGAGACTTTCTGGAACCATTATCATAACCAACTTGGATGATATAGTCTGATTTTATTCGCTATAGCTCTTATGCGAATTATCAGGCTCACAGGGGAAGGTGGGTGAATTCGCGGATTGGGCAGAGGGTGGGCGCCCTCGCCCGAGATGGGCGACTGGGTCAGGGAGATGTGTCAATAGGCACATCCGCTGAAGCCAACTGGATCTATCGAATCGACGCGTTCGATGATCCTCGAGTCCAACACGACGTTTAGACAAACACCCCTTCGGCCAACGCGTCGATTGCACCGAGCACCTCGCGGTAGCGGCCCTCGGCGAGGAGATCGGCGGGCTTTCGATGCTCAAGAGCCGGAATGGGCGAGTACAGCCAGTCGTAGGCGGTCCGCCCGTGAACGGTCTTCGACAAGGCGTTCAACACAGCCACGAGTTCCAGGATGCGCTCTCGCGCGTCTCGCCGTGGTTCAGTCTCCGCCTGGAGCCAGCGCGCCACAGTGCGGGGACTCGCGCCGAGAATTCGCGCCAGATCAGCCTGATCAAGACACACTTCCGTTGCTACCTGTCCCAGACGCTCTGCGAGCAACCCCATTGTCACCTCGAAAGTCAGCTATATGTCATCGATTATGGCACAGTCGAGACCGGCAAATGACACATCTGCCGGGGTTCTGACGAGCATCTGTAGATTCGACCGGGGTGACGTGGAGGCGTGAGGCCGGGCGAGTCTGCGTCGCTTGTGAAAGATAGCTATGGCGTGGGCGGAGACTGCGCACAGCGACCCTCAGCACGGTCATGTCTCGAGATGGCTTCAGGCGGCGGTGACCTCGACCCTTAGGCTGCGTCCGACGGCCCGGAGCGCTTTCTGAACCTGGCCGACGTGGGAGCGATGGTCCGGGTTGGCCAGCTTACGCACGGCTGACTCGCTGATCCCCAGCCGGCGGGCAAGTTCGACGTTGGTGATGCGTTGCTCCCGCATGGCTGCATAAAGGGCGAGCTTGGCCGCAACAACGGTCGGTACGGGGACCAACTCCTGACCGGTGACCGCCTGACTGGGTGTGGGGATGTCCCACTTCTCATGTACGTAGCCAGCCAGGGCCGTCGCGAGGGCATCCTCGGCCATTGCCAGGGCTTCGGATCGGTCGGCGCCGCCGGTGATGGCTTCGGGGACGTCAGGGAAGGTGGCAATCAGGCTTCCGTCTTCAGCAGGCGTGAGGACGCAGGGGTAGGCATAGATCATGGTTCAGAAGTCCTCCCGGTCGATGTTTAGCTGCCGCAGCATCGCGGCCACCAGGCCCCGCGACAGTTCGCCTTGTTTGACCGTGGTGAAGCGGGAGCCGACGTGGAGCCGGCCGTGACTGCCCTTGCCGTGAGCCGGATCGAAGTAAAACTCCTGGTCTGTCTCGCGGGCATATCTCCGTACTCGCCTGATGAACTCACGGCTGGTCACGCGATCATCGTCGCACCTTTAGGTGCGATTTACAACGGTGACCAGAGCGGAGGGCGGTTCGCGAACCGCCCCTACGAGACTGCGACCGCCTGGGGCGGCGCTGGGACATGCCCGGTGGCCCTGGCTGCGTGCAGCCTGGGATTTCGCCCCACCGCCACGCTCGCGTCGCCCAGTTGTCATTCCGAGTCAATCGAGGAATCTAGGACGCTCGATCTCAGGCCCCCGGATGAGCCACGGTCGGCCCGGGTCTGGACTCCGGCTCCAGGCCGGAATGACCGGTGGGGGCGCTGGGATGTCTAGTGTGGGGCGACGTTAGGCAGTGAGGTGCAGCGTCAGGTGATCGCCCGCGCCGACTGACCGCGGAGGATCGAGCTCCGCGCGGCCGATGTCGGTGAGCTCGAAGGCGCGCAGTTGGACCTCGCCGCCGAGCACGTCGAGTCGCACGTTCCAGCCGTGGTCGCCCTTGGTACGGGTGCACGTACCCCAAGCGGAGCCGTTGGACCAGAAGACCGTACCGGGGGCAGCGGCGAAGCGAATCTCGCCGCGGACGGCGGAATAGCCGAAGCCCGCGACGGCGACGACGGCGCCCCAGGCGGCCAGGGCGCGGGCGTAGTGATGGCCGTATTCCGGCTCGTCGAAGGGATTGCGCCGGGCGCCGTCGTGGCGGGCGCGCACCGCTTCGATGACTTGTACGGCGGCTGACGACTGGTCCTCCTGGAGCATGCCGACGGCTGCGGTGTATTCGAGGCCGGACCAGACCTCGTTGCTGTAGGGGAAGGGGCGCTCGGGGCGGTCGCCGCGGGGATAGGCGGCGATGACGAGACCGGCCTCGTGGGCGAGGGCGTAGCTGCGGAACTGGTTCATGTGGCCCCGCATTGAGGGGCGGAAGTTGTAGCGCATGATGGAGCGGAGCGTCGCAGCCACGTGTTCAGGATCGAGCAGCGGGCCGAGGCCGCTGAGGCGGGCGGCAGCCTGACCGACGAGCTGGCCGACGAGGCAGCCGGAACCGACCTGGTGCTCGGGGGCCTCAAGGCGCTGAGGCGCGTACTGCTCGGGCCGGCGCAGGCCGGGGGCGATGCGTGAGCGGTCGGGCTGCGGCCAGATCTGGTGCTCGTAGTAGTCGCCGTTGAAGAGGTTGGCGTCGATCCAGTCGCGGCCGTGCTCGAACATGCGGCGGCACTCGGCGGCGAATTCTGCTTCGCCGAGGTAGGCCGCCATCTCTTCCGCCGCTCGCAGCGCCGCCAGATACCAGCCGCCGATCTCGGGATTGGGGCCGAAGTACTCGACGTCCATGGTGTTGTGCTGGCAGCCCTCCATGACGCCGTCGCGGTCGGCGTCCCAGCCGCCCTCGATCCAGCAGAACTCGAGTGCGCGGCGGGCGCAGGGCCACACGCGACGCAGGAACTCGTCGTCGTCGCTGAGCTGCCAGTCGCGGTAGAGCTTGACCAGGCAGCCAAGCTGGCCGTCGGCGGCGGCCAGACCCCAGTCGGAGGCGCGTCCGCGGGGGAGCGCCGCGCGAAATTCCATGTGTCCGTCGCCGCCGGTCGACTCGGTGAATTCGACCTCGCGCATGCCGCGGGCCAGGTCGCCGAAGAGAAAGGCGGTGGCGTGCTCGTAGTTCCAGACGTGGGTGCAGGTGCCGAAGCCCGCGCCGGCGTCGTCGAAGCAGCCTTCAAAGCCGTAGAAGCCGCCCTCGGCGCTGCGAAAGGCAGTCTGGGACCGCAGGGTGCTGAGATTGAAGAGGGCGGCTTCCTTAATCGCGTCCGGGATGTCGGCGGCGCAGAACGCGCGCACGAACCGGACGGTGTCGCGCTCGAGGTCCGGCAGGCGGGCGGCGGCGTCCTCGGCGGCGGCCCAGGCGTCGGGGGCGCCGGTGGCGTAGTGATTGCCGACCCAGTCGGCGCGGCCGTCGCCGGTGCGCATGACGTCCCAGGTGAGGCGGTTGGGGAAGTGCCAGGCGAGCAGGAAGGTGACGGCGCGCTCGGCGCCGGGCTCGAGGTCGACGGCGGCGGCGAGGGAGGCCGTGGGCGAGTCGGCGGCAGCGGGCGGGCGGTCGTCAAGCTCGCCGTCCGCGCTGAAGTCGTCCCAGAAGTCGAGCAGGGCGTCACCCCAGGGGATGTCGTGCCAGGCGGTGCGGGCGGTGACGGTCTGGTCGGGGGCGTCGAGGACGGTGAGGGCCAGGGTGCCCCACTGCTCGGCGTCAGCCGGCACGCCGTCGGAACGCATGTCCAGGCCGCGGAGGCCGTTCCCCAGGCGCCAGCGGTTGAGGTTGCGCTTCGGCTCGCCCTCGCGTCCGTCGGTGCCGATGAAGTTGGCCAGGGCGGCGCAGATCGAGACTCGCACGGGCACGTCCGACGGGTTGGAAGCCACCCAGCGGAAGACGGCGATGGGCAAGCCGCTGTCGTCGGCGCGGCCGGGGATGAGCGGGTTGAAGGCTTCCAGCCGCAGCGCGACGGGCACGTCCGGGTCGCACAGGCAAAGCTGCGCCAGCGGATAGGCGGCGTGGAACGAGGCGTCGGCGAAGCGCGGCAGACCGTGGTGGGGCGCGGGCGAGCCGAGCGTGCCCTCGAAATCCACGGGGTCGAGATCGCCTTCCAGCAGTCGCGTGACCGGCGGTTGGTCCTGGGCCTGCACGCGGGCAGCAAAGAAGGCGCGCGGCTCGGTCATGTTGCGCGTCACGGGCACCTTGGGGACGAAGCCCTTGGCGGGGCGGTTGACGATCTCCCAGTCGCGGAGGTTTCCCCGCCCGCCGAGCGAGACGGTGCCGGTGCCGATGCCGCCGATGGGCATGGCCACGCGACGAAGATGCTCGCCGCGATAGGTGCGCAGAACGGGCCAGGCGGGGTTCAAGGGCGGCTGGTCGCTGGGCATAGAGGAATCGTGCCTCACGTGCGCGGCCGCGTCAGCATCTGCTTGGGAACGAGAGGCATGATTCACACTAGTGACTGACCGGAGTTGACGGGTCTGGGCTTGATGAGGCAGGCATGCTGCCACACGTGGGAAAAGCTGCCCGGGCCTTGATGACAGTGAAGAGGGAGCCCGGATTGCCCAAGCCAACCAAGCGGCTCAAGCTGCCGCATCCAGACCTCACAGATCTGCTGGCAGTCCTGAAGGCCACCGTATCTGGTGAGCGTACGTGCGACGTGACCGGGACTCAGGTCCGCTATTTCCTCTGTGATCCGTGGCCCGAGGACGCGGACCTCGCCATGTACGACGAGGACGGAAACATCTACCTCCCGGAGAGCTTCGCGAAGGCCGACCCAGGTTTCGCCTACCTGGTAGTGCTGCATGAACACGTCGAGATCACACACAAGCTGGCGGGGCGATCCCACGCCTATGCACATCACCGGGCGCTCCTGGCCGAGCTGCTAGCGGCCAAAGAGATGTTCAGCGGGCCCGGTGAGTTGCAGCAGTTCCTTAGTAAGAGGATCGCGGGATACCCCGACTGGAAGGTGCCCGACAAGGGTGATGTCGAAGAGCGGCTCTATCGCTTGCTCCGGGCCCCGAGGCCTTTGAGGGGTCAAATCCTTGAGGTGATGAAGCAGGCGAGGCTTTAGAGCGGGCGCGAGTGCCGTGGGCGGCGAAGAGAGTGCAGCGCGGGCCAGGCGGGGTGCAGATCCTGGCCGTCGTTGAGCACGGACGGATCGTGCCTCACGCGCGTGGACGGCACCACGGTACGTGGTGGGTGCGCGCGAGAGACTCCAATTCAGCGCACTCACGGTCTCGACAGCCGATACTGGGAATGGCCTCTGGACGAAAGGGCTGCCGGGGGAATGGCGAATGCTGGATCGAGATCAAGTGGCTGACACAGCGCCGGACGGTGTGCACCTCGCGCTGCTGCGGGCGATCAACGTCGGCGGCACCAAGAAGCTGTTGATGGCGGAGTTGCGGGCGATGTTTGAGGCTGCGGGGTGCGCGGACGTGCGGACGTATATCCAAAGCGGGAACGTCGTGTTCCGGGCCGAGCAGGTACTCGCGGCGCAGATTCCGTCGCTCATCCAAGCGGAAATCGAAGCAAGCAAGGGGTTCACGGTACCGGTGGTCACGCGGACGGCGGCGGAGTTGGACGCCGTC
Organism: Chloroflexota bacterium; assembly: GCA_965262745.1. Classification (GTDB taxonomy): domain Bacteria; phylum Chloroflexota; class UBA11872; order UBA11872; family UBA11872; genus JAJECS01. The sequence continues at coordinate 3,022,441 of OZ253558.1, read as the reverse complement.
GTGCGCGGCAATCCGTTTCTGGCGGCCGGCGCGGACCCGGCCAGACTCCACGTGGGGTTCCTGGCCGAGGCGCCCAGCACGGCGCGGATCGCGGAGCTGGATCCGAACCGCTCGCAACCGGATACGTTCGAGGTGCGGGGACGCGAGGTCTACCTGCACTTTCCGAATGGCACCGCGCGGTCGAAGTTCACGGGGGACTACTTCGACCGTGTGTTGGCAACGACGATCACCATTCGCAACTGGCGGACGGTCGGCAGGCTGAAAGCCACGGCCGGTGGCGTCTGAGCCGAGGGAACGGTGGGGTGGAGCGGACGCGGCCCGGGCAGCTGGATTCCGGCTCAAGGCCGGAATGACGAAGGGGGCCGCCAATCGGCGGCATGCCGAAATGGCGCGGATTGAAGGGTCCAGGGACCGACGCGAGGACCCAGGATTTGTGCGCAGGGAGAGCGGCACCTAAAGTGCGGCAACCTCCATGGCGCGGGAGTTGGTCGCGGGACTGAGATATCCACCGCGGCCCCTTCATCTAGATGAGGTGCGTATGACGGACCGCATTGCCGACCGCGGGCTGGTCAACGAGCCGGTCTATATCACCGACCTGAGCGCCGTGGAACCGGCGGACGCCGTGGGTTCGGTGCCGGCGTTTCACCGCTGGCGCGCGATGGACTACACCGCCGGCGACCTCAGCGGCCAACTGCTGCTGGCGGGTCCCGAGACGGCGGCGCCGGACGTGACGCTGGACTTGAACGCGAGCGGCTGGCACTCGGTTTCGCTGGGTCTGATGCCGCCGCCGGGCTATGAGGGCGCACCGCTGAAGGTGCTGGCGCGGCTGAGCGGCGACACGACGCCCACGATGCTGACGGCGGAAGCGGGGCATCCCGACCGCGGGCACGACCTGCGGATCGTGGACCTCTATTGGCGATCGGCGGACCTGACGGGCCAGCAACTCGTGCTGGGGCAGCCGCAATGGCAGACGGCGCCGGTGGATGCCGTGGGCGCCTGGCGGTCGGAGATCGTGCGCATTGCTTATGTCAAGCTTGTGCCGCTGACCGACGCGGAGACTGCCGAGGCGCTGGCCGAGCGGCAACGCAGCGATACCCGCCGGCTGTTCGCCCATCAGGACGCGCACGGACCGCACTATTTGTGGCGGCTGACGGACGCCGAGGGCATCCGGCGCGAGATCGAGCCCTATCGCCACACCGACTTTTCTCGGATGTATTGGGAAGCCGGCGAGGGCGACATCAGCTATTACTTCAGCAAGATCGCGCGCTGGTGCACGTTCGACGAGGCCGAGGACTTTGCGCGCGTGGGCGACCGGCTGCACGCGGAGAGCTGGCGGGAGTTTCGGGCCCTAGGCGTTGACCCGCTCGACATCGCCATCGAGCACTGCCACGACGCCGGGCTGGAAATACACGCGTCCTACCGCGTGGCCGGATTCTGGTACCCGCCGCCGATCGACCATTTCAATCTGGGGGATACGTTCGCGGCGGCGCACCCGGAATGGCGCGGGCGGGACCGCAACGGCCAGACGACGCCGCGCATTGCCTATTCCTACCCCGAGGTGCGGGCCTACGTGGTGTCGCTGCTGCGCGAGATGGCCGAGCGTCCCATCGACGGGGTGTGCCTGCTGTACAACCGGCGCATGCCGCTGGTGGAGTACGAGCCGCCGGTGGTGGCGGCGTTTCAGCGCGAATACGGCCTCGATCCGCACGCGCTGCCCGCCGACGACGAGCGCTGGCTGCGGTTCCGTGCGCGCGAGCTGACCCAGTTCATGCGCGAGGTGCGGCAGGCGATGAACGAGATGGGCGCAGCGCGCGGCAGGCCGCTCGGGGTTTCGGCCGTGGTGATGAGCAGCGAGCAGGAGAACCTTCAGAACGCCATTGACCTGGGGGCGTGGGTCGCGGAAGGTCTTGTCGACACGCTGATTCCCTACACCTCGGCGCCGGGCGGCGACTCGCACGCCGTGTCGTGGGAGGACCCGGCGGATCTGGCGTATTTCGTGGAGTTGGTGCGCGGGACGGACTGCGTGCTGGCGCCGGGCATGATGCCGCGCCACCGCCCGCCCGAGGACGTGCGCCGGCAGGCGGCGGGCATCTATGGCGCGGGTGCCGAGCACCTGTTCTTCTGGGACGCGGCGGGCGGCTCGGGGCGGGCGAACTTCGGCGCGATGTGGAATGCGCTGCGGCGGCTGGGTCACCGCGACGAGATCGAGGCCTGGCGCGCGGCGGGCGAGCCCTCCCTGGAACCCACCGCGCACGACGTGGACGTGCTGGACGATTGGGACCTCTCGTATACGACGCCGGGCTGATGGCGGGCGCGGGCTGTGTGCCGTGGGGATGCACCCTCACCCCAGCCCTCTCCCATCGGGAGAGGGGGCCGGACTCTGACTGGAAGAGGGAGTCAGGGTCGGACCCTGACGTTCTGCTGAGCGCGGATTTTAGCGATAGGAGGCGGTGGGCATGACTGAAACAGCAACCGCGACCGATCTCTTTGCCGACGGCTGGCTGTGCAGCCCGCCGCAATACCGCACTGACCTGGATCGCTGCGAGCCCGCCGCGGCGCTGAGCGCCACGCCCAAGCGTCGGCACTGGCGCACGATGTCATTCGAGACGGACGACGTCGCAGGGACCATGATCGCGGCGGGTCCCGAAACCGCCGCGCCACCGGTGCGTTTTCCGCTGCGCGCCAGCGGCTGGCATGCGGTGTCGGTGGGCGTTGTGCCGAGCTTCAAGAGCACTGACGACACCGCCACGCTGGCGGTCCCCGTCAAGCTCAGCGGCGACGACACCTATTCAGTTCTCACGCTGAACCTGCCGTCGCTGCAAACCCGGCTGCTGCCGGACTGGAGCGGCCCGGTGGTGGTGGAGATGTTCTGGAAGATTGCGGATCTCACGGACATGGACCTCGATATCCTCCAGCTGGTTCGGCGGGTGGCGCCGGGCGATCACTTTGGATCGTTCAGCGGGCCGGCGGTGCGCGTGGCCTACGTCAAGCTGGTGCCGCTGACCGACGACGAGGCCGCGATCTGGCAGGCGGACCAGGCCCGGAAAGACACGGGCCGCCTGTTTGCGCATAACGACTCCCACGGCCCGCACTACCTGTTTCGACTCACCACCGAAGAAGAAGTGCGGCGCGAGATCGAGCCCTACCGCGACACGGATGTCTCACGCATCTACTGGGAGGCGGGCGGGGGCGACCGGACGCGGTATTTCAGCCGCATCGCCCGCCCCGAGATCATGGAGGGGCAGGAGGACTTCGGGCGGCGCGGCGACCGGATGCACGCGGAGAGCTGGCGGGACTTCCAACGGCAGGGCGTGGATCCGTTCGACGTGGCGCTGGCGCACACGCACGCGCTGGGGATGGAGTTCCACGCGTGCTATCGCGTGGCGGGGTTCAAGTATCCGCCGCCGCTGGACAACGCCAGCTTGGGGGATATCTTCTTCGATCGGCACCCTGAATGCCGGGGCGTGGACCGCGCGGGCAACCGCACGCCGCGAATGGCCTATAGCTATCCCGCGGTGCGGGAGTTCGTGATTGCGGTGCTGCGGGAGATCGCGGAGCGGCCGGTGGACGGCGTGTGCCTGCTGTTCAACCGCCGCATGCCGCTGGTGGAGTATGAGCCGCCGGTGGTGGAAGGGTTCCAACAGGAATACGGGCTGGACCCGCGGGAGCTGCCGGCGGACGACGCCCGCTGGCTGGCCTACCGGGCGCGCACGCTGACGGGCTTCATGCGCGAGCTGCGCGCGGCCATGGACGATCTGAGACTCGCGGGTGCGAAGCGCCTTGACATCGGCGCTGTCGTGGCGGCCACCGAACAAGAGAACTTGCAAGACGGCATCGACCTGCGGGCCTGGATGAGCGAGGGGCTGATCGACACGCTGATTCCCTATAGCTCGGAGCCGGTCTACGACAGCCACGAGACGGCCTGGACGGACGCGTCGCAGCTGGCCTTCTTCGTCGACCTGGTGAACGGGACCGACTGCGTGCTCGCGCCGAATCTGATGCCGCGGCACCAGTCTCCGGAGGACTTCCGCCGCCGGGCGTCAACGGTCTACGAGGCCGGTGCGGGCCACATGTTCTTCTGGGACGCGGCGGGCGGCTCGGGCCGGGCCAACTTCCAACCCATGTGGAGCGGCCTGCGCCGCCTGGGCCACCAGGACGAGATCAGCGCCTGGCAAGCCGCCGACGAGCCCGACGTGCCGCACACCATCAAGCCGCTGCGCAAGTGGGACGGGTGGGATTTTGCCTACGAGACGCCGGGGTAGGGCAAAGCGGGACAGAGGACGGTACGATATGTCTTGCAGGACGTTGAGGGCTGGGGAAGGTGTGGAGACATGTCGGAGCCGCATGCGGCGACAACCGACGTCGCTGTTGGCGATGTCCGCGCATTGCGCCGCAACCTTCGCCGGCGCATCTCGGTCTACGAACGGCGCTACGAGATGACGACGGACATCATGCGCGTGTGCGTACGGGCTGGGACCTTCCCTGAGACGGCCGAGATTTCGCAATGGCTCCTCGCCGACGCAACGCTGACGCACCTCGATCGCGCAGGCGCGAAAAGCACAATTGGCTCGAGCTCGACCGCTACGTCCTGATTCACCGGCAAAAGCTCGCAACTCGCCCGTTCGTCATCGCTGACGGGACCACGTTCACGCGGTATGCGGACGGCGGTGCAGAGTTCGTGCGCTGCGCTGGCGCCCTCACCTGCAGAAACGAGGTGCGCATCGCAGTCACCAAACTGATGGCGACTCGAATGATACGCGTACAGCTTCAAGTGCGGTCGATTCACTTCAACTACCACGTCACGCAGCGGCGCGGCGGCCGCACCAGCAATCTGCTGCGCTACGACAACTCGCACGTGGACACCCCAGACGAATATCACCACCATCTCTACGACCCAAGGACCGGCGAGCAGACCCGCACAATCCTGACGCGGGAACAGTTCCCAGACCTTGCCGAGGTCGTCGATGAGGCAGACCGGCTCTCGCACTAGACTGAAAGACCGCGCCATGCCAGAGAGGACATGCAAGCGCACCGCCACCGACTATGGAGCCGGCGCCGGTCAGATGTTCTTCTGGGACGCGGCGGGCGCCTCGGGACAGGCCAACTTCCAGCCCATGTGGAGCGGCCTGCAACGCCTGGGCCACCAGGACGAGATCAACTCCTGGCAAGCCGCCGGCGAGCCCGCCCTGCCGCGTACGATCAAGCCGCTGCGGCTGTGGGACGGGTGGGATTTTGCCTACGAGACGCCGGGGTAGGCGACGCGAGCGGCCTCGTGCGGATAAAGCGTCTATCCCGTCCGCGGTCCGGTTCTAGAACCCAGCCAAGAATTTGGATCGATTAGCGCTTGAGCTCTGGTCAAAAAGTACTATACATTCTTAGTATTGCCTTTACGACCAGATTTACTTTCCTGTTGTTGCGCCATATTCATGAAACGATCTAGTAGCGCTGGGTTCTCCACAACAGCCTGCAAGAGCGTATTGGTCATTCTGTCATCCTGCGTTTCCTCTCTTGGTTTTGCGATAGCAGTAACGGTATCAACAAGTTTACTCTGTGTCTCACTCACAGCTTCTTCGATTACTGCTGCTTTCTTGCCAATCTCGGCCAGGAGATCTTTGGTGCGATCGTAGTTTTCTGTGCTTCTTCGTTCAGACTGTCGGGCAAGCCAGATTGCCACGATAGCCAGGACAATAGACACAGCTCCGACTACTAGAGATATGACTGATGGAAGGTCCATCACACTCCACCCTATTTGTTCCCCAGCTCGGCATTCAGCCTAGCATATTTGGACCGACGTTTGATGCCAAAACCGACAATTTGCACAGAGTATTGTGCCGAGATGGCGCGAGGCGAGTCACGCTACACTGTCCATGATGAGCCGTTGAAAGTGAAGAAAACCATGCATGCGCCGCCGCATCCGGGTGGGATTGTGAAACGGGAGTGCCTGGAACCTCTTGGCCTATCGGTGACGCGAGCGGCGCAGGGCTTGGGCGTGACGCGGCAGGCGCTGTCGGAGCTGGTGAACGAACGGGCCGGTGTCTCGGTGGAGATGGCCGTGAGGTTGTCGAAGGCGTTCGGCTCGACGCCCGAGACCTGGCTGGGGATGCAGACGGCCTATGACCTGTGGCATGCCCGCGAACGGACCGCACAGCTTGAGGTTGAGCGGTTCGCGCCCGCGCTGGCCGAAGGCGGTGGGTGAGGCGCCACGGCAGCGATCTCGTGCAGGGCCGGAGTGTCGGCCGCCTACCCCCACTCTGGCCTTCCCCCTTCCAAGGGGAAGGGATCAGATCAGCGGTTTCCTACCGCCAGGACAACTCCCGCCGGTCAGTGATGGTTGATTCGTCGAGTTCGAGGCCGAGGCCGGGGGCGTTGGTGGGGCCGATGCGGCCGTTGACGGGGCGGACTTTGTGCTTGAGGTGCAGCTGGCGGATGTCGTTCCACTTGATGAGGTATTCGACGTAGGGGCAGAGGGTGGGCGGGAGCGCGGCGCTGATGTGCACGTTCGCCGGCACGAATGACCCGTGTGGCACGAGCGGGACGTCGTAGACCGAGCAGATGGTGGCCATCTTCATCATCTCGCTGATGCCGCCGGCCCACATGGTGTCGGGCTGGAAGACGTCGACGGCGCCGGCGCGCATGTAGTCGCGGGTGCCCCAGCGGGTGTATTCGTGCTCGCCGCCGGCGATGGGGACCGGCGATGCGGCGCGGATGCGGGCGTAGGCGGGTATGTCGTCGGGCTTGACCGGTTCCTCGATCCAGCGGGGGCGGTATTCGGCCAGCCGGTGGGCCATGTCGATGGTGTAGCGCGCGTTCCAGCTATTCCAGGCGTCCAGCATCACCTCGACGTCATCGCCCACGGCGGCCCGCACCGTGCGCGCCAGCTCCACGTTGGCCCGGGCGCCCGGCTCGCCGTCGTCCGGTCCGTGGCGCATGAACCACTTGGTGGCGGAATAGCCGGCGTCCACGACCTGGCGCGCGCGGGCGGTGACGCGGTCGGGTTCGAGCGAATAGCCCAGCATGCTGGCGTAGGCGGGGATGGTGTCGCGCACCGGCCCGCCGAGCAGCCGGTAGACCGGCTGGCCGAGCCACTTGCCCTTGAGGTCCCACAGCGCCACGTCCAGCGCGCTGATGGCGAACATTGGTTGGCCCTTGCGGGCGTGGATGAGCTGGCGGTAGAGCTTGTCCCAGACCCGCTCGATGGCGAGCGGGTCCTCGCCAACCACAAGCGGCGCGACGTCGGTGTCGATGACGAAGGCCGTTTGCCGGTCGATGGACCCCGCCAGGCCGCTGACGCCCTCGTCGGTCTCGACCGAGACGAATATCGACGTGATCGGATAGGCGCCGCGCGCGTTGCGCTCCTGCCCGAGCCCGCCGCGCGCAATGGGGTAGCCGCGCTCGTGCTTGTGCTCCGGGTAGACGTCGATGGGGCGGATGACGCGCTCTTCCCACAGCTCGCCGTCGTACTCAAGCTCACCCTCAAGCTCAATGAGCCGCACGCGAGTGATGCGCATGGGGGTGTCCAGGTGAGGCCGGTCGGCCGCGGGTGACGCCTAGTCTATAGCGGCGCGCGGGGCGCGCTTGCCTCGGCTGGGATCGGGCTGGGGCTGGATTCCCGCAGATTCCCGCTTCCGCGGGAATGACGGCAGAGGCGGGAATGACGGCAGAGGCGGGAATGACGGCAGAGGTGGGGATGACGGAACCGGAGTGGCACAGTTCCAGAATTGACGTGCCGTATCCTTGCCGCATGAGAAGCCGCATGAGAATGCTTGCCCTTCTGGCCACTGCCGCGCTGGTCAGCGGCTTGCTGCTGGCGTGCGGCGAGGCGGGGCCGCCGGAGGGGGCGGAGATCGCGCCGGACTTCACGGTGCAGGATGCGCAGGGGAACGCGGTGACGCTTTCCGATCTCCTGGACGGCGATCAAGGCGTCATCCTGGTGTTCTACCGGGGATTCTTCTGAGGGATCTGCCGCAATCAGCTCGTGGAGCTGCAAGGAGCCATCCCCCTCTTCGCCGAGGTTGGGTATCGCCCGGTCGCCATCAGCACGGACGATGTCGAAGGAGCCGCGGAGATGGCCCAATACGCGAGGGTGGACTACCCGATCCTCGCGGACCCGGACCACGCGGTTGCCGAGAGTTACGGCGTCTTCGACCTGTTGAACGACGGCGTTTCCGCGCCGGCAGTGCTGTTGATCGGGAAGCACCGCGTGGTGCACTGGCGCCACGTGGCCGGGGGCATCGGCGACCGGCCGTCGATCAACAAAATCCTCGACGCGATTCTTGAGGTCGAGGGAACAGAGCCCGGCGCCTAACACCGCCGATTCGTCGGCCGCACGCGGCACGGCGGATGGGCCGCCGAGGTCCCGCCGCAGTGTGACGACCATCACACTCGACGCGGGACGCGTGCCGTTCCGTATGCCGGGTGCGTAAGCCGCGCACCACACAAGTAGCGTCTACAGCCTTCGATGTACGTCGTCCGCATTCTGCGCAACCTGACCCGCCGCCGATTCCGCACGGCGCTGACCGTCATCGGCATCACGATTGGCATCTGGGTGCTCGTCGTGATGAGTTCGATGGCGACCCGGATCAGCTCGATCGTCGACGGCGGTTCAACCTACTATCAAGACAAGATCATCGTCAGCGACGCCACGAATCCCGCGTTTGGCCTCGGGTCCACCCCGATGCCGCTCAGCGTGGCCGACCAGATCGCCAGCGTCCCGGGCGTAGCGGTAGTGGTTCCCGAAGTCCAGTTGTTGCTCGACCCGACGGCGTCAGGAGGCGGGGGGTTTGGCCTACCGGAGTTCATCGTCGGCGCCGTCGCAGACGCCGACCAGGGGCGTGAAGCGTTCCAGGTCCGGGCGGCCCAAGGCCGGCTGACGACGCCAGACGATGAAGGCGCTAACGTCGTCGTCCTGGGAGCTGATATCGCCCGCAAGTTTGGCAAGCGCGCGGGCGACACGTTGGAACTGCGGCAGGTCGAATTCGAGGTTATTGGCGTTCTCGAGCCGACTCTGACGGCGCCGGACACACTCGCTTTCGTCCCGCTCCAGGCGGCCCAGGCGCTCCTCGCCGCCGACGCGCCAATTCTGGCCACGGCCGGCCTGGGGTCCGACCAGCTGATCTCCCAGGTGACGGTCTATCCGGAGGCGGGCGTGGATACGGAAGTCCTGGCCGATGCCATTGAGGCCAGCGTGGCGCAAGTGGGCACGCTGACGGGGGCGGACTTCGACCGGGAGATCACCTCGGCGACCGCGATCTTCAACGCGATTGTCATCGGCATCGCGCTGATCAGCCTGGTCGTGGGCGGTCTGTCGGTGATCAACACCATGGCCATGAGCGTGGCGGAGCGGACGCGCGAGATCGGCATCAAGCGCTCGATAGGGGCCACGCGGGGTCGGATCATGCGTGAGATTGTGATCGAGGCCGCCAGCATCGGCCTGCTCGGCGGTTTGCTGGGGCTGGCGCTCGGCGCCGTGGTCGTGACGGTGGCGAACGAGATTGGACGCGATTCGGGGAACATCTTGTTCCAGCTCACCGCGCCGACCGCGGTGCTGGCACTGGCGTTCGCGACCGTGCTCGGCGCCCTTGCCGGGCTGGTGCCGGCCTGGAACGCCGCCCGGCTCGATCCGGTGCAGGCGCTCAGGTACGAGTAGGCGTTCGCGCGATGGCATTTCTCGAAGCCCGTCACCTGCACAAGACCTACCGGCTGGGCCGCGAGAACCTCGTGCACGCCCTGCGGGGCGCCGACATTGCCATTGAGGCGGGCGAGATGGTGGGCATCATGGGCCCGTCGGGCTGCGGCAAGAGCACGCTGATGCACATCATGGGCCTGCTCCACTCCCCCGACGACACGGACCCGCCGGCGAGCCTGCAGATCGGCGGCAGGGACGTGGCCGACCTGTCGGACCGGGAGCGCACCAAGATGCGCGCGGAGCGGATGGGCTTCGTCTTCCAGGCTTTCAATCTGGTGCCGACGCTGACGGCCATCGAGAACGTGGCCCTGCCGGCGGAATACGCGGGCCGCCGCCGCTCCGCGGCCGGAGCCGCCGCCGCGGAGGCGCTGGAATGGGTCGGGCTCGCCGACCGAGCCGACCACCGGCCCATGGAACTTTCGGGCGGTCAGCAGCAGCGCGCGGCCATTGCGCGAGCGCTGGTGACGCAACCTGACTTGATCCTGGCCGACGAGCCCACGGGCAACCTGGACTCCGAGAGCACGACCGAGGTCCTGGACCTGCTGCGTCGGTTCAATACCGAGCGCCAACAGACGATCGTCATGGTCACTCACGACCCACGCGTCGGCGAGGCGTGCGGCCGCATCGTCTCGATGCTCGACGGTCGGATCACGAACGGCGAGCCCGGCTAGGAGACCCGCGGGTCCCGAGCCCAGCGTGACCGAGGATCGTGCCGAATCGGCCGTGCGGTCGCTAAGCTGGGGACGGGTCGGTAGCTCAGTCGGTAGAGCAGCGGACTTTTAATCCGAAGGTCGTGGGTTCGAGTCCCACTCGGCCCACCACTCACGGCCTGCGTGTCCTGTACTACGACAAGGCGACCGACCCTCGGAGCTCCTGTTTCCCAATACCACCACTGCCAATCTCAACGCTGGGGCACCATGCGTTTCATGAGCCCGTCCATGTCGACATCCTTTCCACTGTTGGCGATGAAGAACTGGTTGCCACATGGATCCGCGCCTCGCGCGAGGCGGTCGCCGTAGAACTGGTCAGCGGGCTCGACGATGACGGTGGCACCGGCATTCGCGGCACTGACGTAGGCGCTGTCGACATTCTCGACGTAGCGATGGATCGTGGGGGCTTCATCCGGGGTCGCCCGACCGACTCGCTCTACTAGGATCTCCCAGCAAAGAGACTGTGAACATCCGCGTCCAATCGTGGATGAGAAAGGACTTCCTGTGGAACCGCGCATCAGCATTGTCACCCTGGGCGTTACCGACTTGCCCAGCTCAGTGGAGTTTTATCGGGACGGACTAGGGCTACCGCTTTTCGACGAAAACACCGAGTCCATCGCCTTTTTCCAGAACCGGGGTACTTGGCTGGCTCTGTACCCGCGCGAATCCCTGGCTGCCGACGCGGGTGTTGCCACCGAGGGCAGTGGCTTTTCCGGCGTCACCCTGGCTCACAACGTGCGCACACGGGAGGAGGTGGACGCTCTGCTGGACGTAGCCGTAGCTGCTGGCGCCACCCTGGTCAAGCCGGCTCAAGACACCTTCTGGGGCGGCTACTCCGGCTACTTTGCCGACCCGGAGGGCTATCTATGGGAAATCGCCTGGAATCCCCATTTTTGGATTGAATGACCGGCCTGTCTTATAGAGAGACCTTCCAGCGATACGTTCGCAATTCAGTCCCCATGGACCCACCGACGATCCATACCAGTTTGGGCGATACTCAGCGCCTAGCAGTTGGATGGAGCGTGCCGATTCTGTTGCGGAGGCGAACATCTAGTGAGTGACCGATCTGATGTGATTCGCGAACTGGCGGCCAGGATCCACTCGCTCAAGCTCCAACATCCGATTCGAGTTGCCATCGACGGCATCGATGGAGCCGGCAAGACCTCATTGGCAGACGAGCTGATCGAACCGCTGGCGTCGCTCGGACGTCCGGTGATCCGCGCCTCGATTGACGGGTTTCACAGGACCCGAGCGGAGCGATATCGCCGGGGCGAAGAATCGGCGGAGGGCTACTACTGCGACTCGTTTGACAACGCTGCCCTGGTGACGGCCTTGCTTGGCCCGCTTGGACCTGCCGGGACCCGTCGATACCGAACGGCGGTTTTCGACCATCGCGATGACAAGCCGGTTACACAACAAGCCGAGACCGCCGATGGAAACGCTGTTCTGATATTCGATGGCGTCTTTTTGCTTCGGCCCGAGCTCGTGCATGCATGGGACTTCACTGTCTTTCTGAAGACCTCGTTCGCCACCGCGCTCGAGCGCGTGGTGTCTCGCGACGCATCGATGTTCGGCTCCAGCAACGCCGCCCGAGAGCGGTATGAGACCCGTTATCAACCCGGGCAGCGTCTCTATCTTGCTGAAGCTACGCCCGAGCGATTCGCCGACGTCGTGATCGTTAACGATGACCTCTCACGACCCAGTCTGGTTTCCGATCCATAGGGTTGTCGACCCGCAGATCCACCTCGCAAATGCCGCACCAATGCGCACGGTGCCGAATGCGGAGGGCCAACGTGAATGCGTTCGGTGGTCGCGGCCTCGGACGCTGGCGTTCGCTGCCGCGTAACCCCGGGGCGGACTGGTAGCTCGGCCGGAAGAGCAGCGGACTCTTGATCCGAGGGTCGTGGGTTCGAGTCCCACCCGGCCCACCATGACGTACCGATTTGCGAACTCCGCCATTGATGGCGATTTCAGCGGAGTCCGCTCCCCCTAACTGGCTGTCATCAGGAGTAGGCATCGAGTAGATGATGGCGGCTCTTCCGGGCTTCACCCGAATCTCCTTGACGAAGGAGTGGACGAAGGCCTTGGTCTCAGTCAGCTCGCTGGTCGTGAGGAATTCGCTCATCTCCTCAACGAAGGCGGCGATGGTGTCGGCGCTATCGAGGTACTGCCGCCGCTCCGCCAGCACTGCCCTTGCCTCGTCTGGGGCGCTCTCCAGACTCTCCTTGCGCTCCCGCAGTGCCACGATGTGATCCGAGGCAGCGGCCACGTCGATGCTGTCGCGCTTCGATATGAATTGCCAGACTCGGCCCAGCTGCTTCTTCACCTCCTCAAGCTCCGCCTCGATGCTCTCCAGCTTCTGACGTTCCTCCCGGGCCGCTCCGTCCATCTCCTCGTCGAGGAGCATTACCAAGTCTCTGATGTTGGACTCGGTGAGGACGTTGGCGCGAAGCTCATCGACGATGGTGTTCTCGATCTTCTTGGCGTTGAGCCTGGGGGTCTTGCTGGCGCCGCTGTCCCTCTCCATCAGGGACTGGCAGATGTAGTAGGTGTACTTACCACTCTTGGCCTCGGAGGCGGACATGGCCCGGCCACAGCTCTCTCACCTGAGAATGCCGCTGAGCAGGTAGGGGCTGGACGCCCGCCTGGGGTTCACCTTCCTCGGGGCGCGGGAGCCGCGCAGCTTCTTCAGCCGCTGGTACTCCCGCTTGCTGATGATGCCGGGGTGGGCGTCCTCGACCCGCACCGGCGGCTGACCATCTTTGGCGGTGATTCCCCAAACCACGACTCTCGTGTACGCAGGTCAAGCTAGATGCCGGAAGATTTCGCTGCGATGGTTGCCTCCGCAGGGCGCAACAATGATAATGGAATTGCGCTGTCCTCGTGCCCGCTATTGGTGAAATAGGGCCATCTCGTATAGGACTTTAACCTTGAGGAGACCATAGTTGATAGAGAACGCTATTTACACCCCAGAAGGCTATACGGATCGAATACGACAAGAACTCGGAAACTGCCTCATTGAGACGAATATTTCTCAAGGTGAGAAGTTCATTGGCAAAGTACGGGATCGATACGATCTTGGGGATCGTATGGTACTCATCACCACCGACCGACAGAGTGCCTTTGACCGGGTGCTAGCCGCTGTCCCCTTCAAAGGGCAGGTTCTCAACATGACGAGCGCATGGTGGTTTGAACAGACCCGCCATATTGTGCCAAATCATGTTTTATCCATCCCCGATCCAAAGGTCACGATTGCCAAACACTGTACCGTCTTCCCGATTGAGTTCGTGGTGCGTGGATACATCACCGGAACCACGAGCACCTCCCTCTGGACCGTCTACCAGAGTGGTCAGCGTCACTACTGTGGCATCGATTTGCCCGACGGCTTAATGAAAAACCAGAAGCTCCCGACGAATTACCTCACACCGACCATCAAGGCGGAGGATCACGACCGTCCGATCAGCCCTGACGAGATCGTGTCCGAGAACTGGATGACGGCCGATGATTGGGAACAATGTAGCCGCATCGCGCAGGAACTTTTCGCTTTCGGTCAAGCCAAGGCAGCCGAACATGGCCTGGTTCTCGTCGATACCAAATATGAGATGGGCCGTGACGAGAACGGTGAGATCCTTCTGATCGACGAGATCCACACCCCTGACTCCAGTCGCTACTGGATCGCCGACTCTTATCAACAGCGCATGCGGGAGGGACAGGAACCCGACAACGTCGACAAAGAATTCCTCCGGCTCTGGTTCACGGAGAACTGCAACCCCTACGAGGATGACGTCCTGCCACCAGCACCGGACGACCTTGTAATCGAGCTCTCAAGACGCTACATCTACCTTTACGAGACGATCACCGGTCGCTCTTTCGAGTTTCCAGAGGCCGACCAACCGATCGAGACACGTTTGGAAAGCAACCTTGAAGGAATCGCATGAAGGTTTACGGAGGGCAATAGGGCCAAGGTGACTCTGCATCCACTTCAATTGACGGAAAGCCCTATCCAATCAGCATGAAGTGCAGGCTGACCAGGAGCTCAACCTGACTGAGCCAGCGAAGGTGTTTTGAAGTTTTTGCTTCGCATCGCAAACACCGTTAACTCTTCTCCGACGATTCGTCGCCGGAGCTCGTCAAGTTGGCTTGATCGTTAAGCCGAAATTGAATCGAGCACAAAAGTGACAAAATACATTCTCTTTGACCATGATAGTGTTCTGGTGGATACCGAATTCTGGTATTACAAAGCCGGAGAGCGCGCCCTGGCTGACATTGGATTTACCTTAGATAGAGATCAATACCTCCAAGACATGACCCAAGGATTGGCCACCTGGGCCCAAGCCATAGCGGCAGGTATTGATGAACGGACCATCAGCAGGCAGCGTGAGGTCCGTAATGTCTATTATCAGGAATATCTAAGAACAGAAGACATCGACATCGAGGGTGTCTTGGAAACGCTGGACGTGCTCGCCTGCGAGTACAGGATGGGCATAATTACTACCTCCAAACCGCATGATTTCGCCCTAATACACGAAAAGCGATCCATCCTGGATCATATGGAATTCTATTTGACTCGGGAGGATTACGAGCGTGCTAACCACATCCCGAGCCCTATTTGAAAGGACTCCAACGCTTTGGTGCTGCTGCCGCTGAAACTGTGGTTATAGAAGACTCGGCGAGAGGGTTGAATTCTGCAATAGCGGCGGGCATTGACTGCATCGTGGTTGCAAACGAGTTCACTGCATCTCACGATTTGTCCAAAGCAACTGCCAAGGTCGCTACGTTTAGGGAATTGCCATCTACTATAAAGGGCTTAACAAGTTTAGCCAGGCGACCCTGAAAAGCCCGCGCCTGCTAAAAGCGATAGGTCTTAGAAAACGAGAGTCATAGAATGGTTGAGCCTCCAACCCTGGCGGATCGGAAGCTCGTGAGGCGCTTTCCGGAGTCGCCTGACCGCCTCCTTAGATACGAACCTCCCACCGAAAAGTTCGCAAATCAGTACGCCTTAGCCCACCATGTGTCGGCCAAGGCGTCCGGTATGCACAACTCCTCGACCGCTGCGGCGACTGCCTCTTTGGGCGGAGTTCATGGCCTGGGAGATGGTGAAGCCTAAGGGACGCTGTCGGAAGCCTCGGCCCGCACCCGCCTCACTGTTCGAGTGGGCACTGACCCTGGATATGCAGCGCGGGGCGGAGTTGGTCGGAGCGAGACGGTAGAGCGTTCCACATCTCCACTTTCGGTCGATCACGTCGTGACTGGCGCCGGTAGCCGGGGTGCACGGCATGTTCCGGTATCTCTCGATCCGTATCTCGGTGCAGTCGGAACGTGCGCTCGCGCGTGCTCATCCTCTCCATCATGCAGGCCTGGTGCCCTCGGTCCTGGAGCCCGTTCTAGTGCTGAACGAACCTGGGACGCCCGACGAGTCGGGGGTCTGCACCGTCCGTGATACGGTTCGCTGAGGAGTCATGCTGGGTATGCGAGGGGACTCAGCGAAACGCCTCCTGCGTCGCCAGCGGGGTGCCCTACGGCTACCGCAGGGCTCGTGGTGCAGAGCGGGGCCAAGCTTCATGAGGAAGGCACATCCTGAGTCGATGCGACCTGTGAGCCATTGTGATACTGACCTCTATTGAGGACCACCCCGACCGAACGGGATGCTCTATCGCGACAGCTAAGCAGTATGAATAGGAAATACGACCACATTGTCGTCGGAGCAGGATCAGCAGGTGCGGTCTTGGCGGCCCGTCTATCGGAAGACCGTCACCGGTCGGTTCTGCTTCTTGAGGCAGGAGGGGACTATCCCGCGTTGGAGCGGATGCCCGATTCGGTGAAGTACGCCTACGGGACCGGGAAAGCAATCTGGGATAGCGGACACATATGGAATTTTCGCGCCAGAGCCACGGACCAGGCCCGGATAGATGTCCCTCGTGGAAAGGTCACGGGCGGATCGAGCGCTATCAACGACGCTCAGTTTCTTCGTGGAATGCCGGAGGACTTCGACCGATGGGCGGAGTGGGGGAACTCCGAATGGCGGTTCGAAAAGATATTCCCCTACCTGCGAAAGCTGGAAGCGGACCAGGACTTCCCAAATGAATTCCACGGTTCGGATGGCCCCATAAGCTGCCGCAGGCATCAGCCCGACGAATGGGGCCCCCAACAACGCGCCTTCTACCGGGCATGTCGAGACGCCGGGTTTCCCGATTGCCCGGACCACAATCAGCCCAACTCCACGGGCGTCGGGCCCCTTGCCTTCAACATCACCGGCCGCGTGCGCGTGAGTGCGGCAATGGGCTACCTCGACCCAGCGCGCAATCGAAAGGGTTTGACCATCAGACCCCACTGCCTTGTCCTCGGGATCATCTTCGAAGGCCATAGAGCGGTAGGACTGCGGGTCATCAGCGGTCATGAGGAGTTTTCCGTCTATGGCGAGGAGGTAATCCTCTGTGCCGGTGCCATATGTACGCCGCATATCCTGGCTCTGTCGGGTATTGGGCCCGGGGACCAATTGCGGCAGTTGGACATACCCGTTGTACAGGATCTCCCTGGAGTCGGGCGCAATCTTCGCGATCACCCGGATGTGCCAATGTCCTGGCGTACGCGTGAAGGGTTCCCATTAAACATCGACCAGGTCGCGACTGGCACCGTCACCCTGCGGTTTACGGCCTCGGGTTCGCCCTTCAAGAACGATTTGGTCATCTACATGGGCAACTACTCGGCGGCAAAGCCCATGAGGGGGTTGGATCATAGGAACCCGGTAGGGGTAGGCGTAAGCTTGTGCCTTTACCTGGCCTTCAGCCAGGGCGAGCTGCGCATCCAATCCGGCGACCCTGGGCAACCTCCCTATCTCGACTTCAACCTTCTGGACGATCCCATCGATAGGTCGCGGCTCCGTGAAGGTATCAGGGTGTGTGCCGACCTGTTCAAGCATGAGGCCTTCGATCAGATAGTCGAGGAGCGGCTCGCACCACCGGACGACATCCTGTCCAACGATGATGCCCTGGATTCCTGGATGAAGCGGGAGGTGATCACCGCACACCACGTATCGAGCACTTGCAAAATGGGTCCTTCGAATGACCCGTTGGCCGTGGTGGACCAGTACGGGAGGGTCTACGGCGTCGACGGACTGCGCGTCGTCGATGCCTCGATCATGCCTGACACGGTCCGGGCTAATCTCAACCTTACGGTAATTGCCATGGCGGAACGCGCAGCTGACTTCATCAAAGGAAGTTAACCTGGCGCAGGGGCGCCCGGCGTGTTCGCAACTGCCGATGCCCTGGGGGCGCCTGGCAGTGGAACTCCAGAGGTCGAGCGGCTTCACAATTCTGTCTTAGGACACTCCTTGGTCGGGTCGACGAATGGCACCCGCACCACCTCGGCATCCACAGAGCCGTCCTTTGGCAGGTGGATCTCCCAGCGGGAAGTTCGCCATTCAGTCTCACTAGGCCCACCCGGCGATCCCCCCCCACTTCCGGTAGAAAGGAGCGGAAATGACCGAGATCGACACATCCGCCATCCTGCGAGACATCTACGGCGCGCGGCTCGACCTCCATCTTGACCTGAATCGGAGGTCTGTCGAGCACCGGCTGGAGCACAACGACGTTGGCCCCGACGGGTCCGAGAGTGGTGACTGCACCGTCTACCCCAATTCGCCCGGACTTGGCCCGCTCTGGCCCTTCCTCGTGGCCACCTTCGGAGTCCGCCGATTCCTCGAGGTCGGCTGCGGACTCGGCTACACGTCGGCGCTCATGGCCGAAGCAGGAGGACCGAACATCCAGGTAGACACCATCGAGAGCGTCAAGGAGCATGCCGACTTGGCCGACGCTGAGCTGGCGTCCCGCGGCCTTTCCGACCGACTTACGGTCCTCAGAGGTCAGGCGCTCGACGTCCTGCCGACGCTCCGCGAGCCCTACGACGTCGTCTTCCTGGATGGCGGCTGGTCGGAGTACCCGAAAATGCTTTCCGACCTTGCCCGTCTGACACGAGTCGGAGGTCTCCCACTCAGCGACAATTTCTTCTCGCCGTTTTCCGGCTGGGCACAGGGCATGGGCGGTAGCGAAGCCGTCACAGTAGGGGAACGAACAGGACGAAGTAGTGGACGGTCCGATCCCCCCAATGACGGCCTTCGCCTGGCGGAAGTCAATCCGTAGCCTGCTCGGTGATACACTTACCGGAACAAACTAACTACGAAAGTGACTGGTATGAATGTCATTTGGATAGTTTCCGACAGCTTTCGCAAGGATCACGTTGGCGCATATGGTAATCCCTACATACGCACACCCTCCCTGGATGCGTTGGCAGCCGCGTCGGTTAGGTTCGACGCTCACTACTCCGCCGGATTCCCGACCATGCCCTCACGGGCGGACCATCACACAGGGCGATGGACGATGTCCTTCATGGGTTGGGAGCCACTTCCCGCGGGCATGACCACTCTTGCGGAGATACTAGCCAAACATGGCTTTCACACGTCGGCTTCAGTGGACACGCCATACTACCTCAGGGATGGAATGAACTACGACCGAGGCTTCCAGACATTCTTCATGAACACCGGACAGGACACCCTATGGTCGTTGATCCCGGATCCCGGCTATCACAATGAGGCATTGGATGTCAGGGATAGGTGGCACTATGAATCGGACAGGAATGCGCCGAAGACATTTATGACTGCCATGCAGTGGCTGGAGCGCCACTACAAAGAGGCTTTCTTTCTATATGTGGACACATGGGATCCCCACGAACCATGGGATGCCCCATCCTACTACACAGAGCTCTACATGCCTGAGTACGACGGCGAGCTCGTGCTCCCGCTCTACGGCAACTGGCATGATATGCCAGGCTACACAGAGGCGCAGATGCGTAAAGGGCACGCCACTTACTGCGGTGAGATCACGATGGTGGACACCTGGGTGGGCCATCTTCTGAGGTCTGTAGAGAATATGGGGATTGCGGACAAGACGGCTGTCATTTTCACCTCAGACCACGGCTTCTACTTCGGAGAGCATGGGGGCCTCTTCGGCAAGATGAGCTCAGACAAGTACCCGGATGGAACGCTCCGGCCATATGACGAAATGGGTTCGCAGTGGAGCTACTCTCCGCTCTTCGAGGAGTTGGTTCATTTGCCTCTCCTGATCCGTGCCCCTGGGGTGTCTCCCGGGGTACACAGCGGCTTGAGTTCCGCAATCGATGTGATGCCTACAGTGCTCGACCTGCTGGGTGTGGCCATCCCGGACTTCGTTCAGGGCCGCTCACTGGCGCCTGCCCTGAGCGACGCCACACGATCAGGACGCGACTACGTGGTCAGCAGCATCCCATTCGCCAATCCGGGCGACGCGGTCCAATCAGTAGACAACTTCCTCCGTGATCTCAAAGACCCTCCGGTGACAACCGTCACTGCGGGACATTGGAGCCTGCTATACAGCCCTGACCCAGGAGTGTCTCAGCTCTACAATCTGGCATCCGATCCCCAACAACTTGACAATGTGATCGAGAATCACTTGGATAAAGCACAGGAGATGCATCGGCTGCTGGTGGAGTTCATGCGCGATAACGATGTACCCGAACGTCTGCTTCAGGCACGGTTGGAACTTCGGATGTAAGAGCGCGTCCAGCCAGCATGAGACAGGATTTGGTGGACGGTCTGATCCACTCCTCTTATGACGGCGTTCACCCGGCGAACACGACCTCCCACCGAGAAGTTCGCCATTCAGTCCCATTCGGCCCACCATCGGCGTCCTCCAGACTCTCGTGCCCAGGTTCAGTTCGCCGCCGCCGTCACCCGTCCGAGCGCGTCCGGGAGACAACCTCCATGAGCCGCTCGGACTGCGTCTCCCATGAGCGTGGCTCCACGACCGCCAGGTTGCCCCGCGACGCCTCCGCAGCAAGCCACTGGCCGAACATCCAGTTGCCTTGGGCCCCGGCATGCAGCTCATCTTGTGTCCGGCCCACCACCCAGCTTCCGCCGCGGGTCGCCAGGGTCGCCAGGAGCGCTGATTCATCGGGTTCAACGAGGAACGCTGCACGGATCGAGGCGGCACGCTCCAGCAGCGGTGGCCGGGAAAGAAGCGACGGCAAGATGCCGTCTCCCTCTATCACTATGGGAACTCGCTGGTCGACATGATTCTCGACAATCACCTCGAGCGCGGCGGACATGACATCACCGACATCTATCGGAGCCTCGCACCGTTCCTTCGGCGTGCGTCGCCAGAACCGTGGCTGTTTGTCGAAGTACAACGCCTCAGTCACGCTGAGCAGCGTGACATCGGCCCGCTGGAAGGCGAGCCGCAGGTCGTCCACCATCATCCACGGCACGCCAAGGGACAGCCCGATGCGCTCGGCGGCAGTCGTCTTCCCGGCTGCCGAATGCCCTCCGATTAGGAATACGAGCCAGTCCCTGTCCCTCTGCGTGTTGGTTGCCTCGTGCGACAGGTCACTCCCCGGTGGCAGTCGTCGATCCGCCTATCGACAAGCGATCACGGAGGCCCATAGTGCGAAGTTGCCGCACCAATTGCTCCCCCCCCCGCCGGTTACGCTGCCCCGGCGGGAGCTACCAGACTTCGTCCTTGGCGTAGAGGCTCTTTGCGGGCCCGATCAGCTTCGGATCGGGCTGGCGAACGCGCCGGACGACTCCGGGGTCGTACTCCAAGCTCCGCAGCACGAAGCGCATGCAGTTTAGGCGGGCGCGCTTCTTGTCGTCCGACTTGACGACCACCCAGGGCGATGCCTTCGTATCGGTACCTGCGAACATCATCTTTTTTGCCTCTGTGAATTCGTCCCAGAGCGGGAGCGACCGCCGGTCGACGTCGCTCAGCTTCCACTGCTTGAGGTCGTCCCGGGCGCGGGCCATGACTCGCCTGAGTTGCTCCTCCTGGCTCACCGAGAACCAGAACTTGAACAGCCGCAGGCCTTCGTTTACCAACATTTGCTCGAACAAGACGGTGTCACGAAGGAAGCGCACGGTCTCGGCAGGCGTGCAGAAGCCCATCACCGGCTCGACCACCGCCCGGTTGTACCAAGAGCGGTCGAAGAATACGATCTCCCCCTCGGCCGGAAGGTGCTGCACGTAGCGCTGGAAATACCATTGGCCGCGCTCCCTCTCGGACGTGGCCGGCAGCGCAACGACCGTCGCACCGCGAGGATTGAGGTGCTCCGTGAAGCGCTTTATGGTGCCGCCTTTGCCGGCTGCATCCCGCCCCTCGAATAACAGAACGATCCGCTGTCCGGTCGCCTTTACCCATTTCTGCATCCTCAGCAACTCGACCTGCAACTCGGCCTTCCGACGTTCGTACGTACGCCGACGCATCTTGGTGGGATAGGGGTAGGAATCGCTGATGATCTGCCTACGGCCGGCGCCTTCTACCTTCCGCAGCATCTCCTGAGGAATGCCCGCCGTGGGAATCAGAAGGCTCGGACGATCTCGTGCCGGACTCGGATTGGCCACGGAAATACCCTATAAGTGCTCTCCGCCCGCGTCAATCCCTGCCACCAGGTGTCGCTGTTCGCGCTCGCTCGGGGATCTGCATGCTGGCCAGCTCCCAACTTTGCATCGGCCACTTCCAGACGGTCTCCCAGCGCCTCCTCGATCTGAGCCAACAGAACGTGTCCCTTTACGTCATCCACAGGGCGAGGCAGCAATGGTCGTGCGCTCGGCCAAAATACATTCCGCCAATTCACCGTCTTCGCAGGACGGAAGCGGTCACCAGACAAGGCTTGTCGGACCGATTAGCCTAGGGCTGCTGGTTGTGCATGATGTAGGTGATTTCATAATTGTCATGTCTGGCGCCATATTGCTCAATGTGAATGCTCCGCGTATTCAAGGCGTTCACTTCGTGATCCGGGAGGACTGAGGCGTCCGAGTGCACGACGGTGTGGTTGTGGAGCTCGCTCTCATAGCGTATCGACGAGAGGATCTAGCACTCCAGCATCGTGGGTTTGTCGAGGATCATCAGCGTCTGGTTCGCCTTGCATGCCAAGATCACGTCGTGGAACGTCTCTTGGACGGCACGCGTGATTCAGGCAGGCTCGTCCGGTTCACCCGTGTAGAACGCGGCGGTGCGTCTCCCTGCCGCACGCGCGGCGTCGGGGTCCGCTCCGGCCGCGATCGCCGCTTGCGCCCACGCCTCGCTGCTTCCCGTGAGTAACGCCTTGCCGTCCGGTGACATGGCGAATTCAACTGGATCAGGCTTCGGCGCGTTCGGTTCGGTGAGATGGAGATCCATCCCCAGGAGACCCATTTCCCAGCCGACGCCGACCGCCCCCGGCCCGTAGGTGTCCCAGTGTTCCGAGAGGAGGGCGGTGTGCGTAAGGCTCATCCGCGCGCGCTCGGCTCCATGGATTGAGAAATGCACCTCCACCCAACTGACGTCGCCGAATTCCCACGTGAGCGCGAAATGCGAGAGCGGTTCGCACGCCGTGATCACGCCGCCTGCGTTGCCCTCCAACTGATAGCGGCCCCCGCGTTCGAGCTCGCCGCTGATCGGCAGAAACCAGCCCGGAATGCGCTCGGCGCTCGTCGCGGCGTCCCACAAGTCCTCAAGCGTCGTCGTGTAGCTTCGAGATAGCGTGACGGCGCGAGCAGGCTGTCCATCGCGCTCCAGCGACGACACGGAGCGCTCGACTGCACCGAGGTGATGTTCGACGTCGAAGTCCATCGTTCTCCCTGCTTGTTCTTCCGGGGCGCTAGATCGCCGGAATGGTCACGGCCTGTATGCGCCCGGTCTCGGCGGCGGTGTAGGCGGCCTTGGTGCACTCGCCCACCCACATGCCGTCTTCCGGCGCGAGGGGCGACGGCCCCTGGCCTTGACACGCGCGGAAGAAGGCCTGGGCGAGCAGCCGATAGACTTCGGCAGTGCTGCCGGTCGCATCAAAGGTCCAGGTCTTGAGCGGCGCGCTGGCATGAACGCCCTGGTGCGAGGACCATTCCAGCGGCACGCCGTTTGCGTCCCCGCTCGGATTGAAGCGCAACCAGCCCTCGCGGCCCCAGATCGTGATGCCGTTCTGCCGCAACGATGCATATTCGGCGGCGCTGGTGTAGAAGCCCGAATTGAGATTGCCGATCATGCCGTTGTCGAACTCAATGGTCAGGGCCGCGGCGTCCTCAACCGTGATGGGCTCGCCGCCCACGTTCTTGCACATGGCCACGACCGACTTGAAGTCGGCGCCGCTGATGTATCGCAGCAGGTCGAGGTAGTGGCAGCCAAGAATGGTCAGATGCCCGCCGCCCGCCTTGTCCTTCGAGAAGAACCAGCCGCCGGCCGCGTGGTCGTACTCGTACCGAACGGCTGGGTCTTGCCGGATCCGCTCCTGGTCGGCGACGAAGTGGGCCTGGAATGAAAAGAGATCGCCGAGCAGCCCCTCGGACACGATGCGGCGGGCTTCCTGGACCACTGGAGACATCCGCGTCGCGTAGGCGATGCAGAGATGGAGATCGCGGCTGCGGGCCAGTCGGTAGATCTCGCGGTAGTCCCCGATGTCCACGAATCCGGGCTTCTCGTGATAGACGTGCACGCCGGCCTCGAGCGCCTGCCTGATGGCAGCAGGCAGGCGCCAAGGCTCCATGGTGATGAGCGCGGCGTCGGGCTTGAACTCGCGATACATCCGGTCCAGGTCCGTGAAGGTCGCCTGCAGCTTGTGCCCGACGCCCTCGCGCACCTCGTCAAACGTCGCGCCCGTGGCGTCGGCAACGGCCACCTCGCCGACCTCGTCGTTGAGCAGCGCGTCAATCTGCTGACCGCGATGCCAGGCCGTCGGCTCGGTGACGAACGCGACGCGTAGTGGATCGCTCATGCTCGAGAGCCTCCGTTTGAGGGGGAGTCGGCAGCGGACCGCGGCCGACGTTGATCAGTGCTGTCTGCAGGAGCGTAGCGCGGACATGCCGCGCTTCGGCGCGCCGAGCTATGGCCCTCCCGATTCGCTGCCGGAGTCGCCACGTTTATAGCCAGAGTTCACTCGCTTCTATACGAATCGGCCATGCGGCCTTCCGTCGCAAGTACTCGACGTGCTCCCGTGGGACCTACCCGGTTTCGCCGCGGCCCAGAACCATGTAGCCGTAGTTTTCTTTGGTTCGCTCTGCGGGCGGTAGAACCTCCACCACGACTCTGGATAGACCCACGACCTCGCCGTCGGCGTCGAAGCTGTAGTTGTCGCCGAGGGCGCCGCTCCAGGTGATGTTGTAGAGACAGTCGCGAAATCCGTCGGCGTCCTGGTCGTCGGTGGTTTGCTTGAGGCACTCCGCGGCGATGTAGACGGTGTCGTAGGCGGACCCGAGGTGCCAGGGGAGGGTGATGTAGTCGTAGCGCTCCCCGAAGTCGGCGAGAACATCCTGCGCCTTCGCGTTGTTGGGGTCGGGGACGGCGGAGATGGCCTTGACCCCGGTTGCCGCGTCGCCCGCGATTTCCAGCGCGGTGCTTCCAACCGTGACCGTCTCGCCGTAGATCGGGCCCTGGAAGCCCAGCTCACGT
Source organism: Chloroflexota bacterium (assembly GCA_965262745.1). GTDB lineage: Bacteria > Chloroflexota > UBA11872 > UBA11872 > UBA11872 > JAJECS01. The sequence continues at coordinate 2,997,602 of OZ253558.1, read as the reverse complement.
GCTTGCTTGACGATGGTGCCCGCAGCGAACTCGGACTGCGGTGCGATATGGAGGGCGTCCGGACCGGCGTTGAATAGCTTGGTTAACTGTGACCGGAAGTCCGTGACGTCGGATGCGAAGCGCTCTCCGGCGATGACCCGACCGCCGTTCTTCTCGAACTGTGCAACCGACGTGCGGCGGACACCCTCGGCGTAGTCGGTCTCTTCGGTGATGGTGGCCAGCGCGCGGATGCCGTCGGCCCAGAGGACGTCGCCGGTGCGAATGCCCACCTCGATGTCGCTGATCTGGGTGCGGAAGATGTAGTCGCCGGCGTTGGCGATATCGGGGTTGCTGGCCAGTCCGGAGAACAGCACCACGCCATCCGCCTCGGCGAGCGGCGCGACCCCTAGCATGGCGCCGCTGCAGGTTGTCCCAAGGATGATCTTCACGCCGTCGACGTCGGTGAGCTTGTTGTAGGCGCTGATCGCATCCTGGGCGCTGCACTTCGAGTCTTCGACGACCAACTCCAACCGGCGCCCGTCGATGCCGCCGGCGGCATTGATCTCGTCCACGGCCATGCTCTTGGCCTGGTGGGCCACCGTGCCGTAGGTCTCGCCGGCGCCGGTGAGCGATTCCATCACGCCTATTCGATATGGATTTCCGGCTCCGGCATCCTCGCCGCAAGCCGCGACCACGGCAATCAGACCAGCCAGCAGTCCTAGCGCGACGATGCGTTTCCAGGACCATAGGCGCATGAATGACTTCCTGAATGCAAAAGGGCCGGTGGCCGTGGCCGCCCGTGGGCACGTTTCGCCCAGTTTAGGCCGTCGACCTTCGAGCGCTACCAGAGCATCGTCGTAGGCCCCAACGACCTCGACATTGGCGACGCGCGCAGCTTCGTAGAGGGCCAGCGAGGTGATGGCGCTACGATGTGCGGCCACGGCGGTGGCTGCGCCCCGGTTGTCTGAGCCATTGGCCGAAAGCGAGCGCGAGCCGTTGGCTGACGGATTCATCAAACGCCGCCAGAGCGAGTCCGCGAATGCCGTATGCGCGGAACATATGCGGCACCTGCGCCGCGTGCAGTGCGGTCATGCCGCTCGTCACTGGGTGCGCTCGCATTGCGCGGCTTCAGCGGCATGGAGGCCTGAGGCATTCCAGGACGACGGAACCGATGGAGGAAACGCCGGGTCGGTGGGCCTCCACCGGATTGCTCCGGGGCGTGCAGGAGCTGACGTGTGACTTCGCTTGAAGCTGATCCCGGGTCGCCCGCCGACGCCGGAGCCGGGCGCGCGGCGGACGCGATCGCGTTCGTGGGAGGGGCGCTGGTGTTGGTCGCGGTGCTGGTGCTGGGGTTCGGGTTGTATTCGGACCTCGCGGAGCGACTCGCCCTGTTGAGCAGCGCCGGGTGCGTCGCCCTGGCGGCGGCCTGGGCAACGCGCCGGCTCCTACCCGCGGCGGTATCCGATGTGCTGGCGGGCATCGCGGCGGTATCGCTGGTCCTCTGCTTGGATGTCGTGTTGCACGAGATTGGCTCGGCGATCAGTCCCCACGTGCGCTGGATCCTGATCTGCGGGGCGTTGATGTCGCTCGGCGGAGCCCTCTGCTGGTGGCTTCGTTCGCGAGTGGCTGGGGCGCTGGCCGTGGCTGCATGGGTCGCGCTGCCCGCGGCGCTGGCGACCAGCCGCCCGGAGGATGTAGACCTCGCAGTCCCATTTCTTCGCGCAGGGGTGCCGGAGATATCGGTCTGGGCATCGCTGGCGCTGATGGTGTTGGCGGCGACGGTGGTCGAGCAGGCGACGCAGTTCGCGGCGCGGCGCGGTTGGGTCGATCCCTCGACCGCTGTGTGGACGGCATTCGTCGCCACCACGGTGCTGGGCACGGCGCTGGTGCTTGCAGCCACGCTGCAGGGTCAGTCCTGGTTCTATTTCATCCTTGTCGCCGGTGCAGCCATCGCGACAGGGGTCTCGGTATGGCAGCGGGAGTGGGTCTGGCTGCCGACGGCGGGGAGGCTGTTCTCGACGGCGGCCGTGACCGCGCTGGGCGGAGTCGACGACGACCCTGGCCGGGCCATGGGGCTCGTCGTGTTGTCGCTCAGCTTCTTCACCTTCGCACCCCTCGCGCGGCGGCTGCCGCGCCATTTCGCCGTGCGAGTCTGGGAAGGGACGATCTGGTTCATGGGACTCGGGGTGTCCTGCGCGTTTGCGTTTGCGCCGGGCGGTTGGCCAGCCGCGGGCGGGCTGTGGGCGGCTGCCGTGATCCTGCTGGCGGCGTTTCAGCGGCGCTGGCTGGCGCTGGTGCTGGGCACGCTGGCGCTGTACGTCGTGTTCATCGTCCGGGTCATCGAGGCCTTCGGCGCCGGCGCCGGCGCGGGTTTCGGCACTCTGTTGTTCGGTGTCACATTGCTCGTCATTGTGACCGTCTGGCGGCAGCGCCCCTCAGTGGTCATGCCACACCTGACACTCCGCGCTCGCGTATCCGGCGCTGACGAAGAGTGACGCGAGACCGAGACCGGCCAGGAGAACGTTCCCAGTACGCAATAGACACGAAACATCAGGTGCTCGTGGGCGGTCGGATTGGGTGTGGTAGAAAGCGTTCCCAATTGAAATCGACGATCGCATGTTATTGATCTTTGGAGGCCTTCCCGCAGTGGGGAAAACCGCAGTTGCTAGGGGACTGGCACGGGGTATCAAGGCTGTTCATCTGCGCATCGATTCCATAGAGCAGGCGCTCCGGTCAACCGGCGATTCGGGGAAGTGAATCAGTCCGAAGGAACAGCTCGGTCGGGGTTGAGGGATTAGCGCCCTGCACACCCGAACGGGTTCTGATCAATCCGACGTTGGGATCCCGCCTGCCTACCTGCTCTGGGTCCGCATGGGTGTCTCTATGGGCGGGGTTAGCCGGCAGGCTCCGGTCGATAGCGGACCAGCACCTCGACGCTGGCGAGCGCGAGCAGGCAGTCAATGTGGGGGTTTCGCGAAATCACCCTGACGTTCAGCCGGTTCCAGCCCTGCTGCAACAGGGGCGGCGAAACGTCGAACTCCGGCCAGGTGTCGTTGTAGAGGTTCCCGCACAGCAACTCCGGTCCAGCCCGGTTGTGGCCCGCCTACAGGGCCTAAGCCGGCGGCGCCAACTGGTGGGGCTGCGGGTGGCCGATAAGAACCGGCACCGACACGATCCGCCCCCCGACGCCAGCCGCGTCTAGCGCGGCTGGCGTCGGAACTGGACGGGGCGCGCTTGGCCAGCGCTACATCATGTCCATGTCGTTCATCGCGTTGATCTCGTCTTCCGAGGTCCCGATGCCGTAGAGCACGCCAGCGTCGGTGCCCGCCAGGAACTCCATCTCGGTGCTTCGATCGATCACGTCAACCGCGATGCGGTGCGCCAGGCCCATGTCGTCGCTCATGTCCATGTCGTCGCCCATGTCCATGTCGTCGCCCATGCCCATGTCGTCGCCCATGCCCATGGCCATCGAGGCAGCGATACGAGCGTTGGCCACGGCGACGATGCGGTCGTAGTACATGTTGTCGGTTGCGGACCCCATCATCATCATTGCGATCTCTGCGTTGTGATCTTCGATCCACTGAGCCTCGGCATCAGCGCCGTGAATCGCGCGATAGGCGGCCTGCACATCAGCCGACTGGTCTTCAAGCCGCTGGCCATCTGTGGCGGCCGGATGCATGTCCGCCAGTGCCGGAGCCAGTGTTGTGAGGACCAATGCACTTACGAGGATCAAGAGCATCAGCAAACGCAATGGCGCGGGCACGGAGTTAGAACGAAGCACAGCGGTGTGCCTTTCTCGGGAGTCACCCGTCACCGCGACGGGCGAAGAGGACCGTCAGTCTTTTACTACAGAGCCAAAGAATCGTCAAGCTCTCAGGGTGGGGGTAAGTTAGCGCCGGTGTCCGAGCTGCGCGGGCTGTGGCGGCGCCGCCTGCGCTTACCGGTGTAGACGCGGGCTTGCGGTCCGTCCACTTGCTGGCGGCCACCAGTCACGCTGCGCTCTTCGAGTGCTGGGATGGCGCACCGCACCTACCGTGAGATAGCTTCCCCAAACTGGCCCGTCCTGCTCAAACACGCCATAGAATGGCGTGACGATGATCAGAGGTCGGTTGCGGCGGTTGGACATGTTTTCGAAGGCGCATGCCGTGCATCGACCGGGCGATGGGATCCGGGGAGAACCCTGCCCCCAACATGCTGAGCATCGACGACATGCGGCGGGCCTGGCATCCGGCCCGACCACATGCGCGTATGAGTGTTTGCGAGCGCTGTGCGCCTAGGAGGATCGGATGGCTGACGAGAGCGGCGGGCGGCTGGCCCGCAGGTTGAACTCCTGGGCGCGCGGCAGCCTGGCGGGGCTCCTGTCCGGACTGCTGGCTGTGGGTGTGAGCGAACTGTACGCGGGGATCTTGGGTGGTTTGCCGTCGCTCCTCGTCTCCATGAGCGGCCGGATTGTCGACCTGAGTCCGAGGGCCATGGAAGAGTTTGCGATCAGCGTATTCGGCACCAGCGACAAGCTGGCCCTCGTCATCTTTCTTGTGGTGCTCAGCGGAATCTTCGGCGCCACTCTCGGCGTCGTGGCCCTGCGGTCTCGACCGGCGGCGGTGGCGGGATTTCTGGCATTCGGAATCCTGGCAGGTCTCGCGAATGCATTCGACGCCCAATCAACGCCGGCTCATGCGGCGGCTGCGGCTGCAATTTCGGTGGGGGCGGCGGTGGCGGCGCTCTTGTGGCTCATCCGCATGACTCAGGAGCCGGCGACTGCCACTGAGGCGACATCGGCGATCCAGATGCGGCGACAGCGTCGGCTTTTTCTTGGCACAGCCACGCTGGTTGCGGCGGCCTCAGTCGCTACCGGTGTCGTTGGACGAAATCTGATTGAACGCGCCAAGGTGGTCGTGGCCAAGCGTGAGGATGTGGTGCTGCCTCCCGTAAGCAACCGCGCGGAGGTGACGCTCCCGACGCCAGCGCCGGCGTTAAGCGCCGCGGAGACGCTCACGGCCACGCCGGCCCCGACTCCAGAACCCACGCCCACGCAAATTCCCGAACCCACCCCAACGCCAACACCCGAACCAACGCCCACGCCAACTCCCGAACCTTCCCCGACACCAACTCCAGAGCCCACGCCGACGCCAACTCCGGAGCCCACGCCGACACCGACTCCCGAACCCACGGCCACGCCAACGCCCGAGCCCACGCCCGCTCCCACGCCCGTGACCGTGGCCCGCGCCGCGGAGACAGCCGCGCCTACGGCATCTCCGACGGTCGCGGCGACGCCGACACCCACGCCGAGTCCGAGACCGACGCCAACGCCCGAGCCGACGCCTACCCCCACGCCTGAGCCGACGCCTACCCCCACGCCCGAGCCCACGCCTACCCCCACGCCCGAGCCCACGCCCACCCCCACGCCCGAGCCCACGCCTACCCCCACGCCCGAGCCCACGCCCACCCCCACGCCCGAGCCCACGCCCACTCCAACGCCCGAGCCCACGCCCACTCCTACGCCCCAGCCAGCCGGGCCGCTTTCGACGACGACGGTTGGCGTGGACGGGATGTCGCCGCTCGTCACGCCTAACAACGACTTCTACCGCATTGACACCGCGTTCTCGGTTCCACGCGTCGACGTCAATACTTGGCGGCTCCAGATCACGGGCCTGGTAGAGCGTCCGTACAGCATTTCCTTCGCCGAGTTGCTGGGGCTCTCGACCTTTGAGGAGTTCATCACGCTGTGCTGCGTCTCCAACGAAGTGGGCGGAAACCTGATCGGCAATGCCAAGTGGCAGGGAGTGCCCATATGGCACCTGATCAACCATGCCGGGGTGAAGCCTGAAGCCACCCAGATTGTCGGGCGGTCGGTTGACGGCTTTACGGTCGGGTTCCCGCGCGATGTGGCGTTCGACGGACGTCCGGCGCTGGTGGCCGTGGGCATGAACGGCGAAGCGCTGCCATTCACGCATGGCTTTCCGGCGCGTCTGATTGTGTCGGGCCTCTTCGGCTACGTATCTGCCACCAAGTGGCTGCAAGAGATTGAGCTCACAACCTGGGAAGGGTTCAACGGCTACTGGATCCCGCGGGGATGGTCCAAGCGAGGTCCCGTCAAGCTTCAGTCCCGGATCGACGTTCCCAGGCGCTCATCAACGGTAAGGCCCGGCCGGCAACCCATTGCCGGTGTGGCGTGGGCGCAGAACCGCGGCATCAGCAAGGTGGAAGTGCAGATCGACGGCGGCGACTGGAAGGAGGCAAGGCTCGCCTTGCCGATCAGCAAACACACCTGGGTGCAGTGGGTGCACGAGTGGGAAGCCACCCCGGGATCGCACGTGGCCAGGGTGCGCGCGACCGAGGCCAACGGCCAGCTGCAAGCCGAGGGTCCCAGGCCGCCAGCGCCGAACGGCGCCGAGGGCTGGCATCAAATCAAGTTCAACGTCGCTGACGCATGAACGCCGCCGTGAGAAACCGCGCTGGCGGCGGGTCTCTTCACGGCTCTAACGCGCAGGGACGCCGCCTGCCCGGCACGTGAGGCCGCCCGGCGGCCTCGAGCACGAGGGTAGGCCTTGGTCAACGCGCGAAGCGTCGGAACGGCCGGCGGAAACCAGGGCGCGGCGGAACGCCGGGCGGTCTGGCCTGAGGCCGGGCCGCAAGCCCGCAGCCGCGCTGCGTAGAGCTCGCAGTTCAGCGCGCTCCGGCCCACTCCAATTGGGCAAGCCCTGGCATTAGGACGGGCACGGTTTGTCGGCAGGCTCTGGTCGATAGCTGACTAGCACTTCCACGCTGGCGAGCGCGAGGCGGCAGTCAACCAGGGGGTTTCGTGCGATCACGCTGACGCTTAGCCGGTTCCAGCCCTGTTGCAACAAGGGCGGCGAAAGATCGAATTCCAGCCAGGTGTCGTTGTAGAGCTGGTGCCTCCGGGCCAGGGCCGGGTCGAGCGTGTGGCCGTTCAGGTCGAACTGAATCTCATCGAGAGCGGTGAGCTGCTCCACGAGCAGGCGCAGGGTGGCCGCCTTGAGCGCCCCGTCCCCGGCGGCTGAGGCGAGATCGTCCGCGATATCAACCGAGACTTCCACCTCGTCTCCGGCTCCCGTGAGCGTTGCCGGCAGGGGGCCGCCGGCCCACTCTCGCTGGTCCAACAGGTAGTGCTTGTCCTTGCGAGCGATCAGGTCCGGGTCGGCGATTTCCTTCCAGGGTTGGCGGTCGTAGTGGAGGTCGCGGGTGAAGGGGATGAGGTGGTTGTTGAACAGGTAGACGCCGTCCGCGCCGGCGCGCCAGTGGGCCGCGGCCACGGCTCGACACATTTCGGTGGAGTAGTAGTCGCGCTCGTTCCACAGCAGCCGTGCCGACAGCGAACGGTTCTGCCCGAACAGCCCGAGGTTTTGCGCGACGACCTGCACGCCGGTGCCCCGCGCCGCCTCGACGTACTCCTCAACGGGAAGGCGGTGCTTGTTGCCCAGGGTGTGGCCGACGATGAGGATGTCGAGCAGGCCCTCGGCCAGCCACGCGCGAACATCGATTCCCGCGGACAGGGCGTCATCCAGCGAGCCTGGGATCCGGGCGGAGAAATAGACCGGCCGGCCGCACTGGCGACTCTTCTCATCGATGGAGGCTCTTATCTCTCGCATCAAGCCGGTGAGGACAGGCGAGCTCGCTTGCTCGTTGCCTTCAGGGAAGAGCCTCGGATAGCGGCAGAAATCCCAGTCGAGGCCATCCAGGTCGTAGTTGGCTATGGCCTCTCTGGCCAGGGCCAGCTTGTAGTCCCGAACCTCGGGGACGGCGAAGTTGTAGGCCGTGCGAACGCGATCTTCGTCTGCTCGGAAGGCCCGATCCTGGGCGCGCTTGGGGGCGTCGCTCCCAAGCAGCCAGTCGGGATGGGCCCGCTTCATGGGCGACATCAGGGGATCGTCCAGGCCGTCCTGGAGCCGGAGGTCGTGAACGTCATTCACGCGCATCGAGAGGAACACCTCGAGTCCGGCGCGATGGCCGTGCTCGATGACCACGGCGGCAGGATCGGCCCCGGCCTCGGTCATCTGCCGGGCGTTTTCGTAGATGCGCCAGTTCGAGGCTGTCGTGAATGGCGTCCCGCCCTGGCCCCAGCCCGGACCCACCGCCGTGTCGTGGCTGTACTGGTCGGACAGTCGATGCGTGGGCGTGCCCAGGTAAGGGTCGGTGCCAAGCTGCCAGTAGAGGGTGTCGATCTGCGTGCCGCGCAGAGGGTCGATCGCCAGCCGCGTCAGCCCCGCCGCGCCAAGCGGCGCTTCCGCCGTCGGCCCGACCAGCGTGCCCCCGTCGTTGCAGAGGATCAGTCGGTGCGGTTTCACCCTCGCCATGCGTTTCCTCTCCGGCTGAGCGCCTAGGCTCTGCCCATCAACTACAAAGCCTAGCGCCTGATGGAGAGCCTGCCGCGGATCCGGGCCGATGCTCCTCACTACCAATTAAGCACCAACCGCACCCGGGACCTCGTCAGCCGGCTGCGGTGGTATAACCGACGCCGAGCCCGCAGCTCGCTCGGCGCCCGCCCGCCGGTCAGCCGTGTCTCGCAGGTCTGTGGTCAGTTCATCTAGGCGCGAATACGAGGGAAACAGCGTGAATCACTCGCATCGACCGGATCATCTGCCGACGGTTCGTGGGACGTTTGGGCGTGTCAGCCATGCCTGAGATAGAGATTTCGACCCTTGAATCCGTGAATCTGCGAACGGTCTGGGCGAACGAGGCAGAGCATTTCACGCCTTGGCTGGCGCAGTCCGAGAACCTGGCGCGCTTAGGTGAGGCGCTGGGGCTCACGCTGGAACCGCACGGAACCGAGCAAGCGGTCGGCGGATTCAGCGCCGACATTCTTTGCCGACGGCTGGACGGCGGGAGCGACGACGAGTCGTGGGTGGTAATCGAGAACCAATTCGGACGCACCGACCACGACCACCTGGGAAAGCTGCTGACCTATACGGCCGGTCTGAACGCACGGACCGTGGTGTGGATCGCCGAAGAATTTCGCGACGAGCATCGCGCTGCCCTGGACCTGTTGAACGCCAGCACCACTGGGGAGTACGCCTACTTCGGGGTAGAGATCGAGCTTCTGAAGATCGACGGCTCGCGGCCCGCGCCCCGATTCAACATCGTCGTCCAGCCGAACGACTGGGCGAAGACGGCCAAGGCCAGGACGGGTGCCGGAGGTGGCCTAAGCGCCACCCAGAAGACGCAACTCGAGTTTTGGACGGACTTTCGGGAATTGATGGAAGCCGAGAGCACAATCGCATGTGCGCAACCAGCCCCGTGGGCCTACATGAGCCACAGCAGCGGAATCCCGCGAGTCGAATTTCTGTCGGTCTTCTCTACTTGGAACACGCCAACGAATAGCTGGGCGATCGGAGAATTACGCGTCGAGCTAAAGTTCATCGGTTCATCCGGACAAGGGCTGTTCGAGCGGCTTGCTGCGTCAAGCGATGACATCGAGCGCGAATCTGGTCAGAAATACACGTGGCACGACCAGACGGAAGGAACCAGGCCGCGCGTCTTTGTTCAGCGAGATGCGAAGGTCGAGGACCGCGATCAGTGGCCAGATTACCAAGCGTGGCTGAAAGCCGAAGTCGAGCGCATGTTCAGAGTCCTCGTTCCGAAAGCGAATGAACTCGCCGGCTAGCCGCCTGAGCCGACGGTCAGTGGCCGCAAGGGCCTCGTCGCGGGGATCGGATGCGAAGTGGGCTCCGCGGGACGGACGCGAGGGGAAAGCCGTGCTCGATTGCGACCGCTTCCAATGGCTCAGCTTCGACTGCTACGGCACCCTGGTCGACTGGAACAGCGGCATTGCGACGGCGATAGCCGCGAAACGTGAGCGCTATTTCAGCAGTTCGGTCCAGACGTAGTCGTTGTCGCGGACTTCGCCGTGGCAGTTTTGGCAGCCCTCGACCATGCCTTGCTTCTCGACGGTGCCGTCGGCGAGCACCTTGAGCCAATACCAGTCGTTGTGGTCGGGGTTGTAGCCCGACTTCTTGTACATGACGGTGTTGGCGGCTAGCGTGCCGTCGGGCGTGTAGTTCTCCTTCACGATGATGGCGCCGTCGGGCATGGCGCCGGCCTTGTCGTTGAAGGCCTTTAGGGCTATCGGGTTCAGATAGGTGGTGAGCAGCATCCCGTGGGGCTCGCCGCCCTCGACCTTCTCACCCAGACCGGGCCATAGCTCCCAGGACTCCTGGTAGTCCACCTCGTCCAGGTACGCGATAACCGAGGCGGCGGTGGTGTCGGGCCTGTCCGGTCCGTCGGATTCGCCGCACGCGACCAGCGCCATGGCGCCGAGCATGAGGACGAGCACGGGAATCAGGAAACGGCTTCGGCGCACGTTCATGGAACACCCCTCCGCGGCGACGACATTGAGCCGGGCGAGACCTGCGGCGCCGAAATTTAGCATGCCTGCATGGTCGCCACGGGCGCTTTCGCCGATGGGGTCGTGCTTGACTCCGTAGGCCGACCTATTGAACCGAGGCCGCGCCGTGCTCAGGACCTGCGGGGACTGCATGGCGGCGGCGAGGGTGCCGCCCCACCACTGCCCCGCCACGCTTGGACTACCGCCGCGCATCCGTCATAATCCCCCCGTCACCATCGGGCGGAATTGCGAACGAGGCAGGGTTTCATGGCGACGGCTTCCCCGACCGTGGCGCAGGCGCCGCGGCTGACGACCGACCAGATTGCCCAGTTCAAGCGCGACGGGTTTGTCGTGCTGCCGGGGGTGGTCGCCCCCGAGATCTGCCGGCAGGCCCGCGACCAGATGTGGGACACCATTGCGGCCAACCGGCCCAGCATGCGGCGCGACGATCCCGAGACCTGGACTCCGATCAGCGACGAGGAGCACGAGGGCTTCACGCGTGAGGAGACGGGAGGCGACCCGTATTTCGGCGGCGGGGGTAACCGGTTCTACATCCGCAACGGCGCGGAGGACCTGCTGCTCGACATTGGCGCCCGCGTGGTGTGGGACGTCGCCGAGCAACTGTTGGGCGAGGGCGAGGTGGTATGGCCCGCCGGACTCGACGCTACCGGCCACACCACGGGGCCATGTTTCCTGACCGAGGACGCGGTGAAGGGCATGGAGTCCCACCTGGGTGACAAGACCCGGGAATGGACCGGTCCGCCTACCGGAAAGACTGGACCGCTTCGCCTGCCTGCGACCGGTCCCCACTGGGTGACGGGACAGGGCACGCGCGGCATGTACTGCACGCTGCCCAACGGCACGCCCCGCGGCCCCGACTATCCCTCCGCCCACTCCGGCGAGGGCATGGGCTCGGAAAGCCGCTGGAAGGTGCAGACCGCGGTCTACTTCGACGATCTGCCGCTGGGCGCCGGCGGGCTGCATCTATGGCCCGGCAGCCACCACAGGGTCTGGAAGGCCTACGGCGATATTCAGCGCAGCGGATCCGGCGAAACCTACGACGGCTATCGGCACCCCGAAGTGGCCGCGATCAAGGCCGCGACCGAGCCGGTCGACACCCATGGGCCGGCCGGGTCCGTGGTGCTGTGGCACTCGATCATGCTGCACATGGCGGGCGTCAACACGACGAGCGACATCATCCGCCAGGCCACGCTCTACGCCTTCGCCAAGACGCCCGAGTCCATGCCGGACGAACGCGTTGTGAATGAAACCGTCGGCGACATCTGGGCCGACTGGTCGGATGAGGTTCGGGAGGTAGCGGTCTAGGAGGTCGCCCTCGGCGGATATAGCGGCGGGCGCGGGGCACCTGGGCGGTTGTGGCGGCCGTGTGTTGGCGTCCTGGGACTGAGAGGACGCAGCGGCGCGGGAGTTGGCGGCAGGTCTGGAGGGCGGCGCCTTCACCCCAGCCCTCCCCGTCGAGGGACCTTTGCCTGAACCTGTAGGGGCGTCCCTTGTGGGCGCCCGCTCCGCCGGTGACCAAGGCAGCCACCAGGGCCGCCCCTACAGTGATTGACGGTTACGCAAGGGTTTCATCAGGGGACAGCGGACACGACCGGCAGCGGGCGGCCTCGCCCATCAAGGAACGGGAACCGGACTGCTGTTTGACTCGCCTTAGCCGCGGGCGGCGGCGCGTTCGGCTCGCCCCTTGGCGGTTAGGGCCGCGAGGTGGCCGTCGTTGGCGAGGCGCTGCTCGAGGTGGCGCATGCGCGCCGGCGAGGCGGTCTGGAGCATCACGTCGCCGTAGGCCCGTTCCATCAGGTGCCGCGACAGGTTGCCGACCGACTTGCGAACGGGCTCCAGGTCGTCCTCGGGTTGCCGCTTTTGCATGTTCATGGTGAACATCCGCCGCCGCGTTCCGCCGCCGAACGACGCGTGCTTGAGCTCATGATGGAATATCAGAATGTCGCCCGGCTCCGTCTCCAGCGCCACGGCCGGAACGTCCTGCCCCGGGACGCCCCACGCCTTCTCCGGCAGCCCTGTGCGCGCGTCGGCCGGCGCGCGGTAGTAATCGACCGCATTCAACATCTGCGAGAAGCGGCCGCCCTTGAGATGGCTGCCCGGAATCACCCGTAGGCTGCCCGACGCGACGTCGAGCCGATCCAAGTAGAAGGCAAGCTTGATGGAGAGCTTGGCCCCATGGCTGCAGTCCGAGTGCCAGGGCGTATCGCCGGAGTAGACGTTGCCGTCGCTCGTCATGTAGTTGAAATCCTCGCCGCAGATCGAGACGCCGATGTCATGGACCCGCGGGTCGTCGATCAGCGCGCTCAGGTAGGGGTGCTGATCGACGAACGGCACCACGATTGTCAGGCGCTCGTTCAAGTCGTCGGACGCCCCCTCCAGCCCGCCGCCGTTCGCGGCCCACACCTCGCGGAAGGCGTGGTTGAGCGCGTCGATATCGTCGCGAAACAGACCCGGTAATGCCAGATAGCCAAAGGTCTCAAAGAATCGCAGTTGCTGCTCGCTCAGGTGCATGGCGCTGTCCAATCGGCTCTTGCTAAAAGCCCGTGGTCAATGAGCGTGCCACGCGATAGCACGCCACGCCAACCGCGGCTACACCTGGTTCGTCGCTGGAAGCCCCGGCTGCCCCGTTAGCCTCCCGGGTCGTGGATCGCTATCCTCATGCGCCGCTGGGATCCCGACCGAAGGACCGACCGTGCGCTATTTGCACCGGAATGAATGGTTCGGCTATGGCGTGCTGACCGGTGCGGCTGTGGTGGCATCCCTGCCGCTGTTCCCGTACCAATGGCACGTGTTTCTGCACATCGCCGGCGCGGTGGTCTTTCTCGGCAACATCATCGTCACGGGCGTATGGATGCTGCTGGCAGAGCGGACGCGGAGCATCCCGGTCATCCACTTCTCGGCCAAGGCGGTGATCCGCGCCGACTTCCTGTTCACCCTGCCCGGCGTGCTGTTGCTCGTGATGAATGGGTTGGTGATGGTGGTTGCCCGGTGGGGCGGGTGGGACGCGTTTCACCAAGTTTCCTGGATCACCATCGCTCTGGCGTTGTTCATCGCTTCCGGGGTCATATGGCTGGGCATCCTGATCCCGGTCCAACATCGCATGGCGGTGTTCTCAGACCCGTCGGACTATCCGGACGCGCCGCCATCGCAGTTCTTCTCCGCGATCCATCGGTGGTATTTCTGGGGAGGACTGGCGATTGCGCTTCCCCTGTGCTCGCTCTACCTGATGGCGCACAAGCCGGGCTTCGGCTAGGGCGTTGCCCGGACTTGGGGCGTCTTCCCTGACCCACGGTATGCCGGCGTCTCGCCCGGACTGGGTATCGGACGAGCTGTTTCCGTGCGAAAGCAAGTTTTTCACCACGCCGTCGGGCCATGCGATGCACTCCGTCGACGAAGGGGCCCCCGAGCGAATCCTGCCCGCGCCGGCCTCATTCATGAAGCGGACGTAGCTAACCGCCATTTGTCGAAGAACCCGCGAGGAGACCGCGCCGCAGCGCCCGCCGTCCAGTACGCTTAGCTCCACCACGTCGCATTACCGCTGAGCAACCACCGCCTCGGACAGGAGGGCGCGACCATGTCTGACGAGACGCCGGCCACCCCCAGCTACACCATGGGCTACAGCGAGGAGTTTCGTCAGCTTCTCGATCGCCGCAGTTCCGCCACCCACGCCGCATACCTGCTGCCCCACCTCAGGCCCGGCATGCGCGTGCTCGACTTTGGCTGCGGCCCCGGCACCATCTCCGTCGGCCTGGCCACGGCGGTGGAGCCCGGGGAGTTTCACGGCGTTGACATGGAGGCCTCGCAGATCGACCTGGCCCGGGCCGCCGCGACCGCCGGCGGCCATGCCAACGCCGCATTCAACGTCGGCGACGTCACGGATCTGCCCTTCGACGACGACTCGTTCGATGTGGCCCATTGCCACGCCGTCCTTATGCACATCCCGGACACCGAAGCTGTCCTCGCCGAGGTGAAGCGCGTCCTCAAACCCGGCGGCCTTATCGCCAGCCGCGAGTTCATCCTCTCCTCCTCATTCCTGGAGCCCGGCCGGGAAAAAACCCAACCCGCCTGGGACACGTTCGGAAGGCTTCTCGCCGCCAACGGCGGCCATCCCGAGATGGGCACGCAGCTGAAGCGCGCTTTCCTGGACGCCGGATTCACGGACATCCGCGCGACCGGCTCCTTCGACTACTTCGGCGGCGCCGCGGACGTGGCCTTTCTCCATGCCTTCATCCTCGACTGGTTCTATTCCCCCAACGTCGTCGCCGCGGCCACCAAGTTCGGCCTGGCGACCCAGGAGCAGTTCGACGCGTGGCGCCAGGGTATCGACGAGTGGAAGAGCGACCCGGGGGCCGTCGGCGCCCTGGGCTTCGGCGAAGCCATCGCCACGAAGCCGTAACCCCGCAGCCGCACCCAAGCACCCCAGGGACTGGCTGGCAGCCGCCGAGCATGGCGGCGACGGCGTCTAGGTTTAGCACCGCAGCGACGAGGCCAGTGGAGCTGACTGCGTCGCGGGCGGCCTCAGGCCCTACGACGCCCGCGTTTCCGGCGTAATTATCCCTCTGCCGCTCGAATTCCATTTGGAACCAAGTGTCTTGAAAATTGGGCAACTATCTAGTCTCGATATCTAGCGATATGAATATCCGGGTCATTGTTCATTATTATCGCGGATAACTTCCGCGATATAGGTCCATCGCCAGCGTGAAGTTTCAGTTAGGATTGTCTACGCAGAAATCTCGTGTTACATTTGGCTCTCGATAGATTTGGTCGAGTTGTTGCGGTCCGTGCTTAGGGAGGGATTGGGGGTGCGTTTCCCATCGTGGCCGCATCCTTGCGCACACATTCATTTCGGCCGCACCGCTCGAGAATCGGGTCCTGGGGGATTGCCGACTTAGGGTCAGTGTCCCGTTGCCGACCCGCCCCGGCGGACACTCCATGATGCGCTACAACCTGCAGACCCTGCGTGGCGACCTCTTTGGGGGTGTCACCGCGGCGATGGTGGGGCTGCCGGTAGCGCTGGCCTTCGGCGTCGCGTCGGGTCTCGGCCCGGTTGCCGGCCTCTACGGCGCGATTGCGGTGGGTTTCTTTGCAGCGGTGTTCGGGGGAACGCGGTCGCAGATATCCGGCCCCACCGGTCCCATGGCCATGGCGATGGCGGTCGTGGTCGCCACCCATGCGGACAACCTCGCCCAAGCGTTCACCATCGTCATCATGGCGGGTCTCATCCAGATGCTGCTGGGCGTCGTGCGCGTGGGTCGCTTCGTGGCCTACACCCCGTACTCGGTGATCTCCGGGATCATGTCCGGCGTCGGCGTCATCATCATCGTGGTGCAGACGCTGCCGTTTGTGGGCGCCCCCGTCGCGGCCGGCGGACCCGTGGGCACGGTCCGCGCGTGGCTGGATGTGTTCCACGACGTCAACTACAGCGCCCTCACCATCGCCGCAGTCACACTTGCGGTGGGCGTGGTTTGGCCGGGGCGGCTGCGAAAGTACTTGCCGCCGACGCTGGCGGCGCTACTCGCCGGAACGCTCTTGAGCGTCCTGTGGCTGAGCGACACCCCGGTTATCGGCGAGGTGCCCACCGGCCTGCCGAACGTGCAGCTGCCGGACGTCTCCGTCGGTGCGTTGGCGAGCGCGGTGCAGCCGGCACTGATCATCGCGCTGCTTGGCTCCATCAACAGCCTGCTGACGTCGCTGGTCGCCGATTCGATGACTCGCACGCGCCACAACCCGAACCGCGAGCTGATCGGCCAGGGCATCGGCAACATGGCTGCGGGCTTCATCGGCGGGCTGCCCGGCGCCGGGGCCACCCTGGGCACGGTGGTGAACCTGCGCGCCGGAGGACGCACGCCAGTCTCGGGTGCGTTGCGCGCGGCTATCCTGCTGGCGTTGGTGTTGGGACTCGGTCGATACGTCGAGGCAATCCCCCACGCGGCCCTGGCCGGCATCCTCATCAAGGTCGGCTGGGACATCATCGATTGGCGGTTTCTCACTCGCATCCATCGGGTGCAGCCGGAACACCTGCTGGTGATGCTGATCACGCTGGGCCTCGCGGTGTTCGTCGACTTGGTGACCGCCGTTGGGATCGGACTGATCGCCGCGGGAATGGCAAGCGCGCGGCAGTTCGAGCGCCTGGAGATGGACAGCGTGGTCTCCGTGCCGCTGCTGGATCAGAGCCTCCTTCCCGGTTCGGAGGGCGCGGAGGGCACGGAGGCCGCAGAGTCGTTCGCCGCGCGCGTTGGGCTGGTGGCGCTGAGAGGAAGCTTCTCCGTAATCTCGGCGACCAAGCTCATCAACACGATCAGCGTTGATATCCGGGATCACGAGGTCGTGATCCTCGACTTCTCCGAGACGGTCTACATGGACGACAGCGCCGCCCTGGTGGTGGAGCAGATGATCGATACCGCGATTGCCGAAGAAACCCCGTGCATCGTGCTGGGGCTCGGGGAGCGGCCCGCCATGACCTTGCAGGCGCTCAACGTGCTGCGGCGCATTCCCGCGGATCGCTTTGTCGCCACCCTGGACGACGCGCAGACGCTGGCTAAACGTCTGCTGGAAAGCTAAGGCGGCGGCAAGTCTCGGCCGACCTGACCTCTAGGGATGGTCTGAACAAGTCTGGCGGCGGCGGCAGCGCTTATGCTCGTGGGCAACCGGCGCCGGGTGAGGACACGCGATGCAGCCACAGCGATCATTCGCCGATGTGGAGTACGACGGGCAGAAGCGCCAGACGCGACGGGCGCAGTTTCTGCGGCGCATGGACGGCTTGATTCCGTGGCATCGGCTGGAAGCGCGCCTCGGCCCGATCTATCCCGCCGGCGAGCGCGGGCGGCCGCCCTATCCCCTGGCCATGATGCTGCGGATCCACTGTGTGCAGCTGTTCTACAACCTCAGCGACCCGGCGATGGAAGACGCGCTCTACGACAGCGTGGCGGTGCAGCGCTTCGTGGGCCTCGCGGCGCGGGACCCGCGGCCCGATGAGACGACGATCCTCAACTTTCGGCACCTGCTGGAGCAGCACGACCTCGGCGCGGCGCTGCTGGCGGAGGTCACCCAGCATCTGGCGGCACGGGGCGTGCGGCTGCGGGAGGGCACGATCGTGGACGCGACCATCATCGACGCTCCGGCGTCGACGCAGAACCGCGCCCAGCAGCGGGACCCGGAGATGCATCAGGTGAAGAAAGGGAACCAGTGGTACTTCGGGATGAAGGCGCACATTGGGGTGGACGCGGCCACGGGGCTGGTGCACAGCGTCGCGACGACGGCGGCGAATGTCGCGGATGTGACGCAGGTGCCTCAGTTGCTCCACGGCGGCGAGACGCGGGTGTGGGGCGACGCGGGGTATCAGGGCGTGGCGCGGCGCCCGGAGCACCGGGGCCGGGCCATGGACTGGCAGGTGGCGCTGCGGCCTGGGCAGCGACGACGCTTGGCGCCCGGCAGCGCCGCCGCCCAGGCGGAGCAGCGCAAGGCCTCGATCCGGGCGAAGGTGGAGCATCCGTTCTTGTACGTGAAGCGCCACTTTGGCTACGCGACCGTGCGGTATCGGGGCCTGGCGAAGAACCGGAACCGGCTCTATCTGCTGTTTGGGTTGGCGAACCTGTTGCTCGCGGCGCGCGCCGCGCCCGCGTAGGCGGGAGTCTTGCGCCCTCGATGGCGCCGAATCCGACCTGAACCGCCGCTTGCGGGGCGGACCCGCCCCGATCACCGCCCCAAGCACTGATCCTCACCCGTCACAAGCCCCCGGGCGATTAGAGGCGCCGGTTGTTCAGAGCTTCCCTAGCTTCGGAAGTCTCCCGCCCAGTGGCACGGTTGCATCACCGGCTCTTTCGACGTCTGCCGGCCAGATGGATCAAAGACCGGCACCAAGGGCAGTTCGCACTGGTGATGATGAGGCAAGTGGCCAATCCTCCGGCGGTAACGGCCGCAATGGCGATGCCAATGTCATACCAGCGCTGTGGCGCGTATTCGAAGGTGAGCGCGGCGCCGTCGGTGACGGGCACCAGGTACCCGTTCCAGATGCCGTCCGCCAGCAGCGGCGCGAACGCTTCCCCGTCCACCCAAGCGAGCCAGGCGGGATCGTAGGCCTCGCGGAGGACGACGAACGACCAGCCGCCGGCGTCGCGCGCCGTGGCCTCGATCCGCGTTGGCCCTCGCGCCGTAACGTCGATGCGCGGCTGGACGAGCGGGGTCGGGTCTTGCACGGTCGCCGGGCGCCACCCCGTCGGCGCCAGGGCCAGGGTGCTGACTGCTTCCAGCCCCGGTCCGGCGGTCACGCTGACGCCTCCATCCGCCGCGGGACCAACAGGCATCCAGCGCCAGCCGCTCGTCGCAGACCAGGTGGTGAGGCGCACGCTGCCCCGAGACGCGGCAACGTCGATCCAGGTGGAACGAGGGCTGGTGAACAGACGCAGCCAGACCGCGCGGTCGCGGTGACCGGGGGTGTCGATCACCAGCGCCTCACGCACCCCCTCAGGCTTGGCGAAGGCCAAGCCCAGGCCGTAGTCCGACGCCCAATCCTCGAGGTCCTCGCGCGCGAGTTGCTTGAGCCACGTTTGCCGCTCGTCGGCGTAGGCGCCGCTGCGGGTCCATCCAGCCAGCGATCCATGGAAGCCGAACCAGCCGGTAACCGGCAGCAGGGCAACGTCGTCGTCGATGGCGAAGACGGCGTCCGCCGTCGGCTGTGGCGGTGAGACCGACTCGGGCAACGCGGGCCGCGCGCGGTGGTTGGCTAGGATGCCCGCCGCGTCGTCGGGGGCGGCCTCCAGCCCGTCGACCCAGACGGCGTTCGTGGATTCGAGCAGCGGGGCAGCCGCGCCAAGCTCAAGCGCCAGGGCGTTTGATCCGCTCTCCAGCACTTCGGCCTCGGGCATCGCCGCCAGCGCCGCGGCGAGCTCGTTGCCGTCGGGATGGTCGCGTATCACCACCATATGGCTGAATCCGGCGCGCTGCGCGGCCTGCCGAGCCGCCGACGGCTCGATGCCGTAGATGAACTCGAACCAGCGTCCCGCGACGGGCGCCGGGGGCACCGGCGACCGGGTGTCGCCGGTCAGGGATGGATTCGCCAGGCTTGCGGCTTCCATGAGGCGCACGGTGCGAGCCGCGTCCCATGGTGGGTGCCGTTCGTCGGAGGACACCACCAGCGTCCGACCCTCTGGCCCGGCTGCCGTGTCGGCGGCGTCCAGCACGCTGCGATAGTCCCCCGGCAGCGGGCGGGGGACGTATCCGGATCCATCGGCGCTCCACAACAGCGGTATGGCGGGGATGGCGTGGACGCCCAGCGCGAGGCCGAGGTAACCGGCCAGGAGCGCGGGCCCCAGCGCCCGCCGTGGCCTCCAGCCTGCCGCAACTCGGCCCACGAGATCAGCGATTACAAAACCGGCGCCAAATGCCTGCGCCACGATCAGCAGGCCGACGACGCGGTCCGGCTCGCGGAAGACCCACAGGCCAGGCACGGAGTTCACAGCGGTCTGGTAGATATCGGCCGTGGGCGTCCAGGCTGAAGCGGCCGCGACCAGCGCGGCCGCGTATCCCCCGACGGCCAGGAATAGCGCCGGGGGACCCCAGCGACGCAGCGCGACGGCCGCGAGCGGCAGCGCCGCCACCGCCCACCCGGCAAGCTCCCAGGGCAGTCGCTCGGCCCCCGCCGGCACCAGGAACTCGTGCCAGTTGGCGTTGGCCGCTCCCTGCAGCGTGGTCGGGAGGTCCTGGAAGCGCGAAAGCACGGTGCGCGTTTGATCCGTGAGGGTGTAAGCCGGGTCCGGGCTGCCGCCGGAGAGCTTGACGGCCACGAACGGTGCGATCTGGTAGGCCAAGAGCGGGACTAACGCCGCCGCCCACACGAGGCCATCGATCAACGCCCGGCGGCGCTGGACGGGGCACTGCACCATCGTGCCAATGGTCCAGGCAACAACCATGAGAGCGGTGAAGACCAGATAGTGCGGCTGTGCGGCGCCAAGGAGTGCGAATGCGAGCGCCGAGGCCACGGTCCAGCGCCGTCGAGTCGTGCGCGTGCCCTCGAGAAAGAGCGCCAGCACGAGGGGCACCATCGCCCATTGGGCCAAGAGCCAGCTGTGCTCAAGCCGCGCGATGGCCCAGGGATTGACCACGAAGGCGACCCCCGCGACCATGGCGCCTATGGCTGCGCTGGTGCGAGGAATCGAGGGCCGCCAGCGGGCAAACAAGGCAAAGGCGGCGAAGGCGCTGACGTATCCGACGCCCGCGATCCACAGCACGATCAGGCGCGCGTAGGTGGCGCCATCGAGGCCGAGCGCCTTGGCGACGCCCACGAGAACGAGCGTGATCGGCAGGCGGCCGGTGCCGGCAATGTTGACCGTCCCGCGCGGCGACCACAGGGGGTAGACGCTGTGCTCGACGACCCGATCGAGATCCAGCGACGGATAGAGATCACGCTGCTGCAAGTCGCCGGGCGTGGAAATCACGGCCCAGAACACGGACGCGACGATGATCGCGCCGGCGGCGAACGCCAGTGGCCACGGGCTTGCGACCCGTGTGCCGAGTCGCTGGACGACCGGCGGCAGCGCCGGACTATGACCAGCGCGGTGGGTCACTGCCGATGATGTCGCGGCGATTTCAGCTAGTGCGCGGTGGACTGGTGGCTTTGAGTGTAGTCGCGGTTCTTGCAGCAGCCCTGGCGCTGGCAAGCGCCGAGCGCCAGTGGCCGACCTTCCCGACCTATGCGTTCAACCTGGACTACGGCCCCGCGTTCGCCGGGGGCAGCCTTGAGCAAACGTTCGCAGCCCCGGCTACGCCGCTGCGCAGCATCGAGGTGCGTGCGGTCAGTCCATGGCCGGCCGCCGTGATCGTACGCCTGCGTGACGTCGGCGATTCCGCCTCGCCGCTGCTCGTCGAGTCGGGCGTCCAGGTTGCCGGCGACGGCGTGATCCGGCTGGAGCCTCCGGGGACGGTGAATACAAGCGGCCGGTTGCTCCAAGTCCAGGTCATCAATCCACCCGAGTCGCTCACCCCGCTCATCCTTCAGGCGAATCGGATCAATCCCTACGCAGCCGGTCAAGCCACGCTTGGCGGCGATGCCGGCGCGGGCACGGTTGATTTGGTGATGCAGACCTGGCGGCGCGTCACGCCGACGGCGCTGGCGGTCGAGGTGCTGCGCGCGCACGCGCTCGGCGCCCTGTTCGCCTTGGCGAGCGCGATCGTCGTCGCGAGCCTGGCGCTGCTATGGATGCGGCGGCTGATTCCGCACTGGTCTCGCCTTATGTTCACCGGAGTGAGCATGTTGGTTCTCGCCGCCGGATTCGGGCTAGCACGGCTGGGCTTCGAGCATCTGGCGCCCTGGGTGGTCTAGCGTCGCGCTATTGCCCCCATCCGGCGCGACTGTGCGGTCTCGCCGACACAATTGCGTGCCGCAGCATCGCGAGGCCGTAGGTGATGAGCGTGATCCAGCACGCCGGCACGTGGAGCAGCCAGGCGCGGTCGGGACGGCGCACCCAGCCGGCCGCCGCCTGCACCAGCAGGGGAATGATGGTGACCGTGGCGGCGGCGAATACCAAGGCACCCCACCGCGGCGGTGCACCGACCCGGACGCCCGCAGACTTGAAATAGAGGAGGTCTTGTGCTCGGCGCCTTTGCTTACGGGCGAACTGACGCAGCGTTTGCGCGTAGTGGTGCGCGATTCCCAGGTGCAGCTTGGCGACATGGATAAACGGGCCGGAAGTGCCGGCGTGGAGGATATCGACATCGAAGAGATATCCATCGCGAACGGCGGCGGCGGCGATTGACCGCCGCGTAAAGAACCCATTGGCCCCCACCGTCGGCATTTTCGCCCGGCGAAACTGAACCTTGCGGTAGGTGGGGCACTCTTCAACCACCACGTGGTCCACGCCGGTCCATTTGCCGGTCACCTGGCACAAGCGGTCATAGGTCCCGAGGAAGAGGACGAGCGGATCGTTCATCCCGAGCAGGGCGAAGTAGCGGTCGAGCGCAGGCATGGTGTCGAGGGCGGCGAACTCGATCGGCTCGGCGCCCGCGATCCGCGGATCCGCCAGGGCATCGGCGACGGCCTCCAGGAACCGCGGCGACGTCAACTCATTGTCCGAGTCCACGAAGCCGACAATCTCGTAGGTCGCGTGCGCGAGACCGGCCGCCTTGCCGGCTTCACCGGTCACGAGTGGGTTGTCGACGAGCGTGCAGCCCCAGGTTTCGGCGGTCTCCCGCGTAGCGTCGGTCGAGCCGCCGTCGGCCACAATAATCTCCACCCGATCCGCCGGGTAGTGCTGGGCGCGGATGGACCGCAGGGCGACGGTCAGATTGCGCGCGCAATTGAGCGTGGGTATTACGATGGAGATCCCAGGAGCGGCCGCCATGGTCGGCAGTATGCCGGAGCGCCGCCCGTCCAGGCTGTCCCGCTTGCTGCGAGGTTGGTCGAATTCCTGATCCCACAGCCGCGGCCGGAACCGGCTGGGTGCTGGCTCAGTTGCTCATTCTTTCGGCCGCAGGCGCAGGCGTCATCCGCAGCGTCTGGCCGAACGTCGCGCCCAACGTTGCGCGGTCGGCCGGCCTGATTGCCGGACCGGCACTCTTCGGCGCGGTGACGGCATTTGCCATGTACCTGGTTCCCGGAACTGCTGGCGTCGCCGCCGGCTGGGCGGTGGTTCTCGCCGTGGCAATTGGAGTGGCCTGGCGGCAAGGTCTCTCGCCAAAGACCCTGCTGCCCGGGTGGCATTTCGGGGTGCTCTGGCTCGTTGTCTTCGTCATTGCCCTGGCAGCGCGCCAGCAGTATTGGATTCCCGACGCGATGGTTCACGCGCCGCTCAGCGCTTCCCTGCTGGCGGGCGCATTTCCGCCGCAGTTCCCTTGGACGCCGGACGTGCCGGCGATCTATCACTTCTTGCCGGAGCTGGTGATCGGGGCATTGAACGTCGGCTTGGGGCCGGGGCTGGCGCTCACGACAGAGATTCTGGGCGCGTTCGTTGCCGCAGCGCTGGCCGTGCTGGTGGTGGCCGCGGCGGCGGACCTGGGGGCCAGCCGGCTCACGATGGCCCTCGTGCTGCCGCTGCTTCTGTCGCCGGGTCTCTGGACGCTGGTGCTGTTCGTCGATCGGCCCGCGGCCGTGCAGATGCCGATACCCGTCGGGGTGCCTGAGGCCGGGCTCCGGGCGGCCCTTGGATCGCTATATGTGCCCGACATTGGTTCTGCGGCGACGACGCCGGTGGCGGCCGCGCCGCCCAACATCATCAATCCACATTTCATCTGGTCGCATGGCCTGGCCATGACCTTGGCTCTGCTGGCCATCGCGCGAGCGCGACACCGGCTGACCGGCGCCCTGGTTCTTGCCCTGCTGATCTCCGCCCTCTCGGCCATTGACGAGACCGTATTCGTCGCCGTGCTCCTGGCGCTGGGGGGATACGCAGCCGTGAGCGTTCTGCGGGATCGACGTCATTGGCGACGCCAGGGCCCACTGCTGATGGCGTTGGCTAGCGGCACTGGGCTGGCGGTGGTTCAGGGGGGCGTGCTCACTGACTTACTGCTTCACGCCCCAGGAGGTGTTGACGTCGCCAACCTGCGTGTCCCGGCACCGGAGTTGGCATGGATCGGCGGGGTCCGGGCCATCGGCGGCGGACTTGGAGCGCTCACCGTCGGCGTCGTCGCAATTCTGATCCTGAGCGCGGCCGCCGCCTATGCGGCCAGGTCCGTATCCCTGGCCGTCATTGTCGTGATAGCGCTGGCGCTGTTCGCGGGATTTGCGCTGCTTCGCTTTCCAGCCTCGCCGGCCGACATTGCCCGTCTCGAAGGCCATGCCCTGAATTTGGCGATGATCGCCATGGCGATTGGGCTTGCCGCCGCATCGGCCCGACTGCGCCAGCGAACCGCGTTACACGGCGGCGGCCTGCTCCTGGCAGGGCTGGTCGTGTGGCCGACGACTGCGGACTCGATCGGCCGAATCGCCGAGGCGATAGCGGACGGCCCGCGACTCTACGTCGCCGGAACGCGCCCAACCGAGGACGCCCCAGCCTTCTCAAGGCGATCGCCAGTGGATGCCCAGATCACGAAGTATCGACCGCTGCTCAATGCCATTTCCGCGACCGTGGCGCCGCACGAACGGCTTCTCACTCCACGCGTCAAGCTCGTCACGGCAGGTACCGGGCGTATGGCCCCCCTGGGATACGCCGAATGGCCACACTACCTAGGACTGCCTGGACCCGAGTACCAGGACGCCCTGCGATTCCTCGACCGCGCCGCGTTGACCGAGCTGGGTATCGACTACGTTCATGTCGACGCTGCAATGCTCAGCGCCCTATCCGGCGAGGCGCGGCGCCGTCTCGCCTCGCCATCAGAATTCCGGTTGGTCTTTCGGGCGTCGGCCCCGAAGTCAGACGCGCTCTACGCCGTCGTTTCGCAGGCACGCGTCGGTCCAGCCCCAGCGCCTTCAAGCTTCCATGCGTTTGCTCAGCTGGCCGCGGGCCGTCGGGTGCTCATTTCGTCGGCCACGCACCCGCTCGAGCGCCTACCGCTCTACTACACCCTCCGCTCGAGCGACGGTCTCTATGGCGAATGGGGCGACCCAGGCCATTTCCGTCGCGATGTCCAAATCCGACCGCCGACAGAAGAAGCGGTAGACCTGATCGTGCTGCCAAATTCCCTCTATCCATCGCCACTCGATCCGGCTCACCGAGCGCCGGTCTGGGATGGCGGGGGTGTGTGGGTCTACGACTTGACGACGTCGGCTCCCGGCCCCACGGCGGCTCCGCCGATCCATGTAGACGGTCGCTCACTGCTCGACGCGTCTGGCATCCAGATCACCTCGGTGCCCGGGTGGCCCGATACCTGGACCGGCACGGACTGGGTGCTCTACCGGGAAGCCGAGCCGCGCACCGGCATTCCCACGATTCTCGAGCGCGGGGAGCGGTGGTTTCCGGGACAGCTCGCGCCCCAGAGTCCGCGACAGCGCATCTCGATTCGCTTCGAGGCATCACGCGGTCAGCTGGAACACCGCCTGGCCGATGGTGCCTGGAGTGCGGTGGGCGACGCCGTCGGCGCGCTCCCGGCCGGCTCCTATGTCCTGACGCTGCGATTCTCGACGGAGGGTCGCCCAGTGTTCTTCGTGCCGATAGCCGTAGTGGCGCTGAATGGGGAGGGACCCCGCGACCGGGTTTTCGTACTAGGGGAAGCTTGAGCGCGGATGCGTCACGGTTGACCGATATCCACGTCGAATCCGTAGTGCCGAACGATCAAGTCGACGTTGCGCTCGGAGTATCGGCGCTCGGCATAGGCACGCGTTCGCTCGCGGAGCGCGGCTAGTTCGGCGCGATCAGCAAGCATGGCCTGCAGCGCTGCGCTGAACGCCTCGGCGGTCGGCTCGGCGAGCCGGCCAATCTCAGGAGTGACGGCTTCCCGCAGACCGCCCAGATTGCTGGCGAGGACTGGCGTGCCGGCGGCGCTGCTCTCAAGCAGGACCATGGGAGACCCCTCCGCGTATTGCGACGGAACCAGCAAGAGGTCGGCGGCCGCATAGATCGTGGCGATGGTCTCAAGGCGCGCGGATGCCGGGCCGGACGGATCCCGCATGAGGTCGACGTTCTCGGCCGCTGCGGCAGCCTGGGCGACCTCGGCCTCCATATCGCCTTCCGCGCCAAGCATTTTGAAGCGCACGTCAGGCAGCCGCCGGGCAAGGTCGAGGATGATGCCGATGCCTTTCTTGCGGAGCAGTCGGCCGACGAACAAGCATGTGGGCGCCGACGCGTGCCACCCAAGCTGCGCGCGGGCCTGCGCTTGGCTGCGCGGCCGAAATACGCCGAGATCAATCCAGTGCCGATAGACGATGACCCGGGCTGGGTCCAAGCCAATCGCCAGAAGTTCCTGCCGCGATGCCTCGCTCACGGCCAGCACCTTGTCCATGCGCCGTAGCAGGAAGCCCACGGCTCGCGCGAGCCACCGGCGCCGGCTCATGCCGTACATGGCATGAGTACTGAGGACAATCGGTGGTCGTGCACCAGTCCAGCGCATCCCCAGAGCCGCCACAACGGCGGCCAACCCGTGCGCGTGAATGACGTCAACGTTGGACTTCTCGACGATCCGATATCGAAGGGCGCCCGCCAACAGGCCAGGGACGAGGTAGGCGAACGCAAGCGGTGCATATCGTTCGATGCGCGGGTGCCAGCCTCGCCCAAACCACGGAATGCGGATCACTTCGCCATTTGCGAGCCGTTCGCGCGCTGGCGCCTTCACCGGGGCGACGAGCGGTTGATAGGTGAGCAGCGTCACGCCAATGTTCCGCCGCGCCAGCGCGGTTATGAGCGCGTCAATGTGCGTCTCGGCCCCTCCGCGATTGGGCGAGGCGAACGGGGTCAAGATCAGCACGTGCCGGTCCTTGGGCGGGCGGCCGTCGCGAGCTGCCGTGATAGGCGTCACGTGAGTGTGGCCGGCCCATGCAACAGGCCCAGGATCATGGCCACGGTGATCCCCGCGCTCACAACCACAGCCACCGGCCCGCCAAATCGCTGGCGGTGCAGTGAGGACCACGCGGCGCTTCCTATCACGGTGCCCGCCAGCAAAGCAACGGCGACCCCAATGGCTAGGTAGAGCGGTGATCGACTTGCCTGCGTTCGAAGACGGGTGAGGGCGCCTGCGTGCCCATTGGCCGAGAACGCCAGGTCGACGTCGACCGGGGATCCGCCAAGGTGGTCGACGAGTTCCCCACCGGTATAGGCGTCGTTCCGCGTCGCGCCAACGTACAGCGGCGCGGAGTTGTCCTCGGGCGCCACGACGCGAAGCGCGAGTAGTCCAGCCGGCAGGTCGATCGGAGCAAGCATGATCGGCACCGCCTGAAGCTCAGCGCTGGAAGGCACTTCGAAGCGGGCGGAGCGGAGCGCTAACCCTCCCTCCGAACGGACTAGATGGACATCCGCGTAGGCCACAGACCCGCCTTCACTCCGGGCCCAGATGATAACGGTGTCCACCGGCCCGCCGGAGAATTCGAACGACTGCGTGACCGATCCCACGAGCGGACCGATCCCGAAGCTAGGCGACGTCGGGTTCTGGGCTGTGACCAATGGCTTCCATCCGAGCCCCGCCACTGCCCCCAACGCCATAGCGAGTAGCACGGCAAAGAGCCAAGCCGC
The DNA here is from genome assembly GCA_965262745.1 of Chloroflexota bacterium. Classification (GTDB taxonomy): domain Bacteria; phylum Chloroflexota; class UBA11872; order UBA11872; family UBA11872; genus JAJECS01. Next base: position 2,970,170 of record OZ253558.1, on the reverse strand, counting down.
GATCCTCACAGTTGTCGACGATCTCGTCGCGGCCGATACGGCCACAGCATCCATACGCCCCATGCGGCCAGCCCCGTCCACGCGATCGCGTGCCCCGCGACGAGCGCGCGGTGCAGGCCGAATTCAAGCACCAGCCGTCCAGAGGCTCCGGGCTCCGTTCGGACGCGCAGCAGCCCCTGCTCAGATGACTCAACCGTTGCAGCGTAGGGCGGCAGGCTGGCGGTCCAGAGTGGGTCCCAGTGTTCCTGCGTGACAATTTCGCGCGCCTGCCCCGCGGCTGGCGGCAGGTCGATGACAAGCCGGTGCATGCCTTCGCGCGTCCACGCTAGCGCAACAGGTCCGGCGGGACCCTCCTCGTAGATCCAGGGGTACGCGGGGTCGACCGTCAGGAATACCTCGTAGTAGTCCGCCGTCAATTCCAGGGCTAGGCCGTCGGTCTGGCGCAACTGCTGGGCTAGGACTTGACCACGCGTCGTGCCCGTGGGAACGAGCACCCGCCGCACCCCGTAGGCGCGGAGGGTATCGACCAGGTTGGGGGCATCGGCCGCGAGCATCGCCAGGAGTCGACCGCCGATGGTTGAGCCTCCCGCCGCGTAGGGTGTGGTCAGGGCAAGCCCCTCAATCTTGTCCAGGACGCGGTGGGACGACCACGCGGGGAAGCGCAAGGGCCAGGCGGCGAGCAGGGTGCGCGACGCCCCGGCCGCGTTGCGCCGATCGATCTCCGCTGGAACCGTGCGAAACGAGGCGGGAAATCGCTCCGGCACCAGGCTCAGCGCCTGATCGTTCCAGAGCATCCGGTGGATTCCCGGCAGCATGAAGGCCGCCAGCACAAGCCCGAGCACGGCGGTTTGGATGGTTCCGACGGCGGGCAGGCGGCGCGGCGCATATCGGACGAATATTGCTGGCGACAGGGCAAGTCCCGGCAGGTAGGCGAGCGCGAGCGCGCCCGAGATTTTGTCCGGCTCCCTGAGCGCCCAGCCAAAAGGCGCGTTGTCGACAAACGCCAGATAGGCGGGGCGCGTCGCGTCGGCGTAGCTGGAAACCTGAATGAGCGCTGTGACGCTACCGACGATGGCGGCAAATCCGAGAACGCGGCGCTGACCAGGTTGCCGCCAGAACGCCAGCACCAGCAGTGCGGCCGGGAGCAGGGCGACCAAGCGCCACCCGGGTAATGCGGTCGGCTCGGGCTTGAGGGCCGGGCCGAAAAAGGTATGCCCCGTCAGCGTGAGGGTGTTGATGATGGATTGGTGGCTACCGAGCACCGGCTCGACATCGATGCCGAGCGCGTATCTGGGCCCCGTGGGCGACCCGGCGATCGCGGTGACGATGAACGGAAGCAGGATGAAGGCGGCAAACACGACGTAGCCGCTCATGAACACCGCGGCCGCAGCCGCCAGCGGGCGCCACTGGCCGCGTGCCGTCACGGCGGCGTAGGCGAACCACCCGAGGCCCAGGAGCAGGCCAATCGCCATGTAGTGCGGCGAGGTCGAGACGGCGAACGCCAGCACTGCCGCCGCGGCCAGGGCACGCTGCGCCCGGGCGCGGAAGTCGGGCGCGCGCATCGCGGATACGACCAGGCCCAGCACCAGCGGGAGCATCACGGTGCTGACGTGAACGCCCAGTTGCTCCCACCGCGCCAGCGTCCAGGGATTGAGGACCCAAAACAGCCCCGCCAGCACCAGGCCGATGCGGACGGCGACCGGATGCGCGGCGCGAATCTCCGGCCCGGCCAGCAACCGCGCGCCCACGTAGCCGGCCAGGAACCCCAAGAGGTGCCAGCTCAGCCAGTGAAACTTGCCCGCCACTTCCGGCGACAGCTCAAATGCCTGTATGACAAGGCCCCAGGGCATGTAGGTATACGTGCGCTGGACGGGCACCATCGCGCTGCCGTACGACGTATCCCAGGCATTGGTGTACATCCGGGTCCAGAACTCAATCGCGAATGGACTGCCAAGGTCGCCCTGGACCATCTCGCCGGGGGTGGCCACGACGCGCAAGGCCGCTGCCACGGTCACCAGCAGCCCAAACGCCACCCAGAGAGAATCGCGTTCCAGCGTCCAGTGCCTGAGCGGCAGAGCCGCCGCCAGCATCCTCACCGTGCGCGGCTGGCCCGCCGACCACCACTGCGCACGGAGTCTCTCCGATATGATCCTGTCCATCACTCCACGGCGAGACTAGGTGGCGACCGCCAACACGAATGCACTGCGAAGAGCCATACGTTGCGGTGTGCGTGGGAACGCGGCCGGAACTCATCAAAGTCTGGTCGCTGTTCCCCGCCGCTCAGACGGCTGGCCCCAGCCTCCGGCTCATTCACACGGGGCAGCATTACGACTCGGAGATGGACCACGACATTCGGGTTGAACTGGAGATGCCGGCGCCAGCCGTGGAGATTGATATCGGATCGGCAGATCATGCCACGCAGACCGCAAACATCCTGACGGGTCTCGAATCGACGCTCGGCCACGACCCGCCGGCCGCCGTGCTGGTGCAAGGTGACACCAACTCAGCTCTCGCCGGCGCCCTGTGGGCGGCCAAGCGCGCGATTCCGGTCGGCCACGTTGAGGCTGGCCTGCGCAGCGGCGATCGGACGATGCCCGAGGAGCTCAATCGCATTGTGATCGACCACCTGGCCGACTGGCTCTATGCCCCAACAGAGACCTCGGCGTCGAATCTGGCGCGTGAGGGAATTCCCGGCGATCGCGTGGTAGTAACGGGCAACACGGTAGTGGATGCGCTGATGCACGTAATGCACCGGATCAAGGCTGATGGTGGGCTTGACGGCTTCGACGTTGAGCCGGGTGGGTTTGCGCTGGTCACGCTCCACCGGCCAGCCAATGTGGACGATGCAGGCGCACGCCAGGAAGTCCTGCAGGCGATCGAAGCCGTTCGCCGTAAACGCGGCCTGGCGATTGTATTTCCAATCCACCCTCGCACCGAGAGTCGGCTGGAACCGAGCGATCGCCGCATTTTGCAGGCGTGGCAGGTTCGGCCGCCGCTCGGCTATCTCCAGACCCTGCGGCTGATGCGGACCGCGGCCGTTGTGCTGACAGACTCCGGCGGCATTCAGGAAGAAGCTTGCGTGCTCCAGACACCGTGCATCGTGCTGCGGTCGACCACCGAACGGCCCGAAGCCGTGGACGTTGGCGCCGCACGGGTAACGAACCGTGATGTGTCCCAGGTTCTTGCAGCTCTGGACGAGCTTCTGGGGCGTGCGCCTTGGCCGAATCCGTTTGGCGACGGCACGGCGGGCCAGTCCATTGTTGACCATCTCCGCACCGCCCTGGCGGCGTCCGGCTGCGCGGATGTTCCCGGCGGGGTGTCGATTGCCTAGCGGCAGCGACACGCCGCAGCCGCCGCAATCGTCGTGGGAGCGGCTCGGCCGCGTGCTGGCAAACGTCGGCGATCTGGCGTACCGGCGGCGCATTCTGTCCATCGCCGAGTATCTGGCGCCTCGACCGGAGCACCTCATCCTGGATCTGGGGGCCGGCGAAGGATTTGTCCAGATGGCGTTGCGGGACGCCTTTGGCTGCCGGGTGGCGGCCCTTGACGCCGACGCCGCCATCCTGCGCCAGGGTCTCGCGCGCGGCACGGAGACGGCCGGGTCAGTCTCGCTCTTGGGCGATGGCCTGCGGTTGCCGTTTCCCGACGGGATCTTTGACGCCGTGGTTTGCTCGGAAGTGCTGGAGCATGTGCCTGATGACGCCGGGGTCGTGGGCGAGATCGCCCGAGTGCTAAAGCCCGGCGGGGTGGCGGCCCTCACGGTGCCCTGTGCCAACTATCCGGGGGTGTGGGACCCGGCAAATTGGCTGCGTGAGCGGCTGGGCCTGGGACATTTCAGCCCGGACTCGGGCTTCTGGGGCGGGCTATGGGCCATGCACCTACGGCTGTACCGCCCGGAGCAGTTTCAGCAACTCATTGCTGGCGAGAAGCGGCTGGACGTGACGCGATTCGAGGGCTTGACCCGGTGGTGTCTGCCCTTCAACCACATGCTGCTGTGGACCGGCAAGCAGATGTACGGGCGACTCCCGACATCGTCCGCCGTCTATCGTTCGATGGAGAAGTTCGAGTACGCGCGCACGCCCCATCGGCGCCTCGGGTTGAACCCCATCACTTGGGGAATGCGCCTCATGCAGTTCATCGATCGCCGCAACGACTGCGTGCGAGACCCCAACAGGCCGTGCGTGAACCTGGCCATCCGAGCGGTTCGCAAGGCGCCGTGATAGGCAGCCGGGCGCGCCCTGGGTCGACATGGCTGGTCCCCCTTGCTTCAGGCAAGGCTTGGATCGCCCGCCGGTCTTGCGGCTACGGCGAGCGACCTCCAGACTCCATGATGGCCGCAAGCTCGTGTTCCGCGATGATGGACCAGTCGAGGGTGCTCACGCGGTCCAAGCCTCGCCTGGTGAGCTCGCGACGGCCTTGCTCATCCGCCAGCAGGGCCAGGATTTCGCTGGCGAGCGCTCGGACGTTGCCCTTCGGAACGGAACGATAGGCCTCGCCCCACACTTCCTTGAGTTCCGGAAGGTCGTAGGCGACGACGGGGACGCCCAGGGCCATGGCCTCGCCGATCACGATCGCCCAGTTTTCTTCGTGCGAGGGGAGTACGAACATCCTGGACGCGCCGACGAGGCTGAACTTCGTCGCGGCGTCAAAGATCGCACCCAAAAAGTCGACGTTGTCGTCGAGACCGCGAGCACGTACGCGTTCCTGGGCGGCTTCCGCGTCAATGCCGCCGCCAATGATTGCCAGCGTGGCGGCCGGCCGCGCCGCGACGACCAGCCCCCACGCGTCGATGAGATCAAAGATGCCTTTTACGGCTTGGACGCGCTTCATGAACACCGCGTCGTATCGCGGCGCCTGCGGCGCGCCGGCGAGCGAGCGCGTGACCGCGAGATCGACGCCGCACTCGACTGCGGACACGCGCCCCATCGGAAATCGGGCGCGCTGCAATTGACGTGCGGTGCTTGCGGAGACGGCAAGGGCGCTATCGGCGAACAGCGCCGCGAGAACGAGCGATATTCGCTCCGAGATCAGGAATGCCAGCGAGTTCAGCCAGCGTGAGTGACCGCGCCGCCAGAAACGCCACGGCGGCAGCCAGTGCACGACGACCGCCCAGCGGACGCGCCGGCGGCGCCTGAGTTTGAGGATGGCGCCGGGCAGCACGTCATAGAGTTGCTCATTCGCGCTCACGATCACGTCCGGGTGGAGCTGCAACAGCGATCGCGGCAGCCGGAGACACACAACGACCATGCGCGCGGCAAATGACCACCGGCTTTGTGCCGTCACTCCCCCAACGACATGCGGCGTCACCGCCAGGTCCAACCGGCTGCATAGGTCCACGCCACCGGGCCCGCTCATCATGTGGACGTCATGGCCGGCCCGAACCCAGTGCCGCGCGATTTCAATGAGCCGAACCTCGCCGCCGGACACCCCGCCCTCGGCGTCCACAATGCCGTTCGCGATCAGGAGGATCCGCATCATTCCGGTCCAAGACTTTCCGTCAAGCCCGTGAATCTAGCAGAATCCATTCACGGCTCGTCAGATACTGCGTTGAACAACCACAACGGATCTACACGTTTTAAGCATATGGTATCGTTAGCAGGCAGCGTCTCGTCGCCACTCATAGACTCGATTGGACAGTCGCGTATAAATCAAAAGATGGACACACGCAAGCTCACACATGAACACGACCTCGATCCAGACACAGAACTTAGTCTTGTGGTTCATCCTTCGAGCTGGGAGCATGTTCTCAGCAGGGTGAACCAAGGCGATCGAGTCCTAGATGTCGGATCAGGCGGCGGCACATTCTTGTGGAACATCGGCCAGTATACGGAAGCTATAGGATACGGTTTGGAGCTCTCGGCATCTAGAGCCCGAATGACGGCCAGTATCGCGCGCGACAGCCGCGTCCTGCGCGGCGACGCGTCAAAGGCCCCGTTTCTTCGAGAGAGCTTTGACCTGATATCGTGCTCCCAAGTCATTGAGCATATTCATGACCGTGAAGAATTCATGTCGTGCCTTTATGCACTGCTCAAGCCAGGTGGACTGCTGCTTGTCTCATCGGTGCGCCGTGCGAGATATCGCCTGTACTATCTGCGTGACGAGTCGGGCAGGATCGTCCTCGAATCCAGTCATGTGCATGAATTCGATTCACTTCACGAATTCAACCAGCTTGTTGTGGATGGTGAATCGCAAATCGTGCATACGATTGAATATCAGGTTCGTTTTTCAATGCTTGACTTCTTCTTGCGCCGGTTGCATCGCATTGCAAGGACATCATTTACCCGAAATATTGCGGCCAAGGAAACCATGGTTCGCGTGCGCAAAGCCACGAGAATACCGATTCCAGGCTACTACTATGTAGAAACTATCGTGGCGAAGAACAGTACGTAAGAAATCACTAATCGATGCGGGCAGAACGCAGCCGCGTGGGCCAAGAGGCCGTCCGTGGTTGGCCCGCAGCGTGGCCGGTTCGAGACTCGAGATTCCAGACCAAGGCCCGCGGCCGCGGGCCAGAGCGGCCTAATGGGGCCCGATCACTCGATCTGCGTCCGTGCCGTGGCGAGAATGATCCCGAACAACGCCAGGCCGACAGCCGCGACAGCCAAGGCCGTCGCTACTGGAATTGCCTCAAACACGGTGGCCACGGCGGCCGCGCCGGAAAACGGAATCGGCGCCAGGCGCCAATGACGGCCCGAGACGATTGCCGCCTGAATGCTTCCCTTGGCCAAGTAGCGCGGGCCGTCCAGCTTTCCTGGCAGCTTGCCGAGGACTGCGACGTATCCGGCGATGGCGAGGCTGGGGAATAAGAGCACCACGGCGATGGCGCGCGGCGGCAAGCCGCTCGTGACGCCGACCTGGAAGCCTCCGCCTGGTGTCGCGCTAAGGTGAGGCAACGCGACCAGAATCCAGACGATCCAGGCGAGCGCGCTCACGACGGCTACGGCAACCGCCATGCGCCAGCCGTATGCCCGTGCGAGTGGACCGAACGCCGTGATGATGGCCAGCACAGCCAGGGCGGCGACGACACCGGCGACAGGAAGCTGGCCCCTCGGCCCCAGTGACGCTCCAATCGATTCGAGATGCGGCAGAGGCGGCGCCCGCTGAAACAAGAAGTGCTGCATGGCGAGAAACCCGGGCTCGGGCCGTCCCATGATCGAGAGCCGCGCGCTGGTGGTGGACTCACCAATGTTCACGCCCTGTAGCGCGACCGCGCCTCCATGCGCCTCGATCACACGCACGGCCAAGGTGTAGTCCTCGCCGTCGGTTGGCACGGGGAATGCGGCCACGTATTCCGCGAAGTGTGGGCTGGTGAGCGACAGCCGGTCAGCCCACAGCACAACGTCGTCCCGCTCAAGGCGGACCTCGAGCTCCGGCGATTGAGCGTCGGGATGACTCGGGCGCCCCCGAATGGCGACGAACAACTCCGGTGCGCGAATCGGACGGATGTCCTGGCGGATGCTCCACCCCTGGGACAAAGGACCAATGCCAAAGACCTCGCCGACTGTGCCGGAAACGGGGATCGGCGCGGTGGTGACGCCCAGCATGGCGGCGACGCTAAGCGCCACCAGAAGCATCCACGCCAGCGGAACCACAGGTCGGCGGTGCGTGACTATCGCCTCCGTCTCCACAGGCGAGGGACCGGCGCCCATCCCACCAGAACCATTCCAGCGAGCAATCCCAGATTCACTACCTGGATCCAAAAGTACGCCGTCTGCGGCGTGAAAGTGGCCGTGAGCACATCGCCCGGAGCAAGACGCACTGCCCACCCATTGAAATGCCCATCCAGAATCACATGCCGCTGCTCGTCGACCACTCGGTCGTTGATCTTGAGCGTCCAGCGCGGATCGAAGCGAATGTCCAGCCGTACCAGTCGCTCACCCGGCTCGCCGTGGTACACGGCTGCGGCAAGCGTGGGCGTGTCGCTCGTCGGCGTTAGAGCGGCGTCGGCCGGGACAGACCGTTGGGATTCGCGCGCGAGGACAACCGACACGCCGTGAGGTAACCGCGACACGCCGATGTCGAGCAACTCAAATGCCAGACCCAGTCGCCCGGGACGCAGGTGCTGCACGTCAAGCGCGGCGACATCCGACCCGGGGTCGAGCGGAATATCGACCTGCACGATCTTCACCCGCTGCTCGGCCGGCACCGTTTGGATCGCGTGCGTCACGGGCGGATGCACCTGGACGCCGGTCAATTCGACGCTGTCCTCTCCCCCGGTTGTGACGCGGCCCGTGAATGTGACCGTTCGCCCGTCGGCGGGTACGACGGCTTCAATTCGGACCGCGCCCTCGCAAACGCGAGCGTCGCAGGGCTGAAACGTGGTTGAGCCAGGCGGCCGGTGGGTCACGCTGACGGTCACGGGATCCGGGCGCGGTCCGGTCCGGAGCTCCAGGTGGTGCGTTCCAGCCTCAAGCTGCACAGTCCCCGCCAGGATGTCGGAGTCCAACTTGACGCCGATTCGCTGAAGCTGGACCTGTACACCGTCTATCTTCACTGTCGGATTTTGACCCGGTTTGGCCGCCAGTTGCACGGTGTACGCACCGGGAAGTGGTAGATGGAAGGCACGGTCACCGTCCGTTACGCCAAGATCCGGGAGCACGGTGTAAACGGGAAGTCGCGCCAGCGCCTGCTCAGCCTGAACCTCTGCCGCCTCAATCTCTTCCGTGGATAGCAGCCCTATCTGCGAGACCGCGTTGAGTCCGGGACCGTCGGCATGCACGCGGATAGTGTGGGCGCCCGCCCTGTCCGTCGGCACCGCGATCCGTGTCCAGCGGTAGCCGTAGGAAGCCTCGTCGCGCGTCTGAATGCGCCCGGCGTCGTGACCGTCAAGCATGACCGTGAGCGAACTGCCCTCGGGACCGACGAAGTGGCGCACCCAGAGTTCACGGGTGGCCCGCTGCGTGTCGACGGTGATCGAGAACGCGGCGCCGCCGGCCTTGGTCACAATGCTGCGCGTGAGGTCCGCGATTTCGGGATCGACGTACCACCAGGCGTTCTTGTACGTCGCCACCCAGTCCAACGAAGCATCCGGAATTCTGGGGAAAACCTGATCTGCCGGAGCGACCATCAATCCCGGGGGCAGAAAGCTCGCGACTAGGTCGGTTGGGTCCGCACCGAGCCAGATTTCCGAGCCATGTTGCACGGCGACTCCGGGCGCGCCCTCAATTCCGGCTACCCCGGCTTGACCGCTGGTGAGGGTCACCGAGCCCGCGTCGTCGAAGGCGTGCCAGGCCGTCACGAGCGGGCGCAGTGACGGCGACCCGACGATGACGCGGGCCGGAACCGAAAGCCGCTGGGACGGATCCGTCATGACCTGGTAGAGATCCACCTCACCGGCGGACAATTCATCCAGCCGGCGCAAGCCAGGCTGAGCGGCCAGCGCGATTTGTGGCCGCGGATGTGACTCTTGCGATCGCACCCAGGGCTCTCCGCTTGGGAGGATGAAGGCCGCGTATACGCTCTCCCAATGAGGGTCGAGCAGGACGTTCCGAACGCGGCCGAAAGCGAGCAGCCGGTCAACGGGGTACCGACTGGGGCCATAGAGCCCGTGATGGAGCACAGCGAAGTAGGGAGCGTTCAACGTGGTTTGCGGCGAAACCCACAGGGTTGATTTAGGCGACTGCAGGACGAAGGGATTGTTTCCCGGGGCCGACGTTCGACCCGTTCGGCTGGCGTATCGGCTAGGCCCAAGCATCGGCACGTGGACCATCCGATCCGTGTGCGGCAGGTCGGTCACGTTCGCCATCACGGTCACCGTGTCGGCATCGATGGTGTAGGGCGGCAAGTGGCCGGCGAGGTCCCCGCTCCAGAACGGCAGCGCGCTGAGGGCGATCACGCCGGCAACGGATGCGCTCGCGGCGGTGCGCTGCATACCCGGCGGCCGCGCCACGAGATAGGCGACGACATGTCCGATCAGCAATGCCAACAGCAGGCCGGCCGGAATGTTCCAGTAGCGGACGTTCCGAAACACGGTGCCCAGGAGCGTTGCGTCTACGACCTCTTGAACAACGCTCAGCGGCTCATTGGAACCCTTCCCAAGCAGGGTGAAGGCCAAGAACCCGAGCAGAAGCACGACAGCGAGCTGTCGTGCACGGCCGCGCATGAGGATCGGTGCCACGAGGCCGATTCCCGCGAGCAAGCCACGGGCGATCACCGGAAAAACGGGCGCCGACTCGCCGGGTATCGAGGTGGCCGTACTGTAGTTGTAGGGCAATCCGGTCAGCGTCAGTGACTCGGCCAGCGTTGGGGCCACGTCCTTGATCCATTGCACGCCCGCTTCCCGGGTCCATGCGCCCAGCACTTCTGCCGCCGCCGGGATCGTCAGCAGTTGCCAGGCGATAAAGGCGATCGGGGGATGCAGCAACGCCACGCTGGTCGCCATCGCGGCGACGCACCCGACGCGCTGCACGCGTTGCCGCCGCGAGCCGGGTGCGGTAAAGGCCCGAAAGATTGTGTAGGCGCCGACAACGGCGAGCATCATCACGGACAGATGGATCGTGCTGGCGCTCAGTCCGATCCAGACAAAACCGCGAGCGAAGCCGCGAACACCGGGCGGCCGCTCGAATGCTTCATGCGCGACTTGCACCGCCTTGGGGAGCAACGCGATGCCGATGAACATGGGCATGTAGCCAGTCACAAACACGTCCAGGAACAACGGCGTCGTCATGTAAACGACCGCAGCTGCAAAAGCCGCCGGTCGGACGAGGCTGAAGGCCTTGGCGGCTTGATAGGCAAGAACGCCGGCCAAGCCGATCATGGCGATGGGAAAACGCGAGTGCAGCCAGCCGTCGACGCCCACGAGCTCGGCCAGCAATCCCCAGATATACAGCCGGTAGATGCTCATCGTGCGTTCGGTTTCCGCGGCGCCGAATAAGTTCGGGCGCCACGACGACATGTGGTCGGTTGCGATCTGCGCGTTCTGCCAATCCACCGGCGGGACCGGCCAGTCGTCGCGCAGTCCGAGGTAGCCAGGATCGAAGATGAGGCCCCGGTGCCAGATGACAACGAGGCCGACGATGGCTAGGTAGGCCGTCGCATCGGGGTGGCGCGCGATCCATCGCCGAATACCTGTGATAAGCCCGCTCAGACGTCCCGGTGGCAGCCAGACGTTGCGGCGCGGCGCGGCGAGTTTCGAGGTGGCGCTCACCTGACCGCTGCGCTCATCGCCCGCCGGTCAGATGCGTCACCTGTCGGAGCGCGCGCGGACGGCTTCGAGGTCCTCCATGCGCTGCTCCGCGCGGGCGCGATCCTTTCGAAGCACCCTGGCGGCCCAGCCAAGCATGATGAGCACTCCGGCGCCCAGGAAGGCGTCGAGCGTCCACGCCACTGAGGCGAGACTCTCATGGCGAACCCACAGCGTGACGGCGCACGCGATGCTCAGCGGCATCAACAAGACCCATACGCGAAGCGTACCGGCCCCGATGTGGAAGTAGGTCAAGAGGGTCAAGAGCGCGAGCAGCGACCCGGCGACGGTGTAAGCCCAGACCAGGTGAGGAACCGGGATGTAGCGGTCCGCGAACATGATCTGGAAGACCAGCTCGGGCACGACGACGATGACTAGCGCGGCGCCGCCGCCGATGAATACCGTGAACGCGGCGGTAACCGCTAAGGTCCGCGTCAACGGCTCACCGGCGGCTACCTGCCTAATGATGTGCGGGAGCACCACCTGCGCAGCCGGCGCTGCTGCAAAGAGGACGATGCGCCCAACGAGCGCCGATGCGGCGTACAGCGACGCGCTGGCGTCATCGAAGAAGTGGCGCACGACCAGAATGTCAACGTTCATGAGGATTGCCAGCGACAGACTCAACAGCCCAACCCGCACATGCGCGGACATGCCGCTTGCATCCGGGGGAGTGTCAACCGGCGCCTCGCTGGTCGCCCGAGCGATGTAAGGCGCGGCGAGCACCACGGCCAGGACGCCCAAGAGTCCCGAGAGTGCAGATGCGGCTATTCCCCCGGCCACCCCAAAGCCAAGCGCAACCAGCCCAACGCCAATTAGGGCGCGGAGCGCGCCGTCTAGCAAGTTCGAGGTGCCAAGCAGGAGGAACGCGCGCAGACCTGTCAGCAGCGCCTTGGTAAAGGGAAACACAAAGGCGATGGCAACCGCGCCGCCAAGCCAGATGATCGCCGTGCGGTCGTCGGTCCCAATGAGCAACTCAATGAGGCCGCTCATCGCAGCGACGACGATCCATGCCACCAGGCCGACGATCCCGCCTCGGATGAGCGCGCGCCGCAGGACCTCGATGGCGGCGGGGCGCCCCTTCGCAACGACGGCAAGGCCTGTCATGCGCGTGCCAATCGGCAGCAAGAGCTGCGACGGCACCGCCAGGATGGCGAACAGCGCCAACACCGCGAACAGGTCGGCGTAGGCAGCCGGCGCCAGCATGCGCGCCATGGCCCACTGGAAGCCGAAGGACGTCAGGCTGGCGAGGAAGTTCAGGGCGCCAAGCACCACGGTGTCGCGAGCGACCGCACGCGGCCCCGACGATCCAGGATCTGCCGCGGGCGTCGCATGGCGGCCTAGGAGCGCTGCGACGGCCCGGCGTATCCCAGGAGTTGGCTTGCTCAGAACTGGGCCGTGCGTATGAACCCGAGCCCTTACGTCGTCGGAATCGAACAGCTAGCCGGCAATGGCCGGCGCGGCCTCGGGTGCGGACGGCTCGAGCAGGCTTGTGTCGATCGGCGCCGTTGTGCCGCCGGCCGTATAGAGCTTCGCGGGAAGCTCGGCAACGCCCGTGTCAACCGGACCGGCGCCAGTCTCACCGTCGTCCAGCTGCCCCTTCCGGAAGTCGAGCATGTGGCCCACGAGGTAGCGCGATCCCCGGACCACGTAGTACCGGAAGTGATCGCGGCTCTTCCCGGCGTGCAGCAGCTTGCGCGCCACGTACCGCGGCGTCAGGAAGCTGGTATAGAGCGACTGCACCAATCCCATGATCTCCGGCGTCGGGATTGGCGAGCGCAGCACGGGTTCCCGCATGTCAAATCGTTCCCAGTGCTCCGGGCCATCAAACCGGAGCCAGTCGTTCTCACGCGCCTGGGCGTAGAGCTGGGTGCCCGGGTATGGCATCACGATGGTGCCCTGCAGGGTGTTGATCCAGCCGCGGTCAAAGGTTTCGCGCGTGAAGTCGATGGTCCGCTTGGCCTCGTCGAACGTCTCCCACGGGTAGCCGACCATGCACGTCACGTGCGGTTCCAGCCCGGCCTCGCTGGCCCATTTGACGGATTCCCACTGCTGGCGAACCGTCGTGCCCTTGTTCAGGAGATCGAGGGTGCGCTGATTGGCCGACTCGATGCCGTACAGGATGAACCGGAAATTGCTGGCGCTCAGCATCTCGTACTCGGCCTGTGAGAGGGCATCGGCCCGCATGTTGCAGCCCATCATCAGGACCTTGTCCAGGCCGCGCTCGCGGTATCCGGTGCAGAAGTCGGTCAGCCAGCGTCCGGCGGGAAAGGTGCCCGTGTCGTCGAACACCTCTTCGACGCCGAGATCGACCAGCTGCTCGAGTTCGTCCAGGTAGTCGTCAACCGGCCTGACGGACCAAGTTGGGAGCATGCTGGTCCAGGAGCAGAACGTGCAGCCCCCGCCGCCGTGCCGCGGGCCGCCGGGGATTCGCCGCCGCCACCAGCAGTCGGCGCTGCTGGCGCCCGTGGCCCAGCCATAGGTGCCCTTCTTCAGGAAGTTCCCGTTGCGATAGGCGTAGAGTTCCCACTTCGCCAGCCGCCGGTCGATGTGCGGGCGCACGGCTTCGCGGACGGGCGGATTCGGCTCCGTCCCCGAGTTGACGATCTCAGTCTCGTCGTGTCGCCAGAACACGCCGCCCCCCAGGTCGTCGCGCCCCTCCAGGAAGTCCGCAAGATTGAGCAGGGCAAAGTCGAACTGGCCGCCCCGGATCACATAGTCGACGGGACAGAAGAGGAATGGCTCTTCGGGAAACGCCGTGACATGGTCGCCGACCAGCGCAATGGTCATCGTCGGAAAACGCGCCTTGAGGTCGCTGATCGCTTGGTAGAGCGGCGGCGCGCTGGGTGTCTTGGTCTCGATCATCATCAGGTCGGGCCGGGCCTGCTCGACCTCCCGACAATAGGTTTCCCAGTCCCAGCCTTCGGCGATGCCATCCAGCCAAACGGCCTCATGGCCGTGGCGTTGCAGCAGCGTGGCCGCCAGCGCCGGAAGCACCGGGAAGATGACAGTGGCGTTGTCGCCGACAAACCGATTCAGCGCGCCCACGAGCCCACGGCCCCCACTCCGGCCCGTCGAGAAGACCTGGTACTGCCGGTTCTGACTGAGGAGCGGGATGCCCTTGGCGCTCTCAAACGGGGGAAAGCTGATAGCAACTCTCACGCGGGCGTATCGTTTCGGAGTAGTGAAGCTGCGGCAGCGCCAGTGAACTGGCGTTGGACTCATCCCGCCGCGCAACACGTCGGCCTTATGATTCTAGACCACCATGGGTGACCCTGAGCCATTGGCCCCTGAGCCGGCCGCGGATCGCCACGCGCGCCGGGCGCCGCATCGCATGCCGGCGGTCGCGGTCGGCGCGCCGGTCTTGGACGTGTCGATCATCATCGTCGCGGCGCGCGAGACCGCCTATCTCATGGAGGCGCTGGCGGCGATAGCGAATCTGGAACGTCCGCCGCGGGAGACGATCGTTGTCCTCGACGAGGCGCCTTCAGGCGGCCTGGATGCGGTGCGCTGTATCGCCAGCGGCCCGATCGGACCGGCGGAGAAGCGCGATATGGGTGCGGCGGCCGCCACCGGGGAGTGGCTGGCGTTCCTCGACGACGACGCGTATCCCGCTGCCGGTTGGCTCGAGGCGGCCGTGCCGCACTTCGACAACCCGAGGGTGTGGGCAATCGGTGGCCCCGGCGTCACCGCTCCGAACGACGGCTTTCGCGCCCAGGCATCCGGGTGGACCTATGCGTCATGGATCGTGTCCGGCCCCGCGCGCTTCCGCTATGTGCCAGGCCGGGGCCGAGAGGTGGACGACCATCCGTCGATGAACCTGATGGTGCGCCGCTCGGCGTTTCAGGCCGTTGGTGGATTCGACAGTGCGTTCTATCCGGGGGAGGACACGAAGCTGTGCCTGGAGCTCGTGCACCGCGGTGGAGTGATCCGCTACGAGCCCGGCGCGCTGGTCTATCACCATCGACGGCCCGTGATGCACGGTCATCTGCGGCAGATCGCGCACTATGGACGACACCGTGGGTATTTCGCCCGCGTGTTTCCGGCAACCTCTCGGAGATTCCAGTACTTCATTCCGAGCCTGTGGCTGCTCTGGCTGGTGGTGGCCGCCCTGGCGTCGGTCTGGATCGAGCCGGTTCGCGTCGTGTTCCTTGGAAGCCTGGTCCTCTACGGTGTTGCCGTGGCGGGCAGCGCGCTGGTCGCCATGCGCGGATCGGGCAGCGTTGGAATCGGGGGCATGGTCGCTCCGACGATTGTCGCCAGCCACCTGTGCTACGGCTGGCATTTCTTGGGCGGCCTGGTGCGCCCGCGCCCGTAGGCCTTGCGGCGCCGGGGAGCATGTGACCTGAGATGTGTGGCATCGCCGGGATTCTCCACCTCGATGGCCGCATGCCGGACGATCGGGCCGCACTGGCCGCCATGAGCGCCGCGCTCGTCCACCGCGGCCCCGACGGACATGGAACCTTCACGCGCGGCCCGGTGCGGCTGACGATGCGCCGCCTCAGCATCATCGACCTTGAGGGCGGCGACCAGCCAATGACGAACGAATCGGACACCGTCCACGTGGTATTCAATGGCGAGATCTACAACTTCGCCGAGCTTCGGGATACGCTCCGCAGCCACGGGCACGAGTTCCGGACGCGGTCCGACACCGAGACGATCGTCCACGCCTATGAGCAATGGGGCGACGATTTTGCCACCCATCTCAACGGCATGTTCGCCATCGCGCTCTGGGACGAGCCGCGCCAGCGCCTGCTCCTCGCACGCGACCGCGCCGGCATCAAGCCGCTGTACTACGCGCGGACGAACGGCGCCCTGGTCTTTGCCTCCGAGCTCAAGGCCATGCTGCGCAGTGGGCTGGTGGCGCGCGATCTTGACCACCAGGCGCTCAGTCAATACCTCTCACTCGAATACATCCCCGCCCCCGCCAGCATCCTGCGCGGCGTGCGCAAGCTGCGGCCCGGCCATCTCCTGACCGCGTCGTCGGGCGGAACACAGGAGCGCGCCTATTGGGACCTCAACCTCGCCCGGTCCGAGACGGATCCGCTCCCCGGCGATGTCGCCGACCACGCCCGCGCCTTCCGCGACGTGCTGCGGCGATCCGTCGAGCGGGAGATGGTCAGCGACGTGCCGGTCGGGGTGCTGCTCAGCGGCGGCCTCGACTCCAGCGCCGTCGCCGCGCTCATGACGGAGGTAAGCGCGGAACCCATTCAGTCCTTCTCCGTCTCGTTCGCCGAACCTTCATTCGACGAGAGCCCCTATGCCCGGCGCGTGGCAGCCCACCTGCAGACTGCGCATCACGAGCTGCGCGTCACCGCCGCCGACCTCGTGCAGGCGCTGCCGGCGATTCTGGCCCAATTGGACGAGCCGTTCGCCGATCCCTCGATCATTCCGACCTACCTCGTCAGCCGGTTTGCCCGCCAGCACGTCAAGGTCGTCCTCGGCGGGGACGGCGGCGATGAAATGCTGGCCGGCTATTCGACGTTGCAGGCACACCGCTTGGCGCCCATCTACCGCGGGTTGCCCGCGGCGGTGCGGACGCGGGTGATCGAGCCCGCCGTTGCCAAGCTGCCGGTTTCCGCGAGATACCTCGCACCGGAGTTTCTCCTCCGACGCTTCATCCAGGGGGCTGACGCCCCGTCCTATCTCCAACACCAGATGTGGACGGGCGCGCTCTATGGCGGCGCCAAGTCTGCGGTGCTGCACCCCGACGCGCGCCAGCTGGTGGATGACCGGGAATTCGAGGCTATGCTGGCCGCGACGGCGTGCGCGAGCGGCGCCACCCACCCGCTGAACCGTATTCTCTACCAGGACTTCAAGCTCTATCTTGAAGGCGACATTCTCGCCAAGGTCGACCGCGCCAGCATGGCGGTCTCGCTCGAGACCCGCGTGCCGCTGTTGAATTCTGAAGTCCTGGCGCACCTCGAGCAGATTCCCCTGGCGCTCAAGCTGCGGGGCCTCACGCGCAAGTACCTTTTGCGCAGAGCCCTTGATGGCCGCCTCCCGCCCGGCATTATCGGCCGCCGCAAACGCGGCTTCAGCATCCCGGTCGCCGCTTGGCTGAACGATGACTTGCGCGGCCTCGCGCATGAGTACCTCAACGAGGCACGGCTGCAGCGCGAGGGCTTGTTCAACGCGCCCCAGGTGGCGCGGCTGCTGGATGAGCACGTGCGCCGTGTGAGCAACCATGCCAAGGCGCTCTGGACGATCCTCATGTTCCAGCTCTGGCGTGAGCGATGGCTTGACGCGGCATGACGACAAACAACGTGAAGCCCAGCCCCGTGTGCGGCCCCGATGCCCGGTCGCCGTCCGGACTCGAAACGATGACGCATGCGCTGCGGCACGCCTCCAGGTATCACGCCTGGATGTTCAGTCAGATCGAGGACGCGATCGGATCCCGCGTCCTGGAGATCGGCGCCGGAAGCGGCAATCTCACGCAGTTCCTCGTGGCGCGAGCACCCGTGACCGCGCTCGACGTCTCACGCAATGCGCTGGACCTTCTGCTGCGGCGCCTGGGCGCCGTAGAGCTCGACACTGTCGTGGCCGACATTACCGATCCATCGGCGGTGACCCGTCTTCGGCCCCAGGGGTTTGACACCATCGTGAGCTCGAATGTGCTGGAACACATTGAGCACGACTCTGTGGCCGTGGCCAACATGCACGAGATCCTGGCACCCAGGAGCGGTCATCTCATGCTCATCGTGCCCGCCCACGCGGTGCTGTTCGGCTCGCTCGATCGGGCCGCCGGCCACCACCGGCGCTACTCGCGGGCTGGCCTGACACGACTGCTGCGCGAGGCCGGCTTTAACATTGTGCGCGCGCGGTACGTCAATGGCCTGGGCGCCCTTGCCTGGTATGTGAACGGATTGATCGTGCGGACCGCCGACTTGAATGCGCCTTCCATCAACGCCCAGGCGCGCCTGTTCGATCGCCTGGCGGTCCCGGTGCTGCGGCGCCTGGAGTCCCTGGTTTCCCCGCCCTTCGGCCAGTCCTTGGTCGTGATCGGCCGCGCCCAATGACGGTCGGCGCGTCGGCCCGGTTGGTATCGCTGGTGCCGGCATGATCGACGGCGTGTCGCTCGTCATTCCGGCGTATAACGAAGCCGGCGCCGTCGGCGGGGTTGTGCGGGCCTTCCGGTCGGCGCTCGACGCTACTGGTCTTGTCTACGAGATCTTGCTGGTGGATGACGGGTCCACCGACGCCACGGCCGCCATGGCGCAGGAAGCCGGTGCGGAGGTCGTGCCGTCGCCTCAAAATCTTGGCTACGGTCTGGCGCTCCGCCGCGGCATTCTTGCCGCCCGCTTCGAGTACATCGTGATCTGCGATGCGGACGGCACGTACCCGGCGGCCGCGATCGCGGAGCTCACGCGCCTGGCGGAGCACCTCGACATGGTCGTGGCGGCGCGCACCGGCCCGCACTTTCGCGGCTGGGGGCCGCGCGCGCTGGCTCGCATCGGGCTGCGGGTTATCGCAAGCTTCGTCGTCGGACGCCGCGTGCCGGACGTCAACTCCGGCTATCGCATTTTTCGCAAGACCGACTGCCTGCGCTACTTCAGCATCCTCAGTCCGGGGTTCAGCTTTACGACCGGGCTCACTCTGGCCATGATCAGCGACGCCCAGGCCGTGGCCTTCATCCCGGCGCGCTATGGCGCGCGCGTCGGGAAATCGAAAGTCCGATTCTTCCGCGACACCCTGCGGATGGTCCAAGTCCTGGCCCAGGCGATGGTGCGGCACAACCCGATCAAGCTGTTCGCCGCACTCACGGTTGCGGTGTGGACCCTTGCCCTGGGGGCTCTCGTGGCCTGGATAGTCCTCGGCGTCACAGCCGTTGGGCTCGTGGCCGCCGCCGCGTTCCTCGTGGGCGTGCAGGTGTTCAGCCTCGGGCTGCTGGCCGAGGCGGTGCGCGTCCGGCGCGACGTGTAGCCGTTCCAGCCGGCGCGGCCTAGAGCATTAGCACGTAGAGCTTGGCAACGGGCGCCTCCGCGCCCGCCGCAATCGCCAGCACCAGCGCCAGCAGCGCGAGCACGACCGCCGCGGTCACGTCACGTCTGGCGCCGGCCAGTCGGCGGGCCACGAGGACGCCGCAACCCGCGGTCAACGCAACGGCGCCGCTTCCAACCGCCACCATCAGCACCGCGACCGTCCACGGCGGCGGACCGCCAGCTGATTGCTCCGCCGCCGTGATCGCCGGGGCGATCGCGGCCTCCGCCCAGGCGAGCGGCTTCGGCAACGCGGGCTTCCGGTAGAGCGTGAACCGGAGATCCTGCCCGCTCACGGCCACCTGGTCGAGATCAAGCAGCTCGCCGTCTGGATACACGTCCTGGCCGTAATACCCGTAGCTGACATGAGCATAGGGTGAGCTCAGGACGGACTCGGCGCGGAGATATAGCCGATCCCCGGCTGCAAGCAGCGTCGGATCGAAGACCAGCCGCACCTGATAGTTCGACACGGATTCTTCAAACGTATGCCCTCCGGTGACGATCGCCTCCTCGGACGCAGCGCTGCGCTTGAGATCAAACCGCATGTGCACGAAGTCGCCGGGTTTGTCGACCACCGTCGAGACCCATAGGTCGATCCTGGAGATATGGTCGGCTGGCGCGACGAACGTCTGGCCTTTGACGCCGGTGAGCGACTCTTGTTCAAGCACGGAGTATCCACGGTCAAATTCAAATGCTGGGATGTGCACGGGCTGCATCGCCATCACCGCCATCCAGCTAAGCGATAACAGCGACACCACGATCGAAACGGGCCGCACCCAGCGGCGGTTCGACAGGAATCGCAAGGGCTGGAAGCCCCTACGCCAAAACATGCGGCAGCAGCGTCTGCACGAAGTACGTGCCATTCGCGGCGAGCATCACCGGAATCGTCGCTAAAACAGCCAGTTCGGCGCGCCCGCGCCAGGCGATGACGCTGGATAGGCCGGCGATCACCAGCGCGACAAACGGGAGGAACGTCGGAAAGACGTAGCGGCCGTGCAGCGCCACGTCCACCGTATAGCTGCTCCAGAAACTGAGGCACCACAAGCCGACGTGCAGCAGCGCCATGATGACGAGAAGCGGCGGTCTCGCGAGGTCGACCCCGTTGCGGAGCGCACGAACGGCGCGGATCGACCATCCGGCGACCGCCGTGATGAGGAGTGCGCTGAAGGCGAGATAGGCGGCACCGGGCAGCTTCATCGTGTGTTTCCCATATCCGCCCCAAAACGTGGCGAAGTTCTCGCCGATCCAGTTCGTTTCCTGCACGAACTCGACGGGATTCAGCCCGCGGGCTCGAGGTGGCACCGGCGCACCGCCGGTTGCGTCCACGGCGGCTTGCGTGAATGCCACGCCGATGGGATCGCCATAGAGCACCCAGTTCCTGACATACCACCACGACGCAATGGCGGCGACGATGCCGAGCATGGCCCCGCCGGTTCGCAGCAGGCGCGCCGGTTGGCGCCAGAGCTGCCACACCAGCACCAGCGCCGCCACCGGAAAGACCAGAAAGCCGGTGTACTTGTGCAGACCGACCAGTCCCAGCGCCACGCCGAGCAGGGCGCTGTCCCGCAGCGCGAAATCCGACTGCGACGCCCGCACCAGCGCGTAGACGGCAAACGTGCTGGCCGCGATCGCCGGCGTGTCGTTCGTGTAGTACGAATGCACCAGCGTGAACATCGGCGCCGTGGCCATCAGGGCCACGCCCCACACCGGAGCGACGGGCATGTCCACGAATAGGCGGCGCAGCGTCAGAAACGCCAGCCACAGCGTGACTGGATAGAGCGCCACGCTGAAGAGCCGCGCCATGTGGTGGTTGAAGGCATCGTCGTCGGACCCAAGCAGACCGAGTACGGCGGCGACCGGCACCGCAAATGCGTTGGGGGTGATCTCGTGCGCCACCTGCGCCCGCACGGGTCCGCCGGCAAAAGCGCCGGGACTGTAGCCGCGGAACTCCGCCAGACCGCCGGTGGCGAGCATCGTTCGGACAATCCGCATGTGACTCGGCTCGTCCGGCCCGCCCCCTCCGGGTGCCGCAATCACCGACCACAGCAGCGCGTTGAGCGTGGCGAGGGTAATCAGCCCGATGACCAGGCGGCGTTGCACCGCTGCGTTCATGTCGCCCGCACGCGCCACAGCGCACGGTCAGCGCCGCGCAACACCACCCGCCGTATCGTTCGCGGTCGGCCGAAACCGGCGCAGGCGCCTGGCCACCATCAGCGTCTCGATAAACATTGTGGCGACGGTGGTCGGTCGGATGGTGCTCGGATAGCGGTCACGCACGATCACCGGCGCCTCGACGATGGTCGGGAAGCCGAGCCGAATCGCCAGCGCCAGGGCCTCGATATCGAAAGCGAAGCCGGACGTGCGCACGTGGGGAAAGACCTGCTCGACGACCGGCGCGGCGTAGATCTTCAAGCCGACTTGCGTATCGCGCACGGTGAGGCCAAACAACAGTCTCGTCAGCTGCCGGTATCCCCAGCTATAGATACGGCGCGGCAGCGGATACTCGACCACCGACTGTGCATGCAGCTTCGACCCGACCACGATGTCCGCCTCTGACTTGAGGTGAATCCGATAGGCGTCGACGAGGCACTGCGGGGGAATGTCCCCGCCGCCGTCGAGAAAGGCCCGTGCGCGCCCGGCAACCGTCAGCAGCCCGCGGCGCACGGCCTCGCCCTTGCCCGAGTTCCGCTCCTGCACGGCGACGCGCAGCCGCTCGTGCTCGATCTTCGCGAGCGCGGCCGAAGTGCGGTCCTCATCGCCGTCGACCACCACCAGCACGTCGTAGTCGCAGCCGAGCCCATCCAACGCCCGGAGAACTTCGCTGACCTGGTGGCCGATTACGCCTGATTGCCGGTAGGTCGGAATGACGACGGAGAGGTCGGGAAGTCTTTGCGTGGGTCTCTCGGCTCTCTCGAACGGCTCTGTGGAAGCTTCGGCTGCCATCACGGCTCCCGGCCGCGCCGGCGTGTCCACGTCAGCGCGGGACTATGCTCGATGGTGACGCAAGCAGACCCCGAAACCCGAAGCCTGCCGTGAACCGTCGGATGATACGCAACGGCTGGCGCCGCCCGGGTCGCGGCGGGCTAGGCAGCCGCTGCGCCGTTCGCCGACCGGTAGCGCCAAAGAACGCTGCCGGCGTTGTGCATGACGAGGCGGTCACCGTCGATGGCGTCGGCCGGGGCCGCGTCGATCTCGCGGGCGACCACGTCAGGGTTCTCATAGCCGACATTCAGCGCGCGGCACTCGTCTGGCGGGATCGCAGTGGCTAGGCGGACATCGATGCGTGGCGTCTCGCGCCCGTCGACCATGGGCGCGTCGCCTTTGATTAAGACGCCCAGCGTGAGCGCCAGGGGGCTGACGCCGTGGGGTTGCCAGGCCTCCGGATGGGTGAGCAGATATGGCCATCCGTGGAGCCCCACCTGGCGTATGGCGCGGCCGTGCGCGGCGGAAATCTCCCGCACGCCGGGGGCATACAGAACGAGCTCGCCGCCGTCGGCCACGGTATCGTCGCCGCGGAACACGCCCTTGGCGCCGGTCCAGAGCTCAGGGTAGAGCCACGAGCCATCGGACAGACGAGGCGTGGCTGCCACCGCGCGCCGGACGCGGTGGGTCGTGTATCGGATGTTGACCTCGGCGCTCAGCGCGGCCGCCGCGCGGGTTCCCTCGCGCCAGCCCTCGGGCTGCACGAACACGCCGCGCGTGGCCCCCGAGGCGTCGTCGACCACCAGGGCGATGGTCGTGATGGGGACCGGCACGTTGCTGGTCATGTCGTCGATCAGCTCGCGCACGGGATTGTCGAGCACGCCTTGAATGGCCCGTGCGCCGCGCAGGCTGCCGATGGTGTGGAGCAGGTTGATCATCTCGGGCCCCGAGACCCCGGGAAAGATCTGCTTGGCTCCGCCGGCGAAGCCCGCCGCCTCGTGCGGCTGGACGCGCGTGACGAGGATGACTCGGTCATATTCGAGCAGGCGGCGATTGATGCGCACCGGCAAGTCGCGGTCGAAGCCCAGCCCGGCCGCGAGGTCCCGGAACGTGCCGAACCGCGCCAACTGGTCGGCCAGCGGCAGACAGCCAATCTCGACCAGCGCATCGGCCCGCGCCCACTCGTGGTCGTAGATGGTGACCTCGGGATAGGCGCCGTCGCCGAAGACCCACTGCCGCCTGGCGTCCGGGGGCATCGCCGCGTGGGTGCCCTGGGCAATCATGACGTCCACGGACGCGGCGCGCCTCCGCATCGCCTGCCAGACGGCCTTGAACGTCCGGCGCACGGGGAGCTTCCGGGTATCGTCGGGCACCAAGACCAGTACGCGGGACGCATTGCTCGGAAGCTCGGCCAGCGCGTCCACGATGACCGCAGCGGCATCGGTCGCCGTAACGGCGCGCGTCGCCGTGGTCGTGAACACGCGGTCCCCGCCGCTCATGCGAGCTTGGACGCCAGCGCCTCGGCCTGCGCCACCATGTCGTTCAGAATTGCCACGCCGCCGGACCAGAAGGCTGGATCATTTAGGTCAATGCCCACCGGGCGGACGAGTTCCTCAGGCGAGACGGAGCCGCCGCGGCTCAGCATTTCAGTATACGCCGGCGCGAACGCGTCGCCCCGCGCGTCGTAGACCTGGAGCAGCGCCAGGACGAGCAGCTCGCCGAAGGCGTAGGCATAGACGTAGAACGGCGAGTGCACGAAGTGCGGGATATAGCTCCACCAGGTGCGGTAGTCGTCCGTGAGGGTGACCGCGTCCCCATGCATCGGCGCGTTGGCCTCGATCCACAGCTCGCTCAAGCGCTCGGCCGGCAGCTCGCCTTCGTCACGGCGGGCCGCGTGGGCGGCCTCCTCGAAGCGGTGCATGACGATCTGGCGGAACACGGTGGCGAAGCTGTCCTCGATCTTGCTCGCCAGCAGCGACAGGCGCGCCTCGTCTGATGTCTGCGCCGCCAGCAGGCGCCGAAAGACCAGCATCTCGCCGAACACCGACGCGGTTTCCGCCGTGGTCAAGGGCGTGTGCGATTGCAGGTAGCCCACCCCGCGCGACAGGTATTGGTGCGCCGCATGGCCCAGCTCGTGGGCAACCGTCATGACGTCGCGGATTCGGTCGGTGTAGTTGCAGAGCACGTAAGGGTGGGTCTGCGTCGTCGACCCGGCGCTGAAGGCGCCGCCTCGCTTGCCGAGACGCAGCTCGGCGTCGATCCAGCGCTCGTCGAACGCCCGCACCGCGATGCCGCCGAGCGTCTCGGAGAACGCGGCGTAGCTGTCAATCACGATCTCTCGGCACCGGCCCCACGAGTAGCCGGTGTCGTCGGCCTTGATGGGGGCGTAGCGGTCATAGTCGAACAGCTCGTCGAGGCCGAGCAGGCGCCGCTTGAGGCGGTAGTACCGCTGCACGATGCCGAATCCGGCCTCACAGGCAGCCACCAGCGCCTCCACGGCGGCGGGCTCGATCTCGTTGGCCAGGTTGCGGGACGCGATCGGCGACGCGTAGTGCCGCAGCCGGTCGTCGATCGCATGGTCTTGCAGGCAGACATTGAAGACGTAGGTCAGCGGATGCTGCTGGGCCGCGAGCGCGGCGGTGAGGCCGGCGGCGGCGCTGCGGCGGGTCGAGCGCTTGGGGCTGTAGAGCAGGGCCAGGGTCTCGGTCTCGGTCAGCGTGCGCCGCTCACCGTCAACCTCGACCTCACAGGTGATGCGGCTGGTGATCTCGTCGAACAAGCGCGACCACGATCGCACGCCCGTGTTGGCCTTCTCATCCATCACCTGCTCTTCGCCCTCGGCCAGCCGGTGCGGCTTCGTGCGGCGCTCGCGCTCGAGCAGATACGCAAAGTCCGCCAGCCGCGGGTCCGCCATCAACTCAGCCGCGCGATCGTCGTCCAGATGCACCCACTCGAGGTCGAAAAAGATGAGGTGGCGGCGAATCTCGGTGCTGCGCGCCTGGGTGGTATTGAGCAGCCGGCCGGCGGCGGGATCGTCGCTGTGCGCCGCATGCTGCAGATGCGCAAAGATCACCGGCGCGTCCATCAGCTCGTAGATGTCTTGCAGCTCTTGGAGGGCCTCGCACAGACCGGCGGACGACAACTCCGCGATCCGGCCGCGATAGCGCGTGGCAAAGGCCTCGGCGCGGGTCTCGGCGGCGGCGTGATCGCGCCCAATCCCCGGATCGTCGAGCCCGGTGTATAGGGCAGACAGATCCCAGACCACGCCGTCGGCGGAGCTCGAAGGCGCAACGGCCATCACGAGACTTCCATCAAGGTTTGGGAGTTGACCGCAGCTGTTGCTATCACGGCGAGCTACTCGGGCGGAGTGTCGGGACTGAGCGCGGCCAGCAGCGCGCGGTGTTCGGCGAGGACTCGCGCCACCGCGTCGGCGGACGCCACCTGTTCCCGCTCATCCAGGTGCCGGAGCTTGATCTCGACCGCGTTCGCCCGCACCGTGCGACGGCTCACGGTGCAGCGGATGGGAATGCCGAGGAGGTCGGCATCGTTGAACTTGACCCCCGCGCTCTCGTCGCGGTCATCAACCAGCACCGTCAGGCCGGCCGCTTCAAGATCGCGCGCCAGACCGTCCGCGGCGTGCTTCACGTCGGCCTGTCCCAGCTGCACGACGTGCACGTCGAACGGCGCCACGCTGGCGGGCCAGATGATGCCGTGTTCGTCGTGATGGAGCTCCACGATCGCCGCCGCGAGCCGCGTGATGCCGATGCCGTAGGAGCCCATGACGATGGGCTGCGGCGACCCGCCTTCGGATAGGAAGGTGGCATCAAGCTTGTCGCTGTAGAACGTGCCGAATTTGAACGTGTTGCCAATCTCGATGCCGGTCCGCAACTCAAGCGGTGCGCCGCACCTGGGGCACGGGTCCCC
Organism: Chloroflexota bacterium; assembly: GCA_965262745.1. Taxonomy (GTDB): domain Bacteria; phylum Chloroflexota; class UBA11872; order UBA11872; family UBA11872; genus JAJECS01. The sequence continues at coordinate 2,944,166 of OZ253558.1, read as the reverse complement.
GGCGGCGGCGGCGGCGATATCGACGACGAGGTCGGCGGCGAAGTCGCGCGGGAAATTCACGTTCAACAGGTGAAGGCCCGGCATGTTGGCCCCGGCAACCAGATTGGCTGCCCGCTCCACCGAGCGGTCCACGACGACCGTGACCTCGTCGAGACCGACCGGCGAGGCGTAGCCCGGCACGAGGCCGGCGGCGGTCAACTCTTGGTCGGCCGCGAGACGGATGTCAGGCGCGCCCAGCGCCCCGCGCAGCTTGGCTTCGTTCACATCCAGATCGCCGCGAATGGCCACAAACGCAATCTTGTCGCCGGTCCAATAGAAGACGGCCTTGAGCGTGCGGCGCGTCGGGATGCCCAGATAGCCGGCCACGGCGGCGATGGTCTCCTGCCCGGGGGTTTCGACTTTCTCCATGGGGAGCGGCTCGGCGTCGTCGGGCTCGGGCGGCCGGCTGGTCGCCACCTCCTGGTTCGCCCCATAGTCGCCGGTGGGACACACGACAATCGTGTCCTCGCCGGCGGACGTCAGCGCGTGAAATTCGTCTGCGTCCGATCCGCCCATGGCGCTAGCGTCCGACTCGACCACCAGCGGCTCGACCCCGCAGCGTCGAAACGCGCGGACGTAGGCCGTCACGAAGCGCTCATAGGTCGCGTCCATGCTCTCGGGCGTGGCATCGAAGGTGTATGCGTCCTTCATCGTGAACTCGCGAGTCCGCAGCAGGCCGCCCCGCGGCCGGGGCTCGTCGCGGAACTTCGTCTGAAAGTGATAGACGCTAGCGGGGAGCTGGCGGTAGGAGTTGAGCAGGCGGGCGGCGAGATTGAGCGCGATCTCCTCATGGGTGAGGGCCAGCACCATGTTGCGATCGCTGCGATCCTTGAAGCGCACCAACTCGGGCCCGAGCGAGGCGAACCGGCCGCTGCGTTCCCACAGGGTGGATGGATGCACCACGGGCATGAGGAGCTCCTGGGAGCCAATCGCGTCCATCTCTTCGCGCACGATCTGCTCGATTCGCCGCAACGTGCGCCAACCCAACGGCAGATAGCTGAAGATGCCGGCGCCGAGCGGACGAATGAAAGCGCCGCGCACCATGAGCCGGTGGGAGGCGATGGTGGCGTCGGAGGGATCTTCGCGCAGGGTGCGACCGAAGAGCGATGACATGCGTTGCACGGGCGGCCTCACGACGACCAACGACGGTTGCTCAGTGTATCGGCCAGATCAGATCACGTAGTCCGGCGGGTTGCGGCGCTCCCCGAGTTGCCGGATCGGTTGCCGTCGCACCGGTTCACCCTGTCGCTCCACGTAGCTGGCGCGGGGCCCGACGACGGTCGAGCCGGGCGGCACGTCTTCGACGACAATCGCCAGCGCACCAATTCGGCTGCGGGCGCCGACGGTCACCGGCCCTAGGATGCTGGCCCCGACCCCGATGGTCACGCCGTCCTCGACGATCGGGTGCCGCCGTTTCCCGCCGACGCCGTCATCACGCCACCACCCCGTCGCGCCCAACGTCACCTGGTGGTAGAGCATGACGTCATCGCCGACGCACGCCGTTTCGCCGATCACCACACCCGAGCCGTGGTCGATAAAAAATCGACGCCCGATTACGGCGCCGGGATGAATCTCGATGCCACCGGTCGCGAGCCGCGCAAACTGGCTGATGGCCCGGGGCAGCACCGGCACACCGCGCGCATACACCCAGTGGGCGATTCGATGGAAGAACAGCGCGTGCACACTGGGGTAGAGCAGCACCTCCAGCACATTCTTTGCGGCTGGATCCTTGTCGAGCACCACCTGAATCCACTCGGGCCGACGGCGGCGCTTCCTGGCGGCGCCCCCCCGCGCCTTGGCGGTGGCGTCATCTTCCCGGTCGATTGGCCAGCCCCTCTCAACGCGCGAGGAGCGCCCATCCCGAAGGACGGGCGCTCCCGTGATTCCACCTTCCTGCGCTGCGGCCTCGCGGCGCGCAACCTCAGCGGGTGCCTTGGCACCCTGGCCCGCTAACGGGGACCATCCGGCTCGACCTACGCACGACATCGCTTCGGCCGAGCGGCTCCCGAGGGCATTTCACCGTCCAGCGCGTACCGGCCTCGCACTGCCGCCGGCTCGCTGTCCGCGTGGGGGACGGCTACTGGTCTCGTTCAACGCCGCAAACTCGATTGTTCCCCGTACTTACGCCCCGTAGGCGCGGCTGTCAACCGTCCGGCACTTCCAGTCGGCGCATACGGGCTGCGTAGAATGTTCGATATGCACCAACTGGCGTCGGCGAAGGCATGACGGCCAGCGATCCGGGCGGCCGGCCCAGGGGCCCGCGCTCGGCCGCCGACAGCGCCGGCCCGACCAACGTCACGGGATCGATTGAGCGACTTGCCAATCTGGGTCCGGCAACGAACGCAGCGTCGCAGCCGGCGGCTTCATCACGAGACCACGCGCGCCCGCTGACGCTGCGCGAGACCTGGGACGATTTCACGGGATGGCTGACGTGCACACGCTGGCAGCGGCCGATTGCGGCGGTGGCGCTCGCCGTCACGGGCGCTCTCACGTGGGCGGTCGTCTCGCTGGTGGTGCCGTGGCCCGAAGGAATTGCGGGCACCGTGCAGCGGGTGCTGGCGATGAACGTTGGCTGGGCTCCGCTCCCAGTCCCGGATGATCCGCGGCTTGCGTCCGACCTGAGCCTCACCACGGCGGCCTGGGTTGGAGCGCCGCTCGTTTTGAGCGCCTTTTGGTTCGCGGCGGCGTATCACCTCGACCGTGAAAGCCGCCGGGCGTTCGGCGCCAGCCGCATCCCGGGGGTGCGGCACTCCACCGGCTATACGGCGATGGCGGTGCTGCTGGTGTTTCCGCTGATCGTGCTCGGCCTGGCCAGTGGCGCCTGGGGCGTGTTCCTGCTCGGGACATGGGCCATAACGTTCGGGGCCTGGGGACCGGCCGGGACATTGTTGGGGCTGCTGGCGATCTTTGGGCTCGTGGTGCGGCTGGCCAACGCGGCGCTCGACCGACGGGCGGGAGTGTCCTAGGCCGGCGCCACCCACGCGGGCCGCGTCCGCCTAACGGCTCGGACCTGCCGCGAAACCCGTATGTACGCCGGCGCCGGTCGAGCAGCCCCACGCCATCACGAGGCCGGTCTCGCTCGTTGACCGGTAGCTGTGCCGGGCGGCGCTACTCCTCGACAGCTGGACCGAGGACCAAGCGGTCGCTCTCGGGGTCGTCGACGAGCAGGAACTCAATCGTCGTATCCCTGGTGACCATCAGCCGAAGTCTGTCACCAACCCGCTCACACCCCACGGCCTCCTCAGGTGTGACATCGACGCGACGACATGCGTCGGCGTATAGATCGCTCAGCGATACCCGGCGTCGTGTGGCCAAAAGCTCTCCCCTCTCCCTCTGCAAGCTGTGCTGCGTGCGCCTACCGCCCGCATCCTATTCTGCCCAACCATACGCGGCCGGGGCAGCCGCATTGCAACGAAGGGCAGCAGCGAGACGATGCGCGACCCTGGACGAGGTTGTTACAGTGTCGCGCGGTTCCGGACGCGTGTAGAATGTCGGCAGCGTCTAGCTGGCGTATATCGTGCACGTGTCCACCGGGCGTGCTGGGCCGTTAGGCGCGGGGAGGCGGTGGGATAGCTTTTGCTCGCCCGTGAATGGGGGCCTCCTTGAACAGCTTGCGTAAGTACCGGCTGTTCCTCACGCTGCTTGTCGCGCCCGCGCTGGCCATTGCCGTGGTTGTCGTTCTGATCATCACCTTGTTCGGCGGCAATGGCGAGACCGACACCACTGCTGGAGGTACCGGGACGCCAGCCGTCACGATATCGCCGACGACAGGGGGCACACCGTCTCCGGTGCGGACCACCACGCCAATCCAGGTTCGCCCAACTCAGACGCCCGTCGTCGTGGACACGCCAACGCCAGCGGTGCCAGCCGAGCCCACCGCGACGCCCGAACCCACGCCAACGCCGGAGCCGACCGGGCCCATCGTTTACACCATCCAGCCCGACGAAACACTGTCAGAGATCGCGGAACGGAACGGCCTGACGGTTGACGTCCTCGCGGCGTTCAACAACCTGCCCGACGCGGAGGTGATCTTTGCAGGGCAGGTCATCGAGATCCCGACGAGTCAGAGCCAGATCGACGAACGGCTCTCAGCGCGCCCCGTGCCGGTGACGGCGGTGGTGATTCCCAGCGATGGCCTCAACGTGCGCGACCAGCCCAACACGACGACCAGCGCCGTGCAGTACGTCGCGTTCGGCGGGACCCAGATCAATCTGTCGGGCATCGTCGAAGATATCGATGGCATTCGGTGGTACGAACTCGACGACGGCAACTGGGTGCAGGGTCAGTATCTGGAGCTAGGGGTCACGGCGGCCGCAGCGCCGGCAGCGCCCGCCTCAACTTCAGTAAACACGGCGGTGGTGATTCCCAGCGACGGCCTCAACGTGCGTGACCAGCCCAATACGACGACCAGCACCGTGCAGTATGTCGCTCTCGGTGGGTCCCAGCTCAGTCTGACGGGCGTGGTCGACGAGATCGGCGGCATTCGGTGGTACGAGCTCGACGACGGCAACTGGGTGCAGGGCCAGTTTCTGGAGCTAGGCTCCACGGCGGCCGCGGCACCCGCCACGCCGGTGCCGACCGCAGCGCCGGCGGAGACGGCCGCCGCCACGGCCGCAGCCACCACGGCTCCGAGCGACGACGAGCTTACGGCGGTGGTCGTACCGGAAGGCGGGCTCAATGTCCGGACCGAACCGCGTGCCCTTGGCGACGTGGCGTACGTTGCACCCGCGGGATCGCGACTCAACTTGACCGGCCAGAGCACGGTGGTCGACGGCGTGACGTGGTGGGAGATGGAAGACGGGAACTGGGTCCAAGGCCAGCACCTGCGGTTCGGCTAGGCACCCACCGGGCCAATCGCACGCGCCGGGCCTAGCGCCGCTTCGAAGCTTCGCCTAGGTTCGGCCGTGGGCGCGACCCACGCGTGCGCGCGCTCAGGTCGCGCGCAACCACCGGTCCATGAAGTCCAGGGGCGCCTCGGGCAAAAACTCGTGTCCCCCGTCAAACTCGTCGCGGGCTAGGCGGTCGGCGGCACCGGCTGCCGCGTAGATGGACGCCAGATGCGCGTGGGCCTGCCGTGACGCCTGGATATCGAATCCGCGGTCAACCCGTCCCGCCTGAATGAGCAGCGGGCGTGGCGCGATGCAGCCGTGGATGTCGGCAACGTCGGCCAGGTCGTACACGCCAGGGAGGAACTGGGCGCCGCAAAAGTTTCCGGCGGCCAGCGCGTAGGCCCGGAAGGTGGTGAGATAGCCGCTCACCACAACGGCCGCCACGCGGGTGTCAAGGGCCGCCAGATACATCGCGCGAGTCCCGCCGAACGAGAGCCCGGCAATGCCGATGCGCCCCGGCAACACCTCCGGCCGGGCCTCAAGCAGGTCCAGCGCCCGCAGGTCGTCCCAGATCGCCAGCGTCATGAGATTGCGCCCGAAGAGGGCCAGCTTGAGAAAATTGATGTTGCAGCCGTCGCGTCCGCCGTAGCGCCGAAAGCCCTGCCCGCGCTCGCCAAACCCCGGCGCGTCGGTGGCGAGCACAACATAGCCACGCTCGGCGAACCGCCGGCCGAAGCTGTGATAGATGCCGCCGCTCGCCCCGTCATCAAGAAGATCGCCCTTGCCGCCGCCGTGACCGTGCAAGGCGAGGATGGCCGGCGCCGGATGGCGGGCATCGACGCCATCGGGGACAAGCAGATAGGCCGGCACGTCCACGTCGGGCGCCGAGCGATAGACGAGTTTCGTCTGCACGTAGCCGCGGCAGGCTGTGCGCTCCAACTCCAGGGGCTCGGGGTCGACAGGCGCAGGCAGCGGGCCGAGCAAGCCGTCAAGAGCTCGGAGCAGATTGTCGCGCCACGTGTTGAAGTCGATGCCCGGTTGAAAGGCGTGGCTGGGCCGGTGCGCGGCATCCAGTCGCATGACTTGATCGTCGAACGCGAACTGCCAGGTCCGCGGCGCTGACGCCGTCAACGTCGGAGGTGCGTGCGCAGGTAGGCCAGCGCCTGTGGCGCCTGCCGCTCAAAGCTGTCGAACCGTCTTCCGTTGTCTTCAATGCTGACGCGCCCGCTGTAGTCCATGGCGGTTAGCGCCCGCAGAAAGTCGGGCAGACCGGCGTCGGTGGACTGGGGCGTGGAGCTGGGAAGCGGCGGCACCGGCACGTGAACGTGGCGCAGGCGGTCGCGCGCCTCGGCCAAGTTGGTGAGGGGCTCCCGCTCATGCCGCATGTGCCACCAATCGGCCAGCGCCGCCACGCGGGGGATTTCTGTTTGCCGGGCGACCACGGCAGCCTCGAGAACCGTGTTGATGGTGTCGCATTTCTCACGCCAGAGCGGCTCGATCACGATATCAAGGTCGTAGGGCGCGGCGGCCTCCGCAGCCAGCGCCAGGAAGTCGAGAATCTGGCCGGGCACCCGGTGCCGGTCATATCCCGGCGGCGTCGCCCGTGCCGGACCGCTGCCGAAAACGACGAGACGAGCCCCCAGCTCGGCCATGCGACCCATGGCGGTGTCCAGGTAGGCGCGCAGCGCGGGCAGATCGCGTCCCGGCCCCACAACCGGGTGGTGCGGCGGAACAAACACATTGAAGGCCTCCGCCGGAAGGCCCGCATCCTGAATGCGGCGGCGGATTGGCGCGTAGACCGCCTCGTCATCGTCGGGCGCCAGATCGACGACACGCGGCTCGACGTAGGCAAAGCCGGCCTGCCGCACCGCCTCCAGGACGTCCAACGATGCACAACATCCAAGCCGCATGCCACAACCACCTCACGACACGAGGGACGCCTCGGGCTCGCAGACGCTAGAGTGCCACGAGCCCCAAGCCATTGCCGTCGGAGTTGCAGCATGACGCCTGATCGCGGACGCCAGACGTGCGAGGACGACGACGAGCGGCTGGCCGTGATGCACGCGGATGGCACGCCAACCGGCGTCGTCAAGACGCGCGCCGCGATCCACGCGGACGGCGACTGGCATCGCACGCGCAGCGTATGGGCGCTGCTGCCGGCAGCGGGCGACGCGGGACCGGCGCTGGTGTTGCAGCAGCGCGGGCCATTCAAGGCGTCATGGCCCGACCGGCTCGATGCGAGCTCAGCCGGGCACCTGCGCGTGGGCGACGCCGATCGGTGGCGCGAGGCCGAGGAGGAGTTGGGCCGGCGCCCAGGCGCCGGCGAGGTCCTGGCGTTGGGCAAGCGGCAAAGCGGGGGCCGGCTCCCAAGCGGATTGATCGATCTCGAAGTCCAGGAGCTATGGCTCTGGCGCTGCCCGTACAACTTGCTCGACTTGAGGCCTCCCTTTCCCGAAGTGGGGGCGTTGCTCGCGGTCGCGCCCGACGCTCTGTGGCGTCTCGCGACCGGTGAGGCGCAGCGCATTCCGGCGCGGATACGTCGGTCCGGCGCGCACGGGGTGGATGCAGGCTACGCCGCCGCGGACCAGCTGATTCCGGGCGAGGAGCCCTACATCCAGCAGGTGTGCGAGATCACGCTGGGCATCCTGGCCGGCCAATCCTGGTCACCGCTAGGCATCGACACGGCGCATGACACGGGGCCCGACGGCGCCAGCCACTCGCAACCCCACGTTCGAGCCGCGCGATGATCCAGTCGGAGGCGCGCGGTCTGAGGCTTCAGGTATTTCTGGCGCGAGCGGGACGGGGGTCGCGCCGGACTATGGAGCAGGCCATCCGCGACGGACGCGTGGCCATTGACGGCCAGGTCGTGACGACGCTTGGCGTACGGGTCGATCCAGAGGTGCAGGAAGTCCGGCTGGACGGCCAGCGCGTCCGGCCGGCCGAGCGACCGAGCACGGTCATCGTGATCCACAAGCCGCCCCGGGTGCTCACTACCACCCACGATCCCCACGGCCGCCCAACGGTCCTGCGTCTACTGCCCGCATCGTTGCGGCGAGAGCGTCTGTTCCCGGTCGGTCGGCTCGATTTCGCCTCGGAGGGGCTGGTGCTGTTGACCAACGACGGCGAGCTGGCGTTCCGGCTCATGCACCCACGCTTTGGCCACGAGCGCGAATACGTGGTGACGGTCCGCGGACCCGAGCCGGCCGATCTGGCCCGACGGCTCACCGAAGGCATCGATATCGGCGACCGGCGCCCAGCCCGCGCCGTGCGCGCCCGGCGAGTGAACAACGACTGGCAGTTGGTGCTCACCGAGGGCCGCAAGCGGCAAGTGCGGCGCATGTTCGAGGCCGTGGGGATGCGGGTCACGCGCTTGCGGCGCGTGCGCCTCGGCCCGGTGGCGCTGGGCGACCTAGCCCCGGGCGCTAATCGCTCGCTCGGCGCGACTGAGATCCGAGCGCTGCGACAGCAAGCCTAGCCAGCTACGCTCCGCATTCACCGACGAAGCCGACCAGGTCGGCGACTTCATCAATGCACTCGGCAAGGGTTGGAAACTCTTGGCGCGACATCACCCGCAGCGCAGCCATCCCAGTCTGTCGGTCGTACTCGTGGCGGTGGTACTCCTCAGGCGCTCCGGGGTGACCGTTGTCATAGCGCAGGAGTTCGTGCACCCGGGCCCCCTGCTGCTGGCGCACCTGATAGCTGTATTTGACGGTGAACGCTTCGAGACGTCCCCGGACCGAGCGCGTGCGCAACAGCTTCCGGACCAGCACCGTCACGCCCAGCGTGCAGTGGATCGCCCCGGCACACTCCACGACGGGCCCGGATCGGCCCTCAAACTGCGCGAATCGCGTCTCGTCGGCAAGGACGAACGGCCGATCCTCCAGATTCGCCCGATGGATGTCGATGTACCGGTCGAACGCTAGCCAGCCGTGCTTATCTCCTCGCGGCCTTCGAGCATCGCGAGCGCCGTGTCGTCGTAGAGCCATGCAGAGATCTCGGCGGTCTCGGTGAGCGTGCGGTCGTCCAGGCGCGCTTTCATGGTTGCTGTGGGCATCTCGTAGCGCTTCTCGAACCGGCGAATGCGACGGCGCAGCTTCCGCTTATACGCGGATGCGTCTTCAAGAACGACGCCGTTATGCGCCGCAGCTATGCGCGTCACTCGCCTGCCCTCTGGCGCGGGCGCTGCTTGAGCGAACCTCGCGGGATCATATCACCGGCACCTAATTCTGACGCGCGTATCGACGGGCGCTGGTGACACGGCGAACGTCGGCGTAGAAGGCCCGGTCGGAGCTGCTAGGCGCTCTCCGCCAGGCGCATGTCGGAGCGGTTGCGCTGAATGAAGGTCGTGATGCCCAGAGCGATCCAGGCCGGGAGCGAGAGGACGAGCGGGTAGAGCACGACGCCCACCGGCCCGAACATCCCGCCAATCACTGCGCCGTAGACCGTCAGCGGCACCAGCACGGCGCCGCACACGTAGGCCACCACGCGGACGCGCCGATGCAGAAAGGCCACCGCCAGGGTCAGCGGGATCGCGGCGATCCAGGCAAAGAGGACCATAAGCGCAATCATCACGGCCGCGTTCGGCATGCCACTCGCTCCGTCAACCGGCGACAGGGTGGCGAAGCGGATGGCTGTGACCACCAGAATCGCCAAGGGGAGCCAGAGCGGAAGAACCAGCAGTCGTCCGACGCGTCGAATCGTTGACCGTTGCATGTGCCCACCAGTGCGCCACGCCTATCGGGCATTCTAACGCGCACCCTGCAGGCGCCGACGGTAGGGTTTTTCACGCGTGCGCCGAAGTTGGACGACGATTCGTCCATTGACGCGTTCGGCGGCGAAGTGCGCGCAGGCAGGTAGGCTAGCGTCGGCCGCGCGCTTGCGGCGGCGGATATCCAGGGGCAGGAGTCCGGGTGGAGACGCAGACGGAGTTCGCGGCGGGTCTGGGACAGATCATTCTGTTCGACCTAATCCTGAGCGGCGACAACGCCGTGGTGATTGGGGTGGTGGCGAGCCGGCTGCACGGGCGGCAGCGGCGACTGGCCATTCTGTTCGGGGCGGGCGGCGCAGTGGTGCTGCGAATCGCGTTCGCGTCCGTCGCGACGCTGTTGCTGCAGGTGCCGGTGATCTCGTTGGTCGGCGGGCTGGCGCTGTTCTGGGTGGGCTGGCGCCTGCTCACTCCCCACGACGACGAGGAGCACCACGATGCGGCGACGACCTTTGCCCAAGCGCTGCGGCTGATCATCCTGGCGGACGTGGTGATGAGCCTGGACAACGTGCTGACCGTAGCGGGGGCAGCGCACGGAAACATCCTGCTGCTGGTGATCGGGCTGGCGCTATCGATCCCGCTGCTGTTCGTGGGCTCGGGACTGATCGCGCTGGCGACCGAGCGGCTGCCGCTCATTATCTACCTGGGCAGCGCGCTGATCTTCCGCATCGCCCTCGTTCTGATCATCGACGACCCGGCGCTGCACGAACGCCTGGCGCCAAATTTTGTGATCGAGCACGTCGTACCCTGGCTCGCGTTCCTCGCGGGTCCGGCGCTCTATGTGTTGGTGGCGCGTCTGCGCGGGCGGGCGGTGCTGCCGGCATGGGCCCGTTCGGCGGGCGGGCGCGACAAGGCCGAGGATCCGCCGGACCAGGCGCCGAGCGCGTCGGCAGGTGGGGCGTGAGACTATGTGGCGGCACCGCGTGAGGAGGCCCGACTGATGGCTCAACTACTGCATACGCGGATCCGCGTCAGCGACCTTGACCGCTCGATCCGGTTCTACGAGGACTATCTGGGGTTCAAGGTTGTCAGTCGTACGGATCGCTCACCCGCCGGCAACCACATCGCGCACCTCGAGTTGCCAGGCAACGCGCATACGATCGAGTTCACCTGGTCCGAGGACTACGAGGTGCGCGTGCCCGAGGACCTGATGCATTTCGCCATCGCCGTGCCAGACCTAATCGCGTGTTGCGACGACCTGGAGCGACGCGGGATCGAGATCTGGCCGGACGGCTGGCGGGAAAAATTCCCGGTTGGCCGGAAGATGGCCTTCATCGACGATCCGGACGGGTACGAGATCGAGCTGCTGGAGCGCGAGGAATGAGCGAAGCTGGGACGGCGCCGCTGGAGGACGAGTTTGGCGACGTCATCGGCAAGGCTCGCCGGGGGCTGGGACTGGAGCCGGGCGAGGCGGCGCGCCGCGCGGGCCTCGACGAGGCGGTCGTGCGCAGCATGGAGGACTACGAGCGCCAGCCGACGCGCGCCGAGAGCGACGGCCTTGCAGCCGCGTTGGAACTCGACGCGCCGAGTCTCTGGGACGTCGCCGTGGACGCTTGGCGCCCGCGGCCGCAGCCAGCGGCACTTGCCGGCGGCCTCCAGGTGCGCATGATTCCGCACCCACCGATGCGCGTGACGATGTATATCGTCGGTGATCCAGCGACCGGCCAGGCGCTGGTGGTGGACCCGGGGGCGCTGCCAGACACGGTGCTCGAAACGGTCCGCAATGCTGGCTGGCGCGTGGCGGCATACCTGATCACGCATGGCGATCCCGACCACATCGACGCGCTGGCGGCGGTCTACGCGCAGACGCCGGCGCCAGTATGGGTGCACGAGGGCGCGCGGCCCTTCGTGGAGGGCGTCGGCACCGAGCACTTGCACGTGCTGACCGGCGACGGACCGTTCACGGTGGGACCCTTTGCCCTGGAAGCACTGGAGACGCCCGGCCACGCACCCGGCCACACGGCCTATGCGCTGCGCGACGGGGTGCTGGTCGGCGACACGGTGTTCGCGGGGTCGATCGGCGGCACGCGGACGGGAAACCTCGAATATGCCGGCCAGCTCGCCGCCATCCGCAGCAAGCTGCTGACCCGTGGGGACGACACCAAGTTCTTTCCAGGGCACGGACCGCCCACGACCGCGGGCGAGGAAAAGCGGCACAACCCGTTCTTGGCGGCAGGGCCGGGCGTGTAGGCCAATCTGGGCGGATGCGCGACAATAGGGCGGAGCTTGCCGCTGCGGCGTGCCTCGCAACGGGATTCAGTGTTCGTCTACGACATTTCCACCCGGCTCGCGTGCTCGACGCTCTTGTTCCGCGCCCAGCCGCTGGATCGCGCCTTGGACGGCGTCAAGGCGACCGGCATCGAGCACGTGGATCTTTGGGCGGCGCCGACGGTGCTGGCCCACGTGGACCCCGCGGCCGAGAGCGCGGCTGACGTGCAGGCGGTCCTGACCGCCCGCGGGCTGCGCGCCTCGTCGCTGACGGCCTATGCCACGTCCGGCGACGCCATGCGCCAGCGCATCAGCTTCGCCGGTGAGCTGGGCGCGCGCGTGGTCATTGCCGCGGCGCCGCATCGCGACTATGACCGCCGCGAGGCCGCAGACGACGTGCGCGCCTACGGCCGCACGGCCCAAGAAGCCGGCGTGACCGTCTGCCTGATCCACCAAGCCGATACCTGGATGGACACGGCCGAGGAGGTGGCCTCGTTCCTCGACGACGTTGGGCATCCCCGCGTCCAGCTCAGCCTGGACCCCGCGCAGGCTGCGCGCGACGGGCTCACGTTCGAGGCGCTGGCCGACGCCGCCGGTACCCGCCTGGGCCACGTGCACCTCACCCACGCGGCAGACGCGGGAAACTCGGACGCGCTGGGCGCCATGTTCGACCTGTTCGAAGAGCGCAACTACTACGGCATGTTCACCTTCAGCTGGCAAGGCACGGACAGCCTGCCGCCCGAGGAGGTGGAAGCCAGCGTGCGTGAAGCGCGCGCCCACGTGCTGAAGGTCTCCAAGGCCGGATAGCGCGAAACGCCCCCTCCGTCATTCCGGCACTCCCGTCGTCATTCCCGCGAAAGCGGGAAGGTGGATTCACATTCCAAGTGCAACAGATGATCCCAAAACACCTCGGCGGGGGTCTGGTAGCCGAGGCACTTGCGTGGCGTGTTGTTGTAGGCCTGCACGAGCTGGGTGAACCGAGCGGCCGGGAGGCTCGCGAGATCGGTCTTGCGGGGCAGGGTGCGGCGCAGGCGCCCGATGGCGTTCTCGATGCCGCCCTTCTGCCAGGGGGCGTGGGGGTCGCAGAAGAAGGTCTGGATGCCGCGGGCGTGCAGCTGGTGGTGGCGGGCGAACTCGGTGCCGTTGTCGAAGGTGACGGTTTGGCGCCAGGGGGGCGGTAAGGGTGCGAGGAGCCGGGACAAGGCGCGGGCGATGGGGGCAGCGGCTTTGCCGGGGGGCCGGACGGCGAGGAGCAGGCGGGAGTGGCGTTCGTGGAGGGTGAGGACGGCCTGGCCGTAGGTGCGGAAGAGCATGAGGTCGGCCTCCCAGTGGCCGGGGGTCTGGCGGTCCGCGGCGAGGGCTGGGCGGTCGACGAGGGGACGACGGTGGGCGATAAAGGAGGCGGAGCTGCCGCCCTTGCGCCCCCGCCGGCCCCGTTTGAACTTGGCCCGCGGCAAATAGTGACGCCAGGCATAGTCCTTCGTGCGGCGGATCTGGGCGTCAATGAAGCGGTAGATGGATTCGTGGGAGATGACGGGCCGGCCGGCCTCGCGGGCCAGACGGCCGGCCACCTGCTCGGGCGACCAGCCCTGTTGGAGGCGGGTGAGGACCTGGCGGCGCAGGGTGGGATCGCGGTCGAGCCGGGGCCCGCGCCAGCGGCGCGCGCGGGCCTGCTGGTCGGCGTAGCGCGGTTGATAGCCCTGGGTGCGCGATCCATTGCGGCTCAGCTCCCGAGCAATCGTCGATGGCGCGCGATCCAGACTTGCCGCGATTTGGCGGATCGAGGCCCCGGCGGCGTGGCGTCGGGCCACGGCACAGCGGTCTTCAATGGTGAGGTGCGAATAGCGTCGTTCCATGGCAACACCCTAATGAGGTGTTGCACTTCGTTTGTGAATCTAGGGAATCTCGGCCCTTGGCAGGCACATAAGGTCCCCGTGGCAACACCCTGGAGAGGTGTTGCACTTCGTTTGCGAATGCCGGATTCGAGTCTCTTGGCGGGCGCGCATAGGCCGGCCGCCTACACTGCCCGCGTGCACGTGGGAACCCTGGAGCTCGTGCTGCGCGTCCATGGCGCGGAATCCCTCAAGGACCGGCGCCGCGTGGTTCGGGCGCTCACGGCCCGGCTGCGCAATAGATTCAACGCGGCCGTCGCCGATCTCGAACAGGACCCCGAGCCGCAGTCGGCGCGCGTGGGCGTGGCGTGTGTCGCCAACGACAGCCGCTACCTGGACGGCCAGCTCACCGCCATCGTCAACTTCGTCGAATCGCTGCACCTGCCGCTCGAGGTCGTGAGCGACGCCCGCGAGATCGTGCACCTGTAACCGGACCATACCGGCGGCGGTGCACTCGTTCGCAGTGAGCCGCTCCCGTTCGTGGTGAGCCGGTCGAACCACGGCGAGCACCCTTACAGTCTTCGCCCCGCCCCCTCAACCCCATATCGCGTACGGGGCAGGCTCTAACCTTCTCCAATCGGGGGAGCAGTGACCGGACGGACCCCACTGGGCGCTTTCCACGCCGCAATCTCGACTCCCAAATCGGCAATCCCCCCCACGCGAGATCGCGCACGCTTCGATACACTGCCGCCGAATAGCGGCGAAGGGCTTGGAGTTGCAGCGGTGGCCGTAGTTGCTCCGCCGGAAGACCGGCGGAGCCTAGGAGGCATGCCGTTGGCAGTCGAAGCCGTTCTTGGTCTGGTGGCCTTTATAGGCCTCTTCCTGATGTGGGCCGTCATTCCGGCCCAAATCCGAAAGCGATAACCGAACCGGGCACTTCCCTGTAGAAGGCACCGCACTGATGCGCGTTGGGCACTGATCGCCCAAGCCAGCTCGATGACACAGAGCTTGGTCGCCACGCCGCGACTTCAAGCCCCCGCCGCGTTCAAAACTCGACGACCTGGGCCAGCGGTATGAGCCAGTTTCCGATAGCCAGCGGTTGCCTCCGGAGCGCGTGATCGCTCGAGAAGAGGTCCATGCGTAAACGCTGGGTCTGGATGGTCGCGGCTTTGGCGGCCGGCGTTGGCGCGGTCGTGCTGGTGCTCGGGGTGCCGCGGTCGTTCAGCCTGGTGCACCCGGCGCGTCAACTGCGGAGCTACGCGACGCTCCCGCCGGCCCTAGCCGAGCCGGGGTTCCGCGCCGGGCCAATCTTTGCGGGCCTCAGCGTGGACCAGGAGTTGGTCCTGTCTCCGCGGGACGCCGCCATCCGCCTGTGGGTGAGCCCCGCGCGCGCGGGGGACCCGGCCCGCGTCCGGATCGAGCTGCTGGCGGGTCCGCGCGGACCCAGTCTGCGGTCGGGAGAGATCGACGTGACGTCCGGGTCCGAAGCGCTGGTCGCGCGCGTGGCGCCGCCGCTGCGCGAGCACGAGATCGGCGCCGGTGGGCGCGTGCTTCTGCGTATCGTTCCCACGGCCGATTCCGCACCCATTCAGGTCGGAATGGCCCGGGACGATTACTACCAGCCTGGGCAAGCGTTCATTGCCGGCGAGCCGACCGGCCAGGACGTGAACGTCATGTTCGAGGTGGGGCGCACCGTGCCTAGGTCCGAGCTGTGGTCCGAGGTCTGGCACCTGATCGGCAGCGAGACCTTGCCCTGGCGCGCAATAGCCACGTGGGTCCCCGTCGCCCTGGTTGCGGTTCTGGCCGCGCGGGTGTCCGCGCGTGAGCGGTGGGTGCATGCAGCACTGGTGGTAGCGCTACTGACCCTGGCCGCGGCTGCGATCGTCGTGGTCGACCGCGCGTCGCTGAGCCTGTTCCCGGGGCCGGACTTCAACCCCGCCATGGTGCTGCGCTGACGCGATGAGCGGCCGCGAGTACCTCGTCGTAGCAGCGCTGTGCGTGGCGTATCTGGGTGCGCGGGCGGCGACGCAGCCGGCGAGCTTCGACTTCGATGCATCCGCCCACCTCGGCACGATCGCCCAAGTGCGCCAGTTTGGCGGCCTGGCCCCCGCCGAGCGGTTTCCCGAGATCGTGTTCGACCTGCCCCGCGGGGTGACATACCACCATCTGCCGCCGCTGCCCTATCTGCTGATGGCCAGCGTCACGGGTCTGGGACAAACCGAGCCAACCGCGGCGGGCGTGCTGGGAGTCGCGCGGGCATTCTCGGCGCTGTTTGCAGTGGTGACGGTGGTCAGCGCGGGCGTCGCCGCGCGCAACCTGCACCGCGCAGGCGTCGAGCGTCGGTCCGGCGTCGGCGGAGGTTCGGGCCGGGAAAACGACGACTCGTGGACGGCCGCCGCCGTCGTCACCGCGGGGCTGACGCTCATGCCCAGCCTGCACGCAATGGGCGCCAGCGCGACCACCAGCACCTGGGCCTTCGCCAGCGTGGGCCTAACAACGGCGGCGACCACGTGGGCCATGCGCTGCGGCTGGTCGCGCGGCGCCACCATCGCCCTAGCCGCCTGTGCCGCGTTCGTGGTGGCCGTGCGTCCGACCGCCTACCCCGTTCTGCTGCTCATCCCGCTGGCCATGCTGGCGGCGGGCCTCAGCCCACGGGCCGCGGCGCCGCGCCTGGGCGTCATCGTGGCGGCGGCGCTGGCGGTTAATAGCTGGTGGCTCATCCGCCAGGGATTGGTCACCGGCGATCCGCTGGGCACGGTCATCCACGTCCAGCAGCACCTCGACGGGAGCTATCCGAGCACGATCCGCGAGAGCCCCCTCTGGCCCCGAGCGGACGCGCCCTGGCCCCAGTGGACGCTGGTGACCTCCAGCGACTGGCTCTGGGTCGCGCTCTCGCGCATGCTGGTGCGCCAGACGTGGATCGATCCGCTGACGCTGGCGCTGTGGGCGGTCCTGGGACTGGCCCCCGCCGTGGTCGTCGTGGCCGCGCGGATCCGTGGGGAACGGTCCGCCTGGGCGGCGGCGTGGCCCTTCGTGGTCGGCGGGCTGACGGCCGCCGCCAGCGCCTTCGCAGCGGCCGTGACCCTGTCGGCGCAGGTCGGCTGGTATGCGTACCTGAGGGATATGTTCATCCTCTCCCTCCCCCTGGCAGTCGCCATCGCGGCCCTGGCCGCAGCCCGCCCCGACCGGCTGCGCGCAGTCTGCTTCACCGCCAGCCTAATCTTCGCGGCAGCGGCCAACGCCGGATACCTGCTGGTTGTGTTGCCGTGACTCTGCCAACGCACGGATAGGGCCACCGTTCGTGTCGTCGACAACCTCAACAGCGACCCTTCTGGGCTTGACAGCCGCCGACGCATTTCGCACGCTTAGAACGTACACCCCCTGCATGCTTCGGCGGCAGGGCGCAAGGCTGCCGCAAGGCAGCCTTAGCTTTTTTGTGGGACGGTCTGCATCCGCACCAACGTCTACGTAGACGGCTTAAACCTCTACTACCGGGCGTTGCGGGACACGCCCTATCGCTGGTTGGACATCGGCAAGCTGGTACAGCTTCTGCTGCCGCAGCACATGATCAACCGGATTCGCTATTTCACCGCCCTCGTAGTCAACCGTCCCAGCGACCCCATGCAGCGGCAACGGCAGCAAGCGTATCTTCGCGCCCTAGAGACTATTCCGGACCTGGCCATACACTACGGGCACCTCCTCGCGAAGACGAAGCGGAGACCGTTGGCGCGGCCTCCGGCGACCGGCCCACGCACCGTTGAGATCCTCGACACCGAGGAGAAGGGCTCCGACGTCAATCTCGCGTCCTATTTGTTGGTGGACGGTTTCTGTGACGAGTACGAGATGGCCGTCGTGATCTCCAATGACTCCGATCTTGAACTTCCCATCCGAATGGTGCGAGACAGGCTGGGCAAGCCAATTGGAGTCTTTGACCCAAGCCGTAGACGGAGCTTTCAACTGCATAGCGCAGCTGCCTGGTACCGGCCGCTTCGCCGGGGTCCGCTGAGCGCCAGCCTCTTCCCTGACACCCTCCCCGATGCACGAGGCCATATCACGAAGCCCACTGGCTGGTAGGCGCGCACGGAAGCACAGCCACGGTCCGCCACGCCAATGTCGGGGGCCTGCTGGTTGTACCACTCTGATGTCCGCCCAGCGCTGCCCTTAGGCGCTGACGTCAGCCGCCACGTGAATGTGCAGGACGTACGCGGACACGTCATCATCGGCGAGACGCTCTCGCAGAACCTCTATATCCGCTTCGTCTTCGAGTCGTTGGAGGAGTTCGGCGTCCGTCACGGAGGCGTCAGCCGCCAGCGCCTTACCAACTTCGATCTCCCCGCGCAGCAGCGCGCCGACGGCCTCATTCAGCAGCGCTTCCCGGAACTCCGGGTCGCGCCGGACGCGGGCCTCGACGGTTTCGTCGAAATCGCGTGTGAGTGGCATCGTGATGTGTCCCTTCGCCTGTGCGGCGCGTCAGTCGGCGGCGTTGACGCCGGTCAGCGCCCCGCGCAGTTCGTGATTTAGCCGTCGCCTTCCGGCCAGCCTTCGGGTAGACCAAAGATTTGATATAGCTCCAGTTCGGACGGCCTGTGTATCGACGCAGGATCCGCCTTGTTGCCGAACCATCGATCGAATACTATCGGAATGTCCAATAGTGGCTGCGCCGCCCACGGGTTCTCCATGTAGATGGGCTTTCGAGTGGATACATTCCAGGCATCAAGTCTCGGAACGAGAATTACCCCGGAAACCCGGGTGTTTCTAGGCGCTCCACAATGCCACAAAATACCACTGCCTTCGCGCCGACTCTCTACAAATCTTCCTCGATGGTCCATGATGGCCGTCTTGTGACCAAATAGGGCGATTCGTAAGGAGTCAAGACTGGGGAAAGGGTTGTCCGCAACAACACCGACGGCAATCACATATGGTCTATCGCGTGTTCCATATTTAGTCGTCTTGTCTTCCAGAGCGCGCCGGATATGACCTGCACTGTCAAGTCTGTGATTACCTGTGAATCGCACTCCAACCATGCGGTCATCGTCCAATACAACGCACTTATCTTTGATAGGAATAGCCCAAAATCCTATTTTCCAACTGCCATAATTGAAATCAAACGATGGCCGATCGTCTAGCCGGGGTGTATCGGGAACTAAATCGACGTCGAGGCCATCAAGCCAATTCTGCAATTCTTCACGCAATAACCTGGTTGGTGGATCCATATCCGGTCCGCTCCACGACTTGATAGCAAGCATGAAGTCAGGAGATTCTAGTCGATCAATGGCATCGTAAATCCTAGCCGCTCGTAGCCTCCGAGACCTTTCCTCGCCCGAGACTTCGGCTACCGTGGCTTCGAGATCGAAGTTCGGCATGGCGTCGCTCGCGAGCAGAAAGTCCGGTCGGCTCCTGTTGTCTGAACCAACCGGAGCGACGTCAACTTCGTAGCCCAGACGCCGAAAGAGCGCATGGAGAAAAAGCTCATTCAAGGCACCCGTATGTTGCCCAATGTCCTTTGATCTGAATCTTCCCCTCAAGTCAGCGCGAGCAGTCTCTGGATACTCCATGTACCATTTGTTCATCAGCGCGCGCACTCGAGCCTCAGTAGGGTGGCCGGATCGGTCTAGAAAGGCGAAATGCGGTTCAGCCCAACGGCGCGGACCGAAATAGGATCGCTCGCGTTCCTCGAAGAGCATCGCCCTTGAGCTTTCAGTAGTCTTGTAGAAGTTCCTCCACCAGCCTATCAATCTCCCCTGCCACGCCGTCTTCGGCCAGGGCTTCGCGGATTTGGCGGCGGGCGGTGACGAAGTAGGCGCCTTTCTTGAGCGGGATCGTGGCGGCTACGTTCTCAGCACTCACGCGGACTCATACACCACCGTGCCGTGCTGCAGGGCGGGCTTGATCACCAGCGCGTGACTATCCCTAAAGCGCTCCACGTCCTCGGGGGAGACCACGATGGCATCGACCGCGGCGCCGACGCCGAACAGCCTGCTATAGATCTGGGCCATGAGGTCGAGCGGATCGCCGCCGTCCTTGATGACAAGCAAGTCGACATCGCTGTCGCGGCCCGCGTCGCCACGAGCGTCGGATCCGAAAAGGATGATTCTCTCGGGCTCCACCACGTCCACGATGCGGGCGATGATGTCGTTCAGGGTCGCCTGGTCAAGCATTCTCGGCGAGCCGTGGTGCGCGGCGGGAGTCGATCGCCATTATGCGCAGCCGCTTCCTTCGTCCGACTCGTCGGATGGACTTGCGGCGGGCTCGGGCGCGCCCCAGCGGCGGTCGGCGAGGAGGGCGGCGGCTAGGGCTAGGGCGGCGATGACGGCGCCGGCGGGGGCTGTGAGCAGCACCACGGCGGCGACGATGCCGCTGGTGAGGTCGGCGTAGGCGCCGAGGACCAGGCGGCCGAAGCCGAGCATGCGCCACTGCAAGCGGCGGCGCAGATGCAGCCGCAGGCCGTGCATGCCGGCGGCCGCCACCGCGCCAAGCGCGAGCCCGGCGACGATCGCCGCCGGGTGGTCGGGCATGACCGCGGCTCCTGCCAGGCCCCCGGCCACGGGCCGCAGGACCCAGCCGACGCGGTCCATGAGCCCCCCGCTGCCGGGGAATTTGTCGGCGAAGAGGTCGATGGGCAGGAGCAGCAGGGCCACGAGGAAAACGGCGCTGGTGCCCACGAAAGCGAAGGCGGGGTTGAGCGGCACCAGGTCCGAACGCCAGGCGAAGACCGCGGTGAGCGCCACGGTGACGTAGGGATTGAGTCCCGCCGCCACGCCAAGCACTGGCGCCTGCAGGAACTCCACTTAGGGTGTCCAACTTTCAAATCGGCGCGGCATGCTGCCGGTCGCGCAGCTTGGATTCCCGCGTTCGCGGGAATGACGAAGGGGGCGGGAATGACGGAGGGTGCGGGAGTGACGGGGGGTGCGGGAATGACGGGTGTCGGGTCCCACGCTGCCCGCGGCGCGGGCCACCGGGCAGATGCCGTCAACGCCGCGACCGGTCATGCCGACTCCGTAGGATTGCCCGCAGACTGCGCCAGCCTACCTAGTTACGATCCGCATCGTGCGTGTCGAACCAACCGGTTGGCACGCGCTGACTTTGTCGAGTGAATGCGCCGCCGGGGGACAACGCAGGTTCGCGAGCCGGCCAGGCGGGCCGCATCGATTCTGACCGCGAGCGCGCGGAAAAGGAGCAATTGGATGGCGAATAGCGTGGTGCACTGGGAGATCAACGCCAAGGATGGGGCCGCCATGCAGAAGTTCTACGGCGACCTCTTCGATTGGGAGATCAGCGCCGACAACCCCATGGGCTACGGCGTGGTGAGCGCGCCCAGCGATGGTCCGGGCATCGGCGGGGGGATCATGGGCATGGGGGACGTCGTGCCGCCCACCAGGGTCACGTTCTACGTGGGCGTGGACGACGTGACCGAATACCTGGGGAAAGTTGAGAGCATGGGCGGCAGCGTCCTGATGCCCGAGATGGAGGTGATGGAGGACGTGGTGATCGGGATCTTCGCCGACCCCGAGGGCCAGGTCATCGGCCTGGTCAAGAACATGCCCATGTAACCGGGGCTACTTGGGCGGCAGCGAGCGGGCGAAGGACACGCCCAGCGTCAGCCAACCGACGAGGTCCGCGTCGTCCGCCGCGCCGTCCGGCGCGACCAGCACCCAGCCCTTCATGGGCCGCCCGCTCAGATCGAAGACGCGCGCATGGGGCCGCGCCAGCGCCTCGTCGAATCGGGCCGGGCCGCTGCGCACCATCAACTCGTCGCTTGAGACGCCCACGGCCATGTTGCCATCCAGCATGAAAGCAATGCCGCCGAACATGCGTCGCTCGGTGAGTCCGTCTTCGTGCGCCAGCGCCTCTCGCAGCCGCTGCGCCAGTCCTTCGTCGTAGGCCATGCGGTCCTCGGTTCCATGCGTGCGGCGTCGCGTCATTCTGCCTCCCACGGACGCGGCTCGTCTGATGGAGACCCACGCAGCGAACGGCCTTCGGGCCAGAGCGACGCGACGATCGAGCGGGTCGGGTCTCCAGGGGCGGTGCGATACTCAACCGGCCAGAATCG
This sequence comes from Chloroflexota bacterium, assembly GCA_965262745.1. Classification (GTDB taxonomy): domain Bacteria; phylum Chloroflexota; class UBA11872; order UBA11872; family UBA11872; genus JAJECS01. The sequence continues at coordinate 2,922,443 of OZ253558.1, read as the reverse complement.
ACGCTGGAAAAAGGAGATCCGATGTCCACTTTCATTGCTCTGCTCAGCCTGCCCGGCAGCGACGCCGCCGAGCCCGGCTCCTACGCCCACAAACTGAGCGAAGGGGCGCCCGAGACGCGCAAGGTCCTCGAGGCTCACGGCGGGAAGCTGATCGATATTTACCTGACCATGGGCCAGTTCGACGGCGTGGCGATCATGGAGTTCCCGGACTCGGTGACCTGCGCGCAGGCGATGATGGCGTTCCGGGAGCGCTTCGGCGGCGGCACGCAGACGATGGAAGCGTTCCCCGAAAGTCAATGGGCCGAGTTAGTCCAGGGAATCTGAGGCCGCTTGCCCTAACGGAGTTCTGACCGCGGCGGCGGCAGCCGTCGACGACGCATCCGGCATGGGGGCAATTGCGCACCACGCGGCGCACGGGCCTATCATGCGGCCATGCGCGGAGAGCCGGCAGCCAGTGAACAGGAAGCGATTGAGCTTCTGACGGACTTGGTGCGCACGCCCAGCGTGTCGCCCGAGGTTCCTGGAGGCACCGGCGAAGCGGCGGTGGCGGACAAGGTCGCGGCCTACGCCGAATCCTGCGGGGCGGAGGTCGTCTACCAGGAGGCGCTGCCGGGCCGCCCCAACGTGGTCGGCACCCTCGAAGCCGACGCCGGCGCTCCGGTCCTGATGCTGGAAGCGCATATGGACACAGTTGCCCTGGGCGCGATGACACGCGGGCATGAGCCGTGGCTCGACGCGGCGGGACTCCTCCACGGCCGCGGCGCCTGCGACACCAAGGGCTCGCTGGCGGCCATGCTGCTGACGCTGCGCCGCGTGTCCCGCGAATCCGTCAGACCCTGCACGCTGGTGCTGGCGGCGACGGTGGACGAAGAGGCAGGCAGCACCGGGGCCGACACGCTGGCCGCTTCGAGCGTCACCGCGGACGGCGCGATCGTGGGCGAACCGACCAGTCTTGACATCGTGCGCGCGCATCGCGGCGGCCGCTTCTGGAAGATCTCCACCGCCGGCATATCGGCGCACAGCTCGCGTCCCGACCTGGGCGACAACGCCATCTATCACATGGCCGACGTGATTCGGGTGCTGCGTGAGGAGTTCACCCGGCGCCTGGTCGGCCGCCGGCACCCGCTGTGCGGGGATTCCACGTTTTCCGCGGGAAGAATCCGCGCGGGCACCTCCTTCAATGTGGTGCCGGACCACTGCGAGCTGATATTCGACCGGCGCTTCCTGCCGACTGAGCGGCTTGAGGACGTGGACGCGGAGCTCGCCGAAGTGCTCGGCATCGCCCGCGAGCGGTTTCCCGGTCTTCAGGTTGAGGCCGTGCCCGAGGTCGTCGCCGGATCGCTGGATACGTCCGAGGACGCCGGTGTGGTGCGGGCGCTCATCGCCGCCTGCGAGGCCGTAACGGGACGCGCGGCCATTGCGGGCGCGCCCTACGGGTCGGACGCGGCGTCGCTGGCCGCCGTCGGCATCCCCAGTGTGCTGTGCGGGCCCGGCGACATAGCCGTCGCGCACAGCCAGGACGAATGGGTGCCGATCGCGGAGGTCGTCCAGGCGTCCGAGGTCTACTACGCCGCCTGGCATCACTTCGCCGGCGCTCAGGCGAGCTGACCCGCGAGCTAGCGCTCCCCGCCCAAGGGCCCACTCCGCGCAGAATCGCCGCTGCCGCCGCCATCGAGGCCGATGCTAGTCTGGCCGGTGCCCTGCCCCGTCTGAGGTGACATGCTTTCCGATCCCCGCGTCGAGCGCCTGGCCGAAATCCTGGTGCATCACTCGACCAAGCTGCAAGCTGGCGAGCTGGTCGCCATCATGGGGCCGGCCGAGGCCAAGCCGCTCATGCTGGCCTGCTATCGCTTGGCGCTCGAGGCGGGCGCGCACCCCCGGATGAGCGTGTCGTTCGAGGAGACGGAGGTGCTGTTTCTGCGCCATGCGTCGGAGGACCAGCTCAGCCACTTGGACCCAGTGCGCAAGTTCGAGGCCGACACCATCGACGCCGCCATCCGGTTCCGGGCAGCCAGCAACACCCGTGCGCTCACCAGCAGCGACACGACCAAGATCGGGAAGGTCATGACCGCCTCGCGGCCGGTGATGAACCAAATCATCGAAAACGTCCGCTGGGTGCTGTGCGACTACCCCACCAACGCCTTCGCCCAAGAGGCCGAGATGGCACTGGACGAGTACGCCGACTTCCTGTTCGGCGCCACCAACATCGACTGGACGGCGATGGACGTCGAACTCAAGCGCGTCAAGGCGCGCTTGGAAACGGGACGTGAAATCCGCATCGTCGGACCGGAGACCGATCTGACGCTGCGCGTCGAGGGGAGAATTTGGGAGCCGGCCGCGGGCTCGCACAACATGCCGGATGGCGAGATCTTCACCGCTCCGATCGAGGACGCCACCCAGGGACACATTCGCTACGAATTCCCCGCCATCTACCAGGGACGCGAGGTGCAGGGCATCCGGCTGGAATTCGCCGGTGGGAAGATCGTCGCGGCGTCGGCGGACAAGGGCCAAGACTTTCTCACGGACATTCTTGACACGGATCCCGGCGCGCGACGGCTGGGGGAGATTGGCATCGGCACCAACTTTGGCATCCAGCGCCACACGAAAAACATCCTGTTCGACGAGAAGATGGGCGGCACGGTGCATCTGGCCATTGGCCGGGCCTATGAGTTCACGGGCGGCCGCAACGAATCGGCCGTGCACTGGGACATGATCAAGGACCTGCGGCAAGACGGCGCGCTGTATCTCGACGGCGAGCTGATCCAGCAGAACGGTCAATTCTTGATCTAGTCGGCGACGCGGCCACTGACATTATGTAGCTACAAGACCTGGAATCAATGCGGCTGCGGCAGGATCGAAAGCCTCGGTTGTGATACGATTGAGCGTGCAAGCTGGCGGTCCGCAGTTCTCACGATTTGGCGAGGCGAAGCGTCTCGCGCCAATCGCCGTCCCTTCTGATCGAACGGTCAGCATCGGGCCTGACGCAACCGAATCCCCGCAGGGCGGCGCCGCGCGCCCGCCGCGGCGGAGACCGACGCTAGTAGACCGCCACTTCGACGGTCCTTTTGCTTAGACAAAACGTCGCGCGATCCGTGAGGTCACGCGCTCGGAGGAGTACCGAGGCGTATGGCGTATAGCGCCAAAGACATTCAGGTTCTTGAAGGGCTGGAGGCTGTCCGACGGCGGCCCGGCATGTATATCGGCAGCAAGGACGCGCGCGGCCTACACCATCTCGTCTATGAGGTGGTGGACAACAGCATCGACGAGGCGCTGGCTCAGCGAGCAACCTCCATTGAGATCACGTTGCTGCCCGGCGGCCGCGCACGGGTGAAGGATGACGGCTCCGGCATTCCCGTCGACATGCATCCGAAGGTCGGGCGCCCAGCCGTCGAGGTGGTGATGACCAAGCTGCACGCCGGCGGCAAGTTCGGCGGCGGCGCCTACAAGGTGTCCGGCGGCTTGCACGGCGTTGGCGTCTCGATCGTCAACGCGCTCTCCGAGCATCTCGAAGTGAAGGTCTGCCGCGACGGGTATGAGTGGACCCAGGAATACAGGCGCGGCCGCCCCGTCGCCGACCTGAAGCGCGGTGAGCCAACCGACGAGCACGGCACGACGATCGAGTGGATGCCGGACTCGGAAATCTTCGAGACCCTCGAGCTTGACTTTGACCTGCTGGTGCAGCGATTCCGCGAAATGGCGATTCTCGTGGCCAGCACGCGCATCGGGGTGGTCGACGAGCGCACCGGCCGGCGCATGTCCTTCTATTTCGAGGGCGGAACGCAATCGTTCGTCAAGCTGCTGGCCCGGCGGCGCACGCCGCTGCACCCCGATCCCATCGGCATCAACGGCGAGGTCGAGACGACCAAGATTGACATCGCCCTGCAGTACTGCGACACGGTGGCTGAGCAGGTGCTCACGTTCGCCAATACCATCCGCAACATCAGCGGCGGGACGCACCTGACGGGATTTCGGACGGCCCTCACCCGCACGCTCAACGAATACGCGCGCAAACAGGGCACGCTCAAGGACAACGATGCCAACTTGACCGGCGAGGACGTGCGCGAGGGCCTGACGGCCGTGATCAGCATCATGATTCCCGAGCCCCAGTTCGAGGGGCAGACGAAGCACCGGCTGGGCAACAGCGAGGTGGCGGGGCACGTGCAGTCGGTGGTCAACGAGAAGCTCAGCACGTTCCTGCACGAGCATCCCTCCGATGCACGGCGCATCATCGAGAAGACGTTGCTGGCGGCCCGAGCACGCGTCGCGGCGCAAAAGGCCCGCGACCTGGTGGTGCGCAAGGGAGCCTTTGACGGCATGGCGCTGCCCGGCAAGCTGGCCGACTGCCAGGAACGCGATCCGGCACGGTGCGAGCTGTTCATCGTCGAAGGCGATTCGGCCGGCGGCAATGCCAAGCAGGGACGCGACCGGCGCTTCCAGGCCGTGCTGCCGCTGCGCGGCAAGATTCTGAACGTCGAGAAGGCCCGCATCGACCGGGTCCTGTCCAGTGAGGCGATCCGCAACTTGATCACGGCCGTCGGCGCGGGCGTCAACGACGAGGTGGACCTGAGCAAGCTGCGCTACGGACGCGTCATCGTGATGACCGATGCCGACGTCGATGGATCGCACATTCGCACGCTGCTGCTGACCTTCTTCTTCCGCAACCTGCCGGAGCTCATCGATCACGGACATCTCTATATCGCCCAGCCGCCCCTGTTCCGCGTGGCCAACAGCCAGCGGGAGGTCTACGCCTTCTCGGACGAGGAGCGAGAGCAAGCCCTCAAGCAGATGTCCGGCAAGGTGGCCGTGCAGCGATACAAGGGCCTTGGCGAGATGAATGCCGATCAGCTGTGGGACACGACAATGAACCCGGAGTCGCGCTACCTCCTCAGCGTCCAGGTCTCGGATGCCGAGCACGCCGATCAGGTGTTCATGCGGCTGATGGGGACGGACGTTGCGCAGCGGCGGCACTTCATCTTCAATCACGCCCACGCGGTTCGGAACCTGGACGTCTAAGCGGAGGTTGCGCCCTGCATCTCGTGGCTCCCCGTATCGCGCTTGACGCGATGGGCGGCGACTACGCGCCGGCGGAGACTGTTCGAGGCGCCCTGGCGGCGCAACGCCAGGCTGGGGTGACGCCGCTGCTCATCGGCGACCAAGACGCGCTCCGCGCCCAGCTCGCCGCGGAAGGCGTGGAGGCGGCGCCCTGGCAGATCGTGCACGCCCCCGAGGTCGTGGCCATGGACGAGCACGCCGTCGAGGCCGTGCGCTCGCGCCGGGCGACGTCGATCCGCCGGGCGGCCGAAATGCTGGGCGCGGACGAGATCGACGCCGTCGTCACGATGGGCCACACCGGAGCGGCGGTGGCGGCCGGCGTGCTCATCGTCGGGCGCCTGCCGGAGGTCGAGCGGCCGGGCTTGGGCGTCCTGCTCCCGTCACGCGGGCCGCGCCCGCTCGTGATCGACGTGGGCGCCAACGCCGAGGCGCGCCCGCGGCATCTGGCGCAGTTTGCGGTGATGGGACGTGTCTATCAGGAGCGCATGCACGGCATCGCCAATCCCCGGGTGGGGCTGCTGAGCATCGGCGAGGAGGAATCCAAGGGCAATGCGCTGGTGCACGAGGCCGCCGCCTTGCTGGCCACCGAGGCCGTGAACTATGCCGGCCACGTGGACCCGGCCCACATCTTCCGCAGCGCGGCCGACGTGATCGTGTGCGACGGCTTCACCGGCAACGTGGTCATCAAGTCGGCGGAAGCCACGGCGGAATTCGCGTTTGCCGAGTTGCGATTCGAGGTTGAACGGCGACCGCTGGCGAAGCTGGCGGCGCTGGCGATGCGACCGGCGCTGCGCGCCATGCGGCGGCGGATCGACTACGCAGAGATCGGAGCAACACCGCTGCTGGGCCTCAAGGGCCTGGTGCTGATCGGCCACGGCCGATCACGGGCGCCCGCGGTGACCAACGCCTTGGTAGCGGCCGACCGAGCGGTCCGGGCGCAGCTGGTGCCGACGATCGCATCCGGGCTGGCAGCGACGACGGCTTAGCAACAGCAGGTCGACCGTCGCCCCGGCGGGCATATCGGTTGGGCCGCACTGATGGGATCTTGCGGTGCCGCTGCCTTTCGCGATGTGTCGCGTTGCCCACGTCTCTGACGCCTAACGCATGCCACCATGAACCTCACCCATGTGCGGAATCGCGACGTACCACCAGACAGGTCGGCGGCAGCGCCTGCCATCGCGGCGCTCCATGGCCCGCGTTCCATGAGTCCCGCAGGGCGCTTTCACAGCCGCCGAAGTCCGCTTGCCGGGTTCTCACGGCGCCGCCTGCTATACGGTAGCGGCGTGGCGCTGGCGGCCGGAGCGGTACAGGCCTGCGATGCCTGGTCGGTCGTGGGCCAGGCCGACGACCGCTACCCAGGCGGATCGCCGTTCGCCATCGAGGCGCTGCGCGCGCGGGACTACCGCGCGGGGGACATCCGGCTGCACCGCGTGCTGGGACGGCACCTGACCTATACCTCCTACGCCATGACGTATCGCTCGGACGACTTGCTGCTCACGGGGGTGGCCACGATTCCGAATGCGGCCGGACCGCACCCCGTCGTGGTGCTGAATCACGGGTTCACGCTGCCGGTGCAGTTCCACAGCGGCGACGGCACCCGCGCCATGGCCTCCGAGCTGTCGCCGCGCGGATTCATCACGCTCGCCAGCGACTATCGGGGCCTTGGTGGTTCCGAGGACGATACGCGGACGAATCTCGGCGCGCGGCTCGACTTCGCCATCGACGTGCTCAACCTCGTCGCCTCGATTCCCTCGCTGCCTGGCGCCCAACACGAGCGGGTGGGCATGTGGGGCCATAGCCTGGGATGCGATCTGGCCCTGCGCGCCGCCGAGGTGGACGCACGCGTGCAGCCCGTGGGCATGTGGGCACCGTTGAGCGCGTGGGCAGAGGACCTGGTGGACTACTACCGGCTGCCCACGCTGGCATCGTCGCAGGACCTGCGCCAGGCCCTGTCACCAGGCAACTTCCTGAACTATCTTGTGGGGCCGGTAACCATCCATCAGGGCGAGGCAGATCTGGCGGTCAAGCCACATTGGGCAATGCGGCTGCACGCGGCCCTTGGCGAGGCGGGGGTGGTGAGCGAACTGACGATTCATCCCGGCGTGGGGCATTACCTGACCCTGAACGCCCGCCGGGTCGTGACTGCGACGGCGGACTTCTTCGAGCGCGAGCTCATCGAGCGCCGCGTGTGACCGCCCACGAATTACGCCGGCAATCCCGCAAGCGGAGTCCCTCACGTAGTCTCTCCGTCATTCCCGCCCCACAGTCCGTCATTCCCGCGAAGGCGGGAATCCAGACCCCGCTCAATCTGGAACCGCGCATAGGTTCGTCCTACACATCCTTCGCCTGTCCGGATTGCACACGGGTGTCCATGCGCCGACTGCGCGCCGGTGCCATGGCGACAGCATGACGACTCACCACGGCGACCACGGGGAAACAAGCCTCTACGACGGCACGCGCGTGACGAAGGCCGACGCGCGCATCGAGGCGCTTGGTGCCGTGGACGAGCTCAACTCCTGGCTGGGCTTCGGCACGGCGCAGCAGGACGTCGCCGGCATCGGGGACCGGCTGCGTTGGGTGCAGGAGCGGCTGCTAGAGGTCGGGGCCGATCTGGCCAACCCGGGCGGACGCGCCCGCAGCACCTCGCTGGCGCCGGGCTCGCTGCAAACACTGGATGGCTGGCTGGTCGAATACCGCGACGCGCTGCCGCCCCTGCGGCATTTCATCGTGCCCGGCGGCCACCCGCTCGCCGCCGCGCTTCACATCGCGCGCTCCGTGTGCCGCCGCGCCGAACGCCGCGTATGGCTCGTGGTCGAGTCGCCGGCGCCGGAAGGATCGCCGGCGTTTCTCAACCGGCTGTCGGACGTACTCTTCGAAATGGCGCGCGTGGCCAACGCGTCCACGGGCACCGCGGATCCGCAGTGGCGCGGGCGGGCCGATAGCTAGCGTGTTCGCCTCTTGTTCGTGTTCTATAATTCGTAGGCGAACCGGGCGCCCCAATCACGGGGACATGGCTTGGAGCGAGCAACATGGCCTACAACATCGGAGAAAAGCCAGGCCGAGGCCGATACTGTTGCACCAATTGCCGTTGGTCGGTCTTCCTCAACGACCACACAGACAGACTCCCGCCGTGCGGTAATTGCGGCCGAGAGCAGCGGACGACGTACGTACGCTGCTAGCGGATCCGGTGGCGTTCCTAGCGTCTCGGACCGTGCCATGTCCGTCCGCCAGGCATATTGTTCACGGGCGGAATCCAAGGACTGCCCGCTGGCTGGTAATGTCATAGCGTCGCCAAATTCGCATGGCCTCCGCGGCGTGGATGCCGCCGGAAAGGTGATGTCTACCACCCTGCTGAAGATGTCAGGCACAGGAACTTGGGTGCGATCGTGTCTCCAGCACTCGTAACCTACGAGGGCATCTACGACGCACCGACCGCAGCCCGCTATTTGCTGGCCGCCCGCGGTGCCAGCGAGGCATATCCGGTTACGTCGCGACACCTGATCCGCTGGGTGCGCAAAGGGCTGATGCATCCAGCACTCGCCGAAGTCCCTGGCCGCGACTTGATCGTTGGGTTTGAAGACCTGATCTCAATGCGCGTGATCGCAGCGCTGCGTGCGGCTGGCGTGTCGTGGCCGCGGATCCACGCTGCTGAGGACTGGCTCCGTGACCAAACTGGCCATCAGCGTCCTTTCGCGACGGAGCAGCTGTGGACCGAGCGTTCGGACGTACTTACGGCGTTGGGCGACCAGCTCATCGCCGCCAGCAGACACGGGCAACTGGCCATGAATTTGCTGCGCGAGTACCTCATTCCGGTCAGCGGATTACGGTTCGAGGACGAGGTTGCCAGCAGTTGGGAACCGCATCCCTTCGTCGTACTCGACCCCGCCGTTCAGTTTGGCGAGCCCTGCATAAGGGACACCCGCGTTCCGACCCGCGCGGTCTGGGGCCTGGTGCGGGGCGGAGACCCGGAGCCCCTGGTGATGCAGTCCTATGGGCTTACGCAGGACGAGTTGACGGCCGCCCTGGCGTGGGAGGAAAAAGTCGCCGCCTGACGGCCTGCTGGTACCTGGCGGCGAACCGCTGCTCGTTGTTGACGAGTCACTGAGTCCAAACGTCGGGCGGGCACTCCGCAAGGTTGGATACCGCGTGGCACTGGTTAGCGAAATCGACGAATTCCAAGGCGTGCTGCGCGTCACCGACGGCAAACTGATCCCGTGGATGGGGGATCGCAACGCGATTTGGATTCATGCCGACGACAACGCGAAACGGGAACACAAGAAGCTGCTCTCGGCGCATGCCGTGCGAACGCTCTGGGTGTACCGCCCAAAGGGAGCGATGAGCAGTCGCGAACAGCTCAGGGCGCTCAGCTACGTGCTCGACGACTTTCTTGAAAGGCTCCGGGATCAGCCTCGCAAACACCACTATGCGCTGCGCATCCACGGCGCTCCCCACCGGACCAGCATTCAGCTCAAGGCGTTCGAGCTTTAGCCCGCGCTAACCCAGATCCGTCTGCGCATACCCGGTGCTGCGCTGCTTTCCACGCTCGAGCTGTGCCACTTGCCGTTGCCGTTGGGACGCATGCGAGAGTTCGGGGAGCGGTGAAAGTGGGCCTTTGGTGATCGCCTCTAGGAGGTGTGCGAGAGCCGCTTTAGGAGTTCATGGGTGAATTGGGGTGTCCACCAAGTGAGGCTGAACGCGTCAAGGGGCGAGGACGTGCGGCCGGCGCCGCAGCGTCGACACCCGGTGGGCGCGATTCGCCTAATTGGTCGATATCAGGATCAGCACCGGCGACGCGATGGGATCAGTCGCGGGTTTTGTTCCGGATGCAGCGGGACAAGTGTGTCACGCGGGGTGGCGCCGGGCATGTAGGGCTGTCGTTGGTACGGCATGCGGGATTCGAACCCGCGATCTCCGCCTTGAGAGGGCAGTGTCTTGAGGGCACAACGCTTCGAGTTCATCAATGTCTCTCAACACATTTATCCAGCAGCGCTGCTTGAGTCCGGGGTAGTGTTGACATGCGGCAGAGAAGTCACTCACCAGAACTCCGCTGACCGGGCTGCCACCGCCCCGACCGGCGACTCGCCAAATACCTCGGCCAACTTCACGTTTGCCACAGCACAGGAGGTCAACCGTGGTATGATTCCTTGGTATACATGGATGGGGTCTCCTTCTGGAGAAAGCGAGCCTATATCAGTGCTAACTCAGCTCATTAGCGGACGGTTGCTGCCTCGGATTCGCGATGTCTTCAGCTTTCCCAGTCCGGTCAACGAAGTGGCCGCTAGGATCGTAGCCGGAATGGTAGTCACCCTATCTCTTACTACAATACTAACCGGGCAGTCGTGGTTGATGCTCATCCTTGCCTATGGCTTTCTGGCCAGAGTAGCCACCGGCCCTACGTTGAGCCCAATGGGCCTGCTGGCAACCAGGGTGATCGCGCCGCGAATAGCTCAACCGAAGCTTGTTCCCGGGCCGCCCAAGCGCTTTGCCCAAACGGTGGGACTTGCCTTCTCAATGACTGCACTGGTGTTGCACTTCGTCACAGGATTGTCGGTGGCAGCAGGCGCTGTTCTGGTCGTGCTGACCGTGTTCGCCGCGCTCGAGGCATTTCTGGGTTTCTGCGCTGGATGCTTCGTGTTCAACTATATGATTCGCTGGGGGTTGGTACCGAAGTCCGTCTGCGAAGAGTGCATCAACTTTGACACGACACGGGCTTAGGCAGCTCATGGCCAGGTTTTAGAGAGGATGTCACCGCGCGTACAGGAACGCAGTCCCGCAGTGTTGACACTCGGCGCGCATTGTGACCATCGAGCGATGACGCTTCAAAGGAGTCACCGGTCCTGTGTGATCCCGCCGGATCGGGCGTGTACTCACCGACCTGTCGCGTAACACTCAATCTCCGCAGGGGTGCTTGGTACGGATGGCCAGGTGACGAATACGGCATCGCTCTTTGACCGCCGCCTCGAGCGTTCCACATCGCACGATCATTGGCGGGGCGCATCGCGGTTTTACAGCCTGAATCAATCCGCGATTCCCGCGATGCAGACCGCCCGTGACGAGATGGAGCGTGCGGCGCGTCGTGACGGCACCCGCGCCCGAAGGCTCGCCGGCATTTCTCAACCGGCTGTCCGACGTGCTCTTCGAGATGGCGCGCGTGGCCAACGCATCCACGGGCACCGCGGATCCGCAGTGGCGCGAGCGGGCGGATGTCTAGCACCCTAAACGCCCCGCAAAAGATGCCGCTCATCGCGGAGGGGCTGGCGAACCCTGCGGACGATGTCGACGCTTAACGGTTCGCCCGATGCATTGGAAGCTTTGGCCGTCACGGGCGAGAAAGAACACCGGACTTCAGAGCCAGCGAAGCCGAAGGCGAGACCTTAGCAACTCAACAAGAGTTATTCGGATATGCCTATACTTCTTAGCCTCGCATCGGAGATTTTTCGACTTCGCAAAAGAACCGCTCGATGACGCTCGACCAATACAGACATGTACGAAACACCATCTTTCACATTGCCCACTGCTCGATTGAATCGCGACTCAACATTAGGCAGCCCATCCAACGCGGCAGCATATGAGTTGAGAGCACCTCTCAAAGTAGCCATATTCACATCCAGGTCCCTCAAATGACCAACGATCACCAAATATCCGGACAGATTGTCTTCAATATCCAGATCAACCTGATGAAGAACAGCCTCAAGGGCAATTTCCTGCCTATCGATTTCATCGCGATACGCCCTGCTATCTGCCTCCATTTGCGAAGCTGACTCGTCAACATCCGCTGCAAAGCCACGAAGCAAAAGAATGCGTTGGTGTGCTGAGCGGGCCTGCTGAAACCTACCAGTTACATTCTGCATTCTCGCCAACATATCATCCTGACCGGACCTAAATTTGCCATATATCCCCAAAATAGAACGTTGGCTGCGCTCAAGCTGGTCAAAATAGTCGTAAAGGCCCGGCACTGCCTCTTCACTGTTCTCGGGAGAAAAACGCCGTACTTCTCGCCCGAAGTACTCGGATACGGGATTGCCGAATATAGGATTGCCTTGGAGAAAGGCGGTTGCGCCGATCCTCAAAGCGTCCTCAACTTCACCTGAACCTGCAATTGAATCGCTATACTGGTATACTCGGTACGATGCTATATCGAACGGCAGATCGCTTACGTCATCTTGTGTCACCAAAATAACTGGTTTATCCAATGAGTGTGCTATGGCTAGTTCATAGAAGACATTTGCATTACTACCCGTGAGATCGGCGACGCATACGTCGCTTTCGTCAATATGCTGAATTATTTGCCGCATGATAATGCTAGAACCAGGTATCTCGTCAGCGCGCCTCACTTCAAAGCCGAATACTTCGAGCTTTTCCTTAGAGAAATTATAGGTCGTTTGAAACATCTCCTTGTCTTTGTCGCTCTCACCAAATGGCATAATCACAAATGCCTTCGGCTTTGAACTGGTTGCCTTGTTCAGGTCATCACTAGTCATGGTACCCGCCCCAACGGCTCGCTGTGGCCGGCCGGATCGTACGACGTCGATCTCGCTCGGTTGGGCTACATACCGGCCATACTGCTAGAACCATTCAGCAAAATTGCGAGCGCCGCCTATCCGTCCCGCACTTGTTCGGCCTCTTGTCGCGCCTTCTCCTGGGCGATCTTGGCTCGAACGGCATTCTGCATCCACTTATCCCGCTTGCTTCTTCGGACTAGTTGTAGTTCCCGCTCACGTTGTTGACACAGTGAAGGCCGCTCCGTTCGATGGGGTTCCGTGCAAGAGCCTCAGCGAAGGAGGGCCTTCGTGGCACATCGTAGCGCTCGGTCGGCGGTCGCATGTTGCTGATTGAACGCATTGTGGTGCAAGGCTGGCCGGTGGCCCAGGCGGCCACCGCGCACTTTCGAGTTCTGAAGCGATTGACAGGCGACGACGGCACGCCGAAAATAGCGCTGCCGATTCTGTGCCGCAGCTCCATCACTCTCACTACCTGTTGACAGTGCTAGGGGATCGGCGGAAAATTGGCCGACCCCCCTAGCGCGGTTCGCTGGCTAGGTGTGACGCGCCATTCATGGCGCGTCACGTTTTTAAGGCTCTTGATCGTGACTGGCTCTGGGGTACGAATCCCCGCCGTGAACTCCGTACCGACCTGCGTCTACGTTGACGGGTTCAACCTGTACTACGGCGCACTGCGGGGTCGGCCGTACCGATGGCTGGATCTCTGCGCGTTTAGCCGCCGCTTGCTCAAGCCGTATAACGCGATAGTGCGAATCCGGTACTTCACAGCGCGGGTGAATCCGTCAATAAGGGACCCGTGGGTCTCGGAGCGGCAGCAGGTGTATCTCCGCGCCCTGGAGACCATTCCGAACCTTTCGATCCACTATGGGTCGTTTCTGGGGAATCCACCGAAGGAAAAAGGGTCGGACGTCAATCTCGCGTCGTACTTGCTGATGGACGCGTTCGATAACGCCTACCAGGTCGCGCTCGTCATTTCGAACGACTCGGACCTAGAGCACCCGATCGCAATGGTGCGAGAGCGCTTTGGCGTACGAGTGGGTGTGGCGGCGCCGGTTCTCAATCGCCACCGAACAGGAGAACAGCGGCGCCCGAGTCATCGGCTGCGGCAAGCGGCAGATTTTCTTGTGGAGATTCACAGAAAAAGACAGCGCGTGCTGCGCGACTCGCAGTTTCCGCATGAAATTGCCATAGGCGAGCGGAGGATCGTGAAGCCAGCGGCCTGGTAAGCACCTGCAGTCAAGCAGGTGAGGGAGCAAACGGCCGCCTGCATGCCATCGCACTGCGGATAGGACTGTCGCGGCCGGCTATTGCTGGTAGGGCATGCGGGATTCGAACCCGCGATCTCCGCCTTGAGAGGGCGGTGTCCTGGGCCGCTAGACGAATGCCCCATGCGGCGTTGGGCCGCCCGTCATGCTACCGAAACGGCGGCGCGCCGTGCAGCCGCGTAGAATCGAGCAGATTGGCCATTTCGGCAACGGCCGAAATCCAGAGGAGGCCCGCCACGCCCACCTTCGCCGCTGATGTTTGACACCCTGACCGAACGGCTGGGAGGCGTGTTTCAGCGCCTTGGGCGCCGTGGGCGTCTGTCCGAGAAGGATGTCACTGCGGCCCTGCGCGAGGTGCGCATGGCGCTGCTCGAGGCCGACGTCAACTTCAAGGTGGCGCGCGACCTCGTGGCGGGCATCCGCGAGCGTGCCGTCGGCGCCGAGGTCCTCGAGAGCGTCACGCCGGCCCAGCAAGTCATCAAGATCGTCAACGATCAACTCGTCGAGCTGCTGGGCACCGAGGCGGTGCCGCTAGAGACCGCGTCGCAGCCGCCCACCGTCGTGATGCTCGTGGGCCTGCAGGGGTCCGGCAAGACCACGACGGCGGCCAAGCTGGCGTTGGGAGCGAAGGGCCGCGGTGGGACGCCGCTGCTGGTGGCCGCCGATACGCAGCGGCCCGCCGCCATCGACCAGCTCGTCACGCTGGCCGGGCAGGTCAATCTGCCCGTGCATGAAGAAGGCACCAAAGCCTCGCCGCTGAAAATCGCCGTCAACGGCGTGGCCCGCGCCCGCGCCGACGGCCACAGCCACGTGATCCTGGACACCGCCGGCCGCTTGCAGGTGGACGACTCGCTGATGGATGAGATCGGGCGCATCTCGAAGCGCATCAAGCCGCACGAGACGCTGCTCGTGGCGGACGCTACCACCGGCCAGGAGGCAGTGGCCGTGGCCGAAGCCTTCCACGCCCGCAGTCCGCTGACGGGCCTGATCCTCACCAAGCTCGACGGCGACGCCAGAGGCGGCGCGGCCTTGTCAGTGCGCGCCGTCACCGGAGTTCCGATCAAGTTCGTCGGCACCGGCGAGGCCATCGAGCCGCTAGAGACGTTCCATCCCGACCGCATGGCCTCGCGAATTCTTGGAATGGGCGACGTGCTGTCGCTGGTCGAGCGGGCCGAGCAGGTGATCGACGAACGCCAGGCCAAGGAGATGCAGCGCAAGATGCGCGAGGCGTCCTTTGGGCTTGACGACTTCCTGGAGCAGCTCGAACAGATGAAGAAGATGGGATCGCTGAGCCAGGTTCTCGGCATGCTGCCGGGCATGAGCGGCGCGCTCAACGATCCAAAAGTGCGGCAGGCGGTCGAGGGCGACGGGCTACGCCGCTTCGAAGCGATCATCCTCTCCATGACGCCCCAGGAGCGCTCCGCGCCGGACATGATCACGGGCCGACGGCGGCGGCGGATCGCGGCGGGCAGCGGGACATCGGTGCAGGACGTGAACCAGCTGCTCAAGCAGTTCAAGCAGGCTCGTCAAATGATGCAGATGATGAGCAGCGGCAAGATGCCGGCCGGCCTGCGGGGGTTGCTGGGGAACTAGCCCAGCGCCGGCTCGTCGCCGGCCAGCTGATGGTCGCGCCAGTCGGTCAGAAACATATGACCGGGGGCATGGGTAATCATCAGCGGGGGACGCGAGGCCTGCGCCACCGCTTGCGGCGTGACGCCGCAGGCCCAGAACACCGGCACTTCGTCCGCTCGCACCTCGACGGGATCGCCCCAATCGGGCGCCGCGATATCGGCAATGCCCAGCGCTTGCGGGTCGCCGGCATGCACGGGCGCCCCGTGCACGCGCGGATATCGGGCCGAGATCGCGTGGGCCTCGTCCACCCGATCGGCAGGCATGGGCCGCATGCTCACGACCATGGGACCGGCGAACGGACCGACGGGCGTGCAGGCCACCGACGTGCGGTACATCGGCACGATCACGTCCTGTTCGAGGTGACGCAGCGGCAGGCCGGCGTCCTGCAGGGCGGCCTCGAACGTGAAGCTGCAACCCAAGAGGAAGCCCACCATGTCCTCGCGCCAGTGCGCCAGCGCATCCGTGGGCGCTTCGCCGCGCGCCTCGCCGTCCACGTACACGCAGTAGCGGGGCGCGTCGCGGCGGATGTCGGCGCCGGGAGCGAAACGACGCGGCTCGTAGGCGCCGGGCGACGTGCGCTCCAACAGCGGGCACGGTTGCGGGTTGGCGGCGCAGAAGGCCTCGAAGTCGTCGGCCAGCGCGGCCGGCAACATCACCAGATTCGCCTGCACATAGCCCGGGGCAAGGCCGGCGGTTGTCGCATTCCACGAGCCATCACGACACGCCGCCCGCACCGCCGCGCCGGTTTCGAGCCGTTCGGTCACCGCCATGCCGCACCTGCCGTTCGTCGGAAACGCTCCACGATCTCACGCAGACGGACGAGTATCTGGGCGTTTACCTCCATCGAATGCCCGTCGACCATGGCGGTGTTCGACCGCGTCATTCCGTCCACCGCGCCGGCGGCCACGAGGCGCTCGATCCAGCCCGCCTCTGTGGGGCCGTCGGGCAGCGTGTCTCGCCCCGTCACAATATCCAGCATAGCGACGAGACCATAGGCGCCCCAGTTGCTGACATCGGCCAGCAGCAGGTGCGCGGCCCGGGTCACGCTGACGCCTGGAATCAGGCCCTTGGCCTGGAGGTACGGCGCAAGGGCGCCCATGCCAATTTCATTGCCGCCGTCTCCGACCGCCACCGTCAGCGGCGCGCGCATCAGCGAGTCCAGGGCGGCAGCCACGCCGGTGAGATCCTCACCGCGCATGCTCGTGAGCCGCCCGTCCGCCGTCAGCCCCGGCCGCTCGATCGCGACGACCAGATCGGGCGAGTATTTCCGGCGCAGCGCCTCGCAGCCTTCCTTGGAAGCGCGCCCGGCATCATCCGCCGCTTCGACAGGGCCAACATCTTCGAGCAACGCCCGCACGACGGCATCCGTCGTCCGGCACGCCACCGTCACCACGTCCCAGCCAAGCTCGACCAGCGTTCGGCCAACCGCCAGTGCCCCTGGCGGGCCGTCGGTCTCGCCGTACCCACCGACGGGGAATCCGGTCAACAGCATCGCCCGCGTGGGCGATGGTGCGGCGATGGCCGCGGCCGCGCGGGCATACGCATCGACGGGAAGAAGTCCGCGGCAGGCGCCGAGGCCGCGGGCGTCCGTTGGGAATACGGCCGCGACGATCTCAATCGCCGCTTCTCGCTGCTGGTCGGTTGTCATGCGAGTCGACCGATCATCCTCGGACGGCGCGGCGATCATACGCAACGCGCAGCGGGTCGGACCCTAACCACCGGGACAAGCCCGATAGCGATCGCCCTGGCATCCACCGACGGCTCTTCTCAGGCACCGCCAAGGACGCCGAACGCCGCAAGTCCCCCCAGAAAAAGCACGGTCCCCGCGAGGGCCACCAGGGCCTCGGCGCGTGTGATTCCCCGTGGCAACAGCGCCATGACGCCCATGTTCACCGCGGCGTGCAGGGGGATCAGGGCGATCACGAGCAGCGGCCAGCGCGCGACGAGCAGCGTAAATCCGATGTGCGCGGCGCCGGCGAACAGCCGCTCGACCATGCCCCAGGCCGGCGCGATGTCGCGGTCCAGCCCCATCTCGGCCAGCTCCCGCCGAGCCTCCAGGGCCTTCGGGTCATCGCGCCGCATGAGCGTGAGCCGCGCGATTCCGGCCGGGATCCCGTAGACGGCCTCGACAGCTGCCCAGCCCGCGCCGATGGCGTAAGCCGTGGCGAAATCCTGGCTGGCCATGAGCACCACGCCCAGCCGCACCACTTCCTCCGCCGGACCTGCCAGCGCGGGCGTCCAGCGCCGCAAGACGTCGGAGCCGGCACCGAGGCGCCGAGCGCCCAGAATCACTGGCAGGCGGAGCACCAGAGCCAGCATCCATCCCAGCGCGCCTGCCCCGACCCAGCCCCAAGGCACCGTGTAGCCCAACCCAACCGGAAGGAAAACCAGTGCGGCAGTTACGGCGAGCGCGCCGGCGGCGCCAGCAATTTGGCCTAATATCCCCTGATACGGCGTCCGGGTCGTCATCCTTGCGGCCCCCAAGCAGGGTCCTCGTCTGCTGATGCCGTCAACCGTGCCGCCGCACTACAGATCCAGGTTCACCGGCTCCCACTGTCGCGACTTGGCGCTGCGGTAGGCGGCGTCGATCACCATGTTGGCGATGTAGCCGTCCACGAAGTCCTCGTCGGCCGGCTTGCCTTGGCTCAAGGCCTCGACGAAATGGAACATCTGGCCGTGGTAACCGTACTGCCAGGCCTCGTCGGCTTGGGGAAACGTCCAGCCGGTGTCGGAGTCGGCCTTTTCCTGGACGTAGCCGATGGAGTTGAGGCTGAAAGCGCGAATCGGCGTGCCATGGGTGGAATCGATGTGGATCAGCCCGTCGGTGCCGTAGACCTCCGTGCGCACGTCCATGCCGCCGTGGTGGCTCCAGCCGGCTTCGACCTGCCCCATGCTCTGGTTCTCGAACCGCACCAGCGCCACGGCGTTGTCCTCGAAGGGCACGTCGTGCTCCAGGGTCGCGGCCCAGCAGAACACCTCGGCGGGCATCACGTCCTTGCCGATGAAAATGCGGCAGGCGGCCACGGCATGAATGCCCATCCCCAGCAGCGGTCCGCCGCCGCTCTTCGAGATGTCCCAGGCATAGGTGGCGTGCGAGCCCGTGTGCGCTTCGCGCGCGCGGACGATAAGCACCCGGCCAATGGCGCCGTCCTCCACCGCCTTCCGCGCCCGCACGACGTCCGGCATAAACGCCTCGGTCTCCGCGTAGCCGTGCCACACGCCGTGGGCGCGCACCGCGTCGAGGATGGTCTTGGCCTCGGGCCCGTTGCGGCCCAGCGGCTTGGTGCAGACAACGGCCTTTCCGGCCTCGGCGGCCGCAATGCAAGCCGGCGCGTGGGCGTCGTTCGGCAAACCGACCGCGACAAGGTCAACGTCGTCGCGGGTGACCGCCTCGTGCATGTCGGTCGTCCACGCGGGAATGGACCACTTGGCCGCAAACTCGGCCGCCCGAGCCTCGGACCGCGAGAAGTTCACGACGACCTGCTGCCCCGGCACGTAGCGCAGCGCGCGCATGAAGAATTCGCACACGAATCCGCTGCCGAGCATTGCGATTCGGATCATTTGGGCAGTCTCCTGTCGTGTCTACGGACCGCGAACGCCGAACATCAGCACCAGCATGCCGAAATCGACCAGCAGCACGAGTGCGGCGATGGGAATGCCCGCGCGCGCATAGTCGCGCAAACGGAAGTTCCCCGGCCCCATCACCAGAAGGTTCACCGGGTGCGCATAGGCGGTAATGAAGCCGGTTGAGGCCGCCAGCGCCACACCCATGGCAAACATCCGCGGGTCGGCGCCGACAAGGGCGGCGGCGCTGAGGGCCACGGGCGCCATGAGCACCGCGGTGACGTGATTCCCCAGGACATGCGTAAACATCGAGGTCAGCAGCAGCATGCTCGCCAGCACGATCCAGGGCCCGCCATCGCCAAGCGATTCCGCCAGCGACTCCCCGACCAGCGCCGCCGCGCCGCTCTGCCGCATCGCCTCGGCCAGCGTCAGCATGCCGCCGATGACCACGATGGCGCGCCAGTCAACGGCAGCAAACGTCTCGCGGCCGCGGAGGCAGCCAGTGGCGACCATGGCCGCCGCCGCCGCCAGCGCCACGATAGCCACCGGTGCTAGCTGGAACATGAGCGCCGCAACGAATCCCGCCACGATCGCGACGGCAATCGGCGCCTGCCGCTGCCGCAGGGACAGGCCCACGCGCTCGGTCACAACAACGAAGTCGGGGTCTTCGCGCAGCTCGGCAATCCGCGGCAGCGGTCCGAGCACGAGCAGCGCGTCACCGACGCGCAGCGGCATGTTATGCAGGTGGGTGCGGCGGGGCGCCCCGTCACGCCAGATGCCGAGCACGCTCAGCCCATAGCGGTCCCGAAAGCGCAGGGAGGGCACCGTCTCGCCCTCCAGCGTGCTGCGCGGGGCCAACGACGCTTCGGCAAACTCCACGTTCTCCGTTTGCAGCGCGGCGGCGCCCAGGGTGGACGGGCGCGGTTCCGGCAGCGCAAAGCGCTCCCGCAGTTGGGCGACATCCCGGTCGCGGGCGCTCATGACCAGCACGTCGTGCGCGCGCAGCAGCATCTCGGGCGCGGGCGCAATGCCCGTCCGGCTCTGCCGCTGGATCGCCACGATCGAGATGCCAAAGTCGGTGCGGATGCCGCTGTCGCGCAAACTCAGCCCAACGAGCGGGCTCGCGGGCGGAATGGCTACTTCGCACAGCCGATCCTCGAGTTGGTAGGGCACGTGGTCGTCACGTTTGCGCGGCAACAACGCGTCACCGGCGGCGCCAGACGCATGCCGCGGCAGCAGGCGGTTCCGCCCCAGCACTAGCGCCAGAATCCCAGCGGCCAGAATCGCGGCGCCAAACGGCGTGAATTCCAGCAGGCTGAACGGTTCGATCCCTTCCTGAGCGACCACACTGTTCACCAACAGGTTCGATGGCGTTCCCACCAGGGTCAGCGCGCTCCCGAGCAGGGTGGCGTATGACAATGGCAGCAGCACGCGTGAAATGGGCGTTTTCAACTCCCGGGCGGCGGCCACCGCAGCCGGCAGGAGCACTCCGCCGGCGGCAATCGCGTTCATGAACCCCGACAGCAACCCGGCCGCCAGCACCGTGACGGCGATCAGCCGCGCTTCGCTGTTCCCGGCGAGTCGGCCGATCAGACGGCCCATCCAGTGCGCCACGCCGGTGTTCGCGAGCCCGGCGCTCATCACCATGACCGCGCCGATGGTCACGACCGCGCTGTTGGAGAACCCGCGCAAGGCCGCCTCCAAGTCGATCGCGCCGCCAACGAACAGGACCAGCAGCACCCCGATGGCCGTCACCTCGAACGGCACTCGTCCGCTGGCCAAGGCCACGACCGCCACGCCCACGACCGCCAGCACGAACACGATCTCCCCGGTCATCCGGCCGCCCCACGCCGCCTGGCGCCGGGCCGGACGATCGGGCGGCTATTCCTCATCGGGCAGCGGATCGAGCAGCGTTTCGGCGCCCTCGACGTAGGTCGGGTAGCGCAGCTCGACGCCGAGTTCCGTGCGCACTTTCGCGTTGGATGTCAGGTACGAGCCGGTCACGAGGCCCAACAGGCTGGATGAGACCTGCGACTTGCTGCGCATCAATCGGGCGACGGCGCTGTGCAGCCCGACGACCGCCTGCACGACGATCGTGGGCGACGACTTCGGCGGCGCGGTCCCGGCTTCCGCCGCCAAGTAGCGCAGATACTCACTGGCCGGGGCCGGGTCGTCATCCACCGCCAGATACACCTCGCCGGAGCGACCACGCACCGCAACGGCCTCGAAGATGGCGGCGGCGTCCTCCACGTGAATACGACTGGTCGGGTTCTTGCCGCCGCCGATGAGCCGCAGGTTGCCGCGCTGCAGCGACTCGAGGGTCCCCCCTCCCGGGCCATAGACCGTGCCCGCCCGCACGATGCGCGCCGGAAAACGGGCCGCCGCGTGCCGCTCCCACAGGTATTCCTCCGTCTCGACATTCAGCCGTCCCAACGTGGTGGTGGGTTGCACCGGCGACGATTCGGTCAGCGTGTCCTGGGAACCATCGCCGTACACGGCCAGGGTGCTGCCGTAGACGAACGACGCGATGTCGGTCCCGCGCAGGGCGTCGACGACGTTCATCACGCCGGCGATCGTGCGCCGTTCCATGTCCTGCTGGGTGTGCGACACACTGCGCATCACGTAGAACACATGGTCGCCGTCTTGACCAAGGTCCTCGAGCTCATCGGGGTCGCCCACGTCGGCCAGCTCAATGGCGATGCCGAGTTCATCAAGCTCGGGGGCGGCGTCTTCGTTCTCGTCGATGCCGCGCACGTCCCAGCCCGCAGCCACCAGCCGACGGGCAAGAACGCTGCCGGTAAAGCCGGTGACGCCGATGATGAGTGCGCTGGGCATATGTTTGCGGCCAGGTCGGGAAGGCGGCTACATCGTGACCCCACGGTTCGCGCCCGTGCAAGCCGCCCGGAGTCGCTAGGCTAGCGACATGGAATCTTCGCCTGGCCGTCTGCGTGTGGGCGTCATCTTCGGCGGACGCTCCGGCGAGCATGAGGTCTCGCTGCGCTCGGCCGCTTTTGTGATGTCCTCGCTCGACCGCGAGAAATACGACGTGGTCGAGATTGGCATCGGGAAACGTGGCGAATGGCTCTTGGACGCCGATCCGATGCGCCGCCTCAGCGCCGCTCCCCCCACCGATCCCGGCGCCGCGCTGCCGGTGACGCTGCCGACGGCGCACGTCCCAGCTGCGGCAGGCGCATCGGCTGGGAATCTCGACGTGGTGTTTCCAGTGCTCCACGGCACGTATGGCGAAGACGGCACGGTGCAAGGGCTGCTGGAACTCGCCGACCTGCCCTACGTCGGTTCGGGCGTCACGGGCTCGGCCGTCGCCATGGACAAGGGCCTGGCGAAGGCGATTCTGCGCGATCACGGCCTGCCGGTTGGCCTTTGGCACGTCGTGTCCGCATCGGCGTGGCGGACCGACCCATCCGCCGTCCAGGCGGACATCGAGGCCCGTTTGTCCTACCCGCTCTTCGTCAAGCCCTGCAACTTGGGAAGCAGCGTGGGAGTTTCCAAGGTGCACCACGCCGGTGAGCTCGACGCCGCCATGGCCGCCGCCGCTGCCTTCGATCGCCGCATCATCATCGAGCAGGGCATCCCGAACGCGCGCGAGATCGAGGTCAGCATCCTGGGCAACGATCAGCCCGAGGCGTCCGTGTGCGGAGAGATCGTCCCCGCAGGCGAGTTCTACGACTACGTCTCGAAGTACGAGGACGACCGATCGCAGGCCGTCATCCCCGCCGACCTCCCGCCGCCGCTTGCCGATCGCATCCGCGACGACGCCGTGCGGGCCTTTCGCGCGCTGGATTGCTCCGGCTACGCGCGGGTGGACTTTCTGCTCGACGCCGAAACGCTCGAGCCGGTGATCGGCGAGGTCAACACGATTCCCGGCTTCACCGAGATCAGCATGTTTCCTCAGCTATGGACAGCCAGCGGCGTGCCCGCGCGGGCGCTGATGGACCGGATGATCGGCCTGGCGCTAGAGCGTCACCGCGAACGCCGGGGCCTCCGCACGTCCTACACGTAGGGTCCGGTGCTAGAGGCCGGAAAACTCGCGGTACTTGGCCGCTGTGAATCCCGGCTGCCGCGCAAACTCCTTGCGCGAGGCCTCGTCCGCCAGCACCTGCCGCGCCGCCTCCGCGACCTCGCCCGCCACGGCGTCGGGAATCACCACCACGCCGTTCTCGTCGCCGTGCAGGAGATCGCCAGTCTTGATCGGCGTCCCGTCGATGACCACCGGCTCGCCGGCCTCATAGACCACCGACGTGCCGTGGGACACGGTGATCCCGCGCGCGAAGTACTGGATGCCAATCTCGCGCACCTCGGATTGGTCGCGCACGCATCCATCGGTGACGACGGCCACGCCGCCCAGCGCCTTCATAACGGTGGCCATGACGTCACCGCAGTGGCAGGACTTGGACGGATTGCCGCTCGCGTCTTGGATCACCACGACCGATGGACTCGGAGTCTGCTCCAGCACTTCCCAGAGATCCATCTGCAGCGCGGGATCGCGCCGGCGTCCGTAGGTCGTGCTATCGCCCTTCACGGTCACCGCATAGCCCACGAAGGGCTCGCCGACGTCCGGGAACAGGCAGCGCACGTTGCTGCCCAGATATCCCTCGGTCTTGTCCCGGACGTTGAAACTTTCGATCGCATTGGCGATCGTCGCCGAATCGATCTGGCGCAACTCTTCGAGCTGTTCGGGTGTCAAACTGACGGCCAAGGCGCACCTCGTGGCGTCCTTCACAAGCGCCGCAAACCGTAGCACGGTCGAGACGGAGCGACGCGTGCCGCCCGGAGACGCCAAGAAACCGGCGCTAGCGTTTGATCTTGCTGCTGGACGGTAGTCGAGCGGTCTAGCCGAGCTCCTGCGAGCGGCGGTAGGCCGCGGCAACAGCTGCGAGGAACGCCGCGCGCAGCCCTCGCTCCTCGAACGCGTCGAGCGCGGCGGCGGTGGTGCCGCCGGGTGACGTGACGGCATGCCGCAAGGCCGTGGCGCTGGCGTCCCCGGCCGTCCAAAGCTCGGCCGATCCGGCGAGCGTCTCGCGCACCAGCGTCGCGGCGAGTTGCCGATCAAGACCGATCGAAACGGCCGCGTCGATCCACGCCTCGGCGACGAGAAAGACATACGCCGGGCCGCTGCCGTGTACTGCCGTCGCCGCGTCGAGCGTTCGCTCGGTGTGGACCTCGATCTCCGTTCCGAACGAACCTAGGATCTGCTGGGTACGTCGGCGGTCGTCGGCATCGACGCCGCTCCCGGCCATCCACACCGTCACGCCCCGACCGACCTGCGCCGGTGTATTCGGCATCGCGCGCACGACGCGAGGTGTGCCCAGCGACGATTCCATGGTCTCCAGTCGCACGCCGGCCATGATCGAGATCACCAGATGCGTTGCGTCAAGCGCCGGCCGGATCGCCTCCGCAACCGCCGGGAAGGACTGCGGCTTCACGGCGAGCACCAGCGCCTGCGCGCCGGTCACGTCATGTGGCAGACCCCGGCCGGCCGTGGCGCCGTTGGCCGTCGCCACGGCTTCGCGGCGCGCGGCGTCGATCTCGCTCACGACAATCGAGGCGGCGGGGACCGCCCCGCTGGCCGCCAAGGCGGAGACGACCGCACCACCCATCGCTCCAGCCCCAATGACGGCGATGCGCTCGCTCACGGATCTCGACCTCACGGTAGAACCTAACCCGGCGATCCTACCTGCTGCGTGCCGTAGGCCAAGCTCACCGCCGCACCTCGATGGTTCGGCCGTCGGCGCGAACTTGGACGCTGCCGGCGGGCGTTGACCCACCCTGGCTACCGCGGGCTCGTCGTGCAGGCTGCGGCCTGGATTGCGGCTTACGCCGCAATGACGGCCCTGGATCCAACCGCGTCACTACGGCGCGGCCACGTCCGCGGGGAGCGTGAAGAGGCCGTCGTTGTTAGGGAGGAAGTCCACGACCTTGATGACGGCGGCGGTGTTGAGCGGGCCGTAGATGTGCGGAAACGCTTCACGCGATCCTGGCGGCGCCTCGTACTTGATCTCTGCGCTGACCACGTTGGGGTCAATGTACAAAAGGACCAGATCGAGTTGTCTCCGAAATAGGACGTTGGCCACTCCGAGCAATTGGTGCGGCCGTGACGTATGAATAAAGCCCTGGGTGGCGAGGCTGTCAGCCCTGTACGCGCCTTCGGCCTGCCCACGCAGCCACTGCGCCCGGTAGGCAATGTGCAGGATCACGTTCATAGGTGGAGCCTAACCCGGCGATCCTACGCGGTCCCTCCCGTAGGCCAAGCTCACCGCCGCACCTCGATGGTTCCGCCGTCGGCGCGAACTTGGACGCTTCCGACAAGCCGAGCGCCGTCGTCCGGACCCTTGGGAAGCGCGATGACTCCAGCGTCATCCACGGCACGCGCCACGATTTCAGGCAGACGCGGATGCGGCGCGATCACGACTCGCACGCCCGCATCGCGCAACGCGGACGCGGAGATGGCCCCGAGTGTCGTCGACCGCCCAAGCACCAGCACGTCCGCTTGCAGCGTCGCTGGCAGCTCGGGCCGCGACACCGTCGGCGGCGCGATGGCCAGCGCCGCGTCGGGAGACCTGACCAGCACCCAGGCGCCGCCGTCGGTCGGCATGAGCTCGGTCTCCAAATCGCCGGTCGCGTGGCGTGCGTCGGCGGTGACGGGGGCGCGACCGGCGCGGTTGGGGGCGACAAGGTTGGACCCGAGCGCGTGTGCGGGCGGCGCCTGCACCAAGGCCACGTCACGCACGCCCACGATGTCGAGGGCCGTGTGCGACAGATCGCCGCCCGACGACGCCATGACCAGATTGTCGACTTGGGAGTCCCAGCGCGGCAGCGCGCGGTCAAGCAGCAGCCGATCCAGGCGGCTCCCCGCGACGACGATCCGGTCGTCGCCCTTCCTGACGTAGACCGTGGGGACGCGCCCGGACAGATCGAGAGTCGCGAGCGTGGCGCCGTCGTCGAAGAGGCGCGGCATGCCCGCGACCGCCATCAGCGGTGGCGCGATCACGGCCGCAAGCGCCACGCCGTAGACAGCCCGCCGCGGTAGCGCCGCGAATCCGGCGGGTGTGCGGGCGAGCCGCAACGGCGGTCGCCCGAGCAGCAGAAGGGCTGCGCCGATGCAGAGGTAGGAAGCCACCGCCTGTGGCAAGTCGAACCCGGTTGTGGCGAGCGAGGCCCCGGGCAGTTGCGCGGCCAGTCGCCCCGCCTGCATCAAGTACTCGAGCGGCAGCCAGGCAGCCCATCCGACGATGTCGGCTGCCGGCCACCCGGCGGACGCCCAGATAGCGACCGGCGCGCCGGTGGCCATGATGGCGGCAGGCGCCGCGAGCGCCAGCAGATTGGCCGGCACCGCCATGAGCTGAAAGCGGTCGAAGCTATGCGCGATGATCGGCGTCACCATCAGGCTGGCGGCGGCGGTGGTGGCGAGCAGCTCGGCGCTCCACCTGGGCAACCGTGCGCGCTCGGTGAGCACAACTCCAAGCCGCGGCCCTATCACAATGAGGCCCAGCGTGCCGGCAAATGAGAGTTGGAATCCGATGTCGCTGAGCGCCTCAGGCTGCACCAGCGTCATGCCGGCCCCCGCCAGACCTAGGGCGGTGAGCGTGTCGGCGTCTCGCCCGACAATCCAGGCCAGGAGCACCAGATCACCCATGATGGCCGCACGCACGACGCCCGGCTCGGCGCCCGCCAGCACGGCATAGAGCGGCAGCAGCACGGCTGCCAGCCCGACGCCATATCGGCCCAAGCCCCACCCGGCTAGCCGTCGCACCGCGAGCGCAATCAGCGTGATGTTGAAGCCCGAGATGGCCACGATGTGAATCAGGCCAGAGGTGAGAAAGTCATCTCGCAGTTCGTTGGGCAGCCGTTGGCGTATGCCCACGAGCATGGCCGAGAGCAGAGAGGCGTGCGGCTCCGGCAACGCCGATCGAATGCTGGCGTCCACGTGCTGACGCAGGCGCGGCAACCACGAGGCATCGGCCACGGTCCCGCGCTCGATAACGGCGAACTCAGCGTCGTCCAGTGTTCCCGCCCAGGTTTCAGCGTGACCGGCAAGCGCGTTCGTGGCGCGCGGGGGCGCCGGCACGAATACGCCGGAGACCGACATCCGTGCGTTCGGCAGCGCCAGCGCCCGCGGACCGAAGACCTGCACGCGGCCCGCCGCTCGCCGCGGCTCCTGGTTCTCCCCATCGACCACGGACTCGACCTGAAGCGTTCGCCGCGGCCCCGGCGCGTCGTCCACGACGGTTGCGATGACGGTCAGCGACGCCCCGGCGGGTGCCTGCAGCAGGGGTGGTTGCGAGGCAACGTGATGCCCGCCGCGCGCCAGCCCAAGAGCCAGTGCGGCCAGCACCGCGCCCACGAGCAGTCGACGGCGACCCGTCGCTGCCGTCGCCGCCCCGGCAATCGCCAGTCCGCTGACCACCAAGGCCGGCGCGGGGCCCCACCACGCCGCCATCGCAATCCCGAGCAGGATCGCCGCGGCCAGCCAAGCCGTCACGGTTCGAAGCTCACCCGCGCGCGGATCCCTTCGACGACACGGGCCGGAATCCCGAGATCGACCAACGTCTGCGCGTCAGCAATGGGGCCAAACAGGCGGCGGTGCGTGGTGATCCGCTCCGCGTACAAGGGACCGATGCCCGGAAGCTCCTGCGCCAACTCGGCGGCCGAGGCGGCGTTGATCCAACGGACGCCGACGGCCGGGAGCTGGATGGCTGGGCTCGGTTGCTGGGCCGGCGGAGGACTTATCTCGGGCATGGCGCTGGGCGTCAGAACCGCCAGTGTCACGGCCGCCGGCGCGAGTAGCAGCCCAATCCAGCGATAGACCCGCTGCGGCGCTCTTGCCACGCTGCGGTCAGTCCGTCCTTCCGCGCGCCGCGCTCGGTCCGGCGATTCCGGCAAGCTACCGCGGCGTTTCGCGCGTCGGCGACTCTGGGAGTTCGGCGGCGATTTGTCCCATCCGCGCCGCATCGTAGCCACCCATGGCTTCGACCTGGCGCGCAAACGCCGGGTCCCGCAGCACCTCCAGGACGGGACGCAGCACCGGCGACTCGTAGTGCTCTCGCGGGATGACGAGGTCGTAGCGCTCTTCCAGCAGCGGGATGAAGTCGAGGTTCAGTGCCCGGGCCGCGGCCAGCACGCCGAGCCCGGCGTCCGCGCCGCCGCTGGCCACTTCGGCGGCCACCGCGACATGCGTGTACAGCTCGCGGTCGTAGCCGCCAATGGCCGCCCCGCCAAGGCCGCGGCGGGTCAACTCGTAGTCCAAGAGCATCCGTGTTCCCGATCCCCGCTGCCGGTTCACCAACACCACGTCGTCACGCAATAGGTCCTCGAACGAGCGAACGCCGTGCGGGTTCCCCGGAGCGACCATGAGGCCCTGCTGACGGTGCGCAAACGTCACGAGGAGGACATCGCGGCCGGGCAGGATGCGCCGGACATCCACGACGTTGTAAGTGCCGGTGGCCGGATCGATCAGGTGGCATCCGGCCGCATGCGCGTTGTTCCGGCGCAGCGCCGCCAGCCCGCCCTGACTCCCGACGTTGGTCGAGGCCACCGTCGCCGGCGCAAACCGCCGATGGACCTCGTTCGCCAACGCGTCGAGCGCGGGATCATGACTGCCGATCAGCACCGCCGTATGGACGACGGCAGCGGGATCGGTGAGCACCTCCACTTCGACGGAAGATCCGGCCGCCAGACCCTCGGACATCCTTGGAATGCGGATGATCCCGTCCGCGCGCACCATCGACGTGATCACACCGGCCCCGCGCGCGAGCGGAGCGGCGATCGTGCGGGAGCCGACGCGGCCGACTTTCACCCGCACGAATTCGTCGTCGCCCATGGGCGACACCACGGTCCGAGGGACCACTGCCGTCAGCGTTGGGCGGCGGCGGCGCCGTCGTCCGAGCCGGGCGTCGATGAGCGGCGCGACGAAGAGTTCCATCGCCAGCGCGGCTGACACGGGGTATCCGGGAATACCCACCACGGCGCGCCCGCGCGCCACGCCCAGCACGACCGGATGACCCGGCCGGATCGCTACGCCGTGCACGAGCACCTCGCCGAGGTCGGCGATGACGCGCGCCGTGTAGTCTTCCGTTCCCGCGGATGAGCCAGCGTTGATCACGACGATGTCGGCGCGGTCGAGCGCCTCGTCCACAGCCGCTCGAAGGCGCGCGAAGTCATCGGGTATTGGAGGCGATCGCTCGGCGTCCGCGCCCCACCCGCGGGCGGTTGTCGTGAGCATGAGCGAATTCGAGTCCACAATCTGGCCGGGCCCGGCCTCCGCTCCCGGCGGCACTAGCTCGGAGCCGGTGGGAAGGACCACGACGCGCGGTGGCTGTTGCACCTCGATTGACGCGTGGCCTGCCGCCGCGGCAGCCGCAACGTCCACGGGACGCAGCGTGTGGCCGGCGGGCAGCACCAACTCGGTCGCCACAATGTCTTCGCCCAGCGGACGGACGTGTTGCCAGGGCGCGACGGCGGCCAAGATCTCAATGCTGCCGTCGCCGATGTCGTGCACGTCCTCCGCCATGACGACGGCATCGGTTCCCTGTGGCATGGCGTCGCCCGTGTCGACCCAGACGGCGTCTCGATCCACGCGGAGACGCAGCGGCGAGGTCGGCGAGGCTCCGCTGGTCATCTCCGCCGCAACCGCGATGCCATCCATGGCAGCGGCGTGGTAGTGGGGGTTCGAGGTACGCGCCCACACCGCCGAAGCCGTGACTCGGCCGACCGCCGCCTCGAGCGCCGCCGAAACGGCCGGACCGGCCGCCAGCGCTCCGGCGTCGCGCAGCGCTTGGTGGAAGCGCGCCCGCGCCTCGTCGAGTGGCACATCCCGCAGATATGGGACGCGGTCGTCACCGGAGCGCGGAGCGGCGTAGCCCGCGTGCCGGCCGGACTCCGCCGGCGCCGTCACGACAGCAGCCGGACGTCCACGGACGCTCCGGCCGGAAGTCCGTTCGCGTCGGCCGGAATCCGAATCAGCGCGTCGGCGCGTACGAGCGTGAAAATGAGGTTGGACGCGCCGAAGATGGGTTCCGCCCACGTTCCGTCGTCGCGCTCGACGAGACGCGCCGGAATGAAATCGACGCGGCCTGTGACTGAGGCCAGGTTGCGCGACAGCAGTGCGCGCAGCGTTCGCGCAGGACGGCACGCAGCGGCCCCTTGCAGCCGGTGGATCGTCGGCGCCACCAGCAGGTCGAACACCACCAGCGCCGAGACCGGATTTCCGGGCAAGCCGAACACCGGCGTGGTGCCGGCCAGCGCCACAATCGAAGGCTTGCCGGGCTTAAGAGCCAGGCCGTGCGCCAAGATGCCCGGCGACCCCAGCGACCCGATCACGTCCGCCGTGAGATCGCGCGTACTCACGGAGCTGCCCGCGCTGATGACGACGGCGTCGCACTCCCGCACCGCCTCGCGCGCCGCGGCATCCAACGCCGCGCGCGCATCGGGAACGATGCCGTAGGCCCGCGTCACGCCGCCCGCGCGCTCCACCTCGACAGCGAGCGTGCTCGAGTTCACGTCCCGAACCTCGCCCGGTGCGGGCGCCTGGTGGGGCGGCACGATCTCGTCTCCCGTCGCGATGAGCCCTACGGTCGGTTGACGAGCGATCGAGACGTGCGTCACCCCCAGCGCGGCCAGCCCACCAATGTCCTGGGATCGCAGGTGGGCGCCTTGGGGGATGACCACCGACCCCTCGGCCACGTCGTCGCCGCGATGGATCACCGCTTCCCTGGCGGCGACCGGCCGCATGACCTCGATGGTGCGCTCGTCCACCCACTCGGTGTGCTCCACCATCACGACCGCGTCCGCGCCCTCCGGCAACATGCCGCCGGTGTGGATCACCATGGCCTCGCCGGCCGTCACGTCACGCGTCGGCGGGGACCCCATGGGCACTTCGCCAACGACGGCGAGGGAGGCCGGCAAGCCCTCCGTCGCGCCGAACGTGTCCGACGCGCGCACGGCGAAGCCGTCCATCAGCGATCGGTCGAATGCCGGGCTCGGCTCGCGCGCACACACCGCGCGCGCCGCGACTCGACCCGCGGCAGCCGCCAGCGGCACGGTCTCCTGGCGTGGCTCGGGCAGGCCCGCTGCGAGGAGACGTTCCAGCGCCGTTTCGGGCAGAACTACGTCAAACAGCTCAATAGCCATGCCCGCGGCACGCTTCGGTTGACGGCGGTGTTCCTGATTCTGTCGCGCGGACGGCGCGGCGTCCACGCCGGTCACACCTATACTTCGGCGGCATGGTCTGATGGTCACCCCAATGACCGACGTACCGCTGTCTCGCGACGATCCCCGGGCGGCGACGTCCCTTGATCTCCGGGGCGTCGCGATTGAGGTTTCCGTGTGGCGCGACGGTTCTTCGTGGCGCGCCACCGCTCTGGTTGGCCAGCGGGAAATCGTGATTATGGACGCCGCAAGCCACGACGACGCGCTGACCCGCCTGCGCGAGAGCCTGCTCGGCAACGCGGATGTCGCGCGCGCGCTTGGGCTTGCACCAGCGCGGCGTTGGTCGGCCAACCCGTACTGGAAGGGGCGCTAGCCCCCCACCCGTTTGCTCCTTCGATGCACGCAGGGCAGGCTCACCACGAACGGTTCCCCATGTACTCACCACGAATGGGGTCCTCTGGGCCTCACGCGCATGGGCGATCGCGTCAACAACTTCTGAGGGAAGAGCACCTCGTCCTCCCCCATGTGAGGAATGCCAGGGTGTCAGCCGTGCCGCCGGGCGCAACGTCCATGGCCTTCGGATAAGATGCGTCCGTAGGCTATCGCGGGCAGGCGAGTGGAGAAGACGTTCGAGCAAGGCTTTGCGGAGGCCGAGAGTTCGGCCGCGTCCGCCGTCAAGACCGCACAAGCGCTCGTCAGGGCCGCGAGGAATCTGCAGAAGGCCGCGCGCGACGGCAACATCGCCAAGCTGCGCAGCGAGGGCGATCGCCTGTGCCAGGCCGGCGCAGCGGCCCGGCAAGCGGCCGCAAATGCGGCGGACGCTTGGCCGTTCAGCGCGGCGGACGAAGAAGCGTATCTGGGAAATAAATACGAACACGAGCTCATCGAAGCGGGACAAGCAGAGGGTCTCAACATCCATGTCCAAGACGACCTGTTGGTGGCGTTTCCCAAGATCGTGCGCATCTTGCCGGGCCAGCGCGCGGTGCGCGTGGACCGCAAACAAGTGCCTACGATTCGGCCGTCGAAGCTGGCGGCGACGCTGCGGCGCGAGCAGGGGAAGCGTCCGCCCTTCTCAAGCGAGCAATTCCTGGAAGCCTTATACAAGGCGTATCGGCAATTGACAGGCGAAGGGCTGTTCGGGACGGGAAAGGACCTACGCGGGACACCGATTACGCTGGCCAAGGTCTACGATACGTTTACCCTTCTGCCGGGCAGTCGCCGGGACTATAGCCGCGCCGATTTTTGCCGCGATCTGTATCTGCTGGATCAAAGCGGGACCAGGCAAACAAAATCCGGGGCGACGTTCTCGTTGCATGCGAGCAGCGGCACGCGACAATCCCAACGCCTGTCGTTCGTCGGACCGGACGGAGAAGCGGTGACCTACTACGCGATCGCCTTTACGATCGGCGTCCAGTGACGCTCACCCGCGGCGACGGCGGCTATGCGGGCGTCTCCAGATCGCCAGTGACGGCGCCCGAGGACTGGTTAGAGGTCATCCGACAGGACTACCTCGAGACCTTCGTGCGGGACGGCGGGTCGGCGGTCAAGATTGCCGTGCCCCGCGACCCCCAGGCGCGGGACGCGGTCGCGGGCGGCCTTGATCGCGCTGGCAGAGATCTCGGGTTCCTGGTGATTCAGGTCGACGCGGCCCACGCCAGGGTGCACATGATGGACCAACTCTTCTTCGCTGTCGCCAGCGGAGTTCCCTGGCGTGAGCTGAGCCGCCAAGTCGTTGTCAAGCTCGCCTCAGAAAAGATGTACAAGGTGCCGGACGACGGCGAAGGGTCGCTGTTGGAGCAACTGGCAGCGGCCAATAGCCTGGGTGCCGTCCTCCTACAGCAGGATTTACTGCCTGTGATTGAGGAGCAGGTGGCTAAGGATCGACGCTTGTCGCGAGACTTCCGCGTGGCCATGTCGACTCTTTGCCTGGCTGAGCTCAGGGGAGGCGATGACGGCGAGCGGCGCATCCGGGCCATCACCGAATGGCTCAACGGTAGCAACAACCGCGTCAGCGCCGTGCGGCCGTACAGCATCTTCAGTCGCGTCACCCGCGCCAACGCGCGCTATTTGTTCGAATCCATGCTGCACTGGCTGCGCTTCGCGGGCTATTCGGGTCTGCTGCTCGTGCTGGACACCGCGCGGCTCACCGTGGCCAGGAACCCGCGCGACGGCAAGCGGTATTACACCAAGGCCAACGTGCTCGACGCCTACGAGGTGCTGCGTCAGTTCATCGACGCCACCGACCGGTTGCACGGCTGCCTGATCGTGGTGGTCCCCGACGTCGAGTTCTTGGCCGATGACGAGGCGCCCCGCAGCCGCGGCCTTGGCGCCTACGAAGCACTCAAGTTCCGCATCATCGACGAGGTGCGGGACCGGCGGCTCGCGAACCCCATGGCCTCGTTGGTCAGGCTTTCATCCGTGGGGCAAGCGGGGGCGGCGTGAGCACCGAAGCGGATGGCGGCGTCGCCACTCGCCGCGCACTCGAGGCGCTACGCAACGGCGTACCGAACGACGACGCCGTGCATGCGCTTGGCTGCCATCAGCCCGCGGTCGAGCGGCGCTTCCTGGAACAGCTCGACGCGGCAAGCAAGGCGCTGCCTCAGGCTCGCCAGGCGCGTGGATTGTTGGTCGCCGGGGGTTTCGGTGCCGGGAAGTCGCACCTCTTTCAATATCTCGAGCGGCTGGCGCTGGAGCGGAACTATGTCTGTAGCCGGATTGTCATCAGCAAGGAAACCTCGCTCCATAAACCGGAGGAGGTCTATCGCGCCGCGATCGAGGCGGCGGTCGTGCCGGGCCGCTACGGGCAGGCGATACAGGAAGTCGCCCTGCAGCTCGATCCGCGCAACAGCGCGTACCGAGACTTCTATCGCTGGGCGCGACAGCCGCAGAGCGGCGTCGCACCGCTGTTTGCGGCCACGCTCCATCTGCATGAGCACCTTCGCAACGACCCTGAGTTGGTCGAGAAGATTACGGATTTCTGGTCCGGGGAGCGCATCTATATCAGCGACGTCAAGCGAGGGTTGCGTGAGTTGAGCCAGGCGGCCAACTTTCAGATTCGCGCGGTTCGCGTCCGCGATCTGGCGCTGCAACGGCCGCTGTTCGCCGCGCGGCTCATGGTCGCCGCCGGCTATCGCGGCTGGGTGTGGCTGATCGACGAGGCCGAATTGATCGGCCGCTACAGCATCTTGCAGCGCGGGAAAGCCTACGGCGAGCTCGCCCGCTGGCTGGGGCGTGTTGACGGCGTGCACTGCCCTGGTTTATCGGTGGTCGCGGCCATCACCGACGACTTCGTGCCGGCGATCCTCGAGGAAAAAGGCGATCTCGAGACCGTCGTGCCAAGGCTTCAGCGCCGAGGCAGAGAGGAAGACCTGCGCCTAGCCGCCTGGGCGGAGAGAGGGATGCGCGTCATCGAGCGCGAGGCGCTAACGCTCGACGCCCCCGACGACGAGACGCTCACGCGCACCTACGCCCAACTGAAAAAGGTCCATGCCGACGCCTACGCCTGGGCGCCACCCGACGTGCCATCCCCAGTGCGCACGGTGTCGCGGCGCATGCGGTCGTATGTGCGGTACTGGATCAATGCTTGGGACCTCAAGCGGCTCTATCCGGACGCTGAGCTTGACATCGAAGCGCATGAGCTGCGGCACGCCTATCCGGAGGACGAGGGTCTCGCGGACCCCGATGATGACGAGTCGCCTGGGGACGCGTCGTAGGCAAGCGGCCATTCCGCGCGAGGTGGTAGGTCACTGTGCGCTTGGGGTACGGCATGGCGACCGGTCACCCACGGGCGGGCGCGCGGCGCTCTCGATTGGTCCGCGGGCGAGCCGGGGCTGGATTCCCGCGTGTGCGGGAATGACGGAACCCAAGTGGCCCACTACCTTGTGCGGCGCGGTCTGTTGGGCCGGTGGCCGCTGCGCTACAATTCGACGCTAACGAGTCCCTAAACCGGCTCATCCACGCGACGGGGTGCGCAGCTCCCCGCGCCCCATCCTGCACGACTCACACCCCGAGGAGGCTGCCGAGTATGCCTGGCAATCCCAAAGAGCTCCGATTCAGCGCCGAGGCCCGTGGTTCCTTGCTCCAGGGCGTCGACGCGGTCGCAAATGCGGTCCGCGTCA
This sequence comes from Chloroflexota bacterium, assembly GCA_965262745.1. Taxonomy (GTDB): domain Bacteria; phylum Chloroflexota; class UBA11872; order UBA11872; family UBA11872; genus JAJECS01. The sequence goes on along the minus strand of OZ253558.1, from coordinate 2,887,145 downwards.
CCCTGGGCCCCCGCGGACGCAACGTCGCGCTAGGCCGCAACTTCGGGGCTCCCGTGGTAACGAACGACGGCGTGACCGTCGCCCGCGACATCGAGCTTTCGAGCAGATTCGCGAACATGGGCGCTCAGCTCATCAAAGAGGCGGCCAGCAAGACCAACGACATCGCCGGCGACGGCACGACCACCGCCACCGTCTTGGCGCAGGCCATGATTCACGGCGGCTTGCGCGCAATCGCGGCCGACATGAACCCCATGATCCTCAAGCGCGGTATCCAGAAGGCGCTCAAGGCGGCGGATGACGCGATCAGTGAGCAGTCACGCGAGGTGAGCGAGCCGCGACAGATGGAATGGGTTGCGACGATCTCGTCCGGGGATCCGGAAGTTGGCCGCATGATCGCCGAATCCCTTGACCGCGCCGGCAAGAATGGTGCCGTTTCGGTCGAAGAGGGCCGCACGAACGCGCTGGAGCTCGAGCTGGTCGACGGCATGCAGATTGAACGCGGCTACCTCTCGCCGTATTTGATCACCAACGCCGACCGCATGTCGGCCGAGCTCGAGGACGCCAGCATCTTCGTCACCGACTGGCAACTCAAGAGCGCCCAAGATCTGCTGCCGTTCCTCGAGCGCCTGGTCCAAGGCGGACACCGCAACGTGCTGATCATTGCCGAGGATGTCGAGGGCGACATGCTCGCGACGCTGATCGTCAACAAGGCCCGCGGCATTCTCAACTCCATTGCGATCAAGGCGCCGGCGTATGGCGACCGGCGGAAGGCGATCCTGGAAGACATTGCGGTGTTGACCCAGGCCCAGCTGGTCGCGCGCGATCTTGGCGGGGACCTCAAGGACACCCCGCTGAGCGTGCTCGGCAAGGCGCGCCGCGTCATGGTGAGCAAAGACGAGACCACCATCATCGAGGGCGCCGGCTCGACGCGTGACATCAACGCCCGTATCGAGCAAATCCGATCGGAGATGGAGAACACCGACTCGGCCTATGACCGCGAGAAGCTCCAAGAGCGCGCGGCCAAGCTTGCGGGCGGCGTGGCGGTGCTGCGTGTGGGCGCCCCAACCGAGGTGGAGCTCAAGGAGAAGAAGCACCGGGTCGAAGACGCGCTGTCAGCGACCCAGGCCGCCGTTGACGAAGGCATCGTGCCCGGCGCGGGCACGGTATTCGTCCGCGCGATGGAAGCCGTTGACCAGGTGCACAAGGCACTCTCCGGCGACGAGGCCATCGGCGCTCGGATCGTGCGCGACGCGCTTCCGGTGCCCCTGCGGCAGATCGCCGTCAACGCCGGCGAGACAGGCGATGTCATCGTCCAGCGTGTCGCGGACGCCGAAGGCCCGATGGGCTACAACGGAGCGGATGGGCAGATCGCCGATCTCACCGAGGTAGGCGTCGTTGATCCAACCAAGGTCGTTCGGGCCGCGCTGCAGAACGCCGGCAGTGTCGCCATGATGGTCATCTCCACGGAGACGCTCATTGCGGACCTGCCGCCGAAGAAGACGGCGTCGCCGGTTCCCCCGACCGACGACATCGGCATGATGTAGCCGAGAGGCAACCTGCACGACGCCCGGCGCGCAATGCGCCGGGCGTCGTGCTTTAAGGCGGCAACGCGGCTTGGGCGACGCCGGTCCTGAGCCCGGCCAAGCGCGGCGCTAGGGAACTTCCGAACAAATCAGGCGATCTTGGCCCCTATAGCGCCCCAATCCGTTCGGTGGCCCCTTCGACAAGCTCAGGGCGAACGGATTGGGGCAGAGGTTTTTATACGTGTTCGGGCGTTTTATTCGTCTCCGAATCATAATCCCGGCGGCCCAGACGGCGGGTCGCCCAGGGATGCACTCATGTAGCGCGCGCGGATCACCCACGCGGTCAGTCCGACCGGCGCGAGGCGTCCTGTCCGCATCCGGGAATCCCAGCCAGCCCCAATCTGCCAACAAGACTCATGGGAAGTAGTGCTAGACCAAAAAGTCCTTGAGGCGGCGGGCCAGGCGCGGATGGCGGAGCTTGCGCAGCGCCTGCGACTCGATCTGGCGAATGCGCTCCCGCGTCAAGCCGAATTCCTGCCCGACCTGATCCAGCGTGCGCGGCGTGTCGTCGTCGAGGCCATACCGCAGCCGCAGAATCTTTTGCTCACGCGGATCGAGCATCTCCATCACGTTGTCGAGCTGCTCGGTCAGCAACTGCCGCGTGGCGGCCTCCATGGGCTCCACCGCGTCTTCATCGGGGATGAGATGCCCGATCTCGGTATCGCCGTCCTCGCCGATTGGAGTTTCGAGCGAGATGGGCAACCTGGCGGCCTGCTTGAGCTCGCCGATCTGCTCCTCCGACATCTCCATCTCGCCCGCGATCTCGTCGTCCGTTGGCTCGCGCCCGAGACGGAGCTGGAGGTCACGCTGGACGCGGTAGGACTTGGTGAGCTTTTCGTGCACGTGCACGGGCAACCGGATGGTCCGGCTCTGCTCGGCGATGGCGCGCGTGACGGCCTGCCGGATCCACCATGTGGCGTAGGTGCTGAACTTGTAGCCGCGCCGCCAGTCGAACTTTTCGGCCGCACGCATCAGCCCGGCGTTGCCTTCCTGAATGAGGTCCAGCAACGGGATGCCGTGTCCGGTGTACTTCTTCGCCACGCTCACCACGAGGCGCAGGTTGGCCGTGATCAGGTGCTCGCGCGCGCTTTCGTCACTACGTTCGATCCGCTGCGCGAGGTCCACTTCTTCCTTGGCGGTGAGCAGCAGAATGCGGCCAATCTCATTGAGATAGCTGCGCACGGTGTCTTGGCTCGCCGACTCAAGCTCGAATTGCTCTTCGCGCTGACTCCGAGCCGTGGTGATCGGCGCCGGCTCTTCGGTGCGTTCCTCGGGCCGCTCATCGCGGAGCTCGATTTCTTCCTCGACGAGCCGCTCGCGGAACCACTGCACGATCTCGTCCGGGATCTGCGTGGTGTCCGGCAGCACCCGATTGATGGCGTCGCGGTAGATGAATCCAGGTTCGGCCCCGAGCGCCACCAGCTCGGCCAGCGCGTTTTCGAGGGTTTCTTCGTCGAGTACCAGAGCGACTTCAAGCGTCAACGACGGCCCACCTTTGTTCTTCGCGATGTTTCAGTCCCCGCCCATGCGCGGCTGGCTACCGGCCTCAAGGCTGACACACGCGCCGCCCCAGCCCATGACAGTCGCGGAAGCTGCATCTGCCGATCCGGAATGTAGGGGGTCAGTCACGACTCGGGCGTTCGCCCGCAAGGTCCGGTCGAGGCATGGACACAGCGGCCCAATCGAGCGCACAGGTACAAATCTCCGTGTAATTGTATACATGCTACGTGAGACTCGCCTAAGCGAGAGTGCGTTCTGACGGCACAGGGCGTGACGTCGCCGCGCGTGCCTGTCGGACCCAACGCCCACGGCAGGCGTGGGGTCACACTCATGTCGTTGCACGGCGTGGGACCGCGCCCCTATGCTTGGATGGCTGGCGACCGGTCGTCGGCCAACTCCCGAGGCACTCCTAGCTCCATGTCGGCGCGCCGTGCTTGGATTCCACTGCTGGTGGTCGCGTCGTTCCTTTTCGCAGCCTGCGGCGAGGGGCTTGCGTATGCCGTGGCGGAGAATCCGCCGGCCGACCGTGTGGTCGCGCCAACCAGCGAATGCTCGCCGCCTTCGTGTCAGGTGTTCGATGTCACGTTGACCGACTTCAAGATCGTGCCGTCGACCATGGCGGCGAGCGCGCCACGAGTTCGTTTCCGCATCACGAACGAGGGCACGTTTACGCACTCGCTGGAGCTTGCCTTCGATCGGGATCCCATCACGTCGCCGAACATCGGTCCGGGACAGACCGGATACCTCGACGTTCCCGTGAGGCCGGGCACGCATACGCTGACGTGCCCCATTGTCGGCCACACGGTGCGGGGCCAGCGCGCCACCCTCGAGGTCAGCGGCAGGTAGAGAACCGGAGGGCGCCGCCGCCCTCGGCCGACGGAGCCCTGGGGGTGGATGCGCGGGCGGGGAAGGATGGGAGGGCGGTTCGCGAACCGCCCCTACGTGAGGGCTGCGGTATCCACGTGCGGAAAGTGCCGCATCCTACGCTGCACGCAGCGTGGGGAACCGCGTGCGTTGGGCTGTTAGAGCGGCGGAGCCGCGGATTCTGCGTCCGGCCGCGGGGTAAGCCAACGTATGAACTTCACGCTGAGGATGGTCCATAGCACCAGCGTTCCGCCCAGCTTCATGATGAGTCCGCCGATGCGTTGGTCGACGAGCGCTTCCGCCCCGCGCGCGAGCTCGTAGGTTGGATACAGGGGATCGTTCGCAAAGACGAAGATGGCGCTGAAGAACCCGGACGGGATGGAGAGCACCAACAGGTAGAGCACCTGCATGGGCGCCACGGCCGGCGGCACGGCCCGCACCGGGCTGAGGACCGGCCACCACATCACCAGACCCCCGGCGACCATCGTGAGATGCTCGAAGTCGTGGGCGATGCGGTCCTGCAGCGCCAGCTCGTACAGCGGCGGCATGTGCCAGATCCAGAAAGCGGTGGTGCTGAGCACCAGCGCCACCGGCAGCCGCGTCAGCTGCTGCGCCGCAAACCGCACGGCGCGCATCTGGAAGACGGGCGCCAGCAGCCAGTCCGGCAGTCCGATGAGGAGCAGCGGGGTGACGGCAAACGCCAGCAGGCTGTGCTGCAGCATGTGGACGCTGAAATGGGATTCCGCAAGTGTGTCGAATGGGGGATGGAGCACCGCGAAGAGCGTGAGGGCGCCGACCACGAACGCCGCAACCCGAGGCCACGGCACCCGCGCCACCCGGTCCGGATTCCACGGACTCACCGCGTAGAGGTACCCGCCCGTCAGTACCAGCAGGCCCAGGGTGATCTCAGGGATTAGATAGAACGTCACGAGCGCTACCTATCCACGGCATGGCGTGTTGGCGCCTGGGTCTCCGTGCCGACAGTCCCCGCAGGAGATGTCGGCATGCCCCGGTCAGGCTGCGGACGTCTGGGAAGTCCCATGCGCGGATCCAGGGTGGGTGAGACCTAGATTCCCGCTTTCGCGGGAATGACGGAGGAGTACGCGGGAATGACGAAGAGGTGCAGGAGTGACACGGGGGTACGCAAAGGTCCCCCTAGGCGCTCAAGCCGGTTAGCGTCCAGAAGAGGAACAGAATGACGACAATCGTGCTCGCGATCAGGAACGGGAACATGAAAAGCGCGGTGAAGAGCCGGTCGTCCTGGCGAAGGTGCATGTAGTACATGACCACGCCGGCGCCCTTGACGAACGACAGGATGAGCAACGTCGCCGTCGTCCACACCGTGCCGAGGGCGTTTCGGATGGCCTCAACACTGGGAATCATGATCTCCACGACGGTGATCGCGGTAAGAATGACCCCCACAACCACGTAGTGGATGTAGCCGTGGTGCTCGTCGTGCTCCGCGGCGGAGTGGGCGTCGCTGGAATGCTCGGCTGTCATCGCTTCAACACTCGGTTTAGATGAGGTAGATCAAGGTGAAGATTGCCACCCACACCAGGTCCACGAAGTGCCAATACAGGCCGACCATCTCGACGCCCCAGGTGTCACCGGTCTGATACCTGCCGCGATAGGAGTAGTACACGACTGCGAGCAGCCACAGCAGGCCGATCGCGACGTGCGAGCCGTGAAAACCCACCAGCATGTAGAACGACGCGGCGAATAGATTGGTGGATGGCGTCAAACCCTCGCGCACGAACGAGGTGAACTCGTACACCTGGCCGCCCAGGAAGATGGCGCCGAACGCGACCACCACCAACAACCAGAAGCGCCCCCAGTTCAGGCTTCGATTCCGAAACGCGGCCAGCGACAGCACCATCGCCAGGCTGCTGGTGAGCAGCACGAACGTGGTGAAGGACGTGAGCGCGAGGTCCAGCATTGACTGGCCCGCCTCGGTTTCGTGCTCGCCGTGACCCAGCACGACTCCCAAGGTGTTGTGCTTGTTGATCAGCATGACCAGGATCATGCTGCCGAAGAACATCGTCTCGGAGCCCAGGAAGGCCCACATGGCGACCTTTCGGCTGTCGAGGCCGGTCGACGTGGGGTGATCCTCGTGGGCGTGGGCGTCGGCGCTCATCCGGGCGGCTCCTCGAGCCAGCCGATGAGGGAAATGCCAAAGATCAACGCGCCGATCAACAGGAACACCTGGTGGAAGATCAACCCGCACGCCGCGAGCACCATGCCGGCGGCCACCAGGATGGGCCAGTACGACGGGTTGGGCATGTGGATGTGCGGCTCCTCATCGTCATGCGCCGTCTCGGCCGCGGGCGGCTCGGCTACGACCGCGCCGGTGTGGCCGCCGCCATGCTTGGCCTGCCAGACGGGGTAGCGGCTGCTCACCACGGGCACCTCGGCAAAGTTGTAGACCGGCGGCGGCGACGAGATCGACCATTCGAGCGTGCCGCCGTCCCACGGGTCCGGCCCGGCGTCACGGCCGCTGCGCAATGAACGAATGGCGTTCACCGCAAAGATAAATATCGACAGCGCGATGACCCAGGCGCCCACGGTCGACATCATGTTCCATAAGTCCCAGCCCATGTCGGAGCCGTAGGTGTGAATGCGTCGGGGCATGCCATCGATGCCCAGCTGGTGCTGAGGCCCGAACGCCAGGTTGAATCCGATCAGCATCAGCCAGAAGTGAACCTTGCCCCAGCCGTCGCTCAGCATGCGCCCGGTCAGCTTGGGGAACCAGTAGTAGATGCCGGCGAATAGCCCAAACACCGTGCCGCCGAACAGCACGTAGTGCAGGTGGGCCACCACGTAGTAGGTGTCCTGAACCTGGGTGTCCACCGGCGGCGAGCCGAGACTGACGCCGGTGAGGCCGCCGATGATGAACATGGCGATGAAGCCAATGGCGAACAGCATCGGCGATCGCAAGCTGATGGAGCCGCCCCAGAGCGTGGCAATCCAGTTGAAGATCTTGACGCCGGTTGGGACCGCGACCGCCATGGTGGAGATCGCAAAGGCGGTATCGGCCACGGGTCCCAGGCCGACGGTGAACATGTGGTGCGTCCACACGCCAAATCCCACCAGCGCGATCGCCGCCCCGGAGTAGGCCACGACCGCGTAGCCAAACAGCGGCTTGCGCGAGAACGTGGGCAACACGTCGGACACGATGCCCATGGCCGGCAGGATCAGGATGTAGACCTCGGGATGGCCGAAGACCCAGAACAGGTGCTGCCACAGCACCGGGTCACCGCCGCCTCCGTAGAGGAAGAAGCTGGTTCCCAGGTAGCGGTCAAACAGCACCAGCACCAGGCCGATGGTGATGACGGGAAAGGCAAAGATGATGAGGAAGCCGGTGATCAGCGTCATCCAGACGAACATGGGCATCCGGTTGAAGGTCATGCCGGGCGCCCGCAGGTTGATGATCGTGACGATGAAGTTGATGGAAGCCAAGATCGACGAGACGCCGAGGATCTGCAGCCCGAGCGCCCAAAAGTCGATCGCGTGCGTGTCGGCAAACTCGAGGGCAGTCAGCGGCGCGTAACCAAACCAGCCCGCCGCCGGGGCGCCGCCGGCGATGAAGCTGATGTTCAAGAAGATTCCGCCGAACAGATAGACCCAGTAGCTGAGCGCGTTCAACCGCGGGAAGGCCACGTCGCGCGCACCGATCATGAGCGGCACCAGGAGGTTGAAGAAGGCCGCCGAGAGGGGCATCAGCGCCAGGAAGACCATCGTGGTGCCGTGCATGGTGAAAAGCTCGGCAAAGCGATCGGGATCGATGAGTCCGGCCTCCGGACGCGAGAGCTGCAACCGAATGAGCAGCGCCTCCACGCCGCCCAATCCCAGGAACGCTAGGGCGGTCACGAAATAGAGCACCGCGATGCGCTTGTGGTCGACCGTGGTCATCCAGCTCCACGCCGTGCCGGCGTAGGTGTTCGGCCGAACGCTGATCGTGGTCGTGGCCATCAGGACATGCTCCGCGGGGGCGCCGCCGCGATTCGGCCGCACCCTATCACTTGAGACCCATCAGATATTTGGTGAGCGCCTCGATCTCGTCCTCGGTGAGCTCACGCGGCAGGTTCATGAGATTGCCGGGCTTCATGCCCTCTGGATCGCGGAGCCAATGCTCCAAGTTCGCAAGCGACATGTCCATCATGTTGGCCGCAATGTGCCCGCGGCTCCCGATGTGCGTGAGGTCCGGCCCGATGGTGCCGATCTCGCTCACGCCGCGGATCGTGTGGCACAGCGTGCAGCCGGCCGGCGTAAGTAGAGCTTCGCCGGCCTGCGCGAGCTCGGTGGTCGGGGGGACTCGGTCGGTGAGCTGTTGGGCCGCCCACGCATCGAACGCCGCCGCCTCTTCCACCACGACCGTGAAGCGCATCAGCGCGTGGGCCGTCCCGCAGAATTCCGCGCACTGGCCCGGGAAGGTGCCGGTCTGTTCCGGCAGGATCCGGACCACGCTCGTGCGGCCGGGCACCATGTCGACCTTGCCCCGCAAGGCCGGCACCCAGAAGCTGTGCAGCACGTCCTCGCTCTTGACGATGATCGCGGCGGGCTTGCCAACCGGTAAGTGCAGCTCGTTCGCCGTCACGACGCCTATATCCGGGTAATTGAACTCGAACCACCACTGGTGTCCGATCGCCTCCACCCGCAGGGCGTCATCCTCGGGCTCCTGGGCATTGGCAAAGATCACCGGCACCGTCAGCGCCGCCAGGAGGACGACCAACACGGTGGGCGCGATGGTCCACCCAATCTCGAGTTTGAGGTTGCCGTGGGTCTGGGGCGGCAGCGTGTCGCCGCACCGGCGGCGAAAGCGCACGATCGTATAGAGCAGCATGCCCTCGACAACGATGAACACGGCCAGACCCGCCCAAAACACCACCAGGAATAGCCAGTGCGACGCGCGGGCGGCCTCGGTCGTGGGTTCGAGGATGGTTTGCGGCGTCACACCGCACGCCGCCACAGCAAGGGCGGCGAGTAGGAGGGCCGCGCCAAGGCCGGCCCTCCGCATGACCCGCTGCGCCGCCGCGGTGGCGCTACGCCTCAGGTGCGTCCCGTGCATGAAGGCGCGCGCGAGGCGCACCGGTTCGTCCAATGGCAGTTGTGCGTTAGGTGAGAAAGCTGGCGGACGCGCCAGATTACCATGAGGGCGGCGGCGAATTGGTTCGGGCTCTCACCTGGGTCGTGGGCCACTCTGCCCCAAATGTGCGGCATGGCGTCCGCTCGGCACGGGCGCCGGGAGTTCGCAAAAGGGCAACCACATGGGTTGCCCCTACGCCCGTCGTCTAAGGACGGGAGGCTGGATTCCCTAGATTCACAAACGAAGTGCAACACCTCATTAGGGTGTTGCCATGGAACGACGCTATTCGCACCTCACCATTGAAGACCGCTGTGCCGTGGCCCGACGCCACGCCGCCGGGGCCTCGATCCGCCAAATCGCGGCAAGTCTGGATCGCGCGCCATCGACGATTGCTCGGGAGCTGAGCCGCAATGGATCGCGCACCCAGGGCTATCAACCGCGCTACGCCGACCAGCAGGCCCGCGCGCGCCGCTGGCGCGGGCCCCGGCTCGACCGCGATCCCACCCTGCGCCGCCAGGTCCTCACCCGCCTCCAACAGGGCTGGTCGCCCGAGCAGGTGGCCGGCCGTCTGGCCCGCGAGGCCGGCCGGCCCGTCATCTCCCACGAATCCATCTACCGCTTCATTGACGCCCAGATCCGCCGCACGAAGGACTATGCCTGGCGTCACTATTTGCCGCGGGCCAAGTTCAAACGGGGCCGGCGGGGGCGCAAGGGCGGCAGCTCCGCCTCCTTTATCGCCCACCGTCGTCCCCTCGTCGACCGCCCAGCCCTCGCCGCGGACCGCCAGACTCCCGACCACTGGGAGGCCGACCTCATGCTCTTCCGCACCTACGGCCAGGCCGTCCTCACCCTCCACGAACGCCACTCCCGCCTGCTCCTCGCCGTCCGGCCCCCCGGCAAAGCCGCTGCCCCCATCGCCCGCGCCTTATCCCGGCTCCTCGCACCCTTACCGCCCCCCTGGCGCCAGACCGTCACCTTCGACAACGGCACCGAGTTCGCCCGCCACCACCAGCTGCACGCCCGCGGCATCCAGACCTTCTTCTGCGACCCCCACGCCCCCTGGCAGAAGGGCGGCATCGAGAACGCCATCGGGCGCCTGCGCCGCACCCTGCCCCGCAAGACCGATCTCGCGAGCCTCCCGGCCGCTCGGTTCACCCAGCTCGTGCAGGCCTACAACAACACGCCACGCAAGTGCCTCGGCTACCAGACCCCCGCCGAGGTGTTTTGGGATCATCTGTTGCACTTGGAATGTGAATCCACCTTCCCGCCTCCGCGGGAATGACGGACTCAAAGTGACCCACTACCCTCACCTGCAACCGCGAGCGCCGTGGGCGGCTACGCAGGGCGATAGCGCCCGCGCACCGCCGCCAGGTTTTCGATCATCGCTGCTACGGTCATGCCCCTCTCCGTGCACTTTCGGTAACCGGCGTTCTGCGGCGACACCCTCCCACGCGATAACGGTCTTCACCAGGCGGATCCGGTTCTTGACATCGAATTTCGCGCGGTGCTAGCGTGATCGAAGCCCGCCCACAATGCTTGATTCTTGACGGTGGGCGTCCCGGCAACGGACCGGGCCCGCGAATTCACCGCGTTTGCACAGGTTCGCTGTGCGTCTTGGACCTCGTAGGTACTCCATGCGCGAGCCATATCACCGCCCCTTGCCACCATCCCCGGAATGGCGTACGCCCCGTACGCCCGGGAGCGTGGCTCGTTGGCCGGCGTTGGGGAGGAACTGATGATGATGGACTCCGGTGGCGGTCGCGGCGGGTCGAGTCGGCGGCCCCGGCGTCCCACACGAGGGCGCCGCGGTGGCGGACAAGGACGTCCGCGGACCTATGAGTTGCAAGAAGATCCCGGCATCGAGTGGGCCGAGCTCGAGGCTCGGACGATGGACGAGCTTCAAGCCATGGCCACGGAGCTTGGCATCCAGCCCAACGGCGAGGTCGACACGACCAAAGATTCGCTCATCAATCTCATCGTCCAGGCGCGCAACGAGCGCGAAGGGTCCCTGTTTCTCGAGGGCGTGCTGGAGATCGTCGACGAGGGCTACGGATTTATCCGGCGCGACCCGCACTGGATGGCCAGTGCCGAAGACGTCTATGTCTCTCAGTCGCAGATTCGCCGCTTTAGCCTGCGCACCGGCGATCTCGTCAGCGGCCAGGTCCGGCCGGCTCGCCCGAGCGACCGATATCACGGTCTGGTTCGCGTTGTGGCCGTTAATGGCCTCGACCCCGAGCGCGTACGCAACCGGCCGCTCTTCGAGAAGCTCGTGGCCGTCTTCCCCAATGAGCAGCTCCGACTTGAGTTTGACAAATCCGAGCTGACCTCCCGCGTCATCGACATCGTGTCTCCCATTGGGCGCGGCCAGCGCGGCCTCGTTCTTTCACCGCCCAAGGCTGGCAAGACAGAGCTCATGAAGCGCGTTGCCCGCTCGGTGCTGCACAACTACAGCGACGTGCGAGTCATCGTGGCGCTCATCGGCGAACGCCCTGAGGAAGTTACCGACTGGGAGCGCACGGTCGAGGGCGCCGAGGTCATCAGCTCGACGTTCGACGAGGAGCCGCAGAGTCATACGCGCGTCGCCGAGATGACGTCGGCGCGCGCCAAGCGTCAGGTCGAGAGCGGCGAGGACGTGATGATTCTGCTCGACAGCATCACCCGGCTCACACGGGCCTACAACCTGGTGCAGCCATCAAGCGGGCGCACGCTCTCGGGCGGCATCGAGCCGCAGGCCCTCTATCCCCCGAAGGGGTTCTTCGGTGCCGCGCGCAAGGTGGACGACGGCGGCAGTCTCACCATCATCGCGTCGTGTCTCATCGAGACGGGCAGCCGGATGGACGAGGTGATCTACGAGGAATTCAAAGGCACCGGGAATTGGGAGCTCATGCTCGACCGGCGCCTGGCCGAGCGCGGCACCTTCCCAGCCGTCGACGTTCTGCGGTCGGGGACCCGACGCGTCGAGTTGATGCTTGCCGACGACGAACTCAAATACTTCTGGCGCCTGCGCCGCATGCTCAACGCGCTCGACTCGCACGATGCCTCCAACTCCACCGAGCTCATGTTCGACCGCATGCGCCGCACGGAGAGCAACGCGGCGTTCTTCAGGTCCCTCAGTGAGCAGGGCGGGTAAATGCGGCTTATGATTAAGGCCACCCCGCACTCCATAGGCTGCGATCGGTCCTGACATGCCAAACGTAAGAGTCGTGCTAATCAAAGACGTGCCCAGCCTGGGCCAGATCGGTGACATCGCCGCCGTGGCGGCCGGCTACGCGCGGAATTTCCTGTTGCCCAGGGGCCTGGCAGTCACCGCCAGTACCAAACGCCTCGCCGACACGCACTTTCAGCGCGAGTTGACCGATCGGCGCGACGCGGCTGCGCGTGAGGCGGCGGAAGGCATCGCCTCCGTTCTCCAGGGCCAGTCCATCACCATCGCGGTGGTCGTTGGCGGCCAAGGACGCATGCATGGCCAGATCACGAACCAAGACGTCGCTGGGGCGATTCGGGATCAGCTTGGCGTCGAGATCGACCGCCACAGCCTTCAGATCGACAGCCCCATTCGCTCGCTGGGCCGCTATCTGCTCCCGATTCGGATCGCGGCCGGCGTCGAAGCCTCCATCACCCTCGAGGTGACGGAGCACGAGGAACCGGCGGAAGAGCCCGAAGCGGCGGAAGAAGCTGAGGCTTCCGACTCCGAGGTGCCGGAGATCGACTTCTCGCGCTAACGCGGGTTTTCGGCCTTCGTCACTTTCGCAACGCACAGATTCCCTTCAGTAACTGTGGACGAGGCGGAGCATCGGTACCGCCGCGGCCGCTCGCGCACCCGACGAACTGCTAACACCACCCGCGCGTGGTTCTTGCTTTCCACAGATCGTTCGTCGCTTGGCTGTGAATTGTGGGGATTCGAAGCCGCTTGCGCCTCGGTAACTCTGGACGCACATGACGCGATGGCGAGGTGCCTTTGACGTGGGTAACGCTACGCCGCGATTGACCCGCCAGCGCGTGATGTTTCTGCAGTGACGACCGAAATCGAGCGGCTCCCGCCCCAGGACCTTGACGCCGAGCGCTCGTTGCTCGGCAGCCTGCTGATCGACTCCGATGCCGTGAGCGCCATCAGCGGCAAGATTCAGAGCGACGACTTCTACCGCGAGCAGCATCGCGCCATCTTCGACGCCGTCACCAACATCGCCACGCGCAACGAACGCTCGGACTCCGTGACGGTGTCGGATGAGCTCCGCCGGACCGAACATCTGGAGCTTGCGGGCGGCCCCTCGTACATCGCCGACCTCATCAACGCGGTGCCCACGGCGTTCCACGTCGAGCACTACGCCGCCATCGTTCGGCGGACCGGCATCCTGCGGCGGATCATCCAGTCGGCCGGGCAGATGGTGGCCGCGGCCTATCGCGCCGGCGCCGACCCGGACGCCGTGCTGGATGACGCCGAACGCCTGATCTTTGGCATCGCCAACGAGATGCGGACCCGCGACTTCGAGCTGCTGCGCGAGGTTCTGCACGTCTTCGAAGAGCAGCTCATGTTCCGGATGAAACATCGCGGTGTCCTCAGCGGCGTGGCCACCGGCATCAACCACCTCGACCAGCTGACGGGCGGGCTCCAGCGCTCCGACCTGATCATCCTGGCCGCTCGACCGGGAATGGGGAAGACTGCCTTCGCCCTGCACATGGCGCTGCACGCGGCCATGCACAACGACATCCCGGTCGGCTTCTTCGCCATGGAGATGCCGGGGCATCAGCTGGCGCAGCGGATCGTGGGCAACCGCGCCCGCATCGACTCCATGCGCATCCGCGACGGCGAACTTGACCAGGAGCAGCTTCAAAAGACCGTGGCCGCGATGGCCGAACTCGCCGAGTACCCCATCCTCATCGACGATTCGCCGTCGCTGACAGTGCTGGAGCTGCGGGGCAAGGCGCGCCGGATGCACATGGAGCACACGATCGGGCTGCTCATCATCGACTATCTGCAACTCATGAGTTCTGGGACGTACCGCGACAACCGGGTGCAAGAGATCACCGAGATCACCCGCTCCCTCAAATCGCTCGCCCGTGAGCTCAACATCCCCGTCGTGGCCTGCGCGCAGCTCTCGCGGGCCGTCGAGCAGCGGCCGAACCCCACGCCCCGGCTCTCGGACCTCCGCGAGAGCGGATCCATCGAGCAGGACGCGGACGTCGTAGTCTTCCTGCATGAACCCAATCGCGACGACGAGGCGATCGGACGGCCGGTGGACCTCCGCCTGACCATTGCCAAGCAACGCAATGGGCCGGTCGGCGAACTCGACCTGCGATTCGTGCGCTCGCATGGCCGATTCGAGGAAACTGCCGAGCGGTCACTCTAGGGCCGCCAGAGGAGACCGTCATGGCCGATATGCCGCAGGGCCGAGACTTTCGCGTGCCGCCCGTCATCCACGTCGGCGAAGGCGCCCTCACGCGACTGCCGGAAACGCTGGTGGACCTTGGCATCCAGCGCGCGGTGCTGGTGACGGATCGCGTGCTCGCCGGTGGACCGTGGATGCCCACGCTGCACGCGTACGCGACCGAGGCGGAAGTCGAGCTCACCGTCGATGACGCCCTGACGGCGGAGCCCACGACGGAGGACGTGGACCGCGCGCTGGGGCATATTCGCGCGAGCAACGCGGACGGCGTCATCGCGTTCGGCGGCGGCAGCGCCATCGACACCGCGAAGTCGGCCGCCATCCTGGCGGTGAATCCGGGCACGCTGCCCGACTACGAGGGCTACGAACGGATTCCGCGCGCGGGCCTTCCGGTCATTGCCATTCCCACAACGGCCGGCACAGGCGCCGAGGTCACGCGCGGCGTCGCCGTCGCCGACCCTATCCGAGACGTCAAAATGCTGGTCATGAGCGCGCGGCTCGTGCCCGCGGCCGCCATTGTCGACCCGGCCCCGACTGTCAGCATGCCTCCAGGCGTCACCGCCTCCACAGGGCTCGACGCGCTCACCCACGCCATCGAGGCGTACGTCTCGCGACGAAGCTACGCGCTTACCGATGCGCTAGCGATCGACGCCGTTGGACGCATCGCCGGCGCGCTGGTGCAGGCGTACGAGACCCCGAACGACCTTGCCGCGCGTGATGCGATGGCGCGGGGCTCGCTCCACGCGGGGATGGCGTTTCACAACTCCTCCGTGGCGCTGGTCCACGGGATGTCTCGCCCAATCGGCGCGCTATTCCACGTCCCGCATGGGCTGTCGAACGCCATGCTGCTTCCGGCGGTGATGGCGTTCAGCGTGCCCGGAGCCGTGGCGCGCTATGCCGACATCGGTCGAGCGATGGGCGCCGCGGGGGCCGGGGATACCGACGAGGCGGCCGCCGCGAACGCGATGCGGATGGTGGAAGAGTTATGCGCCCGAGTCGAGGTGCCGACCCTCGCCGAATGGGGCGTCGAGCGCGAGGCGTTTCGGCGCGCAGCTCCCAAGATGGCGCGCGACGCCCTGGCGAGCGGCAGCCCGGCCAACAACCCCACGCTCGCCTCCGAAGCCGAGGTCGTGGAGCTCTACGAGCAGGTCATCAGCCTCTGAGTCTCCGGATTCCGGTCGGCGATGCCACCGTCGGCGCCGAATCCGCCGATATACTCAACTGAAACAGCGGCCGCAAGCGCCCGGAAACCTTTGTTGCCATGGCTTTGGGCATCCTGAAACACTTAGTCGGCGACGACGCCGAGCGCACCGCGCGACAGCTGCGATCTCGCGTCGCCGAGATCAATGCGCTCGAACCGGAGACGCAGCGCCTGTCCGACCGGGAACTCGGCGGCGTAACCGCGCACCTGCGCGAGCGGCTGGCGGCTGGCGAGGCACTGGACGATCTGTTGCCCGAAGCCTTTGCCGCCGTGCGCGAAGCCGTGCGCCGGCACACCGGTGAGCGTCAGTTCGACGTCCAGCTGATGGGCGGCATGGTGCTGCACGACGGCGATATCGCCGAGATGCGCACCGGAGAAGGCAAGACGTCCGTGGCGACCCTTGCCGCCTACCTCAACGCTCTCGAAGGTCGCGGCGTCCACCTTGTGACGGTGAACGACTACCTGGCGGCGCGGGATGCCGGGTGGTACGGCCGCGCCCTGGTCGAGCGTCTGGGGCTGACCGCCGGCGTGATCCAGAACGACATGCCGCCCGACGATCGGCGGGCGGCCTACGCCGCCGACCTGACCTACGGCACGAACAACGAGTTCGGGTTTGACTATCTGCGCGACAACATGGTTCACGACCTGGCGCATCGGGTGCAGCGCGGCCTCAACTACGCCATCGTCGACGAGGTGGACAACATCCTCATCGACGAGGCCCGCACGCCGCTCATCATCTCCGGCGCCGCCGAGGAGTCCACCGAGCAGTACTACCAGTTCGCCGGCCTGGTCACCCGCCTGGATGCGGCCACCGACTTCACGGTTGATCTGAAGCTCCGCAGCGTGTCGCTGACGGAGGCGGGCATTGCCAAGGTCGAGCGGATGCTCAAGGTCGACAACCTCTACGACGAGCAGTCCTATCAGCTCGTGCACTACCTGGAGCAGGCGCTGCGCGCGCACGTGGTGTACACGCGCGGCAAGGACTACGTGCTGTTCGCCAACGGCCAGGTCGTCGACGGTCGCGACCCCCGGGCCGAAGTTTTTATCGTGGACGAGTTCACAGGCCGCCTCATGCATGGGCGCCGCTTCAGCGACGGCCTGCACCAGGCCATCGAGGCCAAGGAAAGCGTCGCCGTGCAGCGCGAGAGCCAGACGATGGCGACGGTGACGTTCCAGAACTACTTCCGGACGTACACCAAGCTCGCCGGCATGACGGGCACCGCAAAAACGGAAGAGCAGGAGTTTCAGACCATCTACGATCTCAACGTCCGGGTCATCCCGACCCATCGCGAGATGGTCCGGGACGACGCCGCCGATCTGGTTTACGGCACGGCCGGGGCCCGTGACCGTGCCGTCATCGACGGCATTGCCGCGGCCTACCGCGGTAGACGCCCGGTGCTGGTTGGCACGACGTCGATTGAGAAGTCCGAGCAACTGAGCGGCATGCTGCGGCGCGAGGGCGTGGTGCACAAGGTGCTCAACGCCAAATATCACGCGCAGGAAGCGCAGATCGTCGCCGAGGCCGGCCGGCTGGACGCGGTCACCATTGCCACCAACATGGCGGGCCGCGGCACGGACATCATTCTCGGCGGGCGGCCCGAGGGGCGTTCGGCCGCGCAGTGGCAGGCGGAACACGACGAGGTCATCGCGCTCGGCGGCCTCGAGGTCATCGGCACCGAGCGGCACGACGCCCGGCGGATCGACAACCAGCTGCGCGGGCGCTCCGGCCGCCAAGGCGACCCCGGAGCCAGCCAGTTCTTCGTGTCCCTTGAAGACGAACTCATGCGGCGGTTCGGTTCGGACCGTATTCAGGGGCTGATGCAGCGGCTGGGCGTCGAAGAAGATCAGCCGATCGAGAGCGGCATAGTCACGAAGGCGCTCGAGTCGGCGCAGACCAAAGTCGAGGCCCACAACTACGAGACGCGCAAGTACGTCATCGAGTTCGACAACGTCGTGAACCGGCAGCGGGGGGTGATCTACCAGCAGCGCGATCGGATCATCAAAGCCGAAGATCTCGTCGACATGGTCGGCGAGATGCTCGAGCGCGAGATCGGGCACCTGGTCGCGGCGCATGACATCTCGCCGCAAACGGAACCGGACGAGCTGGAAGAGCTGGTGCAGTCCTACCTGGCAATCACCGGCGGACAGGCCCGGGACCTGCGGGCGGAAGACCTCGCAGGGCGGCGCGCGGACGACGTCCGCGAGGCGCTTATTGCACAGGTGCAGGCCGACTTGCAGCGCAAGATCGACGACCTCCCGACGGGCGCGGAACAGCCGCTGCTGCGCTGGATCATGTTGCAAAACACCGACTATCTCTGGGTGCAGCACCTCACCGCCATGGAGGAGGTCCGGCAAGGCATCGGACTGCGCGCCTACGGCCAGCAGGACCCGCTGGTGGCCTTCAAGCGCGAGGGTTATCAGATGTTCGAGCAGCTGATGACCACGATGCAGTCCGACATTCTGCGGCGCGTATTTCGCGCGCAGATACAGCAGGAACTTCCGGCCAGCACTGTCCTGTCCAGGCACCGGGAGCAGACCGCAAGCGCCGTCCCGGCGGGACGCGCCAGCCGGGCGGACGGCAGAGCAGGGCAGGCGCCGACACTGACGCGCCGCGAGCGCCGACGCCAGGAGCGCGCCGAGCAAAAGCGTGCCAAGCGCCAGGCGCGCACCGGCAAGAAAGTCCGGTTGGGCTAGGCCGCCGCGCGATGGCACCAGCTCTCGGGGCCACCGAAGTCCTACAGACCGCGCGCTCGATATGCGACCGCGTGCGTGATTTTCGGGGGCATCTTTGACCTCGCGGCAAGTGCCGAGCGTCTGGGCGAGCTAGAGGCGCAGATTGCCGAGCCCGAGTTTTGGAGCGACCAAGTCGGGGCTCGCGACACCATGCGCGAGATCACCCGCCTAAAGTCCCAGATCGAGACGTGGGACGGGCTTGAAGCCGTCGCGGCCGAGGTTCTGGAGCTGGCGGAGATGGCGGATGCCGACGACGCCGAGATGCTGGCGGAGGTTTCATCGGAAACCACCGCCCTGACGCATCGCCTGGATGCACTCGACGTGCAGCTGTTGCTCAGCGGGGAGTTCGACGCCCACCAGGCGTTCCTCACGATCCAGTCGGGCGCGGGTGGTACGGAAAGTCAGGACTGGGCCGAGATGCTGCTGCGCATGTACTCGCGTTGGGTGGAGCGGCGCAAGTACCGCGTCGACGTGATCGATATATCGCCGGGCGATGAGGCAGGCATCAAGAGCGTCACGCTGCAAATCGAGGGCGACTTCGCCTACGGATATCTCAAGGCCGAGCGCGGCGTCCACCGCTTGGTTCGCCAGTCGCCCTTCGATGCTGGAAATCGGCGCCACACGTCGTTCGCCCGGGTGGACGTGGTCCCGGTCCTGGAAGAGGCCGGTGACATCGAAATCGACCCGGCCGATCTCCGCGTCGAGACGTTTCGTGCCGGCGGCCACGGCGGGCAACATGTCAACAAGACCGATTCAGCCGTGCGCATCACGCATCGGCCCTCGGGCATCGTGGCGAGTTCGCAGAACCAGCGCTCGCAGCATCAGAACCGCGAGGTTGCCATGCAAGTGCTGCGCGCGCGCCTGCTGGAACGAGATATCGCCGCCCGCGAGGCCGAGCAGTCCCGGCTGCGAGGCGACGTGAAGGCCGTCGACTTCGGCAGCCAGATTCGCTCGTATGTCCTGCACCCGTACCGCATGGTCAAGGACGTGCGCACCGGCGTCGAGGTGGGAAACGCGCAGGCGGTGCTCGACGGCAATCTCGATGTCTTCATCGACGCCTACCTGCGCGCAACGGTGCCGTCGACCGTGGAGAAGCAGCCATAAGCCGGCGGGGCGTCCGACGACCGCTCGTCGCCATGCTGGTGGCGCTGGCGCTCATCGGTGCGGGGATATCACCGGCGGCGGCGGCCGACGGCGAAACGGCGCTGCTCTCCGCGGAGGTGGAGTTTGGTGCTGGTGTAACGTTCAGCCTGGAGATGCCGCACGATGGCCCTGAGCCCGCCGGCGTCGAGGTGCGCTATGGGCTGCCGGGCAGCATCGTCGTCCGACGCGCCGCCGCCGAATTCCAGTGGGCGAACGGCGTTGTGCGTGCGTCGCACACCTGGGAACCGCGAATCCCGCTGGTTGCCGGAACCGAGATCGAATACCGCTTCGTCGTCAACTCGGCGGATGGGCCGGTGGCTCGGACCGGCCCATCGAGCGTCAGCTATATCGACGCGACGCTGCCCTGGACCGTAGCGAGCGAAGGCTTGGTGGAGATCTGGATCTACGACGGTGGCGAGGCGGTCGAGGCGGACGCGCGGATCGGCATTCGCGCAGCCCTCGAGGCCTTGGCCAACCGGTTTGACGCCCATCTCGAGCGACCGACACGCCTGATCCTCTACGCCGACATCGCGCGCATGCGCCAGGACTTGGGCGGCGGCACCAGCCCATGGGTTGGCGGCGCCGCCATCGCCGAATTCAACGTCACCGTGCTGTTTGCTCCCGTGGAGAATCGCAATCCGTTGGACCTCCAGGCCACCGTTGCGCACGAGATGACCCATATCGTCCTGGAACATCGCACGGACAATCCGTTTGGGGGCTTGCCGGCCTGGCTCCACGAGGGTCTTGCCACCACCGTCGAGTCGGACCTCGTTGAGCGATTCCCCTACGCCGACATCATGACGAGGGTCGTCGAGCAGGATGAGTTCGTTTCCCTGCGCGGCATCACCGGCAGCTTCCCGGCGGCAGGCCGAGCGGCCTTGAACGCGTACGCGCAGAGCAACTCGCTGGTGGCATACATCATCGAGGAATGGGGGGATGAAGGCATTGCGCAATTGCTGGCGGCCTACGCGGGTGGCGTCTCCGACGACGAGGCCGTGCAGGCGGCGTTGGGCGTCTCGCTCGCGGAACTCGAGCGCGCCTGGCTTGGAGCACACGGCGTGGAGAATCCCGCCTTTGCAGCCCTGACCCAGCCCAATGTCCGCGCGGCGCCGCCGACCTCGGGCGGCGATGGGGCGCCGCCGGCGACGCCAGCGCCTAACCTCGTCGCCGCTTCCGCGGCCACGCTCGCCATCATGGCAACCGTGGCGGCCCTGGTCCTGGTTCGGCGCACGCGCGTTGCCCGCGGATATGCTCGGTATTAACGTGCGTCGGGATGGTGGCACCGTGCCCCTCTGGGCTCCGATGCACATGCGGCGCGGAAAGCACTCATGATCGTTCTGCAAGACGTCCACAAGGTGTATCCCAACGGCACCCAGGCACTCAATGGGGTAAGCCTGGAGATCCCCGAGCGCGACTTTGCTTTCCTGGTGGGCCCCAGCGGCGCGGGCAAGACGACCATCGTCCGGCTGATCAACCGCGACGAAACCGTGACCTCCGGCAGCGTATTCGTCGAAGCCACCGACGTGACCCGGCTGCGGCGGCGCGATGTTCCGCATCTCCGCCGACGCGTGGGGGTGATCTATCAGGACTACAAGCTGTTGCCCTCGCTGACGGTTCGCCAAAACGTCGAGTTCGTGCTCAAGGCCACCAGCGAGTTCGATCACATGTCGGACGGGCTGGTGGAGGAGACGCTCGCAACCGTCGGGCTGACCCGGCGCGTCGATCACTTCCCACACCAGCTTTCTGGAGGGGAGCAGCAGCGCGCGGCCATCGCCCGCGCGCTTGTGCGGCGGTGTCCGATTCTCGTCGCCGACGAGCCCACGGGAAACCTCGATCAGGAGTCTGGCTGGGAGACCATTCAGCTTCTGGTCCAACTCAACGCGCGGGGAACCACGGTCGTCATCGCCACCCATAACCGAACGCTGGTCGACACGATGCGGCGGCGCGTCATAGAGATCGAGCACGGCCGGGTGGTTCGCGACGAGCCCGAGGGTGGCTACATTGGCTAGACTCCGCGCCGCGCGCTACCTGCTTGGCTCGGCGCTCACGGGGCTTTGGCGTAATCGCACCATGACGGGCGGCGCCATCGTCACCACGGCCATCATGCTCATCACGTTGGCCGGGTTTCTGGCCATCAACGACACCCTGAATCAGATGGTGACGGCGTTGGGCCGCAAGAGCAATCTGATTGCCTACGTGCGGGACGACGCCCGCCCCACGCGGGTGATGGAGGTCATCGAGGACCTTCGTACGCGGCCCGGCGTGGGCGAGGTTCAGTTCGTCTCGAAGGACGACGCCCTCAAGATCTTCGAGTCGCGGTTCGTGGATCAGCGCGACATCCTGGACGTGCTGCAAAGCAACCCACTGCCCGCGAGCGTCGAGCTGCGTCTGAACGATCCAGCCGTCGTGCCCGGGTTGGCGCAAGAGCTGCAAGCGATGACCGCGGTGTTCGATGACATCGTGGTGCCGCTCGACGTCGTCGAAGAGGTCATCGGGATTTCCAACCTGGCCCGCGTGGCCGGCTCGGCCATCATCATCGCGCTCACCGGCGTCACGCTCTTCGTCATTGTCAATACGATCCGGATCGCCGTCTTCGCGCGGCGCCAGGAGATTGAAATCATGAAGCTCGTGGGCGCCACGGATTGGTTTGTGCGCGGGCCGTTTGTGGTTGAAGGCGCGATTATTGGCGGCGTCGGCGCGGGCATCGCGGCCATCGCGCTGGTTGTGCTCTACGCGCAGGCCGCGCCGGTGGTCACGCGCATCGTCTCGTTCCTCCCGCTGTCGACGGATGCCGACTTCGTGCGCAACCTCGCGGTTTTTACGCTGCTCGTGGGGTTGATCGTCGGCAGCTTGGGCAGCTACTTCTCGGTCCGCCGCTACCTATCGGTGTGAGGCGCGCTCCGTGATCGTGCTGCAATCGGTCACCAAGAGCTACGGCGACGTGCGGGCGGTGAATGGCGTCACGCTGTCGATCTCGCGGGGCGAGTTCGCGTTTCTCATGGGTACGAACGGCGCGGGCAAGACCACGCTGCTGCGCCTCATTTCTCGTGAGGAACAGCCCGATGCGGGCGTCGTCCTCGTCGGCGGCGGCAACACGGCCGAGCTATCCGGATCGGGGCTCACACGGCTGCGGCGTCGCCTGGGCGTGGTCTACCAGGACACACGGTTGCTACCCAACGCCACAGTGGCTGAGAACGTGGCGCTGCCGCTGCGCGTCCGCGGCATAGGCGGATCGCCGCTTGCGTCCGACGTGAAGGCGGTGCTGAGCCGCGTGGGCCTGGCCGACAAGGAGGCGCGCTTTCCACGCGAGCTGTCGGGCGGCGAGCAGCGCAAGGTGGCCATTGCACGCGCGGTCGTTGCGAGCCCCGAGATCCTTCTCTGCGATGAGCCGACGGAAAGTCTGAGTCCCGAGCGGGCGGCGGAGATCGTCGACCTGCTGTTGGATATCAACGCGGACGGCGTGACCACCGTGGTGGCCACGCATGACTTCAACACCGTCAACCGCCTGCGCCGGCGCGTGATCCATATGGGTGACGGCTGCGTGCAGTCCGACACGCCGGTGGGCTCTGCCTCCCAGCCATACCCCGTGGACGGATCGGCCTAGGCGGTCGTTCACCGCCGGGGCGCTCCGCTGAGCGCTTGCGAGGACTTCGCCACAGAGACCCGCGTTGCGCTGCGCTAGGTTTGGGAAGCCACAACTAACGAGTCTTCGCATGAACCGCAAGCTCCGGATGGCCACGCTGATCACGGTTGCCGCCGTTCTGGTCTGGGCAGTGTTCAGCGCGGGATTCGTCACCGGGACCGTTGCAGGCGACCAGGGATTTCAACCGTTGGCCCAACTGGCCGGCGACGCGCCCCCCGAGCCGCCCACTGACTTCGAGGACGTGGATTTCGCGGTGTTTTGGGAAGCGTGGACTGTCATTCAAACCAACTTCTACGGCGGTCCCATTGACCCCGAGGAGCTTCGTGAGGGCGCGATTCGCGGACTGGCGGGAGCGACGGACGACCGCCACACCGTCTATCAGAACACGACGGAGGCTGAGCGCTCGCGTGAGCGGATACGCGGCAGCTTTGACGGCATAGGCATTCGCATCGAGCTTCGCGACGGGCTCCCATATGTGATCACGCCGCTGCCAGGATCGCCCGCCGAGCGCGCCGGCATTAGCGCCCACGAATTCATACTCGCCGTCGACGGCGAGTCCACGGAGGGCTTGTCGCTGGCCGAGTTCGGCGAGCGCGTCCGTGGCGAGCGAGGGACGACCGTGGTGCTCACGTTGCGGCCCGAAGACAGCGACGTCACTCGTGACGTCACCGTGGAGCGTGCGCAGATCATCGTGCCGTCGGTCACCAAGGATCGGTTCGACGAGATCGGCTACGTCCGCATTGCCAATTTCGGCCGGCGCACGTCCAGCGAGCTGCGTGAGGCTCTGGACGAGCTCGAGGCGGAGGACATCTCCGCGCTCGTACTCGACCTGCGCAACAATCCCGGGGGGCTGCTCGATTCCAGCGTCCGGGTGGCGGCCCAGTTCTTGAGCAAGGGACAGACGATCCTGATCCAAGAATCGCGTCATGAAGACCGCACGCGCTGGCGGGTTCAGGATGAGGGGGGCGATACCACGACGCCCATGCTGGTGCTCGTCAACGGAGGATCGGCCAGCGCGTCCGAGATCGTAGCGGGTGCGCTGCAAGCGCATGACCGTGCCCTCCTGATGGGCGAGGAGACGTTCGGCAAGGGCTCGGTGCAGGAGTTGCATCAGCTTTCCGACGAGTCCGTCATGCGCGTGACCAGTGGTATCTGGATCACCCCGAATGACGTCAACCTCAGCGAAGACGGGCTTTTCCCCGACTTGCCGCGGGCGTCCTCCGACGGGCCGTACGGCGGAGCGGATGACGCGCTGCTGCAGGCGGCGCTCAGCCGTCTTCACACGTACGTCATTCCGATCTGGGACCCGACGCTGCCGTAGCAGGGCCGGGCGGTGGAGGTCGCGGGGAGCGGACGCGGCAAAGGCGTGCGCCGGCTATCCGCTCGGCGGTTCGGGCAGCGCCTCGCCGGGGATGGCCACGGTGAGCCGCACGCTGAACCCGCGGGGCACCCGCGCGCCGGCTCCGGGCTCCTGCTCAATGACCTGCTCGCCAGCCACGCCCGCCGTCGGCAGCCGTGTGAGCGCGCCGATGAACAAGCTGCGATCGAGAAGCTCGCGCTCGGCCGCCGCAGTCGACAGGCCGCGCAACTCGGGCACTTCGATCTCACCCACCCGCACGACGATCAACGCAACCTCGTCGCCGCGTGCCAAGCTCGCACCGGCTTCGGGGTCTTGTGACTCCACGACCCCATTCGGCACGCTGCCGGTCTCCTTGTAGGTGACCTCGGCCAGGACCAAACCGGCGAGCTCGATGGCGCGGCGCGCGTCGTCTTCGGAGCGGCCGGCAACGGGCGGCACCATTACGGTTTCAACGCCGCGGCTGACGTGCAACGCCACCGCCGAGCGGCGATTGATGACGCTGCCGGCGATGGGGTCTTGCCGCAGCACGAGGTCGGGCGCAACGTCGCGGCTGAATGCCAAGACTTCCAGCACCTGAAAGCCGCCGGCCTCAAGTCGATCGCGGGCTGCCGCCGCCGGCAGGCCCACCACGCTGGGCACGGCTGCCTGCGGCCGTCCAAGGCTCAGCGTGGCACGCAGCGGCTCGGTGGTGTCATAGAGGCTGCCAGCCTCCGGCGCCTGTTGACTGACGAGGCCCTCCTCAACCGTCTCACTGAAGTCTTCATCGAATACGACACGGAAGTCGGCAGCCGCGGCGGCGGCTTCCGCCGCCGCGCGCGCGAGCCCCAGCAATGCCGGCACGGTCGCGCGAACAGCCCGGCTGTCCTCGGCCCGCGGCACGAGAAGTTCCCCCGTGCTCGCGGCCTCAGGCTCCGGGGCCAAGATGAACTGCGCCTCGTTCAAGAGTTCGTCGACGCCCCCGACCGGATTGCCAATGACCGTCAACATCAGGGAAAACGCCACGGCCCCGGCGGCGATCACGCTGAGCAGCAGCCAGGCGCGCGGCGAAGCCGTGCGGCTCTCAGGTCCACGACGCCGCGCTAGCGGAACGCGCCCGTGCGTCCCGAGCGGTCGTCGTGGAGTGCGCGCCAATAGCGCGGTCCACCTCCGCCTCGGGCGACCCGCAGTCATGCTCGTCCCTGTACTAGCTACTTTGCGGAGGGCACCTTCGCGGTCGCTACCCGGCCGTTCGTGGCGTGGCGGCCGTTCACCCCATTGGCCGCGACACCGTTCAGCGACAGTGAGAGAAGGTCTGAAACGCCGTCCTCATGCATGGTCACGCCATAGATCGCGGCCGCGGACTCGACCGTGATGGCATTGTGCGTGATCACCAGAATCTGGCTGAGTTCGCTCAGCTTGTGCAGCTGACGGCAGAACCGCCCGACATTGGCATCGTCGAGCGCGGCGTCGACTTCGTCGAGCACACAGAACGGGCTCTGGCGCACGTGCAGCAAGGCCATGATCAGCGCGGTTGCCACCAGCGAGCGCTCACCCCCCGATAGGGCGGCGAGTTCCAGCTGCCGCCGGCCGGGCAGCTTCACGTGGAATTCGACGCCGGTGGTTTCGACGTCTTCCGGCGCCGTGAGCACCATCGTGGCCGAGCCTCCGCCGAAGATCTCGCGGAACAGCCTGCCGAAGTGCTCATTGATCGCGTTGAACGTTGTCACAAACTGGCTGTGCAGCTCACGCTGCAGGCGGGCCGTGAGTGCGCGGAGGTTCGCCTCGGCACCCTCGAGATCGGCAATCTGCATCCGAGCGTCGTCGACGCGAGCCTGCTGCGTCCGGTACGCCTCGGGAGCCAGTGGGTTGAGGGGACCGAGCTCGGCGAGGTCGCGCTTCAGCTCGGCCGCACGTCGTTCAACTCGCCCCAACGGCTCGTCCAGCCGTTGGGGCGTCGGGGCGACCATATCCAGATCGTCGCGAGCGACGCGCCGCAAATCGGCCAGGCGTTCGGCCAGCCTCTCCGTCTCGCGTTGGGCCGCGGTGAGGTCATCGCCCACGCGCCGCTCTTCCTCCGCGCGTTGGGCGGCCTGCAAGTGCAGCCGCTGCGCGGTCAAGCGGACTTCGAGCACCTGGCGCTCGGCTTCACGCGCGGCCTCACGCGCGGCCTCGGCCGCAACGGCGACTTCGTCGTGCTCCGCATCGATGGCAGCGCATTCCTCGCTCGTCGCCGTGCGGGCGGCCGCTATCTCGGCGGCGGCGCTTGTCGTTTGCTCCCGCTCCGCGGTCACTTGCCTCACGAGCGCCGCTCGCGTTGCGTAGCGTGCGCGGAGTTCGACGACTCGCGTCGAGTCGGCCCGCTGCTCCGCCGCCGCCGCTGCGTGCTCACGCTCCAACGCCGCAAGATCAGCCGGTCCTTCACCAGCCGCGTTCGCCTCTTGGGGCAGGGCGCCCAGCGCGCGCTCGACCGCTTCGCGCTGGTGCGCCAGCCGTTTCAATTCCGCGTCCATCGACATGAGGCGCGCCGCGCCGTTCGATTGCCGCTCCGCCACCGTCGTCGCACGTGCGGACTGGCGCTCCAGCGCCACCGCAGCCACGGTAAGAGCTTCGCGTGCCGCGCTATGTGCGGCTGTGTGCTCCGCCCGGGTCTTGCGCGCCTCGTCCGCGCGTGCCGCGGCCGCCTGCGCCGCAGCGGACGCGTCCGCAGCCGCCTGCGCGGCATGGTCGCGATCCTTGACCGCCCGCGTGATCGCGGTGGCGATGTCCTCAAGGCGGCCCGCGACCGGATCGGCTGTCGCTTTGATCGGGCCAATGCGAATGGTCCCGTCCAGCTCGATGGCAGCCCCAGTCAATGCCACGATCGTGGCCATCGGGCCGTGCGCGTGAGCCGCGCGGACCCGCAGCGCCGCCTCGAGGTCTGCTACCACGACGATTCGCTGCAACAGACGGCGAAGCCTGACGTCGTCCACCTTCACGTAGGTGTCGAGGCTGCCGAGCACGTCCGGGTCCGCCCGTAGCGCGTCGGAGACCACCGGCGCTCCCGGGGCGTCGAGGGGCCGCAGCCGCGCCGGCGCCAGGTCCAGCGCAGAGACCGCGTCGGCGGCCGCCGACGCGTCGGCGGTGCCGCGGATCATCCAGTCGTCGAGCGCGTCCGGCAAGGCGGCCGCCAGGAGGCGTTCGTCGCGCGACAGGGCGTCCGGAAGCAACTCGCGGAGCCGCCCGAGCACCCCTGGGACTCGCTGGCGCAGTGCCGCGTCCGCTGGCCCGGACTCGCGCTTCTCCGCATGCGCGGTCAACAGGGCCCGGCGCTCACTCTCAAGCGCCTCGAGGCGTCCGGCGTGGTCGGCCAGCAGACGCTCCGCGGCTGCACGCTCGTCAGCTCGTGCCTGCTGCGCCCCGTGGGCGGCGTGGAGCTCGGCCTCGGCCGCCGCGTCGTCAGCGGCCGCTTGATTGACATTGACGCGTGCGCCTGCCGCTTGCTGCGCGCTGGCGGCAGCCTCCTGCTCCGCCACGTGTTGGGCCTCGGCGTGGCCAGCCTGCTCGCGTTCAAGGCGCATCCGTTCGCCTGTGAGGTGATCGGCCCGCTCACGCAATATCGCGCCGCGGGCTTTGAGTTCGGCGCGCTGGCCTGCGCGCGCGTTTCGCTGGTCCGCCGCGGCTCGCGCGTCGGCAAGCACCGCGGCAAGCTGAGCCAAACGCTCGGTGCGGCATTCAACCTGCTGCGTGAGGTCGCTGAGCGTGCGGTCCTCATTCGCGGCGTCGGCTTCCAGCGCGGCCTGGCGGGCATCGAGCGCGCGGGCACGTTCGGGGAAATCGGCGGTGCGCGCGTCCAGATGCACCAAGCGTTCGCGCAGCCGCTGCTGCCGCGCCTCGAGTGCGCGCACGGTGTCGACGCTCCGCGTCTCGTCCTCACGGCGCTGCCGCAGTGTCGCGTCTTGGCTCTGGGCGTCCAGATCGGCCTCCGCCGCTTGCCGCCGCAGCTCGGCCGCCGGCGTCGCAGTCAGCGCCGCCATCCGCTGCGCCACGGCTTGCTCGCGCTCCTCGGCCTCGGCGATCTGTCGAGCGACGGTGTCGAGCCGGTGCCGGATCAGTGCGACGCGCGTGGCCCGCAGCTCGGACCCCAACTCGCGCCCATGCTCCGCGATCTCGGCCTGACGCCGGAGGGTCTCGAGGCCAGGCTCAATTTCCGCCACCAGATCGCGCAGCCGATCCAAGTTGCGGCGCGTCCCCGCCAGCCGCTGCTCGGCCTGGTTGCGCCGGGCTTGAAACCGCCCGATGCCCGCGACATCCTCGAGAAAACTTCGCCGCTCCTCCGGGCGCTGCCGCAGCGTCGCGTCGATTTGGCCTTGGCTCACGATTGAAGCGCCGCCAGCGCCAACCCCGCCGGCGCTCATCAGATCGACGATGTCGCGCAAGCGCACCCGCGCGCCGTTAAGGGAGTATTCGCTGTCGCCCGAGCGAAACAGGCGGCGTCCGATGACGACTTCCGCGTAGGGCGTCGGCAACCAGGCGTCGGCGTTGTCGAATACCAGCTGCACCTCGGCCATGCCCGTACGCGGGCGGGATGCCGTGCCGCCAAAGATGATGTCCTCTGCCCGCCGTACCCGCAGGGACCGCGGCGACTGTTCGCCAAGCGCCCAA
Organism: Chloroflexota bacterium; assembly: GCA_965262745.1. Classification (GTDB taxonomy): domain Bacteria; phylum Chloroflexota; class UBA11872; order UBA11872; family UBA11872; genus JAJECS01. The sequence continues at coordinate 2,858,031 of OZ253558.1, read as the reverse complement.
CTGATGGCGTCCGCAAGGTTGCTCTTGCCGGATCCGTTCGGGCCGACCACCGCCGTTACGCCGGGCGGCAACTCGACAACGGTGCGCCGGGAAAATGTCTTGAACCCTTGCAGCTCAATTCGCCGCAGGTGCATTGCTTAACCGCTTCCGTTCAAGAGGCGAAGTGCTGCGCGTGCGGCGTCTTGCTCGGCCCGCTGCTTGCTCGAGCCTTCACCTTGCGCCAACTGCTCTTCGTCGACCGTGACGGCCATGCGGAATCGGCGCGCGTGATCGGGCCCGCTGGCATCGATCAGCACGTAGACCGGAGTTGCCGCGCGCTCGACGTGCAGCCGCTCTTGGAGCTGGGTCTTGAAGTCCTTCTGGGGACCGGCCGGACCGCGCTCGCCGAGGGCCTTGCCAACAAATGGGGCAATGAACCTCCGCGCCGCGTCCAAGCCGGCGTCCAGATAGACGGCGCCGACCAAGGCTTCGAACGCGCGTCCCAGCACGGAGGCGCGCTCACGGGCGCCGGTCATCTCGGCGCCACGCCCCAGCTGCAGATGGGCGCCGAGCCCAAGAGCCTTGGAGAATCTGGCCGCGGCGTTCAGGTTGACGAGGGATGCCCGAGCACGGGTCAACTCGCCCTCGTCGTATTCGGGGTGACGCTCATACAACAGCTCCGTGGTTACGAGGCCCAGGACGGCGTCGCCCAAGAACTCCAGTCGCTCGTTCGAGTCGGTTGGCGCCAGGTCGGCTTCGTTGATGAGCGAGCGATGGACCAGCGCCTGCCGCAAGAGCGCGGGATTGGCGAACTGAATGCCCAGTTGCGCTTCGAGGTCCACCGGCGCATGCGGCGCCGGCTCAGACGCTTGCGTTGCCACCAAAGGAAGGGACGGCAGCAGCGGCTGAATCAAGGGTCGGCGAAACGAATGGGCGAAGAACTGTGCGGGGGAACCGCGAGCTCAGACCATGACCTCCTCAGCCCCCCAGTTGAGTCTGCGCCGCCACCGGATACACCGGCGCACACCACGATCGATAGCCGGCGTTGCCGCCGCGCACGATGTCGAAGTATAAGTCCTGCAGCGCGCGCGTGACCGCGCCGATGCCGCCGTCGCCAATCACGCGCCCGTCGACCTCCCGCACCGGCGAGATCTGTGCGCCCGTGCCAACCAGGAACAGCTCGTCGGCAATGTAGAGCTCGGTCCGGTCGACGCTGCGCTCAACGGTGTCAATCTGCAACTCGTCCTGAGCAATCTGCATGATCGTGCGCCGCGTTATGCCCTCAAGGATGTCGTCGCTCACGGCGGGAGTTACGAGGACGCCATTGCGAAGGAGAAACACGTTCTCACCGGTTCCCTCACTCACGTGACCGTCCTCGGTGAGCATGATGGCCTCGTCGAACCCGGACTCGACGGCTTCGGTCTTGGCCAGCGACGAGTTGACGTAGAGTCCGCTCACTTTGCCTCGGGCCGGAATCATGTTGTCGTTGACGCGCCGCCACGAAGCAACCGTGCAGCGGATCGGCCGCTCGACGTCCAAGTAGGCCCCAAACGGCACCGCGAAGAGAGTGAATTCATCGTCGATGAGCGCCGAGCCATTAGCAGTGGGCCGCACCATGCTCAGGCCGATCTGGCAAGCCGCCTTATAGACCAACGGACGCACGTAGACGTCTTCGCGAAACTCGCCCGCGCGCACAACCGTACGGGCGATCTCGACCAACTCATCGTCGGAGTGGGGGATCGCCATGCGCAGGATCTTGGCGGACTGCCGCAGGCGCACGAAGTGCTCCCGCGCGCGGAACAAGTACATCTGTTCCTCAGTCTCGTTCCAGTAGCCGCGGATGCCTTCGAACACGCCGGTGCCGTAGTTGAGCGCATGCGTCATGACGCTCACCTTGGCGTCGGCCATGTCGACATACGAGCCCTGAAAAAACGCCTGCACGGGCGGATCCTAGGTGTGGAGGGCGCGCGCACCAGCGTGCGGCAGGCCGCAGCGCGCCAGGCTATGGAACTGCCGCGAGCTTAGCATTTACCGTCGCTGCCCCGGCTTTTTTCATATCCCCGGCGGCGCAAGAATACGAGCTCACCGCGAAGATCGGTTGTCGCGTGATACACACGGAATCCCCACTTCTCATACAACCGCCGGGCGTAAGCGTTGGGGGCGTCGACGCCGATGGTGAGCACCTCAGCCCCACGCGCCTCGGCTTCAAGCGACGCCGTGCGCGTCAGGGCCTCGGCAATCCCCAATCGCCGGAATGGCTGCGCCACGGTCAGCGTATGCAGGTACGCCGCTCGTTCGCCGTCCGCAATGCTGCGATCGAGATGCCGGTGCCGAATCCACAACTGGCCGACGAGCGTTCCATTGAAAATCGCGACCAGCCCCGTTTGAACGTCTTGGTGCTGCTCGTCGAAGTATCGCCGCAGCACACGGCGCTGCGTGACGCGTCGCTCCTGGCCCCACAACTCGCTCATGGGCTCGAGGTCGTCCGGAATCGCGCGCCGGATTTCGATCGGCGTATCGATCATGACCCGATGCGCTCCGTCCGCGCCGACCTCGATTGTCATCGCGTATGGCGCCCGGGTGCGCCAATGGCGCCGTCGCGTTCGAGGCGCTCGAGGTCGGTTGCGCCAATGCCCAGCAACTCCCGCAGCACCGGACGCGTGTGGGCGCCCCAGTCGGGGGACGGGCCGCCGAGATCAGCATCAACGCCCGACGCCTTGATCGGAGCGCCGGGCACCGGCAGCCGACCGATGTGCGGCTGGTCCATCTCCACGATCATGTCGCGGGCGCGCAAATGCGGATCGTCCAGCAAGTCCGACATCCGGTTGACTCTGGCACAAGGGATTCCCGCCTCGAGCAGCGTGTCCAACCAGTGGGCCGTCCCATGCGCCTGCAACACAGCTTCCAATGCGTCGGCTAACTCTTCGGCACGTTCGGCGCGCAGCGCATTGGTGGTGAACCGCTCGTCGTCCGCCAAGGCCGGCGCCTCAAGCGCGGCGCACAGCCGTCGCCAGAGCGCGTCGTTGCCGCAGGCGATCACGATCTCCCCATCGGCCGTCGCAAACGTGCTGAACGGCGCAATCGCCGGGTGTCGGTTGCCAATTGGCCCGGGGTCCTCGCCACTGACCCAGTAGCGCGCCATGGCGTTTTCGACCACGGCCACCACGGAATCCATCATGGCAAGGTCCACGTGACAGCCCTCGCCGGTGCGCTCGCGGCGTTGCAGCGCGGCCAGCACCGCGACCGTCGCATAGAGGGCGGGCACGATGTCGCCCAAGGAAGCCCCCACCCGCGTCGGTCGGCCACCGGCGGCGCCCGTGATCCCCATGAGGCCGCCCATGGCCTGAATGATCACGTCATAGGCCCCTCGATCACGATAGGGGCCAACCTGGCCGAACCCGGAGAGCGAGAGATACACGATGTCGGCATTCCGATCGCGAACGGTGTCATAGCCCAGCCCGAGCCGCTCCAGCGTGCCGGGCCGGTAGTTCTCGACGAGCACGTCGGCGCGGGCCGCAAGCCCACACGCCAGCTCGACCGCCTCCGGGTGCTTGAGATTGAGCGCCACGCTTTGCTTGCCGCGGTTGATGCTCGCGAAATAGAGGCTGTGCCCGTTGACGAAGGGCCCCATGCCGCGGGCTTCGTCGCCCTCGGGGCTCTCAATCTTGATCACCCGCGCGCCCAGATCGGACAGCGTCATGGTGCAGAACGGGCCCGCGAGCACTCGCGTGAAGTCCAGCACCAGCGTGCCGTCGAGGAATCCCGCCATTAGGGCAGGCTCCCTGCCCAGGGTCGCCGACTCATGACGCCGGGGTGCGCGCGGCGCGAATGCGTCGCACCAGCCATCCCTGGACGCCAACCATGCGTTGCGCCGAGTAGATCGCGAATACCGCGAACAGCACTCGCAAGCCGAAAGCGGGAATGAACTGCGCGAACTGGGCGCCAACGGCGCCGCCCACAATGCCCCCGGCGGCGATGTACAAGGCCCAGCGGAAATCGACGTTGCCCTGGCGAAAGTGCTGCGCGGCTCCCGAGATGGCGGTTGGCACGATGACGGCCAGCGAGATTCCCTGGGCGACATGCTGGTCGATGCCCATCACGATCGCCATCGCGGGCACCATCACGATGCCGCCTCCCACGCCCATGGTCCCGGCCACCAACCCGGTGAAAGTGCCGGCGATCAGCGCCGCAACGATGAGCTGCAGGCCTTCCATCTCCCCGAACATCGCCGCGCTCTGTGCCGACAGCAGCAATCGCACGGCCGTGAGCGCCAAGAGGACGGCAAAGCCCCGCCGCAGCGCCGTGGCGTTGAGATGCTTGGTGAGCCGCGCGCCCACCACGGCAAAGCCGACGGACGTGCCCGCCAGCGAAATTACGACCTGCCACTGGAGCCCGTGCGCGATCAAGTAGGGAATCATGGCGCTGATCGCGATTGGGACGATCATCGCCAGCGACGTTCCGTGCGCGCGGTGCTGGGCCATGGCCAGAATCGCGACCATCAGCGGCACCATCACGATGCCGCCGCCCACGCCGACGAGCCCACTGATCAGACCGCCGGTGAGACCGATGGCGATCACAATGGGGGCGGCCGGGCGACGGACAGGCGGCGCTGGGGGAGACGACATGGGTTTGCCGGATTATAGGGAGCCGGGCTCGGGGCGCCGCGTATACTCGAACGTCGCCGACGTGCAGAGGGGGAGCGCCGTGCCCTCCTCGCCGCAGGTTCCCAACCCACACCTCGCAGCGAGCCTCTTTGGGCAGCAGTTGGAGCCCCTGCGCCGGCGCGAGTGGCTCGTCACCAACGGCCTTGGCGGCTACGCCGCCGGCACGGTGGCCGGCCTCGCAACCCGCCGCTATCACGGGTTGCTCGTCGCTGCGGCGCCTCCACCCAACGCCCGCTGGGTCATGGTCGCCGGCGCTCAGGTCCAAGCCACGGTTGATGGCGCGAGCTACTGGCTCAGCACGCATGAGTACCACGACGGCACGGTTCATCCAGACGGCTATCGCCGTATGGTCGGATTCGAGTTGATCGGGACTCGACCAAGCTGGACGTGGAGCCTTGCCGGGCAAACGTTGCGCGGCGATCTCTGGATGCCGCACGGCGCCAACCAGACGGTGCTTCGCTATCACAACCAAGGCGACGTCCCGGTTGTGCTGGAATGGCAACCCTTCGTCACGCTCCGGTGGTTCCATCAGCTGCTGACCGGAGGGCGCAGGGTTGACCTGACGCATGCCGAGGATGAGCTGCTGGTCGTGACATCCGGCGAGGCGCCGCCGCTCACCGTGGACTACACGGGCTGGGAGTTCCACGAGGCGCAGGACTGGCACTGGCATCTGGCGCGCGCGCACGAGCGGGCGCGCGGCTTCGACGATCACGAAGACGCGTTCGTGCCCGGAGTCTTTCGCACCACCATCCAGCCGGGGGCCGCGGCTTCCCTGGTGCTGGCTGCCGGCGAGCCGGCCGACGTGCGCGGGGTGGAGCGCGAACCGGCATCGGTGGACCGGCGCGCCGCACGACTCGTGAAAGGGGCCGACAGTGTTCTGGAAGCCCAGTTGCGGCTGGCCGCGGATCAAGTGCTGGTGCGGCGCGGCGGGCTGGCGCATTCCACGCTGCCGAATACCGTCATCGCCGGCTACCCGTGGTTTGGCGATTGGGGGCGCGATACGTTCATCGCCCTTCCCGGCCTTTGCCTGGCAACAGGACGGACGGACGTTGCGCGAGCGATTCTGGTGGCCTACGCGCGCTTCGTCGACCAGGGCATGGTCCCGAATCGCTGGCCGGATGCCGGCGATGCGCCCGAATACACCTCGGTCGACGCGGCCCTGTGGTTTCTCCACTCGCTCGAGGCCTATGTCGATGCCACGGGCGACACCGAGATCCTGGAGGGCCTGGGCACCGCAGTCCTGGACGTCGTGGATTGGCACGTACGGGGCACGCGTCACGGGATCCACATGGACCCGGACGACGGGCTGCTCGCCGCCGGCGCCGAAGGTCTCCAACTCACCTGGATGGACGCCAAGGTTGGGGATTGGGTGGTCACGCCGCGGCGCGGCAAGCCGGTGGAGATCAACGCGCTGTGGTGGCGCGGATTGACGTTCGCCGTTCGCACGCTCGAGCACCTGCAATGGGATGCCGCTGACACCCGCAGGCTCGCGGACCGAGCGGCGGCCTCATTCGCCGGACGCTTCTGGAATCCAGACACCGGCAGCCTCTATGACATCGTGGACGGACCGGCGGGTGACGATCCATCCATCCGGCCCAACCAAGTCATCGCGTTGGCGGTGGGCCCGGACCTGCTGCCACCCGCCCGCGCCGCGTCGGCGCTTGCGGTGGTGGAGCGCGAGCTGGTGACTCCCGTGGGCTTGCGGAGTCTCTCACCGGCCGATCCGGCGTATCGGCCGGAGTATGGTGGTGATCCGGTCCAACGCGACGGCGCCTATCATCAAGGACCGGTGTGGAGTTGGTTGCTTGGCATGTACGTGCGCGCCGCCTTGGCCCTCGGTCGGACCGGGCACGATCTGGCGTGGATCGAAGCCGGCCTCCAGCGACACCTCACCGAGGGTGCCGTCGGCACGGTAAGCGAGATCTTCCAGCCTGAGCCGCCATATGCGCCGGAGGGCGCGTTTGCCCAAGCCTGGGGCATTGGCGAGTGGTTGTGGGCGCTCCAGGCGCTGCGGCGCGCTCCCCAGTGAGCCGGGGGGATGACGGATGGGCGCCCCCGGCGGGCCGCCGCATCGAACTTCCGTCAGGTGTCTGCCACTACCGCGAAGCCGGGCAAGGCCGCCCAACCGTCGTCTTGCTCCACGGTCTGGCCAGCGATTCACGCATTTACGGGTGCCTGCAGCCGCTGCTCGCGGATACGGTGCACACGCTGGCTCCCGACCTGCTTGGCTGGGGCTTCTCGGAACCCAATGCAGGCCTGACGTTCGGCTTCGATACGATCGATCGCAATCTCGCCCAGTTCATCGATGCGCACCGTCTCGACGACGTGGTGCTGGTGGGGCACGAGATGACGGGACCCGCGGCGATCCGTTGGGCGGTGGCAAATCCCGGGCGGACCCGCGGCCTTGTGCTGCTCAACTCGTACTGGGGTTGGAACTCGGCACGCATGCCGCCCGTGCTCAAGGCCTTGCACGTACCAATCGTCGGCGGCGTGCTGCGGCGCGCCATGGGCGTGATGCGGTCGGTGCTGTTCGGCAATCTCTTTCGCTGGCAAATCGGACGGATCTGGGGCACGCATACTCCCCTTTCCGACGAGTTGACCCGTACCTTCTGCGAGACGTTTGCGGCTTCCCCCGTCGCGCGCCAAGCGTTGCATCGCATCAACAAAGGCTTGCCCGCCCAGATCAATGCCAACCAACGACGGCTGGACGTGCCGGCACAGTTGCAGTGCCGCACGCTGATCTTGTGGGGCGGCCGCGACCCATACCTCCGCTCCCACGTCGCGCGCCAATTTCACCGGCTGATCCCCAATTCGGAACTCCACCTGTTTCACGACGCGGGCCATTTCGTCCAGGTCGAGGCCGCCGTCGAGGCCGCCGGCGCCATCAACGCCTTTATCGAGGGCTGCCGCACCGAGGCATAGCGGGCGGGGCTCGGTGGCCGACTGCCCGAGCGATCGGCGCCCGTATACTCGCGAGCGCGACTCCGCACCCACCTACTTCAGATGAGCACACACCGCATTGCCTTGCTTCCCGGGGACGGCATCGGCGTCGATGTGGTCCGCGAAGGGCAACTCGTCCTCGACACGCTCGCCCAGACGACCGGCGCCATGCGGTGGGACATGCAGGAGTTCCCCTGGAGTTGCGCCTACTACCTGGAGCACGGCCGGTACATGCCGGAAGACGCCCTCGACACGTTGGATCGCTTCGACGCAATCCTGTACGGGGCCTGCGGATTGCCCGACGTGGTGCCCGACGAGATTTCTCAGCATCAGGGCGTGCTGCGGATTCGGCAGGGATTCGAGCTCTACGTCAATCTGCGCCCCGCGCGCTTGCTGCCCGGCTTGTCAACCCCGCTCGCGGGCAAGAAGCCCGGCGACTTCGACTTTCTCTGCGTGCGCGAGAACTCGGAAGGCGAGTACGCGGGGACCGGCGGCCGCGTCCACCGCGGCTCTCCCTACGAGGTTGCGCTGCAAACCACGGTCTTCACCCGCGTTGGCGTCGAGCGCATCATTCGCTACGCGTTCGACTTGGCCGTGCGTTTGGGCCGGCGCCACGTCACCAACGTGACGAAGTCCAACGCCCTGCAGTTCGCCCCGGTGTTCTGGGATGATGTCTTCGAGCAGGTGGCCGCCGACTATCCCGGCATTACGACGGACCGGAACCTCGTGGACGCGGCGGCGGCGCGCATGGTGCGCAACCCCGAGACGTTCGACGTGCTCGTGGCGTCGAACCTCTTTGGCGACATTCTGTCCGACATTGGCGGCGCCCTCATGGGCAGCCTGGGGGTACCGCCGAGCGCCAATCTCAATCCCGAGGGGACACACCCACCCATGTTCGAGCCGGTGCACGGGTCGGCGCCGGACATCGCGGGCCAGGGCATCGCGTCGCCGATTGCCACGATTTGGGCCGCGGCGATGATGGTCGAGGACCTTGGCTATCCCGAGGAATCCGAGCTTGTGATGGCTGCGCTCAGCGACGTCACGTCCGCCGGCGTGCTCACGCCCGATCTTGGGGGCGACGCCACGACCACGGAGTGCGGCGCGGCCGTGCGCGACGCCCTGCGCGCCCGCGCGGCGACTGCCGCCGCGTAGCGCCGACCCTTGTCCGAGACCCGGATGCCCCCTAGGATGGGATTCTTGCTTCTCCGCGGCGCCCGCGCCAGGCTCTAGGCCAACTCTATGTTCGGCGTCGGCCTCGAAGAATTCATCGCGATCATCATGGTCGCGCTCATCGTCTTGGGCCCCGAGCGGCTGCCGATCGCCATGCGCACCGTCGGTCGCTGGGTGCGGCAGCTGCGCGACATGTCACGCGAATTTCGGAAGGAATTCGCCGAAGAGTTTGCCTTTATCCAAGAGGAAATGAGCGAGCTGCGCAAGGAGGCCGATGCCACCCGCAGCGAGCTGGCGGAGATTCGGCGCGAGCTCGGTCAGACGGTGCAGGACACCGCCGACGACGTGACGAGCCTCCGGGACGAGGTCGTGTCGGATGTGCAGGGCGCAGTGGACGCCGTCAGTGGCCGGGACTCGGCTTCCAAGCCGTCCAGCACGCCGCCAGCCGAGGCCACCGCAATCGGCCCAGCGTCGGCGAGCGCAGAGCAGAAAGGCGTGGCCATGCCGTCTTTCGCCCCGAACGCCGCGGACGCACTGGCCCTCGCCATCTCGGAAACCTTCTCCGCCAACGGCGTGACCGCGGCGGACGATCGCGCCGTGGAAGCGGCACTGCCCGAGATAGCACCCACGAGCGATGCGACGCCGGCGCGTCTGGAGGCGTTTGCCCCGGATGTCGGCGAGCCGGGTACACCGCTAGGCCTCCACCCGGCGGCGCCCGTCCTGCCGCCGCCTCCCGGAACTCCTCGCGAGCCGCCTGCGCCGGTGATCCCAGCGGTGCCGCTGACATCCCCGGACGCCGCGCCGTCGGTCGGCATTGCGCGAGCGCCGGAGCCTGGGCTGCGAAACCAACTGGGCGGGTTCATGCGTCTCATCATCATGAAGGCGCTCGAGTCCGATTCCGCGTTTCGGGCGCAGGCGGAAGAGGCCCTGCGAGCGCAGGCTCGCGCCGACGCCGCATCCGCCGTGGATAGCGAAACCCCCGACATCCTGGACCTGGTTGACGTGTGGGTGCGGCAGCGGCGCCAGCTGGTCGCCCACGACAGCGTGACGGTGGAGCAGAAGGCGCCCGAATCGGCCGTGATTGAGCTGTCCGAGTGCCCCTACGGGCTCACCACGGGCGACGCGCATCCGGTATGCGACGTGAGCAACATCTACGACACAGCCTTCTTCGAGCATTTTGACGTGACGGCGATGTACGCGGCCCGCATGTCGGACGGCGACGCCCACTGCAAACTGCTCGTTGTCACCAACGAGCGGCTGAAGGCCGTCGAGGAGGGCGCGGTCGAAGCCGAGGAGCCAGCGCCGCCCGCAAGCTGAGCCGAAGCCGCGACGGCCGCGCCGCCGCTATGCGGGGCTAAAGCTGGCATCCAGAGACGTGTGCCCGGCGGCCGGTGCCGGAGAGTTCTAGACTCCTCGCTTCGCTCGGAGTGACAGAGGCGCTCGGAATGACGCGTTGGGCGATCCGAGCGCACGTGTCTGGGGCGAAGGCCCAGGCTGCGTGCAGCCTGGGCCACCGCCCAAATGCGAACCGAGACCTGATTTAGGCCGGCGCGCCGTTGTTCCTAGGTCGATCCGTTGCGGCCGTTCGCACCGTTTGAGCTGTCGTCGCTGCCGAAGACGTAGGGCTCCGGCGGAGCAACGCCCGCGGTGACGAGCACCGGCGGCTCCGGCAGCGCCTTGGGCTCGTCGCCTGCCGCGATCATCTCGTCGTAGCGCGTGACCAGGTCCTCGACATCTTGGCCGTCAACCTCGTCCTGATCGATCAGCAACTGCGCCAGGTCGTGCATGGCGCCTGAGTACTGCGTCAGGAGCTTCTTCACCTTGCGGTACTCCTGATCCAGGATCTGGTCGATCTTGCGCTTCGTGTCGGGCGCGGTCGCGGACACGGCCGGGCCGAACGGCAGGGTCGAGTAGAAACTCCCGTCCATGCCCCACACGTTCAGCATCTGGAAGGTCGTGTACGTGGCGTGCGCGAAATCGGACGTGACCCCGACCGTGGGCGATCCGAGGAACAGCTCCTCGGCGGCGCGGCTGGCCAGCGACACCTGGATGCTGGCCAGCAACTCCTCACGCACCAGCACGCGCTTTTCCTCGACCGGCTTATAGGCAGCCAGGCCCAGGGCGCTGCCGTGCCGAATGATGGTGACCTTGGTCAATCGCTCCCACTTCTTCAGCTTGACCTGGGCGATGGCGTGACCGGCCTCGTGGTAGGCGAGCCGTCGGCGGTCTTCCTGCGTGAGGCCCCGAATCGGCTCGCGCAGGCCCCATTCGTGGTTCTCACGCGCGCGTGAGAAGTCCGCGTAGGAGATGGCGTCGCGGCCGTCGAAGTGGGCGTGAATCACCGCCTCGTTAATGACGTACTTGATCGCGACCGGGGTGTAGTCGATCGTATCGTTGCCCATGCGGTCGATGGGCATTTCTTCGTGCCGCACCTTCGCCAGGTAGTACTCGATGATGTCTTTGCGGCCCTCGTAGTCCGGCTTGTCCACGTGGATCTTGCGGTCGAACCGCCCGGGACGCAGAAGCGCCTGGTCAAGCACGGAGGCGATATTGGTGGCGCCGACGGTGAGCACCGGCGGCGGCACGGCGCGGCCCTTCTTGAGGCCGAGCGCCCGCAGCATCCGCGAAAACATGCCATTGTCGAAGTTCGGCGGGTCCATCTGCAGCAGCAGCTCGTTGAGCAGCCCCATCCCACCGCCACCCATCATGCCGCCCATCATTCCCATGCCGCCGCCCATCTGATTGGTGCGGGCCATGCCGATGGCGTCGATCTCGTCGATGAAGAGGATGCAGCCGCCGTGCCGCCGGGCCAGCTTGCGCGCCTTGCCGTAGAGCATGCGGACGCGCATCGGACCGATGCCCATGAACATGGCCTGGAAGCTCGGCGCGGAGAGATAGCCGAACGGCAACCCGGCCTCGCTGGCCATCACCTGCGCCAGATAGCTCTTGCCAGTTCCGGGCGGGCCCTCGAGTAGCAGCCCGCGGACGGTCTCACCGCCCATGCGCTTGAACTCGCGCACGCCGCGCAGCAGCATGACCACGCGCCGCGCGACTTCCAGCACGTGATCGTTGCCGCGGTAGTCCGAGAAGTACACGCCGGTCTCGCCCGGCTTCACCCAATACGTTCGACCGCGCCCCAGCATGTAGAACAGGGCGCCGAACTGAACGATCATGAACATCATCCCGAAGAGCAACGTCGCGAAGAAGCTCAGGATGTTGAGCGTGATCTCCTGGGCCTGGGTCAAGCCGAACAGCAGCCCGCCCGTAATGAGCAGGTAGAGGCTGATCGCGCGCCAGTTCTCCCGGAGGAACGTTAGCGGGCTGCGCTTGGTGTTAGCTTGCCGTCGAATGTCAGAGTCCATGGTCATGCCCATGCCGGCGTCTCCTCCCCGAGCGTGGCCTACGGCGCGTCGCTCGCGGCGCGCACCATAGCCGCCTGGCGATGAGCTACAAGTATAGCCCCGGGTCGCGGAGCCGAAGTGAGGTTACCCACCAAAGCGGCCGCGAAGCGCTGGACGGATTGCTAGTGGGCGGGGCCGTCGTGCCAGCGCCGGCCGAAAAGGGCCAGCCGCGCCTGAACCATGCCGAAGACGGTGTCTGGGTGATAGCGAAGGCTCGCGCCGGGGGCGCCGGCGGGCACTCCGGTCAGAAGCTCGATGCCGCCGGCAACCGTGTCGGTGGTGTAGACGTGGAAACGGCAGGCGGCGATGGCCTTGGCCACGTCCCACCGCAGCGTCAGGTGCTTGGCATTTGCGGCCGGCAGCAGAACGCCCTGCGCGCCGGTGAGCCCGCGCTCGCGGCACAGGTCGAAGAATCCCTCGACCTTCTGGGTGACGCCGCCGACGGCCTGGACTTGGCCGTGCTGGTTCACCGAGCCCGTCACCGCCACGTCCTGCCGCAGCGGTAGGCCGCTGAGGCTTGAAAGCAACGCGTACAACTCCGCGGACGACGCGCTGTCGCCTTCAATGCCGCCGTAGGACTGCTCGAATACCAGGGTGGCGCTCAGGCTCAGCGGGCCGTCGACCCCGAAGGTCCCGCTCACGAACCCCGACAGGATCATGGCGCCCTTGTCGTGGATCGGCCCGGTCAGCTTGGCTTCGCGATCGATGCTGAATACACCCTCGCGACCGGGATAGGTCCGCACCGAAATCCGGTGCACCTGCCCGAATTCGTAGCCTCCCAGGCTCACGACGGATAGCCCGTTCGCTTGACCGACGGCCTTGCCCTCGATCTCGACCATCACGGTGCCGTCGGCGATGCGGTCGCGAATCTTCTGCTCGGTGAGGTTGCTGCGGCGGATGCGCTCGTCGATCGACGACCAGACGTGCTCTTCATTGACCGTGGCGGCGCCCGCCTTGCGCGCCCAGTGTCCGGCCTCGCGAACGATGTCGCTGATGTCGCCGAACCGTGTCGACAGGCGACGGCGGTCCTGGGCCAAGCGCACGCCTTCCTCCACCACCCGCGCCACCCCCGTGCGGTCGAAGTGCGGCAAGGCCTCATCATCACAGCGCGCGGCGATGAAACGGGCGTAGCGGTCCATGTTGGCGTCGTTGAGCTCGATCTCCGTGTCGAACTCGGCGCGAACCTTGAACAGGTCGCCGAAGTCTGGGTCCACATCGTGCAGCAGGTAATAGACCCAGGGATCCCCGACCAGCGCGACCTTGATGTCCAGCGGGATGGGCTCCGGGTCGAGACGCGCCGGGGCCGGCAGCCCCAGCCCATCCGCAACGGTCTCAAGGCGAATCATCCGATCCCGCAGCGCCCGCTTGAGACCGTCGTACGCCGCGCCGTTTTGGAGCAGGTCCTCCGCTTGCACCACCAGGAACCCGCCGTTTGCCGCATGGAGCGCGCCGGAATTGATCATGGTGAAGTCGGTGGTGACGGCGCCCAGGGTCTGCCGCTGCTCAATCTGTCCGAACAGGTTCGGAAATGTCGGATGACCCTCCCGGACCAGCGGCGCCCCGCGATCCGAGGCCCGGGTCACGAGCACGTTCACGCGGTATGGCAGGAAAGGGTCGGCATCATGCCGCGCCGCGGAATCCGGCGGCGCTCCATCATTTTCGCCGTCGCGGAAGACCTCGAAGTTTTCGATGGCATGCTGGTCGACCGTGTCCAGGTACGCCGTGACGCCCTCGTTGCCGCGGTGTGCCTCCCGCAGGTCTTCGAGCAGCGGCTGGGCGACGCTGCGCGCGACGTTGACGCTGAGCGCGTGCAGCGCTTCGCGCGCCTGGCGTTGCCGCAGGCGCAGCGCCCGCATCGTGCGTGCCAGGGCATCTTCCAGGACGCCGCGGACGTGCTCGACGGTGCTGCGCTCGGATTCGGGCAACCGCCGCAGCGCTTCCGATGTGAGCGGCTGGCCGTCGCGAATCGCGGCCACGTTCAGACCTGTCGGCGTCTGAACAATCGCGAGCCCGGCGGCGCGGGCTTGACGGTCGAGAGCCTGGAGTGCCGCCTGCCGCTCGCTTTGATCGCGCTGCGTGATGTCGTGCCGCTGTGCCTCATATTCGTCGGTCGCAAGGGCCCGCTCGATCTCAGTGCGGAGCGTCGCCACCAGATCGGACATTTGACGGCGAAACGCGGGCGCCGCGCCAGGCGGCAGGCGCAACGCGCGGGGGCGGTGCGGTTCGTCGAAGTTATGGACGTAGCACCAATCTGGCGGCGTGGGGCGGCTGTCCGCCACGGCGCGCAGCCGCTCGAGGATCATCGACGTGCGTCCGGTGCCCGACAGGCCCATGGCGAAGATGTTGAACCCGGGACTTCGCATGTCCACGCCGAAGTCCAGCGAGCGCTCGGCGCGTTCCTGGCCGATCAGGGCGTCTGGCCGCTCAAGCTCGGCCGTGGACTCGAAGCCCAGCGTGTCGGGGTCGCAGGTCCAGCGCACGGCGTCGACGGAGAGCTCGGCCACGCCCAAGGGCAGGGTGCGCCCGTTGCGGCGAATGGGGTCAGTGTGCAGGAGGTCGCCCCTGGGGCAGCACGCGGCGAAGTCTAGCAGTGGCCCCCGCGCGGCCCCCTACACTGGCGTACGTGCGCCGCAGCGCCGAAGGAACCGAGGAACCCTTGAACGTTGTCATCGAATACCCGTTCGCCACCGACGCCGACTGGGACCCGTTGCGTGCCGACTACCCAGAGGACCGGTTCGCCTGGGCCGCCAGCCTCGACGCGTCCTTCCCCAGCCTGGCCGACGCGGAGGTGATCGCCACGGCACGGCCGCTGGGTGCCGGCGTCCTGGACGCGGCGCCGAGCGTCCGCTGGATCCAGATCTTCTCGGCGGGCGTCGAGGAACACCTGAAAGCCCCCGGCCTCGCGGGGCGCGACGTGATGCTGACGAATGCGAAAGTCCTGCTGGGAAGCCACGTTGCCGAGACCGGCATCGCGCTGCTCACCGGCCTCTCGCGCGGCATCGGTCCGGCCGTGCTGGCCCAGCACGAGCGGCGGTGGGACCAGTCGATCAAGGTGGACGAGCTTACGGGCAAGCGAGCGCTCGTTGTCGGCGCGGGCGGCATCGGCCGCGCGCTCGCCCGCCGGCTGGACGGCCTCGAGGTCGAGGTGCGCGCCGTGGATGTATACCCGCAACAGCCGGACGCCTACATCCGCGAGGTGCGGCTGGTGAGCGAGATGTACGCCATGCTCCCCGAGACTGACATTCTGGCGATCTGCTGCCCCAGCACGGCCGCGACGCAGCGTCTCATTGACCGTCAGGTGTTCGACCTGCTGCCGGATGGCAGCTATCTGGTCAACATCTCACGCGGCGCGGTGGTGGACACGCCGGCGCTCGTCGAGGCGCTGCGCAGCGGCAAGCTGCGAGGCGCCGGGCTCGATGTGCTCGACCAAGAGCCACCGCCCTCCGACCACCCGATTTGGGGGTTTCCCAACGTGATCCTCACGCCCCACAACGGCGGCTCGTCGCCCATGCGCGTGGCCCGCCTGCTCGAGTTTTTCACGGACAATCTGCGCCGCTACAAGGCGGGTGAGCCACTTGAGAACGTCGTGGACGTCGAGGCTGGATTCTGACGCGCGGGCAAGCGGCTAGATGACGTCGCCGTTGCCGCCGTCGATGGCCACCGCGGTGCCCGTGATATACGCCGCCCGCGGCGAGACCAGAAACGCCACCAGGTCGGCAACCTCTTCGGCACGCCCAATTCGCCCGAGCGGCACGTCGGCGCCAAGTCTGGCGTAGTAGTCCTCGAGGGACTCTCCCGCCGCCTGGCGGCGCCAGCGGCGCTCCCACTGCATGCTTCGGATGGACCCTAGCATCACGGTATTGACGCGAATACGATCGGCGGCGAGGTCCTTGGACAGCGCCTTGGTCAGCCCGATGCCGGCCGCGCGGCTCACCGACGTGGGCACCGACGCGGCCCCCGGCTGCTTGCCGCCGACGGTCGTGATGTTGATGATCGCGCCGCCGCCCGCGGCCCGCAGATAGGGGATGGCTGCGCGGGTGCAGCGGATGGCACCGTAGACCTTGAGCTGCAGATCAGCCTCCCAGGTCTCGTCATCGACGTCCTCAAACCGGGCCGCGCTCGAGGCGCCGGCGTTGTTGACGAGGATATCCAGACGGCCGAGACGCCGCGCCGCGGTCTCGATAAACTCCCGCGCCTGCTGAGCATTGGTAACGTCCATCGGGAGCGGCTCCACGCGGCGTCCGGTGGCAGCACGTATCTCCTCGGCCGCTAGGTCCAGCGGGCCCGGGCGCCGCGCGCCGATGGCCACGTCGCAGCCCTCGGCGGCCAGCGTCGCCGCAACCGCCCGGCCGATGCCCTCGCTGCCGCCGGTGACGGCGGCGGCGAGCCCACTCAGCTGTAGGTCCACGTTGGCCGCTAGGCGTCGCCGACGACCACGTCGGCCGTGGCGTCACGCTCCGCGAGCAGGATCGCCCGCCCCTTGCGCACGATGTCCTCGCGCTGCCGCTGTTGCCAGCTGGCCCCGGTCTTCGAAAGAAACCACAATCGCCGGGGGTAGCGCGGCACCCCAATCCAGACGACTTCCATCCACGGCGGCAGGCGCCCCGGCGGGGCGACATTGTCCCAGTGCACCGGCGTCTCGTTGATGGTCAGGGCCACGTTTTTCTCCTCATATCGACGGCGGCATCGGTATCTCCGGCCGTCATTTTCTCAGTTTTCGCCGCAAGGTATCGATGAGCGTTCGGTGCGCCTCGGGCCGCCGCCGCCGCTCCTCGAGCTTTCGCGCCACCGCGCGGTCGCTGTAATAGCGCACGGCGGCGTAGCCGGCAACCCCGATCAGCGCCATCACCGCGACGACGCCAATGACGTTCAACAGCTCCTCGCGGAAGAAGATGAATCCATGGAGGTAGCGCACGCCGATCAGGATGAGATACACGGTCAGCGTTACGGAGATGGTGTATGCCAGACGCCGCCGCAGGCCGCCGTAGATCAGCAGCGGCACCGAGGTGACAATGGCGATGATCAAGAGGGTGCGAAACACAGTCGAAACCGGGACGTACGCCGTCGGCGATGCTACTACAGGGTCAGATTGGCGGTGATGCCGGCGGCTATCCCGGTGTCCTGCGGTACGATGGGGCCACCGTGGCCGGCACCGTACGCCCTTGTGCCACGCGGCCGTTGAGCCGCCCGATGACCGCGCCTTGTGTCAGGCGGGGGGGGCTGGTTGGGCGATAACCGTGACATTGATGCACCGGCAGGAGGGATCGTTGCATATGCCTCGTCCCACGCTCCTGACCGGCCCGCGCCATCGCCCTAGCTGACCCCGACCTCGACCTGATGAAGCCGATGGCACCCCTCACTACTGGCGACCGCACCCCGCGGCCGCCAGGCCCATGGACCGAGCGCGATGCCTGCGGCGTCGGCTTCATCGCCGACATTCAGGGCCGGCCGACCCATCGCACGGTGCAGCAAGCGCTGCAGGCCGTCTCTCGCCTCGGACACCGCGGGGCCATCGCGGCGGACCGCAAGACGGGCGACGGCGCCGGCGTGCTCACGCAGCTCCCCCGGGAGTTCTTTACGGCACACGTCCAAGGATTCGGCGAGCGAGCCGTCGATCCGGCGGACATCGCGGTGGCGATGGTGTTCCTCGACAACCGCAGCCCGCACGGCGCGCGGCGGTTCCGCACCCTGGCGGAAGAAATCTGCGGTGACCGTGGGATTCGCGTCGTCGGCTGGCGCAAAGTGCCCGTCGATACCGCCGTGCTGGGCGCCGGGGCTTACGCGTCCCGGCCGGATATCCAGCAGGCCCTGCTCGTGCGCGGCCCCGACATTCCAACCCCCGACGAGTATGAGCGCCGGCTCTACCTCGCCCGGCGCGAGCTGGCTGGTCGCGCGGCGCGTGAAGCACTCGAGACCAACTACGTGGTGTCCATGTCGTCACGCACGATCGTCTACAAGGGATTGGTCGTCGGCGCCGAGCTGGGGCACTTCTATCCGGATCTCAGCGACCCGCGTTTCGCGTCGGCGCTGGCCGTGTTCCATCAGCGCTACAGCACCAACACCCACCCGACATGGCAGCTGGCTCAGCCGTTCCGCATGCTGGCGCATAACGGCGAGATCAACACGCTGGATGGGAACCGCAACTGGCTGGCCGCGCGGGCGGCAGAGCTGACCAGCGATCGCTGGGGGCGCGACCTATCCACGCTGCTGCCGGTGACCGACGACTGCGGCTCCGACTCATACAGCCTGGACCACACGCTGGAGTTCCTGGTCGCCGGCGGCCGGTCGATCATCCATGCCGGGATGATGCTCGTCCCGGAAGCGTGGGAGCACATGGATGAGATGCCCCAGGCGCTGCGGAACTTCTACAACTATCACACCTGTCTCACCGAGCCCTGGGACGGACCCGCGGCGCTGGCCTACAGCGACGGTCGCTGGGTCTGCGCGGCGCTTGACCGCAACGGCCTCCGCCCGTCGCGGTACGTGATCAGCGACGACGGGACGATCTGCGTGGCATCGGAAGTCGGCGTGCTCGACATCGACGCCGAGCGCGTGGTGGAGAAGGGACGGCTCGGTCCGGGGCAAATCATCGCCGTCGACACGGAACGCGGACTTCTCCTGCACGACGCCGACGCCAAGCAAAGCATCGCCGCCAAAGCGCCCTACGGCGACTGGCTGGCCGAGCACCTGGTCGAGCTCGCGCCCATCACGACCGCGCCCGACGCGTCCGACGGCAACGGCGCGGCGGCGGTTCTGTCGAACGGCACGCTCACGCAATCCCAGCACGCCTATGGGTTCACGCGCGAAGACGTCACCCACATCCTCGAGCCCATGGCGCGCGACGGCCTCGACCCCGTTTTCTCGATGGGCAACGACGCACCGCTCGCCGTGCTCTCGGGGATAGGTCCGAGTGTGTTCGGCTATGTGAAGCAGCGTTTCGCACAGGTAACGAACCCGCCGATCGACCCGCTGCGCGAGTCGCTCGTGATGTCGCTCGACGTGCGCATGGGGCCCCGCGCCAGTCTTCTCAGTGAGGTGCCCGAGGCGGCGCATCTCATTCACCTGCACTCGCCGGTGATCTGGCCGCGCGACCTCGCGGCGATCGAGTCGCTCACCGATCCGGCCTTCCGCACCGCCCGCGTCGACGCCACGTTTCCTGCGGCCGAGGGCCCCGGTGCGTTGGCAGGCGCGCTCGACCGCGCCTGCCGCGACGCGGTGGCAGCCGTGGAACAGGGCGCGCACTTGCTGATCCTGACCGACGAGGCCGTCAGCCCCGACCGCGCTGCCATTCCCATCCTGCTGGCGGTCGGCGCCGTGCATCACGCATTGATTGCGGCGGGACGCCGCATGCGCGCGGACATCATCGTCGCCAGCGGGCAAGTGTGGGACGTGCATCACTTCTGTGCGCTGCTGGGCTATGGCGCCAGCGCCGTCTGCCCCTGGCTGGCGCTGCAGAGCGCCCAAGCGCTCGCCTCCGCGAACGGCCACGCCGCCCAATCCTGCGAGGACAATTTCGTGGCGACGGCCGAAGCCGGCATCCGCAAGGTGATGTCGAAGATGGGCATCTCCACGCTGAGCAGCTATCACGGCGCCCAAATCTTCGAAGCAGTCGGCCTTGCGCCGGAGCTGGTCGAGCGCTGTCTGCCAGGCACGCCGTCGACCATCGGCGGGGTTGGCGCGTTTCAACTCGCGGAAGACGTGCTGGCAAGGCACGCGGCGGCGTTCGCCCAGACCGCAGACCGTCTGCCCGATACCGGCTGGGTGCGCTACCGCAAGAACGGCGAATTCCACGCGGCGAACCCCACGTTGGTAAAAACCCTGCAACGCGCGGTGCAAACGGACGATCCGGCCGACTTCGAAGCCTTCGACCGCGCCGTGGACAATCGGGAGCCCTACGCCATTCGCGATCTGCTGCGGTTCCGCGCCGCCGGCCCGACCGTTCCCCTTGACGAGGTGGAATCGGCGGAGTCGCTGCTGCCGCGGTTTTGCACGACCGCCATGTCGATCGGGGCGCTGAGTCCGGAGGCGCACAGCACCATCAGCAAGGGCATGAACCGCATTGGCGCCCGCAGCAATACCGGCGAAGGCGGCGAGGATGCCACCTGGTATAAGCCCGATGCCTCGGGCGATTGGCCCGACAGCCGTATCAAGCAGGTCGCGTCGGCCAGATTCGGGGTCACCCCGGAGTACCTCGTGATGGCCGAGCAGCTCGAGATCAAGATGGCCCAGGGCTCCAAGCCCGGCGAAGGCGGTCAGATCCCGGCCAGGAAGGTCACGGACTACATCGCCAGCCTGCGCTTCACGGTGCCGGGCATCCCGCTGATTTCGCCGCCGCCGCACCACGACATCTACAGCATCGAGGACCTCTCGCAGCTCATCTACGACCTCAAGGAGGTCAACCCGCGGGCGGCCGTTGGCGTGAAGCTCGTCGCGGAATCGGGGGTGGGGACCATTGCGGCGGGTGTGGCCAAGGCCTATGCGGACTACGTGCTCATCAGCGGGCACGATGGCGGCACCGGGGCCTCACCGCTCAGCTCCATCAAGAACGCCGGCGTTCCGTGGGAAATTGGGCTCAGCGAGACCCAGCGCATCCTGGTGCGCAATGGCCTGCGGGATCGAATTCGCGTGCGCACCGACGGCGGGCTCAAGTCGCCGCGCGACGTGGTGATCGCCGCCCTGTTGGGCGCGGAGGAATTCGGCTTCGGCACCATGGCGACCATCGCGGTCGGCTGCATCATGGCGCGCCAGTGCCACCTCAATACCTGTCCCGTCGGCGTGGCCACGCAGCGGGAGGACTTGCGCGCGCGCTTTACCGGCGAGCCCGTCTACATCGAGCGATACTTCCTGCACCTCGCCCACGGCGTGCGCGCGATCCTGGCACGGCTCGGTGCGCGCCAGCTTGACGACATCGTGGGCCGGGTGGAGTTGCTGGAGCCGGACCCGGACAAGCGCGTCGCGCGGGCGGCGACCATGCACTTGGGGAGCATTCTGGCTCGGGCTGACGAGACCGGGCGCTCGCCGAGAATCCGACAGGTAGCGTCGAACGACCGCCCGAACGAACAGTCGCTGGACGTGCGGCTCATCGAAGCCGTGCGACCCGCGCTCGACGACGGCGAACCCGTGCGGGGGCACTATCAACTCACGAACGACCGTCGCGCCGTAGGCACGCGCCTGAGCGGCGAGATTGCGCACCGCGTATCGCCCGCGGGCTTGCCGCCGGGCACGATCCACCTGGACTTCACAGGCACGGCCGGTCAGAGCTTTGGCGCCTTTGGCATTCACGGGCTGCGGCTGCGCCTGGTCGGCGAGGCGAACGACTACGTGGCGAAAGGGCTTGGCGGAGCGGTGGTATCAGTCCAGCCGCCGGCGGAGGCGCGATTCACAGCCGCGGACAACGTGATCGCCGGCAACACCTGCCTCTACGGCGCCACGGCGGGCGAGTTGTATTTGGCCGGTCGCGCCGGCGAACGCTTTGCCGTGCGCAACAGCGGCGCCACCGCCGTCGTCGAAGGCATCGGCGACCACGGATGCGAGTACATGACCAGCGGCGTGGTGGTGATTCTGGGTCCGGTGGGTCGAAACTTCGCGGCCGGCATGTCGGCCGGACAGGCGTTTGCCTACGACCCCGCAGGCGGGTTCCCCTCGCGCGTGAACCACGAGTTGGTCACGCTCAGCCGCGTTGCGGACGGGACCAGCGCGGATCTGCTGCGGGATGTCGTCACCCGACACGTGGCGGCGACGCAGAGCCGCCTCGGCCAATCGCTGCTCGACCGGTGGGACCAAGCGCTGCCCGACTTCTGGCAGGTGGTGCCGTATCCGCCGCAGGTCGACACCAGCACCGAAACCCAGATTGACGCCGAGCGCGCGGCCAAGCGCGCCGCGGCCCGGGAGCGCACGGCCCGACGGGCGGTGGCGGCAAGCAACCGCGGATGAGGCCGCGTCGGCCGGAGGCACCCGCCTAGCCCGGCGACGCCGGATCGTCCCAGTAGAGCGCGACGCGTCCGTCAGGGCGCCGCAGCTCGGCGGAGTCGCGATATTCGTTGTGCCATACATGCTGTTGGCCGAATGCGACGTCGCCTTGGCTGCTGCCGGACGCAACCGTCAGCGTCGCACCCGGGTCTAGAACGGTCCCAGCCGGGATTTCGACCGCTTGCGCGCCCCGCAAACTTACGAGTCGCCACCCGGATAGATCGAGCGGCGCGCCGCCGTTGTTCGAAATGACTACGGTCTCGGCAGTTTTGTCGACCGTCATGGCGAGTCCCGCCACCGGCGGCGCCCAGCGCCCGCGGGCCGCTGCGCGTGCCTCGTGCTGCGCTTCGGCGATGGTGTCGCGAAACAACGCATTCGGCGCGTACTCGCGTGAGCGCACCCAGCCCTGCCGCGCCAACTCCACCGAGAGCACCACGTCGGCGCGCATCACATGCCGGAGCAACCGCCCAGTGTCGTCCAGCGGCTCGCCATCCGTGTTGAGGATCACGGCGCCGTCGCCGACGAGCGCAGCCAGCGCCTCACGCGCTTGCTCGGCCAACGCAGCCTGGCCGCCCGTGTCATCGGGCTCGGGTGCGTCGATGCCGAGCAGCCGCACGGTGTGCTCGACTCCGTCCACGACGACGTCGAGGGTGTCTCCATCGATGACTTGTACGACGCGCGCCGCCTCGCCGGCCGGCGGCTGGCGTGGCGCCGGGGCGCCTGTAGGCGCGGGCGTCAGCGGCGTGGCCGGTGGAGGCGTGGTTGTCGGCGCTGGTGTTCGGGGCGGCCGGGGCTCGGGCGTGGCTGCCTGCGTTGCGGTGGTTGGCGGCTCCACCCGCGGCGTGGCCGTGCGACGGAGATTCGCGGCGGTTGCGGGCGTGGCCGAGGAGATCGACGCCGGCGCAGATGTCGCGGTGGCTGCCGACGCCGGCGCGGCAGAGACGGTCCCGGCGGTCGCCAGCGGTGTGGCCAACACCAAGCGCGTGGCCCGCACCGTGACCGTCAGCACGGGCGCGTCCGGGTCCTCAGCACCGCACGCCGCCGCCACGAGAACCGCACCCAGGAAGACACCCACCATGCACCAGAATCTGCTGGTACGTGGTGTCACTGGCCGCAGCATGCACGTATGATTGCGCTATCCATACGATCGTTGCCGTGGGCAGAAATCAGATGCGCAAAATAATTCAAAGGCAAATGCGGAAAGTTGTCCGGGCGACGGTCGTTCTCGTGGCGAGCCTGGCTCTACTTGCGGCCGCGTGCGGCCCAGATCCAGTGGAATCGCAGCCGCTGATCATTGGGCAACTCAACGCCTTCACGGGGTCGCTCTCCTTCTTTGGTCCGATCCATCGCAACGCCGCGGCCCTGGCCGCCGATCACGTCAACCGCGCCGGCGGCATCGACGGCAACTCGGTGATCATCGTCAGTCGCGACACCGGCGTGAATCCGGTGCAAGGCGTTGACGCCGCCCGTGCACTGGTGAACGTCGAGAATGCCGTGGCCATCGTAGGCGCCCTGGCCAGCGGGGTGACCATTCCGGTCGCCACCTCGGTCACCGTGCCCAATGAGCGTTTGCAGATTTCCGGCGCATCAACGGCGCCCAGCATCACCGTGCTCGACGACAACGACTTCCTCTTCCGCACCGCTCCGTCCGACGCGGCCCAGGGCGTGGTGTTGGGGCGCCTGGCCTGGGAGCAGGGATTCAGAACCGTCGGGGTCATGTACATCAACAACCCCTACGGGGAGGGCTTGGCCGAGCGGTTCGAGGCAACGTACACCGCCCTCGGCGGGACCATCGTCGGCATGGTGCCCCACGAGGAATCCCAGCCCACCTTCACCTCGGAGCTGGAGAAAGCCACGAGTGGCGGTGTGGACGCGCTGATCGCTATCAGCTATCCCGGGCAGGCCGAGATTTATGTTCGAGAGTCCCTGGAGGGCGGCTACGCCGACACGTTCGTCTTCGTTGACGGCACCAAGTCCGCGGAGATGAACGACGCCATCGGCTGGGACCGGCTCGAAGGAACCTTGGGCACCGCGCCGGGATCCGTGGATAGCCCGCAGCGCGATGCGTTCGCGAGCGCCTACACCGCCGCGTACGCCGTTGACCTGCCGGTGGAGCCCTATCTGGCCGAGACCTACGACGCCGTGGCGCTCATCGCGCTGGCGGCGGCCAAGGCAGGCACCACGACGGACGCGGTCGCCATCCGCGACGCGCTGCGCTCCGTGGCCAACCCGGACGGCGAAGTGGTCGGACCCGGCGTCGAGGGCATCAGGCGGGCCATGACGCTGATCGCCGAAGGCAAGGAGATCAACTACGAGGGCGCCGCCGGCGCCGTGGACTTCGATGAGAACGGCGACGTGTTCGGCCCCATCGAGATCTGGAAGATCGAAGGCGGCGAGATCACGTCCACGGGACGATTCGAGCTTCCCTAGCAGCTGAGCGGCCCGCGATCAAAGCGGAAGGGAGCGGCCATCGGGCCGCTCCCTTCGCTATGCAGCACGCGGGGGATTCTCGAACCTGAATCAGTTGCAGCCCCCGGCGACCGGCGGCCGTGCCGGAGCTACTCGGCTCGGGCTTCGCGGTCAGCCGTCGTCTAGGCGGACGCGCGGACCGGCTCCGCCCCGCGTCACCCGCCGCCCCTCGCCCAGGATGCCGCCGGGCCGCAGCAGGATGACGACGACGATGAGCACGCCAATCATGAAGAAGCGGAAGTTCGCGTCGGCGAACACCCCCGGCAAGAACTGCGTCCCCACCCAGAGCCCCCACACCACAAAGGCGCCCAAGATGGCGCCCAGATTGTTGCCGGCTCCACCAACCATCAGCATGGCCCAGATGATGAACGTGGCCAGCAGCGGCTCAAAGGTCAGCGGCGAGATGAATCGAACGTCGTGGGCAAACAGCGCCCCGCCAATGCCCATGATGACCGCACCCAGAACAAATGCTTGCAGCTTGAAGGCGAAGACGTTCTTGCCGCTGGCCGCGGCCGCGATCTCGTCCTCACGGATCGCCCGCAGCACCCGGCCCCAGGGCGACTTCATCGCCCGCTGCACCATGACAAACAGCACAGCCAGCACTGCGAGCACCACGACCATATACAGATAGCTGTACTTGTCGGGGGATATCCATCCCTCGAGGAATTGCGGGATCTGATACAGGCCTTTCGACCCGTTGGCGATCCATTTTTCGTTGAGAAACAAGAGCCGGACGCTCTCGGCGATTCCCAGGGTGGCGATGGCCAGGTAGTCGTCGTGCAGGCGCAGGGTGACGTAGCCAATGATGAGCGCAATGACGCCGCACGCGGCTCCCGCTGCCGCCAACGCCAGGAAAAACCACAGGTCGATACCGAGGTCGAGGAACCCGAGTTGCGCCCAGTTGCCGCCAAACACGAATTCTTCGAACAGCAGCGGGTCGGGCGGGCGCGTGGTGAGCAGCGCTGAGGTGTACGCGCCAACGGCAAAGAACCCGGCGATGCCGATGTTGAAGAGGCCGGTGAATCCCCAGTGGACGTTCAAGCCCAGGGCGAACACGGCGTAGATTCCGGCCACGACGACAAAGCTGGCCGTGTAGTCGATTACGCCGATGACGTCGCTAATGGCTCATGGCTTTCTATGTGTTGGAGGCCCCCAAGAGGCCCCGCGGTCTTGCCAGCAGCAGCGCGATCATGATGATGAAAGCGACGGCGGGCTTATAGCTGGGGTTGATCCACTGGGTCGAGACTTCCATCGTGACGCCGATGACCAGCGCGCCTACCAGGGCGCCGTAGGGATTGCCGATGCCTCCCAGGATCACCGCGGCGAACAGTGGAATCAGGAACTCCCAGCCCATGCCCGGCAGCAATTGCACCTGCAGCACCGCCAACAGGGTTCCCGCGATCGCGGCCAGCCCGCCGCCAATGGCCCACGTCCACCATATGACGCGTTCGGTGGGTATCCCGGTGACGCGAGCCAGGTCCGGATTGTCCGCCGTCGCCCGCATGGCCTTGCCGATCTTCGTTCGCGTGAGCAGCAGATACACCCCGACGACGAGAATGACGGCCATGCTGGCAATGAAAATGCTGTCCGGCGGAATGCGTACATCCATGGGAAGGTGGTAGACCTGCCGCGATTCACGAGGGAATTGGAGTTTCTCACCAGTCCAAACGATCTGAATGAGACCTCGTAGAGCGATACCTAGACCTAGCGATGCCATAGCGATAACGACCGAACTCACCCGGCGGTTCCTGAGCCTGCGGTAGATCAAGGCATCCAGCGCGATCGCGCCGAGCGCGCCGGCGGCGGCGGCCATCGGCAGCGCAATCAGCAGTGGATATCCAAAACTGAACGGTCCCAAACCTTGTCCTTCAATGCCGATGATGGGAAGCAGACCGGTAATGATTGAGAACGACAGATAGGCGCCCATGGTCATGTAATCGCCATGCGCGATATTGGCAAACGTCAAGTTGCCGTAGACCAGTGTCAGACCGATGGCCCCGGTCGCGATGATGGCTCCCAGCACGAAGCCGTTGACCACCAGACCCATCTTGATAAACGGCAAGAACCCGGCGATCAGCAGTGCCGCGATGATGGCGGCCACCGTATACCCCGGCAGCCATGCCAGGCGGATCTTTTGCGCCGTGTGTTGCAAGGCGGCCACTGGAGGCCGGTTAGGACCGCAGGCGGGCCGGCCCGCGTCCACCCCTCACGCCAAGCCCCTGCGCCTGGTAGTGGGTCACTTTGACATTGGGGCGCGGCATGGGCCTCCATCAACAGCGGACGTCGTCGCGGCCCCCTCGATTCGCTCGTCGGTGGGCCGCGGATGGATTCCCGCTTTCGCGGGAATGACGGACTTAGAGTTACCCACTACCCCTCGCCTCCGTGTGTCCTGGGGAGTCGGGCATCTGCCTATCCTCCCAGATACAGGCGGGCCACCTCTGGATTAGCCAGGAGCGCCGGTCCCTGGTCCTCCAGTCGGTTCTCGCCGGCGGAAAGCACGTAGCCCCTGTCGGATAGCTGCAACGCTTCGCGGGCGTGCTGCTCGACCAGCAGCAAGGAGACGCCGGACGCGTTGATCCCCTGGATGCGCTCGAGCACTAGGCGCATGACCGCCGGCGAAAGCCCAGCCGAGGGTTCGTCGAGCAGCAGGAGGACAGGGTCCAGCATCAGGGCGCGGGCAATGGCCAGCATCTGGCGCTGCCCGCCCGACAGATTGCCCGCCTTGCCGTTTGGGCGAAGCGCCAGGTCCGGGAACAGCCCAAACATCTCCTCGATGCGCCCCTGACAGTCATCGCCGCGGATGAATGCGCCCATTTCCAGGTTCTCCCGAATGCTGAGGGATGGAAAGACGTTGGCGGACTGGGGGACGTAGCACAGTCCCGTCCGCACGACCCGTTCCGGGGCAAGGGCGGTGATGTCCGCGCCGCGAAACGTGACGCTGCCGGACCGCACCGGCACCAACCCCACGACAGCCTTCATGAACGTGGACTTGCCGCAGCCGTTGGGACCGATGACGGTCACGATCTCCCCTGGATTCACGGTCAGGGAGACGCCGTGGAGGATCTCGGTTTCGCCGTAGCCGGCCACGATGTCGCGAGCTTCAAGCAGCGCCACCGACAACGCCTCCCAGATATGCCTCCAACACTTGGGGATCGCGCTGGATCTGTCGCGGCGGTCCCTGGGCGATGACCGCGCCGTTGGCCATAACGATCACCGGATCGCACAGGCGCATGACCAGGTCCATGTCGTGCTCGATGAGCAGAAAGGTCACGCCGCGCTCGGCGCTGGCCCGCTGGATGTTGTCCGCCAGCGCGCCCAGCAGGGTGCGGTTGACGCCGGCGCCGGGTTCGTCCAGCAGCACCAGCCGCGGCTCGGCCATGAGCGTCCGCGCCAGCTCCAGCAGCTTTTTCTGGCCGGTGGAGAGATTGCCGGCGTACTCGTCGGCGAGGTGCGCGAGCTTGACGAACTCCAACACTTCGAGCGCCTTGGCCTCGATGCGGCGCTCCTCATGGGCGACGGTCCACGGCGTGAGCCAGGAAGCCCAGACGCGCTCGCCGCTCTGATTCGCCGGCACCACGGCCAGGTTTTCGAGCACCGTCAGCCGCTGGAACTCGCGGGGGATTTGGAACGTGCGCATGATCCCGCGCGCAAACGTCTGGTGCAGCCGCATCCCGCTGATGACCTGACCGTCGCAGAGAATCCGGCCACCGGTCAGCGGCAGCGCGCCGGAAATGAGATTGAACAGCGTCGTCTTGCCCGCGCCGTTGGGACCGATGAGGCCGGTGATGGTGCCGGGCATCACGTCGAAGGAACAGTGGTCCACGGCGCGGACGCCGCCAAAATCCTTGACCACGTCGCGGACTTGCAGCAGGTGTTCGGTTGCCGTCACGTCAGCTCCGGGGCTCGGTGGTTGACGTGAGACCTGCGTGAGCGCTGCAAGATGGGCGGGCTTTGAATGCACGGGACTCCAAATTGGGACGTTTGTTCCCAGGATCGTCGCCGGTCACGCGGCGGGCCGCCGATGCTTGGGCTGCTAACGGCCCACCAACTCAATGCGGTCGCCGTAACGGCGAAAGTCCGCCGTATTGAACGTCAGCAGCCTGCGTTCCCAGTGGGCCAGCATGGTTGCGACGATGTTGGCGTCGTGGATCTGCCGCCCACCAACGGAAACTTCTCGACACAGCGCGATCAGCCAGTCGGTGACCACGGGACCGTCCTCAAGCACCTCGAAGCTGCTCATCAGCCTACTCACGTCAGCGAGCGCCTCCTCCCGCGTGATGGCCGTCGGCCATAGCTGCGGGCGCGTGACGACCGCCAGATACTCGCGTATGACCTGCCGGCTGATCCTCAGCGGTTCACGGCTTTGAACGGCTCGTTCCAGACTTGCCCTGGCCGTGTCCTGGTCCGGGGCTTCGAGAATCCGGGCATTTACGAGGACGTTGGTATCTATGAACATCCGGCGGGCTATAGCCTCTCCTCGTAGAGGTCTTCTCGCCTGAGGCTCAGGCGTTCCGGCCACGCCCCTGCTCGGTGGACAGGCCACAGCTCGTCGAGATCGAATCTGGGAGCGGTCGCTGGCCGGTTCCGCCTGAGCAACAGGGTCTCGGCATCCATATTCACCTCGGCCGTCTCCCAGCCAGCGACGCTCCAGGCCAGAGCCTGACTGTGGCCGTTGCCGCTGCGCTGATTTGCCCACCACGGCCGGTGGAGACGTGCGGATGCGGGCAACTCGAAGCCGATGATCGACTCGATCTCGCCGAAGGAAGTCCGCCACTCCTGGGCCTGTAGACCGCGCAGATGGCGATACAGCCGCCGATACTTGCCCCGGATCGCCATCGCCCGATACTTCTGGTCGCGGTCGATTGCCATGTCGGGCCTCACGTCTTCGCGAAGTGCTGGGCATGTGACAGCGTGGTACTACTATAGGTAGTTAGTAACTGTTGCGCCAGCATTGCGATGTGCCGGCAATGGGTCACTCCGGTCCGGGGTGGGGTGGCCCGCCGGCTTGCGCGTCGCAGGCGGGTGGGTTCCGGATCCCAGCGGTCGCTCCGCCACCTGCCCAGCAGGTCGAGCTGTACCTGGGACAGCCCGGGCACGTTCACCTCTCCTCGCCGGCCTGCAACAACTGCCACCACCTGGCGGGTGAACTGGCCCACCAGCCGGTCCAACCCGTCGTTGTGGTCCGGCTAGTGCCTAGAGGCCCCCCACGGCAAAGGATGCAGTTGACTCTCTGTCCCGTCCTCCCAACTTCTGATCCGTTCGACTGTATATGGCTGAGCTCATGGGCTAAGCGAAACCCCTAGTCGTAGTTTGCTCCACCATCCGAGGTGACATCTATGTTTGTATTCGTTCAATCTCGCCTGTCACGTCATATCCGTACGGCCAGATGTTAACGATATAATCTGCCAGCCTCTCGCCTCTCAACCGGATTTGTTCTTCATCCCAGCGATTACTGGAGGCGTGGTTTAGCAGTTCCTTGTTGATGTAAAGATTATCCTCCTCTTGGAGGATACGTTGCTTCTCCACCCATGGCCGGTTGCTGAGCCTCGAATTGAGTCCATGTTCAACCAACGTCAAGTTGCCCAAGCGATGAATGATGTCATCACGAATCACCTCCGCATCCTCCTCAGACTCCGGCGGAAGCGGCCAGTCAGCCACACTTCGGCTTTGAGGCATCACATGCTCTATTGGAAGACGGCTTGACATACTCTTGTTACCAGCCCGCTTACCCCGGATCATTCCACGTTCAACCGCTTCGAGCACTTGCCTAACGGTCCATGACGACATGTTTCGGCCAAGAACCGCCTGCCGTACCTCATGGTCACTCGGCCAATACGAACGCACAAGATCGTATTGCAATAGCTGCGCAATGATCGCATCACTAAACGGCATATCACCGGCCGGCGACTCAGGCAGGATGTTCAACAGCTGCAATGCAATAGTGTCATAATTTCGTGCTTGCCGACCTACAATGGCTCGCCTCCAAAGAAAACTGTCCAAAGTCCCTATACATCGCTTCATATCTTCCGGCGTCGTGACAATTCGAGACAACGCCAATAACAGAGGCCAAATTGCCCCTATATCGATGGCTCTCCTGCGACCATGGAAAATGACCTCCAGATCTCCATCCCACTCCTGTGTGGTCTGCCACCGCAGGAAGTACTCTGCATCTTGCTTTAGTTCAGCGCACCAAGCTTCCAAGTCAATGGAACTGCTCGGTCTATCCAGCTCGGTACGGAACTCCCGAAAAACCCGCCGAGTGTTAATCGGTCGTTGGAGCTTTGACTCAAGCCAATAATCCAAGAATTGATCCGAGGTGCGGCGACGGGCTGCCCCACGTCCTGTCTCCTTTAACCACTGGCGTCCGTCGAATGTAGCCAAATAGCGCTCGTACAAGTAACCTTGATCAACACCTCGTGCCTCGCCGGCCTTGAAAAGAATATGGTTCTTCACCTTCTCCCACTCGGATAAAGGCTCACCTCGAGCATTCAGAGCCTCAAAGATTGCGGACTCATTCTCACCATGATTGAGATAGATCGCCACCACTTGTAGCTTGTCGCATATAGCTGTAAAGAGCTTACTTCCGCAATCCTTCACTGGAATCCCAGAGCTTTCTCCGTCTACTAGCCATTGAGATGCCTTCTGCCTGTAGAATTGATAGCACTCTCCAATTGGTCCATATGTAGCAGATAACTCCTCGTTATCTCTGCTGGCCTTCATTACGTCGGTAAACGATTGAAAGTCGCCGGCTAAAGGATGGATCTTATCAGGCTCTGAAACAGAATGCGCTCCCGCAACCCAATTTATGGTCAAACCGCGCGCCACGCTTTCCAGATGTGAAAGCTCGTCGTAATCCCGGAAGGCGTCGGCTACCGACGTCAGCAGCAATTGGATAGTAGTGAGTCGTTGCTGACCATCCACGACCACTAATCGCTTAGCATCTTCGGCTTGGGCAGGCAGTCCTTTAAGTACTGTTGCCCCGAGAAAATGAGGTTTGCGTGACGATGGATCAACTTGTTCACTAGTGCTGTTGGAGGGATTCGCAAATTCGATGACATCTAGCCACAGGGGTTCCCATTGATCATACAAACCCCAAACATAGGTTCGCTGATAATTAGGGATCACATAGACAATCCGAGAATCAAATAAGTCGCGAACTGTCGGCATAGCAGTGTCCAAAGCTATAACTCCGCGAAAAGCAGTGTCTTCCGCTCCTCTACTGTGAACCTCAACGTAAAGGTTCTCGATTCTTTCCAGTTTGGTGGGCGCGAGGGGACTCGAACCTCTGACCTCCACGATGTCAACGTGGCGCTCTAACCAGCTGAGCTACGCGCCCGCGGCTCGGCTTGACCCGCGTGGTGGCGCCAGCATACTTCAGCGGCTTGCGACGGTGCCGGTGGTGGGTCACCTTGCCATTGAGTGCGGCATGGTGACCCGTTGCCCGAGGGTGGACGCCCAGCGCCCGTCGGCGGGCCGCGGATGGATTCCCGCGTTCGCGGGAATGACGAATCCAAAGTGACCCACTATCGGCGCCCCGGCAGCGCGGGGCGCATACTTGGGGCGCCCGCGAAGGGGAATCTGCACGCATGACGACACGCGACCCGGTGCCGGTGTCGGTGGCCGATCTGCGTCGGCGGATTGCGGTGCTGCCACGGTTTCACCTCACGGACCTGCCCACGCCGTTCGAGGAGCTGACCAACCTGCGGGCGGCCATCGGGGGGCCGCGGGTGTTCATCAAGCGTGACGACCTGACGCACAGCGCTCTCGGCGGCAACAAGAATCGGAAGTTCGAGTTCGAGGTGGCCGAGGCCTTGCAGCAGGGGTGCGACACCCTGATGTGGGGCGGGGGCGTGCGCCAATCCAACCATGCGCGCCAGGGCGCGGCCGCGGCGCGCAAGGCCGGTTTGGACGTGGTGATGGTGCTGAATCGCGGCATTCATGGCGACGACCGGCAGGGCAACCGCCTGCTCACCGAGCTGCTGGGCGCCGACGTGCGGCAGGTGGACAGCGACGATATGTTCGGCCTGGAGCCGGAAATGGAGCGCGTGGAGCGCGAGCTTCGGGCTCAGGGCCGCCGACCCTACGTGGTCCGCTACGGGCCGCTCACCGGCGTCGGATATGTCGAGTGCCTTATCGAGATCGTGGAGCAGGCGGCCGAGCGCGGGGTCTCCCTCAGCCATGTGTACGTCGCCTCGGGCGGGGGCACGCAGGCCGGGTTGGAGCTGGCAGTGCGCGCGCTTGGCCTGGACCTCCAGGTCAGGGGATTCACGCCCCTGCGGGTGCCCGGCGGGCGGGCGCCCGAGCAGGCCCGGATGGCGAATATGACGGCCGAGCTTCTGGGGCTGGACCTGACGCTCGACGCCGCCGAGATTTCGAACTCAGATGCGCGGATCGGATCCGACTATGCGGCGGCGACGCCGGATGGCATCGAGGCCATCAAGCTGCTCGCCCGCACCGAGGGCGTCTTCCTCGACCCCGTCTACACGGCGAAGGCCTTTGCGGCGCTGCTCGACGACGTGCGCAGCGGTGCGCTCACCGAGCAAGACGCCGTGGCGTTCGTTCACACCGGCGGTACGCCGCTCATCTTCGCCTACGCCGAGGAGCTCAGCGCCGACTAGGGCGCTGCGGGATCGTGGGTCATGTCGGTACCAACCGCGTTCGGTGCGCGCGACGCGGCCCTCACCCCTGGCCGACGGCCGCAGTACCATACGCCCGTTGCTGGGGATCCGCCGTCTCGCGGCCGGGTCTGCTCCAGGCGACGCAAGGCGATAGGGCGACGAGAGGCCGCGGCCCCCTTCAGGGGGCGCGCCGCTCACGCGGGGATGGCAGCGCCCGACGCGAGGGAGCACGCCTTGCCGGGAGCAGCAGGAAGCGAGCCGCCACCACCCGTTCGCCCGCCGGATCGCGGGCCGAGCGCGGCATAGACGAGGCTGCCGACCATGAATCAAGCGGATGTGGCGTGGATGCTGATCTGCTCCGCGCTCGTGCTGCTGATGACGCCGGGGCTGGCGCTGTTCTACGGCGGCCTGGCGCGCAGCAAGAACGCCGCCGCAACCGTGATGCACAGCTTCATGAGCATGGGCATCGTGGGCATCGTTTGGGTGCTCTGGGGCTACTCGCTGGCCTTTGGCCCGGATGTCGGCCGCTTCATCGGCAGCCTTGAATTCGTGGGCCTCAACCACGTCAGCGCCAGCGAGCCCGGGCCCCACGCGGACAACATCCCCCATCAGGCTTTCATGATCTTTCAGGGCATGTTCGCCATCATCGCCCCGGCCCTGATCACGGGCGCCTTCGCCGAGCGCATGAAGTTCAAGGCCTACGTGCTATTCACCGTGCTTTGGGTCACCCTGGTCTACGCTCCCGTGGCCCACTGGGTCTGGGGCGGCGGCTGGATGGACGCCATGGGGGCGCTTGACTTCGCCGGCGGCAACGTCGTGCACATCAACACCGGCGTCGCCGCCCTCGCCGCCGCCGTGATCTTCGGCCGCCGCATCGGCTTCGGCTCCGACTCCATGGAGCCCCACAACATCCCCATGGTCGTCCTGGGCGCCGGTCTGCTCTGGTTTGGCTGGTTCGGCTTCAATGCCGGGTCCGCGTTGACGGTGGGCGCCAGCGCCGTGAACGCCTTCGTGGTCACCAACACCGGCGCCGCCGCCGGCATCCTGGGATGGACGGCCGCGGCCTGGGTCATCGACCGCAAGCCATCGGTCATCGGCGCGGCCTCGGGAGCCGTGGCCGGCCTGGTGGGCGTCACGCCGGCCGCCGGCTTCGTCGGCCCGCTGCCCGCCATCTTCATTGGCTTGATGGCCGGCATCTTCTGCTACCTGGCGGCGGAGCTGCTCAAGAAGCTGAAGCTGGACGACTCGCTGTCCGTCTGGGGCGTCCACGGCGTCGGCGGCACCTGGGGCGCCTTGGCTACCGGCCTCTTCGTCGGCATCGGCTTCGGCGGCATCGCGGCCTTCACCCAGGCCTCCCGGCTCGAACAGATCGGCATCCAGCTCGTCTCGATCCTCGCCACCTGGGCCTGGGCCTTCGTGGTGACGACGATCATCCTCTGGGCCATCAAGCTGACGGTCGGCCTGCGCGTGTCGGGCGACCAAGAAGCCGCCGGTCTGGACACCGCCGAGCACGGCGAGATCGCCTATCGCCTGTAGGCGCGGCTAGGCGGGGGCTTCATGCGGGTCTCCGGTGCAAGGAGACGTTTGCATAAATTTGTTGACGCCCCACTCGCAAGCCGCGGATGCCCCTCACCCTAGCCCTCTCCCTGAGGGAGAGGGGATAAGACCCGGTCTCCAGTCCGCGCTGGAGGGGTTGCGCAGGGGTCTCCGGCAAAGGGTGAGATCGGACAGGCAGCCGGCCACCGGTCAATGGATTGGACCGACTGCCCGACGCTTGGCTCAGCTTGGCAGCCGCTCGGTGAACTCGAGCACGTTGTGCTCGGGGTCCCTGGCGTAGACCACGCGCGACCATACGTCGGGCCAGTCCTGCGGCGCCCCCCAGTGATCCAAGCCTTCGGCCTCGAGGGCGGCGAGGATCGGGTCCAGATCGTCGACGATGAAGTGGATGTGATTCATGCCGTGGCCGTTGGGGCCCTTGGGCACGATGGCCGAGGGGTGATTCCGGTACTTGAGCAGCTCGACAGCGTTGGGATGTTCCGCCGTGCCCAGGATAAAGGCCTCCAGCACGACTCCGGTCAGACCGGTGATGCCGTCAATGAACGGTCCCTCGCGAATGACGTGCCGCGTCTCTGCGAGTCCCAAGATCTCGCCGTAGAACCGCCGCATGAGCGGCAGGTCACGTACCACGACACCGGTATGTCCTACTGTTAGTGCCACTTCAATCCTCCTGCGCCTGGGTGCCGCCATTGTGGCGCACGCGGGTGAGATTGGCTTCCGGATGGCACTGTCGCGGGCACACTTGCAGTTGGCCGTAGAGGCGGCTGACCGGGCGAGCGGCCGGCTGGGTGCAGTCATCGACGCGCACTTCAGCCATTTCTGCGTGGGAGCGGTGGCGCCCGACGCGCGCAGACGCAACGAGGCCGGCCGCGAGACCACGCACTTCTTTCACTATCACGAGCCGTCCACCTGGGGCCGTGCCACGGCGGAGCTTTTCGCCGCCCGGCCATCACTGGCGAACCCTGCCGACATCTCCGGCGCCCAGGCGGCCTACGTGGCGGGATACCTGGCGCATCTGGCGGTGGACGAGGTCTTTGTTCATTTCTGCGGCCTGTATGCGCGGAGCACCGAACGGCCCGTTTCCCTCGGCCTCACCTTCGCCGTGGAGCGTGGATGGGACGCTCCGGTGGAGGCGCTGGAGCGCGCGGCGGCCGTGGTGCATCCGTTCGATCCCGGATGCATCGACCTCATCGTCGAGACCGAGCGCCTCTCCGAGCTCACGCACTGGGCGCTCCGGCTGGCGCGCGCGACGCGCCCGGCGAACATCGTGCGCGCGCTGGCCTGCGCCGACGGTCGACAGGTCGATCCGGCTGAGGCTGAGCGCATTGCCGCGGAGCGCGTGGCCACCGGACGGGACCTGTTCGGCGACGACGTGGCGGAGCGGTTTGCGCTGAGCGCCGCCGAGGAGATCGATCGGCGCCTCCAGGCCTACGAGCGCGGCGACGGGGCGCGCTACGATTCGCCATCCCTGCGGGCCGGCCTCGAAGCCGCGCCATCATCCGCATCTGGAGACGCCCGTGCATGACGTCGTGATCCGTGACGCGAGCATCGTGGATGGCACGGGTGCGCCCGCCTTCCGCGGGAGCGTTGCCATCGACGGAGCGCGGATTGCCGCCGTCGGGCTGGTCCCGGATCAAGGCGCGCGCGAGATTGACGCCGAGGGCCGCGTGGTCTGTCCGGGATTCATCGACGTGCACACACACTCGGACCTGATGCTGCTGGCCGAGCCGGCGCACGAGCCCAAGGTGCGCCAGGGCGTAACAACAGATCTGCTCGGGCTGGACGGGATCGGATACGCGCCCCTCGCCGATCACTTGCAGCCGGCCTTTCGCGATTACTTTGCCGCCCTGAACGGCGACCCGCCCATCAGCCGCGATTGGTCGACGGTCGCCGGCTGGCTCGACACCTTCGAGAGCGCGGCCGCCTGCAACGTGGCGCATCACGTCCCGCATGGATGCGTGCGAGCGGCGTTGGTCGGCTGGGAAGACCGGCAGGCGACGCCGGACGAGCTGCGCGCAATGCAGCAGATCACGCACGAGGCCTTCCAGGACGGGGCCATCGCGCTCTCCACCGGCCTTGACTACAAGCCGTGCGCCTTTGCCGACACCGATGAGTTGGTGGCCCTGAGCGAGGTTGCGGCGCAGTTTGGCGCGCCGTATGTGCCGCATATGCGCTACGTGCTCGGCATGCGCGACGCCATCCGCGAAACCATGGCCATCGGGCGGCGGGCGGGATGCCCGGTCCACATCTCGCATTACATCAGCGGCGGGGAGCAGTGGTGGGTGAATCTGGACGAGGCCGAGCGCGGCATGCGCGCCGGGGTGTCGCTCTCATTCGATACCTACGCCTATCCCGCCGGCAGCTCGCTGCTGCACTTCTCGTTCCCCGATTGGGCGCTCGAAGGCGGCCCCCAGGAGATGCTCCGCCGCCTTGAGGACGCGGATACGCGCACGCGCATCGCGGCGGAGATGGCCAACCGCGCCGGCGACAACTCGCTTGAGGTCGACCGCGCGCTGCTGTCGAGCATGCCGGCCGGTCCCAACCGCCATCTGGAGGGCCGCATGCTCAGCGAGGTGGCCGACGAGCAGGACCAGGAACCCCATGCATTCCTGGTCGATCTCGTTCGGGAAGAGCGCGGGCGCGCCGCGTCCGTGTTCTTCAACGACCAAACGGACGACGACTTTGCGCAGATCATGCGGCATCCGGGGCACATGGTGGGAAGCGACGCCATCCTGCTGGGTGACTCGCCGCACCCGCGCACCTACGGCACCTATCCGCGTTTTCTGGGCCGGTGGGTGCGTGAGCGCCAGGTCGTCCCGCTCGAGGCCATGGTGCGGCGCATGACGGGCATGCCGGCGGCGCGCTTTGGCCTGGTGGACCGCGGCGCTCTGGCGCCGGGCATGGCGGCCGATGTGGTGGTGTTCGATCCGGACACCGTCATCGACAACGCAACCTTCGAAGCGCCGCGGCGGCTGCCGACCGGCATCGACTACGTCATTGTGAACGGCACCGCCGTGATCGACGACGGACGGCATACGGGCGCCACGCCGGGCCGCCCGTTGCGACGGGGCCGCGCCGCCCAGTGAGCGCCGCCGCGCCGAGCAATGCGGGCAGCAATCCATTCATGCGCCTGTGGTGGGCCGTCTGGCGCCGCGTGCTCTCGCGTCGCTGTCCGATCTGCACCGGCACGGGCCTCGAGGCCGGTCACGCCGGCCCGCTGCCCAGCGGACGCCCCCACCGCTGTGCACGCTGCGTCGGCACTGGCCGCGTCGCGTGGCCGTAGACGCGGCATTGCGGGCAGCTCAGCGGCTGCCCGCCGTGCGTTCGGTCGTCGGCATTGTCCAAGCCACGGTGCGGGGGTATCGTTGACATAAGCCGTGCCGGCAGGCGCGGCTTCTCTGGAGTTTGCGGATGTGCGGCATCGTCGGGTATCTCGGCCATGAGCCGGCCGCCGGCCACATCCTCACCGGCTTGCGTACGCTCCAGTACCGGGGCTACGACTCGGCGGGCTTGGCCGTGCTGGGT
Organism: Chloroflexota bacterium; assembly: GCA_965262745.1. Classification (GTDB taxonomy): domain Bacteria; phylum Chloroflexota; class UBA11872; order UBA11872; family UBA11872; genus JAJECS01. The sequence goes on along the minus strand of OZ253558.1, from coordinate 2,819,739 downwards.
CCGGAAGGCATCGGCGTGCGGCGGCGGGCTGGGCGCTTGCACGATCTCGAGGCGCTCGTACAAGCTGAACCTGTCGAAGGCACCATCGGCATCGGCCACACACGGTGGGCGACGCATGGCGCGGTCACCGATGCGAATGCGCATCCCCACGGTGACGGCTCCGGGCGGGTGGTTATCGTCCACAACGGCATCACCGACAACTTCACCGAGCTTCGGGACGGGCTGCTGGCCGCAGGTCATGCGTTCACGTCCGACACCGACACCGAGGTCATCGCCCATCTGATCGCGCTGGAGCTCGACGATGGTGCGGAATTGGCCGACGCCGTCGGTGCGGCCCTGCAACAGCTCGCCGGCGCGCATGCCCTCTTGGCGCTATCGCCCGACATGCCCGACCTGCTGGTCGCGGCTCGCCGCGGCGCGGCGGGCGGTCTGGTGGTCGGCCGCAACGGCGCGGCTTCCTGCATCGCCTCGGACTTGGTGGCGGTGCGCTCGCACACCCACAGGGTTCAAGTCCTCGAGGCTGACGAGATGGCCGTGGTATACGCCGATCGGGCGCCGCAGATCAGCGACATGCGGCGTCGGCCGCGGACGCGGGCCATGATCGAGATCCCGTGGGACCCGATTTCGATTGCCAAGGCGGGATACAAACACTTCTTCGCCAAGGAGATCCACGAGCAGCCAACGACGCTCGCCTCGGTGATTCGGCCGCGGATCACGCTTGATCCGGTCGAGTTGAACTTCGAGTCCTTCCGCCCCCCCATACCTGCTGCCGAAATAGAACGCGTGATGCTCGTTGGCAGCGGCTCGGCCTGGCACGCGGGTTTGATAGGCCGGGACTACATCGAGGACCTTGCCGGCCTGCCGGCCACGTGCGAGATCGCCTCCGAGTTCGCCTACCACGAGGGGCCTCTCGGCCCGCGCACGCTCGTAGTCGCAATCTCGCAGTCGGGCGAAACCGCGGATGTCCTGGCCGCCATTGGACGCGCCAAGCGCGGCGGCGCAACGGCGGTGGGCATCGTCAACGTCATGGGCAGCGAGGCGACACGGCAGGTCGACGCGGTGATGTACATGCACGCGGGGCCCGAGGTGAGCGTGGCCGCCACGAAGACATTCACCTCGCAACTGGCGTCGCTGTACTTGCTGGCGTGCTACCTGGGCGAGGCTCGCTCCGTGCTCAGCCGAGCGGACCTGGCGCACTATCTGGCCGCACTGGCGCACGTGCCCGAGCACGTCGAGCGCGCGCTGACCTGCGAGCCACAGATCGAGACCCTGGCACGGCGTTTCCACCGCTACCGCGACTTCATTTACATCGGGCGCGGTCAGGCGTTCCCGCTGGCACTGGAAGGCGCCCTCAAGCTCAAGGAGATCTCGTACATCCATGCGCAGGGCTATGCGGCCGGCGAACTCAAGCACGGCCCCATTGCCCTCGCCGAGTCCGATGTGCCAGTGGTGGCCATTGCGACCGCCGGATCCCTGCGGGACAAGACGCTTAACGCCGTGGAGCAGGTTCGGGCGCGGGGCGCCCCGGTGATCCTCATTGCCACCGAGGGCGATGCGCGGGCGGGCGCGACGGCCGACGAGGTGATCTACGTCCCCAAGACGGCGGAGGCGGTCTCGTCCATGGTCACGGCGATTCCGCTGCAGCTTCTGGCGTATCACGTAGCCGTATGGCTTGGCGCGGACATCGACCAGCCGCGAAATCTGGCCAAGTCCGTGACGGTCGAGTAACGGTCCTGGACCGGAGATGCGCTTGGCGCCGCGTGCCTAGAATGTCCCAGCGGTGGCTGGTGGAGTTCCGCAGCGCGTTGCAGCAGGTGGACTAGGTGGCTTCGCGGACGCAATTCCTGCTTCGGTCGCTGGCGATGCTGGCGCTGATCGCCGTTCTGGCGGTGATCATCCAGGAGGCCAGCGGGTCATCCACGCAACAGGTGGCGCAAGCGCGGGTCGACGAGCTGCACCTGCGCATCAGCGCCGCCGAGCTTGAGAACCAGCGCCTCGAGGAGCAGCTGCAATACGCTCGCTCACTGCCGGCGCTGCGGGAGATGGCCAAACGCGAGCTCGGACTGGTGAACCCCGGTGACCGCGCCCTGGTGCTGCTGGACCAGGTCGAGGACCGGCCGAGGCCGGTGCCGCTGCCGATTCCAACGGTGCCGCCGCCCGAGCCAGAGCCGATCGAGTTTGGCTACCTCCAAGGTTGGATCGCTCTCCTGTCCGGCGGCGATTGAACGGCGCGGTATCCGCTAGACTCACCCCTTATGCGCGTGTCCATTGCGCGGGTCGACCCTACGCTTCCGCTGCCCAGCTACGCCACGGAGGGGTCCGTCGGCTTCGACCTGATCACGCGCCGGACCACGCGTATTGAACCCGGGTCGATCGGCCTTGTTCCCGCCAACGTCATCGTTGCCGCGCCGCCGGGGTACATGGTCCTGGTAGCAGCCCGCAGCAGCACCGCCCACCGCACTGGCTTGGTCGTGCCCCACGGCGTCGGCATCATCGACCGCGACTATTGCGGACCCGGGGACGAGATCCACGCCCAGGTCTGGAATCCCACCAGCAACCCGATCGATGTCGAGCGCGGCTCGCGCATTGCGCAGGCCATACTGGTTCGGGTGGAGACCGCCGAGTGGGTCGAAGGCGTGCCGGAGGGTGTGGAGACGCGTGGAGGATTCGGCAGCACCGGCGGATAGCACGTTCGACCAGGCCACGCCGTCCATTGGCCGTCAGATTCGGCGCCTACAGGATCGCGTCCACCGGGCGATGATGAGCGCCGGCCTGCGCTCGGACAACGTGGTCGTCGCCGCCGTTTCAGGCGGGCCGGATTCCATGGTGCTGCTGGACAGTCTGCTGGCCGCACGGTGCCGGGGCGGACCGGCCGTGCACGTGGCGCATCTGGACCACGGGCTGCGTGCCGACGCTGCGCACGTGGCGGGAACCGTCGTCCGGCACGCGCGCGACGCCGGCTTGGCCGTGACCGCGGGCACGCCCCGCGACTATCCGGTCGGTGCGCCGAACGGCGCGTCGTCGGAAGCCGCCGCCCGTGACGCTCGGTGGACGTTTCTCAGAGCGGTTGCGCGGCGTGCGCAGGCCGCGCGCATCGCCACCGGACACACCCGCCATGACCAGGCGGAGACTGTCCTCATGAATCTGGCCCGTGGATCCGGGCTGCGTGGGTTGTCGGGAATGCGGGAGGACGACGGCGAGATTCTCCGCCCGTTGCTCACGGTATCGCGCGACGACATTGCCGCCTACGTGCATGCGAGGGGACTCGTGGTTCATGCCGATCCGTTGAATGAGACACCACGGTTTCGCCGCAATCGCATCCGCCACGAAGCCCTGCCGCTGCTCGACGACATCTACCCAGGGGCGGTCGACGCCATCGCTCGCAGCGCAACGATTCTCGCCGACGAGGTCGACGGCTACCCGCTCTACGTGCAGCCCGCCGCCGGCCTGCGCATGCCGCTGCATCCAGAGCGCGCGGCGGTGGCGGCGGGATCCTTCCCCGATACGGTGGTCGCCGCCGTGCGCGCCAGGGGCGGCGGGGGGCAGCTCGGGGCGGCGCGACTCGGGGCCGTGGCCCGCGCGCTGCGCGCGGATACGCACGGACGATGGGTAGACCTGACCCCAGGCGCGCACGCCTTCGTGCGCGACGGAGCGATCGCGTTGTATCCAGAGCGCGTGCGCGACGCGGCCTGGCAACCGCCGGTCTCCCTTGCCGTACCCGGGGAGGCGCGGGTGCCGGGCGGAAGGGTGATTGCCGAGCTGGCCGACGGCCGGGCATTCCTGCGGCACGGCGACGCCGGTGCCGGATCCGCCCTCTGCCACGACCGACTTCGAGGGCGCGCGCTCACGCTGCGCACGCCGGCGCCGGGTGAGCGCGTCCGGCCGGAGGACGGCGGGCAGACGCGTGACTTGTGGCGCTTGCTGCGCGCGCGTGGCGTGCCGGCAGCCGTGGCGGCGAGCATGCCGGTCCTTGACGTTGATGGATGCGCCGTGTGCGTGCCCGGCGTGTGGCGTGACGGAGCGTTCGCGCCTCGCCCCGGCAGGTCTTCGGCCGTCCTATTGCGCGCGCGCTGGGACACGATTCCCGTAGTTGGGACACGGGCGTGAATCCTACCGATTGGGCCCTTGACCTACGCGAGACTCGGATGTGGTCAACCGCGCCGGGCAGGACGCCGCGAGACCTTGCACTGATATACTGCAAGTTTCACGCTGTTTTCGCGCCTGCACCGCGGCCTCTCCCGCGCTCGGACGAAAGATTCTCAAATCATGAATAACCGGCTCGTGCGCAACGGGTTCATGTACCTGGTCCTAGCCGTGGCGATCTTGGTCGTGCTGTTCGTTATGTTCACTCCGGGGCAGCCGGACCAGCAGATCGTGGGCATCAGCGAGCTGCTCAGCCGAGTCCAAGCAGCGGCCCAAAACGACGCTCAGCCCGAGATACTGGTCGGCGACAGGCGCATTGTGGCCGAAGTCGATGGCGGCATCATCAGCGCAGTGGTCGACGAACGCTTCAATATTGGACAGGAGCTCACCGCGCGGGGCCTCAACGTTAGTGGCGAGCAGGTGCTCGTCAAATTTGATACGCCCAGCCCCGCCCCCGCCATCATCAGCATTCTGACCTCGATCCTGCCGCTATTGATTTTCGTGGGCTTGCTCGTGTTCATGATGCGGCAAGCGCAGGGCTCGAACTCGCAGGCAATGAGCTTCGGCAAGGCCCGGCCACGCATGGTCACTGGAAACCGGCCCCGGGTGACATTCAAGGATGTGCAGGGGGTTGACGAGGCCAAGCAGGAGTTGGCCGAGGTCGTCGAGTTCCTCAAGTACCCCGAGAAGTTCACCAAGATCGGTGCCGAGATCCCGCGCGGGGTGCTGCTCGTCGGTCCGCCAGGCACCGGGAAAACGTACTTGTCCAAGGCCGTCGCCGGCGAAGCCGGCGTGCCGTTCTTCAACATCAGCGGCTCTGAGTTCGTGGAAATGTTCGTCGGCGTCGGAGCGTCCCGCGTCCGCGATCTGTTTGAGAAAGCCAAGCAGAACTCGCCGAGTCTGGTCTTCGTCGACGAAATCGACGCCGTGGGCCGCCAGCGCGGCGCGGGCTTGGGCGGTAGTCACGACGAGCGCGAACAGACCCTCAATCAAATCCTTGTGGAAATGGACGGCTTCGATACGGAACAGACCGTCATCGTGCTGGCCGCCACCAACCGACCCGACGTGCTCGACCCGGCCCTCTTGCGGCCCGGACGGTTCGACCGCCGCGTGGTGCTCGATCTCCCGGACATCCGCGGGCGTGAGGCCATCTTGCGCGTCCATGTGCGCGAGAAGCCGATCGAGCCCGCGGTCGAACTGGGCACCATCGCGCGCCAGACGCCCGGCTTTTCAGGCGCCGACCTGAAGAATCTGCTCAACGAGGCGGCCATCCTGGCCGCGCGCCGCAACCGCACGACGGTGGGCATGTTTGAGTTCGAAGAAGCCATCGACCGAGTGATCGCCGGCCCGCAGCGCAAGAGTCGCATGATGAGCGACCACGAAAAGCGCGTGACCGCCTTTCACGAAATCGGTCACGCGCTGGTGGCGCACCTGCTGCGGCGCGCCGACCCGGTCTACAAGGTCACGATTCTGCCCCGCGGCCAGATGGGCGGCTATACCCGGTTCCTGCCATCCCAGGATCGCCACCTCTTGACGAAATCGGAATTCGAGGACCAGCTCGCCGTGGCCATGGGCGGTCATGCCGCCGAGCTGTTGGCGTTTGGCGAGATGACGACGGGGCCGAGCAACGACATTCAGATGGCGACCGAGATCGCCCGTCGCATGGTCACCCAGTACGGCATGAGCACCAAGCTTGGTCCCCGGGCGTTCGGCCGGCGCGATGAGCTCGTGTTCCTGGGACGGGACATTGCGGAACAGCGCAACTACAGCGAGGCGGTTGCTGAAACCATCGACCGCGAGGTCTCACAACTCATCGATGACGCGCATCACCGCGCCCAAGACATGCTGACGCGCAACCGCGGCCTGCTCGGGAAGCTTTCGGAGACGTTGATCGAGGTCGAGACGCTCGACGCGGAGGCCTTTGGCCGCTACGTCGATGAGTTCCAGGGGCGCCCGCACGTCGTGGCGAGCGACCCGAAGCCCGCGTCGCCAGGACCCGCACCAACGCCACCGGCAATTGCCCCAGACCGGACGCCTGAGCGCGCGCCCGCGCCGAAGCAGCGCCCGGCGGAAGGCGCCGCCGGCTAGCTCTTCGGGACCGCGTTCGCTCGGAGCGCGACACCCCGCCATCGGGCCTATAGGGCCGGTTGCGCGGGCCGCGCGACACGTCACTCCTTGGTCGGCCGACGCCGCCAGAGCAGCCACATCAACCCGTTGGCCAGCCCATAGCAGGCAGCAGTGACGGTAACGGCGACCGGCAAGGCCCGGTGATCCGCCAGCGTGCCCCCAATCGCGGCCGCGCCGGCCCAGGCAAGATTCCACGCCAGCAGCAAGCTGGCGTTCGTGGCCGGACGCGCAGCCTCGGTGACGCGTTCCATATAGAGCGCGCCGCGCACGGGCGCGGTCATGTTCATGAGCGCGCCCCGGCCAAGAAATGCCAGGGAGCTTCCCAGCGGCCACGGCAGCAGGCCCATCGCCAGCAGCAACGGAATCGAGGCCGATTGCGCCAACACAATGGCCGTCACCTTGCCCAGACGCCGGGCTGCGATCGGGCCGAACAACGAGGCGCCCAGTTGCGCCGCGAGACCCGCTCCGGCCAGGAGGCCAAATTGCGCTTCGCTCAAGCCCAGGTGGCGCGTGAAGTACACGTTGAGAAACGGAATCGTGACGCCCGCGCCCACGGCGATGATGACGTGCACGATGAGCAGGCGGGCGATGGCGTTGACTTGGCCGCGCAAGGCGCCAAACGCCGATTTATCGATCCGGGCCGCTGGAGTGCGCAGGGCCAACAGCGGAAAGAACCCCAGCCCGCCGTAGAGCGCCGCTCCGCTGAGCACCGCGAAGAATCCCAACCACACCGGCCAGCCCGTGGCGCCGGCCAGCGCGCGCGGCGCCCAGCCGCCCACCGCATTTCCGGCAAAGCTCATCCCCAGGAACACGATCGCCGCCACGGTGAACAGATAGTTGCGGCCGGTGTCGTCGGCGCTGCCCGCGTACAGCGGGGCAATGACAACGTGCCACAGCGCGCCGCCCAGACCTCCCAGGGCCGCGCCCGCCACCAGGTAGCCGTAGCCGAACGGCGTTACCTGCAGCGCGGTCCCGGTGCCAAGGAGCACGGCGCCGACCAGGATCACCGGCTTTGCTCCTACGCGCACCGCCAGCAGCCCGGCCGGGATCGCCGCAAGCCCGGCGGCCAGGCTGGCGCTTGTCACGAGCCGGCCGGCGTCCCCGGCGGTGAAGCCCAACTCCAGGACGTAGAGGTTGTAGGCCACGCGGAACACGCCCGCGCTGAACGCTCCGAGCAGCGTGCTCAGCAGCAAGAGGCGCGCATTGCGGGAGAAGCGGCGCATCTCCCGCACATATACGGCGCCGCCCGAGGCCAGAGCACGCCGGGCAAACTGGATGTGGATTGCCAGCCGCCCTGGCGACGACCGTGGGGCTACGGTCTCGTCCCGCGGCGCTGGCGCCATAGCGTGCGAGCGCGCATGACCGGCAACTTCACCAAGCTGCGGTATTGGTTGCGCGCATGATCGGCCAGCGCTGGACGCGGGTGCTGCAGCCCGCCGCGAGCCGGCACGGTCGTTCGACTGGAGATCGCCGCCCTCAACTCGGCCGCCGTATGGCCGGGGAACAAGGTGAGCGCGCGGCCAAGATCGCCAAAGTGCGCATCCGTCGCGCCGACAGCCGCGCCCACGCGCCCGGCATGCGTTTCCTGGAACTGCCGCGCTTCGGCACGGGTGCGCTCCCGCAGATACTGATTCTCGACTTCGATCCCATCGAACCGGACGTGCGCAAGCGCACGCAACAGCCGCTTGGCCGAGATTGACGTGGGCACGCCCAAGAATGGGTGCGCCACGATTGCCAACCCGCCCTGCGCCTGAATGGCAGCAACGGTCTCCACCAGCGGGCGGAAGATGGGCACCGGGTCTTCGAGAAACAGCCCCACGACATGGTCCTGTCGCCGAGTCGTGATCTCCATCCCCACGATCACCTCGACCCGCGCGCGAGTTGCCGCCGCGATGTCGCGCGCCCGGAGGGCGCCGTCCATCGTGTCGTGGTCCGTCACCGCCAGCACGTCCAGCCCAAACTCATCAGCCATCCGCACCAGGGCGCCCGGGGAGGGCACGCCGTCGCTGGCGGAGGTGTGCGCATGCAGCTCGGCCAGCCCCCATCCCTGCGGCGGGGGCGGCGGCGTGTCAGGTGGATAGACGGGCCGCGGATCGGGAGCCGGAGGTCTACCTGCCACTACAGTACGATTCGCTTGAAGCGCCTGGCCCACACTGATACCCCGGCATGACCGCCACCGACCCCGGACCACATTGGAACGTCGACGATTGCCCCAGCGCGTACAACGGCACGCCCATTGCCTGGGATCCCGAACGGTATGACACGGCGGCCATGCCCTTCATCGTGGCGATCAAGCAGCACTTCTGGTCGTGGCGCATTCGTCGCTTTGCGGTCCGCATGGGCGTGCTCGAAGTTGAGGTGACCTTGCCCAGCGTAGCGCCGGACGGGTCGACAATGATCTCCTTCGATGCGGGCGACACCGCGCCTGCGGACGTGAGCGAGGACTTCGAGAACCTCGTGCGCGCCATCGGCGGCGTCCTGCTTGACCATCCCTGGAGATTTCGTCTCATCTTCGCCGACGGCAATCGCCACGACGAGTACAACTGGCGAGTCGGCGGCTAGTCCGCGCCACGTAGCGTCGAGGGGCGATTCGAGTACTGCCGCTCCCATGCTTCGGCCCTGTCAGGCAGATATCGACGAGCGGGCTGCCGTGCCCGGCTCGGCATGGCACGAAAGCAAGTAGGATGCCGTCGTTCACATCCTCGTCGCGTGATGCCTCGTGCGGGGCCTGTGGTGAATTTTCGCCGCGCGTCGTTTGCGCCCTTGGGACTGATTGCCGCCGCGGTCTGGCGCGTGCCTTTGCGTGTCCTGGGCACCGCCGAACTCAGCGCCGGTCTGGCTCCGGATGTGCGCTGGAACTTCCGCGTAACCCTGAGTCACTGGCTGCTGGCGGGCGTCTTCGTCGGCAGCGTCGGGAGCTACATGGCCGTGGTCGCCCGCCGGCTGGGGGGCGACGAGTTCACGGTGGCGCTGACCATCGCCGTGCAATTCATCGGCGGCATCGTGGCGATTGCCGGCCCCTATTTGCTGCGCGCGGTCCAGCCGGCGCGGGCGGTGGCGGCGCTCTGGACGATAGCGCGTCTGGTGTTTGTGGCCGCCATCGTGATCGATTCGGCGGGGCCGTTCGTCGTGATGCTGCTCGTCTGGTCGCTCATCGCGATGATGGGCCTCCCCCTCTACGTCGGCGTGACGCAGGCGGCGTTTCCCCGGCGCGTGCGGGGGCGGTTCATCGGTGCGGCCCAGGCCGCCATGGCGGTGGTGGTACTGCTGGTATCGCCATTGGCTGGCTGGCTGATGGATGCCGTGGGCTACGGCCCGGTGTTCGCGGGCGGCGGCATCGCAGGCGCGCTGGGAGCGCTGGCGCTGTTCCGCATCCGTGCGCGCCCCCGCCCGCCTCCGGTCCGCCCGTCCCCGTGGCGCATGTTCCGACAGACGCTGGCGAACCGGCGCTTTCGGAGCTATACCGCCAGCTCCAACGTCGCCCTATTCGGCGATCTGCTGATCCAGCCGACCATCGCGATCGTGCTGGTCGATACGTTTGACGCGTCGTTCACCATGGTCGGCGTGCTGGCGCTGATCCAAGGCGCCACCTGGGCGGCGGGGTACGTCGTGTGGGGCACCGTGAGCGACCGGCGCTCCGGGCCCTTCGTGGTCTGGATGTCCACGTTTCTGAAGATGGCCGTTGCCGCGCTATTCATCCTTGCCATCGTCGTCGGCAACGTTTGGTTGCTCGTGCCGGCCTACGCGGCCCTTGGTCTCAACTTCGCGGCGGGCGACATGGGTTGGCAGACGTCGCTGGCGGCGCTGGCGAAAGCCGAAGATGTAGACGCCTTCGCCACGAGCTTCTGGCTCATCCTTGGGGTCCTGGGCATCGCCGGCCCATTGCTCGGCGCCGCCGTGCTCGTGGCCGGTGGTCCTGTGGCGGCGTTCGCCTCGGCGCTCGGCCTGGCCGTGTTGGGCAGCGTGCTGATGGCCCGCGTGGCGCGCGGCTTTGTGCCCGCCGAGGACCCGGGACTGGCACACTGAACCGCTGCGTTCCGGCAGCGGGGCACGGACCCGGAGGCGCCATGACGACCATCGCAGACCTGAAACAACGCGTGGCGGCCGCGATCGACGACCGGCGGAGCGAGATCATTGCGGTTGGCGAAACCATCATGGGGCGTCCCGAGCTGGGGTTTAAGGAGTTCGAGACTGCCGCGCTGGTCGCGGAGACATTTGCCGAACTCGAGCTGGACTATCGCACCGGCCTGGCGATCACCGGCGTCTCCGCTCGCATCGACACCGGCCGCCCCGGCCCCACGCTCGCGCTGATCGGCGAGCTCGACGCCCTGACGGTACCTGGCCACCCGCGCGAGAACCCGGCCACCCACGCCGCGCACGCCTGTGGGCACAACGCGCAAATCGCCGGCCTCTTGGGCGCAGCCGCGGTACTCAGCAATCCGCGCGTGCAGCGCGAGCTGAGTGGAACGATCATCCTCATGGCCGTGCCGGCGGAGGAATATGTCGAGGTCGAGTACCGCCATGGCCTCCAACAGGCGGGCAAGCTCGAGTTCTTAGGCGGCAAGCCCGAGTTGATCGCCCGCGGCGAGTTCGACGACGTCGATCTCGCCATGATGATCCACACCCACGCCGAGCCGGACGCGAACGGGATGGCCGCCGTCAACACGTCGAACAACGGCTGCGTGGTCAAGCAAATCCGCTACCAAGGCGTGGCGTCGCACGCGGGCGCCGCGCCCGAGCGGGGCGTCAACGCGCTCTACGCCGCCCAGCTCGGCATGGCCGGCATCAACGCCCTGCGGGAGACGTTTCGCGACGAGGACGCCGTGCGCGTGCACCCGATCATCACCCGCGGCGGCGACTTGGTGAACGTCATCCCCGCCGACGTGCGGCTTGAAACGTATGTCCGGGGCAAATCCACCGACGTTGTCGACGCGGCGTCGGCCACGGTCGACCGCGCGCTCAGAGCTGGAGCGATGGCGCTAGGCGCCGAGGTCGAGATCCTGACGCTGCCCGGCTACCTGCCGCTGATGAACAATGGTGCGATGGCTGAGTTGTTCCTCGCCAATCAGCAGCAGGTCCACGGCGATGCCGGGATCAGGCGGCTTGGCCACCGCACCGGATCAACGGACATGGGCGATGTTTCGCACATCATGCCGGCGTTGCACCCCAGCATGGCCGGCGCCACCGGGACCAATCACGCCACCAACTGGGACATCGTCGATCCGCAGATGGCCTACATCGAGCCGGCCAAAGCGTTGGCGTGGATGGCGGTGGACCTGCTGGCCGACGGCGCGAGCGCCGCACGGCGCATCGTGGACGAGTTTGAGCCATCCATGACGCGGCAGGAGTACCTCGCCTACCAGCGCGGCGTGATGCGCGAGGAGCGCTGGGCGTACAACGGGTAGTGCTCGCCGGCCCGTGCCACAGACGCACGGGCCGCAGGGCGCCGGCGGCTCCCACCGGCCCAACGGGATCGGGAGCAGGATCGCGCCCGACCCACGCTCCCTCAGTGGATGACGGCTGTCAGCTCGCTAGCCCGTCTTGTGGAAGGTGACGTCGAGATGGGCTCCGTCCTTGTTCCAGACGACCCATATCCCTTCTTCGGTAATCAGCCCAGGGTAGAACATGCCATCAAGCCGGAAGGTCGGACACTCGAACCGCGATTCATAGACGCCGTCTTTCTCCTTCCACGCATCCGTCGTGCTGCACGTTTCATCCACGGGCAGCCCGATTCTTCCCAGCCGGTGCTCCAGCGATATGTCAGCCGCGCCAACTGAGAGCTTCCAGCTCCGCATGGCGCCGACCGTGAAGGCGTACTTGCCTGCCACCGGAGCCTTCAAGACCCACTGACTGCTGTAGCCAACCCTTGCATTGTCGACGAGTGTCATCAGAGCGCCACCGGGTGCCTGATACGTGACGGTGATTGGAGAATTGTGCCAGTCGCCGTATTCGATCAGGACGGTGACGTTGCCCATGGGCAGGTCCAAGGTGCCATAGCCGCCGTTGTAGCCACGGAAGCTCTGGAAGCTGACGACCGCCGCCTGCTCGGAAACGACTTGGGTTCCCGTTGACGTCACGCTGTGATACTTGCCGTTGACGCTCCAGACCACCCAAAAGTCGTCCTGAGTGTTGACCTCGTCATAGGACGCACCGTCCAGCCGGCCTCCATCGCACAGGAACCGAGCGCGGTGCACGCCGCCGACCATCCTCCACGCTCGGTTGACGCTGCACCCGCCCAGCGGCAGGGGAACGGATGCCAGGCTAGGCTGAACGCCAATCCAGATTCGCCAGTCCCGAGTCGTGGTAACCGAGAACGTGTAGGCGCCAGCCTGCGGAAGGCTGATCGTGATCTCGTTTTGGTACACCACCATCCGATCATCAATCAGTCGGACCGGTGCGCCACCGCCAGTCTGATAGGTCACCGTCACGGGCGATTGGGCCCAGCCGCCAAACTGAAGATTGAGGGTGGCCTCGCCCTGCGGCAGGTTGAGGGTCCCACCCCCGGAACCGAAGCCGTTGATGCTCTGATAGCCGCTGCCTGCCGGCGCTGCGGGCGCTGGGCCCGACGTGGCCGCGGAAGTCACGGCCGCGGAAGTCACGGCCGCGGGCAGCTCCGCACGTTGGAGACCAGCCGCCGACATGCCGTAGCGCGCCTCCCAGGCGGCGACGTCCAGCACGAAGTTCCCGTAGTTTGTCTCGTTGATGCCAAAAAGCTCCACGTCGGCAATGGACTGGATGTGGAGCAGGCGCGGCTGCGGCCATTCGGTCTCCCACTTGACCAGATAGATCGGATCGCCGTCTTTGAGCAACCCGGCCGACAGCCACGGATCACCCATCTCCAGCGCGCGCAACCCCGCCAAGCTGACCTCGGTGCGGGCGCTCCAGTTGACATGCCTATCGGCCAGGGCGCGGGTATCGCCGCCCCAGTGCAGGACTCCCTGCTCGTCAGCAATCCAGAGATGCGGCGTGCCCTGCAGCGCCACGACGGTGCCGTGGACGAAGACCTGTTGTGCTTGTGCCACCGGCACTGCCACAAAGGCGGCCACCGCGATTGCCAGGACGACTAGGCTCTTGTGCCACGACCTTGACTTCCGCATACAAATCTCCTTCGCGGCTGGGGCCGCGCGAGCCACGCGACGCTCCCACCTACGATCAAGCGTCTGGTGCGTCTGCACCACGTCTCTCATTCACCGTTCAGGCAACAACCCGACTGCTCACGCGAGGGCACGGCTGCGCCATCAATCCATCAATGCTTCGGAGTCACAGTGTACGCAGCAGTCAAGCTACCGCAAGAGTCAAGCTCGGCCGCCCAAGTTGACCATCCACGCGCGATGGCGTGAGGTGCCCGGGTTACCTCGGCGAAACCGGCTAGAATCGATCGCGCGGCACTCGGCCAGCGGAGGGGACCGGTGGCGGCCGTCGTTCGTGGTCTGCTGGCGCTTGCACTCCTCACGGTGGCAGCCTGCGGCGAGGCCGAGGCGCCGCCAGTCAGCCAGGCCGAGCCGACAGCCGAACCAATGGAGCGTGTGTTGATGTACGACGCCTATCCCGACATGCAGATTGATGCCGACGGTTCCTACTCGGCCGTCGTGACGACGAATCTCGGACAGATGACCTTTGAGCTGCTGCCGGGCGAGGCGCCGCTGGCCGTTAATAACTTCGTAGTCCTGGCGCGCAACCGCTACTACGACGGCGTTGTGGCCCATCGGCTGATCCCGGGGTTCATGGTGCAGAGCGGCGACCCCACGGGCCTGGGCACCGGCGGGCCGGGGTATAGCTTCGCCATTGAGTCGCCCCAGCGTCCCTATATCCGCGGGAGCCTCGCGATGGCGAACACGGGCCGGCCAAACTCGAACGGTTCGCAGTTTTTCATCGTCTTCGACGACCTCACGGCTTTGGGGCGACTTTCGCCGGACTATTCGCTTTTCGGGCAAATGGTCGCGGGGGAAGACACGCTGGCCAAGATCGAGGCGGTTCCTGTTGGACGGGCCCGCAGCGGCGAAACATCCATGCCGCAGGAAACCATCACGATCACCTCTATCGAGATTCGCGAAGGCTAAGTCGAGCGCGCCCGCACGGGTCACGGCCCTAGCGTCTTCGGGTGGGGCGGGGCGGTCGGCCGTACTCTCAGGTCATGACCGGCAGCGTTGGCCCTGGTTGACGACAAGCGGAGGACGGTGGTCGAATCCGCATCGGCGCAGACGCTCGCGCCGAGCCCTTCACGTGACTCCAGCGGGTCGCTGGAATCGGCCAGCCCCACCGTGATTGGGGATCCAGATGGCTAGACTCCCGCCGGCAAGCCGCGCACGGCTGTGGACGTTTGGCCTGGCCCTCGGCGTGATCGGAGTGGACCAGGCGATCAAGCTGGTCGTGGACGCCGTGCTGCCGCGCGGCGGCGCCACCATCGGGCCGGTATTCACCTTTCAGCGAGTCAGCAACCCCGGCGTCAACTTCGGGCTGCTCCGCGATCATCCCGCGCCAATCTTGATCGCCACCGTGGCCATTGGCGTGGGGTTTGCCGCCTACGTTGCGGCGCGCCCGCCGCGGCGCTGGTGGATGGTTGCCGCGTTTGCGCTGCTGCTCGGCGGCGCGTTTGGAAACGTGATCGACCGCTTCCGGCTCGGCGCCGTCTTCGACTATCTGAACATCACGCCATTCGTCGGGTTTCTCAACTTCGCGGACCTGGCCATTGGCGCCGGGCTCATCGTGCTGATCGCGGACAGCCTGCGCCGATCGCCGGCGACCCAGCCAGCCGCCGATGAGGACGGCGTGGCCCCACCCGCCTAAGCCTCAGGTACCCCCGGCGCGATTCGAACGCGCGCGCCCGGCTCCGGAGGCCGGCGCTCTATCCACTGAGCTACGGGGGCTGAACTGTCATTCTAGACGCCGGGACTCGCGAGGAAAGGGCCTAGACGGCATGGAACCGTGGCGACTGCTCGTGGATCCGTCGGCAGCGGGGGCGCGGAACATGGCGATCGACCAGGCCGTCGCGGAAGCCGTGCAGTGCGGCGCCGCGCCGCCCACGCTGCGGTTCTACACCTGGTGGCCGCGGGCCCTGTCGCTCGGCTATCACCAGTCGCTGAGGCTTGTCGACCGGCCGCTGGCCCAGCACCTGGGCATCGACATCGTGCGTCGAATCACCGGCGGCGGGGCTCTGCTCCACGGCGACGAGCTCACATATGCAGTGGCCGTTCCGCGGCGGCACCGCCTGGTGCGGGGCGGCGTCCGGGCCTCCTACGCCGCCCTCACGCAGGGACTGATCGCCGGACTGGAAGCCCTGGGACTGACGCCGCGGTCTGGGGCGGGGCCGATTGCGCCCGCGGAGGCACGGCCGGACCTTTGCTTTTCGGCGCCGAGCACACATGAAATCTGGATTGATGGACGCAAGATGGTCGCCAGTGCCCAAGGGCGGGTACATGGCGGCGTGCTGCAGCACGGCAGCGTGGTGCTGTCCCACGACCTGGATCTCCACCGCCTCACGCACACGCCGCTGCCGAGGGCCCGCCCTCCCGGACTCCGTGACGTCGTGCCGCGGCCGGTGACCGTTGGCGCGCTGGTGCAGGCCCTCGCACAGGGCTTCGCCGACCGCCTGCGCATGGCGCCGCAGCCCGGCACGCTCACGCCGGAGGAGCGCCATCGCAGCGACGAGTTGGTCGCGGTACGGTACGCGCGTGATGCTTGGCTTACCCGGCGCTGATTCGCCATCGGCAGCGTCGGTGCTCGCCCGTGGGATGGCGGTGCTGCGTCCAGCGCGGGTGATTCTGGATGCGGGCTGCGGCACGGGCCGCAGCGTCGCGGCGCTGGCGGCCGGCGCGCGCGTCATTGCGATGGATATCGACGCCGAGGCCCTCGCGCGCGCGCCACGCCATCCCAGGGTCTGGTACGTGCGCGGGGACGCGACCCGGTCGCCCATCGCCACCGGCGCCCTGGGCGCCGTCTACAGCTTCGGGCTGCTGCACGTGCTCGGCGTCGACGGCAATCAACCCATCCGCCGCACGCTGCGCGAATTCCGGCGCATGCTGCGGCCCGCCGGCGTCGCGGTCATGGGCACCCTGGCGGATTTCAGGACCCAGGATCTCCCCTTTCGCAGCCTCACGGGCGCCGAAGTCTCGCAGTGCATGCGCGGCACGTTTAGCCTGCGCGAGTTAATCGGGCTGATCGACAGCGATGACGCCGGCGCGCGCGCACGGTATTGGTACATCCACGCCGTGCCGCTTACCGGCCCGGCGATCAGCGGCCGGCGCGTGGGCCGTCGGCCGTCCGCCGCTCCCGCCATACGGCACCCGTAACCGCGTCGCACGCCCACAGGCGGCCGTGCCGCATCGTGAGGCCGTGCGGCTCGAACGGCTCGCCGCCGAGGTCCAGGCGCTCGAGGACCGTGCCATCGCGGACGTGGAGCCGCAGCAGAACCCGGTCGGTCGTGAACGCGCACCACAGCGCACTGCCGTCCCAGGCCAGCCCGTGCGCGCGCTCCAGCGGCACCGGAATGACGCGGAGCGGCGCGAACGACTCGGCGTCGACCAGCGTCAACGTGCGCCGGTCAAGCGTGGTCAGCCACAGACCTTCCGCGGTCCATTCCAGGCCGTGCACGTCGCTGTCGTCCGGCGCACGGATCTGCGCCAGCATCGCCCCCGTGTCGGGGTCGGTCTTGACGATCCGCGTGCGTGCCGTATCCACCGCTGTCGGCGGACGCGTGCTCGGCAGGCCGTTGGAGCACATCCAAAGCGCCCCGTGGCCGTAGGCAACCCCGCTCGACTTCCCCGCGCCCGTGCACAGCGACCGGATGATCTCGCCGCTGTCCGGCGCGACTAGAAACGCGCGACCCTCGTCTTGATCGGCAATCCACAGGCCGTCGTCAGTCGCCTGCAACCCGTTGGGGCGCGCCATGGGCGCGTGAAACGCGAATTCGAAGCGGCGGGTCACTGGGAGGATTTGGCCGGCAGGGTCTCGATGGCGCGTCGTCCCAGGAGGCGCACGTCGTCACTGATTTCATCGGCGCCAAGGTCCTGCGCCGAGAACCAGCGCTGCTCGCTGTGCTCCGCCGGGGCCAAGCGGGGCTCGCCGCCAACCGCGTGCCCGAAGTAG
The DNA here is from genome assembly GCA_965262745.1 of Chloroflexota bacterium. GTDB lineage: Bacteria > Chloroflexota > UBA11872 > UBA11872 > UBA11872 > JAJECS01. The sequence goes on along the minus strand of OZ253558.1, from coordinate 2,802,384 downwards.
ATGAGGTCGATGTGGAAGTGCCCAGGCCCGATGGTCTCTAATAGGATCGTCTCAGGCCGGGGCAGGCCGCGTACGTCGTCGGAGTCCACGGGCAGCGTGTCGGCCACGATGGCGATATCGAGGCCCACCTCCTCGCGCACCTCGCGCCGCAGGGCCTGCGCCGGGTCTTCGCCAGCTTCGATGTGACCGCCGATCGGGAGCCATTTCTTGAGCTTGCGGTGATTAACCAGCAGCACCTTGCCGTCACGCACCAAGAAACCCGTAGCGGTGAAGTGCTTGTCCGGAGGGGTAGGACGGCTCACGCCGCGATTGTAGGCGGCGGCCGACCGGGCGTGGTGGAGATGGGGGCGAGTCGAACGCCCCGTCCAGAGGCCGTCACCCCGCCGCGTCTACAGGCATAGCCGATCGTTTAGTTTCTCGCCGGCTCGCCCGCCGTTCGGCTACGGAGCGACCCAACCAGTCCGCGTGTCTTAGCCGGCATATGCGGACGTCTCTGCCGGCGCAGCCTAGATAGTTGGCGCCTGGTCCGACTCGCTAGGCGCGAGCCGGGCAGACGTCGCGGCCCTTAGGCCGCGAGTGGGAGCGCTTCTTGCTCGCCAGTTACTTAGTTTGCCGCCTTTTTTAGCGAGCGTGACGGCATGCTCGACCTGCAGCAACGAACCTTAGACTTCTGTCGAATCCCGGCATCCCCAGTGAACCTATGCTAGCGCAGGCGCCGCGCGATCTCACGCGCATCGTCACGGGCGCGAATCTTCTCGCGCTTGTCATAGTCGCGCCGCCCGCGCGCCAGGCCAATCTCGAGCTTGGCCCAGCCCTTCTCAAGATACAGCCGCAATGGCACCGCGGTATGCCCGCCCTGGTTGAGATGCCGCACGAGTTCATCAATCTCCGCCCGATGCAGCAGAAGCTTGCGGGGGCGATCAGGCTCGTGGTTCACGGCGGCGGCCGGCTTGTAGCGGGCGATGTGTACGTCACGCAAGAATGCCTCGCCGTCCTGCACGGCGACATAGCCCTCGCGCAGCGAGACCGATCCGGTGCGCAGGCTCTTGATCTCGGTGCCGAGAAGCTGTAGGCCCGCGTCGAACGCGTCAAGCACTACGTAGTCATAGCGGGCCCGCCGATTGACGGCGAGCGTGCGATTGCGACCGGTTGGCGCCGGTGCCGCCTGCCTTCGCCGGCGTTTGCGCGCCACGCTAGCCCTTGGCCACCCGCGCGCGGGCCCCGCCGCCCGCGGACCCGGGTGTCGCGCTAGCCGGCCGCCGAGGCGGTTCCGACCGGGACCATGCCCTCAAGCAGCTTTTCGAGCGCCATGGTGTGGCTGCACGTCTGCCAGACCATGAAAAACTCGCAGTCACAACTCCATGCGCCGTCGGCAAGTCTGATGATGTGGTCGTTATTGTCGCCATCGAACCGCACGGTCAGCGCCTCGAAATGAATGCGATGCGGCTCTTGGGCGTACTTCTGGGCTTTCTGGACCTTGCTGATCAGACTTGACTGCACGCGAGACCTCCTTGAGCCGCCTCAATCCAACGAAAAAGCGCCCGGACCTCTCCGGGCGCACAAGGCTCAGCAGCCCCCTGCGTTGGCAGACGCAAGCGGGCTCGATGCTGCTGAAGCATGATTGATTATAGCGCCAGATGCGTGCGCCGCGGCCGCTACCACCCATATTGCAGGCGCACGGATAGCCGCTCCGGCAGGCCAACCGCCACCATGCGCCGCTGGACCTGCGCCACATCGTACGTGGCGCGCTCGATCTCGAGCGTGCGCGCCTCGGGGTCGAACAGGGCAAAAGCCGCGCGGGGATCGCCATCCCGCGGCTGACCCACGCTGCCGGGGTTGACGATCAGGCGGTCGTCATCAACCACCACGCGATGCCCCGGCACGGGGATCTCGGTCGTGAAGGCCTCGCTGCCGGTGGCCCCACTGCGCCAGCGGAAGATCAGCGGCACGTGCGTGTGCCCAACGAGGCAGATGTCGGTGGCGAAGTAGCCGAAATTCGCAATCGCGGTGCGCGCGTTCGTGATGTACTCCCACACCGGATCCTGTGGGCTGCCATGCGCAACCGTGACGTCGCCAAATGCTCCCGCCGGCTCCAACTCCGCCAGAAACTGGCGGTTGTCCGCGGTGAGCACGGCTTCGGTCCAGTGGCAGGCCACACGGGCATCCGCGTTGAAGTGCGACAAGTCGGCCTTGCCGATCGAGCCCCAATCGTGATTCCCGGCCAGCGACCGGAGGGGCAGCTCGCGCAGACGCTCGATGACCTCGTTCGGCGATGGCCCATAGCCAACCAGATCGCCCAGGCACCAGACCTCGTCGACACTGCCGGCGGCCCGCAGCACGGCATCGAGCGCGGTGAGGTTCGCATGCACATCGGCGATGACCAGGATCGTCAGGAGCGCGCTCCACGGTTCAGTGCGCCCAAGGCGGCGCTGGCGCCATTATGCGCGGGGCTCCCCGGCGTGCACGCCAGGCCGCACGTCGCCGATACTGTAGTGCTGCCGTCAGCCGCGGCAGTCCGCGTGGAGGTAGAGCCGTGAAGCGCAATTCCGGGCAGGTTGTCATCGGGCTGATCATCGTTGCCGTCGGGCTGGTCTTGCTGCTCGACAACCTCGGCGTCGGCGGCAGTCCCTGGCGGTACTTCCCCTCCGTCATCACCCTGATCGGCCTCTGGGCGCTGGTGCGCACCGGGTTGCGCCAGCCGGTCGCCCCGCTGCTGCTGATCGGGTTCGGCGTAGCGTTGCAGCTTTCGGTCCTAAACCAAGTTCCGGCCGAGGTCCGATCGGCCATTTGGCCCGTCCTGATCATCCTCGTCGGCGTGCTGTTCATCCTGCGGCGCTCGTCGCGCGGCCCCGCCGCGTCCGACGGCCCCTCCAGCTACATCTCCATCTTCAACGGCGTGCAGGACCGCGTCAGCGGGCCGGTCACCCGCCTCCAGGTCACCTCGATCTTTGGCGGGGTTGAGCTCGATTTGCGCGAGGCCCGCGTCGACAATCCGCCCGCGGTCATCGACGTCTCGTGCCTCTTCGGCGGCGTCGACATCCGCCTGGCCCAGGATGTGGCCCTGCAGAACGACGTGCTGGCGCTGTTCGGAGGCGTGGAGGATCAGCGGCGCAGCGTGGGCGGCGACGAGGTCACGTTTACGCTGCGGGGCACGGCCATGTTCGGCGGCCTGAGGCTCAAGGACTGACGTTCCGCCGCCAGGACCCAACACGGACGCGATCCCGGGCGACCTGCGGGCGCCGCCGTCTGGGCTAGGTCTCCTGCCGAGCCGGAGGCGTGAGGCCGTGCGTTTCCACCGCGGCCACAAACTGCGCCCCGCGGTCGAATTCGTGGACAAACAGCCCGAACGAGGCGCACGCGGGTGAGAGGAGCAGGACGTCGCCTGGCTGGGCCATGTCGAGCGCGGTGCCGACGGCGGCGGTCATGTCGCCAACCACCGCGGGCGCAGATGCGCGCAGCAGCGGCCGCAGGCGGTCAGTGCCGGTTCCCGGGAGCAGCACCACGCCCCGCACTCCGGGGTCGCGCTCCAATCGCTCCGCCAGCCGATCAAAGTCGAGCCGCTTGTCCGATCCACCGGCAATGAGCACCCAGGGCCCCGGAATGGTATCGAGGGCCGCCAGGGTGGCGTCTGGAATGGTGGCCGTGGTGTCGTTGAACACCCGCACCGACCCGATCGTGCCGAGGAATTCTTGGCGCTGCGCCACGCCGGGGAAGGTTGCAACCGCGCGATCCACCGCTGCCGTCGGAACACCGAGCTCGCGTGCCGCCAGCGCCGCCGCCGCCAGATTGGCGCGGTTGTGAGCCCCGCGCACGATGGCGTTCCGCCATCCCGGCGGCGCCGCCTCCGGCGGCACGCGGACCACACGGCCACGGGCGCGGGCCGCGAACCAATCGCCCCAGCCCGATCCTGCCGGTAGCACAGCCCAATCGCCCGTCCGCTGCGCGCACAGCAGCTCAGCCTTGGCGGCGGCATACGCCTCCATCGAGGCGTAGCGGTTCAGATGGTCGGGGAGCAGGTTAGTGATGACGGCGCCGGACACGCGCACGCCGGTGCCCGCGAGACCCTCGGTCTGCCAACTCGACATCTCGAGCACCACCACTTCGTGCCGCTGAATCTGGTCGAGCTGGGCCAGCGCGGACACCCCCATGTTCCCCGCGAGGCGCGCGGGTCGCCCGCCGGCGCGCAGCATGGCGTGCAGCGCGGCCGCCGTGGTTGATTTGCCGCGGGTGCCGGTGACGGCCACAACCTGCGACGCGGCGCACCAGCGCAAGAACATCGTGAGTTCCATTTCGATGCGCGCGCCGGCCTCCCGCGCCACGGCCAGCGCGGGCGCATCCAGCGGCACCGCCGGATTGCGCACGACAATCTCGGCCTCGCGAAAATCCTGCAGATCGTGCCGCCCGAGGACGTAGCGCACGCCCTGCGTCCCCAGCTGCTCCACGCTCGGGGCAAGCTCCGACGCCCGGCGCAGGTCGGTCACGACCAGCGACGCGCCATGGGCTCGCAGGAACTGGGCGACGCCCAGGCCGCCGCCGTGCAGCCCCAGACCCATCACCACCACACGCCGCCCAGCCAACGCCCGCGGGCTGTCGATCGTCTCCACGATTGGCCGGCGCGTCATGGCGCAACGCCGACCGTCGGCCGGCCGAGGCCCTCCGCCATCCTCGCGCGCGGCCTGTCACGACAAACGCTTATGACAAGTCGCGCGCCGCCTATCTGAAACCTCAGCGGCAGGCCCCGTCGACGGCGGACATCGGTCGAACGGTTTGTCAGTGTTTGAGCCTTCACAATATATCCACGATGCCTACACAGGACCTACGTCTGACGGGCCTCATGCGCGTCGATCAGGTGAGCTATTGACAATGTCGTAGCAAGTCTTACAGTTGGAGCAGCGTCCGGCCACGGCCGTAACGTTGCTGCATTTTCGAGTCTGGGGAGGCTCGCTCGTGGTGCGTCACTCCGACCGCTCCGAATAAGACACAGCTATCGCCCATCCATTCTGGATGGGCGATTGTCGTTGGTGGGCAGTCTGGCAGTGATGGGCTGAGGGCACAGTTGGTCAGAGGGAGGCAGTCGATGGCAGCTGAGTGCGCGAGTTTTGGAACCGCCCTTGCATGGTATACGGAGCAGCTCACCGGGCGGCGGCGCCTGCCCGCGCGCGATGTGCGGCGGCAGATCGGCTGGATCGATGACTTCCGTACGTGCCTGCCTCGCCGAACCGGCCCCACCGACGTCAGTGTGCGGGACATCGTGCTCTACTTTGCCGACAACTGCGACTCGTTTGACGACCCCGTCGAGTGGTTTCACCGCTACAAGGCCATTGAGTCGTTCTACGAGGAAATGACGCGCGAATTCAACCTGCCGTCCAATCAGATCCGAGGCCTCTACGACGAATCCGACCTCGACCCCGATGTGCTGACGCGCATGCCGACCAGGCCGAGCTTTGCGCCGGTGGACTGGACGCGCGAGGAGCGGTACGCCTACTAGCGGCCGCGGCCCCGCCGAGGGGCGTACCATCACGAAATGGCGCACGAGGCAGGCACCAGCGAGGCGCCGCTCACGGCAGCAGGGTTCCAGGCGCGCAAGGGCGGAGCGCCACTGGTGTGCGTCACCGCCTACGACGCCCCTTTCGCGCAGCTAGCTGAGCAGGCCGGGGTCGACGGCATCCTCGTCGGCGATAGCCTCGGGCCAAACGTGTTGGGCTACGACCGAGAGTTGCACGTCACGGTTGAGGACATCGTGCACCATGCCGCGGCCGTCACGCGCGCCGCATCGGCCCCGCTCGTGATCGGCGATATGCCCTTCATGTCCTACGCCACGCTCGACGATGCGCTGCACAACGCGGCCCGGCTCGTGCGCGACGGCGGCGTAGCCGCGGTCAAGCTTGAAGGCGGCCCCGAGGTTGCCGCGATCACGGCCGGGTTGACGGCTCGAGGCATCCCCGTGATGGCGCATGTGGGGCTCACCCCGCAGTCCGTGCTCGCCACCGGCGGTTACCTGGCGCAAGGCGTCAATCTTGAGGGTGCGCAGCGCGTGGTGGATGGCGCACGCGCCCAAGAAGCTGCCGGCGCGTTCGCCGTGGTGCTGGAGGCGATTCCGGCGCGGCTGGCCGCCGTCGTGACCGAGCGGCTGGCGATTCCCACCATCGGCATCGGCGCCGGCCCCAACTGCGACGGCCAGATTCAGGTGCTGCACGATCTCCTGGGGCTCGCCTCGCGGCCGACCCCGCGCCACACGCACCGCTACGCGGACGTGGCCGGCGCCACGCGCAACGCCCTCACGCAGTACCGCGACGAGGTCACGCGCGGCGCGTTCCCGACCACTGAGCACGGGTTCAAGATCCGCCGCGGGGTGATCGACCGCCTGTCGTTCGACTGAGCCGCGTCAGCCCGCCAGCAGGATGCCCGCGTCGCGGGCGAGTCGGTGCCGCAGCTGATGCACCCAGGGGCCATAGGACGCGGCGTCGGCCACAACAGTGTTCGAGGTGATGATCATCACCGCCGCGCTGGCCGCATAGCGGAGGGCGGCGCGCACCACCGCGACCGGATCAACGATGCCCGCCGCCAACGGGTCGACGTACGTGCCGGTCGTGACGTCGAATGCCCGCGGCGAATCGCCCGTCGCCACCTCATCGGCGACGACGGCGCCGTCGTAGCCCGCGTTGTGGGCAATCGTCGCCACCGGGGCCGCCAGCGCGTGCCGCACCACGCGCCATCCGTCGGCCTCATCCGGGTGCGTGTCGGGCGGGGCGGCGACGCTGTGCGCGGCGCGGGCCAGCGCCACCCCGCCACCGGCCACGATTCCATCCTCCAGGGCCGCGCGGGTTGCAGCCACGGCATCCTCGATCCGCTGCCGCGCCTCCTGGCGCTCGACGTCCGTCGCCGCCCCCACGTGGATTTCCGAGACCGCGCCGGCAAGGTTCTGGATGCGTTCTTCCAACTTCTCGCGGTCGAATTGATTCTTGGCACGGTCGCGGTAGAGCCAGAGCAGCTCCACGCGATCGGCGACGGCCTGTGCCTCGCCGCCGCCACCCACGATCAGCGTCTCGCGGATGTCGCTGCGCACCCGGGCGGCGCGCCCAAGGACGCTCACCGGCACCGACCCCCACGGTTCTCCAGACTCGTGGGCAATCAGCGTGGCCCCCGTGAAGATCGCAAGGTCTTCGAGAATGGCGCGCTGCCGTTCGCCGAACACCGGCGCGCGCACGGCAATGGCCGACATCCGTCCGCGCCGATGGTTTTCGATCAGCGTTGCCAGGACTTCACCGCCGATTGCCTTGGAGACGACAAGCAAGCGCCGACCGTTGCCTGCGACATAGGCGTCAAGAAACGGCAGGATCGGCCCCACGCCCTCGAGCTCACGGTCGGTGACGAGCACGTCGCAGGTCTCCAGCTCGGCGCGCATGCGGGTGCTCTCGGTGGCCAACTGCGGCGAGGCAAGCCCGCGCTCCAGGCGCATTCCCTCAACCGTGCGCACTTCGGTGACCAAGCCCCGCCCCTGCTCGATGGTGATGGCCGCCTCGGGCCCGTAGCGATCGAATATGTCGGCGATTAGCCCTCCCAGGGCCGCATCGTGCGCCGCCAGCCCGGCCACCCAGGCCGTCTCACGCCGCGTGGCGATGGGCGTGGCTTGCTCGCGGACCGCCCGGTCCACTCGCGCGACGGCGGCCGCTATCCCGTGCCGCAGGCGCATCGGGTCCACGCCGGCCGCTGTGAGCCGTTGAGCCTCGCGGGTCAGCGCCTGCGTCAGCACAGCCGCGGTGGTGGTGCCGTCGCCGGCAGCCGTGTTGGTGAGCCGGCACGCCTCGGTGATGATCGCGGCGCCCGTCTGCAGGAATCCGTTGCGGAGCTGTAGATCGCGGGCAACCGACACGCCGTCGTGCGTGATACGCGGGGGACCAAGCTCCTGCCGATAGGCGACGTTGCGTCCACGCGGGCCCATGGTGCATTTGACGGCGTTGGCGACGATGTCGACCCCCGCCGTGAGCGCCAGCCGCGCCTCGAGGTCGTGCAGGATGGCAACCTCAGCCATCGGGGAGTCTGGCCGTCCTGCCGGAGAACCCGTCCGGCCCGCTCGCATGCGGAGAGGGGATTGAAGTGAGGGCCACGCCCCGCACGCGCCGGCTACCCGCCCTCATCGCCGGACTCGTCACCATCGAATTCCGCCAACTGTCGCCGCTGGGCGTCCGTAAGCTCGCTCTCGGACAGCAGATCGGGCCGGCGGTCAAGCGTGCGCCGGAGCGCCTGAGCCCGACGCCAGCCCGCCACGCGCGCATGGTCGCCGCTGAGCAGGATGGGGGGCACGCGCCGGTCGCGGAACATTTCCGGGCGCGTGTATTGCGGATACTCCAACAGTCCTTCGGCATGCGACTCGTCCCGCACCGACGCGTCGCAGCCAAGCACGCCTGGAATCAGCCGCGACGTCGCCTCAATCAGCACCAGGGCCGGCAACTCGCCGCCCGCGACGACATAGTCGCCAATGCTGACTTCCTCGTCGATCACCAGCTCCCGCACCCGGTCGTCGACGCCCTCATAGCGTCCGCAGACCAGAATCAGGTGCCCCCGGTTGGCCAGGCGCCGTACGGCCGCCTGTGAGAGCGGCTGCGCCTGCGGCGAGAGCAGCACCGTCCAGGAGTCCGCCGTCCGCAGCTCATCGACCGCCCGCACCATCGGCCCGGGCTTCATGAGCATTCCGGGGCCGCCGCCGTAGGAGTAATCGTCGACCTGCCGCTGCGGCGGGTCGGCCCAGCGCCGCAGGTCATGCACCCGGACCTCGATCAGCCCGCGTTCGCGCGCCTTGCCCAGCACGCTCGCCGCCACAACAGGCTCGACTATGCCGGGAAAGATCGTGACGACGTCAAAGCGCACGCGGCACGTCTCCCTGCGTCATGACGGGATCCAGTCTCTCACCGCCTGGCTGCGACATTCCCCGGCAGGGCTGGTTCGCGACCCGCGCTCGAAGTCCGGGCGCCTTCCATCGAGCTGCCGTTGGCAAGAGCCGGTTAGGCAAAGGATTTCCCGGGGGAAACCCGGCGCGCTTCCAGATAGGGCGGGGTCTGGATTCCGGCCCCGTATCGAGTACGGGGCAGGCTTCTTGCCGGAATGACGCGGAGTTTGGCAATGGTCGCTCGACGGGAGCGGGCTGGACTGAGGGTACGTCCTGGCTCGATGCCGCCGTCCAGCCGCAAGCCGCGGCTCCCGCGGACGAGAACCGCCTAGCTCGCCTCCTGGATGTCCAGCGCCAGCCGCCGTCCCTCACTGATGGGCGCCGCCTGCATCACCGCCCGGATCGCGATCGCCACGCGGCCCTGCCGCCCGATCACCCGACCCATATCCTGCGGATCGACGTAGAGCTTATAGACGTGCAAGTGGTGCCGCCGAAAGCGCTCCACGCGCACCGACTCCGGCACCGTGGCCAGATTCCGGCCGATGAATTCGATGAGCTCGTCCACGGGCCCGGCTCACTCAGCGTCGCTGGATGGCGCAGCCGGCGCGGCCGGCGCGGCCGCCGCGGCCTCGCGCGCGATGGCCAGCAATTTGCGCACGCGCTCGGTCGGCTGGGCGCCCTTGCGGATCCACTCGTCCGTTCGAGCCACGTCCAGCTTCACCGTCGAGGGCTCGGTGAGCGGATCGTAGTGGCCAAGCTCGTCGATGCGGCGGCTGTCGCGGCCCCAGCGGCGCTCGGCCACCACCACGCGGTAGTGCGGCCGATTCCTACGGCCCAGCCGCGCCAGGCGGATTCGCAACATGCGACGGTGCTCCAAACGTAAGGGGGGATAAGTTGTGCAGCCAAAGAACTGCCTCACACCGCCATTATGCTACACCGCGCCGAACGTGATGCGGGACCAGATTGCCGGTCGCCCCATCGTCCCCGCGCACCATCGCGCACCCACGCGGCAAACCGGTCTTACTCCGAAGCGTTCGTCTCCCCTTCGGCGGCGGGCGATTCGCCCTCCGCCGGCGTCTCGCCTTCCGGCAGCGCGTGGGCCGGCACCTGGCTGACATCCAGTGAGCCGTCCTCGTTCGGGCCCACCTCCCACCGCTCCGGCCAGGCCTTGAACCGCGAGACAAACTTATCTTTGAACAGCATCTGGTCGCCATGCGCCACGTGACGGTAGATGATGGCCTGCATGCCCTCGCGCGCCGAGTCGGTTTGCTTGGTCTCGCCGGGGGCCAGCTCCGGGTTCGCCACGACCCTCGGCGGCGGCGGCTCCTCAATGGCGCCGCGCCGCGAATCCAGCGTGGCCTGGCGCCCGAGCGGCGCTCCCAGAATCTTGAAACGCAAGACCTGCTGCCACGGGTTGAACTCACGCCGAATCAACAGGTAGTTGGGGGTGTCGTTGGTCGCCCGCAAGTCCTGGCGCGGCTGCCAGATCGCGGCGTCGAATCCGGGCGGATTGTCTTCGCCCAGCTCGTAGTACCCCACGCGATAGACATGCTGCCAGCGCTCGTCGATGGGCAGCCCGGCCCAGAACAGCGCCCGGAAGAGCGTCGTCGACACCTGGCAGATGCCACCCCCGACGCCCGGCTCCGTACGCGTGGGCGCGATGACCAGCCCCTCCACAAACCCGTTCGCTATGGTGATCGGTCCGACCGTCTCGTTGAGGGAGAACGACTCCCCCGGCGCGATGATGGTGTCATCGATCAGCCGGGATCCGTGGTCGATGTTGTGGATCCGGTTGTCCTCCGAGCCTGAAAATGCTGACTCGCCGACGGCAATGAGGTTGTCGAATTGCAATTCCTTGAAGCTGAGCCGGCTGATGTCGGGCTTGACGATCATGATGGGTACGTCCACCACCGGCTCGCGCGCGGCAAAGGCCGCCTGCACGCCTGCCCAGAGCTTCTCGACGTCGACCTGCCGCCCCGCGCGGCCCAAACCCTCGGTGACGACCTCGCCCTTCGGATTCATGCGGATGCTTGGCGCAGCCGGGGCGAGGCGCAGGCGGTCCGCGATCTGCCGCGCCAGGCCCTCAAAGGCCGAGTAGTCAAGGATCACATCGACTTCCGGCTGGCCGGCCGACCCGCTGATCGCGAGATCTCCCGCCAACGCTGCGCGCGCCACCGTCCAGCTCGCCTGCGGGCCGTTGAGCCGGATATCTCCGTCGAGCAACTGCTCCGCCTCAGCCACGATCGGCGCCAGCTGATTCTCGGCCACGGCTGGCGTGATGGCCTCGGACACCAGGTCCACCACTAGCCGCGTCGGCGGACGCAGGCTAGCGGCCGCGGCGGTCGCATAGTCGGCCGGCGCGACCCGCCGGCCCTCGCGCGACGGGTCGATGACCAGGCGCCCGTGGCCGGCCTCCTGCTCGACTCGCAGCACGCTATCCACCGGGTCGAGGTGCACCAAGTCGGCGATGCGCTCCACGTACGCCGTGAAGACCGCCGGATCGAAGTTGACGACCGTGTGCTGGGCGGCAGGCTCGGGCCCGGTGGGCGCGGCGCCCAGCAGCTGATCGGCCAAAGGCACCGCACGGCGCCGGGCGTAGGCCTCGCGAAGCGGCGTCATGAAGTCCACGGTGATGCCGATCTCCTGGGCCGTCGGCGTCCAGGCGCGCCCGCCAAGCCGCAGCACGATGGGGTTCTCGATGTAAGGACCCCAACGGGCCCGCGCACGCGCCACGGCCTGGTCAAACGTCAAGCCGGTCAGCTGCTCCCCGTCGACGACTGCCCCCGCGCGAAACTGACTCTCGAGCCTTGCCTCGCGCGTTGCCACGAAGGCGGTCCAACCCGAAACGGCGGCTGCGGCCGCGCCGATACCACCGGCGCCCGCCGTGAGAAGGAAGTGGCGACGGGTCATGAACATGGGCGCTCCCAGCGCGAAGGGAACTCTAAGTATAGAGATGCAAACCGCGCCCGCGGTGTTTTTTTCACCACTTTTTCGAGACACGCGCTCGCCCTGTGGTAGGGTGATCTCCCGCGCCCACGATGGGCGGTGCGGGTTCTTGCGTCACCTTTTCCTGGGGTGAATGGCGCCCCGGCGAGTAGCGGTCTCATGGCAAGCCTCATCGACGAATTCGAGCGTGCCCAGCTGCGGGACGAAGTGCCCGTGTTCCAGGTTGGGGACACGGTGCGCGTTCACGTGACCGTGCGCGAAGGCGAGAACGAGCGCGTGCAGGTATTCGAGGGCACGGTCATCCGCCGACGCAACGGCAGCGTGAACGAGAACTTCACGGTGCGTCGCGTGACCCACGGTTTCGGCGTGGAACGCACATTTCTGCTGCACTCGCCGATCGTTCGTGACGTTGAGGTGACGCGCCGCGGCAAGGTCCGCCGCGCCAAGCTGTACTATCTCCGCGACCGCGTCGGGCGCGCCGCCCGCGTGAAGGAACGGCGCGCCTAGAAACGTCCGAGGGGGTGTGGCGTTCCCACCGCCGCCCGGCCTCGAATCCACGACCTGCCGCACGAGCTTGCGCTGTTGCGCCGCGGCGTGCGCTGCATCGCCGGGGTCGACGAGGTTGGCCGCGGCGCCTGGGCCGGGCCCGTGGCGGCAGCTGCGGTCATCCTGCCACCGGCTGCGTATGAGGACCGTCGCTTGCTCTGGGGTCTGACCGATTCCAAGCGGCTCAGCCCCGCCGCGCGCCGTCGTTGGAGCGCGCGCGTCCAGGCCACCGCCGTCGCCGCCCGCGTGGCTTTCGCTCCCCCGCAACTGATCGACCGCATCGGCATCGCCGCCGCCACGCGTCTGGCCATGCTGCGGGCGCTGGACGCCCTGCCCGTGCCGCCCGAGCACGTCATTGTGGACGCCTTCCGTCTGCCAGACGACTGCCGCTACGCGAACAAGCAGGACGCCATCGTTCGCGCCGATGCCACCTGCCTTGCCGTGGCCGCCGCATCGATATTCGCCAAAGTCGCCCGTGACGAGCTCATGCGGCGCCTCGCCGTTCACCACCCCGCCTATGGCTTCGGTCGGCACAAGGGCTACGGCACGGCCGCGCATCGCCAAGCGCTGGCAATCGTCGGGCCGTCGCCGCTGCACCGGGCAAGCTTTCGCCCCGTGGCCGCGTGCCGTCGCGACGCGCTGCCCGCCTAACCGAAACTCGATCCCTGTGAAAGGCTGCGCTGCCTGGGCCATCTCCAAGTTGCGTCTCTCGCGCAACCCCGCCGTCGCGCCGATCGACGACCGAACCGCCCTGGGGAAGTGGGGCGAGGACCTTGCCGAGCGCGAGCTGCGCCGCCGCGGATACGTGGTGCTCGAACGCAACCAACGCGTCGGCCGCGGCGAGGTGGACCTGGTGGTGCGCCATGGCGGCACCGTGGTCCTCGTCGAGGTGAAAACGCGCCGTACGAGCACGTTCGGCGAGGCGCGGGATGCTATTTCATCGGCAAAGGCCCGCCGGCTTGTGAATCTGGGGCATCGCTATGCCCAGGCCACACGCACCACCGACTGGCGCATTGACGTGGTCGCCATCGATATCGCGCCCGATGGCGGCTACACGGTCGACATCATCGAAAACGCCGTCGCCGGTTGGGAGAAGCTCTGAAGAACCGGGGTGGTGGCGAGGCGCTGTGCAGCGTCGGTGTGACCACATTTGGCGGTCCGATCAACGCCAGCCGTGCCACCCGAAGACGGGCGCGATCTTTGCCTCCAGAAGTTGATCCGCCAGAAAAAGAAATGGAGAAGGATGCAAGCTAAGAAACGAACCAGACCCGCACTAGAACAGATCAGCGTGCGGGCGGCACAAGTTAATGACGATACACGCCTGTTTGTGGCCGGACGATAGATCGTGGTCTACGGTATGCAGCAATTTTACTGAGTACTTAGCTTGGCATTATCTCTCGACACCCTGGGTCGCATGGCGTCGCTGGACAACTATTATCAGAGCCTACCGCGTGGCTTAATTCACGCCAATCACGCCATATTGACCAAGATTTATCATGGTCACGATGGCAAAGATCAAGACAAAAAATAGGCCTATAAGGAAAGGCTCAGCCATTCTCTGCTGATGTTCATACTTTGCGCTAACGTCTTGGGAAGACTGGTCTATGGTGGGCCTGGACGGTATCACGTCGCGCAACCAGTAGCCTGCAACTAGACTGATAAGTGGACCTCCAGCATATAGCCCTACCAAAACAGACACTATGACTCCAGCCACAACAATTACAACTGAAACTAGTACTTGCGCAGTACGAAAATCCATTTTGTCTTCCTAAAAAAGTGTCTGAGCGCTAGTTCTCGGGCACGTCCTCAGCTCCAAGAGGCGAGCAATTGAGCACTACTGCGTTCGATAACCCTCCGAAAGATTCCAGTGGACACCGAGCGATCCGCGGTTGGTGAGTATGGCAGTGCCGCCACGGGCCAAATGTAGTTCTCGCCAGTGCTATTTACAAGGTGAAGGACGCTCCGTTCGATGCGGGTCCGTGCAAGAACTCAATCGAAAGAGGATCTTCATGGCACATCGTAGCGCTCTGTCGGCGGTCGCTTGTTGGTCATCGATCTGATCGTGGTTCAGGGCTTGCCGCGCGGATCGGCCCGATCACCGCCACCTGCGCTGATCGCCGCACGGAACCAGCGTCCGCACAATGAGGGACGGCCGTTGTTCAGGGTTTACCTAGAAGCCCGCCCCTCCGCCATTCCCATAGGGGTCGTTCGCGAACCGACTCTGCCAACCACTCCTGTCCGTAAACGTCTCGTTTATGGGCCAGTCGCTACCATCACCCCATGCCCCTCCCAACAGCCGCGCGCTGGTGGCGTTCCTTGGCCGTGGCCCTGGTCCTCGCCGTCTGGGCCACCGCCACCTCGGCGCTCGCCCAAGACGAGGACTACGCCGTGCCCGACGGCCGTGTCTACACCCAGGCGGCCGGAGGCGCGCCCGCGGGCGCCGGCTTCCTCATCAGTGATGCCGACGGCATCCCCTTCTGGACCGTTTTCCAAGAGTTGGGCGGCCCCCATGTCGTCGGCTACCCCGCCAGCCAGCGGTTCGAGTGGCTTGGCTTCACCGTCCAGGTCATGCAAAAGGTCGTGTTCCAGTGGCATCCGGCCACGTCCGAGGTGATGTTCATCAACATATTCGACGAGCTCTTCCTCGGGGGATTCGATGACGAGTTGGCCCGGCTGCTCGTGCCTCCGCACCAGACCTTCGCCGAGGAGGGCCTGTCCTGGAACGAGATCATCGGCCGCCGCTGGGCTTTCCTCGACGTCAGCCCGCCGCTGCGCGATGCCTATTTTGGACCGGACGACTCCCTGCGCTGGTTCGGCTTGCCGACCTCAGAGGTCATCCACTACGACGGCGTGAGCGCCATCCGCGCCCAGCGAGCCGTGATCCAGCTGTGGCACATCGACACCCCCTGGGCGCGCGCCGGCGACGTGACTATCGCCAACGGCGGCGACCTCGCCAAGGGCCTCGGCTTGTTTCCGGAGGCAGCCCTGCAGCCGCGCCGCGAGGGGCCGGCCCCGCCGGTTTCCGGCGACGCCGTCGTCGATCACGTCAACGAGGTGCGCGCCGACCTGGGACTGCCGCCGCTGACCGCACACGCCTCGCTGATGCAGGCCGCCCAAGCCCATGCCAACTACTACGTGACCAATCGCGACGATCCCACGTCCGGCGGCCTGCACACCGAGGTGGCGGGAAAGCCCGGCTTCACCGGGCGCTCCATCGGCGACCGAGCGGATGCCGCCGGATATCCGTTGGGCTGGGTGGATGAGACCTTCGGGTTCCTGCCGCCGGCGCGTACGCTCGAGTGGGCCTTGGGCACCGTGTTCCATCGCTATATGTTCGTGCACCCGTCGGCAGTCCACATCGGCTACGGCTGGGCCTCCGCCGACGGCACGCGCGCCGCCGTCTTCAACGTGGGTCTCTCGCCGCGCCACACTGCCGATGTGCCCCTGCCGTCCGTCATGCCGCGCAGCGCCGCCATTGACGTCCCGCACACGTGGGACGGCGCCGAGTGGCCCGATCCCGCGCCCGGCATCCCACGCCCGCTCGGCCCGCCGATCACGCTGATCTTCGGTCTCGACGACCAGGTCGAATGGGGTGACGCGACGGTCACCGCCGAAGGCGGAGCGCCCGTTGCCGTCGCCCGCTCGGTCAGCGCCTGGCGGCGGGCATTGGCCCTGATCCCACACGCCCCGCTGGCCCCGAACACCCTCTATCACGTGCGCGTGACTGGCCTGCGCAACGGCGAGCCGTTTACCGTCGCGAGCCATTTCACCACCGCGCCTTAGCAATCCCCGCACGCGCCTCTCCGTCGACGCGTCCCGCCAAGCCCGCGGCTCGCCGTAGAATGCCCCGCCGCTTTCCCACCCCTTGCCAATGCAGCTGATTTCCGATCTCGGTCACTGGGTCCTTGACTGGGCCGATACTCCCTGGGGCGCGCTGGCTCTCTTCGTGCTGGCCTTCTGGGAGTCGAGCTTTTTTCCCTTGCCGCCCGACGGGTTGATGATCGCCCTGATGGTGGGCAATCTGCCGTTTACCTTCGGCTTTTCCGCCCTCGCCACCATCGGCTCGCTCACCGGCGCCATGCTCGGCTACTGGATCGGGCGACGCGGCGGGCGTCCGATTCTGAATCGATTTTTTGCGGCGGAGCGCATCAACTACGTGGAGCGGCAGTTCCAGCGGCGCGACGTTTGGGCCGTCTCCATCGCCGCCTTCACCCCCATCCCCTACAAGGTCTTTGCCATTGGCGCCGGCGCGTTCCGGCTGGACTTCAAGCGCTTCCTGCTTGCCTCGCTGATTGGACGCGCCGGCAGGTTTTTCCTGGTTGGCGCGCTGATCACCCTGTTCGGCGACCCCATCGAGGCCGCGATCGACGAATACTTCGACTGGCTCGCGCTGGCCTTCGTGGTGCTGCTCGTCGCCGGAGGCCTGGTCCTGCGGATCATCACGCGGCAACGCCGCCCGGCCTCTGGCGGGGCCGAGTAGACAGATGCCGCCGCCGCCCCGCTATCCGGTCGGCGCCGATGCCGTGGTCATTGCGCCGTTTGATGACGGCGATCGTGTGCTCCTGGTGCGTCGCGGCACCCCTCCGCCGGGCTGGGCCATTCCAGGCGGGTTCGTGGAGCTCCACGAAGACTTGCCCGACGCCGCGCTGCGCGAGCTGCGGGAAGAGACCGGCATTGTGCTGGACTCGCTGGTGCACATTGGCGCCTACGGCCACCCCGACCGCGATCCCCGGGGACGCATCATCGGAATCGTGTTTGGCGCCCGGCTGTCCGCGCCGCCAGCCGTCACCGCCGGCGACGACGCCGCCGACGCGCGCTGGTTTCCCGTCGACCAGCTCCCGGACGAGATCGCCTTCGACCATCGCGATGCCCTTCAGGACGCGATCGCGCGTCTGCGCGGCGACGGCTCCGGCGGCTAGCTGCCCAGCGGCTGTCCCGCCGCGTCGACATTCGCCAGAAAGGCTTCGCGCACCCTTTGACGGCGGCGCGCATCCGCGGCCGCATCGCCCGACCGCAAGACGTAGAGCCGCGCGAAGCGCTCGGGCTGTCCCGCCACGTCCTGGAGCGCCGAGCCCGGCGCCTCGGTAATCGGTCGCAGCTCTCCGCCTGGGTCGCCCACCAGCGGCGGTTCGCCGGCGCCCAGACCCGCATCGCCGCCCGACACGCCCGTGACGACCTGATCCGTGAAGAAAATGTCCGAAGCCTCCACCTGCGCGGCGGCGCCAATGGCACGCCTGGCGGCATTGAAGGCCCTCAGCAGGCCAGAATGCGCCTGCTCACCACGAGCCCGCTGCTCCCACGCCAGCAACGGCGGCTGCCGGTCGATCAAGGCCACCGCGAGGCGCGCCGTCAGCCCGCGCCCGGCCGGATCGGCCCGACGCGCGGCCTCATTCCAAATCCAGTGATCGTCGAAACGCCGGAACGTGCCGTCGTCCAGGGCTTCGTAGAGGCCCGTCAGCGAGGTAAAGGGCGCCCCATCACGCACCGCCAACGATACCCAGAACGCCGCCGCGAGCACGGAAAACGCCGTGACGGTCTTGTGAAAGATCACTTGGCTGTACATGAAACGCCGGGCCAGCAAGTAGTGCTCGAGCGCCGGCTGGCCTCGCGTCTCCACGTACACCACGTGGTCGCCCGCGCTGTCGGCCCCAAGCCGCATGCGGCGGATCAGATGCTCGAGCTCAACCCCGCCGTAGCGCACGCCGGCGTTGTGCGCGTCGCGCAGCAGATAGTCGAGGCGGTCGACGTCGAAGTGCGAGGCGATGAGTTGTCGGCGATAGCGCCGGCGGGCACGGTTTTGCAGCAGCTCCCGCACCTCGGCTGAGGCGTCGGGCCGGCCCACATAGGCGTCGATGCCGCACCCCAACGCAGGGTCGCGCCGGATGATCTCAGCGGCCAGATGCTCGTGATGCATGTCGGACGGCGGGACCGGATGCGAGGCGGCCGTCGCCGCGAGCTGCAGCCAATCCACCTCGCATTCCGGGTCCAACCCAAGATCGGCAGCGGAGGCGGTGGTCTGGTGCAGCCGCGCCGCGATCGGCTCGACGACATGCGACAGCGGGTAGTGCCCCAGATCGTGCAGTAGCGCCGCGGCGCGGAGCAGCCGCCCCTCAGCGGCGAGATCGATGCCCGGGGGCGGCTCGGTGGCCTCCAGCCGCCGCCACACCCGGCGCATGATCTCTTGCGCCCCGATCGAATGCGCCAAGCGCGTATGCCGCGCGCCGGGGAACACCAGCGACGCCGTGCCCAGCTGCTCCAGCCGCCGCAGCCGCTGCATCGCCGGATGGTCCACCAGCGCCAGCAGGGGCGCCTCGAGCTCGATCGGCCCCAGCACGTTGTCGTGAATGATCGTGGCCATTGCCAAGGATGCACTCGCAGCCTGTCCGACGGCCCACGCAGGGTATCGGCTTTTGGACCATGCTTAAGGGTCGTACAGCCGTCATCCACCCGCTCCGATCCCAGGTGGCGACGGTTCATGGCGCGCAGCGGCCGCACCGTTGCCGCGGCTGCGCGCCCCGGCGTTGCGGGCGGGGCCCCACGGTCGTAGCGTAGGTGCATCATGGCTACTGCCGCCGCCACGACTTTCAGCGTCGGCCAGATCGCGCTCGCCGGCGCCCTGCGTCGCGCGCTTGGCGACGCCTGGGTCATGAGTGAACCCGACGAGCTGGCGATCTACGCCTACGACGGATCAGTGGAGCACGCGCTGCCCGACGCCGTTGTCTTTCCGCAGGACGCCGCCGAGGTGCAGGCCGTGGTGCGCATCGCTCACAAGCTCGGAGTTCCGATCATCGGGCGCGGCGCGGGCACGGGGCTGAGCGGCGGCGCCATTGCGGCGTGCGGCGGCATCGTCGTGAGCACCTCGCGCATGAACCGCATCCTCGAGGTGGACTACCGCAACCAGCTGGCCGTCGTGGGTGCCGGCGTCGTCAACGCCGACCTCAGCACCCACACCGCGCACTACGGGTTTCACTACGCCCCGGACCCGTCGAGCCAGGCGGCCTGCACGATCGGGGGCAACATCGCCACCAACGCCGGCGGCCCCCACACCCTGCTTCACGGCGTGACCGCCAACCACGTGCTGGGGGTCGAGTTCGTCACCCTCGACGGCCGCATCGTCACCGCCGGGGGCGCGGCCCTGGACCAGCCCGGCTACGACCTGGCGGGACTCTTCTGCGGCAGCGAGGGCACCCTGGGCATCGCCACCAAGGCCACCGTCCGCCTCGTCCGCACGCCCGCCCAGGTCCGCACCATGCTGGCGTCCTTCGCCGAGGTCGCGGCCTCCAGCGCGGCGGTCTCCGGCATCATCGCCGCGGGCATCGTCCCCGCCGCCATGGAGATGATGGACCAAATCTCCCTGGGCGCCATCGCCCAGTACGTGCCGGCAGCCAGGCTGCCCACCGATTCGGCCGCCGTGCTGCTCATTGAGCTCGAGGGCGTGGCGGCGGAGCTGGAGCCGCAAGAAGCGGCGATCCGCGGCGTGTTCGCCGAGCACGGCGCGCGCCAGGTTCGCGTGGCCGCCGACGCGCGCGAGCGCGCTCTGCTCTGGCTCGGCCGCAAAAGCGCCTTCGGCGCCATGGGCCGCATCTCGCGCAACTACTACGTGCAGGACGGCGTGATCCCGCGCACGACCATCACCCACGTTTTGGCGCAAATCGCCGACGTGAGCGACTTCTTCAAGATCCCCATCGCCAACGTCTTTCACGCAGGCGACGGCAACCTGCACCCCCTGCTCCTGTTCGACGACCGCAAGGCCGGCGTGTTGGACCAAGTGATCGAGTGCGGCACCGCCGTGCTCAAGGTGTGCGCCGAGGCCGGCGGCATGCTCAGCGGCGAGCACGGCATCGGGATGGAAAAGCATCGCAACATGGGGCTCGTGTTCAGCGATGCCGACCTAGAGCGCATGCAGCGTCTGCGGCAGGTCTTCAACCCGCGAAACCTCTTCAATCCGGGCAAGATCTTTCCCACCCCGGTTTCCTGCGCCGAGGTGAACAACCTGCGCCGCGGCTCTCCTGCGGCCGCCCACCAATAAGCGCCCCGCCCGACCCGAAGCTCTGCGCGGTGGTCCTGGCGGCCGGACGCTCCGAGCGTTTCGGCTCGCCCAAGCCGCTCATCCAGTGGGGCGCGGTCTCGCTGGTCGCGCACCAGGTGCAAACGCTCGCCGCCGTCGCGGCGGTCGGCGAGGTACTCGTGGTCACCGGCCATCGGGCCGACGACGTGCGCGCGGCGCTGGAGGGTCTCCCGGCGTGCACAGTGCACAATCCCGGCTACGCCCAGGGTCGGGCCTCGTCCGTCGCCTGCGCCGCCCGCGCCCTGCCGGCGGACTGCGCCGGCATCTTGCTGGCCAGCGTCGACCAGCCGCTGCACCCTGGCGCGCTCGCCGACCTTGTCGCCAGGTGGCAAAGCCGCCCCGACGACATCGTGCGGCCACTTCATCGTGACCGCCACGGCCACCCCGTCATCTTCCCCGGCGACCTCCGCGCCGAGCTGGCCGCGGTTAATGACGCCACCGAAGGTCCCCGCGCCGTGATTCGCCGCCACGCGGCGCGCCTGCGGGACGCGCCCACCGCCTACCCCCACGTCCTCCTCAACCTGAACACTCGCGCGGCCTACGACGCCGCCCGCGCCGCCTTCGACCTGCCCGACGCGCCCCCCAGCAGCGGGGCATAATTGACGCAGGGCCCATAGCTCAGCTGGAAGAGCGCCTCAATGGCATTGAGGAGGTCGTCGGTTCGAGTCCGACTGGGTCCACCACTTACGGCAATCGTGTGCCGCGCCGCAGTGGTGGGCACTGAGGTCAGGATCGCTTGGGAGCCGGAATCCAGCCGCGCTGCTCGCGCCAGTCGGGCCGCACACCGGAGAATCGGCCCAGCCCAAGGCCGCTGATGTCGATGTTCGTCTCACCGTAGAGCACCAGATCGCTGACGACCTTGCCCGTGGCCGGTGAGATGCCGAACCCATGCGCCGACGCGGTGACAACAACGTAGTTGCTCGGGCAGTCCAAGATGTCGATGATCGGCCGATAGTCTGGGGCCTGCTCCACCACCCCGGCCCAACTTCGGATTACCGGTACGTCCGCCACTCCCGGGAGCAGCTCCGCGAGCCGCCTGGCGATATTCCTGATGAGGGGAGTGTTGGGCTTGCCAGGCTCGCTGGTCAGGCCCACGTCGGTCCATTCGTGGGCTCCTCCACCAAAAATCAGATTTCCCCTGACGGCCTGGTGTCCGTAGAGTCCGTTCCCCGCAATGCCGATGTTAAAGAGTGGCTCCAGGGGGGCTGTCGCCAGTATCTCGACCCTTGCCGGCGCCACGGGAACGTGAACGCCCACCAGCTCCGCCATCAGCGCGGTCTGGGGCCCGGCGGCAGCGACCACGATATCGGCCACGATGTCGCCAGCGGTCGTCTCCACCGACGAGACCCGGCCGTCGACGACCTGGATGCCCGTGACGGTCGTGTTCTGATAGAGCCTGCCTCCCAGGTCTTGCAAGGCCCATGCGAATGCCTGGACCGTCAGCTGCGTATTGGCGTGACCGCCGTTGGCGGAAAAGAGGCCGCCTAGCGTCCTCCCGGTGATTCCGGGAATCATGTCCCGTATCTCCGAAGGGTCAACCATTTCTACACGCAGGCCGTGGCGCAACGCTTCGTCCCGTTCCGAGAGGAGGTCGCCCATCTCCTTTTCCGTCACGGCGACCTGGAGCCTACCCCCCTGTACGAACTCGGTGGGATAGCCCAACTCATCGTCCAGCGTCGCCCATATCTCCAGGGCTTCGGCGGCCATCGGTATCAGCGGAGGCTCGTCAACCCGTTCGCTAATCATCCCGCCGTTTCGCCCGGAGGCCTCGCCCCCGACGATCCCCTTTTCGACGACCACGACATCCCTGCCCGCCTTGGCCAGGAAATAGGCAGAACTCAGGCCCGAAACGCCACCCCCAATGACGACTACGTCTGCACTGTCCACGGGCATGATTCCACTCCGATGTTCCAGGCTTTGCCGCCCTCTACCCCAGCACCTGATTCGTGGGGCTGAACCACTTGGGCCAGTCCCTGCGCACCTGCTCCGTCTCGTCGTGGGGCCACATGATGCTCAGCGGAAGCGGTCGCACCGGTGGCCGGTAGGACATGAATGGTATTTCGGCTATGTCGACGCCAGACTCCTCGGCAAGCAGCAGCGACACCTGCTCACGGCAAAGACGGCCCTGGCAGTGGCCCATTCCGGCCCTTGTCAGGCGCTTGACCTGGTTTGTGTTGACCGGGCCATTCTTCATTTGGGTCCGCAGGCTCCGACGGCTCATCTGCTCGGACCCCGCTTCCAAATAGCGCGGAGGCCGCAAGCCTATGACCTCAGCCCGCGTAACCTCCTCGCACTGGCACGCGAAGACATTCAGCCCACCGGCGTTCACGAGGGACTGATGCCATCGCTTCCAACCCGAGTGCACCTCGCTGGGTGTTGCGTCGGCGGTCACTGCCTGGAGGTCGTTTCGCCGGGCGAGCGCTTCGTCCTTGCCGATAGCGCCCAGCGACTCGGCAGCGGCAACTCCGGCTAGGCGGCCTTGGTTTCGTGCAATCTCGGTGTCCAGGACCATTCCGTCGTGGAAGCCGGCGACATCCCCCGCGACAAACACGGTATCGACGCTGGTCCGCATCCGGTCGTCGTGCTCCGGCACGTACCCGCCAAGCTCGGACGCAAAGCTAACGTCGCACCCCAGGAGACCCAGGAGCTCTACGTTGGGAACCAGGCCGATGGCGAGGCAGACGGTGTCAGCGGATACAACCTTCTCAGTGCCGGCGACAGGCGCGCAATCGTCGTCGATCTCGACCAGCACGACGGACTCGATCCCGTCGGCCCCGCCGACGGCTTCCCTGACGGTGTGGGAGGTGTAGAGCTTTACGCCCTCGCTCTGCAGCCTCGTCATGAGGGTCTCGTCGCCGCGCGCCGAGGAGGACACGTCCACGACGGCGGCTACCTCGACACCGCTATCCTGCGCCATCCTGGCGGTGTTGAGGCCCAGGTTGCCGGAGCCCAGGACCACCATGCGCTGCGAGGTCAAAGCCTGGTATCGACTCATCAGCGAGTGGGCGCCGTTGGCGCCCATTGCGCCCGCCATGTTCGACCCGGGAAAGGACATCCCCAAGTCCCGGGAGCCGGCTGCCACGATGAGTCGGTCGTACTTGATCATCCACGACCGCTCGTCGTCGGCCAGCCCGAGCTGTGGGCCGTCGAGGACCCTGCTGGTTTCGAAATTGCGAAAGGCGCCCCAGACACACGTTCCCAAGTGAACCTCGACGCCGGCTTCCTCCGCCTCCGCCAGAGCGTTGTTGGCCGCAGTCACTCTCTCCAGCATCACGTCCTTGCTGGGCAGCGTGCCCATGGTCCGTTTGCCGAAGAACTGAGGTACGTCCAGCCCCATCATGGAGATGCCAATGGGATTCTCGTCGATGAGCGTGACCCGCACTCCGGCACGGGCCGCTTCGATGGCGGCGGCCGTGCCCGACACCCCCGCTCCGACAACCACCAGTGGTTTGGATTCCATCAGAGATCCCTCCCGTCGATCCGGAGGCCTGTTCTACGTCACATGTGCTTGGATATTTGGAGTCTCTCCGTGAAGCAGCCTACGCAACTCTTCGCGGCGATGAGATCCGGTCCGGCAGGGCGCCGCGCAGAGCCTTGATGTAGTCGGCGCCGAATCCACAGCAGGTGCCAATGATCTGGGCTCCCATCTCGACCCAAGTGGCGGCTTCCCGCGTCAACTCCGCCGCAGTCTCTTCGTTGCTCACGCTGCTGTCCTGCCAAGTTTCGAGATAGTCATCTCTGCCAGCATCCGGATAGACGACAACGGGCCCAGACCACTGGTCAAGCATGACCTGGAGCGCCAGCGTAGTCTCAGCTAGCCGGCTGTGAAACACTCCAAGTACGTCGGGACTCAGCGCTGCGATCTCGTCGATGCCTTCGGCCAGGGTCATATTGACGTCGACCGGCCGCCAACTCGACGTCCACATGGGCATTCCCATGCCCGTGGTATAGCGACGGTCGTCACCCATACTCAATCTGACCGTCTGTCCGTCAGGCGCCATTGAGGCCGTAAAGGCCACCCAGACCGGTAGTCCCGTGGCCTTCGCCGCTTCCGTGGCTATCACCCTGGACTCGTTGTCGGCCCACAAATTCTCGATCAAAAAGAAGTCCACGCCGGACTCCGCCAGGATATTCGCCTGCTCTTCGGCGTAGGCCCTCAATTCCTCCGTCGAAAGGCTGGTGCCATACCCGTAGCCAGTGCCGCCCAAAAGGGTCCCGGTTTTGCGGTCGCGGATGGGGATTCGGCACGAGATGGAACCGGCGATGTACACGGGCCTGTCGACAGCGGCCCGGTCTCTGGCCTCCAGCGCCGCGTCCACGGCACGCACGTTTACTTCCCTGACCAAATCGCTGTACCCGGAAGCCTCCAGCGCGTGGCGCAGGGTGTTGAAGGTATTGGTGGTTATGACGTCGGCCCCCGCCCGGATGTAGCGCTCGTGCATCTGTCGCACGGTTGCCGCGTGCGTATAGTTGCCGGGGCCGCACCACGAGGCAGGGTGCATGGGCACCCCCATAGCCTGGAGCTCAGTTCCGATGGCCCCGTCCAGGATGATCACTTCACCATGGTCGAGGCGACTCTTCAAATCTTGGTAGTTGGCCATGACCTGATTCTCCGTGGCGGCTCAGTGCTCGAACCGTCAGCCCCCATATTATCCTGCCTGGATCAAAACAGCACACGGCACGCTGTTGTCCGCCGCCACGCCACGCGGTCAGCGTTCGGCCCGGCCGATTCCGACGGGCCCCGCAGCCGCGCGGCACAATGTCGGCCCCGGGGCCCATAGCTCAGCTGGAAGGCCGCCTCAATGGCATTGAGGAGGTCGTCGGTTCGAGTCCGACTGGGTCCACCAAACTTGACGGTAGACAGAACCGAGCCGTTCAGCGCCATCTTCTCGGCGTCTCTCTCCGGTATTGGGCTGTCGTCGGGCATCGGAATCGTGTAGCGCACCACGGCGTTGTCGGGCATGACGACGATCTCCTTCACGAAGCTATCGATGAAGGCCCTGCGCTCCGTCAGTTCGCTCTCGTTCAGGAACATGCTCAGGTCCAGGGCGTAGGCCGTGATGGTCTCCACATCGTCCAGGATCTCCCTGCGCTGCGACAGCAACGCCCTCGCCTCCGCCGCCGATGCCTCAAGCCTCTCCTGCCGTTCCCGGTGCTCGCGTATCCTGGGCTTGAAGTCGTCGATGTCTAGGTCGGTGGTTTCCGCCAGGTCGTAGAGCCGTCCCAGCCTCCCCCGCTCCACACTAGAGAGTGCGACTTTCTTTCGTGGATGCGCAGACTAGCTCGCAAGGTATGGGACTGCGTCGTTTGTCTGCACACCTACAACCGAGCCGCCTGCCTCCTCAACGGCATCACTCACAATCTGGATGACTTGACCTAGGAACTCTTGCGCCGTTTGGTCCAACACCGAAGTAACAGAGGGCGCCGCCTCGTGATAAATGCCGGACATCTCCTTAGCCCTTTCGCGGCTGGAGCCAATGCCGCTGTACGCGAAGGCGCTTTGCCACTCCCCAGAGTGGGAAGCGATAAGGCGTTGCTGAGACAATTGGTGAATGCGAATAAACACCTTCTTCCTTATCTCGTCGATGGCAGCCTGTCGTTCATCCTCGTTCGCCGGTACCCTAGTCCATTCAGAGGGATTGTCCAGCCAGAGAGATATGCTTGCTTGCAGCTGTCGAACAAAGTCGGCGACTGGACGCAGCCCGTCGTACTCATCATCCCAACGGTTAGCTATGCGCCGACACAGTGCCTTCACCCGTCCCCAATGTTCCTTGCGGATACCATCGTGATAGTTGAGGCCGAGTCGGGCCAGCCAAGGATTCCTGAAGCCGTCTGCGGCGTCCCGCAGAGCGAGTTCCAGCCTGGCAATGTTGTAGGAAGGGGCCAGGTCCGGTACCTCGACCGGATCGGCTGACCGTCGCATCCGCTCCATCAACTCGCTCATGGTCTTGACGAAGCCGGGCCGAATCTTCCCGGTCGGTCTGTCTAAGTCGCCCAAGTAGAAGTCTCCGCTTTCCATCCGCTTTTCCAGTATCTCGGCCACAGGTGCGCCCAGGGACTCGCGCAAGCTGCCAATCGCGTTGCCAATGGAGGCCCGAACGTGGCTCCGCCTCTTGGCATAACTACCAAGGTTGTCTCCCTTTACTTGGTCAAAGTGGGTGAAGGCGATTGCGAGTTTGTGCCCGTGGCCGCTACTGCCTACTGACCGCAGCAGTTCCAAAGCGGCGGCCTGCAATGGCGACTGGGAAGTGTCAACCAGCAGGATCATATCCACTTCGGCGAATGTCTCGGTCACCTTCGTGGACACGCTTGTAGCCTCCTTCGCTGAATGGCCCAACCCCTCGCCGTCTAACAGTACCAACTGACGGCTGTTGTTCTGCGATTCGATTGCGACTGGCTGGAATGGGGCATGCACCCGAATTCCGTCAACCAACGGTGTCAGCAGTCTCCCAAACTGCTGGTCGTGGTTACTGCTAAACCAACGGACTTGCCGTAGGAACGCGCCCCGGTCTTCTTCTTCGTAGTGCCAAATCGTAGGCCAACCAGTTGCGCTGCGTTCGAAGTCGCCTACCTCCGTCAAGTCGAAGCGGTCTGTGAGAACATCCATGATGCCCAGGGACAGTTGGCCGAAGTCCTGATCCTCATAGAGCGCGTTGGTGAAGTATTCGAGCCAATCCTGTCGCTGGTTTGCGTTCTTCAAGCCGAGAAATACATCACGCTCCTTCGCCACTTTGTGGCCCACGGCCGTAGCGATTGTCTTGATGCGGTCCACGTACCTACTCAGCCGGTCATTGTTCTCGGCGATCTCTGTGCTGCCAACGGTTTCGTCATCCGGCAAGGAGTCGTCTTCATACGCTTCGTCAGGTTCATCGAAGTCCATGTCGTACTCATCGTCTATCGACAGGCCCGGCTGTGCTTGCCCCCAGTTGCCGAGTGGGTACGAGAGCCGGAAACGCTGTTCCCTGTGCTCCAGAAGAGCTTCGGCAATGCGCGTATCATCGTGCCCGCGGACTACACTCTCACACGCCGCTTCTAGGCATTCGTCAACGGCACAGCGAACCTCATGTTCAGTCATGAATGTTATGGCTGCCCTAAACGGTCCTGGGCCAATGATGATCTCAATGTCAGCCGTAGTAGTCTTAGCGGTTGACGTGGAAGGAAAGCGGTCACGCTTATGGTCGGAGCCAATAAGATGGCGTAGTAGGGTGGTCTTGCCCGCTCCTGTCACGCCGACCAACATCACACGGGCATACCCCTCCTCAGGCGTCGGCAGGGGCAGAACTTCCTCTCGCAGATCTTTGGACCGGACCTTCCCAACTTCGATGCCGTCGAAGAATGCCGCGACGATGACGCTCGCGTACCGTTGTTCGGCGTCGGCGCGTCGGTCCAGGCTCCACCAAGATGGGTCGGAGAGTAATGCGTCGAGCTGGTCAACCAGGCGGTCCGCTTCGGCGTCATCTGCCGTGCCAAGACCTCGACGTACCTTCAGGCCATATTTGCCACGAGCGTCGATTCGGCGCGGATGGTTGAAGGTCACACTCCAGCCGGGACGGTTGGAGCGCGTCTTGCTAGCCTTGTAGATTGTGGTTGTCATTGCTCCTGCTCGTGTTGTTCCGCGTTGTACGCACTGTCATATTGCACCCCGGGCTCTGGTGTGTCAAGCCCTTTGAGAACAACGCAGAACAACTCTTCAGTCCGGGTTCTCGCAGATTCTTGCGGTGAGCCGTCCGGGGGGCCAGTGGGCGCTGTGCGCGCTGCTTAGGATCCCTGGCTGCCGCGCCTTCTACCATCAGCGCCGGGCGACGGGGGATCGCCATCGCCAGGCGCTGCGGGCCCTCGGCAACCGCCTCGTCGGCTACTTGCATGGCTGCCTGCGCACGCGCACCGGCTACGACGAGGCCACCGCGTGGGCCCACCGCCAGCACCATGAAGCACTCGCTGCTTGACGCCTTACGCACCTGGGGTGTCTCGTGGTTTCGCTCAGCCCACCCGCTGTCGAAGTAGCGACGGTAGGACTTCAGGCGGGCACGCGCACGTTTAGGAGTCGTGGCCCTTCGCTCGAACTCCAGCAGGTACGGTCGCCACTGGCCTTTGATCTCCAGGGTTGCACCGCGGGTTCGGTTCTGCCACGGCCGCGACCTTTGGCGAACGCTCGGCTACCGACCGGCGCGGGGACGCACGGAATCGACCCATTCCTCGACGCGCAGCGGGTCAAGACGGGTGATGCCCGGCAGGCGGTCGAAGTCGGTATCCACGGAGATGATCCGATCGGTGCCCATGCGCTGCATCACGGCCGCATGCACGAGGTCACGAGCGCTGATCCCCGGATGGCGGTCCGCCAGTCTCGCCGCCGCTTGGATATCCGCCGCATAGACGGGTTCGATCCGGTCGTGCATCACCTCGGCGAAGCCCTCTAGCACCTCGCGCCCCAACGCCCATCGCCCAGAGGCGACGTAGCGGTGCACAAGCTCCTGCAGAACCTCGGCATCGGTGAGAAACGCCGGCGGATGCTCTGCGGCCATCATGAGCACTCGAGCGCACGGCGCCTTGTACGGACTCCCCCTGCCGGCGGCGTAGATCGGGATGTTGGCGTCAATGAAGGCCGCCGGGCTCATGGGTCGCCTCCAACTCGCGTGAGAGGGTTGCCGCATCCGGCGGGTCCTCGACCTCCAGCCTGATCAGCCGCTCGACGGCCTGTCGCCGGCGCTGCCGCAATACATCCTCATAGGCGTCATCGATCAGGCCGCGCACCATTTCGGAGATCGGCTTGGCCTGCGCTGCGGCAAGCTCCTCCAACCGCCGCCGCCGCTCGGTATCGAGCCGTACATCCAGCCGAGCCATTGCACCACACTCTTGTACGGAGTCCTACATACGGAGACCAGTGTGCGGCTAGGGGCGTTTCTCGTCAACGTTTTCGACGCCGGCGGTCAGCCCAGCTAGGGAACCTCTGAACAAACAAGGAGACCCTGGCCTCCATGCGCCCCAATCCGTTCGATAGCCCCTTCGACAGGCTCAGGGCGAACGGATTGGGGCAGCGCCCATCGACGTATTCGGACTATCCCTAGCTCAACCACCGTTCGAACAAGGCCGCGCCGCCGAGCACCAGGAAGGCGATGATCACGTTCTTGATGAGCCGGCCAGCCCACGAGGCGACGAAGAAGCGCTTCCAGCCGAGACCGGCGGCGCCGGCCACCGCTCCCGCGATATCGAACACCGGGTTTGGTGTGGCGGCGATGACGAATACCACCAGCAGGCCCCAACGCTGGATCCAATGCTCAATGCGCCGGTAGGCGCCTTGGCGCCGGATCCAGGGCGACCCAGCAGCGCCCAGGAGATACGACACCATCTCGCCGACGACCTGACCGGTGGTGCCCACCAGCGCCGGCAACCATGGGTCGCCAAACACGATGGCGAAGGCGCCGATGCTGGCGAAGCCGAATCCGGGAAGCATGAACAGCGCCCCGGACTGCACCGACAGGATGAAGAGCAGGACGAAGCCCGCCACCCCGGCCTCGCGGATCTCGCCCGCGAACGGGATGGCGGCGATGCTGCCGGCCATGGCGACCACGAGCAGCACAACTTGCGGCACCAGCAACCGCCGGCTGGGCGGGCGAGGTGGGTCTTCGGCGGGAGTTGCGGCGCCGGCTGGCGCCCGCGAGTCCGCCGGCGGCGGGGCGGGGTTCGTATCCTCAGCCGTCATAGGCGCCGCTCAAGCCAACCATGCCTGAATTGCCCGAAGTCGAGACGATTCGACGTGATCTCGCTGCCGCCGTTGTGGGTCGCCGCGTGGTGCGGGCCGAGGTTCTCGACGCTAGCCTAGTCCACGCACCGACGGTCGAGGCGTTCAGCCGCGAACTGTGTGCGCGGGTCGTGCAGGGCGTGGGCCGCCGCGGCAAGTATCTGCTGGTGCAGCTGGATGGCAACGCGCTGGTGTTGCACCTGATGATGAGCGGCCGAGTTTTCCTGCGACCGGCGGATGATCCGGTGACGCACACGCGGCTGGTGGTGGTATTCGACGAGGGGCCGGCGCTGCACTTCGTGGACACGCGGCGCTTCGGCAGGGCCTGGCTGCTGCAGCGGCCGGCGCTTGCCGAGCTCATGGCGCGGTTGGGGCCGGAGCCGCTCGAGTCCGGGTTCGACGGGCGCACGCTGCATGCCGCTGTGGCCAAGCGTCGTCGGGCCATCAAGCCCACGTTGCTCGATCAACGAATTGTGGCCGGCGTGGGCAATATCTACGCGGATGAGGCGCTGTGGCTGGCGCGTATCCATCCGGACACTCCGGCCGCGTCGCTCAGCCGACGCCGCCTGGACACGCTGGCGCAGGCGATCGTGACCACCCTGCGGGCCGGAATCGAGCACGGCGGCACGAGCTTTCGCACGTACGTGGGGAGCCGCGGCCAGTACCAGGAGCGGCTCAACGTCTTCCAGCGCACCGGCGAGCCATGCCCGCGCTGCGGCCGCGCCATCAAGCGGCTGGTGATCGGGCAGCGGGGCACGCACATATGCCCCCGCTGTCAACGCCGCCGCGCCTAGGCGGTCACGCGTCGTCCGGGAGCGGCGCGACGCGGAGCGTGCGGTGGAGGCGGTAGGTGACCTGACCCGGCCCTGCGCCACGAATCGCGCGCACGTGTCGGCGGCGGGTGACGTCAACGTCGACGGCTGCCGAGGCGTGGCCGGTGCTCAGGCGCGCGGCCAGCCGCGCCACCGCGTGGACCAACTCGGGCGCCGGATCGTCGCCCGGGTCGCGCAGCAGGACGTGCGCTCCCGGCATGCCGCGTGCGTGGAACCACAGATCGTCAGGCGCCGACTCCCGAAACGTCAGGCGATGGTTTTCCGCCGCCGTGCGCCCGGCGACAACTTGGTGGCCATGCATGCGGCGCACCGCCGGCGCCGTCGGCGAGGCTGCTCGCTTGCGGCGCGGCTGGCGCAGGTAGCCCGCCTCGGACAGCAGGCCGGCGATCTGGCGCAAGACGGCCGGTGAATCCGCCCGCCGCAAATCGTCCGCCGCCTGCCTTAGATAGGCCAGCTCCAACTCGGCCCGTCGAATCCGCCGCGGAACCAGACGCGCGGCGCGCTTCAGGGCCCGATAGCGGGTGAAGTAGGTTTGGGCGTTGGCGCCGACCGATTTTGTGGGGTCGAGCGCGAGCCGCTGTCCGTGCGCCTCGAAGTCGGCGGCACCGGCGGGAATCAGGTAGGCGTGCTCCAGCAAGGCCGTACCGGCGGCGCGGGCGGCGCCGATCTCCGCGCCCGTAGGCGCCTCGGCGCGCAGCGAAGCGATCCGGCGCTCGACGCGCGCAATCGCCCCAGTGAGCGGCTCCAGCACCCGCGCCCTCACCGTATCGACGGCCACCGAGGGCTCATCGGCCTCGTAGTAGGCCTCGAGCGCCTCGCTCATCGAGCCGGCCGGCTGACAGCCACGGTCGAAGTGGGTCAGCGGGTACGGGGCAAAGGCCTGCCAGCCGTCGTCAATGGGGACAAGGCATGGCTGCGCCGCGCCAGCGTCGATGTCGGACGATATGTCCCGCAGGGCCTTGAGCGCCGCCGGCCAGGCGACGACATCGAGGCTGGGGGTTCGAGGATCCACTCCGGCGCGTGTCAGCGATTCGCGTGCCAGGGTCGGGCTTACGCCTGCCACGGCCTGCAACAAGGCGCGCCATGCCGGCACCTTCGGCGCGGCTTGCGCCGCCGCGTCAGCCGGCACCGCGGCGCTTGGAGGCGGCAGAGGCAAGCGGGCGGGTGGGTGATAGGGCGCGCGCGGCATGAGGCGGCGCCGCGCACCGCCGCCGGGAACCCGCCGCAGCGCATCGCGGATGAGCCCCTGCTCGTCCACCAGAATCACGTTCGCCTGGCGGCCGATGATTTCCACAACCAGGCGGTGCTCAACCGCCGCCGCGGCGGGGTCCGGTCGCGCGCTCACCTGCAAGACCAAGACGCGCTCGAGGGGAAGCTGTGCGGCGCTGAGCAAACGGCCGCCACGCACCCACTTGCGCAACAGCAGGAGCAGCGGGCTGGCGGGCGCCTCACCGGCATGCAGACGGCCACTCACGAAATGCACGCGCGAGTTAACCGGGCCGGCCTGGATCAGCAGGTGCTGCGCCGCGCGGTTGGCGTAGATCTCCAGCCCGATCTGGTTGGGCTCGGGCGCCGACACGCGCTGAATGCGTCCGCCAACCGCGCGGTCCTCGATCTCGCCTCGCACCGCCGCCAGCGTGAGGACATCGAAGTTCATCGCCGGGGGCGTGCCCCGTGGTCGGGATTGGCTGTGGGCGGAAAGGCCGTCCAGCGGCGTTCGACCCAATGCGTGGCGACCGCCGCGGCAGTCTGCACCGCCTGGCCGAGCATGCCCGTGCGCTGCAAGCTCACGAAGAGTGCGGCCGCAAACACGTCGCCGGCGCCGGTTGGATGGTCGTCGGCGACCGCGCGCACAGGCACCTCCGAACAGCCGCCGTCCGCGAATATCTGCACCGGCAGCGAACCCCGTGTGAGGATGCCGGTGGGCGCGCGCCGCAGGTAGTCGAGGCCCGCCGCGGGGTCCACCTGGATGTCTTCGCTACTGAGCACGAGCACGTCGATCGCATCGAGGAATTCGCCGGCATCCGCCCAGTCTCGCGCCAGCACGGCCCCGCCGGCAGCCACGCGGCGCAGCAACCCCTGCGCGGTTAGGCCGGTCAGATCGGCGCGCGGAAGGTGGCCGAGCACGTCGGGCCTGATCTCGCCGATGACGGGGCCCAAATGCACGACGGCAACCTTCGACGGCAGCCCATCGAGATCGGCGACTTCAAAGGCAGGAGCAACCACCGGAGCGTGCTGCGTTCGACCGCGCGGTCCATAGATGTTGCGCATGGCCGTCGTTGCCACGGCGGGGCGGGCGATCCACTGAATGCCGGGGCATCGCGCCGCCAGCGCATTCGCGTCCTCAGCGGCGGCGCGGGTGACCGCCGTTACGCGCATCCCAAGGCGTCGCGCGGCCAGGCTGCTGTAGTACACCGTCCCGCCGAACTCCCAGCCCGATGGCCGGAGGTCGCGGGTGACGTGCCCGACGGTCAGGTACGCCGGGCCGCGGCGCGGCGCGGTCGTGCTACGCCTTCGGGCTGATCACGACCCGGCGTTCATCGCCCTCGCCGATGCTGTAGGTGCGGACGCCCTCGTCGTCCGCCAAGGCCATGTGGATGAGCCGGCGCTCGTTGGCGGGCATGGATTCGAGCGTCACCGGCTCCTGGGTCTCGGTCACTTCGTCAGCGAGCGTCTCGGCAAGCTCCTGCAAGTGGTCGGCGCGGCGAGCGCGATAGCTGTTGATGTCGATGAGCACGCGGCATGGCTGGCCGAGCTGCCGCCCGGCCATGAGATTGATGAGGTAGCCGAACGAGCGCAGCGTCGATCCGTGGCGTCCGATCAGCTTGGAGAAATCATCATCGCCGACGACGTTGTACGCCAGCGGGTCCTCATCGACGAGCTCCAACTCCGCGATGAATCCCATGCGATCGAGCATGGAGGCGAGCAGGTCTTCAACGATGTCTTGCAGCTCTTCGCCGCTCTCAACCAGGGGGCGTGACGCGCGGGCAGGGGGCGCGGCCGCCTCCGGGGCATCGTCAGCGTCCGACACGGTTGCGGGAGGCGGAGGCGGTTCGACCACCGGCTCGCTGGGCATGGGGTCGCGTGCGGCGGGCGCCAGATCCGGCTCAATCGGGGGCTCGGACTCCGCCTCGTCCATGGTCGCGGAAAACGGGCGCTCGCGGCGCACCACGCGCACGCGCGCCTCCGCGTCCCGACGCAGCAGGCGCGAGCCGCCGCTGGCCAGAATCTCGACGTCGACATCGTCGATCGTGGCATTGAGCTGCCGCAGGGCCTGTCGCAGCGCCTCCTCAACGGAGGCGCCGGACGCCTCGACGCTCTCCGGAGTGTCCGGGGTGTCAGTTGGATGGTCAGCCACTGCGCCTCCTTCGCCGTCGCCGGCGCCGCGGCGTGGTCACACCTTCACCGAGAGGTGGGTCCGCGGCTTCGCTCGTTGCGTTCTCATCGGTGGTCTTGGGCTCGGACGGGGGCGCCTGGCGGCCGGACACATCCCGCGCGATCGGCCAGTGCGCGGGAATCAGCGCACCGGTTCCCGTAGTGAAATATTGCTGCACGATCGCAATGATGCTGGAAATTACCCAATACAGCACCAGACCCGCCTGGAATGACCAGGCGAAGATGACCACAATCAGCGGCATGAACTGCATCACCCGGTTCACCGTTGCCTGCTGCCCCTCGGCTGAACGCGAGGCCATCATCCGGGCCTGCACGAACTGGAACGCGCCTGCCAGCAGCGCCAGCAGCGAGATATAGAAGCCACCCGTCCCAAACACGTCCAGTTGAATGGGGATCCGCGTGAACCCGGCGTTGCCGGCGGCCGTTTGCCCCTCCCGGCTGTCCCACCACTTCTGCACGAACTTCTCACCGTCGGTTTCGCCGGGCGCCCAGTAGACATACGCCTCCCGGGCCAAGGGGTAGTTCTCATCACGCAGCGCCGCCACGTGCGCCGAAAACGCGCGCTCCGCCCCTTCGGCTTTGAGGTTGATCATGCGAACGTCGTCGCTCACGATCGGCCCCGAGATGCCGAGCGCCCCGGGATCGGCGATGAGCTCCGCCAGGTAGTCATCGACCGTCGCCCGTAGCTGCACAAGCCGCGGCGGAATGGGCTCGCCGTCGAGGAGCAGCTCCGAGAGCAGGTCCCGGGTGCCGATATCGTTGCCGAGGCCGAAGATATTGATCGGGCCGGCGGGCAGGCCAAGCTCCGACCAATCGGTGATCTCGCCCCGCAGGATTTGGCTGGCGTCGGACTCCGTGAGCCGCGTGAGCGGTCGATCACGCTCCACGACGAACGCGGCCGCCTGCACCAGTCGCGCCTCCGTGGTGCCTGGCGGGAACTGGCCGAGCTCCAGCCGATCCCGGACAAACGCGGCACTCGCACGCCCGCTCGAAACCGCAGACGCCGAACCGCCAGGATCGACGGAGTCGACCGTGAAGCGGAAATTGGCGTTTTGGCCGGAGAACTCCGCCGAAACCTGAGATTCCAACGGGGTGATCGGAAACGTGGTAGCCAGATGAACGTCCGTCGGCGCTGTCGGGCTGGATTCGCCAAGGACGGGAATGGTCGAGTCCTCGCGCGCCAGGTTGAACCAGAGGAATTGCTCGTTGAGGAGCCCACGGCCGCTCAAGGTGAGGATGCCGCCGTACAACGCGAGCAGGATGGGCAGCTGCACGAAGATGGGCAGACAGCCCGAAAGTGGGCTCACGCCATGCTCGCGATAGAGCTTCATCGTGGCTTGCGACTGCGCCTGTCGGTCGTTCCTGAACTTGCGGCGCAACTCGGCCATCTCGGGCTGCAGCGTCTGCATGCGCCGCTGCGAGCGGATTTGCTTGACGGTGAGCGGGACCATCAGCGTGCGAATCACAATCGTGAACAAGATGATCGCGATGGCATAGCTGCCGACGCCGTCGCGGATGAGATTGAGAACCTCGCTGAGTGGGTTGACGGCCCACATCTGCCAGGTTTCGCCGATGCCGGAAAATAGTTCCATGGTTCAGGCTCGCAGCTAGGGCACCGGGTCGAAGCCGCCGGCGGTGAAGGGATGGCATCGCGCAATCCGGCGCAGCGCCATCCAGGCCCCACGAGCGACGCCGTGTCGCTCCACGGCGACAACGGTGAATTCGGAACAGGTCGGTTCGTAGATGCAGTGGGCGCCCAGCCCCCCGGACAGCCACCGCTGATAGCCCCGGACCAAGGCGAGCACCAGGCGCCTCACGCGAGGCTCGCTGCTTGCGTGGCGCGCGCCTGCGCCAGAGTTTGGTCGACGGCACGCGTGAGGCAAGGCCACGGAGCATCACCCGCCGGTCGGCGGGCCTGCGCCACCAGGTCGACGACCGGCTGCAGCGTTGCCGTGTGCGGTTGAAACGCCGCGCGCAAGCGGCGGCGCATGCGGTTGCGAGCAACCGCCGTTCCGAGCCGGCGCGGCGCCGCTATGGCCAATCGGGTTGTATCAGCCGTGCCCGGCGCAACGAACAGCACGAAATAGGGGCAAGCGACGCGTGTTCCCCGTCGCCGCACGCGCGCAATGTCGGCAGCGCGACGCAGCCGATGGCGGCTGTTCACGGCATGTCCACGGCGACGCAGCCGCTGTCCATCCAGCGCGCCAGCGGCCTAGACCGTGAGCCGCTTGCGACCCTTACGCCGGCGGCGGCGAAGAATCGCGCGCCCGGACCGGCTAGACATGCGTGCGCGAAAGCCATGCTCACGCTTACGTTTGCGAACTTTGGGTTGGTACGTGCGTTTCATCGGGAGGGCAAGGCGCGGCGACAAGACATGCCGCGAAGCCGAAGTGTAGCACCGCGAGCGTTTCCGATTGACCGCATGTGACCGGCGTCGCGGGTTGCGCCAATCAGCGTCACGCTTGGTTGCATGAGCCCATGAGCAGGCGGGCGGTTCGCGCCCCCGCTACGTGAGCCCATGTTCGCCGTAGACATCACGGGCACGCCGTCCCGAACACTGCGTCCGCGGCGGCCGAGGGCGTCGCTCGCGGCTACCGGCGCTCCGCGATGGGGATGAATGCCCGGTCCGTGCGCCCCACGTATTCGGCGCGGGGCCTGATCAGCCGGTTGTCGCCGAGCTGTTCCAGCACGTGCGCGGTCCACCCGCTGGTGCGACTCATGGCGAAGATCGGCGTGAACAGGTTGACCGGCAACCCCAGCGCGGCGTATACGGTCGCGGAGAAGAAGTCCACGTTGGAGTTCAGCCGCTTCTCGTCCATCATCACGCGCTCGATCACGCTGGAGATCTCGAACCACTCGGGGTGGCCGGACGTTTGACTGAGCTCCCCGGACATGCGGCGCAAGATCGTGGCGCGGGGGTCGGCGGTCTTGTAGACGCGGTGACCGAAGCCCATGATGAGCTCGCGCCGCACCAGTCGTTCCCGCACCCAATCCTCGGCCGCGTCAGGCGACCCGATCTCGAGCAGCATCTCCATCACACCCTGGTTGGCGCCACCGTGGAGCGGACCGCGCAGCGCGCCGATGGCGCCGGTGACGGCGGAGTGCATGTCGGACAGCGTGGCGGCGATCACGCGGGCGGCGAAGGTGCTGGCGTTGAGTTCGTGGTCGGCCTGCAACACCAGGAGCACGTCGACCGCGCGGGCCGCCGTCGTGTCGGGCCGCTCACCGGTGTACATCTGTAGAAACGCCTCGGCGACCGGTCCTTCGGCGACGGTTACGGGCTCATCGCCCGCCGCGAGCCGGGCGAAGGTGGCCACCACGGCCGACACCTGGGCAAGAAGACGCACGGACTTGCGCGCGTTGGCCTCAAGAGAGTTGTCGCCGAGGTCGGGATCAAACGCCGCCAGCACCGAGACGCCGCTACGCAGCGCATCCATCGGGGGCGTGCTCCGCGGGAGGAGTCGCAAGGCGTCCACGACCGCGGGCGGCAGGGCATAGGCAGCGGATAGCTCGTTGAGGAGACTGTCGAGTTGACTCCGCGACGGCAGCTCGTCGTGCCAGAGCAAATACGCCACTTCTTCGAACGTGGCGTCGCTGGCCAGCGCGTGGATATCGATCCCGCGATAGGTGAGCTTTCCCGCCAGACCGTCGATCGAGCTGACCGCGGAGGTGCCGGCCACGATCCCTTCGAGACCACCGGAGCGATTGGTCATCGCCTGTCCTTCATCAGCCGGGAGTGCCAGGCAGCACGCTGCCCGCGCGTGGATGCGGCGCTCGCCGTGAAGCGAGAATCCCAGTGAACTCCGCGCGCAGGGCCGGCCCGGCTACGATTTTGTCGAGCAATGGTAGCCGATGGCGCGCTAGGCCTCAGGGACCGGCGGCTGGGCGCGCGCCTTGGGCCAGTGGGCGTCAAAGGCGTCCGCGAAGCGCAGCACGTCGGCATCGGCATGGCGGCCGCCGATGATCTGGAGTCCAACAGGCAGCCCATCGCGCGTGACTCCCGCGGGTACGGTGGCCGCCGGCTGCGCGGTCATGTTGAACGGGTAGACGTGGCGGAACCAGCGTTGGGCCCAAATGGTGGGGTCGGCGGGCCTGCCGCCGGGTTCGTCGATCGGGAGCGGGGGCATCAAGAGCGTCGGCGTCACCAACACGTCGTGGCCCTCGAATATGGCGGCCATCTCGGCCCAGAGTCGGCGGCGCGCCGAGCCCGCCGTCATCATGTCGATGCCCGATACCGCAAGCCCCGCCTCGGCGGCCGCGACCAGGCTGGGATCGCTCACGGCCCGCACCTCGTCCATGCGATTTCCGACTTGGGCAGCGATGAGCGTGCTGAACAAGTCGGCCCATTCGCGCGTCGCGTCGCTGAGCATCGGGGGGACCGAGGCAACCTCGCAGCCGGCCGCGCGGAAGGCGTCGAGGGCGGCGGTGCAAATGTCCACGACATCGGCGTCGACCTCGTGCGCCCCGAGCTGCGGCGCCCACGCCACGCGGGAACCGTGCGTGCCGGCGAGCGCCGCCTGGCGGTAGTCCGTGTCGTCGTGGGGCAGCGTGATCCAGTCGGCTTCGTGCGGCCCTGCGATGACCGCGAGGCCGAGCGCCATATCGGCCGCCGAGCGCGCCATGGGCCCCAGGTGGGAGACCGCGTCGCGGCCGCCGACGATCGGCACATAGGGCACGCGGCCCAAGGAGGGCTTGAGGCCGAACACGCCGCAACAACTCGCCGGGATGCGAACGGACCCTCCGCCGTCGCTGCCCAGCGCCAGCGGTACGTATCCGGCAGCCAGCGCAACGGCGGAGCCGCTGCTGGACCCGCCGCAGGTGTGGCCATGACTCCAGGGATTGCGCGTGGTCGGCCCGACCGGGTTGTGGGCGAAGGCTATGTGCCCGAGCTCCGGCATCGCGGTCACGCCGACGACGATGGCGCCAGCCTGCCTCAGGCGCTCGACCGCCGGGGCGTCGCGCTCGCCAATGTCGGTTTCGTACAGCCGTGAGCCTCGGTGAAACGCCATTCCCTGTACTTGAACTTGCACCTTCACGGCCACGGGCACGCCGTGCAGCGGCCCCAAGGAATCGCCGCGATTGACGGCGTCGTCGGCCGCGTCGGCCGCGGCCAGCGCCTGCTCCGGCGCGAGGTCCACAAACGCGTGCAGGCGCGCATCCGTGCGTTCGATGCGGTCGAGGCTCGCCGTCACCGCCGCGCGCGCCGTCAACTCGCCGCCACGAATCCAGCGCGCGATGTCAATCGCGCGCGCGTAGGACAGATCGTCCGGTGACATGGCGGCGCCCTTAGGGGAGGGAGGGGCGAGGCGAACGCGAGTGTAGGAGCCGGCCACCGACGCCGCGAGCCGGGGATATCATCGCTCAAGTCGGTTCGAGGATTTCCCTGTTGCGTGGCTCGTGTCCACTGTCCGGCGGGCGGGCGACGATAGGTCGCAAGGGCCACGGTATGTCCCTGTGCCCGGCAACGGCACCCGCGACCGACGGTGCCGCCCGCGGCACATTTCAGACTCTGCGGCCCTTCCGGCGTCGCTTGGCGTGGACGGCACTGGTGGCGTTCGTGCTAACGGTAGTGTGGGCATGCGCCCCGGTGGACAACGGCGCACCACCGGCCGTAACCCCCGCGGCTGTTCCGGCGCAGATCGAGACACCGCCGACGGCTCCGACCACACCCCAACCGGCGCCTGAGACGGCACTCCCGACGAGCGCGCCGGTGGAGACCTCGTCCGCCGTCAAGGCTCAGCGGGAGCCCGCCACGGCGACGTCCACCGTGCCCGCGCCTGCGCCGACGGCCACGCCGGCCCTCGCGGCTACCCAACAGGCGGCGCCACAGCTGGCCCCGGAACTCGCGGCGCTGGTGGCGGACCTCGGCCCGAAGGTAGCCGCCTGGCGCGGACTCGAGCCGTGGGATGTTCCGGCGACGCTGATGACGCCGGAAGAGTTCGAGGTGTGGTTGCCCGCCAAGTTTGAGGAGGAGTTTCCGGCGGAAGAGGCCGCGTCCGATCAGCTGGAGTGGGAGCTGCTGGGACTGATACGCCCTGAGCAGAGCCTCTACGAGCTGCGACTGGCGCTCTACACCGAGCGAGCCGCGGGGTTCTATGACTCAGAGGCAGAGGAGA
This sequence comes from Chloroflexota bacterium, assembly GCA_965262745.1. GTDB lineage: Bacteria > Chloroflexota > UBA11872 > UBA11872 > UBA11872 > JAJECS01. The sequence goes on along the minus strand of OZ253558.1, from coordinate 2,761,853 downwards.
TCGTCATCATCGGTGATCACGATGCGGCGGCCCCGCGGCTCGTCGCGACGCTCGCACACGAATACGTGCATGCGCTGCAGGACCGCGCCTTCGACCTGGACGCGCTCGAAGACAGCATCGATGACAATCAAGACGCGTTGATCGCACTTCGAGCGCTGGTCGAAGGCGACGCGACGGTGGCCGGCATTCTGTACGCGGAGCGGATGCTGCGGCGGGAGGAACTCGCCAAGCCGGTGTTGGCCGGGCAGCCGCCCGACGACGCCTTCTCCAGGTCGCCAGCGGCCTTGCAGGCGATCCTGATCTTTCCCTACGTGGCCGGCCAGACCTACGTGGCGACGCTGCTCGGCGACGGTTGGAAGGCGGTCGATGCCGCCTACGCCAGATTGCCAGCGTCAACCGAACAGGTATTGCACCCGGAGAAGTACGCCGCGAACGAAGCGCCGCTGGAGGTTGACCTTCCATCTCTGACTGGCGTACTGCCGGCGGGCTGGAGCGAAGTGCGGCGCGATGTGGTTGGTGAATTCATGGTCAGCGTGTTGCTCGGGGGAGGAAACGCCCGCTCGGCGGCCGCGGGCGCGGCCGCGGGATGGGGTGGAGACGCCTATGCGCTCTATCGGAACCAGCGCGGCCTAGGGCTGTTGGCGATGAAGTTTCGCTGGGACACGGAGCACGACCTTGACGAATTCTGGACTGTGATGGTCGATCATCTTCTTGGAGGCGGCCTTGGATCGGGCGTGTCGGAGGTGGCTGCCACGACGGCGACTTGGCGGGGCGACGGGCGAACGGCGCACGCGCAGCGCCTCGCGGATTCGGTGCTGTTGATCGTCGGACACGACGCCGCGGTGGTTCGTGTCGCGGCGGACTTTCTCGCGCGCAGCTAGGGGGGTCGGGACGGAGAAACTCGCACCAGGCGCCGTCGACTAGCTGAGGGCGCACGGATTGCCAGGTGAGTGATTCGAGAGGCCCACCAGGACCGAGCCGAGGACATCCACCCGCGAGCCGGGGATATGATGCCCCGGATCGTCGTTCCAGGGGCGCCGGATGGACCTTGTTGAATCAGTGCGACCGGACGCGCAGCCGCCGGGCGCGCTGACCGCCGACGAACAGGCGATGGTCGACAACGTGATGCGCCAGTGCTTGGCGGTGGCCCGCAGCGACCGCGTCGTGGTTGTCACGGACCCGCCGCAACGGCCTCTCGGCGAGCTGTTCTACGCCGGTGCGTTGCGGCACGCCCGCGACGTGACGCTGCTGGTGATGCCAGTGGCCGAGCGACATGGCAGCGAGCCGCCCCCAGCGGTTGCCGACGCCATGCGCACCGCCGCCGTGTGCCTGCTGCCGACGTCGATGTCGCTGACCCACACCCGCGCGCGCACGGCGGCGACGGCAGCCGGCGCCAGGGTGGCCAGCATGCCGTCGATCACTTACGAGATGGCCTTGCGGACGTTGGCGGCGGATTATTCGTCCATCGCGCGCGCGTCAGAAGAACTGGCAACCATCTTGAGCGCCGGCGCCGAGGTCACCCTCACCTCACCCGGCGGCTGCGATCTGACGTTCAGCGCGGTGGATCGGGACGGGCATGCCGATACCGGGCACTTCACGCAGCCCGGCGACATGGGCAATCTGCCGGCCGGCGAGGCTTTCATCGCTCCGGTGGAAGGGACCGCGACCGGCATCGTGGTCATCGATGCGGCCTCGATCGTGCCTGAAGCGCCGCTGGGTCCGCCCACGCGCATCCGCGTGCGAGACGGGCTGGCGGTGCAAGTGGAAGGCACGGGCGCGGCCCACCTCGAGGCCGTGTTTGCGGAGTTGGGCGATGCGGCGCGCAACATCGCGGAGTTGGGAATCGGCACCAATCCCGCGGCGCGACTGAGCGGCAATATCCTTGAGAGCGAGAAAGTGGCGGGCACGGCACACGTGGCGCTGGGCGCCAGCCGGCACATCGGGGGGACGGTGGACGTGCCGTTTCACCAGGACGGCGTGATCGCGCGCCCGACCATTCGCGTCGACGGCCGGGTGATCGTCCGCGAGGGTCGGCGGGTGCCGCCCGCCGGGTAGGCACGCCTCGGCTCGGCATCCCCACTAGAATCGCGGGCCTGCCTTGCGAGGGTTTCCAGCCACGCCGAACCACCCTGACGCGCCGGTCACGACCGTTTCGATCAAAGCCGCGGCCGTCGCGCTGAGCCTTGCCGCGATCCTGGGAGCCTGTGACCTTCCCGGTGTGTCGACCACGACGGCTCGCCCGCCGGCGACGGCCACGCCCAACCCGACCCCCACGTGGACCCCGATCCCCTTTGCCACCGCCACGCCGACGCCCACGCCGTCCGTTACGGTCACTCCGTCCCGCGCACCGGCTCCGGCAGTGACGCCGAGCACGACGCCGACGGTTGAGGCGTCGCCGGCAGCGGACGTGTCGCCAGCCATCCCGCCGACGCCGACGGGGCCGGTGCCACCCACCGACGCCGAGCTGCTGGCCCTGTTGCCCGGACCCGCAGACCTGCCGGACGATCCGGCATTTACGGTGCTACAGCCCGGCGCCGGGGAAATCTCGGCCGGCGCGGTGGGACTGGCGGGCCAGTTTCTCGACCCGCTGGTGGTGCGGCGCGGCGAACCGTTTCTCCTAGCGCTGGTGCTGGTGGGACGCGCCGTCGAGACGGTGGATCTGCAAGTCGTTACGGGCATCATCGAGCGACCGGACACCTTCCTCGAGAGCATTGCGCGCGGCCTGGTCGAAGGTCTTCAGGCAGCGGCTCGCTCAGCCGACGTCACCGAGCTCGAGCTGCTGCCGCCGCCGGGCATCGGGGCGGCCTCGGGCGCCGCGCGCACCCGCGTGGCGAGCGGTGGCGACATCTACGAGGCACGCCTGACCGCAGCCGTCCGCGACGGCGTGGCGGGCATCGTCATTCAGATCGCGCGGATCGATGACGCCGCGGAGCAACTCGACACGGTTACGATCTTGCGGCGCGTCGTCGAAACGGATCTCGTGCGTGGTTGAGTCGAGGGTCACTACACTGCAGCGACGCCGTCGTATGGTTGCGATGCGCTGCTTGCGGGCGCCGCGCCACCGGTTGTGGAGACGGCAACAGTCGGATGCAGGGTAAAATGGCACCAATGCCGCATTGCCGTGAGGTGGAGCGGCATTCGGAACGTGTCGCGCCTCCGTCAAGATAGGTTGTCGGCACGTGGAGCACCGCCCGACTGAGCTCAACCCCCGGGTCTTGGCGGTCGATGATGACCCCGGAATCCTGGATATGCTGCGCCGCGGCTTGCGCATCGAGGGATTCGACGTGCACGCCACCTCGGACGGCGCGCAGGCACTCGAGGCCATCAATGCCGGGGCGGCCGACGTGGTGATCCTGGACGTGATGATGCCGGGACTCGACGGTTTCGACGTGCTCGAGCGGGTGCGTGCGACCAGTGACGTTCCAGTCCTGTTTCTGACCGCGCGCGACCGCGTGGCAGACCGGATTCGCGGCCTTGACGCCGGAGCCGACGACTACCTGCCGAAGCCCTTCGCCTTTGGCGAGCTTGTGGCCCGGGTGCGGGCCCTCCTGCGCCGCCACGGGCCGGCCGACCGCCAGATGCTCAGCTTCGATGGCATCGAGATGGATCTTGTGGCGCGGCAGGTCACAAGCATGGGCGAGCCCGTGAGCCTGACGCAGACCGAGTTCGAGCTGCTGCGCGTGCTGATGGAACAACCGGGCCGCGTCCTCACTCGCGGGGAGTTGCTCGATCGCATGTGGGGCTTTCAGCCCACCGCCGTGTCCAACGTGGTGGACGTGTACGTCGGCTACCTCAGACGCAAGCTTGAGACGGATGGCCGGCCGCGTCTGATTCACACGGTTCGCGGGGTTGGCTACGTCCTGCGACGGGGCAGCGCATGAGCATCCGGCTCAAGCTGGCGCTGTGGTACGTGGGCTTTGTCGTGGCAACCGTGATGGGGTTTGGGCTGCTGCTGCACCTCATCCTGGCGGCGAGTGTGAGGGACGAGGTGGACCGTGCGCTGCGCAGCCGCGCCGAGCTCATCCTGGCGTTTGCCGACACCGGAGCACCGATCGTGGGAACCCAGCCGGCCCTGGGCACCCTGCCGAAAGTTTCGCCGGAGGAGCTGGCGCGGTCGGGCATCTTTCACCAGATCGTCAACCCCGCCGGCGTGCCGGAAGTGACGTCATCCAATCTGGAAGGGTGGCGGCTTCCGGTGACGCCCGGCGTGTACGAGGCGCTCCGCACGTTGGAAGAGCAATTCGAGAACACGCGCCTGGAAAATGGCGCCCGGCTGCGCATCCTGGCCATGCCCATCGTCATCAACGACCAGGTCCGGGGAGTGCTGCAGGCGGGGCTCTCGGTCGACGTCGCCGAAGGCTTCATCGATCGATTCCGTGCCTACCTGCTTGGCGGGTCGGCGGCGGTGGTCGTGGTGGCTCTCTTCTGCGGCTTGTATCTCACGCGCAAGTCCATGAATCCAGTTGCCGGCCTTACCCGCACCGCGGAGGCGATTCGTCGGGTGGGGGACCTCAGTCGGCGGATCAAGGTCGGCAAGGGCCGGGACGAAATCACCACGCTCAGCCGCACCTTCAACCGGATGCTCGACTCGATTGAGCAGTTGGTGGCGTCGCAGCACCGGTTCCTGGCCGACGCATCGCATGAGCTGAAAACGCCGCTCACCGTCATACGCGGCAACGCCGAGATTCTGTGCCGCAGCGCATCGGCCGGCGACGTAGACCACGCCGCGGGCGCGATCCTGAGGGAAGCCACCAGGATGCAGCGGATCGTGGACGATCTCCTGGCGATCGCGGAGTTGGACGCCGCGACGGAAATGCGTTTCGAACCGGTGGAGGTGCGCGCCCTGGCCGAGCGAGCCGTCCACGACCTTGAACCACTGGCGGGCAACCGCGAACTGCAGGTGCACGGCGACGACGCCGTGCTCATAGCCGGGGACGTCGACAAGCTCGAACGCGCTGTCCGCAATCTGGTGCAGAACGCCATTGCCGCGACGGAGCCTGCCGGGCGGATCGAGGTCGACGTGCGGCGGCAAAACGGGATGGCGCGATTGGTGGTGGCGGACGACGGGCCGGGAATCCCACCGGAGCACGCGCCGTACATCTTCGAGCGGTTCTATCGCGTTGACCCGTCGCGATCGCGTGCGACTGGCGGCACCGGGCTGGGCCTCACCATCGTCCAGCGCGTGGCCGAAGCGCATGGCGGCAGCGTGGAGGCGGGCCGCAGCGCGCTTGGCGGCGCCGAATTCGAGGTGCGTCTCCCCGCGAACGACCATGAGGACGCGCCCAGCGACCGCGCGGACCTGCGCTACCACATCTGACCCGACGGCCCAGGGGCCGCACGGGTATTCCTCACCCGATTCTCATGATTGGTTCCGGTTGGCAACCTATGCTTCAACTGACGTGGCGGACGTCGCCCGTGCTAAACGGAGGAGTGGTCGACAATGACGTCGAACACTGACGTAGACCGGACCGTGGGCACCAGGCTCATGGCTAATTTGCGCCCCGAAGGCGCGCACCCGGCGGCCTATCGCGCCGGCGATCTCGTGATGGACCTTGCGGTCGACCGTCCGCGCGTTGGCATCGTGTGCGACGGCGAGATCACCGTGTGGCGGCTCAGCCCGAAGGGCAAGCAGCTTGCGACGGCCTCGCTCCGCCGAGGCGACTGGTTTGAGAATCTCTTTCCCAGCGAGACCCACGAACGCACGTTCATCGAGGCCGACGCTCCGGCTCACGTGGCCTGGCTCGATGGCGCGGCGTTTCAGCGCCTGCTGCGCAAGTACCCGAGCTTTGGCGCCGAACTCGTCCGATCCCAGATTCGGCGCCTGGCCGAGGTTGAGACGCGGGCGAGTCACACCGCGCTCGCCAGCGTGGCCGATGCGGTGGCGCTGGCAATCCTGCAAATGGCCGAGCGTCAGGGCACAACCGATCTGCAGATGACGCACGAGGAGCTGGCCCAGCGTTTGGGCACGGTGCGCGAGAGCGTCAGCCTGGCCATCAGCACGCTGCGGCGCGCGGGTGCCCTGGCTCCCGCGCACGGGCGTAAGCGGCTGATCTCCATCCTCAGCCTCTCGAAGCTTCAGCAGCTCCTGGGCTACTACGCCTCGGGCACGTAGCCCAAGCCCCGTTCGGCCGAGCGGCGAACGGGGGAAATCAGGCGCCCAGGCGGTAGACCGCCTGGGCGTCTGGCCCATAAGCGGCGGCAGTGCAGAGGTTGGCCGATAGATTCGCGGCCTCTCCTCAAAGCCGTGGCGCCGCGCTATCCCGGCGAGTCGGCGTCTGACGGCGGCTCTGCCGAGGTGCGCGGCGCGAACCTGATCCGCAGTTGCCCCTCCTCCAGCCGTGCCCCTTGATGCTCCATGCGGGCCAGGGCGCGCGGCAGAACGATATTTCGGCGAGCCGCGCCCATGCGAACGACCAACTCGTCGCCCCGCCGGATCAGCGCCGCGTCGCTGCGCTCGATGAAGGGCGCTGGAATCTGAAGCTCAAACTGACCGTCGACCTGGGCAATGTGAAAGGGCCGCTCGCGCACCAGGACGGCGGCGGGGTCATGGTCGCCGTGCATCAGCTCTCCCATCACCCGCAGCCGTTCAAGCCCAACGACTTCTTCAGGAAACTGCGGAATCTGGAGGACTGGCAGGGGATCGAACATGGAGTGGATTTCGCGCATGTAGCGCTGCTGCATGCGGCGCCAGCTCGCGGCAAAGTCGCCCGTGGCCGACGCGGGAACGAGGCGGTTCACCACCAGCGCGTCGGTGATGTGGTCGTACAGGGTCAGGTAGGTATAGCTGCGCTGCGCCTCGCGAATCACCATCTTCTCGGGGTTCACCACAATCCTCAAGGTCGACTGGCCCGGACGGGTGAGCAGCGCCCGCAGCTTTTCCAAATCCTCGACCAGCTCGCCCATGGCGACGAAGACGGAGTCATCGGGCAGCGGCAGATCGGTGACGCGCCGCGCCATCGGGCGGACCATGCGGGCAAGCTGGCGATTGATCGGCAGCAGCTTGTCCATCCACCAGCGCCCGACCTCGGGAAACGCCAGCAGGCGCAGCGTCTCACCCGTTGGGGCACAGTCCACGATCACCACGTCGAAGTCGCCGGACTCGACGTGTCGGGTGATCCAGAGGAGGTTGGCGAGCTCCTCCATGCCGGGGAGCACGGCGATCTCTTCCGCCAGGAGATCGCTGACGCCGCGCCAGGTCAGCAGCGCCTCGACCCAGGACTGGACGGTGCCCCAATAGGTCTCGAGGTTGTAGTAGATATCGCACTCCTGCGCCCACAGCCGCTCGGCCACCTCGATCGGCTCGGGACCGAGGGGGTGGTCCAGGGAATCGCCGAGGCTGTGCGCCGTGTCGGTGCTGAGCACGATGGTGCGCGCGCCGCGCTCGGCACAGCGCAGCGCGGCGGCGGCGGCGACGCTGGTCTTGCCCACACCGCCCTTGCCGGTGTAGAGGATGACTCGGGCGTCGTTAGCGGGTGACAACGTCCGGCTCCAGGTGCGACAGGCTGACGTGCAGCGGCGCCCCGCGCGGCGCGACCACCCGGCCAACCGTGGCCGCCGCCAGCGTTCCCGCCGCGGTGAGCGCCTGACGGAACGCCTGCTCATCTTCCGGGGGGATGGCGATGAGCAGCCCGCCGCTGGTTTGGGCGTCAGCGAGCAGCAGCCGCTCTGTGGTCGAGAGCTCAGACCGCCACATCACCTCTCCCTCCAGCGCGGCCAGGTTGCGCTCGGTTCCGCCCGGAACCTCGTCGGCGGCTATGAGCTCGCGTACGCGGGGGAGCACGGGCACCTGGTCTGCAAAGACCGTGGCCGAGCAGCCGCTGGCGTGCATCATTTCGCGGAGATGCCCCAAGAGCCCGAAGCCGGAAATGTCGGTCATGGCGTGGGCGCCGAATTTGGCCGCGGTGTCGGCCGCCGCTCGATTTAGCATTCGCATGCTGGCCACGGCCGCGGCCAGCGCGTCGGGAGGCGCGGCGTCATGCTTGAGCGCGGTGCTGATGATGCCTGTGCCGATGGGTTTGGTGAGCACCAGCAGATCGCCGGGACGCGCCCCGGCGTTGGTGATCAGCGCGTCCGGATGCACCGTGCCAATGACTGCCATGCCGAATTTGGGCACCGGATCGTCCACGGAGTGCCCACCGGCGACCACCGCCCCGGCCTCCAGCACCATGTCGGCGCCGCCTCGCTGGATCTCCGCGAGCACCTCAAGCGCCAAGGTGTCGCGCGGAAACCCGGCAAGGTTTAGGGCGAGCAACGGCGTGGCGGCCATCGCGTAGATGTCACTGAGCGCATTCGCCGCCGCAATGGCGCCAAAGTCGTAGGGGTCGTCGACGATGGGTGTGAAGACGTCGATCGTCGCCACGATGGCAAGGTCGTCACGCAGCCGATAGACGGCGGCGTCATCGAAACTGGCGGCGTCCACCAGCAGGTCGACGTTGGCCATCTGCGGCATGTGGCGCATCACGTGCGCCAGCTCGGTTGGACTGAGCTTGGAGGCTCAGCCCGCGCCGGGCGAATACTGCGTAAGTTTTGGCCGCGTCACATCGTTGGTCATTCTGGCAATCTACAGTACGCGAGAGGCGCCGCCCGCCCGTGCGCCGTGGGACTCCGAAGGATGCGGTCCGTGCCCGAACGAACAACGGCGAATACCGGGCGCAGTTGGCTGCGGCGGGGACGAGCGGCCGCGCTCGGGTTCGCCCTCATCGCCGCGGTGGCGGCATCGGGCACTGCCGCGCACGCTCAAGACGACGCATCCGCGCCTCCGGTGGCAATTGCCGTGCCGTCGGGATGGTTCTACCCGGGACTCGGCCAGGACGGCACGGGCTTCGGGGTGCGCAATTTTGCCGACGGGCCGCGATTCTTCGACGCCTTCACGCGCTACGGCGGGCTTGACGTGATGGGATATCCCTCCTCACGCCCATGGATCGGTCCCGGCGGGTTCATCTATCAGCTCACGCAGCGTGCCCTCATGCAATGGTCGCCGACCGAGGACAAGGTCCAGCTGGCGAACATTTACGAGCTCTTGCGCGAGGCCGGACATGACGACGCGCTCTATGCGCGCTCAGTTCCGCGCAGCGAACTCGACGAGTCGAAGACGTTTGCCGCGGCGCAGGCCGCACGGATGGGTTGGATGACCGATTCGGCGATTACGCAGGCCTTTCTAGCCAATCCCATCGAGCCCGACAGCGTGCCTGCCAGCATCGAGCTTCACGGCTTGCCCATGTCGCAGCCAGAGGCTTTTGGGCCGTTTGTGGTGCAGCGCTTCCAGCGAACGGCGCTGCAGCACTGGGTGGAACAGGTCGAGGGAGGGCCGCCCGCGGGCACGGTGGTGTTGGTCAATAGCGGCGACCACTACAAGGACTTGCTCCTCGCCGACTCGCCGGTCGCCACGCCGCACGCACACGACGACACGCGGATGTTGGACCTGCAAACCGACGAAGCCGCGTTTGTTGACGCCCAACCCGCCACCGCGACCGAACGGGTCTACAACGTCGTCGATGACGCGCTCGCCGAGGCGCTGCGCTTGCTCGAAAGCGTGCCGTCGGCCACTCCGGGACTCAAGGCCGCCGCCGCGATCTCGGCCCCGATCCGGTTTCGGTCGCTCTCGAATCAAGTCTTCGCCTCCTTCACACCCCCGTCCAGCATCGCCGTCAGCCGCGAACTGCTGGCCGAGCGCCGCGAAGCGGTGGCGGCGGTCCTGGCGCACGAGCTCCAGCACCTTGCCGACTTGAATGACCAGCAATACGTCCCGTCAGAGACCGCCTGTCTGGAGGCGGAGATTCGCGCCGTGATCGCCGAGACGAGCGCCTGGAGCTCGCTGATGGGGGCCAATGGCGCCGTGAATCCACAATCGGCGCTCGAACGGATGGAGAACACTCGCCTGGCGGCGATGCAGGCGGGCAGCGAAACCGTGCGCGCGCTCGTTGAGGACGTGTGGGGGGAGCAGTGCGCGCAGCACCTTTGACGCCGCGGGCAAGCGACGCCTAGCATCACGCATGGTTGGTTGGAATGCTCAGGAGCCCGCTATGCGCCGGGCATATAGGCGGCCGGCGGTCGTCGTCTAGCGACTACACCGCCGGCTTTGCGTGACCACTCCGGTGGCACACGCCATTCGGTGCATCCCGGCGCCCGCTTGAGGCGCCTTCCATCGCGAGCCTCACCATGCCTGCCAACGCCTTTGACATCCTCGACGAACGCGGTCTGATCTCGGCCGTCAGCGACGCCGGCGCATTGCGTCGCGCCCTGGAACGGCCCCTTACCTTCTACGTGGGGTTCGACCCAAGTGCGGCGAGCCTCACCGCCGGCCACCTGGTGACATTGATGATGGCTCGCCACCTGCAACAGGCGGGCCACCGGCCGATCCTCATCGCGGGCGGCGGCACGGGGCTGATCGGCGATCCGTCGGACCGGCTGGACACGCGCACATTGCTCACGGAGCAGGAGGTGACCACAAACGTCGCCGCGATTCGCACCCAATTGGAGCGGTTCGTCGACCTCGGACCCGGCGGCGGCATGGTCCTCAACAACGCCGACTGGCTGAGGGAACTGGGCTACCTGGGATTTCTGCGCGACATCGGCCGCCACTTCAGCATGAACGAGATCCTCGCGACCGACACCTACCGCAGGCGGCTGGACGACGGCGAGAATTTGAATTTCATTGAGATCAACTACCGCCTGCTGCAGGCGTATGACTTCCTGCACCTCAAGCGGGAATACGGCTGCACGCTGCAGATCGCGGGCAGCGACCAGTGGGCCAACATCCTGGCCGGCGTCGACCTCATTCGCCGCGTAGAGCGCACACAGGCCTTCGGGCTGGTTGCCCCGCTGCTGACGACGGCCGACGGCGCCAAGATGGGCAAGACTGCGGCCGGCGCCGTGTGGCTGGACGCCGGCCGCACGCCACCCTTCGATTTCTACCAATCCTGGATCAACCTGGCGGACGCGCTGGTCCCGCAGGCGCTCGGCATGCTCACCACGTTGCCGACGCCGGAGGTGGCGGAGCTGAGCGACCTGCGTGGACCGGATATCCGGCAGGCCAAACAGGCCCTGGCGCACAACGTGACGGCAACCGTGCACGGCCGCGAGGCGGCCGATACCGCGCGCGAAACGGCCCGGGCGCTATTCGCGGCCGCGGAGGGCGACTCCGAGGCCGTGCCGGCGACCATGGTGGCCGCGGCCGAGCTCGAGGCCGGGATCCCGCTGGTCGAGCTGCTGGTGCGCACTGGTCTCGCGCCGTCGCGGGGCGCCGCGCGCCGGCTGGTCGCTCAGGGCGGCGCCTACGTCGGCGACACGCGCGCCGCGGACCCCGAAGCCGTCGTGGACCGTTCCCAGGTTCCAGACGACGGGCTGCTCCTGCGTGCCGGACGCAAGCGGTACCACCGCGTCCGCGCAGCGACGTAGGTGGCCGGTGAGCTTCCGGGGCCGTTACCCTCGGAGTTTGCAAATGTGCTCGCTCAGGAGGCTGTATGGCATCGCGACGCCAGCTGGACCAGGTAGTGCCGCCGCGCCGCGTGAAGCTGCGCAAGCCCGTCATGCCCGAGGACATGGCCGACGCGGGATTGCGTCGAGCGGCGGGGGAGACGCTGCGCTGCGAGTGGGCCCAGCGCAACCCCGACTTGACGCTCTACCACGATGACGTCTGGGGCGAGCCGCCGGCTGACGACCGCGAGTACTTCGAGCGCATGATGCTCGAGATTTTTCACGCGGGACTGAGCTGGACGGTCATCTGGAACAAGCGCAACGGTCTGCGTCGGGCGTACGACGCGTTCGACATCGACGCCGTCGCCGGCTACGGGCCCGCCGAAGTGACGCGTCTGATGGACGATCCGAATGTGGTCCGCAGCGCGAAGAAGATCGACGCGGCCATTACCAACGCGCGCACGGTGCTCGAGCTCCAGGCCGAGCACGGCGACCTGGCGACGTTTCTGAGGCAACTGCCCGACGACACCGACGCGAAGATCAAGATCCTCAAGCAGACCTTCGCGTTCATGGGTCCGGGCGTGGCGCGCGGATTTCTCGAAGCCACCGGGCTGATCCCGCCGCCGCACCATCCGTACTGCTACAAGGCCGCGGGCGTCGGCTGACGCGGAGAGCCGCCTGCGCCGTAGCTCCAGGCGGCGGGGAAGCACCGGTGAGGGCGTGGCGGTCCCGGTCCGGGTAGTGGGTCACTCTGAGTCCGTCATTCCCGCGAAAGGAGACCTTTGAATAATTGGGGGATGGCCCGTGGGGAGGGCTGCCGACGGGGCGCGGGAGCTGGCGCAGCTGCCCCAGCGCGCCTCCGCCGCCGCGCTGGGGCGGAGATCACGCCAGCCCGAGGCGCACCGCGCCCGGGGTCAGGCGGCGCCCCAGGCCAAGGTGTCCGCTTTGCGCAGGTTGTAGGCCATGAGCTTGAACCACAGCTCCACGGCGTTGCGCCCCAGGCCGCGGTAGCGGACCCGCTGGTAGCCATAGCTGCGCTTGAGCGTGCCGAAGACCTTCTCCACCAACGCCCGGCGGGGCGCGATGAGGGCGTTGCGCCGCTGCTGCCAGTAGGGGAGGGCCCGCTGATGCTTGTGGGAGCGGTGCATGATCCGGTCGTTGATCCCCTGGGCCCGCAGCCACTGGCGCCGGCGGTTGGATTCATACGCCCGGTCGCCATAGATCGCCTGCTCGTCCCCGCTCACCAACGCGTCGGCCACCTCGCTCTCGTAGACGTTGGCGGGGGTCAACGCCGCCCGCCGCACCACCCCCGTGTCGGCGTCCACCCCCAGATGCACCTTGTAGCCGAAGTGCGACCGGCCGCCCCGCCCCGTCTGCGTCCAGGCCGCCTCCGGGTCGGTGGCACTCCGCGCGCCGCGCCCCGCCGCCAGCGGCGGGCGGCGCACCTGGGCCGCCACCAGCGTGGCGTCCAACAGCGTGCCCTGCTTCAGCACCAAGCCCTGCGCGTCCAGTTGGGCCGCCACCTCCGTGAACAACGGCGCGCTGAGCTCTTGGACCTCCAAGGCGGCCCGAAAGCGGCTGATGGTCGAGTGGTCGGGCGTGTCGTCTTGCAGCCCCAGTCCCACAAAGCGCCGGAAGGAGAGCCGGTCGCCGAGCGCCTCTTCCAACTGGGAATCCGAGAGCGTGTACCACTGCTGGAGCAGCAGCACCTTGACCATCAACAGCGGCGGATAACTGGGCCGCCCGCGCGGTGCCGCGTGCACGCCGGCCACCACTTGACCGAGCCGGTCCCAGTCCACCGCGGCGGCGATTCGCTCCAGCCGCTGGTTCTGGCCGAGGGTCTCCGACACCAACACTTCCGCCAGCGACGGCTGGCCCATATCGCGGTGCATTCGACCACTCCCCAATCGTCAGGACGGCAACGCCCGATTTTCCGCCCCGGCCCTGGAATTACGCAAAGGTCTCCGAACGCGGGAATCCATCTGCGGCCCACCGACGAGCGATCCGAGGGAGCTGCGACGACGTCCGCTGGTGATGGGACCCATGCCGCGCCTCAATATTAAAGTGACCCACTACCCCGGTCCGCAGCCGCTTGACAATGGCCGTCTTGCGGCCGACGATCGTGACGGCTGGCAGGACTGCTCGGGTACCGTAGGTCCGTAGGGCTCACGCCCAGCCGGCTGCGCCCAAACAGTTTTTTTCTTCGCATACACGGGCGACCCGAGAAATCGCCCTCTCCATCCGATGCAAGCGTTGCGCGCATGCCGATGCGGATGCTGATAGGTTGCTTTCAACCCCCACTTCGGAGATACCAGCTGTGCGACTCCTCATTGGCACACGCGACGGTCTGCGAACGTCCGACGGGGCGCTGCTCGGTCTTGACGGACGGTCAGTCCGCGCGCTGGCCGGGCGCCCGGACGATGCGTGGATCGTCGTCGACGGACACGAGGTCTGGCGGCTTGAGCACTGCCGGCTGACGATGGCCGCGGCCGCGGCTCCTGGCGATCCGGCGCTCACGTGCGCCGTGCCAACGACCACGAGCGTTCTTCTGGGAACCGATGGCGCATATCTCCGAGGTCTCGACGGCCCGGCGCTCCGGTCGGTTGCGGGCTTCGATCAAGCTGAAGGTCGTGAGCAGTGGTTCACGCCCTGGGGCGGACCGCCGGCGACGCGGTCGATGGCAATTGATGACGAGGGAGTGCTCTACGCGAACGTGCACGTGGGCGGGGTGCTGCGGTCCGACGACGACGCCGAGACATGGCAGGCGACGGCATTAGACATCCGTGCCGACGCGCACCAGGTCATCGCGCCCGCAGGCCATGACGGGCTGCTGTTGGCCGCCACCTCCCGCGGCCTGGCCATCTCGCGTGACCGCGGCGATTCTTGGGACATGGACGCCCGAGGCCTCCACGCGACATACGCCCGAGCCGTCGCCCTCAGCGGGTCAACAATCCTGCTCTCGGTTGCGCGTGGACCCGGCGGGCAGGACGCGGCCCTATATCGGCGCTCACTGCACGGCGACGAGCCGTTCGCACACTGCCGGGACGGGCTGCCCGACCGCTTCGACGGCAACATCGACACCCACGGACTCGTAGCCGATGGGCCGAACGCGGCCCTGGCGGGACCCGACGGCGCGCTCTATTGCTCAGCCGACAGCGGACACACGTGGCGCCGCACGCTCACGGGACTGCCCGCCGTGTACGCGCTCCTGACGTAGGCAAGCTTTCCATAAGCCTAGCGGTCGCCCATGCTGCACGCACATGAGCACTCAATATTAATTTGTTCAAAGGTCCCTTAAAGCATCGAAGACGACGTGTCCGACATCTAGGTCACTTTCGAACTCACGCAGCCGCTAATAACTTTCACAAGATCGGACCACCGACTAGATACAGAACTATTCTCTAGATTGGAATCATGAGGCCACCTTGGAACCTTCGGTCTGGGCCACTGCTTGCAGCTACCAGGAGTTGACGCGCTAATGCGATCCCCTTTACCTTATCAATATTCGCATTGCTTATGTCCCACGACTTTGCGGGCTCAATACAGTTTTGGCAACCCGACAAACACTTACAGTTAAGAGCGATCTCGACCCCCTTTTCCAACGCAATGTGCCACACGGTGAATAGCTTTTTAGCAACACCGATTCCACCCGGGTAGTTCTCGTAACAATATGCGGCCTGCTCACTCCCGGTACGGGAATAGGTGCTGGTATCGAACCGGTCCGACGGG
The DNA here is from genome assembly GCA_965262745.1 of Chloroflexota bacterium. GTDB lineage: Bacteria > Chloroflexota > UBA11872 > UBA11872 > UBA11872 > JAJECS01. Next base: position 2,746,709 of record OZ253558.1, on the reverse strand, counting down.
ATCACGAACATCGCCCCCACACGAATCATGTGCTCCACAGCGGCAATCCCATCAACGGCGTCTAAGTGTTGAGGAACATCAATCCAAAACGAGTGAAGATTATTTAGAAAAAGCGCGTCCTCATCGCCGCCAGTCCTAATGAGTGCATCAGCACGTTCATCAATAAGCTTAAATCCCGTGAAGTTAATCACAATATTGAGCGAGCCATAATACACACTAATATCTTTGTAACTGAATCCATCGAAGAATTCTGACCTCGAAATAACCGTATAGAATCCTGGATCAGTTCTAAGATGCTGCTCAGTATCTTCAAGAACAATAGCCTGTTCTTCATGTGCCCTTACACGAAAACGTTGGCCAAAGAAAGGAAAAATAGCGCCAATATAAGCTTCGCGGAATCGCCGCACAGCGGAGACCTGGCCCAGCTCCTCATTACCTCTTTTCACTGCAAACGACTGACCTATGCCTCCCCGAAGGTTCAGTTGAGGCTGTGGCTTGAAACCCGAGGGCAGGACCCCGAGGTTCTGCCTTGCCGCGTCAAAAAATGGAGGACCCAATATACTTCGCTCAGAGGGCGCTACTTGTCCACCCGTTTCTTCCAATAGCGATGGAAGATGTCTCGCGATAAGCTCTTCGTTGGCGGGGTCAACCACCAATTCGTCGAAAGGCTTTTCCAAAAAAGCATCCAGATTCCCTACGAAAAAACGATCAATAGGGTCATTCATCGCATAGTAGAGTACGAACGCGTCCTTATCCCAACTTCGTCCAGCCCGGCCAATCTGCTGCCAAGCGGACATTATGCTGGGCGGGAATCCAGCCAATATCACGCCGTCCAGCCCACCAACATCCAGTCCTATCTCCAGAGCGTTAGTAGTGAACACCACTCGAATTTCGCCAGCTTTGATTCGTTCTTGGATTTGTTGCCGCCGTTCGGGCTTCAAGTCAGCGTGGAATGCGGAAATATGCGCGGGGTCTAAGCAATGCTCCGATGCCATACGCCTGCAGTTGCTAAAGGCAGCCTCTAGAAATCGCTTGGTCGGGCAAAACACCAATACTTGAAGGTCTTCTGCCAGAGCGGCTAATGCGGCTTGTTCAACTCGCATCCTAAGAATATCCCAATACCTATAGTCAGGTATTTCAGGATCAACAAACACAAAGTTTCGTTCGGGCCGCAGAACATGCTTTGACGACACCACCTCCACGTCTCGTCCGGTAAGGGAATCGGCGTGTTCCTGTGGATTTGCACAGGTGGCGGTTGATAGAAATACTTGGGGAGTCGCTCCAATACGGTTTAGGTGCAGAAAAAATCGCCTCAACAGTAGGGCCATATTGCTGCCGAAGAACCCACGGTACTCGTGCATCTCGTCTATGATAATATATCGTAGAGTGCGAAGGAAGTTAGCGCCTCCAGGATGCTTGTTCCACGATTCCCGGCTACCGAGAAATGACATGTTCAAGTATTCAGGATTGGTGAGCAGGATATGGGGTGGACTTTGCCGAAGTACTCCCCTGATTTCTGCTCCAGTATCTCCGTCGTAAGGCCAGGAGTCGATGGCGAGTGGTTGGCAAATGTCCCTGATCTGCTCTCGCTGGTCGAAAGCCAACGCCTTCATCGGATATATCATCATTGCGTGGGATCCCGGATTCTGCTTCAGAGCATGGAGCATTGGGGCAACGAATGCCAGCGTCTTTCCACTGGCAGTCGGCGATTCCATCACCACGTCAGCTCCGCTCAGGGACTTGGCGATGGCATCGGCCTGATGCTGGTATGGCTTTGGTATCCCTGCCTGAATGAATGCGTCACGGACGTCAGGATCGAGTCGGGACGGCCAATCCCTCGCATAATCAGGCTGAATGCGATTTACTTTCTTTCGAGTTATCCTGTCACTATCCCGTAGCGCGTCGAACCTCTTCAACCTTGACAGGAACTGGTCAATATCGGCCCTATCCATGTGATCCTCTTAACAGGCTGTGGCAGACAATCATATGCGGAAGCGCGTGATGACCGTGGCGGTGGCGGGGAGGGCGTAGCGCTTTCCGGGGCCGAGCGCGGCGGGTGACTGCGGTGGGCCGGCGCGCCGCGCCGATACTCCGGCAAAGATGCGCAGCTCGTTGCGCCGCCGGGTGTGGGCGGTGCCGACATGGGCCAGTCCGATCTGACGGCCGCTGGCGATGCGCGTGGCGCTGGTGACCGTGCCGATCCAGGCGCCGCGTCGATCGGTGACGGGATCGCCCTGCCGCGCCATTGGCACCCGCTCGTCGGCGATCGAGAAGCGCACGATGGCCGAGGTTCGCGCGGCCTCTTGTCCCACGTAGGGATCGCGCCCGACAAAAAACGGCTTGTACGTCTTCACGAAGCGGCCGAATCCGGCATCGCCCGGTGTGAGGTCCAGCGGCCCGGCGAGCTCGTGGCCGTAGAGCGGGAAGCCGGCCTCGGTGCGGGTGGAGTCCCGCGCTCCCAGCCCGACGGGCACGACGCCGTCGTCGGCGCCCGCTTCGAGGATCGCGTCCCACACCGTGCGCGCCGCCTCCGGGTGCACGAATATCTCGAAGCCGATGGCTTCGCCCGTGTAGCCGGTATGGGCGATCTCAACGTCGGCGCCGGCGACCGTGAAGGATCGGACGTGATTCATGCGCATGGCGTCGAGCGCGCGGCGCTCATCGTCGGTGGCGACGATCCGCTGCAGGACGCGGCGCGCCTTTGGCCCCTGAAAGGCGAGGTCGAGACGCGCCGCATCGCCAGCCGCTGGGCTATTGAGGTCCACGATCTCGGCGCGAACCGGCAACCGCGCCACCCCGTCGCCGGCGACGACCTGATAGGCGCCGTTGTTCACGCCCGTCAGCCAGGCCCAGTCCTTGGCGGCGTTGGCCGCGTTGACCACCGCCATGAACCGGTCGGGGGCCAGTCGGTAGATGATGAGGTCATCGAGGCAGTGGCCGTTGGCGTCCAGCAAGTAGGTGTAGGCCGCGCGGCCCACGGGCAGGCGGGTGGCGCTGCCGGTGACCACGAGGTCCAGGAGTTCGGCGGCGTCCGGGCCGGAAACGGCGAAGACGCCCATGTGACCGACATCGAACAGGCCGGCGGTCTTGCGCACGGCCTGGTGTTCCGCCGCGATGCTCGTGTACCAGACCGGCATGTCCCAGCCCGCGAACGGGATGAGCTTTTTCGCTTCCTCGGCATGGAAGGGGTGCAGCGGCGTACGGCGCGGTTCGCCCGGCTCGGGCTCCTGCCATTCAAACGGCTGGGGGCCATTGCTCGCGGCGGCGATGGGGCGCCGGCCCACGAACCAAGGGCGCGACGCATCGTCGGCCGGTGCGTCCGGCAGCGGCACGCTGGTCAGCCCAAGGCTGGCCAGCGCCGCCTGCACCGCCGGCGCGTCGGCGGCGGCCGCAGTCACCGAAAGCGGCCCGCTGAGCTTGCGGCTGGGCTCGTCGGCATCGACGATCACGTAGCCGTCGGACGCCGCCTGGAGCCATTCGGCCAGCGAATCGGCGCGGTCGGGGTCAACGAGGATCCAGGCGGAAGCCTCGGCTGCGTCGGCGGGTCGGGCAATCACGGCGCTGACTGCGTCGCTGCCGGGAGGACCCGCCAGGGCCACGTGACGCGCCTCGCCCGGCTTCAGGTCACGTACTCGCCGATTGGCAACCTCGTCCAGGAATTCAAGTGCGCGAGCGCCCCGCACGATCAGGACGCCGCTGGTGCTTGCGGGCGGGTCGTTGGGCGAGGGTCCCTCGGCGTGCCCGCGGCGGGCAAAGTCGAGCACCTCCGAGCTGAGCGACTGCATATCGTCGTACGCCATGCGTCCGCGGTGACGCGGGGTCCTCCGACCGCCGTAGGTCACGCCGTGCATGGCGCGAAACGCGCGCGCCAAGATGTTGGCCAGCGCGCGCATGTCGTCCGTGCCGTAGCCGCGCTGCGTCAACCAGGGCGTGCCCATCCGAATACCGGTGGGCGAGGCGAAGCCCCGGTCGCCGGGCAGCGAGTTCCGGTTGGCCACTAGGCCCATGGCGTCGAGCATGCGCACAGCCGGCTCGCCGCGCAGGTCGCCCGTGGCCCCGACCCGGCGCAGGTTCACGACGAAGAGATGGGTGTCGGTGCCGCCGTAGGCCACGCCCACGCCCGCCGCTTCCAGGGCATCGACGAGCGCCTTGGCGTTGGCCGTCATCTGCCGCTGGGTGCGGTGGAACGTCTCCGAGGCGGCGAGCTTGAAGGCGACGGCCATGGCCGCGATCTTGTTGATGTGGGGGCCGCCCTGCTCGCCGGGAAAGACGGAGCGATCAATCGCTCGCATCAGGTCGCGCCGGTGCGACAGGATCACCGCGCCGCGCGGGCCGAACAGCGTCTTGTGCGTCGTGAAGGTCACCACGTCGGCGATGCCCACCGGCGACGGGTAGGCGCCGGCGGCGACGAGCCCCGCCGGGTGTGAAATGTCGGCCATGAGCAGTGCGCCCACTTCGTCGGCGATGGCGCGAAACCGCTCCCAATCGGGCGCCCACGGATATGAGGTGTACCCGGCGATGAGCAGGCGAGGACGGGCGGCCTTGGCCCGCGCGGCGATATCGTCGTAGTCGAGCTGCGCGTCGGCATCCGCGATGCGATAGCTGGACGAGTTGAACCGCCGGCCCGACCGGTTGACGGACGCGCCGTGGCTCAGGTGCCCGCCGTGCGCCAGGGCCAGCCCCATGATCGTGTCCTCAGGATCGAGCAGGGCCTCCTCGACGGCGTTGTTGGCCGCCGCGCCTGAGAGCGGCTGCACGTTTACGCGCAGCTGGTCTGACGTCACGCGGTCGTTGGCAAAGAGCTCCGCGCAGCGCCGCTGCGCCAGGGCCTCCACCAGGTTGCTGAACTCATTGCCGCGGTAGTAGCGGCGATCGCCGTAGCGCCGGGTGCGCGCAAGCTGGCGGTCGAGGTCCGCGAGCGCCGCCTCCTGGTCGCGGATCATCGCGGCAGCCGCATAGCCCTCGGCGTAGATGCTGGTAAACGGCGACGCGAGCGCCTCGCGCACCGGCTTCGGGGTGAGGCTCTCGGACGGAATGAGAATGAGCTTGTCGCGCTGGCGCGCGTGCTCGCGCTCGATCAGGTCGGCCACCAGCGGATCGACTTCGGCAACGGATCGCTCGAGGGCCAGGTCGGCGTAGGTAGCGTCGGAGGACATCAGGAAATCCCGGAGGTCAGCGCTATAAGCCTACGGCGGCCCGGCACGTGGGACGAACTCCGCCGCCTATTCGACGACCCGCCGACCTTCGCGCAGCGCTCGTGATCGTGCTTCCTGCATGGTCATGCGCACGCGTCCGCCGAAGCGTTCGTTCAGCCACGGGTCGCCGCGGACGTGATAGCCGCCCTTCTCCCAGAATCCGTGTTCTTCGTGGTCCATGAACTCCAGGCCGCGCACCCACTTGGCGCTCTTCCAGAAGTAGAGGCTCGGGAGGACCAGGCGCAGGGGTCCGCCGTGCTCACGCGGCAGCGGTGCGCCGTCGTGATTGATGGCGAATAGCACGTCGTCCTGGTCGAGCTCGGCCAGGGTCACGTTGGTGGTGTAGCCGGGGTCGGCGTGAATCATCACGTATTCCGCGCCGGGAAGCGGCTTGATGTGCTTGAGCACCTCGCGGATGTGAACGCCCTCCCACCGGTTGTCGTACCGGCTCCAGTGGGTGACGCAGTGGATATCCGAGACGATCTCGGTGCGCGGAAGCGAGTTGAACTCATCCCAGGACCACTGCGCGTCGCCTTCCACCAGCCCGGTCACGCGGAAGTCCCACCGGGTCATGTCATTTGCGGCCGGCTCCTGGTAGTGCAGCACCGGCCATTTGGCGGTGAGCCGCTGATCCGGCGGCAGTCGCGGTTCGCGCAGCTCGAGCGGGCGCGGGCTGACGTCCTCTGTGTCGGGCGATACCTCGCCGCCGCCAAAGCCAAACAGACGATCAAACATGGTCATTTCCAGGAGCAGTTCATATCTATGTCGAAATGGTACTCCCCGGGCAATCGGATCGTGCGTGGGATCAGGCACAAAAATCCTGCTGGAGCGATCGCCGCGTCAGCCCGCCGGGGAGGAACTTTGCACGGTCTGGGGATCGTAGACCTCAAACACCATGGCTGCGATCTCGGCCGCCGTCGCCTCCGCGCGCCCATGCCCCGGAACGTCACGCGCCAGGATCGAGAGCGTGAGGGGGCCGGTCGAGGCATAGATGATGCCGGCGTCATTCGATATGCCCGCCAGATCGCCCGTCTTGTGCGCCACGGCCGTACCCGCGGGCAGTCGTGCCGGAATGCGCTGATTGCGCGTCTCACCCAGCAGCAGGTTGCGCATCTCCACGACGTCGGCCAGCGGCCGCGTCCAACTCGCCGGCCGCGCACCCACCGCTACTTCCAGCAGCAGCGCCGTGTCCCGCGCCGTCGTCATCGGTTGCCGGGTATTCACATCGGTCGACTGCAGGCCGAGCCCGGTCAGCGTGTGCGTCACGGTGGCGTACCCCAGGCGGTCGCCGAGCAGGACCGCCGTCGTGTTGTCGCTGATCGTCATGGCCCGCTGCAGCGCGGCGCCGACCGTAATGTGCTGCCCCGGCGCCAGGGACGCCGGGGGATCGACCCGTTCCAGCACATCTGCGTTCATCTCGAGCAACGTGTCGAAACTCAGGTTGCCCGCGGCGCGCTGCCGGAAAGCCTCTACCAGCAGCGCAACCTTCCATATGCTCGCCGCCCGGACCACCGTGTCAGCCTCGATCGCAACCTCGGCCGCCGACCCCGCGGGCGCCGCGTAAACCGCCCAGTTGCCCGGCTCGTCGGCCAGCCGAGCGGCGATGGCGGCTTGCAGCTGGTCACCGACGGTGTTCCCGACCGCCTGGCACACCGCCTCGGCCGAGTCGACGGGATCAACCGCCGCGTCCGGAAGCACGCCAGCGTCGCGCAGCACGTCATCCAGCAGCACCGCCGTCACACTTCCGGGCGCCGGCAAACCCGCTACTTCATCCATCCAGTGCTGCAAGACGCCGCGCTGGAATCGCTGCGCGACAAACGGTCCCAGGCGCTCGGGCCGGGACATCGGCAGCCCCCAGCGATCCCGTGCGTGGTCGGCCGTCCATGAGAGTCGACCTATCGGGTCGGGGTTGGCCTCGAACACTGCGCGGATAGCGTCGTCGGTGAGCCAGCCGAGGCGAATCTCGACGGCCTGCTGAAAGGATGTTGAGCCGTCGTCCTCGATCGGGCGGGGTACCTGGCGCGAGCTGTAGAGCCAGTCGGTGTGCCCCGCTCGGTCCATGATCTCGAGGGCATTCGCCAGCACGAGACGACCTTCGGCCGCTTTCCATTGCAGCAGGCCGTAGCGCAGCGCTTGATACTCGAATCCGTTGGCGGCATACGGTGCGCCACGCGGGGGACCCAGCACGGGAGCACCGCCGAGGCGGCGATAGCCGTCCCACCATTGGGCATCGCCCACGTTGCGAATCTCGTAGCCGCTGGGGGGCTCGTCGCTCCCCTGCGGGTAGTGCCGGCCGTGTTCGATGGGAAAGTCGTCGTCCGGCACGGGTACCGCACAATCCGCCGCGTGCACGGATGCCGCAGGGGCCGCTAGCACGGGGAGCAGTGCCGAGGCGGCGCAGAGAGCCATAAATCGACGCCGGCCGATTTCACGGCGCACCAGCCGAATACCCCCCCCCCCGAGATCTGCCTGCGAACCTTACGCCACACACAGCGCGGTAGCACCTTGGAATCGACCCGCGTGTGTAGGCGCCCGCGCCGAGCCTTCCGTGCCCCAGCGCCGGTATGCCGTGGGCTGGCCCGGCCTAGCCGAGCGGCACGGTGTGCAGACCAAACGTCTGCAACGGCTGATCGAGCGGAGGAAATACGTCAGCCATCGAAGGCTCGGCCGTCCCGCTTGGATCGTCCGGCTCATGCACAAAGGTCATCACGCGGAACCGCAGGTCGGCAGCCTCGCGCTCGAGCTCGCCCCTCGGGATGAGCAACAGCACGCGCCGTCCGTCGATAAAGGCGATGGCGTCCGTGGGCAGGGCCTGCGACGGCGCGAGTGCGACCCGGCGTTGGATGCGCCAGGCGGGATCGAGTGTTGGCAGGTAGATGAGCTCGTACCAGTGGTCCGTTCCTTGATAGACATCGAAGTCCCGCACGCGCGGCCGCCAGTTGTCATCCGGGTCGTCATTCGCTTCGAGCACCACGGATACCCGCCAGCCGAGCTCAGATCCGGCCTGCGGGATGGGATCGCCCATGTCAATGATGGCGGCCAGGTAGTCACCGGCCACGCGGGCGCCCGATCCCTCCACCGTGAAGTACGTCCGGCGCAGGATGTCGAGGCCGGTGCTGTCGATGGCGGCCGCGCCGAAGGCCACTCGCTGGATGTCAGCGAAGCTGAAGCCCGCCGTGGGCGATAGGTTGGTGATGTCGAAATAGTCCTCTTGGGCGTCGCGCTCGAACATGCGTTCGGTCCGATCCGTCGGGCCGACACCGATGGACGCTTCCCGATGCTGGATCCCGAGCACCACAACGCCCGATTCGACCCGTCCGGCGATCGAGGCTGTGCTAGGGCGCACTCGCCAACGGGTCGCGGCATCGGTGCGTATGAGCACGAAGCTGACCGCGCGCGTGGCGCCGGTGTGCAGGGTCTCGCTTGCCACGATATTGGGAACGAGGGTGACCGACCCGGTGGTGCGCACGATCCGAGCCGCGAAGTCACCTTCTTCGCCGATGTTCGTCACGGTGCAGGCGGCCTCCATGGCGATCACCGCGTCCAGCCACTCGAGTTGGTCCCCACAGTCCACGACCGCGATCGCCGGACGCGACCCATCCGGTCGTGTAATCGCGGGCAGCGCCAGTTGGTAGTCCTCGACTTCGCCGAACTCCCAGCTGCCACTGCCGTCCCACGCGCCACCCTGCAGGCGCTCCCGAGTGAGGAGTACGCGCATCCACGCCCCTTCAGGCAACACCTGACCATGAAGCATCGGGAAGGCCGGGCTGACGAAGGTCTCCGACGCGCCGGGCTCGAGCTCCACTTCCCAGTCCTGCAGGACCCACTCGACCGGGCTGGTCCAGTGGCCGTCGCGGTCGATGTCGATCAAGACGTTGATGCGGCGGGGGCCTGGGGGAGCGGCCGGGTCCAGCGTGACCGCAACCGAAAGCCGTGCCAGCGCCTGGGGCGGCGCGAGGCTCACCGTGAGCCCGAGAACCCCGTCGTCGCCCGCGTCTCGATTGACGAGGTTTGGTGTGCCGTCGGCATCGTCTTGGTCGTCGGCATCCGACTCGGAGGTCACCCGGGACCCAAGCCGGTCGAGACCGGGCCGTCGCACGTGGGCGCCCGGGCCTTCGGCCGTGAGCGAGGACAGCCGCGTCGGGAAGCGCCCGATCACGCGTGGGTTGGGATAGCCGGCGACGACGCCGTCGGGGGCGTCACCGAAGTCGGCGAGTGGTCGTGGGGTTGGGGCGTCGGTCGCAGGCGGCGTAGAACCCGGGGTTGGTGGAGGCGTAGGAGTGGCCGATCGCGGCGGCGTGGTCAGTCCTGGCGAGGGCGCGGCCGTTGGTGCGGCGGTATCGTCTCCCGGCTCGCAGGCGCCCAGCATGAAGAGGGCGAGCAGCCCCAGCATGCACGCGGCCACACGCCAATCCATCAGGCGCGTCCGTGCTCCGCTCACAGGCTGTCGGCCCGGCGGGTGGGCCCCGGCGAACGCCCGCATTCCAATGCGTCCAGGCGAGCTAGGCGGACGTCACCGCAGCGCGCGCCGCCCCGTTTGCCTGCACCGCGCCCACCGGCGCAGGCGCATAGGTGGCGTAGGAATCCGGCGTCTCCCACAGCGTCACAGCCACCACCGGCAGCCCGAGCTGCTGCACCTGCTGGAACAGCATGCGGGCCAGGTTTTCGGTGGTTGGGTTCTCGGCCATCACGAAGGCGCGCTGGCCGAGGCCCTCGATTGCGTCGATCAAGGGATCGCCGCGCTGCAGGATCATGCGATGGTCGAGATTGGCGTTGATCCACGCCTCGACCGTGCGCCGCACGTCACGGAAGTCGGCGACCATCCCCAAGCCGTCCAGGGACTCCGCCCGCAGGCGAATCTCCGCTCGGCCGTTGTGGCCGTGGGGCTGGTTGCACTTGCCCTCGTAGTCCAGCAGCCGGTGGCCGAAGCAGAAGTCGATGTGCTTGACGATCTCAAACATGACAGGCCTCCGTTAGGTCACGAGACGGTACGGCCGCCGTCGACCGGAATCACGGCACCCGTGACGAAATCGGTGCCCTCGACGAGATAGCGAATCGTCTGCGCAATGTCCTCGGGGTCACCGATCCGTCCAAGCGGCGTCGCTCGCTCCACCGCGCGGATCATCTCCTCGTCGAAGTCGTCCGGCATCAGAATAGGCCCGGGCGCCACGGCGTTCACCTGCACCTGGGGCGCGAGCTCCTTGGCCATGACGCGGGTGAGCGCCACGACGCCGCCCTTGCTGACGAAATAGGGCGCGTAGTCCAGGTACGGACGCTCCACCGCCCAATCGGCGACGTTGACGATTTTTCCCCGCCCCTGCGCGCGCATGTGCTGCCCAAACAGCCAGCACCCGAGGTAGGGTCCCTTGAGATTCACGGCGATGTTCCGGTCGAAAGCCGCCTCGTCCAGCTCGGCGAATGGCGTCGCGCCGTAGATGGAGGCGTTGTTGATCAGCACCTCCACGGTCCCAAACTCGTCCACCGCCGCGTCGAGAATTGCCTGCACGCCGGCGCGGGTCGAGATGTCTGCCGGCACGGCCAGGCTGCCAACACCTTTGCCGCGGAACTCTTCGACAGCTTCCTCGGCTTCGTGGGCCGACGTGCGGTAGTTCACCACGATGTTGGCGCCGCGCTCGGCCAGCCGCGCGGCCACGTGGCGGCCGACCCGCCGCGCGCCGCCGGTGACGACGACTGTGGCGCCTTGAAGATGCATGGGCGACTTACTCGTGCGCAACCGCCATGGTCGCGCGGACAGAATCCGAAGTGGCCTCTAACCTAGCATGGGTTCCGCGCGGGGCGCCGTACGTTCACGCACGCGCCGGGAGCAGACCAAATGCCGCAGACGGGCGCGGTGGCCGCATTGGTGAGCGGGCTCGACAGCGCCATCATGACGGCCTTGCTCGCACGTAAGTTCGACCGAGTGACGCCGTTGTTCGTGCGCGCCGGGCTCCAGTGGGAAGACGCCGAGCGGGCCGCCCTCGAGCGGTACTTCGCAGCTCTGGGCGCCGCGGGCGTGCAACCGCTGGTCGAGCTTGACCTCGGCGCGCGCTCGCTCTACGGCCGGCACTGGAGCACCGGAGGCGAGGAGGTGCCCGACGCCAGCCGGCCCGACGAGGACTGGTATCTCCCAGGCCGCAATCTCCTGCTCCTCAGCACGGCAGCGACCTACGCCGCCATCCACGGCCTGGCGCACATCGCCATCGGCATCCTGGCAAGCAATCCGTTTCCGGATGCGCGGCCCGAGTTCTTGCGCAGCCTGGAGCGCTCAGCCGGCTTGGCGCTCGACGTACCGATTCACGTCCTCACGCCGCTGGCCGGCATGCACAAGGCCGATGTGATTCGCGCCGGCGCCCAGCTGCCCGTCCAGCATGCGCTGTCGTGCGCCGACCCAGTCGACGGCGGTCACTGCGGCGTTTGCGGCAAGTGCGGCGAACGCCGCCGCGGCTTCATTGATGCCGGCGTGGACGACCCCACGAGCTACGCGCAGCTCGGCCCGTTGTAGTCCCCGCCTGGGCGCATGGCCGTCCAGAGCTGCTTGATGCCCGGACGGTCCACCTCGGGAAATGGGGTGAACGGCGTGCAGCCCACCAGGGCCAGGCCCGCCTGCGCCAGCGCAGTCCGCACCTCGCGGTCCTCGAACCACCGCGCACGCAGAACGGCACGGCCTCGCTCAATGTCGCCACCCGATCGGCGCTCGATGGTCAGGTGCATCGCCACCCAAGGCCCGTCGTCGTCCCAGACATAGCGCCGGTGGATCGTGAATTCGGGAGCGCGGTCGGTGCCAGGCTCGCGCCACAACGCCTCGAATCCGGCGCGCGTGTTCACGTCGAACACAAATGCTCCGCCCGGACGCAGGTGCGCCGCGACGCGCGCAAACGTCCGGGCCAGGTCGGCGGGACCGTCCAGGTGGTTGAGCGACGCGTAGAGACACGTCACGGCGTCGACGGGTCTGGGTAAATCGAACGCGCGCATGTCGGCCTGCACGAACGTGACGGGAAACCCAGCCGCCGCAGCCTTTGTCCGCGCGGCGGCGAGCATGTCCGCCGAGAGGTCAAGGCCGACGACCGCAACACCGCTCGCCGCCTGCAGCAACGCGTGCGTGCCGGTGCCGCAGGCGAGATCGATCAGGCTATCGGGCGGTCCGCCAAGCACGCGCGCCAGCCGCTCGCAGACCTGCGGCGCGACGAGATGCGCGTATTCGGCGCCGTAGGTCTGCTGCCATCGGTCGTAGACCGCCGCGAACAGGGTGTAGCCATCCGCGCCGGACGCGGCATCCGCCTCCATTGCCGGGCTAGCTGTCGCGCAGCCACTCCGGCACGAGGCCCTGCGCCAGTGCGTCGCTCCACGCCACGTGCGATTCGGCCGCATTCTCCCCACTGACGTCCGCAGCGATGAGCTGCGGCGCTCGCACGGTTCCGTCACGCACCTTCACGCGGCGGGCGACGATGGCCTCCTCGGCCCGCACGGAAACGTCGGCGTCAATGTCGTGGGCCTCGATACGGGCGCCGCGAACGATTCGCGCGCGCACCGAGCCGACGCGCAAAGGCCCGAGCACCTCGACCTCTTTCGACGTAGTCAGCGTCGTATGCGGGGCGTCGAGGCCGTCGCCCGCGATTGCCGCGTCCACGATGGTCGGGCCGTCCACGGTCAGCGCGTCGCCCTCGACGACGACGGTGAATCCGGGAAAGATGATCGGCGTCTCGACGTTGGTCACATCCGCCGGGATGCGCAGCACCTGACGGCCATCCACTTCTTCGACCTGGCACCCCGGCGGGACGATGGATCCCCGGGGGGAGCGCGCCGGCTTGACCTCGCGGTAGAACACATCCCCGGTCATGAGCGTTGACTCCTGCTCGTGGCGCGCGGCGCCGACAAGGACCACGTGACGCGCACCGAGCATAGTCGGGGCGTGCGCCGCGCTCCACTCGGCACCTCAGGCACGGTCGAGCCACTCATCTACGAGCCGGGCCTGGGCGTCGGCGGACAGACGACAGTCGCGGCCGGTCGCGGCGCGCTGGCGCGTGGCCTCGTAGAGGCTAATGGCGGCAGCCACGGAGAGGTTGAGGCTGCGAACCATGCCGACCGTGGCGATGCTCATGACCTGATCCGCTGATGCCAGCGCCTCGGCGGAGAGTCCCCGATGCTCGTTGCCGAATAGCAGCGCCAGCTGGGGCGCCGTAAGGTCGGCCGCTGGGAGGTCACTCCCTCCTGGGGAAGGAACGGCAGCCGCCAGCACGTGACCCGACGCCCGCAGCGCGTCCACACACGCGGTGATCGACTGGTGCACCGTGAAGCTCAGCCATTTGTTCGCCGAAGCCGACGAGGCCTTGCCCACGCGGCGTGGATTGAACGGCAGCTCCTGGTCAAACACCAAGTGCACCTGCTGCACGCCGAACGCGTCGCAACTCCGAAACACGGCTTCGGCGTTGTGGGGATCGTGGATGTCCTCGAGCACAACGACCAGACCCGATTGCCGGGCGGCGGCCACGGACCGGATGCGGTCGACGCGGCGTGCGGTTGGCATTGCGTCCCTCCCCGAAGTGCCCGGTCGATTTTCCCCTAGGCCGACGCCCCAAGCGCCGCGGGGTTGATGCACCACCGCGGCGGCTCGCCCGCCAGCACGCGGCGAATCTCCGCCGCCGCGTGCACGGCCATCCGCCGGTTCGACTCCACCGTCAGACCGGCGAAATGGGGCGACAGGATGACGTTGGGCGCGTGGCGCAGCGGACTCGCATCCGGCGGCTCCTGCGCGAAGACGTCGATGGCCGCTCCGGCGATTCGCTTCTCCTCGAGCGCCGTGGCCAGCGCGGCCTCGTCGACTACCGGCCCGCGGCAAGTGTTGACCAGCACGGCCGTCGGCCGCATCGCGGCCAGCGCCTCGGCGTTGATCAGATGCCGCGTCGCCGGCGACAGCGGCACGTGCAGCGACACCAGATCCGCCTGCTCCAGCAACTCGGGCAGCGTGGCCGTCAGCGTGATCCCTTCGTCCGCCAGGTCCGCCGGCGTGAGATAGGGATCGAAGATCAGTCCCCGCATGCCGAAACCGTGCACTAGGGCGCGGACCACCCGCCGCCCGATTCGCCCCCCTCCCACGACGCCCGCCGTGCGTCCCTCCAACTCGTGCACAGGCGCCGTCATTGCCGGTCGCCACTGCCCGGCGCGCACGACGGCGTCTTGAGCCGCCAGCCGTTTGAACGCCGCCAGCGCCGCCGTCACGGCGTGCTCCGCCACCGCCGTGGCGTTGGCTTCGGGTGTCACGCTCACCGGAATGCCGCGCGCCGTCGCGTGGGCCACGTCGATGGCGTCCACCCCCACCCCGTGCTTCTGGACATGGCGCAATCGTGGCGCCGCGTCGATGACCCGCGCCGTGATCGGCGCGACGCGCACCAGGAGCGCGTCGACGGTCTCAACGTCGTCGAGAATGGCGAGCTCGTCGGCAGCGGCCGGCGTGACGACACGCGCAAACGCACGCAGATGCTCGATCCCAATCTCATCGATCGTCTCGGTCACCATCACCGTCGGGCGGGCGTCACCGCTCATGAATGTCCTTGCAGAGCTAGGGCAAGTTCAGGATGACCGAGGGAGGCTCTGGGCGGTTCCAGGTTGGATGGCGGATGGATTCCCGCCTTCGCGGGAATGACGAAAGGGGTTCGCAAAAGTCTCCTCATGCGGGGGCCGCGCCGGGCGCATGCAAGAGGTCCGTGTATTTCAAGGCGTTGCCGGTGTTGAGCAGAACGACCCTCGCGTCGCGCGCCAGGTCGCCGCGCTCGAGCAGACGCCGGAGTGCCGGAATCAGCGCAGCACCCTCCGGACAGGCCAAGATGCCCTCGCTGCGGGCCAATTCGGACACGGCCGCGATCAATTCGTCGTCGCTGACGGCGACCGCCGTTCCGTTCGTCTCGCGAATCGCTCGCAGCATGAGGGCGTGGGCGAAGGGCAGCGGGACCCGCAACCCGGGGGCCGCTGTGTGCGCATCGACCGCCCGCTCGGCCGTCGCCGCCCCCGCCTCCCAGGCGTCGACCACGGGCCGGCATCCGTCGGCCTGTACGGCAATCAGCCGTGGGGGCGGGCCTTTCAGCCAGCCCAGCTCGTCGAGCTCGCGCATGGCCTTCCAGATGGCGATGAGCCCTACGCCGCCGCCCGTGGGGTAGAGCACGGCATCCGGCGGCTTCCAGTCGAAGGCTTCGGCGATCTCGAGCCCCATGGTCTTCTTGCCCTCCACGCGGTAGGGCTCGCGCATGGTGGAGGCGTCAAACCAGCCGTGCCGTGCCGCGCGCTCGCCGATCAAGCGCCCCGCATCGCTGATCAGGCCGTCAACCTCGGTGACCTCGGCGCCGTAGGCCCGGCACTCCGCCTTGATGGGTAGTGGCGTGTCAACCGGCATCGCCACGTGGAGCGTCAGACCGGCGGCGGCGCAGTAGGCCGCCCAGGCGCTGCCGGCGTTGCCGGCGGTGGGGATCGCCAACTCGCGCACGCCCAGGGCCGCGGCGGCAGCGACCCCTACGGCGGCCCCGCGGGCCTTGAAGGTCCCGGTGGGATTGGCCCCTTCATCCTTGAGCCAGAGATTGGGCATCCCGAGCCGCTCGCCCAACCGGCGCAAGGGCAGCAGCGGCGTATCGCCCGCGCCGAGGTCCGGGCCGCCCACCGCCATCGGCGGCAACAGCTCGCGAAATCGCCAAAGCCCCCGCGGGCGGCGGGTCACGTCGTCCGGAGTGATCGCGCGCGACAGTCGGCGCAGGTCGTAGCGCGCGAGCAGCGAGTGACCGCATTCCCGGCAGACGGTCTGGACCTGGCGCGCATCGTGCTCGCGCTCGCACGCGCTGCACGACAGCACCTCTAGGTAGTCGTGGTCTCCCTGGCTGCTTGACACCGGCCCCGAGATCGGTCACCCCAGCAGTCCGCGAGCGTATCGCACCGCGCCTAGGTCGGTGCCGAGTGACTTCGCTACCAACCGCGGCGGCCAGGCCGCCATCATCTCCGACCGTCCCACCGGCTGATCCCACACGCGCCGCGTTGCCTGCTGGAGTGCCCGCCCGCTCGGATTGAGGAGTACTCCGCCGCCAATTTGCGCGGCCTACTAGACTTGGGGTGGCGAGTCGACGTGCCGGCGCTGGCCGGCGTGAGGAGCACAGTCCCTGAGCGCGCTATCGGTGGTGGGCACAGGCTACGTTGGGCTGACCGTCGGCGCGTGCTTCGCGGACCTTGGCCATGACGTCACGTGCCTGGACATTGACGTGGCGAAGATCGAGGCGCTGCGGGCCGGTCGCGTGCCAATCTTCGAGCCCGGCTTGGAGACGCTCATCAACCGCTGCGTGCAGGCCGGCCGGCTGAAGTTCTCCACCGACTACGCCGAAGCGATCCCGGGCCGCGAGTTCATCTTCATCGCAGTCGATACGCCGACCGGCGCGGCCGGGGAGGCCAGCTTGGAAGGCGTCGACGCCGCCGTATCCACCCTCGCCCCCCTGATGACGGACGGGGCGATCATCGTCACCAAGAGCACCGTGCCGCTGGGCACGGGCGACCTGATCTCGCGCATCTTGCGGGAGCACGAAGCCGACGACTTCCCGGTGGTATCAAATCCCGAGTTCCAGCGGGAGGGGTCGGCCGTGCAGGACTTTCTCAAGCCGGACCGGGTGGTGATCGGCTCGGGCGACGACGGTGCCGCCCGGCAGGTGGCCGAGCTGTACCGCACCTTCGACTGTCCCATCATCATCACGGACCTGCGCACGGCGGAGATGATCAAATACGCCTCGAACGCGTTCCTGGCCACGCGCATCTCGTTCATCAACGAGATGGGGGCGATCTGCGAGGCCTTGGGCGCCGACGTGCAAGTCGTCAGTCGCGGCATGGAGCTCGATCGCCGGGTCGGCCGCGGCTATCTGAACGCCGGTATCGGATGGGGTGGGAGCTGCTTCCCGAAGGATGTGCGTGCCCTGGAGCACATGGCGTTGGTCCATGGCTGCCACCCGCAACTGCTGCGCGCCGTGATGGAGATCAACCGCGACGCCCGGCATTCCGCCGTGCGCAAGCTGCGCGATGGCTTGGGCGATTTGCGCGACTGCACGATCGCGGTGCTGGGACTTTCATTCAAGCCCAACACGGACGACGTGCGCGACGCGCCGGCGGTTGACATCATCCATCTGCTGGTCGGCGAGGGCGCCGAGGTGCGTGCCTACGATCCGGTTGCTGGGCCGCGGGCGCAAAAGGTGCTCCGCAACCGGTTCACGCTGACGGCTTCGCCCCTCGAAGCGGCGCAGGGCGCCGACGCCGTCCTGATCACCACGGAGTGGAACGAGTTCCGAGAGCTCGACTGGGCGGCGGTGCGGGCGGCCATGCGCGGCCATGTGCTGGTGGACGGCCGCAACATGCACGACCCCGATCGCATGGCTCAGCTTGGATTTACGTACTACGCCATGGGACGCTCACCGCGGGCGGCAGCCCACGAGACGATGGCCTCCGTGGCCACCGGCGCCTAGGCGGCGATGCGGCGACAGCCGCGGCTACCAACCACGCGCCCGCATCCGCGATTTGCGGCGGGCAGCTAGGGCGAGCGACGCATGGAGGACACCGACCGCTCGCTGGGACGCGGGAGCGAGCTCTTCGTGGGAATGCTGGTGGTGGCGTTCCTGGTGTTCTTGCTGTGGTTTCTTCTCCTCCGGCCCCAAGATCCCAACGAGGTGGAGCCGGCGCCGACCCAGGCGCCGGTCGTGAGCCCCACGGCGGTCATCGACGATCCCAATCGGGCGTTCGAGATCGTCATTGCCACCCCGACCCCCAACCCCACCCCGACGGCGACGCCGGTCGCGCGCCCCACCCCCACCCCCACGCCGTTCGTCTACGCTGTGCAGGACGGCGACACGCTGTCGGGCATCGCGGCGCGGTTTGGATTGACGGTGGAAGAACTCGTGCAAGCCAACCGGCTGGTAGACCCCGACAGCTTGCAGATCGGGCAGCAGCTCACGATCCCATCCGAATAGACGCTCGGACACAAGCCTTCGAGTGATCCGCGCACCGGCCCGCACGCGCCGCGCCCTCGCCATTACCGCCCACGTCCTGTTCTGGATGTCGCTCTACGTGTATGTACCGGTGCTGCCGACGTATGCGCGCGACCTGGGGGCCTCGTTGGGGATGGTCGGCCTGGTCGTGGGCGCGTACGGCCTGACGCAACTTGTGTTGCGGATTCCAATTGGCGTCTGGTCGGACCGCTTGGCGCGCCGCAAGCCGTTCTTGATTGGCGGCATGCTGGCGAATGCGGCGGGGGCGGTGACGCTGGCGCTGGCGCCAACGGCCTGGCTTCTCGTGGTCGGGCGGGCGGTCACCGGCATCGGCGCCTCGACCTTTGTGATCGCGTCGGTGCACCTGGCCGAGTTCTTTCCGAGCGGGATGGTCGCCCGCGCCACCGGCATTGCGGTGGGGCTGAGCGCAGCCAGCCAGGTCGTAATCATGCTGATCGGCGGCGCGGTGGCCGAGGTCAGCAGCGTCGCCACCACGTTCTGGGTCGCCGTGGGCCTCGGAGTGGTCGGGGCCGCGGTGTTGCTGCCGCTGCCGGACCATGCGCGCCCCCTTCAGGGACAGCCGCCCCAGGTGCGCGCGCTCGCGCGCGCGGGCACACAGCGCAGCACCCTCGTTGCCGCAGCGCTCGCGGCCTTGCTGCAATATGCGCAGTTTGGCCTCACGTTCGCCTTTGTTCCGCTCTGGGGACAGGCGCTCGGCGCGAGCAACTTCGACCTGGGGTTGCTGGCCACCGTTTCCATCGCGGCCAATGGCCTCGGCGCTCTGGTCTTGGTGGGCGCCGGCGCGCGGCTCAACGGTCGCACGGCCGCCGTCTCCGGGTTTCTCTTAACGGCGGTCTCGGGCCTGCTGATTCCGATACTGCCGAACCTGGGGGTGCTCATCGCGGTGCAAGCGATAGGCGGATTCGGTCGTGGCCTCGTGTTCCCGGCGCTCATGGCGCACAGCATCGAGCGCGCGGCGCCAGCCGAACGCGCCACGGCGATGGGTGTCTTTCAGGGTGTGTATGCGCTGGGCATGTTCCTGGGTCCCGTCAGCGCCGGCGTCCTGGCCGAGTGGCTGGGGCTGGAGCGCGTCTTCCTGCTGATCGGTGGGCTCATGGTTCTGGGGGCGCTGGCAGCGGCCAGATACGTGGCCGATGGAGACGACCAGTTGTAGGAACAATATCGGTCAATGTGAGGGCGGTACAGAAGAGGACGCAGGACTTTTGTCCCCAAATCTCATAGACGCTGCATGTGCGACGTGCTAGCATCGCGCCCCCGCGAACGTCGGGACGGTGGAGGGGCGCACGGTGCGGCGCAAGCTGCAAAAGCGAGCATTTCGCGATATTGATCGCGGCGCTCTGGGCGCGATGCTGTTTGGCGCCCGCAAGCGCAAGCGCATGACTCAGGCTGAGCTGGCCAGCCGCATCCACCGCGATCGTCCATGGGTGAGCGACGTGGAGACCGGAAAAATCATGCATGTGCCGGACAACGACCTCGACGCGGTCGCGCCGATTCTCGACCTGGAGGTCGCCATGCTGCGGCGGGCCCGCGCCCAGTCCACGCCGCGTGCGGCGGTCGTGTCGCCGGCCGCGAGCGGGACCGTCGACCGCGGCTGCGGGATGTGCGGCGCGTCCAATCCGTGGGACGCCCGATTCTGCGTGCACTGCGGGGAGGAACTGCCGCTGGAGACCGTGTGCGACACCTGCGGCCGGATCATCCGCGCCGACTCGCGGTTCTGCGCGTACTGTGGCGAGCCCGTGTCCAGCTCCATGCCGGCGACATAGGTGGCGGTCCAGTCGCTCCGGACCTTCCGCGGTCCCGTGATCGGATCGATATACTGCCGGTAGGACACGACAAGGCGAGGCGGCAGCTATGACTGAGGGAGCAGCGAACGGGGCCCAACAGCACGGCGCGCCCCTTCGCATTACGATCGAGATCGACCGGCCGCACGTCGGGTTGGGCAAGGCGAGCGGCCACATGCGCGGGGCTGTCCGCGAGGTGCTGCTGAGCCTGCGCGAAGTCCTGGACGCCGGCATCCAAACGCTGGACCCGTCCGAGCGACAGGCAACCTCGGCCGAGCAGATCAAGATCGAGTAGATCCGCTCCGTCCGGATGGATGCTGGCGCCGGCGCAACGCCGTCTGCCAACCGCGGCCGACACTGTGGCGCCCTGATGTGATCGCGGCCTTGCCACGGCACGGTTCCTGCGGCCAGGCGGCCAATCCGAGGAGGACCGGGTCGTGTACCGCGCCGTGCTGCGGCTGCGTGAATACTGCTGGTTTTCGTGACGATTCCGACCGAATACGCGGGCGGGACGGCTTAAAGTTGGGCAATTGGAATTGTTCGCCGCCCCTGGGGCCGAGCAGGAATCATTGACATGGCCGACAACCTGACGCACGCAACCGACGCGGACTTCCAGCAGGAGGTCCTCAAGGCGGATGGCGTCGTGGTCGTCGACTTTTGGGCCGAATGGTGCGCGCCGTGTCGTATGCTCGCACCGATGTTCGAGAAGCTCGCGACCGAATTTGCCGGACGTATGAAGTTCGTGAAGGTCGATGTGGACGCAAGCCCCGACGCGCCGAACAAGCACGGCGTTCGCGGCATCCCCACGCTGATCATCTTCCAGAAGGGCAAGGAAGTTGATCGGGTCGTGGGCGTCCTGCCCGAGAAGCACTTGCGGGCGCAGCTGGAGGCCCATCTCCAGCCCGCCTAGGCGCTTTCCCGGACTTCATCCGGGTGCAAGGCCTCCGCCCGGCCTTGCACCCGGATTTTTCTTTAACTCAGGGACGGGCGTCCGGGATGCGCCAGGCCGTGCGGGCGGTCCGGCTGAAGATCCAGCTCCGGTCGCTGTCACTCAGCGCCGGCAGCTCCCAGGCGGACGCGAACGCCTGGCCATAGGTCGCGTGGGCCAGGCACACCGGCCAGTCGCTGCCCCACATGACGCGCGACGCTCCGAATGCGCCGAGCAGGCGCGTGATGAAGGGCCGCGCGCGCAGGTAGGGATAGACGTCGCCCGTGTTGTGGGGATAGCCCGAGAGCTTGACGTAGACGTTGGGCAAGCGGGCGAGGGCCAGAAGATTCTCCAGCGAGCCGGGATCGGCGTAGTCCGGAAACCCCAAATGGTCGATCACGACGGTGACGCCCGGATGGCGGGCCGCCATCGCCGCGGCCTGGGGGAACTGGTGCCAGTGGATCAGCAGCCCGATCGTGGCGCGCGTCTCGGCGGCGACCTCCCACAGCGGGTCCTGTGAGCAGTCGTCAAGCCAGCGCGTCGCGGGGTCCTCGGTCGCCGCCAGGCGAATGCCGCGATAGCCGGGCCACTGCATCAGCTCCCGCAGTTGCTCGGGCGCCTCGGGCTGCATTGGATTCACGCGTCCGGCCACGACGAATCGATCCGGATGCGCCGCCGCGGCATTGGCCAAATAGGTGTTGTCCCACAGGTAGTAGCGCGGCTGAATGAGCACCGTCCACGCCACGCCGCCAACCTCGTCCTGCGCCGCGAATAGGTCCTCCGGCGCCGCTTCCAGCTCGGGTGTGAAGTCGGAGTCGGGATGCCGGCCAAAGCGCCGATCGCGGATGGTCCAGATGTGGACGTGCGACTCAACCAGGTCCATGGCCGGAGTCCTTCAACCTCGCCGCCTTATCATGACAGCCGGAAATCTGCCTGCCGAGGCGAGTAACCCGCCGTAGAGCCAGCCACCGGTGCCCCAGGCTGCGTGCAGCCTGGGAAAGCTATGACCCAACACTCGCAACAACCCAAACAATCTCCCCAAGACCCTGAGCAGGACTCTGCGCGCAGATCCCACGCTGCACGCAGCGCGGGCCACCGCGGCAGGCCCGAATCCACGGTGCGTTCCACGCTGGACATCGAGGGTGTCGACCTCGATCTCACGACCGATGAGGTGGTCGACCTCGTTCGCGAGGGCCGCGAACGGCGCGGGTAGTCCCGCCTCTTTCCAGCCGTCCTGACGCCGCCGGGGCATGTCACGCCCTGTGGACCCCCGAATCTGCCACCGCATCGTCAGCGTGATCGCTGCCCAGCGTGAGGCGATCAGAGCGCGACGGTGCGAATGCTCGTGCTTTTCTGAACTCGATAGACATACGGCGGACTGCTGTCCTGAACGCGCTCGATCATTCGCGGCAGCGCCCAGAGCAACACTCGGGCAGTTTCCCAGGCCGGCGCATTCGCGCCCCAGAGATAGAAGACCCCGGCGTTGTGCTGCCTGACCGCCTCAAGCGTGACGCCAACTTGATGGAAGCGATAGTCCTGCGTGACCACAACCCAGCCATTCTGGGCCGCAGGCGCCATCCATTCGTCATCCGCGAGCGCTTGATGCCCCCGGCCAAAGAATTCCTGGTGATAGCGGATCTCGACGGGGAAGCGTTTGAAGGCCTGTAAGGCCCGCGGTATCTGGGTGCCGACGCACCGATCGAAGAAGAAGGTCAAGCAGCCTCGAGTTCCAGACCTTCGAACTTCACGCCGGCAATCACCTCGTTGTCCTCAAGTCCAAAGTCTTCGCTGATCTCCTCAATCGACTCACCGGCCTGCTTGCGTCCGCGCATGGCCCAAGTCGGAATCCCGCGCACGCACGGGGAACCGAACGAGATGCGTGGATCGATTTGCACCGGAGAGCTCCGGCCGGCCACGTGCCAGCGGAGCGCCAGATCGTCCTCGTAGTCGAATGTCTCGAACTTCTCGCCAAGCAGTCCGGCCCAGGCCAACTGTCCTTGCTCGTCGCCGATGACGACCTCGGAGAATTCCGATAGCCCCTGCTGGTCGCCCCACTCGCGCAACATCCGCGTGCCTTCTGTGTAGAACCGCTCGGCGGCGAACGGATATTCGGTCCGGAGCAGCCTTTGGAAGTACGCGCGCGCTTCGCGGAGATTCCGCAATCGGACGCCGTAGCTCCTGAAAGCAGCGACGAATGCCATTTCGACAGCCTCGAAGTAGCTCAGGCGTTCCCCCGCCTTTCGGCCAGGCAGCGCTGGCCCGGACGTCTCACCGCCCCGGAACCAGTACCCAACGGTCTGCGGCTTGGCCTGTGCGTAGCGAGCCGCCTCGGCGGCGGTATAGGTAGGCAGCGTGAGTCGCTTGCGCCAGAGGCCAGACCCCTCCAGCGATCCGGGTGGCCGATCCGGGGACGCGGCCACGCGCGGCTGGTCCGAGACAGACACCACTATGGACGGTCCTCCGCTACTGCTGCTTTCTCCTATCTCAGGTTACTGCCTCGACGTTTCCCCGTCTCTGCCGGCACTCGCCCAGCGGAAGCGGAGCCGTCCGGGTCCGCCGCGAGGACAGCGCTGCTGCGTCGTGCAGCCAGTCCTAGCGATTCGCTTCCCTCGCCAACGTTGACCTCAGTCTCCCCACCGACGAGGTCGTCGCCCCGATTCGCGACGGCGTCAAAGCATCGACTGCCGCAAACGCCTCCACGACACCCCAGCACGCTTTCGCCCTGCGCAGAGCTACGAATGCGTCACACCACGCGCCCTTCCTACCCACGACTTGCCAGTAGCCTGCTCCATCCAGCACCCAACTCCCCAACACCTGTACCAGTAGCAAGACCACTGACCCGCCATGCCATCGATGTTGCAACTTGCTTGAGGCTAGTCTTCTTCGTCCGCCTACACGCCTGTCCGAGCCCCGACACTCCGAGCGAACTCCATCGCTGCAGCCTGTCCCCTCGGATGACACTTCCTGTGCATCAATACGCCATTTTCCAATTCAGTCTTGCCACCTTCGTTGTGCTGCACTATATGATGAATCTCAACTTCATTCCAAAGAACTTCCGCCTTACAGACATTGCACGTTTTCTCATCTCTCCAATAGATAATCTCTCGTTCAAGCGGGCTGAATGCCCGCTTTGAATCCATCGGCGTCATATTACCTAACAACTGAAACATACGCTGGGAATAATATTGATGCCGCCGCCGGATATTCTCACCACGATCCGAGTTCGATCTGGTCCAGGTTCCATATCTCAACCAAGTCTCGTCGGGGTCACCTTCCTTAGTCGACCGTACAGCACGTGCCAGCATTGCCGAGAAGTTACTTTGTGCATCTTGTAGCGTCGACTCCCAAGCCCTAGTATAGTCGTCCCACATTTCATCGAGCAACAAAACCAAGTGAATAGCGTCGTGCCCTCGCAACTTCGGCATCTTCCCATCTCCTAGAAGATGATCTAGTTTGTCGAGGATCTCCCGGAGTCGTCTGCAATCCGCAGATCCCGCGTCAAAGTCCAAGTTTGTATAGTAGTAGTCATCAATCTCCCTAGCTTTAATATCAGCGAAGTGCTCGCGTCCATTGCGCCGCCTTTCCAAGAATAGCATCGCAATCTGCGCGGCTAGCTGCCTCGTCTTCCCACGGTCCCGGCCCGGCTTCATCCTCAGCACCCGTTGGAAGAAAGGATGCCCTGGATAGCGCGCTATTGCCGGCTTGCCTCCTAGCGAAAGGATAAATGCAGTGAATTGTCCGGGGTATGAATCACGTTTCTCCTGAGCATTCAGGGGGAAGCCGGATTGGAGGCGGACAAAGAGATCTCGCACCTCGTTGTTGTCGTCGCTGTTGTGGGTTGTAATCTTGGCAATGGGAAGCTCAGTTTTCAGTAGACGCTCCTTGAGATCGTCCGCCAATCCGTGAATGTCTCTTCCACCCCAAGGGCAGGGCTCGTCCTGAAGAAACCTGGGGAATTTGGCCTTTTCATCATCGACGGCGAACAAGGGGAATGCTCCTTCAACGAAATCGTGAAGTGCAGTGATCCGCTGTTGGCCATCGATGATATCGTAGGATTGCTGGGTGATTGTTGCTACAGTCCTTGTCTGATAATGCAGGTATATGATCGGCAACTGATAGCCCCGAAGCACAGAGTCGATTAGCTTCTTTTGCTGATCGGGGTTCCATACAACTCCGCGTTGATACTCATGGTTTGGTTTAATCATGTCATTTTTTCTGAGATCCACGAGCTCTTCAACTGTCATGAATTCTATGTCAGTATTCATGGCTCAATCAACCTCATGTGCTTAGGCCGCTACAACAACAGGTACGGCTGCTCGATGAGCTCCCGGATGCGGGCGAGGAAGCGGGCGGCGGGGGCGCCGTCGATGATGCGGTGGTCGAAGGTGAGGCTCAGGGTGACCGAGAGCTGGGCGACGACCTCGCCATCGCGCGCCACGGCCTTTTCGCGCAGCGCGCCCACGCCGAGGATGGCCGACTCCGGCGGGTTGAGCACCGGGGTGAAGGCGTCGATGCCGTAAAGCCCCAGGTTGCTGATCGTGAAAGTGCCGCCGGTGATGTCGTCCAGCGCGAGCCGGTTGGCGCGAGCGCGCTCCACCACTCCACGCACGTCGGAGGCGATCTCGGCCAGCGACTTGCGGTCGGCCTGCTTGACGTTGGCCACGACCAGATCGCCGCCGGCCTCGATGGCCAAGCCCACGTTCACCGCGTCGTGCAATCGAATGACATCGCCGTCCAGGCTGGCGTTGGCGCGCGGGTGTTCGCGCAGCGCGTGGGCGCAGACGCGGATGAGCAGGTCGTTGTAGCTGATCTTGAACCCGAGGGCGGGCTCGTGTCGGGCGGCCAACTCGGTGCGCAGCTCGTGGAACCGGCGGCCGTCGACCTCGGTGACCAGCGTGACCTGTGCGCTCTGTTGCAGGCTCTGCAGCATGCGCTCGGCGATGACCTTGCGCACCCCGGCGACGGGGATGGTGGTGCCGGCGACCGGCTCACCGATCGCTGCTGGTATTGCCGGCGTCGGGATTGCAGGAGCCACGGCAACGGTCGGCGCCGCGGCGACTGCCGGCGCCATAGCGGCTGCTCGCACGTCGCGCTCAATGATGCGTCCGCCGGGCCCGCTGCCGGCGAGTCCGGCGATGACTACGCCTAGCTCGCGGGCAATGCGCCGGGCTAGTGGCGAAGACTTGATGCGTCCATCGGCGGCAGCCGCCACCGGAGTGGCCGCAACCACAGGCGCCGGCGCGGGGGCTGGCGCGGGCGGGGGAGCCGCTGGGGCGGGGGGCGGTGCGGCGGGTGCGGGCTCAGGCGCCGGCTCAGCCGCGACGGCCGGCGGCGCCTCGGCTGCGGGCGCCTCCTCGCCGGGTTCCAGGATGTAGGCCAGCACGCCTTGCACCGCCACGGCATCGCCCGGTTGTGCGGTCAGGCCGCCAAGCACGCCGTCCTCCGGCGCCTCGACAGTGGCATTGATCTTGTCGGTCTCGAACTCGAGGATCTCCTGGCCCTTGGTCACCGTCGCGCCGGCTTCCACGAGCCACTTGCTGACGATGCCTTCTTCCATAGTCATGCCCATCAGGGGCATGAGGACCGGGGTGGCCACAGGCGGGTCCTTTCGTTAGCGGTGGACGCTAGCGGGAGCCTTGCAGCGACTCCCGAATGGCCGCGGCGATCCGCTCCGGGTCGGGGATGGCGCCTTTTTCGAGCGGCTCCGAGAACGGGATGGGGGCGTGCGCTCCGGCCACCCGCATCACGGGCGCGTCGAGGTCGTCGAAGGCGTGTTCCTGAATTTGGGAGGCGAGCTCGGCGCCAAAGCCGGCAAAGCGCGCCGCCTCGTAGACCACCACGGCGTGGTTCGTCTTGGCCACTGAGGTCAAGATGGCGTCCACGTCCAGCGGATAGAGCGTGCGGATGTCAACTACCTCGACGTCGATGCCCTCGCCGGCCAGCATCTCGGCCGCCTCCAGCGCGTAGTGCACCTGGCGCGCGTAGGTCACGACGCTGACGTCGCGGCCTTCACGCTTCACATCGGCCACGCCCAGCGGAATGGTGTATTCGTGCTCGGGCACGGGGCCGCGCATGGAGTAGATCGCCTTGTGTTCGAAGAACACGACCACGTTGTCCTCGCGGATCGAGGCTTTCAGCAGCCCTTTGGCGTCGTGGGGCGTCGAGCAGGTGACGACCTTGAGTCCGGGGACGTGCGCGAACCAAGCTTCCAGGCTCTGGGTGTGCTGCGCCGCGTTGCCGGTGCCGGCGCCGAACGGCGCGCGGTAGGTGATGGGCAGCTTGGCGGCGCCGCCGAACATATAGCGGTTCTTGGCGGCCTGGTTGACGATCTGGTCCATGGCAATGCCCATGAAGTCCGAGTACATGAACTCGGCCACGGGCCGGCAGCCCGTGACGGCGGCGCCAACCGCCGCCCCGCCGATCGCCGCCTCCGAGATGGGCGTATCGATGATGCGGCCCTCGCCCCACTTCTCCAGCAGACCGGCGGTGACGTTGTAGGCCCCGCCCCAGACGCCCACTTCCTCGCCCAAGACGAAGACGTTCGGGTCGCGCGTCATCTCCTCGTCCAGGGCTTCGTGCAGCGCCTGGCTCATGAAGATCTGGCGCGTGGCCGCGCCGGCCGGGGCGTCAGGTGCGGTGGTGATTGCCATGGCTAGTCGACGTAGACGTCCCGCTCGATGGCGTCCAGGGTAGGCCAGGGGCTGGCCTCCGCGAACGCCTCGGCCTGCTCAACCACCACTTCAACCTCGTCGTCGATTGCCTGCATGTCGTCTTCCGTCAGCGCCTTGGCGTCCAGGACGGCCCGCCGGAAGCGCTCGATGGGGTCGCGCGCGATCCACTTAGCAATCTCTTCCTCGTCGCGATAGCCCTTCTGGTCGTGGATGGTGTGGCCTCGATGGCGGTAGGTGATCGTCTCGATGAGCGTCGGGCCCTCGCCGTTTCGGGCACGGTCGATGGCAACTTTGGCCCGTGTGTAGACCTCGAACACATTGTTGCCGTCGATGCGCTCGCTGGGCATGCCGTAGGCCGGACCCCGGTCGCCCACCGGCGCGGCGTTGGCGTACTCGGTGTGGGTCGCCATGCCGTACTGGTTGTTCTCGCAGACGAAAACCACCGGCACGTTGAGCACCGCCCCCATATTCAGGCCTTCATGAAAGGCGCCGGTCGGACCGGCGGCATCGCCAAAGAAGCAGACCGTGACCTTGCCGTCGTTGCGCAGCTTGGATCCCAGGGCGGCGCCCACGGCGATGGGCACCCCGGCGCCGACGATGCCGTTGGCGCCAAGATTGCCGCTGGCCACGTCGGCGATGTGCATCGAGCCGCCCTTACCGCCGCAGTAACCCGTGGTTCGGCCGTAAAGCTCGGCCATCATCTTGTCCAGCCGGGCGCCCTTGGCGATGCAGTGGCCGTGGCCGCGATGGGTGCTGGTGATGAAGTCATCCTCGTTGAGCGCGGCACAGACGCCGGTCGCGGAGGCCTCTTCGCCAATGTAGAAGTGCAGCGCGCCGCGCATCTTGGCCGCCTGGTACGCGACCTCGGCCGTTTCCTCGAAACGTCGAATGCGGCGCATGGTGCGGTAGATCCACAGCAGCCGCTCTTGACTGAGGCCAGCTAGCGAGCCGTTCGATGAGGCGATGAGTCGTCCTTGGCTATTTCAGGGGCGGTTGAGCCGGCCACCCGAGGCGCCGGAGTATATCACCGGTCCTGGACGGGGCGGCCGGACGCTGCGCGCTGACTGGTGTCGGCCCAAACCGCCGCCAGGAGTCGCGGGTATGCCCGATGGGGACAGGCTAGACCAGACTCGCGACGAAATCGCCGGCTTCGGACGTCGACATGCCCATTCTGCCGGCGCTCATGGATTTGAAGCGCCCGGACTCGAGGGCTTGAATCACGGCGGCCTCGACGCGCTGTGCCGCCGCGTGCTCGCCAATGTCGACCAAGAGCATCTGCATCGCGTTGATCGCGGCCAGCGGGTTGATGACGTTTTGCCCCGTGTACTTGGGCGCGGAGCCGCCGATTGGCTCGAACATCGATACGCCGTTGGGATTCACGTTGCCGCCGGCGGCGATACCCAGGCCGCCCTGAATCATCGCTCCCAGGTCGGTGATGATGTCGCCGAATAGGTTCTCGGTGACGACGACGTCGAACCACTCGGGATTCTTGACCATCCACATGGTGGCGGCGTCAACGTGCGCGTAGTCGCGCGTGATGTCCGGGAAGTCGGCGTCGCCGATCTCGTTGAAGGCCCGCCACCACGTGCCGTGGACGTAGGTCAGCACGTTGGTCTTGGCAACGAGATGCAGCTGGTTTTCTCGCGCGCGGGACCGGGCGAGCTCGAAGGCGTAGCGGACGCAGCGGGACACGCCGTGATAGGTGGTGCAGTGGATCTGCGTGGAGACCTCGTGGGGCGTGCCCGCGTACTGCACGCCGCCCATGCCGGAGTAGAGCCCCTCGGTGTTCTCGCGCACGATGATGAAGTCGATGTCCTCGGGGCCCTTGTCGCGCAGCGGCGTCTCCACGTTGGGGTAAAGCTTGACCGGGCGCAGGTTGATGTACTGGTCGAGCTCGAACCGGATCCGCAGCAGGATGCCCTTCTCCAAGATGCCCGGCAGCACGTCCGGGTGGCCGATGGCGCCCAGGTAGATGGCGTCGAACTGGCGAAGATCGTCGATCGCGCCCTCGGGCAGGGTCTCGCCGGTGCGCAGATAGCGCTCGCCGCCGAAATCGAGGGTGGTTGTGTCGTAGGTGAAGCCGCCAACGCTTGCTGCGGCCTCAAGCACTTTCAGCGCTTCAGCGGTGACCTCTGGACCGGTGCCGTCGCCCGGTATCAGTGCGATGTTATGCATGCAAGCCCATCCCCATTCGCCCGCACGGACGGGCGCGCGCCCAGGATACTCAACCGCAACCGATCGACTACGCCGCCGTCCAGCGCTCGGGCACCACGGTCAGGCGCAACTCCTGCACGTCGGCATGGGCGACACGACCGCGCACCTCGTCCATGATTCGCGGCAGGTGCATGGCCACGATCTGGGCAGACGCGTTCGAACGGCAGGCCAGAATCGCGGTCGTCCCGACGTAGCCGGCCGGCTGACAGCGCGCGGCCGCGTCGTTGCCCAACACCGCCCGCAAGGCGCTCTGAATTGCTTGGGTGGTCGCGAGTCGACGGCGACCGTGGCGCATGTCGGCGCGCTCGCCAAGCTCGGCAAGCAGGTCGGCCAGCGGCCGGAGCGAGCCCGACCTACGCGGGGGCATGCGTCATCCGGATGCTTCCGCGCTCGACCAGCAGGTGCGCCGCGTCGCTGAGCATTGGCGCGTGCAGGCCAGCAGGATCGGCGGTGGTGATGAGGGTCTGCGCCGCGGGTGTAAGGCGTTCGAGCAGCAGGCGTCGGTGATGCGGGTCCAGCTCAGCCGCCACGTCGTCCAGCAGCAGCACCGGCCGTTCGCCGGTCCGGCGCTGGGCAAGCTCGAATTGGGCCAACTTGAGTGCCACCCCGGCCAAGCGTAGCTGGCCGCGCGAGCCAAAGCTGGCCAGCGCGTGGGTGCGGAGGCGGAGCTCAAGGTCATCGCGATGCGGACCGAGACTGGTCGCGCCGCGCTCAACGTCGGCCCGGCGCGCTTGGCGAAGCGCCTCCACGAACTCCGCAGCCTCCGCAACCGCCGCCGTGGCTGCGTAGCTCGCGGCGAGCGTCGGCTCGCCGGTGACCTGCGCATACTCCGCCGCGAGCAACGGTTGCAGGGCATCCACGAAGCACCGGCGCTGGTGCACGACCTGAACCGCGAGCGGGGCGAGACGCGTGTCCCAGAAGTCGAGCTCGGGCGGACGGGCGTGACCGGCGCGGATGCGGCGGAGCACGGCGTTGCGCCGCGTGAGCACCACCTCGTACTCGGCCAGTGCCGCCACGTAGGCGCGGTCGAGCTGCGCCAGCGCCATGTCGAGCCATCGCCGCCGCTCACGCGGCGGCCCGGTGAGCAACGTCAAGTCCGCGGGCGAAAAGCTCACGGCCTGCAAGCGGCCCGGCAGATCGGCCAAGCGTCGGGCGGCGCCCCCGATCCGCACGCGACGGCGCACGCCGCCGCCAGCACTGGTCCGAGCGACTACGAGCTCTAGGTGCTCGTCCCCAGCGGCGGCGTGAACCTGCGCCTGAATACGCGCGAAGTGCGCGGCCTCGGGCGCGTCCACGTTGATCCAGGCGGCCTCGGCACCGCTGCGCAGACTGCGTCCCGTGGCCAGGATGTGCACCGCGTCCAGCAAATTGCTCTTGCCCTGCGCATTGCCCCCATGCACGACGAGGGGACCGGCCGGCAGCTCAAGGTCAAGCCGGGCGTAGTTGCGAAAATTGAGCAGGTGCAGGGCAGCGACGTGCATGCAACGCGGAGCGGCGACCTTCGCCAGAGGGTGACAGTTGCGCGATTGTCCACCCTCCGGGCAAATCAGATCGGCGAAGCCACACCCTCGATGGCGGCCGCGCGGCGGATGGCGCGCCGGGTCTCCGCCAGTGACGCCCACGCATTGGTGCCCACGCGCCGCAGCTCGAAGCGGCGGTCCAGCGAATGAAGCACGCCGGAGACCGTCGTGACCGCCGCGCGGTAGCCCGAATCTCGCACGAGCTGAACAACAGCCTCGTCGTAGAGGCCATTCGGGTAGGCGAAGTAGTCGACGCCGTCAACCTCGCGCTCAAGCTCATCACGGGAGAGGACCACTTCCGCCTGCGCCGCGCCCAAGTTTTGCTTGATCAGGGTCGGCAGCCTGGCATGGTTCAAGGTGTGCGAGCCAACGGTCATGCCGGCGGCGCGCAGGCCGCGAAACTGCTCGAGCGTCATGTGGCCCTGTCCGTGGCGCTCGAATCCCGGCAAGACGAAGAAGGTGGCGGGAACGCGCAGCTCGACGAGCACGGGCAGGGCCTCGTCGGCTTGACCCACCCAGCCGTCGTCGAAGGTGACGACGAAGGCGCGGGGAGGCAGCGTGGCCCAGCCTTCGATGGCCGCCACCAGGTGATCGAATGAGACCGGAGTCAGGCCTTCATCGAGCAGGGGCGACAGGTGGTCGCGGAAGGCCGCCGCGCCGCGGGTGAAGTGATAGGTGAGCACCGGCGCGATCACAGGCTCGGGCGCCGGAACCGCCTGGCGGTCAATCGGCGCGGGCCGACCCTCGCCGCGCGCGCGCTCGTCGTCGGCCAGTCCGACGTAGAGCTCGCCAAGATTGCCGCGCACCGGTCGCTGGGTCCCGGGCGACACCGGCATGAGGCGCACGATGTCGCGCTGAAAAAGCTGCGTTGAGAAGCCGCGCCACAGGACCGGGGCGCCGATGCTTTCGCCGGCGCGGGCGCGCAGCTCGGGCGTGGCCAGGGCAGGTTCGAAGACGCCGAGCGGCTCCGGGGCGGGCGCGGCGCCGGCCAGCGCGCGGGCCATCTGCTCGCCGAGGTTCGATTGGCGGGGCACGCCAACAGGCGCTGGCGTCGACCGGCCGGGCGCCTCCAGGCGGCCATGCGTGAAATATTGGATCAAGGTGTCGCCGACGAACACGCCGGGCGTGATGGGATAGCCAAGCTCGCGGGCCGCTCCGGCGCGCCGATAAGTGTGCAGGAACGCCGCTTCGACGGGAATGCCGCTTAGGCCACGCCAGCGGTCAGCGAGAACCTGGGCGTCGTCGTCCGCGGCCGCCACGAGTCACACGCGCGGGCCGCCGGGTCGCGCAACGGAACCGAGGGCCGGCCACGTCCCACGGCGACCCTGCGCGCAACCCAGCACGGTTTCGAGCACAGCGGAGACGCCGTGCAGCAAGCGACCATGCTCTATGTTGCCGCCCTTCATGGCCGACTCATAAAGTCTTAGGACTTTGTCCTCGAAGTCGCCCACTAACCTAATTGCTGCTAAAGTGTCGAGTGACTCAACACTTGCAACAAGGTTTATGCTACTTGAAGAGTGATCGTTCACGTTTTCTCCCTAACTGCTCAAAGAAATGAGCTGTACGTAAGATTCCCTCAGTGTTGTTCTTACTAATGGACCGTAAGTAGACCATTGCGCCCTGTATGTTCTCTATACCGTACTCATGTTGGAATATGAGCATTGATAGAAAACTGAAGTCGTCTATCGTGTCTTTTTCAGGTGTCTCTGCATTGTACATCTCCTTGTACTCTTCTAAGGTTTTGTTGAAGGTACGGTCAGCCCAAAACCCTGGAGTGTCTTTCTTTATTACTTTGTTGAATAAGTCCCAGCTAACCTTCATTACGGATGCTTTCCATAATGGCCTGTTCGTCCATGTTTACGTTACCTTCAATTTCCTGTACGACAGCTTTGTACTGTCTTGCTTCTTTCACGTATTCGTACGACTCCAGTATACGTATATACTGGTCACTTAGCGTTACTAAGCGATCACTTATCTTACGCTTAGACCTACGTGGACGTTTTACCATCCACATATCCATTTCGTCAATTACGATTCTTACCTAGCCTTCTGCATTCACGTAGTAAGGAAACCCTGGACGGTCAACTAGTTCGGACGCGCGCCACTCTGCGCGGCGACCTGCGCCCGGTAGGTGTCGGCCATGTTCGTCGCATCGGTGACGGCCGGATCAGGTTCGAACGCGCCTCGCGCCGCCTGCACGAGCGCGCGCAAGTTGGCATCAGGCACCTGGGGCGGCACCGCGCACTCGGGAGCAATGATGTCAACCCCGGCGGTGAGCAGGTCCGCAATCTCGACGGCGACATCTTCCGGACGGCCGGAGAGCAAGGTGATGAAATTGCTCGCGTTGCCCACCAGCTTGTAGTCACCGACGGCTTTCTTGGCCTCGTGGGGGTTGTTTTCCGTCGCGAAGTGGAAGGCTTCGAATCCGGCCTCGGTGATGTACCGCATGCGGTCGATCGTCTTGCCGCAGCAGTGCAGAATCACCGGCCCCTCGATCAGGGGCGTGATCTTCTGGTGCACCGGCAGCAGATAGTCGCGGTAGGTCTCGGCGCGCACCAGATCACCCGTGGAGTGGTCGGCGAGCGTGATGACATCCGCGCCCGCTTCGAGCTGGGCATTGGCGAACATGACGGACGCATGCCGCAGCCTGTCGAGCACGCTGTGCACGTAGTCGGGATCGAGAATCACGTTGATGAGGAATTCCTGCGGCCCGAACATGTGATAGGCCAGCGTCCACGGGCCCATGACTTTGCCCACGATGGCGGCGTCCGGGTGATCGGCGCGGAGGATCTTGATCGCGTCGATGATGGCGCGCGACTCCCGGCGCTCGAGGAAATCGTCCGGAATCTCGATGTCGTCGGGAGTGACCCAGGGGTTCGGCGGCCTGACCGCCGGCATGCGCGGTCCGGTGATGATCTTGCCGGTGGGTTTGTCGAATTCCCAAGGGTCCGAGCCCCAGTCGATCGGGGCGCCGAGGGCCGCCGCACCCATGATGATGCTGAAGTACGGGGCGATCGTGTCGAAGCCCAGATCGGTGTAGCTGCGCTCGGCCAGCAGCGCGACCACCTCGGCCGTGTAATGCGCCTCGGGCCACTCGACGCCAAGCAAGCGCATCTGCTCGTAGGTGGCCAGCGACGTCGGGCTGCCCACGGCCATCATGTCGACCGGCTTGCCGAGCAGCGCGTTCACATAGCGCTCGCGGCCCGTCATCGTTGCCGCGCCGTTGGTCGCGGTCATTTGGCACCCCCCGGTCTGCCGCCCGCCCGAACTTCGCCGTTCCAAGTATAGGTCGGCGGTGGCGCCGCCCCGGCGCTCGTTGGCGCGTATGCCAAATGCCCGTTAGCATCGGGTGCGCTCCGCGCAATGCGGCGGAGCACTCGCAGACATGAACACTTTGACGCCATATCTCCCCATCAACCTATCGGAGGCTAGCCATGGCTGCCCCGCTAATTGCGATCATCGCCGGCGTGGCGATGCTCGCCCTGGGGCTCGTGGCGGGCTACTTCTATCAAGTTTGGCTATCCGGATCGCGCATGCGCGCCCTCGCGCAGCGGATCGAGGACGAGCTGAAGGCCGCCGAAGCCCAGCAACGAGCCCTGATCGAGACCACAACGCGAACCGCGCACCAGGCCTGGGAGGCCGGCGAGCGCGAACTGGCCGATCGTCGCCGCGAGATGCAGCACCAAGAGCAGCGCGCGCAGCAGCGGGACGAACGTCAGGAGACCCGCGCCGAGGCGCTTGAGGACCGAGATCGCGCGTCGCAGGCGCGCGAGGCCAAGCTCGGCGACGCGCGCCGACAGCTCGAGGCCGACGCGCTGGCGCAGGAAGAGGTGCGCCAGGAGCACCTGGCGGCACTGGAGCGCGCGGCCAGCCTGACGCGGGACGAGGCGCGCGCGGAACTGCTGCAGAGCATCGAGCAGGAGCTCTCCAGCGACGCCGAGCAGATGGTGCGTCAGGTCGAGGCCGACGCCAAGGAGCGCGCGGAAACGCGGGCGCGTTGGCTGGTGGGTCTCGCGCTGCAGCGCGTCGCCGCCTCCCACACCACCGAGGTGACGACCTCGGTCGTCGACCTCAAGAACGATGACATGAAAGGGCGGATCATCGGCCGCGAGGGCCGCAACATCCGCGCGCTGGAAGCGGCCACGGGAGTTGACATCATCATCGACGACACCCCGGAAACGGTGGTCCTGTCGGCCTTCGACCCGGTGCGGCGCGAGGTTGCGCGCGTGGCCCTGCGACGCTTGACCGAGGACGGCCGCATCCACCCGGCGCGCATCGAGGAAGCCGTGGCCAAGGCCCAGGCCGAAGTCACGGAAATCATCGCCCAGGAGGGCGAACGGGCCGCATTCGACGCCAAAATCACCGGGCTGCCACCCGAGATCCAGCGTTATATGGGGCGCCTGCGCTTCCGCCACAGCTACGGGCAAAACGTGCTCAGCCACTCCGTCGAGGTGGCGCTGCTTGCGGCGACCATGACCGGCGAGGTTGGCGGCGACGTGGAGCTGGCACGCACGGCCGGCTTTGTGCACGACATCGGGAAAGGCATCGACCATGAGGTCGAGGGCCCGCACGCGCTGATCGGCGGCGAGCTCCTGCGGCGCCACGGCGTGCGTGATGAGGTGGCCCACGCGGCAGAGGCGCATCACTTCGAGGTCGAGCTCCGCAGCTTCGAGGCCTTTGCCGTGGCGGCGGCCGACGCGATCTCAGGATCACGTCCGGGCGCGCGCCGCGAGACGGTGACGCGCTACCTGCAGCGCCTGGAGAAGCTCGAGGAGATCGCCCGCTCGTTCGAGGGCGTGAAGTCCTG
This sequence comes from Chloroflexota bacterium, assembly GCA_965262745.1. Lineage (GTDB taxonomy): Bacteria > Chloroflexota > UBA11872 > UBA11872 > UBA11872 > JAJECS01. Next base: position 2,710,577 of record OZ253558.1, on the reverse strand, counting down.
CTATGCCATCCAGGCCGGGCGTGAGCTGCGCGTCATGGTGCAACCCACTTCGATTGACGAGTTGGGCGTCCACCGCCTGTCGCGGGAGATCGCCAATCGCATCCAGGAGTCGCTGGAGTACCCCGGCCAGATCAAGATCACGGCGATCCGGGAAACGCGCGCGATCGAATACGCCAAGTAGCGCCGCCGCGGCGCGCGGCGGCGGAACGGATCACCTCCATTCGTTGACGGCGCGGGCGGCGGCGCGCTAGAGTTGGTCGATCGATAAAGTTTTCTTTATGCATCATGCCGGCGACGACAACGCCCGACGACTGGAACATTCTGGGCATGCGCTCCTATGCCCGGGCGCTCGGGTCGGGCACCCGCTTGCGGATCCTGCAGCGGCTGGCCGAGAACCCGGATCAGGGAGTGGCGGAGCTGTCCGAGGACGTTGGCCGCAGCCCCCCGCTCATGTCGTGGCATGTGCGCCGCCTGTGCCAGGCCGGCTTGGTTCGGGCACGTCGTGAGGGACGCCTCGTGAAGTACTCGCTGGTGGCCGATCGCCTGGAGGCCCTGCATCAAGAGCTGACGACCTATCTGGAGCACCTGGTCACCGAGCAGAAGGCACATACATCGGAACGCCCCGATTCGGGCGCCGCAACGTCGTAAGGGAGTCACCATGTCCACGGTTCGTGTCGGGATCATTGGCGTCGGTAATTGCGCCTCGTCGTTGGTGCAAGGGGTCGCGCACTATCGCGACGCGCCGGCCGATGAATTCATCCCCGGGCTCATGCACACGGTGCTGGGGCCCTATCACGTCGGTGACATCGAGTTTTCGGCGGCCATTGACGTCGACCGCAACAAGGTTGGGATCGACCTGAGCGAGGCGATCTTTGCGACGCCGAACAACACGGTGAAGTTCTCCGACGTCCCGCCGCTGGGCGTCCCCGTGGCGCGCGGCATGACCCACGACGGCATCGGCCGCTACATGGCCGACACGGTCGTGAAAGCCGACGGATCGACGGACGACATCGTCGAGCTGCTGCGCGACACCCACACGGATGTGGTGATCAACTACCTCCCCGTGGGCAGCGAGGAAGCCACTAAGTGGTACGTGGAGCAGGTGCTGCAGGCGGGCTGCGCCATGGTGAACTGCATGCCGGTGTTCATCGCGCGCGAGGCCTATTGGCAGCAGCGCTTCGAGCGGGCGCAGGTGCCCATCATCGGCGACGACATCAAGTCGCAGGTCGGAGCCACGATCGTGCACCGGGTCCTCACGCGGCTCTTCCGGGACCGGGGCGTCAACCTCGAGCGAACCTATCAGCTGAACGTCGGCGGGAACTCCGACTTCAAGAACATGCTGGAGCGTGAGCGGCTGGAGTCGAAGAAGATCTCCAAGACCAACGCCGTCACGAGTCAGTTGGAGTACGACATCGGTCCCGGCAACGTCCACATCGGCCCCAGCGACTACGTCGAGTGGCTGGGAGATCGCAAGTGGGCCTTCATCCGCCTGGAGGGTCGGTCCTTCGGCGGGCAGCCGCTGAACCTGGAGCTCAAGCTGGAGGTGTGGGACTCGCCGAACTCGGCGGGGATCGTGATCGACGCCGTGCGCTGCTGCAAGATCGCGCTGACGCGTGGGGTGTCGGGGGCGCTTGAAGGCCCGTCGGCGTATCTGATGAAGTCGCCGCCGATTCAGTACACGGATGCCCAAGCGCACGACATGATGGAGGACTTCATTGCGTCGGCGGAAGTTGTGGCCGGATCGGCGGCCGATCCGGCATAAATGATCACCCTGTTCGAGCTCGGGTCGCGGTTGGTTGGCTGGATACCGCGACCGATCTCGGCGGCGCTCGCGCGCGTGCTGGGCACGCTGGTTTTCCTGCTCGTCCCGCGCGTGCGCCGCAACACCACCGCCAACATGGCCGTCGTGCTGGGCCTGCAGGCCTCGGACCCTCGCGCGCGGGATCTCGGCCGGCGGTCGGTCGTGGCGTTTATTGACCACGTGATCGACTTCCTGCGCGGCTTCCGGCTGTCGAAAGCGGATTTGATCAGGCGGACGGTGCGTATCGAGGGCTTTGAGCACTTCAAAGCGTTCCACGAGCAGCGCAAGGGCGGCGTCATGATCACGGCCCACTTCGGAAACTGGGAATGGTGCGGCGGGCTGATCTCGCTGGACCATCCGACCCACGTGGTCGCCGAAACCATGCGCAGCCGCGCCGTGACCGGCATGCTGGACCATGTGCGGGGCAAGCTGAACCTGCACAGCATCCAGCTCGGGAACGCGGCGCGGGAGATACTGCGGGCGCTGGGCCGTGGCGAGTATGTCGCCCTCTTGGCCGACCGCCCCACGCCCGGACACGGTGTCCAGGTCGAGTTCTTCGGACGCCCGGCGTGGGTGCCGCCGGGGTCGGCCGCCCTGGCTCAGCGGGCCGGCAGTCCGCTGATGGTAGGCGGCATGACTCGCAACGGCGACGGCACGTACACCGCACATGCCCTGCCGCCGATCGTCTGGACGCACGGCGAATCTCGGGACGAGGCCGTGCAGCGCGCCATGCAGCAAGTGATGTGGGACCTCGAAGCTCTTATCCGCAAGGCGCCCGAGCAGTGGTATATGTTCCGGTCCATGTGGGAGACCACCTGAGCATGCGCATCCTCCAAGTCTCGCCCTATGACTTCCCGTATCCCGGCGGGGTGACCGAGCACGTGCTGGCCCTGGACCGCGAGTTTCGGGCGCTGGGGCATGAGGTCGCGATCATGGCGCCGTCGGCGGCGGAGGCGCCCGAGGTGGAGAATCCCAATTTCTATCGCGTCGGCCGCCGCATCGTGCCGCTGCCCGTGAATCAATCGACCGCCCGGCTGACGCTGTCGCCGACGCTTCTGCCGCGGGTGCGGCGCTTCCTCGATGAGCGCCAGTTCGATGTAATCCATTTGCAAGAGCCGCTCGTGCCCGCCTTGCCGCTCACCGTGCTGCGCTATTCAAAGGCGCTCAACGTCGGCACCTTTCACGCAGCGCGCAAGTCAGCCTTCGTCTACCAATCGACGCGCCCGCTCATCCGGCGGCTGCAACAGAAGCTCGACGGCAAGATCGCGGTGTCGCAGGCCGCGCGGGACCTGGTGTTCCGGTCGTATCGCGGGGAGTACCGGATCATTCCAAACGGCATCGACATCGACTTCTACGGCCGTGACGTCGAGCCGCTGCCGCCGCTGACCGACGGCCTCTTCAACATCCTGTTCGTCGGGCGCTTTGACAAGCGCAAGGGGTTGTCGGTGCTGCTGCGCGCCATGCAGCTCGTGCAGCAACTGCAGCCCCGCACCCGGCTGGTGCTGGTGGGGGCGTACCGTCCCCACCAGCGGCGCGCCTACCAGCGCCAGGTCAACCAACTGGGCCTGCGGAACGTGGTGTTCGCCGGCCACGTGAGCCAGGAGGACAAGCAGCGCTATCTCAAGAGTTCGCACATCTTTTGCTCCCCGGCGCTCGGCAGCGAGAGTCAAGGCGTGGTGCTGCTGGAGGCCATGGCCGCCGGCCTGCCGGTGGTCGCCTCCGACATCCCGGGGTACCGCGCGTTGCTGCTCGACGGCGAGGGCGCGTTGCTGGTGCCGCCAAAGGATCACGCGGCGCTGGCGCGCACGCTGCTGCGACTGATGCGGAACGACGCCAAGCGCGCGCACCTGTCCGAATTCGGCAAGCAGCGCGCGCAAGCGTTCGCCTGGCCAAAGATCGCGGCCCGCGTGGTGGACTACTACGAAGAGTTGCTCAACGAACGCGAGATCGGCGGCCGCGATTGGGCACTTGCACCCGACGCGGCCGACGCGGCCGACGCGGCGGCGCGCTGATGATCAACCCGCGCCTCCAAGCCCGATCCCGCCGTGTGGCCGAGATTGTGGTGACGCCGCTGGCCCGCACGGGCATCGACCCCAACGCGCTGACGATTACGGGCCTCGTCCTGGCCTTCCCGACAGCGGTGGTGATCGCGCTCGGCTGGCAGATCGCCGGAGGCGTGCTATTGCTGGTGAGCGGCGGCTTCGACACGCTCGACGGCGCCGTCGCCCGCGTCAGCAATCGGCGGTCCGACTTCGGCGCGTTCTTGGACTCGACCTTGGACCGCTGGGGCGAAGGCGTGATCTTCACCGGGCTCGTCTGGTATTTCGTCGATGTCGGCGCCCAGGCGGAAACGGTGCTAGCTCTGCTCACGCTCATCGGGTCCATGCTGATCAGCTACACCCGCGCCCGCGCCGAGGGCCTTGGCGTGGAGTGCAAGGTCGGCTTCTTCCAGCGGCCCGAACGGCTGATCGTGCTGGGCATCGCGCTGCTCACGCCGTTTGCCGTGCTCAGCGGGGCCATGTGGTTTCTGGCGATCGCCACCCAGCTCACCGCCGCCCAGCGCGTGCTGCACGTGCATCGAGAGATCGAGCGCGCCAAGGCGGCGGCGAACGGAACCGAGGACCGCACGCCGTAGGCGCAGGTCCCGGACTACCAGTTCGTGACGGAGCCGTCCCGGCGGCGGAGCTCGGGGATCGGGCGCATCTGGAATGGGTGATTGGCCGCGGCCGCCTCGTCGATGTCCACGCCGATGCCGGGGGAGGTCGGTGCGATCAGGTGACCGTCCTCAAAGGTCATTTGCTGCGGGAACACGTCCGCCAGCGCTCCGGGAAGCTCCGGCAGCTCCTGGACGCCGACCAAGGGGCTGGCGATGTCGAGGTGCACGCACGCAGCCAGCGAGATTGGGCCCATGGGGCTGTGCGGCGCGAGATATTGATGATGCGACTCGGCCCAACCGGCAATCTTCCGCGCCTCGGTAAACCCGCCGACGATGCACAGGTCGGTGCGCACGTAGTCGATCAGGTCGCCCTCGATCAGCGGCTGAAACTCCCACTTGGAGGCCAGCTCCTCGCCGCCCGCGATGGGAACGTGGGTATGGCGGCGCACATAGGCATAGGCTTCGGGGCGTTCGGAGCGCACCGGGTCCTCGGCGAAGAAGATATCCAGCGGCTCGAGGCCCTTGCACAGTCGCACGGCTTCATTCGGATCGAGCCGGGTGTGAAAGTCGACGCAGATCTCGATATCCGGGCCAACGTGCCGACGCATGGCCTCGGTGACTTCGATGGCGGCCGGTACGCCGCGCCGAGGCTCCAGCAGCCCGCCCGGCGGCTCGACGCCCGGGAAGCCGTAGCGCACGAAGCGGTATCCCTGCGCCAGCGCGCGGTCGGCGTCGGCCAGCAGCTCGTCGAGGCTTTTGCCGGTGACATGCGGGTAGCAGACGACGCCGTCGCGGCACTTGCCGCCGAGCAGCTCCCACACCGGAACTCCCAGCGCCTTGCCCTTGATGTCCCAGAGGGCTATGTCGATGGCGGAGATCGCGGCACCCAAGATCGGACCGGCCTTGAAGAAGCTGCCGCGGAACATTCGCTGCCACAGGTGTTCGATCCGGCGGGGGTCCTCGCCGAGCAGGATGGGCCGAAAGTGCTCGATCACACCCTGAATGGCGCGCTCCTTGCCGGTGATCGCGGACTCGCCCAAGCCGTAGATCCCTTTGTCGGTCTCAATCTTCGTGATCAGGTAGTTCATGTTCCGGTGCTCGGCGAAGACCGGAATCGTGCGGACGTCGGTAATGCGCATGGCGCTGACCTTCCGTGCAGGGCCGCTGTGAGAGTCGATCATAGGCGGACGCCGCACTCGGCCGCGTGACGGCGCCGAGCGACGGGTAGCATGCGGGCGCGCGGGATTGGGCGCCGGGACAACCGTGACACCGGTGAGTTGGGAGCCGACGACGGCTCGGACCTGGATTCCTGCCCCGTATCGAGTACGGGGCAGGCTGTTCGCCGGAATGACGAAAGGGTGCTGATGCCTGGAACCCATGATCTAGCGACGGGTTGCGACCACGGGGAAGCCCACGGCGGACCCCGGTCGATCGTGCTGTTCATGGTGGACCAGTTGGCGGCGCGTTGGGTCGAGGCGTGCCTGGCCGGGGCGGCGCCGCTGCCCAACATTGCCCGCTTGCAGGCGCGCGGGACGACCTTCCGGCACGCGATCAGCAGCAATCCGATCTGCAGCCCGGCGCGAGCTAGCATCGCCACCGGGCTCACCACTCGCCACCACGGGATGCTGTTGAACGGCTACAACCTGGACCCGAGCATCCCCACGTTCATGCAGGCGCTGCAGGCGGCCGGCTGGCGCACCGGCGCGTTCGGAAAGCTCCACCTGCGCTCCCAGTACGAGTCGCTGTTCCCCGACTACCGGCCCTATGGCTTCGACGTGCAGGACATCACCGAAGATGCCCGCGGCGGCCCGTGGCTGGAGTGGATCAGGACGACGCACCCCGAGCACCTGGACGCGGCGCTGAGCACGGTGTGGGGGCGCAGCTTTCCCGGATTCAAGTGCCACGGACCGGAGGGCGTGGATCTGGCCGCGCGATTCCCGTCCACTCCCGAGCTCTATGGCGCGTACGAGCTGCCGTTTCCCGAGGAGATTTCGCAAACCAACTGGACCACGGAGCGTGCGGTGGACTTCATCCGCGCCACGGATCGGGACCAATCCATTTTCGCTCACGTGAGCTACGTGCAGCCGCACGATCCCTACGCGCCGCCGCCCGGCTACCTGGACCGCGTCGACGCCGGCCGCTTACCCGAGCCGCTGCCCGCCGAGTGGGCGGACGACCCGTGCACGCCGCCGATATTCCACGACATGGGCGGACGGGCCACGCCCGCGCCGGAGTGGCGGCGCGACCGGCGGCACTACTTCGCCGACCTGTGCCACCTGGACCGGCAGCTGGGCGTTCTGGAGACGGCCCTGGCGGAAAGCGGGCGTCTCGACGACACGGTCATCATCTTCCTCTCCGACCACGGCGATCTGCTCCACGACCATGGGCTGAAGCTGAAAGGGGGCCTGCACTACGACGCTTGCGTGCGGGTTCCGCTGGTCATCGCCGGGCCGGGTCTGCAACAGGGCCGGGAGAGATCAGAGTTGGTGCAGTTGGAGGACATTTGCCCCACGATTCACGAGCTTGCCGGGGTGGAGGTTCCCCAACCTCAGTTCTTCCGCACCAGCCGTCCTGGCGGCGGGCTCTCGCCGGACCGCGTTTTCGACACGCTGCCCGGCCGATCGCTGGCACCACTCTGCCGCGGCACGCGGGCGGCCGACTGGCGAGACGCGGCCTACGCCGAGAGCTTCAGCAGCAACACCGTGCCGCACACCCCCGACCGCTGGGCGCGGACCGTGCGCACCCACGACTGGCGCTACACGATGTATCCCGAAGGCGGCGGCGAGCAGCTCTTCGACCTCAAGCACGACCCCGACGAGCAGCGCAACCTGGTGCACGACCCGGCCTATGACGGCACGCGGCGCGATCTGCGCGACCGGTTGCTAGAGTTGCTGATCGTGCAGGACTACCCGCACTCGCCGCGCGGGCGCTTCGCCTATGGCGTGCCATGACAGAGCGCACATGATCGAGTACCGCGCCACCGCCGAGGGGCTGGAGGCCAGCCAGCTTGTGGGGTTCTTCGTCGATTGGCCGCGAAAGCCCACGCCGCAGACGCATCTGACAATCCTGCGTGGCAGCTCGCACGTGGTGGTGGCGATTGACGATCAATCGGACCGCGTCGTCGGGTTCGTCACTGCCGTCAGCGACGGCGTGCTCAGCGCCTATATCCCGCTGCTGGAGGTGCTGCCGGAGTATCAGGACCGCGGCATCGGCTCCGAGCTGATGCGCCGGATCCTGGAGCAACTCGATGGCCTGTACATGGTGGACGTGCTATGCGATGCCGAGTTGCAGGCGTACTACGCGCGTTTTCGCATGCAGCGGGCGGTGGGGATGTGCATCCGGCGCTATGACAGGGTGCCGACCGGGGAGTCGGACGACTAGGCGGTCATCGTCCCAAAATGCCCCGGCCCGGTGCCTACCCTCGGACGATCCGAGGGTCTTGCACCATACAAGGGGCGGGTTTGAAACCCGCCCCTACGGTTGAATCCGTGCGCGGCGATGGACGGACGTGTTGGGGCAACCCGAAGGGCGCACATCAGGGGCGCCCGCGGGACCAGGGGATTCATCGCTGCGGCGCGGGTCGGTTTGGTAGGGGCGCTTCGCGAAGCGCCCCTACAAGTGCTCGGGAAGGGGACAGGCTAGGCCGGCGCGCCCAGGATCACGGGCAGGGTCAGCCCCACGAGCAGCACGAGCGCCCAAAGGGCGGGGGCCGCGGATTGCAGCGCTTCGCGCCGGCGCCGCAGGCGCGCCTCGTCGGCCTGTCGGCGAGCAATCCACCAGGGGTTGTGCCGCGTTTCAAACACGTGATAGGTCAGCCCAAGCCCCGCGCCGTACACGAGGTGACCGACCATGCTCGCGGTCAACGACGCGGCGCCGGCGGCCGACCACTCGGGCGTGGCGCCCAGCAGCATGGGCATGAGTATCTGGGGACCCAGGACCCACAGGAAGAAGCCGTAGGAGACTCCCCAGCCCACGGCGGAACCCACGTCGTAGCTCTGACGCCGGAAGAGCAGACCGTAGGCCGCGCCAAAGAGCATGGCGATGAGGAGGTGGATCACGAGGCCCGCGATCTGCGTGTCGCCGCCCATCAAGCCGGCCACGTCCGGCAGTGCGCCGACTTGGACCATGACGTAGGTGAAGAGCAGTCCGCCAACCACCCCGGCGGCGATGCCGCGGCCGAGGGCGCGCAGGCCGCGGGCGCCGACGCCTTCCTCGTCGTCCGCGCCGTCAACGTCGTCGAAGAGGACATGCCAGAGCCCGCGCAGCCACTGGTAGCCCAAGCCGAGGAACCCGCCGAAGACGAGATACGCGAGCAGCGCGGGGTACGTGGCCGCTGCCGCGGCCACCGACCATGGCAGCTCGCCGTCCAGAATGAGCGGCAGGACCGTCAGCCGGAGCACGACCCAGAGCAGGAATCCATACATGGCGCCACGCACGAGCCCGGCGCCGGCACTGTCGCTGGGGCGCTGGGCCAGCGCCGCGAATCCCGCCCCGGCGACCGTGCCGATGAGCAGCGCGGCCAGCCATGCCAGCGGCTGGGCCGTGCCGGCCGGCAGCGCCGCGAACATGGGCGTCTGTCCCTGATCGGTCAGGAGTCCGGCCGCGATGGCGGCCGCCATGAGTCCCGCGGCGGACCCGAGTCCGATCCCCGCGAGCGAGGGACGGCGCAGCACCGGGCGGCTCAGGATCAGCAGCGCCAGACCCGTGGCGGCGCCGTACAGCAGGAAGCCGAGCAGCAATCCAAACGAGCCTTGCGCGGCCGCCAGCGACCAGGTCACCGGCTCGCCGACCGTGAGCGGGTAGAGCGTGAGGGGATCGAGGAACCACACGACCGCGCCGTAGGCGAGCCCCCAGAACACCAGGGCGTCGTTACGGCGCGCTTGGTTGCGCACGAGGGCCGCGAACAGGACGCCGAAGACCGCCGACAGCGCGAAGTGGACGAGGAGCCCGACGCCCATCGACTCACGGGCGCTGACGATCAACGCCATGGAGGCCATCATCCCGAGCTCCAGCATGGCCAGGGCCAGCACGACGCCGCCCACCAGCCCGGCCAGCGCGCCGGTCAGCAGCCACGCCGCGAGGTGGTCGGAGCGGATCATCGGTCGGAACTCGGCTCGGCGTCGCGACCGCCGGCTCGTGGCTCAACCGCGTCCGGCGGCCCGGGCAGCAGCACAATGTCGCGCGGGAACAGCAGGTCGATGGCCCAGTCGAGCGCCACCCGAACCTTTCGGTCCATGCCCGGAAGCTTGCTGAAGTAGATCGTGCGCCACATGACCCAGGCGAGGAAGCCCGAGAACTTTCGCCCGGCCACCTCCGCGGCGGCGGTGCGGGACCCGAGCGCGACCAGCGACCCGACGGCGCGGTAGCTAAACGGCCGCGGCGCTTGCCCACGCGCGACGGCCGTCACGTTGTCGGCCACGGTCTTGCCCTGGCGGATCGCGTGCTGCGCGGTTGGCGGGTGGAAGGCGCCCGCCTGGCGCACGTCCGGCACCTGCGCACCGTCGCCCAAGGCCCAGACTCCGTCCAAGCCCGGCACTTGCAGCGTCGGGTCGACGACGAGCTGGCCGCGGCGGTTGTGCGCGCACGGGAGATCGCGCAGCAGCGGACTGGGCTGATTGCCGGCGGTCCAGACCAGTGTGCGCGTCGGAATCCGGGAGTCGTCGTCGAGCGTCACGCTCGCCGCATCGGCCGCGGCCACGCGCTGGCCGAGCACGAACTCAATGCCGCGGCGCTCCAACTTGCCGCGGGCGTAGTCCCCCAGATCGCGGCTGAGCTCCGGGATGATGCGGTCGCTCGAATGCACCAGCACGAACCGCGGCTCACCGCGACCGATGCCGGGGTAGTAGCGGCGCACGCTGCGCACGAGGTCGAACAGCTCGGCGATCGCCTCGGTGCCCGCGAACCCGCCCCCGGCCACGACGAAGGTCAGCAGCGCCCGGCGTGCCGCCCCGTCGCTCGGCTGCTCCGCGGTCTCCAGCGCCGTGATGACGTGATTGCGCAAGCGGGCCGCGTCCTCAAGGGTCTTGAGGGTGAAGGCATGCTCGGCCAGCCCCGGGAGGCCGTAGAACGCCGGCACGGAACCGACCGCCACGATCAGATGGTCGTAGGCCAGCTCCTCGGTCCGGTCCGAGCCGACCGGGAGCGCCGTGATGCGCTTGGCATTGGTGTCCACCGCCTGGACGTCGGCGTGTCGGAAGCGCGTGTGCGGGCAGGCGACACGGATGGGCGCTGAGATCGCCTGGGCGTCCAAGCCGCTTGACGCGACCTCGGCGAGCATGGGAGTGAACAGCAGGAAATTGCTGCGGCTCACCAGCGTCACGTCCAACATCTCGTCCCGGCGCTGTAGCTCCTCGAAGCGCTGCGCGGATCCCATGCCGGCAAAGCCGCCGCCCAGGATCACCACGCGCACCGGTTGCTTCACGCTTTGGGGCGCCGCCCGCGCGTCAGCTCCGCGACCGGCGCCCGCCCGGGCCGCCAACGCGAGCAGCACGCCCAGGCCGCCGCCGTACATGAGGTGCGCAATGAGGCTGGGGAAGCGCCGCGACGCCGCCTCGACCGACCAGGTGGGCGCCGCGCCGTCGAGCGCCGGTCCAATGGTGAGCGGACCGATGATCCACAGGATGAGCCCGGCCATGAGGGCCAGCGTGATTCGCGAAGCATGCTCGCCGCGGCGGCTCAGCGGAATCGCGTGCGCGAATGCCCCGCCCGCCGCGGCGCCGATGAGCAGATGCACGCTCAGCAGCGCTCCGTCGACCCGCGACCCTAGCAATCCGTCGAACCCGCGCATGGGCACCGCGGGAACGAGGAACACCAGCGCCGCCGCCGCTCCCGCCAGAGCCCCGATCGCGGCAGGCTCACGCACCAACCGCGTCAGCAGGCGGCCGGCGCGCAAGCGGCGCACGCTACGCCGGCAAGGTCGCGGTTGAGAACACGACGTGGAACGGCACGCAGTAGATGACGACGCTATTGAACGCCGCGATGTCGGTGCCGTCGGGTATCTCGTAGTTCTGGTTGCCGATGTTGCCCTTCAGCGCGCCCACGTCGATGTAGTTGCCCAACTCTTGGCTCGACGCGGGCCGCGGCGTCGACGACAGCAGCACGCTGAGCGCGGGTCCGTTGGTGACCATGAAGTCCGTCAGGCGCAGCACGAGCTTGCCGTCGGGCGTGCGGAAGATCGTGGCCGTTCCCGCTCCGCGGTGGAAGTTGTCGGCCCCCTGGAATTGGCCCACCCGCAACTCCTCCGGCTGCGGCGCGGATTCCGGCTCCGGCGCGGCGGGCATCGGCTCGTCCATCATGATGTCGGGCATGACCGCGGCCGCCGTCATCACCTTCTCCTGAACCGCCATGCGATCCGCCTCGGCGAGAGCCTCGATCTCCATCAAGGTGGGCATGGCAGCCTCGAATTCGGCGACCAGTTCTTTCTTCTCGACCTCGGTCATGGTCTCCATCGCGGCGGCCTCGGGCACCTCGAACGGAAAGGCTTCGTCAACCACGGAGTCGCGGAAGAGCGGCGAGCCCAGCCACCAGGCAATCGCTGCCACCACGATGATTCCGACTATCCCGCCGCCGAACAGCACTCGTCGTCGAGTCATATCAGCCTCCTCTGCCATGCCCTACGGCCGTGGAGCACGCGCGGTTTGGATCGTGGCCCATGAACTCCGGCACGTCATGATGCCGGACGCGCCATCCGAGCGCCGCGCTGATGCCTTTGCTAGCGGGCGCCTGCCGCCGAGGCGGCGCGTGGACGGCGGCGGCGGCGGTTCGATCGGGGTCCTCGGCTATCCGACCCATCGTGGCCATCCGGCCTACGGCGGCCATCCGACCCGTTGCGGCCATCCGGCCCACGGCGACCATCCGACCCATTGTGGCCATTCGACCCACTGCGGCCATACGACCCGTTTGACGTGGTTGGGCGACCGCTCAGCCGCTCGCCGGGCATCGCTCGCGAGCCGTTGGCGGCTGATGCCGCCTCTGGCGCCGCCGGTGTTTCAAGCACCGGCGCCAGGTCGCCTTTGAGATCCTCCCAATAGCGCCGGGGGATGCGGCGCTCGAGCGAGTGTTCGATTGACGCAAGTTGGCCCAGGTCGGCACCGCTGACCAACGTGACGGAGCGCCCCGCCCGGCCCATGCGCCCGGTGCGGCCGGTGCGATGGGTGAACATGTCGGGGTGATCGGGAATGTCGTAGTTGATCACCTGGGCGAGGCCAACGATGTCCAGGCCGCGGGCGGCCACGTCGGTGGCGATCAGCACGTCGATCTCTTCGCGCCGGAATCGGTCCATGACACGCATCCGCGAGGGCTGTGGCATGCCGCCTTGAATCGCATCAACGCGCAGGCCGGTATGGCGCAGCCGATTGCGCAGACGGTCGACGCCGCGCCGGGTGCGGCCGAACACGATCGTTGGCACCTGTGGCGCCGTGTGCAAGATGCGCTCCACCGCCGCGGCCTTTTCCATGGCCGGCACAACCCAGATCTCGTGGTCGATATCGGGCAAATCTTCTGGACGGGTGTCGAGTTTGGCGTGCAACGGATCGCGCAGATGGCCCTTGGTAAGCCGCGCCACCCAGGCCGGCACGGTGGCCGAGAACAGCGCCGTCTGCCGCTCGGCCGGCGCATGGCGCAGGATCGCATCGACCTGGGGCGCCATGCCGATGTCGAACATGCGGTCGGCTTCGTCGATCACCAAGATGCGGAGTTCGTCGACGTTCAAGTCGCGGCTTTCCATCAAGTCCAGCACGCGTCCTGGCGTTCCCACCACGACCTGCGCGCCCTGGGCGAGTGCGCGGCGCTGCGGGTTGTAGCTCAGCCCGCCGACGATGCGCAGCGACGGCGGGGCCGCTGGATCGAGCAGGGTGTCGATGACCGTCCCGATCTGCTCGGCGAGCTCACGGGTCGGCGCCAGCACCAGGGCCTGGACGCGTGGGAGATCGGCGTCAAGGCCTTCAATGATCGGGATGGCGTAGGCCAGCGTCTTGCCGGACCCGGTCCGGGCTTGCCCCACGACATCGCGCCCTTCGAGCAAGGGCGGAATGCACGCAACTTGGATGGGGGTGGGATTGATGATCTCGTCGGCCGCCAGCGTGTCGACTAGATCCGGTCGAACGCGTAGCGCGGTAAAATTTTCGATGACGGGTGCCCTTCTGCTCACAAACTGGCGCCCTGTCTCGGCCGGTCAATGTCTACGGCCTACGCCCTACGTGGTGCGATGGGCGCCTCTGGTTTCCCTAACCATACACGATCGCGCCGTCGCCGCGCAGTAGTATCGTTGCACCGGCGCGCCACCCGCCAGACACGAGGGCCCTGCGATGACCGTGCCGCCACCTCCAACTGCGGACATCGAGGCGCTCTTCCGAGAGTCAATGTCGGCTCTGGCTTCCGGCGTCGCGGTGGTGACGGGCGCGGCCGCCGACGAGTCGCCGCGCGGGCTCACCGTCACGTCGCTCGCGTCGTACTCCGCCCATCCGCCGTCGCTGATCGTCTGCGTGGATGAGGCCTGCAACAGCTACGGTGCGCTCACGACCGGAGAACACTTCGCGGTGCACCTGCTGCACGCGGATCAAGCCGACATCGCCAAGCTGTTCGCCTCGAGCGTGCCCGACAAGTTCGACCGGGTGCCGTGGACGGCTTGGGGCGGCGGGCTGCCAATCCTCGACGATGTGCTGGCCGTGGTGATCTGCCGCCGCATGAGTACCACGGTGCACGGCGATCACGCGATTTTGGTGGGCGAGGTGGTCGACGGGTCCATGCGGCAGGCGCAACCGCTGGTCTATTGGGGTCGCGGGTTCTACCAGGGTCCCGGCGCGCCCACGGACGGCGGCTAGCAATGGCGGGGGTACGCAATCGGGCAGCCACAAGGGCTGCCCCTACCCGAACTTCAGCGGAGGGCAGCTAGCAATGGCAACAACGGCGCGTGACCTCTTGGCCGACCGGGGCTATCAGGCGGACCCCATCTATCTGACGGATCTTGATCGCGTCACGCCCGCGTCGGCGCTGGCGCCCGATCTGCGCCCAAACACCTGGCAGACGCTGCCCTACGAGACGGAGGACCGGCACGGGGTGCTGCTGTGGGCCGGCTTCGAGTCGCAGTCGCCGGCGGTCACCTATCCCATGGATCGGCGCGGTTGGCACGCCATCTGCGTGGGCTTTCATCCCACCACCGAGGACCAGGGCTGGCTCGGGCAGGTGCTGGTGAAGCTCAGCGGCGACGACACCTATTCGATGCTGCGCTGGGACGGACCGCAGGGGCTGGACGGCCACACGCGCCGCCAGCGGTTCGAGGAGCTGTTCTGGCGCGTGGCAAAGCTCGACGGACAAGACCTGGTGTTCGAGCAAATCGCGCGGCGCGTGGCGGCGGGCGATGGGCCGGGGACGATCCAGGGCGACGCGGCCAAGATCGCCTACGTCAAGCTCGTGCCGCTCTCGGACGCGGAGGCGGCGGCGCACGAGCGCGACCTGCGCGACGCCTCCACGCACCGGCTGTTTGGGCACAACGACGCGTTCTATCCCTACACCTACCGCACCACGACTGCCGAGCAGATCCGGCGCGAGGTGGAGCCCTACCGGGAGACGGACTTTGGGCGTATCTACTGGGAGGTTGGCGGCGGCGACAAGCTCTACTACCCCACCACCGTTGGTCGCAATCCGGCTGATCTTCAACTGGCGGGCTACAGCCGGCTGGGCGAGCGCCTGCTGGTGGAAAGCTTTCGCGAGCTGCGGCGCAACGGGGTCGATCCGGTGGAAGTCGCGCTACAGCACACCCACGACCTGGGCATGGAGTTCCACGCCAGCTACCGCCTGGCCGCCTGGACCTATCCGCCGACCACGATGGAAGGGTATTTCACCGGGGGATATTTCGAGCGCCATCCGGAGCTGCACTGCATCGACCGCGAGGGCCGGCTTCTGCCGCGCCTGTCCTATGCGTTTCCGGAGACCCAGGAGTTCTGTCTTGCCGTGCTGCGGGAGGTGGCGGCCTATCCCGTTGACGGCATCGCGCTGCTGTTCAACCGGCGACCGCCGTACCTCGACTACGAGGCGCCGCTGGTCGAGAGCTTCAAGCGAGAGTTCGGCGAGGACCCGCACGACCTGGACGAGCGCGACCCGCGCTGGCTGGCCCACCGCGCCGCCGTGCTTACGGCGTTCATGCGGCGGCTGCGCGCCGAGATGGACGCCGCCGGCGCCGCGCGCCAGGGCAAGCGGATCGGCATCTCGGTGTGCGTGCTGGGCACGCAGGCCGACAACGACTTCTTCGGCCTGGATGTGGCCACCTGGGCGCGCGAAGGTCTGATCGACACGCTGATTCCCTACAGCCCCGCGCCGCTCGCTTTGCCGGTGGCCGAAGACACCTGGACGTCGGGTGGGCAGATCCAGCCCTTCGTGGAGGCGGTGCGCGGCACGCGCTGCCTGATGGCGCCGAACCTCATGCCGCGCGACCTTAGCGCGGAGGACTACCGGCGCATGGCCTCGATGCTCTATGCGGCCGGAGCCGAGCATCTCTTCGTGTGGGACTGCGCGGGCTCATGGTTCCGCGCCAACTGTCAGGCGCCATGGAACGCGCTCCGTCGGCTCGGCCACCGGGACGAGATCGAGGCTTGGAAGCGGGCGGGCAAGCCCAGCCTGGCAAACCCCACGGTGCCCATCCGCCGGCTGGGCGGCTGGGACATGACGACCATCGCCCCCGGCTGAGCGGCGTCGGCGCGCGCCTTGGATCTCGCACAGGCTGCGCAGGGGCGCTTCGCGAAGCGCCCCTACCTCGGAATCTGTCGACAGGCTTCGTAGGGGCGGTTCGCGAACCGCCCTTCCGAACTAGCAGGCGGGCTCCGGGCATAGCGCGATCTCGCGGCCGCGGTCGTCGATGACGCGCAGCGCAAAGACCCAAGACCCCCATGCCTGCCCGGCCATCCCATCGTCGGGGTTGTCCAGCTTGACCTGCAGCCGGTTCCAGCCGGCCCGGAGCGCCAGGCGATGCTCCCGATTGCGGAAATAGGCGTGCCTCCCCAGGGACGCCCACGGGCTGTCGCCGACGCGTAGCCGCAGGTCGTTGACCCATCCGGCCTGCACCGTGACGGCGGCGTGCGCGTCGACGTGCATCCAGGTTTGCGCCAGCCCGAGTGCCGGATAGGTGAGCGAGTTCTCGGCAGCAATCGGGCGGAATGCCAGCGTGAAGTCCACGAAGCCATGGATGTCGGCGGCGGGCACCCAGCGCGCGACATGCCTCCCATCGCGGCGCCAGGCCGAATCGAGCGGGTAGCCGGTCTCGGGGAATCGCTGGGCGCCGTCGGCATGGTCGGCGGCCGCGTCCAGCACCGCCTCACGATCAGGATGGAACGGACCCAGCAGCTGCCACCGGGGCTCGGGTTCCGGCGCGCCCGTGGCGTCGAACGGCAGCGCCGCGCCCGGCAGGAGTTGGTCCCACGCCGGCATCCGGACGAACGGCCGGTGGGGCGGTTCCTGGTACCAGTAGGCCGTGCTGCAAATGTCGTTTGCCATCGACCCGAATCGCACCTGGATCGACCGGCCGAAGGGGATGGCGTCGGCCTCGAAGAACCGATAGGCGGCCAGCGTGTGCCGGGCGAGGGCCGGGCCGATGTCTTCCTGGGCGTAGTAGGGCACGCCCTGGTCGAGATGCGTGGACGGTTGGTGCAGCACGCCGCCGTAGGAGGCGCCAAACGTGTCCTCGCCGCCCGCGCCGCGCAGATGGGCGAAGGATCCCTCCGGGGCGTCGGCGCCGTTCGTCACATAGACGTTCTCGGCGCCCGCGTGCGACCAGCGCGCACGGTCGTCGCGCACGGCCACGCCGTAGTTGAAGCCCAGGAAGCGGCCCCGGCCGACGGCGTCGAGCAGCAGGTAGTTCCGCCCGTAGGCCTCGCAGGGATATTCGCGCCGGAACTGCGCATGGAACCGCAGCGGCGTCGGCGGAGATTCCGACGGGTAGGCGTGCCAATCGATCTGCATCACGATCCCGGCGTCCTCGACACCCGGCCCCGCTTCGACCTCGATACGCGCCCCGTGCTGGAAGGGCATGGGAAACGTGGCCGTGTATCCGGCGTGGAACTGGGTGATGAGATAGCGCGAGTCGAGCGCGTAGGGCGGCAAGCCGTGGAGCTGGCCGAAGAAGTCGCCGAGCGGCGCCTCGACGGCGGGGGTATCCGCGCCGTCCCAGAACATGCGCAGGATGATCTGACGCTGGTGCGCGGGCGTCGGCCGGCGCACCGTGGCCGCGAAGATGCGGCGGACGCACCCCGGACCTTCGAGCTCCGCCAGCGTCACCGGCGTGTCCGGCGGCAGGGACTGGCTCGTCGTCACGCGCGCGGGAGTGAAGCGCTCGGGCAGCGGTAGCCACGCGGCGTCCATCGGCGCCATCAGGGCGCTTCGGGGAAGCTGCCCTTGTGGCTGGCGTAGATGGCCTCGGCCAGGCGCATCGTCACCAGGGCGTCCTCCAGCGTGCTCCAGGGACGGCGACCGTTGAGGATGCAGTCGGCGAAGTGGCGCGTCTCGTTGAAATACGGGCCGCCCTCCGGAGCGAGGTCCAGCGGCGCTTCGCGCGCGTCGCCGTCCGCGAAGATCTCGAAAGTGTCCGGCTGGTGCGC
Organism: Chloroflexota bacterium; assembly: GCA_965262745.1. Taxonomy (GTDB): domain Bacteria; phylum Chloroflexota; class UBA11872; order UBA11872; family UBA11872; genus JAJECS01. The sequence goes on along the minus strand of OZ253558.1, from coordinate 2,692,534 downwards.
TTCCTCGGGCGGGCTCATGCGCGTGAGGTCCATGTAGGCCGAGAAGTCCTCGGCGTGCAGCTCGGCCCGCTGGATGCGGGTGCCCACGCCAAAGTGCGACATCAGCACGGCCCGCGCGCCGTTGGCAAACGTGATCACGGCGTTGTGTCGCTCGCGCGCGGGGCTGGAGCGATAGGTCTCGGCGTGGACGTGGGTGACGACGCCGGTCGTCTCCATCGTGTCCCCCACCAGCCAGCGCAGCAGGTCGATGTGGTGGATCGAGTCACATATCAGGGCCGGCGGCATGAGGCCCCGGCGCATGTTCTCGACCACGCGGTCGCTTGGGTCCTTGTTGTAGGTCGCCGCGGCGTGCACCGGGCCGCCGCGTTCGAGCGCCAGCCGCTTGACGGCGAGAACCTGCGGGAAGTAGCGGCGGTTGAATGAAGCGATGGCCATGGCCGAGCTGGCCGCCTCGGCCTCGATCATGGCCGCAGTGTCCGCGCTGGTGTTGCCCGGCGACTTCTCGACCGAGGTGTGGATGCCGCGCCCCAGACATTCGCGCACGATGGGCAGGAGTTGCCCCGGCAGCGTGACCACGTAGACCACGTCGGGACGCGCGCGGTCGAGCATTTCGCGGTAGTCGGTGACGGCCACTTCGGGCGCATACGCCGCGGCTGCAGCCAGCCGCCGCTCGTCGAGATCCGCCACGCCGACGAGCCGCATTTCGGGCTCGTCGGCAATCATCTGGAGATGGCCGCTGCCGTGATTGCCGGCCCCGATCACCGCCGCCTTGAGGGATGCCATAGCGCTAGCTCCTCATGCCTAAAGGTCGTGTTGCCAGGACATTGACGCATAATGACCCGATTCGCGCCGCCATGCCGCGTCCGCCGCGCCTCCGTGTAGGGCCGTCACTCGTGGGAACCCGGCCGCAACCGGCGCCTGGGAGGTGAGGCCGATGGCCGGCACCGATCGCGAACAACTGCGCCGCATGCTGCAAGAGCGCTCGTTCATCTCCGGCACGTTCAAGCTCTCGTCCGGCGGCACCAGCTCGTACTTCTTCGACGGCAAGCAGGTCACGCTGGACCCGGTCGGCGCACGCCTGGCGGGCGACGCGGTGCTGCAGCTGATTCGCGAGCGAGCGCCCGACGCCACGGCCGTCGCGGGACCGTCCGTGGGCGCGGACCCAATCGTGAGCGCAGTCATGCTGCTGAGCGCCGCAACCGATCAGCCACTCGCTGGACTGCTAATCCGCGGAGAGCGCAAGGACCACGGCACCGAGCGGATCATCGAAGGCCCCCTGCAGCGCGGCATGCGTGTCGTCATCGTGGACGACGCCGCGACCACAGGCGGGGCATTGGTGCATTCGGCGCGCTGCGTGCGCGAAGCCGGCCTGGAGCTCGAAGTCGTCCTGGCCATCACGCTCGTCGACCGGCTGTCCGGCTACGAGGCCGCCATGGCGGACCTGGGCGTCCCCGCGGCCAGTGTGTTCACACTGGACGACTTCACGACGCCGGAGTCAGCCAAGACGCCCGAGCCCTCGGCGAGCGCCGGATAGGCAGGTAACAGAGCAATGGCCAAGACTGACAAAGAAGGCGTGTATGCCGCCGCGCGGCGGTGGGTCGAGGCCGCACTGCGTAGCGACGACTCGCTCTTCACGCCCGGACGCTCGATCTGGACGCTGGACGTCATCAACGACTTCCACCAGCGCTTCACCGGCCATCCCGATGATTCAAACGACGGATTCATGGTCAAGTTCCAGCGGCAGTTAGCCGAGGCAAGAGCCGAGACGATTCAACTCGCCGCCGAAATCCTTTACGTGTATTACTTGACTGCATCTCGGGAAGCAATAGGCGGCGACAATAAGCGCACTAACCTTAAGCAGGTTCTTGGCTGGGCCGATCGCGACATCCAAATCCCGGAGGATATCGATAGGGCGTTCGATGACGGCATTGCGAATCCCGGGACGTTCTTTCAGACCAATCGGCATGCCCAACTACAGTTGCTGGAACACTTTGCGCGGAACTGGAAACAGTTGGACGTAGCGCGCCGCACTCGAGCACTGGACAACGACCCGTGGGATTTCAAGAAGATCGTGTTCTCGCTCGATGTCAAGAGGGCCTATCCGCAGCAAGCGGCACTGCTGCATTTGGTCCACCCGGACACGTTCGAGCCCATCGTTTCGAAGGGTCACAAAGATCGCATTGTGACGGCCTTTGCCAACGGCCTAGAAATGCTATCTGACGACCCTGACCGCAATCTGCTAGCGATCCGCGAGCAAAATTCGCAAGCCTACGGCAAGGATTTTCATTTTTACGTCGGTGAACCTCGGCTTAGATGGATCCCTGGCGGAAATCTGGACGGCGCGGAAGTCTCGCCGCCCAAGCCCGTCAATCCGCCTGCCGGGACGCTACAGGCCGTGGCGCGCGATCTCTACTTCGACGACGTCAGCCACCTCGAAGAAATCGAGCGGCTGCTCGAAGCTAGACGCCAGGTGGTGTTCTACGGCCCACCGGGCACCGGCAAGACCTACGTGGCTCGGAAGCTCGCGCGCTATTTCGCCGAAACGGAGAATCGAACCGCCCTTATTCAGTTTCACCCGTCGTACGCCTACGAGGATTTCATCCAGGGCTACCGTCCGACCGATGTCGGCGGTCAACCTGGCTTCCGCCTGACGGATGGACCGCTCATGCGGATCGCGGAGTTGGCGCGTGACGAGCCGGACGCCAAGCACGTGCTAGTGATCGACGAGATCAATCGTGGCAACCTCGCCAAGGTCTTCGGCGAGCTGTATTTCCTGCTTGAGTACCGGGGCTCCGAGCACGAGATACGGCTCCAGTACTCCAACAAGCGCTTCGACCTTCCGGAAAACCTCTGGATCATCGCGACGATGAACACGGCCGATCGCTCCATCGCCCTGGTGGACGCGGCGCTGCGGCGGCGCTTTTACTTCGTGCCGTTCTTTCCGGACGAGCCGCCAATCAAGGGGCTGCTGGACCGCTGGCTTCGCGACAAGGAAAAACCAGAAATGCTCTGGGTCGCCGAAGTGGTGGATTCGGCAAACCGAATCCTCGACGAGTTGGACAAGCGGGACATGGCCATCGGCCCCAGCCACTTCATGCGCGACGACCTGGACGACGAATGGGTGAAGCGCATCTGGAAGCATTCGATCATGCCGTACGTGGAGGAGCAGCTTTTCGGGGAAACCGAACGCGTCAAGGAGTTCGAGCTCGGCAGGCTCCGCGGCAAGGTCGAACCGCCCGTCGCCGGCGAAGCCGATGGCGCGTCGGAGCCGCAAGGCGACTAGATTCCCGATTTCTCGGGAATGACGGAAGGGTCACGTAGTGGTCTCCAATTGCTGGAATGACGGATCGGTCGGCGGAGCCGATGGAGCGGCTTAGTCTCCGAGAGCACAAGACAAGATCGGGCGTCCGGCTGACCCGCGAGCAGCTTGACGCGCTGCAAAGCATGGACCCGTCGCCCGCGATCGAGGTCCGGCCCACGCCCGGCTCGCTGGGCGCATTTGACCTGACGCCGGGATCGAAGGTGGGCGTGGTGCGCCTGCCGGACCTCACTGTTGCGATCACGCCGAAGATTCCGATTCATCGGGTCATGTTTCCTGATCTCATACGCGCTCAGGCCGCCGCACGTTCTTGGCGACGTCGTCGACGTCGGCGACGCCGACCTTGTGGAGGCAATGGTTCACCTCTTTCATGCCTCGGTTCGCCAGGCCACCCACCGCGGCCTTTTGCAGGGCTATCGGACGCGCGATGAGGCGCTGCATGTCGTCCGCGGGCGCATCCGCATCGACGACCAACTGCGCCGGCGCTTCGGCCTGGCGGTGCCTATCGAGGTTCGCTACGACGAGTTCACGCCCGATATCCCGGCCAACCGACTGCTCAAGGCGGCGGTCCGACGCCTGGCGTGCCTGCCGCTGCGCTCGCGCGAGTCCCGTCGGCTGCTGAGCGTCATGCGAGCCGTATTCGTCAACGTCGAGGACGTCGAGTACCGGCACTCGGAACTCCCCGACCTGCCGGTCAACCCGCTGAACGCTCACTACCAGCCGGCGCTGGCCCTGGCCCGGCTGATCCTCCGAGCAGGCGCAGTCGAGTTGGCGGCGGGCGAGGTGCGCGCGGCGTCATTCCTCATCGACATGAATCAGGTCTTCGAGGACTTCGTGGTTGTTGCCCTGCGGGAGGAGCTGGAACTGAAGGCTGGTGCGTTTCCCCAAGGTGCCCAAGGCCGAAGGCTGTATCTCGACACAAAGGACCGCGTGAAGCTGGAGCCCGACATCTCCTGGTGGGAGAACGGCCGCTGCACGTTCGTAGGCGATGCGAAATACAAGCCGGCATCCGGGGGCGACGCGCGCAGCGCCGACCTCTACCAGGTCCTGGCCTACGCTGTTGCTGCCCAGCTGCCAAGCACGCTACTTGTCTACGCCGCCGCCGACAATGCTGACGAAGACGCAGGCGCCGTCTACCGCCTCGTGGACGGCCGGTGCGTGGAGCAAGTGGTGCTGGACCTGCGGGGCGAGACGACTGAATTATTGGACCGCGTCACGACGCTGGCTGCCAAAGTTCGCGAGCATCGGGCGCGGGTCCATCCGGAATCTCGGGTGGCCTGAGGGCGGCTGATGCCGTCCAGCGGCGCGTCGCGGGCTGCCGGCAGTGACGGCGGATCCGGCGTGGGCGGAGCTTGACGTGGATGTCGAAGTGCAGTTGATTCGAGATTGACCAGCGAGCGCCCAGTGGCGCACACGGAGAAGCCGAACGTTGACGATCTCGACCCCTTTGCAACTACGGAAATGGGGTTCGCCGTGTGGACCCGACTCCGGCACACCGGATCTGTCTAAGGAGGGCGAACTCTTGGGCACGGATTGGCGCGATGACATTATTTCGGCGTTGAAGGATTTCGGTGCTGTATCCAAGCTAGCCGGAGAACGAGTCGATCTGGGACGTGCAGACGTTGAGTTTCTGTGCGCGCCCCATAAGCCGAGATCATTGCCGAAGGGGAAAATGGCCGTGTACGGCTTCTGGTTCGACGGCACATGGCTCAAGATTGGTCAGGCGGGAGAGAATTCGAATCCGCGGTTCGTTTCTCAGCACTACACAGGGAGTGCTCAAAGCACGTTGGCAGGGTCGATCAGACAAGATCAGCTAATGCAAAGCATCTCCGGTCTTGATGGAGAAGCTCTAGCAGCGTGGATCAAGCGTGAGACAAGCCGCGTGAACATTCTGCTGCCGTCCACGAAAAGCAAGGCTCTCATGTCCCTACTGGAAGCGTTCTTGCACGTGCGGCTTCGCCCAAGATACGAAGGCTGACTCCCCAGGCGGCGGGCTGGTGCTGGGTTGAGCGGACATAGGGCAGGCACAAGGCCTGCCCCTACCCGGATCGGCCGATTCCGGTGGCCGAGGTCGAATGTCTGAGATTCGTGGATCAACCGGGCCGTCCGCCAATTCCGGACCGGCTGGCCGAGAGCGCGGTCCGGGTGCCACCATGACGCAGGTTCTGGCGTCGCTCGGGAGAGAGGCCCATGTCGTCCAGCAATCGGGCGCAGCTGATGCGCGATGGATATCTGGTCAAACGCGACGTAGTTCCGCCGGACCAACTGGCGTCGCTGCGCGTGACCTTCGAGACGCTGCTTGAGCGGCAGAAGGCGGTCTGGCGGCGGGACCGGGCGCCGGAGGACCCGCCGGGCGGTCTCTGGGACACCGCGCCGCAACCGCGCCTGGGCAACACCGAGACGTTCATCGATGCGGATACGGCCGAGGCGGTGGAGCTCTGGGTTTCGGAACCGATTCGCGGTCTGGCCACAGAGCTGCTCCAAGACGAGCACGCCGGGGTGAGCGCGATGCAGATGATGTGCAACCCCACCTACGACTATGGACCAGCGCCGTGGCACCGCGACATCCACCCCATCGATATGGGGCCGATGCAGTCGATGCAGGACGGCCTGGTGGAAGACGGGCCAAGCTACGTGCAGTGGAACGTTCCGCTGTACGACGACAGCGTGTTTTGGATCGTTCCGGGCAGCCACACGCGGATCAACAGCGAGGCCGAGAACCGCAGCCTGCTGGAGAACAGCCGCGTCCCGATTCCCGGCGGCGAGCAGGTCGAGCTGCGCGCGGGCGACGTGCTGGTCTACGTCAACTACCTGATGCATTGGGGCAGCCGCTACACGCGCGAGCCCAAGCGCCGCACGTTGCACGGCGGACACACCATGTATCCCTATTGGGTGGACCTGGACTTCACGCGGCATCTCTCGGCCGAGACGCGGGAGTGGTTCGAGCTCTGGGCCGCGCGCACGGCCAAGCTCAAGGACGAGACCGAGCGCGCCCTGCGAACCGTCCTGGACCGCGACGCGCGGGCCTACGCGGAGGCTCTGGAGGCGCTGCGGCCCGGCGCGGGGAAGGCCAGCAAGCTGCAACTCACGATCTGGCTCTGCAAGGCCGCCATGCACATTCACAACCTCAAGCGGCCGGACTTCGCGAGCCTGCCGCCCGAGTTTCGCCGCCGCGCCGAAGCCAATCACGCGATCACCCTCAACTGGGGGCCGGCATTCGCCGAGCGGTTCACCAAACCGGAGGCCGCCACGATCTGGCAGCGGTTCGGCCCCCTCGAAGACCGGCTCCTGGCCCCTGACGGCGAGGACTTCGTGCCCGGCTACCAATCGGGTCCGATTCCCTACAACCTGGAGCGCATGCGCACCGGCTTTACCGTCGAGGCATTCGTCGCCAGCTGGGATCACGCCGCGTAGTAATCCGGCGGGCGCCCACGAGGGGCGCCCCTACACGGAACCGAAGCTGTGGCTCAGGATGCGGCTTGCGACTGCGTGCTCGCGACGCTTGAGGCCGTGGCCGTACCCTGCAAGACATCCCCGCCGGGGTGGCGGAATGGCAGACGCACGGGACTTAAAATCCCGGGACTTCGGTCGTGTGGGTTCGACTCCCACCCCCGGCACCTGTCCAGACCGGGGAGATGGGTTACAGGTGTTCGGAGACATGGTGGACACATTTAGGCCAGATCCCGCAGGTCCAGCGTGCCCAGGTCGTCGGTCAGGAAGTGGATGGCCCAGCAGCCGTCGGTGGCGGTGGGTCGCAACGCCACGGGCTGGCCGCGCAGCGCCTTGGGCAGCCGGAACTCGCGGCCCTGAAACGACACCCAGCCGCCCGCCTGGACGCGACGGACGTGGTCGTCGGGACCGTAGGGCAGGGGCGGCAGCTGGGCGGGATAGGGCCGGGGGCTGACGTGATAGCGAGTGGCGGGCACCGCCAGGGCCAGGCTCTCGTGGGGGCGGACATGGTTGTACTCATGCCGCCAGGCATCGAAGGCGGCCTGCCAGGCGCCCAGGTCGGGCCGCGGCGGCTGCCCCCCAAGGTCGCGCTCCAGGGTGCCGTGGAAACGCTCGTCCTTGCCCAGCGTCTGGGGGTGGTAGGGCCGGCTGTGGCTGACGGCGATGCCCAAGCGGCGCAGCCAGACGGTGAGCGGGGTGTAGGGATGCGCCGGTCGCTGGCCCCAGGGACTGCCATTGTCGACCAGCAGGCGGTCGGGCAGCCCGTAGCGCTGGAAGGCTGCCACCAGGTGGGCGCGCACGGTCGCGGTGCGCTGGTTGGCACAGGCGGCCAGGCCGAGGGCGTAGCGCGAATGATCGTCGAGGATGGTGAGGGGATGGCAGCGCCCGGCGCCGCAGGGCCAACCGGCTTTGAAGTCCATCTGCCACAGAGCGTTGGGGTGCGGGTGCTCAAAGCGCTGGAAGGCGCGCGGCTGGCCGGCCCCCTGCGCCGGATCCAGGGCGTCGTGCCGCCGCAGGATCGCGGTGATGGTGGAGGCCGCGGGCAGCGGCTGGACGCCCTGGCGGGCCAACAGCACCCGCAGCTTGCGCGCGCCCCAGGTGGGGTGCTGGGCGCGCAGCGTCAGCACCGCCTGCTCCAAGGCCGGCGCCGTCCGCGCGGGACTCCGGTGCGGGCGCCGCGAGCGGTCCTGCAAGCCGTGCGCCCCCTCCGCGGCGTAGCGCCCCAGCCACTTGTAGCCGGTGGGCGCCGAGATCCCAAAGCGCTGGCACAGCGCCCGCCGGTTGGCCCCCGGCCGCCGCGCCAGGGCCACAAATTCAGTCCGCAGGTCACTCACGCGTCGCTCCGCAAATGGCACATCTGGGTCCTCCGCCTAACCACGGGATGTGTCCACCATGTCTCCGAACGGGCGTAAACCATGTCTCCGGTCTGCACACACCGCGGAGGCTCAGCGGTGGACACTCGCATCCGCCGCGCCGAGGACACAGGGTTTTAGGGCCGACTCGCGCTTCGTACCGGGGACTGGATCGGTGTGCCTGAAACGGATAATCCAGGGGCGCCTGGGGTAGGGTAGCGGAAACCAACCTGAATGCTTGCAAAGCAGGTCAGGGAGATCAGCGGATCGCAAGACGGATGAGCAAGCGATGACGATGCCGTACAGCGACGAGCTGATCCGGCGCCAGTTGCGCTTGGGCGAAGACAACGGCTGGGAGTTCAAGGAGGTCGAATTTCGCGGCGATCAGCCGGCCGGTCACCATCGTGACGACTGGGCCGACGAGATCGCCGCCTTTGCCAATGCCCGCGGCGGCGTGCTCCTGCTCGGCGTCACCGACGGCGGCGAGGTGCCGGGCATGTCCCGAGAACGTCTCGACGCACTGGAACGACTTGTCGGGGAGATTTGCAGGGATTCAATCAAGCCGGCGATTCGGGTGCAGGCATATCGCAGCGAGGTGGACCAGCGATCGTTTCTGCTGGTCTCGATTCCTGAGGGGCACGCCCAGCACGACAGTCCGGGCGGGGGCTACGTTCGCGTCGGCAGTTCGAAGGTGCCGATGGGGTCCGACGAGCGAATGCGTCTGGCGCAACGGCGAGGCCAAGCACGCTTCACCGGCGTCGACGAGCAGACGGTGGCCGCCACCGGTTTCGCCACACTCGATGAACAGCTGTGGAAGCCGCTGCTGAGCACTGAGGGCCTGGCGGATCCCCTGTTGGGACTCGAGAAACTCGGGCTGCTCGCAACCGACGAGCATGGCGCTACCCGGGCCACCGTGGCCGGGGTATTGGCCTGTACCGAGAACCCGGAGCAGTATCTCCCCAACGCCGTCATCACCGCCGTGCGTTACCGGGGCACCGACCGCGCATCTGAACAAATCGATGCGCAGGAGATCAGCGGACCGATCAACGGCCAAATCAGGCAGGCACTCGCATTCGCTACGCGCAACATGCGGGTTGGCGCGCGCAAGTCTCCTGCCCGCGAGAATCTGCCCGAATACAGCGTACGGGCGCTGTTCGAGGGCCTAGTGAACGCGGTCGTGCACCGCGACTACTCGATCAGTGGAAGCCGCATCCGGCTATCGATCTTCTCCGACCGGCTCGAACTTCGCTCACCAGGCGCTCTCCCGAACAATCTCACGATCGAGAGCATGGGCGAGCGGCAATCGACCCGGAATGAGGTCCTGACGTCGGTGCTCGGCCGGATGAACGCCAGCGGAATCGAAGGCGCCGGAGGCAGGCAATACTTCATGGAGCGGCGTGGTGACGGCGTCCCGATCATCCGCCGCGAGACCAAAGAACTCACCGGTAAGGAGCCGGAGTTCCGTCTGATCGACGATGCGGAACTCTGCCTCACGATACCGGCTGCCGAGCCCGATTCCGGGCCGGCGACCGTCGTCATCACGGTTCGCCGGAAGGATCGACCACTTGAAGGCGCGGACGTTCTGGCGCTGTTTCCAAACAAGACATGGAAGCGTGCGTCCACGGACAGGCATGGAGAAGCGCGGCTTGACCTGTACGCGGTACATCTGCCGATGACGGTGTTCGCCGCCGCCGAAGGCTGCGCCGCGTATGTCGAGCGGGATTGGATCCCGTCGGAACGACCCCTCGCCATCGAACTAGCCGCACTGCCCGACGGCGGTTCGGTCGTGTTCGCAGAGGCGACAGGTCAGATCCCAGGCCTCATGGGCCGCCTCAATCCAATCCTTGATACGAGCAATAGGACGTACCTCTACGCTTCCAACATCGCAATAGACGGGGGTCGGCAACAGCCGGTCCCGTTCGTCCCAGCCGAGGAGGAACTGCGCTTGACGGACGCGAACGGCCACGACTTGCTCGTGCGCGTGGCCGCGATCACCGGACGGTCGTCGCTCCTCGAGTACCGCCCCGGTTGAGGTGATGTTGAGGGTAGACACGGACCTATAGCGTCACGGCTACTTCGAGAGTTCGCCTAAAGCACACCTAGACCGACCCTGCCGCGAGATACTCAGACCGATTCGCCGCCGAACTCGCGTTTGACGCGCTCGTATTCGTCGGGGCTTCCGATGTCGAACCAGCGCCCCTCGAAGACCTGGCCGATCACCCGGCGCCGGGTGTGCAGCCACTCCATGGCCGACCCGAACTTGTCGGGACTGCCGCCGTCGTCCAGATAGGCGTCGAAGTCGGCTAGGTTCGCGCGCGGCAGGCCGTAAATGCCGGTTGCGGCCAGCGTCGAACGGGGCGAGGACGGCTTTTCGACGAACGAGACGATTCGACCATGCTCATCCAACTCGACGATGCCGTAGCGCGACGCCAGCTCAAGAGACTCGACGTCGTACAGCCCAATCACAATGTCACTGACGGCCCGGGCCGCCAGCGGCCGCAGGTCGAAGTCGAACACGTTGTCGCCGAGCACGATGATGAGATCGTCGTCGGGGTCTGCGGTGTCCAAGAAATACTTGATGTCGCCGATCGATCCCAGCTTGGTCGCTTCGTCGGTGGTCTGATCGTTGTGCAGGGTCAGGCGCGGGGCGAGATCATGCGTCGCTGCCCAGTCGACGAATTGGGGAAAGAAGACGGCGTGCGTGATCACGTGGATCTGCTGCATATCGGGGATGGCGGCAAGCCGCTCCACCACAAAGTCCAGGCTGCAGCGCGTGCCAATCGGCAGCAGGTGCTTGGGTTTGGCACGGGCGAGATCACCCATGCGCGTGGCCCAGCCCGCAGCGAGGATCAGTGCTTGCATGCCCCCGATCATAGCGTCGGCCGGAAGGCCGAGCCCGCCCGCCGTTATACTCTGCGACACCGCGAGCGAGGCTCCTCGCCGACATTCCGCTGCGGGTCGGCTTCGGGGGTGAGCCGCCAGCCGGGAGAGTGGCGCGCGTGACCGATGCACGCCGTGAGTTGATCTTCGGAGCCCTGGGCCTCGCCATTCTCGCCGTCGTGGCGGTGGTGCTGGTCACCCAGGCGTCCGAGAGCCTGCCAGGTTTCGGCGACGAGTCGCCCACGGCCGCGGCATCCCCCGGCGCGTCGGTGCCGCCGCTGCCATCACCGACGCCCACACCTAGCCCCGCCCCAACTCCCACGCCCACGCCGTTGCCGCAGACCTACACCGTGCAGACCGGCGACACGCTGCAGCTCATCGCGGAGCGCTTCAGTGTCACCATCGAGGATCTCGCCGCAAAGAACGGCATCCTGGATCCGAACAACATCTTTGCCGGGCAAAAGCTGGAGTTGCCCCAGCCCGACGAGCGAGTGACACCGCCACCGGCACCGGAACCCGACGGCGAGCAATACATCGTGAAGGCTGACGACACGCTGTTCGCCATTGCGCAAGAGCTCGGGGTGAACGTCGACGATCTCGCCGAGATCAACGACATCGCCGACCCATCGCAGCTATTTGTGGGCCGGCTGCTCACGATTCCCGAACGCCAGACGACGCCGCCGACTCCGCGGCCATCGCCGTAGAGGCTCGGCGGGTGATGAGCGATCCGGATTTCTCGCGGCGCTCGAAATGACCGAAGCGGGCTTGGCTCAGGTCCCGTGCCGATCCCTGTGCGGCGGTTGCGGCGTCGGCCTCTATAATTGTGGACGGCCCGCCCCGGCACTGCATCCATGTCAATCACATCTACGGTAATCAAGCGCGCCGTCCGCAATGCCCCGACGGAGGCGCTGACCCTGGTGGAGCGCGCGGTCAAGCGCCCGCTGTTCGGTTGCCAGATGTGCGGGCATTGCATCCTGCAGGACACGGCCTTCATCTGCCCGATGGCCTGTCCGAAGGGACTGCGCGACGGGCCATGCGGCGGCACGGATATGCACGGCATGTGCGAAACCGACCCGTCGATGCCCTGCGTCTGGCTGCGGATCTATGAGCGCGCGGAGCGCCTGGGGCGTGTCGACCGGCTCATGAAGCTGCAGGACGACCTCGATTGGCGCGGCCAGGGCACGTCTTCGTGGACCAGTCTCGTCAAGCGAGCAGCCGCACGGGCACATCCGGGGGCACGCGAGGGGTCGTAACAGGCGGACCGTCGGGCGGCGGATTCGGCGTGGCCCGACGTCAGGCGCGTCGGACGATGCCCCGCCGAATCCGGAACAGGCCAATGGCCAGGAGCACCGCGCCGACGACCACCGCGATGCTGATCCCGATGCCGACGTTGTCCTCGATCGCCACGACGAGCATCTCGTACTCGTCACCGAGCGCCCACCCCAGGCTCATGAACACCGAGGCCCAGATGGTTGCGGAGATGGCGACCGAAGGCACGAACAGCCGGAAGTCAACGCGCGACACGCCGCACACCAGCGTCAAGATGACGCGAAATCCTGGGACCAGCCGCAGCAAGATCACCGTCCACACTTGGTGGCGGCGGACCCAGACTTCAACACGCCGCTGGCGTTCGTGGCTGAGGCGAAAGACGCCGCGGAACCGGTTGATCAACCGCGTGCCGAAGTAGCGTCCCAGCCAGTACTGGATAGCCGCCCCGAGCGTGGCCGACCCGACGGTGACGGCCAGCACGAGCAGCGGGTTCGCCTCGCCGCGGGACACCTGGTAGCCCATGAGCACGATGAGCGTGTCGGCGGGCACCGGGAAGGGCACGCCGACCTCTTCGATGCCCACGTAGAGGGCCAGCCCCAGGAACTGGTTGGCCTCCAGGAACGCCGACAGGGCCTCACGGAAGGCATCGAATCCGTCAGCCATGGAAGGCCCGCTCCGGTCGGACGGGTGGCTCGAACAGCATGCGCACGTCTAGCGCCTTCGCACGCCCGGCGCGAAGGCTTGCGCGGCGCCTGCCTGCGAATCCCAAGCCACGATGCGCTTCCAGGAGCGTCGGGCTCCACCCGGGATTCTCATCATCCGCCTCACCACGCGCGACCTCCTACCGGTGCGCGCGTGAACGGCATCCGGAACGCACGCGCAGGGACGGGCCGATCAGTGTACGCACGGCGAGCAAGGGCTTGGGCAGCTATCCAGGATCCGGTAGTGGGTCGGACAGGGTCGACTTAGGCGGCACGGCCGGCCACCCCATACGTGCCGCGCGCGAACCGGAGGCGTATGCGCACCAGGTCTCGCAACACGCCATACGTAACCAGCGGAGGTCGCAGGCGCGAGTCGGAACGATTCTCGCGCCACGTAACCGGGATTTGCGCCACGCGGTATCCCCGGTGCACGGCGAGCCGCAGCACCTCGACATCGAACACCCAGCGCTCGATCACGGTTACTCCGAACAGGTCCTTGGCCGCGTCCCGACTGAAGAACTTAAACCCGCATTGGCTATCCGGGATTCCGTGGAGCCCGGCAATGACGGGCGAGACCCCGCGGAATACCCAAGCTCCGACCCGCCGGCCCAGCGATCGGGCTCGGAGCAGCCGACTCCGGGGCATCGCGCGTGAGCCGATCACGACTTCGTATCCCTGCTCGAAGGCCTCCAGCACCCGCGGCAACTCATCGAGCGGCGTGGATAGGTCCGCATCCACGAACCCGATCACGTCCGCATCCGCCGCCAGCACGCCCGCGCGGACAGCCGCGCCCTTGCCCCGCTGCCCCGGCAGGGTGATGACGTCCACGGGGCAGTCCGACACGGCGTGGGCAACGGCGACATCGGCCGTGGCGTCGGTGCTGCCGTCATCCACGACGATCACGACGGCGTCGATGCGTGCCTGCGCGATGTAGGCGGTGACGGCGTCCAACGTGCCTCCTAGCCGCTGCACCTCGTTGTACGCCGGGATGACGAGGGCCAGATGCGGCACTAGGGAAACGCCGGGATGACGCGCCCAAGGTTCTGAGCGGCAGGTAGAACGACAACAATGGTCATGGGACATCGTCTCGAGGCGCCGCGCGGTGAGCCCCCACCCACGCGGTGCGGACAACCCGCGCGGCTGCGATTACTGTATCGGGCCGAACAACCGCTCCTCGGGCGTGAGCGCGGACTCCGGGTCAGCCGCCTCGAGCGAGCGATCGACGCGTGGCAATTGTGACCGCGCCCGCCGCCACGCGTCCACTACATCGGGCGACTCGCCGCCGTGGGGCGTGAGCCGCTGGCGCACACGGCACAGCACCGTCGTATTCACCGCCGCCCCCGCCACGATCGCCTGCCCTTTGCTGAGGGCCGGGAGCTCGGCCAACAACTCGCGCCCAGCGCTCTCCACGGCGCCGGCGATGGCCTGTTGGTCGACGGGATTCACCACCCGCAGGATGCATTGCGTCATGCATTGACTCAGCACGTCCTGGTCGAGCTTGCCGGGCCGCTGCGAGATCAACCCGACGGCAAAGCCGAACTTCCGGCCCTCGGCCAGAATCTGCTTGAGCAGGTTGGTGGTGGGCACTTCCTCGCCGGCCGGCGCGAAGTGGTGGGCCTCCTCGATGAGCGTGAACACCGGCGCCGGGAGGTACTGCTCATCGTCGGCGCCGATGCGCTGCTTGGCGGTACCGACGCGGCCGTCGAATGAGCGGCGCAGCAGCGTGGCGGCAATGATCTGCTGCTCCTCCCGCGGCACCTCGTTGAGCTGCACGACGGTGCACTGCCCGGGCTGGATGAGCTCCTGCAGCGACGTGTGCTGATAGTCGTCGAAGATGCCGTCCTGGCGGCCGAGCGTGGCGTTCAGGCGCCAGAGCAGGGCCCGCTTGACGAGCGCGTAGTCGGAGCCTTCGTCGTCGGCGTTGCGCGCACCGCCACTCAGCTCCACGCCGTTCACCGCGTCCGTCAGCTGCCGATACGTCCAATCACGACCGCGGTCGATGCCAACCGCTCGCAGCGCCAGCCGCAGGACCTCGCGCTGCGGCCCGGACAGGCCGTGCGTCGACCCGACGAGCTGATAGATGTCGCTGGGGTGCAGGAAGTCGCGCCGGATCTTGATTTGCTCGGGACGCACGACCCGCGTCCGCGCGCGGTAGCCGTCATCGCGGAAGGCAGGGTCGTTGGCGATCTCCTCAAGCGTCCCGTACTCCCCGTGGGGGTCGATGATCACCACCGCGGCCCCGACCGCCGGTCGCATGAGCTCCTCGACGATCACGCCGGCGAGATAGCTCTTGCCGGCGCCCGTGCCCGCAATGATGGCCAGATGCGTGCTGGCGATCTCGTTCACGTCGAGCGTGATGGGTACGCGACCGGCGGCGCGCGTGAGCAGACTGCCGACATGCGCCGCGCCGGGCTCGCCGTGCGGAAGCCGCGAGAGGGCCTGCGCCAGATCGCCGTCCGGGACCAAATGGACCGGGCGTCCGGCACGGGGCACAACCCGCGGATTCACGAACCCAAGCAACTTGTCGAAGTAGCCCAGGACGGCGACGTCGAGCTCGTAGAGCTCCGGCGTCGCGTGATCGAAGCCGACCAGGCCGGCCACCTGGCTGGGCGGGACCCGCGGGTCGGCCATGAAGGCGTCGGGATAGAGCTTGAGCGGGCGGCGCGCGTCAACGCGCCCGAGCACGGATTGCTCCTGCCCATCGACCCGCGCCTCGTACGCCACGAACTCGCCGATCTTCAACTGATCGTCGGGGTCCGGAGCGACCATGGTGTAGCTATGCGGGGACGCCCCCGGCCCCTTGGTGGTGCCAACCGGCACGGCGCCGCTCATCCCGCCGCCTCGATGCGCGTCCGCCAGGCGATGGAGTCGCGCAGCACGGCCACCGCGCCGCCGTGCTCCGGGAATTCATGGACCAACCGCCCGGTGATCGCCAGGGCAAGCTCGGATGTCAGCGGATGCCCGTGGGCCAGCAGCAGCGGCAAGTAGGCCGCCCGCAGGCCGGCGGCGGCGTTGTGAAACGCCTCGAACTCGGCGTCATCCAGCCGGTGGACCGCGTCCCCCACGCTGAGGGCATGCGCAACCACGCCCTGCGTCACCTCGCCGCCAGCCGACCGCGTCCCCACGAGCAGCACGCCAATCAAGGTCGCGGTCTCCGGCAGCTGGTCCGGGGCCAGCGTTTGCAGCTCAGCACTGCTGGTCAAGCGCGGGCCAAGCGCGCCGAACTCGGGATTGACGAGCGTGGTATCGAAGACGACGCCGACGGCGACATCCCCGGACGCACGCGGAATGGCGACAAAGGTGCCGAAGGCGTAGTCGGCGGGCGCGGGTGCTTCGTCCACCTCACCCGGGCGCATGACCTGCGCCACGTACTCGACGTGCGAGTTGGACTTCACGATCTTTGCGAGCGTCATCGGCGCCGCCGCTTGCTAACCGATTTGCCCGAGAGATAGGCATCGAGGCCGTGACGGTCGGCGAAATCCTGGAACAGCGCGTGGAAGCGGTCGCGGTCGGCCTGGGTCAGCACCGCCAGCGCGTCCGCCGTCTCGGCGGCGTAGGGGTAGCCGTCGGCCTGAGCCACGATCTCGGCGCGGACCACATCGGTCATCCATTCGGTGCGGTTCGCCTCGACGACCCAGCGGGGGAATTCGAGACGCGCCGGCCGCCGACGCGACGAGGCGCGCAGATACACAAAGGCAACCGAGCGCTCGTGCGCGCCGTAGTCCTCAAGCCCCTTGGTGCGAGCGCTGATGAACGCCGGGGTGCGCGCGCCCCATGGGGCCTGCGGCAGCCAGACGCCATCGGTGACGCGGCGCGGCGGCTCGATGCGGCCCGCGGCCGCCACCATCGCGCCCAGGTCGCGCGCCCGGCTGGCGTCGATGTAACCCACCACCGGCACCGCATGCGCCTCGGACGTCTCGAGCAGACGCACCACCGCGGCCACGTATCGCTGGCGATACGTCGGGTTCGTGACGAAGGAGGCGATCAGGCTGCCGTCGAAGATCGCCAGCCGCTCCGCGCCGGCGCTTGAATCTTCGATCCACTCGGTCAGGGCCGCGCACTCGGCCTCGAAGCGCCTGAGGTCCACGATCTCGCGCGGCCGGTAGTCCTGGCTCTGAGCGTCGTAGAGATCCGAGGCGGGGATCGCCTCGAACTGCAGGTCCTTGGCATAGGCGTTCTGGGCGTGACCGTTGACGAACCGACCGACTTGCACCGCGCCCACGTCGATCGACCAGTCCGGCGACGGATAGATCTGGCTCCCATCGACCGCGCAGGTCGTGACGCCGGTGAGCGTGCGCATGGCCCACGCGCGCCAGGCCTCGTGGGTGGCGCCGGCGTGGGCCGTGAACGGCCGCCACCAGCCGCCGTCCGGCGTCGTGTCCCATTCGGCGGTGGGAAACGCGCCTTCGGCTTGGTCGAGGCCGCCGAGCGCATCGCCGAGGGATTGGGCGGTGAAGCTACGGAGATCGGCAGCGCCGCGGCGCAGGCCGTCGAGCTCGTGTGCGAACGCCTGGTCAAGCGCCAGGAAGTCGGCGCGCCGGCTCTCAAGCGCCTCGATGACCTTGGTCCGCGATAGCGTCATGCGGCGGCCACCCGGCTCTCCCCGCCGACCTTGCGCACGTGGATCACGTTATCGAGCAATCGCTCGAAGGTGTCGTCGTGCGTGATGACGACGAGCTGCTTGAAGCCGCGCACGCGCAGAATCTGCTCGGCAAGGTTGGCGCGGCGGGTGTCATCCAGATTTTGCGTGGGCTCGTCGAAGAACGCGATCTCAATGTGGAGCAACTCTCGCAGCAGCGCCAACCGCACGGCCAGGGCCGCGGTCATCTGCTCACCGCCGGAAAGCTGGGCGAAGCTGCGCTCGTGTCCGCCGCGCTCCAGGACGATGTCGTAGTCCGGGGTCCAGCGCAGACGTCCCACGCGATCGCCGAGCACCTCGCCGAAGATCTCGTCGGCCGCCTCACTCACGTCGGCCAGCAGGGCCTCGGTGACCAGGGGACCCGCGGCTCGCAGCACCCTGCGCATGAGCTCGGTGCGCTCGTGCAGCGCGGTCGCCCGGGCGGCGGCGCCGCGCTCGGCGTCCAAGCGAAGCGCGACGTTCGCCAACTCGTCCAGCACTTTCTGCCGCTCCGCGATCCGACTCGCAAGGGCCTTCGACTGGGTATCGAGCTTCGCCACGTGGGCGATGGCCGCCCTGTGAGCCGCGTGCGCCGCCTGCTGCGCCTCGGGATCGGCCGCGGCGCCCATCTTCGCCGCCACCCCCCAAGCGTCCGCCGCCCTTGTCACAGCGTCGCGGACCTGCGCCTGGACGTCTTGCAGGCGCTCGGCGCGCCGCCCCGTCTCGCCTGCCAGATGCTCGTGCTGGAGATAGCGCTCATGGCCAGCGCGGGCGCGAGCCAAGTCCTGTTGTGCAGCCTGGGCTTCCGCGACGCGCGGCTCGAGGTCGCGCAGGGCCGCGTTGGTGGCAGCACGCGCGGCGGCGGCGCGCTCCAGGTCTGCGTCCGCTTGCTGCGCGGCATGCTGTCTGGTCCCCTGCTCACCGGCCAGCGCTTGGGCTCGCCGTAGCTCGCTGCCCGCGCCGGTGTGGGGCTGGAGGGCTCGCTCCACCTCCCGAATCGCCCCATCCAGCCGCGTGGCCTCGTCGGCGGCTTGCCGCGATTCGGCGAGGGATTCAAGAGCGCCGACCAGCCGCCGCGCGGCGCCGATAAGGTGGTTCGGGCGCGCCTCGGGCGGCAGCCCGGCCAAGACCGCATCGATGGCTGCTTCGAGCGCCTTGACATCGTCACCCTGGGCCGCCACCGCGAAGGGACGCAAAGCCGCGTGGACGGTCTGCGCCGCGGTGTGGTCCCGTTGCGCGGCTTCCAAAGCACCGCGACGCGCCAACAAGTCACCCATCTGCCGCTCGGCATCGGTGGCTTCGCGCAGCGCCGCCTGCGCAGTTGACTCCCCGTTCGCGAGCTGCTCAAGGCGCCGCTGGTGCCCCGAGGCGCGCTGCTCGAAGACGCGCGCGACGTCGGGAACCTCAACCAAATTGCGGCATTCAGAATCGAAGAAGGGACAGGTCTGCGCGCTATCGAGCAGCGCCGCGGCCTCGCCGTCGGCCGTCATGACCGCCGCCACGCTGGCGCGCTCGGCTAGCAGTTCTTCCAGGTCCGCGCGCCGCGTGTCGAGCTGATCGACGAGCGACTGCAGGGCCGACGCCTGGTCCCACTCCGCGCTGAGACGCTGAACCTGCGCGGCCGCCGCCTCGACCCTACTGGTCGCACCTTCGAGGCCCTCGGCAAGCTCCCGGCGAGCGGCCGCGGCATCCGCTGCAGCACGGCCGGCGCGTTCGGCAGCCGCCCTGGCCACCGCGAGGCGACCGTTCAACGCTTGGATGGTTTCCGCCGCCTCGGCCTCCGCCGCGGCGGCGGAGGCTAGCTCCGCAAGTCCATTCGCGGCCGCGTGAGCCTCTTGCAGCGACTGCCTCGCCTGGTTCCGCGCAAGATCGGCGCGGGTTACAGCCTCCTGTAGCAATGAGAGCCGCTCGCGCAGCGCGTCTCGCTCACTTCCTACGTCGCCCAGCCGTTCGAGCTCCTGCTGCGCGGCGGCAAAGGCCTCGTGATCGTCGCGGGTCTCGCCGAGCTCTTCGGCGGCGCGTTGCGCGTGGGCCAGCTGGGCCTCGGCGTAACGGACGTCCCGTTGGAGCGTCAGGAGCTGTGAGTCGGCGAGCTTGGCCGCTCCAGCGGCGGCCTGGGCCGCTTGCGCCTGCGCCTCATGCCGCTGCGCGGCCGCTTGCGCTTGGTCCAGCTCGGCTTGGGCTGCGTTCCGGTCCCGCTCAATCTGCTCAGCCTCACGCTGGGCTTCGGCAAGCGCGGCTTCAGCGGCGGGCCGGCGCTCCAGTTGGAGCTCGAGTTCGCCGGCCTTCGCTTCGTGCGCAACACGTTGCCTATCGAAGTGGTTGAGCAGCGGGCGGAGGTCATCGACCGCGCGTTTGAACTCGTCGATGCGCAGGATGGGATCGAAGCGCTCGCGGCGCAGGCTCGGCACATCCAGAAAGTCCGCGGTGAGCCGGCCCTGCGGCACGCCGACGACGCGGTCGAACACCTCGGCCGGCCCGCTGAACCCGGCGACGCCCAGGTGCTGCGCCAGGAATGCCTCAACGTCGTCGGCCCGCTGCTCGAAGACGCTCCCTTGCTCCACGTCGAGCACCGAAGACTCCAGGTGCACGTTCGGCGAGAGCGCTCCGGTGCCGCGGGCGCGGGTGCGGTGCAGACGACGCGTCACGCAGTAGCGCCGGTCGTCCAGGCCCGACGTGAACTCGACCGCGACCGACGCGTCGGTCGCGCCGTGGCGCATCACGGTCGCGAGGGGGCGTGGGCGAACATCGAACACGCCCAGCCCGATGGCCTGGAGAATCGCCGTCTTGCCCGCGCCGTTGTCGCCCACGATGGCCGTGAGGCCGGGCGCCATGTCGACGACAGCCGAGTCGAAGCTCTTGAAGTTGGTTAGCTCGATGCGGTGGATCAGCATGTCAGGCCAGCGTTGCTTCGACGATCGACGCCAGGGCCTGCTCGTCTTGGCCCTCGAGGACTGAGCGCTTGAGCTCGAGCGTGCGCTCGGCCAGCGTCTCGGCTTCGGCGGCGACGGCCGGTTGCTGGGCAATCAGGTCGCGCACGACATCGCGCTCGATCTGGGAGCGCGACCCGCCGCGGGCGCGCACGCCGGCGCCCAGCGTCCGCTCGACGTCCACCGTTACCCGCGCGTGCAGCGGCTTGTAGTGGTCCTGCACGAAGTCGAGCAGCGCCGGCTGATCCAGCGCCCCCCGCTCAAACTCAAGCGCGCCGCGCAGCACGATCTCGACCAGCGGACGCGGCTGGGATGCCGTTGACGGCGGGTCGAAAGAGTCGGCGACCCGCTGCCGCAGAGCCTCGAAACTCGCCGCGCCGGTGACGTCGATAGCGAGACGCACGAACGGGCGGCGCGCGACCACGTCGCCGAGAAAGCGAGCCTCGATTCGCGGCCGGTCGCCGAGCTGCACGGTGACGTCATACAGGCCGCGCTCGCGCCCCGCGCCGGCCAGGCCGGGCTCGCCCATGAGGCCTTCCGTGATGCTGTGAGATTCGAGGGCGCCCGGATTGAAGATCCACGGATCTTCGTGGGGCAATTCGTAACGGTAGTGGACGTGCCCCAGCGCCAGGTAGTCGGCGATCCCGCGCAGTGCCAGCACGTCGGCCGCGCCCGCGCCGCCCTGGCCGGCCGGCGACTCCTCGTCCACGCCCGTGTGCAGCACGCCGACGCGGAATTGCACGCCGTCCGCGGGCGCCGCCTGCGCCGCTTCGATCACCTGCGGCAGGTGGGCGGACAGACGCGCGCCCAGATACTCCACGCCGAAGATGCGCACTGGACCGATATCGGTATACGCGCCATGGCCGCGCTCCGCGGTCCATGGGCGCCAGGTCAAGCCCTCATGCTCGGGGTCGATTTGCTGCAGCAAGCGCAGCCGCGAGCTGCGACTGAGCTGCCAGAGCCACGACCGCTCGCCGCGGCGAAACCAGCGCTCGTGGTTGCCCTCGACGGCGACCACGGGAATCCCGTCTTGCGCCAACAGCGCCAGGCCGGCGTCGGCGTCGGCGTAGGTCCGCGGGTCGATGGACTTGGAGTCAAAGAGGTCGCCGGCCAGGATCACGAAGTCCGGCCGGACGCGCCGGCAATAGGCCACCACGCTGCCGAAGGCGCGCGCGAAGTCTTGCGCGCGCTCGGCCAGCCCGTATTGCCGGAAGCCCAAGTGCACGTCGGCGAAGTGGACGAATCGAATCTGACGCTGGGTCATCGGGAGGGGTGCATCCCCGACTGCCTAACTGTGGCGTGCACTCTACCAAACATAAAGCGAACGTCGCTCGCGTCGGGGTGCGGAGCAGCTGCCGAGCCATGGACCAGCCCGGCGTGGCCGACGGGGGTTTTTATACGCATTCGGGTGTTTGCTTCGGGTCCAAAGCTTAGTCCGCGGCGCTCTCTTGATCGAGGACGGTTGCGGCAACCCTTGGCACGCCCAGGAGCCCAGCCCAGGAAACGGGCGTATGCTCCAGGGTGTCAGCCAATGGCCGCTGGTCGGAGGGGATCGTGCAGCTTCCGGTTCGCTATCAGGTGATGGACAGCCGCGGCCCCGACGACAACGTCGAGGCCAACATCGTGCACGCGGCGGCCCAACTTGAGCTCGACGTCCACGAAATCGCCGTCGTGCTGGTGGACACGTGGGCGGGGCATCCGATGTCGTCGCACCTGGCACGCACGCGCGAGATCTCGCGCACGCACATCCGGCCGCTGCTGGACGCGGCGCGCGCCGCCGGAGCCACGGTGATCTACGCCCCCTCGCCGCGGGTCGCGCCCGACTTTGAAGCCTTCCGCCACGACAGCCGCGAGTCCACGCCCCCGGCGCCGGCCGTCGACGACTGGCCGCCCGAGGAGTATCGCGCGGGGTCTGGGCGCTATCGCTCGCTGCGCAAGCGTGCTGGGGAAGTCCCGGAGGGCTACGACGGGCCGTATCCCGACTGGTGGCACATGCGCGGCATCGACCCGGCGATCGCCCCAACGGCCGGGGATGTCGTGGTGGCGACTGGCGAGGAGTTGCACTCGGCCTGCAAGGCGCGCGGCCTGCTGCATCTCATCTACGCGGGCTTCGCCACGAACATCTGCATCCGGTTCCGCGACTACGGCCTGCGCGCGATGCGAGACCGCGGCTATTCACCGATCCTGCTGCGCGACGCCACGAGCGCGATCGAGACACGGGCGACGATCGGCAGCCTGAGCCTCACGCGCGCCGTGATTCTGGATATCGAGCGCTGGTTTTACACCGCCCTCACGGACGACCTGATCGCGGCGTTTGGCGACGCTTAGGCGCCGTCGGCGTCATGCCGGCCTTGAGCCGGCATTCAGGCCCGTCCGGTCTGTGCTTCATCCCCTGCGCCTGGGTACGAATATCTTAGATTTCTCACTTCGTTCGAAATGACATGGACTTCCGAAATGACATGGAGTTCCAGAAGCGGGTGGCTTGGCCGTCTTTCCCCTAGCCGTCGCCGCCGTTGGAGGCGAACTTGGCCTCGAGGGCGTTGAATTTGTCCAGCCCGATGAGCGTCTTGAACTCCTCGAGTCCCGTCATCGGCCCCGCGCCGGTCGTCGTGCCGGTGGCGTGCAGCTCGCCGTAGACGTTTCGCAGCACGGCGGCGGCGGCGAACAGGCCCGAGAGGGGGTAGACCACCATGCGGAAGCCGAGGTCTTGCAGCTCGCGTGCGGACAGAAACGGCGTCGCGCCGTCCTCGATCATGTTGGCGAAGAGCGGCACGTCGGGCGGGAAGGCGTCTCGCACCGCGCGCAGCTCGTCAAGCGAGCGGGGCGCCTCGATGAACACCACGTCGGCCCCGGCGGCGCGGTAGGCGCGGCCGCGGTCGATGGCGTCATCCATGTCATTGACGGCGCGGGCGTCGGTGCGGGCGATGATGACCAGGTCGTCGTCGCCGCGGGCATGAACGGCGGCGCGCAGCTTTTGCACGTGGTCCGCGCGCGGGATCACGCGCTTGCCTTCCAGGTGACCACAGCGCTTGGGCCACTCCTGGTCCTCGAGGATGACGCCGGCAATGTCGCCCTGGACGCACTCCTTCACCGTGCGGATGACGTTGAGCGGACTGCCGTAGCCGGTATCCATGTCGGCTACCAGGGGGATGTCCACCACGCTGGCGATGCGCCGAGCGCGCTCGATGATTTCCGTCTGCGTCAGCAACCCGATATCAGGCACGCCCAGGGTACTCGCGGCCAGGCCAAACCCGGTGGTGAAGAACTGCTCGAATCCGGCCTGCTCGATCAGGGTGGCCGAGAGCGCGTCGTAGGCGCCCGGCAGCACGATGATCTCGCCGCGGTCGAGCCGCCGGCGCAGGCGGGTGGAACGACGCATGCTGGTCTCCGGTCAGAGAAGCGACTGTTGCCGCGATTGTGCCGAACCGCCGGCCGCGGTCGGCCGGGGCAAGCCCGCTAGGCCGATTCCTCCGCCATGCGCTCGGGCTCGGGCGCCTGCGTCACGCGGATGAGTTCGGCGTCGTCGTTGACCGCTTCCGGCGTCACGACCACGGTGCGCACATCGCGCTCGGAGGGCAGGGTGAACATGGTCTCCATCAGCAGCTCTTCGATGGTGGTGCGGAGCCCACGGGCGCCCGTCTTGGTCAGCAGGGCGCGCTTGGCCACGGCCTCCAGCGCCGCATCGGTGAACTGCAGCTCCACCTTGTCCATCGAAAACAGCTTCTGGTATTGCCGCACCAGCGATGTCTTGGGCTCGGTGAGGATCCGAACCAGGTCTTCCTGCTTGAGCTCGTCGAGCGCCGCGGCGACGGGGAGCCGACCCACGAACTCGGGGATGAGGCCGTACTTCAGCAGGTCGTCGGCGATGACGTCATGCACCACGTTGTCGGCCGCGCCGGCGTCGTCCTTCTCGGCGTAGCCGATCCGTGGACCGCGGCCGAGCCGACGGCTGATGATGCGGTCCAGCCCTTCGAAGGCACCGCCGCAGATGAAGAGCACGTCGCGCGTGTCGATCTGAATGAAGTCCTGGTGCGGGTGCTTGCGCCCGCCTTGCGGCGGCACGTTGACCACCGCGCCCTCGATGATCTTGAGCAGCGCCTGTTGCACGCCCTCGCCGGAGACGTCGCGCGTAATTGACGGGTTGTCGGCCTTGCGCGCGACCTTGTCGATCTCGTCCACGTAGATGATGCCCGTCTGGGCGCGCGCAATGTCGTAGTCGGCAGTCTGAATCAGCCGCAGGAGGATGTTCTCCACGTCCTCCCCGACGTACCCCGCCTCGGTGAGCGCGGTGGCGTCGGTGATGCAGAACGGCACGTTGAGGATGCGGGCCAGGGTGCGCGCGATCTCGGTCTTGCCGGTGCCGGTGGGCCCGACGAGGAGCACGTTGGTCTTCTGCAGCTCGACGTCGTCGGCCATGGGGCCGGCGGCCACGCGCTTGTAGTGGTTGTAGACCGCGACCGAGACGATCTTCTTGGCGCGGTCCTGACCAATGACGTAGTCGCTCAGCTGCTCGAAGATCCGCTCGGGGATGGGGATCCCGCCGGCGACCGGACGAGGGCCGGGGGTGCGCGCCTGCTCGTCGTTGATGATGCTGGTGCAGAAGTCCACGCACTCGTTGCAGATGTAGACGCCGGCAGAGCCCGTGATGAGGCGGCGCACCTGCTCCTGGGTCTTGCCGCAGAAGGAGCAGCTATAGCTGGTGCGGGGCGAGCGGCTGCGGGCCACTACGGTCTCCGTTGCGACGAACGAGGCTTCATCGGCGGTTCGCTAGTCGGCACCGTCGGCGGATATCGCGTCGTTTTCGCGCGGAGGCATGATCTCGTCGATGATCCCGTACTCGACGGCCTCGGACGCCGTGAGGTAGTAGTCGCGGTCGGTGTCCTGGTGGATGCGCTCCTTGGGCTGCCCCGTCGCCGTCACCAGGATGTTCTCCAGCCGTTCGCGCACCTTGATGATCTCGCGCGTGCGGATCTCCAGATCGGTGGCTTGGACAAAGCCCTCGATGCCCTGCGCGGGCTGATGGAGGAGCATCGTGCTGTTCGGGAGCGCGAAGCGCTTGTCCTTGGCGCCGCCCGCCAGAATCACGCACCCCATGCTGGCGGCGAGGCCGAGGCAGGTCGTGGCGACCTGGTTGGGCACATGCTGCATGGTGTCGTAGATGGCAAGCCCAGCCGCCACGCTGCCGCCCGGCGAGTTGATGTACATGTAGATATCGGCTTCGGAGTCCTCGCTGGTAAGCAGCAGCAACTGGGCGATGATCGTGTTCGCCACGGCGTCGTCAATCGGCGTCCCAAGGAAGACGATCCGGTCACGGAGCAAGCGCGAGTAGATATCCATCCCGCGCTCGCCGCGGTCCGTGGTCTCGATGACGTAGGGGACAAGAAAGCCCATTCCAGTGACTCTTTCTACTGCCGTCAGCTACCGGCCCGCCGGTTCCGACCCGGCGGGCTCGCTTGATTCGGCTCCCGCGGCGGCATCCGGCACCGCTGCAACGTCGGGGTCCGGCTCGGGCTCGCCATCCTGCTCCTGCGCGGGGGCCGCCTGGCCGGTGACTGCCTCGACAAGCTTAGCTAACGCCTTGCTATTCCGAATAGCGGATTCGATACCTCCCCGGCCTTCATCCCGGGCCAGCGAGCGGCGCACCGTGTCCTGTCGCGCCTCCGGGTAGGAGGCCGCGACGCGATCGATCTCCTCGGCAATCTCCGTTTCGTCGAGCTGGATGTCCTCGATCTCGGCGTAGTGCTCGAGCACGATTCCGCGGCGCACGCGCGTCTCGGATTGCTCGCGCAGCTGCTGCTCCCACTCCGCCCGGGTTTGGCCAATCGAGCCGAGGTAGGAATCAACGGCGACCCCCTGGCGCACCATGGCCTGCGTTTCGCGCTCCACGAGCGTGCTGTGCTCGCGCTCCACGAGCACGGCGGGAATTTCGAAGGTGGAGGCGTCGACGAAGGCGTCCAGCACGTCGTCCTCGAGCTTGCGCTGGACCACGCGCTGCCGTTGCTCCAGCAGCCGCTCGCGAATGTCGGCGCGCAGCGCATCCATCGTGTCGAGTCCCGCCATCGTCGTGGCGAAGGCGTCGTCAAGGTCCGGCTGGCGCGCCTCGCTCACTCCCTGAAGCGTGCCGCTGAACGCCACGTGCCGCCCGCGGAGATCAGCGTTTGGGTCGTCGATCGCGATGTCGCTTTCGAAGGCAAAGTCGTCGCCCGCCGAGGCACCGGTCAGCGCTTCGTCGAATTCGGGCGGGAAACCATTCTGGCCCAGCTGCACGGAGTAGACCTCGGGTTGGCGTTCCGGAAGACCGTCCGCCTCGACGCCAATTTCCACGCTGACCACGTCGTCGAGTGCGGCAGGCCGCTCGACCGGATCCCAAGTCGACCGCATCTCGCGCAGCTCTGCCAACTGGGCCTCGACATCCTCGTCGGACACTTCGGGCGACTCGGACTCCACGGCAATCGCGGATATGTCGCCCAACTCGACTTCGGGCGCGACGGCGACCTCGGCGGAGAAGACGAGCGGCGCGTCGAGGGACGGCAGGTCGGGCATATCGAGCTCGGGCTGATCGAGCGGCTCGACGCCCGTTTGCTCCACGGCGTCGGTGTAGGCCCGCGGGACCAGGTGCTCGACCATCTCGCGCATCACCGCCTCCGCGCCGACGAAGCTCTCGACGATGTGCCGCGGCGCCTTGCCGCGGCGAAAGCCGGGAATGCTGATCCGGCCGGAGACGCGGCGAATGGCGCGCACGTATTCCTGCTGCAGGACCTCGGGGCCCACTTCAACGTCTAGTCGAACCCGACTGCCATCAAGTTTTGCGGCGGTGGCCTGCATGAGTGCTTACGTGCTCCAAAGCGCCCGGCGATCGGCGGCGGGGCGTTGCGGTGGGGAAGGAGAGACTCGAACTCTCACGGAGATGTTCTCCACGTGATCCTAAGTCACGCTCGTCTACCAGTTCCGACACTTCCCCGCTCGACAGCGGCGACACGAGCGCAGGGTTGCGGACCGGGGCATGTGCACGGCGCCGCGGCAAGTATACGGATGCCGCGCGGGATTTCGTCGATATGCTCCGGCAGGCTACGATTGGGCACGATTCTCATGGCATACGACCCACCTGGGGTCCGGGTGCCCGCCCGATGAGGAGTCCTCGCATGGCCTATGAGTTGCCGCCGCTGCCCTACGCCTTTGGCGCCTTGGAGCCGCATATCGACGCTCGCACGATGGAGATCCATCACGACCGGCACCACGCCACCTACATCATGAATGCGAACAACGCGCTGGCCGACCACCCGGAGCTGGCCGCGATGTGCGTCGAGGACCTGATCTCGGATCTGAGCGCGGTGCCGGAGGGCATTCGCACGGCGGTGCGCAACAACGCCGGCGGGCACGCCAATCACAGCCAGTTCTGGACGGTGCTCAGCGCGGACGGCGGCGCACCCAGCGGCGCCCTCGCCGCGGCGATCGACAGCGCCTTCGGCAGCCTTGACGCACTTAAGGGTGAGTTTGCCCAGGCCGCGACGACGCGCTTCGGCTCGGGATGGGCCTGGCTGATCAAGCAGGCGGACGGCTCGCTGGCCGTCACCAGCACGCCAAACCAGGACAGCCCGCTGATGGACGGCTCGGGAACGCCGATCCTGGGGCTGGACGTGTGGGAGCACGCCTACTACCTCAACTACCAGAACAAGCGGCCGGACTACATCGCGGCCTGGTGGAACGTGGTGAATTGGGACGAGGCCGCCCGCCGCTTCGGCGGCTGAGCCGGCCGGTCAGCGGCGCGCGGGCAACACTGCCAGTTGCCCGCGCGCGCCGCGTCTTCCTATGCTCGCCAAGCGGCGCCAGCCGCCTCAGCTCGTGAATCGACAGGCATAACCCGTGGTTACGCTCTTCCGGCGGCTCCCGTGGATCTACCAGATCGGCTTGATCGTCGCGCTGGTGGTCGCACTGGTCGTGCTGGGGTTTCTCGCGCTCCAGCAGTTTCAAGCTGGGGAAGGGGCTCTGGAACAGGTCGATGAATCCCTCGATATCGGGGGATTGGCGCCGTTTCTGCCGCCGGAGCAGCCGCAGGGCGTCCACGTCACCGGCGTGGGCGAGCTGGTACGAGTGCCAGACCTCGCCATCATCGTCTTCGGAGTGACGGCCGAAGCGCCGTCGGCCGCGAGCGCCGCCGCAAGCGCGGAGGAGACGGCGAGCGCCGTGGTAGAGGCCATTGACGACCTCGAAGACCTCGACTTCAACGACCACGACCTACAGGTCGGCGGGGTTGCCCTCACGCCCACCTATCCGGCCGGGGGGAAGGCAGGCACGCCAACCCGTTACACCGCTTCGACGACGATCAGGGTCCGCGTCGCCAAGATCGATCGCGCGGCGGACGTTGTCGACGCGGGGTTCGCGGCCGGCGCCGATGCGTTGCACTCGCTGACCTATACCCTGGTCGACGAGGCGGCGAACAGCGAGGCCGCGTTACGGCTGGCCGCCATCAACGCCGGCGCCAAGGCTCGGGCTATCGCCGAAGCTCTCCAGGGACGGTCGGCCGGCTTGATCAACATCGAGGAAAAGGTGACCGTCATCCCGCTGGTTTCCAAGGGCGTGGACCCGGCGCTTGCGAAGCCGGCCGACGTGGCAGTGCATCCCGGACAGGTGATCATCCGGGCGGTGGTGCGAGCCAACTTCGCCTTCGAATAGGCGGCGCGCGGTTCGCCGGTTCCGCGCCGCAGCCTAAGCCGGTCCAAATCGTCGCCCTGCCGCCAAGGGTTGCGCCGCGAGCCAAACGGCGCATCATGGTCAGCCACCAGTCATCATGAGGATCGTGATGGCCGCTGAATTGCGTCATTTTCGGGGGTGCGATGGCGGTTAGGCGCCGCGGCGCACCGGGGGTGCCGGAGCCGCTGGGACTATCGGACCGGGTAGTCACGCTGCCACGCCGGGCAACCCAGCGGCTGCGCGCCGGCAAGCGGGCCAGCGCGCCCGGGCCGTCGCGGCCCGGCGTGTCCCTCGCCGTGGGCTTCGCGGCCCTGATCGGCGTCGGCACCGGATTGTTGCTGTTGCCGTTCGCCAGCGAGGGCGGAGGCACCGACTTCATCACGGCCCTTTTCACGGCCACCTCGGCCGTGTGCGTGACGGGCCTAACCGTCGTGTCCACGGCGGACCATTGGACCGCGTTCGGCGAGGCCGTGATCCTGGGGCTGATTCAAGTTGGCGCCCTGGGATTCGTGACCGGCGCCGTGGTCATTCTGACGCTGGCCGGGCGGCGCACCTCGTCGCGCGAACGGCTGCTGTTCGGTCAGCCGTTGGGACTGGATCAGCCCGGCGGGCTGCTGGGGCTCGTATGGCGCGTCGCCGCGTTGACGTTGCTCGCGGAGGCCATCGGGTTTGGATTCGTTCTGTGGCACGCGACGGGCGACGCGACGATCGAGAATCCGTGGTGGTGGTCGGCCTTCCACGCGATCTCGGCCTTCACCAATGCCGGGTTCAACGTGGAGCCCGGTACCGCCAGCATGGGACGCCTGGTGGGCGCCACCAACGTGCTGGCCACGTTTGGCGTGTTGAGCGTGCTCGGCGGCGTGGGGTTCACCGTGATCTTCGACGCGCTCCGCCGACGCTCGTGGCGCCGACTTTCGCTGGAGAGCAAACTGGTGCTGACCACGATGTTCGTGGTGTCGCTGGTCGGCTTCGCGGTCTTGTGGATCCTGACACCGACCTTTGGCGGCGCAATCGCCGACGACGACCTGGGCGGACGGACGGTCACGGCCGCCTTTCACACCATCAATCGCACCGCGGGGCTGACGACGGTCGATTTGGGTGCGATGGGGCTGGATGCCTTAACCGCGATCATGCTGCTGATGTTCATCGGCGGCGCCTCGGCCTCGGTTGCGGGCGGCGTCACGCTCAACACCGTGGGCGTGCTGACCGTGGCCGCGGCCTCCCACATTCGGGGACATCGGGCGCCGACGGCCTTCGGCCGCACGATCGCCACCGTCACGGTGACTCGAGCGCTCACCGTGGTGCTGCTCTCGGTCATGGCCGTCTTCTTCGCCACGCTGGTGATGAGCGTGGCCGAGCGCGAATCGGGCCACCCGCTGGGCAATCTGCTGTTCGAGTCGATCTCGGCTTTTGCGGTAGTGGGATACTCCACGGGAATTACGCCCGACCTCTCCGTCGTCTCGAAAGTGGTGTTGGTGGTCGCCATGTTCGTCGGGCGGCTGGGCGCGCTGACCTTGGCGCAGGCGCTCATCACGCGCGAACGGCCGCAACTGATCACGCATCCGGAGGAAACGATCAAAGTTGGCTAGCTCTCCCAGTGGGGTGTCGGCATGCACATTCTGGTAGCAGGGCTCGGGCGGTTCGGCAGCAACCTGGCGGTCACGCTGACGCGCCTGGGCCATGACGTGGTCGCCATCGACATGTCCCAGCGGGCCGTCCAAGACGTCGCTCCGGATATCGAGGCGGCGGTCACCGGGGACGCCACCGATGAGGATGTGCTGCGCGAGATCGGCGCGCCCGACGTCCAGCTGGCGATCGTGGCGATGGCGGAGGTCGAGGCAAGCGTTCTCATCACGATGAATCTGAAGAACTTGCACGTGCCTTTGGTTTACGCCAAGGCGTCGAGCGACGTGCACCGGACGATTTTGGAGCGGGTTGGGGCGGACCGCGTGATCTTTCCCGAGCAGGAAATGGCCGTGCGTCTGGCCCAGTCCGTCGAGACGCCGCGCGCCATGGACTACATCGAGCTCCTGCCGCACCTGGGCATTGCCCAGATTCCGGTCGGCGCGGCCTTCGCCGGCCGCACCCTGGCGAGCATGGACCTCCGCGGACGGCATAACGCCACGGTCCTGGCCATCAAGCGGGGCAACGAGCTCGTGGTGATGCCGGAACTCACCGACCGTGTCTTGGCCGACGACGTGCTGGTGGTCGTTGGCCGCGATGATCAGTTGGCGCGCATCGTCGCCGCCAGCGCCGGCGACTGAGGCGTGCACGGGCCTGTGGACGGCCCGTGGAGAATCGTGGATAGGGCCGAGCGCGCCTAGCGGAGTCGGTCGGCAGCCCTTCAAGTCGGGGGCGCGCGCCCGGCGTCTGGCGGGGCTCTCGACCCACACGCCGCTGGTCATTCGATCCTATCCACAGCGTGCATGGGGCACAACATCTAGGCGGCCGGCGGGATCGCCACCTAGATGTTGTGCACTATGGGCTCCAGGCTGTAGCATGCGCCAACTGAGTCGCATCTAGCGGCCGGCGCGGTGGCAGCCGCGCTGTGAGCGTTAAGGAAAGGTGGGATGGCCGTCCCGGGTATGGATCCGGGGCCTCCTGGACACCATGATTCAGATCATCGGGGAGATGCACAAAACTCGTGACGGGCGATCCTTCTTCATCGACTACGCCCAGTTCATTCCCGAGGCCGGCGCGTACGACCTCGTGCTGTTTGGGCTGCGGCGCGACGAGCAGGATTTCTCGATGACGGTGGCGTTCCCCGAGGAGTCGATGAGCGCCTGGGGCGCGCGCGACTTCCTCGTGCGCGAGGGGCTGGCGTACGTCCGCGCTCAACTGGATCACGGGGTCGAAGAGGACGGGTCGCTGATCGAAGCGCCGTCGGCCGCCAGCGGATCGACGTATCGGATTTCCATGCCACGGCGGCCGCATCGGGCGTAGACCATCGCGGGCGCTGCGGGTGCAGCGCCTTTTTTTGTCCAGAATCAAATACAGGTAGACAGCAGTCGCTTTCGCCGGAGTAGAGCCTCCGGTCGAACGGGAGGGAGATCGGGGGAGAGGATGTTAGAAACAAGGGCTACCGCTCCAACCTCGCCGCCGACCGCCGCGGCATGGCCGGCCGTTTCCGACAACGCGCTCGCCGTGCTGAAGAAGCGCTATTTCCTCAAGGACCGCGTGGACCATCCAATTGAGGACGTCGATCAATTCTTTGAGCGCGTCACGCGCGGGGTGATCGATATCGAGCGCGAACGGGCTTGGGTGGACGACGCCGCGCACCGCCGCCTCTTTGACGACATGTTTGGGCTGCTGCGCGGGCTGCGCTTCGTGCCCAACAGCCCCTGCCTGATGAACGCGGGCAAGCCCGGAGGCTATGCCCAACTCGCGGCGTGCTTCGTGCTGCCCATCGAGGACGACCTGCGCGGAATCAAGACCACGGATATGAACGCCGCCATCATTCACCAGACGGGTGGAGGCACCGGCTTCAACTTCTCGCGCATCCGTCCGCGCGGTGACTTCGTCCGCAGTTCGGGCGGCGTGGCGAGCGGCCCCGTGAGCTTCATGTCGATGATCGACTACTCGTGCGGCGAGATTAAGCAGGGCGGCACGCGCCGCGGCGCCAACATGGGCATCCTGAACGTCGATCATCCCGACATCCAGGACTTCATTCGCTGCAAGACCAAAGACGGGCGGATCTCGAACTTCAATATCTCGGTGGGCGTGACCGACGCCTTCATGGCGGCGGTGGAGGCCGAAACGGACTACGACTTGGTGAATCCGCGCACCGGAACGACGCACGTCGACCCGGTCACGGAGGCCCCCGCGCGCGCCAGCGCGCCGGGCATCTGGCGCGAGCTGGTGGACGGTGCGTGGCTCAACGGCGAACCCGGCATGATCTTCCTGGACCGCCTGGAGCGCACCAACCCCACGCCCGCAGTCGCGCGGCAGGACACGACGAATCCGTGCGGCGAGCAGCCGCTGCTGCCCTACGAAGCGTGCGTGCTCGGCAGCTTGAATCTCACGAAGCACCTCACCGCCGACGGCCGCGCGATCGACTGGGGCGCGCTGCGCCGCGACGTCCGGCTTTCGATCCGCTTTCTGGACGACATGGTGGAGGCCTCGAATTTCCCGATCGAGGAGATCGACGCCATCGTGAAGCGCGGCAATCGTCGCGTCGGGCTGGGGCTCATGGGCTGGGCGGACATTCTGTTCACCCTCGGTATCGCCTATGACAGCCCCGAAGCGGAAGAGCTCGGCGAGCGGGTGATGCAGTGCATCACCGAGGAAGGACGGCGCGCATCCGAGGCCCTGGCCGTGGCGCGCGGGGCTTTCCCGAACTTCGAGGGCTCGCTCTGGGACATGCAGGGCCACGCGCCGCGCCGCAATGCCACGGTCACGACCATCGCGCCAACGGGCACGATCAGCATGATCGCGGACAGCTCCAGCGGCATCGAGCCGCTCTTCGCGCTGATCTTCTGGAAGAACGTGATGCGCGACGGGGACGACAACGCGGCGACCTCGCTGCGGTACGTGAACCCGCAGTTCGAGCAGTACGCCCGGGAGCACGGGTTCTTCAGCGATGAGCTGCTGGACGCCATCACCGACAACCACGGCAGCTTGCGCATCACCGCGCACACGCCGGAGGCGGCGCGCCAGACGCTGGCGACCGTCCCCGCCGAGGCCCGCCGCCTCTTCGTGACGGCGCACGATGTCTCGCCGGAGTGGCACATCCGGGTACAGGCGGCGTTCCAGCGCCATACCGAGAACGCGGTGTCCAAGACCATCAACTTCCCGCACGAGGCGACGCGGGAGGACGTGGAGCGGGGCTATCGCCTCGCCTACACGCTCGGGTGCAAGGGCGTGACGGTCTATCGCGACGGCAGCCGCGACTTGCAGGTGCTGACCACCAGCAACGCCGGCGACCAAACGCGGCGGGATGACGCCCCAGCCGAGGAGGCGCCAGCGGCAGCCACCCCGTCCACGAATGGCCACGCCCCGGCGCCCGCACCGACGGAGTCCGCCAACGGGCACCACGCGCCGGTTCCAGCGCCAGTGCCGCCGGCTGCTGCTCCCGAGCCGCTGCCGCTGGCCGCAGCGCAAGAACGGGAACGACCGGACCAAATCCGCGGCACCACCACGCGCATCCGCACTGGATGCGGGCCGTTGTTCGTGACGGTGAACGACGATGACCGCGGGTCCCCGTTCGAATTGTTTGCGACGCTGGGCAAGGCTGGCGGGTGCGCGGCGGCGCAAACCGAGGCCATCGGCCGCCTCGTCTCGCTTGCCCTGCGCTCCGGCGTGCCGGTGGACACGGTCCACAACCATCTGCGCGGCATCACGTGCCACCGACCGACTGGATTCGGGCCGACCCGCGTCCTCTCGTGCGGCGACGCGATCGCGCAAGTCGTCGCTCTGCGCATGACTTCACAGCCCGAGGGCTACGTGCCCATGGTCGACCTGCAAGGCGAGGGCACGTATGCCCCGCCGAGCGTGACGCTGGAAGGCGACCGGTCGCCGCACATGCCGGCTACCGGCCTGCAACCGAGCCAGGCGTCGGCGGGGCGCGCCGACGCGCAGCCGACGATGTCGGCGACCGGCACGTCGTTCGCCGGCGCCTGTCCCTCCTGCGGCAGCAGCCACCTGGTGTCAGCGGAGGGATGCCTCAAGTGCATCTCGTGCGGCTACAGCGACTGCGGCTGACCTCGGTCGCGGGCGGCCAGACGGCGGCATAGGTCGATGGACGACGGCCCGGAGCGTCACCTTGTCAATCGGATGATCCGCGCGGCGCGCCTCGATCGGTCGCTGTACACGGAGGTAGCGGTAGACACGACGGCGACGCGCCAGGCGATGTCGGTCGTCGTCGTCGCAGCCGTGGCGTCGTTCATCAGCGCTCAGATCGCGCCGCCGGACCTCTCGTGGCTCGGCATTCCTGCCGAAGCTGAGGGCGCATCGCCGCCGGTCATCGTGGAGTTCATCCTTACACCAGTCCTGGCCATCATTGCCTGGCTGGCGTGGTCCGGCGTCGCCTGGTTTGTCGGTGCGCGAATGATCGCCACGGACCGGCAGGACGTGGAGTTCCTGGATGTGGCACGCGCTACCGGATTCGCGGAGGCGCCGGGTGTCCTGGGCATCGTGACCTTCATCCCCACACTGGGAGCTGTCGTGCAATTCGGCGTGTGGATCTGGCTGCTGGTCGCGGCCTTCTTCGCGATCCGCGCATCGATGCGCCTGAGCGTTGGTCAGAGCATTGGAACAATGGCCGTCAGCTTCGCGGCGTTCCTGATCATCACGTTCGTGATTGGCGTGATTGTCGGCCTGTTGACCTATGGAGGGTCCTAAGCTCCCGGCACAGCCTTAGGCGCCGGCCGGCGGGCCCGCCGCAAGGATGTCCGCCGAAACGGTCGACGCGAATGGCTGGAACGCCTCGCGCATGCGATGCGCCAGCTGCCGCGCCTGGGCGTCGTAGCGGGCGGGGTCGGCCCACTGACCGCGCGGGTCGAGCAGGTCGCCTGGGACGTCGGGACAGGTGGTGGGGATCCGCAGTCCGAAGAACGGCTCGACGGTGTCCGGCACGCCGTCAAGGGCGCCGCTGAGCGCGGCGCGGATCATCGCCCGCGTGTGCGGCAGCCGCACCCGGTCGCTCTCGCCGGCGGGGCCGCCCAGCCAGCCGGTGTTGACCAGCCACACGCGCGGCGCGTGCCGCTCGAGCCGCTCGCCCAGCATCGCCGCGTAGGTCGGCGGCGGCAAGGGCAAGAACGGCGCGCCAAAGCAGGCGCTAAAAGTCGCCTGCGGGTCGGTGACCCCGCGCTCGGTTCCGGCCACGCGCGCGGTGTAGCCCAGCAGGAAGTGATACATGGCCTGCTCGGAGGTCAAGCGGGACAGCGGCGGCAGCACGCCAAAGGCATCGGCCGCGAGCAGCACGACGTTGCGCGGATGCCCCGCCATGCCGCCGGGAACGATGTTTTGCAGGTGCGAAATGGGATACGCGCCGCGGGTGTTCTCGGTGATGGCCTCCGAGTCGAGGTCAAGCCGTCGCGATTCGGCGTCGAGGGGTAGGTTTTCCAGCACCGTGCCGAAGCGCCGCGTGGTCTGGTAGATCTCCGGCTCGTGCTCCGCGGACAAGCGGATGGTCTTGGCGTAGCACCCGCCCTCGAAGTTGAAGATTCCCGTATCGCTCCAGCCGTGCTCGTCGTCGCCGATGAGCGGCCGGTCGGGGTCCGTCGATAGCGTCGTCTTCCCGGTGCCGGAGAGGCCAAAGAACAGGGCAACGTCGCCGTCGGCGCCAACGTTGGCCGAGCAGTGCATCGACAAGACGCCGCGCTGCGGCAGCAAGTAGTTGAGGATGGTGAAGATGGACTTCTTGATCTCCCCGCCGTACGCGGTGCCGCCAATGATGATGAGCCGCGCGGCAAAGTTGACGACGATGAACGTGCCGGAGGTCGTACCGTCCTCGGCCGGGTTTGCCTGAAAGCCCGGCATATCGATGACGGTGAACTCAGGCTCATGGCCCGCAAGCTCGTCCGCCGTCGGCACGATGAACAGGTTGCGCGCAAACAGGTTGTGCCACGCCAGTTCGTTGATTACCCGCACCGAGAGCCGGTAGCGGGGATCGGCGCCGGCGAAGCAGTCCTGGACGTACAGGTTCCGCCCTTGCATGTAGGCGCGGAGGCGCCCGAACAGCGCGTCGAATTGCTCCGGCGAAAGGGGCTGGTTGTGGTCGCCCCACCAGACGGCGTCCGCCCGCTCGGCGTCGCGCACCACGAATTTGTCCTTCGGCGACCGCCCGGTGTGCGAGCCGGTGCGCACGACGAAGGGGCCAAGATGCGCGATCTCGCCTTCGCCGGCGCGCACGGCGTGCTCGTACAGCTTGCTCGTGGGGAGGTTCCAGAAGATTTGCCCGGCATTCGTGACGCCGAGTGCCGCCAGTGAGTCCGACCGAAGCTCGTCAGCTGCATCCGACACGAAGCGGCCTCCTCAATTGGGTGGCGGGCGCACGATCGGTCACCATGGTCGTGCGCCGTGACCGGACGGATCTGCCGCCCGGTACACCGATGGTACAGATTCGCGCTGCTTCACAACGGTTGCCCACGGATGAGGCGCTAGCCACAATGCGCCACCGCGCATCCGCCGGGAGCCTCTGCATGCCCATCCCCCTAGCCCAGGTCGACGGGATGCCCGTGACATCGCCGTATTTTCCGCGTCCGCCCGCGCGTTATCGCGGGATGCGCGCGCAGACCGTGCTGTTCCGCGCGGACCCAAACCGGGTGGCCGATCTGTTGCCCGAGTGTCTCGCGCCGGCGGACGACGGCGCCTGCGCGGCCATTGGCGTGGACGCGCCGTGGTCGAGTCACTACGGCGCATTCCAGGCCATCGTCATCGCGGCGGGTTGTCGCTTCGAGGGACACCCGGGCTACTACGTCGTCGTGCAGTACGTGAACTCACGCGGCAGCATCCCGGCCGGCCGCGAGATCTGGGGCACGCCCAAAGTCTGGGCCGACATGCGCGTGGAGCAGGCGGAGCGCGTGATGGCCACGACGGCCTCGGTTGGCGGGGTGGATATCGCTGCCGTGCGCTCGACGGCGCACCGGCCGTGCGACCCGGCCAATCTGCCGGCGCTGGCGCCGATGTGGCGCCTCAAGGTGATTCCGCGCGCCGACGGCAACGGGCTGGACGTGCTGCAGCTGGTGTCCGGCGGCCGCACGGATACCGACACGGTGGTCCACGTGAGCCGCGCCGGCGATGGGGTCGTCGAGTTTCGTCCGTCGCCGGTGTTCGACGTGACAGCGCTGGCGCCCAAGGAATATTTAGGGGCGTTCTACGCGGAGTCGGACTTCACCGAGGACTTTGGCGTGATCGACCGGGACTTCTTGAAGGAGCCCTGGCAGGGCGCGTAAGCGGCGTCCAGACGCGCCGCGCGCTTTTCCCGCGCGCCGACGCTGTCATTTCGCGCGCAGCGAAGGATCTCGGACATTCGTCCACGGCCGCGGGGGCGGACCTCAGATTCCCTAGATTCACAAACGAAGTGCAACACCTCATTAGGGTGTTGCCATGGAACGACGCTATTCGCACCTCACCATTGAAGACCGCTGTGCCGTGGCCCGACGCCACGCCGCCGGGGCCTCGATCCGCCAAATCGCGGCAAGTCTGGATCGCGCGCCATCGACGATTGCTCGGGAGCTGAGCCGCAATGGATCGCGCACCCAGGGCTATCAACCGCGCTACGCCGACCAGCAGGCCCGCGCGCGCCGCTGGCGCGGGCCCCGGCTCGACCGCGATCCCACCCTGCGCCGCCAGGTCCTCACCCGCCTCCAACAGGGCTGGTCGCCCGAGCAGGTGGCCGGCCGTCTGGCCCGCGAGGCCGGCCGGCCCGTCATCTCCCACGAATCCATCTACCGCTTCATTGACGCCCAGATCCGCCGCACGAAGGACTATGCCTGGCGTCACTATTTGCCGCGGGCCAAGTTCAAACGGGGCCGGCGGGGGCGCAAGGGCGGCAGCTCCGCCTCCTTTATCGCCCACCGTCGTCCCCTCGTCGACCGCCCAGCCCTCGCCGCGGACCGCCAGACCCCCGGCCACTGGGAGGCCGACCTCATGCTCTTCCGCACCTACGGCCAGGCCGTCCTCACCCTCCACGAACGCCACTCCCGCCTGCTCCTCGCCGTCCGGCCCCCCGGCAAAGCCGCTGCCCCCATCGCCCGCGCCTTGTCCCGGCTCCTCGCACCCTTACCGCCCCCCTGGCGCCAAACCGTCACCTTCGACAACGGCACCGAGTTCGCCCGCCACCACCAGCTGCACGCCCGCGGCATCCAGACCTTCTTCTGCGACCCCCACGCCCCCTGGCAGAAGGGCGGCATCGAGAACGCCATCGGGCGCCTGCGCCGCACCCTGCCCCGCAAGACCGATCTCGCGAGCCTCCCGGCCGCTCGGTTCACCCAGCTCGTGCAGGCCTACAACAACACGCCACGCAAGTGCCTCGGCTACCAGACCCCCGCCGAGGTGTTTTGGGATCATCTGTTGCACTTGGAATGTGAATCCACCTTCCCGCTTGCGCGGGCATGACGGAGGGGCGCGGGAATGACGGAGGGGCGCGGGGATGGCGGAAGGGTGCGGGGATGGCGGAGGCGCGCGGGGATGGCGGGCCAAATCATCCTCGATCACAAGGGATCACTGACCACCGAGCACTCACCAGCGGCCGGCCCCAGGCTAAGCCAACACTACCCACACTTCCGACTGTGCGTAGCTCGGATGTTCGGTGTTTGTATGGTATCCTGAAGGGTCGTGCGAGGAGGCCCCGCGAGCGTCGTTGATCCGGCGGGTTACGCGTATCCCCCTGCCGTCGCCGCCTGTTGGATCGCCGCGCGCCGCTAGGCGTTGCTGCGTCCGCCGCGCTTGCGGGACCTCTTCCGCGCGGTTCGGGCCTGCCTGACGCGACGGCGCTAGCCGCGTCCCTCGTGACGTTCCATCACCGCCCAGAGGTCCGGGCTGTCCGGCCACTCGCGCTGGTGCCGCCCCACGAACACGTCGCGCACGATGCCCCCGGGATCGATGAGCACCACGGAGGGCCGCGCGACATTCCAGGACTCGAAGTTGACGCGGACGTACACGCCGTAGGCGCGGATCACTTGGCGCTCGGGGTCGGCCAGCACTGGGTAGGGGAGGCCCTCACCCGTGGCGTACTTGGCCACGGCCTTGAGGCCCTGCCCAAAGACGCAGGCGATGGCCGCGCCCCGCTTGGTCCACTCGTCCAGCTCGACCTCGAGCCGCGCCAGGTAGCCCTGGCAGCTCAGTCACCAGGTATGCCTTACAAAGACCAGGAACAGCCACCGACCGGCAAAGCCTCCCAACGTGGCGCGCTCTTCCGTTCCCGCCACGGGCAGATCGAAATCCGGCGCCGGTTCGCCGATGGTGAGCGTCGTCGAGCCTTGGGCACGCGGCACGATCGCAGCCTTACGTCACGATGTCACGGCGGCGAAATAGTACGACCGCCAGCGCGGTGCCGACGACGACGATCGCCGTCAACACAATCGCTTCCATCCAGGCGAATTCCCCGGTGGCGAACTGCTCCAGGGGCCGCCAGTAGCGAAACAGTGACAGATAGCCCAACCACTCCAGCGGAGCGACGACCTGGGCGACCAGATGCAGCACATACATCACCACCACAATCAGCGCGCCGAGACCGTAGGTTCGCCCCGGCTCCAGCACGAGCGTGGCGACGATCAGGGAGATGACGGCCGCGGCAAGCCCAAATAGCAGGAGCTGCACGTGCACCAGGATGACGTCGCTCGCGGCCAGCGGCGTGTCACCGGCCCAGGCGGCGGCGCCGACCAGCAGGCCGACCATCGCGGCGGCGACGACGATCACGGCCCCCAGCGCCACCGCGCCAAGCCGCGTAAGGAGGAATCGTTCGCGGCTGATCGGCTGAGCAAGCAGCAGGTCGAGGGTGTGGCGGGCGTAGGCCCGGGCGACGACGCTACCGCCGACCCATATGCCGAAATACGCGGCCAGGAAGGGCAACCAGGTGGCGAGCTGCGACCCGATGTACTGGTAGAACCCGCTGCCCGCGACGGCGGGGTCGTCGAAGCCACGGCCGAGAAAGGCGGCCCGCGCCGCTTCGGGCATGGCTTCGAGGAAGGCTCCGAGGTCGATGTCGCGCGACGACGGCCACAGCGCCATGGTCAG
This sequence comes from Chloroflexota bacterium, assembly GCA_965262745.1. Lineage (GTDB taxonomy): Bacteria > Chloroflexota > UBA11872 > UBA11872 > UBA11872 > JAJECS01. Next base: position 2,651,645 of record OZ253558.1, on the reverse strand, counting down.
GAGCGCGTAGAGGAACAGCCCTACGGCAAACCAGAGAATTGCCAGGCGCCGATTCCACAGGGTGTGCAGCAGCAGGTTGAGCGTCACGCCTCTTCCCGCCGGTCGTAGAAGCGCAAGAACGCGTCCTCGAGGCTGGGCTCGTCGATGGTGAGATCGGTGATCTCAAAGCGCGCGAGGGTCTTGATCACGCGGTCCACGGACCCGGTGACGTCGAAGCTGATCTCGCCTTCTGCGCAGGCCACTAGCGTCGCGCCCTCCAGGTCGTCGGCGGTGGGCGCCGGTCCGCTGAAGCGGACATGAAACCGTCGCACTCGACTCTCGATGAGCGCGTCCACGCGCTCAACGGCGACGAGCCGTCCCTCGCGCAGCACGCCCACCCGGTCGCAGAGGCTCTGAGCTTCGGACAGGATGTGGGTGGAGAGAAAGATCGTGCGTCCCTCGTCGCGGTATTCGGCGAGGATGCGGCCGAACTCCTGCTGTACCAGGGGGTCGAGGCCGCGCGTGGGTTCATCCAGGAGATAGAGCGGCACATCCGCCTGCAGCGCTCGGACGATGGCCACTTTCTGCCGGTTGCCGGTCGACAGAGCCTTGATGCGGCGCGAGGTGTCAAGGTCCAGCCGCTCGATGAGCTCGTCGGTGCGGTGCACCGGCACCCCACCCATGCGCCCGAACGATCGCAGGTAGGCCGCCACGCGCATGGACTCATAGAGCGCGTCGGCGCTGGGCTGATAGCTCACGCGGCGGCGGGCGGCCGTCCCCTCGGCCTGCACGTCGGCCCCGAAAATCTGCGCGGAGCCGGCGGTGGGCCGCATCAAACCCAGCAGCAGCCGCGCCGTGGTCGTCTTGCCGGCGCCGTTGGGACCGAGGAAGCCGAAGATCTCCCCGCGTTCCACGGTGAGCGACAGATCCGTCAGCGCCTGCACGCTGCCGTACCACTTCGAGAGCGCCTGGGTGACGATGGGCGGCGCCTGGCTCATGCGCGCATACCGGTATGGGGGGCTTCAAACTTAGTCATCGTCACGTGCAGCACATGATAGGCGGTCCAAGTGTGTGCGGCGCCAGGGGCTCACGTATTGTCGCTGGCCAGTGTCTCGTCGCCATAGGCGCTGTCGCCGACGGGATTGAACTCAACCTCGTCATCGCCGTCCTGCTCAGCCAGACCGGCGGAGTCCAGCGCATCGCGAAAGACCTGACGCCCATCGACGGCTGGCTTACCCATCGTGCGGTTGATCAAGTCGAGCATTGCTTGACCGCGCTCGACGAAGCAGTCGCCAAAAAGATCACTTTCAAGCAGCTTGGGATCGATCCAATGCGATTCGAGAATGCCATTCAATTTTTCTTCGTCGATATCATGGCGCAAGCGGGGTAAGTAGAGGGACGGAGCCTTACCACCGATGATTCGGTTGGTCTGGGCGTCAATCGGCGTCTTGTTGATTACCGAGTCGTACAGGCGTCTTGGCACCACCGGATCGGCACCCCCGCACCAGGCGACCGGGAAAATATGGTGGATGTCAATGTTCTCGTCATGGATGGTGGCGAAGGTCAAAGGTGCAGCGCTGCGCCAGTCAGCCGCGTTGCTTTTCATTTGCAGCGCGTACAGACCCTTGTAAGCAGAGCTGTTGCGTGTTCTCAACGACAACAGCCGCTCGGGAACAAAGCTCGCCTGGCTAACAAGTTCCGGTTCGGAGCCGCCTCGGATGTAGTTGGCAACCTGTTCGAGGTCACGAGCAAACTGAGTCTCACCGCCGCCGCCATAGGCTTCGCTGAAGATGCCGCACCAGAACCAGCGGTTCAGCTTATCCTGCGCGTTGGCGGGTGCCAACTCCTTGCCCAGCTCAACGTACAACGCTGCCAGGGGGACCAGCTGGGTGTTGTAAGGCACGTTGTAGCTGGTGAACACGAACTGGCTGCGCAGACATTTTGCGGCGTCACTGAATCCCGCTTCCACTCGGTCGGCCCACGTCTGGTATTCGCTGAACGTCAGGTTGAGGATGTCTGCTCGCCTACAGCCGATACCGGGAAGTTGACTCGACGGAGTCTCAGAAGTAGCTCGCCTGCGCCGTGCTTGGGTCGCCAGCAGTGTCACCGTTTGCAGGAATTGATCACCGCCGACGCCCTGAAGCACGCCGAATTCAGCGTGTAGACGCCCTCTGCGCGCTGCCCAGTCGTCCCGCAGCGAGAAATCGTCTGCGGCGAAGGCGGCCGTCACCAACTCAAACACATTCAGAGTCACGCCACCGGTGTTGACCTTTTCGAAGACCGTGCATACAGCCTCTTTGGACGTCCCCTTTCCCAAACTGATGACCGGCAACTGGTAGTCGGTGAAGTTGTCCAGCACGGCGTCCTTGAATTGGGTGAAGAAATCAACCGGGTCACCCACAGGATGCCCGCCGCGATCCTTCCAATAGCCAAGGTATCCAAGCATCCAATCCATGCTGTTCATAACCTTCTCGGTGGGCAGCATATGATGCTTGAATTCGAAGTCAGACGAGGACAGATTCAAAGTAATATCACGACCGAAGTTTGATTTGACCATTCGGTCTTCAGGAACGCTAAGGATGGTGCCGTCCAGATCAACTAGCGGATTCAGAACCTGTTGGATATCGATGTAATACCATCTCTTGATGACCCGGCTTCCACCAGGTCGGTAGCGGGTTTCCACCGGTCCTTCATACCGCAGCGCCTGGTACAGCGATGTAAGCCGTTGTTGGCCATCCAACAAATATTCGGCCGCTTGACCGGCACCATTGGAAGCCACCCCCTCGACCAGGCGACTTCGAAACCGCAGGTCGCCGCCGGCATCGAGCGTCATCACGGCACCGATGGGGAAGCCGCGCGATATGCTGACCAGCAAGTCCTTGATTCGGTCGTCATCCCATACCCAGCCACGCTGGAAGTCCGGGAGCTGGATTTTGCCGTTCCCAACATCTTCAAGAAGATTCTTCAGTAAGAACGCATTCGCTTTGAACGTTGACACTATTCCTCGTTCCTCCATCGGCACCGCTGGCCCCGATGACAATTGCCCCTGGCAATGTCATGTGGACGTGATGGGAGATTATCAGATGCAGCCATTTCTTCCGCTGCCCTGCACCGTCGTGGTAGGTCCGCGTGTCCCATGGAACAGTGATCGGGAGCAGCGAACGGAGTCCATCGACCGAAAGCAGAACCCGCGAACCTCGCCACCATGCCGGTCTTTAGTTACAAGGGCGATGGGAATCGCAGCTAGACTCGGCCATGCGGCTGGACCTCTTTCCGCTCCACACGGTGCTGTTTCCGCAGATGCAGCTGCCGCTGCATATCTTCGAGGCGCGCTATCGCGTGATGATTCGGGCGTGCATTGACGAGGAGCGACCGTTCGGGGTGGCGCTGATCCGCTCGGGCGAGGAGGTGGGCGGGCCGGCGGAGCCTCACGCGGTGGGCACGACGGCGCGCATCACGCGCCATGAGACGCTGCCCGACGGTCGGATGAACATCGAGGCGATCGGCGAAGAGCGCTTTCGCATCGATGCGTTGGAGCAGCGCGAGCCGCACCTGGCCGCGTCGGTCACGTTGGAGGCGATGTCGGTCAGCGACCCGCGCGAGGTGGCGGCGCTTGCGGCGAGCGTGCGCGAGGACTACCGCAAGGCGCTGCGGCTCACGCTGGAGCTGCAGGGCGCCTACGGCACCCACGAGGAGCTGCCGCGCGATCCGGAGCGCTTCGCCTACTTCACCGCGGCCGCCCTGCCGTCCACGGCCAGCACGCGCCAGCGCTTGCTCGAATCAGCGAGCGTCGACCAGCTGCTCGCGAGCGAGGCCAAGCTCATGCGTCGGCTGCTGCGCGACCTGAGCGACCTCTTGGAAGCCCGCCGAAACACGCGCCTGAATTAAGTCGCAGGCTTTCACGGGTCATGAGTAGCAGCACCGGGACGGCGGTCGATGCGGCGCGAGCCGACGTGCTGATCCTGGGGGGTCAGGTCATCGACGGCAGCGGCTCGGAGCCGTTTACCGCCGACGTGGCGGTCACTGAAGGCAGGATCGCGGCCGTCGGCAGCCTGGGCGCCTGGAGCACAGCCCGCACGATTCGGGCCGACGGCCTCTACGTGACGCCCGGGTTCGTGGACATGCACACGCACTCGGAGCGCGGGCTGTACATCCCCGAGTTGGCCCCGAGTCTGCCGTATCTGACCCAGGGCGTGACGACCGTGGTCGGCGGCGCCGACGGCTACGGGTCGTGGCCGCTGCACGAGACGATGGACGTCCACGCCGCAAGGCTGGAGCGCCAGGGCATTGGCACCAACGCCGTGCTGATGGTGGGCGCCGGGCAGGTGCGGCGGCTGGTCATGGGTATGGCGGCGCGTGGTCCAACGACAACCGAGCTGGCGGCCATGAAGGTCTGCGTGCGGGAGGCGATGGCGAGCGGCGCGTGGGGGCTGTCGTCGGGCCTGGAATATCCGCCAGGGCTGCACGCCGACTCAGCGGAGATCACCGCGCTGGCCGCCGAGGCGGCCGCCTGCGGGGGCATGTATCACACCCACATGCGCAGCGAGGGCGACAGTTTGATCGAAGCCGCTGCCGAGGCCATCGAGATCGCGGAGCGCTCCGGGGCCGTCGGCGTGCTGACCCATTTCCGGGCGATGCACCGACACAACTGGGGCAAGGCCGGCCGCGCGCTGGAGCTGATCGAGGCTGCCAGGAACCGGGGCGTGCGGGTGTACGCCGACCAGTTCCCCTTTTCGGACGCCGAGGTGCCGCTCATCCCTGAATCGGCGCGGCGGTCGACGGAGACTGGTGCCGAGGAGCGCGGCGCAAAGCTGGCGGCGGCTCTCGACGCGGTGCCCGACGCGGCGTTGCTGGATCTCTATGCGGAGCTGGCAGCCTTGCCGTCGCTCGAGCCGGAACGCCGGCGATTCCTGGAGTCCAGGCCCGGCCTGCTGCGGGAGATGGTCGCGAGGGCGCTGGGGAGCGTGATGCCGTCCGAAGGGCGCGGGCTGATGGAGCTGGCCTCGTGGTACGGAGTGCACCGGGGGCCCGGCAACCCGGAGGAGCGGGCGCGCTTCATCGAGCAGTTGGACGACACCATTGCCGGAGCGCGGATCAGATCCCTCGTGGCGGAGAACCTGGAGCAGTACGGCGGCGGCGCGCAGATCACCATCGTGGCGTCGGCGCGCCCCGAGTTGGAGGGATCGTCACTGGCCGCCGCGGCGGATGCGATGAGCATGACGGTGGTGGAGGCCGCCATTCGGCTCGGCCTGGAGGGCGCGCGGGCGATGGCGGACATCCTGTCCCAGGAGGACCTGGAGCGGATCATGCGCCAGGAGTTCGTCGCAACCGGGAGCGACGGCGACTATCCCTATTTTGGCGCCGGCATCGACCCCATGGGCATTAGCCAGCACATCCGCACTTACGCCAGCTTCACCACGAAGCTGCGTCGGTACGCCATTGACCAAGGGGTGGTCTCCCTGCCGCACGCGATCAGGTCGTGCACGGGACTGCCCGCCGAGATCCTGGGCTGGAGCGATCGCGGGCTAATCGAGACTGGTAGCTGGGCGGACATCACCGTGTTCGACCCCGCCAGCCTCGCACCCCGGTCGACGGTGCAGCACCTCCACCGGTACAGCGAGGGAGTGAGGTATGTGCTGGTGAACGGGTGCCTCGCCATCGACGAGGGGCGGCCCGTCGGCGTCAACGCGGGGCGGGTGCTTCGAATACAGAACCGCTAACGCAGGGTACGACGGTTTGGGCGGCGATTCTCGCAAAGGGCGCGCTCGATTCGTCCGCGGGCAAGCTGGGGCTGGATTCCCTAGATTCACAAACGAAGTGCAACACCTCATTAGGGTGTTGCCATGGAACGACGCTATTCGCACCTCACCATTGAAGACCGCTGTGCCGTGGCCCGACGCCACGCCGCCGGGGCCTCGATCCGCCAAATCGCGGCAAGTCTGGATCGCGCGCCATCGACGATTGCTCGGGAGCTGAGCCGCAATGGATCGCGCACCCAGGGCTATCAACCGCGCTACGCCGACCAGCAGGCCCGCGCGCGCCGCTGGCGCGGGCCCCGGCTCGACCGCGATCCCACCCTGCGCCGCCAGGTCCTCACCCGCCTCCAACAGGGCTGGTCGCCCGAGCAGGTGGCCGGCCGTCTGGCCCGCGAGGCCGGCCGGCCCGTCATCTCCCACGAATCCATCTACCGCTTCATTGACGCCCAGATCCGCCGCACGAAGGACTATGCCTGGCGTCACTATTTGCCGCGGGCCAAGTTCAAACGGGGCCGGCGGGGGCGCAAGGGCGGCAGCTCCGCCTCCTTTATCGCCCACCGTCGTCCCCTCGTCGACCGCCCAGCCCTCGCCGCGGACCGCCAGACCCCCGGCCACTGGGAGGCCGACCTCATGCTCTTCCGCACCTACGGCCAGGCCGTCCTCACCCTCCACGAACGCCACTCCCGCCTGCTCCTCGCCGTCCGGCCCCCCGGCAAAGCCGCTGCCCCCATCGCCCGCGCCTTGTCCCGGCTCCTCGCACCCTTACCGCCCCCCTGGCGCCAAACCGTCACCTTCGACAACGGCACCGAGTTCGCCCGCCACCACCAGCTGCACGCCCGCGGCATCCAGACCTTCTTCTGCGACCCCCACGCCCCCTGGCAGAAGGGCGGCATCGAGAACGCCATCGGGCGCCTGCGCCGCACCCTGCCCCGCAAGACCGATCTCGCGAGCCTCCCGGCCGCTCGGTTCACCCAGCTCGTGCAGGCCTACAACAACACGCCACGCAAGTGCCTCGGCTACCAGACCCCCGCCGAGGTGTTTTGGGATCATCTGTTGCACTTGGAATGTGAATCCACCTTCCCGCTTGCGCGGGCATGACGGGCTCAGAGTGGCCCACTGCCTATTCGTGAATACCGTTGTCAGCACCCTCTACACTGGGCGCATCGCGTCTGGCAGTCAGGCGCGCCGACATAGCGAGGTCTGACGCATGTCCGATCAATCCCCGGGCCGACAGGCATATCCGGTGAATCTCACCGCCGACTACCCGGAGCGCAGCTCTCGGTTGCTCGCCTTCAGCGGGCTGATTGTCCTGATCAAGGCGCTCTTGATCATTCCGCACGCCATCGTCCTGTACTTCCTAACGATCGTGGCGTTCCTTGCCTCGCTGGTGGGCTACGTCGCCGTCATCGTGACGGGCTGGTACCCGAAAGGGCTCTTCACCTTTCAGGTCGGCGTGCTGCGGTGGAACGTGCGCGTGAGCGCCTGGTTCCTCTCGATCGTGGACGAGTACCCGCCGTTCCGGCTGGAGGAATAGGGCAAGCGCTACTCTGCGATGAGTCCGCCCGCCTCATAGGCCGCCGCGCGCCGGCGCGGATTGCCATTTGCGCCGATGCTCGCGTCCGACCTATCCGCCGACCGCCTCGAGCTGCCCGAGATTCTCGCGCAGGCCAGCGCCTGCGCGGGATTTGATCCGGGGCGCGACCACGTCCGCGCGTTGCGGCCGACAACCGACCCGGCCGAGGCGCGAGCCCGGCTGACGGCCACCGCCCAGGCGCGCTGGCTGCTGGGCGAAATGCCAGGATTCAGCGTCGGCGGCGCGCAGGACGTTCGCGCCGCAGCGGACGCCGCCGCGCGCGGCTCTCGCCTGAGCCCAACGGACTTGCAGGCCGTGGCCGCGCAGCTGCGCGCCGTGCGCCTGACCCGTCGCACGCTGGACACGCACCGCGCGTCCACGCCGGCGCTGTGGCGCATCGCCGAGCCGCTGGCCGACAACCCGGAGCTGGAGTCGCGCATTGAGGCAACGTTCGATGAACAGGGCCGCGTCGCTGACACAGCCTCCGCCGAGTTGCACTCGCTGCGGCGCCAGTTGCGACAGGCCGTGGCGGCGGTGCACGCCATCATGCAGAAGCAGCTCCGGTCGCCCGCCGCACACAACGCCCTGCAAGAGGCCCTGATCACGGAGCGCGCGGGACGGCAGGTGGTGCCGGTGAAGCTGGAGCATCAGGGGAGCTTCCCGGGGATCGTGCACGACACCTCCGCCAGCGGCGCCACGGTGTACATGGAGCCGCTGGCGGCCGTGCCGGCGAACAATCGCGTGCGGGGGCTTGAATCGGCCGAGCGCCACGAGATCGACCGGATTCTGCGGGCGCTCAGCGCCGAGGTTGGCGTCGCGCGGGACGACATCGTGGCCGGAGTCGACGGTCTGGGCGTGCTCGACGGCTTGCTGGCGCTCGCCCACTACGCGGATACGCATGAGGCCGTCGAACCAAGCATCGCGCCCGATGCGGGGTTCCTGCTCCAGCAGGCGCGCCATCCCCTGCTGGAAGGCGACGTCGTGCCGATCGATGTCGAGATTCCAGCCGGCGGCTCGCAGGCGATTGTGATCACCGGGCCAAACACCGGCGGCAAGACCGTGGCGCTCAAGACGGTCGGGCTGCTGCACCTGATGGCGGCCTGTGGCCTGCACGTCCCGGCTGCCAGCGCGCGGCTGGCGGTGTATCACCCCGTGCTGGCGGACATCGGCGACGAGCAGAGCATCGAGCAGAGCTTGAGCACCTTCGCCTCGCACATGCGAAACCTCGTCGCGATGGTGCAGGCGGCGGGACCACGCGCCCTGGTGCTGGCCGACGAGCTGGGCGCCGGCACCGATCCCACCGAGGGCGCGGCGCTGGGCCAGGCCATCCTCGAGCGGCTGCTCGATGCCGGCGCCGTGGCGGTGGTGACCACGCATCACCCGGAACTCAAGCTCTTTGCGCACCGACACCCGCGGGCCCGCAACGCCAGCGTCGAGTTCGATACGGCGACCCTACGCCCGACGTACCGCTTGCTGATGGACGTCCCCGGCCGCAGCAACGCCTTTGACATCGCTACCGGATTGGGGCTCGATCCGGAGATCGTCGAGGCCGCCCGGGCCAAGCTCACGACCGAGTTTCGCGATGTGGAAGGGTTGATTGGGGCGCTGCAGCGCGACCGTCGCGAACTGGCCGGCGCCCGAGCGCGGGTGGCCGACGAGGCCCAGCGCCTGGTCGCGGCACAGCACGCCCTGGATGAGCGGTTGACCGGTGTCGACGACGAGCGCGAGCACATCGTGGGCGATGCCCGGCGCGAGGCCCGTGCGTTGCTGCGTCAATCCCGCGCGGCGCTGCGCCAGGCCGAGCAGGCGGCGCGTCAAGCGCCCGGCGCGTCAACGGACGCCGCGCGTCGGCGCATGCGGGGCCTCGAGACGCAACTCGACGCGGCGGGTCCGCCGGACGATGTGCCGCGGATGGCGCCAGTGCTCGAGATTCAAGAAGGCGACCGCGTACGCGTCGAGGGCTTCAGCCGCGAGGCCGTCGTGGTCGCCGTCGACGCGACAGAGGCCGTGATCGGCGCGGGGAATGTCCACACGCGGGTCCCACGAGCCCACGTGCAGGAGGTGCTGGCGCCGCAGCCGCGCCCAAGACGGCGGGCGTTTCGGGGCGGTGCCACACCGCCGGCCGAGGTCCACGTTCGGGGTGAGCGGGTGGTCGAGGCGTTGGAGCAGGTGGACCTAGCACTGGACGCTGCCCTGCTCCATGGGGCGTCCGCCCTGCGGGTGGTCCACGGCGTGGGCACGGGGACGCTGCGCCGCGCGATCCGCGGCCACGTGAGCGAGCATCCGAGCGTGGTGGACATGGCGGATGCGCCGCCGACCGCCGGCGGCGCGGGCGTCACGGTGGTCGTGCTCGCCAGCGACGGTGCTTAGCGCCCGGCGCTACTGCTGCAGAATCTCGAACTCGACCTGCGGCTCGCGGCGCAAGAGCCAGTGCGCCAGCGCGCGGCGAACCGGTTGATGGCGCGCCGCGGACACCAGGACCGACGCGACCACGCCAAGCGCGCCGCCGACCACGATTCCCATGCCCAGTCCTGTGCCGAATCCTCGCGACATTCGTGCGCCCCCCGCACCTACTGCAAGCGCGCCACGACGGGCGCGTCGCTCCAGAGCTCATCTAGCCGGTAGTACGCCCGCGCGTCGGCCGCGAAGACGTGCACCACGACACCCCCAAAGTCAGCCAGCAACCAGCCGTCCGTCACTTCGCCCTCGAATTTCGGGTGCGTCTCGGATGCGGGTATGGGCTCGCGGTCGAGCGCATCACTGATGGCGCGCATCTGCACGGTGCTGCCCACGGTGCACACGACAAAGTAGTCGGCAATGATCGTGAGCCCACGCAGGTCCAAGAGGGCAACGTCGGTGGCGCCCCTTTCGGCCAACAATTCGACCACACGGCGCGCGCGCTCCAGCGGAATCAGCGTGCGCGGTGCTCAGGCATCATGAGGTAGCTCTGATTATATCCGACCCTCGGCGGCATCCCGCGCGCAGCCATACAGCGCATGGCGGCGTATATAGGCGGCCACGGCGCGGGGCACCAGGTCGTCAAGCGAGCCGCCCACCGCCACGCATCGCCGCACGTCCGAGGCGGAGACATCGCTGGCCGCATCGTCCAGGATGCGCACGCGCGTCGCCGCCGCGGGATCCTTCTGGAGCAACTCGGCAGGCGGCGCGGCGGGGTAACCGGGCCGTGCGACGGCCACGACTTCGCTGAGCTCGAAGATGGCCGGTGTATCGCGCCACGCCGACATCGCTTGAAGGGCGTCAGTCCCGACGATGAGCACGAAGGCGGCGCCGGGATGGGTTCGGCCGAGAAGGCGCAGCGTATCGACCGTGTAGGACGGGGCGGGGCGCGTGAGCTCCAGGTCGTGGATTTCCAGCCAGGGCAGGTCGCGCACCGCCAGGCGGCACATGGCCAAGCGGTGAGTGGCGGACGCATGCGGCGTTCCCCGCAACGGCGAGCGGGCCGCCGGAATGAGCCACACGCGGTCGAGCGCGCCCGCGGCCTTGACTTGCCGCGCCACGGCGAGATGCCCGCAGTGCACGGGGTCGAAGGTGCCGCCGAAGAGTCCGATGCGCATGTGGTCGCTACCGGAGACGTTTGCCCGGCCCGGTCAGGCTCAGGAGGTCCTGGGAGCACCCGGCGCGGTTCCAGGTTGGGTGAGGCAGGCTTTTGGCGGGAATGACGGAAGGGTTACGCAATGGTCTCCTCTCGCGTGACCAGCCGGCGCGCGCGGCCGCTGCGCGAGGCGGCGAGCGCGGCGCGCACGAGCGCCGCCGTGCGCAGTGTGCCGGCCAGGTTGGGCGCCTCCGGGGGCGGGCGTCCAGTGCGTACGGTTTGCACGAGGCCGGACACCGCGTCCACAAGACCCTGGGCCGGACGCCAATCCACCGCCACTACCTCGGAACGCCCCGATCGACGCCGGGTGGGCGGGACGCGCGCCGCGTCAATCGCCGCATCGCTGAAGCCCGTCAGCGTGGCCGTCGAAAAGCCCTCGGACAGCGTCACCCGGCGGTGGCCGTCCGTGAGCTGCACGACGGCTGACAGCCGAGCGGACGGGCTATCCAACCGGCTGACCACGAAGGCCGCGCTGCCGCGAGCGCCGAATTCCAGCGTGCCGGCGAGCGCCGACAGTGAGGCGGGCTCGGTCGAGGCTCCGCCCCCGGATTCCGCATAGACGCGATGCGGCGGTTGGCCCATCAGGTGCGTCAGGATATCGAGCGTGTGGAAGGCTGCCGCCGGCGCCAGGTCGTGGAACGGCGCGGTGACGTGTGCGTGAACGAATCGAGGCGCGGTCAGCAGCTTGCGCGCAAGGCGCACGACGGGCGAGCTTCGCCACGGCAACGCCGCGAGCACCGGCGATCGCAGGGCGCGCAGGGCCGAGCGCGAATCCTGGTCGGCGCCAAGTGACACAAGCACGACCGGATCGATGAGCACGGGCACGGCAGTGGAGGCCTCGGCGATCACCTCCGACACCGGCGGAGCCTTGTCGTCGACGAGGATGAGCGCCTGGGCGTCCAGTGCCGGGGACATCTCCACGTCATCAACGGTCGCCGCGGCGGCGGCGTAGCGCCGTGCCGCGAGGCCCTTACCCAATACGGCAACGCGCACCGGCCGATCCACAGCTATCCAATCAGCCAGTCGTGGGGCACGGGGCTTCCTTCGCCATGCGTCCGGTGGATGCTCTCCGGGCATTCACCCTAACCCTCTCCCATGTGTCCAGACCGCAGCGGTGGGGTTGGAAAGCGCCTGATGCAGACCAAACTGACCAATTGGCAACCTGAGCGCCGAACCGTGCCGCGTCAACCTCGCGCTAGGATGCCGCGGGCAGCACAGCGAGATTCGGGAAGGGCACATGGCCGGCGAAGCCCTGCGGCTTGAGGGCTGGGCTCTCATTCTGGGGGCCTCCAGCGGATTCGGCGCCGCCATCGTGCTCGAGGCCCACGTGCGCCGGCTGGCCGTGGAACTCGGTCCGCGCCAGGTGACGGTGAACGCGCTGCGCGCCGGCGTCACCGACACCCCGGCGCTGCGCAAGATTCCGGGCCATGAAGAGCTGTTGGCCAACGCGGCGCGGCTCAATCCCGGCGGACGGCTCACGCGCACCGAGGACATCGCGCGCGCCGTGGCGGCCATGGCGCTCAGCGAGACGAGCTGGATCTCGGGCAACGTCATCGGCGTCGACGCCGGCGAGAATCTCACCAGCTAGGTGCGCCGATTTGGCGAGACAGCTGATCTCTCGCGGACATTGGCGCTTGTCGGCCTAGGACTTCTGATCGTCGGCACGGCCGTCTTTGCCGCAGTGTTTTTCCACGATCGCACGGCGCTCACGACGATGTCCGCCCGCTGGGCAGTGATCTGGGTCATCGCGGCCGGGGCCTTGACCGGCTGGCTCTGGTGGGATGTGCGAACGAGCAACCAACCGCATCTCACGAGCGTCGCCTGGCGCTGGCTCCCACTAATCATTCCCGCGGGCCTTGCGGTGCTCGTGTACAGCTCCGACACGATCCATCACTCGTTGATGTCGTGGAACCGCACCCGGGTGCTCGGCGGCGCGATCATGCTGGGAGTGCTGGCCCTGATCTGGTTGGCCCAGCGCGCGGCGCGGCGCCACGCCGAACGGCCCGCCGAGGCATGGCTGGCCGTCTTGGCCGCAGCCGCCCCCCTGGTGATTGGCACCTCGCTGCTTGTGCAGGGCCTGCTGCAAGCCACCTCGTTCGTCCACCTGGCCGTCGATGACTTCGTCCGCTACTGGACCATCGCGGATTCGCTGGCAGCCGGCGGCGGGTACCCAGTTTGGGAAGCCAGCGCCGGGACCGCACAGGGTGGCGGATCCGGCTACTGGACCGACTTGCCACTGCTGCCGCTGGTACTGGTTGTGAGCTTTGCCCTATTTGGGCACACGCTCACGGCCGCGCATGTCCCGCTGTTGCTGGCAAACATCGCCCTGCCGTTCGTTCTCTATGCCCTGTATCTCCGTTTGACGTCACACCGACTGTGGGCCTTTGTGGGCACGTCCCTCATCCTGTTCCTGCCGTTCTTTCAGATCTACACGCTTGGGGCGAGCGAGCCGGACCCCGTGTTGATTGTCTTGCTGGCCGCACTCGTGTGGCGCGTCCTGGTGCTGGCGCAGTCCAATACAGCTGTCCCACCTGAGAAGCTGCGCTGGCATGGTCTGGCGTTGGGACTATTGGTAGCAGCGACGGCGCTGGTGCGGCCGGAAGGGAGTCTGTACGCAGTACTCGTTCCTGCCGGGCTGTTGTTCCACCAGCATGCCCGCCGTGCGCTCTGGTGGGCCCTTGCTCCGGCGATTGTCCTAGTCGGCGGGTTCGCGGCTGCCCTATGGCCAGCGGTGCAGCGCCCTTGGCCACAGGTGCCGCGCGAGCTTGAGTTGGCCAATATCCCGGCAAATCTCCAGCTCGCACACGAGCCGCTGGCGCATGCCGCCCAGAACCTCCATCTCTCCGAGCCAATGCTGCTCGCGGTACTCGCGCTGCTGTTGGCAGTCGCGGTATTCGGGGCTATTTCCCTCATCCGCGCGCATCCCGCGCTGATCGGCTTGCCCATCGCGCTGCTGGTGCATGGCACGTTCTTGCTGCTACTCGACCCGTTCAGTCTGCGGACTGCCGACCCGCCTGAGTTCCTTCGCCACATTTCCTACGCCTGGCCGCTTCTGCTGGGATTGATGCTGCCCCTGTTTCCGCGGTTGCGCCAGGTACCCCATATGCTCTCAATCGTAGGCGCGGTGTTGCTGGTGAGCGCCTTTGCGTATATCACGGCTACCGCTGAAGAAGTCTGCGCCTTTGGATACTTCACGGCGAAACCGGTAGAAGGCTGCGCGAACCTCGGTCGTGGGAGCCTGTTGCGGAGCGACATCTATCTTCTCTGGACCGACCTCCTTCGTGTCCCCTACACCCTGCCGACCCAGCTCGACGAGACCTCCTTCTTCACGTTTCGCACAGACCTCTTCGCTACCTATAGCCCCTATGACCTTCACGGAATCGACTATGGCTTCGACTACCAACTGGCGGCCTGGCTGGCGTTTGGCGCGGCGCTGCCGTTTATCGCGGCGCGCGAGATGCGCGGACGCGGCACAACGTCTTTCCTTCAGGGTGACGCGTTGGCCGCGGGCCGCAGGAGCCTTCGCTTGCTCGGTAGGAGAAAGAACACATGAATGCCTGCACGGTATTGCCCATGGCTTCGACTGCCGGTTGGCGAGTTGGTTGGCTTTCAGGGCGGCACGTCACCGAGGGGATGGCGCTAACCCTCAGCAAGCAACCACTCGAAGGGCTGCCGGCCTATCGCATGGCCATCACGACGCTGGTGGACAACCGGCCGGCGCGGCCGGATGAGGCGTTTGCACGACGCCCGGCCCTCTAGCCGTTCCTCCCGCAAGGGTCGTTGACAGCGATCCCCCGTGCGCGTACGGAGTGGGAGGGGCCGCCCAGCCTTCACGCTGTCGACAACGTGAGTGGGAAGTACAGGTAGCTCTGACAAGTCCGGTGCCTCGCCCTGTCCGTCAAGTGGTTATGCTAAGGCCCGAAATCGCATCCGGCCGCTGCTTGGGCGGTCGGCGGAGCTTGACCATGTGACGACCACGCGGGGCCGACGACGATTCCCCCGCGTTCCTATGGGAGCCCCCATGAGCAGCCGCGGCTGGTGCTCCCCCATCGTTGGCGCGGCAATGGGCTGTGACCCGAGCAGCGACGCTGGGTCGGAAGCGTGGTTTTACCTTCACAGGAGCGTTTGCCCTATGACGTTGCTCTGGTCGCGCGGTCAGCCTCGCTGGATCGCGACCTTCCGTGTCCTCGCCGCCGTTGCCATGGCGCTGGCGGCCTTTCTCATTGTTCGCGGCGTCGTCCAGGCCGCCGGAGATCCCGCCGGCGACGCCACCCTCGAGGCCGATCCCGCCGCGGGAGTCAATTTCGTTTGGACTCTGACCTCGGGCGCCCTGGTGTTCTTCATGCAGGCCGGATTTGCGCTGCTCGGCGCCGGCCTCATCCGAGCCAAGAACACCGTCAACTACCTGACCAAGAACATTTTGGACTTCGCGGCCGCCGGCCTGTCGTTCTGGGCCTTCGGCTACGCGTTCATGTTCGGCGGCTCGGATCTGCCCGGCATGGCCGAGGGAAATGCCTTCATCGGCTTTTCCGGGTTCTTCCTGGTTCGCGACGCGTATGACGTGTCGACGGTCGGCTTCTGGTTCTTCCAGATGGTCTTTGCGGCCACCACCGCCACGATCGTCGCGGGCGCGGTGGCCGAGCGCACCAAGGTGACGGCCTATCTGGCCTATGGCTTCCTCGTCACGGCGCTGGTCTACCCGATCTACGGCCACTGGATGTGGGGCGGCGGCTGGCTGGGCGGCGAGCAGCTTGAATCGTGGGTCGGCGCCGCCGCGGTGGACTTCGCCGGTTCAGGCGTGGTGCACACCATTGGCGGAGTCCTGGCGCTGGCCGGCGCCGCCACCGTCGGCGCGCGGCTGGGCAAGTACGGCCCGAACGGCGAAGTGCGGACGATTCGCGGTCACAACATGGTCTATGTCGTGATCGGGATGTTCATCCTGTTCTTCGGCTGGTTCGGCTTCAACGGCGGGAGCACGGTGGCGGGTAACGACCTGCGCATCGCGGTGATCATCACCAACACGTTCCTCGCCGGAGCCACCGGCGCCGTCATGGCGGCATACCTCGGCCTTGTGCGCACGGGCCGCATCAGCGCCGCCAACACCAGCAACGGCGCCCTGGCCGGTCTGGTGGGCATCACGGCGCCCTGCGCCTTCGTCGCGCCCTGGGCGGCGGTGATCATCGGCGCCGTCGCGGCGGTGCTGATGCTGGTGAGCCTCCACGTCATCGAGCACAAGCTGAAGATCGATGACCCGGTCGGCGCAGCCTCGGTGCACGGCACCGCCGGCGTGTGGGGCCTGCTGGCCGTCGGCATCTTTGCCGATGGGACCTACGGCGACGTGAGCGGGTTCGTGGCCGGCAACGGCTCGCAGTTCGTGGCCCAGCTCATCGCCGCCGTTGTGGCCGTCGCGTGGGCGCTGACGACTGGGCTCATCCTGTTCAACGTGCTCAAACGCACCGTTGGACTGCGCGCATCGCGCGAGGAGGAGTTCAGCGGATTGGATATGCCGGAGCACGGCGAGACGACGTATGCCGATGACGACGTCGCGCCCGATCCGGAACCGATGCCAATCCCGACGACCTAGTCGCGGTTCGGCATTCGACGGGAGGGGGTGGGCTCGAGGGCCCGCCCCCTCCCAGCACGGGCTGCCGGAAGCGGGCAACCACGAGGGTTGCCCCAACACGGGCCGCTCCCCCGACGCGCGAGGCGCCGATGAACGCTGGCTATGCCGGCGGCCACATGGCGCCGGGATTGAGCCGCTGCGCCGGATCGAATGCCTGCTTGAGCGCGCGCATGGCGTCGAGCGTCGGTCGGGTCATGGCCTGCGATACGAAGCCGCGCTTGACCCTGCCGAGCCCGTGCTCGCCGGACAGCACGCCGCCGGCGGCCAGTCCGACGGCGGCGACGACCTCCAGCATGGCGGCGGCCGCCTCGCGCTCCGCCCGGTCGTTCGGGTCATACAGCATGTTGGGGTGGAGCGTGCCGTCGGCCGCGTGGCCAAAGATGGCCACGGGAACGCCGCGGCGCTCGGCTTCGTCCCGGATGCGCGCGTAGGTATCCGCCAGCGCTCGGCGGGGCACGCAGATGTCCTCGCCGATCTTGGCGGGGCGGATGCGGCTCAGCGAGGCCGTGAGCCCCCGCCGCGCCGCCCACCAGCGCGCGGCGACATCGGCGCTGACCAGCCGCACGCCATCGCCGTGCTGGGCGAGAACATCCAGCAGCAGCCGCTCTTCCAATCGCACTGACGCCGGGTCGCCGTCGAGCTCGACGAGCAGCACGGCGCCGGCATGTTGGGGCAGACCACGGGGCCGCGCCCGCTCGATCGCCTGAATCGTCTGGGCGTCAAGAAACTCAAGCTTGGCCGGCACCAGGCCCGCCTCGAGCAGCTTCGGCACCAAGCTCAGGGCGGCCGCCGGCGCCTCGAAGGCCGCCGCGCGCACGGCGCGAGCCGAGGGCAGTGGGATGAGCCGCACCTCGATCCGGGTGACGATGCCCAGCGTGCCTTCCGAGCCGACGAGCGCATCGACCACCGGTCCCTCGCCGGGACGCGCGGCCTCGATCACCTCTCCACGGCCGGTGACGGCGCGCAGCCGCGTCACGAAATCACGCGTAACGCCGTACTTGAACGCGCTGGCGCCGCCGGCGTTGGTGGCCACGTTGCCGCCGAGCGTCGATCCTGCCTCGGAGGACGGGTCGGGCGGATAGCGCAGGCCGCGCGCCGCCGCGAATTCCCGGAAGGCGTGGGTGATAACTCCCGGCTGCACAATCGCCCTTCGACCATGCGCATCAAACTGCTCGATCGCCTGCATCCGATTGGTGTCGATGACCAAGGAATGGGGCGGGGGCACGGCGGAGGCGGCAAGGCTGGTCGCGCCGCCGCGCGCCAGGCACGGCGCGTCCGCGGCGGCCGCGGCGCGCACCAGTTGCTGAACCTCCAACTCGGACCCCGGGAATGCCACGACGGACGGCTGGCCGCGAAACCCCATCGTGGCGTCGTAGGCATAGGTCCACAGTGCATCGGGCTCATCGATGGCGTTGCGGGCGCCAACGATGGCACGCGCGCGGTCGGCCAGGTTCACCGGCCCACGCCACCGTAACGGGAGTCGCCCAAGTGGCGATGCCTGCCGTGACCTCGGCCTTGCCGTATGGTGCCGTGGACGCAGATGTTCGGTGTTTGTATGGTATTGGGGTGCACCCTCACGACATCACGCGCAACCGGATCAGCCAGCTGGCCGCGAGGCTTCGGTTTATGCCCGGCGGATGGGGCTGGGCCCCAATCGTTGACGTGGCCGGATACGCGGGCCAGCGTCATCTCGTGCGGCCAATCACGCTGCCGCTGCCGGCCGGCCTGGAAGCCGTGCTGGTACCGCGCCGCACCGGCTTGCCGCTGTTGATCGTGGGCGTGCACGCTCCCGCTGCGCGGCAAAACTTCAGCGCGGCGCACGAACTCGGGCACTTGACGCTGCATCAGGGGCCGGCCGGCACTTCCCGTTTCCGGTCCGCCCACCGGCGGACCGAGTGGGAAGCCGACCGATTTGCCGTCGAGCTGCTGTTGCCAACCGCCCTCATGCAACGCTACGCGCTGAACGCACGCGAGCGCATTGACGACTTGGCGGCCCGGCTCGTCGTGCCTCCGGCCGTCCTGCGACGGCGTCTCCGTGAGATGGCTGCGGCTAGGACGCCTTCTTGAGCAGCGGCAGGCCGGTTCGGGGATTCTCCGAGACTTCGTAGCCGCCCGGCAACGCGTCAATCGCGCCGTCCTTGATCGTCTGCGCGAAGAAGTAGATCGTCTGCTCCCGACCACCCCGCAGGGTTACATCCCGCGAGTGCAGGTAGTACGTTTTGCCCGACTTCTGACTGACTACGCTAAACGCCACCGGCGTACCCCCGCTCGTTTTCGACTTCACAGATTCTACAGACCGGCCCGGAGCATACTTTGTAACGCTCCCAGCAGAAAGTCCGCCAGTGCCGCCAGCGAATGGACCCCGCGCTTCACCCGGGCCAACTGACCAACCCGGACTGGACGCGGCGCAGATATCCGCCGATCTCCGGCGGCGCGGGCACGACATCGAGGTCCAGTCTCACGACGTGGTCGGCTCCACGCAGGACGTTGCCCGTCAAGCCTTGGGCGACGGGTCGAGCAGGCCGGTGCTCGTCGTCACCCGGCGCCAGTCGAGCGGCCGCGGCCGCCGCGGCCGCCGCTGGGTCCACACGCCTGGCGGGCTGGCGTTCACGCTTGCAGTCCAATTGCCGTCCGACGCCCCGGCCGCCTGGCCGACGATGGCCACGGCCATTGCCGCGGTGCGCGCAATCGAGGCCCACACGGGGGTAGCGCTCGGTATCAAGTGGCCCAATGACCTGGTGCATCGGGGGCGCAAGGTGGGTGGCGTGCTGGCGGAGGCCCACGGTCCGTGGACGCTCGTGGGCGTGGGGCTGAATGTGAATGCCGCTCCCGGCGTGGCGGACGGAACCCCGACGGCGGCCATCGCGGAAGTTGCCGGTGGCGCGATCGACCACGCCGCGCTGCTCACCGAGCTGGTGTCGGCGATGGTCAGCGCATTGCTCGCCGACCCGGCGGAGCGTCAGACGCTGCAGCACGCCTGGGTTGACCTTTCGGTCGTCCGCGACGCCTGGGTGATCGTCAACGGCCCGGACGGCCACGTGTACGGCCGCGTGGAGGCCCTGCCGGCCGACGGCAGCCTGCATCTGGTGCTGGGTGACGGGACGCGCCGCGTCATCCGCACAGGCGATGTCTCGTTGCGCCTGGATCGGAGCCGATGACCCGAGCACGCGCGCTGCATCTGCTCGCGCTGGCGGCGGTCACCGGCCTGGCGCTCGCCCTGCGGTTGCTTGGCCTGGATTGGGATCAGGGGCACCACCTTCACCCCGACGAGCGGTTCCTGAGCATCGTGCTCACCCAGATCCGCCCGCCGACCGATCTGGCGATGTATTTCGATCCCGCCACATCGCCGTATAGCCCGTTCAACCAGGGCATCGACTTCTTCGTCTACGGCACGCTGCCCCTGTTCCTCGTCGATGGGTTAAGCAGCCTGCTCGGCCTGCAGGGCTACGACCAGGCCTACCTGGTGGGCCGCGCGGCGTCGGCTGTTGCCGACTCGGGAACCGTCGTGCTGGTGTATCTGCTTGGACGGCGCTTGCTGGGCTCCTGGCCGGGACTTCTGGCGGCCTTGCTGATGGCGCTGTCGGTGCATGCGATCCAGCTGGCGCACTTCTTCACGGTTGACACGTTCGCGACGTTCTTCAGCACGGCCGCGCTGTGGCTGCTGGTCCGCGTCGCCCACAATCCCCGCTGGCTCGACTTCGGCCTCCTCGGGCTGGCCGTCGGTCTGGCGCTGGCCAGCAAGCTCAGCGCCGGGCTCCTGGTGGTCCTGGTGGCGGCCTGGTGGGTGGTGCAGGGTTGGCGCGGCCGCCATTTGCGGTCCGGCCCGGCAGCCGCGGCAACGTGGCTTGGGCGCGGCGCCGTAGCCGCGATCGCCGCGGCGATCGCGTTCCGTGTCGCGCAGCCCTACGCCTTTGCGTCCGCATCCCCGCTTGACTGGCGGCTTGGCGAGCCGTTTCTCGCGGCCGTGGCCCAGCAACAGGCGATTCAGATGGGGACCTACGACTGGCCGCCGGGGGTGCAATGGGCCGGTACGGCTGCCTACCTGTTTCCCCTGGAGCAGATCGTCCGGTGGGGCGTGGGGCCGGCGTTCGGCGTCGCCGCGGTCATCGGCATCGGCGCCTCCGCGGCGGTGCTGTGGCGCGGCCGACGTCATCCACTCGTCCTGCCGCTGGCCTGGGCCGCGCTGACCTTCGTCTACGCGGGAGCCCTGGTACTCAAGACGATGCGCTATTTCCACCCGCTCTATCCCGTCCTGGCGTTGGTCGTTGCGTGGTTGCTGGCCGAGCTGTGGGGCCGGCGCCAGCGCATCCCGCGGATTCCCGAACGGCTCGCCTCGCCCGCCATCGTGGCCGTCGGAGGATTCATCGTTGCCGCCACCGCCGCGTGGGCCGCCGCCTTCATGCAGATCTACACCCGCGAGCATCCGCGCGTGGAGGCATCGGCCTGGATCCATGCCAACGTGCCCGCCGGCGCGCGCGTGCTGACCGAGCACTGGGACGATCAACTGCCGCTGGGGCTGCCCGGGCTGCCGCATGACCGGTATAGCTATGCCCAACTGCGCGTCTTCGACCGCGAGGACGCCGACAAACGAGTGCATCTGATCCAGGCGCTCAGCGCGGCCGACGTGCTGGTGGTCTCGAGCGACCGCGGGGCGGGCTCGATCCCACGCATGCCCCAGCGCTACCCGCTGGCAGGCCGCTACTACGAGGCCCTCTGGGACGAAGCGCTCGGGTTCCGATTGGCCGCCGAGTTCGAATCGCGGCCGACGCTGGGTCCGTGGGCCATCGACGATGCAAGCGCCGAAGAGGCATTCACGGTCTACGACCATCCCCGCGTATCGGTGTTTTTGCGCGACGCGCCCCACGTCGCCGAGCCGGTGGCCGCAAGCCTGGCGGACGTGGATGAACGCGGGGCCGTGCCCGTGCTGCCGAAAGTCGCGCAAGCCGCGCCGATTCACCTGACCTCGGAGGCCGCAGCCACGGTGCGCCGCGACGCCGTCTGGCCCGCGGTATATCGGGAACGTCCGCTGGAGGGCTGGCCCGCCATCTTGGCGTGGTATGGCGTGGGGCTGGGGCTCACGCTGGCGCTGTGGCCGCTGCTGGGTCGCGCGCTGGGCGTGCTGCCGGACGCCGGCTATGCGGCCGCGCGGGTTCTTGCGCCGGCGCTGGCGGTGCTGCCCGCGTGGTGGCTGGCAAGCGTGCAGCTCGCGACCTTCGACACGCCGAGCATCATCGGCGGCGCCGGCGCGCTCGCGCTGGTCTCCGCCGCCGCGTGGCCCCGCCGCCGCAACGTCTGGGCCGAGCTGCGTCCGCGTCTGAAGTCCGCCCTCGTCGTCGAAGGGGTGTTCCTGGGCGCGTGGGCCGGGTTTCTGGCGCTGCGCGCCGCCAACCCCGACTTGTGGCATCCGGTGTTCGGCGGTGAGAAACCGATGGACTACGCCCATCTCAACACCGTGATCAGGTCGCCAGCGTTCCCGCCGCACGATCCGTGGTACGCCGGCGGGCACCTGAATTACTACTACTTCGGGCACGTGCCCACGGCGGCGCTGAGCAAGGTCCTGGGCGTGCCTCCCGGCACGGCCTACAACCTGGCGCTCGCCGGCTTCGCGGCGGCCATGGTTGCGGCAGTGTTCGCGGTGGGACACGGCGTGTGGGCCCTGCTGCGAAAACCGGGCTGGCGAGCCGGGCTCGTGGGCGCCGCGGCGGTGCTGCTGGTCGTCGTGGCCGGCAACTTGCAGTCAGCCGTGCAGATCGCCGAGATCTCGGCCAACCACGCATTCGACCCGACGTCCGGGTGGAGCGTCCTCGCGCAGATACCAGCCACCATCGGCGGCGACCTGACCGCCGACTACGACTTCTGGGCGCCGACGCGGGTCATCCCGGACACCGTCAATGAGTTTCCGTGGTTCACGTTCATTTATGGCGATCTGCACCCGCACCTGATGAACCTGGCGGCGACGGCCGCTGCGCTCTTAGGCGCGCTGGCCCTGGTGGCGTTGGGAGAGCGGCGGCGGCGGGGCGCGTCCGCTCCCTGGTCCTCCTGGGCTGCCGTCCTGGCATTTCAGGCGCTGGTGCTGGGGCTGCACCGTGTCACCAACCCGTGGGACTTTCCGACCTACCTGGTCGTGACCATGGCCGCGCTGGCCTACGGCCTGTGGCGAGCGGATGCCGCGCGCGGGCGGAACATCGTTGGCCTGACGGCGGCCGTCGCGGTCGGCCTGGCGGCGACCAGCCACCTCTTATTCTTGCCGTACCACCAGCACTACGTGGATTTCTATGGCGGCGTGACGCCCACGCCTCAGACCACGCCGGCCTTCCAGTGGCTGCTCATCTTCGGATTGCCGACCGCCATCGTGCTCACGCTGGCAGGCGCGACGGCCGCGCCATTCGTGGCCGCTCGGCTGCGCGCACGAGACGCGCGCACCGCGGCAACTGCCGTGGTGGCGCTGCTGTCCACCGTGGCACTCGCGGCGGCGCTGATTTGGGGCGCGGAGCCCTGGTCCGCGCGGATACTGCTCGCGGGCCTCGTGGGAACGGTTGGCCTCGCGGCATGGCACGCGCGCGACCGGCCGCATGTCCTGGTTCCGCTGGCGTGCTTCGCCGCCGCGGCGCTGCTCACGGCGGTGCCGGAGGTTGTGGCGGTGCGGGACGACATTGGCCGGCTCAATACCGTCTTCAAGTCGCACCTGCAAGCGTGGGTGCTCGCCGGCCTCGGGGCGGCGGTCGCCCTGCCGCAGGTCGCGCGCATCCTTTGGGCGGGACGATGGGGTTGGCCCATCGCGCTGCGTGCCGGATGGATCGCGGTGCTTTCCGGCCTCGTCGCCGTGGCCTTGATCTACCCGGTGGCGGCGACCCCGCACAAGCTCGGTCTGCGCATCCAGCAGCTGCCCGCGACGCTGGACGGCGAGGCCTTTCTCAATGACGGCGAGATCCGGGACGAAGGGCGGCGCATCAGCCTGACGTCCGACCTGCGCGCGCTGACGTGGCTGCGAGAGAACGTGGCGGGCGCGCCGACGGTCGTCGAAGCCCCGACGACGATCTATCGCTGGGGCGGGCGCGTGTCGGTGTACACCGGCCTGCCGGCGGTGGTCGGGTGGGACTGGCATACGCGACAACAGCATTGGGGCTACGTGCACGCGGTGGACGCCCGGCTGGACGACATGCAGGAGCTCTTCGCCACCCACGATCCCCTCCGCGCGCGGGCGCTATTGGACCGCTATCACGTGGATCTGATCTACATCGGCGCGTTGGAGCGCGCCCAGTTCGAGGGTCCGGCGCTGACCAAGTTCGACCAGATGGGCGAAATGGGCGTGACGCCGGCGTATGCCCACGGCGACGTCAGGATCTATCGCGTGACGCCCGTGCCGGGAGCGCCCACGTCACGGCCATGGGGCTAGGTCAACCGCAGCGGCTAGAATCCGACGGTACGTGAAGGAGGCCTCATGGCCGCATCGTTTCTCACCCGCGCCGTGCTGCAGCAGATCACGCAGCGCGTGCTGGCTGGCGTCATCGAGCAATTGCCACAACGCCTGACGGCACCGCCAGAGGCGGGCGCCGTCGGTGACCGGGAGGCCGCCGAGTTGCCGCGGCTGAACGCGCTTGCCCTGACGCAGCTTCAGACACGCCTCGCGGAAGATGAGCGGCAGTTCAAGGCCATGAGCCAGCGTCTCGCCCACATCGAGCGGGAGATGGGATGGCGCTCAACGGTCCGCATCGCCGCGGTTGGCGTCCTGGGATTGGGCTTGGGATTCTTGATCGCCGTGGCGGTCGGCGCCCTGGGATGGGTCGGCTAGACGGACATTCCGGCTGCCAAATGGCCGCCTACGTCGAACCTAGTCGTGTCCGCCCAATAGTCCGGAAGAGTCTGGAAGTTCGTGACTCGCCAGGATTCTGGGCCGGAGCGGAATCCGCGCGGTTAGGCGCGCGCTGACCGTTAGCCCGCCGGCGGTGGCAACGCCCCCGTGCCCGCCGCTGCTTCTTGGGTCGGCAGCGAAACGATTTCGACCATCACGACCACGAGCAGCGGGCCGTCGACACTCGTCGCGTCAACCCGGTAGGTGATCCGCACGACCGCGCCCGGCTCGACGCCGCTCGGCACCACGGCAGAGTCGCCGTCCGGCAACCGGAAGTCGATGCCGCCAACCCGCAGCAAGGCTTGGTCGACGCTCTGAACAACGCCCACAAGCGTGGGCAGGCGTTCCCCTGGAGTCTCTGAGCCGTCGCCATCCCCTTCGGCGGTTGGCTCCGGTGTAGCTTCCGGCGTTGGGGGTTCGGTTGGTGCCGGGGTCTCGGTTGGCGTCGGAGTTTCCGTCGGCTCCGGTGTGGGTGTGGCTTCCGGCGTGGGCGTCTCGGTTGGCTCCGGCGTGGGAGTGCCTTCCGGTGCTGGGGTGTCCGTCTGCGTGGGCGTCTCCGTAGGCTCGGCCGTGGGCGAGGTTTCCGGCGTTGGCGTCGCGGTCGGTGCCGGGGTCTCGGTTGGCTCCGGTGTGGGCGTGTCCGTCTGCGTGGGCGTCTCCGTTGACTCAGGCGTGGGCGTGGTTTCCGGCGCTGGGGTCTCGGTCGGCGTCGGGGTCTCCGTCGGCTCAGGCGTGGGGGTGCCTTCCGGCGCTGGGGTCTCCGTTGGTGCCGGGGTCTCGGTTAGCTCCGGCGTCGGCGTGGATTCCGGTGTTGGCGTCTCCGTCGGTGCCGGGGTCTCCGTCGGCTCGGCCGTCGGCGTGGTTTCCGGCGCGGGCGACGGGGTTTCCGTTGGCTCGGGCGTGGGTGTGGTTTCCGGCGTAGGCGTCGTTTCTGGTGTCGGTGTCGCGGTCGGTGCCGGGGCATCGGTTGGCTCAGGCGTGGGAGTGGTTTCCGGTGCCGGCGTCTCGGTCGGTGGCGTGGTTTCCGGTGGCTCCGGCGTAGGCGTCGTTTCCGGTGTCGGCGTCTCGGTCGGTATCGGGGTCTCGGTTGGCTCCGGTGTGGACGTCGCCTCTGGCGTCGGCTCAGGTGCGGGCGGCGCGAATCCCAGCGTCAACAGGCGCAGCCGTCCTTCGTTGTCCAGCACGGCGGCGGCCTGGACCCAGTCGCCTATCTCGATGGTCTCGTCGACCTGCGCCGGCGGCTCGTCCCTGCCAGGCAGCCGCACGCTGATGCCGGAGACGAGGATCTGCGCGTCATCCCTTGCATCGAGCCGCCCGACCAGCACGGTCTCGTGGTCGGCGACGCTGCCTTGGACCGGCGGCGGCGTGGGCGCCTCAGCAGTGGGAGCGGCGGTAGGCGAGGGCGTGACCGGAGATGGAGTGGGCGACGGCGACGGCGGTGGCGTCGCCGTCGCGGCCGGCGGTGGAGACGGCTCGGCGGTGGGCGCCGGGGCGGGCGCGGCGGTTGCCGTGGGCGGTGAGGGCGCAGCAGAGGGCGTCGGCGGCTCGGTGGCCGATGCGAAAACCTCCGGGGTCGCGGTGGGCAACAGATCCAGGTTGGCGCCTCGCTTCGCGTCGAGGAGACCCTCATCAGCCGATTGGCTCGCAAAGGCGATCGGCTCGCGCACGTTGGGAGCCGAGGCTTGCGTGAGCCCATCGAAGCGCGTCTGGTGGTCGCGCAAGCGGCTGCGGAAGGCGGCGACGACCGAGGCGGCATTCTCACGATCGGCGGGCCCGGCGGCCGCGCTGGCGATACCGAGCGCGCTCACGCCCTTGCGGAGCGAGTCCCGATAGGCGTCGATGGCGTGCTGAACGGCCGTCATATCACCGCCGGGAGCCGTTTGCTCGATATCACGCAGCCGCGCCTCGGCGTGATCGAGGTAGAGGGCCGCGCGCTCATCTTCGGCGACGAAGGCGACGGTCAACTCCTCCAGGGACAAGCGATAGCCATAGAGCGCGCTGCCGGGGCCGCTGTTGACGGCGGCGAGGGTGACGCCGCCATAGGCCACGAGCGCCACGGCGATCGCGGCAATGACGCCGGCCACGCGCACGGGCACCAGACGCGGCAGGCGCGGCATCAGCCGATCCCACAGCGAGGGGCGGGGCTGAGGCGGCGCGGCAGCCCGGCGCTGCAGCTCGAGGTCCATCAGCGCCAGCCCTCGGGCCATCTCGACGGGCGTCATCGGCGGCGGCGCCATGGCCTGCAGGTCGAGCGCGACCACCAACAATTCACGCAGCGCCTCGGCATTTGCGGGGTGATCGCGCAGCACCTGATCCAGCGAGGCCTCGCCGCGCTGCACACGATCCAGGCTGTCCTCAAAGGCAGCCTGCAACTCGGTGCTCATGCGGGATCCCCCAGAAGAACGTTGCGCAGCGTGGCTATCGCCCGAAATTGCAACGCGCGCACAGCCGGCTCGTTACGCCCCATCAGCCGGCTAATCTCGCCGTGGCTCATGCCAAGCGCGAATCGATAGGTCACGACCTCGCGTTGATCGTCCGTGAGGTGCCGCATGGCCTTGCGCAGCTCCTCCCGCCGTGCGATGGCATCGAACTGGGAGTCCAGCGTGTCGGCCGGGTTGGCCAGCAAGCCCTCTTCCAGCGGCACCGTGTCACGCGACGCGCGCCAGTGGTCGACCACCACGTTCTTGGCAATGCGGTACAACCAGGCCGTGAATTCGCCGGTCGAGCGGTGCTCGTAGCGCGTGATGGCGTCCATCGCCCGGATGAATGTTTGATTCGTCAGGTCTTCGGCCAGGACGCGATCGCGGGTCTGATAGGCGACGAATCGCTGGATTTTGGGCGCAAAGAGACGGTACAGCTCACCGAACGCCTCGCGATCGAGACGCATGGCGGCTTCAATCAGTGCGTCGAGTTGCTCCTCGGGCGATGCGGTATTCAACGTCCAGGGCGGCGGTCCAGCCAGCGTCGAAACGCGGGGCACGAAGGAACGTTATGCGGGGTGGCGAGGCCGCCTAGCCCATCATAGGGCGTGGCTCGGCCGCGCTTCGGGCGTGGTGGGCGAACCACGCGCGCGTCCGCGCGAGCCCATCGGCCAGGTCGACGCGCGGCTCCCAGCAAAGCTCCGCGCGGGCCAGCGCCGCGTTGCCGATGTAGCGCGCGACCTCAGCCTCGGGGTGTGGGTGCGGGACGCGGCGGACGCGCTTGGGGTCGCCAGTGATAAGGCTCGCAAGGTCGGCGATCGATGTCTCGGCGCCGGAGGCGAGATTCAGGACTCGTCCCACCGCCGCCTCGATCGCCGCGTCGACGATGCCGCGCGCACAGTCCTCCACGTACACGAAGTCCCGCGTCTGCGCGCCGTCACCGTGCACCTCGACCGACCGGCCCGCAAGGTCGCGGCTCAGGAAGCGCGCGACAACGCCGCCCTCGGCGTCGTCGCGCTGCCAGGGGCCGTAGACGTTAAACGGCCGCACCGTGGTGAGACGCAATCCGTAGGTCCGCGCGTAGCTCTGGGCGATGACCTCGGCGGCGAGCTTGGAGGCGGCGTAGGGAGAGGCGGGAACCGCCAGGGCGTGTTCGTCGAGCGGCTCGTCGGCCGCGGCGTAGACGTGGCACGTGCTCACCAGAACTAGGCGCAGGCCCCAGCGGTTGGCGGCCTCGGCCACGGCCAGCGTGCCCAGCACGTTGGCGCGCACGGCGGCGGATGGGTCGCGCACGCTCGCGCCGACGGCCACGTCCGCCGCGAGGTGGTAGATGACCTCCACGCCCACGGCGGCAGCGTCGACGGCAGCGGGTTCAGTGACATCCGCTTGGGCCAGGCCGAGAAATGCCGGATCGTCCGCGAAGGCTCTGAGGCTCCCGGAGCGCGTGCGTGACAGGTCGTCGAGCACGCGCACCGACTCCCCGCGCCGCAGCAACTCGGCCACCACATGCCGCCCGATGAAGCCGGCGCCGCCGGTGACGAGCGCGCTCACGCGTTGACCTGGCGCAGCCAGGCCGCCATGCGCGCAATGCCGTTGGCCAGCGGCGTCTCGGCCCGCCAGCCGAGCTCGCGCTCGATGCGTCCGGTGTCGGCGCACAGCGCCGGCAGGTCGCTGCGCCGTCCGGGTATGACTTCCACGGAGCTCTTGGAGCCGGTCACGCGAACCACGAGATCGGCGACGTCTCGGATCGGCGTCTGGCGTCCGGTACCGATGTTGAAGACGGATCCCGCCAACCGCGGGCCGGCGGCGAGCACGCGCGCATAGGCGTCAACCGCGTCGTCGATGTACATGAAGTCGCGCGTCTGCGCCCCGCCGCCCTCGACGTGCAGCGGCTCATCACGCAGCGCGCGGACGATGAACGCGGGGATGACGGCGGGATAGCCGACGAGGTTCTGATGGGGGCCAAACGTGTTGAAGTTGCGGATCACCACGACCGGATGCCCCCACCAGCGGTGCACGGCCAGGCAATGCATCTCGGCCGCCACCTTGCTGGCGGCGTAGACCGACCGCGGCTGGAGCAGATGTTCCTCGTCCATCGGGACGCGCACGGGGGCGCCGTAGACCTCGGGCGATGAGGCGTAGACAAGCAGGGGCGGACGCCGCATGCCGGCAATGGCGTGGGCAAGGCGAAATGTGCCCTGCTCATTGACGGCAAAATAGCCGGCGGGATCGTCCATGGACTCCGGGACCGAGATCCGGGCCGCATAGTGCACAACGGCGTCGGGCGCCATGGCTTCCAGCCGCGCCGTTGACAAGTCAGCGAAGTCGCCCCGCTCGACCGTCAAGCGGTCGGAGCGCGCCGCCTCAAGGGTCAGCGGGTCCGGGCCGGGGTACGCGCGCGAGAAATCGTCGACACCGATGACCTCGGCGC
The DNA here is from genome assembly GCA_965262745.1 of Chloroflexota bacterium. Taxonomy (GTDB): domain Bacteria; phylum Chloroflexota; class UBA11872; order UBA11872; family UBA11872; genus JAJECS01. The sequence goes on along the minus strand of OZ253558.1, from coordinate 2,622,398 downwards.
GCGGATCGTCGGCCAGGAGGCGACGCGTGAGCGTGATGCCGTACATGCCGGCCGCGCCCGTGATGAGCACCCTCATGGAATCGGCTCGTCCAACGGCGCACGGCGAGCGGTGGCGAGGGCGTTCACGGGAGCCCGAGTATAGGCGTTGCGACGGCCCTGATTTGCAGCCTCACCTCCGTCTCGCGGTTAAGGGAATGACGGGAATGGGCTGGCGACCTCCTCGACGCCATCACCGCCGGACCCACCTTCACCGCCGCCGCGCTGCCGAAGCCGTCCCCCAGCAACGCCAAACGGCGAAGTTCGAACGTGGAACGCAACGCAGCAGCGGGTATGCGCGGACGGGGTTGAGTAGGCTGAAGGCCGGTCCAATTCACCTACACCGATCACTGAGCCGTAAGGAGATTCCAGCCTTGGCCGGTAGCCAACAACCATTTGCTCTCAGATCAGCAACTGCCGTCATTGCGGAGCGCCTTGACGAACTGGTGGCAGAAGGCCAGTCGATCGTGTCGGATGTTCGAGCCGCACATGATGCCGAATACCACAGTGAAGCTCGTCCTGATACGATCCCGGAAACTCGCTACCAGATGTGGTACACCGAAGCGGCGCGCGTGATTGAACGTGTCGCGCCTGAGCGGATCGCTGAATTTCGCGCTTTGTACGATCCGGGCAACGGTTCAACAGCAAGTCCAAAGTCAAGTCTCGAGTACGGAATACGGCATTATCTGAGCGATATAACGTGCCGGCAAGTGAACCATATAGGTCACCAAGTAGCACAGTTTAACCACTCTAATATCGTACGCCGAAAGCTGGGATATCAACTCGCTATTCTCGAGGCTACACGAGTCCCACTCGATTCGGTTCTTGCAGATATTCGCGGTGTTGTCCAGGCCGAATTCTTCGACTCCGAGCTCGACGCCGCGCGTCATCTGCATGCGAACCGTCACCTCCGGGCCGCTGGGGCTGTTGCAGGGGTAGTCCTGGAATCACACTTGCAGTCGGTGTGCGCTTCTCACTCAGTCACCTATCAGAATAAAAAGTCCACAATTGCTAACTTGCTGCGGAGCCTGCGAGAAAGTGGAGTGATCGACCTTCCTGTCGAGCGCAGAATTCAGGCCCTCGCGGACATCCGCAACCTCTGTAGTCACAAGGACCGCCGAGAGCCGACGGCTGATGAGGTTGAGCAGATGATCGACGGCGTGGACAACGCAATTAAGACAGTCCACTAGAAGGCGACAGAATGGCTGGCAGTGCTGCGGCCGACTTCCGGCAGCCGCGCGTCACCTAGCTCCAGGTGAATCAAACGGCCGGTCATACGGCCAAGTCCTGTCCTTCTGAATATCGCGGAACCACTCCTCATGCCGCCACAGCACTTCGTGCCAGTCGTCGCGACGGGGCTCAACGCCATGCTCGTGGATCAGGTGCCAGACGATCTGTTCAAGCGTAATTCGCCGCGTTGGGAGATGGAGCCGCGAGACTGGCTTCCGAGGTGTGCAGTCCTCCGGTGCAGCGTGCACATGCAAGTGGCAGCGTGGATAGCCAGACCGTGAGTTTCGCTCATAGTGATACTCGAAAACCGGGCGCGGGTCGTCAAGGTCGGCACCAGCCTGGTAAGTGAATGTGGCGGCCGTCGTTTCAAGGCGCGTTGGGTTGCGGGTCACTTGGAGCGCCATCTGAACGTTCAGATACATCCCGTTGCTGAGTGGCACCGGCCGGCCGAGATAGGGAGGTCGCGCCACTCGGTGGCCGACGATTAGCACGTCGGAACCACCCGGCCACGCATGGCCGAGTTCAGCAGCTGCGACAAGCCTATAGACCTCGCGGATGCGGGGCAGGAAGTCTCCGGCGGCCCGCTGGGTGCTAGGTCTCGCTCGGCTCGGCAAGGAGATATGCGAGGTAGGACAGGGAGCGGAACACCGGATCGCCGTGGTATTGCTCCGGAGGATCCCGGTAGATCGCGAGAAACTCGTCGCCGGTCAGCTTCAGGAGACGTTGTGCTTCTCTGTCCAACTCCTCCCGAATCTCCTCACGCGTCACCTCGACATGCTCATACTCGTCCGGGAGCCATTCGGGGCGCCCATTGACGGTTGTGGCCATGGCCCGGCGACCCCTTTCGAAAACTACGCGCGCTGCGTGCACATTAGCAGGCTGCCGCCCGCCCGCCCCACATGCCCAGCGCGGCGCGCCCGGTTCTCCCGCGGGCGACTTGGGCCAGATTCCAGCTTTCGGAGACGTTTGCGGACTCGGTCCCGACAAAGATGTTCGGGGCGGCCCATGCGCGGTCCCAAGCTCAATGGGCCTAGATACCCGCCTCCGCATGAATGACCAAGGGTTACGCAAATGTCTCGTAAAGAGAGAGGGGCCGGCACGGACCAGAGAATCCGTACTGCGCCTGACGCTGATCAAAGCGATTGACTATCCACCCCACGGCTTGGCGCGGACCGTGGGGGCGGCGACACTGGGGAGGCGAGACTTGCCGGGAGAAAGCACATGGCGGTGATTGCCGACGCCGAGATTGCGGAGCGGCTCCTTAACCACCCGGGGTGGGCGTATCAGGACGGCGTGCTGGTGAAGAAGTTTGAGTTGCCGGGGTTCATGGACGTGGTCCGGCTCGTCAACGATGTCGCCGGTCCGGCCGAGGCCGCCGATCATCATCCGGATATGTTCATCAACTACCGCCGGATCACCTTCACGCTGGTCACGCACGACGCGGGGGGCGTGACGGAGAAGGATTTTTCGCTGCTGGAGGCGATCGAGAAGGCCGCGGCGGCATAGCCTGGAGGCGGGCGACATCATTCCGTCGGCCGTAGGACGGCGCATCGTGGCCGCGTGTCTGGGAGCCATGCTGGCGCTGACGCCGCTTGCCGCGTGCGGGATGTCGGTGGGCGACGAGCAAACGCCGTGGGGCGGTCAAGGACCCGCACCGCTCGCCACGAGCCCCACGGGCGACGCGTCGGGCGGCGCGAAAGCCCCCTAACGCACGCCTCCGGCCACGCGCCCGCGCGCCATGACGAAGTACTGCTCCGTCGTGGCAACCTCGACGTGATCGCACACCAGGCCAAAGAGAAACCGCAAATCCTGCGGCGACCAGTAGATCTTCCAGATGTCGAAGGCGCGGCCGTCATTCAAGGTTCGGCGTTGCTGCTGCACCTTTGGCCCGGCAACTTGCTGCCGATGCTGGCCGCTGGTGCGGCTCTGGCGCGAGTCGAGCAGCCACATCTCGCCTCCGGGCCGTAGGACGCGCCGCGCCTCGCGCATGAACTCGACCGCCCGGCTGACCGGCACGTGGCTGAGCCAGAATCCGAAGAAGCAGGCATCGACGGCGCCATCGGCGACCGGCAACCGGTACGCGTCGGCGCGACACCGCTCGGCCGTATCCGAGGGACCGGCAATCCACCGAGCACGAGCGATCATCTCGGGGGCGAAGTCGGTGGCGATCACGCGATTGCGCTGAGTCAGACGGCGCGTCCACCAGCCGGTGCCGGCCGCCACCTCGACAACCGTGCGGTCCTGCAGCGGCTCGATGAAGCGCTCCAGCTCGTCTAGCTCGTGGGCCCAGACCGCATCCGCCTCGGGGCCGTGCGTGTATGTGCCGAGGCGTCGATACCAGTTCTCGAATTCATCGGCGCGGGCCCGGTAGTAATCGCGCGTCTCGGCCTCAACCTGCGCGATGTCGCGGGATGACGGCATGGCGGGCTAGCTGGCGGCCGCCAGCTCAGCCGCTATTTCGCAGATCACGTCGCCCGCGTAGCGCACATCCGCCTCGCTCACTTGATGGTGCGTGACGGCGCGGCAGCTCTGGGTGCCCTCGAAGCCGATGAGAAGCACCCCGCGATCCTCAGCGCGGCGGGCGAATTCGACAGGCGTCGCCATGGCCGGGTCCACGTCGAAGAAGACGATATTGGTCTCGATATCGTCCAACTCGACGGTGAGGCCCGGCGCGTCGCTCACGATCTGCCCCAGCAGGCGCGCGTTGGCGTGGTCGTGGGCGAGCTTGGGTGGGGTCTCCTCGAGTGCGACGAGGCCGGCTGCCGCGATGACGCCCGCCTGCCGCATGCCGCCGCCCAGCATCTTGCGCACGCGCCGGGCTTCGTGGATGAACGCCTCGGACCCGACGAGGACGGACCCGACGGGCGCACCAAGCCCCTTGGAAAGGCAGAACTGCACGCTGTCGGCCTCCCGGGCGAGTTCGCTGACCGCCGTGCCCAGGGCGGCCGCGGCATTGAAGATTCGCGCGCCGTCCACGTGAACCCGCAAGCCGTGCGCGCGGGCGGTTTGGCCGATCTCGGCCATGGCCTGCGCGGTCACGCACACGCCGCCGGCGCCATTGTGGGTGTTTTCCACGCACACCAGACGCGAGGTGGCGAGGTGCACGTCCAGTGGTTTGACCGCGGACTCGATGAGCTCGGCGGTGAGCACGCCGCGCGGGGCCAGCACGGTGGTCATGGTGACGCCGGCCAGCGACGCCCAGCCGCCGACCTCCCACATCACGATGTGGGCCCGTTCTTCGGCGATGACGTCATCCCGCGGGCGGCAGTGGGTGATGAGCGCGCAGGCGTTGCCCTGGGTCCCGCTGGTCACGAACAGAGCCGCCGGCTTGGCGAACAGCTTCGCGACGTATTCCTCGAGCGCGTTGACCGTGGGGTCCTCGCGGGACACGTCGTCGCCCACCTCGGCCTCCGCCATGGCCCGACGCATGGAATCGGTGGGCAACGTCATCGTGTCGCTGCGCAGCTCGATGGGTCTGCGGGTCATCGGCCCTCGCGTATGCGCCGCGGCTCGGCGACGCTGATCGTAGCTCGCCGGGAGCTAGACCGACTCCAGATAGCGCGCCAGTTCGTCGCGTTCGAACTCAGGCAATGGCGTGGCGGCGCCGTCAGACCTGAAGGTTGCGCCGGCGTCGGAGTCCACGATCCAGCCGATATGGGCCGCGTCAACGCCACCGCGCCGGAGCCGTGCGAGCGCGCGATCGGCGGCGGCGGGATCGACGGCGGCCAGGAGCGCGCCGGACGCCAGCAGGCCGAGCGGGTCAAGGTCCAGGGCATCGCAGATGCTGCGGCACTCGGGGTAGATCGGAATGGCCGCGCGATCGATCGCCAGCCCCACCTGCGCGGCCTCGGCCATTTCGTGCAGCGCGGTGACCACACCGCCTTCCGTCGGGTCGTGCATGGCGTGCACGGCGGTTTCTTCCTGCAACAGCATCTCGGCCGGCCGGCGCACCGCGATTCCCGGGACGTGGCGCAAGCGGACGGCGGCGGCGATCAGCTCGGGTGCGACCCCGCGCGCCCGCAGCGCCGGTGCGTGTTCCTCGGCGAGGATGGCCGTGCCTTCGATAGCGATGCCGGCAGTCAGAATGACCGCGTCGCCCACGCGCGCCCCCGAGGTTCGCACGACTCGGTCCCTGGGCACCGTGCCCAGCAGGCAGCCGATGGCCAGGGGGCGGTCCAAGCCCACGGTGATCTCCGTATGCCCGCCAACGAGGGCCACGTCGTGCGCCCGCGCGGCGCGCACCAAATCGTCCATGAGCCGGCGCGCGTCCTCCGCGGCGATGCCCTCCGGCAGCAGCAGCGTGGCCACCAGCCAGCGCGGCCGCGCGCCGGTGGTGACCAGGTCGTTCTCGTTGACCGCGAGCAGATCGCGGGCCAGCTGGGCGCTGCCGAAGGTGATCGGGTCCGAGGCCGCGACCAGGAGCTCGTCGCCGCCAACGTCCAGCACGGCGGCGTCCTCTCCGACGGCGCCGCCGAGGACCACGTCGGGCGGCGGGGTGGGCAGGCCGCGCAGAAACTGTCGGAGCAGATCGGGCGGGAGCTTGCCGGCCGGTAGATTCACGACCGGCCGCCGCGCGCGTTAAGCTTCGGCAGGGGGAGCCCATGCGCGATGCCCGACGAACCGGCGCGGGGGGCGCCATGGCGGAGGAGCCCGCGGCGCCGGCGCACGACACCCGCGAGAGCACGCGCCTTCGAGAGGCGCTGATTCAGAAGCTCACGCATGAGGCCACGTTACGCGATCCCCGCCTCGTCGCCGCGCTCCGAGCCGTTCCACGGCACGTGTTCGTGCCGGAAGCGTCGCTGGAACGTTCGTACCAGGACGCGGTAGTGCCGGTGAAGTATGCCGACGACGAGCTGCTGAGCACGCTCTCGCAGCCGTCCGCGATCGTGGTGATGCTGGAGCAGTTGCAGGTTCGCGAGGGCATGCGCGTGCTCGAGATCGGCACGGGCACCGGGTATAACGCCGCGCTGCTGGCGGAACTGGTCGGACCGAACGGTCACGTGACCACCATGGACATCGACGAGGACCTGACCAGCCGCGCCCGCCGCGCGCTGCAGCACGTCGGACATGGGGCCGTGAACGTGCACGCCAGCGATGGGTTCTTTGGCGCCGGGGAATGGGCCCCCTACGACCGGATCGAGCTGAGCGCGGCGACCCAGGTCATCTCGCCCTCATGGGTGGAGCAGCTGGTCGATGGCGGGCTGCTGGTGGGACCCGTCAACGTGAAGGGGCTGCCCTTCCTGACGCCGGCGTTTCGCAAGCACGGCCCGCGCCTGGTTGCGGAGTCGATGCGGGCGTGCAGTTTCCTGGCGCTGCGCGGCTCGGCCGCGGCCGCCGGCGCAACCTTCCGTCTGCCGGTGCGGCCCAAGCTGCGGTTTGTTTGGGAATCGCCGGATGAGTTCCCGGCGGGCGTTTTGACGCGCGTATTCCGCCAAGAACGCCAGGTGCGGGATGAAGTGCCCATCGCCTGGGGGGCGGCGGCCTACGTGTTGTTGACGAACAGCGATGCGTTCTTGACGGAAGCCAACGACGGCCGTGTGCGCGGCATCTCGCTGCTCGACCGTGAGTCCGAGTCGCTGGCCACCATCATGACGTCGAGCGATGGTTGGGGCACCGCAGGTGTGGTGGTCTACGGCGGCGACAGCGCCCACGCGTGCCTGGCCGCGTCGATCGATGAATGGGCCAAGCGCGGGCGGCCAGGCGTCGAGGCCCTACAGCTGACGGCGGTGCCCTCCCCGGGGCCGGAGCGGCAGGGACCCGGCGAATACCTAGTCCAGAAGCCCTACTACGACCTGATTGCTAGCTACGACACGCCGCGCTAGCGCGGCGGATACCACCGGGTGGCGGATGGCCGCCATCGGCGCCGTGCCCCCGCTGCGTGCCTGCGCCTCCAACTTCGATGACCTGCCGCACCTGGCCGTGCTCGACGGCGGCCCGGGCGCCAACGGCCGCTGGACCTATTTGGCGGCCGATCCGGCGCAAACGATCTCGTGGGACGCGGACCGGGGCGACGGCTTTGCCGCGCTCCACTCCCTGCTTGGCTCCGACGATCATCACCCGGATTGGCCGGCGCCCTTCAGCGGGGGCGCGATCGGCTACCTCGCTTATGACGCCGTGTTCGCGCTTGAGCCCCTGGCCGCGCCTCGGGTGCCGGCGCCCGCGGGCTATCTGTGGGCGGGCGTTTACGACCGGGTGATCGCGCGGGAGGAATCCACCGGCCTGTGCTGGGTGGCGGCCAGCAGCCGCTACGGGCGCGACCCGCGACATCTTGTGGACGACGCCCGGGCGCGCCTCGCGGCGCCGCCGGCCAATCCGCGCGAGGTGCAGGCGTTCGGCGTCACGACCAATCTCGATCGCGCCGCCTATGGCGATCGCGTACGGCGGATCTTGGAGTACATCGCGGCCGGGGATTGCTATCAAGTCAACCTGGCTCGGCGCCTGCGGTTTCAGTGCCCCGCGCCGAGCCTCGACGTGTACCAGCAGCTGCTGAACCGGCATCCGGCGCCGTTCGGGGCGCTGGTGCGCGCCGGCCCGGTGGACATCGTGAGCGCTTCGCCGGAGTTGTTCATCCGCAGCGACGGCCGCCGCGCGGTCGCGCGCCCCATCAAAGGAACTCGACCGCGCAGCCAGGACCCGGTGGAAGACCACCGCCGGGCCCGGGCGTTGCGCGTGAGCGCGAAGGACCGCGCCGAGAACGTGATGATCGTCGACGTGATGCGCAACGATTTCGGGCGCGTATGTGCACCGGGAAGCGTGCGGGCGCCGATCCTGTGGTCGGTCGAGCCCCACCCCACGGTTTGGCAGCTCGTCTCGGTCGTCCAGGGGGAACTGGCGGCGGGCGCCAGTTCAGTTGACCTGCTCAGGGCATGCGCGCCGAGCGGCTCCGTCACCGGCGCCCCGAAGCTGCGCGCGATCGAGATCATCGACGAGCTGGAGTTGGAGCGCCGCGGCGCCTACTGCGGGGCCGTGTTTCGACTCGGATTCGACGGCGCGCTGACCGCCAGCGTGGCTATCCGAACGCTGCAATTGGTCGATGGGCTCGCAAGCCTGGACGTGGGCGCCGGGATCGTGGCCGACTCAGACCCGAATCTCGAGTTCGACGAGACCGCCGACAAAGCGCGCGGGATCCTGGCCGCGCTCGGCACGCGGGAGTAATCGCCCCATAGTCGATCAGGGGTCGAGGTAGCGCACCTGCACCCAGCCGCCGAGCTCCAACTCAACCCATAGCAGGCCATCCGACGTCCGCTGCTGGCCGGTGAGCCGCACTTCGGTCTGATAAAGCAGCACGCGAGCGACCGGCGCTCGCACGGTGGGCTCGACGCGGACGTTGAGGCCATCGGTGGCATTGACCTCGCGGCTGAGCGTCGGCGTTGGCGTCGGCGTCGCCGCCGGGGTGGGGGTTGGCGTTGGCGTCGGCGTGACCAATGGCATCACCGTCGGCGCGCCTTCGGGGGGCGTGACGGCCGGTCGCGGCACGGCCGGCGCACTGACGCTGGGCGGAACCGTCGCCGCCGACAGATCGATGGGCGGGCCGTCAAACAGAAACCGCAGCACGACGATGCCCACCACCGGCACGGCCAGCGTGCCGGCCACGCCAAGCGCCACACCGAAATGGCCACGGAGCCATCTTGCCCAGCGCTCCACGCGGCTTCGCCACCTCTTCGCGGAATGTGCCGGCTAACCCTAGCGCACGGCAGGCCGCCAGCCCCTGGCGAGCAACCGCGAGCGGTGCCCGAACGAGGGCTGGCAATTCGATGCGGGGGCAGCCCTTGCGACGACCGTGATCGGTACCCGTGCTGGCACCTCGTTGCAGAAGCGGCGCGCCGCCTCCTACAATTAACGGCCGTCCACAGGCGGTGCCCGTTCAGCGCCGACGCTGGCGCCGCGGGTGGGATCGCGCCCAGGCAGCGCCGGCGCTGCGGGGCGCTTTTTATTTGGTCGAGCGCGTGGCGCCCGGCCAGGGAGGACAAGTCGATATGGCGAACGCCTCACAAGAAGACCTCATCCAGTCGGCTCTCCGCAAAGCACGGGACGCCGACTGCCGCATCGTCGACATTCGCTTCACCGATCTGCCGGGCACGTGGCAGCACTTCTCGATTCCGCTGGACAAGCTGGACGAGGACGTCTTTGCGGAGGGCCTTGGCTTTGACGGGTCGAGCGTTCGGGGGTTCCAGCAGATCCACGAGAGCGACATGCTGGTGATGCTGGACCCGACGACGGCCTTTGTGGACCCCACGCTCGAAGTGCCCACGCTCGTGCTCACGGGCAACATCCAGGACCCGGTGACCGGCGAGCCGTACTCGCGCGATCCGCGGTATGTGGCGCAGAAGGCCGAGCAGCACCTGATCGACAGCGGCATCGCGGACGTGAGCTATTGGGGACCGGAAGCCGAGTTCTTCATCCTCAACAGCGTCCGGTTCGATCAAACCGCCCACGCGGCGTTCTACTTCATCGACTCCGAGGAGGGTATTTGGAACTCGGGCGCCGACGACGCGCACGCGCCGAACCTGGGTCACCGCCCGTTGCACAAGCGGGGCTACTTTCCCGTGCCGCCAACCGACAAGCTGCAGGACTTGCGCTCGCGGATGGTGCTGGCGCTGATGGAGGTCGGCATCGATGTCGAGCTGCACCACCACGAAGTGGCCACCGCCGGCCAGGCCGAGATCGACATTCGCTACGGCCCGCTGACGCAGATCGGCGACCAGATGATGCTCTTCAAGTACATCATCAAGAATGTGGCGCGGCAGCACGGCTACACCGTGACGTTCATGCCCAAGCCGATATTCGGCGACAACGGATCGGGCATGCACGTCCACCAGAGTCTGTGGAAGAACGGGACCAACCTCTTCTACGACGCGGACGGCTACGCGTTGCTTAGCGAGACGGCCCGCCACTACATCGGCGGCCTGCTGCGACACGCCCCGGCGCTGCTGGCGTTCTGCGCACCGACGACCAACTCCTATCGACGGCTCGTCCCCGGATTCGAGGCGCCGGTCAATCTGGTCTACTCCCAGCGCAACCGCAGCGCGTGCGTGCGCATCCCGGCGTACTCGCCGAGCCCGGCCGCACGGCGCGTTGAGTTTCGCCCGCCCGATCCAAGCGCCAATCCCTACCTCGCCTGCGCGGCGATGTTGATGGCCGGCCTGGACGGGATTCGCAACCAGATCGAGCCCCCGGACCCGGTCGACCTCGACCTGTACGACCTGGAGCCCGAGGAGGCGGCCAAGGTCAAGTCCGTCCCAGGGTCGCTCTACGAGGTGCTGGATGCGCTGGAGGCCGACCACGCGTTTCTGCGGGAAGGCGGGGTCTTCACGCAGGACCTGATCGACACCTGGCTGGACTACAAGCGCACGGTCGAGGCCGACGAGGTGAACCTGCGACCGACCCCGTACGAGTTCATGCTCTACTACGACGTGTAGGCGATTGCCGGGGGCGGCTCAGCCGCCCGTTGAATCGTCCGGCTCGTCGCCGGGGAACGCCTGACCCAGATCGGTTAGCGGCGGCGTGGCGCCGGGATGGCGCTGGCGCACGGCCAAGAGCCGGTTGATGAACCGCGCAATCCGCGTGGGGCTGACGGGTGGCGGCGCATGCCGCCGCCTATGCTCGGCGGCGCCGATGCGCGGGTCGAAGACATCCGCGGTCGACTCGGAGGCGCCTTCGGCCAGCCTGACCACGCGCAGCGGTGAGACCGGGACACCCGAAGGCACGGCCGTGAGCCCGACGGCGACCCGCGCCACGCGCTCGCCGCGCTCGGTCTCTATCACGAGCCGCTGCGCGAGTTGGGGCTCTAGCCCGCCCGGGTCGCACCACATCACGGGACCGTTGCGGCGTGTGCGCACGCCGATCACGTAGCGAACCGAGGCGTCTGAATCGCCTGTCAAGACGCGGGACCGCCGGAGGCGGGCCGCAGCGCGAGGTCTTCAAACACCAGCTTGGGCGTGACGTTGTGCTGGATGTTGACCTGCGCTTCGCGGGCGCGCAGCATGCGCGCCACGACGGAGCCGAGCGCCGCCCTAGCCTCGGCTGGCGCGTTCGTGCCCGCAGCGCGCATTGCCGTGCGGAGTTCCGCCGCCTGCGCCCGGCTGATGTGCGCGAGCCACAGATAGGCCTGCTCCGCCTGCTGGAGGGGCCGGCCGCGGCCCAGCAGCTCATCCACGGCCAGGAACCGCGCGGCCGGCGCCGCGCGCTCAAATGCTTCAGCCTCGTCCTGGCGCTCGGCAAAGTCCCGCCAGCGGCTCTGGTCGCGCGCCATGCCAATTGCCCATCCAGCTCGACCCCGCGCCGCAATGGCGATGGCCGCAGCGGCCTCGGGCTCGATCCCGAGCTCCCGGATCAGGTGCGCGGAGATCAGGTCCGCCGGCACGGGCGCAAGGGCGATGTGGTGGCAGCGGGACCTGAGGGTCGGAAGCACGCCGCTGGCTTGCTGGGCGATCAGGATGATCACGGCATGCGGGGCGGGCTCCTCCAGCGTCTTGAGCAGGGCATTCGCGGCAGGGGTGCTGAGTTCCTCGGCCGCGTCGATGATGGCGACACGCGCCAGCCCATGCGCCGGCTTCAGGTGGGACTCGGCGGCAAGCTCGCGTACGCCGCGGATCGGAATGTCACGAAAACCATCGCGTCGGCGCAACACGTGAACATCGAGGTAGGCGGTATGGACATAGCCGACGTCGCGGCGGTCGCGGGTAGGCCGGGGGTCCGCGATTTCATTGGGATGGTCCCGCCGCACGGCGGCGTGCCAGAACGGGGCATCGGGGTCCAGCGTCCGGCACAACTGGCACGTCAGGCACGGCCGCGTGGGCTGCGCGCAGCGCAGCGCCTGGGCCATGCGGGCGGCGAAGGTCCGACGGCCGGCGCCCGGGACGCCCGTGATCAGATAGGCATGCCCCAGGCGGCCGGCTCGGTACGCCCCCTCAAATGCCTGCACCGCGCGGTCGTGGCCCAGCAGGCCCCACGTGCTCATGCCGGGACCGGCACGGTGGCAATGTCCCTGATGCGGATACCGAGCGCGACCTCCTGCAGCAGGTCGAAGGTGTCGATGTCATAGATCGACACGGTGCCGTGGTCGCTGCTGCCCACGATCAGCGCGCGGCGGCCGGCGTCGACGGCCAGGGCGTGCGGGTTTGCCCTCGCGGGCAACAGGAACGCAATGGCTAGGTCTTTCGGGTCGAGCGCAGTGATGGTTTCCGTCCACATGTTCGCGACGAGCAGGGCCGACTCGTCCGGCAGCAGCACCAGCCGGTGCACCCCTTCCTCGAGGTCGCGCTGCGCCGCTATCTCGAGAGTGTCGGCGTCGAGCCGGGTGATGCTGCCATCGCGCAAGCTGGCGACGAACACATTGCCGGCCCCATCCGCCGTGATGGCCTCCGGCCACGACGGCACGCTGGCGGAGCTCCGTACTTTGCCAGTGGTCACATCCACCAGCGACACCGTCGAGAAGGCCCGATCAGCGATGTAGACCGATTGGCCGTCGCCGCGAGGGACCACGTCGCCAACGCCGGCCCACACTCGCCAGTCATGCAGGATGCGCCGCTCGTCGGGGTCGATGACGAACAGATGCCCACGCTCGAGATCGGCCCCGGTCACATACAGCAGCCCGGATACAGGATCTACGGCCATATCCGCCACGACCAGGCTAGTCGCCGGGGCCCGATCGTTGCCCGCCAACAGCCGCGGCTCGCCGCCGTAGAACATCTGCGCGCGGTCCGACTGCAGTCTGACGGTGGCGCGCGCCGTCTGGTGCGGCTCGATCGTGACGGGATCCGGCGCCTGATGGAGCGCGACGGGCCCCGCCGACTCCGCCGTGCGGCCGAGGTTCTCGGCGCTCGCGGTCATCGCGCTCACCACGTAGGAACTGCCGGCGATCAGGTCGTCAAACACCGCGATGCCCGACGTGTCCGTCTCCCGCACGCGCACGAGCACGTCGCGGCCGCGAAGCCTCCAGGACAATTGGACCACGGCGCTGGCGGGTCGGTCGTTCGCATCGCGCACCTCGACCCGGAGGCTGAACGCCAACGGTATCGAGACCGCGAGCCGGCCGGTTTGCACATCGAACACTTGAACTTCCGTCGCCAGCTCGTCGGCAACATAGAGACGGCCGCGCGCGGGGTCGGCCGCTAGCGCCCACGCTCCTTCCGAAGCCTCGACTTGCGGGTGCCGCACCGGCGCCAGCGACGGCAGATCGATCATGGCCAATGTTGGGGACGTCGCCGCGTCGCGCCCAGGGACGCCGCCCACGAAGATGGCGCCTTGAGGGGCCGTCGGCAGCACGAAGGTGACCTCGCCAGGGGTTTCCGCGCCGGCCTGCATGGAAGGCACGTGCAGCGTTTGGTGGCCGGCTGCCCGCGCCGAAATCTGATAAGCGATGTCGGTCGCCAGGCCCTCAAAGCGCGCGACGCCGTCGGCCTCGGTGTGCCCGGCGGCCACCAGCTGCCCCTGCAAGCCTCGAATCTCTATCAGCGTGCCCGGCAGCGGCTCGCCCGATCCGTCCGCGAGCACCTCGACATCGATTTGTCCCGGCGCCGGCTCAACCAGAAAGGTGGTGCGCCCTTCGCCCGCCGCTTCGCCGCCACGGTAGGTCGCGACGGCGACGAACTCGATCTGCGTGCCCGGCAGCAGCGGCACGGTGGTCGGCAGTTGGGTGTCGATGTTGAAGCTTCCGGCGCGCGAGATGATGACCTCACCCACAAACACACCCGGCAAGGGCTGCTGGACCGTCTCCACCTCGCCGCCAAGCGTGATCTGGGGCCGCGCGATCTGCACGATCATCTCGAGGCGCAGGAGCGTGCCTTCTTGCCACCGATTGCCGCGGATCGAAAGCTGGGTGCCGGGCGGCCCGCTCTCGGGTTCGATGCGCAGCACAGGTCCGGTGTCGTCGACCAGCGGAAAGTCGCCGGTCACCGCGGACCCATAGAGGCCGAGCGCCAGGATGATGACGACCGGCAGAAGCGCGATGGCGGCAAGTACGGCAGCTATCGTGACGGCGCGACTGGTGGACATGCGCTAGCTCCCGGACCGGCGGCTTACCTGACGAAGTGTCGAGGTCCTCGTGAATTCCGCGACGCGCTTGGCGCCCAGCGCCCGCGAGGACCCGGCAAGCCGGACGGGGACACGCAAAATTGTAAGTCGCCGGCCAGCGGCCGATTCCGCGGCTAGACGCGCGCGACGAAGCAGCCGCTGCGGCGCGGGATCGTGACTCGCCCACGGGCATCCGCCGCCACCGTGAGCGCGGCCCGCATGTGGGGCGCGAGCGTGGCCGCCAGACGCTGCAGATCAGCGTGAGACACACCGGAAGGCGCGCCGCGCGCGTAGAGTCCACCGCGATACACGGCCAGCGCCTGCGCCACCGAATCGAACACCAGCGGGTCATCTCGCGAGCGCACCGTCACGTCGGCAAACACTTGGCGCAGCTGCTGGGCGCCGTTCTCGAGCGTGAACCGGTCGCGCGCCGTGGGCGCGACGGCGCGCGCGGCCATTGCCGGTTTGCCGGCCCGGCGACACGCGGCCGCATGCAGGTTCAAGAGGCGCCGCCCGGACCGGGCGCTGTTGGTGGCGGCGAGCAAGGCGCCACCGCGGGCTATCACGCGGCGAAGCTCGCACAGCCAGCTGGCGAGGTCGTCCGGGTAATACAACACATGCCCTGCCATAACCACATCGAACGTGCCCTCGGGATACGGCAGCCGCCCGATGTCGCCCCGGGCGGCGTCCACGTTGCCGATCGACGCCCCCGTGCGGGCGGCATCGCGGTCGATGTCGAGGGCGGTCACGAGGGCGTGCGGCGCCAACCGCTCGCGCAGCGCCGCCGTCCGCACGCCATCCCCGCAGCCGGCGTCGAGGGCGGCGTAGACCGCTGACGGGTCGACGGGTGCCAGCAACCAGGCGGCGTAGCCGTCATCGCCGCCAGGGTGCGGCTCGACCATTGGTTCTTCCCGGCGATCGCGAACGTCGTCACGCACCCCACCCATCTCAGGCTCGGGCAACGCCGGCGGGAGCTTCTGTGCTAGGTTGAGGTGAGCGCACGATGCGTGCGATATTCCCAGATGGCAACTGTCGCCCAGTGTGACAGTTCATAGGGGTTGGGCCCGGCGGGCCAAGGCCCGTTCGACGCCGGGACCGTTGGGCACGGAGGCCAATGCTCGTTCTCTCCCGCAAGGTCAACGAGACTATCGTCTTGGGCGACACGATCGAGGTGACCGTGCTGGAGATTTTGGGCGAGCGCGTCAAAATCGGAATCAACGCCCCCCGTGATGTCGCCATTGTGCGTCAGGAGTTGCTCAATCAATCCTCAGTCAAACATCCGTCCGCGGTGCAGCCCACAGGGTCGCCGCCTGCCCCATCGGCGCGCGAGCGTCATCCGTAGGCACGGGGCGGCCGGTTGGGCATATGTTGCGCAGCGTTGGCGTGAGAGGCGCCGCTTTTCTATAATCCGCCCTCGTTGACTCGCTGCTCTTCCCCCCGGGCCTTCGCCCGCCACGCTGGCGCCACCCACCCCAGGCGCATACCGCGCATTCCCCATGAGGGCGCGGAGCGCCGCGCATGAGCGAAGCATTCGCACAGCTGCGGGAGAGGTTTCAAGCTCCCGACCCGGATGATCGGCCGCTTGCACTGTGGCTCTGGAATGGCGAGCTGCATGAGGCGCAGATCAGCCGCCAGCTTCGCGAGTTAGCCGCCAAGGGCATGGGGGGCGTGGTGATTCGCGCCAGCCGCGGGCTGCGCACGCCCTACCTCGGCGACCGCTGGTGGGAGATCATCGAGTACGCCGTTCGGGCCGCCACCAAGGCCGGGTTGTCGGTCTGGATTGGCGACGACTACCGAGCCCCCAGCGGGCCGGCGGGCGATCCGGGGGAGGCTGACGGGCAGACGGCGTCGCAGGTGCTCACGTCGGGGCCCGAACATCACGGCAAGACGCTGGCCCGCACCGTACTCCCGGTCGAGGGTCCAGCCGAAGTGTCGCTCGAAGGCCGCTATCCCGAGGGCGAACCACTGGTGCGCGTGGCGGGCCGTGTCGACGGCACGCAGGGGTTGGACCCCGAGAGCCTCACCGAGATTCCGGAGGCTCCAACGTGGGCATGTCCGGAAGGCAACTGGCAAATCTTCAGCTTCGCCATGCGGCAACTCGACGATCACATCGACTACCTGCGCCCGGCAACCGTCGCGCGCTTCGTCGAGGCGGCCTACATGCCGTACGCCGAGCGTTTGGGCGACGCCATCGCCGGCTTTGCCTTCGACGCCCCGCACCTGGCGAGCCGGCCGATTCCCTGGACCGAGGATCTGCCGGCGCAATTTGCGGCGCGCAAGGGATACGCGCTGCTGCCGCTCTTGCCCCAATTGATCGTGCGCGGGGGCGACACGACCGCGAAGTTGCGCTGCGATTTCTACGAGGTCCTCGGGGAGCTGTACACGGAATCGTGGTTCGAGCAGATCGCGGCCTGGTGCGAGGAGCGCGGCTACACCTGGATGGGACACACGGAAGAGCACATCGCCGCGCAGCCGGCTCGGCAGGGGGACTACTTCCGCACCATGCGCGCGGTGCCGCTCCCTGGCAGCGACATGCACGGCTTTCGGAACGCCCGGCCACGCGAGGTGCAGCCGGCGGAGATCAAGCCGGCGGTATCCATCGCCGCGCTGGCGGAGCGACCGCGGGTCGCGGTGCGCGCGTTCGGCGGGGCGGGGTGGGGTGTCAGCCTGGACGACGTGCGGCGCGGCCTGAGCCGGCTGGCGGTCATCGGCGCCGACCTTCCGGTGATCCAGAGCTTCTTCTACAGCATGGACCGCGCGGTCGCGGCCGATGATTGGCCCAACACGTTCTTCGCCCAAAACCCGTATTGGCGGCAGTTCGGCGAGGTTACGTCCTATGCCGCCCGCCTCAGCGCATTGGTGCGCCAGAGCCGCGCGACGACCTCTATCGGCGTCCTTGCGCCGTTGGCAAGCGTTCGGGCCAACACCGCCGACGGTCGGCCCAATGCGCGCGCCCGCGAAGTCGGTGAGTCCTTCGAGTCCCTGGTGGATGGGCTCTATGCGCGCCGCGTGGACGTACACATCGTGGACAGCGAATTCCTCCTCGAAAGCGAGCTTGACGGCGCGTCGTTGCGGGAGGGCCGGGTGGCCATCAATGCCTTGGTCATCCCGCCCACGCCCGTGATGGAGCATGCCGTGGCGGCGCGCATATCCGATTTCGTCAAGGCCGGCGGGCGCTTGGTCTGGAGCGGCGAGTTCCCGAGCGCCAGCTCTGAGATCGGCTCGGACGACGAGGACCTCATGCGCACCGTGAAGCCGCTGACCCCAGCGGGGGCGTCGACGAAGCGCGGCAGCCGCCTGGGCAAAGGCCGCATCTTCACGCTCAAGGAGGCGGCGGACGACTGGCTTGATCGGGTGGCGGCGCGGCTCGCGCCAGCGGCCAGCCTGACCTCGGACCTGGACGGCATCGCGCTCGCAGCGCGCCGGCTCGACGGCGGCGAGGTGGTGCTGGTCGTCAACGAAACGCCCGACGAGCAGAAGGTGGGCGTCAAGACTCGCGCCAAGGGCCCGGCCGAGCTGTGGGACCCGGAGACCGGCCAACAGGAAGCACTCTCCACCAGCGGCGCGCGCACGCGGCGCACGGCAGAGTTCCTGATTCCCGGGCATTCGGCCCGGGCGGTGGTCTTCGACGCCACCACGCGGCCCG
The DNA here is from genome assembly GCA_965262745.1 of Chloroflexota bacterium. Lineage (GTDB taxonomy): Bacteria > Chloroflexota > UBA11872 > UBA11872 > UBA11872 > JAJECS01. Next base: position 2,604,472 of record OZ253558.1, on the reverse strand, counting down.
CCCGCGCCGCGTCAAGCCGCCGAGCGTCCCGGGCGAAGCCCAAGGACCTGGGATGCGAGTGGCAGTTTGCGCTGGAGACCGGGGTGCCCACCGGCCAGGGCACGGTGCGGCGCACCGAGCTCCCCGTGATGCGCTTCCAGGACTTCGCTCTCGGCGCGGGCCGCCTGGAGCGGCTCCGGGACCCGGCCTTCGACGACTCCGCGTGGCGCGAGCTGTGGCTCACCACGGCCGACGCCAGCGCGGTCGGCAACTGGCGCGCGTCGTGGATCACCGGCCTGCGCCAACCGGAGGGCTGGGTCGTACGGCCCGACAGCGAGGCCCATGACCGGCTGCGCTTCACCAAGTCGCTCACGATCACCGACCCGCCGATTAAGGCCTGGGCAACGTTTGTGGGCGTCGAGCAGGCCACCGTGTACATGAATGGTACGGCCCTCGGCGAGTCCGACGACTGGTCCAATCCGGTGACCTACAACATCATGCCCTACCTGCGGCTGGGCCAGAACACGATCGTCGCGGATGTCGCGAGCACCTCCGCCACCCCACTTTCGCTGCTGTTCGAGGCGCAGATCGATCTGCGCTCCGGCGAGTCGCTGGTTCTGGTTTCCGATTCGTCGTGGGACGTGCAGGCGCCGCAGTCGGAAATGTGGACCGGCACGGCGTTCGCCCGCGACGTGCCCACCGTGACTTGGGAGCGCGGGAGACCCCCGGTCCAGCCGTGGGGCCACATTGTGCTGCTCGGCGAGCCGGTGCGGTTTCCGCGCACGCTGATGTACCGCCAGCGACTGCCGCTGGGCTGCGTGGGCATCGGCATTCCCTATATCAAGGGCGTGCACAAGGTCTACGTCGACGTGCGGGAGCGCACGCCGGACATCAACGGCATCTACAACATCACGACCGGCGGCGTGCTCAGCGTCGAGGTCAACGCGACGGACTTCTCCAACGGGGTCCTTGCGCCGCTGACGCTGCTCATGCGCCCCACCACCATCGCCCTGGCCCCGTGGCACGAACTGGGCTATGCGTGGTACTCGGGCTCAGCGGTCTATGAGAAGAGCGTCGAGCTCACGAAGGTGGAGGCGAGCGGCACGGTGATGCTCGATCTGGGGGATGTGCGCCACCACGCGGAAGTGATTGTGAACAACCGATCGCTCGGATCGCGCCTGTGGCCACCCTATCGCTTCGATCTCACCGGGGCGGTGCATTCAGGCTCGAACACGGTGCGCGTCCGCGTGAGCAACCTTGCCGCCAACGAGATGCGCTGGCGCCGTGATGAGACGCGCATGGGCGATCCGTGGCACCGCTATTGGCACGAGGACAACATTGAGCCGGAGCGGCTGGTGTCCGGCCTGCTCGGGCCGGTGCAGGTGCAGCTTTCGCCCTGACGGCGCCTAGGTAGCCCCGCCACCCGGGCAAAGCTCAGCCACGGGACGGCTGCCGGAGTATCCACGCACGAAGTTGTACACCACGCCTTTGTCGTAGACCTCCAGCCGCTCCATGACCAGGAGGGCCGTCAGCACGACTTCGGCGTCGCCCAGGCCCGCGTCGGGATGGACGACCACGTCGTAGCCTTCGAGTTCGAGCGCCAGTTGGTTCAGCTCGGCCTCCAACGCGACACCGCCGGACGGACTGAAGTGGATGATCACGTGGCCCGCGCACAAGTTCGCGACCTGCACCGCGTCGGCAATGGTGGAGGTGTGGAAGCCGAAGGCCGCGGGCTCGAGCGCGCGCGGGCCGGAGGTGGGGGGATCGGTGGCGTATGGCCCGCGCGTGGCGCCGTCCGACGAGACCAGCGGCGATTCCTGCACGTCCTGGACCTCTCCCGGGCCTTGGTTCAAATTGTTGAGGCAGAAGAGGTTAAGCGGGATGAGGACCGCCATCATGAAGGCAAAGTAGAGCCAGAACCCGCGACCCAAACCGCGGCGCTCAGGCGCGGCTTGTCGCGGGCCTTTCTTCTGTTTCCGTTCGGGCCTGTCATCGGCCTCGGTCATCGCGGCCTTGTCCGGCTGCTGATCGCCGGCCGGCGTGCTGACCTGGGCGTCCGAGGCACGACGGCGTCTGCGTCTTGCCATACGAAGAGTGGACGGCTGCCTTGTGTGTCCGCAATGCTCGCGGCAGCGAACCTCTTGTAGCATAACCAGGTTTTAGGCTTGGCTCGATCATCCCAGTGACGCCCACGACCCGCCGAGCGCCGCAACGCCTCGGGCGCCGCCGCGTGCTGGTGGCGGGCGCCCTGGCCGCCGCCGCATCCTGGGTCCCCTGGCCGCGCGTGCGCGGGCTTGAACCGACGGGGGACGCACGCGTGGTTGCCGTGCGGTACGAGCCGGCGCTTGGCCACAACGTCGCGACGCTCTCGGTGACGGCGCCAAGCGGCCACCACTTGGTCGACTTCCTGGGTCACTACTTCCGCACGGGTGGCCTGCGGCGGGCAGGACTGGCGATCAGCGAGCCCATCGTCGAGGACGGCGTGCTCTGCCAGTACTTTCAGCGGGGCGTGATGGAATGCCGCCTCAGCGGCGACGGGCTCACGCTCCACTGGCGCGATCTGTGGACCGTGCTGGGGGACGGTCAGGGCGCGGCGGCCGTCGCGGCCATCCCCGCCGAATCCGCCCGGACGAACCCGCACCCCGGCCGCGCTGTTGGGCCGTACGGGCACGGCGTGTCGAACCAGGCGGTTGACGGGTCGCAGACAGGGTTTCTGGATCTCTACGACGCCATCGGCAGCGAACTCAGCCTCGGCGCGCCGCTTACGGCCGCGCGCCTCGAAACCGGCGCTGGCGGCACGCCCCTCGTTCCCGGGTTGGCGGCAGGCTTCGTGCGGCAGTATTTCGAGGCTGGCGTGCTGGAGATGCATCCGGAGATGCCCGGCACGGCAAGCCTGGCGCTCGTGGGCGACGCCGTGCGCGACACCTCCTACGCAAACTACAGCTGGACGTTCATGAGAAGCTTCGCCGCGGTGTCCCCGCTGGCGCCGGGGCAGCGCATGCGCCTGGAGCGAACCGAGCGGCCAGCCGGCCTGATTGCAAGCGGCCGGCCACTTCCGCCGCCGGGCTTTGAGATCTCGGAGTTCGCCACCACCCAGACGCTCGGCTTCCCGGCCGTGCTGGCCTTCGCGCCGGACAACCGCCTGTTTGTCGGATTCTCGAACGACCTCATCGCGACCATGCGCGATTCGACCGGCGACGGGCGGGCTAACGATATCCGCACCTTTGCCTCGGGGGCCGGGGTGGCGGATACCCGGGGACTGGTGGTGGCCGGCGAGCACCTCTACGTATCCGTCCAGGACAAGATCATCCGCCTGCGCGACGTTTCCGGCTCGGGCGCCGCCGACGAGTCGGCGGACGTTGTCACCGGCCTGGGATTGGACACCAACGTGCCGTTCCATCGCAACAACGGCATCGCCATCGGCCCGGACGGTCTGCTCTACATCACGCTCGGAAGCACGACCAACGCGGGCGAAATCGCCGAGCGTCCCCTGTCAGCCTCCATTTTGCGGTCGCGGTTGGACGGCACCGGGCTGGAGAAATTCGCCACCGGGTTCCGCAACCCGTTCGCCCTGGCGTTCAGCCCAGATGGCGAGCTGTTCTGCACCGACAACGGCCCCGACAGCAGCGTGCGGCGCAACGACGATGCACCCGACGAGCTCAATCACGTGATCCAAGGCGCCGACTATGGACACCCGCGGTTCTGGGGCACGCCGCCACCCGACTCCGGCACCCGAGGACCGGTCGCGGAGCTGCCGGCCCATGGCGCCGCCGCGGGCCTGACCTTCTTCACCGGACCGCAGGCCGGCGAATTCGACGGGAACGTGCTCATGGCCATGTGGGGACCGGCCGGGGGGCGCAGCTCGTTCGCACACAACATCCTGCGGGCGCGACTCCGGCGGCAGGGCGATTCCTACACGGCGCAGGTGACGCCGTTCGTGAGTTCACTGACGCGGCCCACCGACGTTGTCGTCGGTCCGTATGGCGACCTCTACATCGCCGACCATGTCGGCCGCCGCATCTACCGGCTGCGGCGCCGCGGCCTGGCGCCGTCGGTTCTCACCGGGCGATAATCGTGCGGTACACTCAGCGCAAGTTGCGGGCGGATCAGCTTCTGCCCTGAGACGTGCGCCCGATGTGAGGCGCTCGCAATTCTTCTGGAGCCTACGTGGAGTTCGTTTCGCCCAAACGCGAACAGGTCGATGTGCTGCGCCTGCACAGTGAGGACACGGGCTCGGCTCCCGTGCAGATCGCAGGGCTGAGCGCGCGGATCGAGGAGCTCACCGAGCACCTAAAGCTGCATCGCGGCGACAAGCACACGCGCCATGGGCTGCTGCGCATGGTTGGGCGACGGGGCCGTCTGCTCAAGTACCTGCGAAACAAGCAGCCGGAGACGTTTCGCGAGGTGATCACCACCCTCGGTTTGCGGGTGCGCCAATAGTCGCCGGCTCCGTTTGCCCAGAGCGCATCGCAGCGTCGCGCCGGCAGTTCCCACTCTCACGGTCCCTAGCCCCCGGTTCATCGCCGAAGCAGCACCGATGGGGCAGCATATATTTCGCTTCGGCATAGTTCGGCGGGTCGACTTCCGCGGACGAGCAAAGAAACGAGCCGGCAACTTCGGTTGCCCTCTCCTTTCTTCGCTTGTTCCGCCGGCCCGCCCAGGAGACGTGCGGTATGCACCGAGTTGAGACCAAATTGGGAGGGCGGACCTTCAGCCTGGAAACCGGCGAGTTGGCCGGTCAGGCGGATGGCGCGGTTGTTGCCCGCTACGGGGATACAACCTTGCTGGCGACGGTCGTTGCCTCCAGCCCACGTCAGGGGCTGGACTTCTTTCCGCTCCAAGTCGAGTTCGAGGAGCGGGCGTATTCGATAGGCCGCATTCCGGGCAGCGTGCTGCGCCGCGAAGGCCGGCCGCCGCTGTCGGGCATTCTCGCCGGCCGGCTCGCCGACCGATCCATCCGGCCGCTGTTCCCGGACGGGATGCGCAACGACACGCAGATCGTGTTGACGCTGCTGACCCACGACGGAGAGAACGAGCCGGACGTCATGGGGATCGTGGCCGCCTCGGCCGTGGTGTCACTGGCCGGTCTGCCCTTCGACGGCCCGGTGGGCGCCCTGCGCGTGGGTTTGGACGGCGACGAGTTCGTGGTCAACGCGCCCGCGGACCCCGAGGGCGCGGCCCCGGCGCTGGACCTCATCGTTGCCGGCACCAGTCAAGGTGTGGTGATGCTCGAGGCGGGGGCGCAAGTCGTGCCGGACGACACGGTCGTGCGCGCCATCAACTGGGGGCAAGAGCAGCTGCAGTGCCTGATCGATATCCAAACGCAACTCAAGGACCTGGCGGGCAAGCCGACGCGTGAGGTGAACATCAGCAAGCCTGCGGCCGAGCTGCAGGAGGCCATTGCCAGCGGCTACGGGTCGAGAATCAACGACGCGGTGCGGGTGATGGATCAGGCGGAGCGCAAGCAGCAGCTCGGGGCGATCGCCGAGGACGCCGCGACGGCGCTCGGGGAGGCGCACGACGCCGGGGCAATCGGCGATGCCGTGCACGACGTGGAGTCGGAGGCCGTGCGCGCGCTGATCCTGAATGAGGGCATTCGCCCGGACGGGCGCGGCGAATCCGCGTTGCGCGCGCTCTCGGCGCGCGTGGGCGTGCTGCCGCGCATCCACGGCACGGGCCTGTTTCAGCGCGGCGAGACCCAGGTGCTCTCGGTGACCACGCTGGGCACGCCGCGCGACGTGCAGCGCATCGGGCTCACCGACTTGGAAGCCATGGCGAAGCCAAAGCGCTACTTCCACCACTACAACATGCCGCCGTTTGCCAGCGGCGAGACGGGTCGGCTCGGGTCGCCGCGCCGCCGCGAAATCGGCCATGGGGTGCTGGCGGAGCGCGCCATCGCCCCCGTGCTGCCGGATCTCGCGGACTTTCCCTACACCATCCGCGTGGTGTCGGAGGTGCTGTCGTCCAACGGGTCGACATCCATGGCGGCGACCTGCGGCAGCTCGTTGAGCCTCATGGACGCCGGGGTGCCGCTGAAGGCCCCGGTCGCCGGGATCTCCATTGGCCTGATTGTCGGCGACGACGACCGCTTCACGGTTCTCACCGACATCCAGGGCGCCGAGGATCATTTCGGCGACATGGATTTCAAGGTTGCCGGCACGGCCGAGGGCGTCACGGCCGTTCAGGTCGACATCAAGATGAACCGGCTCACCCCCGAGATGATCGAGGCAACCGTGCAGCGCGCCCGTGAAGCGCGTCTGCAAATCCTGGACGTGATGCGCGTGAGCATCGCCGAACCCCGCGCGGACGTGGGCGAGTTCGCGCCCAAGATCGTGCAGATCTCCATCTCGCCGGACAACATTGGCGCCGTGATCGGTCCCGGCGGCAAGATGATCCGCCGGCTGGAGGCCGAGACCGGGGCCAGCATCGATATCGCGGAGGACGGCACCGTCACGGTCGGCGGCGCCACCCGCGAAGGCACCGACCGCGCCGTTCAGATGATCAGGGACCTAACCGGCGATGTCGAGATCGGCCGCAAGGTTCTGGGCAAGGTGATGCGCATCATGAACTTTGGCGCGTTCGTCGAGATCTTGCCGGGCAAGGAAGGCCTCGTTCCCATCAACGAGTTGGCCGAGGAGCCGGTGTCGTCCGTGACCGATGTGGTGGCCGAAGGCGACGACATCATGGTGATGGTGGTCGAAGTCGATCATCTGGGCCGCATCAATTTGTCGCGACGCGCGGTGCTGCAAGACCTGACGCCGGCCGAGACGCTGGCCACGGCCCCACCGCGGCCGGGGCGCGACGGCGGGCGCGACGGCGGGCGCCGCGACGGGCCGGGCGGTCCTGGCGGCGGGCGCCCGCGGCGGCCGCAGCGCGGCGGCCGCCGGTACGACTAGGACCGGCGGCATGGTCCGAGTCGCCGTTCTGGGATCCACCGGCCGGATGGGTCAGACCGTCGTCGCGGCGGTGGAAGGCGCCCCGGACCTCGAGCTCGTGGCCAGGATCAACAGGGTCCCGTCGCCTGGGAGCGCTCCGTTCTTCACATCGTTCGCGGCGGCCCAGGGCGCGACCGCGCCACAGGTCGTGGTGGACTTTTCGGTGGCCGACGCGGCGGCAACTCATGCGCTGGAGGCCCTGAACGCGGGCGTGTCGCCCGTGATCGGCACGACTGGGATGTCGGACGACCAGGTCCGGGCCATCGGCGAGCGCGCGGACGCCACGGGCGTTGGGGCGTTCATTGCCCCGAACTTCGCCATCGGCGCGGTGCTGATGATGCAGATGGCCGAGTTGGCGGCCCCCCATCTGGACAGCGTGGAGATCATCGAGCTGCATCACGACCGCAAGCGCGACGCGCCCTCGGGAACGGCGTCACGCACGGCGGACCTTGTGGTGCGCGCCCGCGACGGGCGTCCCGCCCAGGACGCCGCCACGGAGAGCTTTACGCTGGACGGCGTGCGCGGCGGCGTGCGCGACGGGGTGCGCGTGCACAGCGTGCGGCTGCCGGGTCTGGTGGCGCACCAGGAAGTGATCTTCGGCGGCGAAGGGCAAACGCTCACGATCCGCCATGATTCGACAAGCCGGGAGTCATTCATGCCAGGCGTGTTGCTGGCCGTGCGCCGGGTGTGCGGTCTGCGCGGACTGGTCATCGGTCTGGAGCACTTGCTCACAAGCTCCAAGGGAGAAATCTGATGTCGGCGGGATATGCGGTAGGAGTGATTGGCGCCACGGGCGCCGTGGGGCGCGAGTTCTTGCGCGTGATGGAGGAGCGCCGCTTTCCGGTGCGCGAGCTGCGGCTGTGGGCCAGCCCGCGAAGCCGCGGGCGCAAAATCGAGTTCAACGGCGACGTATTCACCGTCGAGGCGCTCGACGACGCGGTGTTCGAGGGCCTCGACTTCGTGCTGATCTCGGCGTCGGGTGACGTGAGCCGCGCCCAGGCCCCGCGCGTGGCGCAGGCCGGGGCGCTGGCCATCGACGACAGCTCGGCCTTTCGCTACGAAGACTCGGTGCCGCTGGTGGTGCCCGAGGTCAACGCGAACGACATCGCCTGGCACCAAGGCATCGTGGCCATTCCCAACTGCTCCACCACGCCGATCGTGCAGGTGCTGGCGCCACTCCACGAGTTGAACCCGGTGCGGCGCGTTATCGCCGACACCTATCAATCGGTTTCAGGCGCCGGCGGGCGGGCCATGGAAGAGCTCGGCGAGCAGACGGCGGCCCTTGCCCGCGGCGAAACGCCGGCCGTCGACCCGGATGTCTTCCCGCATCAGATCGCGTCGAACGTGATTCCGTCCATCGACGAGCCGCGCGATGACGGCTACTCCAAGGAGGAGTGGAAAGTCTCGGCGGAGACGCGCAAGATCATGCACCTGCCCGATCTCGCCGTGTCGGCCACCTGCGTGCGGGTGCCGGTATTCCGGGCCCACGCCGCGGCCGTCCACGCGGAGTTCAGCCGGCCCTTCGACGTCAGCGAGGCGCGTGCGATTCTCGAGGACGTACCCGGGGTGCGGGTCGTGGACGATCTGGCGGCCCATCAATACCCCATGCCGTCGCTTGCGGCAGGCAACGACACCACTTGGGTCGGGCGTATCCGCCAGGACATGTCACACCCGAACGGTCTGGTCTTTTGGGTCGTATCCGACAACCTGCGCAAGGGGGCCGCGACCAACTCGATCCAGATCGCGGAAGCGGCCATTGCCAATCACTGGCTGAGGCACCCTCGCGCCGCTTGACGTAGGCGCGGCCGGGGTGGGGCGGGTGGCTCTGCCGGTTGGAGCGCTCGATGGCTACCTCAGCCGGCGGGCGGCCGCACAGTCCGCAAAGTTCGGGCGCAGGCCACCTGAGGCTAGATTCCCGCTTCCGGAGACCTTTGAATAATTGGGGGATGGCCCGTGGGGAGGGCTGCCGACGGGGCGCGGGAGCTGGCGCAGTTGCCCCAGCGCGCCTCCGCCGCCGCGCTGGGGCGGAGATCACGCCAGCCCGAGGCGCACCGCGCCCGGGGTCAGGCGGCGCCCCAGGCCAAGGTGTCCGCTTTGCGCAGGTTGTAGGCCATGAGCTTGAACCACAGCTCCACGGCGTTGCGCCCCAGGCCGCGGTAGCGGACCCGCTGGTAGCCATAGCTGCGCTTGAGCGTGCCGAAGACCTTCTCCACCAACGCCCGGCGGGGCGCGATGAGGGCGTTGCGCCGCTGCTGCCAGTAGGGGAGGGCCCGCTGATGCTTGTGGGAGCGGTGCATGATCCGGTCGTTGATCCCCTGGGCCCGCAGCCACTGGCGCCGGCGGTTGGATTCATACGCCCGGTCGCCATAGATCGCCTGCTCGTCCCCGCTCACCAACGCGTCGGCCACCTCGCTCTCGTAGACGTTGGCGGGGGTCAACGCCGCCCGCCGCACCACCCCCGTGTCGGCATCCACCCCCAGATGCACCTTGTAGCCGAAGTGCGACCGGCCGCCCCGCCCCGTCTGCGTCCAGGCCGCCTCCGGGTCGGTGGCACTCCGCGCGCCGCGCCCCGCCGCCAGCGGCGGGCGGCGCACCTGGGCCGCCACCAGCGTGGCGTCCAACAGCGTGCCCTGCTTCAGCACCAAGCCCTGCGCGTCCAGTTGGGCCGCCACCTCCGTGAACAACGGCGCGCTGAGCTCTTGGACCTCCAAGGCGGCCCGAAAGCGGCTGATGGTCGAGTGGTCGGGCGTGTCGTCTTGCAGCCCCAGTCCCACAAAGCGCCGGAAGGAGAGCCGGTCGCCGAGCGCCTCTTCCAACTGGGGATCCGAGAGCGTGTACCACTGCTGGAGCAGCAGCACCTTGACCATCAACAGCGGCGGATAACTGGGCCGCCCGCGCGGTGCCGCGTGCACGCCGGCCACCACTTGACCGAGCCGGTCCCAGTCCACCGCGGCGGCGATTCGCTCCAGCCGCTGGTTCTGGCCGAGGGTCTCCGACACCAACACTTCCGCCAGCGACGGCTGGCCCATATCGCGGTGCATTCGACCACTCCCCAATCGTCAGGACGGCAACGCCCGATTTTCCGCCCCGGCCCTGGAATTACGCAAAGGTCTCCGAACGCGGGAATGACGGGCCAAAGCGTCCTGCTCTTCAGCCGCAGGCCGCCGCCAGAGCCGCGGGTACAATTCCAGGCGAGGCCGTGTGAGTGTTGACCTTGCAGCGCAGCAGGCGTGATACAGCCTCGCAGGAGGAAGTGACATGCTGACCTTTGGTCGGCTCATCACCGCGGTGGTCACGCCGTTTCACGACGACGGGTCGGTCGACTACGACACGTTCGGCCGCATGGTCGACGGCTTGATCGACGCCGGCAACGATGGAGTCGTGGTGACCGGCACCACCGGCGAGTCGCCGGTGCTGACCGAGACCGAGCGCATGGCGCTCTACCGAGAGGCCCTACGCGCCGCCGACGGACGGGCGCGCGTGATCGCGGGCACGGGCGGCTACAACACCAGCGAGAGCGTCCACCTGTCGCGCGCGGCGGCGGACGTGGGCGTGGACGGCCTGCTGCAAGTGACGCCCTATTACAACAAGCCGCCCCAGCCGGGACTGTTCCGCCACTTCGAGACCATCGCCGCGGCGACGCCACTGCCCAACATCCTCTACAACGTTCCCGGCCGCACTTCCTGCAATCTGGCGGCGGACACGGTGGCGCAGCTCAGCGCGATCAACAACATCATCGGCATCAAGGAAGCCAGCGCGGACTTCGAGCAGATCGCCGAGATCAGGCGCACGACGCCGCACGACTTCGCGATCTACAGCGGCAATGACGCGGACACGTACCTCGTCCTGGCGCTGGGCGGCGTGGGCGTGGTGAGCGTGGCCAGCCACGTGGTGAGCGGCGAAATCCGCTCGATGATCGACGCGTTCGTCGCCGGCGACCTTGCCGGCGCCTGCGCGCGGCATCTGCACCTGCTGCCCATCTCGCAAGCCCTGTTCCCGGCCGGCTGGCCCAACCCGGTGTCCGTCAAGGCCGCGCTCGGATTGGCCGGGTTCGACGTTGGCATCCCAAGGCTCCCCTTAGTGGAACTGCCCGACGATATGCAGGCCAAGCTGCGCACGGTTATGGACGCCTACGAGCTCGACGCCTACCTCACGCGAACGCCAGTGGCCGTCTAGGTGGCGGAGGCCCTCCCTTCCTTCAGCGGTCTGGCTGAGCTCGCCGAGGCGGTCAAGGTCTGCACGCGCTGCCGGTTGGCGCAAGGTCGCACGAATGCCGTCCCCGGCGAGGGCGCGGCCGACGCCGCGGTGATGTTTATCGGCGAGGGCCCCGGCTATCACGAAGATCAGCAAGGGCGGCCCTTCGTGGGCGCCGCCGGGCAGCTGCTGGACGAGCTGATCGAGAGCATCGGCCTGCGGCGGCGCGAGGTGTTCATCGCCAACGTGCTCAAATGCCGGCCCCCCGACAACCGCGACCCGGCGGCGGACGAGGCAGACGCGTGCCGCCCATACCTCGACCAGCAAGTCGAGCTCGTCGACCCCAAGGTCATTGTGCTGCTGGGGCGGCATGCGCTGCAGGCGCACTTTCCCGATGCCCAGATCTCGAAGGCGCGCGGCGTGCCGCGACGCCGCGACGGACGCACGTTTCTCCCCGTCTATCACCCGGCGGCGGCACTGCGGCAACTCCGACTCCGCGACATTCTGCGCAGCGATTTCGCGCTTATCCGGAAACTTCTCGCAGAACCTGCCGCCGCCCCGCCCGCCGAGCCGCAGGAGCAACAGCTTTCGATGTTCGGATGAGACGCGCGGACTCGATGAGCGGAGTGCGCAGGCAAGCCCGGCGACCGGCGCCGGGAACATAGGAGGCACCTTGGCTCACGATCTCGGCCCCGACACCGTTCGCGTCGTGCCCATCGGCGGCGTGGGGGAAATTGGCAAAAACTGCACCGTCATCGAGTTCGGCGACGACGCCGTCATCATCGACTGCGGGCTGACGTTTCCCGGGGCCGAGCACCTGGGCGTTGACCTGATCCTTCCCGACTTCGCCTATCTGCGCGAGATTCAGCCCAAGCTGCGCGCCATCCTGCTGACCCACGGCCACGAGGATCACATCGGGGCACTGCCCTATGCGCTGCGGGACTTTCCGCTGCCGCTCTACGGCACGCCGCTCACCCTGGGCCTGGTGCAGGTCAAGCTCGACGAGGCCAGGCTGGCCGACGGCCAGAAGTTCCACGCGGTCGAGGCGGGCGACGTCGTCGAGGTCGGTCCGTTCCGCTGCGAGTTCTTCCACGTGTGCCACAGCATTCCCGACGCCACCGGAATCGCGGTGCATACGCCAATCGGCACGATCGTCCACACGGGCGATTTCAAGCTCGACTACACCCCGGTGGACGGCCGGCCGCCCGACATTCAGACCCTTGGCCGGCTCGGGCGCGATGGGGTGCTGCTGCTGATGGCCGACAGCACCTACGCGGACCGTCCCGGCTACACGCCTTCGGAGCGGGTGGTCGCCGAGACCTTCGACCAGATATTCGCGGAGGCCCCGGGCCGGATCATCGTGGCGACGTTCTCATCGCTGGTCTCGCGCGCGCAACAGATATTCGACGCCGCGCAGGCCTACGGACGCAAGGTGGCGCTGATCGGACGATCGATGGAGCGCGTGCATCGGGTGGCCGCCGAGTTGGGCTACGTGCGCGTGCCCGAGGGCCTGGTGGTGGCCGCGGAGGACCTGGATCGATACCCCGCCGAGGAGATCGCCATCGTCTGCACCGGCTCGCAGGGCGAGCCGCGCTCGGCCCTGGTGCGCATGGCCAACCACGACCACCGGAACATCGAGATCGCGCCCGACGACACGATCATCGTCTCGGCCGCCGCCATTCCCGGCAACGAAGCCCAGGTCAACCACACGATCGACCGGCTGGCGCATCAAGGCGCGACCGTGATCTACGAGCAACTGCGCCCGGTGCACGTCTCCGGCCACGCCAGCCAGGAGGAGCTCAAGCTGGTGCTGACGACGCTGCGGCCGCGCTTCTTCATGCCGGTGCATGGCGAGTTCCGGCACTTGGTGGAGCACCGGCGTCTGGCGGAAGGCGTTGGGGTGCCGCGGGACAACATTCTGATGGCGGAGAACGGCGCGGTGATCGACGTGACGCGCGACCGGGCCGCGATCACCGACTACGTGGAGGCCGGCATGGTGTTCGTGGACGGCCTGGGCGTGGGCGACGTGGGCGAGACCGTGCTGCGCGACCGGCGGCACCTGGCCGAGGACGGCGTCGTGGTGGTCGTGGCGGCGGTGGACCACCACACGGGAAAGTCCGTCGGTACGCCCGACATCATCTCGCGCGGATTCGTCTACGCGCCGGAGTCCGAGGACCTGCTGGAACGGGCGCGCGAGCAGGTCCGCCAGACGATCGACCGCGGCGATCACCCGGACCCGGGGGTGGACTACCTGCAGAACAAGATTCGCAACGCGCTCAGCCGGCACCTGTTCCAGAAAACCCGGCGGCGACCGGTGATCCTGCCGATCGTGACCGAGGTCTAGCGCCGGCGCAGATCAAGCCGCGCGGCGTGTCGGCAAGCGAGTCCCCTAGAGACCCGCCGGCGGGACCGGCTCGAAATCGGGCACGGCCAGCGGTTCGTGGCGGAACACGGCGGGGGCGCTGAAGGTGTTTTGCACCACGCGGCCATCAGGGTAGATCTCGAGCCGCTGGGTGCGGTGGCCGAGCGCAAAGGTGATCGCGAGTTCGAGCTCCCGGCCATAGACCGTTTCGAACGCTGCGACCATGGCGGCCTCGGTAGGCCCGTAGACATTGATCCAGTGGTCGTTGCCGGCCTGCACCACCAGTGGATACGACTGGTCCTCGAATTCGAACGCCAGCGCGATGTCCGCTCCTGCCGCGGGTGTTGCCAGCCAAACGTCGTGGCTGACGTTGATCGTCTCGTCGGTTGGCTGCCCGTCGTCGCCGAGGAGCTGGACCTGCCCCGTGGGCCGCTCCTCTTCCGCCACCTGCGCGAAGCGCTGCGCCAACTCCGTGCTCAGATCCGTGGCATTCCAGTACACAAGCTGGACCGATTCGGCCAACTCGGCCAGCAGCGGGTCGACGGCGCGGTCTGTGGTCAGGCTCACCACCAGGTCATAGCCGGCCAATGCGTCCGCTGTGGCCTGCGCAGGGGTGATGAAGTCCGCCTGGGGCACATAGCGCCGCAAGAGGTGACGCAGCAGTAGGCGCTGGCTTTCGAATAGGCCGTTCGTGCCGTGCGGATACGCATCCGCCGCATCCCCGATGATGAGCGCGCGCGGCAGGTCGTCGGCCCGCGTCTCCGCGAGCTCAGCCAGTTGCGCCTGGGCCAACTCGTAGCGCCGCCATTCGTAGGTGTCGTCGGGGAAGAGGTGCGAACCCTCCCAGAACTCGTTCCAGCTGTAGATGAAGACCAAGCTCGGCACGGTGTGCGCGGCCAGCCACGCAGTCTCCTGCAGATAGCGGTTGTCGTCCCGGACCACTCGCAGCAGCCCGTCGCGCGCAGCGACGCCGCGGTTGTCGAAGATGTAGTTCCAGGTCACCACGTGATGCCCGAATTGCCACTGCGGCGTGTCCACCACGAAGTTGAATGGGGCGTAGTCGTCGGGCCAGCGCTCAAACGCCAGGGCCTGGACCCGCGACCAGGCCGACCAATCGAAGATCACGTCGACCTCCAGCGCCGTCTCGACCCGTCCCGCAAGCTCGGTGAAGAACCAGGTCCACGCTTCCGTGTCATCAAGCACTTCCGGAAAGCCGTAGGCGTAGACGATGACGGGGAGCCGGCCGTGCGCGTCGTAGAGCCACAGGTCCTCTGGGATCTCTTGGTAGAACGCGATCACCTCGTCCGCGATCTTGCTGACGCCGGCCTCGTCGGCCGTGATGTACGCGCGGTCGCTCAGCACGGCTTGACCGCCGCTGTGTAGCACCTCCCAGTCGTAGAACAGCCCGATCTTCAGGTCATGCCGCCGCAGCGAGTCCAGCACCTCGGAGGTGGGATCGAGGCTCTTTCCCGTGAAATACCATTCCCAGAAGACGCCATCGACGCCCAGGTCACGGATCAAGTCGAAGTTCACGTCGTAGTAGGCCGACGACCCCACCTCCTCTCGCGTCAGGCCAACCCGCTCCCACGACAACCCGTGGGTGAAGAACTCGGTCGGCAGGTAGTTGCGGCTCCACCAGTCAAAGAAATGCACCGCGCTCACCGGGCGCGCCGGCTGCAGGTGCGGCCGCTCATCGGCCCGATGCGGCACGGTGGCGTGGGCCGGGATTAGCCCCGTCGCCTCCAGCAGATCGAGCACCGGAACTCGTCGCGGCGCGTCATCCGTATCTGGCGCGTAGATCCACGCGGCCCGTTGCGCCCGTAGCGCGTAGCCCGCGTCCGTCTGCTCCACTGCCATCGGCAACCCATGCAGCGCGATCGCCGCGTCGTTGTTGGGCAGCGGTTCCGCCGCCGTGCGAAAGGCCTGCCGCAACGCCGCCCGCCACGGCTCCGATCCATCCAGCAGCGCCAGGTGCCGGGCCCGGATGCCCGACCAGCCGTCGCCCGCGTCCGCCGACCAGTCGGCGGACGCGGGGATGCCGAAGTCCTCCAGCAATTGGTCGTCATGCCCCTGCTCGGAGAGGAAGTCGAGCACGTTCACCACGGACGCGCCACGCGCCGAGTCCCAGCGCAGCAGCCCCCGCTCGAAGACCTGCCGCACCCAGCCGGCGAGCACGAACCGCCGCGAGACCGGCGCGCCGAGCGTGCGCTCCCCGCCGAGGTCCAGCCAGCCCGACCAGAGGCGCACGCCCCGATCGTCGGTGACCGAAAACCCAAGCTCGGATTCGTTCGCCGTGTCCGCGACGAAGAAGGCGCCGGCATTGATCGGAACGGCCGGTTCGGCCGCGTAGACCCCGGGCGCATTCACGCCTACTGCCACGGCGAGCGTCAGCAGGCATACCAGCCACATGGCGCCGCGCGCGCGTCCCGTGCCACGTGGCCAGCGGCGAGGCCCAATCCGCAGCCGGCATTGCTCGGCGTCGCCCATGGTCCCCGCGTTCATGACGCTATCGTCGCTCACCTTGGCGATCTTCATGTTCGGGTAGCTCGCCGTGCACTACAGCCATGCTTCGGCACGGAGTAGCGATCCGTGCGCTGGATGACAGTAGCACGGCGGTCCCAGACTAGACCCCAAGGACTCGCGATTCTCCGCAAACCCACTAGATTATCCGTCGGTGCGGCGGATATCATCTCTTGAGGGTTTGTCGACGCGCCGGAAGCTACAGGATCTCCTGCGTGCGGGCGCGAACGTGTGTGCGCCGCACGATTGATCACGGAGATGATCCGGCCCCGGTGCTGGACGGCCTGCAACAGAAGATTCGGAACTCGTTTCGGGAGGCACTGGTTCCTAATGACCCGGCGGCGGCCGGCAATCCTGGCGACCGCCACTAAGGTCTAGCGCCGGCGCCCGTCAAGCCGCGCCGGCAAGGAGTGCCTCGTGGCCAAAACGCGGCGGGCGGCGGCCCCAGCGCACCGTCACCTGCGAGTCGAGCGCTGGGACGTGCTCGGGTTTGCCGGGCTTGTCCTCAGTGCGCTCGGGCTGACCGCCTTCATTGGTTTGTTCAGCCGTGACGGGTTTGTCGTCGCCGCAAGCGGCGCGGCCTACATCGAAATCTTCGGCCGCGCGGCGCCGATCGCCGCGATCGCCAGCGGCCTGGTCGGTCCCGCGCTGCTGCTGAGCGGGGTGCGGAAGCGACCGGCGATTAGCCCGGCGCATGTCGCAGCGGCCGTGGTTTTCGTGCTGGGACTGACTGGACTCGTCGGTCTAGCCGCCCCGGAGAATGCTTCGGCATCGGCCAGCGGCGGTTGGATTGGCCAGTTCATCGGCCCTGGGCTCGCGGTGGGCGTCGGCGAGGGGCCGGCATATGCGCTGCTCGCCATCGCCACCGTGGCAGCGGCCGGCTACGCCCTCCTGGCATCGGCCCGCGGTGCGACGGCGACGCGGCTGGCGGGACGCCTGCTGATCGGCGGCACCGGGCACGCGGTCAGGGTCTCCACCGCGGCGGCCAGCGCCACGGCACGACGACTTGGACCCATGTTCCGCCCCCAATCCAAAGTCGCGAATCGCGCCGCACCGGATCCGCCCATGCCGTCGGCTGCATCACCCGAGGAGGCTAACGGTGCGCCGAAGCCGGAGGACTGGCAGCAGGAGCCGCTAATCCGCACCGCGCCCACCGCCGCGACGGCGCCCGCCGAGGACGAGAATGACGCTGGACCGTGGACCCTGCCGTCGGTGGATCTGCTCCAGCCGACGCCGCCCGCGACGGACGTTCCCGATGCCGAGATCCGGTCCAAGGCCCACGTGATCGTCGACACGCTGGCGTCGTTCAACATCGAGGCGAGCGTTCCGGAAGCGATTCCGGGGCCGGTGGTCACCCAATACCTGGTGCAACCCGGCACTGGGGTCAAGGTGGCGCGAATCACCGCGCTGGCCAACGACCTCGCGCTGAAGCTGGCCGCCCGGAGCCTGCGGATCGAGGCGCCCGTGCCCGGACGTCCGTACCTGGGCATCGAGCTGCCGAATGACGAGCCGCTGGTCGTGACCGTGCGCGAGATGATGGAGTCCGAGGCCTGGGTGGCCTCGCGCGCAAACCTCAAGCTGGCCCTGGGCAAAGACGTCGTCGGTACGGTGCGCGTGGTTGATTTGACCGCGATGCCGCACCTGCTCATCGCGGGCGCCACCGGCGCCGGGAAGTCGGTGTGCCTCACGTCGCTGATCACCGGCCTCTTGAGCCAGGCAACGCCGGACGAGCTGCATTTGGTGTTGATCGACCCCAAGATGGTCGAGTTGGTGACCTTCGACGGCGTGCCGCACTTGCGCATGCCGGTCGTGACCGACATTGACGACGCGGTGCCGGTGCTCACCTGGGTCACCCGCGAGATGGCACGGCGCTACCGCCTCTTCAACAAGGCCGGCGTGCGCAATATCAGCGCGTATAACGCGAACCCGACCGACGCAACCGATGGCAAGCCGCTGCCCTACCTAGTGACGGTGATCGACGAGTTGGCGGATCTGATGATGACGGCGCCAGGCGACGTCGAGCGCCTGCTTGCCCGCCTGGCGCAGTTGGCGCGCGCCACGGGTATCCATCTGGTGGTTTCGACCCAGCGGCCCTCGGTGGACGTGATCACGGGTTTGATCAAGGCTAATTTCCCGACGCGAATCTCCTTCATGGTCAGCAGCCAGGCCGATTCCCGCACGGTCTTGGATGGCGCCGGCGCCGAGCGGCTCATCGGCCGCGGCGACATGCTGTTCGCTCCGCCAGAAGGCGGCAAGCCCATCCGCGTGCAAGGGGTGTTCACCCACGATGCGGAGATCAAGGCGGTGGTTGACCACTGGCGCGCGCAAGGCGAGACGCAAACCCTGACGGCCGACGATTTGCGTGATGCCGCCGAGGACGCCGACAGCGAGGAAGAGGAACTCTACGTGGCCGCGACGGAGCTGGTGATGCGGCACGAAACCATCACGCCCGATCTGCTGAGCCGCGAGCTTCAGGTCGGCCGCAGCAAGGCGCAAAAGCTCGCGCTGCAACTTGAGGCCGAAGGCTTTGTCGGTCCGCCGGAACCGCAGTCGGCGCGGCGTCCGGTGTTGCAACGCAACGAAACGGCGTAGCGGCTTCGCGAGCGGGCGGACGCGCAGCTCGGCCGGTTCGGCCATCAGCGAGCAGGGTCTAGATTCCAGCCCTCGCGGGAATGACGGAGGGCGTGATGATCTACAGAGGCCGCGCCTGGCGCATTGACGCTGGGGGCCGGCCCGGCTATAAGCGACTACTGTGCCGGGCGCGCGCGACCGAGAGCGGCGCCACAGGATCTTGGAGGCTCTGCCGATGACGCGTGACGAACTCCGGCAATTGATTCAGGGACCGATCGCGACCGTCCCCACACCGTTCGACGCCGACTTCGAGGTCGACCACGGCTGCATGCACGCCGTCACCGAGTGGTGGGTGGAGCAGGGCCTGGTGAAAGGCTCCGCCGTCATCAAGGTGGCGGCGGCCATGGGCGAGGGCCCCATGCTGAGCGACGCCGAGTGGCCCGCGCTGTTGCGTACCGTCGTGCAGGCCGCCGATGACCGTGCGGCGATTGTCTGCGGCCTGCACTACAAGGACACGAAGCGCACGATCGAGGACGCCAAGCGCGCCCAGGACCTGGGAGCGATGGCGCTCCAAGTGTGTCCGCCGGTCTTCAATCTGCCGAGCCAGGGCGACGTGCTCGACTACTTCAGCGATCTCTCCGACGCCATCGACATCGGCGTCATGGTCTATCACACCCACTGGCTGCCCGGAGGCCGGATGGAAGTGGAGACCCTGGACAAGCTGGCGGACCTCGAGCAGGTGGTGAGCATCAAATGGTCGGCGCCGGCGGATGTCGACTACGACGAAATGGCCCGCTTCGCGGATCGGGTGAGCGTGATCGACAACGGCGGCGGGCCCGTACGCTGTCACCAGCTTGGCGGGCGCGGGTACATCAACGTCACCTCGGAGATTCACCCGCCGCACGACCTGCGGGTGTGGGAGCTGCTCGAAGCGCGGCACTACGAGGAGGCGCAGGCGCTGTTCGATTCCGTGAACGAGCCGCTGCGCCAGTTTTCCGAGCGCGTCGATCAGCGATCAGGCGGCCAGGGGCGCGTGAAAAAGGGGCTGATGGCGGTGATGGGTCACCCCGTGGGGGCTTCGCGGCCGCCCTCAAAGCCCCTCGACGAGCAAGAACTGGACGAGCTGCGTGAGCTCGTGCGCGGCTTCGGGTGGCCGGTGGCGTGACGACGAGTCCGACATCACCGCGGCAACGGGAGGTATCCCCATGCTGACCATCGACGAGGCGAAGGCACGGCTGCAAGGCGTGGTCGTGCCCATCGCGACGATATTCACCGAGGACGGCGAGCTCGACATCGACGGCACGGCGTCCAACGTGCGGTGGCTGATCGACCAAGGCGCGCGGCAGGGGAACACCGTGTTTCTGGCCGCGGGGTCCGGCGGCGATTTCACGGCGCTGAGCACGGAGGAGCGCCGCCAGGTGATCCGGGCCATCGTGGACGTGAGCGGGGGGCGGGTTCCGGTGATGGCGGGCGTGCAGAGCACCGACATCCGGGTGGTGATCGAGCTGTGCCAGCTCTGCGAGGACCTCGGCGTCGACGCGGCGCAGATCAGCGCGGCGTATTACTACACGGTGACGCCCGAAGACGCCGTAGCCTGGCACGAAGAAGTCGCGCGGCACACCAACGTTGGCTTCGCCGCCTACAGCCACTGGTACAGCGGGTCGAAATATGACGTGCCGGTGGAGTTGATGGCGCGGCTGGTCGAGCTGCCCAACACCATCGCCGTGAAGTGGGGCTCGCCGGACATGGGCAGCCACCTCGAAGGGCTGCGCCGCTTCGTGCCCCTGACCGCGGTGGTGGACAACTCGCCGCTGGTGGTGCTGGGCCACATCCTGGGCTGCCGCGGCTGGATCAGCCACGTGCCGAACTTTCTGCCGCAGCACTCCTGGCGCGTGTGGGACCTGATGCAGGCCCGACGCTACGAGGAAGCGCAGCGCGTCTTCGACGACTTCATGGTTCCCTATGGCGAGATCATTGGCGGCATCGGCAGTCAGACGGCGGGTGAAGGCGTGTTCGTAAAGCCGTGGATGGCGGCCATGGGTCTGCGGGCCGCAGGCTCACGCCTGCCGTCGCGCGATGCGGCGGCGACGCCCGAAACGCACGCCGAGATCCGGGCGCTGCTGGCCCGGCAGCTTGAGGCGGTGCCGGCTTAGGCGCAGGCGCACCCACGACGAGAGCCGCCGTGCATTACAATGTCATGCACGGCGGACTAGGCTCACACGAACGAGGTCAGACATGGCGGCCAATCAGCTGGTCCAGGCGCGCATCGACGGGGCGGTGAAGGAAGAGGCGGCAGCCGTGTTGGCCGCCATGGGCCTCACGATCTCCGACGCGGTGCGGCTGTTGCTGACCCGGGTGGCGCATGAAAAGGCGCTGCCGTTTGCCCCGCTGGTTCCCAACGCCACCACGATCGCGGCCATGAAGGAAGCCCGCGCGGGCGGTCTCCCGCAGTTCACCAGCGTGCAGGAGATCGTTGACGATCTGCACGCTCCTGAGTGACCCGGCCCGACGGACTCAAGCGCCGACTGGAGCGCACCAACCAGTTCAAGCGGGACTACAAGCGCGTAGCCAGAGGTCAGCACGGGCCGACTCTCGACGCTAGGCTGACGCCGATCGTGCAGGCCTTGGCCAGCGACCAGCCGCTCGAGGTTCGGCATCGCGACCATGCGCTGAGCGGCATGTGGTCGGACTTCCGGGATTGCCACGTGAAGCCTGATCTGGTGCTGATGTACCAGAAACCAGACGACGTCACACTCCGTCTTGTTCGCCTCGGGTCACATTCGGAACTTGGGCTTTGAGTTTGTTGGCCCGCCAACGCGAGGCCGTGCCCGCTTAGGCCAGCGGCAGATAGACGCGCCCGCCGTGCTGGGCCGATTGCGTGAGCGCTTCCAGGAACTCCATGTAGTGCGCGCCGCGGATGAAGTCGGGCGCCAGGCCCGTGTCGCCGCCTTCGCGGACGGCGCGGATGAAATCCGCCTCGACCTGCCATGAGCCGCGCTCGTGCTCCGGAATGGACACATCGCGCAACTCGGTCTCGTCGAGCGTGGCGTGGCGGATGCGGTCGCTGCCGAAGTCATAGGTGAGCGTGCCGGCGTCGCCAAAGATCCACAGCTCGTTCGTGGGGCCGAGATGCGCCGCCCCGGACCACTGGTAGACGAAGTCGGCGCCCGAGGCCAGCTGGCCGATGACGCTCACG
The DNA here is from genome assembly GCA_965262745.1 of Chloroflexota bacterium. Taxonomy (GTDB): domain Bacteria; phylum Chloroflexota; class UBA11872; order UBA11872; family UBA11872; genus JAJECS01. Next base: position 2,582,715 of record OZ253558.1, on the reverse strand, counting down.
GAATCGGGGATTTGCACGTTCACGAACTCGCCACTAGCCGGATCGCGTCGTTGGCGCGTGTAGATGTCGGTGCGGGCCTGAAGCTCGACGGCCCGGCCGACCCAGCGGTTTGTGACCTCGGAGAAGATGCCAACCGTGAGTACGTTGTTGCCGCTCTGCTCGATGTCCTGGCGCCAGTGCAACTCAGGCTCGCCGGCTATCAGGCTCGCGGCGAGCACGGTGAGCCGCACCTGCTGGACGGTGCCGACGACGCGCTCCCGGCGAAGTAAGCGCCGCATCGTTGCTTCCCCAGCCATGCCGAACGGCGGGGGACAGATGGCCGCGACAAGGTTGGGATGCCGGTCGGCGGCGGCCACCATGGCCCTCGCTTCGGCCAGGTTGCGCGCCATCCGCGCCTGACAGAACACGTGCTTGCCGGCGTCAAGCGCCGCGACGGAGATTCGCGCGTGCATGTAGGGCGTCGTGCCGATCCAGACCACGTCGACGTCGGGGTCGTCGACGACCTGGCGCCAGTGATCGCAGACGCGCGGAATGCCGAACTCGGCGGCGAAGGCCTCGGACGACTCGCGGCGCCGGTTGCAGACGGAGACGATTTCGACGTTTGGGAGAGCCCGCAACCCCGGCATGTGCCGCTGGCGCACGATATCGCCGGCGCCCACGATCCCGATCCGCACTATGTCTGAGGACATTGCCGACCTCACCATCGCCGTGATTGACGCGGGCGCATGATGCCATGCCGTCGGCCGACGGTTGCCGGGAACCGCGAATGCTCCCCTTGCGGCCGTGGTTGAGCATTTGAGATTCCTCGCACGGCTCGGAATGACAGCGGGGGCTCGGAATGACAGCGGGGAGCTCGGAATGACGGAGAGGGGCTCGGAATGACCGCGGGGGGTGCGGTCGGAGTATCGTGGGGGCACTTGCCGCGCCCGGAGCGGTCCGGCAGGGGATTGCGCTGGGTCGGGAGGTGCCCGCGGTGAGCCGCAAGAACGCCGTCGCCGAGCCTGCCGCCATTCGCGCGCCATTGACGGCGGCGCTGCCACGCCTCTGGCGCGCGACCCGCGAGCGCATGCTCCCTTCGTTCGCACACCCAAACTTCGCCCGGCTTTGGCGCGCCAACGCGGGCGCCATGACGGCCCACTTTGTGCAGTTCCTGGCGCAAGGGTGGCTGGTCGTGGAGCTCACGAACTCAGCCTTCGCGCTGGGGCTGCTCGCCTTCTTCCAGTCATTGCCCATGCTGCTGCTGTCGCAGTTGGGCGGGCTGCTGGCCGACCGCCTGAGCCGACCGCGGCTGCTCATGTTCGCCCAGAGCGTGAACGGCCTGGCGGCCTTGACCATCGGAATCCTGGTTGCCACGGGCGCGATTGCGGTGTGGCATCTGGCCATCAGCGCCATGGTGTCCGGCGCCATGTTCGCCATCAGCGTTCCCGCCCGCTACGCGCTGATCTCGGAGTCCGTTCCGCGCGCCCTGGTGCGCAACGCCGTGGCCCTGAACTCGACGACGATGAATCTGGCACGGGTGATCGGGCCCGCGCTCGCCGGCCTGATCGTCGGCGCAGCCGGCATCGCGGCGGCGTATTTCGCGATGGTCGGTGGCTATATCTGGAGTCTGCTCAACGTGCGGCGCATCGACGCCGACGAGCAGCGGCCGCGGGCCCAGGGATCGACGCTGAGCATCCTGCGCGCCGGATTCGTCTACGTCCTCGGTCACGGGCACATACGCTGGCTGATGGTGCTCACGCTGGCGCCCGCATTGTTCAGCTACCCCCTCACCATGCTGCTGCCGGCCTTCGTGAAGCAGGACTTGCAGGGCGGGGTGCAAGACCTCGGCCTGGTGACCAGCGCGCTCGGCGTGGGTGCGGTGCTCGGCTCCCTCGCCTTGGTGGCGGCGCCGGAAGCTCGCCGTCCCGGCCGGTTGGCGATCGCCGCCATCGTCGTCAACGGCGGGCTGTTCGTGATCCTGTCGTTGACGCGAATGCTCCCCGTCGTGGCGCTTGTGATGGCGTCCATCGGCATGTGTCAGGCGATTCACATGGCGCTGAGCCAGACGATCGTGCAGTTGATGGTCCCGGCGCACATGCGCGGACGCGTGATGGCGGTGTGGATGATCAACTGGGGCCTGATGCCGCTGGGGCTTCTACCCCTGTCGGCGACCGCGGAGCACCTGGGGACGCCCGTGGCCATGGCGATTGGCGGCAGCCTCAGCTTGTGCGTCGGGGTATTCGTGGCGGTCTGGGGCCGTCAACTCTGGACGCTCACCGCGGCGGGCATGGAGGCATCGACCGATCAGGTCAGCGCCGCCCCGGCTGAGGCCGGCGCTAGCGACTGACGGGCTATCCGAACGGGTCGGTGCCTGGCTAAGCCGTCGCGGAGCCGACCCAGGATCAGGGAGCTAGTCTCGCGGGTTGTTGTCGGCACCGGCCGTGGAGTTGTCGTGAGCCAGACGCCGCCGGAATGGGACGCCCGCTTTCCCGACCGCGATCAGCTGCGCGCGGAAGTGCGGTGTCTGGCGGCGTGTGTTCGAGATCAGCTGTTGGCGCGAACTCCCGAGGATGAGATTCGCGGCTTGTATCTCAAGGGCTCGTCCGTGAAGGCTTGGGAATCGCCGCTGGACTACGTCCCCGAAGTCAGTGACGTCGATATCCACGTGTGGTTTCGCGATGACAACTCGTGGCGCCGGCACCTGGACACCGTGCCCCAGGCCCTGAAAATACAAGCTGGCGTCGAGGCTTGCTTCAAGGACCGCATTGCACGGCCCATCCACCATCCCAGACTGCAACTCATCGTCCTGAATACGCTCATCACTGGGCTCGAAGGCTTCGTGCACGCCCCTCGGTCCACCGTCACCGTGCTCCATGGCGAGGCCTATCCGAAAGCCGACTACCGCGATCCGGACACCATCAGGCGCTACAACTCGGCCGACCTCGTCGAAAGGGCCGCGGTGGTGGAGCAGATGCCCCTGCAAATCATCGATAAGCCTGGGATCTACGCGCGCGAGGGATTGCGCCAACTGGTCTGGCGGGTTGCGCCGGTGGGACCGCTCGTGCTGCACATCTCAGGACTCGACACCGAGCACGTGTGGAGCTTGAACCGGACCCGAGCGACAGCGGCGCTACGGGATCTGGGATTCACGAATCTGGCGGACGACTACCGTGCCTTTTACGTGGCCGCTTGGGACTATTTCCTGTCCGGGTTCATTGATACCAACGCCTGCCGCGCAGCCATTCTGGCTGCGACGTACGTGCTCACCGAGGGCGGTGAACGTGGGCAACGGTGGCTAAACGCGAACTCCGAGGACTCGGCCATCGAACGGTAGTGCGGCACGTCGGTTTGCCCGCTCGACCGGCCCTCTCTTGAGCCGGTCAAGGGGCCAATGCCGACCGGGTCAGCGCCTGCCGAGTCCGTTGCCGGATCACCGCGGTGGCGCCAGCCTGTCACCCGCGGCTCACCAAACTGCACAGGTCCTGCAAATTGCCTGCGGGTCGGGTTGACAGGCCGCCTCTACCGTCGATGTGGTGAGCGCACACCCGCACTCGACTGCAAGGAGGACTCGGATGGGCCGGTTGAGAAAGCTGCTGCTGGCCGCGGCCAGCGCGGCGATAGTGTCTGCGGTGGCCGCGGGCATCGTGTTGGCCCACGGCGGGGGCGGCTTCGGGGGCTCGCGGATCTCACCACTGGAGATCCTCAGCGACATGACGGGCGTCTCCGTCGATGACATCACCACCGCGCGCCAGAGCGGCGATTCGCTGGCCGACATTGCCGAGGCCAACGGCGTCACGACGGACGACTACGTCGCGGTGGTGGTGGAGGCGGCGACAACGGCGATCAATGACGCCGTAGCCGACGGCACGATCTCGGAGGAGCGCGCCGCGACCATCAAGGCAGGGCTGACCGGGAAGGTGACGGCCATGGTCACGAGCGACGCCGGCTGGCACGGCCGGGGACGCGGCTGGGCCGTGAAGCTCGACAACGGGTCTTCGCCCGTCGTCGTGCTCAGCGAGCTGTCGGGGCTCTCGACCGAGGAGATTCGCGAGAGCCGGGTCGAAGGCACCTCGCTGGCCGACATCGGCGAGGCTAACGACGTGAGCAAGGACGCGTACGTCGACCAGGTCGTGACCCGGGCCACGGCAGCCATTGACGCGATGGTCGACGCCGGGCGTCTGACCGAAGAGCGAGCCCAGACGATCAAGGACGCGTTGCCGGAGCGCGTGGAATCCATCGTGACCAACTCCGACGAGCCAAAGCGCGGTCACGATGGTGGCCGCTGTTTCGGGCACGGACTCGGCCGTGGCGGGACCGATGGCAAGCACAGCGGTCGATACTCCTTCCCATCGACGCCGGCGAAATCCCCTGCGAGCCCGTTGGCTCTGTAGCCTCCCCAAGGCGTACGGTGTGCGGGAGCCGGTCGGCGGCCGGCTCCCGCCGCCACGATGATTTCGGGAGAACGCCCGTGAAGCACCCGCGCGTCCTCGTCGTGGACGACGATCCTGACATCCGCCGCCTGGTGAGCGCCTATCTCCGCCGCGACGGCATGGAGGTCATCACCGCCGAGGACGGCGAGACGGCGCTGATGCACGAGGCCACGCAGCAGCCCGATATCGTGGTGCTCGACCTGATGCTGCCGGGCATTGGCGGCATCGACGTGCTGCGCACCATTCGGGAACGCGGGGCGCGGCCCGTCGTCTTGCTGACGGCGCGGGACGAGGTGACGGACCGCGTCCTGGGCCTGGAACTGGGCGCCGACGACTACGTGACCAAGCCGTTTCACCCGCGCGAGCTCGTGGCCCGGGTCCATACGATCTTGCGGCGAGCGCAGGCGGAGCCAGCCTCCACGATCACGCGCATTGGCGAACTGGACATCGACATCGACCGGCGCCAAGTACGTCAGGACGGTGAGCTGCTCCCCCTCACGCGGACGGAGTTCGACCTGCTGGCGGCGCTCGTCCGCGCGGACGGACGGGTCTTGTCGCGCGTGGACCTGCTGGACGCCGTGGCCGGCCCGGACAGCATCACGCTCGAACGTTCGATTGATAGCCACATTCGCAACCTGCGACGCAAGGTGGAGACGGAACCCGGCGAGCCGCGCTACATCGTGACCGTTACAGGGGTCGGCTACCGGCTGGGCGACGCATAAACATGCGGCTTTCGCTGCGGCTGGTGCTGGCCTTCGTCACCGTGGCGACGGTGGCCGTGGGCACGGCCGCACTGGTGGTGGGACTGACGACGACCAGCCGGTTCGAGCGATTCGCGACGGAGGTGCGCCGGAATGAGGCCTCGCTGACGGCCGAGCGGCTTGCCGAGGCCTATTCACGCACGGGAGACCTCGAGGAGGCGGCCAAGGCGGTCTTCTCCCACGGCCAGCCGCGCGGGTTGCCGCTGGCCGTGGTGGACGCCGACGGCAACCTGGTCTGGGGGACGGGCGGCATACGATCCCGCACAGCCATCGCCGCCTGGCCGGCGACGCCTCTCGTGGCAGAGGGAAAACGGATCGGAACGCTGCATACGCCGCAGGCACTGGCGCCACGGGGCCTACGACCCGATGGGCCCGATACCCGCGCTGGCCTGGAGCGAACGTTTGTCAATGAGTCGGTGCGCTCGCTGCTCATCGGCTTGGCCATCGCACTGGGGGTGGCACTGGTGGCCGGCGTTGTGATGGCCGCCGGCATCACCCGGCCGCTGCGGCGGCTGACCGCGGCGGCGCGCGGCGTGGCGGCGGGCGATCTGCGGGCGCGCAGCGGGCTGACGGGCCGGGATGAGCTGGCCAGGGTCGGCGCGGCCTTCGATGACATGGCGGCTGGCTTGCAGGCCCAGGAGGCCGCCCGGCGCAACCTATTCGCCGATATCGCCCACGAGTTGCGCACGCCCGTGACCGTGATCGAAGGCAATCTCGAAGCCATGCTCGACGGCGTCTACGACCGCTCCGACGAGACGCTGCGGTCGACGCTGGACCGGGCCCAAGGGCTCCACCGGCTGGTGGAGGACATCCGCGATCTCTCCCTGGCCGACGTGGGCAAGCTGCATCTGTCTATCGAGCCGGTGTCCCTCGAGCGCGTGCTGGGCGATGCAACCTCGGCCATGCGCGGCCAGGCGCAGGCGAAGGGTGTGGTACTCGAGCTGGCGCCGGCGTCGGGATCGGCGATGGCCGACGAGGCGCGGCTGCGCCAGGTCCTGGCCAACCTGCTGGACAACGCGGTGCGCCACACGCCGGCCGAGGGCTCAATCACCATCCGCTCGGGCACGGCCGGCGCGGCAACGTGCTGGATCGAGGTGACGGATACCGGCGAGGGCATTGCCGCCGAGGACCTGCCGCACATCTTCGACCGCTTCTATCGCGGCACCGACGCCTCGGGCCGCAAGACTCGCGGCAGCGGCCTGGGCCTGGCCATCGCGCGGGCGCTCATCACGGCCATGGGTGGCCAGCTGACCGCCGCCGGCACGCCGGGCGAGGGATCGACGTTTCGCATCGAGCTACGGGCGGCAGCGGGAAACACCTGATCCGAACCGTCCTCGGTCAGTCGACAGGTGGCAACGGTACCGTCATGTAGCAGCGGCCTACGCGAGCGGTGGCGCGGCAGCTATTCAACGGGAATGGGGAACACGCTGAGGGCGCCTTCGTAGACCTGGAAGCTGATTTCGCCGGTGGGGGCGATGCGAACGTGAGCGACGGGGACGAAGGCGGATTCCCACCATCCGTGGAGGAGCCGGAAGGCCAGGATCCAGCTGCCCGGGCCCAGGCTGCTTGCAGACGATGGCGCGGGGACGGAGTCACCTTGTACGGCCAGGCTGGCTGCGTGGGCGTCGAACACGTATGTATGGCTCGAGATCCCCTGACCCGGCTGGAACTGGCCGCCAAACCACACTGCGGCAGCTTGGATGCGCCCGTCGCGCTCGAGGTCGCGCGGGAAGTGCCACGGGGAGGCATCGGTCGCCACGACGAGCCAGCCATGGCCGGTCCAGCGGTCAGCCGCGCGGTCCGAGAGCGTAACGGTGAATGCCAGGCGCCCGTCGTCCACGCGCACGGACGACAACCGGACGCTGAGGAGCGGCGTGCGAGGGGGCATGATGGGTTCAACCGCTCCCTGCGGAGCGTACACGGCAAATTCGTCATTCCACCAGATCGGTGTTCGCGACCCGGGAGCGAAGGCGGATGGCGCGAGGCGTGGCGATGCGACCACAAGGTCGGCCGTGCGGTCGCCGAGCGCTTCGGTGGGGAAGTTCGGTCGGAGATGCGCGTCAATGACGCGGACAACGCCGAGCAGCCGGGCGTGGGACAGCACGGACGCGGCGCGAACTGACCCCATCCCGTCGATCGAGGGCGAAAGGTAGACCGTCGCGGATGCCGGCACGGCTTGCCGCAAGGCCTCAAAGGATTCAGGAGCGGGCGCGACGTCGAGTTGCAGGAATGCGGGCTGGATGCGGTAGAGGGTCTGGGCGCCGTCGCGCACGAGGGGCTCGAAGAGCGCGGGATCCTCAATCCAGCGCCGGGAACGGGGCGGCAGGCCGTCCAGCCAGGCGTCGGTTGCATGCACGTAGGTCCAACCGCGACGCCTGATGACCGAGGCTTCGAGGTGGTTGATGGCGTCCAGGTAATCAGGGCCATCTTCGTCGGCGTAATGGATGAATTGAGCGAATCCGGAGGCGTCGGGGCGTCCGGTGGCGATGGATAGGTGGGTTGGGTGCGGCGAAAGGATGCGCGCGTCGGCAGCGACGTGTGTCCCGGATATACGTAACGACGCGTTCCGCGATTTGGTGTCCAGGCGCATGGCGGCCCGCAAAAGCCCAGCCGAAGTCCCCCTGCCCGGGCTGGCCGTTGGCGAGTTGGACGCCCTGGTCGAGCGCGAAGCCGAGATTGCGGACGGGTACCACGACTGTGGGCCAGGTGATGAGGGCGGCGGCGAGGGCGGCGACGGCGTAGCGCCAGCGGGGCCGCAGGGCTTGCAAGGCAGAGCCGAGTCCGACGAGCAGAGCGAGCAGGGTGAAGTTTCGCGCGTGCCCGTCCAGCCGGACGACATCGGGGGAGAAGTCGTAGTGCAGCGTGAGCGCGAGGACGAGGAATCCTCCGCCCGCAGCCACAAGGGCCAGGACGAGGCGGTCGCGCCAGGCGAGAAGCACGGCGACCGCGGCGACGGGGACCACTCCAAGACCGAGGAGCCCGAAGCCGTCCACCAGCGGGGTGAAGGCGCCGAGCGGCCGGCGGCTGCCTGGATCATCGATCCACTCTAGCGAGAGGCCGGTGCTTGCGGATGTGGCGAGTAAGCCGGTGATGGCGCCGCCGGCGGCGGCGAGCAGGAGGGCCGCCGCCAGTGGCCCCACAGCGGCGAGCGCTGCCCGCCGCCATCGCGCGCTCACGGTCTGCCAGTGCTTGCAGAACCAGGCGGCCTCGAGGATGACCCATAGCCCGAGCACGGCCAGGGCGACGGTTTCGTCGGCCAGGCCGAGGAAACCGAGCAGCGCGGCGAGGACCAGGACCCTCGCCCATGACCGGTGACCACCAGCCGCGGCCCTTTCCAGCACGATGACGGCCAGCGCGTAGGCCAGCATGAAAAAAGGCTTCCAGATATTGGGCGGCGTCGCATCGAACGCCAGGGCATTGGACGCTGGAAATGGAGGCGATGGCCAGTAGCCGCCTGCCAGCCAGGCGGGAACGCTCGCGGCGGGCGTCGATAAATCCGACGGAGCGGGAAACTGCAGGATGCCGGGCGGGGGGGGGCGTAGTGCACCTGCGTCCAGGCCCCGGCAGTGAGCAGGAGCGGCGCGAAGGCGAGGACAGCGATCCACGACCCGCGCTGGCGGACGAGTGCGCCCACGACCAGCGCAAAGCTCGTCCAGATATACGCGTCGATGATCTCTATCGTGAACCCGGTGTCGGGTCCGATGGGCGGAGCCAAGTGTCCAGTCAGCAGGTTGGCGCCATAGTGGTACGCAGTGGGCAGGCCGGGGTTCCAGGGAAACGTTGGAGGGTGTCCGCCGGCTTGGATGGATGCGGTGAGGCCCAGATGAAGGTGCGCGTCGGGGATGCCCAAGAGCTGACGGCCAGCGAGGGCAACCCAGAAGAGCGCGAGGGCGGCGACGGTGAACCCCGCTACGGTTCGCAGCCGTGGGCGCAGGGGGTGAGAGGCACGCCAAGCCAGTCCAGCACCGAGCAAGAGGATGGCGGCCCAGCCGGTCAGCACCCCGGCGAGTCCCGGAATGGCATACAGGAGGAGGTTGACGGCCAGCCCCCAAAGGGCGGGACCGATGATGAGGCCCTGGGCCAGGGCCAGGCGGTCGTCAGTCTGCCGCAGCGCGACGCGGGCAACGACGAAGCCTACGGCGGCAAGTGCGAGGAGCTCGGCCGCCAGGATGAGCAATCCCGGGATGATTTCCGGGTCGACGCTCATCTACGCGCGCTCACCGGCGGCGACTGGCTCTGCCGTCATCCATGGGCGGACACTAGCTTAAGGGCGCGGGTGCTCATCACGGCCATGGGTGGCCAGCTGACCGCCGCCGGCACGCCGGGCGAGGGATCGACGTTTCGCATCGAGCTGCCGGTGGCGGACGGCAGTCGCTAGGCCGATCCGCTTCTTGTCGAGTTGAGGGATCCGGCAGGCACCATCGTGCGGCACGGCCACAATCTACGGCGGCGCCTGCACGCGGCGCGCGCCGGGGTAGACCTCGTACGCAATCTCACCCGCCTCGGAGATCGCGATGTGTATCACCGGGATCACCGCGACTGTCTCACAGTTCCCGGCGGAGCACTGGCGAAGCAGACGGGCGAGCAACGCCCAGCGTCCGGGACCCAGCTCCCCGTCAGAGCGCCGCACGGCCGCGAAGCGGCCATCGGGCCCGAGCACGCGCAGTTCGGCCGCGTGTGCGTCGAATTTGTAGGTGAGCATCGTCGTCCCTAACCCCGAGTGGACTTGGCCGTCGAACCATGGCTGGTAGTTGTGGGTCAACCGAGGAAGCGCCCAGGGCGAGGGGTCGGTGGCGGCCACGACCCAATCCTGGTTGGTCCACCGCTCCGGGGCGCGATCGATGAAGGTGGCGGTGAACGTGAAGCGCCCGTCGCTCGCCTGCACGGGGTCCACGCTCACATCGACGAGCGGCGGCGGTGGGTGCGTAAGCGGCGCCAGGGCGCCAGCGGGAGCGTAGACGGCAACTTCGGCGTTGCGCCAGACGGGCCGGCGGTGGCCCAGCCGGAACGTGGTCGGCGCGAGGCCGGCCGAGGTGACGACGAGATCGGGCGTCTGCTCGCCCAGCGGCGCGGTGTCGAAATTCGACGGCAGGTGCACGCCGACAAGTGATACATGGCCGAATAATCTGGCATGCGACAGCACCGAAGCTATCCGAAACTCCTCGTAGGGATCGATCGTCGGCGACAGATACACGGTGGTGGACGGTGACACGGCTCGCTGCAGCGCCTGGAATGACGCGGGATGGGGCGAGGCATTGCTTTGGAGGAAAGCCGGCTGCACGCGATAGAGCGCGTCGGCGCCGTCGCGGATGAGGGGATGGAAGAGGGCGGGGTTCTCGAGGAGCTTCGAGGCGCGTGACGGCAACTGGGCGCGCCATGCATCCGTGGCGTGCAAGTAGGTACTGCCAAGCTGCTCAAGCGCGGCGGGCTCAAGGTAGCGGATGGCATCCAAGTAATCGGGGCCCAGCACGAGTGAGAGATGGCGAATATGCACGAATCCCGCGGCGTTGGGGCGTCCGGTGGCGATGGACATTGCGGTTGGATGGGGCGAGAGCACGCGGGCGTCGACGGGGGTGTGGGTGCGAATGTAGACGGCGACCCGCTCGGACATCGCCGAGTCGATCACATAGCGCTGGAGAAACCACGGCAAGTCCCCGGGCGGTGCTGGCTGGGCGTTGCTCAGCTGCGGTCCACGACGCAGGGCCGCGCCCATGGCCTGTGCGGGCGCCACAGCGGTGGGCCAGGTGACGAGGGCGACCACGAGCGCGGCGGCGGCATAGCGCCAGCGGGGCCGCAGGGTTTGGAGGCGGGGGCCCAGCGCGGCTAGCAGCGCGAGCAGGGCGAAGTTGCGCGCGTATCCGTCGAGCCTGACGACATCGTGCGGAGCGGACTCGTAGTTCAGCGTGAGGGCGGCGAGGAGAAACAGGCCGCTGCCGGCCGCCAACACCAGGACGAGACGATCGCGCCAGGCGAGCAGCGCGACGGCGGCGATGGGGATTGCGCCGAGCCCCAGCACCCCGAGCCCGCCCGCCTGTTGGGTGAAGTCGCCGAGAGGCCGACGGCTGCCGGGGTCCTCCAACCACGCCAGGGAGAGGCTCGTGTCGGACGCGCCGGTGAGGACACCGGTGATGGCGCTGCCGCCGGCGGCGAGAAAAAGCGCGGCCACCAGCGGTCCAGCGGCAGCGCGCAGCAGCGACCGATCGTGGTTGGAGCTTTCCCGCCGAGCCCGCAGGAATTGCCAGACCTCAAGGCCAATCCACAGGCCCAGCACCAGCACGGCGACTGTTTCATCGGCGAGGGCCAGGAACCCAAGCAGGGCCGCCAGCGCCAGCGCTCTCGGCCACGAGCGGCGGCCACCAGCGGCGGCCCGCTCCAGCACGATGACGGTCAGCGCATAGGCCAGGACGAAGAGGGGCTTCCAGATATTGGGCGGCGCAGCATCGCGGATGTGGATCTTTGGAGCGTCGGGCGACGGCCAATAGATCTCCGACACCGACGCGGGCAGGTCGGCCGCCGGCATCCCCGCGGGGAGCGCAGCTTTCAAGACATCCGGCGGCGGGTCAAACACCAGCGTCCAGGCACCGGCGGTGAGCAGGAGCGGCACGACGGCCAGCGCCACGATCCAGGATCCGCGCTTGAGGACGAGCACGCCCACCACTAGGACGAAGCTCATCCAGACGTAGGCGCCCAGCAACTCCGTGACGAATGCCAGGTCGGGTCCGGCAGGCGGGGCCAGGAGAGCGACCAGCAGATCGACGCCATGGTGGTACTGGGCGGGTAGCCACGGGTTCCAGGGCAGGACCGGTGGAAACCCGCCCGCTTGGATCGAGGCGCTAAGCCCCAGATGGAGCTCAGGGTCAGGAATCGGCATGAGCTGCCGGCTGGCGAGGGCAACCCAGAAAAGCGCCAGCGCCGCGGTGACAATGCCCGCCACTGTGCGTGCGCGCGGCCAAATCGGCTCGCGCGTGCGCAACACAAGGGCAGCGCCGAGCAGCAACATCACGCCCCACGCCACGATGCCCGCGGCGCGCCCCGGGATGGCGAAGAGCACAAAACTGGCGATGAAGCCCCAGAGCGCCGGCCCCACCACGAGGCCCTGCGCCAGCGCCATGCGGTCGTCGGTCTGCCGCAGCGCCACGCGGACGACCACGAAGCCAACCGCGGCGAGCACGATCAGCTCCGCCGCCAGCACCAACAGTCCGGGAATGACCGCCGGATCAACGGTCACTCAGACAACCTCCAGGCATTCCGTCCCTCCGGCGGGCGACGGCGGGTCCGCCGGAACTTCTTGCACGACCAGCATTTCTCCAGGGTGGCGTAGGTTGCATCCGGTTCCGCGGTCGGTTCATCCACATGACGCCCGAGCCCGGCCATCCACCAGCTCGCGCAGGCTCTAGGGATAGTGCCACGGCCGGGGAGCGAGTCGATCCAGGCCGGGGCCTGCCCACGGCTAGGGCGAGCCACGTCGGGCACAGGTCGCCCATGGGGGCAACACACCCGTCCGACTACCCTAGAATGAATTCCCCGTCGATCCGCCGCAGGCGCTCGTGACTGTCGAGTTTTCTCCAGCCGAAATCGATCTCAAGTGGCGTGCTCGCTGGGCCGAGCAGGACCTCTACCGCACGCCCGAACCCTCGGACCGCCCCACGTTCTATTGCCTGGATTTCTTCCCCTATCCCTCGGGCGACGGCATCAGCGTGGGCCACCTGCGGAACTACGTGCCCACCGACGTGATCTCGCGCGTGATGCGCATGCGCGGCTACGACGTGCTGCACCCGATGGGCTGGGACGCCTTTGGGCTGCCGACCGAGAACGCCGCCATCGAGACCGGCCGCCACCCGGCCGACCTCACCCGGGAGTGGAGCGCCAACTACAAGCGGCAGCTTGACCTGGCCGGCGGCTCATACGACTGGGCGCGCGAGATCAACTCCACCCATCCCGAGTACTACCGCTGGACCCAGTGGATGTTCCTCAAGCTCTACGAGCGCGGTCTGGCCTACCGCGCCACCGGATTGCAGTGGTGGTGCCCGATCTGCGGTGCGCTGGCCAACGAAGAGGTGAACGCCGACGGCACCGACTGGCGCGACCACGCCGCCATCACCCAGCGCGAGTTGACCCAGTGGTTCTTCAAGATCACCGACTACGCCGACCAGCTGATCGAAGACCTCGACGGTCTGGATTGGCCCGAGGAAACCCGCAGCGCCCAGATCAACTGGATCGGCCGCAGCGAGGGCACCGACGTTACGTTCACGGCCGAGACCGGCGACGAACTGTCCGTCTTCACCACCCGCCCCGACACCCTATTCGGCGCCACCTTCATGGTGCTGGCGCCGGAGCATCCGCTGGTCAGCCGCGTTACGACGCCGGACCGCGCGGAAGAGGTTCAGGCTTACGTGGCCGCCGCCTTACGCAAGGCCGAACTGGAGCGCGTGGCGCTGGATGACGACAAGACGGGCGTCTTCACCGGCGGTTACGCCGTCAACCCGGTCAACGGCGAGCGCCTGCCCATCTGGATCGCCGACTACGTGCTCATGTCCTACGGCTCCGGCGCGATCATGGCGGTGCCGGCTCACGACCAGCGCGACTTCGAGTTCGCCACCAAGTACGGCATCGACATCCGCACCGTCATTGCCCCGCCCGATTGGGACGGCGAGCCGCTCACGGAGGCCTTCATTGACGACGGTCCCATGGTCAACTCCGGCCAGTTCGACGGCCTGTCGGTCAGCGAGGGGTTCCGCGCGGTTACCGAGTGGCTGCGCGACCAGGGCAAGGGCGCGTTTGCCGTCAACTACAAGCTGCGCGACTGGCTGATCTCGCGCCAGCGCTATTGGGGCACGCCGATCCCCATCGTGCATTGCGAGGCCTGTGGCGAAGTCCCGGTGCCGGAGGACCAGTTGCCGGTGCTGCTGCCGCATCTCGACGAGATCGACCCGCAGAAGCTCGGCGGGCGCTCACCCCTGGAAGCCGCCGACGACTGGGTCAACACCGCCTGTCCCAGCTGCGGCGCTGCGGGCCGGCGTGAAACCGACACCCTGGGCGGATTCGCCTGCTCGAGTTGGTATTTCCTGCGCTTCTGCAGCCCGGACCAGCACGACCGCGCCTTCGACCCGGACACCATCCGGCGCTGGATGCCGGTGGACCTGTACGTCGGCGGCGCCGAGCACCGCGTCATGCACCTGCTCTTCGCCCGCTTCTGGACCAAGGCCCTGCGCGACGCCGGGATTCTGGACCTCACCGAGCCGTTCCAGGCGCTGCGGCATCAGGGCTTCCTGCTGGCCCAGCCCGGCTGGGTGGACGAGGCCACCCTGCGGATCGACAGCCAGGGCGGCGCTCGCGTCGGCGCGCCCGACGGCGCCGATGCCTATGACCACCCCGACTCGGCCCAACCCTTCCGCCGCTACCCGCTGGAGGCCCGCTTCGAGCTCACCGGCCAGCGCGCGCAACGCAACGGCCAGGCGCTGGTCGAGTTCCGCGCGACGAAGATGTCCAAGTCGTGGCGCAACGTCGTGACACCCGACGAGGTCGCCGCAACCGCTGGCGGCGACGCGCTGCGCTGCTACACCCTCTTCATGGGGCCGTTCGACCGCACCCTGCCCTGGAGCGAGCAGGGGAGGGTGGGCGTATCCCGCTGGCTGGGCCGCGTCTGGAACGTGGTGCTGGACCAGCCCGTGGGCGACACCGAGCGCCGCCGCACCGCCTACGCCGACGTCGAGGTCGAGCTGCAGCGCCGCCTGCACCAGACGATCCGGCGCGTGAGCCAGGACATCGACGCGCTCAAGTTCAACACGATGATTGCCGCCCTCATGGAGTTCACGAATTTCCTGGTCGAGGTGGGCGACGAACAGCTCCGCGCCCGCCCCGTCTGGTCGCAGACTATCGAGACGCTCCTGGTGCTGCTGGCGCCCAGCGCGGTCTTCATGGCTGAGGAGCTGTGGGAGCGCACGGGTCACTCGCAGAGCATCCACCTGCAAGCGTGGCCGGAATGGGACCCGGAGCTGGCGGCGGACGAGACCTTCACCCTGGTGGTGCAGGTCAACGGCAAGGTCCGCGACCGCATCGAGGCGCCGGTCACCATCGACGAAGCCGGCGCCCGCGAGCTGGCCCTGGCCAGCGAACGCACCCAAGCTCACCTCAACGGCCGCCAAGTGCGCAAGGTCTTCTACCGCGAAGGGCGGCTGATAAACTTCGTCGTCGGCTAGAGGGACGGTTGGCAGCGGGGGCAGCGGGCTGCTTGGGCGTCAACGCTATGCGAGGAAGCAGATAGATCGGGTATGACCAGGAGGGGGGCTGAGCGATGAAGACTAGGCTCGTGCTGTTGGTTGCCGTTGTCGGCCTCGTGTTCTCGTTTCAGCCGGTTCTTGCCCAGGATTGCGTTTTTCAATTGGGGTTCAAGGCTCTGCGCGACCTGATTCCGGACGTCGTTGGCGACTGTCTGGAGAACGAGCGTCACGATCCGGAAACGGGAATGACGCGGCAAAACACCACCAACGGCCAGCTCATCTGGCGCAAGGCCGACAACTGGACCGCGTTTACGGACGGTCAGCACACCTGGATCAATGGTCCGGAGGGACTACAGCAGCGGCTGAACGGCGAGCGCTTTCCCTGGGAAGCTCCAGCGCCGGCACGCATGGTGACGCAGCGGCTGACGCTGGAACTGGTGCGGAACGCCGAATATCGCCTGCCGCTCCTCGGTGAAGAGAACACCCCGATTCGATTTGAGGACGGCGAGGGATCGATCGCCTATGGCGAGGGTGCGACAGAACGGGATTACGCGGGCATTGAGGACGACATGGTCTCCTTCGGCGATCTTGACGGTGACGGGATTGCCGACGCCGCAGTTGTCGTCTTCACCTCCGGGGGCGGCAGCGGCACGTTCAAGTATTTGATCGCCGTGCTCGACCGGGACGGCGCGCCAGTGCAGGCGGCGCGCGTGCACCTGGGGGACCGGGTGCAGGTGGAGAGCGTGACCATTGCCAGCGGCGAAATCGTCATGGACATGCTCGCGCACCGTCGCAGCGACGGGCAGTGCTGCCCGACGTTGAACATCACCCGCGGGTTTGCGCTGCGTGGAGACCAGCTCGTGCCGCGTCAGGCGCTGGTCATTGAGTCTCCGCTGCCCGGCGAGACGGTTGCGAGCGGGGTCGAGGTTAAGGGCAATACCAGCACCTACCCGTCCGGCGACGGCCTGGCCTACCTGGTCTATGACGCTCGCGGCGGAGTGATCGGCATGGGCAGGCTCGCGGTTGAGGGAGGGGAAGGTCACCCGGGCACGTTTGCCGCGCCAGTTGAGTTCATCGCCGGCGCGGGTGGACCGGGGCGCATCGAGATCGTCGACGTCGACCAAGGTGACGGTTCGGCGCTGGCTCGCACAACGGTGCAAGTGGTCCTTGAGGGCGCGCGGCCGACAGAGGAGACGGGCCGTCCCGCTCCCGAGCTTGTGCTGGAAGCGCCGCTGAGCGGCGAGACGGTCGGCGCCACGGTGGAGTTGCGCGGACGCATCAGCGCCATGCCATTTGAAAAGAACCTGAGCTACCGCATCTACAACCAGGCCGGAGCGATCGTCGGCGAGGGAGCGATGCTCTTGGAAGGCCGGTTCGACGGGCCGGGCACGTTCGCGGAGTCGATCGCGATCACGGGCACGACCGCCCCCGGACCCCTCCGCATCGAGGTCGTCGAGGAGAGTGTGGTGGACGGCTCGCTGATTGTGAGCACGTCGGTTGAGGTGTGGTTCGTGGGCGGCTAGTAGTTTGGTAGGGGCAGGTTTGAAGCCTGCCCCTACGGGGTTCGCATGGGGCCAACGGGCGCCCACAAGGGACGCCCCTACACGGAAGTACATCGGCTGGCCCGCGATGTTGGCGGGGCCAGCAGCGGGTGGGCCTCCTAGGCTGCATGCGGCCTGGGAAACACGACCGTAGCCCGTCCCACGCTGCACGCAGCGCGGGCCACCGGACAGTCTGGGCCACCGCCGCCTGCCGTACCGTTCGCCCCTTGGGTGAACTCAGGGCTGGCTCTGCGCCTGTCGACGGGCGTGGTTCGACAAGCTCACCACGAACGGAGATCTGGCTCACCACGAACGGGGATCTTGCGCCCCTACGGGGTGTGCGGCCGCCGGGGGGGTGCGGCCGCCGGGGGGCTAGCCTCCGGCTACCGACGGCACGATGGAGACTTCGTCGACGCCGTCGAGCGCAGTGTCGAAGCCATCCCTGAACCGTATGTCGTCGCCGTCGACGTAGATGTTGACGAAGCGCCGCAGCTCGCCCTCGGCGTCAAGCAGGCGCTCGGCCATGCCCGGATAGGTGGTTTCCAGCTGCTGGACCAGCGCACCGACGGTTTCGGCGTCGACTTCGACCCGGCTCTCGCCGCCGGTGAGGCTGCGGAGGGGCGTTGGGATGCGAACACGTGTCATGCGGTGTGGCTCCTTCTGTGCGCCGTGGCGACCTAGGCCGTGACGTAGACCCCGCGGTCGGCCAGGACTTGCTCGAATGAGGTGATGGTGGGCTTGACGGCAAAGCTGTCGGCGGTCTGGCTGTCGATGGCTTCCTGCGTCTTGAGGCCGTTGCCCGTGATCAGGGCCACGGTGACGTCGTCGGGCCCGATGGCGCCGTTCTCGACGAGGTGCTTGAGCACGCCCACGGTGACGCCGCCGGCGGTTTCGGCGAAGACGCCCTCGGTTTCCGCCAAGAGCCGGATGCCCTCAACGATCTCGGCGTCGGAGACGGCGTCGATGACGCCGTTGCACTGCTTGGCGAGCTTCAGGGCGTAGAAGCCGTCGGCCGGATTGCCGATGGCGAGCGACTTGGCGATGGTCCGCGGCGTGCGGACGGCGCGATAGGTCATGCTGTCGCGCGCGAAGGCCTCGGCAACCGGAGCGCAGCCGTCGCCCTGGGCGCCGTGGATGCGCGTGTGCTGCTCGTCCAGGAGGCCGACGTCGACCAGCTCGTGCAGCCCCTTGCCGATCTTGGTGTAGAGCGAGCCGGAGGCGATGGGCGCCACGATGTGGTCGGGGGCTTGCCAGCCCAGCTGCTCGACCACCTCGAAGGCCAGGGTCTTGGATCCCTCGGAGTAATAGGGGCGCACGTTGATGTTGCAGAAGGCCCATTCGTAGAGGTCGGCGATCTCGCTGCAGAGGCGGTTGAGCTCGTCGTAGGTGCCGTCAACGGCCACGATGCGCGCGCCGTAGACCGCCGCGCCCCGCACCTTGCCCAGCTCGATGTCGGCCGGCAGGAAGACGTAGGTGTCCATGCCGTGGCGCGCGCCGGCGGCGGCGACGGCGCCGGCGAGGTTGCCGGTTGAGGCGCAGGCGAAGGTCTGGAAGCCCAGCTCGCGCGCCTTGGTCACCGCAATGGCGACGACGCGATCCTTGAAGGAGAAGGTGGGGTTGACGGTGTCGTTCTTGATGTAGAGCCGGCGCAGGCCCAGGCGCTCGCCCAGATTGTGGGCGCGCTGCAGGGGCGTCATGCCGACCGGCCAGTCCGGGTCCCAGCCGCCGTCGACGGGCAGCAGGTCGGCGTAGCGCCAGAGGGTATCGGGACCGGCGGCGATGGATTCCCGTGACACGCGGTCACGGATGGCCTGGTAGTCGAACTGCACCTCGAGCGGGCCGAAACAGAATTCGCACACGTGCACGGCTCTGGGTTCGTAGGCGCGGCCGCACTCGCGGCATTGCAGCGCATTGATGGTGCTCACGGAAGATCGTCCTTCAATTGGCGGTGGGTCGGGGGCTAGCCCTCCGGGGATTGACTCAGTCGGCGGCCGCAACGGCCGGTCGGCCCGCGATGCACGCGGGCCGGGCCATCGCCATTGCCCGCCGGCGGCTGATGCGCCTGTGGCTCACCGTAGTCATCCCACTCGCACGAAACCCCTCGCTGCTCCGACCAGCGAGGGGTCACGATTCCCGTGACCTCTCATCTCGCGACTTTCGCCGCCGGAGTTGGCACCTTGCGCGTGGCCGCGCAGGTTGCCAGGCTTCGCAGGGCCTGATCCCTCCACCACTCTGGATGAGAGCCGACCATGTGCTTGTCCATGGCCAACTCCAGAATATCACCCCGCGTTGCCCTCGCCAACGCGGCCGAGCATGGTATGCTCCCTCTACGTTCACGCATGTGAGCGCTTCCGAGCGCGCTGCGGTGACCCTTTCGACCCTGCCACCATTGGCGGTGCGTCGCTTGAGTCCGAGCCGCAAACGCGCGGCACCTTAACAGGGGAAGAGTGAGCGTGAGGATTCGGGTCGCCCATGGCCTGAATCTCAGCGCGACAGTAGTCCGTGTTGATCAGGACGGCTCGATGGAGCCGTTGAGCGCTTCGGTGCTTGACGGTGACAAACACTGACCAACCGCTTGGCCGCCTAGCGGCCGAGCATTCGGTTTTATTGGCGAGTTTGATCCTGGCTCAGGATGAACGCTGGCGGCGTGCTTTACCAATGTGAGTCGAACGGTACGGGCAAAGCTTCGGCTAAGCCACGACCGTGGCGTCCGGGTGCGTAACACGTAGCTAACCTGCCGGCGGGTGGGGAATAACCCCGGGAAACCGGGGACAATACCGCATATGGTCGCGGGGTGATACCCGTGGACGAAAGCTGTTTCGAGGGAACTCGATATGGCGCCTGCTGAGGGGGCTGCGGCCGATTAGCTAGTTGGTGGGGTAACGGCCTACCAAGGCGATGATCGGTAGCGGGTCTGAGAGGATGATCCGCCACACGGGGACTGAGACATGGTCCCGAGCCCTACGGGGTTTAGCATGGGGGAATCTTGCGCAATGGGCGAAAGCCTGACGCAGCAACGCCGCGTGGGGGATGAAGGCCTTCGGGTCGTAAACCCCTTTTCTGGGGGACGCAACTGACGGTACCCCAGGAATAAGCCTCGGCTAACTACGTGCCAGCAGCCGCGGTAATACGTAGGAGGCAAGCGTTATCCGGAATTACTGGGCGTAAAGAGCTCGTAGGCGGCTCGGTAGGTGCCCTGTGAAAGCCCCCGGCTTACCCGGGGAGAGTCGGGGCAAACCACCGAGCTCGAGGCAGGCAGAGGGCCGCGGAACGTCCGGGGGAGTGGTGGAATGCGTAGATCCCGGACGGAACACCAGAGGCGAAGGCGGCGGTCTGGGTCTGACCTGACGCTGAGGAGCGACAGCGTGGGGAGCAAACAGGATTAGATACCCTGGTAGTCCACGCCGTAAACGATGGACGCTAGGTGTGTGGAGGGCTCAACCCCTTTGCGCGCCGAAGCTAACGCGCTAAGCGTCCCGCCTGGGGACTACGGTCGCAAGACTAAAACTCAAAGGAATTGACGGGGGCCCGCACAAGCAGCGGAGCGTGTGGTTCAATTCGAGGCTACGCGAAGAACCTTACCGGGGTTTGACATAGCCTGGCTGTCCCGCGAAATCGGGAGTTCCTTCGGGACTAGGTTACAGGTGCTGCATGGCTGTCGTCAGCTCGTGCCGTGAGGTGTTGGGTTAAGTCCCGCAACGAGCGCAACCCTTGTCGCTAGTTGGATTTTTCTAGCGAGACTGCCGCGGTCAACGCGGAGGAAGGTGGGGATGACGTCAAGTCCGCATGGCCCTTATGCCCCGGGCTACACACACGCTACAATGGCCGGTACAACGGGCAGCGACCTGGCGACAGGAAGCGAATCCCTTAAAACCGGTCTCAGTTCGGATTGCAGGCTGCAACTCGCCTGCATGAAGTCGGAGTTGCTAGTAACCGCCGGTCAGCATACGGCGGTGAATACGTTCTCGGGCCTTGTACACACCGCCCGTCACGCCATGAAAGTCGGCAACACCTGAAGTCGGTGCGCCAACCTTAGGGGGGCAGCTGCCGAGGGTGGGGCCGGTGATTGGGGCGAAGTCGTAACAAGGTAGCCGTAGCGGAAGCTGCGGCTGGATCACCTCCTTTCTAGGGAGTCTGTTGGGCAGTCAACCTGCCCGACGATCCTAGGTTGAGGATCAACCGGCACCGGTTGGCCTTCGGGCCGACCAACTGTCGCGCTGAAAACCAAATACTATCGAGCCCAGGCTTGGGCAGCCGACCTCACGCTCACTCTTCCCCATCGTTAAGGTGCATTGCGCACCGGCGGCGGGAGCCGCCGGGCCGGCCAGACGGTCGCCCCGACCTTCGCGTCGGGGAGGAAAGTCCGCACTCCACCGAGCACGGCAGCGGGTAACACCCGTCGTCCAACGTTGGGCTCGCCCGACGAAGGGCAGGAATAGGGGCACAGTGACGATGCCCGGCGCTTGTGACACCCCCCGGGGAACAAGCACGAGTACGCGCCGGGCGTGAAACGGCTAACCTCTGCCGGGAGCAAGGCCAAGCAGGGACGCCCGCAGGCTGCTCGCCAAGTCCCAGGTAGGCCGCACGAGGCCGGCGGCAACGCCGGTCCCAGATAGATGACCGCCCACGACAAAATGCGGCTTATCGGCCGGTTCGGCGGCACGGCCCCGCGCGCGGCGCCGCATCCGGTGGCCCGCGCTGCGTGCAGCGTGGGTCGGCTTACGTTAGGTATCTCCCAGGCTGCGCGCAGCCTGGGCCACCGGGCACCATCAATCTCACGCCCTTCGACCCCGCCCGCTTCGGCTGGTCGACGCCGGCCTTCCGCCGCGGGTCGCAGCTGACAGGTGCACTCCCATGCTGCCCGCAGCGTGGGCCACCGGACAGCGATCCTGCCCTCTAGGGGGCATCCCTGGTAGTTGCCCAGATCCGCCTGCGCGCGCAAGCCGCCGCGGGCTGGCGGGTAGCCCTCAGTGCGAGCCTCCCGCCAGGGCCGGACCGAGAGTCGATCAACGCGCGGGGACGGCGCCCTTTGGTCAGCGACGCCATGGCCCGCGATGGCCGATCCACGTTTGAATCCACGCAGCGAGCGCTTTGGTCGTCCTGTTGGTCGCGATGGACCGACTCTGCGGCGAGCGGCGGGACCTGCTCGTCCACCGCCGCGCCCATGCCAGCGCCGCGCCCGCCGCAACCGCCATCGCGGCCGCCAGCACGTTGAACAGCATGTCCTGCGGGTCGAACACGCGACTCGGGAGAAACGCCTGGATGCCCTCGTCCAGCACGCCGATCAGCGCCGCGGCCAGGAAGGCGAGCAGGGCCGGAAGGGGAACGCGGCGACCCTGACTCGCCCGCTCCGTCAGCGCCTCATGGATGAGCCCGGCCACCACGCTGTACTCGATGAGGTGGCTGCGCTCCTCCAGAATCGCTAGCCGGACAAACACCATGAAGTAGGCCGTCGCGACGCCCAGCGCGACCGCGACCTCAACGCCGCCGGGCCGCACCTTCAGCCCTCGCGTGACGATGGTCGCCCCGACCAGCACCATCCCGATCAGGAACATGAGGACGGACAAGGATTGATCGAGCAGGCCGCTGTCGCGCAGCGCGCCGGCCAGCGTCCATGCCAAGCCGAGCGTCGAATAGATCGCGACCACGACGAGCAGCGTCCAAGCCCAGAGGCGCCGCTCGCGACGAGAGGAGAACAGGGACATGAGCGCATCGAACGGGGCGGTCGTCAGGTTGTCAACACCAGGCGCAGGAGGTTCGCCCGCACGACGGCCCAGGCGCCGCAGTCCCGCCGTCGGGGCCGCCAGCGGGTACAATCACGGGCGGGGTGGAGCAGTGGTAGCTCGTCGGGCTCATAACCCGGAGGTCGTCGGTTCGAATCCGACCCCCGCAACCACTCATCCCTAAGCATCCAACCGGTGCTTGACTGAACGGGTGTGGTGATTCTCCCCGCCCGAGTGAGAACGGCCCCGCCGCCCCAGGCCGCTTCGGCGAGTAAAACGCAGCAACCCAAGCCAACCAATGCCCCGTGAAACGCTGCAGTCACCGCTGATCAGCTCTTCCGCGAAGCTCACGGTCCGACCCCAGAAACACTCCGTGCCGCTTCAAGGCACAGGCCGACGGGGAACTCGTCAGCCCCGCCTCCCCGCCACAATCACAGGCTTCGACACATCGTGCTAGCTGTGCTATCTTTGCTAACACAGCTAGCAAAGGGAGGTGCATAATATCGGATTCGGAAAAGCCTCGTGCCAAGGTCGACCTGCGAATCGGAAACATGAGCTTCGCCGGCGAAGGTGATCAAGACTGGCTTGACCTACAGATCAGCCGGTGGTTGCAGGCAGCCATATCCAACCCAACTACTCCAAACCCAGATCCTGACACTTCCAACTCTCCATCAGCCACAGCCGAACAGACGACGAACGAATCCCTGGCCTCATATTTACGGACTAAAGGCGGCGATACCAAACAAGTGCAACGTTTCTTGGCCACTTCCGCTTGGCTTGCCAAGCGTGACACCAAACCGCTCACAACCGCGGTCGTCGCAAGAGCTCTGCAAGAAAACCAACAGAAGCGACTCGCAAACCCCTCCGACTGCCTAAATAAGAATGTCCAAAAAGGCTATTGCGAAAAGACGTCCGACGGCTTTCTTGTCACGCCGGAAGGATGGCATGCATTGGATGATCGCTCGTGAATCCACAGACCGCCCTCGCCGGTCTACCCCCTGCCATCCGCGACGATCTCCTTGACGAGTACCAGCACATCGTTCAGAACTATTCCGAACACAGATGGCTGCCTACAGAATTAAGTGGAGGTCGCTTTTGCGAGATCGTTCTCACAATCATCGAGGGCTGTGCAGCGGGATCGCACACCACCAAGCCTCGCAAGATCCCGAACTTTGTTGCGGCATGCAGATCACTAGAGCAGCATACGCACCTTCCAAGAAGTCTTCAGATCCTCATTCCTCGACTTCTGCCAGCTCTGTTCGAGGTACGCAATAATCGAGGTGTTGGTCATGTTGGTGGCGATGTAGAATCAAACTACATGGATGCAACATTTGTGGTGACCAGCTGCAATTGGGTGATGGGTGAATTGGCACGAGTGTTTCACAACTTGACCACGAAGGAGGCGCAGGATCTCGTGGACAGTCTTGTCGAACGTCGGATTCCACTACTCTGGGAACAGGGGGGCGTTAGGCGGGTACTGAACACGAAAATGAAGATGTGGGAGAAAATTCTATTGCTGATGGGATCGTCAATGAAGCCCGTGAGAACTTCTGACCTATACAACTGGGTTGAGGCTGGTAGTGCTTCCTATTTCAGGAAGATACTGAAGAAGCTCCACAGCAATAGACAAATAGAGCTCTCCAGAGATGGCGAGATCGCTCAGATACTTCCTCCAGGAGGATTACTGGTAGCCGAGATCGTGAAGAAATGGCACCCTTGATTTGCCCGTTGGTGTTATGGCCATCGATTTGGATGGCTCTTCCACATCGGGAGAGGCCACATTGGTGGCCAGCAGGCAACTGGGGACTCAGGACAGGATCGGGGTCGCTAGCCGGTGGCCCAGGCTGCGTACTGCCCGGGATAGGGCCCCGCAATTCCGGTTCTTAAGGCCGGGTCTTGGCGGCCAAGCTGCCCTGATATGGTTCAGGCCCGCGCCGCGGCGCGGCGAACTCGCGCGATCAGCCGCGCTCCGGATACCCCCGCCGCTGCAGCGGGACCCTGGGGTGCACGCCGGCGTTTGCCACGTGCCTCGGCCAATAGCCCTGGGCCAGCCAGGCCATTTGCTCGGCGGAGCCTTCGCCGACGCGGCGGATGCCCTCGTCGGATGAGCCGCCCGCGTGGGGTAGCCAGAGCACGTTGGGCAGGTTCACCAGCGGGTTGTCGGGCGTCACCGGCTCCTGCTCGAAGACGTCTAGGCCGGCGCCGGCGATGCGGCCGGCTTGCAGCGCTTCAAGCAGCGCCGCTTCGTCGACCACCGGCCCGCGCGAGACGTTGATGAGCACGGCGGATGACTTCATGCGGGACAGCAGGTCGCCGTTTACGAAATGGTGCGTGCTCGTGCTCAGCGGCAGGTGCACGGACACGGCGTCGCCAGTCGTGAAGGCGGTCTCAAGGTCGACGAGCTCGACCCCCATGGACGCAGCTTCCCAGGGCGACACGGTGGGTCCATAGGCGATGCAGCGCATCCCAAAGCCCTGCGCCCGCACGGCCACGGCGCGCGCGATGCGACCGAAGCCGATCAGCGCCAGGGTGGCGCCGCGCATGTCGCCGATGGGCCTGATCTGGGCCTCCCAGGCCGGGATGGCGCGGTTTCCCTGGCGCCACTGCGCCCACATCTGGGGCACCCGCCGCACGGTCCCGATGATGAGGAACATGGCCATGTCGGCCGTTTGCTCGGTGGCGAAGTCCCGCAGATGGCCCACGACCACGCCGGCGGCGGTAGCCGCGTCCAGGTCCACGTGGTCCACGCCTACCGTCGGGGCGATCACGCCCTGCAGGTCCGGGAGTTGGTCGAACGGCGTCAGCCGATAGGGACCGTGGGGCCAGATGATCCCGTGGAATCCCGCCAGCCGCTCCACGGCCTCGGCATCCGACGTGGGCGCGTCCACGACCGTGAGCGACGCACCGGCGTCGTCGAGCAGGTGGGTGAAGTCCAGCACGGAGGCGTAGCGCAGCCCGTTGGCCAGCGCGACTCGGAACGGCGTGTCAGGCATGGGCGGGCGGTCCTCCCCGGCGCGGCTGGGCACGCTGGCACCCTACCGCACACAGCAGTCCGAACGTCGCGCGCGAACCACCGCGCTACGGCGCACGCAGCCGTTCGGGACCACTATGCTGGGGCGCGCGGGGTGTTGCGCCTACGGGAGGACCAATGACGACGGACGTGACCGTGTTGGGCGCCGGCAATACCGGGTTTGCCGCGGCGGCCAACCTGACGCTGGCCGGGCATTCCGTGACCCTGGGCGAGCTGCCGGCCTTTGCCGACGCTATTGAGCCCGTGCGCGAGGAGCGCGTGATTGAACTGCACGGCGTGGCGCACGTTGGCGCGGCGCACATCGCCATGGTTACTGACGACGTCGGCGCCGCCGTGGCCGCCGCGGACACCTTGCTCCTGATCGTGCCGGCCTATGGCCACGCGCCGTGGGCGCAGGCCCTCGCGCCGCATATCCGACCCCGCCACACGCTCACGCTCATGCCCGGCACGCTCGGGGCGCTGGAAGTGGCGCGCATCCTGCGTGACGCCGGGGCGCCCGCGATCCCGATCGCGGAGACCGACACCGCGCCGTATGTCTGCCGCAAGACCCAACCGGATGGCGCCACGATCTGGGGCGTGGTGCCGGCGATGGGCCTTGGCGTCTTTCCGTCCACAAAGACGGCGCACGTGCACGAGCGGCTGGCGCCGCTCTTCCCGGGCATCACGCCCGTACCCGATGTGCTGGCCTGCGGCCTGAGCGCGCTGAACCCGGTCGTCCACCCGCCCGGCGTGTTGCTGAACGCCGGGCGCATCGAGCGCTCCCGCGGGGAGTTCTACTTCTACGACGAGGGCGTCACGCCCGGCGTGGTGCGGGCGATCATGGCGCTCGACGCGGAGCGCCGCGCGGTGGCGGCGGCCCTGGGCCACGACCTGCCGGACGCGGCCGAGGCGTTCCACGCCGCCGGCTTCGGCCCGCGCGCCGACCCGCCCGATCTCTGGGCCACCATTAACGGCAGCCAGATGCTCACCGCGCTCAAGGCGCCGGGCCAGCTCGATACGCGCTGGTTGTCCGAGGACGTGCCCTATGGCCTGCGCGCGTGGTCCGGCTTGGGCGCCGCGCTGGGCGTGCCCACCCCGGTCATAGACGCCGTGGTCGCCCTGGGCCTAACCGTGCTGAGCGAGCCGATGGATACGAACCGGCGCACCCTGGCCGACCTGGGGGTCGACGGCCTGACGGGAGATGAAATCCGTGCCTACGTCACGGGCGGTGCGGCCTAGGGGCGGCTCCGCCGGGGGCAGCAGCCGGAAGTGAAAGGATGTGATGGGGATAAAACTACAGCGCATTAAGTATTCTAATCTTAGCGCAAAACAGAAAGAGATCTATAACTTCCAGAAAATTGCAGGCATCCTCGCAGAATATGGATTCAACTGCATCAAGTTGGATGATGACTGGCAGGGAGCTGATTTCCTGGCATACCATAGGGATGGATCGCAAACCCTAAAAGTTCAGCTCAAGGCCCGTTTATCAATCGCTAAGAAATATATTGGCAAAGATTTATATATGGCTTTTCCAGTGGATGGCATCTGGTATTTGCTGCCCCACGATCAATTGGTCGATATCGCGCACGCGGTTACGCCCTGGATGGATACGCAATCGTGGGTTGAACGTGGCGGCTACAGCAGTGGGAATCCCTCGAAAGCAATGCGCGAAAGGCTCAAGGACTTTAGTCTCGACGCTGGCTAACCTGAGTCCTTGACGGCACCGGGCGGCGCGGCCGTGCGTCGGTACGTGCGCATAGCCTGAACGCCGCGACATTGACGGCGACACTGTCGCGTGAAAAACTGCCCAATAACAGGTTTGCAAGACGCGACAGTCACTGCGTCATTGTCGCGGTGACTGTCGCCCGGTGAGAAGCATGCCGAGTTGGGACGTTCATTTCAATGTCCGCGTTCGCGTCGATGAGCCGCGGCTCGTGCGGGCGGTGGAGCGTTCGCGTGCAATTGCCGAGACGATTCGCGGCATTCCGGTGACGGCCGGCGTCCGGCGGCGACTCAACGCGCTCAACATCGCGCGTGCCGTTCGCGGAACGGCGGCCATCGAGGGGACGCGGATATCCGAGACTGAGGCGCTGGAAGTGCTCGACACACCCGCCGACGTCAGGGTGTTACCGCCCGACCGGTCGCGCGACGAACGTGAAGCCCGCAACGCGCAGGCCGTGCTCCAATTCGTGCAGCGCGAACTGCGGGCAAACCCCATGCGGCGGCTTGACGAACCTCTCATCCGGGAAATCCATAGGCTGACGACCGATGGCGTGCCCTACAAAGGCAACGAGCCGGGCCAGTACCGGGACCATGCCGTAACCGCCGGCGACTACCGTCCGCCGGCCAGCGGCGACGACGTCCGACAGCTCATGACTGCCTTCGTGCGGTGGTTCGACCAGGGCGCGGCGGCCGCCTGGGACCCGATCGTGCGGGCAGCGGTCGCGCACTTCTACGTGATGAGCATCCACCCGTTCGGCGATGGCAACGGGCGGGCATCACGCGGCGTTGAGAGCTTCATGCTCTACCGCGCTGGAATCAACGCGTTTGGGTTCTACTCGCTGGCGAATTTCTACTACCAGCACCGCGACGCATACGTGGACGCACTAACGGCGGCGCGTTTCCGGTCAGACGGCGACCTTACTGATTTCGTGCTCTTCGCGACCGAGGGTCTGGCAAGCGAGCTTAAGCAGGTGCGGCGTGAGCTGATGGCCATGATTCAGGTCATCGCCTTCCTCGAGTACGCTCGCCAGGAGCTCGAAGAGGTGCCCGGACTTGGAGATCGGCGGCGGGCGCGGATGCTGGACCTCATCAGACGCCTGACTAGCGCGCAACTCGCGAGCGTGCCCTATGAGAATGTGGATACGTCCGCCATCATGGCTGGGGTGTACCGTCGCGTCGGAGCGCGCACCACGCAACGCGACCTTCGCACCCTGCTCGAACATGACCTGGTCGTCGAGCGCGATGGCCGGATCGTCCCGAACGTCGAGATCATGTCCTTGTTCGCTGAGGGATAGCGCCTAGTACACCGCCTCGAGCATGGCCACCAGCTCGGCCTCGGTGGGTTGGGCGGGGCTTTGGTCCATGAGGCGGCGGGTGCCGTGGGTGATGCGGGCCACGTCGGGCAGCCAGGCGCGGGGCACGCCGGCGTCGCTGAGCCGCGTGGACAGCCCGACGGCATCGATCAGTTGCCGCATGGCGTCCACCGCCGCTTGCGCCCGATCCGCGTCGGCGGCGCCGTGCGCCGCGCCCAGCGGTTCGGCCATGCCCCCCACGAGCGCCGGCACCCGCTCGGCGCAGAAGCCCATCACCGGCAGCAGGCACAGCGTGTTGGCCACGCCGTGGGGGATCTTGGCCCAGGCGCCGATGGCGTGCGCCATGGCGTGCACGATGATCGTGCCCGCGTTGGCCAGCGTGTAGCCGGCCATGACGCAGGCGTAGGCCAACTCGTCGCGCGCCTCGGTGGCGCCGCCGTCGGCTACCGCGCGCGGCAGATACTCCACGACGCGTCGCATGGCCTCCACGGCGTAGAGACGCGTGTGCGGCGTGGCCTTGACCGAGATGAACGACTCGGTGGCGTGACAGAAGGCGTCCATGCCGGTGGCGGCGGTGATATCCGGCGGCACCGTGTCCGTGAGCGCGGGGTCGACGACCGCCGCCCGCGGGTAGATGTAGGGGCTCACGACGGCCATCTTGTTGGACCGGTCCGCCAGCACGATTACCGCGTTGCCCGTCAGCTCCGAGGCCGTGCCCGCCGTGGTCGGCACGCTGATGGTGGGAATGCCCGGCTTCTCCAGCACCTCGACGCCCAGCCAGTCCTCGGTCGTGCCGCCGTTGGTCACCAGGCAGGCGGCAATCTGCGACGTATCCATGGCGCTGCCGCCGCCGAGACCGACGACCACGTCGGCGCCGTCGGCGCGGATGGCCTCGGCGCAGGCGTCCACGCTGGGGCTGGGCGGCTCGGGCACCACGCCGGTATACGTGCCGTAGGAAATCCCGGCGTCCCGGAGCAACGACTCGACCTGCTCCAGGGCCCCGCAGGCCGCAACGCCGGGATCGGTCACCACAAGGACGCGGCCGGCACCGGCGCGGCGCAGTTGATCGGGCAGTTCGCGGATCGCCCCGCGCCCGAAGATGACCGTGGGCGTGGTCCGAAAGGTCGAGGGTGCAGGGCCGAAGGTCATAGACGCGTGTCCCGCTGAGCCGGCAAGCCCGCCATTATGCGCCCGTCGCGGCGGTGCGTGGCGCCGCTCGCGCCGCCGTACGCGTACCATGCGACCGCGACGCGGTTCGAGAGGGTCCGCTATTCATGCCCAGCTTTCCTGTCGAGGGACTCACCGAGGCCTCCAGGCGCGTGCTCGTGGCCGCCGGGGCGCCGGACGACATTGCCGACCAGCTGGCGCGCTGGCTGGCCAACTCGAACCTGGCGGGGCATCCCTCGCATGGGTTTCAGCGCATTCCCGAATACGTGGGGCTGATCCTCAAGGGCGAGATTAAGCCCGCCGAGCGCCCGACCATTGTGTCGGAGACCGCAACCACGGTGCTCATCGAGGGCAACCTGGGCTTTGGACACTTCGCCGCCGAGCTGCTTACGCGGGTGGTGGCGGCCAAGGCCAAGGAATCGACGGTTGCCATTGGCGGCATGACCAACGTGACCCACATTGGGCGCCTGGGTGAGTGGGGCGAGCTTGGGTCCGAGCTTGGCGTGATCTCGTTTCTCTGCATGGGCTGGGCCGGGGGCGATGCCATCGCGGCGCCGTTCGGCGGCGCCGAGCGGCGGGTGGGCACGCTGCCGTTCACCTTCGGCGCGCCCGCGGCGGACGACGACGGCATGCTGATCGACATGGCGACCACGGCGTCCGCCGAAGGCAAAGTGCGGGTCTACCGCGACAAGGGCCTACCAGTGCCGGACGGCTGGCTCCTGGATAAGCACGGACGCCCGACCAACGATCCCGCGTCGCTCTACGAGGGCGGGATGATGGTGCCGTTTGGCGGCCACAAGGGCTATGCCGTTGGCCTGATGGTGTCCATCCTGGGCGCCAACCTGGTCGGCTCAGCCGTGGACGGCGGCGACACTCCCGCCGGCGGATTTGCGCTGGCGGTCGACCCCGCGGCGTTCGGCGACCCGGAGGACGTGCGGCGCGGGATTCGCACCAATCTCGAGGGCCTGCGCAACACGCGCCCGGCCGAGGGTTTCACCGAGGTGCAGGTGCCGGGCGACTTCGAGCAAGCCTCCCGCCGCGCCGCCGCTGGGGGACCGCTGGACATTCCCGACTCGACCTGGGACCTCTACCTTGCCAGCGCCGAGAAGGTGGGCGTCTCGGCCGACGAGGTCAACGCCATCGCCAGCAGCGCGGGGTAGCGGTCGCGGTCGGGCCGTCCCGGCAGCGGTTTCCACCACCACGGTCGCCTGGCGCGCCCGGGACTCGCGTCCATTTGCGGGCAGCCGCGTCCCGAGCTCGGACGCGCGCGGGCGTTTGACAGCGGGAAGCGGCGACCGGG
The DNA here is from genome assembly GCA_965262745.1 of Chloroflexota bacterium. Lineage (GTDB taxonomy): Bacteria > Chloroflexota > UBA11872 > UBA11872 > UBA11872 > JAJECS01. The sequence goes on along the minus strand of OZ253558.1, from coordinate 2,551,549 downwards.
CGGCAGTTGCCCCGGTAGCCCGAGGTTGCCGCGGTCGCGCTGGCCGCCTCGTCGGCTATTGCGCCCGGTCCGCGGACTGTGAAAGGCTAGTCGACGAGAGAGGAGCCTTGATGCCCTGGTGGGGATGGATTCTCGTCGGCGTCGTGCTGCTCGGCTCCGAGGCACTCACCGACGCCGGATTCTATTTGGCCATCCTGGGCGTTGCGGCGCTGCTCACCGGGCTTGGCGCCGCTTTCGGTCTCCTGGGCCCGCTGTACGTCGAGTGGGCCGTGTTTGGGGCATTGTCGATCGTCCTGCTGCTTGGGGTTCGGCGACAGCTGTACGGCTGGGTGCGCGACGGCTCTGCGCCAGGATACGAATCGCTGATTGGCGAGGTCGCCACGGTGTCCGAGACTATAGACCCCGGCGCGCTCGGCCATGCCCGGCTGCGCGGTGCGGACTGGACGGCGCGGAATGTGGGGCCCTCGGTGCTGACGGCGGGCCATCGCGCCCGCATTGAGCGCGTAGAGCAGCTGGTGCTCAGCCTGCGCGCGGAGGAGTAGCTTATGGCAGTCGTGGAAACCATCGTTCTCGCCGTCGTGCTGGCGCTGGTGGTGCTGGTGATCGTCCTCATCGCCAAGTCAGCCGTGATCGTGCCGCAGCAGGCGGCCTATGTCATCGAGCGGCTGGGCCGCTACAGCCGCACCCTGCAGGCGGGGTTCCACATCCTGGTCCCCTTCCTGGACCGGGTCGCCTACAAGCATGATCTCAAGGAGCGGGCGGTCGACATCCCGGAGCAACTCTGCATCACGCGCGACAACGTTCAAGTAGGCGTTGATGGCGTGCTGTACCTCCAGATCCTCGAGCCGCACCAGGCATCCTACGGGATCACGAACTACACCTTTGCTATCTCGCAACTGGCCCAGACCACCCTGCGCAGTGAAGTCGGCAAGATCGACCTCGACCGCACGTTCGAGGAGCGCGCCTCGCTCAACAGCGCGATCGTGAATGAGTTGGACCAAGCGTCGGCACCGTGGGGCGTCAAGGTGCTGCGCTACGAGATTCGCAATATCACGCCGCCGGCCGATGTGCTTGCTGCGATGGAAAAGCAGATGCGCGCCGAGCGCGAGAAGCGGGCGGTGATCCTGGCCTCTGAGGGTGACCGCGACGCCAAGATCAATGAGTCCCAAGGTAACCGCGATGCCAGTATCAATGAGGCGGAGGGCGAGAAACAGCGCGTGATCAAAGCGTCCGAGGCCGTGCGAACGCAGCAGATCAACGAGGCCCAGGGCGAGGCCGAGGCGATCCTCACCGTGGCGGCCGCCACGGCAGATGGTTTGAGCCGGATTGCCCAGTCGGTGAGCGTCACCGGCGGCATGGACGCCATGCGGCTGCGCATCGCCGAGCAGTACATCGCCCAGTTCGGCCAACTGGCCAAGGAAAGCAACACCCTTGTCGTGCCAGCCAACCTGAGCGACCTGGCGTCCATGCTCACGCTCGCCTCGACTATCGTGAAGGGCAACGATGCAGTGTCTGGCTCAGGTCCCTGAACCCCGTACCGGAGTCGATTCGCGGCTGACGGCCTGCGCTAACAGGCCCCGCGCTGTCCGCGGCATCTGGCACGGACAAGCGGTGGTGTGCGCAGACACCAGCCTCGCGCGGGGCCGCGCGGCCCTCGGGTGGACGAAGTTCGCGAACCGCCCGACGCCCCACCCTGCAAGGGCGCCCCTACGCGGACGAGGCCGGTGGTCGGGCGGGTTTGAAACCCGCCCCCTACCCGAGGGCGGCCTAAGCCTCCCCCACCTCCTCGGACTCACATAACGGCAGACCAAGCTCGTCCACGTCGTTCTGCGGGACCGCCTCCAACCCCGCGGGGACGCAGCCGGTGAACTCATTCTCTCCGAGTCCCAGCGCTCGCAGACGGACGAGATTGCCCATTTCGGGCGGAATCTGGCCGGTCAACTGGTTGTTGCTCAGGTCCAGAAGTATCAGGTTGACGAGGTTGCCCAGTTCAGGCGGAATCTCACCGGTCAACCGGTTGTTGTGCAAGTACAGCCGGTCCAGGTTGACCAGGTTGCCCAACTCGGGCGGAATCGGGCCGCTGAGCCGGTTGAAGTCGAAGTCCAGCCGTTCCAGGTTGGTGAGATTGCCCAGCTCGGGCGGAATCGGGCCGGTTAACTGGTTGCTCCAGAACGCGAGCCAGACCAGGTTGGTGAGGTTGCCCAGCTCGGGCGGGACCTCGCCGCTCAACTGGTTCAACGTGAAGTCCAAATGGGTCGCGTTGGCGAGGTTGCCCAACTCGGGCGGAATCGGACCGGTCAATTGGTTGATGCCGAGAGCCGCCCATTCGAGGCTGGCCATGTCGCCCAACTCGACAGGGATGGACCCGCGCAGCTGATTGGCCCAGATGGACAGCGTATGGACATTGTCGAGGCTGCCAATCGTGGGCGGGATCTCCCCCTGCAACTGATTGCCCCAGAGGGACAGCCATTCCAGATCGGTGAGACGGCCTAGCTGGGCCAGGAACTGACCGCTCAATTGGTTCTCCGAGAGATCCAGCTTGACGACGCGGCCGACGTCGTCGGTCGTCACGCCGTACCACTCGCCGAGGGGCTCGTCGCTGAGCCAATTGTCGTTGCGGTTCCAGTTGACGCCGTCGGTGGCGTTATAGAGCGCGACCAAGACGGCGCGGACCAAGGTTCCCTCGGGGGCGTAGGTCTGGCCATAGCGCAGCGCCGGAGCGGATTGGAAGCTCTGGAACGCCTGATGGCTGCCGAAGGGGTAGATACGGTCGCGCACGGCGTCGCCGAGGAGGCGCAGCTGGACCGGCTCGGGGCTGTCGGGGTGGTGCTCGAACACCGCGGCTTGGAAGTACTGCCGGATGACGCCGGACTCAGCGCCCTCGATGGCGAGAATCGCGCCTGGCGCGTCGTCGAGGCGGGCGTCGGTCTTGGGATGGCCGAACGCCTGGAGGCCGCCGAGCTCGACAAAGAAGTCCAGGAAGCCGGTGGGCGTGCCGTCGACAGCCATGTTGGACACGCGGTGACCCCAGGGGCCGAGGGGCAGGCCGACCTGGTCGCTGACGAGGTCGGGCTCTGTGCCCAGATCGGGCGCGTCGCCCAGGCCGCCGCCAAGGTAATCCCACACCAGCCGTCGCTCCATGCGCCAGAGGCCGTCACGCTCCTGGCAGTCCACGACGCCGCGTTGGTAGTACTGCGTCAGGCTGCCGGGGCGTTCTTCAATGGCTTCGGAGGTGGCAAAGCCCCAGCGGGTGACGCCGCCGGTGGATTCGTAGTGGGTGAGGAAGTTGCAACCAACCTCGTCGTCCCCGACCGTCACACGCAGGTTGGGGATGTTGTGCGCGAGGTGGGCGTCGGGCTCGGTGAAGATGCTCCGCAGCACGACGGCGGAGAGGCCGGCGTCGCCGTCGGCCTCCGGGTGCTCGGCGAAGGTGGGGGCGGCGAAGACGATGCTGGCAAGCAGCAACGCCAACAGCAGAGCGCCGAAGCGGACTGGGCGCAACGAGAAAGCCATCGAAAGCGGTTCCCATCGACTGAGGCGTTTTGGCCGGAGTAGCTGGTCCAGCTGTGCATGCTCTGCGCCCTATTGACAAGACCTCGCAGTTACAGGGCAACCGTCCGAGAGTGGCGGACAGCTTGCGCCGACCAGCTATTCGCAGGGGAGTTAGAAGTCGAAGACTTGCCCCGGCTCCGCTATGGCTGGATGTCCGGGGACGCGAGCACGGGCGCCTGCGTATGATGCGGGTCGGCCGTGCTGGTAGCGCTCGCATCTAACGACCTGAGGTATGCATGCCGACGTTTTCCGCTGAACCCCTAACGGCCGCCGCGGCGCGGATTCTGGAAGCCGCGGGGACGCCCGCTGCGGCGGCGGCCAAGCTGGCCGGCTGGCTCGTCCGCGCCGATCTCTCGGGGCATCCCTCGCACGGCGTGATCCGCATCCCCGACTACATCGACCGCATCCGCTCGGGGGCGTTCGTCCCCACGGCGATGCCGCGGGTGGTCTCGGAGAGCGACACCACGGTCCTGCTGGACGCGCAGTACGGGTTCGGCCATCTGGCGGCCGAGGAGCTGACGCGCCGTCTGGCGGCGAAAGCCAAGACCTCACACGTGGCCATTGGTGGCATCTCCCACTGCAATCACATAGGACGCCTCGGCGAGTGGGCCGAGTTGGGGGCTGACCTGGGCGTGGTCTACTTCATGGCCGCGGGCGGACCCGGCACGATGCGCGCGGCGCCATTCGGCGGCGCCGAGGGGCGGCTGAGCACCAATCCGCTGGCATTTGGCGCGCCCGCGGCCGACGCCGACCCGCTGATCGTCGACTTCGCCACCACGGCCACCGCCGAAGGCAAGGTGCGAGTAGCGCTGGCCAAGGGCGCGCAGCTGCCGCCCGGTCAGATCTTGGACGGCGAGGGCCAGCCTTCAACGGAACCGAGCGACCTCTACGACGGCGGCGTGCTCCTCACCATGGCGGCGCACAAGGGCTACGGCCTCTCGCTGATGACGGAGATTCTGGCGTCCAATCTCACCGGCGCCATCAACCCGGAACTCAACGTGCGTATTGGAACCTTTGCCATGGCCATCGATCCCAACGCCTTCGACCGGGGCGACGGCTATGACGCGGCCACGCGCGGCACCTTCGACCGCGTACGCCAGACGCGCCCGGCGGCGGGCTTCGACGAGGTGCTGATCCCCGGCGACACCGAACGCCGCTCGCGGGAGAAGCTCAGCGCGGCGGGTCTGGAGGTGGCCGAGGCGACGTGGACTGCGATCCTGGACACCGGGGCCAGCCTGAGCCTGGATCGGGACGATCTCGACGCGCTGGCCCGGGGGTCCGAAGCGGCAGACGCCTAGACGGGCCGCTCGGCATCAGCCTTAGCCGGCGAGAAAGCCCTCGATGCGGTCCAGGGCGGTTTCCAGGACGGCCATGCTGGTGGCGAAGCTGAGGCGCACGCAGGCGTCGTCGCCGAAGTCGCTGCCCGGCACCACGCCGACGTGGGCGTCTTCGAGCAGGCGGCCGGCCCACTCGGTCGAGCCGGACACGCCCTTGGCCACGAACGTGCCGGAGACGTCGGGGAAGGCGTAGAAGGCACCGCCGGGCTCGGGACAGACCACGCCGTCGATGCCGTTCAAGCGGTCGCTGAGGAACCGGCCACGGCGCTCAAACTCCACGCGCATTTCTTCGACGCAGGATTGGTCGCCGTTCAGCGCGGCGGCCAGGGCATGCATGGTGAAGGTGGCGGCCCCGCTGGTGGTCTGCGACTGGAGCTTGGCCATGCCCTTTATGACGTCAACCGGACCCGCGGCGTAGCCGATGCGCCAGCCGGTCATGGAATAGGTCTTGGAACCGGCGTTGAACGTGATCGTGTGGTCGTAGGCGTGCGCGGAGGTGGCGGCGAAGCTCTTGAATTTGCGGCCGCCGAAGAGAAGGCGGTCGTACATCTCGTCGCTGAAGGTCACCACGTCCGTGTCCGCCAGCACGTCCGCCAGGGCGTTGGTTTCCTCGGGCGAGTAGGCGGCGCCGGTGGGGTTGCTGGGCGAGTTGAACACGAGGGCGCGCGTGCGCGGCGTGAGCGCATTGCGCAGCTGCTGGGGCGTGATTCTGAATCCGGCGTCCGCGCCTGCATTTACAAAGACGGGCACGCCGCCGGCCAGCTTGACCTGCTCGGGATACGACACCCAGTAGGGCGCCGGGATGATGACCTCGTCGCCGGGATCGAGCAGGGTGGCGAAGGCCAGGTACAGCGCCTCTTTGCCGCCGACGCTGGCCACCACCTGCTCCGGGGTGTAGGTGAGGCCGTTTTCGCGCGCCAGCTTGCCGACGACGGCTTGTTTGAGCTCAGGTACCCCCGAGGCCGGCTTGGCGTATTTAGTCTCGCCGCTGTTCAAGGCCGCCGCCGCGGCCGCCTTGATGTGGTCCGGCGTGTCGAAGTCGGGCTCTCCGGCGCCCAGGCTCACGACGTCGATGCCTTGCGCGCGCATTGCCGCAACCTTGTTGCTCACGGCGATGGTTCCCGATTCGGCCAAGTTTTGAACACGCTGCGAGATCTTCACGGGCCAGCCTTCGGATGCGAGTCAGCGACGCTCATTGTGCCTGACGGCGGTGAATCCTTACGGGCGGCCAGTCAGCGGTGGATCGACCCTCATTCCGAACCACCTCCGTCATTCCGAACGGAGTGAGGAATCTAGGGAAGCTCTGAACAACCGGCGCCTCTGATCGCCCGGGGGCTTGTGACGGGTGCGGATCAGTGCTTGGGGCGGTGATCGGGGCGGGTCCGCCCCGCAAGCGGCGGTTCAGGTCGCCTTCGGCGCCATCAAGGGCGCACGACTCCCGCCTACGCGGGCGCGGCGCGCTCCGCGAGCAACAGATTCGCCAGCCCAAACAACAGGCAGAGCCGGTTCCGGTTCTTCGCCAGGCCCCGATACCGCACCGTCGCGTAGCCAAAGTGGCGCTTCACGTACAAGAACGGATGCTCGACCTTCGCCCGCATCGCCGCCTTGCGCCGCTCCATGCGCGCGGCCGCACTGCCCGGCGCCAGCTGCCGTCGGCGCCCGGCCCGCAGGGCGATCTGCCAGTCCATGGCCCGGCCCCGGTGCTCCGGGCGCCGCGCCACGCCCTGATACCCCGCGTCCCCCCACACCCGCGTCTCGCCGCCGTGGAGCAACTGCGGCACCTGCGTCACGTCCGCCACGTTCGCCGCCGTCGTTGCCACGCTATGCACCAGGCCCGTCTGGGCATCCACCCCAATGTGAGCCTTCATCCCGAAGTACCACTGGTTCCCCTTCTTCACCTGATGCATCTCGGGATCGCGCTGCTGGGCGTCGTTCTTCGTTGACGCTGGGGCCTCGAGGATGGTCGCGTCCACGATCGTGCCTTCCCGCAGCCGCACGCCCCGCGTCGCCAGATGCCGGGTGATCTCGGCCAGCAGCACCGCGCCCAGGGCATGCTGCTCCAGCAGGTGCCGAAAATTGAGGATCGTCGTCTCATCGGGCCGCGGGTCCCGCGCCGCGAGGCCCACGAAGCGCTGCACCGCCACGCTGTCGTAGAGCGCGTCTTCCATCGCCGGGTCGCTGAGGTTGTAGAACAGCTGCACACAGTGGATCCGCAGCATCATGGCCAGGGGATAGGGCGGCCGCCCGCGCTCGCCGGCGGGGTACACCGGGCGGAGGCGCGCTTCCAGCCGCCGCCACGGAATCAAGCCGTCCATCTGCTGCAGAAACTGCGCCCGTCGCGTCTGGCGCTTCTGCCCCTCGTACTCCACATCGGCGAATGATCGCTGCGGCTGCATCGCGTGTCCTCACCCGGCGCCGGTTGCCCACGAGCATAGGCGCTGCCGCGGCCGCCAGACTTATTCAGACCATCCCTAGAGTGCCGGTCCTAGCGGCCGCGGTGGAGCATCTGAGACTCCTCGCCTGCGGCTCGGAAGGACAGATGGGGGACGGGGCTCGGAACGACAGGGAGCGCCGACGACGTCGTAGGCGAACGCGCCTTCACGGAAGAGGTAGGCATTGACCGCGTGGTCGAGTTGCCGCGGATACGGCAGCGCCTGCGCGGCGCAGGCGCGTTCGAGGTAGCGCGAATACGCCCCCGCCACGTGGGCCGCGACCAGGCGGACGGCCTCAACGCCCCCGCGCCGCAGCGGCCGAAGGGCGGACTCGAATGCGTCCACGTCGGCGGGCGCGAGTTGGGCTGCCAGCGTCGGTGTGCGCGGACTCACGCGGGCCAGGTCGGCGGCGATTTGCACCGCCATGGCATATCCCCAGAGCAGCCCGGTGTACAGCCCGCGGTTGTAATAATTGGCCCCGGCCATTGCGTGCACCAGCAAGTTCTTGGCGGTCTCAACCGCCCCTCGCGCGGTCAATTCACCACGGTTGTAGTTGCTCAGGCCGGCCGGGGTGCTCGCCGGGTCGGGCGGCGTTGGGCTCAGCGGCACCGATTTCCCGTGCCGCGCCCGCGCCTCCGCCACGAGCGGACGCAGGACGTCAAGGGTTGGCTCAATCGAGTCAACGTCCGGGTCGGGCCACGAGGGGCTCCAGGCATGCAGCGGCGCCAAGAGCGGCTCGATGTCCTTCGCCGTTAGCACCTCAGCCGCGTGTTTGGGCCCTGCGAGTCCGGCGGCGCAAGGGTCGCGCAGCAGGAGCAGCAGGCGCTGGGCGGTCTGCAGCAGGTTGGCCTGGGCCTGCGTCGCCGTCAGGATTGATCGCTCCTCGATGGCCCGCTGCAACCGTCCCAGCTCGGACGGAACCTGCGCCGCCTCCCGCTCGATGAGCTCCGCCGGCGTGAGCTGCCGCGGTGCGAATGGTGCGCGGCCAAACCGCTTGACCAGTCCGCGCGGATCGATCAGCGGCGCCACGGCTTCGCTGCGCGGCCCCCGCAGAGCCTCCGGCGTCGTGACTTCTAGGTCCGCGCGCACCGGCCCTTCGAAGGTGACGACGACGAGATGCTCCCCGCGCACGGGCCGGCTGAGCCATCCCAGCACCGAATGGATCGCCGCCAGCGTTGCGGGCATCGCGGCCATGACCTCGGGGAGATCGGATTCCTCCACGGCCAGGCGAAGGTCCACGTCCGACCAACGGTCCGCCGTGCCTTCCGCGATGCTGCCGCCGATCCACGCCGCAATGACCCTGGCGTCGCGCGCCAGCACCGCACGCGCTGCTTCGATGAGCTGGAATTGCGGGCTGTCGGGCGCCAGGCATGGGCTGGCCGGCAGCTTCATCCGTTGAGGCGGACAACGTCGAGCAGCTCGCGACGGAAGGCTGCGGCGTCGATCGAGGCGGCGACGCACAGCTGCGAAGCCCCGCTCGCGACCTCGAAGCGAACCTGACCCGCCACAACCTCGGCGCGCCTGGGCGTTGGGTCGAGGCGCAGCAAGTCCTCGCCGAGGGCAAGGGTGAGCGTTGCGGGGTCGTACATGCTGGTCCAATCGCGGCCGCGCCGGTCGAGGTAGGTCTCGAGCATCCGGCTCAGCGAGGCGCCGATGCCGGGGGCGCGTCGCACGCGGGACAGGTCGTCCCGCCGCAGCTGCGCCTGCGACGTAATGAGATAGTCGCCCACCCTCACCGGCCGGCCGCAGTTGCACACGGCGGCCGCGGCGACGGGATCGAGGCCGAAGTTGTGCTCGCGCGGGTTCGCCGGATCGTCCCGCCCGCCCATCATGACCACGCCGGCCAGGCGGTCCAGCGCCTCGGGCCGCTCGGCCAGCAGCGTGGCGGCGTTGGTGGCCGGGCCGATGGTGGCGAGCCACACCGGCGGCGGCGCGGTCGCGATCACGTCGGCCATGAGGTCGGTGGCTGAACGGGGATCGCGGCGGGAATCGTCGCTGCCGAGCGGCACGACCACGTCACCGGAGAGGGTGATGCCCGCGACGGCGCCGCCCGGCTCGCCCGCCGCCACGGGAACGTCGCCAACGCCCAACTCGTGCAGCAATCGGAGCGCCAGCGCGGCCCGCCAATGCGTGTCGCCCAGCACGGTCGTCACCGCGCATAGGCGGATTTTCGGATGCCGCGCGGCGAATGCCAGGGAAAAGGCGTCGTCCACGTCGTCGCCGATGTCCGTGTCGAGGATGAGCGAGATCACGTCACGCGCCACCCGTGTTCCATTGCGTGCTCCCCCAGCGCTGGCTACGCAGTGAGGACTATCCGGCAGTCTAGCGATGCTGGGGGTAGCCGCTGAGCTAGGCGTCGCGGCCCGATACAGTTCCGGCCATGGCCTTCTTCTCATCCCGCCGGGAGCGGCGCCTCTGGCTGTGGACGCTGGCCGTCGTGGCGGCGATCTACGCCACCCTCGGCCTCGCCAACACGCTGGCTTGGGCCCTGCGCGAGCGCGGTTTGCTGGATGTCGCCTCGTTTTGGCTGGCCATGCTCCTGGTGGGGGCGACCATCGTCGCGTTTGGGCTGAAGGCGCGGCCGGGCGGGCTGGAGATCGCCGTCATGCTGGGTGTCACGGCTGCCTACGTGCTGCTGTTGCTCAGGATGGTGATTCCCGAGGAGCGCTCGCACCTCATCGAGTACGGCGTGGTGGGCGTCTTCATCTACGCAGCGCTCGCCGAGCGCGCCAGCCAGGGTCGCCGCGTCCCGCTGCCGCCCCTGCTTGCCGTCGTCGCGACAGCCGCGCTGGGCCTGCTCGACGAGGGCATCCAATTCTTTCTCCCCAGCCGCGTCTTCGACCCACAAGACATCCTGTTCAACCTGCTCGCGGGCACGATGGCGGTGGGTGGGAGCGTTGCGCTGGCGTGGGCGCGGCGGTGGTCACGTCGTCGCCGACGTCCGTGTCGAGCATGAGCGAGATCACGTTGCACGCCGCCCGTCGTCGTCCAGGCGCGCTTTGTTCAGCATCGCCTTCGTGAACTGGGCGCGATGGCGCGTGACGAAGGCCGCCACGCCGTCGGGGTCGACCGCGGACAACGGTCGCAGCCCCCAGCCGATGCCCAAGCGAATGAAGTGCCGGCGGTCGTGAATGCTGGCCTCCAGCAGGTCGAACGTGAGTTGCGGCCGCGGCGACTCGCCGATCGGCGGCACGCGCCCGATCCGTTGCAGCCGCCGCCGGGTGGGTCCGTGGAGCCCGTCGTTGAGCGACACCGTCGCCACCAGAGCGATGCGCCGTACCAGAACGGCGACTCGCGCGCGGCCCAGGCGATCAGCACGTCCTCAGCGATGACGCCGGCCTCAAGGTGGCCCGCCACGAGCAGCAGCGAGATCGGGTCGGCCAGCGCCCAGGTGTCCGGCGCCTCGCTCCACGCCTCGGTGAGCCGCCAGGTCTCAACGTTGAACGCCGGCTGCGCCGCCAGCATCCAGATCGCGCACCAGGCTTCTTCCAGCGATGCGCCGAAGAGCGCGTCGAGCATGTCGAGGTCCGTCGGCAGTCCGAACTCCTGGACGACGCCGGTCAGCGCACGCTCGGCGCCGGGCATCGACGCACCGATCACCCGCCGCCGCTCCAGCTTCAGGTACTTGGCCTCGCCGGCAGCGCGCACGGGGTCAGCGACGGCTTCGAGTCTCGACCGCAGCACCCGCGCTGGGTCGTTAGGACGTGCCATCAACGGGCCGGTCATGCCGCACCGCACCCTAGGAGGATGTCGCATCGTTTGCGATGCTTCAGTTGCGGCGCTCCTTCAGCCTCACAGGGGCGCCCGGCGCGGCTGGCGGCGCTCACCTCGGTGCTAGAGTGATTCGCCCGCGCCGCGGCCCCCGTCGTCTAGAGGCCTAGGACGCCACCCTTTCAAGGTGGAAACAGGGATTCGATTTCCCTCGGGGGCGCCTCTGCCGTCGGACCGCGCTACTGGCAGTCCCCGCTGTTGGGAATCATGCACAGAAACCGCAGCGGCGCCGACCCCGTGTTCTGGAACTGGTGCATGGCGTTGGGCGGCACGAAAACGGCCTGGCCCTCGGCGAACGGCTTGGGCCCGTCGTCCGTCAACAGGTGGCCGTCGCCGCTGACGATGAACACCTCGTGCTCCCACGGATGTTGATGGTGATCAGTGGCGCCGCCGGCCTCGACTTCGAAAAGCCGCATGCCAAAGTTCGGCGCGTCGTCTCGGTAGGTCACCAGATTGCGCTTGACGACCTTGCTCGGGGCGTCGGGATACACGTGCTCCGCGGCGACTTCGCCGGGATCGATGACCTTGGGCTGCATGGCAAGTCTCACTGGGCGGACGGGTCTCCCAATCGTAGGCGCAGGCGCGCGCGGCCGAAAGCCGCCCGCCGGCATTGCCACGGACGGCCTGGCTCTCGGAGAATGCGCCCGCCAGCCACACCGCCGCCGCCTTATGCCCACCGTCACCATCCGCATTCCCCAGGTGCTGCGGCACCACACCGATGGTGCGCGGAGCGTTGAGGTTGAGGCCGTCGCGGTGCACGAGGCCCTCGAGGCGCTCTTTGTCGTCTATCCGACGTTGCGCGAATCGCTCACGCCGCCCAGCGGCAACGTGCTCGAGGCCACGAACCTGTTCCTCAACGAGCGGGACGTCAACACGCTCGACGGCTTGGACTCACCCCTGGCGGACGGCGACACCCTGACCATCCTGCCGGCGATGTCCGGCGGTGGACTGTGCTCGCCGCGCTAGACCGTCTTGCGCTCCGGCGGTGGGGCTGAGAGTCGCCGGGTTTCGGCGGTCGACACGTCCACCACGGCGGGCTGACCCTCGCGGGTGGCGCGGATGGCTCGTTGCAGTGCCGGTCGCAGCTCGTGCAGCGCCGACACTTTCTCCGCGTGGCAGCCCAGGGCCGCGGCCACCGCGGCGTAGTCCCCGTGCAGGGTGGCCAGGCTGAATTTCTCGATGGCGGTCGGAATGTTGCGGTCGTAGCCGCTGAAGATGGCGTCGTTCTTGATGACGCTGAGGATGGGGATGTTCTCTCGTGCGGCGGTTTCCCAGTCCATGCCTGTCATGCCGGCGGCGCCGTCGCCCATCACGTTGACGACCAGCTTGTCGGGATTGGCCAGCTTGGCGCCCATGGCCAGGCCCAGCGAGAAGCCGAGTTGCGACGACTGCCCCCAGCCCAGGTAGCTGTGCGGCACGGTCGATTCGTAGAACACGCACTGGATGTCGCGGCAGGCGCCGGATTCGTGGGTGATCATCGACGTGTCGGGGTCCATGAGGCTCCACAACTCGCCGAAGAGACGGTAGCCGTTGATGGGGTCGCGCTCGTCGTTGAACTCGGCGGCGAAATCCGCGCGCCAAGCGGTGCGTAGCTCGGCGAGCCGGGCGACCGTGCGCCGCCGCATTTCTTCCTGCGCCGCGCCCACGCGGGAGCGCAAGACATCGGCCAGTTGCGCCAGAAACAGCTTGGCGTCGGCGCAGATGGCCACGTCCGCAGGGTAGATCTTGTGCAGGTCCGTGGGGTCGTTGGTTGCATGAACGATCGTCTTGCCGTCGGGGATTTGCGGCGTGAAGGGCGCGAGGCTCAAGCTGGTGCCCACGGCCAACAGCGTGTCGCTGTGCGCCAGGTAGTGCGCGACCATGCCGGTCTCGACGTAGGCGCCCACCCCGGCCGACAGTTCGTGACGCTCGTTGAAGGCGCTCTTGCCCTGCAGGGTGGTCATGACCGGCGCGCCCAGGAGTTCGGCGACGGCCTGCAGCTCAGCGGATGCGTCGGCGTAGAGCACGCCTTGGCCGGCCCAGATCAGCGGCGATGCGGAGCGCAGCAGGCGCTCGGCAGCCTCCTCGACGGCGCCCGGATCGGCGGCGCTCTTGATCGGGCGCACCGGCGTGTGCGTGATGGGTCCGGTGAATTCTTCGGCGGCCACGTCCACGGGCATCTCAAGCATCACCGGACCGGGTCGGCCCGAGCGCAGCGCCGTGATGGCCATGCGGGCGCGCTGCGGAATCTGGTCGGCCGCGGTGGGTTGCAGCGCCAGCTTGGTGGTGGCGCCGTAGTGCGCCAGGCCGTCGAACGCCGGCGGAATTCCAGCCTGGCGGAGCCCCGGGTGGCCCGGAATGAACAGCAGGGGCGATGAGTCGGTATACGCCTGGGCTATCGGCGCGAAGGCGTTTTCGGAGCCGGCGGATTGCTGCACGGTCAGGACGCCCAGCTGGCGCCCGCCGGTCGAGCGCGCCACGCCGTCGGCCATGTTGCCGGCGACGCGCTCCTGGCGCGCCAGCAGCGTGCGGACGCCGCCGCGGGCCAGCGCTTCAAGAATGGGCGTCGTGGGGTAGCAGAACGCCTGCTGGACGCCTTCGGCTTTCAAGATGGCGACGAGCGCATCGGCTCCGGTCACGGGATGCCCCCTGGGCGATCAACCTTGCGAAACGTTGGCACGTACACGGCCATCCGGCAACCGGCCGGCGGTCGCGTATGCTGCGCCGGTGCGATTCCGAGCACATCTGGGGCGCCTCGCCGTCGTCTGCACGGCGGCCTTCGGGGCCGTGCTGGCAGCGGTCTACTTCTTGGTTGACAGCCACCGCGCCGCCGGTGGGGTCACGATTGTGGTCGTGGTGGCGCTCGCCGGGTATCTGGCGTTGCGCGCCGAGCCGCGGTCGAGCGGCTCGCTCCGGCCCATCATCGCCGGGACGGCGGCGGCGACGGTGATCGGCATCGCGGCGTTTGCCCTGGCGATCCTGCTGGTGGCGGTGACGGGGCGGGGCTAGCTCGAACCGCTACCCGCCATGCACGGTCGGCGCGGCGGCATCGGCCCTGTCTGTAGCCAGATCGGCGTCGCGCGTCTTGCGCAGCGGAATCTCCGGCAAGAGCGTGGCGATGGCGAAGCCGACGGCCATGAGGACGGCCGTAACCACGAACAGTCCGCGCAACGCGTCCGCCAGGCTCACGCGCAGGGTCTCCACCAGCAGCTCGCCCACGGCCGGACCCTCGGCGCCCAGCGCCGCCAGTGAGTCCCGCAGCGCGGCCATGGCCTCAGGCGCGAACAGCGCCTCCGGGTTGCTGGCCTCGGCCAGACGCTCCGGGCCCAGCGCGTCGCGCACCTGCGCCGGGAGCCGCTGTTGCACGTTGGCGGCAAACCACACGCTCAGCAGCGACCCCATGAGGCCCGCACCGATGGTGGAGCCCATCTGCCTGAAGAAGCGCGACCCCGCCGTCACTTCGCCCAGATTGCGGTCGGGAAAGGCATTCTGCGCCACCACGACCAGCACCGAGAACGGCCCGCCAATGCCCAACCCAATGACCACCATGTTGCGCATGGCCTCCAGCTCGGTCGTGGACGCATCCATGCGGGCCAGCAGCACCGCGCCCACGATGCCGACGGCGAACAGCGACAGGATTAGCGCCTTGTACCGACCGGTGCGGGACATGATCTGTCCGGCCGCGATGGCGCTCACGACGAATGCCAGCATCATGGGCACCAGCACCGCGCCCGAGTTCGTGGCGCTGGCGCCCATCACGGCCTGGGCGAAGAGCGGGATATAGAGCACGGCGCCGATCAACCCGGCGCTCGCCAGAAACGTGGCGGCGATGGCCACCACGTACACGCGGTTGGTCAGAAAGGCCAAGTTGATCATGGGGTCGGCGGCCCGCCGCTCAAGGGCCACCAACACGCCGAGCATGGCGGCGGATCCCAGCAGCAGCCCGACGATGGGCACCGACAGCCACGGGTAGCGCCCGCCCGCCCAGGAGAACGCCAGCAGCAGCGGCACCGCGGCCCCGACAAGCGCCAGCGCGCCCGCCACGTCGATGGCCGGCCGCACGCCCGGCCGGGCGGCCGGCAGGCCGAACCAGGCGGCGATGACGGCGAGGCCGCCGAACGGCAGGTTCACGTAGAAGACCCAGCGCCAGCTCAGCGTGTCGGTGATCCAGCCGCCGAGCGTGGGCCCGGCAATCACCACCAGGCCGAACAACGCCATCAGGGCGCCTTGCCACTTGGCCCGCTCGGACGGCGGGAAGAGGCTCGCGATCAACGCCGGCCCGAGTGCCATCAGGGCGCCGGCCCCCAGGCCTTGCACGCCCCGCGACAGAATGAGCTGCACCATCTCCTGGCTCGCCCCGGCGACGGCCGAGCCGGTCATGAACAGCACCAGCCCGCCCAGCCAGAGCCGCCGCTGCCCGTAGACGTCCGAGAGCTTGCCCCACACGGGCAGGCTCACGGTTGAGACCAAGGTGTAGCCCGTGAACACCCAGGCGAAGTCCGCCAGCCCACCCAGGTCCGCCACCACGCGCGGCATCGCCGTGATCACGATGAGCTGATCGAGCGCGGAAAACATCACGCCGATCACCACCGCCAGGATCACCAGCGTCCGCTCCCGGCGCTCCGACGGGGCCGTGGCCGGACCTGGTTGTGCGGTGCTCACCTGGTGTTCAGCCAAAAGGGGGCGATGAATATTGGATAAGCTAACATTTTTTCTAATCGCCTAAAAACCCTTGCGGAGACGGTCCATGGCACCATGGCCGGGCGCCGCCGTGGCCTGACTTGCGGCATTGCGGCCACCTACCGACGGTCCCATGCTCGGAGCAGGGAAAAGCGCATGAACGCTCTCAACATCAGCAGCTTCATCTGGGGCATTGCCGACGACGTGCTGCGGGACGTGTACGTGCGCGGCAAGTATCGCGACGTGATCCTGCCCATGACGGTCATCCGCCGCCTGGACGCCGTCCTGGAGCCGACCAAGGAAGACGTGCTCCGCATGAAGGAGCGGCTCGATGAGGCGGGCATCGACAATCAGGACGCCGCCTTGCGCCAGGCCGCCGGCGAGGCGTTCTACAACACGTCGCCCTTTCGCCTCCGCGATCTGACCTCCCGCGGCCAGCAGCAGCGGTTGCGCGCCGACTTCGAGACCTATCTCTATGGCTTCTCGCCCAACGTCCTGGAAGTCCTGGACAAGTTCAAATTCCATCACCAGATTCCCACGCTGGTGGAAGCGGACGCGCTGGGCTTCCTGGTGGAGAAGTTCCTGGACAGCTCGATCAACCTCAGCCCCCGGCCCGTCCTGAACGGCGACGGCTCGGTGCGTCTGGCGGGCCTGGACAACCACGGGATGGGCACGGTCTTCGAGGAGTTGATCCGCCGCTTCAACGAAGAAAACAACGAGGAGGCCGGGGAGCACTTCACCCCGCGGGACGTGGTGCAGCTCATGGCGCGCCTGGTCTTCCTGCCGGTGGCCGATCAGGTCGCGTCCGGCACCTACCTGGTCTATGACGGCGCCTGCGGCACCGGCGGCATGCTGACCGTCGCGGAGGAGACGCTGACGCAGCTGGCTGCCGATCGCGGCAAGGAGGTGGCGGTCCACCTCTACGGCCAGGAGGTGAACCCGGAGACCTACGCCATCAGCAAGGCCGACCTGATTCTGAAGGGCGAGGGCGTCGAGGCGGACAACATAAAGTTCGGCTCCACCCTCGCCGCCGACGCCTTCCCCGGCCGCGAGTTCGACTTCATGCTCTCCAATCCGCCCTACGGCAAGAGCTGGAAGACTGACCTGGAGCGCATGGGCGGCAAGTCCGGCCTCACGGACCGGCGGTTCCTCGTGGAGCACGACGACGACCCGGAGCACTCGCTCAGCACCCGCTCCAGCGACGGCCAGCTGATGTTCCTGGCCAACATGCTCAGCAAGATGAAGCGGGACACGCCGCTGGGCAGCCGCATCGCCGAGGTGCACAACGGCAGCTCGCTCTTCACCGGCGACGCCGGGCAGGGCGAGAGCAACATCCGCCGCTGGATCATCGAGAACGATTGGCTGGAAGCCATCGTCGCCCTGCCGCTCAACATGTTCTACAACACCGGCATCGCCACCTACATCTGGGTGCTCGGCAACCGCAAGCCCGCGCATCGCCGGGGCAAGGTGCAGCTCATCGACGCCACCCAGTGGTTCCAGCCGCTGCGCAAGAACCTGGGCGCGAAGAACTGCACGCTGTCGGACCCGGACATCCGGCGCATCTGCGACGCCTTTCTGGACTTCGAGGAAACGGAGCAGTCGAAGATCTTCCCCAACGAGGCCTTCGGCTATTGGAAGGTCACCGTCGAGCGGCCGCTGCGGCTGCAAGGAGTCGATCCCGAGCGGGCCTACAAAGCCAACGAGATCAAGGCGCTGAAGGAACGAAGCGAGCGCTCCGAGTCCGCGCCGCCGATCATCAAGAAGGTTCACAAGCGAGGCGTGGAGGCGGACCCGCTGCGCGGCCTGTTTCCGGCCACCGTCCGCGGCAAGTCCGCCGTGGTCGAGTACGAGCCGGACTCCGACCTGCGCGACACCGAGCAGATCCCGCTCACCGAAACAGGCGGCATCGAAGCCTTCCTGCGCCGCGAGGTGCTGCCCTACGCGCCCGACGCCTGGTACGTGCCGTCGAGCGTCAAGATTGGCTACGAGATCAGCTTCACGCGGTACTTCTACAAGCCGCTGCCGCTGCGGTCGCTGGAGGAGATACGGGCGGACATCTTGGCCTTGGAATCCGAGACGGAGGGGTTGCTGGGAGAGATTGTCGGCGGCGGCGTTGAGGCTTCCGGTTCGCCTCTGCCGTCCCGGCTGGGGTTCATGGCCGGACAAATCGAAGTCCCCGACGACTTCGACAGCATGGGCGGCCCCGAGATTGAAAATCCGTTCGGGACGACGGCGTGACGCTCTTGCTGGATACCGATGTCATTCCCCGCCAATGCGGGAAACCATCCCCGCTTGTCAAGGTGGCCCCCTACCAGTTCACGGCGGACGTTGACGTCGGTCTATCCGATGTGTACGATCAATACACACATTCGCGCGTAGATAGGGGCTGTCGCCGTGGCGAGAGTTCAGCTCATCATTCCGGACGGAGACCGCGACCGGTTCGTCCGCCAAGCGCGCCGGGAGGGCCTGACCTTCAGCGCGTGGCTCAGGGCCGCCGCGCGTGAGCGGCTCGAGGCGCGGCAACGCACGGAACGGTTCGCGTCTTCGGAGGACCTGAGGCGGTTCTTCGAAATGTGCGCTGCGCGTGAAGGGCCTGGCGTGGAACCGGATTGGCACGAGCACCTCCAGACACTCCACGAATCGATGACCGGCGGCTTGCCCAACGTATGATCTTCATCGACACCAGCGTCTTCATGTATGCGGTCGGGAAGCCGCATCCGCTGCAATCTCCCGCCCAGCAGTTCTTTGACGAGTCGATGCGCAACCGCAGGACGCTTTTCACCTCGGCCGAGGTCATCCAAGAACTCATGCATGTCTATCTGCGGATGAAGCGGCCGCACACCTTGGACTCGGCGTTGGAACTGATGGACAAGGCCGGAGTGGACGTGTGGCCCTTGGAAGAGGCGGACGCCATCCTCGCCCGCCAACTCCATGATCACCAGCCCACCCTGAGCGCGAGAGACCTTTGCCATCTTGCGAGCTGCAGGCGGCGCGGCGTGCGAGCGATCATGACCTTCGACCAGGCCCTGGCCGCCGCCGGAGCGAAGCTCACGGGGAAGGCCGGATGAGCGGAACATGGATATCGCAACGTTGACTTCAAGCCGCGGCCGCCGCGAGGTGCTGCCCTACGCGCCCGACGCCTGGTACGTGCCGTCAAGCGTCAAGATCCGCTACGAAATCAGCTTCACGCGATACTTCTACAAGCCGCAGCCGCTGCGGACGCTCGAGGAGATACGGGCAGACATCCTGGCGGTGGAACAAGGGACGAAGAATCTGCTAATCGAAATTGTCGGCGATGGAAGATTTTGAGCGAGAATACCTAAGAAAGGGAAGGGCCACCCATGATTGAGAAGCGACTTCGCAGCCTCTGGGACCAATTGCAGGCTAAGAAATCCCACTTGCCACATTTTCTATCGGAGATTCACCTCGACGGTATCCGTGGCATCAACGATCTCAGGGTGGTTTTCGACTATCCGGTGAGCGTCATTGCTGGCGGCAATGCTAGCGGCAAATCAACGGTGCTCTTTGCGGCCGCCTGCGCATACAGAGTTCCAGGAGCCGGAGTCAAAGATTTTGTCCCATCCACTCTCTTCCCTGATTACCGCCCCAAGTTTGGCAGACGTGAGGATGAGAAGCGCGAGGTCACAATTCAGTTTGACTATTCAACACCTGATGGTCGCCTTGCTATGCGGTGGCGGCGTTCCAAAGGCTGGAACCGCAGCTTCCTCGGCCGCAAGAACGCTAGACAGCCGGGACGAAGGATCTATCTCAGGACTCTCAGCAATCTTACCAATCCCACTGAAGTGCGGGGCGTTCTCAGCATGTCGCGTCTCAGTTCTGCGCCGCATGAGGCTCCCCTAACGGCGTCGCAGGTCGAATTTGCAAGGCAAATGCTTCCCTTCCGATATTCAGAGGTTGTCGACCTCACCAGCGGCAACAAGAACCTGCTCTTCGCCGCTCAGGAGAGTGGCATCAAGTACTCCGAGTTGCACATGGCCGCCGGCGAACGATCAATTCTGCGACTATCGCAAGAGATCGCTCAACTCGACGGCGCATTGATCCTGATCGACGAAGTGGAGGCGGGCCTACACCCCTGGGTTCAGCAACTTCTCATGCTGCAGCTCCAGCAACTTGCTCTGCGCCGCGACTTGCAAGTCATTGTCACTTCACACAGCCCGGTCGTGCTCGATTCAGTTCCCGCCAATGGCCGCATCTTCCTTGAGCGCGACGACGAAGGCAAAGTCGCGGTGAGTCAGCCATATCGCGACCTGATTCAAAATGCCCTATACGGTCGTTCGAAAGACTCGCTTAATGTGCTTTGTGAAGATGAAGTAGCCGAAGCCATTTTAAGGGGGGCATTCGACTATCTACAACCCCGCCTGAGAGTCAGGGGCGATTCGGTCCATATCGGACGAGACACCGGCGCCAATGAATTCCCAGAACATGCGGCCGCGTTCAGAAAGTTTGGTCAGATTGAGAATTTCATCTTCGTATTGGACGGCGACAAAAGAGACAGCGACATTGCACGGAAGATACGAAGGCAGGCTAATGACGACGTTCCAATACTGTATTTGCCTGGCACTCTTTCGCCTGAAGCATGGGTATGGAAAACATTGCACTCAATGTCCACTTGCCCCACCATCACCGAAGAGCTTGGATTATCCAGTGGAGATCTAAATACAAGTTTGAATCAACTAGATTCAATGTACGACTCCGCGTCTGACACACCTTCACGGATTGCCAAGAGCAAACTAGACGGACTTGCCCAATCTCTCGGCAGGGACGCCCCCGATCTCAGCCGGATAGTCGGACGACTGGAAGCTGGCCGCCAAGAGAGCGATATTCAGCCCTTATTGGATGCGCTGAGGGACGCTTTGACAAAGTGGCGGTCACAGTAGGCGGGGCGCACCAGCCCTATCCGGTCTACAAGCCGTCGGACACCGAGTGCATCGGCCTCGTCCCGGAGCATTGGGACGTTGTGCGGTTGTCGTCGGTGTCACAAACAAAGTCGATTGTCAACCAGCAGGATCGCGAATTACTATCCGTTTATCTCAATCGAGGCGTCATACGATTCTCAGATGTAGTGGAAAAGAGAGCCAATCCGACAAGCCACGATGTCTCACATTATCAAGCCGTCGATCCCGGCGACTTTGTCCTAAATAATCAGCAGGCTTGGCGCGGGTCCGTCGGGGTCTCTGATCTGAAGGGCATTGTCAGCCCGGCATATCTTGTATTGTCGGTGAGTTCGAAATTGGACCCGCAATTCGCCGATCTACTTCTTAGGGCACCCTCAATGGTTGATCAATATGTGCTTTGCTCCAAAGGTGTTGGCACGATACAGAGAAATTTGTACTGGCCACACTTAAAGAGAATGATCACACTAGTTCCACCGATCGTGGAACAGGTCGCCATCGTTCGCTACCTGGACTACGTGGACCGGCGCATTCGGCGGTATGTGAGCGCGAAGCGGAAGCTGATTACGCTGCTGGAGGAGGAGAAGCAGGCGGTCATCAACCAGGCTGTCACCCGCAGCCTCGATCCCAACGTCCGCCTCAAGCCCTCCGGCGTCGAGTGGCTCGGCGACATCCCAACGCATTGGGAGGTACGGCGGCTGAAATCAAG
Source organism: Chloroflexota bacterium (assembly GCA_965262745.1). Taxonomy (GTDB): domain Bacteria; phylum Chloroflexota; class UBA11872; order UBA11872; family UBA11872; genus JAJECS01. The sequence goes on along the minus strand of OZ253558.1, from coordinate 2,530,176 downwards.
TCTGCTGCGCAATGACTCCGGCGTATGGGGCGACGAATTCGATGAGCGCGGCACAATTGTTCTGCGATCAACCGAGCAGACAGTCACGGGCGAGTGGCGTATCACCCGCCCAGCACGAATACGTTTATCAGTCACACAGCGAAGCTCAGCATTGCTTGAGGCCGGTGATTTGGTTATCACCAAATCTAGCGGGAGTGAAGCTCACATTGGCAAGACCAGCCTCGTCGATCAGGAAATAGCGGAGTCGTACTGCTGCTTCTCTAACTTTATGCAACGCATCAGGCTCGATGATAGTCTAGACCCAGCGTTTATGTGGTATATCCTAAATACCACCTTAGGTAGGGAGCAGCTAATTCTTCAATCAACAACAACGACCGGGCTGGGCAATCTGAATGGGACAATCATAGGAAACTGCTATTTTGCCATACCGCCACTTGCCGAGCAGCACGCGGTCGTCGTATATCTCGACAAGGCCTCCACCGGAATCGACACCACGATCGCCCGCGCCCGCCGGCAGATCGAGCTGGTCGAGGAATACCGCACGCGGCTGATCGCAGACGTGGTGACGGGCAAGCTGGACGTGCGCGAGGCGGCGGCGCGGTTGCCGGACGAGGCCGAAGACGCGGACGGGACGGAGGAAGACCACGCGGCGGAGGATAACTCGGGCGAGTTTTTTCGTGCCAAGGCTGTTTGAGCCGGGGGCGGCCGCTCTATACTGCGAGCTACATCTGGTATGCGGCTGAGGACACGGAAGACCTTGAGCTCGTGAGCGTTGGAGGAAGCATGAAGGCGCCGGCAGAGATCATATTCGAGGTGACGGAGGCCGTGGAGGGCGGATTCGACGCTCGGGCGCTGGGCTACAGCATCTTCACGCAGGGGGAGGATTGGACCGACCTGAAGGCGATGGTCAAGGATGCCGTGATCTGCCACTTTGGTGACGAGGGTGAGCTCAAGGTCGTCAGGCTGCACTGCGTTTAGGACGAAGCCCCCTACGTTCCTGACGAGGCGGTAGACACACTGGCAGCGGAATGGGAGACGAACGTATGACGGACTGGGAAACGTGGCCGGCGGTGGAAAGCGTGCCTGGCAAGGTGAGCGGCAACTGGGTATTCCAGGGCACTCGTTTGCCGGTGTACGCCCTCTTCGAGAACCTGGAGAGCGGCGCCACAATCGAACAGTTCATGGAGTGGTTCAAGCCGGTCGATGAATGGAAGGTACGGGCTGTCCTGCAACACGCAGCCGATTCCCTGAGAGCGTCCGTGCCCGTGAGCAGCCTTGAAGACACTCTTTGATCATGGAATCCAGATCAGGAGATTCAATCTCGTCGTGCTAGCTGCGCTTAACCTCGTTCGCTGACGTGGCTATACTTCAACAGAATTGGGTCAAAGCCATTGATCTGGGAATGGGATCAGGACAAGAGCAGGGCGAACCTTCGGATTCACGGCATAGAGTTTGAGACTGCAATTCTCGTTTTCAACGATCCGCTCGCCGCAACATACGAGGACAAATATCCGTATGAGGGGCGATGGCGAACGGTTGGCATGATAGAAGGAATTCTCATCCTAGTCGTTCACACTTGGCATGAGGATGATTCGAGCACTGGCGCCGGAAAACATGCTGGGCGTATTATCAGCGCCCGCCCAGCGACACCACATGAAAGGAGGTCTTATGAAGCAGGACGTGCCTGAGTTGACGCCGAGGCAGAGATCTCAGATATCGGCGCTGAAGAAGCTCCCCGATGACCAGATCAACACGGCAGACATCCCCGAGGTTCTGGACTGGTCTAACGTAACTCGAGGCGCGTTCTATCGACCCGGGCGAAAGCACGTGGGCCGGGCGATTGCTTCGACCACCGACACCAGCGAGCGAGGGCTTGAAAGCCTCATCTGCACGGCGCTGACGGGCCAGCCGTGCGGTCCGCCGACGACGGACGCGGCGCGCGAGCGGCCGTCAAGCTACGGGGTCGGCTGGACCTGCGGCGACTCCAAGGACTATGACCGGGAGTACTGCGTCGACCTGGCGCAACTTGCGGCCTTTCTCCACGCCACGCAGCCCGAGGTCGCGGAATCGCTGGACTTGGGCCAGGACAGCCCGACGCGGCGCGGGTTCCTGGCTCGATTGCAAGGCGAGATCACCAAGCGCGGCAGCATCGACGTGCTGCGCAAGGGGATCAAGCGCGGGCCGCACCAGATCGACCTGCTCTACGGCACGCCGTCGCCGGGGAACGATAGGGCCAAGGTCCTCAATCGACAGAACCGCTTCAGCGTCACCCGACAGCTGCGCTACAGCCGAGACGAGACCCAGCTTTCCCTGGACCTGGGCCTGTTCATCAACGGCCTGCCGGTCGCCACCTTCGAGCTGAAGAACAGCCTGACCAAGCAGACGGTGGACGACGCCGTGGAGCAATACAAGCGCGACCGCAACCCGCGCGAGAAGCTCTTCGAGCTGGGCCGCTGCCTGGCGCATTTCGCGGTGGACGACCACGAGGTGCGGTTCTGCACGCATCTCCAGGGCAAGGCCTCATGGTTCCTGCCCTTCGACCGCGGCTGGAACGACGGCGCGGGCAACCCGCCGAATCCCAACGGGCTCAAGACCGACTACCTATGGAAACAGGTCCTCACCCGCCGCGGGCTCATCGACATCATCGAGAACTACGCCCAGATCGTGGAGACCAGGGACGCGAAGACGGGAAGGAAGAAGCGGGAGCAGATCTGGCCGCGCTACCACCAGTTGGACGTGGTGCGGAAGCTTTTGGACGACGCGTCGAGTCGGGGAATCGGCCACAAGTATCTGATTCAGCACTCGGCCGGCAGCGGCAAGTCCAACTCCATCGCCTGGCTGGCCCACCAGTTGATCGGGCTGGAGCGGGACGGTGAGACGCTCATCGATTCGGTTGTCGTGGTGACGGACCGGAGGGTGCTGGACAAGCAGATCAAGGACACCATCAAACAGTTCGCGCAGGTCGGCTCCGTCGTGGGCCATGCCGAGGACTCGGGCCATCTCCGCACCCTGCTCCGGGAGGGCAAGCGGATCATCATCACCACGGTGCAGAAGTTCCCGCACATCCTCGACGCCATCGGCAACGAGCACCGCGGGCACACGTTCGCCCTCATCATCGACGAGGCCCATTCGAGTCAGGGCGGGCGGACCTCGGCGTCCGTGTCCATGGCGCTGGGGCAAGCCGGCGCGGCGGAAGAAGACGAGACCACCGAGGACCAGATCAATCGGATCATGGAGAGCAAGAAGCTGCTGACCAACGCCAGCTACTTCGCCTTCACCGCGACGCCCAAGAACAAGACGCTGGAAATCTTCGGCACGCCCGCTCCCGAAGGCGAGCAAACCAAGCATGTGCCCTTCCACGCCTACACCATGAAGCAGGCGATTCAGGAGGGATTCATCATCGACGTGCTGGCGCACTACACGCCGGTGGACAGCTACTACCGGCTGATCAAGACGGTGGAGGGCGACCCGGAGTTCGACACCAAGCGGGCCGGGAAGAAGCTGCGGCGCTACGTGGAGGACCACGACCAGGCCATCCGTCTCAAGGCCGAGATCATGGTGGACCACTTCCACGAGCAGGTGGCCGGCTTGCAGAAAATCGGCGGACAGGCGCGGGCCATGGTGGTCACCAGCAGCGTCCAGCGGGCCCTCAGCTACTACCACGCCATCCGGACCTACCTGACGGAGCGCAATAGCTCGTACCGGGCCATCGTCGCCTTCTCCGGCGAGCACGAGTACCGCGGGACGAAGGTCACGGAGGCGTCCCTCAACGGCTTCTCGTCGAATCTGATCGCCGAGAAGATCCAGGAGGACCCGTATCGCTTCCTGGTCTGCGCCGACAAATTTCAGACCGGCTACGACGAGCCGTTGCTGCACACCATGTACGTGGACAAGGTTCTGTCCGGCGTCAAGGCCGTGCAGACGCTGTCACGCCTCAACCGGGCGCACCCCAAGAAGCACGACGCCTTGGTGCTGGACTTCAGCAACGACGCCGACACGATCCATGACGCCTTTGCGGACTACTACCGGACCACGGTTCTGGCCGGGGAGACCGATCCGGACAAGCTGCACGACCTGACGGCGGCGCTGGACGGCTATCAGGTCTACGACCCGGCGCAGATCGAGCAGTTCGTCGAGTTTTATCTGGCGGGCGCCGATCGCGGCCAGCTCGACCCGATCCTCGACGCCTGCGTGGCCGTCTACCGCGAGCAGTTGGACGAGGACGGTCAGGTGGACTTCAAGGGCAAGGCCAAGGCGTTCCTGCGGGCCTATGGGTTTCTTGCGGCCATCCTGCCGTTCACCAACGCCGAGTGGGAGAAGCTCTCCATCTTCCTGACGTTCCTGGTTCCCAAGCTGCCGGCGCCCATCGAGGACGACCTGTCGAAGGGGATTCTGGAAGCCATCGACATGGACAGCTACCGGGTGGAGAAGCAAGCCGTGCAAGACATCCAGCTGCCCGACGAAGACGCGGAGATCGAGCCGGTCCCCACCGACGGTGGAGGACAGAAGCCGGACCCGGAGCTGGACCGGCTCTCAAACATCATCAAGGAGTTCAACGATCTATACGGAGATATCGAGTGGAACGACCGGGACAAGATCGAGCGGGTCATCTCGGAGGAGCTGCCGGCGAAGGTTGCCGCCGATCCGGCGTATCAGAACGCCATCACCAACTCCGATCCTCAGAATGCGCGCATCGAGCATGACAAGGCCCTCGAACGCGCGATGACCGAATTGATCGCCGACCACACCGAGTTCTTCAAGCAGTTCAGCGACAACCAGTCATTCCGCCAGTGGCTGTCCGAGATGCTCTTCGCCGCGACCTATAACCCGGGGGGCCCGCCACCCAACGCCCCGAGTCCATAGTCACCGGCGGTGCGTATCGTCGGCACTGCCTAACTCTCCTCGCCGGCTGCGGGCCATGGCACCATGGCACCACATCCCCGCGAGTTTTTGCTATGCGCATCACGGCCGTCGATAGCATCATCGTGCCGCAGGCCGGCCGCAGTTACGTTTACGTCCTGGTGCGCACGGACGCCGGGCTCACCGGCCTGGGCGAGGCCACGCTGATGGGCCGCGAGCGTTCGGTGCGCGAGGCGCTGCGGGACTTTGCCGAACTTGTGATCGGCGAGGACCCGCTGCGGCGCGAATACCTCTGGCACCGGGTGTTTCTGAGCGACCGGCGGCGCAGCGGGGCGGTGCAGATGGGCGCGCTGGCCGGCATCGACGTGGCCCTGTGGGACATTGCCGGACAGGCCATGGGTCTCCCGATCCACCGGTTGCTGGGCGGCCCGGTGCGGGACCGCGTCGCGCTCTACACCCATTGCCAGGTGCACTCGCCCGAGGAGGTGCCGGACGCCTTCGGCCCGCTGCTGGACGCGGGGTGGTCCGCCGCTAAGTTCCTGCCGCTGATGAGCCCGGACGAGCAGGAGCGCGGCATGGACGTGCCCGCCGCCACGCGCCGGTCGCAGCGCATTGTCCAAGCCGCGCGAGAGTTCGTGGGCGAGGAGTTTGACCTCCTCATCGAGACGCACGGACGACTAAGGCCGGACGAGTTCATCGACCTGGCGCGGCGGCTCGAGCCGTTCGACCCCTTCTTCCTGGAAGAGCCCACCCGACCGGAAGCCGTGGCGCCGCTGCGGCGCATCCGGCGGACGGTGAAGGTTCCGCTGGCTACGGGCGAGCGCCTGCTGCATCGCTGGGACGCGCAGCCGGTCATCGACGAGGAGTTGGTCGACTACTTGCAGCCGGACATCGCGCACGCCGGCGGGCTCACGGAGGTCTGGAAGATGGGCGTGGCCGCCGACGCGCACCTCATCAAGCTGGCGCCGCACAATCCCCAGAGCCCGGTCAACACCATGGCCAGCCTGCACTTGGACTTCGCGCTGCACAACGCGGCGATCCAGGAGGTGGCCTGGCCCTTCGCGCCGGAGGTCGAGGCGCTGTTCGACAGCGATCTAACCATCAGGGGCGGCCACGCCCTGCCGCCCACCGCGCCGGGGCTGGGCATGGTGCTGGACGAGGCCGCGGCCCGGGCGCTCGAGGCCGCCGGCCCGGCGGCGCCGCCTGCGCTCTTGCGCTACACCGACGGCGCGCCGGCCGAGCTCTGAGGTGCCGGCGCAGGCTTCGCCCGGCGTCTACGACGACCTCGTGCTTCCCGCCGGAACCCGGCGCCCGTACACGGCGATCCAGATGGTGATGACGCTGGACGGCGCCATCAAGGGTCCAACCGATGCCTACTGGCCGATCAGCGGCGAAGCCGATCAACGCACATTTCGTCGATTTCGCGCGCATGTCGACGCCGTGCTGCACGGTGCGCGGACGCTCGGGATGGGGCTGGACCGGTATCTCTGGAGCGATGAGTTGCGCGGCATGCGGCAGCGGCGCGGCCTCACGGAGCCGCCGCTGTTCCTGATCGTGTCCAACTCGGCGCGCATCGATCCCGAGGACCGGGTTTTCGGTCACCGCCGCTACCCCCTAAGGCCCATCGTGGTGACGCACGAGGCCGCCGACGTGGCACCGGCCCTGGCCGAGGTAGCGGCGATCGTGCGCCTGGGCGCGTCGGCGGTCGATCTGCCGGCCCTGGCCGCCTACTTGACCGCCGAGCGCGGCGTCCGGCGTCTGGTATGCGAAGGGGGCGCGATTCTCAACGCCCACATGCTGCGCGCCGGTCTGGTGGATGAGTTCTTCATCACCGTCACGCCGTCGATCATCGGCGAGCCCCGGCCACGGACCGCAGTCGAGGGCGAGCGCGCCCTAGCCCCGGAGGACGTGCTGTCGCTGGACTTGCTCAGCGTGACCGAGTCCGAAGGCGAGGTCTTCCTGCGCTACCGTGTTCCGAACGCCACACCCTTCGCCGGATAGCAGGTTGCCGTGACCACCGTCGCCCTCGTTCGCACGCGGCCCGAATCGGTTCTCGACGACGTCTCCGACGCCATGCGCCGCGCCGGTTACCGCGAACACTTGGACCCGGCGGCCGAAACCGCGCTCAAGATCAACATCTCGTGGCATCACTGGTATCCCGCCTGCTCCACCGCGCCCTGGCAGCTCGACGGCGTCACCCGCACGCTGCTCGCCGACGGATTCTCCGCGGACACCGTGTTCGGGGCTCACAACCGCACGGTGGTCGTGGACGCCCGCGTGGGCGAGCGCGCCAACAAGCACCGGCCGGTGCTCGCGGCGCACGGCGTGCGCAACGTGCATCTCTACGACGACGAACGCTGGGTGCGCTATGAGCCCCGCGGCCGTCTGCTCACCCTGCACGACGTGTTTCCCGAAGGCGTGCGCATCCCCGAACGCCTCATCGGCACCAACGTCATCCACCTGCCCACCATGAAGACGCACGTCTTTACCACCATCACCGGCGCCATGAAGAACGCGTTCGGCGGGCTGCTCTTCGAGAAGCGTCACTTTTGCCACGCCACGATCCACGAAACGCTGGTGGACCTGCTGACGATTCAGCAGGAGATCCACAAGGGCATCTTCGCCGTCGTGGACGGCACGTTTGTCGGCGAAGGCGCCGGCCCGCGTTGCATGGAGGTCCACGAGCGCGGGTTGCTGCTGGCGGGCGCCGATCAGGTCGCCGTGGACGCCACCATCGCCCGTCTCATGGGCCTTGATCCGTTCGACATTCCGTTCCTGCGCCTGGCACACGAGCACGGGCTGGGCACTGCGGACGCGCGCGAGATTGAGGTCGTGGGGGTCGACGTCGACGCCGTGAGCTGGCAGGCCCGCACCGCCCGGGAAACGTTCGCCAGCCGCGGCCAAAAGCTCATCTATTGGGGTCCCCTGAAGCCCCTGGAGCGTCTGCTGCTGCGCACGGTGATCGCCCCCTGGTCCTACGCCGCATCCCGCGCCTACCACGACGGCTATTGGTGGAACGTCCACGGCCGCCGGCGAGCGGCTCAAGCCAGGCGCGGCCCCTGGGGGCAGCTCTTTCGGCAATATCCCGAGGAGGATGGCGGGGCACTTCCGCACGCGGCGGCCGCGGCGGCGCACGCCTGAGCAGGAAGTAACGAACGCATGGTCTCGAGCAGGGCGACGACGGTTGAGCAATATCTCGCTGAGTTACCCGATCCCTCGGCCCCACCTTCCACTACCTCCTTACCCGGCCCTGCCGCTAGAATCGCGTCCCGCCATTTCACCCACGCGTCACCACGCACAAACAACCAATCGCGGCTCCAGCTGCCTTCTAGCACGAGATAGATGAGATATACACCATTCGACAAAGAGCTCCAAGCTCTGTCGACCGACGATTTAGCAAGCCTCCACGACGTTCACGAGGGTTGGTATGTCGAATACAAATCAGCCATGATTAGCCATCGATCGTTAGCAAAAAGCCTTTCCTCCTTTGCTAACCAGTACGGCGGATGGCTCTTTCTCGGAGTCTCCGAAGATTCGACATCACATACAGCCCAAGGCTTTCCTGGACTACCGACCTCTCAAGTTCCCGACGCCCTCGACTCGCTCAGAAATGCCACTAAAGACCTTTTACAGCCTCCCGTCTTCTACACCACTAGAGTCTTTCACGGTCCCATCGCCTCGATAAACCTCGGCGCCGACCATTCACTAGTGGTCGTCTCTATACCGCAGGGGCCAAACCCTCCTTATCTTCATAATGACGGCCGCATCTATAGACGCATCGCCGACTCATCAAACCCTGCCCCAGAGACAGACCGAGGGGTGCTAGATTTGCTCGTCGAACGCGGGAACCGTGCTAACATACGCTTAGCGGACCGAATATCCCGTAGCCCACCAGTATCCCGAGGTGAAGAGAATCAGCCATATATTCATCTTAGTATATTTTCAGATCGCTATGAAACGATAGGTCATTGGTACGATAAAGGTCTGGCCGAATTTACCGACATCATGGGCGGGGGAATGCTACCGTTTGATAATATTTTTTCCACGTCTGAAGGCTATGCTGCTCGTCAGGCTGCTAACAACCCTCAGAACGCACGCACGCTTACATGGGAATTCTCAAGGCACTGCCACTCCTTTGTGACTTTGCCAATACCACTATTGTCCGACATCAAAGACCCGGCATGGAATCAATACGCCATTGGTGAGGAATTCCTTTCAAAGCTGGCTCGCGATGGCATGGAGTATCAGACCATTTTAGACCTCAGTCCACTGTTTCAGATCTACATGTCAATAATGATTCGCCATAGGTGTCTCGCATTGGCAGCGAATGTTAAGGGTCCATTCCATATCAAGGCTCATCTTGAGAATGTCTGGCGCACAGTACCGTTCATAGATCTTCCTGAATATCTCATTCACACTATGAACTATGGCTTTCCGTTAGTCCAGGAGGATCCCATTTTTGTTCCCAGCGGCAGATTGCACGACCGGTTTGTAGTAGCACCTGAGATTGACACATTCCCATCTGAGTCGGATCTTGTTGGACACGAAGGTGCGCTTGGAGTCAGCATGCAGGTGTTTCAAGCCCTGGGAATACCTGTGGAGGTCATAACCCGATCACTTGACGATCTTGAGGCGGCTATTGCTCGAGCGGCACATGTTCTTAGAAATAGGAGGCGTTAGCTGTCGTGGCGTCGCTTAGCGCGCGTGACAGCGGTGGGTTCGGTTCTGGTCGACTCACGCGGGGTAAACGGTATCGACCCCGTGTGTCGTTGTCGTGACCGTCGTGCCGTCGACTTCGCTCCCGCCACGCTGTCCAGCTCATCACAGGCGTGGCGGCGCACGCCTGAGCAGGAGGTAGCGAACGCATGGTCTCGAGCAGGGCGACGACGGTTGACCAATACCTGGCCGAGTTGCCGGACGATCGGCGGGCGGACGTGGCGCGCGTGCGCGAGGTGATCCTGGCCAACCTGCCCGACGGGTTCGAGGAGACCATGCAGTACGGCATGATCGGCTACGCGATTCCGCTGGAGCGGTTTCCCAACACCTACAACGGCGAGGCGCTGGGCTCGGTGGCGCTGGCGGCCCAGAAGCGCCACATCTCGGTCTATCTGCACGCGCTATATGCCAGCCAGGAGCTCACGGACTGGTTTGCGGCGGCGTATGCGGCGGCGGGCAAGAAGCTGAACATGGGCAAGTCCTGCGTGCGCTTCCGGCGCGCGGACGACGCGGCGCTGGACGTGATCGGCGAGGCCGTGGCGCAGGTGACGCCCGACCAACTGATCGCGGCGCATGAGGCCGCGCACAGCCCTGAGGCCAAGCAAGCACGCCGTACGTCGCGGGCCAAACGCGGCGCCGCCTGACTGCCAGGCGGAGGGCAGCCGGTTAGGCCGACAGTTGCGGCGGGTCTTTGAGCCCGCTGCCGGTGGCGGGGATGAGGACGGAGTCGCCGTCGGCGATGGCGCCCTGGGCGCACAACTGCGCCGCGGCGGCGAAGGCGGCGGCTGAGGTCGCTTCCACGAACAGGCCCTCGTGGCGCGCCAGGGCGGATCGCGCCGCCGCGATCTGGTCTTCGCTGACCGCCACCGCGCTGCCGCCGGTGGCGCGGGCGGCGCGGAGGACGGCCGCGCCGCGGGCCGGGGCGGCGACGTCGATCCCTCCCGCGATGGTCGGCTGGCGCTCCACCGCGACCGGCGCTTCGGCGCCTGTCACAAACGCCTGAACCAGCGGCGCGCAGGACGCGGCTTGCGCAATGTGCAGGCGCGGCATCCGGAATCGCAGGCCGGATTGCCGCAGCTCCGTCAGCGCCTTATGCGCGCCGAGGATGAGGCCGCCGTTGCCCACCGGAAACACGAAGTGCCGCGGCAGCGTGTCCACGCCGTCCTCCAGCAGCTCCAGCACGAACGTCTTCGCGCCTTCGACGAATGCCGGATGGCGGCTGTGCGAGGCGTAGGCCGCGCCGGGCGCCCGCGCGGCGGCGGCCGCGGCGGCGGCCACGTCCTCGCGCGTGCCTTCCACGCGATGCACCGTGGCGCCGTACTGCGCGATCTGCGCGATCTTGCCCGCCGGCGCCGCAGCGGGCACATAGATGTCGGCGGCCAGCTCGGCGCGCGCGGCGTAGGCGGCCATGGCGGCGCCCGCGTTGCCCGAGGAGTCCTCAACGATCGTGGCCGCGCCCTCGGCCTTGAGCGACGCGATCACCGGCGCCGCGCCGCGGTCCTTGAACGATCCGGTCGGCGCCATGTATTCCAGCTTCGCGCGGCATTGGGTCAAGCCGTGGCCGCTGCCCCAGGCCGCGAGGTCCACCACCGGCGTGCGTCCCTCGCCGAGCGACAAGACGAGCACGTCGCTCGACAGCGCCAGCGCGGGCCGATAGCGCCACACGCCAGGAGCGCTTTCGTCGACTAGCGCCTCGATGTCGTGGGTCAGCGGCGGCAGGGCCATGACGGCGTCCAGCGGTCCCTCGCAGCGCGGGCAGGCCAGCGGCGAGATTTCCCGCGATACCTCGATCGCGCACACCGAACACTCCAGCGTCACGGCGGGCATTCAGCCGGCTCCGAGCCGATGAAGGTCGTCGTCCGTCAGACCGAAGTGGTGCGCGAACTCGTGGATCACCGTGGATCGGATCTCCTCGCGGAGGTCGTCGGGGTCACGGCAAGCATCCTCAAGCGGGCCTTGGAAGATCGTGATTCGGTCCGGCAGCACCATGTGATAACCGGAGGTCCGCTCGGTGAGCGGGACGCCGGTGTAGAGGCCGAAGAGCGTATATCCCGGCGGCACGCCTGCGTTTTCCAACTCGTCCTCGGTGGGCCAGTCGGCGACGACGACCTCCACATTCTCAAGGCGGCTCCGCAGGCCATCCGGAATGCCGGCGATCGCTTCACGCACGGTCGCCTCGAATTCAGCGGGGGTCACCGGCGAGCTCCGGTGGGTGAAAACTCGGTCGCCGGGCCTGGATTCCGGCCCCGCATCGAGTACGGGGCAGGCATTTCGCCGGAAGGACGAGACAAAGGTGGCCCGCCGTCGGCGGGCTGGCTCTGGATTCCCGCTTTCGCGGGAATGACGGAGCCGGGGTGGTCCACTATCGGCCTCCGGCGGGCGTGGGTGGCGGCAATGACCGCTGTGCTAGCATCGCCGTCTGCGCGCCCTCGGCGCTAATCGCACCCTATGGACGACGTCGCCGAGCACACCCTCTCCAACGGACTTCAGGTCCTGCTGCGCGAGAGTCACGCCGTTCCCCTGGTCAGTTTCGTCATGTGGTATCGCGTCGGCGCGCGCAACGAGCCGCTGGGCATGAGCGGCGCCTCCCACTGGGTCGAGCACATGCTGTTCAAGCGTACCGAGACGCTCAACCCCGGCGACATCGGCCGCCTGGTCAACGGCGTGGGCGGCACGTGGAACGGGTTCACCACCGAGGATACGACGGCCTATTTCGAGACCGTCCCGTCCCAGCACCTCGACCTGCCGCTGCGGATCGAATCTGATCGCATGGCCAACGCCGTCTTCGATCCTGATGACGTGGCCAGTGAGCGCACCGTCATCATCTCCGAACGCGAGGGGTACGAGGCAGAGCCCATGTTCCTGCTCACCGAGGCGCTCGAGGCCGCCGCCTTCACCACCCATCCGTACGGCCGCGGCGTGATCGGCAGCAAGGCCGATCTGAACCGCATGACCCGCGACGAGCTCTACGAGCACTACCGCGCGCACTACGCGCCGAACAACGCGCTGGCGGTCGTCGTGGGCGACGTCACCGAGGCGGACGTGCTCGAACGGCTCGAAGGCGCGTTTGGGCATATCCCAGCGCGCACGCTGCCGCCGCCGCTGACGGTGCGCGAGCCGGAGCCGACGAGCCTCCGCGAGGTGGACGTGCGGCATCCGGGCCCGTTCCCCATCCTGACCGTGGGCCATCGGGTCCCCGAGTTCGCCCATGCCGACTTCCCCGCGCTGCTGGTGCTCGACGCGCTGCTCGCCGGCCCCAAGAGCGGGCCGTTCGGCGGCGGCGGGATCGTCCGCACCTCACGGCTCTATCGACGCTTCGTGGCCTCGGGCCTGGCCGCCGCGGTCGGCACGGACATCGGCTTCAACATCGACCCAACTCTGCACCGCATCAGCGTCATCCTTAAGCCCAACGGTGACCGCGAACCCATCGCCGAGGCGGTGTCGGAGGTGATCCAGGACCTGCAGGATCATGCGCCCGACGAGGCTGAGCTCGCCCGCGCCGTGCGCCAGGCGCGCGCCAAGCAGGCCATCGGCTTGGAGGGCGTGACGTCGCAGGCGATGTGGCTGGGTTTCCTCGATATCGCGCATACCTGGCGCGCGGCGCAGACCTTCACCGACCGCCTCACCGAGGTCACGCCGCCGGACGTGCAGCGCGCGGCGCAAACCTATCTGCGTCCGGAGCGGCGGACCACCGGCTGGTTCATTCCCGAAGGTCCGGCGCAGGCGCGCCCGCCGCAGTGACGCGCGGCCCGTCGCTCGGCCCCGACACAGTGGCGCGCGCCACCTTGGCCAACGGCATGGTGCTGCTGGTCTACCCCAACCCGTCCTCGCCGTCCGTGGCCGTGGCCGCGCAGCACGCCGCCGGGGCCATTTTGGAAACGGAGGAGGCCTGTGGCCTCGCCGGTCTGACCGCCGACGCCCTCAACCGTGGCACCGCCACTCGGTCGTTCATGCAGTTCAGCGCCGAGCTTGACGACGTGGGCGCCGCGCTCAATTTCGGCGCCGGCATCGAGCACGGCAGCTTCGGCGGCCGCGCCCTGGCGGAAGACCTGGAGTTGCTGCTGCGGCTGGCCGCCGACGGCCTGCGCCATCCCACCTTCCCCGACGACGAGGTCGAGCGGCTGCGCGACCAGGCGCTCACCGGCATCGCGCACGTGGAAGACAACCCCGGCGCGCTGGCCGACCGGCGCTTCCGCGAGCTGCTCTACGGCCGCGCCAACCCCTACGGCCGCCCCGACGAGGGCTACGCCGAGACCATGCGCACCCTCACGCCCGCCGCCTTGCGTGATTTCCACGCCGCGGCGTACGACCCAGCGTCGCTGGTGCTGGCGGTGGTCGGCGCGGTGACGCCTGAAGCCGTGCGCGAGCTGGCCGCGCGGTACTTCGAGGACTGGCGCGGTCTCTCTCCCGGAGCCGCCGAGCGTCAGCGCGACGCCATTCGCACCTTCGACACGGCGGAGACCATGACCGGCGGGGTGCGCGAGGACCTGGACATGGCCGGCAAGACGCAGACCGAGTTCGCGCTCGGCTGGCCCGGCGTACGACGACTCGATCCCGCATATTTCCCGGTCATGATGGGCAACTACATCCTCGGCCAACTGGGGCTCGGCGGACGCATCGGCGCCAAGGTGCGCGACGCGCAGGGGCTGGCGTATCACGCCACCAGCCACGCCGAGGCGGCCCACGCCCGCATGCCCTGGACCATCCGCGCGGGCGTCAACCCGGTCAATGTGTCCAAGGCGGTTGCCAGTGGGCTGGCCGAGGCGCGCCGCCTGGCGGAGGAGCCGCCCTCCGAGGAGGAGCTGCGGCTCACCAAGCAAGCCATGGTGGGATCGCTGCCGCTGCGGCTGGAGCGCAACGGCGGCATCGCGGGCATGCTCTTGACGATAGAGACGTACGACTTGGGGCTCGACTATCTCGCTCGCTATCCGGGAATCGTGGAGGCGGTGACGCCGGACGACGTGCAACAGGCGGCGGCGCGGCTCATCGACCCCGACGCCTACACGCTCGTGACCGCAGGTCCGGAGCTGCCGGCGGCCTAGCCGGCGGGCGCGTCCCGCCGGCGCTACGCTGCCGCTCGATACTCCGCCGATCGGGAGACGCCATGCACGTCCACCACGTTGACAGCCACAGCGGATTTGCCGCCGCCAAGATGGCCAAGAACAACCTGTTTGAGTCGGAGCGGATGTTTTGCGACGTCTATTGCCTCGAGCCGGGGCAGGCCCAGCGCGTCCACGTCCACGCCGCGTCCGACAAGGTCTACTACGTGATTGACGGCGCGCCAACCTTCGAGGTGGACGGTGAGCGGCAGGCGGTCGGCCCCGGAAACGCGGTGTGGGCGCCGGCGGGCTCCGACCACGGCGTGACAAACGAGACCAACGCCCGCGCACGCCTGCTGGTGGTCATGGCCCCGCGGCCTTAGCTAGAAACTTGAGGCCCTTCGCGGTCCCGGGTCCAGCGCCATGACGGTGGCGTTGAAGCTGGCTTGCACCAGCTCGTCGCGCACGTCTCGGTGGTCCGGGCTGTCCCACAGGTTGTCGAATTCATGCGGATCGGCCTGTATGTCGTAGAGCTCGCCCAGCCCGTGATTGTGGTAAACGTTCAGCTTCCAGCGGCGGTCCCGATACATCGTGGCGCGGGTGTGGTCGGGGAGATCGACGGCGTCAAGATATTCGCAGCGCACGTACGACCGATGTTGATTCGCGGGCGTCGCGCCCTGCAGCAGCGGCAGCAGCGAGCGGCCCTGCGTCTCCTCGGGCACCGGCAGCCCGGCGATCTCCAGCAGGGTGGGCGCAATGTCCGTCAGCTCCACCAGGGCGTCGCTGCGCCGCCCGGCAGCGACGCAATTGGGCCAGCGCCAGATCAGCGGCACACGCGTGAGGCCGTCAAAGAAGCGGCAGCCCTTCTGGAGGAGGCCGTGGTCGCCGGCCGACTCGCCGTGGTCGCTGGTGAAGATGACCACTGTGCGCTCGGCTTGGCCCGCCGCCTCCAAAGCGTCCAGCAGTCGCCCGAACTGCTCGTCGACGAGCTCGATCATGGCCAAGTAGGCGGCCTGGACCTCGCGCGCGCGAAACTCCTCGGGCCGTCGCGACTCGCTCTGGAAGTCAACGCCCGCGCGCGTCAAGCGGCCCTGGGTCTCCAGATCGCTGGGACGGAACAGCGGGCCGGGCAGCGCCGACGGGTCGTAGCGCCGGTAGTACTCCCAGGGCGGGTTGTAGGGCGGGTGCGGGTCGTAGGGATTCACCGAGAGGAACCAGGGAGTGTCGGCTGCGCGGTCGTCGGTGATGAAGGCGATGGCCCGCTCCGTGCACCAGGTTGATTGATGCAGTTCGGGTGGCACGTTGTCGCGCTCGGGCGTCGGCGCCATCAGCCCGCCGTAGCCGGCCGGCACGCTCAGCACTTTCGCCGGATCGTGGCCCTTGTCATGCAGCCAGCGGGCGTAGTCGTGCTCGGCCAGCGGCCAGTCATTGCGCGGGGAGTGGCTGTACTCGAAGACGCGGTAGCCGTCGTCCACGCGCGGCTCCTGCGATGTGGCCGCGCCCGCCAGGTGCAGCTTGCCCACCAGCCCGCCGTCGTAGCCGGCGTCGGCCAGCGCGCGTGTGACCAGGCGCTCGGCGGTCTCGGGCGGCACGACCGCGTTGCCGTTGCGCGCGTTGTGCACCCGGCTGGGATACATGCCGGTGAGGAAGCTGGCGCGGCTGGGCGTGCAGATGGGGCTCTGGCAATAAGCGTGCGTGAACGCCACCGACTGCGCCACGAAGCGGTCGAGATTCGGCGTGCGCACATGCGGGTTGCCCAACGCGCCGATGGTGTCGAAGCGCTGCTGATCGGTGCAGTACCAGAGGATGTTGGGGCGGTCGTGCGTCATGCCAATGGCCACGCTCGCCGAGACTTCATCCCGGCGCTGCGTCGCTCAGCAGGGCGTCGACCGTGGTGTCCAGTGCGGTGGCGATGCGGGCCAGCGCTGCTGCCGAGCCCGGTTTGCGTCCACGTTCGATTTCGGAAAGGTAGCTTGCGGCGATCCCCGTCCGTGCGGCAAGCCCGCGCAGCGTGAGGCTGCGATGGCTCCGGAACGCGGCCAGCGGACGCTCGCCGCGCATAATGGCAAGCGCCACCGCATGCGGGATCCGGCTCCCGTCGTCCGCTTCAATCGCGTCCAGCCGGTCCTCGAGCTCCTCATTCCGAGCCATCAGCGCGTCATACGCCGTCCGCGTCAGCGTGACGGTTGCGTCACGAGCCATAGGCCTCCCTCCGGTGCCGGACTCTCAAGATCAACATGCGCGCCCGTTCGTCATGGTACGCACTCATGGTCACCCGACACTTGTCGATCAAGGGATAGCACGAAGGTCAACATCGAGTGGCCTCCCCGACCAACACCCTTCGCCGCAGAGCCATTTCCGGCAAACCTGCTAGCGTGACGGCGGAGGTGGTAGGGGCCGGGTGGCCTTCGCGGTCTTCAAAACCGTTGTGGGGCGCTGGTCAGCGTCCTAGGTGGGTTCGACTCCCATGCACCTCCGCCAGCCCAGTGTGCGCCCGGTGGCCCACGCTGCGTGCAGCGTGGGAGCGCGCCAGTCGGCCGCCGCCCGCGGCGGACGGCCGATGTCGGTCAGCCGAAGCGTGCGGGGTCGAACGGCGTGAGGTCGAAGGCGGGGGATTCGCCGGTGATTTGGGCGGCCAGGACGGCGGCGCTTCCGGGGCCAAGCAGCAAGCCCGCGCGTCCGTGCCCCGTGGCGATGTACGCGCCGGACAGCCCCGACGCCGCACCCAGGATTGGCAACCCGTCGGGCGAGAGCGGACGCAGGCAGGCAGTCTGTTTCACCACCTCCGCCTGTGATACCGCGGAGACGAAGCGTCCGGCCTGGCGCAGGATGCGGTCTCGCGCCTCGGCCGTCGTCGTCTCATCGAATCCCACCCGCTCCTCGGTGGTACCGACGTAGACCAGGCCGTCGGCCTTGCGCGTCATGTAGTTGCCGTCGGTGTCCGAGAAGCGGGTTTCGGCCGCGACGGGCGGCAGGCGCAGCCGCAGAATCTGTCCCTTCAGCGGGGTGACGGGCACCGGCGACCCAATCCATTCGGCAGCTGTGCTCGTCCAGGGACCCATGGCCAGCACGACCGTGGTCGTGCGCACGGTCTGGCTGTCCAGCCGCACCCCGGTGACGCTCCGGCCGTTGAGGCTCAGCCCGGTCACGCGTCTATGCTGAACGCGCGCGCCCCGAGTCTCAGCGGCCTGGATCAACGCTCGGGTAAAGGCGGCGGGATCAATCTCGGCGCTAGCCTCGCGCAGCACGCCGCCCTCGATGGGGCCGTCGATCCAGGCACAGCGGGCCCGGACCTCGTCGGGCTCCAACCACTGGGCAGGCGCAGTCGCCCGCAACGTCTGAGCCTCGGCTGCGTCGGCCGTTATGAGCAGCGAAGGGCTCAGCTGAAACCCGTAGCCCGGCGTGCCCTGTGCCTCCAGCTCCCGAACCAGCTCGTGATGCCGCGCCAGGCTTGCCTGCCACAGCGATCCCAGCGGCCCGACGGCGCGCGCGTCCGACGCCGGCGAGATGAGCCCCGCGGCCTTGCCGCTGGCCCCGGATGCGATAGTGCGCGACTCGATCAACAACGGCCGCGCGCCGCGCCCGGCAAGCTCGTACGCCAGGGCGGCGCCCAGCACGCCGCCCCCGCAGATCACAACGTCCGCCGACTGACCGCTCATCGTGCGGCACGATACCCGAGCCGCGGCGCGACGGCCCATGCGAGAATCCACCAGTGAAAACCGAGCGCTTTCGCGACGCCATCCGGCGCATCGACGCAGCCAACGCCGACGACCCGCACACGCTAGTCGTCGACGGTGAGGCCCGGCCCAAGGAGCTCACGCACGCCGCGATGCTCTCGGACTGGGTGCGGCGTCTGCGTCCCGCCGCCAGCGAGCCGCTGCTGCTGGCGGCGCGCGCCCACCATATCCGCCGCTGGACCATCCCCCGCGACGATTATCCGAGCGGCCGGCACGGCTATCTGCGCTGGCGCACGGCACTGCACGCCATGCACGCCGCCGAGGTCGGTCAGGTCCTGAAGGAGGCCGGCTACGGTGCCGACGAGATCGCGCGCGTGCAGCAGCTCGTGCGCAAGCACGACCTCAAGCGCGATCCCGAGGCGCAAACGCTGGAGGACGGGCTCTGCCTGATCTTTCTCGAGACGCAGTTCGCGGACCTGCGCGCGCGGCATCCGGCGGCGAAGATCGCCGACATCGTGCAGAAAACCTGGCGCAAGATGTCGCCCGCGGCCCGCGAGTTTGCGCTGGAACTGGAGTTGCCGTCCGACGACCGGGCGGCCCTCGAGCAGGCTCTCGAGGACCCGGCGGCGGATCCGGTGTAGCGCCGCGGTCGCGCCCCTTGGAGCGATCGCGTTGGCTCTCGGCGTAGGAGCGCCCCTGGTGGGCGCCCGTGGGAGTGAGTGGCAGCGTGCCCATTGGTGGCACCCTAGATTCCTCGCTGCGCTCGGAATGACTGAAGGTTGGAACTAGGCCGAGCGGACGTCCTCCCACATGCCCGTTTCGCACGATCGATCGGCGGCCAGGCCGACCTCGTGCTGGCGGATGATCGCGTCGCGCATGTCGGTGCTTGGCGCGCCTTGTTCCACGGCGTCCAGGAACGCGTGCAGGCATTCGTGGACGCCGGGCCACCCGGCTGGCGGTTCCAGGGCCGGCTGGTGCGACAGGCGCCAGTGCGGAAACTCCCGCGTGCGCAGGCGCCAGGCGCCCGCCAGCGGATCGCAAACGATGTCGCCGTCGGTCCCGTTCACCTCAAGGTCGATGCGCAGCGGGCCGACCGCCGCGATATTGACGTGGAACGTGCCCATCACGTCGCCATAGTCCAGGTGGGTGATGGCGCGCGACTGCATCAGACTCGGCGCGTCCCGGCCGTTGAGCATCAGCACGCGGCGCGCCGTGCAGCCGAGCACGCGGTCCAGCATGTCCAGGTACCA
The DNA here is from genome assembly GCA_965262745.1 of Chloroflexota bacterium. Taxonomy (GTDB): domain Bacteria; phylum Chloroflexota; class UBA11872; order UBA11872; family UBA11872; genus JAJECS01. The sequence continues at coordinate 2,510,634 of OZ253558.1, read as the reverse complement.
GCCGGCCAGCATGTGCACCACGCTCAGCGCGTGCCGCGGCGGATGGCCCCAGCCAGCCTGGAGCCGGACGTGGGCGGTGCGGGGTTGGCCGATCGCGCCGGCGTCCAGCGTCTCGCGCAGGCATGCGACGACGGGCAGGTAGGAGAGCTCCAAATCGGGATGCACGAGTTGGGGCGCGGTGCGGAGCACGCCAAGCATCCGTTCCACGCCGGACCGGTCCGAGGCGACGGGCGGTTCGAACAGCAGCGGCAGGCCCGACGCGAGCGCCTCGGCCAGCACCACCTCGTGCGCCAGATCGGGGACTGCGACCGCCAGGGCGTCCACGCCTCCGGCGGCCAAGAGCTCCGAGGCCGAGGGAAACACGGCGAGCCCGGATCCCAATTCCGCAAGGGCGCGGTCGCGCGTGGCGGCGCTGGGGGCGGCCACCGCCGTCACCGTCGCGCGACCGTCCAGCCGCAGCGCGGGGACATAGGCGCTGCGCGCCCACTGTCCGTAGCCGATCAGCCCGAGGCGGAGGGTGGGCATGTGGGGAGGCTTTCGGGATGCGGAGGCGGGGTACGGTACGGCGATGAGGATACTTGGAACGCCGGAGGCGCCCCTAGGGCGCCGGGCGGGGCACGCGGTGTGTGTCAGATGGGGATTGGCCGCACGCCCAGGGCGCCTTCATAAACCTGATAGGTGACTGCGCCGGTGGGGTCGACCTCTAGATGCATGACGGGGATGAAGCCTGACTCCCACCACCCACGGCGCAGCCGCAGGGCTAGGAGCCAACTGCCAGGTTTCAGCCTGCCGGCGGATCCGGCGGCGGTGAAGCGTCCGTCGTCACCCTGGAACGCGAGGCTGGGCGCAAGAAGGTCGAACACGTAGGCGTGGCTCGTGACGCCCTGCCCTGGGGGAGTCTGTCCGGAAAACCACAGGATTTCCACGTGGTGCTGTCCGTTCGAATGGAAATAGCGCGGGAGTCGCCAGGGCGACTTGTCCGCGGCCGTGACCATCCAGTCGTGGCCGGTCCAGCGGCCTGCTGCGCGGTCCATCATCGTGGCGGTGAAGGCGATGCGCGCACCGTCGACCTCCACATTGGACAACCGGACGCTGAAGAGCGGCTCGGGCGGCGGTCGAATCTGGGCGATGGCGCCGTCCGGGGCGTAGACGGCGATTTCGCTGTTCCACCAGATTGGCGTGCGCTGTCCGGGCGGGAAGGTGGAGGGCGCGAGGCGGGCGGAGGTGACCACCAAGTCGGGGCTCTGCTGGCCGAGCGGCTCGGTGGGGAAGTGCGGCCGCAGGTGCTCGCCAAAGACGCGGACATAGCCGAGCAGCCGGGCGTGGGACAGGAGCGACGCGGCACGAATGGAGCCCAGGCCGTCGATCGACGGCGAGAGATAGACCGTGGCGCCTGGCGGCACGGCTTGCCGCAAGGCTTCGTAGGACTCGGGAGCCGGTGCGACCGCGAGCTGCAAGAAGGCAGGCTGGATGCGGTAGAGGGTCTCGGCCCCGTCGCGCACGAGGGGCGTGAAGAGCGCGGGGTCCTCGATCCAGCGCCGCGCGCGAGGGGGCAGCACGGCCAGCCAGTCGTCCGTGGCATGCACGTAGGTCCAACCGCGCCGCTGAATGGCGGCGGGTTCGAGCCGCCTGATGGCGTCCAGATAGTCGGAGCCCTGCACACGGGAGAAATGGATGAATTCCGGGAAGCCGGAAGCGTTGGGGCGTCCAGTGGCGATCGAGAGTGGGGCTGGACTCGTCGAGAGGATGCGCGCGTCGAGGGCCGTGTGGTCCCGGACGTAGGCGACGATGCCGGCGGACAGCGGGGGCGCGGGCACATAGCGGCCCGCGAAGATGAGCTGGAGCACCGGCTCGCCGGGCTGGGGGTTGGTGACTTGGACACCGTGGCCAAGCGCGAGGGCGATGGCGCGCCCGGGAGCCACGGCGGTCGGCCAGGTAACGAACACAACGAACAACGCGACGACGGCGTGGCGCCAGCGGGGGCGGCGCAGGGCGTGCAGGCGGACGCTCAGCGCGAGGAGGAGTCCCAGCAGGGCGAGATTTCGCGCGTGCCCGTCGAGCCGGGCGACATCCCGCGAGAACTCGTACTGCAGGCTGAGCGCGGCAAGCATGAACAGCCCACCGCCGACGGCGAGCGCCACGGCGAGACGATCACGCCAGGCAAGCAGCGCGGTGGCGACGGCGACCGGGACCACACCGATCCCAAGCATGCCCAGACCGCCCGACACATCGGTGAACGCGCCGATCGGCCGGCGGTACGATGGATCGCCCATCCACTCCAGCGACAGGCCGGTTCCCCCCGACCCGGCTAGGATGCCGGTGACGGCGCCGCCGCCAGCGACCAGGATCAAGGCGGCGAGCACCGGCCCCGCAGCCGCGCGCAGCGCCGACCGAGCGCGATCCGCGCGCGGCGGTCTGGCCGTCAGGAACTGGGCCACCTCCAGCAATACCCACAGGCCGAGCACCATCGCGGCGACCGCTTCATCGGCGAGGCCCATGAACCCGACCAGCGCCGCCAGGGCCAGGGCCGACGGCCACGAGCGGCGGCCGCCACCGGCGACCCGCTCCAGCACCACGAGCGCCAAGGCATACGCCAGCACGAATGTGGGTTTCCAGATATTCGGCGGCGAAGCCTCGAGCACTTGGGCCCAGGGAAACCGCACCGCCGGCCAGTAGACCTCGGGCAGCCACGTGCTCACGCTGGCGCCCGCGGTCGGTAGCAGCGCCACGGCAGGGATCCGCAGGATGCCCGGTGGCGCGGTGTAGTGGACCTGGGTCCAGACGCCGGCCGTGAGCAAGAGTGGCGCTATGGCCAGTGCTGTGATCCAGGACCCGCGCTGGAGCAGCAGCGTGATCACAATCAGGGCGAAGCTCATCCAGAGGTAGGCGCCCAGCAGCTCCGTCACAAACGCCAGATCGGGTCCGACCGGTGGGGTCAGGAAGCCGACCAGAAGATTGGCGCCGTAGTGGTAGGCGGTGGGAAGGTCCGGGTTCCACGGAAAGACCGGCGGGTGAAATCCGCCCGTGCGGATCGAGGCGGCCAGTCCCAGATGGAGGTACTCGTCAATGATCGCCAGGAGCTGACGGCTGGCCAGCGCGACCCAGAAGAGCGCCAAGACTGCCGCCACGAACCCCGCCGTCGTGCGGAGCCGCGGACGAACGGGTCGAGGCGCGCGCCAGGCCAGTCCGGCGCCGATGGCCAGCGTGACGCCCCAGGCCACGAGCACACCGGCCAGACTCGGGATGGCATACAGGACGATGTTGAGGATGAAGCCCCACAACGCCAGGCCAACCACGAGACCCTGCGCCAGCGCCACGCGGTCGTCCGTCTGCCGCAGCACCACCCGGACGACGACGAAGCCGACGGCGGCGAGTGCCATGAGCTCCGCCGCCAACAGCAGCAATCCCGGGATGACCGCCGGCTCAATGGTCATTCACTCGGCCTCACTGACGCAGCCGACCCCTTCGATCACCGTCCGCAGCGGGTGCCAGCTTACGGCCCAGCGGCATCATTGGGCCTAGGAAGCCGGTCGTACGCTGAGGGCTCCCTCGTAGACGGCATACGAAACCTCGCCATTGTCGGCGACCAGGATTTGCATGATCGGGATGAGCGCCATGTCCTGCCATGAGCTCGCCGGCACGACGGATAGCAGGCGGGCGGCCAGCGTCCAGACGCCCGGAGCCAACTGGCCTTGGGAAGCCTGGACCGCGGTGAAGCGGCCATCAGGATCTTGAGTGCTCAGGCGGCTCGCGCGGGCGTCGAACTGATAGACGTGGCTCGCGAGGCCGAACCCGGCGGCAAGTTGGCCGACAAACCACTGCGCGGACTCGTAGGTGCGCCCGTCGGTCGGCGCAACCCACGGGAAGGCCCACGGCGCGGTGGTGTCCATGGCGACGATCTGCCAGTCCTGGCCGATCCACCGCTCGGGCGCCCGATCGGCGAAGGTTGCCGTGAATGTAATGCGGCCGTCATCCACGCGAACGCCGGCGAGCCGGACGCTGAACGTTGGTGGCTGTGGCGGCACCACCGGGGCAATCGCGCCGCCCGGGGCGTAGACGGCGATCTCGCCATTCGCCCACACTGGCACGCGCTGTTGGGGGAGGGGGAACGAGGATGGTGCGAGCCGCGCCGATACGACCACGAGGTCGGGCGTCCGCCCGTCCAGCGGTTTCGCCTCTACCGGGATTCTTAGTGCATGCAGCCGCGACCATGTCACCTCGCCATACAGCTGGGCGTGGGAAAGAACGGTTGCTGCGTGCGCGGCGTGTCTGGGACTGATCGTCGGCGACAGATACACCGTGGCTGTCGGCGGCACAGCCCGCCGCAGCACCTCGAACGACGCGGGGTGTGCGTCGAGTTGCAAGAACGCCGGCCGCACGCGGTAGAGAGCGTCGGGGCCGTCGCGAATGAGCAGTTCGAAGTAGGCAGGATGCTCGAGTCGGCGGAGGGCGTCGGGCGGCAGGTCGGCCAACCAATCGTCGGTCGCATGGACGTAGTCGAAGCCGAGCTGCCGAAAGGCCGCCGGGTCGAGCAGGCGAACGGCGTCGGAGTATTCGGGTCCCTCCAAGGCGAAGAGATGGGGGAACGACGCGAAGCCCGCCGCGTTCGGACGGCCCGTGGTGACGGACATCGCTCCCGGGCTGGGCGAGAGAATGCGGTCCGTCGCCGCGGTGTGATTGCGTATATACGCAGCCACTCGCTCGGTCATGAAGCTTTGGCTGGTGAAGCGTCCCAGCGCATACCGCCCTAGAAACCACTCGCGGACCTCCTGCGGCCCCAGTTTGGCGTTGGCGAAGTGGGGGCCGCGGCCGAGCGCGACGCCGATCGCCTGCGCCGGCGCAATGGCAGTCGGCCACGTGACGAGCGCGAAGATCAGCGCTCCGGCAGCATAGCGCCAGCGGGGCCGCAGTCGAGGGATGCGGGCGCTGAGCGCAGCCAGAAGGCCCAACAGGGCGAAATTGCGCGCGTGCCCGCTCATGCGGGTGATGTCCACCGGATAGGGGTCGTAGTGCAGCGTGAGGGCGGCGAGCACGAACACGCCGCTCGCGGCGACCAGCGCCAGCGTGAAGCGATCGCGCCAAGCCAGCAGGGCGGCACAACCGGCCACGGCGAGGGGACCGAGGCCCAGCAGGCCGACGCCTCCAGACCCTTGGGTGAACGACCCCAGCGGCTGCCCCTGGCCCAGGTCGCCCGCCCACCCAAGGGACAGGCCGCCGCCCGACCCACCGGTCAGGACACCCGTGACGACGCCGCCGCTTGCAGCCAGCAGGAGTGCCGCGAGGGCCGGCCCCGCGGCTGCGCGCAGCACCGGCCGGACGTGTTCGGTGCGCGCCCGCCAGGCCGTCAGGACCGGCGCGGCTTCCAGGGCGGCCCAGAGAACGAATACCACCAAGGCGACGGCTTCGGACACGAGACCCAAAAACCCCAGCAGCGCCGCCAGCGTCAGGGCGGACAGCCATGACCACCGGCGGCCACTGCCGGCCGCCCGCTCCAGCACGATGAAGGCCAGCGCATACGCGAGCGGAAAGGAGGGCGTCCAGATATTCCCGAGTGGCGCATCGATACGGGTTGGCCATGGAAACCCGCGGGCTGGCCAGTAGATTGCACCCAGCGACCCTGCCAGGTCGTCGGCCGGCGCTCCGACCGGGAAAGGGACGCTCGCGATGGCTGGTGGGTTTTGGAAGCTGGCCAGCGTCCAGGCGCCGGCGGTGAGCAGCAGCGGCGCCAGGGCCACCATGACCACCCACGACCCATGTCGCAGCAGAAGGGTCGCCACGGTTAGGGCGAAGCTCATCCACAGGTAGGCACCTAGCAGTTCCGTCACGAACGCCAGGTCCGGCCCAACGGGCGGAGCCAGGAGGCCGACCAGCATGTCAAAGCCGTAGTGATACGGCGCCGGAATCCCCGGATTCCAGGACAGGACCGGCGGAAACCCGCCCGCCTGGATCGAGGCCGCGAGCCCCAGATGGGTAATCCAGTCGGCGAGTGACAGCATCTGGCGACACGCCAGCGCAATCCAAAACAGCGCCAGGGCTGCGACCACAAACGCCGCCGTCGTGCGGAGTTGCGGGCGAACGGGCCCAGGAGCGCGCCAGACAAGACCCGCGCCGAGCGCCAGCGTGATCCCCCAGGCCGCGAGCACCCCGGCCAGACCTGGCAGCGCATACATCACCAGGTTGACGACCAGACCCCAGATCGCCGGCCCCACCACGAGCCCTTGCGCCAGCGCCACGCGCTCATCGGGCTGCCGCAGGGCGACGCGGGCGACGACGTAGCCCACGGCGGCAAGTGCGATGAACTCCGCCGCCAGCAGCAACAGTCCCGGGATGACCGCCCCATCAACGGTCATTCGCGCGGCCTCAATTGATGCAGCTGATCCCTTCGGTCGCCGGCCACAGCGAGTGCCAGCTTAAGGCCCAGCGGGAGTCGACCGGCGTAACGGGGGGCGGGCGGGATCACGCTTAGAATGGATATCTACGAGAATGAGGGTGGTGCGAGTGCGTAGCTCGCGGATGCGGCCCTCGGCCGTCCGCCATGTCAATCCCGACGCGCGGGCGAGGCTCGCGCGGAATTCGCTGATGCGGCCGCGGCGCTCGCGGGGGCTGGTTTCGGCCTGGGTGTGGCTGCTAGCCGGCGGAGCGGCGGCGGTCATGGCGGTCACGCTCGTGCTCGCGGTGATCGCGGCAAGCGGCGTGGGCGCGGCCGCGGCGGCCGCGGGCACGCTGCTGACGGACGTGCCCAAGGTCGACGAGATCCTGAACGTCGGCAGCGGGCTGTTCCAAACCACCACGGTCGTCGACCGGCGCGGCCGCCCGCTGGGCGAGCTGCTCGGCCAGGGCCGGCGGACGCTCGTGCCGCCGGAGGCCATTCCCGCCGACGTAAAGGCGGCGGTAATCGCCGCTGAAGACGCCACGTTCTACGAGAACCCCGGGGTTGAGCTGCGCGCAATTGTGCGGGCGCTGTGGCAGAACCTCACGGGCGGCGAGATCGTCTCGGGGGCCAGCACCATCACGCAGCAGTTGGTCAAGAACGTGCTGCTGACGCCCGAGGAGACGGTGGAGCGCAAGGTCAAAGAGGCCGTGCTGGCCTGGCAGCTCAGCGAGCGGTTCTCCAAGGACGAGATTCTGGGCCTCTACCTCAATCAGAACTACTACGGGAGCCTGAGCTACGGCGTCGCGGCGGCAGCGCGCACGTATTTCGGGAAGCCGCTGGATCAGGTGACGCTGGCAGAAGCCGCGCTGCTGGCGGGGATGTTGCGCTCCCCGTCCAGGGACAATCCACACGTGGACCCGGCGGCGGCGCGGCGGGAGCAGCTGCGGGTGCTGGACCGCTTGCACGAAACCGGGCTGGCGTCGCCGGCGCGGGTGGAGGCGGCGCGGCGCGAGGTCATCACGATCATGCCGCCGCAGCCGGCCGAGCTGCAAGCGCCCCACTTCTTCCGCTACGTGTTGGATGAAGTGCAAGCGCGTTACGGGCCGGACGTGAGCTGGCAGGGCTGGCGCATCATCACCACGCTCGACCTGGACCTGCAGCGGCACGCCGAGACGGCGGCGCGGGAGCACGTCGCCACGCTGGCCGACAAGACGGCGACGAATGCGGCGCTGGTGGCGCTGCGGCCGGGCACGGGCGAGATTCTGGCCATGGTGGGAAGCCTGGACTTCAACGACCCAGAGATCGACGGCCAGGTGAACGTGACGCTGGCGCCGCGGCAACCTGGCTCGTCGTTCAAGCCCATCACCTATGCCCGCGCGCTGCAGCAGGGCTATACGCCGGCCACGATGCTGCTGGACATCCCGACGATCGTGCCGATCGTGGGCCAGGAGCCGTACGCGCCGCGGAACTATAGCGAGCGGTTCAGTGGTCCGGTGAGCCTGCGCACGGCGCTGGCAAGCTCGCTGAACATCCCGGCGGTGCGGACGCAGCTGTTCGCCGAGCTCCCGCCCACGGTGGCGTTGGCGGAGCAGCTGGGGATCACGACGCTGACGGACCCGTCGCGCATCGGCCCGGCGCTGGCGCTGGGCTCGAATGAGGTGCGGCTGCTGGAACTGACGAGCGCCTACGGCGTATTCGCCAATGAGGGCCGCGCGGTGACGCCCACGGGCATCCTCTGCATTCTGGACGCGCGGGGCCGGGTGATCGAGCAGCTGGGGGACGACGGGTGCAGCGCGCGGGTGCTCGCGGACGTCTCGGAGGCGCCGAGCCGGATCGCGGCGACGCAGGTGATCAGCCCCGGGCTGGCGTTCTTGATGACGTCGATCCTCAGCGACGACGACGCGCGGGTGCTCGGATTCGGCGAAGTGCGGCGCAATCTGCAGCTGCCCGGTCGCCCGGCGGCGGCGAAGACGGGGACGACGGAGGATACGCGCGACGCACTGACGGTGGGCTACACGCCCCGGCTGGTGACGGGGGTGTGGGTGGGCAATGCCGACGGGACGCCGATGGACGACGTGACCGGGGTGCGCGGAGCCGCGCCCATCTGGCAACGGTTCATGACGGCGGCGCTGGAGGGCCAGCCGGCGCGGGAGTGGCCGCAGCCGGCGACGGTCGTCGTGCAGGAGATCGACCCGCTGTCGGGCCTGCTCCCATCCCCCTTCACGCCGGAGACGCGGGAGGAGTTCTTTCTCGCGGGAACCGTGCCGGCGCAGCGAGACATGGTGCATCAGGCATTTGCGATTCACGTGCCCACCGGGCTGCTCGCCACGCCGGATACGCCGCGGGACGAGGTGGAGGAGCAGGTGTTCGTGGTGCTGCCGACCGAGGCCGAGGCGTGGCAACGGACGCTGCCGGAGGACTCGCCGTTGCGGTTGCCGCCCGATGCCTTCGTCGCGGCGGCGCCGCCGCCGGGAGCATCGGAGCGAGCGGCCATAACCAGCCCGGCGCCGATGGAGCGCGTGCGGAGCGTGCTGGAAATCCAGGGGACGGCGGCGGGGCCCCAATTCTCAGACTTCGAGGTGCGCTATGGCGTCGGGGAGGCTCCCGGGAGCTGGGTGCGCATTGGCACGGTTGGCGCGAGCCCGGTGACGGAGGGCCCGCTGCGAGCGATCGACACCAGTCAGCTGTCCGACGGCCCCTACACGCTGCGCCTGGCGGTGCGGGCGTCGAATGGGCGCGAGGACTTGGTCTTCCGCCGGATCCTGGTGGACAACACGCCGCCGGCCGTGGCAGTTGCAGGTCTGGCTAACGGTGATGAGCGTCCGGCGGGGACTCTGGAATTGCGGGCGGCGTTGCAGGACGCGGGTGGGTTGGCGGTGGTGGCCTACGAGATGGACGGCGAGGTGATCGGCGAGGTGCACCGCGCGCCGTACCGCCTGCGCTGGACGGCGGAGCCGGGGACCTACACGCTGCGGGTGATCGCCACGGATCGGGCGGGCAATCAAACGATCTCCGATCCGGTGAGGTTCACGGTGCGCTAGCAGACCGTGGCTGAGATCTTCTGCGATCACCTGTTTCACGTGAACACTGCATCCATTTCCCGCGCGGACCGGAGTGACGAGACGAGCTTGACCCGCGGCGCTCGTCGGCAATGGCGTTGACGCGGGGAGACGGCGTTTCTAGACTCAGGGTCAGCGCGGGTCGCGTGTGAGCCGCCGGCGCTGTGTGCGCTGCTCGCGGCGAGATTGCCGAACCAACCCCAAGGGAATGTTGCGTGCCTGAACGTCCACGCCTCCAGGCTTCGCGCCGCACGGTGCGCGGCCGAGCCGTCAAGCGCCTCCGGTGGTCGGGAGTGATTCCGGCCAATCTTGTAACTCCGAATCAACCGTCGACCGCCATGCAGGTGGATGAGCGCGCGCTGGCCACGCTGGTGCGGCACGGTGCCGACGGCCGCTTGCTGGACCTGGAATGGGACGGCACCAGCGAAGCCGTGCTGTTTGACGACTTTGAGCTGGATGCCATCACCGACCGCCTGCTGCACGCGACGTTCCGCCGCGTCGACCTGACGAAGCCGGTGACGGTCGAGGTGGCGATTGAGCTGCAAGGGACGGCGCCGGCCGCGGCGATGATGGGCATGGCGGTGATTCAATCGCTGACGTCGCTGCAGATCGCCGCGCTGCCAACTGAGATTCCATCGGCGCTGGTGGTCGACGTGTCCGGTCTGGAGACGCCAGGGGACGAGGTTGTGGTCTCCGACTTGCGCGCGACGGACGGCGCCTATACGCCGGTGGGCGATCCCACGGATTCAGTGGTGGGGGTGCATGTGCTGCGGGCGCAGGAAGTCGACGAGGTCGAGGAAGAACTCGACCTGGACGAGCTGGAGATCACGCCGGGCGAGGAAGGCGAGGCCGCGGAAGCGCCACCGGAGGCACCCGCGCCCGCGTAGATCGTCCTGGTTTCCCGACCGCTGGCGTGCGGGGATTCCCGTTGGCCCACTGTAGATGTCGTCCTAGGTGCGCGGTGCCCCGCAATGGCGGGGCGGGAAACCCTGACCCCGCCTTCTCTCCTGTGTAGAGGCGATTGGACGCCTCAGCGGCGCGGTCTAGAAGTGGGCGGCGGCGAAGCGGTCGCGCACGGCGTCCTCATTGGCGACGTCGACGACGGCAACCACGATGTCGCCGGACGCGAGCACGAGGTCCGAGAGCTTGAATAGGGCGGCGTCGCCGCGCTGCACGACGGCGATGCGGGCTCCGAGCTCCTCCAGTCCGAGGGCGGCGACGGGCGACCCGTCCGCCGCCGACTCCTTGGCCACGGTCAGCTCGACCAGCTCGAGGCCCGCGGAGCGCAGGCGCATGAGGTGCACCACGGACGCCGCGCCGAGGTCGCGCTCGATCATGCTCATGACGAGGTCCGTGGCATTGACGATGACCTCAATCCCCAGCAGGCGATAGGCGTCTTGATTCTTGGGGTTGTTGACGCGGGCGATGGTGCGCGCCCGCCCGTGGGAGAGGGTGCGGCCGAGCTGGCAGATGACCAGGTTGTCCTCGTCGTCGCCGGTGACAGCGATCACGAGGTCGGCCCGCGCCACGCCCGCCATGGAGAGCCAGCGGCCTTCGGAGGCGTCGTGGGGGAGGACGGAGGCACCCAGCTCATCCTCCAGGTCTTGCGCCTTGCGGCGGTTCTTTTCGAGGAGGACGATCTCATGACCCTCGGGCGGCAGGTCGTGCGCGAGCGCGGCGCCCACCTTGCCGCCGCCGGCGATGACGATGAACATGCCTAGGCCGCCGAGGGATCCGCGAGCCGGTCGATGACCGCGCCCGCGATGATGTCCGTTGAACAGATCGTCTCGATCCCCTGCTCGGCGAAGACGCGGGCGCGCACCGGGTCCTTGACGCGGGCGATGGCGCGCGGGACGTGGTATTTCAGACGGGCGAGTTGGACGGCGGTGAGGTTGGAATTGTCGCCGTAGGTGGCGGCCACGAGCACGTCGGCGCGGGCGACGCCGGCGGCCTCGAGGACACCGTGGTCGATGGCGGGGCCGACGACGGTGGAACCGCTGAAGTCGTCAGGCAGCCGCCGGAAGGCGTCGTTGTCGCGGTCGACGACAACAACCGAATCGCCCGCCGCGGCCATGCGGGCGGCGATCTCGGCGCCGGCGCGGCCGCAGCCGATCACGATGACGTACATGCGCCTACGCCCCTCTGATGCGGCCCGGCACGGCCCTTTGCGGCTCCCATGCTACGCTCCCGCGCGCTCGCCGTCCGAGGTTCCGCCACCATGCTGTATGAGTTGCGTATCTACGAGATTCTTCCCGGCCGCATGTCGGTGATCGACGCCCGCTTCCGCGAGCATACGCTGGGCTTTTTTGCACGGCACGGTGTGGAAGTGGTGGGGTTCTGGCATGAGGTCGTGGGCCGCAGCGACCGGCTGGTCTACCTGACCCGGTTTGCGGACATGGCCGACCGCGAGCGGAAGTGGGGCAGCTTTATCAACGACCCCGATTGGCAGCGGCTCAGGGCCGCGACGGAGGCCGACGGGCAGATCGTGGCGCGCATCCACAACCGGTTCCTAGAGCCGACGGACTATTCGCCGCTGCCGTAGGGCACGCGGGGGCCCTGACCGGTCGCGGGCTCAGTTGGGTCGCAAGTGGGCCAATTCTTCTTGGACCAATCGGACGACGAGGCCGTCCAACTGCTCGACCGAGTACTCGGTGACTGAGTGGGAGGTCTCGCCGCCGTAGAGGATGAAGATGAATCGCCCCATCGTGTGCTGGGCGATTTGCCGAAAGATGTATTCCCCCTGGCTGTCCAGGCCGCTGGAGGCAATGGTGAAGATCTTCATCCCCCGGCGGTTGGCTTCGATCATCTCGGCGGCATAGTCGTAGTCCTCGACGTAGTCCAAGTGCGGCGGCGCGTCGGCTACCAAAACGATCAGCCGGATCGCGTCGTCGAGCCGCCAAGTGGGCCTGTGGACGGCCACGTGGAGCGCTTCGTTGAGCGACTCCGGAATATCGTCGCCGCCGTCGGCGATCACGTCCTGAATGGTGCTCAAGAAGGTCGGGACATCGGCGTCAAAGTCGTAGACGCGCGTGACGAACTCGTCGCCGCGGTCGCGGTAGGTGACCATCCCAAAGCGCAGATCGGGACGCGCGGGCAAGGCGTTGATGCGCTCCGAGATCGATAGAAGCGTGGTTTTGATCTGGTCAATCTCGTCAGCCATGCTGCCCGTGGCGTCCAGCAGGAACAGCAGGTCGAGCGGAACACGGTCGCCATAGGACTGGTCCACGTCGAGGTGGACGGTCCACTCGGAATCTTGATCGCGTTCGGCGTCGAGCGACTGACTGACGCCGTCTTTTTCCACCTTGAGGCGGAAGGCCTGGGCGTTGGCCGTCCCCGGAAAGGCGCGGGGGAAGAACAGGGTCTGCCCATTGGCGTAGGTGCGCCCTTCGAAGACTGGCTCCTCGCCCGCCGATACCGACACCTTGGCGTTTGGCACCGGACGACCGAGCGCGTCGAGGACGGTGATCGTGTAGCGCTCCGACACGTCGACGTCGTGGACCCGCGGCCCGCGGTATTCGTCGCGGTAGCGCAGGTAATCAGTCCAGCGCTGGTTGTCGTCGACCTCACCGGCTGTGAGCTCGACCGGCCTGGACGGGCGTGTGTCGGCCGCCGCCTCGCCGGCGCGATCTGCGGCTGCGGCATCCCGGGTGACAAGCTTCTCGACAACGGAGGTCTCCATGTGGGCGGCACGAGGGACCGCGACGATCTTCTCAACCGCGACCTCCTTCATGACCACGGTTTCAACCGGGACCTCCTTGATGACCACCCGCGGAGTTTCCGCCGCGGCCGCCGTCGGGGCTGCTGTCGCGGCTGCCGTCGGGGCTGCCGTCGCGGCTGCCGTCGCGGCCGCAGTCGGGGCTGGCCGCAGGGCTTCCTCCATCACCTCTCTCACTTCGGTGACCGTCGCCGTCTTCTCGACGACTTGTGCTTCGCCGCAGGCCGTTGCGGCCAAGACCGTCACCGCGAGCGCCGCGCCGGCGACCACCGCGGCGATCCGGCAGCGGCCAGCGGCGGCCAAGACCTTGCGCCGAATCCGCGTGATACGTGGGGAATTCTTCAGTCGGCCTGCGCGCAAGTCCTGGTATTGGTCCGCCCGGTGGTGGACCGCTTCGCGATCGCCGTCCTGACAACGCAGAACTGCCTGTGCATCCATCATGAGCCTCCCTCGTTGCCCGCGCTCCGCGGGGCAGTGCATAGAGAAGTACGCCGATTTGAGCGCAATCGTTCCCTGCCCCAGACATTTGTTTGGGCGCGTGCCCGCAGTCTCAGCCGGCAGGGGTGTGAGCCGGCCGCGCACTGCCGGTCTGGTTCGCTGAAGCGGTCGGCAGATGGGACAGCTCTTCGTTGACCAGCAGCCACGGCGCCTGCCGGTCGTGATGACCGGCAGGCGCCGTAGAGCTAGCGGCTGTAGCCCGAGGGGGCTTCCGGCGGGGCCTCGGCGTAGGCGCGCTCCGCCATGCGTTCCAGCAGGAACCGGAAGTCCTGGTAGGCGTCCAGCCCGCCCAGCGATCCGCCCAGCGCCAGCAGCTCCTCGTGCAAGATGGCCAGATCATTGGACACCCCGGCGGCGCCGTTGTCAGCGCCCCGCGGCAGGCTGCCGTAGCGGTCGGCGGATAGCGCGACGATGGCCCCCAGGCGCAACAGTGGGTCAGCCTCGACGTTGTCGAAGCCGATGTCGCGCCCCGTCACTTCCACCTGCTGACTGCGCGATTGGCCCGTGTCCGGCACCACCCAGCGCAGCTCCACCCGGCCCAGCTTGAGATCCGAGGCCGTGCGACCGCGCCAGCGGTCATGCAGCTCCAACTCGTAGAACACCGTCGTCGCCGCGCCCGACGGCAGCTCCGCGAATTCCTTGCGATCTTCGGCGAAGCTCGCGTCCGACGTCACCCGGTTCTCATAGCCCACGATCCGCCACGTCTTGACTACCTCCGGGTCCCACGTGACCTGCGCCCGTGTCTGATCCGCGAACGGCGTCGACAGCGCCAGCCAGTTGTCCCGGCTGAACGTCACCTGCGCCTGGTCGGAGCTGTCCAGGTAGCGGTACCAACCGTTGCCGTGCTGCGCCAGCTGCTCCAGCAGCACGTCGTTGTAGTTGGTGATGCCCACGCCGACCGTGATGAGGCGCAGCGGATTGCCTGCGTTGCGGTCGTAAGCCGACTCCAAGATCGCGAACGGGTTGGTGGCATCCACGTTGGCCACGCCATCCGACATCAGGATGACGTAGTTGTAGGCATCCGGCCGTTCCAGGCGCGCCTGGTTGGCCAGATGCACCCCCAAGTTGAGGCCCGCCTGCACGTTGGTGCTGCCATGCGGCGCCAGTTGGCCAATGGACTGCTGGACCGACCGGTGGTCAGGCGCCTGGTGCTCCACGGTGAGGTCGTGAATGACGCCCTCCGTGAAGTGGACCACCGCCACCCGGTCTTGCGGCCGCAGGCTCTGCCGGATGGTCTCCGCCGCCGCCCGGGCGATGCCCACGCGGTTGCCCTCCCGCATCGAGCCCGAGGCGTCGAGTACCAGGGTGACGTTGAGCGGCCGGTCGTCTGGGACCTCCGCGGCCTGGAACCCAATGCGGGCCAGGTGCTTGCCTTCGTTCAGGGGATGCGCGACCAGATCGCTCGTGATCGCAAAGCCCCAGTCATCCGCGGGCGGCGCGTACTGGTAGTTGAAGGCGTTGATCCACTCTTCGGCCCGCACCGAGTCGGGCTCGATGTCGTAGCCCTGCCGGGCCCAATTGAGCGCCACCTGGTAGGACGTGCGGTCGGTGTCCAGGCTGAAGGTCGAGACCGCGTCGTCGGCGGTCGCGACCACCGGTTGCCGCCGGTTGTCCTGGAAGGTCGTGGCCGCGGGCCGAGCCGTGGGAGCGGGAGCGGGCGCCGCCGTCGCCGCCGGTGCCGATGACCGGGCGACTATTTTCTCGACCGCGACCTCCTTGATCACCTCTTGGGTAACGATCCTCTCGACCGGAACCTCCTTGATCACTTCTTTGATGACCACCCTCGGGGTTGGCGGCGGGGCCAGCATCATGGCTGGCGCCGGGGCCGACGTCGCGGCTGATGTCGCGGCTGCCGTCGGGTATACAATGGCTTCGGCGTCCGATTTTTCTTCGCCACCGAGGCCGGCCGAAGTTGCCCAGACCGCCAGCACGGCTCCCGCGGCGACCGCGCCGCCGGTGGCCATGACGGGGAACCAGTAGCGCGAGGCGGCGGCCAGGACCTTGCGTCGAATGCGCGGGATGCGCCGGGGGTCTTCGAGACGCCCCTCGAGGGTGTTCCACAGGTCCCTGGGCGCGCGCAGGGAGGGCGCTTCCGCCGCGAAGTACTCCCTCAGGGCGTCTCCCAGGTCTTGGTCGGACGAGTAGTTAGGAGCCATGGTTGGCAGCCTCCTGGGCACTGCGAGGCTCGAGCTGCTCGCGCAACCGGGCGAGCGCGCGGCTAAGCCGGGTGCTTACGGTGTCCTCCCCAGCGTCGAGGGCCCTGGCCAGCTGGGGGACGGTCAGATCGGCGAAGTAGTGCAAGACCAGGAGGTGTCGCTGGTCCGCATCGAGGCCGGCCAGGGCCTGCCGCATCGCCTGGCGCTCTGGCTGCGCCTCACTGGGTTCGGCCGCATCCGAGACGTCCTCCGGCTGCTGGCGGCGCTGGGACACGCCCTCGCGGGCGAGGCAGCGCATGAGCCAGGGCTTGACCGGGCACCCGTGCTGGAAGCCGTGAATGCCCCGCCACGCCGAGCGCAGGGCCCCTTGGACCAGCTCCTCGGCCAGCGCCCGGCTTCCGGTCATCAGCATGGCCGTGCGATAGAGCAGGTCTTGATAGCGCTCCACCAAGTGGTGGAACGCTTCGCGATCGCCGTCCTGACAGCGCAGAACAGCCTGTTCGTCAGTCATAAGCCGCCCTCATGTCATGTTCTCCACAGGGACTCGCATAGAGAAGTACGCCTGGTGAGTCCAAATCGTTCCATGAATTCGTCGCTGCCGGCAGGTAGGGGTCGCGGCGGAAGGGGGCTGGACCGGGAATCTCGGCGCGTCCTAGGCGAGCGAACCCGAGGCCGGGCACAGATTTATGTTGACTCAATTGCGGGCGACGCCTACCATCGCCCGAGGCGTTGCTTGCCGTGGGGGCCCGTGGGCGGCAGCGCTCGGAGACGCCTATGGCTGTCACCATCGCCGTTGCCAATCAGAAGGGCGGCGTCGGCAAGACCACGACCACTGCCAACCTTGCCGTCACGCTCGCCCGCCACGACCTGCGCGTCCTGGCCATCGACACGGACCCGCAGAGCAACCTCACGTCCTCGTTCGGCATCGACAAGGCGATTGCGCCCTCCCTGGCGGACTCGCTGCTGCATCGCGACGCCGAGCTACCGCGCTACCGCGTGCAGGACGCCACGGACGTTGCGATTGACATCGTGCCGGGAACGCCGGAACTGGCGGCGGTGGAGACCGAGCTCCAGACCAAGCTGGGCCGCGAAATGCGCTTGCGCGAGCACCTGATGCGGCTCGACAAGGACTACGACTTTGTGCTCATCGACACGCCGCCATCGCTCGGCGTGCTGACGCTCAACGCGCTGGTCGCCGCGCAGTGGGTCATCATTCCCACGGAGGCGCGCTTCTTCTCGCTGCGCGGCCTGCAGATGCTCACGGAGAGCATCGAAGAGGTGACCATGGTGAACCCGCAGCTGCGCGTGCTCGGCATCGTGCTCAATAAGTTCGACCGGCGCCTGCGCGAGGAAAAGCACGTGGCCGGGTATCTGCAGGAGCAGTGGGCCAGAGAGATGTTCGCCTCGAAGATTCCGACGAACAGCAAGATTCTCGAAGCGTCGAGCGCCGGCCTGTCGATCTTTACGGCCGGTGCGCGTGGCCCCGGGGTGCGCCGCGCGGTTGACGCCTATGAAGCCCTTGCCGACGAGGTGCGTGCGCGTGCCGCCTAGCGACCGCGGCGGATTCGACCCCGCGCGCATGGAGGCGACCAACCGCCCGCCGGGCCTGGTCCCGCGCATCCTGGCGCGTGAGGCCCCCCTGCCGGGACGGGCGACCGGCTTCACGCAGATTCGCGTGGTTGGCGTGGGCGGGGCCGGGGTGAACGCCGTGGACCGCATGATCGATGCTGGGCTCAACGGCGTGGAGTTCGTCGCGGTCAATACGGATGCCCAGGCCCTGCGCGGTTCGCTCGCGCCTGCGATCGTGCAGATCGGGCCGCACACCACCCAGCAACTCGGAGCGGGCGGCGACCCACGGCGCGGCGAGAAGGCAGCCACCGAGAGCGCCACGGCGCTGGCCGAAGCCACCCAAGGCGCCGACATGGTGTTCATCGCGGCCGGCATGGGCGGGGGCACGGGGACCGGCGCCGCGCCCACCATCGCCGAAATCGCGTCGGAGCAGGGAGCCCTCACGGTCGGCGTCGTCACCAGCCCGTTCATGTTTGAAGGCACGCGGCGAGGTCAGATCGCGACGGCCGGCATCGAAGCTCTCGGCGAGCGGGTGGACGCGCTCATCGTGGTCCACAACGATCGGCTGCTGAAGATGTCCGATCCGCGGATGGGCATCGGGGAAGCGTTCGTGCTGGCCGACGAGATGCTGCAACGCGGCGTGCAGGGCATCACCGACCTCATTCTCACGACCGGGATCGTGAACGTCGACTTCGCGGACGTGCGCGCGGTCATGAGCAACGCGGGCCCGGCGCTGATGGGCGTCGGGGAAGCCGCCGGCGACGATCAGGCGGTCGAGGCCGTAACCGAGGCCATGCAAAGCCCGCTGCTTGATACCAGCATCGAGGACGCGCGCGGTGTGCTCCTGAACGTCACCGCATCCGAAGATGTCACGCTCGTCGAGCTCAATACCGCCGCGCAGGCGGTCGCCGACGTGGTGGCCGACGACGCCAACATCATCTTCGGCTCGGTCATCGACCCACGCATGACCCAAGGGCTGCGCATCACGCTGATCGCCACCGGCTGCCGCACGCAGGCGGCGGCAGCGACGACGGCGCGGGCGCGCCGCACCCGCCGTCGAGGGTCGAGAAGCTCGACCGCGCCCCGCAACTCTCCTTTCACGGAAGTTTCCACGCCGTCCGTGCGCGACGGCACCGGCGCCGCCGGACGCTGACGAGCCGAGCGACCTTCGCCCACACCGGCCATGAGGCCACCGACCACCGTGCCCGGCGCCGACATGGTTGACGCGGAGCGACTGGCGCTGTGGCTGGCCGACCGCGAAGGCGGACGTGTGACGGCGCCGGCGCACGAGTTGGCCCGCCTGGCGCTGCACCTGGGCGCCTCCCTGGAGTTTCGCCAGCACCTGCACGCCGCCGGCACGGACGCCGCCAGTCATGGGAGCTCGGCGGCGGTGTTGGCCTCGACCGCGATCCGGCGCCTGGGACACACCGCGACCGACTACCTCGGCCGGCTCGACGCCTCGCAGCGGGTGCATGCCGCGGAGCGCCTGGCGGAGTTGCAAGCGCTGGTCGTCGAGGCTCTGCTCCAGGGTCACAGCTCGGTGGTGGCCCTCAGCTCGAGTCCCACGAAGCGCGAGCGTCAGCTCACTGAAACCATCGAGGGGCTGGATCGGATCAACGCGGCCATCAACTCGTCACTCGAGTTGGAAGAGGTGCTGCGCCTCACGGTCGAATCCGTGGGGGAAGTCCTCGGCTCCCCCGAGGTCACCATCTATCTCTACGACCCCGCCATCGACCGCCTCATCCTGCGGGGCACGCGCTCGTTCAACCCCGAGGCCGTGGGTCAGCTCACGCTGGGCATCGGCGAGGGCATCGTCGGCGAGGCCGCCAAGGCTGGCCGGCCGGTGCCGGTGCGCGACGTCTGGTCCGACCCGCGCTTCAAATACGTGCCCGGCCTCGGGGAGGAGCGGCTGCGCAGCTTCTTGGCGGTGCCCATCGTGCTGTTCACCGTCAACCGGCTGATCGGCGTGCTCAACGTGACCTCGACGGAGTTTCGCGACTTCGCCCGGGAGGAGATTCGGTTTGCCGAGATCGCCGCGGGGCACATCGCCATCGCGGTGGAGAATGCGCGCCTGCATGGCGAGACCGACGACGCCCTGCACGGCAAGGTCGAGCAACTCACGTCGGTGCAGAATATTGCGCGCACACTCGCTTCAAACCTCGATCTCCAGTCGGTGCTCGCCCAAATCGCCCGCCAGGCCGCCGAACTCACGGGCATGGAGAAGGCGGCCATCTGGCGCGTGACTGACGACGAGCTGCGCATCATCACGTCGTTCAATCTCGGTCCGGAGTACGTGCAGCACCGCTTGGCGCTGGGCGAAGGCGCGGTTGGCCGTGCGGTGCATACCCGCGCGCCGGTGGTGGTGTCCGACGCCATGAACAGCGACCTCTTGTCGGCGCCTCCTGACCTCGTGCGCCGGGAGGGCTACCGCGCCATGTTCTCGGTGCCGCTGATCACCGGCGACGACGTGCTGGGCGCAGTGAGCCTCTACAGCTTGCAGCCCGGCGAGATCAGCCAGGAACAGGTCGACCTGGCGTTCACGTTCGGCAATCACGCGGCCATCGCCATGGAGAACGCGCGCCTGTTCGAGGAGGCGCGCAGCAGCCTGGCCAGCAAATCGCTGCTGCTGCAGGAGCTGCACCATCGCGTGAAGAACAACATGCAGACCATCAAGTCGCTGCTCGAGATGCAGGCGCGGCGCGCGCAGACGGAAGAGGCGGCCGAGCTGCTCAAGCTCAGCGCCGGACGCATCGCGGGCATGGCGCAGGTGCACGACCTCCTTTCCCGCCAAAACATTGGGATGGCATCGGTGGGCGAGATCATCGAGGCCATGGTGACCCTCATGCGCGCCGACCTGGCGGTCAGCGGCCGGCGGGTTGCCGTCGAGGTCGAGGCCGAGCCGGCGCAGATCGCCTCGGATAAGGCGTCGGTGCTCGCGTTGGTCGTCAACGAGCTGCTCTGGAACGCGCTCCAGCACGGCCTGGACGGCCGGGCATCGGGTCGCATTCAGGTCACCGCGGAGGTCGATCGGCAGAACCTGATCGTGGCGGTCGCCGATGACGGCCGCGGCTTGCCGCCGGGCTTCAATCTCGAATCTGATCGCGGGCTGGGCCTCTCCATCGTGCGCAACCTGTCGGAGCGCAACCTGGAGGGCTCGGTCGCCATCGCGCCGCGCGACGACGGACCCGGCGCCGTGGCGACCCTGAGGTTCGCGCCCTAGGTCGGCGAGGCCGGGCGGCTCCGGGTCTGCGGCGCGCCCGCAATGACCACGATGACGCCGGCAAGCGCGATGATGCCGCCGATGAGCGTCGTCGGCCCGGGCACTTCCTGCACCAACCAGATGCCGATGAGGACCCCCGCCGGCACTTCCTGCGCCGCGATGACGTTGGGAACGGTGGCGGGCAGCCGGCGCAAGGCGGCATTGATGAGCGTGTGTCCAACCGCCAACGGCCCGATCCCCAGCAGCGCGATCCACAGCCATGTGTCCCCGAGGGCGGCGACGTCCAGGGTGGCCACCGCGCCCGGAAGGGCCGCGAGGGCGGCCCAGCCATAGACGCCCGTCACATAGGTCTCCAGCGGATTCGCGCGGCGCAGCCAGCGTCCCGCGAGGACATAGGCCGCCAGCGTGACCGCCGACCCGAACGCCGCCAGGTCGCCCAGCAGCGAGGCGCCGGACTCGGCGGGGTCGAAGCCGACGAGGATGCCGATTCCCACCACGGCGGCAGCGACGCCCACCGCTTGGCTGCGCGAGGGCGGCTCCCGCAGCAGCAGCGCCGAGCCGGCGGCGACGAATATCGGGGCCGTGTACACGATGGAGAGCGCGTGGGCGATCGTCGACGTCTGCGCCGCCACCGTGAACAGATAGAAATGCAGAAAGAGGGTCAGTCCCAGCAATGCGTGGCGCCGGCTGAGCGCCGGCCGCAGCGGTCGACGCAGCACCATGGCCATGGTGAGCACGACCACCACCGCCACCGCCAGACGGCCGAAGGTCACCACGGCCGGCGACGCCGGAATGGTGAGCCGAGTGAGGGCGCCGCTCCACATGAACAGCAAGGCCGCGGTCAGCGACATGGCGACGCCGCGCCAAGCGCTTCCGGTCAGCTGCGCGCCTCGTCGTCGCGGAGCCACACGGCCGCATCGGGCGCGAAGTAGGTCACAACCAGCTGAGCGCCTGCCCGAACGATGGCCGTGAGGGCCTCGAGCGCCGCGGCGCGCTCGTCAAGCCAGCCCTGAGCGGCGGCGGCCTTGATGGCGGCGTATTCCCCGCTTACGAAGTAGGCGGCCACGGGCACCGAGACGCGGTCGTGCACGCGGGCCACGATATCGAGATTCACCAGCGCCGGCTTCACCATCACAATGTCGGCGCCTTCGGCCACGTCCAGCTCGACCTCGCGCAGCGCCTCGCGCGCGTTCGCGGGATCCAGTTGATAGGACCGCCGGTCGCCGAACGCCGGCGCGGAATCGGCGGCCTCGCGAAACGGTCCGTAAAACGCGCTGGCGGCCTTGGCCGCATACGCCAGAATCCCGACGTTCGCATGGCCGGCGCCGTCCAGGGCGGCGCGGATGGCCGCCACGCGGCCGTCCATCATGTCGGAGGGCGCCACCAGGTCCGCGCCCGCGGCCGCGTGCGACAGCGCGGTGTCCACGATGCGCGCCACCGATCGATCGTTGTCGATCTGCTCGTCGACGACGATGCCGCAGTGGCCGTGGTCTGTGTAGGCGCAGAGGCACACGTCGGTTATTACTGTCAGATCCGGCACGGCGGCCGTGATGGCCGTCACCGCCTGCTGCACGGCGCCGTCCGGCGACGAGGCCTCGCTGCCCCGCGCGTCCTTGACGGCGGCGCGGCCGAACAGCAGCACGGCCGGGATGCCCAGCGCCGCGACGCGCCGGGCCTCGTCCACAACGCGATCGACCGAGCGCAAGAACTGCCCGGGCATGGCGTCGATGGCCTCGACCCGGTCGCTGCCGGGGACGACGAACATCGGATAGATGAACTGGTCAACGGAAAGCCGCGTCTCGCGCATCATGCGACGCAAGGAGGCGGTAGCGCGCAGCCGGCGCGGGCGCACGACCGGCGGCACCCACTGGCTGGCGTCCCTGCGACGACCGCTGGCAGCCATCAGACGGCACCCGCCGGTTGAATCGCCCCGGCGACGGCCTCCGCCAGCGCCGCCCCGGAGGACTCCCGTGCCACCACGTCCGGGGCGCGTCCGGCGCGCCGGCACGCGTCCGCCGTGGTCTGACCAATGACGGCGATGCGCACCGACGCCGCCGCCTTGCCGAGCCCCCCAAGCGCGATGGCGAAGCTGACAACGCTCGACGGGCTGGCGAACGCGAGCGCGTCGACCTCGCCGTCCCTGATGGCCTGCACCACCGTCGGCGGCACCTTGGCGCTGCGGGTGCGGTAGGCCGCCACCGACCGCGCCTGAAATCCAGCTATTGCCAGCAGATCGGTTGCATCCGTCCGCCCGCCTTCGGCTTGCACGACGACGGCGGCGGTGCCCGCATCCGCGCACGCCATGACCTCCTGCGCTAGATCGTGGCCGGTCCTTCCCGATGATTCCAGATGCACGTCAATCCCGGCGCGGTCACAGGCGGCGCGAGTCGCCGGCCCGACGACCGCGACTCGCACACCGTCCGGCACGGCCCGCGGCCGCCGCAGGCGCCGGCTGCGCTGCACGAAATAGCGCACGGCGTTGCGGCTGGTGAAGAGCAGCCAGTCGGCTTGGGCCGGGTCGGCTACCAGGCGATCCAGCGCCTCGTAGCTGCGCGGTGGGCCGATCTCGATGGCGGGCACGTGCACGACCTCGAACCCCAACGCCTCGAGCCGGTCCATCAGGTCTTCCGAGGCGTCCTGCGGACGCGTCACCACGACGCGAGGCTGGCGGGTCATGGCGTGCCGCCCTGCAAGGCCCGGACCACCTGACCCACGACGATCACCGCCGGGTTGCGCACCGCCAGCCGCTCGGCGGTGTCGGCGATGTCGGCCAAGGTGCCGATCGTGACACGCTGGTCGGGCCGCGTGGCCCGTTCGATGACGGCCACGGGCTCCGACGACGAGCGTCCGCCGGCGATGAGCCGCTCACAGGTCGTTGCCAGGGTGGCGACGCCCATGAGGATGACGATCGTGCCGCCGGCGGCGGCAACCGCGGCCCAGTCGACCGGCGAGCCGCCCTTGGCCTCGCCCTCGTGGCCCGTCACCAGCGTCGCCGTGGAGGCCCAGTCGCGATGCGTCAGCGGGATCCCGGCCGTGGCGGGCGCGGCAATGGCCGAGGTTACGCCCGGCACGACGTCCCAGGGAATCCCCGCCGCCGCGACGGCGGCAATCTCCTCCGCGCCGCGTCCGAACACGAACGAGTCGCCGCCCTTGAGGCGGCATACCGACCGCCCGGCCCGCGCATGCTCGATGATTTGCGCGTTGATCTGAGCCTGGGACGGCCCGCGCCGTCCCGGGGCCTTGCCGGCGGGCACGCGCACCGCGGTTGGCTTGGCGGACTCCACCAACTCCGGCGCGACGAGGCGGTCGTACACCACGATGTCGGCGCTCTGCAGAATCTGCCGGCCGCGGACCGTGATAAGTCCCGGATCGCCGGGACCGGCCCCCACGAGGTGCACCGTGCCGGGCTGCGCGGTCACGTCACGCCTCGAGCCACGGTCTCGGCCGCCGCCTCGCGCCCCAACGCCGCCGCCTCCGCGGCGGGACCGCGCCGGCGGGTGCGCACGACACCGCCGTCCGCATAGACGGCGGTGTCCAGCACGAGGTCGCCGCCACTGACGGTCGCGAGCGCCGCGGCCGGCAACGAGCAGCCGCCTTGAAGCTCGTGCAAAAACGCCCGCTCGGCGGTGGTGGCGATGCGCGTCACTGCGTCGTCGATCCCTTCGATGAGCGCGAGCACGTCCGGACGGTCCGCCGGCACCTCGACCGCCAACGCTGCTTGGGCAGGCGCCGGCAGAAATGCGGGCGGTTCGAGCACGGCGGAGATCGCCCCGGCGAGTCCGGCGCGCTGCAACCCGGCGACGGCCATGATCGTCCCCTCAATGTCACCGCGCTGCTGGGCGGCCACACGTGACCCTACGCTGCCGCGCAGCGGCACGATGTTCAAATCCGGGCGCTGCCGCAACGCCTGCGCACCGCGCCGGGGACTGCTGGTGCCGATGGTCGCACCGGGCTTGAAGTCTCGCAGCGCGCGCACCGAGCCGGCGACGAGCGCCTCGCGAGGGTCCCCGCGCGCCGGCACGGCCGCGATCGTCAGGCCGGGCACGGGCTCGGTGGGCATGTCCTTGTAACTGTGCACCGCCGCATCCGCCCGCCCCTCGAGCAGGGCGTCCTGGAGCGCCTTGGTGAAGACGCCGCGCTCGCCGAGGGCCGCAATGGGCCGCGTGGTGTCGGCGTCGCCGGTGGTGCGCACCACCACCGCCTCGCAACGCAGGTGGGGATAGGCGCGCTGCAGCGCGGCGACGACGAGGGCGGTTTGGGCGCGCGCCAGCGGCGTCCCGCGTGTGGCGACTCGCAGCAGCGACGGCCCAGAGCGGCTCACGGCAGCCCGCCCGGTACGCATTGGGAGCCGGCGCGCAGACCTCCGCTAGTCGCGCCGGTAGGCCGCCACAAGCTCACGCGCCACCTCGGGGCGGGTGAACTCCACGGGCAGCGCCTGATTCGCCCGCAGCAGCTCCCGAACGGCAGTGCCGCTCAAGAACGTGCGCTCGGACGGTTCGTGGGGACATGTTTTGGTGGTGGCCATGCCGCTGCACGCGCGGCACCAGAAGGCATGCTCGAAGCATAGCGGCGTGATGCCAAGCTCGCCGGGATCAAACTCCGCGAAGATGTGTTGGGCATCGTAGCTGCCGTAGTAGTTCCCGACGCCGGCATGGTCGCGCCCCACGATGAAGTGGGTGCAGCCGTAGTTGCGGCGGACGAGCGCGTGGAAGACCGCCTCGCGGGGGCCGGCATAGCGCATCGCCGCGGGCAGCACGGCCAGAATCGTGCGATCGCGAGGGTAGTACTTCTCGAGCAGCACCTGGTAGCAGCGCATGCGGACGTCCGCGGGCACGTCGTCGTCCTTGGTCTCGCCAACCAGCGGGTGGAGCAGCAGCCCGTCCACGGTCTCCAACGCTGCTTTCTGAATGTATTCATGCGCCCGATGGACCGGATTGCGCGTCTGAAACCCGACGATGGTGCGCCAGCCGCGCGCCGCGAACTCGGCCTTGAGCTCGGCCGGGGTCAGCCGGTACTCGGCGAACCAACCCGTGGGCGCCGCGGCAGCATGGTGCACCGGGCCACCCAGCAGGGTGTCGCCTTGGGCGTAGAGCGCCGCGACGCCGGGGTGCGCTTCGTCCGTGGTGCGGTAGACCTGCTGCGCCTCACGCTGTTTGTTGTAGCGGAACTTCTCCCGCACCTCGAGACGCCCCACCGGGCGGCCGGATTGGTCCAGCAGCGCGAGGGAGTCCCCTTCGGCAACCGCCGCCGTCGCGTCGTCGACCGCCAGCGTGATCGGCATGGACCACGGCGCGCCGTCGGCGAGGTGCATCTCGTCAACCACGCGCGTGTAGTCGGCGCGAGTCATGAAGCCGGTCAGCGGGGCGTAGGCACCGACCCGCAGCAGCTCGACATCGTTTAGCTGCCGCTCGCCGAGGCGCACGGACGCCGGCGCGGCGACGGCCGTCATCGGACGGCACCCGCGGCTGCGGCCGTGCGGTCCGCCGGCCTGGCGTTCCCTGGCGCAACCTGCCCATTGCCGCTGGCCAGATATCCGTGCCGCTCCAGCGCGGCCAATATTTTCCGCAGCGACGCTTCGGGCGTTTCACTCGCGGTGTTCACTGCCACCTCCGGGTGCGCCGGTGCTTCGTAGGGGTCCGAGACGCCGGTGAAATTGGCGATCTCGCCAGCCAGAGCCTTCTTGTAGAGGCCCTTCGGGTCGCGCCGCACCAACTCGTCGAGCGGGCACTGGACGTAAACCTCGAAGAACGCAGGAGTCATGGCGCGCACCTCGCGACGCACGTCGCGATAGGGCGAGATGGCCGAGACGAGCATCGTGCCGCCCAGGCGAGTGCCAAGCGCCGCCACCCATCCAATGCGCCGGACGTTGGTGTCGCGATCTTCCTTTGAAAATCCCAGTCCCTTGCTCAAGTGCGCGCGAACCACGTCGCCGTCGAGCTTCTCGACGCTATGCCCGCGGGCTTCCAACTCCGGCGCCAGCAGATTGGCCAGCGTGGTCTTGCCGGCGCCCGAGAGGCCGGTGAACCAGATAGTGACTCCAGCAGAATTCACGTGAGGCAGCGTCCCTTCAAGTTGGTGATGCGTCGTGTCGCGCGGCAGCGGTTGGCTGTCAGATCTGCCAGTGCAGACCGCACTCGGTCTTGTCGGTGCCGCGCCAGCGCCCAGCCCGCAGGTCCTCGCCGGCACCCGTCTGAGTCGTGCAGACCGTGCAGCCGAGACTGGGATAGCCCTCGGCGTGCAGGGCGTTGACCGGCGTGTCGTAGCGGCGCACGTAGTCCCAGATCATGGCTTCGGTCCAGCTCGCCAGCGGCGCCACCTTGACGAGGCTGTGGCGGGCGTTCCACCCGACCACGGGCGTATCCGCCCGCGTGCGCGACTGATCGCGCCGCAGCCCGGCGACCCAGGCATCCCGCCCGTGCAAAGCCTCAGTGTTGGGGGCCACGCGGCGCATGCCGCAGCAGGCGTTCGGGTCCCGCGTCCACAGAGCGTCGCCGTAGGCCGCGGCTTGCGCGTCCAGACTTAGCGCCGGCGCGAAAACCGAGGCCGTGAAGCCGTAACGCCGCTCGACGTTCGCCCGAAGCGCGTGGGTCTCGTCGAACAACAATCCGGTGTCGACAACGTACACGTCGACCTGGTCGAGCAGAGCCAGCCGGGCGAGCATGTCCACCAGAACGATCCCGCTCGGCCCGCCAAACGAGCACGAGACCGCCACGCTGGGGCCGAAGCGCTCGACAGTCCAGCGAAGGATGTCCTCGGGCGCCGCCGTCTCGAGGCGCAGCGCCGCGGCCTCGATCTCAGTCGGGTCGACCGTCGGCTGTGCGTCCGGCAGGACGACTTCTGCCGCGGCGCGAGTGGCCACCGCCATCACTCAGGTCTCGATCTCCACGGGCGGCCAAGTGTACAAAGTTGATCGTCTTTATCAAGAATCGCCAGAAACATCCCCGCGGCTTCGATGCGTGCACCGCACCGCAACTGCCCCGCTTCCTCCGAGCTCTCTCCCTCGGAACGCGTAGCGCCGACCGACCCGGTGTGTCCGCTCCACGGCCTCTAGAACCGACTCAGCATCCTGAAGACACTCGCGTCGACCACGCGACGCCACAACTCAGGCAGCAGCCATAGCTAGATCGTTCAGCACGCCTCGAAGGCATTTCCGCTATGCGCCTAACTGACCCGAAACTCCATCCCTAGGGCCAAAATCTGAAAACAATAGACAGCACAAGCGACACAACTCCAACAATCCCCACAGCTATGGAAAATATAGGATGGCTACCAAGCCATCTAAGAATTGTGACTATACCCCCACCCCGCATAGCACGCCATGACGTATCCGTCTTGAGATTGCCGTCATGCGCACGAAGAGCAATGTCTGCAATAACATCAACTTTCCTTAGAGTCGATAGATGTAAATCTGCAAATCTCTGTTCTTCGAAGGCCTTTGCCTCTTCTGCTCCGGGCAGAAAATCACGAGGTCCAATTCCGTTTTTCTTTAGCAATTGCTCTAGACGCGGATGGCCGATATAGTCTGCGCCATAGATATCGTGAAGTATGCGTGGCAAATCAACCTTGTCTTTATCGTCGACTACATGCAGATCATCGCCTTGTCCCTGCAAGACGCGAAACCTGTGGTCAATAGCCTGAAACCCATAGTTTGAGTCTCGCATATTCCAGTGCAGATATTTCGTTTCCTTGAGCGCTTTCAGGTGAGCAAAAAACCGCCGTAACATTTCGAATTCTAGCTTGTTATACTGCTTTCTAATCTCCCCGAACGAGGTCTCGCTAACCTCGGCTGTTTGGTGAATGGAGAATGAAATTGTCTGCGCAGAATCAAGCCGACGCACTGCGATTGACGTGATTCGAGGCGAACGACCCTCTTCGCGGTCGTAGAAACTCTCGCAGGAGTAGTGGATTACGCAGACCTTGTCGGGCCTATCGAACAGTTCATCAAGTACTTTTCGAGCTTCGTTCTGTCGTCTCAGGTTTGGAGCAGTCATTTCGTCCTTCGTACGAGTCGTCGAAGTCAGCAAAACCCCGCCAGTTCACCTCCCGAAGGCGGTGAACGGCGGGGAATATTGGTCAGAAGTGTCCGCACCGCAGCATGACATGTCAACTCTCGGGAGAGCAGGCGCTGATGGGGCGGTCGAGGTCCGGGTCAACAGATTGTCGTCGCCTAAAAGGCTGCCGAGGCTCTCACACCCCACCACTTGGCAGCGTCGCCCGTTCTAGACGGCGCACTCGCCTTCGCCGCGCTCGAGCACGTAGAGGCGGTCGCGCTCCCAGTCCACGAAGTCCTCCCGGTTCTCGTCGGTGAACTCGGGCGGCAGCGCCAGGTCGGCGAGCAGCTTGCTGAAATACAGCTTGCCCTGGCGATCGACGTAGGCGTTGAAGGCCTCGTCGTCCTCCACGCGGTTGTCTTCGTAGTCCAGGATCAAGCGCTCGACGGCCAGCGGCACGCGCTTGGCCGGGAGCCGGGTGCGCAAAAGTGTGCCGAGTTTCATGGGCTCGCCGGCGCGCCGGTTGCCGCCGACGAAGACGTGGTAGGCGGGCACCTGCCGGTCGCCGCTCTTGATCGCCGCGCCGTGGAAGCCGATGTTGCCCACGTGGTGCATGCCGCAGGAGTTGGGGCAACCGCTCATGTTGACCAGAATCTGTCGCGTCAGGTGGTCCTGGATGTTCATTTCCTCGATCTTGCCCTGGACGGCGCGACTCAGGCCCATTGACGAGGTGATGCCCAGCTTGCAGCTGTCGGTGCCGGGGCAGCTCACGACGTCGGTGATCTCAAGCGCGCCCGGGTTGCCGATGTCGAGCGCGTAGAGCTCGCGCCAAACGTCGTAGACGCGGTTTTGCGGAATCCAGCGCAGCACGATGTTCTGCCACGGGGTCGTCCGAGCGCGTCCGGAGCCGTGCTCGCGCAGAATGCGCGACAGGCCGCGGAATTGCTCCGGCGATAGATCGCCGCGAGTGATCTTGACCTCAACGGCAGCGTATCCCTCCTGGATCTGCGCCTTCACATTCGAGCGCATGAAGCGCTCGAACATGTCGTGGTCGGCCTCGGCGATCGTCGGCTGGTCCGTGGTCAACGGCGGCGCGTCGGCGGCCTCGTCGTCCAGGTACACGAGCTCGTCCAGCGGATAGGTGCGCTGCGCCCAGTCGCCCTGCAGCTCCTCCTCGACCATCTCCCGAAAGGCCTCGATGCCCACTCGATGCACCAGGAACTTGATGCGCGCCTTGGCGCGGTTGCGGCGCAGATCGTCGGAGCGCTCGAAGATGCGCAGCACGGCCTCGGAAATGCGCAGGTACTCCGTGAGCGGCACGAAGTCGTACAGCACGAAGGCGCGCTTGGCCATGATCGAGAGTCCGCCCCCGGTCACCATCCGAAAGCCGTGCACGTCCTTGCCGTCTTCGTGCCGAATCTGTGAGATGAAGCCGAGGTCGTGAATGTCGGTGACGACGCGGTCGGTCTCGGACCCGGTGAAGGCCACCTTGAATTTTCGCGGGAGGAGCTGCGTCAGCGGATGCCGGACGAAATAGCGCACGAAGGCGCCGGCGTAGGGCGTGGCGTCGAAGACTTCGTCGTCGCAGACACCGCCCCACGGGTCGCCCGTCACGTTGCGCACGGTGTTGCCGCAGGCCTCCCGGCTCGACAGCCCGGCGTCGCCAAGCACGCGAATTGCCATCGCCGCCAACGGCAGCGGCACGTGGTGATACTGGATGTTCTCCCGTGTGGTGACGTGGCCCTTCTTCAGCGGTACGAACCGCTCCGCCACTTCGCCGAAGGCGTCGAGCTGATCGGCGGAGACGCCGCCAAACGGCAGCTTGACCCGAATCATTTGGACATCCGCCTGACGCTGCCCGTAGACCCCCTGCTTCAACCGAAAGCCGGTGAACAAGTCCGGATCACGCTGCTGGCGCAGGAAGGCCGTCGACTCGGTGTCGAAGTCCTCGAACTCTTCCTCAAGGATGGGAATGACGCGCCCAGGCGTGTCGGTCGAATGCGTGACTGCCATTGCAAGCCTCCAGGCGCGCCGCCGGTCGCGGCCGCTTGGCAAATTCTGCCAGATGGGCGAACCCGGGATCGTCGACTACCCGGGTGCTGGAATTCTACAAGCCGAGGCGCAGCGCGCCAACACTGGGCGGCTATCCCCTCTCCATACGGATGGCAGAGGCCGTCCGTGGTGGTTTCCCGCTCAGCCCCGTTTCGCGGTACGGGGCAGGATC
Source organism: Chloroflexota bacterium (assembly GCA_965262745.1). Lineage (GTDB taxonomy): Bacteria > Chloroflexota > UBA11872 > UBA11872 > UBA11872 > JAJECS01. The sequence continues at coordinate 2,479,829 of OZ253558.1, read as the reverse complement.
TAGCCTTCTCCCACGAGCGGAGAAGGGATCGAACCTCCCCCCGAACCTTCCTTTTCCGCTACCTGCGGCCGGGAGAGGGCAGGGACAGCGTCTGTGGCCGCCACGCGGACCATCCAGGCCGCGGGGTCCCGCGTTTCCGCCAGGGTCGGCAGCTGCGCCGGTCCTTGCCATAGGCGGCTGGCGAAGGTCATCCCGCCGCGCCTGACCACCTCATCGACGAAGGCCTCCCCGATGCGGTATTGCTCCAGTTTCATCTCCAGGCCGAGCAGCCGCGTCAGCAGCCGCGCCCAGGACGCCTGCGTGCGCTCACGGGCCCGCATGCGACGCGCCAGAACCGGGTAGCCCGGGATCAGGCGCGCGCCGGTGGCGTGCATCACGTGATTGCTGTAGCCCTCGAGCACGGTCATCAGCGCCTGGATCTGTTCCAGCGTGCGCACTTGACGCGGTGAGAGGGCCAGGCGAAGCCACCCGGATTGGCTGAGCCGGCCGCGCTGGGTATCCCGCACCGCGGCGCCCAGCCACGCCCGCAGCTCGCCCTGGCGACCCAGCATCGCGACGGCTTCGTCCAGATAGTCTTCGAGAAGGCCTGAGGTATAGCCGTGCAGCCAGGCCGGGTTCCCCGCGTGGAACTGAAACGCGTGGGTCACCTCGTGCAACGTGACCCACAGCCGCAGGTCGTCGATGGGAACCACCGCACGGGCCGCGACGGCGCGCAGGTTGGCGTCCACGAAATAGATCGAGGCGGGGCCAGGCTCCGGGTCGAGCAGCGGGATGTCGTATTGGCCCAGGACCCGACGCCCCAGGAATCCCAGCAACACCCCAAGTTGCGTGGAGACGCCATATTGCGTGGCGGTGCCCAGCACCCGCGCCCCGACGCCGCCGGACTGGCCCTGCTCGTAGGCCTCGATGACCGGCCGCAGGATGCGTCGGAAGTTGGCCAGATTGGCGCTGATCCACTCCGCGCGCCGCAGCACTCGAACCGTGTCCACGGTCGCCGGGATCGGCGCCTCGATGTAGTCGCTCACCGCGGCATAGCTGCGCGCGACCAAATCGGTGTAGGTGGCGGTGAGCGCCGCCGACGACGCCGGCTCGCCCCGCGCGTCCGCCATCCGCAGCGCCAGGCGGTGCGTCAGCGCCCAATTGACCAGGGTGGGCCGCCGGCCGCGCCCCGCCAGCGCCACGCCGCCCGCAACGGCCAATGCGGCCGCCGCCAGCAACCCCAAGCGTCGTCCGGCCGCCACGGCACTTCCTTCAAAGGCGTCTCGTCTCCCCGTCAGCCCGCCAGCGTACGGCACGGGCAAGTGGTGGCTATCGCCCGCGACGCCTCAGACACACCCGGCCTGTCGCCATTAGTTTATTCGGGTTGGTCGAAGAGGGACGCCTGCGTCACCGGCCGGTAGACGGGATGCTCGTCGTGTGCCGCTGGTTCCGGGCGCACGGGATCGCGCTCCCTGGGTTCGCCTGCGCCCTCGATGTGGAGTTCGGGCTGGCCAGGCGCATGTCCAGACGGATCGCGCCTATCCTCAAAGGTTGCCCGAAACTCATCTGACGTTCGAGGATCCGGCCATGGGTGGGCGCCCTTGTCGATGAGCGCTTGAAGCCCCCGGTCCGAGGCTGATCGCACAAAAACTGGCGCGAACTTCAACTTGTCGAGTTGCTCAACGGCGCCCGCCCACGTCCCGCCTTTCTGGTACTCCGCGCTCACCACCAGCGCCGCGTCGGCGAACGCGTAAATCAGCTTGTTGCGCCCCATGGCGTTGCCGACGTTGAAACCCGCCGCCGGGTCGTACGGCGAGACCAGCACCAGCCGCCCGTCCATGAGGCACTCCCGGTGGTCGCGCTGCAGCGCTGCCCGCTCGAGGTCGTTGCTCAAGACACCCGCGGCGCGCCCTCCGGCGTCGAGCGCACCCCGCATCGCCGCCTGATCGATGCCGCGCGCGCCGCCGGAAACCAGCGACCATTCGGCACCGGCGGCAAGCTCACCGATTCCGATCGCGTAGTCGCGGATTTTGTCGTCCACATGCCGCGAGCCGACGACGGCCAGGCCGCCGTCTTCCAGAATGTCCCGGTCGCCGCATCCGTAGAGGATGGCGGGCGCATGGCCTCCCAGACGTGCTTTCAGCCGTTGAGGGTACTGATCGTCGGCGCGGCTCAGCACCCAGATCGCCCGTTGCCGCCAACGCTCGACCGCCTGGCTGAGCAGAAAGCCTCGGTCGAGGAGTCGAGTGAGGCGGTCGGCGTCGACCGGCTGCTTGTCGTCGCGAAGTAGATCAGAGGCGTCCTGGCTCAGGAGATCGGCTGGCTCCCGGCCATTCTCATGGAGGAATTGGGCGAGATGCCGGTAATCACGGGGCAGCAACACTTCCGCCGCCGGGGTACGACGTCCGACGATCAGCGGTGCCGTCAGCATGAGGATGGCCTGCGTGTTGGCCGAGATCTCGGCAATCACGCGCTGCCGCTAACCAGGCTGAGCGCCAGAGGAAAGACCTCACCACTTCCGTTGGACCGGAGCTTGTACGCCGCCACGGTCATGGTCCAGCGGGAGTCGACGATGTCGTCGACGAGGAGCACGGGACCGGCCGGCGGCGTACCGCGCACGACCAGTGACTCCCACACGTTGCGGGCTTGGTAGGCGCTGTTCGCCATGTCTTTCTGTTCCTGGTGGTCCTGCGTGCGCTCCAGCGCGAGGTGAAACGGGAGGCACAACACCCGCGCCAGCCGTGCCGCGAAGTGCGGCACGAGTTCAGGGCGACGGCGCGACGGGATGGCCGTGACCCACGCCGGCGCCGGTCTCGGGCCCCACTCTCGCACCAGCTTTGCGCAGGCGTCCACCAGCTCGTCCGCGAAGCATTCGTCGCGGTATTTTCCGTGCCGCACCGGATCGCCCCAGCCGGCATCTCCCCACAGGCACAGCGCTCTTCCGAGTGCTGCTTGAAGGGTCTCGCAAATCTTGAGGCTCTGCCCCGATTTGGGCGGGCCGCCGGCCGGCCATCGTTTGCGCGGCTCGATCGGGAGACTGGCGCGGCGAAGGAATGCAGCGGCTTCCCGTATCAGTCGGGGATCGACGGTCTGTGGCAGTGGCGCGAGCCGAGGCTCCGTCATGGTCCCGGGGTCGCCGTCCAGGGCCTCGATCAGAAACTTCATGTGCCCCGATGTCAAATCCACGTACTCCTGCATCTGTGCCTGCTCTGAGCGCCGCAATGCCGTCAGCCGCTCGACCCGTTCCCAGAAGGCTCCGCTCAACTCAGCGGCGACCAGTTGCCATTTCTTGCCTTCGGGCGCAATGGCGATTGGCGCGGGGGACTCAAGCGATAGCAGTTTGATCGCCCTATCGATGCGCCCACGACTGAGATTCACCCGGTACATCAATTCCTGAATCGTGAGCCCGTCGGGATGCTGGCCCAGCGCCTCCAGCAATTGCTCGACCTCCCTTGGCGTCGGGAACGCTGTCCGAACGAAGTAGTCGGTGATATCCGTATCTTCGTCGCCGCTCAGCAGCACTCCATGGGCCGCGTCCAGCGCCCGGCCGGCACGACCCACCTGCTGGTAGTAGTGAATCACCGATCCCGGCGCCTGGTAGTGCAACACGAACGACAGATCGGGTTTGTCGAACCCCATGCCGAGCGCCGTGGTCGCTGCGAGCGCCTTGACTTCGTTGTCCAGCAGCGCTTGCTCCAACTCGGGCCGGCGATCCCCGGTCCTTCCTGTATACGCCTCCACGGCAAACCCGCGCGATTGCAGCCAGGCCGCCACCTGCTCCGCGTCCCGCACCGTGAGCGTGTAGATGATTCCGCTGCCGCGCACTTCGCCCAGCCGTTGCGCCAGCCAGGCGAGCCGCTCGGCTTGGCTAGGCAGACGCATGGACTGGAGCAGCAGCGACGGTCGGTTCAGGTCGCCCCGCTGCACGGTGAGGGAGGGGGCCAGCCAGTCCTGCGAGCCTCCCAGCACCTTTTGCAGGTCCTCAAGCACCCGGTTGCTGGCCGTGGCGGTCGTTGCCAACAGCCGCAGGTTCGGCGGGAGCATTCTTGCGGTCCGTTCAATGCGCCGGTAGTCCGGGCGAAAGTCGTGGCCCCAATCCGAAATGCAGTGGGCCTCGTCGATCACCAGCAAGGCGATCCGGTCCGCGATGGGCGCGAGCACGTCGGCGACGAAGCGCTCGTTGGCCAGACGCTCGGGTGAAATCAGCAGAACATCGATCGCGTCACGGCGAATCTGCCCCTCGACAGCATCCCACTCATCTTTGTTGTCGGAGTTGATCGTGACGGCCCGGACACCCATGCGCTCCGCCGCCTCGATCTGATTGCGCATCAGCGCCAGCAGCGGCGAGATCAGCAGCGCCGGTCCAAACCCCGCCTCGCGCAGCAGTTTGATGGCGATGAAGTAGACGTTGCTCTTGCCCCAGCCGGTCTTCTGTACAAGTAGGAGCGGCCCGGCTCCGTTCACGACGTGCCGGATGGCCTCTTCCTGACCATCCCGAAAGCTGGCGTCCCGCTGCTCGGTGCCGAGCCGGAGAAGCTCCAGAGCGCGCCGCGCCTTATACCGCACGCGATAGCCGCCTCGGCCGTCCCTTGCGGAAGCCATGTCCCATTCTAGGTAGCGCGGCCCGCGCCCTGGGGCCGAGGGTTCTGATGCGCGACTATGAGGGCAGGCTCAAGCCCGCCGGCTACGACATTGGCACTTCACCGTGGGAAGTGTCGGCGGCCTCCTAGTGTCCCCGGCTCGGCATACCTGATGAATGGCGGCTGGCTTGCGTGCTGAGGTCCGTTAGGGGCCGTGCTTCCGTCAGTCTGTGTGGGTCACGCGGTCTGCGGGTGCTGGGGAACCTCCGGCTCCAGGTCGCCGGTGGTCACGTCTTCGACCTCGCGACTCCGAGTGCGGCTCCAAGTCATCAGGATGGCGGGAAGAATGGCGATGACGCTCACGACGGCCGCGACCATGAAGAACGTGACGAACACGTCCATGCCGATGTTGGTGACGGTCTCCTGGAACTCGAAAACCCGCTGCCGGGAGACTTCGATCGCCTCGCCTTCCTGAGGGACGGGCATTGGGAGGCCCGCAACGAGAATCGAGAATCGCTGGGATCCCCAGGCGGTTATCGCCGCGAGGCCGAGCGTCATGCCCACCAGCCGCATCGCCGTGACGGTGCCCGCCGCGGCGCCACGGTCGCCCTGGCTCACGGGCTCGGTGGCGCCCAGGGCTATGGGAGCGATCAGCAGACCGAAACCGAGGCCTGCCAGCCCAAGGTGGATCGTTAGCTGGGGATCGGCCACGCTCAGATCCCACGTGGTCATCAGGCCGTAGCCAATGGCCACGAGGATGAGACCGAGCACGCTCGGGATGCGGTAGTCCATGCGCTGGCAGGCGAGCCCGCCGAGCACGGCCCCGATTGGCATCGCGATCGTCATGCGCATGAGCCTGAGTCCGCCCTCGAGCGGGGACTGGCCCAACAGGTACGTCGTCATGATCGGAATGGTCACCATGCCGATGATCAGCGCCACGCCGACCATCAAATGGCTGAGGTTGGCCATGATGACCGTGCGGCTGCGGAACATGGAGTTGGGCAGCAGGGTGACCGCTGCCGTCCGCTGGCGGTAGACAAAGGCGGCTGTGGCTGCCCCCGTGAGCATGAGGTAGCCGAGCATCGGCAGGTCCAGCCGATCGATGCGTGAAAGCCCGAGCGTGAGTGAGGCCAGCGCCACGGCGACGAAAAACCCGCCCACATAGTCCACCGAGGATCTGAACCTTGGGCTCGGGCCCAGCAGCAGGAACAGGGCTATCAGGACGATCACGCCGAGCGGCAGGTTCATCCAAAATACCCAGGGCCAGTCAAGGTAGCGCGCGACCAGGCCTCCCCAGAGCGGGCCGATGACGCCCCCCGCCTCCGCCGAGCCGCCAACGATGCCCAGCGCGAGACCCCTGCCACCGCGGGGGAACAGATCACCTACCACCGCAATCGCTATCGGCAGCATCGCGCCGGCGCCCACGGCCTGGAAGACCCTTATGCCGATCAGGAACGGCAGGCTGGGCGAAAGGGCAGCCACAGCCGAGCACAGCATGAAAAACACCGTGGCGACGGCGAACATCCGGCGATGGCCGAAGGCGTCCGACATGCTGCCGATCAGCGGCATGGCGGCCACGTAGCCGAGGAGGTAGGCGGTGATGGTCCACGACGCGTAGTCAAGTTCGATTGGAGGGATCCGGAAATCGAGCATGATGTCCGGCAGAACCGTGACCATCACCGTCTGGTCGTCGGCGGCGACGAATACCCCGAAACAGACGGGGATTAGCGCGATGTACGGGGATACGCGGCGCACGCTACGCCCTCGCAGGTTGCTGCGGCATAGGAAGTTGCTGGCGCGGCACCGTTGATCGAGTGGCCGCTAGCGGCGTTTGCGTGAGATGGCAGACATATTTGGCACCCTGCGGAGAATTTCGGGAAGGATCTGCGAGGCTGGCAAGTCCCGTCAGGCCACTATTGGCGCAGTGCGCCCCGTGCAGGTCATCCGGCTGAACGGCCCGGGGCGCCCCGGCATGACCCCAGGTTCGCCGCCAGGTTGTCGGCCGCAGCCGCGAAGTATCCGGCCATCCCGGTACGCCCACCACCATGATCCCGCGTGCGGCGAAACCCGCCCACCGTAGGTCCTTAGTGCCGTCCAGGCATGCGCCCATGGCCTTAGCCCGGGGCCGTGCTCCGTGGAACACGGTCTCCTAGGGGGCGGTTTCGGGGACCTCGATTGTGACCGGCTCGTCGAACCGCGACAGCTCAACAACCCTCACGACGCTCGGGTCGTCCAGGGGGCTGACCTGACCGGCGAACCGTATCTTGGTCAGCTGGAAGCTGTCGGCTTGAACCTCGATGGTCACGTCAACGACGGCGTCCTCCACGGTGTCGCCGATAAGTGCCGCGAACGCACTGGCGGGCAGGGTCCCGGAGAGCCTGTAGACGTCGCCCTCAGGGCCGTCGAAGCTGGCAGTGATTGACGACATTACCGCGGCTATCCCCTCCTGCGGCCTGAAAAAGGCGACTGGAGAGTTCGCTGCCGGCACCTCCGCCCAGACTCCCGTAAGTGGGTTCGTGATGTAGTTGACGTCGTCGATAACGATGAGCTTGACCTGGATGGGAATGTCGCCGAACAGGCCTGAGAACTCCACGCTCAGCTTGTTGGGAATCTCCAACTGGCCCGCCACTTGCTCGACGTTCAGTCCGGGCAAGAACTCGCTGGTGCCCACCTCATGGGTCAAATCGAAGTGAAACGTCTTGAGGCCAGCCATCTTGGCCCCCGCGCGCTCTAGGACATCGGCCTCCGTGAGGGGCGTCGGGGTGGGCGTCGGAGTCGGGGCAGGCGTCGGGGTCGGAGTAGGCGTAGGGGTCGGGGGAGGAGTCGGGGTCGGGGGCGGAGTAGGGGTAGCGGCTGGGGCAGCGGCTGGGGCAGCGGCTGGCGTAGGGGTAGCCGCTGGTTCGGGGTCGCCGCATGCGAACGCGACAAGGGCCAAACAGCCCATGACCAGCAGCAACACTCCGCCCTGGGCAATGTGCCGGCGCATCAGAGGCCGCCAAACGGAGGGAACGAGAATACGGGCTGCAGAATTCAGCATTGACGCTCGCCTCCAGGTATAGGTGCGGTGCCAACTACGCATAGGCCGCGAAGCAGCATGCCAACTCCCGGCCAACCAGCGCGCGCGTCAGCATTTCGTAGTGAATATTACATAAACCACCACGCTGACGCTATCGATCATGCGATTCGCCGTCAATTCCCGATCCGGCACGTTGATCGGCGCACCGTAGCCGTTATGCGGCCAAAGGCTCCGGAGCCATCAATGGCGACCGAGTTGATGAGAGTGGCGACTTTGTAAGCCTCATCGTCTACAGCCTGGTCTGGTACGCCGCGCCCACCACCAGCGCCATGCGTCGTGACTCACGCCATGGACCCTGATCCGCTACTTTCGGGAGACATGCAATATTCCAGACTGCGAATCGTTGTCATCGTCCGATGAATAGCCGCGCCTCCAGAGTGTCGCGGCTGCGCGTGGCGCTGCTGCCGGAGCTCATCGAGCCCGATCCGGGGGGCGTGTGCGCGGTGATTGACGTGATTCGCGCGTCCACCACGCTGGTGGCGCTGGCGGAGGCGGGCGATCCAGAGGTTTGGCTGGCGGCCGGTCATGCGGCGGCCCGCGCGGCGGCTGCGCGCCTGGGGCCGGGCGTGCTGCTCGGCGGCGAGGCGGGCGGACTCAAGCCCGAGGGCTATGACTTCGGCAACTCGCCGCGGGAAGTGGCCGCGGGCGCCTTTGCCGGCCGGCGGGTGCTCTTCGTCACGACCAATGGCACCAATGCGATGCGGCGCTGGTCGACCGCGCGGCGGACCTTTGTGGGCGCGTTGCGCAACCGGAGCGCCGTCGCGCGACGCCTTTTGGAAGGAGCGGCGGCGGGCGGGTCGATGACGCTGGTGTGCGCCGGGAAGGAGGGGACGCTGGCGCTGGACGACGTCTACACGGCGGGGGCGATCGTGGCGCGAATCCTGGAGCTGCGGCCCGAGGTTGAGCTTGACGAGGCGGCTGTCGTGGCGCTGCGCGTGACGCGCGCCCAGCCGGACGCCGCCCAGGCGCTGGCCGAGTCGCAGAGCGCGCGGGCGCTCGACAGCGTCGGCTTGTTCGGCGACGTTCCGTGGTGCGCCGCCGTGGACGCTTCGGTTGCGGTGCCGGAGCTGGGCGGAGCCGGCGGGCTGCGGCTGCTGGAGGACGGCTGACGGTTCGGCGGCTGGGCCTGGCGCCGGCGGCCAGTTGCGTTGGTAGAACCGCTCGCCCTCATCTCGATCGTTTCCCATCGCGGGAGAGGGAGACGAGCACACAACTCACGAAGGGCGGTTCGCGAACCGCCCCTACGGCCCGCGCCTAAGGCTCAGGGCGTGTCAGCTCGGCGGCGTCGCCCTCGAGGACCGCGGCACACTCGCGGGCAATGCGCACGTTGTAGTTTGTGCCCCGGTCTTCGGGGTAGATCTGCGAGGTATTGCAGATGTAGAAGCCGGGAACAGGCGAGCGATAGGCCGGTTTGCGCCGCTGGTACCCGGCCGCGATCACCGGCTGCGCCACAGGATCCCGGGAGACCCAGGCGCGCCCGATCTGCTCGCGCGCGAAGCGCGGGAAGACGCGTTGGATCGGCTCGACGAACCGCTCCACCAAGGCGTCGTCGTCGATGCTGAAGAACTCGTGCTCGGGCGGCAGGTAGTTGCTGGCGTAGAGCAGCCGCTGCCCGCCGTATCGTTCACGATCAATCATGTTGGTGTGCTCAATGAGCCCGGCAAACGGCAGGTTTCGATCGCCGATATTGGTCCAGTAGTACTCCGAAAGCTGCTGCTCGATCTCCATGAGGACCACGCACGCGCCGACGTAGTGCGTGGCCGCCAGGGTGCGGGTGAAGTCGCGGTGCTCCTCGGGCAGGATGCGCCGGATGATTGGCAGTCCCACCGTCGCCACCACGGCGTCGGCTTCCACGGCCTGGCCACCGACCCACAGCGCCGGCGCCCCGGCCGAGCCAATGGTGACCGTCTCCACGGGCGAGCGCAGGTGAAGGGCCACGCCGCGGCTGGTGATCGTGCGCGCCAGGGCGTCCACCACGACCCGGAACCCACCGCGGAAGTACCCCAGGCGTTCGCGGCGCTTGTCGGGGGTGCGGGTGCGGGCGCGGGACATCAGGCGGGCCCACATCCAAGCCATGGACACGCTTTCCCAGTGGCGGTCGAACTTGGCCCGCAGCAGCGGCTGGAAGATCTTCTCGAAGCCTTCGCGGCCGGTGTAACGCGGCATCACCTCGGCCGCCGTCAGGTCCTCGAACGCGGCGTAGCTGCGGCGGCGCTGTAGCAGGACCGTCCCCAGCCCCAGCCGCACGCGGGCCGGCAACGACAGGTGCCCGCAGCGCAGGAGGTCCAGCGGCGAGGTGAAGGGATAGACCCGCCCGCCCGCGTAGTACCCCATCAGCGGCTCGTGCCAGTGCAGCCGGTCTTCAATGCCGAGCTCTTGACACAGCTCAATCATGAACCGGTCGTGGGTGAACAGGTGGTGATAGAAGCGCTCGACGGGCTCGCCGCCGACGTCGACCGTCGCCAGCTCGCCGCCGGGCGCGCGGCCGGCTTCGAAGACCTCGACCGTATGACCGCGCTGCTCGAGCAGATAGGCCAGCGTGAGCCCCGTGATCCCGGCCCCCACGATGGCAATTCTCACGTGGGCGCCTCGCCGACGGGCTGCGCGGGCCGCATGTCGTCACGAATGTGCAGGACGTAGTCGTAGCTGCCGATGGGTATCGGCGTCTCTTCCCGCAGGACGAGCCAATCCCAGAACGTCGCGCGGGCCTTGGGGTCGTTCCAGAACTCGCCAAGGAATCCGATCTTCCAGCCGCGATAGGCGAACTCGGGGAACCAGCGGCGCAGCGGCAAGGTTTCCGCCGAATAGCCCTGGGTATCCAGCCGTAGCTCCGCCGCCGTGTCTTTCTTGAGCAACACCACCGGCGCGCTCAGCGCTTCGTCCAGGGTGACCTCTTTCTCATACGCAACGTTAGGGTAGTTTCGCAGGTACCAGGCCAGCGGCCAGGCAAACTCGTTCTCCACCACCGCGCGCACATAGTTTGCTTCGCCGGTGACTTGACCGGAAGCCTCGATGGCGGCAACCCCGATGAGCGCGTCCGGCGCCGACTGCGTATACATCACGAAATCGATCGGCACGTCGCCGCGTTCGTAGGTGGTCGGCACGGCGAAGCGCACGGTCCAGGCGAACAGGCCGATCACCATCACGGCCATGGCGGCGCGCAGCACGCGCGGCTGACCGGACTCCAGCCGCCGCCCGGCGTACCAGCTCGCCAGGACCAAGAACGGCCACATCACGTGCAGCACGAGCCACGGGGCCTTCTCGCCGAGCGTCGAATAGATGCCCATGCCAACCACGCCCCATAGGGCAAGCACCCAGGGCAGCGGCGTGCGCGCCGTGGCCAGGCGCGTGAGCGCCAGCGTGCCAATGAGCAACGCAAGGGGCTCATACACCAACATGAACATCGGGTAGTAGAACCACGGCTGGTTGACACGCTCGGACTCGTGGACCTCGGTCCAATACCTCACCGAGTCGACAAAGGCGTCGCGGAAGCCCGTCAGGTTGGTCAGAAACGAGGTGTAGAACAGGAAGGCGATGACGACGAAGATGAGGAACCCGTAGACGAGGTGCTCGGCGTCGCGGCGCAGGTGCGCCATGGCCGCGTGGATCGGCCCCACCACCGGTGATGCCTGCCGCGATGGGCGCCGCGCCGCGGCCCACGCCACGATGCCGAACGCGGCAAGCAATGCGACCAGCAGGACGCCGTGGATGTAGGTGTTCTCTTTGGTGACGAAGGAAAGCCCCAGCGCGACCCAGGCGATATAGATCCAGCGCCGGCGCGGATACGCGAGGTAGCGCACGAGCGCCCCGACCACGATGAGGGTGAACAGCGCGACGTAGATGTCGTTGCGAACGAACCGCGAGTAGTACAGGAACGCCGTCGACAGCGTCATGGCGGTCATGGCCAGCGGCGTGCCGATTCGGCCCAACTCGGGGCGCAGCAAGACGAGCGCCGCCACCGTCGCCACCCCGACCACGGCGGGGATCACGCGCGCCGTCACGTCGTCGTGGCCGACGGCCAGGAACAGCACTGTGTTGGTGAAGTACAGCAGCGGCCCGTGATAGGCCGGGTCGTAGCGGTATTGCTTGCCGCGGATCATCTCCACGGATTCCTTGGCGTGGATCGCCTCGTCGTGGTGGAACGTCCGCGTGCCCAGGTCGTAGAAGCGAAGGCCGGCCGCCAGCGCCAGAATCGCCAGGTACAGCAGGACCTCGCCGCGGCTCAACCCGAATCCCGCCGGATGCGCCAGCCAGGCGCGCACCTCGGCCGATCTCCCGGCGTCCATGGTCTGTTCGGCGATCACGGGGCCGCCGGCACCGCGAAGATCGTGGTGGCCCCAAACTGCGCCGCAGGCTCGAGGAAGGCGCGCAAGCGCGCCGCCGCGGCATCGTCATAGCTTCTGCGCTCGATGCGGCCGAAGACCACGTGCGTCACGCCGTACCGGTGCATGAGACGCAGGGCCTCGGCGGCATCCGACGTCGAGTACATCCGCGCGACGTCATCGGCGCGTTCCCCGATCGCCGGAATGCTCCCTCGCCAGAGCTGTTCATGTTGCGTCCAGCCGATCACGGTCGGCACGCCCGACCATGTTGCGATGCGTGATTCTTCACTGTACGGAGTCCCCGGCGCTTCCAGAACGACGGCCGCGTCGCCCGCGTTTTGCGCCAGCCAGCGGGCGGCCGCCAGATCGTCAGGGCGGCTGCGCTCGGCGTGCGCCAGGCCGTTCAGCGTGCCGCTGACATCGCTGGCGGCCGCCTTGTCGCGCAGGGCGACCGCGGAGTAGCTCAACGCCAGCACCAGCAGCACCGCCACCGTGCTCGCGTAGCCGGCGCGTATGACCGCCCGCCCCGGGCCGCGGGCGTCCGAAAGCCGTCGCCATGTGACGAGCAGCGCCGGCCCCGCGGCAATCGCCAGCAACGCCCACGCCTGATAGTGCACCTTGAACACGGTGTTCATGCGGACATACGGCGGGCCGAAGAAGTCGTCCACGTGCACCAGCTCCACCAGGAGCATGAGGCCGAATGCCGCCGCCACCAGAACGCTCAGCGCGAATGGCCCGAGCGCCGCCGGCCGGCGGCGCATCGCCACCGCTGCCAGCGCCAGCACCACGAGCAGCACGCCCACGATCTCACCGCGCAGCACGAGCACGGTCAGCGCCGCCAGGACTACGCTCCCCCAAAGCCAGACGCGCGCCGTCCGCGAGCCGTCCGCCAGCAGCGCCGTGAGCCCACTCACGGCGAGCAACGCCGGCAAACCGAACACCTGCAGGAAGTGCAGCGCCAGGGTGCGCGTGGGGACGATTCCAAGCCCCTCACTCAGCAGCTCGACGTTCAGGGTGTAGGGCAGCCACGCGACGGCGGCCACCGCCACGATCAGTGCGGCGTGGGCCAGCAGCCGGCCCCACGCGCGGGGCCCCGAGCCGGCAAGGTGCGCCAGGATCGCCGCGCCGATTACGAGGGCCAGATACGTCGGAAAGTCCCACGCGTTGAGCCCGTAGAGGCTTCCGACCAGCACGCCCGTCAGCAGGGTGCCGGCCCACGGCATCCAATCTCGGTAACTTGCGGGCCGCCACCAAGCCGCCATGCCTTGCAGCGCGAGGCTGGCGACCACGATGGTGAAGGGCAGGGCCATCACATGGGGGTGGAGGTCGCCGAGAATGAACGAGAAGGCCGGGAACTCGTTGATCGTCTTGTCGGGCACCCCGTCGACTGGGTGTTGCTCGATGACCCGCGAGGCCTTCCAGCCGATGCCCTGCCAAAACCCGGTCTGCCCGCGGAACTCCTCGGTTACGACGGCGCGCGCGATCGCCAGGTTACCGGCGACCACGCCGACGAGCACCGACCCCACGGCCGCCCGCAGCGCGCGCCTGGGCCCGGCGCCGAGCAGCGATGCCAGGTCGTATGCCGCCGAGCCGACTCCCACGACGACCAGCGCCAGCAGCGTGGCGAGATAGGTGTTGTAGGCCACCGCGGGCGGTGCGCCCGACAGGTGCCCGAGCGCGCCACCCATGGAGTAGCCGAGGTAGTAGTAGTTGATCGGCTCGCCGGCGAACCACGGGTCGAGGGGCGGGAAGACCGCACTGCGCATGGTGGCGCTGAGCAGCGCCAGGTCCATGGGCTTTTCCGTGCCGGCGATCTCGGGATTGAGCCAGCGCATGCCTACACCGACGCCGTAGGCGGCTAGGAGCACTGCCAGGCCGCAGGCCCAGATCCATCGCCGCGGCCAAAGCCCACGCAGGTCCGCCCGTATGAACCAGGCCAGCACCGCCGTCGCCGCGGCGAACACCCCGAGCACTGCCCAGGCGTAGGCCTGGCCGTTGCGGAACCAGCCGGTGAAAAGCCCCAGCCAGGCGAGGTAGTGGAAGAGGAAGAGCCCGATGGGAGCGGCGAGCGCGAGGCCGCGAGTGGGCAGCCGGCCAAACGCCAGGCGCGCCCATGGCACGCCCAGCACGGCGAACGCGACGAGCGCGAATATCCAGAGCGCCTGGTCGATCGGGCGTCCCTCCGCGCATTGGCGCACGCCTTGCGCCGCGGCCCAAGGATAGCCAGGCAGCCTGTCCCACGGGCACGCTGCCGGCCAGCATCCGCCGGGATGGCTACGCGGGTTGCACGGGCTTCGCCGGGCGGCGTAGTCTTGGAGACCACCCCACCTGGGGTGGGGTAGAGGTGGGACGACGGCATGGACGAGGCGACGCGGCGCTTGATCAATCGCTGGAAATCAATCGAGGGACACGCGCGCGGCGTGGAGCGCATGCTCGCGGACGAGGCTTACTGCATCGACATCCTCAAGCAGACGCTGGCCATCCAGGGCGCCATCGAGAAGGTCAACGCCGAGGTCCTCGAGCGGCATCTCCAGACGTGCGTCACGGCCGCCATCCGCGGCGACGACCCCGATGAACGCGAGCGGGTGATCCGTGAGCTCCTCGAGGTCGTGAAGGGGACGGGCCACCTGCGCCGCGTTGCGTCCACCGGCGAGGTCCTGGAGAGCGTGGCCGAGGCGCTCGCGAACGGCGGTCGTTCGCCTCACCAGCCGCACCACCCGGCCTCGACCAGGACGCCGGCATGACCATCGCTGCGTCGACGCGCGACACAGCCACGGTCACGCTGCCCATCAGTGGCATGAGCTGCGCCTCATGCATTAGCAGCGTCGAGGATGCGTTATCGAGCGTCGATGGGGTCGCGGCGGCGACCGTCAACCTGGCGGCCGAGACGGCCGCGGTGCGGTTCGATCCCGCGCAGACGGATGCCGCCGCACTGGCGTCGGCAGTGGAGGCGGCGGGCTATGCCGTGCCGACCACCGAGACGCGGCTGCAGATCGAGGGGCTGAGTTGCGCCTCGTGCGTGGCGAGTGTGGAAGGGGCACTGCGCGGAGCGCCGGGTGTGCTCGAAGCCACCGTCAATTTGGCCTCTGAACGCGCCCACGTGCGCGCGATTCGGGGAATGTCGACGCGCGGCGACCTCACCGCGGCAGTCGCCGCGGCGGGCTACGAGATCGCCGAGCCGGAGGCAGCTTCAGGCGCGGCCGAGCAAGAGGTGGGCTCGTGGGACGCCGCACGGCGCCGCGAGCAGCGGCTGTTGGCGTGGCAAGCCGCCGCGGCCCTGACCCTGGGCGTGCTGGTGCTGTGGGCGGGCGCGACCTACATCCCGGGCCTCTGGCGGCCCGAAGTCTTCGCCATTCCCGCGGTGCAGTTGGCGCTGGCGACGCCGGTGCAGTTCGTGGCCGGCTGGCGCTTCTATCGGGGGGCGTGGACAGCCCTGCGCCGCGGCGGCGCCGACATGAACACGCTGATCGCCGTGGGAACCAGCGCGGCCTACGGCTCCAGCCTGGTGCTCACCCTCTGGCCCGCGGCGCTGGCGGACAGCGCGGCCCTCTATCACTACGACACGGCCATGATCATCATCGGCCTGGTTCTGCTCGGACGCTGGATCGAGGCGCGGGCCAAGCGTCAGGCCTCGGTCGCAATCGAGCGGCTCATGAACTTGCGGCCGGCGACGGCGCTGGTCGAGCGCGCCGGTGAACGCGTTGAGGTTTCCTTGGCCGACATCCAAGTCGGCGACATCGTGTACGTGTCGCCGGGGGCCAGGATCCCGGTCGACGGCGAGGTGCTCGACGGCGCGTCGGCGGTCGATGAATCAATGGTCACGGGCGAGAGCGTGCCGGTCGAGAAAGCCGCCGGCGACCAGGTCGTCGGGGCGACCGTCAACACCACGGGGCGGCTGCGCCTTCGCGTCACGGCGGTGGACCGCGATTCCGTGCTGGCGCAGATCATCCAACTGGTCGAACAAGCCCAGACGAGCAAGGCGCCGATGCAGCGGCTGGCCGACCGGGTAGCCGGGCGGTTTGTGCCCGTGGTGATCCTGATCGCACTCGTCACCCTTGCGGTTTGGGCCGCCGTCGGCCCCGACCCCAAGGCGGCTCACGCGCTGGTGAGCGTTGTGGCGGTGCTGGTGGTCGCCTGCCCGTGCGCGCTCGGGCTAGCCACGCCCCTGGCCATCATGGTGGGGACCGGGCGGGGCGCAGAGGACGGCGTGCTGATCCGCAGCGGCGAGGCGCTCGAAGCGGCTGGGAAGATCGACACCGTGGTGTTGGACAAGACCGGCACGCTGACCCAAGGCGAGCCGGCGCTCACCGATGTGTTGCCGCGCAACGGCGTCCCCGAGTCCGAGCTGCTACGGCTGGCGGCGGCTGCCGAGGCCGACTCGGAGCACCCGATCGGCCGCGCAATTGTGCGCGGCGCGCAGGCGCGGGGCGTCGCCGTCCCGCGGGCCGCCGCGTTCCACTCGATCACCGGCGGCGGAGTGCGGGCCGAGGTGGAGGGGCGAGCGGTTCTGGTTGGCACGGCTGAGATGCTGGCGCAGGCCGGGGTGCCACTCGGGCCCGACGAAGTCGAGGCCACGACGCTGGCGGCCCAAGGCCGCACGCCGCTGTATGCGGCGATCGACGGGCAGCTTGCCGGGATTCTCGCGGTGGCCGACACGGTGCGTCCCGAAGCGGCCGAAACCGTGACTACGCTGCGCCGCCTGGGCCTGCGCGTGCTGATGCTCACCGGCGACCGGCCGGAGACGGCGCGGGCCGTGGCGCGCGCGGTTGGGATCGACGAGGTCCGCGCCCGGGTGCGGCCGGACGGCAAGGCGGCCGTCGTCCGCGAGCTCCAAGACCAAGGCGCGACGGTGGTGATGGCGGGCGACGGCATCAACGACGCCCCCGCGCTGGCCCAAGCCGATCTGGGAATCGCCATGGGGGCCGGCACCGACATCGCCATGGCGGCCGGGGACGTCACACTGGTGCGCAGCGATCTCCGCGGCGTGCTCACGGCCATACGCCTGAGCCGCCGCACCGTGCGCACGATCAAGCAGAACCTGACGTGGGCGTTCAGCTACAACGTCCTGCTGATTCCGGTGGCCGCCGGCGCGCTGTTTCCCGTGCTGGGCGTGCAACTCGACCCCATGCTGGCCGCGGCTGCGATGGCCCTGGAATCGCTGTCGGTGGTGGGGAACTCGCTGCGGCTGCGGCGGTTCCGCGCCGGCGCCGGCTGACAGCCCTCGATCAGATGCGGGCGGATCCAGTCGCCCCGGGCGCGGGAACAACCGAGGGCGGCCGGCTACCCTACCGGTGGCGTTGCCCCTCTAGCACCACGCCGCCGCATCGGCGAGGGTTTCCGGACACGACGACAACGGATCGTCGTCCTTGACCTTGGCGCCCGGCAGGTGCAACTGGTCACGCAGATTCACGCTCTGGAGGCCGGCGCTGTGGATTTCGCGCGCCAGGCGAGGCAGCGCGGCGAGGTCGCTGGTCAGGGCATGCAGCAGCAGGACCGCGCCGGGCGTCAGATGGTCGGAAAGGTTGCCGAACACAAACTCCTGCGCCCGAGCGCTGTCATCCCACGGGCGGAGCCAGCCCTTGGAATCGGCCGTCCACATGGCGATGTGGAGTCCAGCCGCCTGCGCGATGCGCACCAGTCGGCCCCGAGCGTCCGGGATGCCCGCGCCCTCCGGCGGCCGCAGGAATCGCTGACGATACTCATAGCCCAACACGGCATTGAGTTGACGGCCGGCCTCGTCCAGTTCCCAGCGAATCCGGGAATCGCTCAGCTCCGGCAGCGGCAGATGCCACTGGGTGTGGTTCTCGATCGAATGCCCCTCAATGATCGCGCGGCGCCAGAGGGCCGGATTCTGGGAAAGCAGCGCCCCGACGGGGAAGAAGGTGATCTTGATCCGCTCATCGCGTGCAATGTTCAGGCACCGCGCCGTCAAGTCAGGATCCCAGCAGTCGTCAACCGTGATGAATACGTAGGGCTGCGTCGGGTCGCCATAGCGGACCACCGGCGGCGCTTCCATCGGATAGACCGGAAGCGAGCGTGCCAAGAACGGGGGTCCTGGGAAGTAGCCCGCCGCCTGCAGGTAGACCGGTGCAGGGACCAACTCAGCGTCCTGCGGTTGGTCACTCCGCTCCTGAACAGCGAGTGCGGCGTTTTCAAATCGCTGGACGGCGGCGTCCTGCCCATGCGTGGGCGTCGTCGTCGGCGCGCCCAGGATGGGCCAGCCGCCAAGGGCGTCGTAAGCCGCCGCGAACTCGCCGTCCACTCCCAGACCTGATGCCGCGCGGCCCGTCAACGGGCGCGGGATCCCATGCTGGTGCTCGAGGAAATCGTCGAAGCCACGGGTGCTCGCCATCCTGAGCAACGGTGCGGGACGCAGTGAGCGCGTCCCTGGCGACACTTGCAGGACCAGACGCGCGAAAGCCTGGGACAGCAGACCGCCCGGTCCATCGCGGAACCTTGAACTGATGGCCGGGCCCGCAACCGCGCTGCCGCCCAGCGCCTCGTAGGCCGACGCGAACTCGCCCTGGCGATCGTCTTCAACGACGTAACCAAGGTCAGCGCGATGGTCCGACAAAAACACCAGCCACGGCCGGCGCTGCTGGGGCACGAGCTTTGCCGGCCCGACGTTCAGCGCGCCGAGCATGACCCCGGCGCCAAGCTGAAATACTTGCCGTCGCGGGAGCTGGAGCGGACCCCGAGAGCCCCCAGCCCCGGGGAGGCGGGCGATGGTCATTGGGGTTTGCCGTAACAATGGGGACGGCCATATTACAGGACACAGCAACTGTGCGGAATAGTGGCGGGCATCCGATCCAGTACGGTGAATGCCCCGCATTACTCGGGAAGGGCCCGAACGGCGGGCTGTCGGGCCGCGGTTCGACCGGCCCGGCGCGAACGCAGCGCGCAGCATTGGGCGCGGTGGCCGGCGGCCTGAGGCGCACAATAGGCACCTCAGAGTCACAGCCTTGAGAGCCTGTGCCGCCGTCGACCCTACAGCGACCGTTGAACCCAATGCCGGCACTCGTGGAACGCGCGTTGCTCGAGCGCGGCCTTATGGAGGCGTTCCGACGCCGGCCGCCCTATCAGCGCAACGATTACCTCGGCTGGATCGAGCGAGCGAAGCGCGAGACGACCAAGCTGCGGCGGCTGGCGCAAATGCTGGACGAGCTCAAGCAGGGCGACCGCTACATGAAGATGGCGTGGCGCCCTTCGACCCGCGGGCGCTAGTCCCGCCCAGCGGGACTGGGTGCGCCCCGATCTCACCACGACGCAAGACCGCCGTCAGGCATCAGCCGCGACTGCCCGTCAGGGCAAGGTCCTCGGCGTGCTCGCCGCGGTGTCGCTACGCGGGAGTCCCGCCGTTCAGCCGCCGTTCGAGGCGTACGCGCCCGCCCACGCCGGCGTAGCGGCGAAGCGGCTCCGAAGCCGCGTCGGCACGCTCCACGTAGCCCGCGCGGTCGTAGAACTGCCGTGCCGTCAGGTTGCTCGTTGGCACGTAGAGGCTGCATGCCGGGGCGCTCGCCCCCGCGTGCTCGTATACCTCCTGCAGCAGGGCGTGCGCGACGCCATTCCCGCGGTGCTCGGGCGCAACCGCCAAGCAAGGTATGAACCAATGGTCCGGCGGTACCGCGGGACTGGCCCGCATCAAGGCGCGGATGCGCGGAAGCAGCTTGAGCACCCCCCAGGGTCCATAGGCGCGTAGATAGCCCCACAGAGTGGCGCGGCGCCGCTGTGCCAGCACCGCCCACGGCGCGTGGGACACCAAGCCCGCGACTACGCCGTCAAGCTCGGCCAGCGTGGTGATGTCATGGCTCCACAGGGTGCCCTGGTGGCGGAACAGCCGCTCGAAGTATCGCGAGGCGCCGCCGGCGCCCAAGCCAAATACGGCATCCGCGAGCTGCGGGGTCAGCGCATCGCGCAGCAGCGTCCCGGCGGAGCGTCGGTCGCCCGGCCTGGCATCGCGCAATACCAGCCGCCCACCATCTGGCGGCTTGCCGCGACCGGCCGCAGGGCTCCCGCTCGCGACGTGCAACGATCCGGTCACAATGGTCCTCCCTGGATGCGGCGAGCGCACCAGTCCATTGAATGCTAGCCGTGGCCGTCGGAGCGCCGGTGCAGCGCTCATGCAGATTGTATGCACTTTGCTCGAGCGACATCGGTACCATGACACGCCCGCGCGGCGCGGAGGCTCCCATGACACCACCGCTAAATCGGCGCTTCATCCTCGCCAGCCGACCCTATGGCATGCCCACCGCCGAGAACTTTCGGCTGGAGGAGGCGCCCGTCCCGAAGCCGGCCGACGGGGAGGCGCTGGTGCGCACACTCTGGCTCTCGGTGGATCCCTATATGCGCTGGGCCATTCGCGGAGACCGCACCAATGTTGGCGAAGTCGTCACGGCCGAAGTCGTGGGCGAGGTGGCCGCGACCGCGTCTCCCGCGGTGGCCGAGGGGCAGATCGTCGTGGGACGCATTGGCTGGCAGGCCTACGGCACGCTGGCGGCTGACCAGCTGCGCGTCATCGATCCGACGATCGCCCCCATCCGCACCGGCGTCGGCATTCTGGGCATGCCCGGGCTCACGGCCTATTTCGGCCTGCTCGAGATCGGCCGGCCGCGCTCCGGCGAGACCGTGCTGGTGTCGGGCGCCGCCGGGGCCGTGGGATCCGCTGTGGGCCAGATCGCCGCCATCAAGGGGTGCCGCGTGGTTGGCATCGCCGGCACGGAGGCCAAGTGCCGCCACCTCACGCAGGACCTCGGCTTCGACGCGGCGATCAACTACCGCGCCGACGACCTGGCAACGGCGCTCAAGCGCACCTGCCCGGACGGCGTGGACGTGTATTTCGACAACGTCGGCGGTCGCATCCTGGACATGGTGCTGCAACATCTGCGCATGTACGCCCGCATCGTGCTGTGCGGCTTCATTTCGCAATACAACCTCGAGGAGCCGGAGTTGGCGCCGCGCCACTCGACCCCGTTGGCCCACGCGTGCGCCCGCATGGAGGGGTTCTTCGCCAACGACTACTTCGACCGCCAAGACCCGGCCTTGCGGGAGATGGCGGGCTGGATCGACGCGGGGCGGCTCAAGTACCGCGAGGACATCGTCGAGGGGCTGGAGAATGCCCCGGCGGCCTTCCTGCGCCTGTTTACGGGCGCGAATACCGGCAAGGTGCTGGTCAAGGTCGCCGACCCGTCGGTGAGCGCGCCGTAAGCGCCACGCCGCCGGTGCGCGTGCGCTGGAACTTGGAGCGCACGGTCCACCAGTTCGCCGTGCATTGGGGCGGCGCATTTCTGGGCGTGCTGCTGACAGGGCTCCTCCTCGATCCGTATATCAGGCTGCCGGAGACCGGCTCGATCATGTATTGGGCCACTGCGGCCGCGTTCTCCGCGGTGCTGGCGGCATTGAACGTCTACGTTCGCCCGCTGATGTACCTGGCCACGCTGCCGCTCGCCTGCTGCTTCATGGTCCTGACGCTGGGGTTTGGACACTTCCTCGTGGGAGCGTTCATGTTCTGGCTGGCCGGACAGATCATTCCCCCGATTTACGTCGAGAGCTTTGGCTGGGCGCTCCTGGGCGCGCTCATCACCGCGGCCATTTCAACCAGTGTGTCGTGGCTCGTGTTCCGGCGGGGGGCGGGTCAGGTGAGTGGTCCGCCGCCGCCGCAGGCCGGAACCGGGGGCGGACCGCACCCGTAGGCTTGTCTGGCGTAGCCGGCGTCCAGGCCCGGGTTGGCGGTGCCTCAGCCCGGCGCCTAAGAAGGAGCGCTCTAGATTCCTCGCTGCGCTCGGAATGACAGGCGGGGCGCCGCGGGGGTTAGTTCAGCGCCGACCCGAAGGCCCGCAGGGACTCGCGCAGGGAGCTAGCCGTGGCCGCCACGGCGGTGGGCTCGTAGCCGCAATGCGCCATGCAGTTGTCGCAGCGCGGGTCGCGGCCGCGACCGTACGAGTCCCAATCCGTCGTCTCGATCAATTCCTTATAGGTGGCGACGTAGCCGTCCGCCATGAGGTAGCAGGGCCGCTGCCAGCCAAAGATGGAATAGCTCGGAATGCCCCAGGCCGTGCAGTCGTAGTCGACCTTGCCTTCGAGGAAATCGAGGAAGAGCGGGCTGTGATTGAGCCGCCAGCGCTTGCGTCCGCCGCCGCGAAAGGCTTCGCGGAAGAGCCGCTGAGTCTGCTCGACCGGCAAGAAGTGCTCCTGGTCGGGGGCCTTCTCATAGGCGTAGCCGGGGGAGATCATCATGTGATCCACTTCCAGCTCGTCATTGAGGAAGTCCAGGACCGCGCGCACGTTCTGCGGCGTGTCGTGGGTGAAGAAGGTGGTATTGGTCGTGACCCGGAAGCCGGCGTGCTTGGCCGCTTTGATCGCCTCCACGGCTTTGTCGAACACACCTTCCTGACATACCGACTCGTCGTGCCGCTCACGCAGACCGTCGATGTGGATGGCGAAGGCAAAGTAGGGCGACGGGGTGAAGAGCGAGAGCTTGCGCTCGAGCATCAAGGCGTTGGTGCAGAGGTAGACGAACTTGCGCCGCCGCACCAGCTCGTCGGTGATCTTGTGAATTTCCGGATGCACCAGAGGCTCGCCGCCGGCGATGGAAACCATGGGGGCGCCGCATTCCTCAACGGCGGCCACGGCCTGCTCGACGGGCATGCGTTTGCGCAGCGTCTCAACCGGATGTTGGATCTTGCCGCAGCCGGCGCAGGCGAGGTTGCAGGCATAGAGCGGCTCGAGCTCGACGATCAGCGGGAACTTCTCGCGCCCGCGCAGCCGCTGCGTCATCAAATAGCGAGCAACGCTGATCGTCTGTCGAAGCGGTACGCCCATG
The DNA here is from genome assembly GCA_965262745.1 of Chloroflexota bacterium. GTDB lineage: Bacteria > Chloroflexota > UBA11872 > UBA11872 > UBA11872 > JAJECS01. Next base: position 2,457,053 of record OZ253558.1, on the reverse strand, counting down.
GGTGCGCCTAGTTTCCCGGAGCTAGTACGTGAACGCTACGACGTTCCATCGGCGCCGTCCAGCACGAATCGCGTCAGCCGCCCGGCGTGCCAGCCGTTCACGTAGCGGCCGAGCGCCATGACGGGAAAGATCAGCCGGTAGAGGTGATAGTTGACGTAGAACGCGCCCGGGAAGCCGGTGCCGGTGTACAGCGGCTCGTCCCACGAGCCGTCCTCGCGCTGGGTATCGACGAGGTAGGCGACGCCGCGGCGCGTCATGGAACCGTCGTCGCCGGCCGCCACGAGGGCGAGCAGGGCCCAGGCCGTCTGCGAGGCGGTGCTGGCGCCACGGCCCGACCACCCGGCGGGATCGTCGTAGGACCTGAGGTCTTCGCCCCAGCCGCCATCGGGGTTCTGGCGCGAGGCCAGCCAGTGCACGGCGCGCCGGATGGACGGGTCGTCGGGCGAGACGCCGGCCGCGACCAGCGCCGGCACCGCCGCGCCGGTGCCGTAGATGAAGTTGGCGCCCCAGCGCCCGAACCATGAGCCGTCAGGCTCCTGGGCCGCCCGTAGCCACGCGATACCCCGCTGCACTCTGGCGTTGTCCGTCTTGCCTTCCAGGGCCAGCATCTCGATCGCGTGGGCCGTAACGTCGGCGCTGGGCGGGTCGATCACTTCGCCGAAGTCGCAGAAGGGGTGCGCGCGGCACAGCGTGCGGGTGTTGTCGGCGTCGAACGCCGCCCAGCCACCGTCGGCGCATTGCATGCCCAGCGTCCAGGCGACGCCGCGGTCAATCGCGCCCTCGACCGCGGGCACGTCGACGCGGCGCAGGGCCAGGATGACTTCGGCGGTGTCGTCGACGTCCGGGTAGTTGCGATTCTCGTATTCGAAGGCCCAGCCGCCAGGGTGGAGATAGGGGCGGCGGATCGCCCAGTCGCCTTGCTGGGACACTTCTTCGCCGACCAGCCAGGCCCCGGCCCGCTGCAATGCCGGGGCGTCGGAGGGCACCCCAGCGTCGGCCAACGCCACCAGCGCCAGCGCGGTATCCCAGACGGGCGACTGGCACGCCTCAAGGCGGCGCACGCCGCCGTCCCAGATCGTGAACCGCTCCAGGCCCTCGAGGGCGTGCTTGATGACCGGCTGGGTCATGCCGTAGCCGCGCAGGCGCAGCGCGATGATGGAGTAGACCCACGGAGGCTGGATGCCGCCCCAGGAGCCGTCCGCTTCTTGCCGCCGCATGACCCAGGACTCGGCGCGGTGCAGGGCGGCGGCGCGCAGCCAGCCCAGCGGCCGCCGCTCGTAGCGCCGCAGCGCCCGGTCGATCCAGGTGAACCACCCCTTCCACGTGCGCAGCGACGCACTGGTCGGCGGGACTGACCCGGAGCGCAGCTCGTCGATGCCGAAGCTCGCGGGCCTGACCGGCCGGTAGGCGCGCACGATGCTGAGCGCCACGATCGTCTGCCGCGCCCAGCAGCCAAAGTCGTAGATGTTGAACGGAACCCAGGCGGGCAGGAAGATCATTTCGGGCGGAATGGCCGGGAGGTCGTCCCAGTCCCACCAGCCATGCAGCGCCAGCCAAATGCGGGTGAAGGCGCGGGTGGACTCGAGCCCACCTTGGTCCACGATCCATTTGACGGCCCGCTGCATGTGGTCGGCTTCCGGGGCGTCGCCGGCCAGGCGTAGGGCCACGTAAGCTTCGACCGTCGTCGAGATGTCGCCCGGCCCTTCGTGGAAGTTGGCCCAGGTGCCGTCGTCCCGCTGTCGCGTTCGAATCCAGGCCGCCGTCGGGTGCAAGACGTCGGGGTCCAGGATGCCCAAGAACTCGCGCAGGAACAGGTCCTCGGCCTCGATCGTCACGTTGGTGCCCAGCTCGCCCCGCCAGACGCCCTGGGCGTCTTGCTCCTCGAGCAACCGCGTGCGGGCGCGCGCCAGCGCGGCGCGCGCGCGGTCGCGGGCGTCGGTGGGCGCCGCCCCCGTGGGCGTGGGGGCGCGACCGGGTCTCGGCGAGGCGTCCGGGGCACGTCGAATCACGTGACGACACCGCTCCTGTCGCTGTGGGGTCCGCCGCTCGCAGACTACATCAACGCGGTAGGCCGCCGACCGCATCAGCGGCCGCCCCCGCGGCCACGGGGTGCCGGCCGCCTACGCCGCGACCGGCGTTGTCAGCCCGAGCGCCTTGAGCACATGGTCCCCGGCGCGGTTGCCGCTGCGCACGGCGCCCTCCATGGTCGCGGGCCACCCGGTGTCGGTCCACGCGCCGGCCAGAAACAAGTTCGGCAGGCGGGTCCGAGGACCGGGGCGCCGCGCCAGGCTGCCCGGGGCCTGGCGAAAGGTGGCCTGGTGCTCGCGCGTGACGTAGAAGCCGCGCACCTGCGCCCCACGCGCGGCGGGAAACACCCGCGCCAGCTCGCGGAGGAACTGCTCGCGCAAGGCTTCGGTGGGCATCTGCGCATATTCGCCGGCTCCCGAGAGCGAGACGGCCAGCGCCTGGCCCTCGGAAAGGCCCGCGGCCGCGGTGCGGTCGAACACCCATTGCACGGGCGTCCCGACGCCGGCCGCGAAGGGATAGGGCATCACCGACCGGTCGTAGATCACGTGCAGGTTCACGATCGGCACGGCGCCCAACTCGGCAAAGCGCGCCGTGTCCGGATCGGCGGCAGGCGGCACGAGGCGCGCCGCCTGCGGGTGCGGCACCGCCAGCACCACCGCGTCGGCCGTCAAGTCTTCCCGATGCCGCCGTACGCGCAGTCCACCCTCCGGCTCAGTCCGCACCTCCGAGACAGCGGCCCCGAGCTGCACGTCCACGCCCGCCGCCCGCAGCGCGCGCAATCCCTGGTCGCCATGCGCGCGGCCCAGGGTCGTGGTGGTGTAGCCCAGGTCGGCCGCCGACCGATCGCGCAGCAGGCCGACCTTGAAGACCATGGCCGCGAGCCTCAAGGAGGCCTCCGCCGACGGCAAGTTCACCGTGGGCAGCACGATCAGATCCCACAGCGCCTCGAAAGAGCGGTCCGATTGGCCGTGTGCGCGCAGCCAGTCCCCGAAGGTGCGGGCGTCCAGCGAGGCGTCCCGCAGGTCGAGGCGCATGAGCCCAACCAACGCACGCCCCAACTGGAGACGCTCACCGAGCGACAGATGCCGGTAGGCGCCCAGGCTGCGGGCGAGGTGCAGCGGAGCCGGCAGGTTGGCGCGCCGGATCCAGGCCACGCCTCGCCCCGGCCGGATCACCGGGATCGCCAGGCGGGGCTGCATGGTCACCATGCCGGCGGCGCCGATGCGGTCGATGAAGCCGCGGTAGGCCGTACAGCAGCGCAGGTGCACGTGCTGCCCGTTGTCGAGCCACAGCCCGTCGCGTTGGAAGGAGAAGGTGGCGCCACCCAAGCGCTGGCGCGCCTCGAGCAGCGTCACGCGCGCCCCGCCGTCGGCGCAGGTCAGCGCCGCCGCGCATCCCGCAAGTCCGCCGCCGACCACCACCACGTGGCGGCTCATCCGCGGAGCAAGCTCCCCAGCGCCACCCGGACCTTAGCCCCGGTGGACAGCGACACCCGCCCGCGGGTCACGGCGGCCGGGTCCTGCTCGATGCGCCGCAGCACCTGGCGGTAGATGCCAGCCATGGCGGCGGCGCAGGCCGTGCTGCGCCAGTCCAGCAACGGCAGCAGCTGCAAGCCCTGGTCGAACTGCCGCGCGGCGCGCTGGGCTTGAAACCGTATAAGCGCGGCGAACGCGGGCGTCGGCGTAAGCGGCGCGCGCAGCTCGCAGGCAAATGCCGCCAAGTCCTCGCGCGGAAGGTAGACGCGGCCCTGCGCCAGATCCTCGCGCACGTCGCGCAGGATATTGGTCAACTGGAGCGCCACGCCCAGCGCGTCGGCCAGCGGCTCGGCCCGGGCCATGTCGCGCGATTCGAACACGCCCAGGGAGAGCCGCCCGATGCTGCCGGCAACGCAGCGGCAGTAGACAACGAGGTCCTCGTAGGTCTCGTACGTGGTCCCGCGCACGTCCATCTCCACGCCGTCGATCAGATCCCCGAACGCGTCCAGCGGAATGGGAAAGCGGTCGGCTGCGTGATGCAGCGCCGTAATGACCGGGTCCTCGGCGCCGTTGCCCGCAGCCTCAAGTCGCTCCCGCGCCTGCGCCAATGCGGCGGCCTTGGCCGGCGGAGGCAAACCGCCGTCGCCGATGTCGTCGATCTGCCGCGCGAAGGCGTACACGGCGCTGAGCGCGCGCCGTTTCGGTGGCGGCAGCAGGCGACTGCCGTAGGAGAAGTTCGCGGCGCGCGTGCGCGTGATCCGCTCGCAGATGGCGTAGGCGGTTTCGACGTCCATCGGCTACCAGCTCATCCAGAGACGCGCCAGGGCGCGCACCGCGCGCGCCTTGTGCCGCAGCGTCGGGCGAGGCGCCCGCGCGAGCACGTCGTAGTCGGCGTCGCGAATCGCCTGGAGCGCGGCCCGCCCGCCTTCCATGAACGCTCCGACGGCCAGGCCGACCGTGCCGGGCAGCAGCCGGCTCAACGGAGCGCCACGATCCAAGTGCGCCTCGGCGCGGTCGACCTCAAACGCCAGCAGCCGGCGAAATTCGGGCGTGACCACCCCCAACCCGAAATCCTCGGGCCGGCAGTCGAAGCGCACCAGGTCCTCACGCGGGACGTAGACGCGGCCGCTGCCGTAGTCCTCGGCGATGTCCTGCCAGTGCTCGGCGAGCTGCAAGCCGGTGCATACCTGGTCCGACAGCCACACACGCTCGGCCGTATACGCGCCGAAGACATGCAGCACGAGGCGGCCCACGGGGTTGGCCGAGAGCTCGCAGTAGGCCGCGAGCTCCTCGAAGGTCTCGTAGGCGTGGACGGTTTGATCCTGGCGGTTGGCCTGGATGAGGCGGCGGAACGGCTCGTCGGGGATGTCCGCGGCGCGGACGGTGGCCACGAGCCGGCGCATGACCGGGTGCGCCGGAGCCCGCGCGGCGTAGATCGCCGACACTTCGCCGTCCAGCCAGTCGAGCAGGGCCAGGCGGTCGCCGGCGGCCGCGTCGCCCAACTCGTCCACCAGCCGCGCGAAGCCATAGATGGCGAGCAGGTGGCGCCGCACGGCCTGCGGCAGCAGCCAGAGGGCCACGGGGAAGTTTTCGCCGGAGGCGCGCGCCATCACCGCATCCCGGTCCGGCACGGCGTCCGGGATCGACGATGCGGGTTGGGGCGCGGCTTTCACACTCGACATGGCGGCTCCGCCCGCCGCGATCGTGGGGCGCATCGCCAGCGGGACTCTGCAAGGTAGGCGACGATTCTAGGCCAAATCAGCCGCGCCGCCCGCACCCCCGGGCGTCCGGGCGCCGGCCCTTCGTTGCACGAGCGCATGGGTGGCCCAGAAGGGCGGTTCGCGAACCGCCCCACGGCGATTGGAGGGGCGGAGGACACACCCAGAGAATCGGGCACCGTCAGTGGCCCGCACCTATACTCGACATGCGATCGGGCGCTGCGCGAGAGGGCACGACGTGCGCATAGCCATCAACGGGTTCGGGCGGATCGGCCGTCAAGCATTTCGCGCTCTGCTGGAGCGGCAGCCGCAGGTCGAGGTCGTGGGGATCAACGAGCTGGTTGACCTCGAGACCCTGGCCCATCTGCTGCGCTACGACAGCAATTATGGCCGCTTCCCGGGAGAGGTGGCCGTGGACGGCGCGGTCCTTGTCGTTAACGGCCGCCGCATACCGACCACGTCGCAGCGGGAATGGGACCGGCTGCCCTGGGGCGAGCTGGGCGCGCAGCTCGTCATCGAGGCCACGGGCGTCGGCACCGAGCGCGAGCGCGCCGCGCTCCACCTGGACGCCGGCGCCGACCGGGTGCTGATTACGGCGCCGGCCAAAGGGGCGGACCTGACCATCGTCATGGGGGTCAACCACGACCGCTACGATCCCACCGCCCATCGCATCGTGAGCAACGCTTCGTGCACGACGAACGGCCTGGCGCCGCCGCTGGACACGCTGCATCGCGCCTTTGGCGTGCGCAAGGGACTGATGTCCACGGTGCACGCCTACACCGCGTCGCAGGCGCTGGTTGACGGGCCGGCGGGCGACCTGCGCGAGGCGCGCTCCGCGGCGATGAGCATCATCCCCACGTCAACCGGGGCCGCCAAGGCCATCGGGCAGGTCATCCCCGAGCTCGAAGGCCGCATGCACGGCGCGGCCTACCGCGTGCCGGTGCCCACGGTTTCCATCGTCGAGTTCGTCGCGCACCTGGAGCGCTCGGCGAGCGAGGCGGAGGTCAACGACGCGCTGCGTGACGCGGCCGACGGACGGCTGCGGGGGATCATGGCGATCAACGACGACCCGCTGGTGTCGGTGGACCTCCGAGGCGACCCACACTCGTCGATCATCGAGGCCGCGAGCACCATGGTGATCGGTGACGACCTGACCAAGGTCGCCGCGTGGTACGACAACGAGTGGGGGTACGCCTGCCGCGTGGCCGATGCCGCGGCGCTGGTCGCCGCAGCGACGCCAGCGGCGGCCGCCGTCTAGCCACAACCGCCCAGTGCCGCCCGTCGCCGATCCGCCCGCCGCATGAAGCGCGGCCTGACGGACCTTGATGTCCGCGGGCGGCGCGTCTTCGTTCGCGTCGACTTCAACGTGCCGCTGGACGGGAGCGCCATTCGCGACGACTCGCGCATTCGCGCCTCGTTGCCGACCATCCGCGAGCTGCGCGACCGCGGCGCCCGCGTGGTGCTGGCGTCGCACCTCGGCCGGCCACGAGGATCCGTGCGGCTCGAGCTGTCGCTGGCGCCGGTGGCGGACCACCTGGCGCAGACGCTCGACGCTCCGGTGCGCCTGGCTCCCGACAGCGTGGGCGGCCACGTCGAGCGCCTGACGCGTGACCTCGCGGCGGGTGAGGTCCTGCTGCTCGAAAACCTGCGCTTCCACGCCGGCGAGGAGGCCAACGATCCGGATCACGTGTGCGCGCTGGCGCGCTTGGCCGACTGCTACGTGAACGACGCGTTCGGCACGGCGCACCGGGCGCACGCCAGCACAACCGGGCTGGCGCGGGTGCTTCCCGCCGCCGCCGGACCCGTCATGCTGGCCGAGCTGCAGGCGCTCGACCCCGTCGTGCGCGGGCCGCCGAGGCCGTTCGCGGCGATCGTGGGCGGCGCCAAGATCAGCGACAAGATCGCGCTGCTCGATCGGTTGGCAACCACGGCGGACATCCTGATCCTCGGCGGGGCGATGGCCAACACGTTCCTGGCGGCGGACGGCGTCGCCATCGGTCGGTCCCGGGCGAAAAGCGCCACCGACGCGGTCACACGCATTCGCGCCGCCGCCACCGCGGCCGGCTGCCGGCTGGTGCTGCCGGTGGATGCGGTCGTCGCGCGCGAGGTCGCCGCCGACGCCGTGCCCCAAACCGTGGCGCTGGACGCGGTGCCGCCCGACGCCATGATCCTGGACGTCGGTCCCGCGTCGCTGGCGGCATACGCCGAGGTGCTCGCGGGCACGCGGACCGTCCTCTGGAACGGGCCGGTCGGGGTCTACGAGTTGGCGCCGTTCGCCGGCGGCACGCTGGGGCTGGCGCACCTTCTGGCGGATTTTCCCGCCCAGGTGATCGTGGCCGGCGGCGACGCCGTCGCGGCTGCCATGGCCTCGGGCCGCGCCAAGGACTTTGCCCATCTCAGCACGGGCGGCGGCGCCACGCTCGAGCTCATCGAGGGCCGCGAGCTACCGGGGGTGGCCGCGCTGCCGGACGCTTGAGCGGCGGCCAGCGCTCGGGCATGCCGGGCTGGACCGTCATTACCCGCGAGCGCGCGCGGTGGGGGGCGAAATCCCAGGCTGCACGCAGCCTGGGCCACCGGCAACCATTGCCCTAATCCGGCAGCCAGCTACGGTCCAGCAGGATGCGGGCCTCGCCAACCCGCCGGGTTACGGCGCGGGCGTCCAGATGCTCCAGGAACGCCAGGACGTACTTGCGGCTTGTACCCAGCTGGTCGCGGAGCTGGCTCACCGTCACGCGCTCATTCGCCGCGAACGCCTCGCCAATAGCCCGTCGCCAGCGGGCATAGCCTGCCCGCGTAAGGCCGAATGTCGGTGTGATGCGCACCAGTTGTCCCGCGGCGGCCAGGGCGTCCAGGAGCTCGGGGGATGCGCCCAGGGCGGTCAGGTCGGGAGGCGCGAAGCCGCCCTCATCAAGCGCGTCCAGCAGACGGGCAGCCTCCACCCCATCCGGCGGCGGCGCCGATCCGGGCGGTAAGACCCGCCCATCCCTTAGGACAAGTTGCCCGTCTGCCGCCAGGTGCGTGAGCAGCGCCGCGACGAGCGGCGCGGGGGCTCCGAGCTGTTGGGGCAGCGCGGCCTGCACCAGTCCGCCGGGCGGCACGAGCAGGGCGCGAATGCGCTGGCTCAGGGTCTCAATGGCCGCTGGCGCGGCGACGTAGCCGCCGATGACGCTGAGCCCGCCTTGGCGCTGCGCGTCGGTCACGCACGCGGTCACGATGTCCAGGGTCAACTCCGTGCGGCGGGCGATTTCCTCCGGCGTCAGCGGTCCGGCGGCTTCCACGGCGGCAGCGACCAACTCGGCCGGCGCCGCCCGACGGGCGCGTTCGAGAGCCTCAAGCGCGCCGGGATCGCCGCGGGGGACATGGCGGGCCGCCGCGCGCACGATCTCGCCGCCGCCGATGGTCATGGGCGGCGAGAGTCGCCGGATCACATAGGGATCGCCCTTGCGCAGGGCCACCGCCGCGCCGAGCCGCCACTGGACCCAGCCGGCGGCTCCCGGCTGGATGGGGTCAGCCTCGAGATAGCGCAGCGCCGCCACCACCTCGGCGGTGCCCGAATGCCAGGCCACGCGCTCCCCCGGCTTCAGGGCGCGCGGCGCCGACGGCAACAGGCGCAGTGTGGCGTCCACCCGCCGGGTCTCGGTAACCGCGCCGGGCGCGGCGACGACCGTGCCGCGCGGGACCTCGGTGGGGGTCACGCCGCCAAGGTTCACGGCCACGCGCCGCCCCGGCAGGGCGCGTTCCGCCGCCGCGCGATGCGTCTGCAAGCCCCGCACTCGCGTTCGCGCGCCGCCCGGGTAGAGGTGGACGACATCACCCACGCCGAGCGGTCCGCCCGCCAGCGTGCCCGTCACCACGGTGCCGAAGCCGCGCTGGCTGAAGGCGCGGTCCACCGGCAGCCGCGGCCCGCCGGTATGCAAGCGCGACCGAGGTTGCGCCAGGACCTCGTCGAGCGTGGCAAGGAGTGCCTCCAACCCGCTGTGTAGGCGCGCGCAGACTGGGACGATGGGCGCCCGCGCCAGCGAGCTGGCCGCCAGCGCCTCCCGCACCTCCTCCTGCACGAGGTCGAGCCATTCCTCGTCCACCAGGTCCGTCTTGGCCAGCGCGACCACGCCGCGGTCGATGCCCAGCAGCGTCACGATGTCGAGGTGCTCGCGGGTCTGCGGCATCACGCCTTCATCGGCGGCCACGACGAATAGACAGGCGTCGATGCCGCCGACGCCGGCCAGCATGTTGTGGATGAAGCGCTCATGCCCGGGAACATCCACCAAGCTCACCGAGCGCCCGCTGGGCAGGGTGAGCCAGGCGAAGCCCAGGTCGATGGTCATTCCACGGGCTTTTTCTTCGGCGAGGCGGTCCGGGTCGATGCCGGTGAGCGCGTGCACCAGGGTCGACTTGCCGTGATCGACGTGCCCCGCCGTGCCGATCGTCGCCGCCTGCGGCGCCTCGGACGTGGCCGTCACGCCGTCGCCGGGAGATTGCCGCCAATGACACGCGCGGCGTCGGCCAGCAGCGGCGCGGGGTCGATATCGACGAGGCCGTCGCCGAGCACGAGGTTGTCGATCAGGCGCACCCCCTCAACCCAAGCGGCCACGAGCAGCGCGACGCCGCGGGCCGCGGGATCCAGGTCACCCAGCGTGAGGGGATGGCGCGCCACTGCGTAGTCGGCGCTGACGCCGGGTTCGGCCTCCAGCTCGCGGCGCATGGCTTGCTCCAGACGCTCCGCCTGCCGCTCACCTTGGCGCCAGGCGCTGGCGCCGACCGTCAACGCACGGTGCAGCGCCTGGGCCGCGAGACAACCCTCCGCCGTCAGCCGCACGTTGCGCGTGCCCAGGGCCAGGCCCGAGGCGTCACGCACCGTGCCCACCACGCGCAGGTCCACGCCGAGCGCGAGATCGTCCACCACCTGCCGCACCACGCGCGTTTGCTGCCAATCCTTCTGGCCGAAGTAGGAGCGCGCGGGCCGCGTGAGGTTGAGCAGCAGGGTTACCACGGTGGCGACGCCGTCGAAGTGCCCAGGCCGGCTCGCCCCTTCAAGCACGGCGCTCAGGCGCGGCGCGCAAACCTGGGTGGCGAATCCTGGCGCGTAAACCTCCTGGGCCGGCGGAACGAACGCCAGATCCACGCCCTCGTCGGCAAACCGCCGCAAATCGGCCGCCTCGTCGTGGGGGTAGGTCACGGCGTCCTGCACGGTCTCGAACTGGCTGGGATTTACAAATAGGGTGGCCACCACCGCCCCGCATTCGCGGCGCGCGGCCCGCAGCAGGGCCGAGTGGCCGTCGTGCAAGCCGCCCATCGTGAACACGGCGCCAACAGGGTCCGGGAGCCTCGTGCGCGCCGCCGCCAACTCGGCCCGCATGCGCGCGACGATCATGCTGCGCCCCGGCGGTTGTTCCGGTCTTGGCGGCGCCCCATACTGCCAATCATGGCACTTGCGGCTCAGGCGGCGGTGGCGACGGCCGGCGATATTGCGGCCGCGCTGGCGCGCGACGTAGCGCCCGACCGTATTCGCACCGGCGACCTTGCGTCGTTGGCCGTCGACGGGGTTGCGCCGTCCGTCGTCGTCCGCCCAGCGCACCCGGATGAGGCGGCCGCCGTCCTGGCGCGCTGCGACGAGTTGGGGGCCGCCGTCGTCCCCCGTGGGGCAGGCGCCCAGATGGCCCTGGGCAACGTTCCCGAGCGCGTCGACGTGGTGCTCGACACCACCGCGCTCGATGGGATCGTCGCCTACACGCCCGCGGACCTGACGCTGGGCGTCCAAGCCGGTATCACCCTGGCCGCCCTGCAGGCGCGTTTGCGCGAGGAAGGTCAGCACCTGCCCCTGGATCCGCCGTTCGCAGCGTCGGCCACGCTTGGCGGCCTGATGGCTACCAATACGTCGGGTCCGCGCCGGGTGGCCGCGGGCTCGTTCCGCGATCTGGTGATAGGAGCGGAAGTGGCGGGGCCAGACGGCTCAATCACGAAAGCGGGCGGCATGGTGGTCAAGAACGTGACCGGCTACGACCTGCACAAAGCCCATATCGGCGCGCTGGGCACGCTGGGACTTATCACCCGCGTCAATCTCAAGGTTGCGCCGCTTCCGGCCCATGAGCGCACGGCGGTCTATGGCTATGCGTCGGTGCTTGAAGCCGGCGCAGCCGTTGGAGCGATCGTGAACCTGCCGGCCGCGCCCACGGCGGTTGACATCGTGGATCGGCGGCTCGTCGCGGCGTCCGAGGCGCCCGACCAAGCCTGGGTGCTGGCGGTGCGCATTGCCGGCACCGACGCTGGGGTTGCTGCCCAACTCGCCATGGTCCACGAGGCCCTCGCGCCAAACGGCACCGCACCCCGACATCTGGACGGCGGCGCCCAGCGCGACTTCTGGCGCGACGCGGTGGCCGTGGCGGAACCGCACCTGGACGGCTCGCCGTACACGGTGTGCCGCATGAGCGCGCTCTCGTCGCAGATTCCATCGTTGCTCGGGTCGGCGGCCGAAATTGCCGTGGAGCACGGGTTGGAGTGGCGCGCGGCGGCGCACGCCGTGAGCGGCGTGGGCCGGGTGCGCTGGACCGGCGGCGACGGCGACGCGATCTGCCGCGCGATCGACGACCTCCGCCGCGCCGCGCAGATGTTCAATGCTGCGGTCGTGGTTGAAGCGGCGCCTGCGGCCGTCAAGCGCCGCCTGGATGTCTGGGGAACGGACCCGGCCAACGCCGCTCATGCGCTCGCCGGGGAGCTGCGTCGAGCGTTTGACCCCCACCGCACGCTCAATCCCGGGCGGTTTCTGGCGGACGCCGCATGAGCGTCGCCACGCCGGCCGCGCGCGTCGGCTTCAGCGAGCACGACGCGCCCGACCCCGCCACCATCGCCACCTGCGTGCACTGCGGCCTGTGTCTCAACGAGTGCCCCACCTACCGCGTGCTGCGGCTGGAAATGGACTCGCCCCGCGGTCGCATCCAACTCACCAAGGCCGTGTCCGAGGGCCACATGTCCCTGGCCAGTCCCACGTTTCTGAAACACACCTTCCGCTGTCTCGACTGCCGCGCCTGTGAGACGGCCTGTCCCTCGGGCGTGAAATACGGCGAGATCATCGAAGACGTGCGGGCGCAGACCGTGCAGGCCGGTCTGCTGCCACGGCCGCGCCGCATCGCCGACGCGGTGCTGCGGCACGTCTTCACCCGCCCGCGCGCGCTGCGGCTGTTGGGCCGGGGCTTGCGCCTCTACCAGCGCAGCGGCATCCAGGCACTGATGCGCCGCAGCCGGCTGCTGCACACGCTGGCGCCGCCGCTGGCGCGGCTGGACGAGATGTCGCCGCCAATGTCGGCGCGCTTCCTACAGGCCGGCGACCTGCGCTTCGTCCCCGCCGAGGGCGAGCGCCGCCACCGGGTCGCGTTTCTCACCGGCTGCATCATGTCGCTGGCGCTCGCCGAAGCGCACCGGGCATCCCTGCGGGTGCTGGCGCGCGCCGGCTGCGACGTTCACCTTCCCGAACACCAGCAGTGCTGCGGCGCGCTGCACGTGCACGGCGGCGCGCGCGAGACCGCCCGCGACCTGGCCCGCCACAACATCGACGCCTTCGACGCGGACGCCTACGACGCCATCGTGGTCAATTCCGCCGGTTGTGGCTCGACGCTCAAGGAGTACGGCGAGTTGCTTGCGGAGGATCCCGCCTACCGCGATCGGGCACACGCCTTCGCCGCCAAGATCCGGGACCTCTCCGAGTTCCTCGTAGAGATCGAGGCGCCCGGCGGCTCCGCCGCGGTCGAGCGGGACGTGATCTACCAGGATGCCTGCCACTTGGTCCACGCCCAGGGCATCTCGCAGCAGCCCCGCGACCTCATCGGCGCGATTCCCGGCGTCAGGCTGGTCGAGACGGCCAACCCCACGGTCTGCTGCGGCGCTGCGGGTCTCTACAGCGCCACCGACACCGAGGTGTCGCTCCAAATCCTCGACGAGAAGCTCGACGCGATACAGGCCACCGGCGCTCGCACCATCGTGTCGGGCAATCCCGGCTGCATCCTGCACCTGCGCACCGGCGCGCGCCGCCGGGGCCTCGATCTACAGGTCATGCACCTGGCGGAATTCCTCGATGGCGCCTACGCCGCGGAGTGACGGTCCGAGCGTGATTCCAGGACTGCGACACCTTGCCGGGAGCGTGGACAACTGCGCACGCCTGGGACGAGGGTCCGGGCGGAGAGCCCGGCGCGCCGATTGAACGTTCGCGATTCCTCGCTCTGCTCGGAACGACAAATGGGGCTCGGGGTGACAACGCCGGGCCAGGCATGACGTTCGCGGGGCCGGGCACAACGACATGAGTCTAGATCCCACCGCTTCGCCCTGGCCCGGTGTGCTGGCGTCCGTGGGCGTGTGCCTGTGGATGGTGGCCATCGGCGCGCCCCTCGCCGCCGCCGCCTTCCGACACCGTCCGCGCTTGGTCTGGCCCTTCTACGCCCCGATCCTTGGCATCGCCGTCGTGCTGCTCCTCACCAATCTCGCCTTCCACGTCATTCCCGGTGTCCCCGCCATCTGGTTCGGGTTGGTCGCTCCCTCCGCGGCGTCGCTCGTCATCCTCTGGCGCCTCGGCGCGCCCCGCCGCCCCTCCCGCCGCTCAGCGCTCGTGCTGCTGGCGGTGGGTCTCCTCGCCGTCGGCGTCTTCGCCCTCGCCTATGCCAACCGTATGCACTGGAGTATCCGCGACTACACCTGGCACTTCCCCCTGGCGCTCCGGTTCGCCGAGGGTGTGTTCCCGCCGGTCACGCCGTTCGGCGTCGATGCCAGTCCCGGCTACCACTATGGGCACGACCTGCTGGCGGCCAGCATCATCGGCACGACCGGCGCCATGCCCTGGGCGGCGTTTGACGCCCTCACGCCCTTCCTGGTGGTCGTGCTCGTCCTGGCCGTGGCCGGGTTCGCCTATGACGTGGGCGCGCCGCTGCTGCTCGCCCTGGGCCTGGGCGCCACCGTCGGGCTGTTTGGCAGGGCTTTGCTGCTCGGCGTCGACACCCAGTACCTGGGGGGCGGGGTCTTCCTCGACCCCTCAATCCGTGGTGGGGCGTTCATGTGGATGGAGCGCCCGCAATGGGCGCTGGCGCTTGGCTTCGCCGTGCTGGTCGCCGCCGCGCTGCACGGCGGCGCGGGGCGGCGGCGAGCGTTGGTGCTGGTCGCCAGCGCTGGGGTATTCGCCCTAGCGGAGGCGACGGTTATGCTCATCGCCTGCGCCGCCCTGGCGCTGGTAGGGGGCGTGCGCCTTCTCGGGTTGCGGGGGCGTGAGCGGCTCCTCCTCGCCGCCGCGCTGGTCGCGAGCGCCTTGCTGGTCGTGCTTGCCGGCGGTCCCATCTCCGACTCGCTCTTTGATCGCGGGGGCACCGCGGGGATGGTGCGCGTCGCCTGGGAGCGCCTCGCCTGGGGGCCCATCACCGACTCGCTCCGGCCCGGCGAGCCAGCGGGGCCGGCGCTGGTCAAGATCGGGGCTATTCTGCTGATTGCGGTTGCGGCGGGCGCGGCGTGGCTGCGGCGCAGCTGGGGCCTCGCCTTTCTCGCGGCCGTCGGCGCCTTTGGCTGGCTGGAAGTCTTGCTGCTGCGGTCGCCCGTTGAACTGAATAACTACCGCATCGTCACGCTTGTTCAAGCGGTCGTAGGCATCGGCGCGCTCGCCGGCCTGGGCGCCCTGGTCGGCGCGCTCCCAGGGCGGCGGCGGCTCGCCGCGGCCGGGGCAGTTGGCCTGCTCGTCCTGCTGCCCTCCTCCCTGCCCCGGGCGGTCGCTGGCACCCGCCTCGCGTTCCACGATCTCGCAACCGCCAATCCGGCGGCGGACTCCTCCGGGCACCACTACCGCGACCGCTTGTACTTCGGTGGATACCTGGTAGCCAACTGGGAGTTTTACGCCTGGCTGCGGCGCGCCTTGCCCACCGAGGCGCGCCTGCTCACGCCCGAGGCGTACGTCAGCGCGACAGCGTCTGGCATCGCTTCGCCGCGATCCGGCCGCGATTTCCAGGTGTTTTCCAGCTGGACCGCCTCGCACGTGTACCCCGACGCCCTGCGCTTCCTGCACCGGGATGATTTGGCAGACCTCGGCATCACCCACGTGCATGTCAGCGACTCGATGGCGGCCCTATTGAGCGCCGCCGCGCGGCGGCTGCTCGACGATCCGACCCACTTCACGCTGCTCACGGACATCCACACCAAAGGCGGACGGCACCGCGTCTTCGAGGTCCGGCCCGGCGCTGGCACGACCGCCGTCGACCCGTCCAGCTACCGCGCCCTGCGCTCGACCGTTCCGCCCGACGCGCCCATTGCGGTGTTGGGCGGGCCGCCGGGCACGCACCGCGTCGCCGTCCTCAGCGCCTTTCTCGATCACGACGACCTGGGCGCCGAGTATCCCTCGTATTTCGACCGTGCGACGCGCATCCCCCCCATCGACACCCTGACCGACCTCCCCGCGCACGGCGTGGTCTTCCTGCAGGAGCCCCTCGAGCCCACCGCCCTCGGGCTGCCGCGCGACGAGGCCTTGTGGCGCGGCCAGGGCCTGCGCGCCTACGACCCCGCCGCCGCCTGGTCGCCCGTCGCGCGCGTCGGGCCCCTCCCCGCCCCGCTCCCCGACTCGCTGCGCGCCATCTGCGACGCCGCTCCCAACGGCCTGCTCGATCTGCGCCTCCTCGGCGAACCCGGCGCCAGCCTCACGGCCGGCTCCGCCACCCTCCGCCTCACCGGCCTGCCGCAGGTCTTCCAGGTCGCCGTCCCGGATTGCGGCGCGTTCACCCTGCGCGCGGACGCCGCCGTTGCGCCATTCGCGCAGATCCGACCGCAGCGCTCAGCCCGGCCGATCGAGATGGACGTGCCCATCGCCGCCCTCGCCTTCGACGGCGGCGTCGACGGAGGACGCGCCATCATCAGCCTCTGGTATCGCAACCCCGAGGGCGTGCCCTTCGTCACCAGCACCGAGTTCCGCCTCTACGAGGCAAGTCGGCTCGGCGTGGGCTTGTCGGAGGACAACCCGAACCCTCGCGCCGCCTCAGTGCGCTGGTGGCCGGGACCGGTGTATCTGCCGGCACCCGAGCAGAGTGTCCGTATCGAATTCGACGCCCGGCGGCTCGAAATCAACGGCGATCCGGGCGGCGGTTCGGCCTCGCGGCCCACGCCGGGCCAGACCTATCTGCTCGCGCTCACCGTCGCGGGCGTCAATCCCCGCGACAGCCTGGTGGAGGTCCAGCACATCGTGCCGCTGGCCCGCGTGGTGACCGGCGAGACCGGCGTGGCATACGAAATGCTTTCCGGGATCGTCACCATCGAGCACCGTGCGCCCGGCACGATACCCGCGGCGGTCCGGTTATGACGGCGGGCTTGCCGAGACCCCGATCCCACGCCGCGCTCGGCCGTCGGCAGGGCTCAAGTTACGGACGCCTAGCCCCATGAGTCTGGATCCCTCCGCTTCCCCCTGGCCAGGTTTACTGGCGTCCGTGGGCGTGTGCCTGTGGATGGCGGCCATCGGCGCGCCCCTCGCCGCCGCCGCCTTCCGACACCGTCCGCGCTTGGTCTGGCCCTTCTACGCCCCAATCCTCGGCGTCGTCACGGTGCTGCTGGTTACCAATCTCGCCGCCTATGTCATCCCCGGCGCCCCGGCTGCATGGTTTGGGTTGATCGCTCCAACAGTAGCGGCCGCGGTCGTCGCCTGGCACCTTGGCGTTCCCCGCCGCCCTTCCCGCCGCTCGGCCCTCATCCTGCTGGCGCTGGTCCTCCTTGGGATCGGCATCTTCCTCCTTGCCTTCACGAACCGGGCTCACTCCCCGTTTGCCGATGAGTCCTGGCACTACCCGCTGGCCCTCCGCCTAGCCAACGGGGCGTTTCCGCCCGAGCCCCCCTATGGCGTCGACGCGGGCATTGGCTACCACTACGGCACCAACTTGCTCGCGGCCAGCATCTTCAGCGTCACCAGCGCCCCGCCCTGGGCGGTCTTCGACACCCTCCTGCCGTTCCTGATCATGGCCTTCGCCCTCGTCGCTGCCGGCTTCACGTACGACGTAGGCGCCCCGCTGCCGTTGGCTTTCGGCGTCGGCGCGGCGGCCGCGGTGTTTCCCGGGCGCTTGCTGCTTGGCCTGCCGCCCTACGTCGCGGTACCCGAGGAGTTGACGGGCTTCGAGGGATTCCTGTCGGGACTGGGCGTCCGTGACACCGCGGCCACGGGTGTGTCGTTCCCGTGGATCCTCGGCTCGCACAGGCACTTCGCGCTGGCCGTCGTGTTCCTCGTGGCGGCCGCGCTCGAGGCCGGCGTGGCTCGCCGGCCGGTTGCGGTGCTCGCGGCTGGCGCCGGGGTCCTTGCCCTCACCGAAACCTCCGTCATGCTCTTCGCCTGCGGCGCCCTGGCGCTTGTGGGCGCGGCACAGCTCGTCCGGCTGCGGGGACGCAAGCGGTACATGCTCGCTGCCGCGCTGGTCGTGAGCGCCTTGCTCGTGCTGCTCGCCGGCGGCTCCATCTCCGATGCGCTCCTCGGCCGCGGCGGCACCGCCGGCTTGGCCTCCGGCGTCTGGGAGCCGGCGTGGTTCAACGCGACGCCGTTTGACCTGGCCGGCCCGCTGCTGATCCGCGTCGGCCTCCTGCCGCTCATTGCCGTCGGTGCGCTCGCCGCATTCCGCCGGCGGAGTTGGAGTCTGGGCTACCTCGCCGCGGCCGGTGCCTTCGGGGTGCTCGGCGCCGTGACGGTGCACTCAGGCGTCCCGATGAACGACGCGCGCTTCGCCGTCTTGGCCGCTGCCGTCGCCATGGTCGGCGCGCTGGCCGGCACCGGTGCGCTCATCGGCCGCTGGCCCGCTTCGCGGCGCGTACCCGCGGTGCTGGCCGTGGGACTCTTCGCGGTTATGCCCACCAGCCTGCCCGGCGTGATCGTCGCCGTGCAGCAGGCGTTTAGCGATCCGCCGAGCACATCCGTCACCGTGCGCGATGCTCGTGCGCCCTCCTTGGCGTACACGCGGTTCAGCTCCGAGCTTGACCTCAACTGGGACTTCTACGACTGGCTCGCGCGGACGCTGCCTGCCGACGCGCGGCTGCTGACCCCCTATCCCGCCGTCGCCGCCTCCCTCGCCGGCGTCTCCGCGCCGACCTCCGGCCGCAGCCTGCAGGTCCTGTCGCCGCAGGACGCGCCGGTCTACGAGGACGCGTTGCGCTTCCTGCACCGCGACGATCTCGCCGACATGGACATCACCCACCTGCACGTCACCGACCGCCTGGAGGCCGCGTGGTCCCCAGACGCCCGGCGGCTGCTGCCCGATCCCGCCCACTTCACCCTTGTGGCTGATCGGCGCTCGGTCTCCGGCATGCGGCATCGCGTCTATGCGGTCGCCCCCGGCTCCGGGACGACCGTCGCCGCGCCGGGAAGCTACCGCGCCCTGCGCCAGCTCGTGCCCTCCGACGCCCCCCTCGCCCTGCTCGGTGGACTGACCCCGTATCACCGCAAAATGCTCCTCATGGCGTTCGCCGATCACCCCGACCTACAGACCGTCCCCACGTTCATCGACCGCGCCTCCCGCTTCCCGCGCGGCGTGCCTCCGCGCCCCCTGACGGATCGCGGCGTCGCCGTGCTCCCGGCGACGGTGGAGCCGATCATGCTCGGGCTGTCGCGCCCTGACGCCATCTGGAACGGCTATGAGCTGCGCGCCTATGACCTCGCGGCGGCATCCTGGTCGCCGGTTGGGCGCGTCGGCCCCCGCCCTGCCGCGCTCCCCGATCCCCTGCGCTCCGTCTGCACCGCTGCTCCCAACGACCAGATCGATCTGCGCGTCCTCGGCGAGCCCGACACGGTCCTCGCGGCCGGCCCCGCCACGCTCACCCTCACCGGTCTTCCACAAATCCTCACGCTCACCGTCCCCGACTGCCGCGCCCTCACGCTCAGCGCCGCCGCCGCCCTCGCGCCCTTTGTCCAACTCCGGCCGCACCATCCCGCCGCGTCCGCCGCCCAGGAGGTCCCTAGCGCCGCCCTCGCCTTCGACGGCGGCGTCGACGGGCAGCGCGCGGTCCTCAATCTTTGGTACCGCAACCCCCGCAGCCTCACCTTCGCCACCGGCTCCGAGCTCCGTCTCTACGCGGCCGGCCCGCTCGGCGTCAGCCTGTCGAGCGACGATCCGAGACCCCGCTCCTCCCTGCACTGGTGGCCCGGTCCGCTGACCCACGATGCGCCCGAGCAGAATGTCCGTCTCGAATTTGACGCCCGGCAGCTCACCATCAATGGCGACCCGGGCGCCGGCGACACCAGCCTCACCCCCGGCCAGACGTATCTGCTCGCGCTCACCGTCGCGGGTGTCGATCCCCGCTCCGGCTATGTGGAAATCCAGCACATCGTGCCCCTCGCGCGCGTCGTGCTCAGCGACGCCGGCGCCGCCTACGAGGTGTTCACCGGCATCGCCGCCATCGAGCAGCGCGCCGCCGGCACCGTCGACCGGAACACCGGCTACTACGGCGAGATCGGGTGGAACCCCGATCGCACGCCCCGCTAGGCTGGCGCGCCCACCGTCTTGGGCCTTATGAGCCTCGACCCCACCGCTTCGCCCTGGCCCGGTGTGCTGGCGTCCGTGGGCGTGTGCCTGTGGATGGTGGCCATCGGCGCGCCCCTCGCCGCCGCCGCCTTCCGACACCGTCCGCGCTTGGTCTGGCCCTTCTACGCCCCCATCCTCGGCGCTGTCACGGTGCTGCTGGTTACCAATCTCGCCGCCTATGTCATCCCCGGCGCCCCGGCCGCATGGTTTGGGTTGATCGCTCCATCAGTAGCGGCCGCGGTCGTCGCCTGGCGCCTCGGCGCTCCCCGCCGCCCCTCCCGCCGCTCGGTCCTCATCCTGCTGGCGTTGGTTCTTCTTGGGGTCGGCGTCTTCCTCCTTGCCTTCACGAACCGGACGCACTCCCCGTTTGCCGATGAGTCCTGGCACTACCCGCTGGCCCTTCGCCTAGCCAACGGGGTGTTTCCGCCCGAGCCCCCCTATGGCGTCGACGCGGGCATCGGCTACCACTACGGCACCAACTTGCTCGCGGCCAGCATCTTCAGCACCACCAGCGCCCCGCCGTGGGCGGTCTTCGACACCCTCTTGCCGTTTCTGGTTGTCGCGCTCACCCTCGTCGCTGCCGGCTTCACCTACGACATGGGCACGCCGCTGCCGCTGGCCCTTGCTGCCGGTGCGGCGACGACCGTGGGTCCCGCGGCCGTGCTCCTCGGCCTGCCGCCCTACGTCGCGGTCCCCTCGGAGGTGACCGGCTTCGAGGGATTCCTCGCGGGCCTAGGCGTCCGTAACTCCGCGGACACGGGCCCGTCGTGGTCGTGGATCATCGGAACGCATCGGCACTTCGCCGTGGCCGTCGTGTTCCTGGTCGCGGCCGCGCTCGAGGCCGGCGTGGCTCGCCGGCCGGCGGCGGTACTCGCGGCTGGCGCCGGGGTCCTCGCCCTCACCGAAACCTCCGTCATGCTCTTCGCCTGCGGCGCCCTGGCGCTTGTGGGCGCGGCGCGGCTCGTCCGGCTGCGGGGGCGCAAGCGGTACATGCTCGCTGCCGCGCTGGTCGTGAGCGCCTTGCTCGTGGTGCTCGCCGGCGGCTCCATCTCCGATGCGCTCCTC
Organism: Chloroflexota bacterium; assembly: GCA_965262745.1. Lineage (GTDB taxonomy): Bacteria > Chloroflexota > UBA11872 > UBA11872 > UBA11872 > JAJECS01. The sequence continues at coordinate 2,436,269 of OZ253558.1, read as the reverse complement.
GGCCGCGGCGGCACCGCCGGCTGGGCCTACGTCGCCTGGGAGCCGGAGCGGTTCAACGCGGCGCCGTTTGGCCTCGCCGGCCCGCTGCTGATCAGCGTCGGCCTCCTGCCGCTCATCGCCGTCGGCGCGCTCGCCGCATTCCGTCGGCGGAGTTGGAGTCTGGGCTACCTCGCCGCGGCCGGCGCCTTCGGGGTGCTCGGCGCCCTGACGGTGCACTCAGGCGTGCCGATGAACGACGCGCGCTTCGCCGACCTAGCGGCCCGCGTCGCCATGATTGGCGCGCTGGCCGGCGCCGGTGCGCTCATCGGCCGCATGCCGGCCTGGCGGCGCGCGCTCGCGGCGCTGGCCGTGGGGCTCTTCGCGATCCTCCCCACCAGCCTCCCCGATGTGGTCCTCGCCGCGCAGAAGGCGTTTACCGCTCCGCCGAGCACGTCTGTCACCGTGCGTGATGCTCGTGCGCCCTCCTTGGCGTACACGCGGTTCAGCTCCGAGCTTGACCGCAACTGGGACTTCTACGACTGGCTCGCGCAGACGCTGCCCGCCGACGCGCGGCTGCTGACTCCCTATCCCGCCGTCGCCGCCTCCCTCGCGGGCGTCTCCGCGCCGACCTCCGGCCGCAGCCTGCAGGTCCTGTCGGTGCAGGCCGCGCCTGTCTACGAGGACGCGCTGCGCTTCCTGCACCGCGACGATCTCGCCGACATGGATATCACCCACCTGCATGTCACCGACCGCCTGGAGGCCGCGTGGCCCGCAGACGCCCGACGGCTGCTGACCGATCCCGCCCACTTCACCCTGGCGGCCGATCGGCGCTCGGTCTCCGGCATGCGGCATCGCGTCTATGCGGTAGCAGCCGGCGCCGGGACGACCGTCGCCGCGCCGGGGAGCTACCGCGCCCTGCGCCAACTCGTGCCCTCTGACGCCCCCCTTTCCCTGCTCGGTGGACTGACCCCGTATCACCGTCAGATGCTCCTCATGGCGTTTGCCGATCACCCCGACGTACAGACCGTCAGCACGTTCATCGACCGCGCCTCCCGCTTCCCGCGCGGCGTGCCTCTGCGTCCCTTGACGGATCGCGGCGTCGCCGTGCTCCCGGCGACGGTGGAGCCAATCGTGCTCGGGCTGTCGCGCCCTGACGCCATCTGGAACGGCTATGAGCTGCGCGCCTATGACCTTTCGGCGGCGGCGTGGTCGCCGGTTGGGCGCGTCGGGCCCCGCCCTGCCTCGCTCCCCGATCCCCTGCGCTCCGTCTGCGACGCCGCTCCCAACGACCAGATCGATCTGCGCGTCCTCGGCGAGCCCGGCACTGTCCTCGCGGCCGGCCCCGCCACGCTCACCCTCACCGGTCTTCCGCAGATCCTCACGCTCACCGTCCCGGACTGCCGCGCCCTCACGCTCAGCGCCCCCGCCGCCCTCGCTCCCTTCGTCCAACTCCGGCCGCACCACCCCGCCGCGTCCGCCACCCAGGAGGCCCCCATCGCCGCCCTCGCCTTCGACGGCGGCGTCGTCGGGCAGCGCGCGGTCCTCAATCTTTGGTACCGAAACCCCCGCAACCTCACTTTCGCCGCCGGCTCCGAACTCCGTCTCTACGCGGCCGGCCCGCTCGGCGTCAGCCTGCCGAGCGATGACCCGAGACCCCGCTCCTCCCTGCACTGGTGGCCCGGTCCGCTGGCCCACTATGCGCCCGAGCAGAATGTCCGTCTCGAATTCGACGCCCGGCAGCTCACCATCAATGGCGACCCGGGCGCCGGCGACACCAGCCTCATCCCCGGCCAGACGTATCTGCTCGCGCTCACCGTCGCGCCCACCGATCCCCGCTCCGGCTACGTGGAAATCCAGCACATCGTGCCCCTCGCGCGCGTCGTGCTCAGCGACGCCGGCGCCGCCTACGAGGTGTTCACCGGCATCGCCGCCATCGAGCAGCGCGCCGCCGGAACCGTCGACCGGAACACAGGCTATTACGGCGAAATTGGGTGGAATCCTGATCGCACGCCGCGCTAGGCCGTTGAGCGTGGTCGCGGTCTGGATTGCCCCGTTCCGTGGTTCGGTGGCCCGCGCTGCGTGCAGCGTGGGGCTCCCTTGGCCGATTGGCACGACGCAGCGCCGTCCCACGCCCGACCGGACCGGGGGCGGCGGTGATGGGTCTAAGAAAGGGCCGCGGCCTTGTTCCCAGGCTGCACGCGGCCTGGGCCACCGGCCGTCGCGCCGGCTTGTCCTATGCCGCAGTGCCCGCCGACATCACCCCGCGAGCGCCTCGCTGACCAGCGGGTAAAGCTCGCCGGGCTTGGCGTGTCGCTTCAACGCGCGCTTGGAGAACACGAGTTGATCATTAACCATTACCTCGAAGACGCCGCCGCTGGACGGGATCAACGTCCACTCCGCGACTTCCTTCGCAACCTCGGTCAGAATCTCCTCCGTCGCACGGACGGCTTTAGGGAGATAGTTTCATTGTCGGCAGTATTCGATGGAGACTCGGGCGCCATGCGACATGTTGCGCTCCCAGTGGTGTGGCCGATGGCCCGCGGGTACAGATCCATCGTCGCACGACGCGCGTCCCGCGCGCACGCCGGGAGGTAGGGATGCGGCTGAGACGGTTGCGGCGACCGAAGGATGCGGCCGTGGATGCCAGCGCGGCGCCCACCCGCCGGCGCCTTGGCGGTCTGGGACGCTGGTTCGACCGCGGCGGCCTCGCCGACGGCGACTGGGAGGCGCTTGAAGAGCTGCTGATCCAGGCGGATATCGGTCCCGAGCTGTCGCTGGAGCTCGTCGACGCACTGCGAGAGGCCGCGCAGGACGCGCGCATCAAGGAGCCCGCAGCCGCCCGGGCGTTGCTGGGCGAACGCCTGGCCGCCGAGCTTGGCAGCGGCGAGCGCGAGTTTGCGGCCGGGCCGTCGCCGCAGGTCGTGCTGGTGGTGGGCGTCAACGGCGCGGGCAAGACGACCTCCATCGCCAAGCTGGCGGCGCTGCTCAAGAGCCATGGGTATTCCGTGCTTCTGGCAGCGGCCGACACCTATCGCGCCGGCGCGATCGATCAACTCCGCATCTGGGGCGACCGCGTGGGCGTGCCAGTGGTGGCGCACCAGCCGGGCAGCGACCCGGGAGCCGTGGTCTACGACGCCCTCGACGCCGCCAAGGCACGCGCCGTTGACTACGTCATCGCCGACACCGCGGGGCGCCAACACACGAATCTGAACCTGATGAACGAGCTCGGCAAAGTGCGCCGCGTGGCGTCGCGGCAGGTGCCCGGGGCGCCCCACGAGGTGTTGCTGGTGCTGGACGCCTTGACCGGGCAAAACGGCCTGCGCCAAGCTCAGGCGTTCCGCGAGGCCGTGGATGTAACCGGCGTGATCGTTTCGAAACTCGATAGCTCGGCAAAGGGCGGCGTGGCGTTCGCCGTGACCCGCGCGCTTGGCGTGCCGATCAAGTTCATCGGTACCGGCGAGCGACCCGAGGATTTTGCGGTGTTTGACCCGGAGGAGTTCGCCGCCGCGGTGCTCGCCAGTGGCAGCACGGAGCTTGGCACGTGAAGGGCGTCATTCTGGCCGGCGGCACCGGCTCGCGTCTCGATCCCCTGACGCGCGTGACGAACAAGCAGCTGTTGCCCGTCTACGACAAGCCGATGATCTACTACCCCATCGAGACGCTGGTGAACGCCGGGGTCACCGAGATCCTGATCGTGACCAGCGGCGCAAGCGCCGGAGACTTTCTGCAGCTCCTGGGCAGCGGCCGCGCCTTCGGCATCGATCACCTGGGCTTCACGTATCAGGAGGGCGCGGGCGGCATTGCGGAGGCCATCGGCCTGGCCGAGCCCTTCGTCGGGCGCGACCGCATGCTGGTGATCCTGGGCGACAACATCATCGGCGGCAACATCCTGGCGTCCGCGCGCCGCTTCGAGGCCCAGCCGGCCGGCGCTAAGGTGCTGCTCACCGAGGTTGAGAATCCCCAGGCCTACGGCGTGGCGGAGCTGGACGGCGACCGCATCGTGCAGTTCGTCGAGAAGCCCGAGCACCCGCCCTCGAAGCTCGCGGTGACGGGCATCTACTTCTATGACGAGCACGCCTTCGATCTAGTGCGCCAGCTGGACCGGTCGGCCCGCGGCGAGCTCGAGGTCACGGATCTCAACAACGCCTACCTGGCACGGGGCGAAATGACGCATGACCTGCTGGAGGGCTACTGGGCCGACTGCGGGGAGTCGATCGATCATTACCTCCAAGCGTGCAACTTGGTGGCCGAGCAGGGCGCCAACCGGATCGACCCCTAGGCGTGCCCGCCGGGGGCCTTCTCTCTCCCTTGCTGAGCCGCTGGCCTAACCGGGTTAGGCCAAGGATGACCGGGGAGAAACCGGTGCCATTCCAGGTTGAGTGGGCCTGGATTCCCGCTTTCGCGGGAATGACCACGGGTTACGCAAAGACCTCTTGGCGGGCGAGCGCTCGGGTGAGGGTGTCGCCTCCTCAGCGCCGCCTCTGCCCCCTCTCCCCTGGTGGGAGATGCCTGGGGCGAGGGTGATGCCGCCCGCGCGCCGTCCCCTCGTGGCCGGCAACTGGAAGATGCACACGACGCCGCAGTCGGCCGTCGCGCTGGCCCGCGACATCATCCGCGCCGGGCCTCCGGCCGAGGTCGACCTGGTGCTCTGCCCGCCCGCGATCGCCGTGACCGATGTCGCGCGCGCCGTTGCCGGCACGCGGGTGCGGGTGGGCGCGCAGAACATGCACTGGGTCGACGCCGGCGCGTTCACCGGCGAGATTTCGGCGCCGATGCTCGCCGGCGTGGCGGAAGTGGTGATCGTGGGCCACTCGGAACGGCGCGCCGACTTTGGCGAGACCGACGAGATGGTTAACCGCAAGCTCCAAGCGGCCCTCGCCGCCGGTCTCACGCCGATTGTTTGCGTGGGCGAGACCGAGCCCGTGCGCGACGCCGGCGAGGCGCCGGCGCTGGTCACGGCGCAAGTGCGGGCCGCCCTAGACGGCGTCGATCCCGGCGCAGCCGAACCGCTGGTGCTGGCCTATGAGCCGGTCTGGGCCATCGGCACGGGCCGCACGGCGACTCCCGACCAGGCCGTGGAAGCTATCGGCTGGATCCGCGAGGCGCTGGGCGGCGCGCTGGACGCCGCGGCTGCCGAGCGCACGCGCGTGCTCTACGGCGGCAGCGTGTCGCCGGTCAACGCGCGCGAACTCCTCGCCTCGGAGGACGTGGACGGGGCGCTGGTTGGCGGCGCCAGCCTCAAGGCGGCGGACTTCATCGCCATCGCCCGCAGCGCCGTTCCCTAGCGGTTCTTCGCGAAGCCCCACCCGGCATCAAGCACGGGAAGGCGCCCAGCGGCAGGCCCCCTGGCTTAGCTGACCTTTCGGCGGGGAAGTCGGGGCAGCCAGCGGCCAACCTGTTGCGTGTACGCCACATATTCTTCTCCGAAGACTCGGGCGAGGCGCGGCTCTTCGTGGAGGCGCACGAACAGCGAGTACACGACGAACAGAACGCCCGCATACCCGACAAGAACCGCCGTTCCGAAGAGGGCGGCCCACCCGGCGATCACCGTCAGCATCGAGATGTACAGGGGGTTGCGCGTGTAGCGGTAGATTCCTTGGACGACGAGCCGCTTTGGTGCGTCGATTGGGGCGGGAGTTCCCTTTCCAAGCACCGCGAAGTCCCACACAGCGCGCAGATAGAGCGCAACACCGAGCGCGAAGAGGCACACGGCCAGCCCGAGCATCGCTCCACCGGCGACCGTCCGATCACCCGCGAGAAGGAATGGGACGAGCACTGCAACCGTGCCTGGCACCACCAACGTGAACAGCGCAATCTTCAGGAAGAGCTTCATGCGGCTCTCTCCTTCCCGGTCAAGAGTCCGAGGCTATCCGCGCCTCAGACCGGCCGCGGATTCGACCAGGCGACGCGCCCCTCGGCGTCCTCGACCTCGATGCGGATGTAGCGCTCGGGGTACGCCGGCGCCGTGCGCCGCTCGAACGTGACGTCGGTGAGCAGGTCGCCGCCGTCCGCGTGCCGGCTGGTACCACCCGACCGAGCCGTGACCAGGGTCACGCGCCGCGCCGGCGAGCAATGCACTCGCACGTGCGTGGCACTGATCTGCACGTCGTGGAGCTCCGGACCCATCGAGGCGTAGAAATGTCCCGCGCGCATGGCCTCGAGCAAGCCGCGCCGGCTGAAGTCGGTCGTGCGCACCATCACCCAGCCTCGTCCCTCTTCATTGAGGAACCAGTGCGTGTCGTCGGTGGCGAAGCCCCAGGTGATGCCCAGCGTGTCCCCATAATCGTCCCAATGCACCGCGGAAAGCCCCTTGGCACGGTCACGGTCGGTGATGGAGTTGAAGACCTCCATCCCCGCGAAGCCTTCCAGCTCGCTCATATCGGAGGCGGTCTGCCCGAGCCAATAGGGATGCGCCAGGATGGCCATCCCGCCGTCGGCGTTCACGCGGTCGATGGCCTCCTGCGGGCCCCACGCTTCGTCGGATCGCTCGAAGCTGTGCATCCCCAGCCCCACGATGTGATAGTTCACGCCCAGCCACGGGTCCGGGCCGTGCATCTCCATGCCCGGAATCGTGATGAAGTCGTCCGTCGTCAGCGCCGACGTGTCGCTCAGCACCCGGTGGTCGGTGAGGGCCATGAAGTCATAGCCGTGGTCGCGGTACCACCCCACCGCGTCTTCGACGGACTTCCGGCCGTCGGAGTTGGTGGAGTGCGTGTGCAGGTTGCCGCGATACCAGCGACCCGCGACTGCGAATGGATTTCCCGCGTGCTCGTCAGTGGTCATACGCCATGCCTTGTTCATCACGTCATGGTCGCTACACTATTGACCCGCCCGCCCGTCGCGTCAACGACCAACGCAAGCCCATGCAAGAGACTTCCTGGCTTCCCATCACGTCCCTAGGCACTGTCGCGTACCAAGAGTTCACCGTAGACCTTGCACGACTCGATACCATTCGGAGCATCTGGGATCACACAAAGCTCGAACTCACACCTGAAGTGCAGGGCAGGTTCGCAGCGCGCCTGAAACGGTCGATTGCCGTGGAGACCGGTGTCATCGAGGGTCTCTATGAGCTCGACAGGGAGCTCACCCAGACCCTGGTGACGCACGGATTTGCGCGAGACACGGTCGACCGCGCTGGCGAATCGGTCCCTGATTCAACGCTCAGCATGTTACGTGACCACCTCCATGGTCTGGACTTCATCATGGACTACATCGGCGAAACCCAGCGGGGTCTCACCGCCGGCTATATTCGCGAGCTACATGCACTAGTCACAGCCTCACAACAGACCTCGAATGCCGTCAACCAGTTTGGCAGGCAGGTTGAAATATCGCTGCAGCACGGTACCTACAAGATCCAGCCAAACAATCCTCTATTGCCAGGTGGTGGAATCCACGAATACGCGCCCGTCGAGCAGGTCCCAGCGCAAATGGATGCGTTGGTCCGCCTGTTCGATGAGCTGGACGCCGACGTCCACCCGGTTATTCGTGCCGCCTGGCTGCACCATCGCTTCGTCCAAATCCACCCCTTCCAAGACGGCAACGGCCGCGTCGCACGGCTCCTAGCGTCAATGGTGCTAGTCAAGGACGGCTATTTTCCTCTTCACATCCGTCGCGAGGACCGCGAGGTCTACCTGGACTCTCTTGAGCAGGCCGACGCCGGGCAACTCGAACCGTTCATCAAGCTCCTCAGCCATCGCTTGCGCCAGGACCTCCTGAGCGCCGTGTCCGACGCCGCCAAAGCGGCGGCGGAGCAGATGCCCGCCGCCGGCCCCGCAAGCCGCACTCGCGATGTTGCCGCCCTCGTCGCGGCACGACGGCAACTCCACCGGGCAGAGGTTCTCGAGCAGCGCCGCCACGTCAACCACGTGGCCGAAGGCTTGCTCACGAAGATGGTCACCGCCATCGAGACCCGACTCGGCGAGGCGCAAGACGAATTCGATGCGCTTGGCGTGCCCTTCGCCTCGCGGGTCGAGTCTGGCGGCTCTCAGGACGACCGCAGCCACTGGTGGCGGTACCAAATCGTGCAAACTGCGCGTAGGCTCGACTATTGGGCCAACCAATCAGAGAACAAATACTGGATCAGATCAGACCTTACGTTAGACGAAGACCGGCTGCGGATGGTCGTCTCATTGCATCATTACGGCTTGCCCGTTTCCGGGATTATGGCTGTATCCGCATTCGCCGAGCTTCTTCATCGGGCCTCAGCCGACGACGACGGTGCCGATCAGCAGCACGTGGATCGAGAGCTCGTGGACTGTATCGACTCGGAGTTCGCTTTCAGCAAAGCCGACGCCGGAGAACAGCTGCGCCGCGACCTTGAGTCATGGCTCGACGACGCCATGGCGGTCACTCTGCGCATCCTAGGCGCCGCCGCCGGCTGATCCGCGGGGTTCTCACCCAGTGGTGCTCGTTGGTCCGCTGCCCTGGCCCTTTCCGCGCACCTTCCGCACCAGTCCGCGCACCCCCTTGGCCAGCAGGCACAACCCCTTTGCCAGCAGTGCGAGCACCGCCCGTACGACTCGGAGCAGCCCTGGTACCAGCGTCCCCAGTATCACTCCGACCGCGCCCAGTATCAGTGCGCTCAGCCCCTGTACCAGCACCGCGAGCACGTTCTGTATCAGTCCAAGCCCCAGCCGCACCAGCGCGAGCACTCCCGTTACCACCGGCCCGAGCTCCCTTCACCATGCCGCGTGCGGCGAGGACTCGACACGTACTTCGTCCTTCCGTGCCAACGCCCGTGCCGCACCATCCCGGCCTTGCACCGCATGCCCCACGCCGCGCGACGGCGCATCGACGCCATGTCGCCGCGCCGCGCCCGATCGCCCCTAAGCCACCGCCGCGGCCGACCGCCGCTTGGCGATCTCGGCGTCCAGGTGCTCGCAGCCGTCGATGAAGTAGTTACGGAACCGCACCAGCGCCGAGTAGTCCTTGAAGTCTGCCGGCGTCAGGCCGTCGTCGTCGAAGGCGCGGCGGAAGTCCGGAATCTTCTCCCGCAGCTCCGCAATATCGGCGGGCGCATCAACCGCGTGGATGCGGTCGACAACCGGCCCGTCCTCCTGGATCAACTCGTCGAACGTCGACCAGTTCATCGTCACGTGCGCGTCGCCGCCCACGAACTCCGTGTAGTGGTGCGTCCCACGCACCGCTCCGCCCAGCATGAGCGTGCGGAACCCTCGCTCTTTCAGCACGCGGTACTGCCGCCGCGCGACGATCGAGCCGGCCGTGTGCAGCAGCTCCGGCGCGATGTCCATCTCCTGCTCCGCCGCCTGCGCCTGCAACTCCGCGTCCAGCATGCCCGTGATGTGCGTGATGAAGAAGGGCGGCGTGTTACCGCTGGCATCCGCGGCTTTTTCGTAGGTCTCGCACATGGCCACGGCCTGCGACACGGCGAAGCACTCCGTGGCGCACATCGGGATGTTGAGGTGCACCAGCCGCCGCATGGCCTCCATGCCCGACTCGATCACAGGGATCTTGGCCATAAGGTTCGGCGCCACCTCACGGTGCCGCAGGGCGGCGTCCACGATCAGGTCCGGGTCTTCATCGAGGCGAGGGTCGTCCTGCATGGTGACGAAGCCCCAGGCGCCGCCGCTCGACTCCCACTGCGGCAGGAAGCCTTCCATGAACCGCCGCGAGATGCGCTGATAGATCGCGTCCGCCGCCCGATAGAGGTCGGACTCGACCGCAAACACCTCGTCGATGATCGGCTCGACGTACTCGGGCTCGCGCTTGAGCAGGACGGAGCCGTAGGTTGGATTCGTGGTCCCCGAGACCGCCCCGGCGCCAATGGACGCGCACAGGTCCTCCGCCGTCGGATTGTTCACCCACACTCGCGTCGCCGTCTCCCGTTGGACGCGGTGAAAATATCCCTCTCGCATCGTCGCCTCCGGCCGATCGATCCCGCTCGGCGCGCGGGACGGTTCCGGGCGCGCCCCTCCACGAGCCACGCCTCCCGCCTGGATGCCAGGATATCCGATGCTGGCCGGTGGCTCGGACGCTCCGGGCGCGGTTGACGCCGGGACGGCGGCGGCGCACCGTGAGGGGGCTTCGCTCCGCGTAAGGGGGCCGCATGTCTGAGCCGCTCACATCGCCAGGCGAGGCCCGCGTGACGCTCTCGCCCGACCACCTCGCGGCCATCGAGCGTCAGCGGCACCTCGTCGTCCATTTCGACGTAATCATGGGCGACGGCGCCAACTTCCCCGCCAAGGAGATCGACGACCTCCTGGCGTTCAAGTTCGAGTGGGCCGACGACCCCGCGCTGCGCCTCGACAGCATGTGGTGGGATTGGAACGAGGGTCACCAGGCGCCTTTTCCCAGCCGCACCCAGCCCCTGATCGATGCTCCGGGCTACCGCCGCTGGGCCGACGCCGGCATAAACATCATGCGCGTCTTCCTGGAGGCGTCCCGGCAGCGCGGCCTGGAGAACTTCTACCTCTACCGCATCAACGGCTCCGACAACGACCTCGGCCCCGTCAGCCCCATCCCCATGAAAGAGCAGCATCCCGAGCTGCTCATGCAAACGTGGAACGCGAACGGCTATTGGAACTTCGCCCTCGACGAGGTCCACGACTACAAGCTGGCCATCCTGCGCGAAGTCGCGGAGGACTACGACTTCGACGGCATCGCACTCGATTTCGCCCGCATTCCGCTGGTGCTGCCCTGGGGGCGGCAGTGGGAGTTGCGGCACCGGCTCACCGACTTCATGCGCAAGGTGCGCCGCATGACCCTGGAAGTGGCGCGCGCCCGCGGGCGTCCCCTGCTGCTGGCCGTGCGCGTGCCCGAGAATCTGATGGGCTGCCACTTCGACGGCATCGATATCGAGTCCTGGGCGCGCGAGCTGCTCGTCGACCTCATCGTCATGGGCTGCCGCTCGTTCGACGTGGATATCCCCGCGTTTCGCCGCATCACGGCCGGCACGCCGATCAAGCTCTACCCGGCCATCGACGACCACCACTCCTCCGACGGCTACATGTGGCCGCCGATCGAGGTCTTCCGCGGCGTGTTCGCCAACTGGCTCCGCCAGGGCGCGGACGGCGTGCAGACGTTCAACTGGGAGCACAGTTCGCTGGAATCGGCCGAGCGGATTGGCCTGAAGGCCTTGAACTGGCCGGCCGCCGAAGCCCAGCGCACGGCCTACATCGAGCTGGCCGAGCCCGACGGCTTCCATCGCAAGGACAAGACCTTCGTGGTCCAGCGCCGCGGCGGCGGCCACGGCCCCACCGTCATCCCCAACCCGGAAGCCTGGTACACGCCGCGAAACATGTACTTCAATTCCAACATGTTCGCGCCGCTGCCCGCCCCACTTGCCTGGGACGGTGCCGCAGATACCCTGCTGACGCTCAACGTGGCGGACGATCTGGCGGGCGAGGCCGCGCACATGGCCGCCGTGGACCTGCGCGTGCTGCTCTCGGACCCCGCGGCGCGGTCGCTGCCGGCAGGCGAGCGTCTGGACCCGGTGGAGATCGCTCAAATCGGGCACCCCGACCGCAGCCTGATGAACGATCCGCCCGCCCGCGCCATCGCCGACCGCGTCGAGGTCCGACTCAACAACCTCCGGCTTGGGCCACCCGCGGTCCAGGACGGCTGGCTGGTCTACCCGGCCCAGCCGGAGCAGTTTGCGGTGGGGGAGAATCTGGTCGGGGTGCGGCTCGCGCGCGGCACACCCGCGTCCCAGCCCGTCCAAATCGAGAAGCTCGAAGCGCACGTGCGCTATCGGAAGCCCTGCGTCTAGGTGGAAAGGGAGGAAACTCGCATGGCGGTGAAGAGCGTGGCTCACGTGGGATTCACTGTGTCGGACCTGGATCGATCCGTCGCGTTCTACAGCGCCCTGCTCGGCGACGGCCCCCATTTCCGCCGCCGCTATGACGAGCCCTACATCAGCGAGATCATCGGCTACCCCGGGTGCAGTCTCGAGATCGCGCTGTTCCGGTTGCCGGGCACCGAGGTCGAGCTGGAGCTGCTGCGCTACTACGAGCCGCCGCCGGGCCGCGTCGATCTGGAAACCTACAACGCCGGCAACGCGCACCTGTGCCTCACCGTCGACGACTGGGACGCGGCCTACGCACGGCTACAGGGGCTCGGGGCGGCGTTTCGGCACGACGCGCCTGTGCGGCAGACCGCCGGCGAGTTCGACGGCAGCGCCACGGTGTACCTGCGCGACCCCGACGGCATCACGATCGAGCTCTACGAACCCGTGCCCACGCCCACGGCGTAGGGCAGGGCGCGCGCCGCCGGGCAGGGTCGGTCGCGGACGCTACGAGGCTGGACCCGACGCCGGCTCAGCCACGGGCAGCCTGGTCCGATAGCGCACGAGCTGGAGGCCCTCCCGGTCCTCCCACACAGACACTGTCCCGTCCGTACGCCATCCCAACGCCTCGTAGAACGCGCGCGAGGCCTCGCTGTCCGCCAGCGTCCAGAGCGTCGCGCTGCAAAACCCATCGTCGGCCAGATTCTCGACGGCGGCGTGCAGCAATTGCCGCCCCACGCCTCGCCGCCACTGCGCCGGATGCACGTAGAGCCCCCGCACCTCGCCCACGTGGGCAGGATCCTCGTCCTCGTCGCGCGTGGCGCCGAATCCCACGAATCCGATCACCGCACGATCCGACACCGCGACGACGAACCGTTGGCCGCCGGACTCCGCTGGCGCCAGATACTCGCGAAAACGGGCAGCTCGCTGCTTGACCCGCATCGAGTCCAGCCGTTCGTCCGCGACGATCCCGCGAAACGCGGTCTGCCACGCGCACACGTTGATCTCAGCGATGGCCGCGGAGTCCGCCACGGTCGCCGCGCGCAGACGCACTGCCTTGCTCACATCCACATCCGGCGATTGAGAACCATGGCCTCCGTGGCCGTGGTCTGTTCCGGCGCTTCGTCGCCGGGGAACCCGGTGGTGTAGAGCTGGTAGTAGAGCCCGCCAGCCTCCAGCAGCTCGGCGTGCGACCCGCGCTCCACGATGGCGCCGTCCTGGAAGACCAGAATCAGGTCCGCCCCCCGCACGGTGGCCAGCCGGTGCGCGATGACGAAGGACGTGCGCCCCTCCATCAGCCGGTCCAGCCCCCGCTGGATGATCTGCTCGGTGTGGGCGTCCACACTCGACGTGGCTTCGTCCAGGATCAGCAGCCGTGGGTCCGCCAGCAGCGCCCGGGCGAAGCAGATGAGTTGCCGCTGCCCGACCGACAGCCGCGCCCCGCGCTCGCGCACGTCCGTGTCATAGCCGTCGGCCAGCCGTTCGATGAACTCGTGCGCCCCCACGGCCTCCGCCGCCTGCGTGACCTGCTCGTCGCTCGCATACGGCCGCGCAAAGGCGATGTTCTCGCGGATCGTCCCCGAGAACAGATAGCTGTCCTGCGGCACGATTCCCATCTGGCTGCGCAACGAGTCCTGCGTCACGCTGCTCACCGGCACGCCGTCGATGCGGATCTCGCCCCGGCCCGGCTCGAAGAAGCGCGCCAACAGGTTCACCGTCGTCGTCTTGCCGGCACCGGTCGGCCCCACCAGGGCCACGCGCTGCCCGGGCGCCACGTCGAACAAAATGTCGTGCAGCACGTCCGTGCCGTTGTAGCCAAATGTCACCCCGTCGAACTCGACGCGGCCCTCTATTCGCGGCAGCGCGCCGGCGTCCGGCCGGTCCTCCACCTCCAGCGGCTCATCGATTAGCTCGAAGATCTTCTCGCCCGCCGCCATCGTCGACTGCAGCTGGTTGTAGAAGCGCGAGAGCTGCTGGATGGGCCCAAAGAACCGCGCGATTAGCATGATGAATGCCGCCAACGCTCCGATCTGCATCTCACCGTTGATCACGAACATCCCGCCCACCACGATCACCAGGGCCATCGCCAGCGCCGAGATCGTGTCCACCACCGGGATGAACGCCGACACGATGGCTCCCGCGCGCACGCTGGCATCCACGTTCCGGCGGTTAGTCCGCTCGAACGCCGCCGCGTTGCGGTCCTCGCGCACGAACGACTGCGCCGTGCGCACGCCGTCGATGCTCTCCTGCAAGTCGCCGTACACGTTGCCCACGGTCGAGCGCACCTGGCGGAACGCCGCCCGCGCCCAGCGGCTGAAGTACCGGCTCGCCAGCCACATCAGCGGCAGCACCGCCAGGCTCACCAGCGCCAGCCGCCAATCCAACCCAAACATCATTCCCACGATGATCAGCAGCATCGCCACATCGCCCACCAGCGACGTCACTCCGAGCGTCACGAACTCGCTGATCACGTCCACGTCGTTCGTGATGCGCGACATCACCGCCCCCAGCGGATGCCGGCTGAAATAGGAGATCGACAGCCGCTGCAGCTTGGCGAACATGTCGTTGCGCAACTGCCACAAGCTCGCCTGCCCGATGGCCGCCGTCAGCAGCACCTGGAAGTAGTTCAGCCCCCACATCAGCCCGAGCGTCGCGATGTACACCAGCCCCACCACGGCTAGCAGCTCGCCGTTGCCCTGCGTCGTGTCGCATACCTGCACCCCCGGCGGCGCCTCTTGCGGCGCCTCTTCCTGCACCCCACCGCAGATCGCGTCGTCAATGGCGATCTTCAGCAGCAGCGGACCCGCGTTCGCCGCGCCCGCCGCCAACACCACCAGCACCAGCACCACCGCCAGTTGCCGCCGGTGCGGCCGCAGATAGGCCAGCAGCCGCCGCGCGATCCGGTGGTCATAGGCACGAGCGTCCTCGCCCATGCCCCCGAGCATCATCCGGCCTGCCATGCCCATCAGTCCGCCCTTTCCGGCGCGCCAACTCGTGCCGACTCATCGCGCAGCTGCTCCGCCTCCGCCTCCTGCGTCAGCCACATGTCGCGATAGAGCCCTTCCTGCTCCACCAACGCCTCATGCCGCCCGCGCTGCACGATGCGCCCCTGCTCCAGCACGATGATCTCGGCCGCGTCACGCACGCTGCGGATCCGCTGACTGATGATCAGCGTCGTGCGGTCCCGCTGCGCCTCGCTCAGCGCCTCCTGGATCGCCCGCTCCGTCCACGTGTCAACGCTCGACGTCGACTCGTCCAGCACCAGAATCCGCGGGTCTAGAAGCAGCGCCCGCGCAATCGCAATCCGTTGCTTCTGGCCGCCCGAGAGGGTCACGCCGCGCTCGCCCACCGGCGTCGCATAGCCCCGCGGCAGGCCCGCGATGAAGTCGTGAATCTGCGCGGCGCGGGCCGCGGCCTCGACCTGCTCGTCGGTCGCGCCGGGCCGTCCGTAGGCAATGTTCTCCCGGATGCTCGTCGCGAACACGAAGGGCTCTTGGTGCACGATGCCGATCTGCGCCCGCAGCGACGCCATCCGCACTTTCCGCACGTCCAGGTCGTCCACCAGCACCCGACCGGACGAGGGGTCGTAGAAGCGCGGCAAGAGATTGATGATCGTGCTCTTCCCCGAGCCCGTGCCGCCCACGATGCCCAGCGCCTCACCGGGGTGCACGTGAAACGTCAGGTCGTCGAGCACCCGCTGGCCCTCGTATTCGAACGCCACGCCCTCGAACCGCAGCTCGCCGCGCGCGTGGTCCAGCACCACCGCGTCCGCGGCCTCCTGCACCTCGGAGTGCTCGTCGAGCACCTCGAAGATGCGCGTGCCGGAGGCCACCGCCCGCGCAAAGCTGTTGATCGTCATGCCCAACATGCGCACCGGCATCATCAGTAGGAGCAGATAGGCGTTGAATGCCACCAGCGTGCCGATCGTGGCCTGGCCCTCGATGACCTTCCAGCCGCCGTACCACAGCACGACGACCTGCCCCAGCCCCAGCACCGCCGCGAACAGCGGCATCCGCATCGCGAACAGCCGCATGACCTCCACGTTGCGGTCGGTGACCGCCCGGTTCACCGGTTCGAACCGCGTCCGCTGCATCTCCTCCTGCGCAAAGGCGCGCACCACCCGCGCTCCAGCCAGGTTTTCCTGCACCACCGCGTTCAAGTCCGCCCACGCCTCCTGCACCGCCTGGAACAGCGGTCGGATGCGCCGCGCAAATCCGACCGCCATAACCGCCATCACCGGCACCGTCACCAGGGCCAGCAGCGCCAGCTGCCAGTCGATAAGCATCAGCATCACTGCCGCCCCTCCCAGCAGCAGCACGATCTGCACCAGCTGGAACACGCCCATGGACACGAAGCGACGCACCCGCTCAACATCGCTCGTCGTCCGAGACATCAACTCGCCGGTGCGCGCGCGGTCGTGATAGCCAAACGAAAGGCTCTGCACGTGTCGATAGAGCTGATTCCGCATCGTGAACACGACCCGCTGGCCCAGCCACTCGGACGCAAACTGGCGCCCAAACTGCGCCGTGCCCTTCACCGCCGTCAGCGCCACGACCAGCGCCGCCAGCACGATCAGCGTCGCGATCAGCCCCTCCTTAAGCCCGGTGTCGATTACCTCCTGCAGCAGCCTCGGAATCGCGAGCTCCGCCCCGGTCGCCAGCAGGGTGACGACCAGCGTCGCGGTCGCCAGTCGCCCATGCGGCAGCGCGTAGGCGGCCAGCCGCCGCAAAACCTGCTGGCTCGACCCCTGCGCCGTCCGTCCACGGCCTTCGGCCCTGCCCCTTCTCCCCCCATCGGGAGAGCCCCGGCGTGAGGACGCCCGCCCGGGCGGTCCACTTTCTCTCCCCTCCGAGGCAGAGGGTTGGGGTGAGGGGGTTCCGCTCGTCATACCTTGTCTCCAGATTCACGCTTGCCCGCCTGCCGCAGCGAGCGGAAATAGCCTTCGTCGCGGCGCTTCGCCAGATGCGCGTTCACCTCCGCCAATGCCTCATCCAGCCGCTCGAACGCGTCCGCGGGCATCCCATTCAGCGCCCCGGCCAAGAACGTGGCGATCGCCTGCTCGTGGCTCTCCAAGCGCTCGAGTCCCTGCGGAGTTGCGCTCACCACGGCGTGGCGGCGGTCGTCCGGGTCCTCATGCCGCGTCGCCAGCCCTGCACGGACCAGCGAATCGACGCTCTGCGAGGCCCATTGCTTGCTGACCATCAGCCGCCCGCCGAGATCGCTCATGCGACAACTGCGATGGCGCAAGGCCCGCAGCGCCTGGTGTTGCGGCATCGTGAGGTCCAGCTCGTCGGCACGGGCCGCGGCCAGCCGCATGGCAATGCGCGACATGCGCCGCCCAAGCACCAGGAGCTGCTGCGCGGTCTGGATGGGAGCGCCCGAAGCCGCCTCCACTACGTGCTCGCGCACCGCCGGACCCGCGTCCTCTGCAACTTGCGTCATCGCCTATTCGTCCATATCGCATACCGTCATGATGGTGGATCGTATGGTCACCAGACGAATGAGTCAAGCCCGCACCGCCCGCGGGCCCGCCGCTCTCACCGCCGTGGGAGAGCGATGCGGTGAGGGGGACGGCCGATACTCGCCCAAACCCTTCACTCAGATATCCGATGATGGCGACGGAAACCATCCCGCCCCGTCCGCCCCATGACACCGCCCAATTCTGCCGACCATGAACCTATCCAGGGCCCGCGGCTGCGCTTGCGGCCGATCACGCCCGACGATTCACCCACCCTCGATCGCTGGCTCAACGACCCCGCGGTCGTAGCCGCCTTCGGCCGCCCACCCGCCGACGTCGCGGAGGCGGGTGGCGACGACGGCGAATCCGCCGGCCTGGCTTGCTGGGTATTCATCATCGAGGACGACGGCCGTCCCGTCGGCGGGATCCAGTACTTCCACGACCGCCCCAGCGCGCCGTGGTCCGCCGGCATCGATATCTTTATCGGCGAGCCCGAGGCCCGCGACCGCGGCCTGGGCACCGAAGCCCTCCGCACCCTGCTGCAGTACTTGTTTGAGACAACGCGCGTAACCCGGGTGACGATCTGCCCCGAGCCGTCCAACCGCCGCGCCGTCCGCGCCTACGAAAAGGCCGGCTTCCGCCTCGACGGCGTCCTGCGCCGCCACATGAAGATTGACGGTCGCTGGGTGGACATCGCGTTTATGTCGCTGCTGGACGACGAATGGCCGGCCGCCAAAGCCAGCTGGCAGCCACCGACCGCCTAAGCGTGACCCGCAGCGGTCGGTCCGGCATCAAGCGCTCCGCCGCCGGTCAGCCTCAGGGGCCGAACAGCGGCAGCCCTGGAATCCCGATCTTGGCCCGATAGACGGCGCCTTCGCGGCAGGTGATGAACAGCTCGTCGTTCTCCGGCCCGCCAAAGCAGCAGTTCGCCGGCTTCTCATGCCCCACGGGAATATCCAGGTCGATCTCCCCCTCCGGCGTGACCCGCCGCACGCGATACGACCCATACACCGCCACGTAGATATTCCCCTCGACGTCCAGGCACATGCCGTCCACCGCCCAAAGTTTGTCCTGCCCCTCGCGCAGATCGGCCAGCGCGGCGCGGTTGGCCAGCGTGCCGTCGGCGCGGATGTCGTGGGTCAGCACCTCGCCGGTGCTTGAGTCGGCCACATATAGCACCGAGCCGTCCGCGTTCACGTTCACGCCGTTGGGCCACGGCACGTCCGCCGCCACTTGCAAATCTCCGCCCGGATCGAGCCGGTAGACGCGTCCGGGCGCCGGTGGTTTCTCGGCGAAGTGGCCCTTGGGCGCCGTGAAGTAAATCGCGCCCGAGGGATGGAAGGTCAGATCGTTGGGCGTCCCGAGCGACCCGCCCTCAAAGGCGTCCACCACCGTGAACACCTGCCCCGACGGCGTGCAGCGCGCAATCCGGCGGCCAAGCAGGTCGGTGACATAGCAATCGCCGTTCCAGTGCACCGCCGATCCGTTCGGCCCCATCAGCCGCGCAAACGGCTCGCATGCGCCGCTGGGCGTCACCCGCCACAGCGTGCTCCCTCTGCTGTCCGTCACGTAGAGCCGACTCTGCGCATCCATGGCCGGGCCCTCCGCCGAAGGCAGCCCGTCCACCCACAGCTCCACCGGTCCCTGGAATTCCGTCGCCACCGGCATAGCCCTCCTGCACTCCGCGCTGCTCGCGAGCATGCCCCTCCCCCGCCACCCCGGCAACCGTCCCGGAGGCGCCGGTCGGCGTAGGGGCGCCCCTAGTGGGCGCCCTTCCCCTTATCCGACCCTCTCCCGCAGGGAGACCTTTGCGTAACGGGTGGATGGCCCTTGGATCACACATATATGGCCCTCGGTGAAGCCCCCTGGCGTGGCTGGGGGCCGGTGACGCCGCCCGGTGAGGCCGGTTGGGGCGGCCCGGCGGACCGCGGGACACACGGTCCCTCAGGTTAGCCAGGAACGGGGGCCAAGGTGTCCGCTTTGCGCAGGTTGTAGGCCATGAGCTTGAACCACAGCTCCACGGCATTGCGCCCCAGTCCGCGGTAGCGGACCCGCTGATAGCCATAGCTGCGCTTGAGGGTCCCGAAGACTTTCTCCACCAAGGCCCGCCGCGGGGCGAGCAGCGCGGTGCGCCGTTGCTGCCAGTAGGGGAGGGCCCGCTGATGTTTGTGGGACCGGTGCATGATCCGATCGTTGATCCCCTGGGCCTGGAGCCACTGGCGCCGGCGTTTGGATTCATACGCCCGGTCACCGTACACCGCCCGGTCGTCCCCACTCACCAACGCGTCGGCCACCTCGCTCGCGGCGACATTGGCGGCGGTCAACACGGCCCGCCGCACCACGCCCGTGTCGGCGTCCACCCCCAGATGCCCCTTGTAGCCGACGTGGGCCCGGGTGCCCCGGCCCGGCTGCGTCCAGGCGGCGTCCGGGTCGGTCGCACTCCGAGCACCGCGCCCCGCCGCCAGCGGCGGGCGGCGCCCCTGGGCCGCCACCAGCGTGGCGTCCACCAGCGTGCCCTGCTTCAGCACCAAGCCCTGCGCCTCCACCTGGGCTGTCACCTCCAGGAACAGCGCTTCGCTTACCCCCTGCGTCTCCAAGACCGCCCGAACGCGGCTGATCGTGGAGTGGTCGGGCGTGCCGTCCTCGAGCCCCAGCCCCACGAAGCGCCGCAAGCAGAGCCGGTCGCCGAGCGCTTCTTCCATCTGCCGGTCCGAGAGGCTGTACCACTGCTCCAGCAGCAGCACCTTGACCATCAGCAGCGGCGGATAGCTGGGGCGGCCTTCGCGCGCGGCGTGGATGCCGGCCACGACCTGCCCGAGCCGCGCCCAATCAATGGCCTGGGCGATCCGCTCCAGGCGCGCATTCTGGCCCAGCGACTCGCCGACGAACACTTCCGCCAGCGACGGCTGGCCCATGTCTCGATGCATTCGACCTGCTCCCCACGCTCCGGCTGGCGGCACCTAATTTTCCGCCCCAGCCCTGGGGTTTTGCAAAGGTCTCGCAGTGGGGAGCGGGGGTCCAGCCACGGACGCGCAGGTGAAACGACCCTGGGCTCGCGCCCGGTCGACGCCACGATCAGGCGGTGGCTTGGATCAGCGCCCGCAGGTAGCCCAGGCACCAGGCGCGGGCGAGGTCGTTGTCGGGGGTGTCGCCCAAAACGCCCGGATAGTGGTCCGGCATGATGTAGCCGTCGAAGCCCACCTGGTGCAGCACCCGCATCTGCTCGGCGGCGTCGAAGTCACCCTCGTCGGGGAAGACTTCGTGGTAGCGCGGCACGGTGCCGCGCACGTTGCGGAAGTGGATGGCGAAGAGCTTGCCTTGGGTGCCAAAGCGGCGCAGGGCGGCGGTCATGTCGGCGCCGGACTCCTGGAGGGTGCCCAGGCAGAAGAGCAGGCCCACGCCGGGGTCGGCGTAGCGGTCGAGCAGGCGCTCAAGCCCTTCGGGAGTGGCGAAGGGTTGGGCGACGCCTCGGTAGACGGGCAGCGGGGGATCGTTGGGGTGGAAGCCCAGGCGGACACCGGCGGCGCGGGCGGCGGGCAGGATGGCCTCCATGAAGCGGTCCAGGCGGCGCCAGACTTCCGGCTCATCGACGCGCGGGCCGCCGGCATCGGGGCCGCCCCAGCTGACGAGGTCGGCGTCGTCGAGGCGGGCGGCGTCAAAGGTGCGCAGCACGGCGCCGGCGCGCCCCAGGGGTTCGTCGCGGTAGCCGCGCCAGTCGTGCTGGCCCTCGTCGGCATGGGCGATGGCAAAACCGCAGGTCAGCAGGTCGACGCCGTGGTCCCCCAGCAGGCGGACGGTCTCGCCCAGGGCCTCGAGCTCCCCAGCGGCGCGCGCCGCGTCGCCCTGCAGGACGCCGGGGATGAGCGGGCGGCTGAGCTCCATGCCTGCCAGCGTCAGGTCGAACTCCGCGAAACGCCGCAGCAGCGCGCGAAAGCCCTCCGGGTCCACACGCCCACCGTTGTCCGCCGCGCCGGGAAGCCTGATCCACCGCAACGTGCCACCGTCGACACCCAGCTGCCGCACGAGCTGCAGGTGCTCGCGGGACGTGCTGGCGTAGCGGAGGCCGAGCTTGATCATGGCGGCCATCGTACCGGGACAAACAGGCACGGGAGCGGATTGAGTGGCCTTTCCCGTTCCCGGTGAATCGTCACTGGATCGGCCTCCCGCTACCCGTCGCTCAGGACGGATAGGAACCGTGGGGAGCTGAGGATGTTGACGCCCCGATGCAGCTCAAGCGGCAGCAGGTGGCGGCGGTCGCCGGTTATGAGGTAGTCGGCGGAGGCTGCGACGGCGCACTCGAGAATTCGATTGTCGGCGTGACCGCCTTCAATCACATCCAGAAGGCGCGGAGGGTCGATGACGGTGGCAGCAGCATGCAGCATTCTGAGAGCCTGCAATGAGCGGTCCTCTGCCCACCCGAACTTTTGCGCGAGCACCCCGGCAACCTCATCCAGGATGAAGGGCGGCACGTACCACGCGAATCGTCCCCGGCGCGCAAGATCGAGCAGGAGGCGCTCGTTTCCGGAAAAATTCAAGCCGGAGACGATGACGTTGGTGTCGAGGACTACTTTCACGCGCGGGGCGAGCTGGCCTCGGCGCGGTCCTCGTCCACCAGGGGCGCCACGTCCTCAGGGCCGATACCCCGCGCCCTGGCTCGCTGGTCGCCGTACTGCAGTAGCTGCCGCCACTCGCACTCGTCCATGTAGCGGAGCAGCGCTTCCCGCACGAACTCGCTGCGCGACTGTCCCTGCTGTTGCATCACCTCGTCCACCCGGTCCGCCAACTCAGGTGGCAAGGAGACTGTGATCGTCCTGGTTGTTCGCGGCATGCTCTTTGTCTTACCGAGTCTTACTGCAAAACTGACCTATGGCCCGCCGCACGTCAACTGTCGTTGCCGCCGGACCCGCCTATCTGGACCTGTGCGCCTCAGTAGCCTCCCCGCGCAGTGCCGCCAGGGCTTTTTGGTAGGCGCGTTGGGCTAGAAAGTGCCGCAGCTGAGCGGGCACCGTGCGGTCCAGATTTGCCGTGAGGCGGTCCACCTCGGTCAGGGCCGCCGGGACATCGGCGCCGCGGCCTTGGTCGATGGCGTCGAGCAAGCGCTCGATCGCCGCCGCCAGCTCCGGCGCTCCCGTCCAGGGACCCGCTGTCGTTCGGCTGCCTACGCTCATTGGAGTTGCTCCTTGTTCACCGATTCACTGCCCCGCGCCGCTCGTCCTTGCATGGCCGACGGGCCTCCGTCAGGCCACGCAGGAACCCTGAATTCGAGATTCCTCTCGTGGTTCGGCATGACCGCTCGGCCTCGCAGCCCTCGTAAGGGCGGTTCGCGAACCGCCCCAACCAAAGCATCCGCCGCCGGGCGGGTGCTAGCCCGCGAGCGACGCGTCGAGGGTGATCTCGATGTTGCCACGCAGTGCGTTTGAGACCGGGCAGCCTTGCTCGCCCTGGCTGGCCAGATCGGCGAAGCCGTCTGCGTCCAGGCCGTCCACGGTGCCCTGCACGGTCAGCGCGCTGGACGCCACCATCATGCCCCCGCCGGGCTTGGGCGCAAAGGTCACCGTCGCCCACACCTCGAGCTGCGTGGGCGGATGGCCCGCCTCGGTGAGCGTGTGCGACAGCGCCATCGCGTAGCAACTGGCGTGGGCCGCGGCGATCAGCTCCTCGGGGCTCGTCTTGCCCGCCGGCTCCTCGGTCCGCGAGGCCCAGGTCACCCCCTGGGTCGCGAAGGCGCCGCTCCCGACCGAGAAGTTCCCGTCGCCATCGAAGAGACTTCCCGTCCACATCACGTCCGCGCGGCGAGTGATATCTGCCATGGTTCATCCTTTCGCAGCCTCAGCGTGCCCGCTGGGCGGGGTCAGGGCCATTGTGCGAAGGCGCCCATGGGCGGGCAAATCGCGCCTGGTCATCAGGCGCTACGCTAGCCCCGCCCAGCAGCGCGGCTTCATCCGCCCAGACCCGGAGCGCTTCCAATGCCGCACCTCACCGGCGGGCAAGCCGTCGTGGCCGGTCTGCGCCGGGCCGGGATCACCACGCTCTTCGGCATTCCCGGCGTGCACAACGGCGGGCTCTACGACGCGCTGCTCGACGCGCCCGACCTGCGGCTAGTGGTCACGCGGCACGAGCAAGGCGCGGCGTTCATGGCCGACGGCTACGCCCGCGCCTCGGGCCGCACCGCGTGCGTCGTCACGATCACCGGTCCCGGCGTCACCAACGCCTCCACCGGGCTGGCCGAGGCCTACGGCGAGTCCTCACCCGTTTTGCACATCGCCACGGCCCTTGGCGTGCGGTCCGAGCCCGCCGAGACCGGCGAGCTGCATGAGTTGCGCGATCAATCGGGTCTGCTGCGCGCGCTCGTGGCCCATCATCAGCTTGTCGAGACGGTGGCCGACATCCCACATGCGATTCAACGGGGCCTGCGCGACATGGCCAACGCCCGGCCCGGCCCCGTCAGCATCGAGATTCCGCTGGATCTGCTCACGGCCAGCGCCGACGTTGCGCTACCCGAGCCGCTGCACGCGGCTCCCCGCGCACCCGCGCCAGAGGACGTGGACCAGGCCGCGGCGCTGCTGGCGGACGCCGACGCGCCTCTGCTCTACGTCGGCAGCGGCGCCATGGACGCCGGCCCCGAAATCGCCGCCGTCGCCGAGCGGCTTAACGCCCCGGTGCTCACGGCCCAAACCGGCAAGGGCGCCTTCCCCGAGTCCCATCTGCTCTCGCTGGGCTGCAAAAACCGCCGCGACGACAGCCTCTACGACTTTCTGCGCACCCGTGACGTGGTCCTGGTCGTCGGCTGCCGCCTGGGCGCGCGCATGACCGAGGACGGGCGCATGCCCTTGCCGGACACGCTGATCCAGATCGACCGGGCGGCCGACGCGCTGGGCCGCGGGCGGCCCGTGAGCGTGGCGCTGCACGGCGACGCCGCCACGGCCCTCACCGAGCTGCTCGAGGCCCTGCCGGACGAGCCGCCGCCTTCCGACCCCGGCATCGACGATCGGCTCGCCGAGCTGCGCCGCCTGCCCCAGGACGCTTTGGACGATCCCCGCTCGGCCGCCATCCTCGGCGCGCTGCGCCGCGTGACGCCCGCGGACACGGTCCTCGTCAACGACATGACGCTCACCAGCTACCACGCGGCGACGCTGTTCCCCGTTGACGTGCCGCGGTCCTACATGTTTCCGATTTACTTCGGCACCCTGGGCTTCAGCCTGCCGGCGGCCATCGGCGCGCAGATCGCCTGTCCCGACCGCCCCGTGATATCCCTCAGCGGCGACGGCGGCTTCCTCTTTGCCTCTGAGGAGCTGGCCACCGCCATGCGCGAGGCCCTGCCCGTGGTGGCCGTGGTGTTCAACGACCAGTCCTACGGCGCGATCGACGGGCACTTTCGCAACATCTTCGGCGGCCGCAGCGTGGACGTGCGACTGTACAACCCGGACTTCGTGGCCCTCGGCCGCGCCTACGGCGCCGCCGCCGAGGCCGTGGACCATCCCGATGCGCTGGCCCAGGCCGTCAGTCGCGCCCTGGCCCGCTCGGGCCCCACGCTGATCGAATACCGGCTCGATCCCGTGTCCCCGTGACGGCCGCTCCTGGCGTCCGGAAGGGCGGTTCGCGAACCGCCCCTACCAATCCTCGCCCGGCGGCCAGCCCATCTGATCTGCCTTGACCGCTGACACCCCCGGCGCCCGCCCGTGGCTGCGGCGCGGTGCTCAGGTCGTGGGCCTGCTGGCGGTCTTCACCATCGCCGTCCTCGCGGTCGTGTACAGCGACCAGGTGCAGGAGCGCTTCGCCGGTTTGGGATATCTGGCGGTGTTCGTCATCACCATCGTCGCCGCCGCCACCGTTATCCTGCCGGCTCCGGGCGCGGTGAGCGTGGCGGCCTTCGGCGCCGCGCTCGATCCGTGGCTGGTGGGTCTGGTGGCCGCCACCGGCCAGACCATCGGCGAGCTATCCGGCTATTACATCGGCTGGAGCGGGCGCGGGGTGGTGCAGAACGTCCGCGGCTACCCGTCAATCAAACGTTGGATGGATCGGCATGGGGTGGCGACGCTCTTCGTGCTGGCGATGATTCCCAATCCGGTCTTCGACGTGGCGGGCATGATCGCCGGCGCCAGTCGGTTCGGCGTGGTCAAGTTCATTGCCGCCTCGTGGCCAGGGCGCGCGATCAAGAACATCGGGTTCGCCTTCGCCGGCGCCCTCGGTGTCGAGCTCCTTGGGGTGCTCGGCGCCTAAGCCGCCGCGCCTCTACGCCCCAGGCGTCTCCTCGGGAGTCCCGATCTCGCCCTCGGCGCCTGCCATGCGGCGCTTCACCTCGTCAAAGGCAAAGAGCCCGATGGCTGCCAGGAAAAGCAGCACAACCAGGAACCCAATGCCCGCCAGCAGGCCTGTTATCACCCGCATCGTCGACCATCCATCTTCGCCGCCGATCGCATCCCTGCCAGTATATCGCCGCTGTCGGGTATCGGCGCAGCCCCACTTCAATACTTTGGTAACCTTTCCACGTCCCAAGTGTCGCCAAGGTTTCGCGTCCGCCGGAGCGGCCGAGCGGCGGCGGCCGAATCCCATGGGGCCGTGCGACCGCCGCCGCCCCACCTGTACGCCGCCCCCTGGCCCCCGGCGGTGGGTCCCGTCGGCAGCGCGCCACGCGACCCCATGGACCGGGTGGCGTGGATCCCTCGCGTCGCTTCTACCGGCGTCTCCGCTGCTTGCCTAAAAAATCCTCGCCGTCACATTGGACATTTTCGCCGCTAACAGGTTTGGAGGCCGGTTGCCCGCCCCACCGCAGATAGCTATTCTATTGGCTCGCCCCTCGCACCGGAGCCTCGTCAACCGTTGGCCGAATCCGTCACCAATCGAACGTGGGAAGCCGCTCTCGGCGTGCTGCAGCTCGAGGTTCCCAAGGCTGAGTATCTCGCCTGGTTTCAGGGTGCGCACTTGGTGCAGGCGCACGGCGGCGAGATTGTGGTGGGAGTGCCCACCGTCTTTGCCAAGGAGATTGTCGACCGCCGCTACCGTGACGTTGTCACGCGCGCCGCGTCCAAAGCTTCCGGTCGTGACGTGGCGGTTACAATTGTTGTCAGCCCGGCGGCGACTCCCGTCACGACGCCGGCGCTCGCGGACCCTCAATCCAAGGCCCCGACGTCGAGCCCGACGGTGGGCCTGCACCCGCGCCTCACTTTCGAGCGCTTCGTCGTCGGCACGTCGAACCGCCTGGCCCATGCCGCGGCTTTGCGGGTCTGCGAGGCGCCCGGCCAGGTTTACAACCCGCTGTTCCTCTACAGCGGCGTGGGTCTCGGCAAGACCCATCTCCTGCATGCCATCGGGCACGCCATCGCGGCGCGCAATCCTGACGCGCGCGTGCTCTACGTCCCGTGCGAAACCTTCACCAACGATCTGCTGCACTCCATCCGCACCGAGGACCGCGGCGCCCGCGCCCGGCGCTTTCGTGAGCGCTATCGCTCGGTGGACGTGCTGCTCATCGACGACGTGGAGTTCCTCTCGCGGACCGAGACCTCCCAGGAGGAGGTCTTTCACACCTTCAACGCGCTCTACACCCGCGGGCGTCAGATCGTTCTCAGCAGCGACCAGCCGCCTTCGGAGATTCCCCGACTGTTCGCCCGCTTGCGCAGCCGCTTCGAATCCGGTTTGGTCGCGGACCTCCAAGCGCCGGATCTCGACTTGCGCCGGGCGATTCTCGAAACCCTCGCCGCCAGCGAAGGGACTCACCTTCCGCTCGAGCTGGCAGATTTCCTGGCGCAGCGGGTGCGCCGGAACATGCGGGAACTCGAGGGCGCCCTCCGCCGCACGCTTATCTACGCCGAGTTGAGTGGGCTGCCGCTGACGCCAGAGACGGCCGCCAGTGCGCTCGACGGCCTTGGTGCCGCCTCGCACCCGCGCCCCGTAGCGGCGAGGCATGTCCTCGATTGCACGTCCGCGCACTTTGCGGTGCCTATCGCCGACCTGACCGGCTCGCGTCGCGACGCGCCCACGGTTCACGCCCGCCAGGTGGCGATGTACCTCTTGCGCAACGACTCCTCGCTCTCACTGCCAGAAATCGGACGCACCCTCGGCGGCCGCGACCACACCACGGCACTCCACGGCTGCCGCAAGATCGAGCGGCTACTGCAACTCGACGACGGCCTCAAGAACCAGATCGAGACGATCCGCGCTCAACTCGCCGACATCGCCTAGCTCGTCCATTCCTCTCAGCCAGCGCCGTGCCCGCGCAGGGATCGGGCGAAACCCATTCGGTGGACTCACCTGGCCACCTGCGATTGGTCCTGACCTTCCTTGCCTTGCTCGGATTGACACCGACGGGCGGCCTGCACCGGTGCCGCGGAAGCGCCGGACACCTCCTTGCAGCACCCCGCACCGCCGCGATCCCGCGCTCCCTTGACCACGGCTTAACTAGGCGCTCACCGGTACCGCACGCCGCAAAGGTGTGGAAAACCCTCGACAACCTGTGGATATCTTGCCTGCATTGTTGACATCTCCCCGCTTTCTCAATCTTTGGCGACCTCGCGCGGCACCTATCCACCTCGCCCCACAGCCCCTGCACGCACGGGTTACGCTAACCTCGCCGCCGGTCACTACTAGACCGAGGCGTCGTTGGCGCCGCTATCCACGGTTTCCCCTTGCCGACGTCTATTGCTACGAGAATTGGTATAGATCAGGAACGTAGGACTGGCAGAGGTCTGTGGATTGACAGCCGGCATTCGCGCGATCGCAAACCAGAAGGGCGGCGTGGGCAAGACCACAACCGCGGTCAATCTGGCAGCTGCGCTCGCGGAGATGGATCAGCGTGTGCTGCTCATCGACTTCGATGCGCAGGCCAGCACCACCAGGCTTATCGGCAGCGGGCCGCTGTCGCCAACGATTGCCGACGTGCTCACAGGCAAAGCGTCCGTCGCCAGCGCAACGGTGATGACCGGCCGTGGGGGATTGATGCTCATGCCCGGCGACCGACGCATGGGGGCCTATCTGCTTGGTGAGCGAGACGACCTGCGGCAATCACTGGCGGCAGTTCTGGAAGCCTACGACCACATTGTGATTGACTGCCCGCCATCGCTTGAGGGAGCCACGATGCTCGCGCTCCTGGCATGCGACGAGGTCATCGTGCCGGTGCAGTGTGAGTACCTTGCGTTGGAGGGACTGGCGAGTCTGATGGACGCGCTGGACCGCACGCGAAGCCTACGTGCGCAAGCGCCGCGGGTTCGCTATCTGCTGACAATGTTCGATCGCCGCAATAACCTGGCATGGGAGGTGGCGCGCGAGGTGCGAGGACATTTCGGCGAGCACGTGGCGCGGGCGGTGATACCCCGCAGCGTCCGGCTGGCAGAGGCGCCTGGGTTCCGAAGCACGATCTTCGAGCATGACCCCGCTGGAGCCGCCGCCGCCGCGTATCGAGCTTTCGCCGCCGAGGTGGACCAGCATGGCGCCTAGGCGGGCGTTGGGGCGCGGGCTGGGCGACGTGTTCGCCGATACGCTGGGGTCGCGGCGCACGCTGGCATTGACCAATATCGAGCCCAATCCGCGCCAGCCGCGGCAGGGCCTGGTTGAGGCCGAGCTCGAAGGGCTCGCCGCGTCGATAAGCCGCTATGGCGTGCTCCAGCCCATCGTGGTCAGCGAGCGGGCCGATCGCCCGGGCCGCTACTACCTCGTGGCGGGCGAGCGGCGCTGGCGAGCGGCGGGGATGGCTGGGCTGACCGAGGTGCCGGCGTCCATCGTCACCGTCGACGACCGACGCCAGCTCGAGCTGGCGCTGGTTGAGAACCTGCAACGCAGCGATTTGAGCCCGCTGGACCGGAGCCACGCCTATCGAGTGCTCATGGACGAATTCGGCCTGACGCAGGAAGCGGTGGCGGCAGCGTTGGGTGTGAGCCGATCGGCCGTGGCCAACGCCCTGCGCCTGCTCAGCCTCGATGAGGCATCGCTGGCCGCGTTGCGCGAGGGGGAGATCACCGAAGGACATGCACGCGCGTTGCTGGCCGTCACCGATCACGGCGCGCGCAGTCGACTGCTGCAGGCGATAAAGCGCCAGGGCCTCTCGGTCCGCGAGGCCGAGCAATGGGCGCTGGCGCCGCCTTCAGAGGGATCACCGGAGCGAACCGACGGAGCGGCCGCGCGTGCGGCTCCGTCCGCAAAGGATGACGTGTGGAGTCGCGAGGTCGTGAGCGTGCTTGAACGGATCCAGCGCAACCTGGGCACCCGGGTGCGTCTGCGCGGCGGCGAAGCGCGTGGTCGGCTCGAGCTTGAGTACTACAGCGAGGAAGAACTGGCGGAGCTCATCGAGCGGCTGTCCGCGGTCTAAGATGTTTCACGTGAAACATTGCGTGTTACCCGAACGCCGTCCCTTGTCCGTCATTCCGGCGCAAGCCGGAATCCGTCCGGACGCCACCAAGGGCGACAGACGGGCAATTCGGGGGGCGGATGTCGCTCGCGCGACCGCGCGGCCGCACGCCGCCGGCCTCAGGCGTGGAGGAGTACCCAGGTGAGTTCGCGACGACGGTCAACGCGGCGTCAGCGCCGGCAGCCGTTGCACCGGATACCGGCCGCGGTGATCCCGGTGGCGGCGGACGAGGCGCGCGCGGCGCCAGCCGCGCGGCCGCCGCGCGGCGAATCGCTGTCCCTGCCGGAGCTCCCGTTCCTGCGACGTGACCTGGCGGCCGGCCTGACGATCCTGGGTGTGCTGATCCTCGGCCTGGTCGTAGCGTCGCTGGTGCTCTAGGGCTCCACCGGCAAGCCGGCAGACCGCGTCGCGCGGGTTGGCTAGCCCCTCCCGATAAACGGCTGCTGCAGCGGCATCACTGTGGCCTCGAGCAGCTGCACGTGGGGCGGCAGCGCGGCCATGGTCACCGCCACCTGGGCCACCGACTCTACCCCCATCATCGGCTCGAGGTTCTCCTCGGTGTTGATCTCTTCCCGCCGTTCCACGCGCGTATTGCCGGGGTTGATGCAGCAGGCCGAGATGCCGTGATCGCGCCCCTCCAGCGACGTGACCTGGGTGAGCCCCCACAAGCCGAACTTGCTGGCGCTGTAGGAGGCTGACTCGGGTCGCACCCGCTGCGACGAGATGCTGGCGATGTTGATGATGCGGCCGCGACCCTGCAGGCGCATCAGGCGCATCGCCGCCCGCGTGCACAGGAACGCGCCGGTTAGATTCGTCCCGATGACCGTCTCCCAGGAATCGAGCTCCAACTCGTGCAGCGGCGCCGGCAGCGAGAGGCCCGCGTTGTTGACCAGGACGTCCAGCCGCTCGAACCGATCGGCGGCTTCCGCGAAGACCCGCGCCACATCCGCTTCGACCTGCACGTCCGCGGGCACGCCCACCACCACGCCGCCATAGGCCTCGAGCTCGGCCACGGTGGACTCGAGCAGCGCCGCGTCACGCGCCGTCACCAGCACGTCGGCGCCGGCCATGGCAAACGCCCGCGCGATGCCCTTGCCAATGCCGCGGTTCCCGCCCGTCACAATCGCCGTCTGGCCCTGTAGCACGCCCTTTGCCTCAGACATCATTCCCAAGCACCTCCTGGACCCGCCGTCATTCCCGCGCGCCCCCGCCAGCATCGCATCGCCCGCCGGCCGGCGGGGGAACAGGCGCAGGGCAACCCGTGCCTCCAGAGGGCCGCATCAGCCGTCCGGCGAGGGATCACTCGTGCACCAACACGGGTATTTAGTCGCCGGCGGGCGCCATGGAAGGCTTCAGGAGGGCTCGGTGGCCATGGCGGCGAGGCGCTGCATGGCCGTTGGCGCGGGACCCGTAACCAGGCGCTGACGGATGGCCTGGGCGCATTGCGCGGGGCTCAAGACGGCGGTGTCGACCTTGAGGTCATAGATGCCGGGCTTGTGCACTTCGACCTGCCAGCGAGCCGCGCCCGACTCGGCGGTGTCGGTCGGCCGGCTCTCGCCCCATCCCGTCGCGCGCCGCCGCTCCAGGATGATCGGCAACGGGCAGCGCACGCCGACCAGCAGGGCGGGCAATCCGCGCAGACGACGCGCGCTGTCGGCCAGGATTCCGCGCGGGACGGTGTAGCCGTCGTGGTGGCCGAATTCGGCCACCACGTTCAACCCCAGGCGGCTGTGGGCGGCGATGGACTCGTAGAGCGCGGCATAGGAGGCCAGCACGAACGGCTCGAGGTCGGGGCGCTCGGCCCCGGGGCGAAGCCCGATCCCGGGCGAGTAGCGCTGGGGCATGACGCCGGACATGTGGGCATCCACGCCCAGGTTCATCCAAGGTCCGTCGAAGGTCTCCTGGAGCACGGCGGCAATGCTGGACTTCCCCGATCGCGGCGCACCGTTGAGGATGACGATCTGTCCCAGGGACAGCCGCTCAGCCACAGTCATGCTGGCCACACGCAGCGGAACCCGACATTGCCGGCCGAGCTGTCCGGCGTGTTGGCGCTGCGCGCGCCGACGCGATAGCGGTTGCAGTAGGAGCGGTGGCACAGGTACGAGCCGCCGCGCAGCACCCGCGCGGTGCCGCTGGGAGGGCCGTCAGGGTTCACCCGGGGACCTTGGACGTGGAATGTCGGGTGGAACCAGTCGCTGCACCACTCCCACACGTTGCCCGCCGTATTGAACAAGCCGTAGCGGTTCGGGCGGTAGGCGTCCACCGGCGCGGTGCCGAGAAACCCGTCGCCCAGCGTGTTGCGCGCTGGAAACTCTCCTTGCCAGATGTTGCAGCGGTGCTCGCGGCGGGGCGTGAGGGTGTCGCCCCAGGGATAGCGCCGTTGCTCGAGCCCACCGCGCGCGGCGAACTCCCACTCGGCCTCCGTCGGGAGGCGGGCGCCGGCCCACGCGGCGAAGGCCGCGCCGTCGCGCCAGGACACATGCACCACCGGATGGTCGCCCCGCCCCTCCAGCGTGCTCCCCGGACCCTCGGGATGTCGCCAGGTGGCGCCGGTGACCGGCACCCACCAGGGCGTGGCCTCGGGTCGCTGGGGGTGCCGCCGCTGAACCTCGTCGGGCACGAGCAGCTGAAAGACGAACGACCAGCCGAAGCGCTCGGCCTCGGTTGTGTAGTGCGTGGCGTCGACGAAGGCAGCGAACTGCGCGTTGCTCACGGCGCAGGCGGCGACGGAGAACGCGTCCACGGTTACCCGCCGAACGGGCCCCTCGCCGTCCTCCGGAAACCCCGCCGGATCGTTGGAGCCCATCAGAAACGAGCCTCCCCGCAGCCGCACTGCGCCCGCGGCAAGGGCGGCGTCAGGTCGAGTGGGGTCTGGATTCCCGCGTTCGTGGGAATGAGCAGGGGGTGTCGGCCCGGTCGGGTCCGATTCCCTCTCGCCTGGTGGGAGAGGGTTAGAGCCTGCCCCTGGCTTGACCAGGGGGTGAGGCGGAGAAACCTCATGCGGATCGGGCCGCCTGTCCCCCTCGCGCCGCGCGGCGCAACATGCGGCCGCCCCGGGCTTCGCCTCGGCGGTCATGCCGGACCTCTCGTCGTTGCGGCGAAAGCGGCGCACACGGGCTGAGTGTCGGCCGCCGGCTCAGGCCGCGTGCGCATCGAGTAAGCGCCTACGTCTCGTCCTCGGATCCGTGCGACGCGTCAGCCGGTCCGACCACGTTGAGGACCACGGGACCCGCGGCGTCGTCGAATCCCAGGCGCAGCACGTCGGCGTCGAACTGCAAGTCGACGAAGGCCAGGCGCTCGCGCAGCTGGGCCTCGCCGTCCGGCTGTGCCGCCGCCTCGGCCAAGCGCTCGATGGCGTCTGCCGCGCCGGTCTCGGGCAGCGCGCCCGGGAGCGGGTCGTCCGCCGTCGCGGCGCGGGCCAGGTGCGTGACGAGCTGGGCCACCTCGGTGCCCACACGGTCAGCGAGCGCCGCGAGCAGGAAGGCCGGGGTGACCGTGTCGAGGGCGGTGGCGATCGCCATCACGTGCGAGAGGCGCGGTGGGCGCCGCTCGCCCTTTTCGACGTGGCTCAAGAAGGAGTGCGAGAGACCGCAGCGCGCCGCCAACTCGCGATAGGACAGCCCGCGCGCCGTGCGGGCGCGCCGCAATGCTTCAGGGAACCGCAGCCCGGCGTCTGCGCCTGCCATGGCGGCATTGTACGCGGACGGTTGACAGCCAGTCATCGACGGCGTACTCTTTGCGTGTACAACGTATGGCCCGGTCGTCGCGACCGGCTAGCTCTCCGGCGAAGGAGCCCGCGTGCTCGACGTGCAAGTAGACGGTCCGGCGGCCGTCGGCACTGCCCAGTCGGCCGGCCACGCCGACAAGGCCCGCCATGCCGTGCCGACGGCGGCGTTGCGCGCCGCGATCGCGCAAATTCGCCCGGGGCTCCGCCTCGAAGTGTTCGAACGGTTCGAGCATGCCTGGGTTTGCCAAGTGATGGCGGCCGTAACCGATGCGCAGCTGGCGCCCGGCATTCGCCGCTATGTCAGCCAGGCGTTCGACGACGAGGCGCTGGCGCGAGGGCTGTTGCTCCAAGGGCACTGGCACTGCCCCCGATGCGGCACGCCGGGCAGCCAATGGTCCGCCGGTTGCCGCGTCGCTGCGTGTGCGCAGCCCCCGCCGACCGGCGATGCGCACTGGGACCATTGCCGGGTTGCCACGCGCGACGAGCTGCTCACGCTGATGGTGAGCGAGGGCTATCAGCGCGCCGGACCGTTGGCGTCGGGCGCCGACGTGGAGACCCTGGACACGGAGTGGCAGGCCTTGCTGCGGGGCGCGCCGCCGGCGCTGGCCGCAGAGTTGTCGCGCTGGGCCGCTCGCCTGCACGACGCCTATGCCGCGCGCACGACCGACGCGCTCATGTTCGCGGCGCGCCTGGGCCACGCCCTCAGCTTTGCCGACGGACTCGAACCGGAGCGTCAACTATCAGAGGCCCTGTCCGGCGTGGGCTACGCCACACCCACCGCCGCCGTCGCCTAGAGGAGGTTCCATGAACGACCCCGCCGCCGAACCGACCGCCGCCGAAGCGACCGCCGCCGCGCCCCAAGAGGCGCCGGCCGATCCGCCGCGTGATTTCGAGGCTGCGGTTGACCGAGAGGTCGCCGCCCGGCTCGACGAGGTCGAGCGCCGCTGGCAGTCCAAGAAAGACCGCGAAGTCCACCGGGAGCGTCTGCGCTCGCAGCCGGCCACCGCGCCGGCGGACGACGAGCTCGCGGCCTGGGTGGCGGACGCGGAACCTGCGGACGTGGGCCGCTGGCTCAAGGGCAAGCTCGCGGAATCGCCCGACGATCCCGCGCCAGCCGTGGCCGATGACCTGCCGACGGATGAGTACGTCCAGGGGCCGGCGGACGCCGAGGCGCAAGCCGCCGCGCGGCAGCAGCTCGCCGAGGCCCGCGCGGCTGAGCCCAGCCCCGATCTCGCGCCGGCCATGGCCGCGCCGTTGGATGCCTTCCAGTCCATCGAGGCACGGTTCGCTCGCGGCGAGATCGGCTTGGACGCCTACGAGGCCGCCCGCCGCCGCCGCGGCCTGGACTAGGCTCGGGGTCGTACGGGCGGGTTGCAAACCCGCCCGTACCCGACTCGGGCGTCGGGACCGATGGGGGTGCTGGCTATACTCGCGGGCGCTCGCCCGACTGGCCCGCCAAATGGCTGTCCCACCGGTTATCGAATGGCGCGACGGCGCCGTGCGCATCCTGGATCAGCGGCGTCTGCCGGATGCAGTTGAAGTACTGCATTGCACGCAGGTGGCGCAGGTCATGGAGGCCATCCGCACCCTGGCCATCCGCGGCGCGCCCGCGCTCGGCGTGGCGGGGGCCTACGGCGTCGCTTTGGGCGCGCATACCTACGCCGCGGAGTCTGACGGCCCGTTCGCGGGTCATCTCGACCGCGTGGTGGAAGACATTGCCGGCACCCGTCCCACGGCCGTCAATCTGGCCTGGGCCGCCCGCGTGGTACGCGCGGCGGCGGAGCCCCACGCCAATGATCCCGGCGCGGGGGCGCGGGCGGTGCTCGCGGCGGCGCAGGCCCTGGCGGCGGACAACGACCGCCGGCACCGGCAGCTCGCGGCTCACGGCGCCAGCCTGATCGAACCCGGCGCGCAGGTGCTGCACCACTGCAACACTGGCCCGCTGGCGACCGGCGCCGGATGCGGCTCGGCTCTGGGCGTCATCCAAGCCGCCCACCGGCACGGCGACGTCTCGGTGTGGGTAAACGAGACTCGCCCCCTGCTGCAAGGCGCCCGCCTGACCACCTGGGAATTGGAGCAGTGGGGTGTTCCCTACACCCTCATCACGGACAGCATGGCGGGCCACTTCATGCAGCGCGGCGTCGTGGACGCCGTGCTCGTCGGCGCCGACCGCATCGCGGCGA
Organism: Chloroflexota bacterium; assembly: GCA_965262745.1. Taxonomy (GTDB): domain Bacteria; phylum Chloroflexota; class UBA11872; order UBA11872; family UBA11872; genus JAJECS01. The sequence goes on along the minus strand of OZ253558.1, from coordinate 2,400,842 downwards.
ACGGGGACGTGGCCAACAAGATCGGCACCTACACCATGGCGCAGCTCGCCCGCGCGCACGGGCTGCCGTTCATCGTCGCCGCCCCGCTTTCGACCGTCGACTTCGACACCGCGACGGGGGCCGATATTCCCATTGAGGAGCGCGGCGCGGATGAGGTGCGCGGGCACGGTGCCGCGCGCTGGGCGCCGGGCGACGCGCCGGTGGCCAATCCGGCGTTCGACGTGACGCCGAACGAGCTGGTCAGCGCCATCGTCACCGAGCGCGGCGTGGCGCGCGCCCCGTTCGCGCGCACGCTGGCCGCCTGGCGGGCGCCAGTCGAGGCGGCGGCGTAAGTGTCCGACGCGCGCGCCCGCGTGGGCGTCATCGGCGGCAGCGGCTTCTACCAGATGCCCGGCCTGGAGCAGCGCCGCGAGGTCGAGATTGACACGCCCTTTGGCGCGCCCAGCGACACGCTTGTCGTGGGCGTGCTCGACGGCGTCGAGGTTGCCTTTCTTCCGCGCCACGGCCGCGGCCACCGCATTTCGCCCAGCGCGCTCAACGTGCGAGCCAATATCTGGGCGCTGAAGTCCCTCGGCGTCGAACGGGTGCTGGCCGTGAGCGCCGTGGGCAGCATGCGCGAGGACATTCCACCCCTTGACGTTGTCATTCCCGACCAGCTGATTGACCGCACCCGCGCCCGGCCCTCGAGCTTCTTCGACGAGCCTGGTCTGGTGGTGCACGTGGGGATGGCCGACCCGCTGTGTCCGCACGTCCGGAGCGTGGCCGCCGATGCCGTTGCGGCGGCCGGCGGCGCGGTGCATCGCGGCGGCGCCTATGTCTGCATCGAGGGGCCGCAGTTCTCCACCCGCGCCGAGTCCGAGCTGTACCGCTCGTGGGGCGTGGACGTGATTGGGATGACCGCCCTGCCGGAGGCCCGGCTGGCCCGCGAGGCCGAGCTCTGCTACGCCGTCATGGCCATGGTCACCGACTATGACGTGTGGCATGCGAGCGAGGAGCCGGTCACGGCCGCCATGGTGGTACGCAATCTCACCGCCAACGCCGCGTTGGCGCAGCGCGCCGTCCGCGCCGCGGTGCCGGAGGCGGTGCGGCAGCCCCGCGACTGTGAGTGCGGCTCGGCGCTCGCCGCGGCCATCGTCACCGCGCCGGAGGCCGTCGACCCGAGCGCGCGGGAGCGGCTGGGGCTTCTGGTCGACCGCTATCTGACGCCGCCGCCCCCGTCGTGAGCGTCATCATCGTCGGCACCGTCGGCATCGACGACATCGCGACGCCGACCGGCCAAGCCACGCGGGTCCTCGGCGGATCGGCGACGTACGCCGCCCTGGCGGCGCGCCTTTTTGCGCCCACCGCGCTGGTCAGCGTCGTGGGCACGGACTTTCCGCCGGTTCATCGCCGGACCCTGGAAGAGCGAGGCATCGACCTTGACGGCCTCGTTGTCGCCGAAGGCCAGACGTTTCGCTGGGGCGGTCGCTATCACGACGACCTCAACACCCGCGACACCGAGTTCGTGGAGCTCAACGTGGTGGCCGACTTCACGCCGCGCATGCCCTCGACCGACGCGGGCTTCGTCTTCGTCGGCAACATCGAGCCCCGGGTGCAGCTGAGCGTCCTGGGCCAGATCGATCCGCAGGCCTTCGTGCTCACGGATTCGATGGACCATTGGATCCGTGACCACACACCCGCGCTGGAGGACGTGTTTCGGCGCAGTTCGATGATCGTGCTCAACGATCAGGAGGTCCGGATGTTCAGCCGGGAGCCCCGCGTGCCGCGTGCGGTTGTGCCCATCCTGGAGCTCGGCCCGCAGGCCGTTGCCGTGAAGATGGGCGAGTACGGCGCGGTGCTGGCGTCCGAGGGCGACTGGTTCTTCGCGCCGGGCTATCCCCTGCCGGACGTGGTCGATCCAACCGGCGCCGGCGACGCTTTCGCCGGCGCCATGATCGGCAGCCTGGCCGAGGCCGGCCATCTCAGCGGCCCGGCCCTGCGGCGTGCAATCGTCTATGGCAGCGTCGCGGCGTCGTTTACAGTTGAAGCGTTCGGCGTCGAGCGCCTGGCTGCGCTCACGCGCAGGGATGTCGAGGCGCGTTACGCCGAGTTCAAGGAGTTCGTTGCGTTTTAGGCGCCCGTACGGCGACCCGACTCGCGCTTGAGGAGCATTGCATGGCCGCAACGGATAGCTCGTTCGAGATTGCCGACGCCGCGCTGGCCGGTCTGGGCGTCCGCCGCGTCGAATGGGCGGAGCAATCCATGCCAGTGCTGGCGAGCATCCGGGAGCGGTTCGCGCGTGAGCGACCCCTTGAGGGTCTTCGCATCGGCGCCTGCCTGCACGTCACCACCGAGACCGCCAACCTGATGCGCACGCTGCAGGCCGGCGGCGCGGAGACGGCGCTGTGCGCGTCAAATCCGCTGAGCACGCAAGACGACGTCGCGGCAGCGCTGGTGAATGAGTACGGCATCGCCACCTACGCCATCAACGGCGAGGACTCCGAGATCTACTACGACCACATCGAGTCGGTGCTGAACACGCGCCCGCATCTGACCACCGACGACGGCGCCGACCTGGTCTCGACCGTGCACACGAGCCGCACCGATGTCATGGACGGCGTGATGGGCGGGACCGAGGAGACCACCACCGGCGTCATTCGCCTGCGGGCCATGGCCGCGCAGGGCGTGCTGAAGTACCCCATCGTGGCGGTGAACGAGGCCATGACCAAGCACATGTTCGACAACCGCTACGGCACCGGGCAGTCCACGCTGGACGGCGTGATTCGCGCCACCAACATCCTGTTGGCCGGCCGCAACGTCGTGGTGGGCGGCTACGGCTGGTGCGGGCGCGGCCTGGCCAGCCGCGCGTCCGGCATGGGCGCCCACGTGATCGTCACCGAGGTCGACCCGGTTCGCGCGCTGGAAGCCGTGATGGACGGCTACCGCGTCATGCCCATGCAGGAGGCGGCGGCCGAGGGTCATTTGTTTGTGACCGTGACCGGCGACAAGCACGTCATCGACCAGCCGCACTTCGAGGCTATGCGGGACGGGGCGATTTTGGCCAACTCGGGGCATTTCGATGTCGAGATCAACATCGAGGCGCTGGAGGACATGGCGGTGCAAGTCAATCAGGCGCGGCCCTACGTTGATGAATACCGGATGTCGGACGGGCGCCGAATCTTCCTGCTGGCCCAGGGCCGGCTCATCAATCTGGCGGCCGCCGAGGGTCACCCGGCCAGCGTGATGGACATGAGCTTTGCCAATCAGGCGCTGGCGCTCGAATATCTGGCGGCCAACGCCGGGGACCTGACGCCTGACGTGTACGACGTATCTGCAGATATCGACCACCGGATTGCCGCGCTCAAGCTGGAGGCGATGGGCGTGGCCATCGATACGCTGACCGACGAGCAGGCCGCCTATCTGTCCGGCTGGCAGGAAGGGACCTAACCAATCCGGCCGCGCCGCGTGACGACCACCGGGAATTGGGGGAGAGCACTGTGAGCAGCACGTTCATGCAGGCGCCGCGCCTGTTGTTTACCTCGGAGTCGGTGACAGAGGGCCACCCCGACAAGCTCTGCGACCAGATCTCCGACGCCATCCTCGACGCCTTCCTGGGCGCCGACCCCGAGAGCCGGGTGGCGTGCGAAGCCGCCACCACCACCGGCTTGGTGCTGGTGCTCGGGGAAATCACCTCCAAGGCGTCCTACGTCGACGTGCCCCGCATCGTCCGCGACACCGTGTGCGGGATCGGCTACAGCACGTCCGAGGTCGGATTCGACGGCGAGACCTGCGGCGTGGTGGTGTCCCTCAACGAGCAGTCGGCCGACATCAAGATGGGCGTTGACGAAGCGCTTGAGGTCCGAGCCATGGACGGCGACCACGACGATGTCGAAGGCTTGGGCGCGGGCGATCAGGGGATGATGTACGGCTTCGCCTGCGATGAGACGCCGGAGCTGATGCCGGCGCCGATTGCGCTGGCGCACCGCGCCGCGCGGCAGCTGGCCGAGGTTCGCAAGGACGGCACGCTGGACTGGCTGCGGCCCGACGGCAAGACGCAGGTCACCGTGGAATACCGTCACGGGCGGCCCGCGCGCGTCGATAGCGTGGTCGTCGCCGCGCAGCACGATCCCGAGATCGGCACCGACGACATCAAGCGCGCGATCGAGGAATGCGTCATCCGCGCCGCGATCCCCTCCCACATGCTCGATTCCGCCACCGGCATCATCATCAACGGCACCGGGCGCTTCGTCACCGGCGGGCCCACGGGCGACGCCGGCCTCACCGGGCGCAAGATCATCGTTGACACCTACGGCGGCATGGCCCGCCACGGCGGCGGCGCCTTCTCGGGCAAGGATCCGACCAAGGTCGACCGTTCCGCGAACTACGCGCTGCGTTGGATCGCCAAGAACGTGGTGGCCGCCGGGCTCGCGTCGCGCTTCGAGGTGCAAGCGGCCTACGTGATCGGCAAGGCCGAGCCCCTGTCCCTCAACATCGAGACCTACGGCACCGGCACGATCCCCGACGAGCAAATCGAGGCCGCCATTCGCGACACCTTCGACCTGCGGCCCGGGGCCATCATTCGCGACCTGGACCTGCGCCGCCCCCTCTATCGTCAGGTCGCCGCCTACGGCCACTTCGGCCGCGACGACCTGGACGACGTCCCCTGGGAGCAGACCAACCGCACCGCCGAGCTGGCCCGCCAGGCCGGGGTGGAGGCCAAGGCCGGGTAACCGCAGCGTCAGTCGCGGGGTACAGTGCGGCGCGGCCCGACCCCGTGCCGGTGAGGTGTGAGTGGTGCCCGACTTCTTTGCGCAGCCCATCCTGAATTCCCCGTATGCCTATCCGGGGGAGCATTGGGAGCTCGACGAGGACGGGCAGCCAACCAACCGCATCATTCAAGGCCGCCGGGCCGCCAAGTTCGTCACGCCGGTCCCGGCCCCGCGCAAACAGACCGCTCAGCGCCGCATGGTCCTCGACGAAGGCCAGGGTCTGTCCGGTGAAGCGCAGCAGTACGACCCGATGCCCATCATCGCCAGCCTGCGGCGGCGGGTGGACGAGTGGCGGCAGATTCCAGATCCCAATGCCTGGCACGTCACGCCCGAGACCGCGCGGCTCTTGCAGCACTGGCGCAGCCACCACTTCAGCGGGCTCCGGCCCTTCTTCTGCCAGGTCGAAGCGATGGAGACGCTGATCTGGCTGACCGAGGTCGCGCCGCGGAGCGGCCGCGAGGGCCGGATGTTCCTCGACCACCTTGAGGGCGCCAACGAGCAGGCGAATCCCGGCCTGGCGCGGCTGGCGCTCAAGCTGGCCACAGGCGCGGGCAAGACCACCGTGATGGCGATGCTGATCGCCTGGCAGACCCTCAACGCCGTCCGCCGGCCCAACAGCCGCAACTTCACCCGCGGGTTCCTGGTGGTCACGCCGGGCATCACCATCCGCGACCGGCTGCGGGTGCTCCAGCCCAACGACCCGGACAGCTACTACAAGGACCGCGAGCTTGTCCCCTCCGACATGCTGCCCGACCTGAATAAAGCCAAGATCGTCATCACCAACTTCCACGCCTTCAAGCTGCGGGAAACGCTCGCGATTTCCAAGGGCGGGCGCGACTTGCTGCAGGGGCGCACCGGAGCCGCGGTTCAGACGACGGAAACCGAAGGCCAGATGCTGCAGCGGGTGATGCCGGAGCTGATGGGGATGCGCCGCATCCTGGCCATCAACGACGAGGCGCACCACTGCTACCGGCGGCGGCCCGAGGAGGCCGACGACGAAGGCAAGCTCGTCGGCGACGACCTGAGCGAGGCCAAGCGCAACGACGAAGCCGCGCGGATGTGGATTTCAGGCCTCGAGGCCGTCGACCGCAGGCTCAGCCTGCGGCGCGTGGTGGACCTTTCCGCCACGCCGTTCTTCCTGCGCGGCTCGGGCTACGCCGAAGGCACGCTCTTTCCCTGGACGATGAGCGATTTCTCGCTGATGGACGCCATCGAGTGCGGCATTGTCAAGCTGCCGCGCGTGCCGGTGGCCGACAACGTGCCGCACAGCGACATGCCCGTGCTGCGGGAACTCTGGAAGCACATCGGCAAGCGAATGCCCAAAGGCAACCGCCGCTCGGTCGCGAACCTCGATCCGCTCACGCTTCCCGTCGAACTTGTCAACGCGCTGCAAGCTCTCTACGGGCACTACGCCAAGACGTTCGAACTCTGGCGTCAGGCCGACATCCCAGTCCCGCCCTGCTTCATCATCGTCTGCAACAACACCGCCACGTCGAAGCTCGTCTACGACTACGTGTCCGGCTTTCATCAGGAACAGGCCGACGGCTCGTCCGTCTTCCGGAACGGGCATCTCGAGCACTTTCGCAATTTCGACGAAAACGGCCAGCGGCTGGCTCGCCCGCGCACGCTGCTGATCGACAGCGAGCAGCTTGAATCCGGCGACGCGCTGGATTCCAACTTCCGCAAGATGGCAACCGCCGAAATCGACCGGTTCAGGCGCGATATCGTCGACCGCACTGGCGACCGCAGCCAGGCCGACCACCTGACCGACCAGGACCTGCTGCGTGAGGTCATGAACACGGTGGGCAAGTACGAGCAACTGGGCGGCGACATCCGCTGCGTGGTTTCGGTGTCCATGCTCACCGAGGGCTGGGACGCGAACACCGTCACCCACGTGCTCGGCGTGCGCGCGTTCGGTACCCAGCTGCTGTGCGAGCAGGCGGTAGGCCGCGCGCTGCGGCGGCAGTCCTACGACCTGAATGAGCAGGGGCTGTTCGACGCGGAATACGCCGACGTGCTGGGCATTCCCTTCGACTTCACTGCCAAGCCGGTGATCATCCCGCCGCCGACGCCGCGCGAAACGGTGCAGGTCCAGGCAATATCGCCCGAACGCGACGACTGCGAGATTCGCTTTCCCCGCGTCTTGGGCTACCGCGTCGAGCTGCCGGAGGAACGCCTGGACGCCGACTTCACCGCGGACTCGACCCTGGCGCTGACGCCGGAGTTGGTCGGTCCCACCGACACCCTCGTCCAAGGCTTAATCGGTGAGAGCGAGAACCTCACCGTCGAGCACCTGGGGAATATGCGCCGGGCGGCGCTGGAATACCACCTCACCTGGCGGCTGCTCGAAACCAAGTGGCGCGACCCGGGCGAGGCGCCCAAGCTGCATCTCTTTGGTCAGCTGCGGCAGATCACGCGCCGCTGGCTGGACGAGCACCTGGTGTGCCGGGGCGGCACTAAACCCGCGCAGTTGATGCACCGGGAGCTGGCCGACATGGCCTGTGAACGGATCACCCGCGCCATCACCCGGTCGCACCACGGTGAGAACCCGGTCAAGGCCATCCTGGATCCTTACAACCCCGCCGGCTCGACTCGCCACGTCAGGTTCACCACCTCCAAGCCGATCCGGTGGCGCACCGACTTTCGCCGCTGCCACGTCAACTGGGCCGTCTGCGACAGCGACTGGGAGGCCGAGTTCTGCCGCGTGGTCGAAAAGCACCCAAGGGTGCGCGCCTACGTGAAGAACCAGGGGCTGGGCCTGGAGGTTCCCTACCAGATGGGATCAACCAGCCGCCGCTATCTGCCGGACTTCATCCTGCTGGTGGACGACGGGCGGGTGGACGAGCAGGGCGACCCCGACCTTCTGAACTTGGTCGTCGAGATCAAGGGCTACCGAGGCGAGGACGCCAAGGAGAAGAAGGCGACCATGGAGACCTATTGGGTCCCCGGCGTCAACCGCCTAGAGAGCTTCGGCCGCTGGGCCTTTGCCGAATTCACCGACGTCTATGCGCTCGGGGACAATCTGGAATCCGAGATCACGGCGAGTCTGAATGAGGCCATCGCCCAGGCCGCCGGAAGCACTGCGGGTGCAGCGGTATGAAATCGACGCGCTACTTTGACCTGCAGGTGCGTGCTGAAGGACAACCCATGAAGCTCCACTACTACCCGGAAACCGACAGCCTCTACCTCGAGCTCAAGGCGGGGCCGGGCGTTGAGACGCGGGAGGTTACGGACGGGCTCAACGTCGACCTCGACGCCGCCGGCGAAGTCGTCGGCTTTGACATCGACCACGCGTCGCAGCGTTTGGACCTTTCTACACTGGAGACTGAAGCGCTGCCCGTCCACTCCGTCAAGGCAAGCTAATCGGTGGCGCGCAGACGCGGGACGCGCCAACCGCTCAACGTTGAGTCGCTGACGCACGAGGCGGCGGGGCGGACGAACATTCCCAGCGCCGAGCATCAGCCGCTGCTGAAGGACGACGAGCGGCACCCGATCGAGGCGGCGTTCGAGCGCCGCAATCCAGACCTGGACCCGCAGTTGGTGTGGCGGGGTAAGGACCCGGCCGACTGGTCCGACCTGGTGACGCAGGCGCCGCCGCTCTACATCCAGGAGAAGGTGTCGCCCAAGGCGCTGATCGATGACCTACGGCGAAGTGGTCAGCGCGAAGCGGCTCAACTGGACTTCTTCGCCGACTTCAACGGGCTGCCGGAGGGTGCGGACCGCACGGACTTCTACCAGCACCAGGCCAACTGGTCGAACCGCATGATCCTGGGCGACTCGCTTCAGGTGATGGCCTCGCTGGCCGAGCGCGAGGGGCTGCGCGGCCAGGTGCAGTGCATCTACATCGACCCGCCCTACGGCATCAAGTTCAACTCCAACTTCCAGTGGTCCACCACCAGTCGCGACGTCAAGGACGGCAAGGCGGAGCACATCACCCGGGAGCCGGAGCAGGTCAAGGCGTTTCGGGACACCTGGCGCGACGGCATCCACTCCTACCTGACCTACCTGCGCGACCGCTTGATCGTGGCTCGGGATTTGCTTTCCGAATCTGGTTCGATCTTCGTGCAGATTGGGGATGAGAACGTGCACCGGGTTCGAGCGGTGATGGACGAAGTATTTGGGGAGGGGCAATTCTTGAATTTAATCACATTCTTGACAACAACAGGCAGAACATCGTCACACCTCCCCAACGTTAGCGACTATATCCTCTGGTATGCCAAGAATTCAAAAATAGCGAAGTATCGAGCATTGCTGAATATCAGGGAGAAAGATTCAACGGAGGATGACTTCGAACTTGGAGACCTGACTTCGCAGGGCGCATCATCGGAGAAACAACCGTACCATTTTCAAAACGAAGTGTTTTTCCCATCTGCCGCACGACACTGGAGTAATGAACACATTCTGGGCATGCCAAGACTTGCCAAATCTGGGAGGATTGTCAAGGTCAGCAGAGCTCAAATCCGAGCCAAGAGGTTCCTTGTCGACAGATCCACTACGCCGATGACCAATAGATGGAGTGATACACAGTTTGGTGCGTTCGCGAGAGATAAAGTCTATGTAGTGCAAACAACCGCCCGAGTAATCCAACGCTGCATTCTTATGACCACCGATCCTGGCGACCTGGTGCTCGACCCCACCTGTGGCTCCGGAACATCAGCGTACGTGTCCGAGCAGTGGGGCCGCCGCTGGATCACCATTGACACCTCGCGTGTGGCCTTGGCGCTCGCCCGCGCCCGCGTCATGGGCGCTCGCTATCCCTGGTATCTGCTGGCCGACAGCCCGGACGGCCAGCGTCAGGAAGCCGAGCGCAGCGGTCGCGATTACTCACTCTCCACTGACCACTCACCACTAGCCCCTACGCACAACGACATTCGCCAGGGGTTCGTCTACCAACGCGTAGCCCACGTCACGCTCAGAGAGATCGCCAACAACGCCGAGATCGACGTGATCTGGGAACGCTTGCAGCCGGCGGTGGAGGCTGCTCTAGCGGACCTGAACCAGACGCTGCGCGGACACCCGACGCCCTACCAGGCGCTCACCGGCGGACGTGAGGGGCAGCACATTGACTTCAGCGCGCCCGACGGCGCCACCGTCACGCTGCCCTCCGGCGAATCCGCGCCGGCCAACGGCCTGTTGGAGTGGGACGTTCCGCGCGAGGCGCCCGCCGACTGGCCGGCAGCCGCCGGCGAGCCGCTGGCCGCGTTCTGGGAGGCCCGCATCGCCCGCCAACAGTCGATTGACGCCTCCATCGCCGCGAAGGCCGAATTCGAGTATCTCTACGACAAGCCCTACGAGGACCGGCGCACGGTGCGGGTGGCCGGGCCGTTCACCGTCGAGAGCCTGTCGCCGCACCGCATGCTGGGCGTGGATGAGCACGGCGAGCTTATCGACCGGGCGGCCGAGACGCCCGGCCACTACGGCGAGCCGCAGGATTTCGCCACGATCATCCTGGACCAGTTGCGCACCGCCGGGGTGCAGCAGGCGCACAAGCAGGACCGCATCGCGTTCGACTCGCTGACTCCCTGGCCCGGAGAGCACGTGTGCGCCGAGGGCCGCTATCAAGAAGGCGGCGAGTCGGGGGCGCAGAAGCGCGCCGGCATCTTAATCGGCCCCGAATTCGGCACCGTACAGCGTGGGGATTTGGTGGCGGCCGCCCGCGAAGCCGCCGAGTCGGGCTTCGACCTGCTGATCGCCTGCGCCTTCAACTACGAGGCCCATGCCACCGACTTCGACAAGCTCGGCGGCTTCCGGGTACTCAAGGCCCGCATGAACGCCGACTTGCACATGTCGACCGAACTGAAGAACACCGGCCAGGGCAACCTGTTCGTCATCTTCGGCGAGCCGGATATTGTAGTGGCGAGTGAAGAGTGGTTAGTGGATGGTTTAGGAAAGCGCGTTGCGCCCTATGACATCTTTAAGCTCGTATCGGGAGTTGATTGTCTGGCAGAAGTCAATCGACTTAGCCGTGACGATGTACGAGCTTACGCGGAGATTTCCTGCCGACGAGAAGTATGGGATTACCTCACAGATCAGGCGCGCGGCATATTCGGTACCGGCCAACATCGCGGAGGGACAGGCGCGACGAACGACGGGGGAGTTTCTTCAGTCGCTTGGCATCGCGCGGGGCTCCCTGGCGGAACTGGAAACCTTTCTGATTTTGTGCAAAAGGCTGGAGCTGCTGACGGCGGATCGTTCAGAAACCTTATTGAGCGACTGCGCGGAGATCAACCGGATGCTCAACGGGCTGATCAAGGCACTCGCCACTCGGCACTAATCACTGACCACTCGCGCCTGACCACTGACCACTGGACACAGGTCACTGTCCGCGGCGTTGACGTGTTCGATCCCAGCACCGGCGAGGTGCGCAGCGACGACACGGACGGCATCGCCTGCTGGTTCGTCGACACCGACTACGACTCGGAGAGCTTCTTCGTGCGCCACGCGTATTTCCTGGGCGCGAACGATCCCTACAAGGCGCTCAAGACTACGCTGAAGGCCGAGATCGACGCCGACGCCTGGGCGACGCTGCGCAGCGACACCTCGCGCCCCTTCCCGCGGCCGGCGTCAGGCCGCATCGCGGTGAAGGTGATCAACCACCTGGGCGACGAAGTATTGAAGGTGTTTCGGGTCGATTGACGGAGCCGACCGCCGGGCTCCGATGTTTCACGTGAAACATTCGCCGCCGGGCGGCGGCGATAGACGCTGCCTATACTTGTGCCAGTGTCACCAAGCGGACGAACGATTCACGAACAAGGCAGGCGAGCCGCCGCGGCGAAGGGGCCTGGGACTCCGTCGGGCCCACCGAGGAGCATGAGCGCCGCGCTGCGCTTGGGCGGGACGCTGGCGCTGGCGGCGTTGCTCGCTATCGGGATCGTCGGGCCGGTCGGGTTGCTGGCGCAGACGCCTTCGGGGCTCGATGCGGTGCGGGTCGTGAGTTCGGTGCGGGTGACGGATGCCGGGAACCCGAACCTGAGCCACAACATTCCGCGGCTCGAGGTGGTCGTCGGCGGGCAAACGCTCACCGCCGACTTCGCGGCGTTCTACGAGTCCAGCGGCGGGCTGACGCGCTGGGGACTGCCGACCTCCGAGGTGTTCACGGAGGAGTCCGGCGCACTGACGCAGTACTACCAGCGCGGCGTGGTGGACTTCCATCCGCGGGCCGATCTCGGGGGCATCTACCTGATGGAGCGGCGGCTGGCCTGGGACTACTTCGGCGGCGGGATCGGCGGCAGCCAGGACCTGGGCGTTGAGCCGGGGACCACGAACAACAACTCGGGCGAACTGCACGGGCCGTGGGGGCACAAAGTCTCAAACTTCTCCGTGGGCGGCGTGCGGACCAGGTTCCTGGATTTCTTCCGGACCTACGGCGGCGTCGACGCGTTCGGCTTTCCGAAGACGGAGGCGCGGATCGACACGAACAGGCCCGGCACCTTGCACATCGCCGCGGCCACGACCGGGTTCGTCCGGCAATACTTTCAGGCGGCGGTCTTGGAGCATCACCCGGGTGAGGGCGTGCGTCTGCGTCTGCTGGGCGACGACTTGCGCAACCGCCTCTATCCCAACGACTCGTGGGGGCAGATTGCGGCGTTCAACGCCGCGGCGGCGCTCGGCAACGGGCAGGCCTACGAGGTGGAAGTCGTTGAGGTAGCGCCGGCGCCGGCGGCAACCCCGACCGCGGGGGCGGCCCAGGCTGCGACACCGTCAACCACGGCGGCCGCGACCACACCGAACCTCACCAGCGAATTGGTCGTGGTTGGCACTACGGACGCGGGCCTCGCGGTCTACGACGGCACGTGGCACAGCATCAGGGCCGAGGGCACGGACCTGGTGGACGACCGCATTCAAGCGCTGCACGTGGACGGCGACGGAGGGATCTGGGTTGGCACCCCGAACGGGGTCAGCAGGATCGGGCGGGACGGCGCGGGCGAAGTCCTCACCCTTGACAACACCGACAGAGGTCTGGGCTCAAACAACGTGCAGGCCATCGCCGGGCGTCGCGCGAGCGACGTGCTCTACTTCGGGCATCCAAATCAAGGCGTGAGCATCCTGGCCGGCACGCAGTGGGAGCGGCGGCGGCCGGACAACTCCAAGCTGCCGGACCCGGAGGTGCGCGACATCTACGTGGTGGACGAGAGCCTTGGGCGGGTGTGGTTCGCAACCCGCCAGGGCGCGGCCCTCTACGACCAGCAGACGGACACCTGGCCCCGCTTTATCACCCGGGCGATGATTCCCGAAGTGATCCGCGACAACATCACGGCGGTGACCATCGACGCGCAGGGGCGCCTCTGGCTGGGGTTGCTCAACGAGGGCGTGGTGCACTCGGCGAACCTCGTCACTTGGACCCAATTGGGGACCACCGAGGGGCTGGGGAGCGAGGAAGTCCAGGACGTGCTCGCGGCTTCCAACGGCGACGTGTGGGTGGCGACGGCGAACGGCGTGAGCCGCATCGCCGGTGACACGGTCAGCACCTATACGACGGGGAATTCCGCTCTGCCTGCCGATGGCGTCAATGCGCTGGCGGAAACCGCCGACGGGCGGGTGTGGGCCGCGACCGACGGCGGGGTGGGAGTCTTCGACGGAAGCGCGTGGACGGCGTTCAAGACGGCCGCCGGGCTGTCCAGCGACGCCACGACCACGATCGCGGTGGTGCCGGCGGTTTCCGGGACGTAGATCCGCCGCGGGTTGGAACAAGTCCGGGGCGATGCCGCCTGGGTACTACGACAAGCGCTTGGCCGTATGCGACGCCACGCTCGACACACTACGCACCTCGTCTATAGGCCCGGCCTCGAGACGCAAACCTGATCACGCGCACAAGCTCTTGGGCCTCATCGACTGCGTAGATGACGCGGAACCCTCCGACTCGCAGCGATCGCAGGGGAGGCTCGCCAACGACCGCCTTAGAGCCGCTCCCGAGAGGGTCTTCAAGAGCCTTTTCGATGGCCGCTTCGACGCGCGTCCGCAGGCGTGTGTCCTGACGGGCGAGGTACCGCGCCGCCTGACGCTCAATGACCGCGCGGTACGGCACGCAATGCTAGGCGTCTGGCCTGGTCGTCGACGCCTTCCACGGCAGCCACTCGTACGCGGCAGGATTCGCAAGGATTGCCCGAGCTTCCGAAATGGCCTGCTCCTCTGTCAGATCCCCCTGGTCCTCGACCGTCAACGCAAACGTAAAGATCGCCGCCGTCGACTTGGTCGTGGACGGAGCAAGGCACCCCTCAACACTCGCCTGGTCGGCCACACGGTGCTCGTTACTCATCATCGCTCCCCTCGTGCCCAGCCACCTCGAGCAGAACAAGCTCGAGCGGCACCGTTGCCTTCTCGTCGCCGTTGACGAGGACGACAAAGGCGTAGTCCCCGTAGCTCGGCAGAACCGTATTCTGAATGTTCAGCACGGTAACGATCCTCGCGCGCTTGCCTGGGCCTGCGTTGGGCACGCGCACCTTGGCCGTCCCCACATCGAGCACGCTATTCCCGTCGGCGTCGAGAAGCTTGATTTCGAGTTGCTTCTCTTGACCATACTCGACAGGTCCAGCCTCCAACCGCAATACGAGCGACATTGCCGGGTGTAGCGCCGGCAGGGTTGACGCATTGATTTGGTTGAATTCGCCAAGAATGTTGAGCTTGCCCTCCTGCGAGACGTTCGCTGAATCTGCGAGCGCCGCCAGCGTCACGTCCACGTAGCTACCTGCTCAGATGCCGGGCGACAAGTGCAGGGCCACGTCACCGCATGGACCCCGAACTGCAGTCCGCCCGCAGAGTGACACGGAGTATGTCGCGAGAGAGGGCAGCCGACAAGAGGGCCGCCTATGGCCGTTGAGCGCGTACAGGCTCAGCACCGGTTCAAGCGGACACTCAGGTAACCGGGGCAGGGGCGCTAGCTGCGGCGGGGCTGGTCTTGGCGGCTCTGGCGGTCGCGGAGGCGGGCCAGGCGCACGAAGTCGAGGGTCATGCGGCGGGACTCCGCCGAGAGCACGAGATCGTCGGCCAGGTAGTGGCTGAGGCTGACTTCGAACATGAGATCGTCGACTTGCGACTCGCTCATGCCGTAGCCGGTGCTGAGCACCGCCACCACATCGACGGTGCCTTTCGGCCGCTTGCCGGCCTCCAACGCGCTCACGAGCGCGGGCCGCACGCCGGCGCGGCGTGCCACTTCCCGAATCGTGGGCCCATTGGCGCGACGATAGTCACGCAGGCGTTCGGAAAGTAACGACGCATCCATGTTGGGGGTGCCGTCTACGGCGTCGACGCCGCCTGCGCTGAGCGAGGCGCTGGCGGTTTGGGAAATCGAGCGGATGGCCGACTCAGCGACGCGGGCAATGGAATCTTCCGCGAGGTGACGCCGAGTTCGGGCCAAGTCCTCGGGCACATAGCCCGCTAGTACGAGCAACTCGCGGGGGTCGACATCCAGCCCGTCGGCAATGGTGACAAGGGTAGAAACCGTGGGGCTCTTGTAGTCGCCGCTTTCAAGCCGTGAGAGATACGACGGCGCCAGACCGCAGCGCGCAGCGAGCTCGGCCTTAGTCAACCGTCGCTGCTCGCGGAGCTGACGGACGGCTTCAGCGATTCCCATGAGGGATGAGCAATGTAGCTGGCACGCGGAAAGACGCCAAGTCACTACAGTAACGACTATTCCTACAGAAGGCAAAGCAGGGGCCGGCCCCGCAAGCCCCGCGCCCGCTCGCGGAGTGCTCCGAGAGGCTGATTCGTCAGCCCCCGCGAGCCCGGAGGAGGGTAGCGCGGCTTGGAGGCGCGCACGGCGGCGGAAGCTGACGGCCACGCAACGGCTCCTCGACCGGGCAAGGAACCGCCGAAACTGATGGCTAGATTGCGGTCAGCCTATGAATCAAACCAACGGTCACGTCCCGCAGACTGGCGACTTCATGACGCGCCGCCGAACTGCGGCGATCCGTCCGCGCGTCCCGGTTGACCCAGATGCTCGGTATGCCGCAGTTGCTGGCACCCAGAATGTCGTTCTTGAGACTGTCGCCCACAAACACGCAATTGATGCCAGCGACGTCAAGCGTCCGCAACACGTGGCCAAAGAACGCCGGGGAAGGTTTCCCAGAGCCGAAGTCACTTGAGACGAAGACGCGCTCCAGCAGTCCACCGAAGCCCGCTCCGGCAATCTTTCGCAGCTGATTGTCCAGAATCCCATTGGTGACGACGGCCAAGCGGAAGTCCCGAGCGAGCCGTCGCAGACAGGGCACGGCGTCAGGGAAGACCTCGTGGGTCTCAGCACGAAGGACCGGGAACGCGTCGGCCAGCTGCTGGGCGAGATGTCGATCCTGAATCCCAAAGCGTTCGAGCGCGGCTTGCCATGCGCCCTGCCGGTAAGCCGCTTGCCCCGAGCGCAGGTAGTCGAGCTCCGGGGCGTCGCCAGGAAAATCGGACCACAAGGCTTCCCATGAGCTGATACAAACCCGCTGGCAAAACGCGTGCACCGGCGACGAGTGCCACAGCTTTCGAGACTCGTCGCGCAGCGCATCGGCAAGGTCCGACGCATTGACGCCGCACTTGCTCGAGGCTGTACGGGCAGTGTCCACGATGCACCGCATGGCGACGGGCTCCTCCGGCATGAGCGTCTCATCGAGATCGAACAAGACAGTGGGTGCGTCACGTCCGTGCGGCCGATGCTGGGAGTCACCAGTTGGCAACGGTCAAGCTCGGTGCGTGCTGTCAGACGAGGGCGGCGGCCGAGCGGGACCAACGCCCCGTTTCGGCGATGCGCACGCACTCCGGCATCGGCGCCAGCACGACCTCGCATCGCAGCAGGTTGGGGGCGTAGGAGCCGGTCTTGACGGCCGGGGTGGCCATGCGCGTCGACTCGCGCCAGAGGGCGTTGCTGGGGCAGCTATCGGTCATGACGCGGCCGCCGGCGTCCTCGATCTCCTGGGCGTAGCCGAGGCGGCGCGCCTGCGCCTCGATGGCGTAGGACATGGAGACCAGCAGCGTCACGCCTTCGCGGACGTGCTTGCCGCGTAGCTCCTTGGCCAATTCGACCACTTCCTGCAGGGTCGCGTGGGGACAGCCGAAGTAGACCAGGTCCACCTCGTCCCCGGTGGCCGTGGTGAGGCTGTCGTAGACCGACGCCAGCTCGTCTGCGCCGAACGTTAGCGTCTCGTCGGGCTCGCGGCCCTTCAGCGCGGCGTCGAGAGTCGGCGCCTCAGGCGTGACGCCCGCGATGTGCAGCATCGGCGCGCCGCCGGACGTGGCCAGCGCGGCGCAAAGCTGGCGGGCCGACTCGATCCGCAGCGGCGGCAGCCCGACGAATGCCGGAATCCGCAGCCCGCCGACCTTGCCGGCGAAGTAGCCCAGGCAGCCCCAGTCGGCGTCCGAGGTGAGGTCGACGTCGACCTCGATCACGAAACTCGCGCGGCGGTTCTCGGTCTGGAGCACGCCAAACTCGGGCACGAAACCGGTCGCCATCGCGGCCGCCGCGCTCTCGTTGCCGTTGCGCGTGGTGCGCGCGGCGAGGAATGAGTTCACGAACACGACGGCGTGCGACTCTGTCCAGGCGCACACCTGGCCGCTGAGCGGCACGTTTCCCACCAGATAGGGCGCGCAGGTCCAGGTCATCGAGACTCCCGCCTTCCGCCCCAGGTCCAGCAACTCCTGTTGGGCTGGAACCTGCCGCAGGTCGGGCTGAAACTGATCGAGGCGCTCAAGGTCCATGAAGCTGGCGTGGGCCGTGGCGGTGACCCCGACGTCGTCGATGAGGCAGCCCTTGGTGTAGTTGATGTAGCCCTCGATGAGCTCGAAGGGCAGCTCGCCGAGGGTGCGGTTGGGGACGAACAGCCCGCCCGGTAGCACGTTGTCGACCTCGATGAGGCGCTCGGCGCCGACGGCCTCGCCCCACTCCACCAGCAGGCGCAGGTGCTCGGCGCGCGAGTCCCCGCGGGCGCCGTCCAGCATGGCCTGCTGCTCCGGGGTCAGATCGATATCCGTGCGCGCCGGGGCAGACGACGTGGCCGCGCGCCGCGGCGCCGCGGGCCGGTCGGCGACAACCTCGACAACCCCCTGGTCGGCGTCCACGCGCACCATGTCGCCGGTCTGCATGGCGGTGAAGGGGTCGACGTCCAACTCGGTCACCAACGGCAGGCCGAGGGCGACGCAGGCCAGGGTGCTCAACTCGTCGAGCTCGGTGTTGATAAACGCCAGCGGCGCGTTGCCGGCCATCTTGGCCAGCCGCAGCATCAACGACGTGCCCGAGCTGCCCTTGGTCGAGCGGAACACGAGCACCTTGCCGGCGATGTTGACGCCTTCGAAGGGGCTGCCGACCTCCACGATCTCGCCCGACGCGGGGTCGAAGCCGCCCCAGAACGAAATGCGGGTGTCGGCCACCAGCGCGGGACCTTCGGCCACGCCGCCCACGATCTGGCGGCAGCTATAAGTGTGCGTCGGCATGTGGCGGCTTCCGGGAGGGGCGGCTGGTTAGTTGTAACAGGAAGGGCGGGTGGGTTTCACGCGGAACCGGCGGGCGGCTGCCAGCGGGCCTTCGCGGCAGGCCATTCGTCGTCCAGGATGGTCATGAAGGCGGCGTCGGCCCAGCGGCCATCGATCTTCATGTGACGGCGGATGACGCCGTCCAGGCGGAAACCGGCCTTTTCGTAGGCACGGATGGCGCGGCGGTTGGACGGCTCGGGGTCGATCACGACGCGGCTCACGCCCTTCGTCTCGAATAGGAACTGCAGCAGGGTGCGAATGGCCTCGGTGCCCAGACCACTGTCCCGCGCATCAGGCTCGCCGATGAAGATGTCGATACCGGCCGACCAGGTGACATCGGCGTACGAGAAGGAGTACTGAATTTCGCCGATGGCGCGGCCGTCGGCTTCGATGATGAACCTCCAGCAGGGCAGGCTGGAGGGTTCGAGAAACTCGCCACGGGCCTCGGCGAGGGTAGAGGGCGGGCGGCCGTAGAAGGCCATGACCTCAGGATCGCTGAGCCAGCGCAGGAGGGCGGGCAGGTCGTCGGGTGTGATCGGACGCAGGCGCAATCGCGGGCCCTGGATGGGCTCGTCGTCGGTGGGATCGGGGAGGGTCATGGGCAGTGGCAGCAATGGCTTACTGGCCACATCATCGGATAAAGGGTGAAGGATTGGTGCGGGTTGCCCGGCGGCCCCGATGGACGGGCTCCCTTCGAGCCCGAGTCGCTCCCAAAGGGGAAGGCGAGGCTTGGCGCGGCGACGGCAGCGCGGCGGTTGAGGCGCATTTGCGGTGCTCACCTACCGGCCAGGCGTGTGGGAATAACAGATTGGGCGCTGCTAGACTCCGAGCCTGCCGGTGCGGCGTCGACGCCTCGGCGTGAGCAGGTGCCATGACCGCCTTCTGGCTTGTTCTAATGGGATACCTGATCGGGTCCATTCCGATTGCGTATCTGGCCGCCCGCCTGCGCGGCCACGACCTGCTCGGCGAGGGAGCGGGGGGCGTGAGCGGCTCCGCCGCCATCGAGCGGCTCGGGACGGTGCCCGGCGCGGCGGCCGGGTTCGCGGATGCGCTAAAGCCGGTGCTGGTGGTGGTCGTGGCGCAGCGGTTTGCGTCCTACGAGGTGTCCGCAGCCGCGGGCATGGCGGCTGTTACGGGGCACATCTGGCCGGTCACGCTGCGGTGGCGCGGCGGCCGGGGCATTGGACCGGCGGGAGCGCTGCTGGCCGCGCTGGGCGCCTGGCAAATGTGCCTGGCGTTTGCCGGCCTGGTGCTCGGACGGGCGCTGCTGCGCGACTCGGCGCCAGGCGCCATCGCGGGGTTTTTTGCCACGGCGGTGCTGCTGAGCCTGACGGGTCAGTCGCTGACCATTGGCATCACCGCGTGGGTCGTGGTGGGCGTGGTGGTGCTGGGCCGCCTGATCGGCTATCGCAAGGTATACACCGACGAGGACGTGGGCTTGGCCCGGCTGATGGCCCGCCGCTTCCTCCTGGACCGTGACGAGCCCTGACTATCGGCGGCCGGTTGCGGTCGTCACCGATTCCAGTGCCTGTCTGCCGGCCGAAGAGGTCGAGCGGTTGGGTATTGGCGTGGCGCCCACGATCCTGGTCTGGCACGGCCAGGAGTTGCGCGACGGTCACGACATCTCGCCGGCGGAGTTCTGGAAGCGTCTGGCGACGGACCCCGAACTCCCCACCACCAGCACGATGTCGCCGGGCGACTATCTGGCGGTTTTCGACGCCACGGCGGCTTGGGCCCGGGCGGCCGTGTGCGTGTGCCTGCCGCGAACCCTCTCGACGATGACCGACGCAGCCGAAATCGCCAAGCGGCGCATTGCGCACCGGCTGCCGGTGCATATCGTCGAAGCGGGCGGCGCGGGGATGGCGGCGGGATTTCCCGCGCTGTTGGCCGCCCGGGCGGCGGCCGGAGGCGCCGCGGCGACCGAGGTGGTGCAGACGGCCGAGCGGGCGGCCGCGCACAGCGCCATCGTCGCGGTCCTCGATTCCCTGGCCTACGTTGCCCGCGGGGGCCGGGTCCCAGGGCTGGTGGCGCGCCTGGCGGACGCCCTGCCATCGACGTTCGTCGTGCGGTTCGGCGGCGGCAAGGTGGGCGTGCGGGCGCGCTTCGGCTCGCGCGAGCGGGCGGTGCGGGGCTTGGTCCAGCAAGTGGCGAAAGCCACGAACGGCGCTGCGTATGTCGGCGTCACGGTGCACCACGGCTCGGACGAGGCCGAGGCACAGGTGCTTGCCGCGCAGGTGCGCCGCGACATCCAGCCCGACGATCTCTTCGTGACGGGATTCACGCCGGTGATGGGCGCGCACGTCGGGCCCGGGATCATCGGCCTGGCTTACTGCGCGCTGCCCGCTTGAGGGACCGGTTCGGCCCGCCGGCCTGTCGGACGAATTGATCGACCGCTAGAGCGACGCGCCCGCGCCGGTGATGAACAAGCCCGCATCATCGTCGTCGGGCGTCGCGTCGACGATGTCGTCCAACGTCGGCGAATCGCGCTTCGGCAGGGTCACGTCTTCCGCATCCAGAACGGCGTCGATGAGGTTGATGGCGAACCAGGCGTCGAGCCCGTCCATCGTGAATGCCTCGGGCACGGCGCGGGCCGTGTCGCGCATGATGCCCAGCCCGTCACTGTAGGGCTCGAACGAGACGATGCGCTCCAGCCGAACCCGAAAGCTCTTGTCGCCGCCCTTGAAGTAGATGTGCTTGGTGGTGATCGCGAGCAGCCCGTGGTCGGTGCGCTCCATGGCGGTCGACTCGATGGCGCGGCCTCGGAAGGAGCCGGGGCGCACGTAGACGCCCTTGGCCACGCGGACGCTCACGCCCATGGACTGCCCGCGAAATTCGCGGCGCGTGATCTGCCGCAGGTACCCAACGTCGCTGAACAGCCAGATCAACGCTTCGCTCTTCATCAAGTTGAAGGGCAGACGGCCAAACTCCGAACGCGCCGAGCGGCGGTCGTAGCGCGGCACCACGCCCTGCTCGCTGATCACGCTGAGCAGCGCCGAACGGCGGAACTGCTCGAAATGGCCGTGGCGGTCGAGCTGGCCCGCACCTAGATTGAACCGGCTCCGATAGCGATTCAGCCCGCGCCGTTCTTGACTGGAGATCACGCGGTCTTCCATGGCCGTCTCGACCGCGTCGCCCCAGCCGTCCGCCAGCGTCTCGGTCAGCGTCGCGTCGGACATGTCGATGAACCCTGCCGAGGCGGTCTCGCGAAGGTTGGCGGGCAGCGTGTCCAGGCCGTCGCCGCGCAGCGCCGCGGTGACGCACAGGTCCTGAATGGTCTGCTTGGCGCGGGCGTGCCGCTCGGCACAGGCGCCGTGCTGCCGGCGCAAGAAGCCCGCCGACTTTCCGCAGTACCGACAATCGCCCATGTGTCGGCCTCCGTTGCCCGCATGGGTGCGCGCGTCTCTAGGACCGCCAATATCTTACGCCCGCGCTGGATAGTCTTCCGCGGCGGTTGACGTCCCGCAGGCCCGGCTGCCAGGGGGGGTGCGGCGCCAGTGCGGCCGGCGGCCGAGGCGACGCGGTGGAGGTGCGTACACTCGACCGCACCGCGCACATACCCGGGGGCCGGCTCGCTGGATTCGAAGCTGCGAGCGCAGCTGCTTGAGATCGGGCGCGCGGGCATTGCCGCCGTGGATCCGGCGGCGGCGGTGAAGGCCATCGTGCGCGCCGATGCCGCGGCGCTTCACGTCGGTGACGCGGCGCTGCCCTGGTCGGAGATCGACCGCGTCGTGGTCCTGGGCGCCGGCAAGGCGAGCGCCAGAATGGCGAGCGCCCTCGAGGAGCAGCTCGGCGACCGGCTCAGCGGCGGGCTTGTCATTGTGAAAGACGGCTACGGGGCGCCGACGGCGCGAGTCGAGATCGGGGAAGCGGCTCATCCCTACCCCGACCACCGGGGCGAGCGCGCGGCGCGCCGGCAGCTGGCGATGGCGCGGCAGGCCGGACCGCGCGACGTGCTGCTTTGTTGCATCTCGGGCGGAGGGTCGTGTCTCACCCCGGCCGCGGCGCCGGACATTGGGTTGGAGGCGCTGCAGGAGCTCACCGACCAGCTGCTGCGCTGCGGCGCCACCATCAATGCCATCAATGCCGTGCGCAAGCATCTGTCGGTGATCCACGGGGGGCGGCTGGCGGCGGCGGCGCATCCGGCGCGCGTGGTGGCGCTGATTTTGAGCGACGTCGTGGACAATCCGCTGGACGTGATCGCCTCGGGGCCAACCGTGCCCGACCCCACGACCTATGCCGACGCGCTGCGCGTCCTCGACGGCTTTGACCTGCGCGCCACCGTGCCGCCGGCGATCCGCGAGCACCTGGAGCGCGGCGCGGCCGGGGCGGAGGACGAGAGCCCCAAGCCGGGCGACGCGCGGCTCGCAGCCGTCCGCAACGTGATCATCGCGGACAACGCGCAGGCGGCCGGGGCCGCCGTGCGGGCGGCGCGGGCGCGCGGGTTCGAGGCGCTGCACGTGACATCGTCGGTGGAGGGTGAGGCGCGCGAAATCGCGCTCGCGCTGGCCGGCACGGCGCGGGACATCGCCCGCCACGACCGGCCGGTGGCGCGGCCCGGATGCGTGATCTTCGGCGGCGAGACCACGGTGACGGTGCGCGGCGCGGGCAGCGGCGGGCGGAACCAGGAGATGGCCCTGGCTGCGGCCATTGCCCTGGAGGGCACGCAGAACGCGGCGGTCATGGCCTTGGCCACCGACGGCTCCGACGGCCCCACCAGCGCCGCCGGCGGCCTGGTTGACGGCGCCACGGTGGCACGCGCGCGCGCCGCCGGCATCGACGCGGACCGCGCGCTGGCCGCCAACGACTCGCACGCCTTCCTGCAGGCGTCAGGCGATCTGATCGTGACGGGGCCGACGCAGACCAATGTCAACGATCTCTATTTCGCGGTGGGCTGGTAGGCGATGTCGCAAGAACCCATGCCCGCACCCGATGTCGAATGGGTCAAGGTTTCCGGTCCGGAGGCGCTGGCGCCGCTCGATCGGCATTGGATCCGCTACCTGCGGGTGGTGCTGCTGGCGGCGGCCGTGTTGATCGCCTGGCGCATTCTGGCCTGGCAGGAAGACGCCTATCAGCTCGCGGCGGCGGCCGCGGCGCCCTCGGCGCAGGTGGTGGTGCCCGAGGCGGTCACGGCGCCACCAATCCCGGAGACGCCGGCGGCCACGGCCACCGTCTCGGTGGTGGTGATCTCGCCCACGCCGACCCCGACGCCCCCAGCCACGCCCACGCCGACCCCGGCGCCCACCCCGACGCCCAAGACCCATCGCGTCCGGCTGGGTGACAACCTGTCGCAAATCGCCGACTTCTACGGCGTGGCCATGGACAAGATTCTGGGCCTCAACAGCATCCCCGACCCCGACAACCTGATCGAGGGGCAGGTGCTCATCCTGCCGCCGGAGGCGGAAGTGGACCCGGAGCTGACGCTTCCGGCGACGTACACCGTGCAACCCGGTGAAACGCTGGACCTCATTGCCGTGACGCTGGGCGTGACGAGGGAGCAGCTCATTGACGCCAACGAGAACGAGATCGCCGATCCCGACATCATTTTTGCCGGGCAAGAATTGAACGTGCCGGGCGGTGGGACGTGAGCCGGGTAGGATTGTTTCGCGTGGCGGACGCCCGTAGACTGGCGGGGCTCGCTGAGCGGCAGTCGGCGCCCGCCCTGGCGTCGGCACTTCAAGCCTTACCCACTGAATGCTGAACGTCGGCGGTCACACCCGCCGGTCGGGGCCTTGAGCAAGAGGAGACGCAGGTAGATGGCAGCGATAATCGACGAAGCGCCACTCGTGAACGAATGGCAGCGCGTCGGCGGCCGGGCCGGCGGCACGATCACGGCGATCGCCGGCGCCGATCAGGCCGAGGGGGCGCGGCGGCTCTTTGCCGGCACCATGTCCGGGGTCTACGTGTCGGACGACGGCGGCGACTCCTGGCGGATTTCCAACCGCAATCTCACCAGCCCGTATGTGCAAGCGCTGGCCGCCTCGCCGGCCGTCAGCGAGGACGGCACCGTCTTCCTGGGGGTGGTTGGCGGCGGGGCGTTCAAGTCGTTCGATCGCGGCGACACGTGGAACCAACTCGCCTTTTGGAGCACCATGCCCAACGTGGTGGCGATCGGGCTATCGCCGGCCTACGACACGGACCGCATGGCGTTCCTGGGCAGCGATGCCGACGGCGTGTTCCGGTCGACGAACGGGGGGCGCAGCTGGAACCCGTCCAGCAACGGGCTCACCGGGTTGTCGGTGCAGGCCGTGGCGGTCTCGCCGAATTTCACCAACGACCAGGCGGTATATGCGGGCATCGTGGACGGCGGCCTGTGCCGCTCGACCGACGCGGGGCGGACCTGGACGCAGCTGGGCAAGTCCACCGTAGGCCGGGCCACGGTGCAGGCCGTGGCGCTGTCGCCCGCGTTCAAGGACGCGCGTGTGGTCGTCATCGGCACCGAGGAGCACGGGCTCTGGCGCTCGGCCGACGGGGGGCGCCGTTGGACCGCCATCGAGGACCTGCCGTCGCAGTCGATCAACGCCGTCGCCATGTCGCCAAACTTCGTCGAGGATCAACTCGTCGTGGCGGGTACGGGCGACATCGGCGTGCTGGTGAGCAGGGACGGCGGCGAAACTTGGACGACGCACGCGGTCGGCGCGAGTGTGGGCGCCGTGTTGAGCGTGTCCGTGATGGCCGACGGCGGCACACCGACCATCTGGGCCGGCACCTACGAGACGGGCCTTTATCGGTCACTGGATCTGGGCGCGACCTGGGAGGCGGCCAACAACGGCATCACCAGCCAGAACTGGGTCACGCTGGCGGTCAGCCCGGCCTTCGCCCGCGACGGAACCATGTTCACCGGGGGAACCGGCACGGGGGTGTTCCGGTCGACCGACGGCGGTGAGTCGTGGGCCCCGGTCACCGAGGACTTCCTGGACGCGGACGTCACGGGCTTCGCGATTTCGCCGAACTATCGGCGTGATCGCATCGTGTTCGCCGCAACCACGATGGGGCTGCTGCGCACGACCGACGGCGGCGAGGAGTGGCGCGAGCTGGACCGCGGGATCGAAACCGATGAGATCCGCGCCGTGGCCGTGTCGTCGTCGTATGGCCGCGACCGCACGGTCTTCGCGGGCGGCCCGCTGGGCCTCGGCTACAAGAGCACCGACAACGGCAATTCGTGGAAGCAGATCGACTACGAGTTTGACGGGGAGACCATCGCAGCCATCGCCACGGGTCCCGACTTTGCCAATGACCAGACCGTGTTCGTGGGGACCTTGGGCGAGCGCACGGCGGCCGTGCATTTGAGCACCGACGGCGGGACGACCTTCGAGCGGTTCGTGGAGCACGAGTCCGCGTCGCCCTGGATTGCGCTGGGCATCCCGGCTGGCTACACCGTGGACGATCGCTGGTGGATGTTTGCCACCGCGGGCCAAGTGTTCAAGCCCGCGGAGCGCTTCTCGGATATATGGAGCGGGACGTATCCGGCGAGCCGGCGCTCGGCTGTGCTGGCGGTTGTGCCCGCACCGGTGCCGGGAGACGAACGGGTATTTGCCGCGACCAGCGCCGGGGTCTACCGCAGCGCGACGAGCGGCGCGTCGTGGGCGGCGATCAACTCCGGCTTGAGCAACCTGGCGGTGCTCACCGTGGTGGCGTCACCCGATTTCGCCACGGACCACACGGTGTACGCGATGGCGCTGGGCGGCGAGATCTGGCGCTGGATCGATCCGCCGGCGGAGGCGGAGACGGAGACGGAAGCGGAATCCGGCGAGGAGTAGGAGGCGCCGGTGGACGCACGTCGGTGGATGCCTTGCCGCGGCCGCCCGGCGTGCCTACAGTGCGCGAAACGATCACCCTGACTATTGAGGACCACCACGCACATGGTTGAGCGCCCAAAGCAGTGGCGCGTCTCACGCACGGCGCTCGCGGTGTTGCTCGGCGTGGCCGCGTTGAGTCTGGTGCTGGGCACCTGGCTCTACTCGATCGCGTCGTAGCTGAGCAGCCCCGTTTCCACGGCGCCCGCCGGAAGGGTCGGGCGGTTCGTCCGCGTGTGCCGGCGGGCGTTGTTGGGCGAGAACGCCTTTGCTAGACTTGCCCGGCTCGCGAGGGTGTGAATGTTTTCACAAAGTCCTCCGATCGGATTGAGTCGCGATGGGGCTGCTGCGCGCGGCGGCGTTGGCGCTTCAGTTCGGCTCGCTGGTCGGGGCGATGTTCATCGTCGGCATCCTCGGGGGTCGGTGGCTCGATGAGCGGTTGGATCTCAGCCCGCTCTTTTTGCTTGTGGGATTGATGCTCGGTCTCCTCGGCTCCGGCTACGCCTTCTACCGCATCGTCACCGCGTTGTCGCGCGGGGACGGCTAGCGCATGCACGGCGAGAGTCCGCTCCCGGACGCGGAGGTCAGGTTCGCCGAGGACGCCGCCGACGTCTCGCCCCACATCAGCGCGGCGGCCGAGCCGCTGGGCCATTTCGGGCCGTTCACCTTCACCAACTCCATGCTGATGATGTTCATCACCATGGCCGTGCTGCTCATCATGGCCTGGCTGGCGGCACGGCGGATCCGCCAGGATCCGGAAGCGGCGCTGGTGCCCCAGGGCCTTCAGAACCTGGCCGAGGCGGTGATCGAGTTCCTCGACGACCTTGTGCAGTCGATGGTCGGCGGCCGCTACGCGCCGCACCTGCTGCCCATCGGGGGCACGTTCTTCATCTTTATCGCCGTCGCCAACTGGTTCAGCCTCTTGCCGGGCATCGGCACGATTTGGCTGCGAGTGGAGCACGAGGGACACCTCATCGCCGCGCCGCTCTTTCGACCGGCAACCGCCGACATCAACATGACGCTCGCGCTGGCGTTGGTGGCGTTCCTTGTCATCCACATCTCGGGCATCACGGCGCACGGGCCGTTGGGGCACATCAAGGCGATGTCTCAGGTCCCGCTGCTGGCGCCGGTGTTTATCATCATTGAGCTGTTCGTCGTCATTTCGCTGTCCTTCCGGCTCTTCGGCAACCTGTTTGCCGGAGAGGTGGTGCTCAACGGACCGGTTCTGGCGGGGTTCGCCCTGGGGCACATCCCCCTGATCGGGGTCGTGTTCCTGGTGCTTGAGGTACTGTTCGGGCTCATTCAGGCCGTGATCTTTTTCGTGCTCAGTATGGTGTTCGCGGGACAAGCCGTGGCTGAGTCGGCTCACGAGGCGCACTAGACGCCGCGAGAAGGGGTTGGACGCATGGAAGAAGCTGCAAACCTGGCGCCGCTTGGCGCCGGGTTGGCAATCGGCATCGGGGCTATTGGGCCGGGCCTGGGAATCGGTCTCGGGGTGCAGGCGGCCATGAACGCCATCGGCCGCAATCCAGAGGCCGCGGGCGACATCCGCAATACGATGATCGTGGGTCTCGGCTTGGCCGAGGCCATCGGTATCTACGCGTTCATCATCGGCATCCTGTTGGCATTCGGCTAGGGCGGCAGCCGCTGCAACCGTAGGCGGAGGCGACGCTGATGGACGGGTTGATTAACTCATTGGGGATCAGCGGCTGGAACATTCTGTTCCAGCTGGTGAGCTTCGTGATCTTTTTGTATCTGATGCGCCGCCTGCTGTTCGGGCCTATCACCGACATGCTGCGCCGGCGCCGCGAGCGCATTGGCGAAAGCCTGCGCGAGGCGGAGGAGCTGCGAGGGCAGGTCGAGCGTGAGCGGCAAGAGTTTCAGGCCGAGCTCGCCAACGCCCAGTCGGAGGCGCAGCGCATCCGCGACGAGGCCGCGCGCAGCGCCGAGGCATTGCATGCCCGTGAGGTTGAGCGGGCCCGCGAGGAAGCGGAGCGGCTACGCAGCGATGCACGCGCGGAGATCGATCGGTCACGCGCGCAGGCCCGCGAGGAGCTTCGCCTCGAGACGGCGGAGTTGGTCATGGGCGCCACGGCCCGCGTGCTCAATCGCGCCATCGACGATCCCGAGCACCGCCGTCTGGTGCAGGAAGCCCTGGCCGACGTTGATGGAGGCGCCAGGTGAGGCAGGGCGCAGCCGCCCGCCGGCGCCGCGCCCGCACCTACGTGCAGGTGGTGGCCGCCGCCGCGCAGCGCGACGACTCCTGGGATTCCTGGGAACACGACCTGCGCACGCTGCGGGCCATTGCGGCCGACGACGCCGTGCGGGCGTTTCTCGAGAGCGCGGCGACGCCGCTGGCCGAGCGGCTCGACTTGGTTGACCGCGTGGCCGGGCCGTCGGTGAGCGTGAACGGCCTGGGGCTGCTGCACGTGCTGGTGACGAGTCGCGACGTTGACGTGCTGCCGGAGATCGAGCGCGGCTTCCTGCGCATCGCGGACCGCGAGCGCCGCTTGGACCGCGTGCACGTGACCACAGCCGCGCCGCTGCACGACGCCGAGACCGAAGAGTTGCGGCAGCGGCTGGCCGAGCCGGGCCGCCGGCTGCAGCTCACCACTACGACCGATCCCGCCCTCCTGGGCGGCTTCGTCGTGCGACGCGGCGACAATGTTTTGGATCTGAGCGTGCGCGCCCGGCTGCAGTCGCTGGGCCGGGCGTTGCGCTAAGCGCGAGGAACGCGAATGTCTATCAGCCCGGAAGAAATCGCTGACGCCCTGCGGCGAGAGATCGAGGGATTTCAGGCCAGCGCCCAGCAGGCCAACGTGGGCAACGTGCTCCAGGTCGCCGACGGCGTGGCGCAGGTCTCGGGCATTTCCGAGTGTCTGGCGGGTGAGCTGCTCGAATTCCCTGGGGGCGTGATGGGCATGGCGCTCAACCTCGAAGAGGACACCGTGGGCGTGGTGATCCTGGGCGACTACCTCGGGATCGAGGAAGGCGACGAGGTGCGCACCACCGGCCGCGTGGCCGAGGTGCCGGTGGGCCCGGAGCTTCTCGGCCGCGTGGTCAACGCGCTGGGCGAGGCCGTGGACGGCAAGGGGCCGATCATCGCCAGCGGGCGGGACGTGATCGAGAAGGTGGCGCCCGGCGTGGCGCTGCGCCAGGACGTGGACACCCCGGTGCAGACGGGCATCAAGGCCATCGACGCCATGATCCCGATCGGGCGCGGCCAGCGCGAGCTCATCATCGGCGACCGGCAGATCGGCAAGACCGCCATTGCGCTGGACACGATCATCAACCAGCGGGGCGGCGACCTGAAATGCATCTACTGCGCCATCGGCCAGAAGGAAAGTTCCGTGGCGCAGGTGGTGGCCTTGCTGCAGGAATATGGGGCGCTGGAGCACACGATCATCGTGGCCGCCACCGCCAGCCAGCCCGCCGCTCAGCAGTACATCGCGCCGTTTGCTGCCTGCACGATGGGCGAATACTTCCGCGACCGCGGCGAGGACGCGCTGGTGATCTTCGACGATCTCACCAAGCACGCCTGGGCCTATCGGCAGGTGTCGCTGATCTTGCGCCGCCCGCCCGGCCGCGAGGCCTATCCGGGCGACGTGTTCTACTTGCATTCGCGGCTGCTCGAGCGATCGGCCCGCCTGCACGAGGACCAGGGCGGCGGGTCGCTCACGGCGCTGCCGATCATCGAGACGCAGGAAGGGGACGTGAGCACCTATATCCCCACCAACGTCATCTCGATCACCGATGGGCAGATCTACCTTGAAGCCGACCTGTTCAACGGGGGTATTCGTCCGGCCATCAACGCCGGGCTGTCCGTATCGCGGGTGGGCGGCGACGCGCAGATTCGCGCCATGAAGCAGGTGGCAGGACAACTGCGACTGGGCCTGGCGCAGTACCGCGAGGTAGCGGCGTTTGCGCAATTCGCGTCTGACCTGGACCGCGCCACGCGCAACCAGCTTGAACGCGGGGCGCGCTTGACCGAGCTGCTCAAGCAGCTGCAGTTCATGCCGTCGCCGAT
The DNA here is from genome assembly GCA_965262745.1 of Chloroflexota bacterium. Classification (GTDB taxonomy): domain Bacteria; phylum Chloroflexota; class UBA11872; order UBA11872; family UBA11872; genus JAJECS01. The sequence goes on along the minus strand of OZ253558.1, from coordinate 2,370,831 downwards.
CGAGGAGCAGGTGTGCATCATTCACGCCGGCACCTCGGGGGCGGTGGATGCTGTGCCGACCGACCAGGTCGCCAACTTCGAGCGAGAGCTGCTCGGCTTCTTGCGGTCGGGACAGGCCGAGCTCTTGGCCCGCATTCGCGAGACAAGGGAGCTGAACGACGACGACCGGGCCTCACTGGACGCGTCGATCGCCGACTTTTCGGCCAACACGTTCTCGGGCCGCGCCGCCATGGCCAGCCGCTAGCCGATGGCCAACCCGCTTGAGCTGCGCCGCCGCATCCGCAGCGTCGAGAACACCCGGCAGATCACCCGCGCCATGCAGCTCGTGGCGGCTTCGCGCATGCGCCGCGCCCAAGAGGCGGCGGACGCCGCGCGGCCCTATGCGCGCGAGGTCCTGGAGATGATGCACCAGCTTGTGGCGGCCACCGGCGACGACCTGCTGCCGCCGTTGCTCCGGGCGCGGCCCGTGGAGCGCTCGGCCTACGTGGTGATGACGACCAACCGGGGCCTGTGCGGCGCACTCAACAGCAACGTCGTCCGGCGGGCGATGGAAGACATCGAGCCCGTCCGGGCCAGCGCGGAGGTGTCGGTGATCGTGATCGGCCGGCGCGGCCGCATCGCCCTGGCGCGGTTGGTGCCCATGCTCGCGGCTTTCACCGACATCTCGGACCGGCCAACCTCGGCCGACATCGTCCCGATTGCCCGGATGGTTATCGACGGCTATTTGGCTGGCGACTTCGACGAGGTTCAGCTCGTGTACCCCGAGTTCGTGAACACGCTCACACAGCGGCCGACCGCGGTGCGCTTGCTGCCGGTCGTGCTGCCCGAGGACACCGATCCTCGCGACGCCGACGTGATCTTTGAGCCCGACCCGGCGTCGGTGCTGGAGGCGCTGGTGCCGCGCTTCATCGAGACGGAGCTCTATCAGAGCCTGCTCGAGCTCACGGCCAGCGAGCAAAGCGCGCGCATGGTGGCCATGCGCGCGGCCACGGAGAATGCCAGCGAACTCATCGACGCCTTGGGGCTCACCTACAACAAACTGCGGCAAGCCAAGATCACCAGTGAGATCATCGACATCGCCTCCGGCGCCAACGCGCTGGCGCAGCGCGCGTGAGAGAAGGATTAGGAATGGCGAGCGGACGCATCGCACAAATCATCGGGGCCGTCATCGACGTCGAGTTCCCGGCCGGCGGGCTGCCGGCGCTCTACAACGCACTTGAGGTCGAGGCCCCCGACCGCGACGACCGCGTGGTGCTCGAGGTCGAACAGCATGTCGGCGACGGCCGGGTGCGGTGCGTATCCATGCGCCCGACCGAGGGCCTGAGCCGTGGCATGGCGGTGGCGGACCTGGGCGGCCCCATCTCGGTGCCGGTCGGCGCACCCACGCTGGGGCGGGTGTTCGACGTCACCGGAGAGCCCATCGACGGCAAGGGCGAGGTGGTCACGGAGCAGAGATATCCCATTCACGGCGCGCCGCCGCCGCTGACTGAGCAGACAACGCAGGCGGAAGTGTTCGCCACGGGGCTGAAGGTCATCGACCTCATCGCGCCCTTCACACGCGGGGGCAAGACCGGCGTGTTTGGCGGCGCGGGCGTCGGCAAGACGATCATCATCATGGAGATGATCAACAACATCGCCGTGCAGTACGGCGGCTACTCCGTGTTCTGCGGGGTTGGGGAGCGCACGCGCGAGGGCACCCAGCTGATTCGCGAAATGACGGAGGCCGGCGTTATCGGCAACACCTGCATGGTGTTCGGGCAGATGAACGAGTCGCCGGGCGCGCGCTTGCGAGTCGGGCTGGCCGGCCTGGCGATGGCTGAGTACTTCCGCGACGAGGAAGGGCGCGACCTGCTGTTCTTCATCGACAACATCTTTCGCTTCACCCAGGCCGGCTCCGAGGTTTCGGCCTTGCTCGGGCGCATGCCTTCGGCGGTGGGCTATCAGCCGTCGCTGGGCACGGAGATGGGCGAGCTGCAGGAACGCATCACCTCGACCACCAAGGGCTCGATCACGTCGCTCGAGGCAATCTACGTGCCTGCCGACGACTACACTGACCCGGCGCCCGTGACGACGTTTGCGCACCTGGACGCCACCATCCGGCTGGAGCGCTCCATCGTGGAGCGCGGCATCTATCCGGCGGTTGACCCGCTGACGAGCACGTCGAAGATCCTGGACCCCCGCATCGTGGGCGAGCGGCACTACGACGTGGCGCGCGGCGCGCAGCAAGTGCTGCAGCGGTTCAAGGACCTGCAGGACATCATTGCCATCCTGGGGATCGAAGAGCTCTCGGAGGAGGACCGCCTGACGGTGGTTCGCGCTCGCAAGATCGAGCGCTTCTTCTCCCAGCCGATGAACGTCGCGGAGGCCTTCACGGGTCAACCCGGCGTGATCGTGCCGGTCGAGGAGACCATCCGCGGGTTCGAGGAAATTCTCGCGGGCGAGCATGACGAACTGCCCGAGCAAGCGTTCTATATGGTTGGGACGATCGATGAGGCCGTGGCGAAGGCCGAGCAGCTGAACGCTGAAGACTAGGCGCACCGCTGCGGGCCGCCCGCGGGCGCTCTGATATTCTCGACGAGGAGGCGTAGATGGCTGGGTTGACCCTGACTGTCGTCACGCCAGAGCGAGAGGTTCTGCGCGAGGACGACGTTGAAATGGTCGTTGCGCCCGGAATCGACGGTGAGCTCGGGGTGCTGCCCCGGCATGCCCCGTTCGTGACCCAGTTGCAGGCGGGCACGCTGCGCTACCGCAGTGGCGGCGACGAGCGCCTCCTCACCATCCTCGGTGGCTTTCTTCAGGTGATGCGTGACACGGTTACGGTGCTGGCGGACGGCTCGGAGCGGTCCGACGAGATCGACCTCGAGCGTGCCGAGCGGGCCCGCGCGGACGCGATGCAGGAGTTGGAGACGGCGCGCACGGGCGGAGACGACGCGACGGTGATCCGGGCGCGGTTGGCCCTGATGCGGGCGCTGGCGCGCATCCGCACCGCGCGACGGGCTGGGCGCGGCTAAGGCCGGACCCGTGGCCGCAGCCCTGGGCAGCGCCGCGACGACCGCGCCGGGCACGCGGGTGGCAATCACTGGCGGCCGCTCGCTGCGGGGCGCCTACCGCGTCCCCGGGGCCAAGAACGCGGTGCTGCCCATGATGGCCGCGTGCCTGCTCACGGAGGAGACCTGCGTCATCGAGGACGTCCCGCTCATCACGGATATCATGGTCATGGCCGAGCTGTTGCGGGGCATGGGCGCGCGGGTGGAGCTCGACACCGAGCGCCGCTCGGTCGCCATCACCGCGGCCAGCGTGCACTCCACCCGGCCCGACCCACGCCTGGTCCGCGCCATGCGCGCCTCGTTCCAGGTCACCGGGCCGCTGCTCTCGCGCTTCGGCCGCGTGGACTGTCACGCGCCGGGCGGCTGCCAGCTCGGGACGCGGCCGGTGAACGTGGACATCGAGGGCTTCGAGGTGATGGGGGCCTCTATTGCTTTCGGAGGCGGCGTGTATCACGCGGAGGCCGATCCGCTGGTCGGGGGCCGCGTATACCTGGACTACCCGAGCCACACCGGAACCCAGAATCTGCTGATGGCGGCCACGCTGGCCAGCGGCTACACGACCATCGTGCACGCCTCGCGCGAGCCGGAAGTCATCGCGCTGGTGCATTTCCTGCGCAGCATGGGCGCCGAAATCCATGGCGAAGGCACGAGCACAATTGGCGTGCAGGGCCAGCAGCGGCTCTACGGAACGGTGGCGCGTGCCATTCCCGACCGGATCGTGGGCAGCACCATGGCGGTTGCGGCCGCCATCACCGGCGGCGACGTGGAGCTGCTCAACGTGCGTCCCGAACACTTGCAGCCGGTACTGGTCAAGCTCGCCGCCATGGGGGTGACGCTGCACGAGACCAACCGCTCCGTGCGCGTCATGGGCAGCCCAATGCTCAGCGCTACCGCCATCCAGTGCATTCCCTTTCCGGGATTTCCCACCGACGTGCAGGCCACCATGGGCACGCTGATGACGCAGGCCCACGGCGTGAGCTCCATCATCGAGCGCGTGTACGACGGCAACCTCGGCTACGTCGAGCAACTCCAACGCATGGGCGCGGACGTGGTGGTGGACGGCCCGACGGCCCGCATTCGCGGTCCAACGCCGCTTACGGCCTGCGAGATGCGGCTGTGGCCCGATATCCGCGCCGGGGCGGCGCTGCTGCTCGCGGGTCTGGTGGCGCGCGGCACGACGGTGCTGGATAACGTGGAGGTCATTCAGCGCGGCTATCAAGACCTCCCCGGCGAATTGCGAGAGCTTGGCGCCGATATCACGGTTGAGCGCCGGCCACGGCCCGCGGCGGCTCCGGCGGCGGCCGGCTAAATGCTCCGGTCCCTAAGCTCACAACGGCTTGGGGTTGACCTTGGCACCGCCAACGTGCTGGTCTTCCTCGTCGGCCACGGCGTCATCATCGACGAGCCGTCGGTCGTGGCCGTCTCGGTCCAGGACCGCCGCATTGAAGCCATCGGGCACGCGGCTCGCGAGATGGTGGGGCGGACGCCCGGCAGCCTGCGGGTCATGCGCCCGCTCCAGGACGGCGTGATCGCCGACTATCTGATCACCGCGGCCATGCTGCGCTACTTCATCGAGCGCGCGGCGGGCCGGCATCGCCTGTTTCGGCCGGAAGTCATGGTTGCGGTGCCCACGGGCGTCACGACGGTGGAGCAGCGGGCGGTAATGGACGCGGGGATCGCCGCGGGAGCCAAGCGCGTGCATTTGATCCCGGAGCCGCTGGCGGCGGCGATCGGCGCCAACGTGCCCATCTCGCATCCCTCGGGGAGCATGGTGGTCAACCTTGGCGGAGGGACGACCGAGATCGCCGTGATCTCGCTCAACGACATCGTGGCGGGCTGCTCGGGATCGCTGCGCGTCGGCGGCAACCGCCTGGACGAGGCGATTCGCACCTTTATCAAGCGCAAATACAACCTCATGACGGGCGACCGCACCGCCGAAGCGATCAAGATGCGCATCGGCAGCGCCATGGAGCTGGAACCGGCGGAAACCATGGAGGTGCGTGGGCGCGACCAGATGCAGGGATTGCCGCGCACCGTGACGATCACCTCCGACGAGATCACGGAGGCCATCGCGGAACCCGTCGACCAGATCATTCGCGGCGTTCGCAGCGTGCTCGAGGCCACGCCGCCCGAGCTGGCGGCGGACATCATTGACAAAGGACTCGTCATGACCGGGGGCACGGCGCTGCTGCGCAACCTGGACAAGCTCTTGGCGCGGGAGACCGGCGTGGCGGTGCATGTGGCGGAGACGCCGCTGCTATGCACGGCTCGCGGCACGGGGATTGCCCTGGAGCACTTCGACGTGCTGCAAAAGATCGTAATCTCGCACCCGTAGAGTCGGCTCAGCGAGGCGGAAATGACCCTCATTCTGCAAACGTTCCCCATGCCCCCAGGTCCGCAGGCCGATCTTGAACGCGACTATGAGGTGCGCCAGGCGCCATTTCCTGACGGCGACGAGCTGCGCGCCGCGGCGGTGGGCAGCGTGGGGGTGATTGCCGGCACCGAGCCTTGGTCGCGCGAGCTGCTCGAAGCCAACGCCGGCACGCTGCGCTGTATTTCGCGCGTGGGCACCGGGGTGGACAGCATCGACCTGGACGCCGCCACCGACGCGGGCGTCGCCGTGCTCAACGGTCCGGGCGAGATGTCGCAGACGGTGGCCGAATACGCCGTCGGCATGATGTGGACGCTGGCCCGCCGCATCCTCGATGCGGATGCCTCCGTGCGCACCGAGGGCTTTGCCAAGCGCATCGTGCTCATGGGCAACGATCTGGCGGGCAAGACGGTGGGCATCGTGGGGTTCGGCGACATCGGGCGCCGCGTGGCGACGATCTGCCAGCACGGATTCAGCATGCGCGTCTTGGTCACCACGGCCAATCCCGATCCAGCGCGGCTGCGCGCGGCCGGCATCGACGGGACGTTCGTCTCACTGCCCGAGCTGCTGAGCCAGTCCGATTTCGTCACGCTGCATACGCCCGTGACGGCGGAGACCACCGAGATCATTGGGCGCGAGGAGCTCCAGCTGATGAAGCCCGGCGCCTTCCTGATCAACAGCTCCCGCGGACGCCTGGTGGACGAGGCGGCGGTAGTCGAGGCGCTGCACGACGGGCGCTTGGGCGGCTTGGGATCGGACGTGTTCGCCGTCGAGCCGCCGCCCGAGGACCATCCGTTCTTCGACACGCCGCGAACCATTCTGACGCCGCACTTCGGGTCGCATAGCCACGAGTCGATGTTCCGCATGGGCGACCGCGCCGTGCGCAATCTGCGGGAGTTCCTGGACGGTGGCCGGCCCGAGCGGACGGTTAACCCGGAGGTCTACGACCGCCTGTCCGGCTAGCGACGCGGCAACTCGGGCGGCATCTCTGGGGGGCCACATAGAGGCGGGCTCGCATCGTTCGATGCGAGCCCGCAGCGCAACACGTGTCCGTTGTCGCGCTCGGTCGTCCGGCGGGCCCGGCCTCTTGCACCGCACGTGAGCGGTATCGCGGACGGGGAGGGTCAGGAGTCAGTGGGATACGTCCGGGCCCGGCGCGACCTACTGCCCCGCGACGATTCGGCCGTCACGCCGCGGGGCGCGCCCTGTCCACCTGCCAGCGTCCAGTCTCGACGCGGATGTCTCGCATCACGCCACCTTTGGCGATCTTGGCCTGGGTGCCAGTGCCGCTGTGCACGGTCCAAGCCACGAAACCTGCAACGCCCAACGCACTGCTCAGCAATTATACACGACCCGCCATCGGTGTGCCAGCGGGCGTCGGTGCTTGGTGGCGGGTGCGGCGTGTGCCGGGGACCGGAGTTAGGCGGGGTGGCCGATGGCGTGGAGGAACTCGGCACGCGTCGCGGGATTGTTGCGAAACGCACCGCGAGTCACCGTGGTCACCATGCGGCTGCCGGGCTTGCGGACGCCCCGCATCGTCATGCAGAGGTGCTCGGCCTCGACCATCACCGCGACGCCCCCGGTGTCCAGCACGCGCTCGATCGCGTCGGCGATCTGGCAGGCAAACTGCTCCTGCACCTGGAGCCGCCGAGCCAGGTGCTCGACCACGCGCGCCAGCTTGCTGAGGCCGACGATGCGCTCGCTGGGCAGATACCCAACGGCAACCGTGCCGAAGAACGGCAGCAGGTGGTGCTCGCAGAGGGACTGGAACTGGATGTCCTTCACCACCACCATCTCGTCGTGCGCGTGATCGAAGGTGACTTCGAGATGCTCGTCGGGGTCGGTCAGGTGTCCGTTGAGCAACTCGTCATACATACGCGCGACCCGCGCCGGCGTGTCGCGCAGGCCGTCGCGGCTCGGATCCTCGCCCACGGCCGTGAGAATCTCGCGCACGGCGGCCTCGATGCGCGCGTGGCGCGTGGCCAGCTCCGCGCGGGCAGGTCGCGGCGCCTCGGCACCGTTGGTGGATGTGGTCATGCGTTCATCCTGTGGATGTGGTGGCCGTGGAGCGTGGGCGCGCGCGATGGCGTCAGGCGGGTCTCAAGGCCCGCCAAGGCGATGCCGGTCGGAGCCCGACCCGATGCTGCGAGTATACGCAGCAGCTTCGCCGGGTCACGAAGCTTCCGTACGCCCGCGGCTGGGTCGTGACGAAGGGGCGGTCACGCGAGTGAGAGGCGGCGCCACTCGGCGCTGAGGATCGTATCCGCCGCCTGGATGAGGTCGGTCGCGGCGTGCACCCCGGCGGGGATGGGCTGCCCGACGCGGTTGAGCCAGATGACCGGCATGCCGACGCCTCGCGCCCCGGCGACGTCGTTGCCGAGGTCGTCGCCGATGAGTACGCACTGCGCCGGGTCCGCGCCTACGGCCCGTGCCGCTGCCGCGAAGATCGCGGCGTCCGGCTTCGAAACGCCCTCGGCGGCCGAGAACACGATGGGGTCGAGGTGCTCGGCCAAGCCGACCTCGGCGAGCAGCAGCGGCAGAAGGTAGCTGAAGTTGCTGAGTACGCCCACGCGCGGGCCCCGTGCCCGGACTCGGTCGATGACCGTCCGGGCCTCGGGATACGCCCAGGTGGCAAACGCTTTGACGAGCAGCGCCGCGATGTCGTCAAGGGGCAGCGAACACGCCTGCCGTCCCCCAAGCTCGTCGCGCACCAGGGTGGCCGCGTCGCGCCGCAGCGCGTCCAACTCCGCCGCCGTTCGCACTAGGGCCTGCCGCTCGCGGTAGAAGGCCATCTCGGCGCGCACGGCGGCCTCGACGCGCTCGAACGGCGCATCCACGCCCGCGGCCCACAGCCCCTCCGCGACGACTTGAGCCGGAGGGCGCGCGGGCTTCCAGGAGATGAGCGTGCCGTAGGCGTCGAAGAACACGGCGGCGGGAAGGTCGGGAGCTGCGGGCATCGGCGCCTCGTCCGTCATCGGCGGCCGAGCGTAACCAGCAGGCGCGCGCCCGTCATAATCGGGCCGCCTCACTGAACCTCTGGGAGCGCCGCGCCCTTGCGCCTAACGTCCGCCAAAGCCGTGACCTATAGCGCAATGTGGGCGTTCTTTCTGCCGCTGGCGGCGTCCCAGGTGCTGCAGCAGGTGCGGCACCCGCTGCTTGACGCGGGGATCGCGCGCGGGCTCGAGCCGGCGGCGTCCCTGGCGGCCTTTGGCGTCGTCAGCGGCGTGGTGCAGATTTTGGGCGCCGCCGGCATCGCGGTGCAGAGCGCCTATCTGGTGCTGGTGCGCGGGCGCCGGTCCTACGTTTTCATGCGCCGGTATACCGCGGTCTACACCCTGGGCATCGTGGCGCTCACGCTGGTGACGGCACTGCCGGGCAGCGGGCCGTGGTTCTTCGAGCAGCTGATGGGGGCGTCAACGGAACTTACGCCGCGCGTGGTGCAGATGATGCAGATCGCCGCGCTGGTGCCTGTCTGCAACCTGGCGCGGCTGTTCTACGTGGCGCAGCTGGCCCACCTGCGGCAGACGCGCGTGGTCTGGGTGGCGCCGGCCGTCAGCGTCGCTCTTCTGGCCGTACTGGCGCTGGGCGTCATTCCAAACGTTCCGGTGGCGGCGAGCACTGCCGGCGCGGTTGCCTGGCTGCTGATCGCCGCGGTGGAGGCGCTGGTACTCGGCTGGCTGGCACACCGCGCCTCGCGCCGCGCACCCTACGGCGAGGAGCCGCACGGACAGCTGCCCCTCGACGCGCGCCAGGTGACCTGGTTTGTCCTGCCGCTGATCGCGACGCAGTTTTCGTTGGCCGCGGGGCTGCCGCTCACGAACGCGGGGCTGTTGCGGTTGGCCGAGCCGGAGACGTCCGTGGCGGCCATGCGCGTGGCGATGAGCCTCATCATGGTCAGCATGGCGGCGCTGGCCACGCTGCGGCAGGTGGTGCTGGTGATGGCGCAAGACCCACGCGACCATGCCCGCGTACGCGCCTTCGTCGTCGCCATTTCGCTTGGTCTGGCCGCGGTTATGGCGCTCATCGCCTTCACGCCCGTGGGCCGGTTCGCGCTGGAAGAGGTGATCGGCGCGCCGCCCCATGTGGCCGAGGCGGCGCTGCCGGCGCTGCAGATCTTCGTCGTGGTGCCCCTGGTGATGGGGATGCGGCAGTTCTACTCCGGTCTCACGATGCACCAGCGCCGCACGTCCCTGGTGGCGCTGGCGGCGGGCGGGCGTCTGGTGCTGATGGCGGTCCTGCTGTTCGTCGCCGCACCGGCCGCCGGCCTCGCCGGCGCCTGGGTGGGCGCCATGGCGCGCACGGTGAGCATGGTGAGCGAGTCGGCGGCGGCCTATGCCATTGGACGGCGCTACGTCGGCCGGGCTGTGGCGCCCCCGCGGCCGCCCGTCGCCCCGGTCTCAGCAGCCGCGGTCCTCCCGAAGCGCTTGAATTAGCGCCTCGTTGCGGGCGGTGACGTAGTTATCGAACTCGCCGGGTTCCCATTTGAAGAGCCCCTGGCCCTCGCGCGCGCCCGTGTGGCCGGCGGCCACGGCCTCCTCCAGCACGGTTGGCGGCTCCACACTGGAGTCGAGGTCCGGACCCAGGTAGGTGAAGATCTGGCGATACACGTCCAGCCCGGCCATGTCGGCCTGGCGCATGATGCCCAGCACCGGAATCCGCCGCCCCAGCACGCCCTTCATCAGATGGTCGATCTCATCGGCGGTGGTGACGCCCTTGGCGATGAGGCTCAGGGCCTCGCGCGCGAGCGCGAATTGCAGCCGGTTCACCAAGTAGCCGGGTAGCTCCTTGCGGACGGTCACGGGCCACTTGTCGAGCGACTCGAGCAGCTCGCGCAGTCCGGTCATCGTGGGCTCGTCGGTTAACGCGCCCGGGGCGATCTCGACCGTCGGGATCAGGTGCGGCGGCAGCATCCAGTGGGCCAGCGCCACGCGCTCGGGGTGGGTGCAGCCCTTGGCGATGTCGCTCACGGCGATGCTGGAGGTGTTGCTGGTTAGGATCGCGGGCGGGGGGCAGTGCCGGTCGAGCTCCGCGAAGACGGCCTGCTTGACTGCGAGATCCTCGGCCACGGCCTCGGCCGCAAACTCGGCCCCGGCGGCCGCATCGGCCAGGGTTTCGGCAGGGTGCAGGCGGCCGACGACTACGTCCACGTCGTCGTCGCTGATCACGCCGGCGCGCACCATGTCGTGGGCATCTTGCCGAGCCTCGGCGATCGCCGCCTCGGCGCGACCGGGCGCCGCGTCGTATAGCGACACGGTGAAGCCGCCGCGGGCCAGCTCGAGCGCGATCCCATGACCCATGCGCCCGGCGCCTACGACCACGGCACGTCGTCCATTGCCCGCGTTCGAATCAGAAGTCACGGTTCCATTCCCCGCTGCGTTTCACCCACGATGTGAGGATAAGCCCCCGGGTCCGAGAGATACACTGCCGGTGTTGGCCGCATGACATCCACAGACACCACCGGAACGCACAACGCGGCCGGAGCGACGGACGGCCTGCTGGCTCCCATCGCCGCGGCCTTTGCGGTTGGCTCTCGTCCCGGCGTGCTCGGATTGGGGCTGGCGGCGGGGGCGGGGGTTGGAGCGTTTGGCGGCAGCGCCGCCTCGCTGGCCTATATCCGCTCGCCGGCGGCCGTGCCCTATGTTGTCGTTGCGGCCGGGCTCATTGTCGTCATTTGGTCCATTGCCGCCGGCGCCGTGGCCGTGGCGGCGGGCGAGCGTGGTGCATCGGTCGCGGCAGGGCTGCGTCGAGCGCTCCGGCGCACCGTTCCCCTCGTCGTGGCGGCCGTCCCCGCCGCGCTGATCGTCGGCGTGCTGCTCGTGGCGCAGGTGGGCGTGTTCGCCCTCACGCAGATGGGCGCTCGCGGGCCGCTGGGCGAGCTGCCCGCGCGGCCGTTGGCGCTGATCGCCCTCGTGTACACGCTGATTTTCTTCATGAATGTCGTTGTGATCGTCCCCGCCGGCGCCGCCCTGTGGCTGGTGCTGCCTCACGTGATGCGCGGCGCCGGTCCCATCGAGGCGCACGCCCGGGTGCGGGACGCGTTTTGGGCGCATCCCCGCACGGTGCTGCGCACGTTGCTCGGCGTCATCATCATGGCCAGCGCCGCCGCCGCGGCCCTGTTGGGAATCGTGGTGCTGGGTCTGCTGGTCGTGACGTTCGCCCAGATGCTTGGGGCGGGCGAGACCTTCCTGCTGCGATTCTCCGAGCCGCTGGTGTCGGATATGTTCATGACGGTTACGGTCGACAACCTCGCGGCCGTGGTCGTCATGGCAACTGGCATCGGTGCGGCGGTGGGCGCAGCCACCGGTCCGAGCAGCATGTTCGGGATCGCGGGCGGGACCTACCTCGCGCAACACGTCGGAGGGGCCGCGCAGGAGACCGAGTCCGGCGCGTGAACGTGTACGGGAGCGCGCCGCGTTCGCCGCGGACCGCTCCAGTGATCGCCTAAGGCGGGCCAGCTAGCCGCAGGCGCCGAAGCCGCAGGCCGGGCAGGCGAGGCAGAGACCCAGCGCCCGCAGCGGCGCGCTGCAGTCGGGGCACGTGGGTGCGCGCCGGCGCATGACGGGACGCGTTGGCGCAGGCTGGCGGGTGCGGACGTCCGCGGCGCGTGGGGCGGAGAGGCTGGCCGCCGGTGGTTCTTTGATGAGATCCATGCGGAAATTGTAACAAGTTGTTCGGTGTTTGTCTGGTATATCGGTCTTCGGTCGCGGTGGTCCGAGCCGGGGCGGTCCGGTACGCCGGGGCCGTGCCACCGGCGAGTCCGTGGCCACTGGATCAGGGCGGTTCGCGAACCGCCCCCAAATCTGGGCGTGAGACCGGACTACCGGCAGCCGCGCCTATACTGCGGCGCCCCCTCCACTGAGGAGCAGCGCCCATGTCTGACGTGGCAGCGCGCCTGGCCGATCTGGTGGCGATCAACAGCGTCAATGCCAGCCTCCTCGGGGGGCCGGGCGAGCAGGCAATGGCGGACTACGTGGCGGAGGCCGCCCGCGCCGTGGGCGCGGAGGTCGAGCTGCACGAGGTCGAGCCGGGCCGTCCCAACGTACTGGCTCGAATCGACCGCGGCCTCCCGCGTACGCTGATGTTCGAGTGTCACCTGGACACGGTTGGGCTGGCGCCGATGCCCGACGCCCTGAATCCACGCATCGAGGGCGGGCGTTTGTACGGGCGGGGCTCGGCCGATCCGAAGGGCTCGCTGGCCGCCATGCTGGGCGTCCTCGAGCACGCGGCCTCGGATCCGGCGTTTCCGGTGAATCTCTGGCTGGCGGGGTCCATGGACGAAGAGATCACCATGCGCGGCTCGCGAGCGCTGGCCGAGCGCCGGCCCGCGGTGGATGGCGTGATCGTGGGCGAGCCCACGGGCCTGCAACCCATCGTGGCCCACAAGGGCGTGCTGCGCTGGCGTGTGCGCACCGCCGGCGTGGCGGCGCACAGCGCGACGCCGGAGCGTGGCCGCAACGCGATCTTCGACATGCAAACGGTGATTGGGGCGCTGCGCGAAGGCATCGAGCCGGGCCTGGTGCAGTCGGCTCATCCGCGACTCGGGTCGGCGACCTGGAGCGTGGGCACGATCCAAGGTGGCGAGGCGGTGAACGTGGTGCCGGACGCCTGCCAGATCGATTGCGACCGGCGACTCCTGCCCGGTGAGGAACCCGACGGGATTCTGGCCAACGTGGACCGCGCGCTGGACCGGATTCGCGAGGCGGACGCCGGGATCCGCGTCGAGCGCGAGCCGCCGTACGTCCATGTGCCGCCCATGGAGACCGCCGCCGACGAGCCGGTGGTGCGGGCGACCGTGCGCGCGCTTGAGCAAGCGGGCCGCGATCCCACCCTGGCCGCCGTGGCATACGCCACCGATGCCTCCATGCTGGCGAGCCTTGGCGGCCTGCCCGCTGTCGTGCTGGGACCGGGGGACATTGCGCAGGCGCACACGAACAACGAGTGGATCGAGCTGGCCGAGCTCGAGGCGGCGGTGGGCGTCTACCGCGGGATTTGCGAGGCCTTTGCCGATGCGGCCTGATCGACCGCGGCCGCCATCTACAATGCGGTCCGCTCTGACGACCCTCACGATGCCATGCCGGTAACGGCGGATGTTTGCGTGCTCGGCGGCGGTCCGGGCGGTTATGTGGCGGCCCTGCGCGCCGCTGCGCTGGGCGCCAAGGTCGCGCTGGTCGAGGCCGAGGAAGTCGGCGGCGTGTGCCTGCTGCGAGGCTGCATTCCGTCGAAGGCCCTGCTCCGCAGCGCCGAGGTCTACCAGCTCGCGCTCCACGCCGGCGCATTTGGAGTAAGCGTGTCGGGCGTGGAAGCCGACTATCCGGCCATGCGGGCGCGCAAGGACCGCATCGTCCGTCAACTCGTGCGCGGAGTGGGCGGCCTGCTGGACGCGGCCGGGGTCACGGTGGTGCGTGGCTACGGCACGCTGGCCGGCGCGGGCGTGGTCGAGGTTGATATGGGCGACAGCGGCGATCTGGTGCTGGCGCCGAAGGTGATCATCGCCAGCGGCTCGTCGTCGGTGATGCCGCCGGTTCCGGGCACGGACCTTCCGGGCGTGATCGACAGCGATGGGGCGTTCGAGCTCGAAGAGCCGCCCGAGCAGATCGTCGTGGCGGGGGCGGGCGCGGTTGGCGTCGAGTGGGCCACGTTGTTTGCGCTGCTGGGCAGCGAGGTCACGCTGGTCGAGATGCTGCCGACGGTGGTCCCAAACGAAGACGCCGACGTGAGCGCGGCCCTGCGCAAGATTCTGGTGCAGCAGGGCGTGACCGTGCGCGACGGCACCCGCATCGAGTCCATCGCCGAACGTGAGGGTGGGCTGCGAGTGAGCCTGGACCGCGACGGCGAGACCTCCGACATCGACGCCACCCACGTGCTCATGGCCACCGGACGCCGGGCCAATGCGCTGAACCTTGGGCTTGAGCGAATGGGCGTCACGCATAGCGCCCAGGGCATCCCCGTGGACAGTGCCATGCGCTCAAACCGGACGGACATCTACGCCATCGGCGACGTGACGGGTCAGCGGCTGCTGGCGCACGTGGCCTCGCACCAGGGCGTGATTGCGGCGGAGAACGTCATGGGCGGATCAGCGGTCTACCACGATGACGTGGTGCCGGCGTGCACCTTCACCCATCCCGAGATCGCGAGCGTGGGGCTCAACGAAGCCGATGCCCGTGCGCAGCACGGCGAGGTTGTCGTGGGGCGCTTTCCATTCCAGGCGCTGGGCCGCGCCCGGGCCTTCGGCGACACCGACGGCTTTGTAAAAGTGGTGGCGGACAGCGCGCAGCGGCTGCTGGGGATGCACGTGATCGGCCCCGGGGCTAGCGACATCATCGCCGAGGGGGCGCTGGCGCTGCAGCTCAAGGCCACGTTGGGCGATCTGCGCGAGACGATTCATGCGCACCCGACCTTCCCCGAGGCCACTGCGGAAGCGGCTTGGCAGGCCATCAACCAGCCGCTGCACCTGCCGCAGCGGCGCGCCCGTATGCGGGCATCCTGAGCTGGCTTTCCGCGTAGGCGGGATTGACGGTTACGCAAAGGTCTCTTGATGGGAGAAGGTGAGGGTGACACCCCGGGCCATGGCGGACCTGCACCCCGGCCTTCTTCGATGAGCGAGCGGCGGGCGCCGGCGGTGGTCGCGACGGGCGAGGTCATGGTCGAATTGGCCGGCGCCAAGCCGTTGGCGCGCGCGGAGATGATCAAGCGATCGAATTCCGGCGACGTGCTCAACGTGGCCGTGGTGCTGGGCCGGCTGGGCCTGCCGTGCTCGATCCTCACCAAAGTCGGCGACGATCCATTTGGCGATTACTTGCTCGAGGACTGGACCAGCCTCGGGATCGACCTGCGCTACGTCACCCGTGGCGGCGGTCCAACCGGCCTCTATGTCGCGGAGCACGCCGCCGATGCTAGCTATCAGATCTGGTATTGGCGGAAGGGCAGTGCGGCCTCGACCATCGCGCCCGCCGACGTTGACCGGGTGGACCTGGACGGCGTGCGGCTGGTGCACCTGAGCGGCATCTCGCAGGCAATCTCCGCCTCGTCCCGCGCCGCGACGCGGCACCTGGCGCAGCGCGCGCACGACTGCGGCATCCCGGTCTCGCTGGATATCAACTTCCGCCCGCAAATCTGGTCGCCGGAAGAGGCGGCCGAGGCGATGCACGAGGTGCTGCCGCATGCGGACGTCGTGTTCTGCGGCGCCCCCGACGAATCGACGGCCGTGACGGGTTACCCGGACCCGGCGGATGCGGCGAAGTACTTTCTGGACCATGGGGTGGACACGGCAGCGATCACCATGGCGGAAGACGGCGCGCTGGGGGCCACGGCGGACGAGATCGTGCGGCTGCCGCACGTGGCGCGGCGCTTGCAGGGGCCCCAAGGCGGCGGCGACTCGTTCGTCGGCGGATTCTTGGCGGGGCGACTGGCGGGCGCGGGCGTTGCGACCTGCACGCGCTTCGGCACCCTCGTCGCCGGCCTCAAGGTCGAGAACCCGGGACCACTGCACGGCATTCCCCAGCGCCCCGAGATCGTGGCCCGCGCCGCCGAGTTGGGGTGGGACGATGTGCTGCAGACGTTGCACCTGCTGGAGGCGGATGCCGGCGGGCCAGGCCCCAACGATGACGAATCGGAGGTGACGCGATGATCGTGGTGAACACGATGCAGATTTCGGGTCGGGAGATCACCGAAACGCTGGGACTCGTGCAAGGGAACAGCGTGCGGGCGCGCGCGATCGGCCGCGATATCGTCGCCGGGTTTCGCAGCGTCATGGGCGGCGAGATCCGCGAGTATGCCGAGCTGCTAGCGCAGGCGCGGCGGGAGGCGCTGGAGCGGATGGTCACGCACGCCGAGGGGCTGGGCGCCGACGCCGTGGTCGGCGTGCGTTACAACACGGCCAACGTCATGCAGGGCGTGGCCGAGATGTTGGCCTACGGCACCGCCGTGCGCACCGCCCCGAAGGACTAACTCGCCGGCAGGACAGGCTCGGGCGGCCACTGGTGCTGGGGCGCCTCGCCTCCGCGCTCGTAGGCCAGCGCGACGCGCACGGCCGTCCGCTCGCGGTACTTGGGGGCGACGATCTGCATCCCCACGGGCATGCCGTCGGATCCGTGGCCGCAGGGAAGGCAGACGACCGGCTCGTGCGTGCCGTTGAAGCACCGCGTCAGGCGCCCCATCCAGGTGAAGTCGGTGAGCGCCTCGTCGATGGGCACGGGTGACTGCGGGATGGCGGGCGCCACCAGGGCGTCCACCTGGCTGGTGGCGCGGCGGTAGGCGGCCAGCGCGTCGTCGCGCATTGCTCGCAGGCGTCCGAGCGCCGCCGCGGAGTCTTGGGGGTCTAGCTGCAGGGCCTCCAGGCCAGCCGCCAGCCGCTCGCGTACGGCTGGGCCGACCCGGGTCAGGTCGCCGCCCGTCGCCTCCGTAATCGACGCGTGGGCTTCGAGGATCATGATGCCCCAGTGGGACTCGATCAGGCGGGGCAGGGACGAGAGCTCGACCGCCACCAGTTCGGCGCCCAGCCGGGCGAGGGCGTCGATGGCGCCGCGCACCAAGCGCTCGATCTCAGGGTCCAGGTCTTCGAAGAAAAAGCTCGACGGCACGCCGATCCGCAGGCCGTCGAGGCCGGCATCCGCGTCGGGAACGAGGCGCGTCAGTTGGTTGGCCTCGTGGATGCGCGCCTCATCGTCCGGGTCGACCATGGCGCGCAGCATCAGCGCCGCGTCCAGGGTGGTGCGGGCCATGGGTCCCGGGGTGTCGAAGGTCGGTGACAGCAACCGCACGCCGTCGAGACTCACGCGGCCGTAGGTTGGTTTGATGCCGACGATGCCGCAGGCGGACGCCGGGATGCGAATGGAGCCGCCGGTGTCCGATCCCAGGGCGCCAAACACCATGCCCGTCGCGACGGCGATGCCCGAGCCGCTGCTCGAGCCGCCGCTGGCCCGCGCCGGGTTCCACGGGTTGCGGCCGGGACCGTATTGCGAGATGGCGCCGGTGGGGTGAATGGCCATCTCGTCGCAGTTCAACTTGGCGATGATGACCGCGCCGGCGCGCTTGAGCTGGCGGACGAGCGTGCTATCGCGTGCGGCGACGTGGCCGTCGAAGACGTGCGATCCCGCCGTAGTCGGCGCGCCCGCCACGTCGGCCAGGTCCTTAATGCCGATTGGGACGCCCTGCAACGGCCCGCGGTAGGTACCGCCGACGATCTCCCGTTCGGCTTGGCGGGCGGCCGAGAGCGCCTGATCGCCGAGGATCGTGATCGTCGCGTTGAGCGCGGGGCCCAACCGCTCGGTGCGGGCCAGGCAAGCCCGGGTCACCTCGACGGGGCTGACCGCGCCGCTCGCGATGCGCTCGCCGATCTCAACCAGCGTGAACTGCCACAGCTCCGTGGCGTCAGCCACCCGCATCGCTCCCGGGCGCGTCGTCCCAGCCGAGCCACGCGGTCTCGGGCGCCGCGCGCACCCGCTTGTCGGGGGGCGCGTTGGACGATGGGTAGCCCAGATAGATGAACCCGACGAGACGGTCCGTGGCGCCCAAGCTCAGCGCCTGGCGGGTGGCCTCGTACTCGCAGATGGCGCCGGTGCGCCACTTGGCTGCCAGGCCCTCGGCGTGGGCTGCCAGCAGCATGTTCTGCACCGCGCAGCAGCACGCGGCGTAGTCTTCCAGGTCCGTCACCGGGTCGTCGGCCCGCGGCTGACTGATGACAATGACGACGGGCGCGCGCAAGAACTTGGCGCGGGCGCCCTTGATCTCGCCGGCGGCGACCGGGTCGTTGGCGTCGATCTCGGTGCGCAGGCCGTCGCTGATGGCCTCGCCGATCGCCTGGCGCGCGTCCCCGGCGATCACCTGGAACCGCCAGGGTTCGGTCATGTGATGATTCGGCGCCCAGATGGCCAGGTCCAAGAGTCGCTGGATGGTGGCCCGCGGCGGCACGTCGGCCGTCAGGGCGTTAATGCTGCGGCGATCGCGCAACGCCGTAAGGATATCCACGGCACCTCGAATGCTTGGGGTTCCCCGTTACGGCGTCATGGTATCGATTCGCACCGCATGGGCGCGGGCCGGCGGTACTCTGGGGCGGCACTCTTGTGGCCGAACCAGTAGCCAGGCGGCGCGCAATGCAAATCGGCGTCCTAACCGGCGGGGGCGACTGTCCCGGACTGAATGCCGCAATCCGCGCCGTGGTGCGCCGGGCGGCGCGCCTCGGCTGGGACGTGCTGGGCTTCCGCGACGGCTGGGCGGGAGTGCTCGACCGTGAGGCCGAGCCACTGACGATCGATGCCACGGACCCCATGCTCGACGTGGGCGGCACCATGCTCGGCGCGTCGCGCACGAACCCGCTGCGCGACCCCGAGACATTCGCCAGGGCCCGCGCAGTCTTTGACGACTGCCAGCTGCACGGGCTGGTCGTCATCGGTGGCGACGACACGCTGTCCGTCGCCGGCGGCATGTCCGCCGAGGGCGACCCGGTCGTCGGTATTCCCAAGACCATCGACAACGACGTCCCGCACACCGATGCCTGCATCGGCTTTCACACGGCCGTGACCACCGTTGCCAATGCCGTGGGGCGCGTACGCACCACGGCGGTTTCGCATCGTCGGGTGGTCATTGTGGAGACGATGGGCCGGGACGCCGGCTGGCTGGCGGCGGAGGGCGGCCTGGCCGGCAGGGCCGACTACATCGCCGTGCCCGAGCGGCCGATCGAGCTTGCGGCGCTGGTATCGCACGTGGAGGGGCGCGCCGCCCGCGGCTTGCCCTTCAGCGTGATCGTCGTGGCCGAGGGCGCCGAGATCGCCGGCCTGGAGGTCGGCCCGGCCGAGGTCGAGGCCTCGGACGGGTTCGGGCACGTGCAGCTGGCGACGCGTGGATTGGGGCACGCGGCGGCCGACGCGCTGGAGCGCGCCCTGGGCCGCGACGTCCCCGCGGTGGTCCCTGGGTACACGCAGCGTGGCGGGCCGCCGACGCCGTTCGATCGCGTCCTCGGGACGCGCTGCGGGGTTGCGGCGGTCGATTACCTGGCGGCCGGCACCCACGGCATGCTCACCGCCTTGCAGCGCAATCGCATCGTGCCGGTGCCCCTGGCCGATGTGGCGGGGCGCACGCGCCGGCTGGACGCGACCTATCTGACCTTGCTCGATCTGTTCGACTAGCGCGATTTCGTATCGCGGCGCGACGCGTGCGAGAATCACTAACCATATCGGCTCGGCAGAGCCCATCGTCCGAACGCCCCAGAGCCGCCGGCGAATGGCCCCAGCCAGCGGCGCCAACGTGTGGGGCGCGGCTGCGAAGACCATGACCGTCGAAACACCCTCTATCGAGGACACCTACCGCGACCTGCGGTCGAAGCTTGCTGACGTGGTGCCCGAGCCTGAGTTGGCAATCAAGGCCGAGCTGGCCTACCGCATCAATCAGCTCAAGCGGGAGCGCGGCGCGGTGATCCTGGGCCACAACTACATGGAGCCGGCGCTGTTCCACTCGGTGTGCGACTACACCGGGGACTCGCTGGAGCTCAGCCGCATCGCGGCCACGACCGAGGCGGACCCGATCGTGTTCTGCGGCGTCCGGTTCATGGCCGAGACGGCCAAGATCCTTAATCCCGAGCGCACGGTGCTGCTCCCGGCACGCCGCGCGGGATGCTCGCTGGCGGCGTCCATCACGGCGGCGGACGTGCGAGAGCTCCGCCGGCGCTATCCGGGCACGCCTGTTGTCACCTACGTGAACACCTACGCCGACGTGAAGGCGGAGTCCGACATCTGCTGCACCTCGAGCAACGCGGCGCAGGTGGTGGAGTCGCTGGATGCGGAGCAGGTGATCTTCCTCCCCGACGAATACTTGGCCCGCAACGTGGCGGCGTCCACGTCAAAGCAGATCGTGTTTCCCAGCGCGCAGCCGGTATCCCAAGAGCGCCGCGCGGCCGACGAATCGCAGGGCCTGCAGTACGAGATCGTGGGCTGGCATGGGCGGTGCGAGGTCCACGAGCAGTTCACCGTGGCGGACATTCGCAACGTGCGGGAGCAGTTTCCGGACGTGGTGGTGCTGGCGCACCCCGAGTGCAGCCCCGAAGTCGTCGCGGCTGCCGATTTCTCGGGATCGACGGGCGCCATGACGCGCTACGTCACCGAAACCGATGCGCCCCGCTATCTGTTGCTGACCGAATGCAGCATGGGCGACAACATCGCCGCCGAGGCGCACGACAAAGAGATGGTGCGCCTGTGCTCCGTGCGCTGCCCGCACATGAACGAGATCACGCTCGAGGAAGTGCTCGCGTCGCTGCGCGAGAACCGCTACCGCATCGAGGTGGACGCAAGTGTGCGCGCGCGTGCCCGGCGGGCGATCGAGCGCATGCTGGAGATCACCTGAGCCGGCGTCCGCCCCGAGGTGGCATTTCGAGCGGAGCGAGAAAGCTAGGACGCTCGTCCCCGGGGCGCCTGAAATGCGGCACTGCCGACCGCGGCTGAAGACATCGCAGCGGCTGCAGATTCCTTGCGTGCGCTCGGAATGACTGGAGGCCGCCGGCGTCCGCGCGGCTGGGGCTGTTAGCTCGCCAGGTACTCGCGCAGCGGCTGGGCCGCCTGTGAGCGTTGGAGCTTGCGCAGCGCTTCGACCTGCAACTGGCGGATGCGCTCGCGCGTGAGCCCAAAGTGCGCGCCGATGTCGTCGAGCGTCCAGGACTCGTTGCCGTCGAGGCCGAAGCGCAGCGTCAGAATGGTGCGCTCGCGGTCGGGCAGGATGGCGAGGGCGCGGTCGACATCGTCGCTGAGCGATTCCATGAGCAGGCGGGCGTCGGGCGCGTCGGGCTCCGGGTCCTCCACGAAGTCCGACAGCGGCTCTTCGCCGTCCTCGCCCACCGGCTGCTCCAGCGACACGAGCGATCGTCCGGCGCGCACGATCTCGACGATGCGGGTGGGATCGAGCTTCAGCACATCCCCCAACTCCTCGGCCGTGGGGTTGCGCTCCAACTGCGTCGCGAGATCCGGCGCGATGCGGCGGATCTTGCGCAGCGTCTCGACGACGTGGACCGGCAGCCGCACCGTGCGGGAATCGTTGGACAGCGAACGCGTGATCGCCTGCCGGATCCACCACGTGGCATAGGTGCTGAACTTGAAGCCGCGGCGCCAGTCGAAGCGGTCCACAGCCTGCATGAGGCCCAAATTGCCCTCTTGAATCAGATCCAAGAGCGGCAGGCCACCGGTGGCGTAGCGCTTGGCGACGTTGACGACGAGGCGCAAGTTCGCCCTGGTCAGGTGCGTGCTGGCCGACGCATCGCCGGCCTCGACGCGCTTTGCCAGCGCCACCTCTTCGGCTGCCGTGAGCAGCGGCACGCGGTTGATCTCATTCAGATAGAGGCGCAGCGTGTCTTCCACGCTCTCGCCCCCGCTGAGTTGGGGGGACGGGACAGGCTCGGACGCCCAGCCGGTGTTTCCGCCCGGCGCCGTCTCATCGCTCGGGACGCGCTCACGCGGCTCGAGATGGGTGAGAGCGTCTTCCCAGGCGCTCGGTGCGGGGGAAGCCATCACGTCACTCGCGGGTGCCACCGAAGGTTCCTCGGTTCGCAGCGGGTGCCCGCAGATGCACGGGCACTGGTCGTTTCGTCAGGGCATTCTACACGTTATTACAGATAATTCTGCACTAATTGTGTAAATCCTAACCGTTCAGTCGCAATTTTCAGTTGTTGGCCCCGCAGCTACGGTGATAGCTTCGAGTGGCTGGACCACTGTAGGGCGTGCCATTTGCGCACTATAAGCCCCCGCGACGAAATTCTGCGGGCGCTCAAAGTCGGCGGGGCGATGTTCGCGCCCGATATCGCCGACCACGTAGGTACCGGTACGTCTGCCGTCCGGCCTCACCTGGAGAGCCTCACGGCGGACGGCCTCGTCACGGCGAATCCCGTGCGGGGGCGCCCGGGCCGACCCCGCTACCGCTATCACCTGACGGGGAAGGGCCACGAGTCCTTCGAGCGCACCTACGACGATCTCGCATCCTGCATGGTCGACGCGGTCCTGGAACTCGGTGGCGAGGGGCTGCTGCGCGCCGTCCTGGAACGCCACGAACGCCAGCAGCTCGACAAATTCATCCCGCGGGTCCGCGGCTTGCCGTTCGATCTCCGCGTGCGCGAGGTGGCCCGCATCCTGGATGAGTGCGGCTATATGGTGGAGCTCGAGTCCACCGACGACGGCTACCGCCTGAGCGAGCACAACTGTCCGGTCGCGCGCGTGGCCGAGGGCTGCACCGCCGCCTGCGAATCCGAGTTGCGATTCATCCGCAAGATGATGCAGGCCGACGTCGAGCAGCTGGTGGTCTCGCCAACGGGCGAGCAGGCATGCTGCTATGCCATCCGGCGATGAGGACGGCCGCGGCGGCGTAGACGCTGCCGGGCGTGTCTACCTCGACCACGCGGCGACGACGCCGGTCGATCCCGACGTCGTGGCCGCCATGCTGCCCTATCTGACGGCAAACGCGGGGAATGCCAGCAGCTTGTATCTGGAGGGCCGCCAGGCGCGCGCCGCGCTGGACGACGCCCGCGAGCGCGTGGCCGCGGTGCTGGCGTGCGATCCGGTGGAGGTCGTGTTCACCGGCAGCGGCAGCGAGGCCGCCAATCTCGCGATCCGCGGAGTGGCCTGGCGCGCGCACCAAGAGGGACGGCGCCACCTGGTGACGAGCGCCGTCGAGCACCACGCGGTGCTGCACACCGTGCAGCAACTCGAGCGCCGGCATGGATTCGCGGCCACCTACCTGCCTGTGGACGCCGATGGGCGCGTGGATTCCAGCGACGTGCTCGGCGCCGTGCGCGACGACACGGCGCTGGTGTCCGTGATGTACGCGAACAACGAGGTTGGCACGGTGCAGCCCGTGGCCGAGATTGCCGCGGCGCTGGCGGATCACCCGGCGCTGGTGCATACCGATGCCGTGCAGGCCGCCGGAAGCCTGTGCTTGGCCACGCCGGAGCTCGGCGTGGACCTGCTCTCGCTGGCGGCGCACAAGGTGTACGGCCCAAAGGGCGTCGGTGCCTTGTACGCGCGCCGGGGCGTGCGCCTGGCGCCGCAGATCGTCGGCGGGTCTCAGGAGCGGAACCGACGCGCCGGGACCGAGAACGTGGCCGGCGCGGTGGGGTTTGCGGCGGCTCTCGACCGGGCGGATGTCGAGCGCGAGGCCAGCAACGCCGCGAACGCCGAGTTGACGGCCATCCTGATCGAGGGCCTAACCCAGATACCGCAGATGCGCCTCACCGGGCCGGCTGAGCATCGGCTGCCGAACTCCGCCAGCTTCGTGGTCGAGGGCGTGGACAGCGAGGCCCTGCTCCTGCGGCTCGACGCGGCGGGGATCGCGGCCTCCAGCGGCTCCGCCTGCACCTCGGCGTCGCTCGAGCCGTCTCATGTTCTGCTGGCCATGGGCATCCCGGCGGACATCGCGCGCAGCAGCCTGCGGCTCACGACGGGGCGCTCGAATATCGTCCCGCAGATGCGGCAGGCCGTGACGATCATCGCCGAGGCGATCGAGCGACTGCGGCGAATTCCTGATGCCACCGCCGCCATATCGATGGCGTAGACTTCCGATGCGACGCACTGGTTGGAGGGGCGCGAGATGATGGATTCGCTGCCGATGGCCGCTCAGACGGACGTGCTGGCGATCACCGCGTCGGCGGCCGCCCAGTTCAATCGCATGCGCGCCAAGCGGAAAAAGCCCAGCGCCGTGCTGCGCGTGCGAGTGGTGCCCGACTCAGGCTGCGGCGACTTCCGCTACGCCATGGGGATCGAGCCCGGCCCGCGCGAGGGCGACATGGCCATCGACGCGCACGGCATCACGGTTATCGTCGACGCCACCAGCGTCGACCTGCTGCGGGGATCGACGCTCGACTACAGCGACGCGCTGATCGACGGCGGCTTCAAGCTCCTCAACCCCAACGCCCAAAGCGCGTGCGGCTGCGGACAATCGTTCACCACCAGCGGCCGCGCCGTGGCCAGCGAGCACAAGCGCGGAGCGCTCGCGCTTTAGGGATCGCTTCCACGCCGGACAGCGGCAGGAAACGGGTGCGCGGGCTGCCCGCATCGGGGAGGAGCGGTCGTGGGCCGCGGAGCCCTCCTTCGCTAGCAGCCGTAGGGGCAGACTATTGGATAGGACTTGTAGAGAAATCCGCCCTAGGCCAGGTGAATGCCGATAATGTCGGTTTTTGTGGACACATGTGATATACTGTTGACAGTAGCCTGCCGTCAGGCCAACATATAGGCAACTCCCCCAGTCTCTTCGGCGGCTGGGATAGAGGCTGCCTGCGGGTGGCCTCTCTTTTTTCCATCCATGCACGCCAACGTCTATGTCGACGCGTTCAATCTCTACTACCGAACTCTTAAGGGCACGCCCCATCGGTGGTTGGATCTACGAGCGCTCTCCCTGCGACTCCTCGGCTCAGCGTTCACGCTCCACCGTATCCGCTACTTCACGGCGCTAATCCGTAGCGGGAAAGTCGATCCACAGAAGCGGCTCCGACAGCAGATATACCTTCGCGCTTTGCAGACCATCCCGGAGTTGGAAGTCCACCTGGGACACTATGCGTCGAATACCGTGCGGATGCCCCTCGCCAGTTCGCAGCCAGGCAAACGGTCACTCGTCAAGGTCATCCGGACTGAGGAGAAGGGCTCCGATGCGAATCTGGCTGCCTACCTGACGCGCGACGCGGCCAAGCGTGATGGCCATGCCGCGTTCGTCATCACGGGCGATTCCGACTTCGCCGGAGCGATTCAGATGGTGCGGCGGGATTTCAGTTTCCCGGTGCACATCGTCGACCCCAAGGAAATGGCGAGCCGTCATTTGGAAGATGCCGCCACCAGCTACCAGCTCCTGGATCGGGCGCTGCTTCCCCAGTGCCAGTTCCCCGCCACGCTTTCGGACGACCAAGGAACCATCACGCGGCCGCAGTCGTGGGCTTGATGGCGCCGCGCTGGCTTCAGACGGCGTAAGGCCTCGGGCTTCTGGTAGCCAAGACGCCTTTGGCCGTGGGAGGGCGGTCCGGCCCCGCCGCGAACCTATGGGCGCGCGCCGCGCAGGCAGGCGGTGCAGCCCTAGCCCGGATCGGTGTCATTCACTACCCGAGGAGTCAAGAGCTTTGACCCTGCGGCAAGGCGCGCTACCATGTGTCAGCGCGCTCTGTGTGCGCGTAGCCAGGTCAATGTCGACCTGGGGCATTCCCGCGAGGAAGGGGGAAGGCATGACCCACTACGTTGGTCCACGAGCGACCATCTCTGCCCGCTCGGGCGAACAGCTATGCCCGCGCTGCGTCGGCCGTGGATTTCGCCGCTACGACGGAGGCGGGCGCCCGCTTGCGCGCGCCAGCTACGCCAGCGCGACGTTCTGGCGCTCGTGCTCCCAGTGCCATGGCACTGGTCACGTGCCGGATGGAGTGACGTCGCTCGCGGCGTAGACGCTCTCGTCACGGGAATCCACGAGCGCTCCGGCTCCGGCCGGAGCGCTCGTTTCCTGTGCGGGCGCTGCGCCTAGAGCGAGATCCCGCCGTCGATCACCAGCACCTCGCCGGTGGTGAAGGTGGATTGCAGCAGGTAGATCACGGACTCGGCGATGTCTTCGGCGACGGCGGCGCGCCGCAGCGGCGTCTGCTGCACCGCGGCGTCCAGAAACTCGCGCCGGTCGTCGACCCAGCGCGTGTCGATGATCCCCGGCGCCACGGTGTTGACGCGCACTTCGGGCGCCAGCGCGCGCGCCAGTGACCTCGTCATGGTGTTGAGCGCGCCCTTGGACGCGGCATAGGGAATTGAGCTGCCGGCGCCTGTGATGCCCGCCACCGACGACACGTTGACCACGGCGCCCGCGCCGGCCGCGCGCATGTGCGGCGTGCAGGCGCGCGTGGCGTAGAACGCGCCCAGCAGATTCACGCCCATGACGCGCTGCCACGACTCCTCCGTCAGCCCGTCCAGATCCTCATGGGACACGAATACGGTCGTCCCGGCGCTGTTGACCAAATAGTCCACCCGCCCCAAGGCCGCCGCCGCCTGCTCCACCATGGCGACCACGGCGGCGTTTGAAGCCACGTCGGCCTGCAGCGCCAGCGCCTCGACCCCCTCGGCCTCGCAGTCGCGGGCGGTGGCCGCGGCCTCGTCCGCCGAGCGGGAGTAGTTCACGGCGACGTTCACGCCCAGCCGCGCGAGGCCGAGCGCGGTGGCGCGCCCCACCCCTGTGCCTCCGCCGGTGATGATTGCCGCCCGACCCTCGATTGACATGCGCCCCTCCAGCTGTTGGCCTGCAAAGGCGCTATTGTGGCACCGCACTCCAGGGGATAAATGCCGAGCGCCAGCATGGATTCCACGCACACCCTTAAGACCGGCGAGCGGCTTGACGTCACCACGCTTGGCCCCGGTGAGGGCCGCGGGGACACCCCCGAGAATCGCGAGGTGTGGTGGTTCGCGATTCAGCCCTTCAATCCGTGGACCTCGCCCGGCGAGAACGAGCTCATGGCCCGCGCCCTGCGCGGCGCGGTCGACGACTCCCTGCACGACTACCTGTTTGTCGGGCGTATCGATGGCGAGATCGTCGGCTCGGTGTGGCACGGCACGAGCAGCAACACGCGCGAGGTCGGCGGCTACGGCTTCGTGCGCACGGACCCCGCCCATCGCGGCAAGGGCGTGGCGCAGACCCTCACGCGGCTGTCGGTCGAACAGTTCTGGGCGGACGGCGGCCGCGCGATCTATCTGGGCACGGTCGCCCCGGACGCGGCCCACGTCTACGAGAAGTACGGCTACCGGCGCTACAACGGCATCGCCATGCGCGCGCTGCGGGACGGGCTCGATCCGGAAACGTTCGACGAGGACTACTTCGCGCATGACGGAACGGCGCCGCTGGCGCGCGATGCGGCCTTCGGCGATATCGGAGCCTATCCGGCCCTGATGCTGTCGCCGGAGCCGGTGGACTGGCGCATCCGCGACTTCACCGAGGCCATCTTCTACGACCCGCCGGAGGTGCAGTCGGGGTCGTGCCTGCGGCCGTTCGTCAGCTCCATGCTGCGACGGGAGACCCACCCGGCGAACCGGCTGAAGGTGCTGGTGAGCCGCCGCGACCGCATCGTGGCCGCCGCAGGACTCTTCACCGCCACGGCTGCGCCGCTGGACGGCAGCGCGACTCTGGAGGTGCTCTGCCACCCGGCCTACCACGGCGAGCTCTCGTCGTTTCTGGGCGCGGTGCTGGCGGAAGGCCGCGAGGCCGGCGTCCGGACCGTGCGCGCTTATGCCTCGGGCGACAGCCGCAGCGCCGCGCTGGCCGCGGTGGGCTTCACGGTCGAGTCGACGCTGTCGGGTTACCTGCGTTGCGGCGACCGGGCGGTCGACGTGACGGTCCTGCGTCGCAATCTGGCGTAGCTTCGGCAGAGGCAGCGATGCGCTTCCACGCGGTCGGTGACGAGAGCATCCTGCCGCCGCCCGGCCGCTTGGTCACGGTGATGGTCGACTGGGCGGAGGTGGTGATCGCGAACGTCGACGGGGAGTTCTACGCCATCCAGGGCATCTGCGAACACGCGGGCGGGGCCCTGGGCACGGGCTACTTGGTCGGCGGCCAGCTCACCTGTCCCCTCCATGGCTGGACCTACGACGTGACGGACGGCTGGCTCATCACGCCCCCGCTGGGCCGGCGCATCGAGTCCTATGTCGTGCGCGTGCGCGACGGCCAGGTCGAGGTGGCGGCGCGCGAGGAGAGCTAGTCGGACCGGGGTGCGCGGCTCAGGCGGATTTGGACGGGTAGGCCGTTGAGCGTGGGCTCGGCGTGGGCTGCGTCGGGCTGGGGCTCGCCGTCGTTGACCGCGACGGCGAGCACCTCGCCGGCGATCCAGGTCTGGTGCTCGGCCAGTGTCTGATCTACTACGTCGCCGCCATCGATCCAGAGGTGAATTCGGTCTGAAACATCTAGACCGGCCTCGCGCCGCAGCCCCTGCGTGGCGTGCACCAGCTCGCGCGCCAGGCCCTCGCGGGCGAGTTCGTCATCGATATCTGTGGTGACGGCCACGATCACGCCGTCCTGCTCGGCGACGCCAAAGCCCTCGCGCGGCGTGCGGCGCACGTTGAGATCGTCTGGAGCGAGGAGTTCGACAATGCCATGCACGTTGACGGTTAGGTGGCCATGTTCATCCAGCTGGCGCACGGCGTCCGCCGCGTCTAAGGCAGCCAGAGCGGCGGCGACCTGCTTGACGCGCGGGCCGAACCGGGGACCCAGCCGCCGGTAGTTGGGCTGGACCTGGTAGTCGACCAGCTCATGCTCGGAGGACATGCGCTCGAGCGTCTTCACGTTCAGCTCGTCGAGGACGTGCGGCTTGAGCGCCTCCACCGCGTCCCAGGCCGCGTCGTCGGGGACCTGGACCAGCGCCGTCCGCAGCGGCTGGCGCAGCTTGACGTTGGCGGCGTTGCGCGCGGCCCGGCCGGCGCGCACGACCCGCTGCACCTCGGCCATGGCGGCGTCTAGCCGCGGATCGCGCCGGTCGTCGCGGGCTTGGGGCCAGTCGGTCAGGTGCACGCTCGCCGGGGCGCTCGGGTCCACGGCGCGCACCAGGTTTTGATAGATGTCCTCCATCCAAAACGGCATCACCGGCGCCAGCACGCGCACCAACGTGGTGAGCACCTCGTACAGCGTCTGGTAGGCGGCTTGCTTGTCGGTGTCGTCCTCGGATTTCCAGTAGCGCCGCCGGCCGCGCCGCACGTACCAGTTCGACACGTCCTCAATGAACGCCTGCGCCGCCCGCACGCCGCGATGTACGCGAAAGCTATCCAGCGCTTCGGTCATCGTGTCGATCAGCGACTGCAACCTCGACAGGACCCAGCGGTCCAGGTCCGCGCGTTCGGCCAGCGGCACCGGCGGCTGCGACGGATCGAATTCGTCGAGGCGGGCGTAGGTGACGAAGAACGCATAGACGTTCCACAGCGTGAGCATGCGCCGCTTGACCTCGCCCGCCGGTCCGTAGCCGAAGTTGATGTTGTAGAGCGGGTTCTGCCCGGCATAGAGCCAGCGCATGACGTCCGCGCCCATGCGCTCGGCCGCCTCGCCAAAGTCGATGGCGTTGCCCCAACTCTTGTGCATGGCGCGGCCGGTTTCGTCGTTCAGCTTTTCGTAGACGAAGACGGCGCGATAGGGCGCCCGATCCTCGAGCGTGACGCTCATGAAGAGCATGGAGTAGAACCACAGCCGGATTTGCTCGCGCATCTCGGTGATGAAGTCGGCGGGATACCAGCGCTGGAACTCGTCGCTGCGCTCCAGGTAACCCAGCGTGGAAAACGGCACGATGCCGGCGTCCAGCCAGGCGTCGCCAACGGCGTCAATCCGGTGGACCGGCGCCTCGCAGGCCTCGCAGCGGATGACCACGCGGTCGATCCACGGGCGGTGCAGCTCGCGCAGCTGGTCCAGGCCGGAAATCGCCCGCTCCTCGAGCTGGGCCTTGGAGCCGATGACGGTGAGGTGGCCGCACGCCTGGCAGGGATAGAACGGCAGCGGCAAGCCCCAATAGCGCCGCCGCGAGATGTTCCAGTCGCCCATATTGCGCAGCCAGTCGGCCATGCGCGCCCCGGCGTATTCGGGTACCCAGTGCACGGTGGCGGCAGCGTCCAGCATCGGCTGTCGCACCTCGTCGGCGCGGATGAACCACTCGTCGTCCACCCGGAAGACGAGTTCCTCCTGGCAGCGCCAGCAGTGGGGATAGCGGTGCTGGAAGCGGTGCGCCCGGTAGAGCAGCCCGCGCGCGCGCAGGTCGGCGATGACGTCGTCCGCCACCTGGCGGGCGTCGCGACCGGTGAGCCAGTCGTAGCCCTCCACGTAGACGCCGTTCTCATCAATTGGCACGAGCACCGGCAGGTCCAGCTCCTGGCTGAGACGGAAGTCGTCCTCCCCGGCGCCGGGGGCGATATGCACGATGCCGGTGCCCTCGTCGGCGCCCACGTCCTTCCAGGGGATGACGCGGTGCGCGGTGCCGGCGACGGCGGGCAACTCGTCGAAGGGCCCGTCGTAGGTCCAGCCGAGCATGTCGGCACCCTTGACGCGGCCGATGACCAGATGCGGGTCGTCGCCGAGCGCCTCTTGCAGCGTGTCTTCGGCCAGGAAGTAGCGCGCGCCGTTGTTCATCCCGACCTCGACATAGGTCAGGTCGGGATCGACGGCGGCGGCGACGTTGGCCGCCAGCGTCCAGGGCGTGGTGGTCCAGACGAGCAGCCAGGCGTTTTCGCGGCCGTGAAGCGGCAGCCGGACGTACAGCGCGTCGTGCGTGATCTCGGCGTAGGTGTCGATCAACTCGTGCTGCGAGAGCGCCGTGCCGCAGCGCGCGCACCAGGGCATGGCGCGCTGCGCCACCTCGATCCAGCCGCGCTCGTGGCAGCGCCGCAGGAAGCTCCAGATGTGCTCGATGTTGCTGTCGGAGTGGGTGTAGTAGGAGTTGTCCCAATCCATCCACTGCCCCAGGCGCGCGGACTGCGAGGTCTGGACCGCGGAATAGGTGGCGACCCGCTCGCGGCAGGCCTCGGCAAAGGCTTCGAGCCCGAAGGCCTCGATGTCGCGCTTGGACTTGAACCCGAGCTCTTTTTCGACTTCGACCTCAAGCCATAGCCCCTGGCAGTCGAAGCCGTTCTGATAACGCTGGTGGTAGCCGCGCATGGCGCGGTAGCGCTGGTAGACGTCCTTGTAGGTGCGGCCCCAGGCGTGATGCACGCCCATGGGGTTGTTGGCCGTGATGGGACCGTCGATGAAGGACCAGCGCGGGCCGTCGGCGTTCTTGGCGCGCAGCTGGTCGAACGTGCCCTGCTCCGCCCAGGAGTCCAGGATGCGCCGCTCCATGGACGGAAAGTCCAGCTCGTCCGGCAGCGGTTGGAAGGGCGAGGCCGGGGCGGCGTCGGGTGGTTTCGCTGCCACAGGCCCTGATCTCGCTCCATCATTCCCGCCCCCTCCTCCGTCATTCCCACCCCCTTCTCCGTCATTCCCGCGAAAGCGGGAATCCAGCGAAGTTGAGGCAGCGTCGGGTGGATCGTCGCGGGACATGCCGTCAGTCCCCGAGGGCGATTTCGAGACGCCGATTGATGCGTCCCTTGTTGACCGCGTTGACGATGCGCACCGGCCCGATCTCCGCGGTGTTGGCCACGTGGGTGCCGCCGTCCGCCTGGCGGTCCAGGTCCACGATCTCGACGATGCGAATCTCGCGGATGTGCTCGGGGACGAGGTTCACGTGGGTGCGGATCAGGTCCGGCAGCTCGAAGGCTTCCGCGCGGGGCAGGGAGTAGACCTTGACCTCGCGCCCCGCGGCGAGCGACTGATTCAGTTGGTCCTCGATCTCCTGCTTGATCTCGTTGATGCGCACGCCCTCCAAGGCGAAGTCCATGCGCGCGCGGTCGCCGCCGTCGGCGATGTTGCTGCCGGTCACGTCGGCGTTCCAGCCGCGCCACACGATGCCCGAGAGCGCGTGCAGCGCCGTGTGCAGCCGCATGAACCGGAAGCGCCGCTCCCAGTCCAGGCTGCCGCAGACTTGGGTGCCGGGCGCGGGCGGATCGCCTTCAACCGCGTGCGCGATCTCGCCGGCGCGCCGCTGCACGCGGGTCACCGGCCACACCTCGGCTCCGGCGCGCAGCTCGCCGGTATCGCTGGGTTGCCCGCCGCCCCGCGGATAGAAGGCGGTGCGGTCAAGCACCACGCCGTCCGGGCCGGCCCGCTGGACCACGGCCTCGAATTCCCGCAGATAGCTATCGGCTGAGTAGAGCTCGTCGGTTGCCATCTTCACCCGCCGTCCTGTCGTGCTCATCTGGGCGCGGCGCCGCAACAAAAAACCCGCCCCTTCCGGGACGGGCTCGTCACCCGCGGTGCCACCCGCGATTGCCCGGCCAACGCCGGACCACTCAATCGCCGCCCGCCGTGGCGGACGACCGCGCCGATAACGGGGCGCTACCCCGACCGGGTCTACTGACTCGCCGCGACGAGCGTTCGGCCGGCAGCTCGGGAGGGATGCCAACGACGGCGGCTCCGCACCCGGCTCACACCCACCCGGGCTCGCTCGGCGGTCCGATCGCCGCGACGTGTCTCCGTCAACGCCGATGCGTCTTCAATGGCGAGTGTCGCTGTCGATTGTGGGCGGGTCAAGAGGTTGGCGACTTGGCAATGAGATCCCGAGCATCGAGAAACGCGCCATTCCGTGAATGTCGTCGCCGATGGCTCGCCGATCACCGCAAGTTGGAAGTTCACCGCACGCTGTCGAGTGCCAAACGGGGCGCTACGCTGTGGCAAGAAGGCTCTCCTGCGATGCGGCCCCTGCCCGGGCCCGCGTCGAACGGAGAAGCCTTCGTTCTGTCAACAACCTGATAAGGACCTAAGCCTGCACTGATGCCGGAAGTGAGAGGGGACCCTCAGGGGCGCCGGCTTGCGAAGGAGCGAGCGGAGCGCCTCGGCGAAGCCAGCCGACTCGCCCGCCTCCTTGCCGCGATGCTGCGACGTGCGGGCGAAAAGGATGATGTGTTCGCCCAGATCATTGAGCAAATCCTGGGCAGAGAGCGGCAGGAGCTACAGCGAGCCCACGGCTGGCTGGATTCTCGGCGTGCCTTCAAGCTGAAGTCGGGTCAACCCCTTTCGGAAGGGCGATCTGAGAATATCCTCTATATCGACGAGTCTGGGGTCGCAGCACCCGAGCCAACTCTTTCGGAAGCCTGGTTTGCGACCGGCGCGGTTGCCATGGTAGACGCGGACATTCCCGCCTATGCAAAGCAAGCAAATGCCATCAAGATGAGCTTTTTCGGGACGACGGACATCACGTTCCATGAGCCCCATATGCGTCGACGCAAGGAGCAATTCTCCTTCGGCGATGACGAAGCACGGCAGCGCGAATTCGACGAGGCGATCCGCCAGCTCATCGTCGATACCCCAGCCGTGTTCTTCGGTGTCGGCGTCCGGAAATCGGAGTTCGGCAATTTCGTCGATGCGGGCCAAGACCCGTACCTCCCAACGGATGCTTATGCACTCGCGATCACGATGCTGCTGGAGCGCTACGTCGACTTCCTCGCGCACCGGCCAACGCGCGCCGTTGGACGCGTCACCTTCGAAAGCATCGGCCCGCGCGAGGATGCCATGCGGCAGGCCGCCGTCCTTGAGTTGCTACTGCACGGCACGCAATGGCTCAGCGAGTCGGCGTTCTCCGGCATGCTTCACACGGGGGTCCACTACGTACCGAAGGATGGGACCGACGTAACCGAATTGGCTGACATCGTGGCCCGAGAGGTCTATGAGTGGGTTCGCAGCGGATGCACGGAGGAGCCCAAGTATTGGGAGGCTGTCAGCAGCAAGTTCTATCTCAGAGGAGACGGCCAAATGGGCAAGTTTGGCCTGAAGGTCTTCCCGGATTCAGACATCCGGTCATTGATTGAGGCGCACCGACGGCGTTCTGCCCTTAAAGACTAAAAGCGCGTCGCTCCAAGGGAACGACGCGCCGACAGGGGTTCCCCTGTCCACTAGCCGAAGCGTAGCGCGCACGCGTCTAGTGTCAAGTGCTATGTCTAACGTCAAGCATGAACAGCCATTGAGTTGCCCATGGGGCCGCCGATGAGTCCCTGGTACCCGACCGCCGGATCGAAGTCGGCCGCGCAGCTGCATGACGACCGGAACCACCCGCCGCGCGGCCTATAGTTCCAGCACGGGGATCGGGCAGGCGGAAAGCAGACATCCCATGCATCCATTCGAGCTCTCGGCTGAGCATCTGGCCGCCGTGGAGCGGCGGCGGCGGATTGTGGTGCGCTATGACATCACCGGCGATCCCAAGGACTTCGTGGGCGAGCCGCCGCCGCCCGATCAGCTGGCCAAGTGGTGGGACGCACAGTTGAGCTTGCAAGACATGCCGGGCACGCAGATCGACTCCATCATCTGGTGGTCCGAGGGCGGCGTCGAGGCTTCGTTCAAGAGCGACGTGCGCCCCGTTGGCGAGTGGATCAAGGGCTGGGTCGAGGCGGGCGTCGAGATTCCGTCCCTGGCCCTGGAGCAGTCTCATCGGCGCGGGATCGAGTCCTTCTATCAGCTCGCCATGAACGGCTACGACGTTGGCTGGGACGGCACGAAGGTCGTGCCCGCGACGATTCCGGAAAAGGCGGCGCATCCCGAGTGGCTGCTGTGGCCCTATGGCCACGTCGAGAGCGGCTTCGTGAACTACGCCGTGCCCGGAGTGCGGGACTACATCACCGAGATCGTGCGCGAGGTGGCATGGCGCTTCGACCACGACGGCATCAATCTCGATTTCGCGCGCGTTGACGTGCTGTTGCCGCCGGGGCATCAGTGGGAGCTGCGGGAGCACCTCAACGACCTGATGCGCACGGTGCGCGCGGTGCTGCTGGAGCGGGCGCGGGTGCGCGGGCGGCCCTATCTGCTGAGCGTGCAGATTCCGCCCGACGTGTTGAGCTGCCACTACACCGGCATCGATATCGAAACTTGGGTGCGCGAGGGCCTGGTGGACATTCTCATCCTCGGCTGTCGCACGTTCGACGTGGACGTGCGCGACTTCCGCCGCCTGACCGCGGGCCATCCCGTGAAGCTGTATCCGTGCATCGACGCGCATCATTCCAGTGACGGCTATGTCCACCCGTCGTTGGAGGTGCAGCGCGGCGCGGCGGCCAACTGGCTGCACCAGGGCGCCGACGGCGTGTGCACCTTCAACTACCCCGACCGCACGCCGGAGTCGGCCCGGCGCGCCGGCACCTACACCGAGCTGATGGAGACCGACTACTGGCGCGGCTGCATGCGCGCGCAGCGCGAGCTGGGCACGCTGGAGACGCTGCGCCGCACCGACAAGGTGTTCTTCGCCGAGCGGCGGGGCGGCGGTCACTTCATGATCCCGCCGCCGGAGGATTGGAGCACCCCGCGGGCCATGTCGCTCAACACCAACCTGCTGGCCCAGCTGCCGGCGCTGCTGCCCAATATCCCCACGGGCACGCCGCAGCCCAAGGAGGACTGGCCCGGACCGCCGGGCCAGAGCGACTATCGCGACGGCAAGGTGGACACGTTCGTGCGCGTGTGGGTGGGCGACGACGTGAACGCGGAGGCCGACGCTATACGGGCCATCACCGTGCGCGCGGTGCTGTCCGACGGCGACGCGTCAGACGGCGACCGGCTCGATCCGATGCTGCTGGCGACGAAGTACCGCGACCTCTACAACCGCCCCCCGCGATCGGACGTCGTCGAGCGCATCGAGCTGCGCCTCAACAACATCATGCTCCCGCCACCGATCGTTGAGGACGGCTGGCTGGTGTTCGAGGCGCAGCCGGCGTTCCTGGCGCATGGAGAAAACCTCGTGGGCGTGTGGGTCAACCCGCCCGAGGCGAGCGCCGAGCGGCTCACGCTGGAGAAGCTGGAGATCCACGTCGGGTATCGCTAGGGGTGCGACTTCCCGGGCTCCACGCAGGCTGGGCCACCGGGACGGGTGCAGGCGCTTGTGCCGGGGAGTCCGGTCCCTTCTCCCCTGGTGTGGGAGAGGATGAGGGGGAATTCGCGGCGGCAGCGCATTAGGGCGCTTCGCGAAGCGCCCCTACAAGTCCTCCCGAGCCGTGCGTGTTGTCCCCGGGTCCGCCGTCAGGCGGTGAGCAGGCGGCGCTCGCGGGCTACTTCGC
Organism: Chloroflexota bacterium; assembly: GCA_965262745.1. GTDB lineage: Bacteria > Chloroflexota > UBA11872 > UBA11872 > UBA11872 > JAJECS01. Next base: position 2,334,847 of record OZ253558.1, on the reverse strand, counting down.
GACCGCCCAGGTAGACGGCGAGCGGGTGCCCGACGCGGCAGATGTTCTCGGCTGCGTCGCCCTCGACCACCAGCACGTCGGCGGCGAGGCCGGGCTTGAGGGCGCCGGTCACCTGGCCCAGGCCGATCGCGCGCGCGGCGGCGTAGCTGCTGAGGTTGACGGCCTCGGCCGGCGTCAGGTCCAGCACGCCGACAGCGGCGATGACGGTTAGCGCGAACTCGTCATGGGCCGTGGTCATCACGCCGGCGTCGCTGGAGACGACCATCGGCGTGCCGCTGGCGCGCATGGCGCGGTGGTAGATGCCGCGCGTGCGCAGCTCTTCGCGGCCCGCCTCGGACAGCTCGTCCAGGTTGGCCAGTCCGCGCACCACCTCGCGGGTGCCCGCGCCGATCGTCATGTGCACCGATTGGGTGGCGGGCGACACGCGAGCGGCCGCCTCGGCGTCGAAGCGCAGCGTGCCCAGCGCGCCGGATTCGTCGAGCCAGGAGCAGTGCTCCAGGGTGTCCACGCCGGCGTCGATGGCCAGGATGCAGCCGGTGGTGCCCAGCACGTGGGCTGCCACCTGCTTACGCAGCCGGTGGGCGTCGTTGACGAGGGCGCGCAGCTCGGTGTCCGAGTATTGCGTCATGCCCGGCGAGGTGCCTGGGGTCATCATGCCGCCGGTGGCCATGACCTTCACAAAGTCCGCCCCGGCCTCGACCATTGTGCGCACGGCCGCGACGACCTCGTCGCGGGTATCCGCGCGCAGGCCGCACCAGTGCAGGTGACCGGCGGTGGTGGTGATGGGGGCGCCGCACACGAGCAGACGCGGACCCACAACGTGGCCGTCATTGATGGCGTCGCGCACGTCCATGTTGAGCGTCAGGTAACCGCCGGTATCGCGCATGGTGGTCACGCCGGTCGCCAAACCGCGCTGGGCGTTGCCGATCGCGGTGGCGATGCGCTCGGCGTCGCTGGCGTGCATGTGCGCGGCGCGGGTGGTGGGATGGTCCGGTCCGGCGGTGAATTGCAGGTGCACGTGGGCGTCGATCAGCCCCGGGAGAAGCGTGGCATCGCCGAAGTCCATGATTTCGGCGTCGCCGGCGTCGCGGCCGGGTGCGCCCACGGCGGCGATCTGTCCGTCGCGAATCGTCACCGCGCCGGGCCGCTGCGGCTCGGACCCGGTGCCGTCAATCAGCGTGGCGGCACGCAGCACGAGATCGGGCATGGCGTGAATTCCTTCCTGGCGGCGCGGTGCGGCGTTCTGGCCGCCCGCTTCGGCGTCGAGCATGGCGTGTGCATGCTAAGGTGCCGGACTAGGTGTCGGCATCCCCGCAGCATCACTCTATGAACCCCGCCGTCGACATCACACCCCTCCTCGACCGCGTCGCCAAGCCCGCGCAGTACGTCGGCGGCGAGCTGAACGCTCGGCGCAAATCCTGGCGCGAGGCGGCGACGACGTTCGCGCTGTGCTTCCCCGACGCGTATGAGATCGGGATGTCCAACCTCGCCATGGGGGTGCTCTACGAGCAGGTCAACGACCACACGCCCCACCTCTGCGACCGCGCCTTCACGCCGTTTCCGGATTTGGCGGACCTCATGCGCGAGGCGGGGCTGCCGCTGTTCGGTTGGGAGACGCGGCGACCGCTGGCCGACTTCGACATGCTTGGGTTCTCGCTCAGCTACGAGAGCGGAAACACCAATGTGCTCGAGATGCTGGACCTGGCGGACATCCCGCTGGAGAGCCATGAGCGTGGGCCGAACGATCCGCTGATCCTCGGCGGCGGCTCCGCGCTGATCAACCCCGAGCCGATGGCGGACTTCTTCGACCTGATCGCGATCGGCGAGGGCGAGGAGATGCTGCCGCGCTTGCTCGATGCCCTCGCGGGCTTCGACCGCGACCGCCCCGATTGGCGCCGCGCGTTCCTGCTCCACTGCGCCACGGAGATGCCGGGCTTTTACGTCCCGTCGCTCTACCGGCCGCGCTACGCGGGCCACCAGTTCGTTGGGCACGAGCGGCTGCACGCGGACGCGCCGGCGCGGATCGAGCGGCAGCTGGTGGACCTGGACGCCGTTCCCGCGCCGTCCCGCCCGGTCGTGCCGCTCACCGAGGTGGTGCACGACCGCGTGGCCGTCGAGTTGGACCGCGGCTGCGCGCGCGCCTGCCGCTTCTGCCAGGCGGGCTACATCTACCGGCCCGTGCGCCGGCGGTCGGCGAAGGGCGTGGCGGCGGCTATCGATCAATGCCTGGCGTCCACGGGGCAGAGCGACGTGTCGCTGCTCTCGCTCAACGCCGTGGACTATGACGGCCTCGACGCCCTGATCGGCGAGGTGCAGGACTCGACGCCCGACTACCTGCAAGTGAGCATTCCGTCCACCCGCGTCGAGAGCTTCAACGTCGACATCGCGCGGGCGCTGCAGCGTGGCGGCAAGCGCGGCGGCAGCCTGACCTTCGCGCCCGAGGCGGCGACCACGCGCATGCGCAAAGTGATCAACAAGGAGATCACGGACGAGGACCTGCTGAGCACCTGCGAGATGGCATTTGCGCAGGGCTTCCGCACGATCAAGCTGTACTTCATGATCGGGCAGCCCACGGAGACGCTGGATGACGCGCGCGCGATCGCGCACCTGGCCAACCGCGTGATGGCCGTCGGGCGCCGCCATCATGGGCCCAAGGCGAAGGTCAACGTCACCGTCTCGACCTTCATTCCCAAGCCCTTCACCCCGTTTCAATGGCATCCGCAGGACCGGCCCGAGGCCATCCGCGCCAAGCAGCGGGCCTGCTTCGAGATCGTGCGCGACCGCAACGTGCATCTGATGTGGCACGACACCGAGGAAAGCCAGGTGGAGGCCCTGCTGGCGGTGGGCGACCGGCGCGTCGGGCGCGTGATTCGCGGCGCTTGGGACCGCGGCTGCCGCTTCGACGGCTGGACGGAGCACTTCAGGCCAGGCGCTTGGTTCGCCGCCGTGGCGGACGCGGGCGTCGACCTCGACGAGGTGATCTATCGCCACCGTGATCCCGACGAGCCCCTGCCATGGGATCACATCGGCATCCACGTGAGCAAACGGATGCTGCAGCGCGAGTACGCGCGCGCGCTCGCCGCGGCGGAGCCGCCCACGCCCAGCCTGGCAGCCGCGCCGGCCTGATTCGGGCCTGAGTGCTGCTGGCCATGTGGAGCAGCGCCGGTGATGCCGAAGCCGCCGTCATGCCGCACCACTCCGTCACTCCGAAAAAACGTGAGGAATCCCGATCCTCGACCGCCGCGCGTGGAAATGAGCGATCTGAGATTCCTCGCCTGCGGCTCGGAATGACAGGTTGGGGCGACTCGGAATGATGCGCAGCGCTGCCGACACCATCGCCGCCATTGCCACGGCGCCGGGGCCGGGCGGCATCGGCATCGTGCGCCTGAGTGGTCCCGAGGCGCTCGGGCTGGCCGAGGCCGTCGTCCGGTTTCACGAAACGCTCGAGCGTCCGCGCCCGCGCTTTGCGCACCGCGTGGACGTGGTTGACCCGGACCCGCCGCACGCGGTCATCGACGACGGCTTGCTGCTGTATATGCCGGGGCCGCATTCGTATACGGGTGAGGACGTCATCGAGCTCCAGGGCCACGGCGGAGTCCTTGTGACGACTCGCGTGCTTGACGCGGTGCTCCGGGCGGGGGCGCGTCCCGCCGACCCGGGTGAGTTCACCCTGCGCGCCTTTCTCAACGGGCGGCTGGACCTGGCGCAGGCGGAAGCCGTCGCCGACCTGGTCGCGGCGCCGACGGCCGAGGCCCTGGCCGCCGCGGCCGATCAGCTGGCCGGACGTCTCTCCAGCTCCGTCGGCGATCTGCGGCGCGCTTGCATGGACCTCATGGCGCGGCTGGAGGCAGAGATCGACTTTGCGGAAGAGGACGTGCCGCCGGTGCCGCGCGACGACGTGGGGCGCACGCTGGAGGCGATTGACCGGACGCTGGCGGCGATCTTGGCGAGCGCCGATCGCGGCCTGCTGCAGCGGCACGGGTTTCGCGTGGTGCTGGTCGGCAGCCCCAACGTGGGTAAGTCGTCACTGATGAACGCCTTGCTCGCCACCGAACGCGCCATCGTCACCGAGGTTCCGGGCACCACCCGCGACGTGGTTGAGGAGTCCTTCAATCTGGACGGGATTCCGGTGCGGCTCAGCGACACGGCCGGCCTGCGCGCGACGGACGATCCGGTTGAGCGCATTGGCGTGGCGCGCAGCGGCGCGGCGCTGGCCGCGGCGGACGTGGCGGCCCTGGTGTTGGACGGGTCCCGCGCGTTGTCTGAGGCCGACCGCGACGCAGGGCGGCGCGTGTCCGAGGCGGGGAAGACCGCCATCGTCATCGTCAACAAGAGCGATCTGGCCCCTGCAATCACCGCTGGCGACGTGGCGCGGCTCATCGAGGCGCCGGTGTGCCGCACCAGCGCGATCGGCGGCGATGTCGCCGGCGTGCGCGCGGCCCTCCGCAGCCTCATCGGCGACGGGGCGCCGAATCCCGACCTGGGCACCGTGGCCAGCCTGCGCCACAAGCAGGCGCTGGATCGGGCGCGGGCGGAGTTGGCCGGCGCCAGTGAGGCGGTCGCCGGAGGGCTGCCCGCAGACTTCATCGCCATCGGCCTGCGCGGCGCGGTGCAGGCGCTTGGCGAGGTCACGGGCGAGTCGGCCACCGAGGACCTGCTGGATGCCATATTCGCCAAGTTCTGCATCGGGAAGTGACCATGGCGGCGGGGCGGGCCCGTGGTGGATTCGAGGAGCAGCGACCGCAGCGATGAACCGCGTCTACTTCGCCGACAATCTGTCGATCCTGCCGGACATGCCGTCGGGCAGCATCGACCTCATCTACGTCGATCCGCCGTTCAATACGGGCCGGACGCAGGCGCGCACCCAGCTACGGACGCGCCGCGACCCGGAGGGCGACCGCACTGGGTTTCAGGGCCGGCGCTACCGCACCGAGCGGCTGGGCACGCGGGCGTTCGATGACGCCTTCGAGGACTACCTCGGGTTTCTCGAGCCCCGCCTGGAAGAAGCCCATCGACTGCTGGCGGCGACCGGGTCGCTCTATCTGCATCTCGACTACCGCGAGGTGCACTACGCCAAGGTCCTGCTCGACGGCATCTTTGGGCGCGACTCGTTCCTCAACGAGATCATCTGGGCCTACGACTACGGCGGACGCACCAAGAAGAAGTGGCCCCCGAAGCACGACAACATCCTGGTGTATGCCAAGGACCCGGAGCGGTACTACTTCGACACGGACGAGGTCGAGCGCATCCCCTACATGGCGCCCGGGCTGGTCGGTCCGGAAAAAGCCGCCCGGGGCAAGCTGCCCACGGACACCTGGTGGCACACCATCGTGCCCACGAACGGCAAGGAGCGCACCGGCTACCCGACGCAGAAGCCGGTGGGCATCGCGCGCCGGATCATTCAGGCCTCATGCCCGCCCGGCGGCACGGTGCTGGACTTCTTCGCCGGCAGCGGCACCGTGGGCGAGGCGGCGCGCGTGCTGGGCCGGCGCTTCGTGCTGGTCGATGACAACCCCGAGGCGCTGGCGGTCATGGCGCGGCGCTTCGCGGCCTACGCGGATGTGGAATTCATCGGGTTCGACGATGCGCCCTATCGCGACTCGCCGAGAGAGGCGTCGCTTGCGGGCTGAGGGTCGGCCATCGGGCGGAAGGTCCGTCCCGGCCCGGCGCCTAACTTTGGATCATCCGAGGGCCTTGAAACACGCAAGGGCGGTTCGCGAACCGCCCCTTGTATGTTGCAGAACCCTCGGATCGTCCGGGGGAAGCACCGGGCCGGGACAGACCGTCCGCCCCTAGGTCCCATGAGACCGCTATGTAGCGTGGTCGTCCCGGCCCGTGGCGCTGGCCCAGAGCCCGTACCGTTGCCAGGGCCGCCGGAGCGAGCCCGCATCTTGCAAGGTTGGGCGAGAGGTCGGCGCCGCATGGGAGGGTACCGAAATGCCCCAGCCCCCGTCGCTCGGCCTGGACGTCGCCCGCGATCACCTGGACCTCGCGGTGCATCCGACCCAAGACGCCTGGCGCGTCCCCAACACGCCCGCGGGCCACGCTCGCCTCGTCCGGTGGGTCCAGGACCCACGCGCCGACCCGCATCGTGCTGGAGGCCAGCGGCGGCTACGAGCGGGCGGTCGATGCGGCCCTGACCGGCGCCGGGCTGCCGGCGGCGGTGGTCAATCCGCGGCAGGTGCGCGACTTCGCCCGCAGCCGCAATATCCTGGCCAAGACCGACCGGCTCGACGCCTGGGGGCTGGCCCGCTTCGCCGCCGAGGTCCAGCCGCCGCTGCGCCCGCGCCCAGATGCCGCCACCCTCCACCTGCACGCCCTGGTCACCCGGCGGCGCCAGCTCCTCGCCATCCGCGTGGCGGAGCAGCAGCGGCGCCACCAAGCCCCGCCAGCGCTCCGGGCCGACGTCGACGCCCATCTGGCCTGGCTGACGCAGCACCTGGCCGACCTCGATGCGCGGCTCGACCACGCGGTGCAGGCCCATCCGGCCCTGCGCGCCCGCGCCGCCTGGCTGCAGAGCATCCCCGGCATCGGCCCCGTCGCCTGCCGCACCTTGCTCGCCGAGCTGCCCGAACTGGGCACGCTCTCCCGCCACCAGGTCGCCGCCCTCGTCGGCGTCGCCCCCTTCAATCGCGACAGCGGCACCGGGCGCGGGCGCCGCAGCGTCTGGGGTGGCCGCGCCTCGGTCCGCGCCGCCCTCTATATGGCCGCCCTCGCCGCCAGTCGCGCCAACCCCAGCCTCCGCGCCTTTTACCAGCGCCTGGTCGCGGCCGGGAAGCCGAAGCTCGTGGCCCTCACCGCCTGCATGCGCAAGCTGCTCGTGCTCTGCAATGCCCTCTGCAAGCAGCAGACCGTCTGGGTCGCCCCCACTCCTCCGCCCATGTAACCCTTGACGCCCAACACCGTTGCTACATCTGACAGGCCGAATGGCGCTTTGCGTGCCGATTACCTCAAGTCATTCCGAACCTGGTGAGAGACTCCGACCGCGTAACTCCGGGTCTCCCTCTAGCCCCATGGACGACGGCTTTAGATTCCTCGCTTCGCTCGGAATGACGCGCGGGCTCGTGGCGAGCATGACGGTGAGCGCCACGATTACCCAGAAGGTGGCGGCCAGCTCGGGGAGGAAGAGGCTGCTATCGACCATGCCGTGCACGAGGGTCGCCAGCATGGCGCCGCCCAGGCCGTAGACGAGCGCCTGGCCGCCGGGCGCGGCGCGCCGCAGCGCCGTGCGCCAGGTGCGCGCGTAGACGGCCAGCACCGCGGCCAAGAGCACGAGACCCGGCAGGCCCAACGTGAGCCACGTATCGAGGGCGATGTTGTGCGCGTGCGAGATGTTGGGCTCGGCCCAGGCTTCCGGTCGGATGTAGTCCCGGTAGTGATAGAGGAAGTTGTCCGGGCCCACGCCCAGGATCGGGTTGTCGGCGAGCATGCGCCAGGCGGAGTCCCAGAGGAGGGGCCGCGCCGCCGTGGCGGCGTCGGAGGGGCGCATGAGCTGCGCGAGGCGGTCGCCGCCGGTCGTGATGATTGCCGCCACCAGCCCGGCCGCCACCAGGCCCGCTACGAGCAGAGGCGCCGCGGCACGCATGCGACGGAGCACGGCACCTGGATTCCGGCCCCGTAGCAGGGACGGGGCAAGCTCCCCGCCGGAGTGACGGATGGCGCTGCGCCGCCAGACGGGCATCAGTGCGAAGGCAAGGCCGGCCAGCGCGCCGATCCAGGCGCCGCGGCTGAAGGTCAGCACCAGGACGGCAACCAGCAGCGCGACCGCCGCCCACGCGGCCGCCCGTATTCGCGGTCGGGGCATGGCCATGAGCGCCAGGCCGACCGCCACGGGCAGCGCGCGCTCCAGAATCAGCGCCAAGTTGTTGGGTGAGCCGAACAGGCCACGCAGCCGCGGCGGTCCGGCATCGGTGACGACGGCGCCTGACGGGATGAGCAGCAGCGCGACGGCTGCCGAGACGACGGCCCCGAGCACGAGTGCGACGCCGAGCCGCTGCGCCGCGGGGCGATTGCGCGCCACGCTGAGCAGCACCAGGAGCAGCAGCGCCGGCTCGACGATGACCGTCCGCAGATCGCGCCAAGCCACTCGGGAGAACTCCGCCGCCGCCGTGGCCGCGATGCCCGCGCCGATGACGGCGATCGGCAACCAGAGCCACCAGCCTCGAACCTGCGGCCAGCGGCGCTGCGCCAGCGCGTTCGCGGCCCAGGCGATGACCAGCACGACGATTAGGGTCTCGCCGACCGGCCGGTCGTAGATGCCGGTGCGCGCGATGACGCCGACGAACGGGATCGCGGCGACGGCCACGATGGCCACGTGGCGCGGTCGCGCCAGCGCCAGGGCGCCCAGGGCCGCCGCCAGCACCAGCCGCGCCAGCGTCCAGACAGAGGTCGGCGCGCCGTCCGGCAGCAAAGCGAACACCACGGCCAGGGCGCCGGCGGCGACCTCGCCCGCGTAGAGCCCGGCCGGGAGATTCAGGTCCAGAGTCGAAATCTGCGGCGCGCGCGCCGCAATGGCGCGGGCAGCGCGTCCGCCAACGGCCCACACGAGCACGGCCAGCGCCAGCGCCCACGTGCCGGCAATCGCGGCGTAGGGCCAGAGCGGCCGCGAGTTGCCCACCAGGGCGCCGTCGACGATGACCAGCCCACCCGACGATGCCGGGTCGCGCTCGGCCATCACCGTCAGCTCGATCACGTGGGGGCCGTCGGACAGCCCGCGGGCGATGGGGATGCGTGCTAGGCGCTCGACCTCCGGCGCGTAGAGATTCAGGATCGCCTCGCCGGCGGCGTTGCGCGGCAGGGCGTCGGCCAGGCCGCTGTGGCCGTCGATATGTATGCGCACCTGTCCCATGTCGGGGCCGCGCCGCGTGAGCAGGCCGATCGAGTCACCCTCGAAGCGCAGCTCCATCCGCGCATTGGGCTGCCCGGTTTGGCGATGAAACTCAAGCGACGCCCAGTCGCTGGGCACTCGCGGCCACGGTCCCTCGAAGCTGAAGGCGGCGTGCGTTTCCTGATGCAAGCCCACGCCCGCCCGTGGGGCTGCCGCATACGCGCGACTTAGTGCCACCAGCGGCTGGCGCGGCGTCAGGCCCTTGTCGAGCAGCGCGAAGAACGGTGTCGGGTCATCCGGGTCGGTGTCATGGGGCCAGCGCGAGGCCCAGATGATGATGGTGGGCAGCCAGGGCCACTGCTCCCGCGCGCGACGGATGCCGTCCACGGTCCAGGCTGCCTGGTCGGCTGCCGGATGATTGCCCCAGATGCCCTGGTTGCCCTGCCAGCCGTCGGGCAAGGACATCCAGCCGTATTCCGAGGCCCAGATCGACGTGCCGGCGTCGCCGTGGGCTTCCATGATCTCGCGCCAGAGCACGGCGCGGGGCAAGTTTGTCCGCGCCGGGTCGATCAGCGGATCGCGCGGGCCGGTGAACAGGCCGTAGGACATGCTGGAGGCGATGTCGAAGGCGCCCTTGGCGCCCAGCTGATAGAGCCGGTCCAGGAACAGCAGGTCGCTGAGGTTGTCGGGACCGGTTTCGATCGTGGGCGCCAGACCCGCCAGTACGATCACGGCGTCGGGGTTGGCGGCCCGGATGGCCGTGCCGACCACGCGCAGCATGTCGAGGTAGGCGGCGGGGTCCGGCGGACGGCCGCCCCACTCGCCGAACAGGTTGGGCTCGTTCCAGATCTGGAAATGGCGCACCTTGCCGCGGTAGCGCGCCGCCACGGCGGCGGCAAAGTCCGCAAAGTCGTTGAAATCCGCGGGCGGCATCTGGATCGACGGGTTCGCCTGCGGGTCGAATCCGGGCGTGGCCCACGGCGGCGGACGGTCGAGCCGTGCGAGCACCTCGATGCCGAAGCGATTCGCCAGGTCGACGATCCGGTCGTACTTGGCCCAGGCATCGGCACCGTGGTTGTCGATGTGCTCGCCCTTGGCGAGAGGTTCGATCTCCACCCACTGGATCTCCTGGCGAATGAGGCCAATGCCGGCATCGGCCAAGAGCTGGAGCTCGCGCTCGACTTTCGTCGGATCCGCCTCGCGCTGGAGGAAGGTATTGGCGCCGATGGTCGGCCCGTCGGCGTGGCGCAGCTCAGGCAGCGCGGCGAGGCCAAAGGTTGCGCCGCGCTCAGTAACGACGGCCCATCCCAGGAGACCGGCCGTGACCACGGCAAGCACGCCGACACCGAGGACGGCGAGGACGGCCCGCCAATGACGCAGGCGCCGCATCAGTGACCCCGCATCGGGGACGGCGCTAGAGGTCCGACTGGCCGGTGGCCGCCTGCTGCACGGCGCGGTACACGGGTCGCGGCGTGAAGTCCGGGTCGACCATGCGGAAGTAGTAGGAGACGTCGTCAGGCCCGAGAGCCGCGAAGGACTGGCGGAAGAACCAGATGCCGAAGACCCCGATCCAGGGCCATTCGCGCAAGCCGTAGCGGACGCCGTCGACGGTCCACGCCGCCTGCTGTGACTCGTCCACGCGGCGCCAGGTGGCCTGCGAGGCTTCGAGGTCGGGCGGCGCGGCGTTCCAGCCGTAGGCGCTGAGCCAGACGGGAGCGTCGCTGCGGCCGTATTCCACCATGAGATTGCGGATCAGCTCGACGCGGCGGAAGTTGAGCACGCGCGGGTCCGCCGGCGTGCTCGGGGAGTACTGCATGCCGAAGGCCGCCGCCGCCTGAACGTCCAGCGTTTCCGCGGCGCCATGGTCGTAGGTCTGCTGGAGAAAGGTCAGGTCACTGATCGCCCGCGGATTGTTTTCCAGCGTGGGTGCGAGCTGGGCGCCGGCGACGACGGTTCGGTCATCGGCCGACTTCAGCGCGTCGTAGGCCACGCGCAGCAGGGCGGCGTAGGCCGCGGGGTCGGGGGCCGCGCCACCCCAGTTGGCCGCGAGGTTTGGCTCGTGCCAGATCTGGTAGTGCTGGACGCGGTCCTTGTAGCGCGCGGCGAGGGTGCGCAGAAAGGCGGCAAAGTCGGCCAGGTCCACGGGCGGAGCGGTGGGGCTGTCACGGCCGGGCCGGGCCCACTGCGGCGAGCGCTCGACGCGGGCTACCACGGCGATGCCAAGGTCCTGGGCGCGGTCGACGATGTCGTCGAATCGCTCCCAACTGCTCTCGCGTCGCTGGGGATTGACAAACAGGTCCTGGCCGACGGTCTCGACGGCATCCCAGGCGATGCGTTGATAGATCCAACGGACGCCGGCGGCGCGCAACATCTCGAGACTATGGCGGCGTTTCCAGCCCTCATCCTCCAGGTCCAGAAAGACGTTGGCGCCCCAGGGCTCGACGTTGGCCAGGGGCAGCGGGCTCGGCGCCGGCCGGCGCACGGGCTCTGCGCCGCAGGCGGCCAGCAGGGCGGCGCCCATGAGACCGGCGGCGCCCTGCACGACCGAGCGACGATCAAGCGCGCGCGTCATGACTCGAGGTCGAGTCCCAGATGCACCAGGCATTCCCGACTGATCTGGGCACTGGCGGACGGATCGCGCAGTGTGAGGTCCTGATCCACGACCAGCCATCCCTCGTATGCTCCGTCCCCGAGGATCTCCAGGATGCCTTCAACGTCCACGTGGCCGCCTCCGAGCTCGGGGAAGCCGCCCAGGTTAGCGAATGCGGGTAGCGTGCCGCCCTGCGCTAGATGGCGGTCGCGGAGGTCCGCGTCCACATCCTTGAGGGTGACGTATGCCACGCGCTCGATGCGGTCGCGGATGAAGGCGCGCGGATCGGTGCCCAGGTAGAACAAATAGCCCACGTCCACGGCCAGCATCAGCGACGTGGGGTCGGTGAGGGACAGCAGGCGATCGATCTCGGCGCTGGTTTCGACGTGCGACCCGAGCTGGTTGCGAAACACGACCTGAAGCTCGAATTCGCGGGTGCAGAGGTCGGTAGCGCGGGCGAGGCACTCCGCGAGATGGCGCCATTGGTCCGGCTGCAGCTCTTCGGCGGGATCGCCATGCCCCGCAGTCGCCCAGCGCTCCGGCACGGCGTGGGTGGCCGCGACGACATAGGAGGCGTCGAGATCGGCCAGAAATTCAGCCACGCGCCTGAGTTGATCCAGCTCGACGTCGTGGTACTCGGGCGCGAACCAGTTGGCCGCGAACCGCCCGCCGATCAGCGGCAGGCCGGCGTCCGCGACGATGTGCCGGGCCAGCGGCGCATCGCCTACCAGGTCGCTCGTTCCCCCCTCGAGGCCGGCATACCCGGCGTCGCGGGCTTCCTCGGCGACGGTGCGAAACGGCGCGTCGGCCCACATGGTGGCTGCGATGCCTACGCGCACGGCGCCGCGCGGCTAGGACGGGTCGTCGGGTTGACGCCCCGCGCGTCCGCTCAGCCGCTCCCCGGGCAGCGCAGCGAGACGCTCCCGCCGGGCGGGCGGGTCCGGCGGCTGCGGCGCCACCGGCTCTGGGGCGGGCTTGGGGGCGGGCTCTGGGGTTGGCTCTGGGGCGGGTGCTGGGGCCGGGGCGGGTGGGGGCTTTCGGGGCCGGGGCGGCGCCGCTCGACGCGGCAGGGTGTCCTCGTCGGGCCGATCCGGAACTGGCGCCCGGGCCGTTTCGCCGGGCGCGGCGCGGCGCGCCGTGGGGCGGCGGCCGTCGCGCCGGGGGCGCTCGCGCTGCACGACATCGGCGAGAAGGGCGTCGAGCTCCAGCGTCTCGTCGGCGGCGGCGGCCAGCGGCTGGCTGCTCCCCGCAGCGCTTGCGACAACCTGGACTCGCACCCCGCGGCGCTGCACCGCTTCGATCAGCGGCACAAAGTCTGGATCGGTCGTCACCAGCGTGAGGCGGTCGATGTACGGCGTGAGCTCCAGCGCGTCGACGGTCATCTCGACGTGAACGCTGGCGTACAACGTACCGTCGTCCCGCCGCCGCAGTCGCTTGGTTACGAGCTTGTAGCCGGCCCGGGACATCCCGGCGAGGTCCAGGAGCGGCGTAGGTTGCCCATCGTGCTCCGTGCCATAGGCCGTGGCGCGCACCAGCGAGGTGTCGTCGGTGAGCCGATCACGCAGCAGCTGAAAATCGATCTGGCCCCCGCCGTTCGCCGCGATGGCTTGCAGCGAAGACAGGTCGATCAAGACGGCAGATTTGTTGACTACGGCCACCGCATGCTCCCAGCGCGGACCCGGACGTGCCTAGATGATAGTGGACCGGGGGCGACAGGCCCCGAGCCTATTCGCTCCCGCCGGTGTCGGAGCGTTGCGGGCGTCCGGTGCGGAGCAGGTCGCCGACGAAGATCCAGCCGGCGACGCGACCTCCGGCGTTCACGAAGTAGTAGCCGCGCCGCCGTCGCTGGGCATCGTCGAGCACTTCGTCGAGCGGCGTGTCCGGCTCCAGCACCTCGGCGGCGTCGATCTCGCGCGCGATGTCGCTCACGCGCGTGGTCGGCCGCAGGAATTGGGGCACCGCGGCGATGCCGCGCGTGGTGACCATCGCGTATATGTCGCCGGAGGCGTCCGCCACGGGCCAGACTTGGGCCGCGGTCTCGATCCGGACGACGTGCTCGACATCGGCAATGACCGCGTCGGAGGCGAACGGCGCCTGGCTGAAGGCGCGGGTCACGTCGCGCACCGTCATGGTGCTGAGTCGGCGCCGACGCGCCGCCTCGCGATACGCCGTGCGCGCGGCCGACCACAGGAACCAGCCGATGAACACCATCCATAGCGATGGCATGGCCTCGCCGCCGAACGCCACGAACTGGACGACGCCAAACAGGACGAGCAACAGGCCGAAGCCGGCGCCGGCCATGCTGGCCACGTGCGTGGCGGTGTGCACGTTTTGCGTGAGGCGCCAGACAATGGATCGCAGCACGCGGCCGCCGTCCAGCGGGAATCCGGGCAGGAGGTTGAAGGCGGCCAGAAAGAGATTGATTTCGCCGAGCCATTGGGCCGTCACACGCGGCACGGTGGCCGCCGGCAGCGCCTGCGCCAGGACCAGAAAGGCGCCGCCGATGGCGGCGCTGGTGAGCGGGCCAACGATGGCGATGGCGAACTCCTCGCCTGCGGCACGCGGCTCTTGGGAGATCTCGGCCACGCCGCCGAACACGAAGAGCCTGATGCGGGGCACGGCGATGCCGCGCCGCACTGCCATCAGCGCGTGGGCCGCCTCATGGGCCAGAATCGAGCCGAAGAAGATGAAGCTGGCCAGCAGCCCGCCGGCCCAGTAGCTTGCTTGCGGTTCGAGGGAAGGAGGCGCGATGCCAGCACCGACGGCGGCCTCGAACAGCCGCGTCGGAATCACGGACAGCGAAGTCATCCAGGCGACGATCACGAAGATGATCAGCCAGCTTGGGTCCAGCGAAATGGCGGTTTCGCCGATTCGCAGGATCGTCCAGGTCCGCGACCGCGCGGCGCGCGGCCCGGTTCCGCGCCGGGGCGAAGCCCCGCCTCCGGGCGAGGGGTTGCTAGTTCCCAGCGGTGAGCCCCGGCGTGATGATGAGCGAGGCAACCAGCATGATCACGGCGATGACCGAGATGACGGCCCAGATGCGGGTAATGGTGAACCAGCGGCGGACGCGGCGCCACGGTCGGCGCGGCGATCCTGCTGAGGCCCGGCGAGGCCGGCGACGGCGACGGCGGCCGCTCATGGAAGCGTTTGAAAGCGTGCCATTGCTCGTTATGCGCTGCGGGCGGAGGCCCCGGCCCGGCTGCGGCTCGCCTTCGCGGGCGCGGCGCCCACGTGCACCGATTTTAGGGCGCTGATGTCGTGCCACGCGTTGGCGGCCAGGCGCAACTCTTCGGCAATGGCGTCCGCGAACGAGTACACCTCGACGCGCACGCCGTGCTCTCGCAGGTATTCCACCATCGGCACGTAGTCGCCGTCGCCGGACATAAGGGCCACGACCTCCATGGTCGGCAAGCGCCGGATCACATCCACGACCAGGACCAGGTCAAGGTCGGCCTTGCGGGTGCCGTCGGAGAAGACCTTGATGGGCTTGGTGACGATGTCATAGCCCATATCCCATACGGGCGCAACCGAGCGCTGGTGCTCGAGCCGGCCGTTGAAGTCGGCGTAGATCGGGCAGTAGGCCCGGGCATGGACGATGCGGCGGCCTTCGCTGACGTGGGCCAAGAGCTTGGCGAAGTCCACGCGAATCGGGTCGTCCGAGCCCCGATCCGTCAGGTTGGCCGTGTCCAGGAACACGCCCAGGCGCAGCCTGGGGCCATAGTCCGACGCGCCATTGGGCGTGTGCAGGGCGCCGGCCGCCTGGGCCAAGGCCTTGGCCGCGGCGGCAAGGTCCCGCTCGCCGGCGCGCGGCGCCGACACGGCGTCCTTCAATTCATCCATCAGGGCCCGCAGGTCGTCTTCCGCGACCTGGCCGTCAGACTCCGGATCGGGCTTGAAGTTTTCGGGGATTGGTGACAGCCGTTTCATGATGCGTTCGTGGCCTTTCGTCGTCGCGGCGACGCCTTGGTTTGGCGTTTCTGGTCGAGCATCTCTTGGAGTTGCTGCTCGATGCCTTGCTGACGCGTCTCCTCGCGGCCCGCGGTCTCGCGGCGCCGCCTGGCAATGTCCGCGGCGTCGCCGCCCGCCTCCAGCGCGTCCCAGAGGGCGTTAATGGCGTCGCTGTTGCCGCGGATCTTCAGATTCGATTCAAACGTCACGCCGATCATCTCTTGGTCGAAATCGTTGAGCTTCTTTTCCAGCGCGTCCAGCCGCTTGGTGCACTGAAAGATGCGGGCGTCCAGGTCCTTGTCGCCGCGCTTGTAGGCGCTCTCGATCTGGACGACCTGGCGCCGCAACTCGCCGTAGTTCTCGAGCAGGCCGTTCAGGTTGCGCGCGATGCGACGGTGGTGGGTGAGGTGCGACGGCAACTTGCCGTTGGCCTCGCCCGCGGGTTCGGCGTCGGGCGCTTCGGCCGCGGCGGCCTCGCCCTCGGCGGGCGCGGGGGTGGGTTTGCTACTGCGCGAGCGACGGGCTCGGGATGTACGTGTTGCCATTGGCTAAAAACTGCTCCATGGATCCAGGGTCGAGATTGCGGCCGATGACCTCAAAGCGCGCCGGCGTCGGCCTGAACGTCCGGACTTCCACGCCACCCATCACAACGTCGACGAGCACCGTGGCGTTGCTCAGCGGCACGATGCCCTTGGCGCGGACGACGTCACCAAAGGCGCCGTCGGCGAGAGCGGCGAGCCAGCGATCCAGTTGGGCACGCGACGTCGGTTGGGGATGGAACGTGGCGCGCTCCAGCCCGAGCGTCGAGAGTTCGGGCTGCTGCCCGTGCCTGCGGGCGCCGTTTGCCTCGGCCGGGGAGGCGCGCGGTGTGGCGATGGCGGCCAGGATGAGGTCGGGGTCAATGGCCGCGTAGCTGGTCACGGCAAGGGCGGCGTGGGGATTGAGCTCGCGGGCGGCATCGCGCGCGGTCTCGATCTGCTCCGCCGTGGCAATGTCAGCCTTGTTGATCGCCAGCACGTCCGCCACGCGTATCTGGTCCACGTAGAAGTCGCCGAAGGCTTGGCGCGCCACTGCGTACCGCGCGGCGTCGACGACCGTCACGATTGAGTCGACCTGGGCGATCTCGCGCACCTCACGCTGGGTGAACACCTGGCCAAGCATGTAGGGCGCGGCTAAACCTGTGGGCTCGACGATCAGCCGCTGCGGCGCCACGTCGCGGCCGATCTGGACCAGCGCCGCCAGCAGATCGCCGCGAACCTCGCAACAGATGCAACCTCCGGTCAACTCGCGGACCTTGATGTCCGCGGAGCGCAGCAGGTGCTGATCAATGCCCTCACGCCCGAACTCGTTGACGAGCACGGCGGTGCTGCCGAGAGGCTGCAGGCGCGGGATCAAGCGGCGCAGCAGCGTGGTCTTGCCGGCACCGAGAAATCCGTAGACGAGGGTGACTTTCACAAAAGAGCGGGAGCGGACATACGAGTCTGGAGATGCCGCGATTCCCACTGGTGGGATCCATGGTCAGCCATGGAAGGTCGCTGGCAGTTGGGCATCAGTGCCACAGCTAAGTATGGCACGGCGGCGGTTACCGCGGGGGAATGGCCTCGCGGCACCGGGGCTATAGCTCCTCCGCGTCGCGCCAGTTGGCGCCCGCGCGCGCGTCGACCACGAGCGGCACGCGCAGGGAATAGGCCTGCGTCATGCTCGCCGTTGCCAGCGGGACCACGGCGTCGAGCTCGCCGCGCGGCACCTCCAGCACCAACTCGTCGTGGACTTGCAGCAGCATCCGGGCCGACAAGGCATGGCGTTCCAGCTCCCGTTCCAGCTGGATCATGGCGAGCTTGATGATGTCCGCTGCGGCGCCCTGGATGGGCATGTTGATGGCCACGCGCTCAGTTGCCGCGCGCTGGTGAAACGCGCGCGCCTTGAGCCCCGGCAGGTAGCGGCGCCGCCCGAGCATCGTCTGCACGTAGCCGCGCTCGTGCGCCTCGGCGATGGTTCGATCCATGTAGGCCTTGACGCCGGGATAGGTCGCGAAATAGGTGTCGATGAACGCCTGCGCCTCTTCGAAGGTCATCTCGGTGCGCTGCGCCAGCCCTTGGGCGCTGATGCCATAGACGATGCCGAAGTTCGTGGTCTTCGCCAGGCGGCGCATGTCGGAGGTCACGTCCGCGATCCGTACCCCATAGAGGCGGGCAGCGGTTGCGGCGTGAATGTCCTGCCCCTCCTGAAAGGCGGCGCACATGGCCGCGTCCTCGCTGGCGTGAGCGAGCACCCGCAGCTCGATCTGCGAATAGTCGATGGCCAGCAGCACGAGATCATCGGCGCCGGATACGAACGCGCGTCGGATCTCGCGTCCGCGCTCGGTGCGAATGGGGATGTTCTGCAGATTCGGGTTCGCCGACGAGAGCCGTCCGGTGGCGGCCACCGCCTGATTAAACCTTGTGTGGAGACGGCCCGTCTCCGGGACGACGAGGTTGGCGAGCGCGTCGGCATAGGTCGACTTGAGCTTGGTGACGGCTCGGTAGTCGAG
Source organism: Chloroflexota bacterium (assembly GCA_965262745.1). GTDB lineage: Bacteria > Chloroflexota > UBA11872 > UBA11872 > UBA11872 > JAJECS01. The sequence continues at coordinate 2,316,952 of OZ253558.1, read as the reverse complement.
CACCCGCTGCACCACGGGGTGCGCCTCGAGCAGCCCCTCGAGCACGCCGCTGGCCGTGGAATACCCCGATTTGGTCTTGCGGCCCGCGGGCAGGCCCAGGGTCTCGAACAGCACCGTCCCGAGTTGCTTGGGTGAGTTGATGTTGAAGGGGCCGCCCGCGTCCGCGTGAATCGCCGCCCCCAGGGTTTCGATCTCGTCTTGCATGGCCCGCGAGAGGTCCCGCAGCGCCTGCACGTCAATCGCTACGCCCCGGCTCTCGATCGCGGCTAGCACCACAGCCAGCGGCATCTCGACCTCGCGCAGGATGTGCGTCAGGTTGTTGGCGTCCAGGTCGTCCTCCAGGCCGGGCGCGAGTCGCAGGCAGGCGTCGGCACGCGGGGCCAGGGCCTCCGCGATCTCCTCCGGCGACAGGATCGCCAGCGTGTTCGGCGGCGGGGCGTCAACCATTGGCGGCGCCAGCGTCTCGCCCTGGCGACGAAACGCCAGATCGTCGAGGGTCTGCGGCGTGGCGTCGGCGTCTACCAGATAGGCGGCCAGCAGCAGATCCAGGTGCACGCCGTCCAGGCCGAGCCCGCAGCCGGCGAGGCCGCGGTGGAGCAGCTTGGAATCGAACACGACCTTGGCGTGGTCGGCGGAGGCGAGCCACTCATGGAGCTGGCGTAGCACGTCCGCCTGGCGCGGGTCCGCCGGCAGGTAGGCCGAGGCGCCCTCCCAGGCGATGCCGAGGCCGCAGAGCTCGGGGCCGGACCGGGTGTCGCGCAGCAGCGGGAACACGCCCGCCCGCTCGACGGTGCGCAGCTGGTCATTGAGCTCGCGGGCCGCCGCCACGGTGGCGACGATCCGCGGGGCAATCGGGACGGCCGCCGGAGCGGACTCGGCGGCGGGCTCGCCGGGGCTGAAGGGTAGGCGTTCCAGGAGGGTGCGGAACTGAAGCTCGTGCATGAGCGCCGTGGTCGCCGCGGCGTCGGGCTGCCACAAGCGCGTCCGATCAGGATCGAACGCGACCGGCAAATCGGTGACGATGCGCGCCAGCTCGCGCGAGAGATCGGCTCGGTCACGCTGGTGCTCGAGCCGGCGGCGCGCCGCTGGCGGCACGTCGTCCAGGTGCGCGTAGATATCGTCGATGTCCGTGAACTGCTGCAGGAGCTTGGCCGCAGTCTTTTCGCCGATGCCAGCGACGCCGGGAATGTTGTCGGAGGCGTCGCCCACCAGGCCCTTGAAGTCCACGACCTGATCCGGCTTCACACCCCAGCGCTTCTGGATCGCCGCTTCGTCGTAGATCACGGGCTCGCCCGTGCGCGGGTTGCTGCTGAGCACCCGCACACGCGGCGTTACGAGCTGGTAGGCGTCGCGGTCGCCGGTGACGAGAAACACGTCGAATCCGGCTTGCTCGGCCTGCACCGACAGCGTGCCGAGCAGGTCGTCGGCCTCGTAGCCCTCGAGCTCATAGGCCGGAATGCCGAACGCGTGGAGCAGCTCGCGCAGGCGGCCGAACTGCACCACCAGGGCCTCGTCGGTCTCGGGTCGCCCGGCTTTGTAGTCCTCGAATAGCTGGTCGCGAAAGGTCTTCCCCGGGAGGTCGAAGGCGGCGGCGGCGTGCGTCGGCGCGAGCAGGTCGACGATGCGCAGCAGTATGGTCGTGAAGCCGAACACGGCGTTAGTGGGCTCGCCGGAGGCGGTGGCGAAGTGCTTGGGCACCGCGTGATACGCCCGGTGCAGCAGGGACGCCACGTCGAGGACGATCAGGCGGGGGCGTTGCGCGGTCGCCATGGGCGGCAGTGTACGCAGGGCGGAATCCCGACAGTCCGCTGCCGACTATTGGAGCGTGGTGACGCTACGCGCTTCCGCTTTCGGTGCGGAGAAGCTCGAGCGAGAGGTGCGGCGCGCGGCCGCCGCGCCGCAGGTTCACGATTTCCGCCATGATGGCCAGGGCGATCTCGGCGGGCGACCGACTGCCGATGTCGAGGCCGATCGGGGCGTAGACGCGGCGGAACTTGGCTGGGGCGACCCCTTCCGCTAGCAGCGTCTGGTGCACGATGTGCACGCGGCGCCGGCTGCCGATCATGCCGATGTACGGCGTGGGCGTGTCCAGGAGGAGGCGCAGCGACTCCTCGTCGAACCGATGCGCACGCGTCACGAGCACGACGTAGGTGGCCGGATCGACGCGCAGCTCGGAAAAGAACTCGTGCAGCGGCTGCACCACCACGCGGTCGGCGGCGGGGAAGCGCTCGCGGTTCGCGTAGTCGGCGCGATCGTCCACCACCCAGGTCTCGAACTCCAGCACGTCGGCACAGCGGGCCAGCGGCTGGGCAATGTGTCCAGCCCCCGCGATGACGAGCCGTGGCGTGGGCACGATGGGGTCGAAGAAGACCTTCACGTAGGCCGAAGCGCGCCGCGATGAGGCGCTGCCGTCGGGCGCGTAAGTGCGCGTGACCGGCTCCCCGGCCTGGAGGGCGGCGCCCGCGTCGCGGGCCACGGCCGCGTCCAGCGCCTCGGATCCGAGCGTGCCGATGAGGCGATTGTCGCCCTCGCAGCGCGCCTTGATACCGATTTCGACGCCCGGCACCCCGCGCACGCCAGCTATGTGGATGAAGACCTGCAGGGTTCGCGAGGCAATGGCGCGTAGCGCCATCGCGGCCGCGTCCGTGGTCATGCCGCTGCCGTGGCGGAGGCCTCCCATGCCTCGATCAGCACGTCGAGCGTGCCGCCGCACACGTCCCCTTCCCCACGCACGTCGTCGACGAGATCAATCTCGATATTTCGCGCACGGCCGTCGGCCAGGGTGCGCATGGCGCCGACCCGCACGTCCGACTCGACGCAGCCGCCGCCCACGGTGCCCCAGCTGGAGCCGTCCGCGAAGAACAGCATGCGTGCGCCGATGCGCTGCGGGGTCGAGCCGCGGCTGTCGACCACCATCGCCGTGGCGAGGCGCTCACCGCGGCCGGTGCGGTCCAGGATCTGGCGGAAGAAGGGCTCCATGGCGGATAGTTTAGCCGAGCGCCTGCGACGCCGCCCCTTGGTCGTTCGGCGTCTGCTTCCCGGCGAGAAACCACCGTGGTTGGCTCTACGCAATCATCCGTGCGGCGCGTGTGCTAGCGTCAAATGGCCGCGACCATCACCGTGTGGAAGGCTCTGGCTGGGATCGCGCTCTCGCGTGCACTGACGGTGAATCTGGCGCCGTCCCATCGCGACGGTCTGGTGTTGCGCTCCCCGGTGCTGACGGCCTCGGGCACCTTTGGGTTCGGGGACGAGTATCGCGACCTGGTCGACCTGAGCCGGATCGGCGCCATCGTCACGAAGACGGTCACCCCAGGGGCCCGCGAGGGCAATCCGACGCCGCGCACGGTCGAGACCCCCGCCGGCATGCTCAACTCCATCGGCTTGCCCAACCCAGGCGCCGTGGACGTGGTGCGAGAAAAGGCGCCCATCTGGCGCGAGCTGCCCTGCGCAGTGGTCGTGAGCGTGGCCGCGCATGAGCCGGCGAGCTGGACCGCCCTGGCGGGGGCCTTTGACGGTATCCCGAACGTCCGCGCCATCGAGGCGAATCTGTCGTGCCCCAACGTCGCCGGCGGGCTGGATTTCTCGGCCACGCCGGAAGCCGCGGCCGCCACGGTAACGGCGGTGCGCGCCGGCACCGAGCTGCCGGTGATCGCGAAGCTGTCACCCAATGCCGGCGATATCCGGCCAATCGCGCGCGCGGTGGAGGATGCGGGGGCGCACGCGATCTCGCTGATCAATACGATTCTGGGACTGGTGGTCGACGTGGAGCGCCGGCGGGTGTTCCTTGGCACCGGCAGCGGCGGCGTATCGGGGCCAGCCATTCGTCCCGTGGCCCTGCGCTTCGTGTATGAGGCGCGGCAGGCCGTGGGCGTGCCGATCGTGGGCATCGGGGGAATTGCATCAACGGAGGACGCGCTGCAGTTTCTGCTGGCGGGGGCGGCGGCGGTGCAGGTGGGGACTGCCACGTTTCGTGAGCCGCGCACTGCGGAGACCATCACCGACGGCCTGGCGGCATATGCGCGCGATCACGGCCTGGCCTCGCTGCAAGAGATCGTGGGCGCGGCGCAGCCGGCGCCCCCGGGGTCAGCGACTGAAGTGGATGTGGAGGACGTCGCGGTCGGCCAGCAGATGGTCGCGCCCGACGCGCTGGAGCCGGCCGGCGGCGCGTAGCGGCGCGAGGCCACCGGCAGCGACGACCTGGTCGCACGGCGCAATCTCGGCGCTAATGAAGCGCTGGGCGAAGTCGGTGTGGATCGTTGCCGCCGCCTCGAGCGCCGTGCCGCCCGCGGGCAGCAGCCAGGCGGTGGCGGCGGCGCGATTGGCCGTGTAAAAGATCTGCAGATCAGCTGCCTGCACGAGAGCGCTGCCGACGCGGTCGGCGGCCGTTCCCCGCAGTCCCAGGTCGTCTCGGAAGGCGTCGGCGTCGTCAGGCTCCAATTCCCAACACTCAGCCTCGGTCTCGCCGGCAACGACGGCGCAGGCGGCAATGTTGCTGGTCGCGTGCGCCGTGGTGTGCGCGTCGCCGTCGGCAACGTTCACCAGCAGCGCGCGCGGTTTGGCGGCGAACAGCCCAAACCCCCGGAGCTCGCGCCGATCATCGGGCGTCAGCGCTGCCGCATCGAGCACCGCGGACGCCGCGAGCTGCTCGCGCGTGCGGCCGAGCAGCTCGAAGGTGTGCTGCGCCTCGCGCCGCTCGACACGCGGGCCCTGGGTGGCGCGCTCGTGCGCGCGTGCGGCCGCACGGTCGAGGATATCGAGGTCCAAGAGCGCCAGCTCGGTTGCAAGATCATCGGCGCTGCTGCGCAGGGCAGTCTTCACGTCGGCCCCAGTTCCCAGGTGTACGACGAACGCCAGGACGTCGGCAGTGCGCAGCTCGCCCACCCAGGCGGGATTGGCATCGGTGCCAAGCCCCAGGCCGTATCCCGGAAAACTCCACAGTGCAAATTGGGCCTGGACCACAGACTGGGACCCCATGACCTCGGCCAGGCGCTGCAACCGGTGGTCGGGCAGCCGCAGGGTGCCGATTCGACGCGGCAGTCGGTCCCGAGACTCGACGACCTGCGGGCCGACGGCGGCGTCGAACACCTCGTCGATGCCGCTGTCCGGACCACCGATGAGGGCGACGGTCGGCAACATGTTGTCCCTCCCGACCGATGCGGCCGGAGGCGCGGGGTCCATTGGTATAGTAAGGGGGCAGGTGACCCTAGCCTGCTCTATCTCACAAGTGCCCAGGTTGGGCTATGCCATCACCCAAAGAACTCAAACGACAGCACGCGCGCCGAAAAACCGTGCGGCGTGAGCAATTCAAGCGTGAGCGCAACGTGCGCATGCGCTCCGCGGTGCGCCGGCTGGTCAGGCGCGCCCGAATGGCCATCGACGAAGGCGACGCGGCGGCCAGCGAGGCCGTGCGGGCCGCCCAGGCGGCGCTGGACCGCGCGGCCCGGCGCGGGATCATTCCCCGAAACACGGCCGCGCGTCAGCTCGGACGGCTAGCAAAGCGCAATCGCGCGGCGGAGGACGCCGCCTAGCGTCGTCCCGGCCGGGTCGCCAGCCGGGCGGTCAGAATCTCGAGCAGCGCGTCTTCCTCGCTGCCGGTTGATTTGAGCGCGCGATCGGTGCGCACCACCTCGCCGTACATGCGCTCCAGGAGACGCGGTGACGTGCGCCGGGCTTGCGCGTGCAGCTCACGCGCTCGATAGGGCGGCACGCCCGCGCGGCGCGCCACTTCCTGCGCGTCGCCGCCCGCGTCCTGCACGGCCTTGGCGGTGGCCAGTCGCCGTATGGCGGTGCCGATGTCGGCCAGAATCATCTGCCTGGGCGCCCGCAGTCCTAGCAGATCGTGGAGGACGCCGAGCGCCCGGCGCGGCTGCTGTGCCGAGACGGCGTTGATGTAGTCCCAGCGCTGGTGCTCGCCGATCGTGGCCGAGGCCGCGTCGACGTCGTCCATGCCCAGGGTGCCGCTGAATCCTGCGTAGGCGGCCAGCTTGTCGACCTCCCGGGCGAGCAGGCCGGCGTCCGGCGTGACGATCTCCACCAACCGCTCGGCAGCCGCATCCTCCAGACGCACGCCCTGGCGTTGCGCCAGCCGCTGGGCGAACTGCGCCGCCCGCCGCTCATCCAGCGGACGCACCTGCCGCACCTGCGCTCCTGCGGCCTCAAGCTTCATGAACGCCTGGACGCGCGAGCGGCTGCGGCGATCGCCCAGGTCCAGATAGGCCAGCACCGCGAGATCGCACGGCGCGTCGGAGCCTGCGCCCGCAAACGCGGCCAGCCAGTCCAGGACATTCTTGTTGCTGGCGACCAGCGCCTGGGCGTTGCTCAGCAGCACCTTGCGGCGCCCGCCGAACATATCGATCGCCCCGCACGCCTCGGCGACCGCGACGAGTGACGTGTCGGCGCCGTCGAGGCGGGTGAGCGACAGGTCTTCGGCATCGGCCAAGCCAAGCGCGATGCGCGCCTCGTCGTGAATGCGTGGCTCACGCGCTCCAAGGAACACGTAGAGCATCCGCGCGGCCTCCTGTCTCCTCGACGCCCAAGCGTACGGCTCGGACGACGATCGCCGCGAACGGCACCGGGCCGTTGACACCGGCACGCGGCGCCCCCATGCTGGCACGCCTAGAGCAATCTGCGGCGGTGGTTAACGAGGGGGTATTCGTGGCGACGCAGGCGACGGGCGGCCGCATCGATCGGGAATTCGTCGACGCCAATCCGGGATCGAGGGCGCTGTACGCCCGGGCTCGCCAGGTGATCGCCGGCGGCGTGACGCACGACGTGCGCATCCACGCGCCGTTCCCGGTGATGGTCGAGCGCGCCGAGGGCTCGCGGAAATGGGACGTCGACGGCAATGAATACGTCGACTACACAATGGGGCACGGCGCGCTGATTCTGGGCCACGCGCATCCAGTCCCCACCGAGGCCGCCATTGCGCAGCTCAGCCGCGGCACCCACTACGGCGCCAGCCACGAGATCGAGACCGAATGGGCCGAGCAAGTCTGCGCCATGGTGCCCAGCGTGGAGCGCGTGCGCTTCACCGGCTCGGGGACAGAGGCCACGCTCATGGCCATGCGGCTGGCTCGGGCGCACACGGGGCGCGAGCGCGTCGTGAAGTTCCACTACCACTTTCACGGCTGGCACGACTATGCGCACGTGGCTCAGTCGGACCCCCTCGACATTCCGATGTCCGCCGGCATTCCCCAGGCCGTGCAAGATACGGTGACGGGAATTCCACCCGACCTGGACCGCGTGCGTGAGGAACTGTCTAAAGGTGACGTCGCGGCGTTGATTGTCGAGCCCACGGGCGCGGGATGGGGCGCCGTGCCGATGGAGCCGGCGTTCGTCAAGGCCCTGCCGGAAATATGCCGCGAGCATGGCACGGTCTTTGTCTTGGACGAGGTCGTCACGGGGTTCCGGCTGTCACCGGGCGGCTTTCAGGCGCTGCACGACATGCGCCCGGACCTGACGACGATGGCGAAGATTCTGGCCGGAGGGCTGCCCGGCGGGTGCGTCGGCGGGCGCGCGGACATTCTGCAGCGGCTGGAGATGCGCGGCGATCCGTCGTGGGACCGCGGCCAGCGCATGGCGCACCCCGGCACCTTCAACGGCAACCCGCTGTCGGCCGCCACCGGTCTCGCCGTGCTGCGGGACATCGCCGACGGCGCGGTGCACGCGCAAATCGACGCCACGACGGCTCGGCTGCGCCAGGAGGTCCAAGACGTGTTCGACCGGCACGACCTGGGCGCCATCGCCTACGGCGAGTCCTCCTACTGGCACGTGAGCATGGATGGGACGCCCTCCCGCGGCGGGATGTCGGGGAACGATGGCGCCGCCCTGCGCCGGGCGCTGCATAGCCACGGGGTGCACATCATGACCAGCGGCGGCCTGGTGTCGAGTGCGCACACCGACGAGGATATTGACCGCACGGTCGAGGCCTTCGAGGCCAGCGTGCGCGACCTGGAAGCAGACGGACTGGTGCGGAGCTAGGGGCAGCCCGGCCGGGCCAGCCTCAGTAGGTCACAGCGGTCGGCTGTCCGGGAAAGCCCGCGGGCGGCGCGTTGCGGTTGCCTGGTAGGGGCCAGCCCTGGCCGCCCATGGTCCGGTATTCGCCGGACTTGCCGCAGAGCCAGAAGAACATCTCGGCGGCGTCCAGGCATTCCTGGAATTGCTGCCGCGGCCCCGGGACGGCGACCGTGTAGTCGGCCAGAGCAAAATCGAAGTCCGGCTCGATGGTCCAGTCGCGGACCGGCGGCGACGTGCGCCAATAGTTGTACTTCAGCAGATTGCGAATCCCACTCGCCGATGACGCGGATCGCCGGTGCCAGACGGAGTAGACCGTGAGAACGATCGAGCCGGCGGATGCGGCCGTCTTGACGCTGTGCCGCATGTTGCCGTAGTGCCCCATGAAGCTGGCGTGCTGGAACAGGTAGTGGGAGCCCGGCAGCACCTCGGTCGGCCCCATCTCGGGTGTGCACGCCTCGGGGTAGTAGAAGACTTGCAGGTAGTGGAGCGCGGGACCATAGCGTGACTGGCCGTCGCGATGCCAGTGCTGCGCCGGCTGGGGCATGTGGACGCGGTGGTTGCTCATGAGGACGGGCGCGGTGAACCCCGCCCCCAGCAGCGAGCGGATGGCGCCGGCGGCCGCGGGGTTGAGCGTGACGTTCTCGATGAACCAGTCCTCGGCCAGGATGTCGGTGGGCTCGTAGTAGGTGTCGCTGTCGAGGAAGGCCACCGCCTTGTGGTTGATCTCCTCCGGCACCACGCCGTCGAGTAGGAGATAGCCGTTCTTGCAGAATTCGAGCACCTCGGTGTCGGTCAGCGTCGGCTGGATGTGGGAGGTGTCCATCAGGCGCTCCGAATCTTTTCGAGCACGAACTCGGCGCCGTAGGCGTAAGTGCGCGACTCGTCGAGCAACAGGGCGAGGTTGGGAAAGTCGATGATGCGCCACCCGTCGCGGATGGCGTCCAAGACGGACTGATAGGGCCAGTCGTCGGGATCGGCCGGACCGTCCGACTGCTCGCCGTCGCAGACCATGCGCATGCCGATCACTTGTGAATGCAGATCGGTGCCGGCGGCTTGCAGGTACAACAGGTCTTGCCGCGCCCGGCCCGCCGCCGCCACCTCGTCGCGAATGGCGGCGAGCGTGGACTCTTGCAACGTTCCGGCGCGTAGCTCGGCAATGCCCTGATCGAGCTTGGATGCGATCGCTTCAAGCGACATGGCAATCTCCCCGGGTCCTCGTCGCCGGATTATCCCCCAAACGGCACCGGTTCGGGCAGCTGCGCCGCGGCGGGCACTAGCCCGACCTCCTTGGCAAGGTCGCCGGCGAGCACGATGGTGACGGTGCCGGCCCTGGCCCAGGGCACGTCGGTCTTCCAGAGCTGGAACGCCGCGCGCTGGCCGCGCACGACGACGACCGATGGCAGCTCGTGCACGCCCATGGGCAGGCCGTAACGCCTGATCCAGTCCGGCACGGCCTGGAACCGCGCCAGGAGCGGCGGGTAGGGCTCCAGAATCGCGAGATGCCGCGCCAGGATCTCGCTCCACGCCAGCCCCTGGTCACCCACCCAGTCGCGGCTGAGTGGAATCTGCCGGTAGGCATCCAGCCAGGCATCGAACCCCGCGGCGCTGAGCATGTCGAACACGTTCGCCAGGCGTACCTCGCCCGACGCCGGATCGCGTTGCAAGAGGCTCGCCTGCGTGGCCTGGTAGAGAAATCCGCCAAGCTCAAACCGGCGCGAGGCGGGATGGCCCAGCGCGACGCCGCCGCCGAAGTCTTGAAACGCGGTCCAAAACGCGGCGTCCGCGTCGTCGACGATGGCAAACCCGCCCATGCCGCTGCCGGCCTGGGTGTAGAAGCGCCCGCCCGGCACGGCAACGTCGGGCGCCGGGTCGGGGAATACGATGCGGCTGATCGAGACGGCGTCGCTCAGGTACAGCGCGCCGTCTGGGCCGGGCGTCACGTCAATCTGACAGGGGACGCCGTCCCAGGATTCGAACCCCGTCAACTCGCGGAACGCGCCGTCGCTGGCGTTGAACCGCAGCAGCTGCCCGGTGTTCCAGGCGCACGCGAACAGGCTGCCCCGATGGAACGCGATGCCCGTGAGCGCGATCGTGTCGGCGAACCGCCACAGCGGCGACGTGAAACCGTCGTGCGGATCGTCGCAGGTCGACTCGGGCCGCCAGCCGTAGTTGGCGCCGCGCTCGATGAGGTTGATCTCGTCGTCGCACTGGGGGCCGTTCTCGGTGGCGAATATCTCGCCCGTGCCGGGGTGGAAGGTGAAGTCGAAGCTATTGCGCAGGCCCAGTGCCCAGATGCGGTCGTCGTTGCCCGACGCCGGATCGCCGTCGTCATAGAAGGGGTTGTCGGGCGGGGCCCGCCCGTCCGCCGCGTCGATGCGCAGGATCTTGCCCAACGGCGTGTCGAGCCGCTGCGCCAGGCCCGAGTCGTGGTTCTCGCCCAGTGAAAGATAGAGATAGCCGTCGGGGCCGAAATGGAGATTCCCGCCGTTGTGGAAGGCGGCGCCCGTGGGGTTGGGCTCGTCCAGCAGGATCGTGGGCTCGACGCCGCGGCCACCGACCTCGCGCAGCCGCACGACGCGATGCCCGGCCGTGTCCGCGCGCGTGTAGTACACGTAGACGTAGCCGTTGGCCGCGAACGCCGGATCGACGGCCACTCCCAGCAACCCGCGCTCGAAGAGATCGTCCACCTCGAGCACGGCGAACGGCTCGTGGCGCAGCTGTCCGTCAACCACCATGCGCAGCGCCCCAGATTTTTCGGTGTAGAGCAGACGGCCGTCGGGGGTCCAGGCCAGGGCCACGGGGAAGTTGGCTTCCGCCACCACCGGCTCGACGCGGACGTTCGCCGGCAACTCCGCAGCGCGCGCCGTCGGCGCGCCGCCCAGTGCCGCGCCGATGGCGACGGCCGCCAAGATGAGCGCGCGACCCGCGTTCCCAAACTGTGTGCGCGTCGCGAGTGCCACCGGTACGGAATGCCGAAACATGGGGCCGGATGCTAGCACCGGCGTCGCGCGTCGCGGGCACGCTCCGCTGGCTGGGTCGTTGGGCGCACGGAGCAACGCCGTGGGCACCGGAAATGGGTGGCCGAGGCCGACGCGGGCGGGATCGTCCCGTATGGCATTCTCCGAGCGCTTGCTCACCAACCGGATTGCCGGTGTCTCGCCGCGTACTGCGATCGCACCTGTTTGTGCCCGCGGTCCTGATTGGCGGCGCGCTAACCGCGTTCTACGGCCTTAGCGCCGTCACCAATGTTGCTGGGGGCGACTGGGGCCAGTTCCAGACCTTTGGCTACCTGGGCGGGATCCCGCACGCGCCGGGCTATCCGTTGCTGACCGGCAGCATTCACCTCGCCACCCGCATCGCAGGGTTTGCCGAGCCGGCCCATGTGGCGAATGTCGTCAACGCCTTTTTTGCCATTGCCGCGGGGGTAGGGCTCTTCATCGTGACCGCCGTGCTCGCTCGCTCACGCCTGGCCGGCTTGCTGGCCACGGTCGTATTCACGACCGGCTTCAGCATCTGGGCGCAGGCCGCACAAGCCGGGACCATGAGTCTGCAAACGCTGATCGTCGTCGTGCTCATTGGCGCCCTTCTGGCGTACGACGACCGGCCGTCGGTGGCGCGGCTGGCCGCGGTGGGGCTCGCGACGGGGCTCTCGTTCACCAACCACGGTGTCAGCGTCTTCATGCTTCCCGCCACGGTCGCCTTCGTCGCCAGCCGGCGCTTTCCCGGCATTGCCCGCCCGCGGACGCTGGCGGCGGTTGCGGGTGCCATCGGCGTTGGGCTGCTTCCCTGGATCTACGTGTTGCGGGGGTTGTTTGTTGCCATGCCCAGACTGCTTCCCGAACGCCGCGATCTCCTCACCCTCGAAGATCTCGTGCGCTTGGTCCTCGACCAGCCGCTCACCCTCGTGGGCGACGTCGGGACGATCACCAAACCCATCGACACCGGGGGTGTGACGTTCCTGGACAAGTGGCCCTTGCTGGCGAACGACATGCTGCGCGAGCTTGGCTGGGGGTGGCTGGCGCTGGCGGTGGTGGGGTGGCTGGTTCTGGCGCGCCAGCGCGCGCGCCTCGCCGGCTGGATCGCCTGGAGCGGTCTGACGACGATCTGGTTCATCTTGGCGTCGACGCCAATGTTCGACAGTGCGCGGTACTTCGCGGTGGTCTATGCCCTGCTGGCGGTTTGTCTGGCGGTTGCCGTCGGTTGGCTGCAGCGACGGGTGGAACCGACCGTCCGGCGATTCGCGCCGACCTACGTGCGCTACGCGGCGGTCGCGGCGGGCGCGGTGATCGTGATTGCTGCCGGCCTGCGGATACAGCAGCAATTCACCGGCCCGGCACGCAGCAATGTCGTGGAGCTGCGTGAAGATGCCGAGGAGCAGGCTACGGTCGGCCTGGGGATCATGCGGTCGATGGCGCCGGGCAGCGTCTATATGACGAACTGGACCTCGTCCTGGTATTCGCGATATGCCGCGATCCGAGAGGGCGACCGCGGCATTCGCATCCAAACGACGGACTACTGGACGATGGGCTTTGAACAGGCGGCCGATATCCTGACGAGCGGTCGGCGCCTCTATCTGCAGCGCTCGACGCCGGACTACGAGGCCGCCTACAACGTTGTGCCGCGGTGGGGCGTGATCGTCGAGGTGTTGCCCGCCGCGTCGTCGAAGACTGGGGCGTAGCGGGCGCCGCAGTCACCCCGCCGCTGCGCCGGTAGCGGCCGGTCGACGCTCGACGCGCGGGTGGCGCCTGCGCATACTCACTCCCAATAGCACGGTCGACGGGAGCTGCCCATGCATCCAGCGACGCCGCCGGAGTTGCGCTCGGTGCGGCAGTGGGCCGGGCGCTGGATTTGGGTCGAGGGCGAGCGCAAGCCCTTCCACTTCTTCCTCTATGCCCGGCGCACCTTCGTCCTCGAGCAGGCGCCCGCGGCGGCGCGGCTGCGCATCACTGCGTCGGACCGCTACGCCCTGTGGGTCAACGGGCGGTATATCGCGCGGGGACCGGCGCGCAGCGATCCGCGGCGGAAGAGTTATGACATTCACGACGTGGCGGCGCACCTGCGGCCCGGCGCCAACACCATCGCCGTGCGGGCCTATCACTACGCCACACCTCGCAAAGGCGACGGCTGGTCGAGTTGGAGCGGCAACGCCTATGGCGTCGGCGAGCGCGCGGGCCTTTGGGCGCAACTCGAGACCGAGGACGACGACGGCGCAAGCTCAACCCTAGGCACCGACGCCGCCTGGCGGGTGCGTCCGGCGAACGCCTGGGACCGGACGATCAAAGTAATCCACGCGCTCCTGGGTCCGCCGGAGGTCTATGACGCCGCCGCCGACCCGCCCGACTGGATGCAGCCAGAGTTCGATGACACCGACTGGGACACGGCCTGGGAAATCCCGCCAAGCGACTACGACTGGGTCCTGCTGGAAGCGCGGGAGACGGCGTTGCTGGACGAGCGCGAGGTATTTCCCGTGCGCGCGGCGGCGACGGGCGAAGTGATCGAGGAGAGCCGGGGGGCCGTCCGGGACCTGCCCGAGCGCTTGGTGCAGGAGGTGCATTTCCCGCTGGAGCACGCGGTTATCGAGAACGCCGACGCGCTGATGCGCCCGGACGGGGTGAGCGAAATGCAGGGCGTTTTCGCGCCCGGATACGGCATCCGCTCGCCGTTTATCGTGCTGGATTTCGGGCGGCAGCTCTTCGGGTTTCCCCGCGTCCGGCTGACGGCGCCCGCCGGGGCGATTGTCGACATGACCTATGGCCAGCAGCTCATCAACGGCCGCATCCCGCCCGGAGCGCCCTACGGCGACCGCTACCTGGCCCGCGAGGGCCGGCAGGTGTGGGAGCCGGCCGAATACAAGCAGTTCCGCTATCTGCACCTGTGCGTGCGCAGTGCATATGGGCCGGTGCAGATCGAGTCGGTAGCGGTCGATGAGTACGTGTATCCGGCCGACCGTCGCGGCGCCTTCGAGTGCGGCGACCCGCTTCTGGGTGCGTTGTGGACCGCCTGCGCCGACACGGCCTATCTCAACTTCGAGGACACGCTGGTGCACGAAGGGTTCCGCGAGCGCGCGATCTTCAACACCGGCGACGGCAGCCACGTGATGCACATGTGCTTCGCGGCCTATGGCGATCTGACGCTCACCGACCGCTTCATGCGCCTGGTGCCGTTCAGCAACCGCGGCGACGGGATGCTGCAGATGGTGTATCCGCCGGAGAACCCCCAGCGCTACGTGGTGGCCAATTTCCTGTTCCAGTGGAGCATCCGTGTGCGCGAGCACTTTCTGCACACGGGGAGGCGCTGGGTGCTGGAGGAGCTGTATCGCAGCGTGCCGCCCCAGATCGACTGGTACGAGCCGCACCGCGACGCCGACGGGCTGCTGCGCGATCTGCCGCTCTCAAACACCCTTGACTGGACGCCGAACGACCTGCGGGGCGCCAGCTTCATCACCAATGCGCTCTACGTGGCCGGGCTGGAGGACGCGGCTTGGCTGGCCGATCGCGTGGGCGTGGCGCGCGACGCCGAGCGCTGGCGGCGGATCGCCGCTGACGTGCGCCAGACGCTGCGCGGCCGGTTCTGGGACGAGGATCGCGGGCTGTTCCACGACAGCGACCAGGCCCGTGGGGCGGACGGCGTCTACAGCGACATTTCCAATGCCTACGCCATCCTCTACGGCATCGCGCCGCCCGAGCGCACCGCGGCAGTGGCGCGAGCGATCGTGGAGCAATACGACGATCTGGTGCAGGCCACGCCGCTGTTCTTCGGCTACGTGGCCGACGCGATCCTCGGCGCCGGGCTGATCGACGAGGGGCTCGATCTGATCCGGCGGCGGTTCCGCCCGATGCTGGAGTCCACGGACGCCCCCATGATCTGGGAGCTGTGGGATCCGTTCACCGGGGGCCACCGCATCATCGAGGATATCGACTACGCCCAACGTGACGATGAGAACCGCGTGCGGCCGATGTCGACGCGCAGCCTGGCGCACACCGGCGGCATTCTGGTGGGCTACGTGCTCTCGACGCGAGTGCTGGGCGTCACGCCGACGGCGCCGGGATTCACCACGTGCCGCATCGCCCCGCGGCCGGGGTCACTGCCGCGCGTGACAGGCGCGTTCCCAACGCCCCAAGGCGACATCGCGGTGCGCTGGCGGCGCACGCCGGACGGGCAAGCCTTGACGGTTGACATTCCGCCGGGCATTGAGGCTGAGATTGTGCTCGAGCGCGCGGTCGATCGACGCGAGATGTTGGTCTACCGCCAATCCGAGACGCCGCTGGACGACGAGGAGGCCTTGGTCGCCGCCGGCTTCGTGGCTACGGACGCCGATGTGCGCACGACCGTCCGCTGCGGGAGCCACGACTTCGGGTTGCGAGCGGCGCCGTAGGTCCGTCTAGTTAGCTCCGGTAACCCGCCGCGTGGTGGCGGGTGTCGTAGCGGCCGGGGTAGCGCACGGGCAGCTCGCCAGACTCGATCATTTGGATGAGCGGCGAGGCCATGGTCTTGAGCGGCAGACGCACGAGGGTGCGGGTGCGGGCTGACTCGTAGATGGCCATCAGCGCTTCGTGCGTCTTGATGGCGAGGTGGGCGTCGCCGCGATGCTCTGCAAGGTCGCCCGCGGCCCAGGCCGCCAGGGCGTCGATCTCACGCAGGCGGGCCTGGTCGTAGTAGTCGCCGGTCGCGAGGATGTCGCGCGCGCGCCCATCGCGGCCGACGATCCGCACTGCATAGTCTGAGCCGCGGCCGTCCTGGGAGACGATCAACAGCCCGTCGGTACCCACGATGAGGTGCGTGTGCGCCTCCAGACCCGGGGCGGCGGGCGTCTCGCTTTCCAGCGACAGGCGCATGCCGCCGGCCAGTCCGACGACCGCGGCGGCCATCTCCTCGCTGGGCCAGCCGCGCTCCCAGCGGTCCGACTCGCGCTGCACGTTGCCCAGCACCCATTCCACCTCGGGCTGCCCGAGCATGAACAGCATGCGGTCAAGGGCGTGTGTGAGGTGGTTCGTAATGCCGCCGACGGAGCAGCCGACTCGGGCGAAGACCGGTGTGCCGATATCGCCGGCCGCCACGGCGTCGCGCGCCTGCTCGTAGGCCCGCAGCCAGCGGCCTTGATGCCCGATGGCCAGCTTGACGCTGAACTTGTCGCAGGTCGCCAGCATGGCGCGCGCCTCGCCCAGGTTGCCGGCCATGGCCTTCTCGCACAGGATGGCCGTCGGCGCGTACCGACTGGCGGCCAGGATCGTGAGCGGCGCGTGGGTCGCCTGCGGAGTGGCGATGCTGAGCACGTCGGGCCGTTGCTCGCGCAGCATCGTCTCGAAGTCGGTATAGCGGGCCTCGACGTCGTGCTGGTCGGCCAGCGCGTGGCAGCGCGATTCGATGGCGTCGCAGATCGCCACCAGTTCGGCGCGGTCGCTGGCGGCATAGCCGGCGGCGTGCTTGCGTCCGATGCGGGCCCCGACGACGGCGGCGCGCAGGGGGCGGTTCGGGTTGGACGTGCCCGCCATGGCTTAGACCTCCACCGGGGGGTAGACGTCCGGCCGGCGGATGTCGTAGGCGCCCGGGTAGCGGATCGGCAATTGGCCGTCTTGGATCATCGCCGCAAGCGGCGAGCGGCGGGTGTGAAGCGGCAGCGTGACGCGCGTGCGGGTGCGCGCCGACTCGTAGATGGCCATGAGGGCCTCATGCGACGGCAGGGTGCGGGCGATGGACTGTTCGTGCTCCGCGCCGCCGTCCAGCCATGCCGCCAGCCGGTCGACCTGCGCGATCCACGGATCGACATCGGGGAAGTCGGACGATGGCATGTCGAGGTCGGCGTGCGCGCGTGACACCAGGTGCAGGTCGAAGTCCTCACGGCCATGCGCTTGGTTGCTGGTGACGCGCAGCATGCCCTCGTCACCGGCCAGCACGAAGCCCCAATTGCCGATGGTGGGATTGGCGCCGATGTCCACGTCGAGCACCACACGCGCGCCATCTTCGAACGCGATGACGCCCCCGCATAGGTCTTCGACGGGTAGGCCGCGTTCGTACCGGTCCGTTTCCCGTTGCACCTGGCCCACGGCCCAGGCGACCGCCGGATCGCCCAGCATAAAGCGGATCAGGTCGACGACATGGGAGGCCTGATTCAGCAGCCCGCCTTCCTGCACGCTCACCGTACTGGCGAGGGGTCGGCCGATGGCGCCGTCAGCGATGAGCCGGCGCGCGTGGGCAAACTGGGGAAGCTGGCGGCGCATGTGGCCGATGATGAGCTTCACGCCGTGCTCGTCGCAGGCCGCGATCATGGCCTCAACGCCGCCCATGTCCGGCGCCATGGGCTTCTCGCAAATGATGGCCTTGGGGCGGGCCTCGGCGGCGGCGATCACCATCGGCGCGTGGAGTTGGCAGGGTGTGCAGACGCTCACGATGTCCAGCGCCTCGTGCTCCAGCATGGCCTCGGCGCTGGTGTAGCGGCTCGGCACGTGGAAGCGCCGGCCCACGTCGTCCACGAGCGCGGCGTCGAGATCGGCGATGGCGGCAAGCTGCGTGGCGGTGCTGCCCGTGTATCCGTGCGCGTGGCGGGCGCCGACGCGAAGCCCCACGATGCCGGCGCGATACATCGTCAATCGCCCCTGTCGAAGCCGCCGACCGGCGGTCATGGGCGCAGAGTAGCGTCAGTACAAACCGCTGGCCACCAGCGGGCCACTGCTATCCTGCCCGAGGGTGCCGGCTCTGGTGTGAGCCGGGCCGCCCGCGCTTCCGAGCGGCGGCTCGCCTTGGCCCTCCGGTCAGCCCCCAAGGCTTCCAGCACGTGGCGAACCCATCCCCATCACCGGGCGCTCAGCGCCCACGCCGTCCGCCGCCGCGCACTGCCGCCGGGCGCGGTTCACGACGCGCTATCTTGCGCGCGCTGCCGCTTGCCGTGGCGGCCGGCATCGCGGGTTGCGAGACGGTACCGCCGTCCGCGGACCTGCCCCCTGTGACTCCCCTCCCGGTGGAGTTCGTGAGCGTGCCTCGGTTTACGCCGACCCCAACAGCAATCCCCAGCCCGACGCCGCCCTCGCGCCCGACGCTCGCCGTGCCCGAAGGCACCCCCCTGCCGGCCGGCACGACGATCCGGTTCGCGGGCTGGGGCACGCCCGCTGACATCAGCGCGTTGGGCCAGGGGCTGGAAGCCTTCGAGCTTGCTCATCCCGAGGTCGATCTGGAGGTGCGGCTGGACAACGCCTTGGCCGGCGAGGACCTGCGCACTGGCCTGCACGATGGCATTGAGGCGGACGTGATACGCGTGGCGGCGGACGACGTGTTCGACCTGACGGCCAGCGGCTATCTGGCGCCGCTGGATGACTTCGTGGCTCGCGACTTGGACTTCGAGGACCTCGCGCCGACCGTCACCGGAGCGCGGTCGGGGCCCGGCGGAGAAGTGACCGCCCTCAGTGTGGGCGCCGCCTATCTCGGGGTCTTCTACAACGAGGCCCACCTGGAGTCCGTGGGCGTCGAGCCGCCGTCACGCTGGGAGGACCCGTGGTCGATAGACGAGTTCGAGGTCGCCACGCGGCGCCTCACCGCGGCCGACGAAGACCGTGTCGATCGCTTTGGGCTGGCCGCGGTGCCGTGGTGGACTCGGGCCGCTCTGGCCGATGCCGCCGGGCTCGGTGGGGCCGAGGCCTTCTTTGTTCCCGATCAGACCCGATCGACGATGCATTCGCCCACGCACGCGCGCACCCTGCGGCGCATGGAGCGCTGGCGCAGCAGGTCTCAGGTCGAGCTCGGCCTCGACGAGCGCTTTGCGACGCCGTTCAACGGCGGGCTCGTGGCGCTGTATATCGACGCCAGCGACTTTGCGCCGCTGGTGGGGCCGGCGGTGCGCTGGGGCGTGGCGCCGCTGCCCGCCTGGACCAACGGTCCGCCGCTGACGGAAGGCGTGGAACTCTGCGTGGCCGTCAACGGCGCCAGCGCAGATCTGGAGCCAGCCTGGCGGCTCGCCCATTTCTTCCTCGAGCCCGAAGCCCAGCGGGCGTTGGCGCGCACCGACGCCGCCGTGCCGTTTCGCCGCTCGGTGCTGCGCGAGCCGGCCTTTCGCGACCCCAACCGGCTGCCCGTGGACCGCACCGCCTGGAGCGGCGCGGTCGACCATGACTTGCAGACACCCTCGAATCCCGGATCGAAGGCGTGGCACAGCCTCACGGCAGCCCCGATCGAAGCGGTGCGCCGCGGCGTCACCGACGCGGACACGTTTCTCGAACAGGCCGATGAGCTCATCACCCGACAGCTCGAGGCGCACGAGTGGTCGTTGGCGAAGGACGTGCCGGGCTACCGCCAGCCGCCGTCGCTGGGCGATGTCCCGCTGCCCGAAGTCGACGCGCGCTAGGACGAGGCGCGCGGCCGCCGGGCGGCTCCTTCGGTGGACGCGGAGTCTGCGGCGCCGCAGAACGGCAGGCCGAGCTGGTCGAGGTCGCTGAGCAGTACGTGGCCAAACGCACTCTCGTGCAACCCCTGGGGGATGCAGCCCGTGAAGTGGTTGCCCCCGAGCATCAGCATTTCCAGGTAGGGGATGCTCCCAAGCTTGGGCGGGATCTCGCCACTCAACTGGTTGTTGTCGAGCCGCAGATTCCTAAGGTTGGTGAGACGGCCCAACTCGGGTGGGATTTCGCCACTTAGCTGGTTCTCGGAGAGCATCAGCGTATCCAGATTGGCGAGACTTCCCAGCTCGGGCGGGATCCCGCCACGCAACTCGTTTCCATTGAGGAGCAGTAGGACCAGGCTGGAGAGGCTGCCCAACTCGGCTGGTATCTCTCCACGCAACTGATTGTCTTGGAGCCACAGTGACGTGACTCGGCCGCTGGGATCAGTGTGGACGAGGTTCCATCGACCGAGCGGCGCCTCGCTGAGCCAGTTGCTGTTGCGCTTCCAGTTCGGCCCGTCGGTTGCGTGGTAGAGCGCCACCAGCGCGGCCCGGTCGGGATTGGGTGTGGGCGTCGCGGCCGGCGCTTGGCCCGCGGCCGCAGGCGTCTCGGCGGGGGCGTCGCACGCGGCCGTCACAAGAGCGAGCGTGAGCACGAGTGTGGCGGCGCGAACGGTCATTGGCAGTGCCTCCCATGGAGGCGGTCGCAGGGCGAACCGTGCGACGTCTTGAGACCTAACCAACACGTCGACATGGGCAAGGATCGCCCAAGCCCTCACCCGCGGCAACCATCGACGCCCCGGCGCCGATGGGAGCAGACTACGTCCGGCAGGCAGGCCGCGGACTGGCGGCGAGCGTCGTCAAGCCCATGACCTGTCCGGGTATCGGGTCGCCGCGCTACGCTCGGGGTCGTTGCCCCGTAGAGGCGGCGCAGCGGAGCTGTCTTCCTTCGCATTTGCTGTGCCGTTCCAGAGGTTCACCGCGCGCATGGGCATGGCTCTCCCGCAGCAACGCTGGCGGCGAACCCTGCTGGTCCTGGCGCTGGTGCTCAGTGCGCTAATCGTTGCCCTCAATCTGCTCCGAATCAATGGCTTTGTGTATGGGTCGGCGGTTTCGTACCTCGATGGGATGGACGTGACCGCCTGGGGAAGCTTAGGCCACACGCTGGCCTTGATCGTGGGCCTGCCGGCGTGGGGCAAGCTGTCGGACCTCTACGGGAGGCGATCGCCGTGGCTGGCCGCGCTGGCCGTGGTCATGATCGGCGCGGCCGTCGCCGGGACCAGTCAGGCGATGGAGCAGCTCATCCTCGGGCGCATCGTGCAGGGTCTCGGGAGCGGCGGTCTCGTGGCCGTGGCACCGGCGCTGATCGCGGATCTCTTCCCGCCGTCGACGCGCGCCAAGTGGCAGGGGGCCTGGACGGCGCTCTTCGGCCTCCTGGTGGCGTTGCTGCTCGGGGTCTCCTTTAACGTCCTTTCCTGGATGCAGGACTGGTGGCGTGGGGAGTTCTTCACGTTCCTCTGGCTCGGCGGCTTCGCGGTGCTTGCCGCCTGGTTCGGCCTGCCCGCGAGTCGGGCTGACGCCCGCCCAACGGTCGACATCGCCGGCGTGTGCGCCGCCACCGGGGCCATGACCCTGCTGCTGCTGGCCATCGGTTGGTCGGGCGGGTTCTTCCCTTGGGGATCGGCGCAGAACGTCGGGCTGCTGCTCGGAGCCGCCGCCGCGATTGGGGCGCTGGTCATCGTCGAGCGGCGGGCCGCCGATCCCGTAATCGACTTGGGGTTCCTGAAGAACCGAATCTACGTGGTTGCCCTTGTGTTGATGTTCCTGCTCGGCGCGACTCGCCTGGGCTTCGGGCCGCTCATCTGGCCGTTCTTCCAAGGCTCAGGCACGGCATTCTTTACGGGGCCGGTGACGGTGCCACTCGTGCTGGCGGCTGTGGTGAGCGCCGTGCTGGCCGGACTGATCATGTCGCGCACGGGCCGCTACAAGCTGCTGTTGATCGTGCTGTTTGCCATCGCCACGGCGGGCGCCGTGCTGCTGACCCTCATGGACGCGTCGACGACCGAGATTGACCGCGCGCGCAACATGGCGATCACGGGGCTGGGCTTTGGCGGCCTGTCGGTGGTGCTGCTCGTCGTGGCCCAGAACGCCTTGCCTGACCGCAACCTGGGCGCGGCGACGGCCGGATTGCTCGTCGTTGGCTGGCTGGGAGCTTCCATCGGCAGCAGGCTCGGGCGCATTGCCGCCTTTGGGGATCTGGGGCCCGACCCGGAGGCCTTTGGCCAGCAGGTCCAGCGGTCGCTCCCGTTCATCGCCGACCTGTGGGGCAGTCAGATCGGGGTGATGGTTGTGGTTCTGGCCGCCGGGTTTTTCGTGGCGATGCTGTTGCCGGAGATTCCCCTGCGCGGGAGGCCGGAGGACGACATCGCCGCGGCTGAAGCGGAAGCGCCGCCGCCGCCGGATCGCTAGCCGTAGGTCCGCGCTGCGCCAGAGCCTCGCGGCGTAGTCCGCTGTCTCGGGGTTCTGATATCCCGGATGTTTGGCGTGTTGCGCCGGGGGATGTTTCGCCGCGCCCCGGGTTTGTCCGTCGGCGTGCAATGGCGCGCGGCTACGTGCCGCCGGCGGAGGGCGGGGCGCCCCGTGCGTCGTCCTCGGCGGGGTCGGTGGGCGGGCGCGGCGGCGCTCCGCGATCGTCGGGATCCTTGGGGGAGGCGCCGGCGTTGCATTGCGCCGCAGGTCGTCGCCGCTGGACCAACCGCCTCAGGCGTGGCGGCGGGGGCGCGTACGACGCGGCCGACGCGTTTCTGGGACGGGGCGATGAGATCGCCACCCGCTCGATGTTGGCGAGTGCGCGGACCGGGGCAAGGGAGGCCCCGCGATGCCGCCGAACCTTGCGCCGCGGCAATGCGCTCGTCTGCGGGTTCGACGAGCGCTGCGAGACGAAACAGACCGCTCTAACCGCAGTCTCATAGGCCTAATGGACGTCGACCGGCAGCATAGTATGTGGGACGATGCCTGCGAGGATATTCGTGTTCGCTGCCGTCATGTATCATACAAACCAGCACGTTCTCAGGACGGCGCTGTTGCACACTAGGCACGAGGTGCGGTAATGACAATTATCCCGAATGGGGCAAGGGTAACGCCGCTCGAACTTAAGCTGTCCGAAATGGATACGGCGGATTTATCCGACGACTGGTACACGCATGCGGTCAAGGTTCTCAGGGGCGGGGACGGTGGAGAACATGGGCTTCTTCTCTATAAGTTAATTCGCAGTCATTCGAATACTAGCCGTCCAATTGTTGTCCTGGACGTCGGCACGGCAAGGGGTTTCTCGGCGATGACGATGGCGCGCGCCATCACTGACGCCGGTCTGAGCGGCCATGTCTACACGATAGATATTGACGACCATCACATATCGCTCAACTGGCATGCGGCCAAGCACGAGCCCGATGATCCACTGGCTGGACTGCGAATGACCCGCTCCGAAATCTGGGACAAATGGTTTGATGCGGATGCTGAGATTACGCCAATTGTTGGGAAATCAACGGAAGTGCTGAAAGATTGGGGTCACGGCGCCATTGATCTGGCGTTCCTTGACGGCAGTCACGCCTATGGTGACGTAAAGCGCGAATTGACGCTATTGGATGCTCTTGTGGCGAAAGATGGGGCTATTGTTGTTGACGATTATCACCTCGGTGCGAGCATCGCCCGCATCCCGTCCAGGCTAGTCACTGCCGTGGCTGCGCGCTTACGGCGGGTTCTCGAATCGTCATGGCCCAGGATGGGTGAGCGAGTGGCGCGATTCGGCTCTGCCAACGAATACGCCGTTGTGACGTACCGACTTTTTGGCACCCGCAAGGCCGTGGCTGAGTTCTTGGAAGAACGGCCGGGGCAGTGGTCGCTCGAGATCGTGGCCATGCCGACCCGAGGAGGCTACCAGGGCAAGGATTACTCGCTGGCAGTGCTTACCAGGCGGCAGGGGTAGTCAAATCGCCAGGATGGGCACTGGGCGAACCGCGTTAACTTGGAGGCGAGTAATTCGCGGAGCACGACGCGCAACGGTACGTTCCCGGCAGCACCGCGACACCCGGGGGGCCGCTAGGCGCAGGCTTTAGCTGGCTCCGCAGTACGGCAGCCCGAGCTCGTCGAAGTCATTAGTCTGTACATCCAGCAACTCCGCGGGGATGCAGCCCGTGAGTTGGTTGCTGCCTCCGAGTTTCAGGTCGTCCAGGTTGGCAAGGCCTCCCAATTCGGCTGGGATCTCTCCGCTCAGCTGGTTGTCCCTGAGCTGCAACACCTCCAGATTGGCGAGATTGCCCAGCGCGGGCGGGATCGTGCCGGTCAGCTGGTTGTTACTGAGATTCATCAGCCCCAGGTTGGAAAGGCGGCCGAGCGTGGACGGGATGGACCCGCTGAGCTGGTTCCCATGGAGCCCCAGCCATTCGACATTGACAAGGTTGCCCAGTTCGGGCGGGATCGCGCCGCTCAACTCGTTGAATTGAAGCCCCAGGTGGATCAGGTTCATGAGGCGGCCCAGCTCCGAGGGGATCGGATCTTGCAACTGGTTGTCCCGCAGTGACAGCCGTTCGAGATTGACGAGGCTCCCCAGCGCGGGCGGGATCGCCCCACTCAGCTGGTTCCCATGAAGCTGCAGCTCGACCAGGTCGGCGAGCTCGGCCAGAGCGGAAGGGATCATGCCACTGAGTTGGTTGTCTGCCAGGCCCAGCCATTCCAGCTTGGCGAGGCGGCCTATCTCGGGCGGGATCGCGCCGCTGAGCTGGTTGTCACTGAGATGCAACACCTCCAGGTTGGTGAGGCGGCTCAACTCGGGCGGGATCGTCCCACCGAGCTGATTGCCCGCCAGGCCTAGCCAGTCCAGGTTGGCGAGGTTGGCCAGCACGGCTGGGATCGCGCCGCTGAGCTGATTGCCGCTGAGGTTTAACGAGCGCAGCGTGGCGAGGCGGCCCAACTCGGGCGGGATCGCGCCGCTGAGCTGGTTGCCGGCTAGGTCCAGCCAGGAGAGGCGGGCGAGGCGGGCCAGCACGGGCGGGATCGCGCCGCCGAGCTGGTTGTTGCCGAGGTACAACGAGCGCAGCGTGGCGAGGCGGCCCAACTCGGGCGGGATCGCGCCGCTGAGCTGGTTGCCGGCTAGGTCCAGCCAGGAGAGGCGGGCGAGGCGGGCCAGCACGGGCGGGATCGCGCCGCTCAACTGGTTGTCACTGAGATGTAACAGCTCCAGGTTGGCGAGGCGCCCCAACTCGGGCGGGATTTCGCCCTGCAACTGGTTGCGGTCGAGCCATAGCTCTCGCAGCACGGTGAGGTTGCCGAGCGCGGCGGGAATCTCTCCCTGCAACTGGTTGCTGCCGAGGCCTAACGCTCGCAGCCGGGAAAGATTGCCCAGTTCGGGCGGGATCGCTCCACTCAACTGGTTGCTCGCAAGACTCAACCATTGCAGCTGGGAGAGATTGCCCAGCTCGGGCGGGATCGCTCCACTCAACTGGTTGCTCGCAAGACTCAAATTCTGCAGCTGGCTGAGACGGCCTAGGTCGGGCGGGATCGTTCCAATCAGCCGATTGCTCGACAGGGCCAGCGAGTTGAGTTTGGCAAGGTTGCCCAACTCGGGAGGGATTTCGCCCTGCAACTGGTTTTGGTTGAGCCCTAGCGATGCCAGGTTGCGAAGGTTGCCTAGCGCGGCCGGGATCTCGCCACTTAGCTGGTTTGCTTGAAGCTGGAGCACACGCAGATTGGCAAGGTTGCCCAACTCGGGCGGAATCTCGCCCCGCACCTGGTTAGTGCCGAGCCACAGCACTTCCAGCATGGAGAGTTTGCCCAGTTCAGGTGGGATCGACCCGCTGAGGTCGTTGATCCCGAGCCACAGCGATGCCAGGTTGCGAAGGTTGCCTAGCTCGGCGGGGATCTTGCCGCTTAGCTGGTTTGCTTCGAGCTGGAGCACGCGCAGATTGGCGAGGCTGCCCACCTCAGGCGGGAGTTCCCCACGCAACCCGTTGCCACGGAGCGACAGCTCGATGACCCGGCCGTTGTGGTCGGTGATGACGCCGTACCACTGGCTGAGCGGCGCGTCGCTGAGCCAGTTGGTGCTGAACTCCCAGGTCGGGCCCTCGGTGGCGTGGAAAAACGCCACCAGCGCGGCCCGGTCAGGCGGCGGCGTGGGAGCGGGTGTGGGCGTGGCCATCTGCGTCGGTGTGGGTGTGGCGGTCGGCGACGC
Source organism: Chloroflexota bacterium (assembly GCA_965262745.1). Classification (GTDB taxonomy): domain Bacteria; phylum Chloroflexota; class UBA11872; order UBA11872; family UBA11872; genus JAJECS01. Next base: position 2,291,345 of record OZ253558.1, on the reverse strand, counting down.
GGCTTCGGTCGGAGTGGGAGTTGGCGAGGGCGTCGGGCCTGTCAACGGCGCTGGGTCCGCCGTCTGTGGTGTCTCGGCCGGGCCGTCGCACCCGGCCGCCGTGAACGCCAACACGAGCATGAGCGCGAGCGCGGCGAGGCAACCGACGGGGGTGCGCCGCGTGAGAGGGTGGTCTCTCACAGGTCCGCCTCCCGCGTGCTCACGGCGTCGGCTGCCAGGTACTCCTAGTGAATACTACGCGTCGTCCAGTGGAATCGTTCCGTGCCCACGAATGTCTTGGGAACGGTTTCGTGTCGGCGACAGCGTGACGCGGCTTACTCCCGCGCGCGCTCGACGGTGACGGCGGCCTCGGCGAGGATGGAGCCGGCGATGGCCACGCTGGGCTTGGCGATTCGCACGCGCACGCGGGTGACGCGGGGGAACTCGGCCAGCACGCGCGCGGCGATGCGCTCGCCGAGCGATTCGAGCAGATTGCGCGGCGGTCCCAGCATCACGTCCTGCGCGACGGCGTAGAGCTCGCTGTAGTTCACGGTCTCGCTCACGCCGTCGGACTGCCCGGCGGCGCGCAGATCGGCGTGCACGTGCATGTCCACCACGAACCGCTGCCCGAGGGTGCGCTCCTCGGCGCGGGCGCCGTGGTAGGCGAAGAAGAGCATGCCGCGCAGGCTGATGACGTCGCCGGTCACGGCGTTTCGCCTGTTGAAACCCTTGCGGAACGCCCGGGCGATGGGGGCTGCGGGGAGGAACCGCTGTCCGCCAAGGTGTCCCTTGCGGCTTCTGGATTCCCGCTCTCGCGGGAATGACGGTCTTGCATGGGTCGCTCTGTTCGTTGGCGCGCGATGTGGTGCAGGACGATGGCACCGGCGACCGCCACGTTCAGCGATCCGATGCCGCTGCGCAGTGGCACGCCCACGATCGCATCGCACGCCTGCCGCACGCTTGGCCGCATCCCACGCGCCTCGCTGCCCACGACGATGCAGCATGGCGCGTCGTAGGCCAAAGCGTCGAACGGCCCATCGGCGTCAGCGTCGAGGCCGATGATGCGCACGCCGCCGGATCGCAGAGTCTTCAGCTCCCGCGCGAGGTTGGTCACGGTCACCACCGTCGAGCGCAGGCTCGCACCGGCTGAGGCGCGGGCCAGGCCGCCCGTGAGCGCGGCGCTGCGCCGCGCCGGCACGATGGCGCCGGCCCCACCGCAGGCCTCGAGCGTGCGGAGCAGCGAGCCCAAGTTGCCGACATCCTCGACCTGGTCGGCGGCCAGGATCAGGGGCGGTTGCGTGCGTCCAGGTCGGGCTTGCAGCAATTCGCGCACGCCGACGCCGGCGGTCGGGGCGAGCGTGGCAACCACGCTCTGGTGGTTGCCGCCGAAGGCCAGCGCGTCAAGCTCGCCCGGGTCCACAAAGGCCACCGGCACGCCGGCCGCGCCCGCGAGCTCGCGCAGCTCCGCCGTGGACTCGGCGGCGCTGCGGGCGACCAGCAGCCGCGTCAGCCGGTAGCCGGCGGCGAGCGCTTCGCGGACAGGGTGGCGGCCCCAGATGGCTCCGGTATCGTGTCGGCCGGGGCTGTGCGCCGCCAAACCGTGCCCTCGGGGGTGTCTTCCAGGACCACGTCGAGGTCGGCGAGACGGTCGCGAATGCGGTCGGCCAGCTCCCACTGTCGCGCCTCCCGAACTGCACTGCGAATCTCAACGAGCAACTCAATGTACGGTGCCGCATCGGCGGCGTCGGCCGCGCCTTCGCTCACCTCGATGCCCAGCACGCCCAGCAGCCCCCGCACGCATGCCTGGGCCTCGGCCACGGCGGCTGGCGTCGCGAGCGGCGCGGAGCGGTTGATGGAGCGGCCGAGCTCGAACAGGGCGCCGATGGCGCGCGGGGCGTTGAAATCGTCATCCATCGCCGCATCGAACTCGGTTCGGGCCGTGCGCTGGGCGTCGGCCAGCGTTGCCGCGTCGCCCGACGGATCTCCGCCGCGCGCGCGCAGGATGCCGCGCAGCCGCTCGTAGGCGGCCGCCGACGGCTGCAGAGCCTCCATGGAAAACCCCATCGCCGTGCGGTAGTGCACCGACAGGAAGTACAGCCGCAGCACGTCCGGCTCCACGACTTCAAGCACCTCGGCCAGGGTCGTGTAGTTGTCCGCCGAGTGGGCCATTTTTTCGCCGTCGGTTTGCAACAGTCCCGTGTGGAGCCAGTGCTGCACAAATGGCGAGTGGCCGCTGCCGGCTTCCGCCTGCGCGATCTCGTTTTCGTGGTGGGGAAAGATCAGGTCGGCGCCGCCGCCGTGGATATCGATCTGGCTGCCGAACGCCTTCTGGATCATGGTTGAGCACTCGATGTGCCAGCCGGGGCGCCCCCGCCCCCAGGGACTGTCCCAGCCGATCTCGTCCGCCGGAGCCAGCTTCCACAGCGCGAAGTCGCGCGGATCACGCTTCTCCGGGTCCACCTCGACCCGCGCGCCGGCCTCGACACCCACGTCCTCCGCGCGTCCGGACAACGAGCCGTAGTCCGGGAAGGCCGGCACCGAGAAATACACGCCTTGCGAGGTTGCATAGGCATAGCCGCGGTCGATGAGGTGCGCCACCGCCTCCACGATCTCCGCCATGGTGCCGGTCACTGTCGGGTACTCGTGGGCGTGGCGCACCCGCAGGCGGTCGAGCACCTCGAAGTACGCCCGGGTCTGAGCCTCGGCGTAGGCCAGCGGGTCCTGCCCGGCGGCTCGCGCGCGGTCGATGATCTTGTCGTCGATATCGGTGAAATTCTGGAGATGCCGGACCTCGTAGCCGCGGTGCTCCAGGTAACGCCGGACCACGTCCATGTGGACGAACATGAAGCCGTGACCGACGTGGGGCGGGGCCTTGGGCGTCATGCCGCAGACGTAGATGCGCACCGGCCCGTCGCGCGGCGTGAACGGGCGCTTCTCCCCCGTGCGCGTGTCCGAGATGTGGAGCGTCACCGTGGATGACCGTGGCTGAGCCGGCGGCGAATTCTACCGATGGCGCCGCACCAGGAGGACCACAGCGTGGCAGGCAATCGCTTGACCTTGACCCACCGCGTCCAGGCCCTCGTTGGAGGCGGCCTTGACACTGACGCGATCGACGCCGATGTCGAGGCTCTCGGCCACGCGCTGCTCAATGGCGGGCGCGTGCCCCGCGAGCTTGGGTCGCTCCAGAAGCACGGTGGCGTCGACGTTGAGCGGTTCCCAGCCGTCGGCGCGGGCCAACGCCGCCGTCTCGCGCGCGAATCGTGTGCTGTCGGCCCCGCGCAGCGCGGGATCGCTGTCCGGGTAGCGGCGGCCGATGTCGCCCGCTTTGAGCGCACCCAGGATTGCGTCCACGACGGCATGCAGCAGCACGTCGGCGTCCGAGTGCCCCACGGCGCCATGCTCCGACGGCACCCGTACGCCCCCGAGCATCAGCGGCCGCCCGCGCTCGAGCCGATGGATGTCGTAGCCCTGGCCGACGCGCAGCTCGGGCAGGGTTTCTGACGCCTCCGCCGCGCTTACCAGTAGTCCTCCGTGATCACCTGGGACTCGCGGCCGGTGGTGGGGAACCCCTGGCGCGCGAGCACGTCTTTCACGTCGCTGATCATGCCCGGATTGCCGCACAGGTAGGCGGCGCCGTCGGCCACCGTCAGGCGCTCGCGCAGTTGCTCATGGATCTCGGCGGGAAGGTAGGGCTCCACTCTGCCGATCGCGGGCTCGCCGCAGAGCGACCGCAGCACGTCGTTGAGCCGTCCCCGCCCCATGTGCTCCTCGTAGCCTGGGTCTTGGGTGGGGCGGCTGACCACGGGCACGTAGAGCAGGTCGAATCCGGCGTCGGCGGCCAGCGCCTCCAGCTCGGTCCGATAGCCCAACTGGCTGGCGTAGGACACCCCGTGCAAGATCGTGAGGCGCCGCGGGGGCGCTTGGCCGTCGCGCTGACAGGCATGCCAGTAGCCGCGCGCCATTGAGACGAACGGCGCGAGCCCCGTGCCGGTGGCCGCGCACACCAGGTCACGCTGCGTGGTGCGCGAGGGCACGAAGCGGCCGGCCGGGCGCGGCATGTACAGCACCTCGTCGCCCGGCGCGTGGCGCCAGAGCGCGCCGGTGAAGACGCCTTCCCGATTGCTGCCGTTCTCGTCCGCGTCGCGGACTAGGATGACGTAGAGTTCGAGCGACGTGCGCTCGTGCGGCGCCGAGGCGATGGAAAACTGGCGCGGGCGCGGGTCATCCGCCGATTGGTCCCAAAACGCGATTTGCGTGTACTGGCCAGCCTCGAAGTCGGGGAACGGCTCACCGTCGGGGCGCTCGATGGTGAAGATCGCGAGATCGGGGTCGTCGAGCGGCTGCCACGTCGCCAGCCGCGCGCGCTCCATGCGCTCGCGAATGTCGCGGCGCCGGCGCCGTGGAGCGGCCGCGGCGTCGGTCACTGCTGTTGAGCTTGTGCGGGCATGGCGTCAGGATAGCCGGGACCCGCCGCCACTCGGGCCTGCGCGGCGCGCAAGTCCGCGGGCCGCGTGATCTTGACGTTGCCAGCGTCGGACTCGAAAACGTGGACCGGCACGCCCTCGTGCTCCAGCAGGGCGACGTCATCGGTGAAGGCCGCCAGGCGGTCCCGGTTTCGCCGGTGGGCCTGGAGCAGGGCGTCCAAGCGTCCGATCTGGGGGGTCTGGGCCAGCCACACTTGCTCGCGCGGCAGCGTGCGCGCCACGCGGCCGGCGGGCGTCACCAGCTTCACCGTGTCGACGGACGGGACGGCGGCCACAGCCGCGCCGTGCGCCCGCGCCGCCTGGATTCCGTGCGCGATGATGGCCGGGGTCACGAACGGGCGCGCCCCGTCGTGGACGGCAACAAGCTCCGCGCCGCCGTCGGCGAGCGTCTCGAGTCCGTGGAGGACCGACTCGGCGCGCGACGCGCCGCCCAACACGACGCAGCTGACCTTGGTCAGTCGCGCCGCGCGAATGACGTCGGCAATCTCGTCACGGTTCGCCGGACTTGCCGTCACCACTACGTCGCGAATTTCCGGCGCGCTCTCGAAGGCGCGCAGGCTCCAGACGATTAGGGGCGCGTCGCCCAGCGGCGCCAGCAGCTTGTCCTGGCCGCCCATGCGGGTCGCGCCGCCGGCGGCCAGGACCACCGCGTCCACGGGGCCCGCGGTCATCGCAGCGCCAGCGCCAGCGCTTCGGCCAGGTTGGCGGCGCCGACGCCCTCGGGCGCGCCGTTGCGGGCGCTGGTGGCCGGTACCAGGCAGCGGGTGAAGCCCAGACGCTGCGCCTCGCGCACGCGGACGGCGGCCGACGGCACCGAGCGCAGCTCTCCCGAGAGCCCGATCTCGCCGATGGCAGCCACCTGCGACCCTGTCGCTATGTCGCGCGCGCTTGACGCGATCGCGATGGCGACGGCCAGGTCAACCGCGGGTTCGCGCAGGCGCAGGCCGCCGACCACGTTCAGATACACGTCGTGCTGGCCGAGCTGGACCCCGGCACGGCGGCCGAGCACCGCCAGCAGCATATGGAGCCGGTTGAGGTCGAATCCCGTGGCAAGCCGCTTGGGCAGGGCATAGGCCGTCGGCGCCGCCAAGGCCTGGACCTCGACGACCAGCGGCCGCGTGCCTTCCAGCGGCACGGCCACCGCTGAGCCCGGGGCGCGAGCGTCGCGCTCGGCGAGGAACAACGCCGATGGATTCGGCACCTCGCGCAGCCCATCGCCGCGCATCTCAAACACCGCCACTTCGAACGTCGGGCCAAAGCGGTTTTTTACCGAGCGCAGCAGGCGCTGTGCGTGGAAGTCGTCGCCTTCCAGATAGAGGACGGTGTCCACGATGTGCTCGAGCGTGCGCGGTCCGGCCACCGTGCCTTCCTTGGTGACGTGCCCCACCAGCAGCACCGGCGTCTGGGAGGTCTTGGCGAACTGCATGATCTGCATCGTGGCCTCGCGCACCTGGCTCACGCTGCCGGGGGCCGCGCCCAGGCCCTCGACGCGCACGGTTTGAATCGAGTCCACGACGATCAAACCCGCGCGCAGGCGCTGTGCCTCGCTCAGCGCGCCGCCGATCTCGGTATCGGGGTAGATGTGGATGGCGCTCGCTTCGAGCCCCATGCGGCTGGCGCGCATGCGAAGTTGCTGCGGCGACTCTTCGGCCGCCGCGTACAGCACCGGGCGCCGGTCGGTGCCCAGCGCGGCGGCCGCGCGGAGCACGAGCGTGGACTTGCCGATGCCGGGATCGCCGCCGATGAGGACCAGCGCGCCGGCGACCAGGCCGCCGCCGAGCACACGGTCGAACTCGACCATGCCGGTCGAGCGCCGTGCGGCGCTGTCGTCCTGGACCGCGCCCAAGGGCACGGCGGCCACGGACGCGGAGGACGGCGCCGCGCTCGGCGCGCGGTGCTCGACGATGCTATTCCAGGCGCCGCACGACCCGCACTGGCCGCTCCACTGCTGGTGGCGCGCATCGCAGGTCTCGCAGATGTAGCTCGCGCGAGGCTTAGCCATCGGGGCTAGCGCCGGACGAGTTGGGGAGCGTTGGCGCGCCGGCGCCGCGACGCGCGAGCCCGATCAGGCGCTGACAGGGGCTCGGGTCGTGATGTCGAGCTCGTCGCCGGCACGGTCCACGATCACTTTCGAGCCGGTGGCAAAGGCGCCGCGCAGCAACTCCTCGGCCAACGGGTCCTCGATGAGATTCTGGATCACGCGCCGCAGCGGTCGGGCCCCGAAGTCTGGGTCGTAGCCCTTCTCGGCCAGCAGCGATTTGGCCCCGGGCGTGACCTCCAATTCGAGTTCGTGCTCGGACAGCTGCAGGCGCACCCGGCCGAGCTCGAGATCCACGATGGCCTCGACATCGTTGAGCGTCAGCGCGTGGAAGACGACGGTGCCGTCGACGCGGTTGAGGAATTCCGGCCGGAAGAGCTTCTTGAGCTCGGCGAGCACCTTGCTCCGCATGGCCTTGTAGCGGGACTCGTCGGCCTGATCGCCCTCGTCGGAATGGAACCCAAGTGCCGCGCCGCGCTTGATGTGCTGCGCGCCGACGTTCGAGGTCATGATGATGATGGTGTTGCGAAAGTCCACCGTGCGGCCTTTGGAGTCGGTCAACCGACCGTCGTCCATGAGCTGCAGCAGGATGTTGAACACCTCGGGGTGCGCCTTTTCGACTTCGTCGAGCAGGATCACGGCGTAGGACCGGCGGCGGACGGCCTCCGTGAGTTGGCCGCCCTCCTCATAGCCCACGTAGCCCGGCGGCGCGCCCACGAGGCGCGAGACCGCGTGCCGCTCCATGTACTCCGACATGTCGATGCGGATCAGGGCGTCCTCGCTGCCGAACATGAACTCGGCCAGCGCGCGGGCCAGCAGCGTCTTGCCGACGCCGGTTGGACCGAGAAACATGAAGGCCCCGATCGGCCGTTGGGGGTCTTTGAGCCCGGCGCGCGCGCGCCGCACGGCGCTGGCGACGGCGTGGATCGGCTCCTGCTGACTGACGATTCGGCGCGCGAGCGCGTCTTCCATGTGCAGCAGTCGCTCCGACTCCTCTTGGCGGATGCGCGTGACCGGAATCCCGGTCCACATGGCGACGACCTGGCCGACCTCGTCCTCGCTAACGGAGGGCGGCCCCTCACCCTGTTCGGACGACCAGGATGCGCGCGCTTCGTTGAGGGCAATTCGCAGCTGCTGCTCGTGTTGCCGCAGCTCGTTGGCGTCTTCAAAGCGCTGCTCGGTGATCGTGCGCGCCTTGTCGCCGGCGATTTGCTCGAGCTTGGTTTCCAACTCGCGAATGGCGCGCGGGGGCATGCTGTGGCGAATCTTGACCTTTGCCGCCGCCTCGTCCATCACGTCGATTGCCTTGTCGGGGAGAAAGCGGTCCGTCACGTAGCGTCCGGCCAGCTCGGCGGCGGCCTTGACCGCGTCGTCGGTGATGCGCACCCGGTGGTGTTCCTCGTAGCGCGGACGCACGCCGGTCAGGATCGCGATGGTTTCGTCGATCGACGGCTCGCGCACAGTGACTGGCTGGAAGCGGCGCTCAAGCGCCGAGTCGCGCTCGACGTACTTGCGGTACTCGTCCAGTGTAGTGGCGCCGATGACCTGCAGCTCGCCGCGGGCCAGCGACGGCTTGAGGATATTGGCGGCGTCCACCGCGCCTTCGGCCGCGCCCGCCCCAACCACGGTGTGCAACTCGTCGATGAACAGGGCGCAGTCGCTGGCCGCCTTGAGCTCGTCGATGATTTTCTTGAGCCGCTCCTCGAACTCGCCCCGGTATTTGGTGCCGGCAACGAGCGCGCCCATATCCAGCGTGAGCAGCCGCCGGCCGCGGAGCGACTCGGGCACGTCGCCCGCCACGATCCGCTGCGCCAGGCCCTCGACGATGGCCGTCTTGCCCACGCCGGGGTCGCCGATCAGCGCCGGATTGTTCTTGGTTCGCCGGCTCAGGATCTGGATCACGCGCTCGACTTCGTCGTGCCGCCCGATCACCGGATCCAGCTTGCCGGCGCGGGCCGCCGCCGTGAGGTCGATGCCCATCTGATCCGCCACGGGCGTCTTGGAGGTGCGCTTTTTGCCCTCCCCACGGCCCCGCTCAGTCGGGTTCTGACTGACCAGCTGCACGACCTGCGCCCGCACCTTCTCGAGATTGACGCCAAGGCTTTCGAGCACGCCGGCGGCGATGCCCTCGCCCTCGCGCACCAGGCCGAGCAGCAAGTGCTCGGTGCCGATGTAGTTGTGGCCGAGACGCCGCGCTTCCTCGATGGAGAGCTCGATGACCCGCTTGGCGCGGGGCGTCAGGCTGATATCGCCGACCACCATGCGCTCGCCGCGGCCGATGATGAACTCCACCGCGTTGCGCACCTTGTTGAGCTCGACGCCCAGGTTGGTGAGCACCTGCGCGGCGATGCCCTCGCCCTCGCGCACCAGGCCGAGCAGCAAGTGCTCGGTGCCGATGTAGTTGTGGTTGAACCGCGTGGCCTCGTCTTGGGCGAAGACCAAGACCTTTTTCGCGCGCTCGGTGAACTTATTTAGGCGGTCGTTCACCTGACATCCCCTGCAGCGGCCCCGGTATCAGCCGTGGGCGGTGTCCAAGCTCCCTATTGTCGCACTATCGCCGACCTCGGTGGGTAACGGCGACAACCGAATCCGCCGCCGCCCAGCGTCGATGCTCAGGATTTGGAATTTGCCGAAGTCGCCCTCGCGCATCGAGTCCAGCGCCGCGTCTCCCAGATCGGAGGCGTGGGCCAGCCCCTCGATGCCGTCCGTCAGGCGCACGAAGGCGCCAAACGGCGCCAGCTTGGTCACCTCGCCCTCGACGATCTCGTTCACGCCGTACTTGGACTCCAGCGACTGCCAGGGGTCCTTGGTCGCGCGACGCAGGCTGAGGGCGATCTTTTTGTCCTCGCGGTCCAGCGAGAGCACGTAGACGTCGATCTCCTGGCCCGGCTTCAGAATCTCCTCGGGGCTTTCCACCCGGCTCCACGAGAGCTCTGAGATGTGGGCCAAGCCGTCCGCGCCGCCCAGGTCGACGAAGGCGCCAAAGCTGCAGATGTTGCTCACGATGCCCTGCCGCACCTGGCCGACCTGAAGCTCGTCCAGCAGCACCTCGCGGCGGCGCGAGCGGACCTCGCGCTCGGCCACGCGCTCGGACAGGATCAGGCGATTGCGCCGGCGGTCGAGCTCGATGATCTTGACGTTGATCTGGCGGCCCACCAGCTCCGCCAGCCGCGCCGCCAGCTCGTCCTCGGTCTCGTCGCTGGCGCCCCGCCGCAAGCTCGTGAGCTGCGACAGCGGCACAAAGCCGCGCGGCCCCACGTCCACGAGGACGCCGCCCTTGTTGTATTCGAGGATCGTGGCGTCGATGATCGTGCCGTTCTCGAAGAGATCCTCGGTGGCGCGCCACACTTTCTCCTGCTCGGCGCGGCGGAATGACAGCATGGCGCGGCCGTCGCCTTCCGGCTGCACCACGTACACCAGCACGGTTTCGCCAAGCGAATAGTCCGGGCGCGGCTCCTCGAGCCGGTTGTCCCACTGCTCGCGCTCGGGCACGAAACCTTCGGCCTTGAGCCCGATATCCACCAGGATCTCGTCGGGCTCAAGGCCCACCACCACGCCTTCGAGCACGTCGCCACGGCCGATGCTCGGCAGCTGAGCGCTTGCCTCCGCCAGCAGGGCTTCCATCGACTCGATCGCCGGCATCTCGTCCGGCGGCATGGTCTCGGCGACGGCGCCCGCGGCCGGCGCGTCGTCGGTAGTGGTCAAGGGCGCACCTCTACTGGTTCGATATCGAACTAATGTGGCAGTGGACCCGAGTATAGCAACGCCGCTCCTGGTTTCAGGTGGGCTGGCGGCTATTTCGACCGCGCGCGGCGACCCGCGCGCTAGTCCGCTCAGGGCATTTGGAATCCGCCGTCGTAGCTGATGTTCTGCCCGGTGATGAAGTCGGCTTCCTCCGACAGCAGGAAGGCGGCCATGGTGGCCACGTCCTCGGGCTGCTCCGCGCGGCCCAGTGGGACCATCTTGATCATCTCGGCGAACACCTCGCCGGGCTTCCGGCCCTGGCGCGCGCCCCTGCCGCGGTCGATCTGCTCCCACATGTCGGTATCCACGAGCCCGGGGCTGATGGCGTTGACGCGCACCTGGTGCTTACTCAGCTCCAGGGCCAGGTTGCGCGTCAGCCCGTGCAGCGCGGTCTTGCTGGTGCTGTAGGGTCCCAGCCACTCCGAGGGCCGGCGGGACGATGCCGATGAAAGGATGACAATGCTTCCCCGTCCCCGCGGCACCATCACCCGCCCCGCGGCTTGGGTGAAGAAGAACGCGCCGTCGAGATTGACCGCCATCAACCGCCGCCACTCCTCGGGGGTCACGTCCAGCAGCGGCTTGACCATGATGATGCCGGCATTGGCCACGGCGCCGGTCAGCCCGCCCAAGTCCGCATCCACCAGGTCCACCCACGCCGACACGGCCTCCGGGTCGGTCACGTCCAGGGCGTCGCCGCGCGCGCGCCCGCCGCCCTGCTCGATCTCGGCCGCCACGTCGGCGGCGCTGTCGCCGTTGATGTCAGAGACCGCGACGGCCCAGCCCTCGCGCGCCATTCGCAACGCGATCGCGCGGCCGATGCCGCGCCCGGCCCCGGTGATGGCAAGTGCCCCCGCCATTTGTTCCCCCTGCGTGCTGACCTCGGACCACGACCCCGAGCCGCCGGCGGCCGAACCGACGCTAACCGTCGGCGCGGCGCCTTCGATGCGCCATCGTACGCGCCGCGCTGAATTGCAGCAGTAGGGCGGACAGGTCCGCGAGCGTCCGTGCGGCCTTCAGGCCCTAGGCAGACTCCGGCGCGACGAAGGCCACCCGCGGGAGCAAACGCTCGTCGAACTCCGCAAGCCGCTCCGGCCCCAAGTCTTCCAGCGCCGCCAATGCGCGCGCCGCTTCCGCCCGCAGCGCCGTCACGTCCACTCCCAGGCACACCGGCTCGAACGGCTCCAGGCGAGCCAGGCCGTAGCGCAGCAGATTGCAGGCGCCGCGATGGTTCCCGCGCGAGAGGTGATAGCACCCGACGCCGACCTGCAAGACGCCTCGATACAGATCTCGCACCGGCCCGGCTTCGGCCCGCCAGGCGTCTTCCAGGACGTCGTGCTGCGCATAGAACTCTCGTTGATTGAACAGCGCCGCCCCGCGCCGCAGCGCCTCGCACGGCGGACCGTCGCAGCCGCAGGGCACGGAAGCCTTGCCGCACACGCCGTTCCCCCTCGCCTCGTCCCGGTGGCCATGCTCGTGCCGCTTCAGGATAGCCAGGCGCCTTGGGCCGCGAAGGTCGGATGACGGGCCTGCGCTAATCGGGCCTCGTTATACTTCAGGGAAGCTGGAGGGGTGTCCGAGTGGCTTAAGGAGGTGGTCTTGAAAACCACTAGGCGGCTTGCCCGTCTCGTGGGTTCGAATCCCACCCCCTCCGCCCGTCGCCCCGTCCAGCCCCGCCCGATCTTGGAGGAGTCGCATAGTTGGTCTAGTGCGGCCGCCTGCTAAGCGGTTACCGGGGGTATCCCTCTCGGTCGTGGGTTCGAATCCCACCTCCTCCGCCGGCAGTCTCGCCGCGGCCTAGCGCTGGTGCTTGTCGCGTGGCAACGGTCCGCTTGTTTGTGACCGCCGCCCCGCCGACCTCGACCTAAAGCACTATCCCTATGAATGAAGCCGCCGCCCGCATCAAAATTAACAAGCTGCTCGAGGCCGCCGGCTGGCGCTTCTTCGATACCGACGGCCGCCCCGCCAACATCCGCCTCGAAGCCAACGTCAAATTCAAGGCCTCAGACCTTGACGCCCTCGGAGAGAACTTCGAGAAGACCAGCAGCGGGTCCATTGACTTCCTGCTCCTGGACGTCAAAGGCTTCCCGCTCATCGTGTTGGAAGCCAAGCGCGAAGACCTGAGCCCGCTTACCGGGAAAGAGCAGGCGCGAAAATACGCCCGCTCGCAAAACTGCCGGTTCATCATCCTTTCCAACGGCAACCTGCACTACTTTTGGGACCTCCAGCGCGGCAATCCCCACCTCATCACCGTCTTTCCCACGCCGGACTCAGTGCAGGGCTATCGCCGCGTCGAGCCCGATTCGCAGCGCCTGGTGGCGGAAACCGTTCGCGACGACTACATCGTCCTCACGCAGCGTCCGGGCTATGAGTCCGAAGCGGCCTGGCGCAACGAAGCCGAGCGCCCCGCCTTCGAGCAGGCTCACAAGCTGCGCTTCCTGCGCGCCTACCAGCTGCGGGCCGTTCATGCGTTGCAGCGGGCGGTGCAGGACGGCAATGACCGATTCCTCTTCGAAATGGCCACCGGCACCGGCAAGACCCTGACCGCCGCCGCGGTCGTCAAGCTCTTCCTGCGCACCGGCAACGCGCGCCGCGTGCTGTTCCTGGTGGACCGTCTCGAACTCGAGGAACAGGGCCGCAAGGTCCTGGACGCGCTGCTCGCCAGCGATTACCAGACCGTCGTCTATAAGGAGAACCGTGACGACTGGAATCGCGCCGAGATTGTCGTCAGCACGGTCCAGTCCCTGCTTTTCAACAATAAATTTCAACGGCTCTTCTCGCCCACGGACTTTGATCTGGTGATTTCCGATGAGGCCCACCGCTCGATCGGCGGCAATGCCCGCGCCGTGTTCGAGTACTTCGTCGGCTACAAGCTGGGCCTCACCGCCACGCCTCGGGACTATCTGCGCGGCTTCGACGCGCTAGCCCCCGGCGCCCACGATCCGCGGGAGGCCGAGCGCCGCCTGCTGCTCGACACGTACCGCACCTTTGGCTGCGAGAGCTCACAGCCCACCTTCAGGTACTCGCTGCTTGACGGCGTCAGGGACGGCTATCTCATCAGCCCCACCGTGGTCGACGCTCGCACCGACGTGAGCACTCAGCTCCTCTCGGAGCAGGGCTTCGTGGTGTCCTTCGCGGACGATGACGGTGCCGAAGAGGAGGAGTCGTACAAGCAGCGCGACTTCGAGAGGCGATTCTTTGCGGGCGCCACCAACGAGCTGTTCTGCAAGACGTTCTTGGAAAACGCCCTGCGCGATCCGATCAGCGGCGAGATTGGCAAGTCAATCGTTTTCGGCGTCAGTCAGGCGCACGCGGCCAAGCTCACGCAGATTCTCAATGAAATTGCCGACCGCATGTTCCCGGGCCGCTACCAATCCGACTTCGCGGTGCAGGTCACGTCGCAGATCGCCGATGCGCAGCAGTTCGCCATCAACTTCGCCAACAACAACCTGCTCGGCTCGGGCAACGTCATTCCGTCTTACCGAAGCAGCAAGGCCCGCGTCTGCGTGACCGTCGGCATGATGACCACCGGCTACGACTGCACCGACATCCTGAACCTCGGTCTGTTCCGCCCCATCTTCTCGCCCACCGACTTCATTCAGATCAAGGGGCGCGGCACCCGCACGCATGACTTCATGGACGAGTTGCACGACGACGCCCTCAAGGACGGCATTGCGCAGCCGGAGAAGACTGCCTTCAAGCTCTTCGACTTCTTCGGCAACTGCGAGTACTTCGAGGAGGACTTCAACTACGACGAGGTCATCGTGCTGCCTCGTCCTGGGACAGCATCACGCGGGGAGGACGATGATCAGCCGCCCGTCGTGATCGATGGCGTCTACCAGTATCTCGGGCCGGACGTCATAGCCACGGTCAAGGAAGAGACCATCGGCCTCCAGGGCATGAAGATTGACCGGATGTACTTCGATCAGTTCGCCGAAACGGTCCGCGCCGATAGATTCATCACCGGCGCGGTCGAAGTGGGGCAGTGGGACCGGGTGATCGACTACGTCAACCGCGAGGTCTTCGACAAACCCGAGGAGTTCTACTCCCTCGCTAAGCTGCGCCACGCTACCGCCGTGGACCGCCGCCTGACCTTGCGGGAGATCTTGGAGCACGTCTTGGGCTTCGTCCCGCGCCTAAAATCGAAGGACGAGCTATTGGAAGAGGAGTTCGCCAAGTTCGTGGCGGACCACACGCCCCGTCGGCCCGAATCCATCGCCGCCATCAAGACCTATTTCAAGGCCTACGCCGCCAACGGCTACGTCCGGCACGCTATCGACGAGCGCAGATTTGCGACCCTTGCCACCAATGCCAGCTTCTCTGCCAGCGACCTCCGCCAGGTCCCCAAAAGGTTCCGCGACCTTGTTCCCCAGTACATCAGGGACTACATCTCGCTCAACCAGTTCGTCCCGTAGTCGGGATCGAACGTGGCTACCATCGAAGGCATCATCGAGGCCATACGCCATGATCGGATACGCATCACCGACCACGCCGATGAAGAAGCGCAAGCCGACCGCCTGTCATTCGATGAAGTATTCACAAGCGCTCTTCACGGCGAAGCAATCGAGGACTATCCCGACGACCGGCCGTATCCCAGCTGCTTGATTTACGGGAGCACGCTCGGCGGCCGGCCGGTGCACAGCGTCTGGGCCTACAACGACGAGACCGGATGGGCTGTGCTGATTACGGTCTACCGGCCCGATCCGGAGCGTTGGCTAGACTGGCGAACAAGGAGGCCGACCGATGAAGCCCTTCAGTAAGTGCCCGGTGTGCGGCGGCGAGCTGACCGAGAAGGACGTCGAAAAGCTGTTGCGCGGCGGCGTCAACTTGGCGGCCGTCAGCGTGCGCGCCGAGGTCTGCTTGCGCTGCGGCGAGCGGCTGTACTCGCGGGCTGTCGTCGGCCGCTTCGAGCAGATCCGCAAACAGCTCGCCAACCAGGAAGTCGCGGACTTCAACCCGTTGGGGCGTTCGTTCCAGATTCCCGCGTGAGAGGTCCGCTCCAAGTCTCGGCCGCATGAGACCAAGGCAATGCTAGACGCCGCCACCAAGCGCCGCATCGACACGGCCCGCGACATTCTCGTGGGCAAAGTGCCCGACCCCAAGTCCCAGGTCGAGCAGATCACCATCGCCCTGATCTACAAGTTCATGTGGGACATCGACGCCGAAAGCGAGGAGCTGGGCGGTGAGCGCAGCTTCTTCGTGGGGGACTTCGACCGCTACGGCTGGCCGCGGCTGATGCACGCGGGGCTGGGCGGGCACGCGACGCTGAATCTCTATGCCGAGGCCATCACGCGCATGCCGGAGAACCCGGGCATCCCGGCGCTCTTCCGCGGCATCTTCAACAACGCCTACCTGCCCTACCGCGACCCGGAGACCCTGCGCGCCTTTCTCAAGGTCATCGACGAGTTCGAGTACGACCACTCCGAGCGGCTGGGCGATGCCTTCGAGTACCTGCTGTCGGTGATGGGCGCCCAGGGCGACGCCGGCCAGTTCCGCACGCCGCGCCACATCATCGATTTCATCGTGGCGGTCATTGACCCCAAGAAGCACGAGACGGTGCTCGACCCCGCCTGCGGCACCGCCGGCTTCCTCATCTCCTCCTACAAGCACATCCTCGCGGCCAACAGGGACGAGCATGGCCAGAGCACGCTGACGCCGGACGACCGCGGACGTCTCGCCGCCAACGTCACGGGCTACGACATCTCGCCCGACATGGTGCGCCTCTCGCTGGTGAATCTGTATCTGCACGGCTTCGCCGACCCGCACATCCACGAATACGACACGCTCACCAGCGACGAGCGCTGGAGCCAGCACGCCGACGTGATCCTGGCCAATCCGCCATTCATGTCGCCGAAGGGCGGCATCCGGCCGCACAACCGCTTCTCGGTCCCGTCCAAGCGCAGCGAGGTGCTGTTCGTGGACTACATGGCCGAGCACCTCACGCCCGCCGGCCGCGCCGGCATCATCGTGCCCGAGGGCATCATCTTCCAGAGCCAGAGGGCCCACACGCGGCTGCGTGAAATGCTAGTCGAGGACTCCCTCGTCGCCGTGGTTTCGCTGCCCGCCGGCGTCTTCAAGCCCTATTCCGGCGTCAAGACCTCAATCCTAATTCTCGACCGCGCCCTGGCCCGCCGCGCCGACCGCATCGCCTTCTTCAAGGTCGAGAACGACGGCTTCGACCTCGGCGACCAACGCCGGCCCATCGAGAAGAGCGACCTGCCGCAGGCCCAAGCGGAGTTGGCCGAATACATGCGGTGCGCCCGTGCCGGCGAATCGCTGGATGGCTTCCAGCCCAAGCTAGGGCTCGTCGTCGAGAAGGAGCGGATCGCTGCCGACGGTGACTACAACTTGAGTGGGGAGCGGTTTCGGCTTAGGTCAGTGGCAGACTCCGCTTGGCCCTTGACTCGCGTTGGAAGTGTGCTTGGGAAGTCGGAGGAATCTGTGTTGCCCAAGTCATTGCCAGGACCGACCACCTACATCGGACTTCAGAACATTGTGAAGGATATTGGTCGGATCACTGGCGATACCATCGCCGAAAACACGGCAGCTATTAAGAGCCTGAAGGCTGTATTTTACTCCCAAGATATACTTTATGATAAGCTTCGTCCAAATCTCAACAAAGTTTGGCTAGCGGATCGTAATGGAATTTGCTCAACTGATATCTTTGTCATTCGTCCAGTGAATGGACGAGCCTTGCCGGCGCTCTACGCTCACGTATTTCGAAGCAGGCGCTTCAATGATGCCGTGTTGAGCCAGCTGAAGGGTGCGCAGCTCCCGCGTATCGGTTGGAAGTCTTTTGCCAACCTCCAAGTCCCCCTGCCACCGCTGGAAGTGCAGCAGGAGATCGTGGCCGAGATCGAGGGATATCAGAAAGTCATCGACGGTGCCCGCGCCGTCATCGACAACTACCGTCCCCACATCCCCATCGACCCTGACTGGCCGCTGGTTGAGCTGGGTGCAGTATGCGAGATCAAATCCGGCGGGACACCGCGCCGATCAGAAGAAACGTATTGGAATGGTGATATACCGTGGATTGGATCGTCCGTCTGTTGAGACACTGATGTTACCGAAGCGGAGGAATTCATCACGGAATCGGGCTTACAGCATTCAGCGGCTAAACTTCTACGTCAAGATTCCACGCTGATCGCGCTTGTCGGCGCAACCATCGGCAAAACTGGACTTCTCAAATTTGAATCCGCAACCAACCAAAACGTTGCTGGATTATTTCCTAAGTCTCTGGGAACTCTGGATCCAGTTTATCTGTTTCACGCATCAAGGCAGCTTTACCCGCAGTTTCGAAGATTGGGCGAAGGCAAGTTTCGCATGGCGAATCTATCATTTGTCCGGGAGCAAAGAATTCCCTTGCCGCCCTTGTGTGTCCAACAGGAAATTGCAGCTGAAATTGAATCGGAGCGTGCAATTGTCACCGCCAACCGCGACCTGATCGACCGCTTCGAGCGGAAGATCCAAACCGCCATCGCCCACGTCTGGGGAGGCGATGCTACCCAAACAGCCGTATAAGCCAGGCGACGAACCTCTCACAGAGTTCGCCATTCACGGCCAAGTCCTCATCACGCACGGCCCAGCCCATGAGTCTTGGGTGTCTCCGGGCGGCGAGCCAGGCATACAGTTGGGCTTTGGCGGCTTTGTCGTCAGTGAATTTCTGCGCCGCTTGTGGAATCCCGTCGATGTAGCGCTGGGACAGCGGCCAGACCGGGTCACGGCTGGGGATCATTTGCGCAACGAAATCCTCGAGCTCACCGTTTGATTCATTGTCTGGCATCAGCCATACGCCGATACGAGGCTCACCGTCAATGATCGTTCCGGATGGATCGGGCGATCGCGGCAACGCGACACTTACCTCTCCAAGCCGACTCCTTAACTCGTCCCATCGCGTCGACAAACAGGCGTTAGCGTCCACGAGAACCCCAAGGGCTTGGCGTTCCAACCCAGCGGATTGCATGTCCTTGACTATTAGGCCGATAGAATCGAGGAGCGGTGTGAAACCACCCTTTTCCAACACGGAAAGGGAGGGCAGTGACTGGCGCCGCCTACAGAGTTGACGGACGACATGCATGTCGTCCTGCCCCTCGACTAGCAGGACACGCCTTGTCGGCGCCGAGGCGGGGCGACTCAACGGCTACCTGACCTCAATCCCCTGTTCAGCAGCAATATTGAGCTCGCGCTCGGAGTACTCGACTGCTTGGACTTGCCCGTTTTTCCTGTACATCCGGACGAGAGCGCCATCCACTTCAGCCACATCCACCGCCGCCTTTGCAAATCCTGTCACACAGTCCCAGCCGTGCGTGGTTGCGAAGACCTGGACGTTGTTCTCATAGGCCGTTCTCAGGACCATCGTCCAGAAATCACGCTGCACCGAGTGGTGAATGCCGTTCTCCGCCTCGTCGATCACTAGAAACCCGCCCTGGCTATTGGCCAGGCCGATGGCAACACCAAATATGCGTACGGCGCCATCCCCGAGGCTTTTCAGAGGGACCGGACGATCCTGCTTCCCAATTCTTACTATCGCCCGCCTACCAGCGCTCGAACGCCGGTCGTCGCCAACAACGGCGACGCGCTGTACAGCGTCACCAAGCACAAGTTGCAATGCCTGCACCGCCCGGGTTTCGTGATCTGTAAGGGCCACCTCATCCCAGAATTGCGCCATGCTCGCATTGCTCAAAACTCCCGGACCCAAAGATGCACAGGGAATGTCAGGTGGAAATTCATCTTCGGAAGCCCGTAACCTATGGCGCCACATACTGCTAGGATAGTTATCAGGTCGAAACATCGGGAACAACCGCTTTTTATTGGAGAGCTTGATGCTAAGCATTCGCAATCTATCGCCTGAGAAATAGTCGGGAAGCAGGCTCAGCTGATTTGCTTCATCTATTCCAGTGACGGTGCTAATCTCGATATTGTCATGCTGACTGTCATCTACTGTTCCGATCGAGATCACAGTCTCTGATGAAAGGTCTCTACCATAGAACAGAGCTTCCCAGTTGTGCCCAGGAGTCTTACGGCCATCTTCATCTTCGTGATCGGTAAGCTCCTCGTGGTCTCCCAATATATTTGTAAGAACACTATAACTGCCTCGTGCGGCATATATCCGAATGGCGTCGAGCAGCGTCGTCTTGCCGACTCCGTTCTTCCCAGCGAACAGGGTGACCCGCCCCAAGCGTGGAATCTCAAGCTCGTCGATCCCGCGAAACCCTTGGATTGACAAACTCGGAAGGTGAAGGTCGCTGTTATCGGTTGATCTGACGGACATGAGCTTGCCCTATTCGTATCAACGGGCCACGCCCGGATGGAGCAGGGAGCCGTCGATCACGGAGACGCGCCGCGGCAATGGTCGATGAGCCGCCTGGCCCCTAGATCATAGACCCTTCATCACCCATAATCCTCCGGCGCTCGGATCGACGGTGGAGGAGTGGTCATGGGGGTCGGGTCTGGCGGCGTCCATATAGCCAACGCCCGGCGGAGAGCCAGCCCAGTACCCGATACGGGAGCCGCAGCCCAGTCCGGCCCAATCCTAGCCATCCTGCGCATCCATGTAGCTTCTCAGCCCAGGGGCGGGTCAGGTGATGTGCAGTAGCGATGCGTAGGGGCGATTGGCCGCTAGACCATCAGCCCTTCGACCGGCATGAGTCTCTTGGCCACCGGGTCGACGCCCATGAACACTCCCTCGAGCGCCAGCGCGCCAAGCAGGGGCAGGGTTCCCTCTTCGTTGAACAGCACGAGGGTGACGACCTCACGCCCCTCGATCCGCACCCACGTCTGGCCAACGTCCATGAGTCGGACCTCGCCCTGCCCGAACTGAAATCTCTGACGGGTCATCGGCTCTACGCCCAGTTCATGCAGCATCGACGCCGGGACCGAGGTGATCGATGCGCCGGTGTCCACCAGCGCGTCCAGCGTCGTCCAACGCTCGCGTTCCTGGTCACCGATGCCGATCGAGATGCTGAACGTGCCCATGGGTTGATGGTGTCAGACGGCGCAGAGGCCGGCAACCCGGCGACGCCGTTCGTGGTGGGCTTGTCGAACGACCCCAGTGCGCGTGCGGGATGCAGGGGGCCATCCAACATCACCTTGTCAACAAACGTGAGTAGGAACTACGCCTACGCTTTGTAGCATGCCGCCAACTGCCCCGATCCTTTGTCGTCGAGCGGCGGTTGGTCGTTGTCGCGGCAGAAGTCGTCGGCGATGGGGCAGCGGTCGTAGAAGCGGCAGCGGGGCGGCGGATCCACCGGCGTCGACACGCCACCGGAGATTCTTACCGGGGGGCGGGTGACGGTGGGATCGGGGATCGGCACGGCTGACAGCAGCGCCTGGGTATAGGGGTGCTTGGGATGCTGGAGCACGGCTTCGGTCTCGCCCATTTCCACGATCTTGCCGAGATACATCACCGCAATGCGGGAGCACATGTAGCGGGCCACGGCCAGGTCGTGGGTGATGTAGAGGTAGCTGATGCCCAGGCGGTCGGCCAGGCTCTGCATCAGCTGCATCACGCCGGTTCTGATCGAGACGTCCAGCATTGACGTCGGCTCGTCGGCGACGACGAAGATCGGCTCGATGACCAACGCCCGCGCAATGGAGGCGCGCTGCCGCTGGCCGCCGGACAGCTCGTGGGGATACCGGAACAGATATGCCGCCGGCGGGGTGAGCCCAACCATCTCCAGCATGCGGGACACGCGATCCAGGCACTCATGCGGCCCACAGGCGTTCTGGACCTTCAGCGGCTCGGCGACGGTGTCGAAGATCGTGCGGCGCGGGTTGAGCGACTCGTAGGGATCCTGAAAGATCATCTGCGCCTGCCGTCGAAAGACCTTCAGCGCACTCCCGGCGAGGGTGGTGATGTCGGTTGGCGCTCCCGCGCCGTCGTCGAAAAGCACGCGCCCGTCGGTTGGCTCGGCGAGGCGGACCAGCAGCCGGCCCGTGGTCGTCTTGCCGCAGCCCGACTCGCCGACCAGGCCGAAGCTTTCGCCGCGCGCCAGCTCGAATGAGACGCCGTCCACGGCGTGGACGAAGCTGCGGTTGCGCTCGAACAAGCGGGTGGAGACGGGAAAGCGCTTCTGAAGCCCCTCGATCTTGACGAGTGGGCGAGTCCCTACAGACGACGCGGGCGCGGCGGTCGCCATCAGACGGCCTGGGCGTCCAGGGGGTGCCAGCAGGCGGCCCAGTGGGTGCCGGAGCGCACCGTCGGCGGCTCTTCCGAGCGGCAGACATCGGTGGCGTAAGGACAGCGCGGGTGGAAGCGGCAGCCGGGCGGCGGCGCCAGGAGGTTGGGAGGTTCGCCGGCCAGCATCCCCAGCTCGTGCTTGGGACCGGTGACGCTGGGGAAGGCCGACATCAGCGTCTGCGTATAGGGGTGGATGGGGTGCTTGAAGACATCCACCGTCTCGCCCCACTCCACGATCCGGCCGGCGTACATCACGCCCACGACGTGGCTGACCTCGGCGATGACCGCCATGTCATGCGAGATGTAGATCAGGCTCATGTTCAGGGTCTCTTGGACGTGCCGCAGTTCCTTGAGAATGCGGTCCTGGACGATCACGTCCAGCGCCGTGGTCGGCTCGTCCGCGATCAAGAGATCCGGCTCGCAGGCCAGCGCCATGGCGATGCCCGCGCGTTGTTTCATGCCGCCGCTGTATTCGTGCGGATAGCGGGGAATGAAGCTCGGATCGAGACTCACGAGGTGGTAGAGCTCCCGGACGCGCTCCATGGATACTTCGCGGCTTGATTTGATGTGCACGTCCAAGGCCTCGATGATCTGGTCACCGACCCTGTAGACGGGGTTGAGCGCGTTCATCGCGGCCTGGAACACCATGGCGATGTGGTTCCAGCGGTGCTCCCGCATCTGGTCCTCGGATAGCGGGGCGAGGTCGGTGCCGTTCAGCAGCACCTTGCCCCTGATGATGCGGGCGTTTTGCGGCAGGAGCTTCAACAGGGCCATGGCGATGGACGATTTGCCGCAACCCGACTCCCCCACCAGCCCGACCGACTGTCCGCGCTCGACGGCGAACGAGACCCCGTCAACGGCGCGCACGTCGCCGGCCCGCGTCGCGTAGTACATGGTGAGGTCCTCCACCGCGAGAACCGGCGGAGTAGCGGAGGTAGCGCTCATAAGGTCCGCAGCCGCGGGTTGACGACTTCGTCCAAGGAACGACCGAGCAGGTAGAACGACGAGCACAAGAGGGTTATGGACAGACTCGCCGGAAAGATGAGCCACCAGTACTCGCCGACTTGCAGCAGGTATCCGGCGGACTCGGTGGTGTGGATCATCAGGCCCCAGCTCATCCGCACGTCCAGCAGGCCCAGGAAGCTCAAGACGGCCTCCGAGAAGATGGCGCTGGTGACGGTGAACATCATGTAGAGGAATGACAGCGGCAGCAGGTTCGGGACAACGTGGACGAGCAGGATGTGCATCGTTCCGCCGCCCGCGGCCCTGGCGGCCTCGATATATGGCTTGACGACGACGGAGAGCGCTTGGGACTTCAGCACGACGCCGGTGCCGCCGAATCCCGAGAGGATGCCGATGAGCAGGGCCAACTCCAAGTGCCCAACCTCGATGAGCACGCTGAGCACGATGAGGATGCTGATCGCCGGCATCATGATCATGATGTCGGCCAGCCGCATCAGCAGCATGTCCACCCAGCCGCCGTAGTAGGCCGCGATGGCCCCGACCATGGTTCCGATGCACACGGTCATGAGCGCCGCGAGCAGTCCGAGAAGGAACTCGGAGCGGGTGCTGAACATGAGCTGGCTCAGGATGTCCCGGCCGAGGGGATCGGTGCCCAGCGGATGGCGCAAGCTGGGAGGAGCGGGCTGGACGGCCTCGTCGAAGGCATAGCCGATGATCGGGTCGTAGGTGCGCTCGTCCCAGACCGTGTGCATCAGGATCGGATGCGCGGCGGCAAGCAGCACATAGAAGAGAATGATTCCCAATCCCAAGAGGCCGATGCGCGTGCCGAGAAACAGCGACCAACTCTGCTTGAGACCGCGGGCCGCCAGCCCGAGGCGCATCTTCCACAGCGACGGTGTGGCGGCAACGTGCGTGGCTTCGAGCGTCATCGATACCGAACTCTCGGGTCGAGGTAGGCGTAGAGCACGTCGGCCGCCAAGTGCGCCACGAGCACGAACACGCCAACAAAGACGAAGGCGCCTACCGCCAGCGGCAGGTCCTCGCTGACGGTTGCCGCCACCAGCGTTTGCCCCATCCCAGGCCACGAGAAGATGGACTCGATGATGACCCCGCCGTCGATGGCGAAGGCCAGGCTGAAGACGAAGCTGGTCACCACCGGCAGCAGGGCGTTGCGGGCGACGTGCTTGTCACGCACGGCCTTTTCCGACAAGCCCTTGGCCCGGGCCACCATCACGTGGTCTTCGCGGATGACCTCCAGCATGCTGTTGCGGGTCAGCAGCATGGTTCCGGCAAAGCTGATCAGGGTCAGCGTGGCAATCGGCAGGATCATGTGCTTGACGAGGTCCAAAGCCAGGTATCCGACGCCCGATGCCAGCCACACGCCGACCACCACCAGAGCGGCGGCGGCGATGCTCGCGACTTGAATGACCGGCGCCGCGGCAAGGCGCTTCTTGGTGGTCGTCAGGAAGACCGCGAACACGGTCACCGACAGGACGGCGACCGTTGCCAGCATGAGATTGAATATCGAGTTCGAATCGGTCGGAGCATCGCGCCACACCACCGGGTCCAGGAATTTCCCGATCGGCAGCCAGCCGGCCTTGAAGGCGAAGAGCCAGATCATCATCAGGCCGAACCAGGGGGTGAACACCGTGTACAGCGCGACGCCGCCTAGCGTTGAGGAGTATTCGACCCAGCCGCCGCGGCGCCAGGCGATGATCTTGCCCAGGGCAAAACCGAGATAGAAGGAGATCACGGTTGCCGTGGCGAATAGCACCAGCGTTCGTGGTAGGCGCTCCAGGATGACGTCGCCAACGGTCCTCGGGTAGAGGCTGAAGGAGACGCCGAAGTTCCCGGTGAGCGTGTTCTTGATATGGACCAGATACTGCTTCCAGAGCGGCTCGTTGACGCCAAAGAGCTCCTGGAGGCCCGCGCGGGTCTCCGGCGGGAGATTCGGGTTCATCGAGTAAAGGCGGCTGATGTCTCCGGGCTGGGCGCTCACCAGAAAAAACACGATCGTCAGAAATACGAAGAGCGTCAGCAAGATTTGGACGGTGCGACGCAGGAGGTACGAGGCCACCTTGGTTACCCGCGGATTCCCAGATCGCCCCTGGATTCAGGGAAGGCGCTCACACGGCTGGGCAATGGCAGCGCGGTCAAACGCTATTTGATCAGCACGACGTGCTGGAGCCCCTGTTGCTGGGCCATGCCGCCAAGAACCGACGTATAGGGGTATTCGACTCTCGACGGTCGGAACACGTCCACCTTCGGCGTCGTGAACAGCGTCACGTACGGCAGGTCGTCGGCGAGCAACGCCTGCATCTGGTGGACCTTTTCGCGTGCGCCCTCAATGGTGGTTTCGGACAGCAGGGCAAAGGCCAGTGCGTCGAATTCCGGATTGGCGTAGCCGCCCCAATTTGATCCGCCGTCCTCGTTCTCGGGCGCGTGGCGGCTGTGAAAGATGTTCTCCAGGTAGCTGGGGAAAACACTGAAGCCCCAACCGAGGATCCACATGTCGAGGTCCTCGGCCACCGTATCGCTGAACAGCCTGTCGACAAGGACGTTGAAGCCGACCAACTGCGCCCGAACGGGAATGCCCAGGTCGGTGAGCCAGCGCTCGATCCAGATGGCGAAGGTGGACCGCAGGGGATCGTAGCCGGCGCTGGGCGCTAGCAACTCGAGCGCGGGAACCTCCGACCCGTCAGGCATTCGCAGACCCTTGCCGGGCGTGGACACGAAGTCGCCGTCCTCGCTGACCTCGGGCTCCTGTTCAAACGTGAACCCGGCGTCCTTCAACAGCGCCACGGCCTGTGCAATCCGCTCGGCTTGGTTCAGCCCCCTGCCGATCTGGGCCGTCGCGTCGTTGTGCCAGAACGTGTTGCCTTCGGGAACCATGGCGTACATGGGAATGGCTGCGTCCTGCAGGATGGACTGCGTCACAAACTCCTTGTCGATCAGGGTCGCCACGGCTTGGCGGAACGCCTTGAAGCTCATCGGGCCCTTGCGAGTGTTGAATCCCAGGTAGAACACGCCGTTGTCGAGGTTGGTCGCGACCTCCAGGTCGGGCGCTTGCCGGACGCGATCGAGGAAGCCCTTCTCCAGGCCCAACGGATTGAAGAGGAAATCGATATCGCCCGTGGTCAAGGCGAGGATTGCCGAGTCCTGATTGCCGTAGATGATGAAGATCTCCGTCTCGAAGTGCGGGCCGATCTCATACTCGAGAATCGTGTCGCCGGTGGCTTCTCCGTAGGCAACTTCGGTGTAGCCGAGTCTCTCGTTCGTCTCCATGTACGCGCCGTTCTCGAACTCGCTGACCGCGGCGCCCATTTGGAAGTAACTCGGAACCGTCTCGTTCTCAAAGAAAGCGCCGGGTTCCCACTGACCGAACTCCAGACCGTTGGCGGTGGGTTCGCCGTCGGGCACGTGCGCGAAGAGGGCTTCGATCTGCTGGGCCGTGCCGCCGGCCTGCTTGGCTTCCTCGACCACCGGCGCCCAATAGTGCTCGGGAAGAATCGGCATGAAGGCCAGGCCGAACTGCCACACGCTGAGGCCCGGCGTCTGTGGATTTCCGTCGGCGTCGGTCGCCTTGAAGACGATCTTCAGCCGATGGCTGTCGAGCGCTTCCACCCGGTCGACGAAGGCTGCGTGAACCAGCTGGGCCCAATTGCTGCCGAGTTGCAGGTCCATGACCGTGTTGACCGTGAAGATGAAGTCATCCGCCGTCAGTTCTTCGCCGTCACTCCAGGCGACGCCGCTCTTGAGCGAGACTTCGGTCGTCCAGAACTCCGTGCCGTCGATCGTCTCCTTGGCCAACGGCGTCGGGAAGCCGTCCGCGGCCACCGGAACCCAGTCGAACCGTTGCGCGGAATAGCCGTAGAGCTGGGTGGCGTAGCCGCTGATCACGTAACCGGTCCAGACCGACCCGGCCGGCCCTCCGAGGTAGTTCCACATATTTCGGGAAATCGGATCCTCGAACAGCCCCATCTTGTAGATGGCCGGACCCGTGGCTGCCGGGGTTTCAGCGGCCTCCGCCGCCGCCGCTGTCGGGGTCGCTTGTACGATCCGCTCGACCTCCACGACCTCCACGACCTCCACGACCTCCACGACCTCCACGACCTCCACGACCTCCACGACCTTTTCGACCTCAACCGGGACTTCCACGATCTTTTCGACTTCCACCGTGACGGTGACGATCTTCTCGACAGGTGGTGGTGCGTCGGTGTCGCCGCAGGCGAGGGCCGCGACGGCGATGACCAGGACTATGGCAATGCAAGCCAGCCGTCCGCGCAAGGAATCGACCATGAAAGCCACTCCGCCATTGGAGTCTGGGACCGCGTCCCAATAGTACGCGGCGTGGTTTTGGTGTCGCGAGCGCTGGTAGAGAAACCTACTAGTCGGCACCCTGCCAGTGTTGCGGCGAGTGCTCCTGACCGGGATTGCGAGCGTCGCCTAAAGCCAATCTTCGACGGGCAGCCCCGGAACCCGCTGGAAGTGCCGCACGTTTCCCGTGACCACCGTCAGTCCCCGGGCCAGCGCGATGGCGGCGATGCGCAGATCGGCGTCTCCCAGCGGTGTCCCGCGCCGCTCCAACTCGGCCCGAACTTCCCCGTAGCGCCTGGCGGCGGAGGCATCGAAGGGAAGCACTGGCAGCTCCGGCAGTAGCCGCGTTTCGATCCGATCCAGCAGGTCGTCCGCCTGCGGACCCCGTCGCCGCGCCCCATAGAGCAACTCTCCCAGCGTGATGCTGGAGGTGAATTGCCACTCCGCCGGCACGGCGGCCAGCTTTGCGATGAGCGTGATCGAGGGCGCACGTTTCAGCAGGTTGCTGAGCACGTCGGTATCCAGCAGGTACATCAGTCCTCGAGATCCACGTGCCGCCCAGTGTCTTGCTCCCGCGCGGCGTAGATGTCCGCGACCAACGCCTCGATCTCACGGTCGTTGAGGTCTCCCCAAGCGCCGATCAGGGCCAGCGCTCCCCGCGGCCGTGCCGAAGTCGCGCGCTCACCGTCGATCTGCTCCAGGTCGTCCACACTCACGAGCGCGGCCATGGGCTTGCCGCGGCGCTCGATGACGACGCGCTGCCCTTGGTAGGCGACGGCGGCCATGAGGGCCGAAAGCTCGGCTTTGGCCTGCGCCACGCTGACCCGTGTGGCCATGTTGCGCCTCCTGCGGCTCGACACGGTTGACTCACCGTTATGACCATAATGACATATAAGTCAGCGCTAGCAGCCATCGACCCACAACCGTGCAGGCGTGGAGGGCATTCGTGCTGCTGGCGGTGGCGGAGCCTGCGATATCATGAATACACGCATTCATCACCGATAGAGAGATGTCACCTGGCGACCTCGATCCGCCTGTCCGCAGAAACCGAGGAACGGCTCCGCTTCCTCGCTACCCAGACCGGGCGCTCCAAGGCCTTTTATCTGCGCGAGTTGATCGAAAACGGCATTGACGACCTGGAGGACTACTACCTCGCCAGCGACGTGCTTGAGCGCGTCCGGAAGGGGCAGGAACGCCTGCATTCGGCCGCGGATGTGAAAGCCGAACTTGCCCTGGAGGGTTGAGTACACGGATTCGGCCCGAGCGCAACTCCGCAAGCTCGACCGGCGCACGGCGCGACGCATCGTCGACTACATGGATGAGATTGCTATGGTCCTCGAAGATCCGCGGCAGCGCGGCCAGGTGCTGACCGGCCCTCTGGGTGGATTGTGGCGCTACCGGATCGGACGGTGCCGCGTGATTTGTGACGTGCAGGATCGGGCCCTGCGCGTTTTGTGCTGCGTGTCGGAAGCCGCGGCCAGGTGTACCGGTGAAGGGCCGATCTCCGGCGTCGGAGGACGCGCGGAGATTGCCTGACCGATTCCAGCGGCTCCGGCTGCCTAGCGGCCCAGACCGAACCGCTGGCGCTTGCTAGACCTCACCCTCCGCCCAGGCGCGGATCAGATGATGCGCGATGGCGAACGCTCCGGGAACGCGCAGCTCGGGGTCGGTGCCGGCCAGGGCATTCAGCACCGTGGCCCGGTCGAACCAGTGCACGGCCTGCATCTCGACATCGTCGGGGCGCAGCTCAACCGTGAGCGCGTCGGCGTGGCAGCCGATCATCAGCGACGAGGGAAACGGCCACGGTTGCGACGAGTGGTAGCGCACTGCACCCACTTGAATTCCGGCCTCTTCGGCGACCTCGCGCCGCACGGCTTCCTCGATGGATTCCCCCTGGTCCATGAACCCGGCGAGTGCCGAAAACATGCGCTGGCTCGCCAGCCGGCCGCGCGACTGCCCCAGCAGGCAGCGGTCGCCGTCCGCGACCACAACGATCACCACTGGGTCCGTGCGCGGGAAGTGCTCCGCGCCGCAATGCCCGCAGTGGCGCTGCTGGCCGCCGCGCAGCGGTTCCGTGGGCTGGCCGCACACGCTGCAAAACCGATGGCGCGCGTGCCAGTCCACGTTCGCGCGCGCCTGGGCCGCGATGCCGGCCTCGGCCACGGAGAGCAGGACCGCGGCCTCGCGCAACTCCGCATAGCGCTGCGCGCCGCCTTCGGTCAGGTCGCCAGGGTGGTCCGAGACATCCACGGCAAAGTGCGCCAAACCGTCCCCGAGTCCCAACAGATAGCGCGGGCCGACCACTTGCATCTGGGCCAACCGGCGGCCCGATAGCCAGGCCAGGCGCGTGGCGGCGGCGTCCCGCACCAAGACCTCCAGCCGGCGCAGCGGCAGGAACAGGCTGGTGGGGTCCTGCTCGCGTTGCGCGATCCAGTCCGGGTCGCGGCGCTCGCGCTCGGCGCGGTCAAGTTGGTTCCCGCTGAAGGTGTGTGGACGGGTCACAGGCGGCAACGCATGCTGCTAATGGTCCTCACCGCGTGCTGGAGAATGTCATGCCGCGCATCGCCTTCGCCCTGCCGATCAAGCCTGACAAGATCGACGCCTACCGCGAGACCCACGCCAACGCTTGGCCCGAGTTGCTGGCCGAGAATACCGCCGCGGGCCTGCGCAACTTCACGATCGTGCTTTTTGGCCACCACGCCATCGGTCTGCTGGAGTGCGACGACTGGGAGGCCGCATCGGCGTACCTGGGCGCGTCGGAGGCCCAGCATCGCTGGCAAGAGTTTCACAAAGACATTCTGGACGTGGACATGAGCACGGGCCTGGTGCCGTTGCAGATGCTCGAGGAGCTTTTCCACCAGGACTGACGCTGCACCGAGTGGCTCAAGCCGCCGCGGCGTATGTCATTCTTTATGGTGCGCCGCAGCGCCCCGCCGTATGCGGGCTTGCGCCTGCAACCCATCTGACACGTCTCGAAGGACTCGCCATGCCTCCGTTGCCGCGACCCAACAGCCCCGCCATGACCGAAGGCCCGGCGCGCGCGCCCGCACGCTCAATGCTCAAGTCAATCGGTTTCACCGACGAAGACCTGCGGCGTCCCATCGTCGGCGTGGCCCACCAGTGGATCGAGACCATGCCGTGCAACTTCAACCATCGCGAGATGGCCCAGCATGTCAAGGCCGGCGTGCGGGCGGCCGGCGGCATGCCGATCGAGATCAACACCATTTCCGTCTCCGACGGCGTGGCGATGGGCACTGAAGGGATGCGGGCCTCGCTGGTGAGCCGCGAGGTCATCACCGACTCGATCGAGCTGGCGGCTCGCGGACATTGCATCGACGCGCTCGTCGTGCTCGTCGGCTGCGACAAGACCATTCCGGCCGGCGCCATGGTGCTGGCGCGCATGAATATTCCCGGGCTCGCCCTGTACACCGGCAGCATCGCTCCGGGCGTCCACCGCGGCCGTGACATCACGATTCAGGACGTGTTCGAAGGCGTGGGCTCGCACGCCGCGGGTCGCATCGACGACGCCGAGCTCCTGGCCCTCGAAGACGCGGCCTGTCCCGGCGCCGGCGCCTGCGGCGGACAGTTCACGGCCAACACCATGGCCACCGCGCTGGACTTCCTTGGGATCAGCCCGGCGGGCGCCAACGCCGTCCCGGCCACCAACGCCGCCAAGGCCGAGACGGCGGTTGCTGCCGGCGAGCTGGCCGTCGACCTGCTGCGGCGCGACGTGCGCCCGCGCGACATCATCACCCGCGCGTCCATCGAGAACGCCATCGCCTCGGTGGCGGCCACCGGCGGCTCCACCAACGCCGTGCTGCACCTCATGGCCATCGCCCACGAGGCAGGTGTGGCCCTCGAGCTGGAGGACTTCGACCGCATTGCCGAGCGCACGCCGATCATCACCGACCTCAAGCCCACCGGCCGCTACGTGGCCTCGGACGTCTATGCCGCCGGAGGCCTGGCCGTCGTCGCCGCCGAGCTGGCGTCACGCGACCTGCTGCATCGCGACGCGCGCAACGTCGACGGTCGCACCGTGGCGGAGATCGCCGCCGCCGCGCGGCGGTCGGACGCCGGCGGCGACGTGATCACGACCATCGACGCACCGGTGAAGGCCAGCGGTGGGATTGCGATTTTGCGCGGCAATCTGGCTCCTGACGGCTGCGTCGCCAAGGTCTCCGGACAGGAGGCGACCTCCTTCAGCGGACCGGCGCGAGTCTTCGACGGCGAGGCGGCCTGCTACGCAGCACTCGAGGCGGGCGATATCGCTCCGGGCGATTTCGTGGTCATCCGCTACGAGGGGCCGGTCGGCGGTCCCGGCATGCGCGAGATGCTCCAGGTGACCGGCGCGCTGCAGGGCGCGGGCCTGGGCGACTCGGTGGCTCTCATGACGGACGGACGGTTTTCGGGCGCCTCCCACGGCCGCATGGTCGGGCACGTCGCGCCGGAGGCTGCCCACGGCGGCGCGATCGCGATCGTGCGCGACGGCGACCGCATCACCCTCGATCCCAAGGGTCGCCGGCTGGAAGTGGCGCTGTCCGACGAGGAGATTGCCGAGCGCCTGGCGGCCTGGACGCCGCCGCCGCCCCGCTACCCCGGCGGCGTGATGGCCAAATACGCCGCGCAGGTCTCGTCGGCAAGCGCGGGAGCCGTGACCAGCGTCTTTACGCCCTAGCCGCCCGCCGCCCAGCCGCGGCTGCTACATGGGCGGGTGCATGGCCATCGCCAGGGACGTCTCGATATCCCAGACGGCCTGCGAAATGGCCTGCCCGATCAGGTCCAGCTTGCGCACCTGCTCGATGCGCGCGGACGCGTGCGCCAGTTCCCGCCGGGACAGCAACGCCTGGAAAATGCCGCAGGCCTCAGCCAGGCAGACGATGACGATGTCGCGCGGGTCGGGAATCTCGTCGCTGA
Organism: Chloroflexota bacterium; assembly: GCA_965262745.1. Lineage (GTDB taxonomy): Bacteria > Chloroflexota > UBA11872 > UBA11872 > UBA11872 > JAJECS01. The sequence continues at coordinate 2,259,730 of OZ253558.1, read as the reverse complement.
ACAGCACGCTCATGATCCGCAGCTTCACTTCGCGGTCGGCCTTGCCGTCCACCGCCGGGTAGCGCCGCGACTTGAAGACCCACAGAAAGCTTTCTTCCTGCCGCTGGAGAATTCCATGCTCGATGAGGCGCTCGAGCGCGCGCTCGCGAATCTGGTCGGCATGTCGGGCCGTCTGGTGGACCCAGTGGGCGGCGTCGTGCGTCTCGGTGGCTTCCGCGATCCGTGCGAGGGTCGGATCCAGCAGGTCGTCGCCGACTGGCGTCGCGTCGACGAGGACAAGCTGTTTCAGGTCGGTGTCGATCCGGTTCTCCAACGCCAGGTCCATCAACACCGCGCCCGCAAGGGCGCAGCGCAGCGACCAGTCGGAGACGTGCAGGAACTCCCCGCCCTCGTCGTCGAGCAGAAGCAGCATGATCTCTTCGGCGAATCTCAGCATCGCCCGCCCTCCTTGTTGCGCTTCATCACGTAGGCAAGCCTGCCGTTAGCATATCGCCTCCACCCGCGACGGTGTCCGAATTGGGGTCGGCTGGAGTCAGGGGGCGAGTAGGCTCTCGCGCTCAGAGGGTCAAGGTTGTCGGGCAGCGGGCGGTGACCTCGGCCCGGACCGCTCTCGGCAGCCGCGCGACCACCGGCGCGCCCCGGCCTATAGTGTCGGCTGCCGATAATATGGGCGCCGCAGCGCTCCATATGTGTGGCTGCCGATAATAAAGGACGGTGCTGCCAGCTTTAGACGCTGCTAGTGATAATAAGGAGACTATGCCTCTCCATATATATTCTTAGTGATAGTATGGATGCGGTCCCGTCCCCATGTTGCTGGTTCCGAACATATGGAGAGCACCGCCGCCCGAGACGGCATGTCCGCAGCCGAGGAAGCCACCGCAACCGCCGGCGGGCGGGCCGGCCGCTATGTCGCCCAGCCGCGGGGCTACCGGGCGTTCATGCCAGCTCTGCTGCCTCCACAGCCGCCGGTGCATCTGGAGGGTGAGCTACAGACCCTGCTTTCCCAAGCCGATCAGGCGCTGGGCCGCCTGGACGGCTCGATCCAGACGCTGCCCGACCCGGACCTGTTGGTGTTCATGTACGTGCGCAAGGAGGCTGTGCTCTCCAGCCAGATCGAGGGCACGCAGAGCTCCCTGCAGGACGTGCTGGCTGCCGAGGCCCGTATCCGCTCGCTGGACCGTCCACGGGATGTCGACGAGGTCATCAACTACGTGAGCGCCATGAACTACGGGTTGGACCGCCTGCGCGAGTTGCCGATTTCCGTCCGCTTGATCCGGGAAATCCACGCCCGGCTGCTGCACGGCGTCCGCGGGTCGCAGGCGCAGCCGGGCGAGTTACGCACCAGCCAGAATTGGATCGGCCCCGCCGGATGCACGCTCAATGAGGCCACGTTCGTTCCGCCGCCGCCACGGGAGGTGCCAATCGCGCTGAGTGTGCTGGAGGCCTTTATCCATAGCCCCAGCGAGTTGCCGGTGCTGGTCCAGGTTGGGCTGATCCACGCCCAATTCGAGACCATCCACCCGTTCCTGGACGGGAACGGCCGCGTCGGCCGGCTGCTCATCACGTTTCTGCTGTGCCAGCGGGGAATCCTGCAACACCCGGTGCTCTATCTCTCGCACTTCTTTCGGCAGTACCGGAGCGAGTACTACGAGCGGCTGCAGGCCGTGCGCGACAGCGGCGACTGGGAAGGCTGGCTGGCCTTCTTTCTGCGCGGCGCGGCCGCGGTCAGCGCCGAGGCCGCGGATACCGTCCGCCGCATCCTCACCCTGCAGGAGGCGCATCGGACCCTGGTCACCGAGCGCCTGGGGCGCGCCGCTGCCGACGGCCACCGCGTGCTCGAATCCCTGTACCGCCGGCCATTCCTCACCGTCGCCCATGTTCCGGAAATCACGGGGACCAACTATGCCGCCGCCAACGGCCTGGTGGCCCGGCTGGTTCAGATTGGGGTGCTGGAGGAAGTCACCGGCGGCCGGCGCAATCGCGTGTTCCGCTACGGCCCCTACTTGGGGATTCTGGAAGGCGGCGAGGCGTAGGGGCCAACTAGGTCCCGCTGGTCTTCTCCGCCAGCGTCGGCCGCCACCGGCATCTTCACGCCCTTGCAGGCCTTGGCGAAACCTGCACAGCGATAGGCCCCATTGCCGTCCTTCGCATATTCCCTGCGAGCCCTTGGTCTGAGCCGGCGACTGCCGGGTCAGCGTCCGGCTACGGTGATGATCGTGAGGAAGGCGTCGAGGCTCGTGATGTCGAACTCGTCGCCGTGCTCGGTAATCGCGACCATCCGGCGTGAGTATTCGCCGGGCGGCAGCGGCCCGGCGCTCTTCGCCGAGACCAGATCTTCGGGCAGCGGGAAGCCGACGATCGGCGCCGGCGGGTCGATGTGGAAATCTTCCGTATACGTCTGGGCGCCCGTGTCCAGGGTCAACAAGACTCGGGCAATGGGCTTGTTGAAGCGGCAGCCGGCGCGGTTGGCGCTGTCAGCCGCCGTGCGCAGCCGGTCGTCGAGCGAGCGCAGCACGATGCTCAGGTCGCCACCGATTTCCGTAGTGTCACACCCGCCGATCAGCTCGACCGCGCCAGGGACGTGCAGGCCAAACTCGTAGGCGACCTCGTTGTACCGCCGTTCGAGGTAGGCGGTGGCGTCGTGGTATAGCCATTGCCCGATCACGCGGATGTGGTAGTCCCCGGGGGCTAAGTCGAGATCGAGCACCGGATACGCCGGCCCCAGTCGCAGGAAATCGACCATGAGGTTTCCGTGCCGGGTGAACACCTGCGCGAACACGTTGTCCGGCAGGGTCTCGGACTCGATCCTGACGCGGATCTGCTTGCCTGGGACGGCCTCGGGGTACGCATTGACCCCCGACCAAATATCGTATTCCTGGCAGACGCGATCGGAGTCCTGGTCGAGGTGCCAGCAGTAGGAAAGGGGCGAGCCCCAGATCGACTCGCTCGGGTGCACCAACCACATGACTGGCAGCGGCGGGACCGGCCAGCTTTCCGGCCACACCCGCGTGGTTGCGGGCATGGCATCGTCGCGCGCCACCGGCTGCGCTCCGCCGTCCGGGCCGCACGCGATTGCCAGCACCGTCACGACGAGGGCCGCGAGGAATACCTTCAGCGTCTCTGTCATGCGAGCGACCCTATCCGTTGGGTCCTTACCAAGACCGTCCATATGTGCGGCTGCCGACAGCATGGAGTCCTCCCGCTCGCGACGCACGTTGGACGCTTTCGGTGCGGTCAGCCTCCGGCCGTGAGCGGCTGGCCGTGGGGGTCGAGCTGTCCGATCTGCTCGAGCAGCCGCATGCTGGGTACCACGTCGTGGATGCTGGTGAGCGGCTCGCGGCCCTCGCGGATGCAGTCCCGGAAGTCGCGGTGCAGCGCCGCCACGCCCTCGTCCAGCTGCCCGTGAGGGTCTCCCGTGAGGCTGGCGGCGTCGAGAATCTCGGGCGCGCCGGCGCCGTCGGCAAAGACCTCGCCATACCCCGGCGGGTTCAGATAGGCGCTGATGCCGTTGCCGTGCAGCTCGATGCGGTAATAGCGGCTGCCCGCGTGACCGATGGCCGTGTGCACCGCCAGCGCGCCCGACCTGAAGGCGATGACGGACTGATTGGCGTTCATCCAATCCGTATAGGCGCTGTCGACGCGGCTGAGCACCTCGTCCCACTCACCGCCGCACACCCAGCGGACGAAGTCGATCATGTGGATGTCGCGGTCGTACATCACGTTGATCCGCAGCGACTCCGGCGGCTGATGCGACGGGTGCTTGTGCATGCCCGCCAGGACGAAGCGGATGGGGCCGCGCGCCTCCACGCGTTGCTTGGCGGCGCGGATCAGCGGCGTCCAGCGGCGCTGCAGTGCCACGCATGCCAGCCGGTCGTTGCGCGTGGCGGCCGCGGCGATGCGCACGGCCTCTGTCGAGTTGGCGCCGGGCGGCTTCTCGACCATGACGTGCTTGCCCGCGTCCAGCGCGTCCACGGCCACCTGACACACGTGATAGGGCTGCATGATGGCGTAGACCACGTCGCAGTCGACCTCGTCGAGCATGCGGCGGTGGTCCGTATAGCGCCGGGGAATGTCGTAGGCGTCCGCGGCGCTGGCCAGCCGCTCCGAGTCCAGGTCGCAGACGGCCTCGAGGCTCACATCGTCCGCGCCGGCGAGCGTGGGGTAGTGCGCGCGTGTGGCGCGCCCCCCGGCGCCGATCATGACTGCCTTTAGCATGGGTCGCTCCCCGCCGTCTGCCGCGCGCAGAGTCTAGTATGGACGGCCCCAAGCCTGCGGAATGCCGCCCGTGTCCTATCAGCAGGTCCTAGCGCAGCTGGACCCCGAGGCCATCGCGCGGGACACGCTTGCCTTCGTTCGGGTACCCAGCGAGACCGGTGCGGAGGGTGCCGGCGGCGAGCACTTCGTCGAGCTTTGCGAGCGGGCCGGCCTCGAGGTCGAGGTCGACCGCTTCATTCCCGAGCGTCCCAACGTCTACGCGCGCCTCGCGGGAACGGCGCCCGGGCGTCCGCTGCTCTTGAACGGCCACATCGACACCATCCCGCGCGGCGCCAGCGACCCGCCTGACCTGCGGGACGGCTGGGTTATCGGCCGCGGCGCGGAGGACATGAAGGGCGGTCTGGTCGCGATGGTGCATGCCGCGATGGCGCTGCGGCGGGCGCGCGTGCGGCTCCGCTCGGACCTCTGGCTGTCGGGGGTCGTTGGGCATGAAACCCCGGTCGGCAAGAAGGAAGGGCCGCTGCGACTGGTGGAGCGCATCCGCGCCGGCGACATCCCGGCGGCGGCGGTGATCATCGCCGAGGGACCGCAGGCCATCTGGATCGCCGGACTGGGCGCGGCGATGTTCCGCATCACGCTCAGCAGCGCGCGGGGCATCGTGCACACGCTCCATGTGCCCTTCGCGGCGAATCCCGCGCGCTGGGCGGGCGCGATCCTGGAGGAATTTGCCGAATGGGAAGCGCGGTTCGAGGCGGAGACGCCGCATCCGCTCTGCGGCCGCCAGCGCGTCGACGTCGGCCTGATCGCGGGCGGCGACTACCCGAACCGGCTGCCAACGCCTCTCACGCTGCGGGGTACCCGCCGCTGGCGGCACGGGTTGACGGCCACCGAGATTGAGGCGGAGTTGCGAGAGCTGTGTGAGTGGGTCTCGCGGCGCTCAGGACTGGAGGCGGAGTTTTCCCTGGACGCGCCCCACGAGCCCTTCGAGACGCCTGCCGACCACCCGCTGGTGCGCGCCCTGGAGACCGCGGCGCCCGCCGCGACCGGCGCCGCGCTGCCGCGCATCGGCCTGGCGCTGGTCACCGACGCCAACATCTTTGCCAACGCGGCCTCGCTGCCGGTGGTGTGCTGCGGCCCGGAGTACGCCACGGCCCACTCGGACCATGAGCGCGTGTCGGTCGAGCGGCTGCACCAGACGGCCGCGCTCTACGCCCTGGCGGCGATGGAGTTCTGCGGCGTCGAGGGCTAGGACGGGCAGCAGTTCAAGCAAAAAATCAACTCGGCACGCTGGTTCCTGGGCTGGGACGTCGGGGGCTAGATTCCCGCGGAAGCAGGAATCACGGGGCCGTTACCCGGGTCCGTCGCGCGGTCTGGCGAACGTGGTCTCTTGATATGCTCCGCGGTGAGGGGTGCGTCATGCAGCGAGCCGAGAATTCGTCGCTGACCAGCGCGGTTGCCGACGCCCTGAGTGGCCGGGCAGACCAGGCTGCCTGCGCCGGCTTTTGGCCTAGGTCGAGACAGGTTTCCCCCCACAGCGCCCGCAGGCGTCGCCAGGTTCACGGTGGACGATCCCATGTCTAAGCCGCGCAACCGCATGCGTCAGCCGCTCTGGTGCAGGCTGCTCGACTCTCCGGTGTTTGTGCGAGGTGTCTTCGGGTGCGCCATCTTCTTGTGGGTGATCCTGCGCGCGACCGGCGTGCTCGATATCTGGGACCTGCTGACGATCCTGCTGGTCCTGTTCGGACTATCCACGGCCTACGACATCGGCCCGCGGCACCCGGTCGGGTGGCTCATGGCGAGCGCCGGGCTGCTGGTGCAGGTGGCCGTGCTCGACGAGTTCAGCGGCGGCACGCGCGCAGGGCTCTGGATCGCCTACGTGATCGTTGCCCTCGGCATCCTGTGGCGGGCCGGCGCCCTCAGCCCACAGCGGACGGTGCGATTGCGCGGGTGGCAGGACAGCCGCGTGGACCTCACGCATACGGGATCAATCCTGAATGCGCGGGGCGACGTCCGGCGGGGTGAAATCAGCTGCCAGTTCTGCGATGTCGTCGTTGATCTGAGGCTTGCTGACATCACGCGCCCACCGGCGATTCTGAACGTGTCGTGCGTTGCCGGTCGGATGGACGTGGTCGTTCCGGCATGGTGGCGAGTTAGTCACAACGTGAGCACCACGCTGGCGCGCATCGTCCTCGAGGCTCGTCTGAACGGGCTCAATACCGGTCCCAAACCCAGTACCTGGATTTCGCCCATGCGTCTGCTCGGCGAGCGCAAGCAGGGCTTCCGCAAAAACGCCGAGCCCGACCCAGACGCCGGCTTCGTGCACCTGCTGGTGCAGGGATCGTCGCACCTGGGCACGGTCCGGATCCGGCACGCCTGACGACGCGCGCGGCACGCGCGGCTAGCCGTCGGGCGCGATGAGGATCTCGATGCGGGCGGGCATGGCCAGCGTCTCGTTGTAGAGCGTCGGCGGTCGGCGCGGCAGCGGCGCCGGCGGGTCGTCGGGCGTGCGCGGTGGGTCATGCAGGGCGCGGCGGTCCCGCCCGCGCACTTCCCACCACCAGTCCTGGGTCGCCAGCGGCTCGACCTCCCGCCGCAGGATGAACTCCGTGCGGTCCCAGTCGCTGAAGGCCGCGTGGGCCAGGAAGACCCGCGAAACCATGGCGCCGTCCCACGTCTCGAGATCGGGAAGCGCCAGCGGCCCGGCGTCGACCTGAAACAAGCGCTTCGTGGGCTCGACGTTGATCGTGCGGATCGGGAATTCCAGCGTGACGGTCAGCCCGCGCGCCTCGTCGCGGTAGCTGATGCGGGCGTTCAAGATTCGCTGCGCCCGCACGGCGCGTATGAGGGCGGCGGCGTCACGCACTGGCTGGGCGTCCGGGACGACGTGCGTGGTGAACTGCGTCCCGGCATAGCGGCCGGCGCGCGGCGACGGCGCGGTCGCCTCGCATTCCGTGGACGGACGCGAGGCGATGGGGATGCCGTGCGTGCGGCTCAGGGCCACGCGGAACTCCTGGCTGGGGACCTGGAACAGGTTCCGGTCGGCGATGGTGTATTCGGCGAGACAGGGCTGCAGCAGGAATATCTCCAGCGGCGGCAAGTCGCGGTCTCCGCGGATCGTGCAGACGGCGTCGTAACCGATGCGCACCTGGTAGGCGTCGCCGGGCGCGCCCACGAAACCGCCGGGATAGCGGAAGAACGGGTCCGGCCGGTGGGGCAGGCCGTCCCAGGTGAAGTGCGAGCGCGCGAAGTCGATCACCGGCGCTCGGCTCCAGTGGCCCGCAGGATGGTGTTGGCCGCCGCCAACTCCCAGGTCTCGTAGTAGCCGGCGGCGCGGGGGTGCGGCCGCTCGGCTGCCTCCCCGGGCGTGCGCCGCTGGTAGCGGTCGCGCCCGCGCACGGCGGCCGCCCACGCCAGCTCCTGCTCGGCCAGCTCGATGCTCCGCCGCAGGATGAACTCCACGTGGTCGGCGGCGGTGAAGGCCGCGTGGGCCACGAAGACCCGGTCGACCCCCGCGCCGTCCCAGGTCGCGAGGTCGGGCAGCGCCACCGCGCCGGTGCACACCTGATAGCGGCCGCCGCCGGCGTGCAGGTTGATGAGCTTGATCGGGTATTCGACGGTCACCGCGAGGCCACGCGCGGCGTCCCGATAGGTGGACCGCGCGTTCAGGCGGTCGCCCGCCAGCGAGGCCGCCACCACCTCATCGGAAGACGCAAGGGCGACGGCGTCATTGGCGCGCACGTCAATGTCGAAGTCCGCGAACCGGCTGCCGATTGGCTGCCGTCGCGTGCCCTCATCCTGCCAGCTGGGCTCGGCGGCGATGGGCACCATGCACGCGTCGTTGACGGCGGCGCGGAACTCGCCGTTGGGCACCTGAAACAGGTTGTCCTTGGCAATGATGAACTCGGAGCGGCAGGGTGCGGAGAGATAGAGCGTGCACGTCTCCCCCCGCGCCTCATCGACGATCTCGTAGGCGGCGTCGATCTGCACGCGGCTGGTCGTGGCCTCGCCCGGCTCACCGACGAAGCCGCCGGGATAGGCATAGACCGGGTCGGGCTCGGCCCAATCGATGGTCCAGGTGATGAAGGAGCGGTTGAAGTCGATCATGCCGACGGCCGCGGAGCCGGGCGCATGATCCATGGTGGGCCTTTCTATGCCGCAGCGTCGGGGCGGGTGAGCATAGCCCGCCGCCAGCAGATAGCACAGCGCCGATCTCCCAGCCAACTATCCAACCTCTCTCACACCAACGGTGGTATAGTCGGCAACTCGAATACCTGAGTGTACATTCGGTTGTACAGCAAATGAACGGGCGCGACAAGCTTAGGCAAATAGCAGAACAAATCAAAAGTGCTCAAGAACAGGGCGTAATACCTGAGCCAACGAAATATACAGTAAGAGAATTAATAAGATGGTTCAACTACGAAAGGCGAACCAAATATCTCGTAAACATGGTCCGGAATGTCATGGACGATCTGGACCTCAGGACTGTTCCAGATTTCGAGTTTCCTTATATCGATGCCACGATACGGTTTGAGCTCGTACCCACGGGCGATCAACCCCGAGACACTTCTGAAGGCCTGGATGATCCGACCGTTAGGATTGGCGCGTTTCCCGCAGCAAATACACCCCCAACCAGAGTAAGGCCGGACAACCCTCTTTGCACCGCTACTACATTGATGCTTAATGCATGATTATTCCCAGGTCCCGGTGATCTCAGGCGAACGCGAGCTGAAGGGTGTAGTAACCTGGAAATCCATTGGGTCACGACTGGCCCTAGGGCATGAGTGCCCTCTGGTCAAGGATTGTATGGATCCGGCAAGTGAGGTCTCGATTAACGACCATTTCTTCGATGCCGTTAGACATATATCGGAAAATGACTATGTATTAGTCTAAGGATAAAAGCAAAAACATAACTGGCATTGTGACAGCAAGCGATCTGGTGCAACAATTTAAGCAGCTTACTGGGCCGTTTCTGGTTGTTGGAGAGATCGAGGGCTATTTGCGCAAGCTTGTCCATAGAAAATTTACCGTGGAGAAACTACGGAATGCGTCAGCCAACCAAGACGAGGGCACGCAGATTGAAGGCTTGGCTGATCTGACGTTTGGTAACTACATTCGACTGCTAGAGGATAGAGAGAATTGGCACGGGCTGAGCTTGTCAATCGATCGGGGAAAATTTATAAATAATTTAGATAAGATCAGGAAAATCCGGAATGATGTGATGCACTTTTCTCCAGATGGACTTGATCCTGGTGATGTGGAGCAATTGCAGGATTTTGCGAGGTTTTTTCGGGACCTAGACCGGATGGGGTCATATTGATAGTGAGATCTCGATTCGGAGGGCCGACGTGCGTGAATCCTCGCACGCCGTGGTGTGAAGGACTTCTGGCGGCGCTGAGGCCAGGATAGACAGCGGAAGCGGGCGGAGTGGCCAGTGGCTGCCGCACGGAGACGACGGGAGTACCCTAGCGGCATGCCGCACTTCCGATGCTTGGCGTGAGCAGCCTGACCGGCGCGGTTTGGGACATTCGCCGCCGCGCGCCGCAGGAGCTCTTTGCGCGGCTGGGCGACATTCCGCCGCTGGCGGTGCAGCTGCTCCACAACCGCGGCTACAGCGACGACACAGCGATCCGGGAGTTTTTGGACGGCCCGCTGCCGCCGCACGATCCATACCTGCTGGACGGCATGGACGCGGCGGTGACGCGGGTGGCGCAGGCGCTCGAGCGGGGCGAGCGCGTGCACGTGTACGGCGACTACGACGTCGACGGCGTCACCGGCACGGCGCTGCTGGTGGAGACCTTCGCCATGCTGGGCATTGAGGCGACGCCCTACATTCCCGAGCGCCTGACGGAGGGCTACGGGCTCAACGGTGACGCGATCGACGCGATCGGCGCGCAGGGTCCGGGGCTCATGGTCACGGTGGACTGCGGAACCGGCAGCGCGGACCTCATCGCGCGTGCGAAAGCGCACGGCGTCGACACGATCGTCACCGACCACCATCTCGGCGACGGCGCGGACAGCGGCGCGGTGGCGGTGCTGAATCCCAACCAGCCGGGCTGCGCCTATCCGTTTGGCGGGCTTGCCGGGGTAGGCGTGGCCTACAAGTTGGTGCAGGCGCTGGCCGAGGAGCTGCCGGAGCGGCTGCCGTATCCCGAGGAATTCCTCGACCTGGTAGCCCTGGGAACTGTCGCGGACCTGGCGCCGCTGCGTGACGAGAACCGGGCGTTCGTGGCCGAGGGTCTGGATGTGCTGCGGCGCACCCAGCGCCGCGGTCTGCGTGCGCTGGGTGAGATCGCGCGCCGTCCTATCACGCGCATCGACGCCACGGACATCGCCTTTGGCTATGCCCCGCGGCTCAACGCGGCCGGCCGGCTGGCACGCGCCGATCTGGCGCTGCGGCTGCTGCAGGCCGACCAGTCCGTCGAGGCCGAATCGGTGGCGCACGAGCTTGACAACCTCAACATCGAGCGCCGCCGCCTGACGCAGCTCGTGGTGGACGCGGCGGCGTCGCAGATCGACCCGGCGGAGCCCCTGGTCTTCGCCATCGGCGAGGAGTTTTCGCTGGGCGTCGTCGGGCTCGCGGCGAGCCGCCTGGTGGAGCACACCGGGCTGCCCGCGTTCGTGGGGACGTCCGTGAATGGAATGGTGCGCGGATCGGCGCGGGCGCCCGCGGACGTGCCGCTTTCCGACATCCTGGGCACGCAAGCGGACCTGCTCGATGCCTGGGGCGGGCACGCCCGAGCGGCGGGGTTCTCCGTGCGGCCCGAGCGCGTTGACGAGCTGCGCGCCGGTCTGGCGCGGGAGTTGGTGCGCGCGGGAGTCGAGGCGCCGGCCCAGCCGCGCTTGGATGCCGACTGCCGCGTCTATCCACGCACGGTGACCTGGGAGACCTATGAGATGACCCGGAAATTGGGGCCATTTGGCGAGGCGCATGGTGAACCGCGGTTCGTGGTGGAGAATATTGCTATCGACGGGACCCGCGTCGTCGGCTCGACGCACCTGGCGCTGCGCTTTGCGGAGTTGGGCGCCGATGTCGAGGGCATCTGGTTCGGGCAGGCGGATCTGCGCGAGGCGCTCCCGCCCGGTCGACGCTGCGACGCTGCGTTTCGTCTGAATCTGCGCACGTTCGGCGGCGAGACGCGGTTGCAAATGCTTATTGACGACATCCGCCACACCGCGGCGGCTTAGCGGAGGCGCCGCATGCCCGTCTCCGTCACCGCCACGCTGGCGCCAATGGTGACCGCGGATACGCGCGCGCTATCCATCAAGGAGCTGCTGACGCGGGTCGCGGCTTATACACCGGCCGACGATCAGCCCGAGATCAGTGAGCTGGTGCGCCGCGCCTACGACGCGGCCGAGCAGGCGCACGCGCCGCAGACGCGGCTGTCCGGCGAGCCGTTCATCCAGCACGTGCTGGCGGTGGCCATGCTGCTGGCCGATCTGCACCTCGATGCCGAAACCGTCGCGGCCGGTTTGCTGCACGACGCGGTCGAGGACACCAGCCTGAGCCTGGACGGGATCCGCCGGCAGTTCGGCGGCGTGGTGGCCGACCTGGTCGACGGGGTGACGAAGCTTGAGCGGGTAACCGTCGCGAGCCTGGACGAGCAGAACGCGCAGAACTTGCGCAAGGTGCTGCTGGCCATGGCGCGGGACGTGCGGGTGGTGCTCATCAAGCTCGCCGACCGCTTGCACAACGTGCGCACGGCGTGGGTGTATCCGGCCGAGAAACGCGCCAGCTACGGGCAGGAAACGCTCGAGATCTTCGCGCCACTGGCCGGCCGGCTCGGCATCGAGGAATGGCGCTGGCAGCTCGAGGACTACGCCCTCAAGCTCTTGGACCCCGACCGCTACCGCGACCTGGCTCGCTGGCTGCTGGCCGAGCGGCAGGCGCGCGAAACCGCCATCGCCGAGGTGCAGGAGCAGCTGCGCCACGGGCTCGACGACGCGGGCATCGACGCGCTGATCCAAAGCCGCGTCAAGCACATCTACAGCATCGAACGCAAGATCCGGCGCAAAGGGGCCGACCGCGAATCGATCTACGACATTCTGGCGATCCGCGTCATCGTGAACTCTCAGCAGGACTGCTACGGCGCGCTGGGCGTGGTGCACGGGGCCTGGCGCCATATCCCGGTCGAGTTCGACGACTACATCTCGGCGCCCAAGGAAAACGGCTATCAATCCCTGCATACGGCCGTGCTGGGGCCCGACGGCAAGCCGGTCGAAGTGCAGATCCGCACCCGCGACATGCATCAGAACGCGGAGTACGGCGTGGCGGCGCACTGGCGCTACAAGGAGGGCGGGCCACTCGGCCCCGAGGCCTTCTTGGACAAGCTGGCCTGGATCCGGCAGATCCTCACCTGGCAGGAAGACGGCGCCTCGGCGGGGTCCTTCGTGGATGCCGTCAAGACCGACTTCTTCAGCGACACCGTGTTCGTCTTCACGCCGCGGGGAGAGGTCAAGGACCTCCCCATCGGCAGCACCCCGCTGGACTTCGCCTACCGCATCCACAGCGACGTGGGGCACTCGTGCATCGGGGCCAAGGTCAACCGCCGCCTGGTGCCGCTGGATCACGAGCTGGAGAACGGCGACGTGGTGGAAATCCTCACCAGCACGAGCAGCAAGGGGCCGAGCCGAGCGTGGCTTTCGCTGGTGCGCACGGCGCATGCCCGCGACAAGATTCGCCGCTGGTTCAAGCAGCATGAGAAGGCCGAGAACGTCGCCTCGGGCCGCGTGCTGCTCGACCGGGAACTACGCCGCGTGGGACAGGGCGGGGTCGCGAATGTCCCGGAGGCCGACCTGAAAGCGATCGCGACCTCGCTTGGCTACCTCGACGTCGAGAGCTTGCTGGCCGGCGTCGGCTACGGCGCCACCACCGTGCATCAGGTCATCACGCGGCTGCGGCTCACCCCAGAGGTGGCCGAGCCGGAAGTGCCGGAAACGCTGGATCCGGACGAGCGGCGCGACGTGCAGCCGCTGGTCAACGTGCTGGGCGCCGGCAATCTGCTGACCCGCGTCGCGGCCTGCTGCAATCCGTTGCCCGGGGATGACATCGTGGGGTTTATCACGCGCGGCCACGGAATCAGCATCCACCGTCGTAGCTGCACCAACGTGCGCGGCGTTTCCGAGCCCGAGCGACTGGTGCCCGTGGACTGGGTCGACCGCTTGGTTGAGACCGATGCCGACCTGCCCGTAAGGCTGGCAAGCTGCTGCACCCCGAAGCCCGGCGGCCGCATTGAGGGCGTGGCGAAGGACGGCGCGGTTGAGGTGCACCGCCGGCGCTGCCGCGAACTGGCCCAAGCGTCCGATGCACGCGTGCCGGTGCGCTGGATCGACGACGACGCGCAGAGCTTGCCGGTCAGCATCCGCGTGGTGGCGCACGACCGCGAAGGGCTGACGCACGACGTGACCGGCATCATTCGTGAAGAAGGTCTCAGCATTGCCACCATGTCGGTGCGCACCAACCGGCGGCAGGAGGCCACGGTGCGGCTCACCGTGGCGCTGCGCAGCGTGGCGCAGCTGGCTCGGCTGCTGCGGCGAATCGAGACCGTCCGGGGCGTGATCGCCGTTTCGCGCGACGGCACTCGGGCGCGGTGACGGCCGTGGCGGGTAGGGAATCCGCAGCCTAGTCGGGCGCAGGGTCCGTTGCGCGGGAGATGTCCACCCCGACGCCACGATCGCCAGTCTGCGTGAGCTTGCCCACCTGATCCTGTAAGCAGAGTCGAGGCGCGAGCGAGCGCGGGGTACCTTGTGACGAGTCCGGCAACCGACGCACCATATCATCGGAGAAAACATGGCCGAGCAATTGGCGACCGCGACGTTGGGACGAACGGGTCTGGAAGTGACGCGACTGGGCTACGGCGCCATGGAGGTTCGCGGCGGGCCGCGAGGGCGTGCCACCAACGATGCCGAGGCGGAGGCCATCCTCACGGCGGTGCTCGACGCCGGGATCACCTATATCGACACCTCCAACGACTACGGGCTGAGCGAGGAGCTCATCGGCCGGTTCATTTCTGACCGGCGGGACGAGTACTACCTGGCGACCAAATGTGGTTGCGTGGGACCTTCGGGCGGTCCGCACGATTGGACGCGCGCGAACCTGCTGCGCGGGCTGGAGCAGAGTTTGGAGCTGCTGCGGACCGACTATGTCGACGTGATGCAGCTGCATGGCGCATCCGTCGCGGAGTCGGAGCGCGCGGGTGTGGTGGACACGCTGAACGAGATGCGCGAGCAGGGGAAGGTGCGCCACATTGCGACGTCGACCTCAGTGCCGAATCTGCCCACCTTCATCGAGTGGGGATCGTTTGATCTCTTCCAGATTCCGTATTCGGCGCTGAACCGCGACCACGAGGAGTGGATTAGCAAAGCGGCGCAGGCCGGGATCGGCACGGTGATCCGTGGGGGTGTGCAGAAGGGCGAGCCCGGCGAGGGCGGTGGCCAGGCCGATGCCTGGGGCAAGTTCGAGCAGGCCAAGCTCGATGAACTGCGCGCCGAGGGCGAAAGCCGCACGGCCTTCATATTGCGGTACACGCTGAGTCACCCGGACGTGCATACGATTATTGTGGGCACGAAGAATCCGGCGCACTTGCGGGAGAACCTGGCAACGGAGCGGCGCGGTCCGTTGGCGCCGGACGTCTACGCGGAGGCCAAGCGCCGCCTGGATGCCATCGGCGAGACGCCGGACAGCGCGGAGTAGGTAGCGCCCCGGACACGGCGGCGCGACGGCCCGGTGGCCCAGGCTGCGTGCAGCCTGGGAAGCAAGTTGCGGCTCATGCCGGCGAGACGGTGAACGACTGCGCCGAGCCGTTCGACGGGCGATTCATCCGCGTTGCGGGCACCGGCCAGGTGTACTTCCCATGAGCCCGGTTGACAGATGAGAGCCTCCATACTCGGTGCGGGGAATTGCTAGACCCAACCGAGAGGAGGCTCTCGACGCCCTTGGTCTATCCGTTGCTGCTCTTCCACCCGTTCTAGCTACTCCCGTCTTTCTTGCTCCCGGTTCAGAAAGTAGCATCCGGTCTCTTTGCATCTGTCAGGATAGAAGCATTCTCTGTCCGGGTTGTTCGGACACATGACTCTTTCAGCCTCTACTAGGCATGCAGGGCATTGGCTACCGCCCCTATAGTCCATGTATTCCCCATGAGTCAGACAATAGCGCGTAGCGCACCGGTCGCAGGGTCCGTATACCTGCCGCTCCGCCTTTGTTAGATTGAACCTATCGTGAAACGGGTCCATGTACTGGAACCAGTTCCCTTGGATTTGATCGCACTTGGTACAGACGTTGGCCAGGTACTTTCCTCCAACGGTGGCGCTGACTCTGCGCTCCAGGGTTACCCCGTTCTGTTGGGCGAATTCTATTTCCTCCGTGGTGAAATAGTCTTGCTCAAGGGCCTCACCGTCCTTATCTCCGGTAGCGACATTTACGTTCTGGCCGCATTTCCAGCAGTCCTTCGTGCTGACCGTTACAGTTCTCGGCGGTAGCGGGGCGCCACAATCCCTGCACTTGGGTCTCCGGCAAAGGAGGTTGTGGGCATCGACAATGAGCCGTCCATCGGCGAGCTCCTGTACTCTGGCCTTGACTGTCAGGGAAGAGTCTAAGGCCTTGTTCCTTCTTCTGCCTGTGAGCTCCCTTTCGGCCCTTAGATGGATTTCCAATATCTCGGTACCGTGGTCCAGCGCGTATTCATGAACGTTCCCTTCGGGAGCATGGCTGTAAACGACTTCTATGAATCTCACAGGCTCGCCATTCTCGTTGAGCAGGCTGATGTCGGGGCGCACCGTTCCTACGAGCGTCTCTCGGCTAACGCTCGAAGCTCCCTCCACGAGGTTTAACGTGAGCTTTTCGCCGCATTGGTTGCATTCCGCCGTGGCTTCTAGGTTTCCTCCCAGGTTCTTTGCCACGAGTTCCTCGATGATTGATACGGCTTCGGCATGCGGCGTTTGATCTGGTGACTTGCGAGGTATCAACCCACCTCCTTACCAAACCTATGAGCGAACGGAGCCGGTCTGCGATAAGCCGTTCTCATAGCTCATCCACCACTGACAGGAAGCGCGAGGCCCGGTGGCCCAGGCTGCGCGCAGCCTGGGAAGAATGCTACAACTCATTCCCTCGAGAACGCGAGCGACGGCCGGGCTGTCGAAGCGATGTTTCTGCGACATGGACGCAGGATGTAGGGGACTCCCACGCTGCACGCAGCGCGGGCCACCGGATACAGGCATCGGACCGTTTGGGTTTGCCCCGACGCCCTGCCGACGCCGGGACCTGCCGAAGACCGCACCGCTGCGAGAGTCTTGGGACTAGGTTGTTCCTTGCCAGCGGACTTATGGAGGCGTGAGCGAATGCGCACCGGGGATGTCTTCGCTGAGGCGCTGCGCGCCGGCGATGCCGCGGCTGTTAGGAGAGTCCCGAAGACTGACCTCCATGCGCACGCCTATCTAAGCGCCCGAATCGAGAGCCTTGAGCGGCAGCTTGGTCATGCTCTGAAAAGACCGCCGCGCAGGATCGATGGGTTGACGGGGTTTCACGAGTTCCTGAGGTCGGCCATTGATCCGTATTTCGGCATCCCTGAAGGCGCGCAACTCCTGGCAACGGCGGCAGTCGCCGACGCCATCAACGACGGCGTATCGGTGTTTGAAATGAGCTTCGATATCTGGCCAGTTCCCCGCTACTTTGACGGCCTGCACGGATTCCTACGCTTCGTTCGATCACTGGTCCAGCAGTGCCAAGGTCGTATCCGGCTGCGGCCCGAACTTGGAATCTCGCGACGCCACGTATCTAACGCCGCGCTGATGGATCTGGCACCCGAGGCGGTCGGGTCCGCAGCGTTTACCTCAATTGATCTCTACGGTATCGAAGACGCGTGCGCCCCCGAGGCTGTGCAACCGCTCTACGCGCAGGCGCGTGCGCAGGGGTTGACGCTTAAGGCGCATGTGGGTGAATTCGGCGGGGCCGAAGACGTGCGTCGAACAGTTGAGGTACTAGATCTCGACGAAGTGCAGCACGGAATCGCCGCCGCCGAGTCCACCGATGTCATGCGGTGGCTCGCCGAAAAGGGTGTGCGACTCAACGTCTGTCCGACCAGCAACGTGATGCTGGGCGTGGTGGCCGATCTCGCGGACCATCCGATCCGCCGGCTCCACGATCACGGTGTCGCGGTGACGGTGAACACCGACGACCTGACCGTGTTCGTGCAAAGCGTCTCGGACGAGTATCTAAACCTGTTCCGGGCCGGGGTGTTCACGGCTGAGGAGCTGGACGGTATTCGGACGGCGGCGCTCACAAGCCGCGGTGGGTAACCGCTTCGCCTCGTGGCTGGGTGTTTGGGGACAGGCGCCGAGCCGCCGACTCGACCTCGCGGCGCAGAGATCGACCTCGCCCTCACAGCGGGTGCCGGCCTGCCGGCTCAGCTGGATGACGAAACGTGCGATGACGACGTCTGCCTGGCTGGCGGCACCTCGTCCTCGCCGTGCATCCAGCGGAGGCCGTCCGGCCAGCCGCGCACGGACTGCTCCAGGATCGAGCGGGTGTAGGCGTTGAGCGCGCTGACCGTGAAGTCGTACTGGTCGGCTTCCCACACGAAGTAATTCACGATGGCGGCGCCCCGAAACTGCGCGGCAGAGCTGTAGCCACCGTGGAGGCCCCGGTGGGCAGCAATAAGGTGCGGAGCGCGCTGGAGCTCCCACGTCGATGCCGGCATGCCGTCTTCGTGGCGGTAGACGACCCCGTGCACGACATCGACACAGCCCCAGCGTCCCTGGCGCAGCACTTCGACGATTGCATGACCGCTGTAGGCCGCGGTCGTGTTGAATAGATAAACAATCCTGGCGGGTAACCCGGCGACCTGGCACAGCACACAGCAGACGCGGGCCAGGTCGGTGCACCAGTCCGTGCCGCGTCTGACAATGGCCTCCTCGGTGCCTCCCAGCCTGAGATCGTCGAGACTCAGGCTGTCGGCGGCGTGCGCGATGGCCGCGCACCAGCGGGCAATGCCGTCGACCAACTCTTCCGGAGTTGTGGCCGGGGTGGTTGCGGCGCCCAAGAAGCGCTCCAGCTTAGGCCGTGATCCGTGCCGATAGCGCAGCGTCGTGGGCGTGTAGGACGCATAGAGATAGTCGGCGGTCGCCGTGCCAAGCCGGATCATGTGTTGAAAGAGCACGCGATCGACGGATCGCGGGGCATGAGCGTCGCCGGCAAGCATGACCCGGTAGGCCGGCCCAAACTGGTCTTCGCCGATGTACCTGGCGATCTCAGGTGGCGTGTCGGACGTGGGCATGTGTCGAGATCCCGCAGCACCGGCCCGCTAACCGGCGAAGCGCCCCCAGCAGATCGGCACCCCTGTGCCCATCGGGTGAGTTGCCGAGATCTTCCATCGGACCAGTGCCAACCTGCGGCAACGGCTTGGCGAGCAAGTCTATTGCGCGCTTAGGAAGAGTGTCCGGTGGCCCAGGCTGCGTGCAGCCTGGGAGGCAAGCTGCGACTGATTCCCTTGAAAGCGTGAACGGCGGCCGAGCTGTCGCGGCGGTTGGTCCGCGTCATGGGCACTGGCTTGGGACATCCCACGCTGCGCGCAGCGCGGGCCACCGAAACAGGCATTGGACCGTCTAGCTCGCTCCACCCCCGTGCACGCGGTCTTGACCAATCTGCCTTACCCAAATAACTTGGTTAGTAAGGCGTTTCCTGGGGAACAGCCAATGCGAGTCAAGATCACGTCAAAGCGCCAGGTCACCTTTCCCGCCCATGTGTTGGATGCCCTGGCTCTAAAGCCGGGCGACCGGCTCGAACTCGAGGAAGGCCCGGACGGCTTTCTTTTGCGCCCTGTGCGAGTCGATCCGACCCGCCTCGCGCCGCTGCGCGGCAAGCTCCATGGCGGGATTGGCACCTTCGATCTCGAGACGTTTCGAGACCAACCCCATGACCCAGCGCTTCGGGATTGACACGTCAATCCTCGTCCGCCTGCTGACGGGAGAGCCGGAGGACGCGTTCGATCGTTGCGTCCGCAAACTCAGGGCACTGGTCGAGGACGACGGCGCGGAGATTTTTGCCTCGAACCAGGTCATTGGGGAGACGTATATCGCCGTTCAGCATCATTACGGGGTCTCGAAGCGGGACGCGCGCGCGGCGCTGCTCGACGTGCTGGGCAGCGGCCTGGTCGCTTCCCTGAATGGGTATTCGGCGCTGGCAGCCATTGGGTCGTCGTCGGGTGCGGGACTCCTTGACCAGCTCATTGCGGACGACTACACGCGCGCCGACCTGACGACGTTGACCCTTGACGCAAAGATGGCCTCATTACCCGGCGCCAGGCGACTTTGAGGCGGCGCCAAGGCCGTCGAGCGGCGTAAGCGGTTTCGAGGGCCGCATCGCCACCAGAGAGGTTTGGTAGAGGCGGTTCGCGAACCGCCCTCCGCGCTTCATTCCGAAGCATCAGATCCTCTGGTTCGCCTCATCCCCACGCGCAACCGCCTCCAGCCGATCGCCATTGAGCCGGCGGTAGTAGCAGCTTTGGCGAGCGGCGCCGGCCTCCAGCGTGTGACAGACGCCGCCCTGGCGCAGCCGGACCAGGTACAGCAGAGAGTTCTGCTCGCAGTTCACGCGCACCTCGACGACGTCCAGAAGATTGCCGGACGTCTCGCCCTTCACCCACAGGCTGTCCCGCGACAAGCTCCAGAACGCCGCCACGCCCTCGCGCAGGGTGTAGTCCAGGGCGGCTTTTTCGCGTGCGCCAGCACCAGGACGTCGCGGGATTCGACATCCTGAGCGACGACCGGCAGCACTCCCTGTCCGCTGGCGGAGCGGAAGCGCTCGAAGTCCAGGGCCATGTCACAGCCTTCCTCGAGCTCGGTGCTGTTGGATAGTGTGCTGGGGTGTTTCCAGGCCATGATTCCCTCCGTTGATCTGGGGCTTGCCCGGTCGGCTGCCAACAATCCGCGTCTCGCATCCCGCATTTCGAGATCAGCGACCCATCAACCGTAACCAGCGACGCGCGAGAGCAAGCTCCGCCGCGGGTCGGGCTCACTCCAGCGGGGCAATCGTTCCGGGCGCCTCTAGACGCTTGGAGCGCGTCCAAGCTTCCCGCAGGGCTTCTTGGCGCATTGAGGCCCACTCCACGACAAGACCCTGGGCACGGGGAGGCAGACGTCCGTGCAGTACCGCCAAGCTCTCGATGCCAACCAGCGCTTCATCTCCGCCATATATGGCATGAAAGTGAGGCGGTCCGTGATCGTCGAAGTACATGCGGATGACGATGCCGTAGAACCGGCAGAGTTCAGGCACGCTCGACCAAGAGCCGAGCGGCTGGCATGACGTCGGCGAGTGGCCTGCCGGTGAGCCGTAGATAGAGCGCATCAGGGCAGAGCTCGACATCGTCTTCCCAGGCGATCCCTCCGGTCGGCGCGATGTGCACCGCCTCGAAGCATCCTTGGATGTTCCACAGCTTGAAGACGCCGCGCCCCGCCAGGTGCGATAGGTCGACCTCCCCCGCCGTGCCGTCCGAGTAGGTTATCCACAGGCGATTCCCGCTTCGGGGTTCGACATCGGTTGGCCGAATTAACGTGCTCGGCATAGGTGTCCTTCGAAGTGCCTGTGCTTAAGAGTCGCCGTGATGGCCGCAGCCAGCCTCGTTACCGCGACTCCTCCGATGGTACCCATTCATGGGTGACGGTAGCCGGAATGACGAGGCTGGTATATGTACGGGTAGCCTTGGCTCGCACCAGATATGACAATCGCGTCTCCCGCTCTCGCCTTGGGAAGGTTGGGCATGGTGATCGGGTTGTTGGAGACGATCACTCTCCCGCAGGCCATGGGGGGCCGGGTGGAGGGCGTCACTTGCCGCTGAACGGCCTGCCGCGGCCATGAGCGCCGTCGTCAGCGACACCCGCCGCACGCCCGCCAAGGTCCAGCCGGTGCCGATCGAGGCGGTGCGGATTGAGGCCGGGTTTTGGCGCGGCTGGCTCGACCGGCTCTACAACGTCACGTTGCCGACGCAGCACGCGCAGTGTGAGGTGACGGGCCGTCTGGACAACATCCGGCGGGTCTCGGGCCGCAGCGACGCGCCGTTTCGGGGCCGCTACTACGACGAGTCCGACGTCTACAAATGGCTGGAGGCCGCCAGCTGGTCGCTGGCGGGCCGCGAGGATCGGGCGCTGCGGGCGCTGGTGGACGGTCTCGTTGACGATATTGCCGCCGCGCAGCAGCCAGACGGCTACCTGCACACCTATTTCGCCCTCGAACGGGCGGGCCAGCGCTACACCGACCTCATCAACATGCACGAGCTGTACTGCGCGGGGCATCTGATCCAAGCGGGCATTGCCCACCACCGTGCAACCGGGACGGAGACGCTGCTGGACGTGGCGGTGCGGCTGGCCGATCACGTCTGCGCCGAGTTTGGCCCCGACGCCCGCGAAACGGCAGACGGGCATCCCGAGATTGAGCTTGCGCTGGTCGAGCTGGCGCGTGAAACCGGCCAGCGCGCCTACGCCGAGCGGGCCCGCTTCTTCCTGCACCAACGCGGGCAACAGCCGCCGCGTCTGGGTGGCTACCGCTATCTCCAGGACCACGAGCCGCCGGTGGAGCAGCGGGATATCGCGGGGCACGCGGTGCGGGCGATTTATCTCGCCTGCGGGCTGGCCGACGCCGGCCTGGAACTCGAGGACCGCGACCTGTGGGACGCGGCCGGGCGCTTGTGGCACAGCGCCTATGCGACCAAGGCCTATGTCACCGGCGGCCTGGGTGCGCACCACTCCGGCGAGTCGTTCGGCGCCGCCTTCGAACTCCCCAACCGCAGCTCCTATGCCGAGTCGTGCGCGGCGGTGGCGGGGGTGATGTGGAACTGGCGCCTGCTCGCCGGCACGGGTGAGGCGCGCTACGCCGATTGGATGGAGACCACGCTCTACAACGGCGTGCTGGCGGGCCTGTCGTTGGACGGCGAGCACTATTTCTATGTGAATCCGCTCATCGCCGCGGCGGAATACGCCCGGCAGGCATGGTTCGACTGCGCCTGCTGCCCGCCTAACCTGGCGCGCCTGCTCGCGAGCCTGCCCGGCTACCTCTACGGCGTGTCCGAGCGCGCGCTCTGGGTGCACCACTTCGCGGCGGGCCGGGTGGATGCCGACGTGCCGGGGTCCGGTCGATTGTCATTGGAGGTGGACACGGACTACCCGTGGTCGGGTGAGGTCCGGTTCACCGTGCGCCGGGCGCCGGCGGGTCCGGTGGAGCTGCGGCTGCGCGTGCCCGGCTGGTGCGACGCGGCCAGCGTGCGGGTCGCGGATGACGCCGAACGTTCGCTCGCGGCGGGGAGCTACACGGCGCTGCGGCGGGTCTGGGAACCGGGCGACCAGGTCACCCTACGGCTGCCCATGCCGCCTCGTCGGGTCGTCAGCGACCAGCGCGTCGAGGCGAATCTAGGGCGGGTGTCGCTGGCCCGCGGCCCGCTGATCTATTGCGTCGAGTCCCACGACCGCCCTGGGCTGGAGCAGAACGCCTTCGCGCTGCCCGACGACGCGCCCGTGGCGGCGGGAGCGGGCGACGACCGGCTGCCGGGAATGACGCTACTGGACACCGAGGCGGTGGTCCTTGAGGAAACTCATCGCGGCGGGCCCCTCTACCAGACGCTGGCCGATACAGGCCCGCCGCCGACGAAGCGAGTTCCCATCCGCGCGGTCCCCTATTTCGCCTGGGCCAATCGAGGGCCCAGCACCATGGACGTGTGGCTGCGGCGGCAGGAGGCGGGTTTCAGCTAGAGGCCGGCCAGCGCAGCCGCGGGACTATGACAGCCGGCGGCGCGCGGTGGCATGCTGCGCCGATGCCACCGTCTGCCGCCCCGCGCGTCTGCTTCGTCATTCCCACCTATAACGAGGCAGCCAACATCACGCCACTGCTCGAGCGGGTGACCGCGCTGTTTCCCGGCAGCGACACCTCGGTTCTCGTCGTGGACGACTGCAGCCCCGATGGCACAGGAGGTTTGGTGCGGGCCTTCGCCGCGGCCGACCCCCGCGTGCACCTGCTGGAAGGTCCCCGGCGCGGCCTCGGCCACGCTTACGTGCGGGGCATCCGCCACGCGCTGGACACGTTGGGGGCGGAGGTGATCGTGCAGATGGACGCCGATTTCTCGCACGACCCCGCCGACGCGCGCCGGCTGCTGGACCGTCTCACGGACGGTGTGGACGCGGTGATCGGGAGCCGCTACGTCGCCGGCGGGGACATCGACGCGCGCTGGAGCCTGCGCCGACGGCTGCTGTCGGGCTGGGGCAACCAGCTGACGCGCTGGGTCGCCGGCCTGCACCACGTGCGCGACTGCACCGCGGGGTTCAAGGCCATCAGGGCCGCGGCGCTGCAGGCCGCCGCCATCGACGACATCCAAGCGCGAGGACAGGCGTTCCAGGTCGTGCTGCTGCACCGCCTGAGCCGCAGCGGGGCGAACATCGTCGAGGAGCCGATATTCTTCCGCGAGCGCGACCGAGGGGCTACCAAGCTGGGCCTGCGGGACATCGTGGAATGTCTGGTCGTTATCTGGGGGCTGCGCGTCGTCGACCTTCGCCGCCTGCGGTAGGCCTGCGAGACACGACCGGCCGATAGGGCCGCGCGCGGCTGGGTGCGCGTTGGAATGATTCTAGTGTGATTACCAACAGCGCCTTGTGATTACAAATGTAACGCTCTATCCTTAACGCTGTAACTGGCGAGCGCAATCCGCGCCAGCGCTTCACGTATCGGGAGGACCCCTTGGCCGAGCTTCGCCGCGACTCGTTGCCCCCACCGTCCGAGACCTATGTTCAGGAGTTGGAGCAGCACCTGCTGAGCGACTTTGGCGGGCGCAACGCTCGTATCGAGCGCTTCCGGCGGCTGCGGTTCATGGAAGAGCCGGTCGATATTCCGGCGGCCTACCGGACGACGACGCGCGAAGTGCGCACGCCGCTGGCGCGGGAGCAGCTCAAGCGAGTGGTGGGCAGTCTGACCGCCAACCACCCCACGATCAGCGTGCCGCCCGCCGATCACTCATCGGAGAGCCGGGCGAACGCCTCGCGCCGTGAGCGCTGGACGGCCGCCGCCTTGCGACGCATGAACAACGACGCCGGACGCGACATCTTCAGCATGTTCGTGGACGCGCTGGTGGCCGACGGCACCGGCGTGATGAAGCTGGTCTACGTCCCCGATCGCTGGGCGGGGTATCCGAGCCGCGGCGACGCCGGCCCCGAGACCGACGCGGCGTTCAACGAGCGGTCGACCCGCTTCAAGCGCACGGCGCCGTTTCCGCTGGCCTGGCGCGACGTGGACGTGCTGACCTTCTATCCGCTGATGGGCGACGACGGGATCGAGGCCTGCCTGGAGATTTCGGAGCGTCCCAAGTGGCTCATGATGCGGCGCTACGGACTGGTCGAGGACCGGCGGTCGGGCCGCCTGGCGCCGGCCGGCCACGCGCCGGCATCGGCGGGCCCCGCGGCCGCCACGCCTACGGCGCGGTGCCCTACGTGATGGCGCATGGGAACCAGTCGCCCAGCCGCGATCCGGCCAAGGCCGGCGAGTCGATGCTGGCGTCGGTGGAATATCTGGTTCCGCTGCTCGACCGGCTGTTGACCATGAAGCAGAACGCGGTCCACCTCTACGCCTACCCGACGCCCAAACTCACCGGTTTCGCGGGGAACGAGGCCGCGCTGGGCGAGGACGGCCGCCCGCCGCCGATCGAGTTTCGGCCGGGCGAGATCTTGCCGTTGTTTCCCGGTGAGGACCTGAGCTTGCTGCAATGGTCGGGCACGCCGCCCGATCTGGACGAGTTGATTGCCCTGACGCGTTCGATGATCGACCAGGCCGGCGTGCCGACGGTGCTCTTCGGCATCGCGCCGGACGGCAACACGAGTGGTTACTACCTGAACCAGCTGATCAACACGGCGCGGCTGTCGTTCAACCAGATCACGCGGCACGCCGAGCAGGCGCTGGAGCGCATCGTGCAGCTGGCCTGGCGCCTCGTCGAGCACCGGGTGCGCGAAACGGTGTACGTCTACGGCGACGAGGACGCGGCGTGGCTGGGCCTGTCGCCGCGGGACCTTGACGGCTATTACGCGGTGCGCGCCAAGCTGGAAGCCTTGGCCCCGGCGGACGAGATCGCCCAGGGCACGTACGCCGCGAACCTGGTGTCGGCCAAGCTGGCGTCCCGCCGCTGGGCGATGCAGGAGAAGCTCGGCATCGCCAACGCAACGGAGATGCAGGCGGAGATCCTGCGCGAGGAGATGCTGGACGATCCGGAGGTGCGACGCGCCCTCTGGCGCCGCGAGGGCGGCACGGCGGCGGACGTCGACCGCGCGCCCGCTCCGAGCGGGCCGTGACGGCGGCGAAGCGGCGGTCGTCGCCCCACGAGTTTCCGGCCCGGTTCCGCACGCTGGCCGAGGAGCACACGGATGAGATTTGCGTGGCCGTCATCGACCGCGCACGCAAGGGCGAGCGCTGGGCCACCGAGCTGGTCATGCAGTACGCCTTCGACCGCTCGGCCGCAGCGTCCGAGGACGCGCTCGTGAGCTTGCTGGAGGAGATCCGCGCCCGCCTTGCGCACGGCGCGTGAGGCGCTGTGGCGGCGCGTCGACTACGCGCCGAGTCCCGAGCAGCGGCGGGTGCATGACTCGCTGGCGCGGATCCGCCTCATCGCCGGCGGTGAACGCGCCGGCAAGAGCCGCAGCGCCGCCATGGAGCTCTTCGGCCGCTGCCTCGAAGGCCGGCTCTACTGGCTGGTGGGTCCCGACTATGAGCTCTGCCGGCCCGAGTTCCGCTATCTGGCCGAGGCGTTTGCCGCCATCGGCGCCGTCGACAGTCTGAGCTTTCCGGCCTCGGAGCAATGCCGCCTGACCCTGCGCACGGGGGCGCGGATCGTGACAAAGTCGGCACGCGATCCCGCGCGGCTGGCCGGTGAGGCGCCCGACGCGATCCTGGGCTGCGAGGCCGCCCAGCTGCCGCATGAGGTCTATCTGCGGCTGCGCGGCCGCCTGGCGGAGCGTCGCGGCTGGCTGTGGCTGAGCGGCACGTTCGAGGGCTCGCGCGGCTGGTATGCGGACCACTTCAGCGCCTGGCAGGTGGTGAACGCCGACGGCGCGGCGTCGTTTTCGATCCCCACCTGGTCCAACCGGGCGCTGTTTCCGGGTGGACGCGCCGACGCCGAGATTGAGGCGCTCGAAGCGACCTATCCCGCGGCGGTGTTTCGGGAGCGGTTCGGCGGCGTGCCCTGCCCGCCAGCGACCCTGGTTTTCCCCGAGTTCGAGCCGGCCCAGCATGTGGCAACCGTCGATCCGGCCGCCGTCCAGAACGTCGAGCTCGCCATCGACCCGGGCTACGCCGGCGCCTATGCCGTGCTGGCGGTGACCGAGTCGGCAGGCGTCGTGCGGGTGATCGACGAGGTCTACCACCGCCGCGTGGTCGCGGCTGAGATCATCGCCGAGTGTCGCCGGCGCTGGTGGTGGCCGCGCGTGAGCGGCGGTGTGATCGACATCGCCGGGCGGCAGCATCACGCCAGCGCCAGCCAGGTCGAAATCTGGCAGGCGTTGGCCGGGCTGCGCCTGCGGTCCCGGCCGGTGCGCATTCAGGACGGCATCGACCGGCTGCGCACCTTCCTGCGCGACCCGGCGAGCGGTGAGCCGCGGCTCACGCTGGCGCCGGCCTGCCGCGCGCTCATGCAAGAGTTCGGCAGCTACCGCTACCACGAGGTGCGGGACGGCCGCCCCATCTCGGAG
The DNA here is from genome assembly GCA_965262745.1 of Chloroflexota bacterium. Taxonomy (GTDB): domain Bacteria; phylum Chloroflexota; class UBA11872; order UBA11872; family UBA11872; genus JAJECS01. The sequence goes on along the minus strand of OZ253558.1, from coordinate 2,232,817 downwards.
CTGCCCATCGACCGCGACAACCACGCCATCAAAGCGCTGGCCTACTGGCTCTTCGACCGCTTCGGACCCGTCGCGCGGCCGCGGCGGACGTACCGGCCGTTTGTGATGGCGGAGTGAGCCGGGCTGCCCCGTAGGCGACCGCTAGCCGGTGCGCGCGAAACGACCAAAGCCGGGCAGCAGGGGACGGACGCTTGCCACGAGCAGCACCGGGATGAGCGTGATCAGCGTCAGGACGAGACCCACATCCAGGAGCAGCACCGGCCAGCGCCAGTCGGAGATTGCCAGTCGCCCGAGCGCCAGCAGCTTGCTCCGGGTTGGCTCGGGCGCGCCATAGGCCACGAACTCAAGGTTCTGATCCGGCCAGGCCAAGGCGCCATTGATCCACAGCCGGCCATCCGGGTAGCGGTCTCCTTTCGTCACCCCGACGCCAAGCTCGGCGCCGGGGTCGACATCAACGGCGACTTGCAAAGCCAGCCGCTGGCCTTCGTCCGCAGTGAGCGGAGGCAGCAGCTCAATCTCCTTCCAGCTCGGGCAGTCGGCTGCGGGAACCGCGACCGACCCCTCGGCAAGGACGAGGTCGGGCATCCCGAAGCGCGTGGCGTGCACGGCGACCGTTCCCGCACGACCGCCGGGCGCGCAGTTGGCCAGGAAGAGCCGGAGACTCTGCACGGGCGCGGCGGGCATGAGGATTTCCTGCACCACGGCTTCGCGCCGCTGGAGACGCAGCTCAAAGGCGTCGACGCGCGGGTAGGGCGCCAGCGCCTCCACGAGGGGCGCGCGAAAGACGAATACGAGCGCCACACCGCCAAGCAAGGCCACCGCCGCGATCGACCCCACAAGCGCCGTGCGCCAGCGGCCGCCGAACGGGGGACGCGGCGGCGGACGTCCCCCGCGCAACGCGATGACCGCGCTCAGGCCGATCATCAGCGTGCGGCTGAACTCCAAGGTCTCTTCGAGCACGTGTTCGAGCGGCCGCGCCCGCCAGGCGAACAGCCCGGGAACGATTGCCTCATGGACCAGCGCCAACACCCAGCAAGCGATCCCGAGCAGCAGCGGCGCGCGGGCCGACCGCGTGCGCAGACCCTTATGGACGAAGAGCCACACCGCCAACACGAACCCGGCGGCCAGCGGGCTCACCAGGACGGGCCACCGGAAACCCAGGCGCTGCGCCTGCTCGGCGACGGAGATCGGGCCGCCCGATTTGAACTCGGCGAGCTCTTCAAAGGCCAGGACCGCTGTCGTCACGGCCAGCACGGTCCAACCCCCGACGGCCATCCAGCGGGCCGAGCGGCGGTGGTCGACGACGGCCGCGGCGAGCGCGAGCAGCGCCACGCCGGCCAAGGTCGCGGCCGAGACCGTATTCGCGATTGTGCCCTCGTTGGTCGCGTTCAGCGCGGCCAGGGTGGGGTCCCGCGGCGGCAGCAGCTCCGGAAACGTCAGGCTGAAGAGGTGGGGCGCGACATAGCCACCCCACCAGAAAGCCACCACGCCCAGCAGCAGCACACTTCCGGCCCATGCCACGCGCCGCCACGCCCGATCGTGGGCGATGCGGGCAATTGGGCGGCTCATATCAGGTGGCACTGGCGCGTCGTCAGTGCTCGGGCGGATCACATGGATCGCCGAGCGTACATTGAGCGGCCGCGCGGCGCCCCGACACGAGCGAGCTGCCCGCCGCCCGTCGCTACATCTCGCACTCAGGTCTCCTATCTGGTGTATTCCTCGGGTCGTCGCGGTACCGCGCTTCTCGATCGGTCGCGAGCGCGACGGCTCTCGCGATCAGGGGCAGGCGACCGCCGACGCGTCGAAGCCCCTTGCTACCATTCAGCGCCATACGCGCCGCAGCGGGGGTCGGGTGGCCAAGGAATCGCGTCGGGTGAACGAGCTCGCGCTCAAGCTCGATTGGACTGGTCTCGAGAACTTGCCAATCAGCTTCGTGAACCAGTTTGCCGTGCAGCACGACGCGCGCACCAACGAGTTCTACGTCAGCGTGGGCGCCGTGTCGCCGCCGTTGATCATGGGATCGGACGCGGACCGCACCGCCACCGCCGCCAAGCTCAAGGAGCGCGGCACGATCCCGGTGCATCCCGTCGCACGCCTGGGGCTGACGCCGGAGCGCGTGCTCGAGTTGATCAAAGCCCTGCAAACGAACTATCGGACCTATCAAGAAGTCCAGGCGCGCAGCCAATCGGACGCCGACCCCGGGGGCGAGTGAGCAAGCGGCCGCCCACGGGTGAGCTGTAGCCCCTTACCAAAACTGCTCCGGGGCCCGAGTGAAGTTGATCTCCGAGCCGGCGGCGCGCACGGCGGCCTCGCCGCCGTTGCGCTCGACCAGGCTGCGTTGGGCGGCCTTGGCCTCGGCCTCGACCGCCTCGGGATCGACGATCGTCCTTAGTTCGGCCTCGAATCGGCGCAGCTCGGCGGCGGACGCCGGATCGCCCGCCAGATCGCGGCGCTCCTCCGGGTCGTTCACCAGGTCGAAGAGCTGCGGCGCGAAGCCGGCGTAGCGCACGTATTTGCGCCGCTCGTCGCGCAGCATGAACGCCGCCGACACCGATCCGCTGGCGTGGTATTCGGCGAACGTCGTGCGCGACGTTGGTCCCTCGCCCCGCGCCAGCGGCCACAGCGACATGCCGGGCAGGTCGGCGTCGGCAGCTTCGAGGGGCGCGCCGGCGCCCTCGCAGATGGTCGGAAAAGCGTCCACCAAGGAAACACTCACGTCACGCACCGCGCCGGCCGGGACGTCGGGTCCGGCCAGGATCAGCGGCACGGCCACGGCGCTGTCGTACATCACGCTCTTGCCCCATAGCCCGTAGTCGCCCAGCGTCTCGCCGTGGTCGCTGGTGTAGATCACGCGGGTTTGGTCGCTCAGCCCGCAGGCGTTGAGCGCGTCCAGCACGCGCCCGACCTGCGCATCCAGGAATGAGCACATGCCCAGATAGGCAGCGATCGCGCGGCGCGTGGGCTCTTCGCCCGGGAACTCCCCTCGGGTTTGCACCCGCGCCTCCCGGAAGGCGGCCACGTGCGGGTGGTCGGGCCAGTCCTCGGGCCGCCACTGGATCGGCAGCGGCACATCCTCGAGCGGGTAGCGCGCGTAGTCGGCCGGGGGAGCGATCAGGGGGAAGTGCGGCAGGGTGAAGGAGACAAAGAGGCACCATGGCGCCTCGTGTCCTCGGGATTCGTCACGCAGCCAGGCGCACGCCTGGTCGGCGATCGCGGTGTCGTAGCGCAGGTATTCCGAATCGCCCCCGCCGGCGGCGTGGATGTTCTCGAGCTGGTGGCGCGCGGGCGGAATGTCCCAGCGGATCGAGCCAAACACGTCACCGCGCTCGTGCATCACGTGCATGGGAATGCGCTGGTCCGGCAGCCCGATGTCGTCGCGGGTGTTGCGGTAGTGCAGCTTGCCGATGGTGGTCACCTGGCGGCCGTGGGCGCCCAGCCGGTGGCCCCAGCTGGCCGCGGCGGCACCGGTGTACGGCAGGGCGTTGTCCCAGGCGCCGATCTGGTGGCCATAGCGCCCGGTGAGAAAGCTCGCCCGCGACGGCACACAGATGGGAATGTTGCACGAGGCGTTGGTAAAGCGCGTCCCGCGGGCCGCCAGCGCGTCCAGATGCGGGGTCTGCACCACGGGATGCCCGGCGCAGCCGAGCACGCGCGCGTTGTGCTCGTCGGACATGATGACGAGCAAGTTCAGCGGCTCCACCGACCCTCCGCCAGAAGCTTCACGGAAGCGCTCAGGGTCGCACAGGCCGTCGCTGCACTCGCCGACGGTTGCTACTCCTCGCCCTCCAGCGGCACCGCCACGTCCGCCGCCGCCCGCAAGATCTCCCGGTCCGCCGTCACCAGTGGCACGCCCAGCCGGCGCGCGAGGACCACGAACTCGGCGTCGTAGGCGCTCAGCCCGCCGGCCAGCGCCGTCTCGATCACCTCGCGGTTCGGCACGGTGACCAGACGGTCAGCCAGCACTTCCGCCGCGTCCGCGCACATTGCCGCCGCGTGGTCCGGCGCCAGCGCGCTGCGGCGCATGAAGCCCACCAGCACGTTACGCAACTCGCTCAGCAGGATGCCCGGCGCCGCCCAGGCTGGGTCTCGCTGCAGCAATTGCGCCGCCGCCAATCCACGTGGGCCGCCGGCCAGCAGGTGGACCATGACATTCGTGTCCACCACGATCACGGGCGGCCGGCGTTGCGCAGGTCGCGCAGAGTCGCCTCATTGAGGTCCAGCGACCCCAACGCCTCATGCCGCCGGCGAATCCGCTCCAGCAGCACAGTCACGTCACCCGTGTCGGGGTGCACGGACGCCGTCAGGCGCGCCAGGATTTCCCCATTCAGGCTGCGATGGTTGCGCGCCGCCGCCGCCTTCAGTTCGCGGTGCACGTCGTCCGGGATCCCCCGCAGCGCCACCTGCCGCATGGTGCTTCACCGTCAGTGATATCAGAACGATATTATACCAGCATCACTATTCCGGCCGTGACATCTGGACGACCGGCAGCCCGCGGTGTGAGAGGGCGCGGGCGGCGTCGCGCATGGCCTGAAGAACTGCGTACTCTATTTGCATACGTTACTAAAGTAATGTAGAGTCCCTGGTGTAAGCACCCGCGTGGATGCGGCCCGCGCTCCGGACCCGGAGCCGCGCGGCTGGGTCCCGGGGGTGTGCGCCACGGTCGGCGCCCGGTGCAGCTGGGCCGGCCCGCAGGCGGCGAACGCGCCTCTGGAGGCGGATGGACGCCCGTGCGGACCGGTGCCGGCGCGCCGGCGTTCCGATCAATGGGCGCCGCACGCTTCCGCGCGGCTGGAAGGCGGCGGGCTGGCGGCATCACCGGCAGGAGTTCGGCCTGGTGCCCCGGCCGCCGCCTTCGGGACCCCCGCACCGCCGGGCCGTCTGATTCGGTCGCGCGGCGAGCTTTCGTCACTCCCATGACGCCCGCTGGGGCGTGAAAGGAGAGCCCATGGCGATTACGACGGGCGCCTCGATTGAAGACGTCGTCGACACGGTGATCGCCGAAGCGCGCCGGACGCAGATGCACCGCACGGTGATGGAGCCGCTGGTGCGCACCTACCGCGTGACCCGCGGCGCCGGCGACACGCTGGAGATTCCAAAGTTCGGGACGGTCACGGCCGGCGCCCTCACCGAGGGCGTGGACATGACGAACCCGCAGACGCTCGCGACCACCAAGGTCGCGATCACGCCCGCCGAGGTGGGCGCGCAGATCGTGATTACGGACCGGGCGCTGCGCACGGCGCAGGAAGACATGGCGCGCGCCGCCGGGCGCGTGCTCGGCGATGCGGTGGCCAAGAAGTTGGACGCGGATCTGCTCGGCCTGCTGGACGGCTTCAGCACGTCGTTGGGCGCGGCCGGCACCAGCGTCACCATGGGGCACCTGCGCGCCGCGGTGTCGCGGCTGCACGCCGCCGCCGAGCCCGCCCCCATGCCCTACTACGGGGTGCTGCATCCCTATCAGGCGCATGACCTGGCGGCGGACCTCGCACCCGTCGGCACCTATCCGGTGCCCAGTGGCATCTCGCAGACGGTGCTGGAGAACCACTGGGTCGGGCGGGCCTTTGGGGTCGATCTGTTCCAGGCCGGCAACTTGCCGGTGGATGCCGACGACGACGTGAAGGGCGGCGTGTTCTCGCGGGAGGCGATGGTCCTGGTGATCTTCAAGGACTGGGCCGTCGAGCGCGAGCGCGACGCCTCGCTGCGCGCCTGGGAGCTCAACGTCGTGGCCGACTACGGCTATGCCAAGTACCAGGACGCCTGGGGCGTGGAGATGTACTTCGACGCCGCGGCTCCGAGCAGCTAGGCGTCGGGAGCCGTGGTCGGGATCGCACGCACCACCTTCGGTGCGGCGGAGGGGGCGGTTCGCGAACCGCCCCCTCCCGGACGGCATGGCGAGTGGCGGCCCCCGGCCCCGCCCTCGTCCGTGCAGCGGGACGCATCCAAGAGCCGCCCCTACGGGATGGCTCGACATGACGACGGTCAGCGTCGGAAGGCGCTGGCGATGAAGGGACGTGTATATGTCTGGTCCGATCATTTGGATTCCGCGGGAGCGCCGGCCGCGGCTGGTGCACCATTTCCGCGGCGCGACCGACCAATCGCCAGTGGTGGTGGTGGTGACCCCCGACGCCAGCGAGGCCGCCGAAGCGGCCGAGGCGGCGATCGAACGCCAGCGCCAGCGTCTGGCGGACCGCGGCAGCGCCTTCAGCGAGCGGCTCGACGAGCAGCGGCCGCAATGGCGCGGCGCGTGATGAGCCGCTTGCGTACCCCCACGCCGCTGCCGCGACCGCGCGAATCTCGGCCCTTCCGAGGCTGGACCCCTGCCGGGTTCTCCCCGGACGTCCTGCGCCTGACCGGACGAGGCAAACGTCTCGTGATGGGCGGGCGGGCGTGAGCGTCACGCGAGCGGCGCTGCGGCAGGCGGTTGCCGCGCGGATGATGCGCACGGTGGTGGGCCAAGCCGACGGCGGGTCCACGGTGGCGCTGGCCGATCTCGACCAGCTCCAGGACGCCGGGGCGTCGGACGACCTGTGGACCGGCAGCTGGCTGCAGATCACCGCGGGCGCCAACGCGGGTGCGGTGCGGCGCGTGACGGCCTATGACCCGACGGCGGGATCGATCACGGTCAACCGTCCGTTCGGACGGCCGATCGACGCGACCTCGCAGTATGAATTGCTGCGGCTGCTCTCGCCGGACGAGCTGCACCAGGCCATCGACGACACGCTGGCGCGCTGCTGGCACCGGACGCTGGGCACGCTCACGCTGATTGCCGACGGCGGCATGGAGGACGTCGGGACATCGGCCTGGGACGCCGTCGGCGCCGCGGTGCGCAAGGTGGACGGCGGGCAGAGTGTCTCGGCGGGCGCGCGGGCGCTCGAAGTGACCAACCACGCCGCGCATGGACACGCGCGCTCGGCCGCCGTTCAGGTCAGCGAAGGCCAGCAGCTCACGCTGGACGCCGCCGTGGCGGCCCGTGTCGGGACCGCCGAGCTGGCCATCCATCACGCGGCGGCCGACACGGTGCTGGCGTCCACGTCTGCCGTGGGCCGGGGCTGGCAGACCGCGCGGTTGCGCGTCACGGTTCCCGCCGGGTGCCCGGCGGTCCAGGTTCGGTTGGGCGGCGTGGAGGCCGCGGCCGAGACGATCTGGAACCGTGTGTCGCTGGCCACGCACGACCAGCACCAGTTCCCTCTGCCGGCCTGGGTCACCCGACGGCAGCAGGTCGTGGAGGTCTGGGAGCGCCGCGGCGGCCCGCCGCGCGGTGAGCACCTCCGCGCCGTGGACTGGTGGCGGCTGATGGGCAATCCGACCGCCAATGGCACACCGTTCTGGCTGGAGGTCGGGCAAGCGCCGCGAGGCCTGTTGGTCATCGAGGCGCTGCGCCCCTACGAGGCCCTGGCCAGCGATGCCAGCACCACCGACGCGCCGCGGGACTGGGTGGTGGCTGGGGCGGTGGCGCACGCCTACCGGCGCTTGCGCCGGGACGCCCTCGCAGCCGACGTGGACGGCTACGCCGCGCTGCAACAAGAGGCCGCGCATGAGTTCCAGGGACTCTCGCGGCTCTATCAGCCCCGAATCGTGCGGCGGGTTCAGCTCGGGGAGCGAATCTAGATGCCCGGGTCGCGGCGGGCGCCGTTTCCCTATGACTGTGTGCTGCACGGCACGGGTCTGATGCTGGCGGACGACGGCGGGCTGGCATGGCGGGAGCGCCGGTTAGAAGCGTTGCCGCCGCCGATCTCGGCGCCCACCCGAGCGTATGCGCAGTTTCCTCCCGAGCATGAGGCTGCCTGGACCACCGATGACCTGACGGGCGGGTACGGCGCGCGCACGGCGCCCGCGGACGGTGGGCGGCAATACGCCCACGGCTTCGTGGACGCGCGCTTTCCCAACCAGATCACGCTGCCGCCTGCCCTGACCGTGGCGCAGACGGGCGCGAGCGGCACCGTGCATGGCCACTTCGAGCTGCACGGCGTTCTCTACGCGCTGATCGAGTCGGCGGTCTACCAGTCGACTGACGGTGACCGTTGGACGCTCGCGCACCGCTTCGGGGCCGGCGCGGAGGCTACGTCGGCGGCCGTATTCCAGGGAGCGGCGGCGGCGCCGCACGCGTTCGTGGCCGTCGGCGGCGGTCCGGGCGACGGTCCCTATTGGTCGTTCGACGGGGATGTCTGGGCCCCACATCCGGGTGAGCTGGCGTCGCCAACTGCCGTCCTGACGACGAGCGACGAGGGCGCAACGTACATCGACCAGACGGCGGCGGCCGAGGTGCGCCTGAGCGGCACGGCCGCCAGCGGCGCTTGGGTGCTCGTGGGAGCCGATGCGCCATTCGTCGGCCTGAAGCTCGATCCACTTCACCACACGAACCGCCGCGTAGCGGCGCTCGCGGCCGAGTTCTGGACTGGCACGTCCTGGGCGGCTGTGAGCGGACTGGCCGACGGCACGAGCCTTGCGGGCGCGACGTTGGCGCGGGCGGGCGAGGCCGCATTCACGGAGCCGGTCACGTGGCGCCCGTCGCGCGTTTCCGGCATTCGGGCCTTCTGGCTGCGAGTGTCACTGACGGACGCGCTGGACGCCGGTGCGCGCCTGCACACCATCGCCGTGCGCCAGCCGCTGAAAGCCGACAGCTTCCTAGCGCTCGGGCATGAGCTGCTGCGGACCTCGTCCGACCGAGGGCGGCCGCAGGTCTCTCGCTCGACCGATGGTGGCAGCGCCGCGACGTGGACGGCCGGCGCGCCGATTGGCGACAGCGCCCACGCGGTGACGAACCTGCTGCCGCTGGACGGCGCGCCCTATGTGGTCAAGACGGACGGGTTGTTCCGTGCCGCGCAATCCGGCGCGGCGGAGCTTGAGCAATCGTGGCAGGACCACGCGCGGTCGCCGGACAGGGACAACGGCCAGGGCGCGGCGGCGTGGCGCGGGGCGCTCTGGCTGCCGCTGCGGGACAGGCTCTTTCGATTCACGCCCGGCGCGTTCGCGCCGGTGGGCCCCGAGATGTTGGCGGACAACGACTCGCCGGTGCGCGGCCGTATTACAGCCTGCGTCGGCGACGCATATTTCTTGTATGCCGCGCTGCGCAGCGAGCAGGGCGTCACGTATCTGCTGTGCTACGACGCCGAGCGCGGCGCCTGGCACCCGCTGGCCGACCTTGGCCGTCGCGAGTGCCGGCACCTGTGGGTCTCGGACCTTCCGGGACCCAATCCACGCTTGTACGTCGGGCTGGACGGCGACATCGGCGCGATCATCCTGCCGCGGCACTCGGCCAATCCGCTGCACGATGCGCAGTGCCGCTTTGCCGCGTCCGGCGAGCTGCATCTGGCGCGGTTCCACGGCAGCCCCGCCGCCCGGCGCACGGCGTTCCTGGGACTGGTCGTCGACGGCGCGCGGCTGGGGCCGGAGGCGCACGTCGATGCTGCCTATCGGCTCGACGGCGCCGGGGCGCATGCGCCGCTGGGCCGTTTCGCCACCGCGTCCGGCCAGCGGGTGGACTTTGGCTCGGCTGTGGCCGGGACGTCGATCGATCTGCGCCTGCGGCTCACGTCGCAGAGCGACCGCGCCACCCCGGTGATTCGGGCGGTCACTCTGGCCTACGCGCCGCGCACCGGCTTCAAGCGGGTCTTCGACTTTCAGGTGCGGCTCGCCGACCAGCTCGCCCTGCGCGACGGCGGCCGCGACCGGCGGATGGCGCGTGACGTCAAGCGGGCGCTCATGGCCGCCGCGGCCTCCGAACTGCCCGTCGTGCTCACAACGCCCGACGGCGAGGCGCTCGAGGTGCTGGTGCGCGAGGCCGAGGTCCGCGCCGCCGGCCGCCCACTGACGTGGGCGATGCACATCGCCGCGACGGAATACCGGCCGACGGCCGCCCAGGGCCGGCACCGCCGCCTCGCCAGCTACCGCCACGACCACCTGGCGGCCTACACCCACCGCCAGACGGCCACGCTCTAAGGAGGACGGATGCCAACCACGACGATGAATCTCAACCTCACCAAGCCGTTGCCCGCGGAGCGGTATGACGTTGGAGTCTTCAACGCCAACGCGGACGCGCTCGACGCGGCGTTCGATGACGCCGCCGGGCATCGGCATGACGGCGCGACGGGCCAGGGCCCGCCGCTGGCCACGGATGCGCTGGCCGATGGAGCCGTGACACAGACGAAGCTGGCGCCTGACGCGGTGGTCACCAACGCGATGGCGGACGCGGCGGTGACCACGGACAAGCTGGCCGACGCCGCCGTCACGGCGGCGAAGCTGGCCCCCAATGTCGGCGGGATCGCGCTGACCAACGTCCAGGACGCCGCGGGCCAGAACGACGCGAGCGTGTCGAACTATCGCGCCGAGGCGGGCATTGGCTACCTCACCGGGACCGGCTCGGGGACTCGCAGGTCGAAGCCGGTGACGTTTGGCGCGGCGTTCGCGAGCGCGCCCCTCGTGCTCATGGCGACGCTCGGGATGAGGATCAGGCAAGACGCGGACACCCCGAAGCCGGTCACCTCGACGGCCGACTTCGACGGCACTACGGACGACCTGCGGGACTGGCGTGCGCTCGGCATCTCCGTGAGCGGCTTCGCGGCCGAGTTGCATGGGAATGGGTCCCTGGAACCGAGCAACCGCGCCGGATTCGCGTGGCTGGCCATCGGGGAGGCGGCCTAATGCGGCGCATCGCGCAGCGGGGCAGCCGCGCCACGTGCTGGTTTGCGCCCGAGGTGACCGAAAATGCCGACGGATCGCTGGCGATCCAGGCGACGACAATCTGGGCCGGGAACGTCCGGTACACGCTGGCGGCCTATGGCAGCGCCGTGGGGACCGGCCCGTTTTGCCTGTTCGTGGGCGCGGATGAGAGCGGCGGGGCCGTCTACCACCTGGACCTGACCCCCGGCGCGATTCCGGGGCGGGCGCCGACGCCGTTGGGCGGAAACGTCGGCGCGCCCTGCGTGGCATGGCGGGAGACCGAGGGGGCGGACATCCAGGTGCTCAGGAGCGTGACCGGTGACTAGAACGTCGTCGCCGCTCCTCGGCGTGCATTTCTGGAATCCGGCGCGGACGCCGGGCTATCCCGTGCCGACGCTGTTTGTGGAGCACGTCTATACCCACCCCAACGGCGACCCGGGGCGGCATTGGCTGGAGATGGCGGATCGCTGCCGCGTGCTGCGCGACGCCGGGCATCGCGTCTTGCTGAAGGTGAAATTTCGCGTTGGCATTGATCAGCCACGGACGGTGGAGGAGCTGGACGCCTATCTCCATGGACTGGAGGCGCTGGCGCCGTCGTTCGGCGGTATCGACGTGACGTTCGGCAACGAACCCAACTGGAGGCGCTCTGCGGCCGACGACCCCAGCGTGAGCCCGGCCTGGATGGCGAGGGTCTTCAACGGCGCCGGAACCGAGCCGGGCAATCCCTGGAATGCCTTGCAGGTGTGGCGCACGTACGCCGGATCCCGCTGCCGCTACTTCGTGACGCCGACGGGACCGTTTGCACCGCGCGGCGGGAATCCGGACGCCGAGGTCGAGCAATCGCCGTGGGCGCGTTATAGCGCGGAGTTTTGGGAGCGTTGCCGTGACGCCGCGCGCGACGTCTGGTCGCGGCGCTTCCAGGGCGTGGCGTTGCATGCTTACGGGCGCACGGGTCCCGATGGCCGGGCCCACGGCGGACGGCACGAGCCCTGGCGCGATCCGCGCGACCGACTGGGACGGCGCTGGGGCTCCAACGTTCTGGAAACGTGGAACGAGACCCTGCGCGCCGTGGGGCTGTCGCGCAAGCCCGTCGTCATCGCCGAGTACAACGCGCGCACCGACGGACCGTCCTCCGCGGCATATCCCCCGGGCCTGCTGCCGAACGCCTTCGCCTACGCCTGCTCGGTGTTCGGGCGGCGCCTGGAGGGTCTGGCCTGGTTCGTGGACGCCAACGGCGATGGCAATTGGCGGGAGGAAGCGCTGGCCGATGGCCTGGGGCGGATGGCCGAAGCCGACGCGGACTTCCGGCGGATCTGGGCATGACGGGCAGCGGACGCGTGGCTCCGGATGGCAATGGTCGGCTGCTCGCCCGCATCGACGAGCGCACGGCGTCGATCTTGCGCGAGGTGGCGCAGTTGCGGACAGACCTGGCGGCGCACGAGGCGGTGACGCGCGCGACCTATGTGACCCGGGCGGAGTTTCGTCCCATCCGCAGCGTCATCTACGGATTGGTCGGCCTGACCCTAACCAGCGTGGGCGGTGGCGTGCTGGCGCTGGTGCTGCGATGACCCAGGAGGCGAGCTGATGGCCTATCTGCCGCCGCTCGACGGCACGGTTCGGGTTACGGCGGTGTTCGGCGTGGACCGCGGAAGCTACCGCCACGGCGGTATCGATCTGGCGCTGCAGCGCGTGTCGGTGCACCGCCAGCCGGTCAAGGCGCCGGCCGCCGGCGCCATCGTGGCGGTTTGGACGATCCACCATCCAAGCACGCGGGCAGCGACGGTGCGCGACGGGTTTCCCTATGGCAATGCCGTGGCGCTGCGCGATGACGCTGGGGTGCTGTGGCGCTTGCTGCACTTCGACGAGCCCCCGACGCTGGTTGTCGGCGAGCACGTGGCGGCCGGCCAGACGCTCGGCCTGTGCGACTCGACGGGGAACAGCACGGGGCACCACCTGCACCTGGACGCCGCGCCGCGGGGGGTGATCGACCCGGCGACCTTCCGCGTGCGCGGGGCGCGGGTCAACCCGCTGCGCCTATACGCGGATGCCTACGCGCGCGACGCCGGCTATGACCGGGACGTGTTTCGGCGGCAGATCACCACGGAGAGCGGCTGGAATCCGTTGGCGGTGAGCGGCGCGGGGGCCGAGGGCATCGCGCAGATCAATCCGCGCTGGCATCCGGCAATGCGTGGGCGCACCCTCGACCCGTTCGCGGCGCTGGACTATGCGGCGCGGCTGATGGCAGCGCACCTGGACCACCGCGGCGGCGACTATCGCGAGGCGCTGGCGGACTACAACACGGGCCGCACCTCGGACGGCGCGTTTCGCGAACAGGGCTACCGGTACGCCGACAGCGTCTTGGAGGGTCTGGACATGGCGAGTACGGAAGAGCTCGAGGCGCTGCGGCGTGACCGCGACGCCAACCACAGCCGCAAGATGGCGGCGCTGGGGCAGCTTGGCGAGGTCATCCAGGCGGCGCGGCGGACCGGTGAACGCGCGTTCCGCCCGGAGGACTGGCAGCGAATCATGACCGCCGAGCGCTTTTATCACGACCCCATGGCGCCCACGGGCCAGGCTCCCGGGGCGGCGTAGGGAGAAACAGAGACACCCAACCGCCGCGGAGTTCGGCGGGCAGGGTTGGTGAGGCATGACCCCGTACCTGCTACGGGGCAAGTTCTGGAGGCAGTGGAATGACCGAGCAAGCGATGACGACGACCTACAACCTGAAACTGGGAGTGCTGCGGCGCTTCGTGCGCATCGTGGGCGCCGCGTTTGTGGCGGGCGGTGTGCCTGGAGCGGTGCTTGCCGCCCAGAGCCCCGAAATCTACGAGCTCGGGACGCAACTGCTCGGCGCGGCGGGCGTGGCCGTGGCCGCGGGCGCGCTGGCGGCCTTGGACAAGGCCGTGCGGACGCGGTTCGGGTCCTGGCTGGGGGTAGTCCGGATCGGCTAACGCGGCGGCGGGTGGCGTTGATCGGTCGCCGCGGTCACGGGAGCCGCGTCGGCGACAGCACCGCGAAGAACGCCAGGGTGATGACGAGGATGCCGGCCGTGATGAGGGCGCTGGTGAGGACCGAGGGCCAGACGAAGCGGCGCCAGAATCGCGGTCGGCGTCCTGACAGCCCGGCCCAAGCGGCCACGACCAGAAACACCCACAGGAACATGACCAGGGTCACCGCACGGAGCTGCTCCGGCCGCTGGGGGTCTTGCAAGTACAGTCCCTCAATCATCCCCTCGATGAAGCGCCCGCTCCAGGTGGTCCGCATGGCCAAGTCATCCGCGTAGCGCGTCGGCGCGCCGCTCACCACGGCGGCGCCCTCGGGGATCACGTCACTGCCGGTCATGCCAAGGAACACGTAGGGCGCTGGCCCGCTCAGGACGCCCACGGCCAGCGTATAGAGCGTCCCACCGCTATCGGGGATCGGCTCGAAATCAAAGGCGGCCGTCGCGTTGCTGAAGCGGGCGCCACGGACCTCTGCGCGGCTCTCGCGGACGGGGCGATCCGACCCTTGGGGCGTGAGGCGGGCGAAGATCTCAGCCGACGCGCCGCCGTCGATTTCGACCCAGACGTCGATGCGTCTGAGGTTGTCGTGGGTCGCACGGAACCGCTGCTCGACCAGCGAGATAGGCCCCGTGTAGGACCAGGGGATGCCCCGTCCCCAGCGATTGTCCTGGAAGACGTGGTGAGTCACCAGCAGAGGAACCGCACTTACGATTAGCAACGCCGCGGTCACCGCGAGTGCGGCCGCCCGACGGCCGGGACCACGGCGACAGCGCCTCGGAGTGTCAGGGGCAGCACCATCGGGTGACGCCAACATCTCGATGAGGATGACGCCGAGGGCCGTGGCGGCCATGAGTTCCATGCCCTCTTCGATGAATCTCCGCCAGGCAACGTTCGTGACACTGAGCACGTCTGCGTCTTGGAAAATGGCGCCTGCGAAAAGGGCTGCCACCACCACCAGCACCAGCGCCCGCGCCGGGTGCCCGCGCTGCGAGGTCACAAGAACCCAGCCTGCCGCCGCCAGCGGAGCGGCCAGCGGCACCGCGACCACGGACAGCCAGTGGAAGCCTGATGGCACGACCTCGAGCTTCTGGATCGCCGAGTCAACCGAGGCCGTGCTCGTTTCCTTCAGGCTGACGCTCTCCTCGAACGCGATTAGCGCGGTAAGCAGCGCCACGCTCAGCCAGCCGAGTCTCCACAACCACCGCCGCTGGCTGGAGGGCGTGGGGCGGAGCAGTTGCGCAACTGCAAGTAGGGCGACAGCGCCCCAAACGACCGAGCTGTAGGTGTTCGCAGGGGTTCCCTCAGTATCGGCCTCCAGTTGCTCGATCCACGCCCCAAACCCGAGCAACTCCATGCGCTGCGCGCTAGCTGCCGGCAGTAGCACCAGGACGAGGTTGATTGCCAGGAGGCCCGACAGCAGCCAAGCGCGAGTGCGCGGGCTGGCCGGGGGGCATGCTCGGACGAGGCGCTCAACCACTGCCGGAGCGTTCCTCAACCAGGCCGTCACGGAGGGCCGCCGCTGGCGTCGACGATGGTGGGGGCGATGCGCCGCAGGTCCTCCCAGGGGACCGCGCCGGCGCGGAGGATGCGCGGGCGGTCGCCGGTGAGGTCGACGATGGTGGAGGCGGTGCCGCCGACCGGGCCACCGTCGAGCAGGGCGTCCACCGCGTCACCAAGCGCGGCGCGGGCCTCGGCGGCGGTGGTGGTGGGCGGGTGCCCGTGGCGGTTGGCGCTGGTGCCGGTGATCGGGGCGCCCGCGCGCCGGCAGACTTCTCGCGTGGTCGCCATGCCGGGCACGCGCACGGCCACGGTGCCCCGCGCGTCGGCGATGCGCCGGTCGATCTCGGGCCGGGCCGGGATCACCAGGGTCACGCCGCCCGGCCAGAAGGCGGCGCCAAGCTCTTCCAGATAGGGCACGGCGGCGCCAACCACCGTGACCTGCTCCGATGAGGCCAGCAGCACGGGCATGCCGGTTCCGGGCGCACGGCCCTTGATGGCCGCGACGCGCGCGACGGCGGCGGGCGCGGTGATGCCGGCCGCCAGGCCGTAAAGCGTGTCGGTGGGGACAACGGCGATGCCACCGGCGGCAATGACGCGGGCACAGCGGTCGATGTCCGCGTCGACGGGATGGGCGGAGCCGCTCACGCGCCGGCCTCCTCACCCAGCACGAACCGCTCGATGGCAAGCGCCGCGCCATCCTCGGCGTAGGTCGCGGTGACCCAGTCCGCGGCGGCGCGCACCCGAGGGTCGCCGTCACCCATGGCGACGCCGACGCCGGCAGCGGTGACGAGATCGAGATCGTTGAGGTTGTCGCCAATGGCCATGGTCGCTTCGACGGGGATGTTCAGGGCGTCCGCGAGCAGGTGCAGCGCCCGACCCTTGCCGACGTCCTGCCCAATCGCCTCCGCAAAGCGCGGGTGGGAACGGGTGATGGCCAGCACGCTGCCAAACCGCGTCTCAAGGTCCTCGACGATTCCGGGCACCTCGGCCTCGTCCGCGACGATTACGAGCTTGGTGGTTCCACGGTGCACCGCGGCGGCGATGTCGGGGATGAGCCGGATCGGCACGTCGGACGTCTCGGCGTAGAAGCGTCCCTCGGGCGTGGCTGCCTCCATGTAGAGCTCGTCGTCGACGTAGGCGTTGACGTGCCAGCGGCGCGCCTTGGCAAAGGCCACCACGGCGAGTCCAGGTTCGACGGGCAGCGAGCTGGCGTGCAGGGTCTCGCCGGTGACGGGATCGCGCACCAGCGCGCCCTGGTAGCAGATGATGGGCGCGGTGATGTCGAGTTGCCGCGCGAAGCGGCGCGCCGAGCGAAACATGCGGCCGGTGGCGATGGTGACCGCCGTGCCCTGCTCCTGGGCGCGGCGAATCGCGGCACGCACCCGCGGAGTGACGCCGTGCTCGCCGCTGACGATGGTGCCGTCGAGGTCCAGCGCCAGCAGCCGGACCGCCGGACCCGGCGCGGACGGTGCCTGTCCGCTCCTGTTCAGTCGGCTGACGCCTTGGCGCCGGGCCACGGCGGCCAGTTCCCGAATGCCGAGGCGGTTCGGCCCGAGTAGGCCACGGCCAAGAGGCCCCTGGCTTCGTCGCCAATGCCAATCAACATGCCGTTCGCGCGCCCGCCGGCGCTGATGGCGATGATGCCTTGCGCGTCACCTCCGCTGATGGCAATGACGCCGCTCGCCGACCCGGCGCCGATGGCGATGACGCCGATGGCGTTGAAGAGGCTGACGGCAATAAGGCCGACGGCAACGATCGGACTCAGCGCGAAAGTTCCAAGCGCGACGACGTAAGCCAGCGCCACATTCGCGGTGACGACCCCTTCCATGTCGACGACCCTGAACGCGCCGAGCAGCACGACGATGATGGTGGCCAGCAGCGTGGCCAGCGTGGCCAGCCCGGCTACTCCCCGGAAAACCTGGCCGACGGTTGCTTTGCCTGTCGCTGACATATGCCGCACCTCCTGCGCGCCAGCATGTGCCGTCGGCTACTCGGGAGTCAACGGCGGAGCGGTGGGTCGCGTTGGCTTGTAGGCCGCGAAACCGCTCGCCCGCTGGGCGAGGAACGAGACGCGAACGCTCGCTGGGTACGAAGTCCGACCGGCGCGCGCGTGCCCCGTCGTCCGGGGCCGTGCGGCACGGCCGGCCCAAGCCGCCGCGCCGTCGCGAGAGCGATGGGATTGGTCGAGGCGTATAATCGATTTCCGGCCCCCCTTGGCGCTAGGCGCCGCCGAGTCTCAGCGTTGCGGCGACGGCGGGACTTGGCCTCTGGCTTGAGGATCGATTCCGCATGCGGTCACGTCGTTGGCTAACCCTCGGCATCGGCGTCAAGCGCTACATCCTCCTCATCTTCGCGGGCACGGTCATCCTGGCGCTGGCGCTGGCGATGTTCCTGGCCTACGTCTACCGCACCATCGACGTGCCCGGGCCGGCCGGCTCGGTGGTCTATTTCATGACCCTGCAGTTCATCGAGCACCCCTTCCGCTCGCTGCTGGTGGGCGGCTTGGGGCTGACCGCCGTTGTCGCCGGCGCGTTCCTACTGGGGCGCACGGTGCTGTCGGTGGTCGTGAGCCCCGACGACAACATTGCGGAGTCGCTCTATCAAAACCGCCGGCTGCAGCGCGGCCCGCGGATTGTGGCGATCGGCGGTGGCACCGGGCTGGGCATCCTGCTGCGGGGGCTCAAGGAGCACACCAACAACATCACGGCCGTGGTGACGGTGGCGGACGACGGCGGCAGCTCGGGGCGGCTGCGGGACGAGTTTGGCTTGGCGCCACCGGGCGACGTGCGCCAGTGCCTGGCGGCGCTGGCCGATTCCGAGTCGCTGATGAACGAGGTGATGAACTATCGCTTCAGCCGCGGCGGCGGGCTCCAGGGACACAGCTTGGGCAACCTGCTCATCGCCGCGACCACCGATCTCAAAGGCGGCAACTTCGAGCAAGGCGTGCGCGCGCTCAGCGACGTGCTGCGAGTGCGCGGGCGCATCTTGCCGTCCACGCACTCTGACATCCGCCTGGCGGGTGAGCTGGCGGACGGGCGGATCGTGCGCGGCGAGTCGAAGCTGCGGTCGTCCGGGCAGCCGATCTCCCGCGTGTTCATCGAGCCGCGGCACGTGGCGGCCAACGGGGCGGCCATTCAAGAAATCCTGGCGGCGGACATGATCGTGTTGGGTCCGGGAAGCGTATTCACCAGCGTGATTCCGAACCTGCTCGTGGGACGGCTGACCACCGCGATCCGCGCCTCGCGCGCCGTCAAGGTCTATGTGTGCAACGTCGCCACCGAGCCCGGGGAAACGGATGATTTCGGGCCTGCCGAGCACGTCTACTGCTGCATGCGGCACGTTGGACCGGATCTGTTCCAATACATGCTGGGCAATAGCAATCTGCAGGTAGAGATGCCCGAGAACACCGGCACCCGGCTCGTCACCTGCGACCCGGCCACGCAGGTGGAGCTGCTGGACGCCGGCGTGCAAGCGGTGCTGGCCGACGTGGTGGACCCCGCCGCACCGCACCACCATGAGTCGCACGCGCTGGCAGCGGCACTGATGGACCTCTACGAGCAGGCGTCGCAGAACAAGGCGCCGCTGGTAGCGC
Organism: Chloroflexota bacterium; assembly: GCA_965262745.1. Lineage (GTDB taxonomy): Bacteria > Chloroflexota > UBA11872 > UBA11872 > UBA11872 > JAJECS01. The sequence goes on along the minus strand of OZ253558.1, from coordinate 2,214,067 downwards.
TGGCCGACCCGCGCTAGACCGTCCGCCGCGCGGTAAAGGCCGCCAGAGCCGCCAGGGCCTCGCCGCCCCAGTCGCTCAGCGGCACGTCGGCGAGTCGCTCGCGGGTCACGACGTGATACCGCTCCGCCAGCGACTCGGTGTAGGTGTGCGAGCCGGACCGCTCGAGCAGCGCCACGATCTCCGCGGTGTCCGGCGGCACGTCCGGATCGGCCAGCGCGCTTCGCAGCCGGGCGCGGTCCGCCGGGGCGCCTTCCGTCATCGCATGCACGATGGGCAATGTCTTCTTGCGCTTCTGAATGTCGCTCTCGACCGACTTGCCGGTCGCATCGGGATCGCCCCAGATGCCCAAAAAGTCATCGCGAATCTGAAAGGCGGTTCCCAGCGCCGCACCCGCGCTGCGGACGGCGGTGCGCACGTCCGGGTCGTTGCCGGCGAAGACGGCGCCGAGTTCCATGGCGGTGCCGATCAACGCCGCGGTTTTGCGATCAATCATGTCGAGATAGGCGTCCACCGTCACCGCGGTCTCGTCCTCGAAGGCCATGTCCAGATACTGGCCTTCGGTCATGCGCCGGCAGCCCAGCGTCAGGACTTCGACGGCGTCGCGCACGGCCCGGGCGTCGCCGGGATCGCCCGCCCGCAGCACGCTGAGCGTGGCCGCGACGTGCATGAAATCGCCGGCGTCGATGGCCATGGCGGGGCCCCAGACCGCCCACACCGTGGGCCGGTGACGCCGCAGCCGGTCGTTGTCCATCACGTCGTCATGCACCAGCGAGAAGTTGTGCAGCAGCTCAACGCCCGCCGCCGCCGGCAGGGCGGCCTCGACGTTGCCGCCGAGCGCCTCGCACGTGAGCAAGCACAGGGTCGGGCGCAGCGCCTTGCCGCGATTGGCGCGCACGGCGTTGCCATCCGCGTCCACCCAGCCGAGTTGATAGCGGGCCATGGTGGCGAGGGGTGAATCCGCATCGTCCAGAGCGGCGTGCAGCGCGACTTCCAGGGGGCCTTGGTAACGCTCGAAGATCTCCGAAAGCGCGGGGGCGCCGGTGGTCATGGAAGGCCCCGGGTGACGGGTGAGGCGGCGTGTCGATCGTGCCGCGCGCGGCCGGCAGAGGCAAACCGGCTCCAAGCACTCGCGTCGCGGTTCGACAGAGCCTGTCCTGAGCCTGTCGAAGGGCTCACCAGGAACGGACAGGTGGGCTCACCGCGAACAGGTGGGCGGGTTCGCGATACGCTCCGCCCGGCGGCGACGCGGGTGCGCCGCTCGACTTGGCGCGTGTGAACATCCAAGGATCGACCGCCCTGGTGACCGGGGCGACCAGCGGCATCGGGCGCGCGACGGCCATTGCCCTGGCGCGCGCGGGGGCGCGCGTGATCGTGACGGGACGCGACGCCGAGGCGCTGGCCGCGGTGCGCGACGCAACCGGCGGGACGGCGGTGGCAGCTGATCTAGGAATTTCGGCGGACGTCGAACGGCTGGCCGCGGCGGCGCTGGGCGGACCCGCGCCGGTCGAGATTCTGGTCAACAACGCCGGCCGCGGCTGGGCGGGGGCGTTCGCCGCCATGCCCGCCGAGATGATCGAGGAGTTGGTGGCGGTGAACCTGCTGGGCACGGCCCGGCTCACGCGAGCGCTGCTGCCGGCCATGCTCGAGCGCCGGCGGGGCCACATCGTGATGGTGGCCTCCGTCGCGGGACACGTGGGCGTCCGCGACGAGGCGCTCTACGCGGCCACCAAGGCGGCCATGCTGAATTTCAGCGAGAGCCTGCGCTACGAGGTGCGTGCCGCCGGCGTGCGGGTGACGACCGTTTCACCCGGGGTGGTGGACACACCCTTCTTCACGCGGCGCGGCAGCGCCTACAGCCGCCGTCGTCCGCGGCCCATCCCGCCTGAGCGCCTGGCGCGGGCGATCGTGCGCGCCATCGAGCGCGAACGCGATGCGCTCGTGGTGCCCGGCTGGCTGCGCTTGCCCATCTGGCTGCACGGCGTCTGGCCGGGGCTCTACCGCGCGCTGGCCGGGCGGTTCGGCTAGGGCCGGGGCGTTACCTGGCGAGTACGATATGGCATTAAGCTCAAATCCTTGATGTATGGAGATTTGATCGCATGAGCGCCGTGCGGAGTGTTTTGCCCGTCATTCGCGAGCGCATCGCGGGCTATCAGGGCAAGAGCATCAGTGAAATGGGAACTAAGACCAACCTGATCAACCCCATGCTCGACGCCCTAGGCTGGGACCTCGGAGACCTTGAGCAAGTCCGCTTCGAGTATCGCTATCGACCCGCACACAACCCCGTGGACTACGCGCTCATGGACAAGCGCACGCCGCACCTATTCGTCGAGGCCAAGGCGCTCGGCACGAACCTCGGCGACCATAGATGGGCCGACCAGATCATGGGCTATACCGGCGTGGCGGGAGTGGCATGGGTGGTGCTGAGCGACGGCAACGAGTACCGCATCTACAACACGCATGCGAGCGTTCCGGTGGAGAAGAAACTCTTCCGTACGATCCGGCTGACCGACGAGGAAGACACGGGTGTCGTCCAGAGCCTTGATCTGATATCCCGGGCTGGCTTGCGGGAGAACCGCCTAGAAGCACACTGGCAGGAGCAGTTCGTGGATCGGCAGGTGCAAGAGGCCCTGAAAGGGTTATTCGGCTTGGAGCCGGATACGTCGTTGGTCAACGTGCTGCAGAGGCGAACGAACAACCTCACCCGCCGGGATGTCGCTGCAAGCCTGCGCCGGGTTCGGGCGCAGTTCGTATTTCCGTTAGTGTTCGGCAGCGTGCCGGATGCCTCCCGACCGCCGGTCGAGCCGCCGCCAGTGAACCCGCTGCCGGACCCACTACCTTCACGACTCGTCCGACTACGGCATCTCATTGCAGCCGGGGTCATTCAGCCGCCGCTCAATCTCCATTCGACTTATCTAGGGCAGACCCTCTCGGCGCGAATCGAAACCGATGGCTCTGTGACGTTCCAGGAAAAGAGATTCGGGTCATTGTCACTGGCTGGCAACGCAGCGCGGATTGCGGCCGGCTTTCGTGGCAAGCGCCCCGCGACCAATGGCTGGAGATTCTGGCGGTTCACCGACGCCGACGGCCAAGTCAAGGAGATCGACGTCTTGCGCCAGCGGTACCTGGCCAAGGGCGGGTCGGATGCGTCCTGAGCGGCAGCCCCGCCGCATGCTGGAATCACGTATCACGGCTAAGGGACAGACCACCCTGCCCAAGGCGGTACGGGAAGCCTTGGGGGTGCGGCCTGGGGACCGCGTGCGCTACACCATTCTGGACGGCGAGGTGCGCATCCGCGCCGTGCGCCCGATTCAACGCCTCTTCGGCATTCTCACCCATGACGGTCCGCCAGCGACCCTGGACGACATGGAACGGGCCATTGCCGAAGGAGCGGTAGACCGGTAGGCCGTGCCTCCGTTGACGAACGATCCTGGATTCCCGCCTTCGCGGGAATGACGGAGGGGGCGCGGGAATGACGGGTGGCGCCAGGGGTCCTCGACCTACACTCCCGACAACGACCTGACTAGGAGACCACCGCCATGGACCTCACGCGTGACCTTCCGCGCAGCCCCTATGCCTCACTCGGCGGCATCGTGTTCTTGCCGCGCGCCATCGACAAGGCGCGCGCCGACGCGGCCGACGCCCTGGGCGAATACATGTCGCGGCGCGGGTTTTCGGTGGATCTGTTCGAGTTTCTCGGTGTCGATGTCGACGGCTTTCACACAGCCGTGGCCGCCAACGCCACCGACGCCGATGTGCTGGCGTGGGTCGAGGCCAATATGGCCAAGCGGTCGCCCGACGAGATCGCCTCCTGGAACGCCATGATGATGACGCGGACGCCGCCGACGCCGGAGATGGAGGCGTGGTACCGCGAGTTCCTGGAGGACATCGGCCAGGGCCATCGCACCGACCTCACGCGACAGTTCGACCGGCTGGACCTCGACGAGGGCCGCGACGTGCCGCTCGGAGGGCGCCGCTAGGCGGTCCTCTTCCCGGAGCGACCTTGCGTCATTCCGGCCTTGAGCCGGAATCCAGCAGCCGTGGCGCGATTGGTCGGTGCCGAAGAGGGCGGTTCGCGAACCGCCCCTGCCAAACTTCCGGGTGGCCCGGCCTACTGATCCACCACCGAACCGTCCACGTGCAGCCGCGTGTTCACCTCGCGGGGCACGTAGGGCACCTTGGCGCGCGCGTCGGGTTTCAGCTCCACGCCGATGCCCGGCCGGTCCGGGATGAGGAGATAGCCTTGCCCGTCGTGCTCGGCGATGCCCGTCACCATGTCTCGCTTGGGGAACTCGTCCTCGCCGCTGGGGTATTCGACCAGGGCCAGGTTGGGGATGCAGGCCGCGACCTGCAATGACGCCGCCGTGCACACGGGGCTCAGCGGGTTGTGCGGCACCACGCCCACGTGCTGCGCCTCCGCCAGCGCGGCGATCTTCTTCATCGCGGTAATCCCGCCCACCACGCACACGTCCGGCCGCACGTAGCGGGCCGCGTTGCGGCGCAGCAGCATGTCGAACTCCCACAGCGACGTGAGCCGCTCGCCGGTGGCGATGGGCACCGCGGTGTTGGCCGCCACATAGGCCATCTCGTCGAGGTTGTCGGGCATGACGGGGTCTTCAAGGAAGAACGGGTGGAAGGCCTCGATGCCGCGTCCGAGCTGAACCGCTTCCGCCGGCGTCATGCGGCGGTGGATTTCGATGCACAGGTCCACCTCGTCGCCCACGAGCTCGCGGTACTGCCGCACGGCGTCGATGGCGGTGCCGATCTTGCGCGCGTGGGTTTCGAAATACGGCCGCTCGTGCGGCTCGTCGAGGAAGGGCGTGAGGTGTCCCACGGCGGTGAATCCCGCGTCGCGGGCCTCCGCGATGCCGCGCAGCAGCTTTTCACGGGTATCGCCGAAGACGTGCGCATAGACGCGGGCACGGTCCCGGACCTGTCCGCCGAGCAACTGATAGACCGGCGCCTCGAAATGCTTGCCGGCGATGTCCCAGAGGGCGATGTCGATGGCGCTGATGGCCGCCATGACCGCCGAGCCGCGGAAGGCGCTCCAGCGGTAGAGATATTGCCAGTGGTGCTCGATCCGCAGCGGGTCCTTGCCCACCAGGTAGCGGGCGAACTTCTCGATGGCGGCCTCCGAGGCTTCTAGAAAGCCCCAGGCGCCGGCCTCGCCCAAGCCCGTAAGCCCGGTGTCCGTCTCGATCTCGACCAGCAGGTACTGATCGAGCCGGATGGGCTCGACGCGGCGGATGCGCATCGCCGTCACCGTGGCCGCGCGGCCTATTGCCCGCCGGTGCGCGGCTTGGGCAGATAGCGCGAAATGGCGCCCGCGAGGTTGGCGAGCGGCATGCGCTGCAACCAGACTTTGCCCGGACCAGTGACCGTGGCCAGAAACAGCCCTTCACCGCCGAACAGCATGTTGCGCACGCCTTTCACTCGGGCGATGTCATAGGTCACGCTGGGCTCGAACATGGCCAGGTGGCCGGTGTCGACCTTGAGCGTTTGCCCCGAGGCCAGATCGTATTCCTGCACCTCGCCGCCGATCGCCGCGAACATCGTGCCCGGGCCGGTGAACTTCTGCAGGATGAATCCTTCGCCGCCGAAAAGGCCGGCGCCAAGCTTGCGGTTGAACGAGATTTCGAAGGTCACCGACTCCTCGGCTACCAGAAACGCGTCCTTCTGCGCCATGATCGACTCGCCCGCGCCCAAGGTCAGGGGGATGATGTTGCCCGGAGCCTCCGGGACGAAGGCCACCATGTCCCCGCCGGACCGGCTGGTGAACTTGGTGACGAAGGCCCCCTCGCCCGAGACCATGCGGCCGAGCATGCCGCCAAGGCCCCCGGAGCCGCCGGTGTTCATCTCGACGCCTTCGTCCATCCAGGCCATCGCCCCGGACTCGGTGAACACGGTTTCCCCGGGCCCGAGCTGCACCTCGACATGCGGCGTGATCGTGCCCTTGATCTGATATTGCATGGCGGTCTCCTAGAATTGGCAGGACGTAGTCGCATTGTAGGGGCCGCGTGCGCCCCGGACGGTGGTAGGAATCATCGAAGGGCCATTAACCCGGTCGATTCCGGCTGCGACCGCGCGGATCAACCGACCGGCGGGCGCGGTGCGATACTGCGCGGCATGAGCCTTTGCTCTGCGTCGGGCGGCGTTCGCCGGGCGCCCCAAGCTGTGGACGTGCAATGAGGCAGACCGGCGGTGCCGGCGATCCGGCGAGCCCCAGGCAACCGGAGCCCGAGGACCGCAACCTCGAGCCGCCCATCGACGAAACGCCCATCGACGAGCCGCCGCGTGGGCCGCCGCCCCGACCTCTTCTGTTCGTCGGCGACATGCCGCTCATTCTGCGCCGAGTCGGCGCCTGGCTCATTGACTTCACCATCACTTTCTTCGTGGTGTTCGTGGCCGCGTCGATGGCCGGCGGGGCGCCGGCTCCCGACGCCGAGGCCGAAGCCGCCAGCACCGAGCTGGTGGTGTGGATCGTGGCCGTGCCGTTTGTGTATCGCTGGGCCATGCAGTCCGCCTTTGGCTTCACGCTTGGGAAGCTGGGCATGGGGCTGCGCCTGGTGGACCACGACGGCCAACCCCCGGGGCCAATCGCGGTGCTCAACCGCGAGGCTCTGCAGTTGGTCCTGCTTTATGCCTGGCAGGTCGTACCCCCGTCGGCGACCGAGGCGGTGCCGATCCTGCCGACCCTGCTGATTCTCGGTCCCCTTGGAGATCTCTACACCATGTTCCGCCGCCGAGACACCCGCGCGTTGCACGACCTGTCGGCTCGCACCCAGGTCGTGCGCGTCATGCGCGTTGGCACGTCTCGCTTCTCCGACGGCGGGCCGCGACGGTTCTCGTGAGCCTCCGCTCGCTGCTCGTCCACCGGCGCGGGTCGCTCCGGCATTGCAGGGCGTCCGCGGGTGCGGTAGCGTGCCGACGCTTGTCCAGCCGTGCTTGCGGCAGGAGTCCTCTATGGCGCGGTTGATCGTGCTCAGTTGCGGCGTCCCCACGCCGCATCCCGGTCGGTGGGGCACGGCGTTTGCCCTGCAAGTCGGTCGGGAAACCCTGCTTGTCGATTGCGGCCCGGCCGCCACGCTCAAGCTGTATCAGGCGGGTTTGCGAGCCACCGATGTCAGCCGGGTGTTCTTCACCCACCTGCATTCGGATCACATGGCCGACTTTCCGTGCTTCCTCATGACCCGATTCGACATGTCGGTCGGGGGCGAAACGCCGCTGCACGTCTACGGCCCGCCGCCGACCGCGGCGTTCGCGCGGAAGCTCATGGGTCCGGATGAAGGCGTGCTCTGGCTCGACGTGGTCGCGCGAACCAACCACCCCATGAGCATCGGGGCTTACCACAGCCGGGGAGGCGCCGGCGACCGCCCGCCGCCGCACATGCAGGCTCACGACATCGAGCCGGGACCCGTCGCCAGCGGGACGGGCTGGTCCGTGTCAGCGGCGGAAGTGCGGCACGCGCAGCCCTATCTCACCTGCCTGGGCTTTCGGTTCGAGACGGACGACGGAGTGATCGTCTTCAGCGGCGACACGCGGCCCTGCGACGAGGTGATCGACCTGGCGCGCGGCGCGGACCTGCTCGTGATGGAAGCCGTGGCCCTGGCGGACCGGCAGTGGGAAGGGTCCCGCACCGCCGAGTCCGACACCACGGGCTGCGCCACGGTTGCCGCCGCCGCCGGAGTCAAGCGCTTGCTGGTGAATCACCAGCCCCCCTGGCTGGACGAGCCGCAGGCGCGATCCCAGGCGATCAAAGAGATCTGCCAGATCTACGACGGACCGGTGCTGTGGGGCGAAGAGCTGTTGGAGGTCGAGATCGGCCCGGCCGCGTGACGGCCAAGCCGCCCGCGACCTCACCGGCCAGCCACTGGACCGCCGACTGGATCTGGACTCCGGGACCTGCGGCGACCGTCCAGGTGCGCGCGGCTTCCGGGCGACATGACATCGTGCTGCGAGGAGCGTGACATGAGCGACGACTGGCGTTCTCTTTCCCTGACCACCAGCGAGCCCTGGGCGTTCACCACTGCTCCCTGGATTGAGGAAGAACCTGGCGTCATGACCAGCCCGCCGCAGCCGGCGGACGACAGCCTGGCGATCTCCACCGCGGCGGCCTACCGCGACTTCGAGGCCGAGTTCGACTTCCGCTGGGACATCCAAGGCTCGGACAGCGGCTTTGTCTTCCGAGGGCGCCACGCGCGGCACTACTACCTGGCGCACTTTCCCTGCACCGGACAGCAGTACCGCGCCGGTCACCTCTGGGCCGCCATATCCAAGGTCGACGCCTCGGGCTGGGCGCGCGTGCTCCGCACCGAAATCGTGCCGGGCATCCCCAGCGAGATCGGCCTGTGGCACCGCGTCCGGCTCCAAGTTCGCGGCCCCGAGATGCGGCTTTGGGTCAACGGACGCCCCTTCCCGGTCGTCATCGACGATTCCTATGAAGAGCCGGGATACGTAGGCCTCGAGACCTACAACGGTCGGGATCCGGCCGAGGCGGCGGAGCAGTTCGGCGACGCCCGCCCGCGCGTGGGCTCGGGCAACAGCTTTCGCAATGTCCGCATTCGCGGCGAGACGACTGCCGCGCCGCTCTGGGACCCAACCGTCGCACCGAGTCCGAGTTGGCGGCACCCGCTGGCCGGCACGGCGCACGGCGCCCATCAATACGTGTCGAGCCTGGTGCGCCTGGCCTCCGGCGAGGTGCTCCTCGTCCTGGTTGCCTCCGACGCGCACACCACGGGCGAGCGGAGCGTGATGCTGCTGCGCTCGCACGACGCCGGCCGGACATGGTCGGCGCCCGAAGTGCTGCCGCCAGCGCTCCACGGCGCCGCGTTGCACGCGCTCGACGGCGACCGCGTCGTCGCATTCCTCGCCCAGCACGACCCGCCCTTCGACCTGTCGCTGGTGGAGTCCGCCGACGCCGGCCGAACCTGGAGCGCGCCCTCCAGCATCGGGCGCTTGCGGTTCGATGATGAGCTCGACATCGCGCATGCCTATCTGGCAAAGGTGGTCGCGCTGCGTGACGGAACCCTGCTGCGCTTCGGCTACACCGTGGCCGAGGGACCCAGCCTCCATGGCGGCGTGATCCGCGACGGCTGGCGCTATGTCGGCGCCCCCGCGCCGGGATCGTTCAGCTTCTGCACCAGGTCAACCGACGGCGGCCGCTGCTGGTCCCCGCCGGTGCGCGTCGACGGACCCAATCCGCGGCCCGACATGCCGGTTGACGCGCGCGAAACCGCCTCCGAGACGGCCGCGTGCGAGGTCGCGCCGAATCGCATTCTGGCGCTGATCCGGCCGGAGACCTCCCCGTGGATGTGGGAAACGTGGTCGACCGACGGCGGACGCACCTGGGGTCCGGCGGCGCGCGGACACTTCCCCATGTATGCGTGCAGCGACGCCATCACCGCCACCGCGCGCGGTGCCGTGGTCGTTGCCGGCCGGCACCCGGGCATCGCCGCGCAACTGAGCCTGGACGGCGGCCTCAGCTGGCAGGCCACCCGCATCGATACGCCGTTCTACGCCAACGGCGCCACGCTTGAGGTCGAGCCCGACGTGGTGCTCTACGTCTACGACGGCAAATACTCCGACCCGCGCGTCCGTGCCCAGCTGCTGCGCGTGACCTCCGACGGCCTCGAGCCTGTCAGCGCCTAGAGCCGGACTACAGCTTCGGTCGCCGCCGATCGATAGGCCGCGTCGATCACCTGCTGGACCTCCAGGCCGACCTGTCCCGTGAGCACTTGCTGCTCCGGGCGGGCCACGCCGGCGGCAAATTCTTCGATCAGCGGCAGGTCGTGCAACGCTGGCGCCGGGTGCGTCTCCCGTCGGCGCCGTCCGTTCTGGGTCACGAAGCACTCGTCGCCGCGCGCATACGGCACGTTGACGTAGCCCTTCGTGCACCACACCTCGTAGTCCCCGCGCGCCGGATCGATCCCCCAGATTGATGACAGCGTGGCTTGCACCCCCGAGGCGTAGTTGACGATGAGCGAAAGCGTGTCTTCCACGTCGCCGGCAATGCGTCGCCGGTCGCTGAAGGCCGCCACCTGCCGCGCGGGGCCCGCCAGCGAGTGGAAGGTCTGCAGGCGATGGCTGCCCAGGTCCATCAGCGGACCGCCGCCGCCCGCGGCGCGCATCAGCCGCCACGACTTGGGATCGTCCAGCGGCGGGTTGTACGACGACGACGCGTTGCCGTGCAGCGCCGTTAACTTGCCCAGCTCGCCCGATGTCACCAGGTCGCGCACGTAGGCATTGATCGGGATGAACTGGTGGTAATACGCCACGCCCAACCGCGCGCCGCGCTGCTCCGCGCGCTCTACCATCGCCTCCGCCTCGGACGCCGACGCCGCCATGGGCTTCTCGACCAAGACGTGCAGCCCCCGGTCCAAGGCCGCCAGCGCCTGTGTGGCATGCAGATGCACCGGCGTCGCCACGTAGACCGCGTCCAGCGGGGCCTGGCGCAGCATCTCGTCGTAATCCGTGAAGGCCTGCGGCACGTCGAACGCCTGCCGATGGTGTTCCAACGCGACCGGATCGCGGCGGCAGATCGCCACCAGCTCGCTGGACGCGTGCGCGCGAATGGCCGGGGCCACGGCCTTCGCCGCGATGTCCCCGAAGCCGACGATCCCCCAGCGCAACATCACCCGCTCCTCACCGGCGACTGAGCACAGGCGGCCTGCGTTGCCGAGCCCCCACTCACCGTGAGTGCGGCCCGGCCCCATGTGAAGCCGCGCGCCCCGTTGTCATTCCGAGCGTAGCGAGGAATCTCAGACGCGCGACCCCGGTGCCAGCAGGAACGACGGCCCTAACGACGGACCGCCACGCTTGCGCTGTGCCGCCCACATTCACAACCTTGACTGGCCGAACTAACCCCCGGCGGCGCGCCACATCCGCAGGCCGGCGGGGCCGACCACCAGCACGAACAGCGGATCGATGAAGGCCCACAACGTGCCGTCGGCCTGGTCGCTGAAGACACCGAACCAGTTCCAGAAGTACCAGAGGAACAGCCCCAGCGCCGCGTAGAAGACGATGTTCACTTCCAGGGACTGCCGCGTGTTCGCCTCCCCGGCGTCCATGCGCCGTTTGCGCATGAAGCTCCCGACCAAGACGATCACCACGCTCACGGCCATGAACCAATTCATGATCTCCCAGGCAGTGAACGGCTCATCGCCGCCCGGGTGGTACAGCGGCGTGATGATGAAGTTCACCCCAACGGCCACGGCCACGACTACTTGATAGGCCGCGACGATCCGTAACGCGATAGATGTGGGCACCGCCATCCTCCCAGCTGCGCACGAGTGCCGCGGCGCCTGATGCCCAGAGTCCACAGGCCGATACCGTGGCTTGTGCCTTCGCTGCCAAATGTAGTGCATGACGTGCAGCCTGTCTCGCCGCACAGCCGTCGTGCCGCCCCCATCGCAGGGGCGGTTCGCGAACCGCCCTTCCCAACTCGCGGACAGGTCGGCGCGTCGCCTAGCGCAGCCCTTTGAACAACGCCGTCAGCTGGGACTGTCCGATCGCGCCGCCGATGCGGAGGGCGACGGTGCCGTCGGCATTGATGAACACCCAGGTCGGAAACGCGGTGAGGCCAAAGGCGCCCAGCACGCTGTCATTCGTGTCCACCAGCACCGGCGACGTCCAGGCCTCGCGCTCGAGCCAATCGTCCGGCGGGTAATTCGACGCGCCCTCGTCGATCGCGGTGGCCACGCCATAGAGGTCGACGCCATCGGGCTTGCTGCCGCCATTGATCCAGGCTTGGACCTCGGAAACCTCCGCCTGGCAGTGCGAGCACCAGTGCGCCAGGAAGATGAGCACCTTCCTCCGCCCATCGTCGACAATTTCTACGGACGCGCCGTCGAAATCGGTGCCGCGCACCTGTGGGGCCGGCCGGCCGATCGCGCTGTCGGGCGCCGTGGGTGCATAGCCGGGCAACGGGTCACCCGTGATTTCCGGGTCCCGCACCATTGCCACATCGGTGCCGTCGCCCGCTTCCCCGCAGGCGGCGATCAAGGCCATGAGGCCAACTGCCAGCGCAAGGCCGGTCATTCTGGCGATTCGAGCGACCCAAGCGTTCATTGCAGCGTGTCCCGGCCCAAGCCAAGTGGCTCCCATGGTAAGCCAAGGGCAGCGACGGCCATGCGAGCGACCTTCGCGAACCCGGACGCCCTCAACCATCCGTGCGGCACGCGGCGTCTATGGTTCGCCCGTCGCAGCTGCCTGCGCGAGGCGCTGGCGGCGTAGGTGGCCGCCAACAGCGATAGCCTAGGCTAAACCAGCAAGAGAACAGCCGTGCCGCAGGGGACTATCCGAGGGAGCCGCATGAATGTGACGGCCCAGCATGCGGCTAACGCATCCCAGCGATTGATTCGATTGGGCTGATGGACCCAGGTCAGACGGCAATGCATCTCCCAAGGTCGACGGCGTGGTCCTGGCTGATGCGCCCGCGGACACGGGCCTGGCTTCTCGCGGGGTTCTTGGCGGTGCACCTGGCGCTCACTGTGCCGTTGGCCATCCTCGCGGTCGGCTGGGACTGGCCTGAGTCTGGCAGCTGGTTCCGACAGTTGAACCTCGACAGCGAAGGCACGGCGGCGAATCTGTATTCGGGGATCCTCTGGGGAGCCTTCGCCGCGCTCGCTGTGACGCAGCTGTTCCGTCCAGTGCCGTCGGCCAGAGGCCCCCGGTGGCTGTGGGTGCTCGGGTGGCTCAGCGCGGCGCTCTTCGCCGCGCTCGTTGCCTTCGAGGAAGTCGCCGATCTGAAAGACACGCTCGGGAGGTGGGGTGCGTTCAACGCCTTCCTGGCATCGGTGGACCTTGCGGACCTGCCGATCAGCGTCCGCTGGCTGGCCATCGTCGGGCCGCTCGGCGTGCCCCTGGCAGCGGCTGCGGCGTGGGTGGTCTTCATGTCGGTGCGGCGCCACCCGGCGCTGGCGCTGCTCACCGTGCTGGCGGTTGCCCTCGGGATGGGCGCGGCCCTCCGCGACGGCTTCGGCGAACTCTACGGCACGACGGCCGCTTGGGCGCTGTTCATCGAGGACGGTTCGGAGATCATGGCCGCCGCCATTCTGGTGGTGGTCCTCATCGAGCTGCGCGCAGGCACGAAGCGGGAGGCGTCCACCGACCAACCGCGTCCCCGTGGCCGTGCCGGCCGCTGGGCTGCACTCGTGGCGGCGGCGGCGCTGCTGGCGGCAAGCATTCCGGCGCTTCTCGCGGACTACGAGTGGGAGGAAGAGGGGATTGCGCGCCCGCTCCTCTACGCCGGCCCCATTTCGTTGCTTGAGCAGTCGTTTCGGTCCAACCTGGATCAACTGACGCGCATCCAGGTGTGGAGCTATGTCAGGAGTACCGGTGGGAACATCCTGGCGCGCCTCACTCCCGCCAACAGCGGATCTCCGGTAGCGGCCCGGGCCAGGGTGCCCAACACCTGGCCCCATCCGGTGGTCGTCGATCTAAATTTCGAGCCGATCCCTGACAGCCAAGGGAAGTGGTACACCTTGACCATCCTAAGTGACACATCATCGAACGTGCACTTGGGTGTGACCCGCGGCGGCATGAATCATGCCGGTGAGGCTGTCGTCAACGGCATGCCGGAGCCGAACACGTACGCGTTGGCCATGGGTACGCATGCCATCGTCAGTGGCGGCCGCGTGATCCAAGACCTGTTCACGCGCGACCCGCGGCGGTTGTTCGTGATCGGCGATGTCGTGGCGACGGTGTTCCTGTGGGTGTTCGCCGTGGTGGTCACGTGGCGCGGACTGTCCGGTCCCAAACCACGGTTCTGGCGCGGCTTTGTCTGGAGCGCGGCCCAACGCAGCCTGCTCGTCACGACCGGCTTCGCGCCCGTCGCGATCGTCCTGCTCCGGGTGCTATCGGCCACACCGCACGCCTGACCACGGCGGCGCGCACCTGTGGGGCCGGCCGATCGCGCTGTCGGGTGCCGTAGGTGCATAGCCGGGCAACGCGTCGCCCGCAATTACCGGGTCCCGCACGACCGCTGTACCGACGTCGTCGCCCGGCTCACCCCAGGCGGCGATCAACGCCACAAGGCCGACCGCCAGCGCAAGGCCGGTCATCGTGCCGATTCGAGCGACCCAAGCGTTCATCGCGGCGGACCCCGGAGTCAACTCAAGCAACTCCCGTGGTATGCGAAGGGGTACGCCAACCATGCGAGCGGCCGTCGTGAACCCGAACGCCCTTAGCGACGCGCGCGGCAGGCGGCGTATCGGAGTCACGCAATCCCACGTTGGGCACCGGAAGGCCTCGCTCCGCGTCCTGGTTGGGCAGCAGGAGGCGCCGGCGGCGTAGGCGGCTGCCAACGGCGGTAGCCTAGGTGTTCTTCCCACCAAGGACGCACCAGCATCAGCAGCGGCCGTGCACAAGAGGGCGATCGACGGGGACGATGACGGCACTGGACCGGGGCGCGGCGAACGCATCCCAGCGATTGTTTCGATTGAGCTGATGGACCCCAACCAACCCATGATGCATACGCTCAGATCGGTCGCCTGGCCCTGGCTGATGCGCCCGCGGACACGAGCCTGGCTTCTCGCTGGGTTCTTGGCGGTGCACCTGGCGCTCACCGTGCCGCTGGCCATTCTCGCGGTCGGCTGGGACTGGCCTGAGCCAGACTCCTGGTTCCAACAACTGAGCCTCGACAGAGAGGGATCGGCGGCGGCTCTGTATTCAGGAGTCCTTTGGGGGACCGTCGCCGCTCTGGCTGCGGCGCAGCTGTTCCGTCCGGCCCTTCCCATCAGAGGCCCACGATGGCTGTGGGCGCTCGGCTGGCTCAGTGCGGCACTGATCGCTGCACTGGTGGCGTTCGAGGAGCTCGCCGATCTCAAGGACACGCTTGGGAGGTCGGAGTGGCTCGTCGGGTTGCTAGCGTCGGTGGACCTTAGGGACCTGCCGGTCGAAGTCCGCTGGGCGGCCGTGGTCGCGCCGCTCGCCGCTCCGCTGGCGGCGGCGGCGGGATGGGTCTTGTACGCCTCGCTGCGCCGTCACCCGGCCCTGGCGCTGCTCGCCGTGCTGGCGCTGGCGCTCGGGGTGGGCGCGGTTTTACACGACGGCTTCGCTGAAGGCTACGGGACGACGGGCTCCTGGTTGCTGTTTCTCGACGACGGCTCCGAGGTCATGGCCGGCGCCATCTTGGCCGTGGTCCTCGTCGAGGCGCTCGCGGCCAGACACTCGTCGAGCACCGACGACCGGGAACATCGCGGGAGACGGCATGACCGTTGGGCGGCCATCGGGGTGATGTTCGCCCTGCTGGGGGTGGGCATTGCCGCGCTGCTCGCGGAACACGAATGGGAGGAAGTCGGCTGGACGCGCCCCGTCTTCTACGCCGGCCCCGTCACGCTGCTCGAGCAGCCGTTTCAGACCCACTTCAACAACCTGTCACGGGTGGCCGTGTGGGGCTACGTCGATGGCGGGGACGCACCGGACGCCACCGCAGAGGTTGTCGCGCGCCTCATTCTCCATGGCGGCGGGCCAGTGGCCGAGACTCGGGCGGAGATGCGCGGCAGCCTGGCCGAGCCGGAGGTTAACGACGTTCACTTCGAGCCGATCCCCGACAGCGGTGGCAAGCAGTACACCCTGGCCATTAGCGCCCCCAGCGATTCGAGACCCCTCGTGTTTATCGGCATCACCGGCGGCGCTCCAAACCTGCTTGGCGGCATCGTCGTGAACGGCGTGCGGCACGAGCGTCAGATAGCCATGGGCACCCATGCACTCGCCAGCGGTGTTCGAGTGATCCACGACCTGCTCACGCGTGACCCGCGGCGGTTGTTTGTAATCAGCGAGATCGTGGCGATGGTGTTCCTGTGGGTGTTTGCCGCAGTGGCCGCGTGGGGCGGGCTGTCCGGTCCCAAACCACGCTTCTGGCGCGGCTTTGTCTGGCGCGCCGCCCAGCGCAGCCTGCTCATCACGGCTGGCATCGCGGCCATCGCCCTCGCCTTGCTCCAGATCTTCTAGGCCACGCCCCGCGCGTCTAACAGGGGCGGCGCGCACCCAACAGCCTGGCAGCCCCGCCCGGACTCGAACCGGGGCACGTGGTTTAGGAAACCACCGCTCTATCCAACTGAGCTACGGGGCCAAGGGGTTCGCCGACAAGAGTAGATGGCCCGGCAGCCGTCGCGGAAGGGATCTGGAGCACGACCTCGAAGTCCTTGCCGCCCGCAATCGGTCGCGGCCCATGTGGGCAACGCTGGAGGGTAGGCGTCGAACGTAGGTGATCCTCCTGGCTCGGCCTGGCCAAAGGAAGACGCCACGACGAGGGATTCCGATATGAGACCAACGACCGAAGCCCGACGCATGGGCCGGCTTGCGCACCGACGGCTGGATTCTGACTAGCCAATTTTCCCGGAATCTGCATGCTCGCGGATCACCTGCAGGAAATCGTCGGCGAACTCCTCCAGCTTCGCCGGCCCGACGCCGGAGACGAGCGCGAAACTCGCACGATCCTGGGGCATAGTGTGCGCCATCTCCTCAAGCGTCCGGTTGCTGAAGACCACATAGGCTGGAACATCCCTGGATCTGGCCAGCTCGAGCCGTAGGTCGCGCAGACGCTCGAACAGCTCCGGGTCGAAGTCGAGGCGGCCATTGCCCTGGCCGCGCGCCACCCGGCGGTTGAGGTTCGCCTGCTCCGGCAGGTCCTGCGCATCGGCGTAGTCGCGGATCGCGTTGAGAAAGACGTCGCCAAACTCTTCGAGCTTCGCCCGGCTGACACCGGTGACGCGCGCCAAGCCTTCACGAGTTCGCGGGAAAAAGTTGGCCATCTCCTGCAACGCCTGGTCGCCGAGGATCATGTAGGGCGGGAGATTCCTGGACTGCGCCAGCGCACCGCGCACGTCGCGCAGGCGATTGAACAGGCCGCGGTTGAGGCCCAGCGTTCCTCCCCTGGACTGGGCGCCGTCGGCAGGGACCATTCGGTCATACGGGCGAGCTTGGGATTCGGGTGCCGCACGCTTGATGCGGTTGAACGTCAGCGTCTCGCGCCGGCGCAGGAAGTCATGGCCGGCGAGCGTCACCGAGACGGTCGCGTATTTGTCGGGGCTCCGCTGCAACAGACCTTCGTCTTCCAGTAGCCCCACGATCTCCTTGAGCTCGTCGCGGCCGTAGTCGCGGGCGATGCCATGGACAGATAGCTGGTCATGGCCCAACTCCAGCACCCGTTTGGCACGCGAGCCCTGCAGGACGTTGATGACGTGGGCGGGGCCGAACCGCTCTCCAGTGCGAATGACCGCGGAAATCACCTTCTGCGCGATCTCGGTGGCGTCGAACGCCTCACGCTCGGCTAGGCATACATCGCAGCTGCCGCAGTCCGGCCGGTCGTAGGTCTCGCCGAAGTACTGCAGCACGAACGCCCGGCGGCAGCTGCGCGACTCGCCGTAGGCGATCATCTGGTCCAGCTTCTGATGGGCCCGCTCGCGCTCGGCCGGGTCTTCCATCTCGTCGATGAAGCGCGTGAACTTTGCCCGGTCGCCGGCGGAAAAGAACAGCACGCATTCGCTGGGCAACCCGTCGCGTCCGGCCCGCCCGGTCTCCTGGTAGTAGCCCTCCAGGGTCTTGGGCAGGTCGTAGTGCACGATGAGCCGCACGTCGGGCTTGTCGATGCCCATGCCAAAGGCAATGGTGGCGACGATGACCGGCGCTTCGTCCCGGATGAACCGCTCCTGCGTGTCGCGGCGCACGACCGGGTCGAGCCCCGCGTGATACGGCAGCGCCGGGATTCCTAGACGCGATAGGTCGGACGCCAGCGTCTCGGTACCGTCGCGCGAGAGGCAGTAGATGATCGCCGGCTCGTTCGCGTGCTTGCGCAGCAGCGCGACGAGTCCGTCGAAGGCGCGGCGCTTGGGGCGGACGATGTAGGTCAGGTTCTCGCGGTTGAAGCTGGAGACGAATTGCCCGGCATGCGGCATCGCCAGCTGCTCCACGATATCGTCGCGAACCCTGTCGGTGGCCGTGGCCGTGAGCGCGATAACCGTCGTGCCAGCCAGCGTCTCGCGCAGGGTGCGCAGGTTGCGGTAGTCCGGGCGGAAGTCATGCCCCCACTCGGAGATGCAGTGGGCCTCGTCGATCGCGATCAGCCCGACGTTGACGGAGTCCAGGAAGTCGCGAAAGCCCGGAACGGCCAGGCGCTCCGGCGCGATGTAGAGCAGCTTGAGCCGGCCCGCCCGGGCCGCGGCATAGACGCCCTGGGCCTCGCGCGCCGGCACCGAGCTGTTGATGAATGCCGCCTCGATGCCATTCGATCGCAGCGCGTCCACCTGGTCCTTCATCAAAGCGATCAGCGGCGAGACGACCAGCGTCAGCCCGTCCAGACACAACGCCGGTAGCTGATAGCACAGCGACTTGCCCCCACCGGTGGGCATCAGCACCAGCGAGTCCCGGCCCGACAGCACATTGCCAATGATCTCGGCCTGCAACGGACGAAACTCGTCATAGCCGAAGCGGGCCTTCAGCACTGCTCGGATGTCAGCCTCACGCATCGCTAGCCCCAGCACGCCAATCTGCTAGCTCCAATGCGCCTTACGATAGCCTGGGGCGCCGATAGGCTCGTCCGCGCGAGCGCCCCGGCGAAACTGGCGGGCGAACAGGATGGTGCCGACTACGGACTCAGCCGCGGGCCTCGTTCCGGACGCTGCGCGGCCAGTGTGTCAGGCGGGGCGTCACGTCGGTGGCCGCTTTCTGGCTCGGCGACGGATGCACTGTCGTATTGTTCTCTACCACATGACTCAGAGGCCTGTTCCATTCTTTTGCAAGTTGTATATAATACGACGTGACGTTGGTGTGAATAGAACTATCCCACATGCTTTTCCATATACCGCCGCTTGATGAGCAGGAAGCGGACGTTTACGCCCGCGTGGATGAATTGCGTCACGCGCTTCGCGGCCAGGTTTCCGAGGCACGGCGCTGGACTGGATTGCTGCGGCGGGTAGCGTCCGCGCGGGCGATTCAGGGGTCCAACAGTATCGAGGGGCTGAACGTCTCGCTGGACGACGCCGTGGCCGCCGTGGGTGGCGGCGAGCCATTGGATGCGACAGAAGAAGTATGGGCGGCGATCCGGGGCTACCGCGAGGCCATGACCTTCGTCTTGCAGCTCGCGGACGACCCGCACTTCGCGTACGACGCGTCGCTGATCCGGAGCCTGCACTACATGATGATGCAGTACGACTTGGACAAGCGCCCGGGCCGCTGGCGGCCGGGCGCCACCTACGTCCGTAGCGAGCCCACGCAGGAAATCGTGTACGAGGGGCCGGATGCCATCGAGATTCCTGGGCTCATGGAGGAGCTCGTCGCGGAGTTGCGAGGTCACGACCCTGCCGTGCCGGCGGTCGTCCGCGGCGCGATGGCGCATCTCAACCTCGTCATGATCCACCCATTCCGCGACGGCAACGGCCGGATGGCGCGCGCCCTTCAGACGCTCGTGCTCGCGCGTGAGGGGATGCTGGAGCCGGCGTTTGTGAGCATCGAGGAGTACTTGGGCCGGAACACGGATGCCTACTACGCCGTGCTGGCCGAGGTCGGCGGGGGCGTCTGGCAGCCGCAGCGGGATGCCCGTCCCTGGATCCGTTTCGTGCTGACCGCGCACTTCCGCCAGGCGCGCACGCTGCTGCGCCGGGCCGACGAGGCCGAACGCCGCTGGGACGCGATCGATCGCGAACTGTCGCGTCGGCGGTTGCCGGAACGGTGCTTCGGCGCCCTGTGGGACGCCGCGCTGGGCTTCCGCGTGCGCAACGCGACCTATCGCGGGTTCGCCGAGGTGAGCCTCGTAGTCGCGGGCCGCGATCTGAAGGCGCTGAGCGATGCGGGGCTGTTGCTGGCGCGGGGGCAAGCGCGTGGGCGGTACTACGTGGCATCGGACGAATTGAAGGCGCTGGAGGCATCGATTCGCCTTGATCGGACGCCGATTCCCGATCCGTTCGAGGAGGACCCGCCCGTCAGCCGTGTCTCACACCTCGGTGGTCAGGACAGCTAAACCCCGGGCAACGGCTTGCGGTTGCCGAAGCCCTCGTCGGTGCCGTGCCAGTAGCCGATGTCTTCCTCGCCCAGGCGCCAGCAGAGATAGCAGTCCTCGCCGTCGAGCTCTGACAGGAAGTCGATCAGCCCGGTGGCGGGGTCGCGCAGCAGGATGTCGCGGGCGCGCAGCCAGGCCACCAGCGGCTGGACGTCCCACAGCCCGGCGATAAGGCGTTGATGGGCCAGGCTCACGTCGACAGGTCCGGCGTCGGACTCCTGCACGCGCTCGAACGCCTGGCGGTCCGGGTCGGCCTCCAGCCAGATGCGGCGCAGCTTGGCCAGCACCGGCCGCGCCTCGGGCAGCAGCGCGTTGGCCTCGCTCAAGGTGTAGCGGCGAAGCTCCGGCTCTTCCGGTTCGTCGCTCTGCGGCAGTTCTGGCTCGTCATTCATCGCCGTGCGCAGTATGGCGCAGCGGCCACATAGTGCGCTGCCGTTCGATGTCTTCCGTGGGATACCACCGCGACCGGAGGTTGCCCGCCAGGTACAACGACCCCGCGACGAGCACGCTCCCGCCTGGGGGGCAAATGTCCAGGGCGCGGTCCAGCGCCCGCGTTGGGTCGGGCTCGACGGCCGCGGGCGGTGCCCCGGCGTCGCTGCCGGCGCGGGCGCTGACCGCGGCGGGCGTGGCCGGTTTCCCCAGCACCTGCGGCTCGGTGGCGATCCACGTCTCGACCGTCGGCCACAGCGGCGCCAGGACATCGGCCGGTGTTCGATAGCCAATTGTTCCGGCCACGAGCACGCCGGCTCCGGCCGCCGATTCGCGCCGCCACAGCGCCGCCAGGGCGCGGGCCTTATCGGGATTGTGAGCGCCGTCGAGGATCACCGTGGGCCCCCCGTTGCACGGCATGCGTTCATAGCGCCCGGGCAGGGCGGCCGCCCGCGCGGCCTCGCGCGCCGCGTCGTCGATGCGCGTGAAGCCGCCCGCCGTGAGCGCCTCAAGTGCGACTCCGGCCAGCCGGTCATTCGTCGCGCGGAAGTCGCCGCGGGCCGTCGTCTTGGTTTCGATCACGGGCGCCCCGGCGCGGTCCAGTTCGTCGAGGACCACCGCCCGCGCCGGCGCCGGCATATCGCCGATGATCGTGGGCACGCGCGGCCGCGCGATGCCGGCTTTGTGCCAGGCGATGTCGGCCAGCGACGGTCCCAGGCTCTTCTCATGGTCCAGCCCGACCGTCGTGATCACGCCGAGCAGCGGTTCGGCGACGTTGGTGAGATCGAACCGTCCGCCCGCGCCAACCTCAAGGACGAGCGCGTCGACACCGGCGCGGCGGAAATACTCGAACGTCAGCGCCACCCAGACCATGCCGTAGGTCGGCGGTTGCCGCGGATCGGCCCGCGCGACGGCCGGGCGTATCCACGCCGCCAGGTCGGCCAATTCGCCGGGCCGAGCCAGCCGCCCGTCGAGCCAGAACTTCTCCAGCGGCGTTTGCAGGTAGGGCGTGACGTGCAGACCGGTCGCATAGCCTGCGGCCCGGAGTCCCTCCGCGATCTTGACCGCGACCGAGCCCTTGCCCGACGTACCTGCCACCAACACCACGGGCAGGCCGGCCTGGGGATTGCCCAGCATGTCCAGAAAGCTCCGCATTCGCGCCATGCGCTCCCGGCCCCGCTGGCGCTGTTCGTGCCGCGCGCGGGAGTGCGTCGGGCCGGCGGGGCCCCGGATCAGGCCGTTGACGTACGCGGCGGCGGCACGGCCGGCCGCCAGCTCCGCCCGCCCAATGCGGGTGACGCGGCCGACCCCTTCGCCGGTTCCTGCGGGGTTTCTCACCCAGGCAAACCGCCGCCGTACATCGCCAAACGGCCCCGCTCATTCGAACATCCCGCAGCGTGGTCGCCCCGCGCGATGCTGCGCCCAAGCCCCCCGGCCGTCATCGCTGCCAACGCCCGGCTAGCGCCGGGGAGTTCAGCATGCGCTTCGACAATCTGGCGTGCCTCGGGCCCCATGCGATGGCTGGCCGGCGGAAATAGAGACGCATTCACTGGGGTAACCTACCGGCCTAGGATGCGTGTCCGCTGCGGGTGCCCGTTCAGAATCGCGGACGATGCGGCGTCTGACGGCAACACACGCAGGGAGGTCGGCGATCTGCTGCCAGTGTGGCACGCGAGCCCTTGTGGACGGTCGGTGGGAAAGCACAGAGATTCCGCATGGTTACGGCGGCCGGCTAGCCGCCGTGCGGGCGCGGCAACGGGTTGGGCATGCCGGCCGGATCGCGTTTTCGGTGATCCCGCACTCCCCCAGTACGGCGGCGCGTGCAGGGGCTGAGCGCTTGGCGGCGATAGACGCCATCGTCGGGCGCTACCACGGTTGATGCTGGTAGCGCCATCGCGCCGGCACCGCGCGATGGCTTTGGGCACGGCTTGGCTGAGGCATGGCGGGCGCGCGCGTGGCTGGGCCTCCAGCGGCGAACGTCCGTGGCTGGCGCTGGTCGTCGCGGTGTACGCGGGGGCGGCCGTGCTGTTCACCTTTCCGCTGGCGCTCGTGGCCGGGTCGCACGTGGCGTTCAATGCCGACGGCGATCAGCTCTGGATCATGGGAATTCTCGAATGGCAGCGGCACGCGTTGTTCGGGCAGCCCGACCAATTCTTCGCCGGCCATTTCTACTACGGAGCCGGCAACGCGCTCTTTGGCTCCGACCTGTTGCTGGGATTGTTGCCGGTCACGGCGCTCACTGCGTGGCTGACCGACAACCCGACGCTGGCGTTCAACACGGCCTATATGGGGTCATTTTTCCTCAATGCGCTGGCCATGTACGCGGCGGCTTACGCGGTCACCGGGTCACGCGCGGGCGCGCTGGTGGCGGGCATCGTCTATGGCTTCGCCCCGGCGCAGCTCGCCTACGTGAACCACCCGCAATTCGCGGCGGCTTGGTGGATTCCGCTGGCGGTGCTCTTTGCGGTCCGCTTTGCGCGTCGGAATCGGTGGACGGATGCCGCCCTGGCGCTGCTGATGATCTGGATGCAGTTTCTGACAAACGTGCATTTGGGGCTGCACGCCGCCTTGGCCGCGGCCGCGCTGGCCGGACCGTCGACGATCTGGCGCATTGGAACCCGTCGCGATTGGCAACTGGCGCTGCGCCTCCTGGCCGTGGGGGTCGCGGGTGCCGCCCTCTTCACACCGTTTGTGTTGGGATATGTGAACTTCGCGGAGGCGTGGAGAGCCGAGCGGGACATTACCGAGGTGCGCCACTGGTCGGCGCAACTCACCGACTATCTGTCGCCGTCGGCCCGCCTGCGCTGGTACGACGCGCTCAAGGAGTCGTTTCCCGCCACTCCGACAGGAGAGCGCCGCATCTTCCCCGGGTTCATCCCGCCAGTCCTTGCGCTGATGGGCGTCGGATTCGGGTTTGCATGGCGCGGCGGATGGTGGGGTCGGCGCCGCCTAACCGCGGCCATGCTCGCGCTGGTGGCCGGCGGTGTACTCCTTTCGCTGGGGCCGAATTGGCGCTGGAACGGCCAGACCACGGGGATCGAGCTGCCCTACCAAGGGCTATTTGACGCGTTCCCGCCACTTCGCGCCGTTCGCGTCGCCGCCCGCTTTTCGCTCTTGGTCCACACGGCCATCGCCCTGCTGGCGGCCGTGGGCGTGGCAGCGGCGCTGTGCCGCCTGCGCCTGCGGCCGCGCATGGCGCTGCTAAGCGGCTTGGCAATTGCGGGGATTGTGGTGCTGGAGGCCTGGCCCAACGCCATTCCTGTACACCCGACGCCGGATCGGCCCGGAATGCTCGCGGCTCTGCGCGAGGCGCGGGACGGGCCGGTGCTGTTCGTGCCAGTGGCGGGCGAACAGGAGATTGAGTGGACCTGGTGGGCGGCACTGGCGCGATCGGGGCGGCTGGTCAACGGGTACTCGGGGCACATCTGGCAACAGAGCTGGTTTTTTCGCGATCTCACGCAAGGCCGATCGGTCACCGAGGCTGACAGCCTGGCTGGTGGTCTGAGCGCGTTCGGCGTGCGCACGGTCCTGCTCAACGAGGGGTCGCTCGGTCCGGAGGATCGCCGCCTGTGGACCGCTGTCCGTGCCAGTCCGCATGTCGAGGATGCGACGACGCAGGAGGGCTACACGCGAATCAAACTGCGCCGGCCCAGCATTCCGCCGTCCCGTGAATGGACGGACCTGCGCGCCGATTTCCTGGTCAGGAATGTCCCCCCATCCGCTGGCCTGGTTAGCTCGCTGGTTTTCGAGAACACCACGGATCGGCCGTGGACGCCGCCCGGAGACTCCCGGGTTCGGGTGTTGGACCTGGCGTGGATTGGACCCAGCGGCGAGGTTGTCATGCGCTACTCGCCCGACGTTTTGCCACCGCCGTTCCTGATGCGCGGCCAGGTGCACCGGCAGCCGATGCACCTCCTCACGCCCGGCGATGCTGGCGCCTACCGACTCCGGGGCCGCGTGGACGGCGTGGAAATATTCGACCAGCCGGTGCGCGTGGGTGCCGTGCCGAGGACCCCGTTTCAAAGCGATGGCCAGGGCCTGTACGCGGCGCTGACCCTGCGAACGCCGTCCGAATTCGAGGTGCCGCCCGGCGATCTGTTGCCACTCCATGTGGACGCGCTGAACACCGGCGTGGTGGCCTGGGACGGGCCGGCCGTCATCCGGCTTGGGTGGCGCTGGTTCCAGATCGGGCCGGATGGGTCGGAGGTGGAACGGCGGGAATGGGAGGGCCGAATCTTGCTGGAAGGGCATCTATACGCATCGATCGCCCCGGGCGCCGGGTACGCCTATGCGGGGGCTGTGCCTGCGCCGACCGAACCCGGCCGCTATGTGGTGCGGGTACTAATGCTGGCAGAGCTCGTGGCCTGGTTCGAAATCGAGCCCATTGAAATCCAGGTTGTGGTGACGCCGTGACGCGAGGTTCCAGCGACCAAGGACGCTCGGTGCCTGCGGGCGTGCCTGGCGCAACGTCGCATGCACGGTCTTGGAAACAGGGCCCATGGCCCGCTTCCGGGCTAGCGGCGGCCGCGTTCGTCCCGCGCGGCGCTGATCCAGAAGTTGACCAGCACCTGCTCCGCCTGGGTGCGCCGGTCGGTGGCGTCGCGCAGAACCTGCATGTCGATGCCGTCCGCGGTGGCGGCGCCGCCGCGCAGCAACTCGCCGACCGCCACTGAGGCGCGATTCCAGCTCGCGGCCAGGCTGCGCAGCTCTCGGGCTTGCTGTTCCGTCAATGCCATCGAGCCTCCTCGGGCGTCACGCTAGCACCACGGCGGCCGGCGCGTCCGCCGCCGGGCTCAACGAGGGCGGGTGCTAAACTCTCCCGCCCTCGTCAGGTATACGGACGCCCCGCCGCGCGCCCTCGTTGCATGGCCATTCACCACACTGAGTTCGAGACGCCGCCCGGTCGTGCGCCGCTGCCGGAGGCCGAACGACCCAAGCTCGAAACGCTGCGGGAACGGTTGCAGCCCTTGAAGGAGCTGCCCGGCTCGACCATCGAGGCGCTTTACGCCGCCCAGGACCTGTTCTCCTACGTGCCGCCCGAGGCCATCACCATGATCGCCCAAGAGCTGCGGTTGCCCGAGAGTCAGGTCTTCGGCGTGGTGACCTTCTACACCATGTTTTCCCTGGAGCCGCAGCCGCCCTACGTGCTGCGCGTATGCCGCGACTTGAGCTGTCACCTGGCCGGCGCCCCCAAGCTGATCGGCGCGTTGGAAGATGCGTTGGGCGTGCGGCGCGGACACACCAGCCCCTGTGGCCAGTTCGTCGTCGAGGTGGTGTCGTGCCTGGGCCTTTGTGACAAACAACCGGCGATGCTCGTCAATCTGGACCAGCACGGACCGGTGATGCCCGACGACGTGCCGGGACTGCTCGACGGCATACGGAACGGCGCAAGCTGATGGAGCTCGTCGTCACGCGCAACTTCGGCCGCCCGGAGTCCTGGACGCTGGCCAGCTACCGCGAATCCGGGGGCTATGAGGCGCTTGAGCGCGTGCTGCGAGAGATGTCCCCGGAGGACGTGAGCGATCTCATCAAGGCATCGAACCTCAGCGGCCGCGGCGGCGCCTTCTTCCCAACCGGCCTCAAGTGGGAGTTCGTTCGCAAGGACCCCAAGACGCCTCGCTACGTGGTGGTGAACGCCGACGAGAGCGAGCCCGGGACCTACGTCAACCGCCTATCCCTCGAGTTGGACCCCCACATGACCATCGAGGGCATGATCATCGCCGCCTACGCCGCGAACGCCGAGCGGGGCTACTTCTACATCCGCGGCGAATACGGTCTCTCCCACACGCGGGTGCAGGACGCGCTGCGCGAGGCGTACGAGGCCGGGTATCTCGGGCAGGGCATTTGCGGTCGGGACGACTTCAACTTTGAGGTCGAGTTTCGCCGCGGCGCCGGCGCCTATATCGTGGGCGAGGAAACGGCGCTCTTCAACTCCCTCGAAGGGAAGCGGGGCAATCCGCGATTCAAGCCGCCGTTCCCGACCAACGTCGGCGTGTGGGGCTTGCCGACCGCCATCAACAACGTCGAAACGCTGGCCGCCGCGCCGGCCATCGTGATGAACGGCGCCGAGTGGTTTCAGGGCCTCGGCATCGGCGACGCGGCCGGCACCAAGATGTACTGCCTCTCGGGCAACGTGGTGAATCCCATTTGCGTGGAGCTGCCCCTGGGCGTCACGGCCCGCGAAGTGATCATGGACCATGGCGGCGGCGTGCCCGAAGGACGGACCCTCAAGGGCTTCAAGCCCGGCGGAGCCTCGTCGGCGCCGCTGACGCCGGCTGAGATCGACGCGCCGCTCGAGCCCAAGTCCATGGCTGCCCTGGGCACGATCATGGGCACCGGCGGCGTCGTCGTGTTCGACGAAACCGCCTGCATGGTCGACGCGGCCTACCGCGATGCGCTGTTCTTCGAGGACGAGAGCTGCGGATTCTGCATCCCGTGCCGCGAGGGCGCGCCCAATCTCGTCCAGATCTGCGAGCGCATCATGCACGGCCAGGGCACGCTGGATGATCTCGAACTGCTGGAGGAACTTGGCGCCAGCATGATGGCGTCGTTCTGCGGTCTGGGACAGTTCGCGCACCAGCCGGTTCGCGGCGCGGCCAGTCGGTTCCGCGACGAATTCGAGGCCCACATCCGCGACCACCACTGCGCCGCAGGCACCTGCCCCATCGCGAACGGCAACGGCCGCGCGGGCTAAGCGCTACGCGTCGGTCGCCCGAAAGGGACAGCGGTCCCGATAGTCACAGCCGGCGCAGTGCGGCCCGGGCGTGGCCGTGAAGCTGCCGGCCTCGACCCGCTCGGCCGTCGCCGCATACCTCCCCAGCAGCGCGTCGCTGTACGTCGGGTCGGGCGCTATCGAGATGGCGGCGTTGTCGGCCAGGAAGTAGGCGTCCAGGCGCTCAACCGGCTGTTGGTGCACCCGCGCCACGCCCAGCGCGTAGGTATGGAGCTGCGCGCGAAGGCGATCTGGAAGCCGCTCGGGACGGCGGCCGCTCTTGTAGTCGATGATCGCCGCGCCTGACGGGGTCTCGTCCATTCGGTCGATGACGCCCTCGATCGAGTAGCCGGCCTCCGGGTCCGGGCGGAAGCGGAACCGCGACTCCAGCAGGACCGGTTGGCCGAGGTGCTGGTGGTTGGCCGACCAATAGCCGTCGAGCAACGCCTGGCCGTCGTGCCACATGTCCGGAAACCGTTCCGGGTCCAGTCGTGGCGCCTGCGCCCAATAGTCCGCGTGCAGGCGGTCCAGCACCGCCTTGTCCACACGCTCGCGGGCTTGTATACGCTCGAAGAGCCGGTTCAGCACCGCGTGCACGATCGCGCCGACCACGAGCCGGGGCGCAAACGGGATCGGCACCCGCTCGACGTAGCGGTAGCGATAGGCCGTGGGGCAAAACTCGAACAGCGAGAGCTTGGTGAAGCTGAGCCGGGTCACGCGCCGCGCGCTCATGCCGGCTTGCCGCCGCTCAGTCGCATGGCTGCGTCGAGACTCGCCGCGTCACTCCGCCACCTCAGCCCTGCGGCGGGGTGCGTTGGGGCGGATCGCGATCCGCCCTTACCAAACCTCCGCCCATGCCAGCCGCGGCTCTGCTAGCGGCCCAGAATCCAGCGAACGTCCTCGCTCATCATCTCCTCCTTCCAAAAGGGGGTAAATGTGAGATCAAGCTCCATGCTGCGCACGCCCGGCACGCGCTCCACCACCTGCTTAACCTGCTGCAGGATGTGCGGCCCGGCCGGACACCCGGGCGTGGTCAGGGTCATGGTGACCGAAACGTCGCGGGCATCGGTGTCGGATTCGGTCTCGGCGGCGGGGGCCAGCTCAATCTCGTAGATCAGGCCCAGGTCCACGATATTGATGCCGATCTCCGGGTCGATCACCTCGCGCAGGGAATTGCGAATCGTGTCTTCCGCCAGGGGTGCGTCCATAATCGGCTCCAGCGAGATGTCTCTTATCCGCAAGCATCGCAACCCTTGCGCGTGCGAACAAGACGCCCGTTACGCGCGCTCGTACCCCGGAAGGATCTCCGTGCCCGGATACCCGGCCGCATGGCCCGCCGCGATCTCGGCCGTGTGATCCCAGGTCACCGCATGCCGCTCGGCGTCCCACGCGTGCCGTTGCGCATCCCAGGTGATCTCGGTCCAATGGGCTTCGTTGAAAGCGTTGGCCTCATACATCAGGCCAACGCTGCCCGCCCGCAGCACCCGCGTTGGCCCCACCTCCAGGTCCAAGGGAGCGTGGATGTGGCCGACGACCAGCAGCGCCGGCCGCGGCGTCCCGATCAAGCGGTCGAGCTCCGCCGGCTCGGTATCGGCCCAGATGAAGTCATCGAGATTCACGCCGTTGGCATGGCTGATGACCAGCAGCGGACCGTGGTCGATGCGCAGGTCCAGCCGCTGGGGCAGCTGTGCCGCGAGCTCGCGGACCTCGTCTGGCAGCGTGCCCATCGTCCAGTCGAAGACCTCCAGGATTCGGTCGCGCCACTGGCCGCCGGCGGGCGCCGGTGGAAACTGCCCGGTGCCGAGATCGCGCTCGGTGTTACCGCACAGGCAATAGGCGCCCACACGCTCAAGCTCGCGCCAGGTATCGAGCGGCCGCGGGCCTCCAAAGATCTGATCGCCGTTGGACACGACCAGGTCGAAGGGACCATGCGCGTCGATGTCCCGCAGCACCGCGCGCAGCGCGGTGAGATTGGCGTGGACATCGGCAAAGACGGCGATGTGCATGAGGCGCGTTGGGCGGAGAATTGCGGCACGTGAGGGCGCGCAGCGGCGCACCTCCCTAGCTGGCGACTGTACCGCACGACCCCATCGGGCCGGATCGTGGGCCACGTCGGTTTCGTCGTTCCCGCTGAGCGGGAATCCAGGCCCTACCGAACCTGTTCGCCGCTCGCGACCCTCGACGCTCGGGTAGGGGCGGTTCGCGAACCGCCCCGTGTATGTTGCAAGACCCTCGGATCGTCCGAGGGAGGCTCCGAGCCCGCTGGGCGTCCGCCCACGGTGCCATGCGGCAGGTCAGACCGCGCACGCCGCCGCCGACACGCGGGAGGCGGCGGACCTAGCGCCGACGACAGCCTCGGTCCAGCTGGCCTCGGCCGCTCCGACGCCTGAAGCGGCCGCGACGCCCGCGCCCGCAGCTGCCTCTGACCGGGACGTGCAAGTTGCGCTCTATCACGCAACCGACGGACCGAACTGGGTAACCAACACCAACTGGCTGAGCGAGGCGCCGCTCGGTGAGTAGCACGGCGTCACCACGGACGCCAGCGGACGCGTCACGGAACTGTGGCTCCCTGGCAACCAGCTAGGTGGGACAATCCCGCATGAGTTGGGCAGCCTTTCGGACCTGTGAGTGCTGGAAATCTGGCGTAGTCGGTTAAGCGGAGCGATCCCGCCCGAACTGGGCTATCTCGCCAACCTGGAATCGCTGGATCTTTCTGACAATTACCTGCGGCGGGCGATCTCCCCCTCGTTGGGCAACCACGCCCAGTTGGTCTGGCTGATGCTCGGCGGCAGCAACCGACTCACCGGGTGCATCCCCGCCGGGTTGCAAGATGCCAAATTCAACGACCTCGACGAGCTGGGCTGCCGGTCTGCCGGACCAACTGAAGCCCGAGCCTCGTGGCGTCGGGCGTCTATCCCCTGCGCCCTAGTCCACCGCCGCCGGACGCCTGGCAGCGGGTCACTTCGGCCACTCCAAAAGGTCGGCGCGGGAGTCGGAGCGTGGTAGCCTAGAGCATCGCGGCCTACAGCGCCGCGGTTTTCTTGTCCTATGCCAAAACTCAAAACACGAAAAGCCGCCGTCAAGCGTCTGCGTCGCACCGCCAACGGGAAGGTGACGTGCGCCAAGAGTTGGGCGCAGAC
The DNA here is from genome assembly GCA_965262745.1 of Chloroflexota bacterium. Lineage (GTDB taxonomy): Bacteria > Chloroflexota > UBA11872 > UBA11872 > UBA11872 > JAJECS01. Next base: position 2,183,793 of record OZ253558.1, on the reverse strand, counting down.
CCTGCGGCGCAAGAAGAGCCGCAGGGCGCGGCGCAGCAAGGGTCACGAGCAACCAATCACCGGCGGCCAGCTCAAGCAGGCCAAACGCCTGCTCGCCGGATAGGGCGGATCGTCAATGGCACGAGTCAAGCGCAGCGTCGCCAGCCGCAAGCGCCGACGGGGCATCCTCAAGGCCGCGCGTGGCCACCGCGGCGCGCGCAGCCGCCAACTCAAGGCCGCCCACGAAGACCTGATGCACGCCGGGCAGTACGCCTATGCGCACCGCCGCACTCGGCGCCGCGACATGCGGCGCGGCTGGATCTTGCGCATCAACGCGCGCGTGCGCCAACTCGGCATGACCTACAGCGGGTTTATCCACGGCCTGCGCCGAGCCAACATCGACCTTGACCGCAAGGTGCTGGCGGACCTGGCCCTCAACGAGCCCGCCGCCTTTGAAGACCTGGTGAAGGCGGCGCAAGCCGCCGCCTAGGCGCGGTGGGGCCGTGGCTCCAGCGCCGCTCATCCGCAGTGCCCGCAACCCCGCAATCGCCTATGTTCGTTCGCTCCAGCGCGGCAGCGTCCGCCGCCGCGACGGTCGCACCCACGTCGAGGGGCCGAAGCTTGTGGCCGAGGCGTTGCGCGCCGGCGTGGTCGTTTCGATTCTGTGCGCTGCGGACGCTAGCCCGGCTGCGGCGGTCGTCGCCGACGCCGCGGCGCAAGGCGTGGCGGTGCGCCACTGCACCGCCGATGTGTTCAGCGCCGTCGCCGACACCGAAACACCGCAAGGCGTGCTGGCGGTGATCACCACGCCAAACCCGCCGCCGGGCCCCGGCCCGGCCCTGCTCCTGGTCCTGGACGGCGTCCAAGACCCGGGCAACGTCGGCGCCATGGTCCGCAGCGCCGCCGCGGCCGGCGCGACGGGCGTGATCTGCGCTCCCGGCACTGCCGACCCCTACAGCCCCAAGGCCATGCGCGCCGGCGCCGGCTGCCAGTTCCACGTCCCCATCCGCAGGCTGGCGGAACCGGCGGACCCGGCGGACCTGCCGCCGGTCGCCGACGGGGTCGAGCTCTACGCGGCGAGCGCCGACGCCGACCGCGCCTACCACGACGTCGATTGGACGGGTCCCTGCGGCCTGGTCGTCGGTGCCGAGTCCGCCGGTGTTTCGCCCGCCTGGCGCGCCGCCAGCCGCGCGGCCGTCAGTGTGCCGCTGCAGTGCGAGATTGAATCCCTCAACGCGGCCGCCGCGGCCGCCGTTATCCTGTTCGAGGCCGCGCGACAGCGCGCGGCTTATCCCACAGGCAAGACACCGGGTGCACGAGCGAATTGACGAGCTGCTGGCCGCGGCGCGGGCCGAGCTGGCCCAGGCCGTCTCCGATGAGGCGCTCGAGGCCTGGCGGGTGGCGCATCTGGGACGGCGCAGCGAGCTCACCGGCATCCTGCGGTCGATTCGCAGCTTGCCGCCGGACGAGCGCCGCGCCGCGGGCCAGGCGGCCAACGCCGCGCGCGGAGAACTAGAAGAGGCGTTCGCGGCCCACCGCGAGAGCCTGAGCCGGCGGGCGGACGGGTCCAGCGCCGATGTCACCATGCCCGGCTACCCCGTGCGCCTGGGCCGGCTGCACCCACTGACCCTGACCCTGCGCGAGATTCGCCGGGTTTTCGCGCCGCTGGGATTTCGCGCCGTCAGCGGCCCCGAGGTGGAGTGGGACCGCTATAACTTCGAGTTGCTCAACATTCCCGCCGACCACCCGGCGCGCGACATGTGGGACACGTTCCACCTCCAGCAGCAGGCCCGGCCCGGCGAGCTGCTGCTGCGAACGCACACCTCGCCGGTGCAGGCGCGCGTGATGGAGCAGATCCGCCCGCCGGTGCGCGTGATCGTGCCGGGCAAGGTCTATCGCTACGAGAACCGCGACGCATCCCACGAGTCCGAGTTCATGCAGGTCGAGGGCCTGGCCATCGACGAGCACGTCACCATGGCCGACCTGCGCGGGACCCTCACCCACGCCGTGCGGGCGATGTTCGGACCTGACCGCGACCTGCGGATTCGCGCCAGCTACTTCCCCTTCACCGAGCCAAGCGCCGAGGCCGAGATGTCGTGCCACGCCTGCGACGGCTCCGGCTGCTCGGTCTGCGGGGGCAGCGGCTGGATCGAGATTCTGGGCGCCGGCATGGTTCACCCCACGGTGCTGGCAAACGTGGGCTACGACCCCGAGCTGTATCAGGGCTTCGCCTTCGGCATGGGCGTCGAGCGCATTGCCATGCTGAAATACGGCGTGACCGACATCCGCAGCTTCTACCGCAACGACCTGCGGTTTCTCAGGCAGTTTCGCTAGGCCATGCGCGTTCCCTTCGAGTGGCTGTGCGAGCTGGCGGCCATCAGCACGCCGGTTGACGAGGTTGCGCGGCGGCTGACCGAGGCAGGCTTCGAGGTCGCGGAGATCCATCGCGCCAGTGAGCATTGGGACCGCGTGGCGGTGGGTGAAGTCGTGCGCATCGACCCGCATCCCAACGCCGATCGGCTCAACCTGCCGACGGTGACCACCGGGGACGCGGAGCTCCAGGTGGTGTGCGGCGCGTGGAACTTCGCGGTGGGCGACAAGATCGCCTTCGCGCCTGAGGGCGCCCGGCTCTGGGACGCTTACTCGGCGGAGCCGCGGCTCAAGGAGCTGACGCCGACCAAGATTCGCGGCGTCGTCTCGCGCGGCATGTTGTGCTCGAACCGGGAGCTGGGGCTGAGCGACGACCACGAAGGCATCCTGATCCTGGACGCCGACGCGCCCGTGGGCCGGCCGCTGACCGAGGTCCTGGGCGATGAGGTGATCGAGTTCGAGCTCAAGGCCAACCGTCCGGACGCCCTCTCAGTGCTGGGCATTGCGCGCGAGGCCGCCGCGCTCTTCGGCACCCAGGTTCGCTCGCCGATTCCGGAAGCCCGCGCGACCGACGGCGGGCCGTGGCCCTCGGTGGACCTGTACATCGACGATCCGGCGCTCTGCGCGCGCTACTCGGCGGCCTTCGTGCGCGACGTCCAGGTGTCCGAGTCGCCGGCCTGGCTTCGCAAGCGGCTGGAGCTGGCGGGGATGCGGCCGATCACCACGATCGTGGACGTGACGAACTACGTGATGCTGGAGACGGGCCAGCCGCTGCACGCATTCGACTGGGACACCATCCGTGGCGGTGTCATCGGCGTCCGAACGGCCAGGCCCGGCGAGCGGCTGGTGACGCTGGACGGCCAGAACCGCGAGTTGACCGGCGAGACGCTTTGCATCGTGGACGCCGAGGGTCCGGTTGCGCTGGCAGGCGTGATGGGTGGCTTGGCCACCGAGGTCACGGACGCCACGTCAACGGTGCTGCTGGAATCGGCGACGTTCGATCCCGTGAGCATCCGCCGCACGGCGCACCGGCTGAACCTGCGCAGCGAGGCCTCGCGCCGGTTCGATAAGGGCCTGCCCCCCGAGCTCACCGAGCTGGCGCTGCGGCGCTGCGTGCAACTCATCGAATCCATCGGCGCCGGGCGCGGCGAGTTCCTATCAGCCGACGCCTACCCGGTGCCGTCTGGCCCCGAGCCCGTATCGCTCAGGTTCGACCGCATTGAGCGGCTGATGGGCGTGGCCTACGACCGCGCCGAGGTGCGACGCGCGCTCGACGCCTTGGCCTTCACGGTTACCGAAACCGATGACCTCTTGCACGTGCAACCGCCCTTCTGGCGCCGCGACGTGACGACGCCCGCCGACGTGGTGGAAGAGGTGGCGCGGCTGGTCGGCTACGACCGCATCCCGAACACGCTGCCGACCGGCGGGGTGACCGGCGACGTTCCCGGCGAGCTCGACCCGCGCGACGACGATCTGCGGGACGTGATGGTTGGCCTTGGGTTCAGCGAATGCGTGACCTACGCCCTCACCAGTGAGGCCCGACTGGCGCGGCTGGTGTCGCCCGGTCTGCTGGACGCCAATCTTCAAGCGCCGCTGGGCGACGCCGAAACCTGGGCCGAGATTCACCGTTCCGCGATGAACGACGCCGGACGCGCGCTCACCGACCGTCTGCTCCCGCTGCACCGGGCGCCACTGCAGCTGCGCAATCCGCTGTCGTCCGATGAATCGACGCTGCGCCTAACCGGCCTTTCGACGATGCTGGAGACGCTGCGCGCGAACCGCCGCCACAGCGACCGCGACCTGCTGCTGTTTGAGTGCCAGCCGGCGTTCCTGCCGCGGGAGGACGACCTGCCCGACGAGCCGATGGTGCTGACAGCCGTGATCGGGGAGCGGGTGAGCGCCGGACGCTGGGACGAAACGGCGATCGTCGAGATTCCCTTCGTCCGTGGGATCGTCGACGAGGTGCTGGCGCGGTCGGGCGTTGACCTGTCGGTGGTCAGCCACGATGACCTCCAGCACCCCACGTTTGCGCCGGGCCAGGCCGCGGCGGTTACGCAGGCCGGCCGGATGCTGGCCGCCTACGGCGCCATCGAACCCGAAGTAGCCGCCGCCTTCGATCTGGACGAACGCACCTGGGCACTGCTGGTGGACGTGGCATCGGTGCGAGAGGCCTCCGCCGGCCCGCCGGCGTTTGTGGCCTGGTCGGAGTACCCCGCCGCGCTGCGCGACCTGGCCGTCGTCATCGACGAGGGCGTGGCCCAGGCCGAGGTCTTGGAGACGATCCAGCGCGCCGGCCGACCGCTGCTGGCCTCTGTGTGCATGTTTGACGAGTTCCGCGGCGAGCAGATCGCATCCGGCAAGCGCAGCCTGGCCTACGCGCTCAGCTTCGCCGCGCCGGATCGGACGCTCACGGACAAAGAAGCCGACAAGGCGCACAACCGCGTGGTGCGCGCCCTGCAGCACCGGCTGGGGGCGGAGTTGCGAAGCTGAGCCGCCCGCGCCCGGGCGGCCTCCGCGGCTAAAGCAGGAAGCCTTCGATCGTGACGTTGGTGAAGGTAACCCTGCCGCCTTCACCCCAATTTCTGCATTCCAAACTGATGAGCGCGTCGCTGCCGTAGGGCAGGCCCTCTTCCGCCCACGCCGTCACCCCGTCAATCGCAAGGCCGACCCAGCCATTCCTATACGTGAACCGGATTGCGAACGATCTCCCGTAGTCGACGCCGGGGATGTGGCCCCACGGCAACGCCACGACAATGGAATCAGCGTCGTTGGAATACCGATCCCACGTCAGCGCAAAACTCTCGGTGTCGGGGCTGCCGCCCCGGCCGTGCTTTCCGATGGCAATGCGATCGTGACGATCCCAATTGCTGTCGTACGCGCTTCGCAAATTGAGGAGGGCGATTGGAACATTCTTGCCGGGGTTGTCGTGGAGCGTGATCGTTGCCTGCAAGGTGAGTTCACGGCCAAAGGCATGTGCCGGGGGCGTCTCGGCGGCGGAGCTGTCTTGGCATTCAATGCGGTCGCGGTTGAACAGCATGACCGGACGTGACGCGGACGTTGACGATGGAACGGGCGTCGCGCCGCCGCGGCCAATCGTGTCGAGCCACGCGGTAACCACGGGCTCCGCGCGCTCACTCGGGATGAGGAAGTTTGTGTTTTGCAGGTTGCTCAGGGATCCGACCGTGATCCCGACCACGCGCCCATCGAGGGTGGCCACCGGCCCGCCGCTGTTGCCCGGATTGAGCGCGGCGTCGGTTTGCAGGTAGTTCCCGCCGGGAAGGTCGATTCGGTTCGACAGCAGGCCCGTGGTCACGGTCGGATTCACGGCGCAACTCGAGCCGTCGCTCGTCAGCGTGGTGCCGTAGCCCATGGCCACGAGCTGCGACCCTAGCGGCACGTCCGCGGAACTGCCCCACATGATGGGAACCGAGCGGCTCACTCCGTCGACGGCCAGCAACGCGAGGTCGAGGTCCGAATTGGCGGCCACCACAGTGGCCGTGCTCCGGTGCTGAGTGACGGTGGTGGTGGTTATCGATCCGGCGCCCTCGACGACATGCCAGTTGGTGACGGCGTAGCCGTCGGCCGTGACGAAGAAGCCGGAGCCGCAGCCGCTGTCAGTCTCGATGCGCAGCAGCGATGGCTGCAGGCGCTGCACGGTGCCTGTGGCGTCCCCGTTAGCCGGGCTCGCGCCGCGCGCCTCGAGCAGGTCGATGCGCGCTTGATCGCCGACGCTGAACGGGGGCTTCGAGGTGAAGGCCCGGTAGCTTTGCCAGGCGTTGTTGAGGTACTTGCGGTTGCGGAGCGTGTCTCCCAGCAAGCGGAGCTTGACCGGCGCGATCTCAGACTCCGGGTGAAACTCCAACACGGCGGCTTGGAAGTACTGGCGAATGCGGCTGTCCACCGGCCGCGAAGGGTCGTGCAGCACGGCTTGGGGGTGGTTGTCGCGCCGCGCGTCCGTCTTGGGATAGCCGAAGGAGTCGACGCCGCCCAGCCGGTTGAAGTAATCCGCGAAACCGATCGAGACGCCCTCAATCGACAGGTCGGCCACCTTGTGGCCCCAGGGGCCAAGGGCTTCGCCCGGATGCGGATTGGTGAAGCCCGGCTCCACGCCCTGGTCGACTGAACCGCCGAGACCGCCGCCCAGATGGTCCCACGCCAGGCGCCGTTGGAAGGTGTGTCGCCCGCCGCCCGGCGGCGGCTGCCAATCGACGACGCCGCGTTGGTAGTACTGCGTGAGCGTTCCCCTGGTTTCCTCGAAGATCGCCGACGTGGGAAAGCCCCAGCGCTCGACGCCGCCAGTCCGATCGAAATTGGTCAGGAAGTTCGCCTCGAACGAGGCCCCGTTGGTGAAGGTGCCGGCCAGATCGGCGACGTTGTGCTGTAGCTTGGCGTAGTACCGCACGGCCGTCACCTGCGCCGTGGCCGTGACGCCAAATCCCAACTCGCGCGCGGTGACGGGAGACGCGGCAGCCGCCACTAGCAGCAAGGCCAAGGCCACGATGACAGGACGAATGCGGCGCACGGGAAACGAATCTATGTTGGGAACGCCCGCCGACTCTGTCGATCGGCTCACCTAGCGTACATGCGCCAGAGCCTCAATAACTAGGGCGCGGACGCAGCCGGGTGCCGGCCGTTGCTCAATTCGGCTTTGGATCGCTCGAGATGGCCGTTACGGCGCTCGGCAAGCAGGTCGCTGTGGACTGGCAGTGATCGCCCGCGACTCGACACCTCTTGGGCGTTGAAGAAACCGTCCCGAGCAGACCGTGGCCGGCAAGCGCAGCCCGGCCTATGCAATCGGCTACCCAGTCCCGGACCGGACAAAGAAGCGGACAAAGGCGCACAAGCGCGTCGTACGAGCCCTCCAGCACCGGCTGGGGAGGAGCTGCGTGGCTAGACCACGCTCGCCTGGTTGCGTTTCGGCGTGGTGCACGCACTGTCGGTCAGCACCGTGCGAGTGAGCTACCTAGTTACGGCGTGCCCGTGTTGTTGATTATGCGAAGGTGGCGCCCAATGGAAGGCGGCGTCAAGCTCCCGCAGCATTGCAAATGTATTGGCAACTACAACTCCGAACTTACTGCAAACATTGGGTAGAGGAACTCTTTTCCTGATACTCGAGTTATAGACCTCCTGCGTTACCAGGGTTTTCCCGTGGACCTTGGCGTGGGCGACAAGCCAACCATCCGCACCCGAGGCAAAGTCAGCTATCGCCTGGTCGAGGAAGTGGGCGCTGCCGTGGACCCAAGCCATGATGTTTCCGTACTCTGCGACTACGAGCGGCTCCCTGGATGAGGCGAACAAGCCACTCGCCTCCTGGTCTGCCCAATCGGCCAAGGGACCTCCACCCTGCTTGAGTTCTTCGTGAACCCGGTCGATGCTAAGTAAGCGATGCTCGCCGCAATGGTGGAGCAGGCAGTCCCAGAAACCGGGGCATATGTCCAAGCCGTAGTAGCGGCGATACGCCTCGATGAACATGCTGGAGTCGAGCAGAAATTCGGACCGACCGGGGTCATTCACAGCTACGTGCTGCTCCGCGCAATAAGCTGCTCGAAGGTCTCGCCCTTGAGACCGGTGAGCGCGTAAGCCTCACGGTACAGCAGCCGGTCCTCGCGAACGGCGCGGACAATGGCCTCCTCGAAGCGGCGTCCGATTCGCGTGTTCTGAGTGTTCCAGAAATTTCCTCCGCTGGGCTTGTCCCGGCGGTGCTCGCTGTCGAGGTACCGTTCGTAGAACTCAGAAAACTCACGCCCGGTTATCAATTCGAGGTCGAGTGCGCGCCGCACGGCGACAAGTCGGCTCACTTTGAAGTGCCGCGCCACCGCCTCATAGGGGTCAGCTTGCCCTCTGATCTCGCGCCAATACCTGCGCAGGTCGTCACTGGGAACCAAGAACTCGGCGGCCGTGCGATTGCAGAACTGCTCGGTTGCTTGGTCCGGCGGTCTAAGCGCTTCAAACTTGGAAACACCGTCTGCCCCGATGAATATATGTGCTAGCTCGTGCGACAACGTGAACATCTGGGCTGCCAGAAAATCTGCACTATTGACAAAGATAAGCGGGGCGTATGCATCTACAAGCGCGAAGCCCTGGAATTCATCGGGATCAAGCTTGCGGCGCGTGTTGTTTCCCACGATTCCATTGAAGACCACCAGCACGCCGGCATCCTCAACACGATTCCGCAGGCCTCTCAGGGCGTCGGACCAGGCTCCCTCCGCTGACGCCCAACCGTGTGGGAGGCCGAGGGCATCACGCATCGCCGCCGCAACGCGCTGCGGTGAAGAAGCCAAGTCGTAGGCCCCAACAAATCCCAGTGGTGCGCCGCCTTCCTCAATGGTGTCGTCGCGCATCCACGCTTGACGGCGCTGCATGAGATACACGGTCTCCAGAAGACCGGGGCTCGGCCGTCGCAACGCGTCATCACTCCACGCGCGGAAGTCGGCTATTGGCAAGCGATCCTCTGGTGGTTCGGTCAGATACAGGAATCCCAGCGGGGTGTGGGTGGAACGGGCCAGCTTGTCGGCTTGGGCCACGGTTATCTGACCCGAGACCTCCCACTCAGTTACGCGCTCCGGCCGGACTCCGACCTTCCCGGCGAGCTTTCCGACATCAAGGCCCGCCCGGTCCCTGGCCCAGCGCAGCACGGAGGGCTGCAAGGTCACCCGCAGCCTGGTCATAGCATTCCTACATTCCGCCGCGCATCGGCATTCGCCTTGATTGGATTATAGAAATCAGCGACACCGAACCTCGGAGGCGTTCGCGATCGCCAGCGGCTCTTGAGGGCGCGAACCGACCATTAAGCCCGCAGGCCGTCGTAGGCCGGCTAAGCGTTCAGGTCTCCCGGCGAACGGCGCGTGCCGGGTCGTGAGCCTTGCGCTACGACTCCTCGAACATGACGTTGGCCGCGTGGACCTCGTCGGCGCAGGCGCGGTCGAGGGGCACTGGGGTCGGCAGGTTGTTCTTGGCGATGTAGTCCTTGTCGGCCAACCAGGCTTCGACCTCTTCGCCGCTGACGTCCGCCAGCATGCGGTCGTCGACCACCACGCACGGCGAGAGCGGCTGGCCGCTCTTGATCACCATCTCGTGGTAGTTCACCGGGCTGTTGATGATGTCCTTGTCCTCGTAGGACAGGCTGTACTTGTCGAAGACGGCGCGGACGCCGGCGCTCCAGCCGCACACGGGCTTGAGATACGCCACGATCGTCGGGGTGGACTGCGTTGCCATGGGTTGTCTCCAGAAAGGTCCCGGCGGGCCGGGAAGGTCGTCTCCCAATTGTGTCAAATCGCGGCCGCCATCGGAAATGCCGCCGCGTTTGGGGTAGTGGCTTGCGGTCAGGTAGGAGCGGTTCGCGAACCGCCCGCCACTACTCCACCCCCGCGGCCTTGGACGTCCGATGTCGGCGTGACCCTTGTGGTTGCCCGATTCGTGGCTGCGTCAGGAACGACCAGGCCGCGCATCGTCCCACCGCGCCCGTCGGTCATACTGTCGCCTTCGGAAAGGGGGCTCACCCATGGCAAAGCTGAACCTCGGCGATACGTTTCCCTCGCTTGAGGGCGTGCTGGCTGACGGCAGGCCGTTCCGCGTGCCCCAGGATCTTGGGGACCGGCGAACGGCCTTGCTGTTCTATCGCGGGCATTGGTGATCGCACTGTCGCCGGCAGTTGGCCGGCTACAACTTCGTGCTGGACACGCTCGACGCCATCGGCGTGGATGTGGTGGGCCTCTCGGTCGACTCGCGTGAGGATTGCGCGGCGCTCACTGACCGCCTGGGGCTCGAGTTTCCGCTGGTGGGCGAACTGGCCTACCCCGATGCCCTCGACGCCGTCGGCGCCTACCGCTTCGAGCGGAGGAGCGCCTTCCAGGCCACGGCCTTCGTGCTGGACCCTGAGCGGCGCGTCGAAGCGGCTGTCTATTCGGCCACCAACGTCGGTCGCCTGACGCCCGAGGAGGTGATGCGCGCCTTCGGCTGACCTTCCGTCAGCCCGCGAGGTGCGGGTTTACCGAGGCCCACTCGGCGACCGGCGGGATGAGGCCCATCTCGATCGTCTCGTCGCGCAGGTGCTGCAGGTGGGCGTAGGCCGCGTTGAGCTCCGCCCGTTCGTCCGCGTCGCCCTCGGGCAGCCGCCAGGCAACCCCGTCCGGACCGAGGGTAGTGGGCATGGCCATCATCACGTTGGTGTAGGGTTCGCCGGTCACAAACGCGCCGCAGGGCCACTCGAAGGCCTCGCCGCCGCGGGCTGCCCGCACCATCATCGCGGTGAGGTGCGCCGGCGACTGGAACGACGAGCGCCCCCGCAGCTTGATGACGCGCGCGCCGCCGCCCAGCACGTGCTGGCGGATGTGCTGCCAGCCCGCGGCGTCCAGCCCCACGCCGTTGGCCAGCGCGCCGCCGCTCACGATGTCGTTCAGCGGCACCCCGTTGATCTGCGTCGCACCCTTGTAGAGCGCCATCTCCTGGCCGTGCCCGCCATAGGTGCGGCAGCCGCGCACCAGGTGCTGCGGCACGCCGAAATGCTGCGCCAGACGCGTCTGCAAGCGGGTGCTGTCCAGCGCCGCCAGCGTGGTCACGTGCTGCGGCGCCAGCCCCGAGTGCACCAGCGTCACCAGGCCGGTGATGTCGGCGGGATTGAATACGATGATCACCAGCCGGGCATCGGGCGCGTGCTGGCTGATATCCCGTCCCAGCTGTGCCGCAATCTCCGCGTTGCCGCGCAGCAGGTCCTCGCGCGTCATGCCCTCGCGTCGCGGCGCGCCGCCGGAGCTGAGCACATAGGCCGCGCCGTCCAGCGCCTCGCCCGCGTCCGTCGTCCAGGTCACCTGGGCGTCGGGAAAGGCGCAGTGGTAGATCTCTTCCGCCGCGCCTTCCAGGCCTGGCCCGTAGGGGTCGTACATGGCGATGGTGTTGGCGGTGCCGGTCGACAGCAGCGCTTGGGCGAGATTCGAGCCCACGGCGCCCGCCGCGCCCATCACGGCGACCTTGTCAGTGGTCAGATAGGTCACGGCAGAGCCCTCCCGCCCCACTAGGCCAACACCGCGGCGAGCTGTTCAACCACGGCGGCCTGCAAGATTCGGTAATCGCTCGAGTAGTCGATCATCGTGAACCCCTGCGCGATGAGTTCGCGCGCCCGCGCAACGTTCGGCGCCGGCAAGCCGGCCGGCTTGCCGTTGGCCTGCGCGCCCGCCAGGACTTTGGCGATGGCGGCCGCGTGGTCGGCGTTCGTGAACATGTCGGCGCTCGTGAGTCCCATGGACAGCGCCAGGTCGGACGGCCCGATGTAGGCCACGTCCATGCCGTCGACGGCCATGATCGCTTCCGTGTTATCCGCGCCCTCGAGGTCCTCGATCTGGGGGCAGATGATCAGGTGGTCGTTGGCCTGCGCGGTCCAGCCCCGGTCGATGGTGGCGCGCGAGGTGCCGGACGAGCGATGCCCTCGGGGCGGGTAGCGCACGGCCTCGGCGATGGCTTCGGCCTGTTCGACCGTGCTCACGTGCGGGACCACCAGCCCCATGGCGCCGGCGTCCAGAATCTGCCCAAACCACGCCGGATCGTTGGTCCAGGGCCGCACCAGCGGCACGCACCCCTGCGACTCGATCGCGCGGATGCCCTCCGTGATCAGCCCCAGGTCCCACGGCGCATGCTCGGCGTCGATCACCAGCCACTCGCAACCGCCAACCGCCATCACCTCGGCGGCCAGGGGCGACGCCAGGTTGAGCCACGAGCCTATGGACACTTCGCCTCGGCGCAGCTTAGCCAAGACCGGATTCGGTAGATTCACGAGCGCGCTCCGTTTCGAAAGGGATTCACTGGCCCGATTGTGACGCACCTGGGGTCGGGATGGGCAAGCCAGCGGCCGGCGGCGTCACCCGGCCCTTTCAAGCTTCCGAACGTAGGCAGGCCCTCATGATTCAGGGCCCGCTACCCCGTCGCCGGCAGCGGAGCGGCACGGGTTCAGCGCGGAGAGATCAGCCGCGCCTGTGCCGACGCGCCGGGCAGGCGGTCGGAGCACGCCACAAGCAAGCCGCTAGCGGCCCTTAACGCTAACCACCCATTCTGTCGTATTCGTTTTCCGCCAAGCCCGCACATCGTGATGTCTATCACAGGGTAAGGATTGGTGGTATGTGCTGTAGTAGACACTGTATATTCCCTGTGAAAGCGTTGTGGCCACCTTTATGGATTCGTAGGTGTATTCCGCATCAGTCACGCTATCATCAACAAATAGGTCTTTATCATTGCCGTCCAGCCAATAGTCGCTGAACACGGGCAACCTATAGGGCGGTCCGCGGACTTCGAATACCGTGGCGCCCTGCGACGCTGGTGAGTCCATCGCGACCTCTTCCCTGGGGAAGGGCTCCGGTTGTCGCCAGCCGGCTATGCCCATCTCGCGGTACGTGCCGAGGATCTGGCTCCTCACCCGATCCCTGCGACGTAGCGCGCCGATAACGCACTCTCCATACACTCCTTCTGTCAGTGGCTGTAGGACCTCGACGCGTGTCTTGAGATCGGCGAGCGAGATCGCGTCCGATTGTTCGCCAGTGAACGAATGCCGGTACAGTGCCTCACTGTCCGCATACAGCCATGTCACTCCAAGCGCTGGATATCGCTCGTAGTCGCCTTCGAAGCTTGTAAAGTTGAGATCATCCGTCACCTGCCGTCGATACAAAAGGAGTATCGCGTCCTGCTTACTGCGGACTAGGGCTCTGCTGTAGCCCAGCATTTGCTCCGCAAGCTGGTTCGCCTCGCTCTCGGTTCTCTCGCCAAGCGAATCCGGGAAACCCTCGTACTTGGGCCCGCTGTCTGTACGGACCTCAAGCTCGTCGGCGCCGTGTCCTTTTAGATACTGCCTCGTCTCGAACCTGTAGATCACCTCGGCCACATAGCCATAGTTTTGGTGCTTCTTTGTCATGGATTCAAGGGAACTGAGGCTGGCTTGGACAATCACGTCGGCGGTGGCTATTTCCGCCGCCATTTGCGGGGAGGCGTCAACCCAAGCGGGAAAGTCGACGCGCACGACGTCGGGGACTGCCGTAAGCGTGACGGCAGCCGTGGTCGTGGCGATTGCGGTCGGTGTGGCATCGGCGGCGACCGCCTCTGGTGTCGGTGCTGGGGCGTCGCCGTTGGTGTCTGCGCAGCCTGTGGACACGGCCATCACCAGCAAGAGCAGCGTTGGTGCGAGCTTCATGACCGATCCCTATCGCCGCGTCTCCAACAACAGGAGATAGACGACGCGAAGTAGCTCCAAATACTGGCACAGGCACCCGGAAATCGGTGGTCAAATGTTACCACGAGTCCAGCAGCGAGAGTTGTTCAGGTCGTATTCGACTGTATGGCTTGGGTGCCCTCGCAGACTGCGAGGCAAGACGACGCCGACACGTGAGCGGCCGCATACACGCAGGGCGACGATGGGATTCCAGTTTCGCTCAGCGGTGTGGACTGGAGTTATCGGTACGCCGACGCCTCGATCCCGAACCAGGTGGCGTAGGTTCCGCCTGCCAGACCTACGACACAGCCTGTCTAACGCCCCCGGACCTCAGCCCGAAAGGCACGCCATCACGGGGTCGTAGTCGGGCAGCTCAACCACCTCTGGAGCGGTCTCGATATGCGCGACCTTGCCATCCCCGTCGACCACTACGACCACGCGGTTCGCCATGTTCATCCCCTCCAGCAGCACCCCATACGCGCTCGCTGTCGCCCCGATCGGGTTGAAGTCGCTCAGCACCGGATAGCTCACGCCCGTCTGCTCGGCCCAGGCCTTCAACGTCCACGTGTTATCGGTCGAGATCGCGACCGTCACCGTCCCCTCAAGCCCGCCCAGCTTCTCCTCGATGATCGGGAGCTGGTCGCTGCACACTGGCGAGAACGCTGCCGGCACGAAGTTGATCACCACCGTCGACCCGCGATGGTCGCTCAGCTTGAACGGCTCCCCGCCCCTGGGGCTCGTCGGAAGCTCAAAGTCCGGGGCCTCGTCGCCCACCTTCAAAGTCGCCGTGTCAGACATCACATGCCTCCCGCGGAAGTTGCGGCCGCGATCGTACGGGGCACGGCCCCTCGCCCGCAAGATGTGGGCTGCTGTACTCAGACAAGGGAGCGCCCTACCGCCAGCATCCAGGCTCGCTAGCGGTAGGCCGACGCCTGCATGCCAAACCAAGTGGCGTAGGTTTCGCCGCGGGCGATTAGCTCGTCGTGCGTGCCGTGCTCGGACACCCGGCCGTCCTCAATGACGTAGATGCGGTCGGCCATGCGCACCGTCGAGAACCGATGCGAGATCAGCACCGCCATGTGGTCCGAGGTCAGCTCCCTGAACCGCTGGAAGACCTCGTACTCGGTGCGCGCGTCGAGCGACGCGGTCGGCTCGTCCAGGATCAGGAGTTGCGCATCGCGCATGTAGCCGCGGGCCAGGGCGATCTTCTGCCACTCGCCGCCCGATAGCTCGGTGCCGTCGCCCCACCAGCGCCCCAGCGTGGTGTCGTAGCTGTCGGGCAGTCCCTCGATGCTCTCGGCCGCGCCGCTGCGCCGCGCCGCCGACTCCACCAGCGAACGCACGTCCTTGAGCGGCAGGTTGCCGTAGCCGATGTTGTCGCCCGCCGTGGCGTGAAACTGCACGAAGTCTTGAAACGTCACGCCGATCTGACTGCGCACGCTGCCGACGTCGTACTCGCGCAGGTCCACGCCATCCAGCGTGACCCGGCCCTGCGACGGATCGTAGAGGCGCGTGAGCAACTTGACGATGGTCGTCTTGCCCGCGCCGTTGGCGCCGACCAGCGCGATGGTCTCGCCACGGTCGATCTTGAGATCAATGCCGCGCAGCACCGGCTCGCGCACGCCCGGGTAGGTGAAATGCACGTCGTGAAACGCGATCCCCTCGCGGATCGGGCGCGGCATGGGTCGGCGCCCTGGATCGGGCCGGATGGTCGGCTCGAAGGCCAGAAAGTCGAAGAGGTTGGTGAGAAACAGGTTGGCCTCATACATCGAGTTCACGCCGCCAAAGATCTGGCGCAGCCGATCTTGGGTCTGCACCAGCGCCTGGTGATAGAGCGTCAGATCGCCCAGCGTCAGGCGGCCCGCAATGGTCGCCAGCGCCACGACGATGTAGAGCCCCGACGCCGTCCCCGCCGACACGAGGCCCAGCACGAAGGTGACGCTCTCACGCGAGAGCGTGAGCTTGCGGTTCTCGCGGTAGAAGCGGGCGAACGTACGGCGGTATTGGTCCAGCAGGTGGCCGCCCAGGTCGAATAGCCGGACCTCCTTGACCGTCTCGTCCGAGGTCATCACGTAGCCCAGGTACCAGAGCCGGCGGGCTTCGGGGGCGCGCCGCCAGTTCATTCGATAGCGCGCCCGCGCGAACCACATGTCCGCGCCCAGGTAGGGAATGGACGTGACGGCCACCACCAGCAGAATCCACCACGCCAGCGACGCCAGCAGCGCCGCAACCGACACAAGCTGAATGAAGCTGCCGGCCAGCGAGAACGTGTTGGTCACCAGAGCGGCCGGGCGCATGTTGGCCTCGCGGCGGGCGCGCTCCAGCATGTCGTAGAACGTCGAGTCCTCGAAGTAGGCCAGATCCAGGGTCTCGGCCTTCTCCAGGATCATGATGTTTATGCGGTTCGAGAAGCGGTCGCCCAGCAAGGCGCGTAGTGCGTTGCCGCTGTGATCGAGCGCCGTGGCCGCCAGCGCGAGCGCGAGCTGCAAGACCACCAGCGTCACCACCCGGTTGATTGACCCGTCCGTCCCGCCGACGGCGATGGCGTCGACGACCGCGTCGATCACCAGCTTGGTCAGCCAGATCGTCGCCGCCGGGATCAGGGCGCGAACCACCGTCACGCCGGCCACTCCAGCGGTGAGGCCGGGGCTGGTGCGCCACACCATGGCCATCACGCGCGGCGTGTAGGCGAACGTCGTGCCCAGAGCGCGCACGTAGTCGCGGGGACTAAAGCCCTCCCGCCCCGTCGAACGCCCGTGCGGCAACGCCATATGGGCAATGGCCTCTGGAAATCAACCGGGACTAGAGGCTAGCAGCGATTCCGTGCGGGCACGCCGCGCGGCTTGGTGCGGCCTGCCAGCCGGCGGCAACATCTAACGGTTTCACACCACGAACGGTACGGAGCCGAGCGCGTCCGGCGCTCAGAGCAGTCATCGGACCGTCGGTCTCTCACGCTATTGGCGAATAGCTCATGGTGTTTGACATCTCTGGGAAAGCTCTTAGGGTGTCAGTTCATCCCATGCTCTGGCGGACATTCCCTGGATACATAACGGCCATCCCGATTACCTCAAGATATGAGCGCACACCGCTTTTCCGCTCAATCTCTGCCAACTTGGATTGGGCTTCAGCCTCGATTCGGCGGTTCCAACCGCGATACATGTTTCTAAGTCTGATGTTGAGATCCTCCCTCGATAGCAAGCGGTCGTTCCGGACGATCTGGCGTTCGGCATGCGAGCGGACAGCCTGTTTGGCCTTGTCCGTCAGGACGCTTTCTCGCGAACTGAAGGCGGTTGCAATTTCCTTGAAATGAGTCAGTAACGTTTGTTCAGCCTGTGTCCTGAGGGCTTCGATGTCGATGCTGTTACCCAAGGACTCATTCTCTGGTGCCGACATCGCTCGAACCAGTTCCTGTGCCCGTTCGACCGGAACCGGACTGACCCTCCCTGTTTCGCGGTCGACGGCGACGCAGAGTAGCTCCGCCCGATTTGTATAGCCTTCCAGCGAGCCAATGGCCCAGACTAGCACCGTGGGATGGTCCACTAGATCCGACGGGATCACAGCCGAGCACCACGGCGTGTCGGAGAGCTGATCTTCTTCGAGATGTCTTGCCAATAACATGAGGGGATGTCGTGCGTGGACGAACTCTATTTCGTCGCCCTCGCCCATGAAGGAGACCCTTGTCTTTTCGGTCTGACTGGTCCGATTGCGAAAGCGAACGACCTCAGCCCTGGCATAGTGTGTCGCCGGATATGCCGATAACAGACTTCCGAGCGCGTCCCGGAGCTCGTCGCTGCCCGAGACTTCGAACTCTCCTCTAGCCGTCGGTCGCATGCTGTTCGGCAAATGACGCTGGATGACGGTATGGGCAAATCCAGCCAGCTCTTCCGGGGACAGGAATCTCGCTTCGGCTTCCTTGATTTCCTGCTGATCTGAATCCAGCAGTTGACGGCTTTGTGCCGAGATTACACTCGACTGGCTTATCGACTCCTTGTGACGTTCGTTGTTCTCCACCGCCTGACTGATTCGCTCAAGCCGTTCATCCTGCTGCTGCCGCGTCAGATCACGTCTGAAGATATCTCGTTCAAATGAGGCGATGGCCTCGCCGAAGATGACTTCAAGGTCGCCCAGTGCGCGCTCAAAGACTTTCAACCTCTCATATAGTCGCTCCAGGATTCGCGCTTCGATCGTGCCAATACTGGCAAGACTGCCTATATAGACTTTCTCGGACGCTTGGCCGATCCGGTCGCAACGACCAATCCGCTGCTCGACGCGCATGGGATTCCAGGGCAGGTCGTAGTTGATGACAACATGGCAGTGCTCGAAATCCAGTCCTTCTCCTGCCACTTCGCTGGCAAGGAGAATCTGAAACCTGCCTTGTCTGAACTCCGCTGCGATTCGCTCCCTGCTCTTCTCACCTCGGCGACAGTCTTGGTCCCTGGCGGGGGTAAGCCCATACATCAGCGCCAGCGAGTAGCCTCTCTCCCGGAGCTTCTCCTGGAGGTAGTGAAGCGTGCCTCGAAACGTTGAGAAGATCATGACCCGGTCAGTCTTCAAATCGCCAAATGCGCGTGCGAGTATCTGATCGAGAGCCTCAAGTTTCCGATCGTGGACCTGCAGGGCTGCGTTCGCGAGTGGTTCTAAGGCTGCAACTTCGTTAGGCGTGAATCTGGCCTTATGCTCGGCATCCTCGTCTTCGGTCGCATACTCAAGGATCTCAGCCGCTACAGCAGGAACGCAACTGGCAGTTCGCCGCTCCGGCATTTGCGTTACGAAGCCAGGCGGATTCCCCATCTCCACCGCTCGCATCATGCATATGTCATATACCGCCTGGTAAAACGCCGTCTCTTCGGGAGCGAACTCAACGATTCTCGTTATGGCTTCCCTCGTGGGCCTCTCCTCATCCACATCCGAGCGAAGCGTACGCGTCATGTAGGGGCTCAGTACCTGCAAATCGCGGGCCGCGTCGACGACGACCGTGCGCTGTCCACGGTCTGCTAGGTCTGACGACGCTGCAAGCTGTTGAAACGCCTCCCACCCTGGTCGATCTTGTCCTCCAGCGGACCGCAGCACGCGCATGAGCGAGACGGCCTCTCGCTCCCATTCCGGCGGCCGACGTCGGACTAGGCGGATCCAGTCGTTCATTTGCATGTCCCAGCGCAGTTGCTCTTCAAGCAAGTTCGGGTCCGCGGCGACATCCACGCCTAGGGCGTCCATCAGGTTAACAATGTCTTCCAAACGTGTCTGCAAGGGGGTGGCAGTGAGAAACACCGCCGCCTTGGACCGCTCGCAGATGAACTGGGCTATCGAGTACGAAAGGGTTTCGGTATTGCGCAGGTGATGGGCTTCATCGAATATGGCGAGATCCCATGCAATGGGTGATTGCCCCAAGCGCACGGCATGGTCTTCCATGCGAATCAGTTCCAGGTTGACGATGGACTTGGCGAACCTAGGCGGCAGTACGCCGTCGCGCTCCAGAGACACTAGGGCTTGTCGCACACCTTCGGACGACAGGGTTTCAAGTCGGAGGTCGAACCGCTGTAGCATCTCGTCGTGCCACTTCCCAACGAGTGACTTGGGGCAGACTACCCATACGTTCTCCAGGCCGTGCGCCGACCGGGACTCCAACTCCGCCCAGATCAGGCCCGCCTCGATTGTCTTGCCCGTACCTACTTCATCCGCGATTAACAGTCGCTGGTCTGGTGACTCAAGCATCTTCTTGACCGGTAGAAACTGGTGGTATAAAAGCCTGGTCTTGGACGCCCTAAAGGACAGAAATTGATCAGTCACCGGATGCTCCAGCCTACGCCGGGTCAGCGCTGATCTGAATTCCTCGGGACTCATTTCTGTAAGGCCTTGAACTGGCTCAAGCTCGGCAAGCGGCGTCAGTTTGATTGATCCGTCGATGAAAACCCTGGCACTTTCGCCGGAGACAGAGATGACCCAGCCGACAGCCGATCGGTCAGCCTTGTATCTGGCTTTGGCGTTGGATCGCGGAGTGGACATTCGATGACCTCTCAGGTAGCGAGGAGTTCGCGCAAATATTTCCAGTGTGGAATGCTGTAGTGAATCTCCGCGGAAATTGTAGTTGGCTTGGCGCTCCAATCTCGAAAGATATTCGCGAACTGGATTGGCAAGGCAACGTAAAGATTTCCGTCAATGTCTGTTATTGGCGCATTCAGAACGGATGTCCTCATGCGATCCGCATGTTCGAAAGGCCTTTCGGTCCGTGGATCCAACAAGGACCATGCGCCGTACCGCACCAGGGCGTAGTGCCGCCCACAGAGTCCGAGCAGATCGCCAAAATGATTTGTTCGATCGTCTGCGCTCGGCTGCACGACGTGAACGACGAACACTTGCAGCTCGCGACTGGTGGGCATCATGAACGAGCTCCCGCATATCTGACAGCGCTTGCCGTAGTCGCCATGGACCATGCTTCTGAATTGATCTGCGAGGTGGTCGGCGGCCTCGGTTGGCACCCAGCGTTCGACCTGTTTTTGGACCAGTTGGCCCGAACGGCCAAGTAGGTTGGATTGACGCGTGTGCCTCACGGCAGACTCATCGGTGTGCGGACCTCCGCCAGGAAGCAACACTGGATTGTCAGAGGCACCGGCTGGGTTGACAGTTTGGACTTCATAGAAGATCTTTGCGAACGACGTTTCAGGCTCCTTGCGCTCCATGGGGATACTGCCGTCGCCTCCGCGACCATCGGAGGTCGAATTGCCGGATTGTCCTGATTGGTTACCGGCTGCAGCGCGACGTGAATTCCCGGACCCGGTTTCGATCCTTAGCCATTCCTGCAACTTTGCAGTGGTTAAACCATGTCTCTGAATCAGGTCGATCGTTTCGGGCTCGATCCCAGCTTCGCGTGCAAGTTGCACGAGTGCTGGAGGCCTGAATTGAATCTTCGACTGTAGAAAGGCGTCCTCCTTCCAGCCCAGGCAGTCAAACATCACATTCCGGGGAAGCATCAAGTCGCCGTTCGAATCCGGCACCCATGCAGTGTTGTTGAGCTGTTCCACGAACGATGCATCAAAGCGATAATTGTGCTCACTGTAGTAAAACCAAGTATAGATGCCTGAAAACGTCCAATGTTCGAGCTCGGTGAGCTCTTCCCAGATCGATTTGGCCTTTTCGCTACTCCGACACGATTCAATAGTCGATAATTGCCCCAACAACTCGTCAAGGCCACGAAGCGTCCAATCCTTAACCGCATATCCCCGCCATGGAGTGGCAGCACTATGCCCGGTTTTCTCGACTCGCATGCCGCGAAGTTCTTCGTTGGTGAATTCGGGAGTGAAGTCAATAGTTTGTAATCGCTTGCACGCGCCGCACTCCTCAAGCAATTTGTGAACATCCTCCGTTCGCAGGAGTTTCTGAGAGTCGTCAGGGAAAAGAATTTTCTCTACGCCGTCGAATAGGGCCTTCAATCGATCAGTCGGCAGGTACACTTCATTTGGCCTTGACCACCGTGTTGACGAATTCCCTCGCGCGTCGATTGCAAGGACAAAGGTGGTTTTTCGAAGCTCACCGATCAATCGACTCCGCTGGACGCTCGAATCTGTCTTCGAGGCTCTCAGAATGCGTTCTAGGTCTTTTTCATAGTCAGCGGTGCAGACGGTGTCCCCTTGATAGTTTGGTAGGAGGTTTTGAATCACGTCGTCCACAAGATCCGGCTTGTGCAGGCCTAGTGATCGAAGGAATGAACGCGCGGCGTCGCTTGCGCAGGCCGAGATTGCCACGGTGGGGAAGCCAGTCTGGATGTCGCTCGGTAGAAACGCTTGTGGCATTCCACTCATCTTCGCTGTCACGTGAGTTCCATTAGCAAGGCGCACGATGGGCACGTCGTTGAGGTAGTGCCGCAGCAGCGACCCTGACCGGCCGTCAAGGAATTCATAGAGGGCGAATATCCACTCGTCGGACTGCGATTCCAAGAATGTTCGAGTCAGTTTTCGTACGATATCCTCAGGAATCACCTCTCGTACATTTAGTTCCTCCATGAGATACGAGCGGATGTTGGGGGCGCGGTCCTGGGTGATATCTTCGCTTAGCCACGTCAACTCGTGATCGCTGTCGAATATTGTCTCAAGGTGACTGGGCGTAAAAAGCCGGCGCAGTTCTCGTGATCTACCCAACAGAGCATGCGCAGCGGATGTATATCCCCCGCCGAAGCGCGGGAGCAAGGGTTCACTGGATAGGAGCTTCTTTGTAGTCTCGAACATCGGTGCAAAGAAGCCTGAATGCTGGGGTTCAAGCGGCAGACAATTGATCGCGTCGATGTCTAATTGTCCCTTATCTCTCAGCCAGCGAAGGGCATGCTGTAGCAACGAAGCTGTTTCAGTAACCAGGTGCTGATTCCACAGGTCGCCGGAAGGAACGTTATCACGGCTTGGCGTGGTTCGATACGGTCCCTGTATGAGGAAGCCAAGGCGGGTGTCGAGAACGGTGGGGAAGAAGACCACAAGATGCGCAGCTTCCTTGATAGGCTGAATTCTCTGGCTTTCGGGGTCGAGCTTGAAGGCGAGTTCCACCTGACCGGCTGGTTTTCCTTCGTGGCTTACCGCCCGAGAAAAGATCAACCATTCCTCGGCAACCTC
Source organism: Chloroflexota bacterium (assembly GCA_965262745.1). Taxonomy (GTDB): domain Bacteria; phylum Chloroflexota; class UBA11872; order UBA11872; family UBA11872; genus JAJECS01. The sequence goes on along the minus strand of OZ253558.1, from coordinate 2,161,662 downwards.
GTCCTTGCCGGCCGCCTGTCCGATGACGGTCACGCGCCGAACATCATCATCGACAGGCTTTGTCTCCCGGAGGTAGCATCCCGACCCGCCACCTTCGACAATCCACTCTATCTCCTCAATGTGACGCAAGAACAGAAGTGTCCTGGATCCAAGGTCTCGCAGCCCAGTGGATATCTCGTCGTACCCTGACGCGTCGTCTGACGTGAGGTGCAATTGGAACACCGTCTCGTCTGGATGCTTGTCATCCATCTGCGGGGCGGCCTTCGGCCAAACGAAGTTCTCGATACCAAAATCCTCAGGTCCGGAATGAATCTCAGGCTGGTCGGTGAAGGCGTAGACCGACTTAAAGCCTATGCCGTAGCGGCCTATGGCCGTGAGATCTCCCGCCTTCCCCGAGTCGGCTATGCCGCATATGCCTCGAACGTCCGCCTCGTTGAACGGAGAGCCGAAATGGCTGATGCGGAGCCTCCGTTGGGTCAAGTCAAAGGAGACGGTCCGTGGTCCCTCCCATTCCGTCCCTCGTCTGAGGATGGCATCCTCGGCGTTCTGCAGGAGCTCCAAGATGAAGTGCGTCCGATCGGCGTAGGTGTCGGTAAAAATCTGCTTTCCGATGCGTCCGATGTCCCAGCCGTATCGTTCTTTGTTTTCCGTGCGTAATGAGTCATAGTCCAACGGCATCGATCACCTATCTCGTTTATGCAATGTTGGTGTCGCCTAAACTGCGATCGCTGTGCGGAATCGAAGGAAGTGGGCGCGACGATCACCCTCAAAGTCACACGCACTATACTCAACGGTGGCAATTCTCCTATTCTGGTCGCGGCGACGGCTCGGCTCTGTGCCACGGCGTCGCCGGCCCATAGGGCGTGTGCATGCAGACGGTCATCGAAGACAACGCTGCCCATGTGCTGCTCAAGTTGGCGAGCGCGAAAGGGGGTGTGCAGTGCGCCGGAGCGCCACTGGACATGGCACGCCATAGTTCAGGTCTGCGGGTAGAACGCAGCCCGCGTGAAGTGGTTGGCGCAGACGATGGCGGGCAGCCACGTGCCTTGCAGCTTGCCCGCCACGGCCCTCAGGTGATCGACCACGTTGAGCCAATGTTGCGCTCGATGCCGGCTTCCGCCGGATCGTCGAGTTGATTGAGCGTGCCGGCGCATCGCGCGCCCCTGAGCACCGCCAAAGCCCGCGAGGCGAGCTACAAACCCTGGCAACGCCTCCGTTTCTCCATGGAATAATACGGATTATCTCTGCTGAATATTTTGTTTGCCTGCACGAGTTGAGTTATAGTAGATGACGTATCTGAAGTTTGAGTTGGCGACTTCTACGCACTAAACCACCTGGTACGAGCAATCGCAGCTGGATAACCGATGACGCTAAGAACACATCACACCACAGGCCTTGCGCGTCACTCTATTTGGGCTGCGCGGTTGGTTGTGTTGGCGGCCTTTTCCGATCTCTTCATGCAGTTTCCGATCATTGCCCCACACGCCCGGGATCTTGGCGCCTCTGCCACGCTCGTCGGCGTCATCGTTGCGGCCTATTCCATTACTAATCTTTTTGGCAATTTGGGCGCTGGATTCGTACTTGACCGATGGGGCCGTCGTCGTCCAATGATCGTTGGCTTGGGTATCACCGCCCTTGCCGTCCTCAGCTATGCACTTGTCCGCTCGCCAGAGCAGCTCCTTGTTGCGCGCTTCGTACACGGCATCGGTGCCGCCGCCCTCACACCGGGGGCCTTCGCCATCATCGGCGATCGAGCCGCATCTGGGCAGCGAGGTCGTGCCATGGCTCTTGCCGGCGCGCTGATCGCGGTTCCGGCCGTGATCGGACCTCCGGCCGCCGGCCTTCTCCGTGACGCCTGGAGTGCCAATGCCGTCTTCCTCGCTGATTTCGCGCTAATTGTTGTCACCCTCGTCATATTCGTGGCGACGACGCGTGAGATTGCTCGGCCCTCCGATTCGCGCACTGGCGGTGCGGGCGTCGATCCGCGACCGGCCGTGCGCCACAGCCACTTCTTGTGGTCGGCCTATGCCGCGCAATTCGCCATCACCGTCGGCGTTGGCGTGCTTGTGGCACACCTGCCGCTCGTGCTGCTGAACCAAGGAGAGACAGCCGCGCGGGCCGGCTACAGCTTCGCGATCTACGCGCTGGTTTCGATGCTCGTGATGGCAAGTCCGATTGGCGGAGCTAGTGACCGCATTGGACGATCTGTCCCGTTGATCGTCGGGCTCGTCGGTGTTGCCGCCGGACTAGCCGTAGTCGGAACGGCCGCCGGCTACGGCGGGATTGCCATAGGGATGGCCGTGTTCGGCCTTGGTTACGGGCTCGTATTCCCGGCAGCCACGGCGTTGGTCGCCGAGGCCACAGGCGCCGGGCGCCGTGGAATGGCCTTCGGCGTCTTCTATGCGGTGTATTCGCTGGGGGTGGCCGTAGGTGCGGCCGGCAGCGGGCAACTAGCTGGGACCTTCGAGAATGCGACGGGCCTGCCGTTCTTCGCGGCAGCCGCCGTCGTCCTGGCTGCGGTTCCCGTCGTGGGATTGGTCAGGCGGATGGCAAGAACGAGGTCGTGACACCGCATACCGAATACACTTGCTCTCGTAGTTGAATACCTGGCGACTCTATCTAAAAGTAAACCGATGCTGAATAACGCGTGCTTTATCGACAGTTGAAGCGTAGATACTCAGGTAATTGCCCAGGTGGTGTCAGAGCCAATCTGATACAGCGCGTTCGACTGTTCTCGCGATCGCAGCGCGTAAGGGATCGATGGACGTCCGTATCGCATCCCATGGGTCGCGACGACGCTCGAATCCACCGGACCGGGGCATCGTCCAACAATCGAGGCGCCGCCGGTTAGCCATACCAGGGCAGCATCGGCTCGACGGCCAGGACGAGGAGCATCAGCGCGAGGTAAACCAGGGAAAGCTTGTAGGCGGCCAACGTCTGTTGGGGGCCGGCCCCGTTGCGCAGCGGCCAGGAGGCGCGCAGCCAGTGGGCGCCAAGCAGTGTCCCCGCCACGGCGAACGTCAGGCCGCCGTAGCCGGCCACCAGGGGAAGCCACGCCAGCGCGGTGAGCAAGAGGATGTACAGCAAGATCTGCACGGCCGTGTCGCGGGGACTGGCGACGGCGCCCAGCATCGGGATCTTGACGGCGGCATAGTCCTCGCGAAGCAGCAGCGAGAGCGTCCAGAAGTGGGGCGGGGTCCAGAAGAAAACGAAGGCGAACATGTACAGGCCCAGGGCGTCGACCTGACCCAAGACGGCGGCCGCGCCGATCAGCGGTGGAAATGCGCCGGCGGCGCCGCCGATCACGATGTTGTTCCACGAGCGGCGCTTGAGCACGACGGTGTAGACGAGCACATAGACCGCGGACGCGGCCAGCGTGAGCAGCGCGGCGAGGATGTTGGTGGTAACCGCGAGGGCCACGACGGCAATCGTCACGAGCACCAGACCGGCGGCTATCGCCGCCGGCGCGTAGACCTGGCGCGACGCCACCGGGCGCGTGCGGGTGCGACGCATCATGGCGTCAATGTCCGGCTCCAGCCCCTGATTGATGAGGTTGGACCCTGCGGCGGCCGCGGCGCCGGCGAGGACCACGGCCAGCAGCACCGTGGGCTCGGGGCTGCCGGCGGCGGCCTTCCAGACCCCGGCCGCGGCCGTGAAGACGAGCAGCAGGACGATTCGGGGCTTGGCCAGCGCATAGAGATGGCGCGCCACGGTGGGCATCAGTCAGCCCGGGGTTGCAACGCCAGGCTGAAATGAACGACCACGACCCACCAGAGCAGGGTGGCCAGCGCGAGGTGGAGCACGCGCAGTTCCGGACGCAGGCCGATGGCCATGGAAGCGACGCCGACGGCGAACTGCGCGGCTGAGACGAGGCCCGCGGCCAGACTCACGTGGAAGGGAAGGCCGAATCCTCCACGCCGCCAAATCTGCCAGGCGGTGAAGAAAAACGTGAGCAGCAGCAGCGAGGCCGCGCCCCGATGCAGCATGTGCAGGCCCAGGGCTTCGGCGTCCACGCTGCCGTCGCAGAGGGGCAGGGTGGGACAGCCGGCGCTCGTGTTGGTGCCCACGATCGAGCCGCCCACCAGCACCACGAAGGCCGTCGCGACCAGCAGTGCCCGCGTGCGCCGCAGGCCGGGCAGCGCTGCCCGCGTCAGGCCCAGCGCGTGCAGCGCGCCGACGGTCAGCAGGGCCAGGGTGAGCAGCGAGAACGTGAGATGGGCCAGCCGCACCATGCCGTGCAGCTCGGTGAGCACGGTGGCGCCGCCCAGCCCAGCCTGGGCCAGGATGGCCAGCAGCGCCCCGAGGAGCAGGCGCGCGGTTCGCGGATCGGCGACTCGGGCCCGAAACGCGTGCCAGGCGGCCAGCGCGGCGGCGAGCATGGTGACGCCGGCGTAGACGCGGTGCCCGAACTCGATGGCGGTGGCGCCCTCCAGCTTCGGCACGACGACGCCTTCGCACAGCGGCCAGTCAGGGCAGCCCAGGCCGGCCCCGGATACGCGCACCCAGGCGCCGTAAGTGATGAGGCCGATCGTGAGCACGGCTGCGGACAAGGCCCAGTACCCGGCGCGGCGCACGTGAATCGAGGGCGCGGTGCTGATTGCTCTCAAGGAGTTGTTGTGCCTTTAGCCGGTCTGGAATGACAGCAGGGCCAGCGCCGCCAGCAGCGGCACCGGAAGCAGGGTCCAGACGATCTCCGCCGGCCGACTGCCCACGACGCTGCGGACCGCCGTGGATCGTACGCGCATGCGCAGCGCGGTGACCACAATGGCAGCCTCGACGACGGCCAGGGCCCCGACGACGATCCAAAGTCCTTGGATGTGCACAAGGGCAAGCCTAACGAGCCGGTGCCGGTCGTGGCATTCGACGGCTGCAAACCGGGCGATTTGGCGTTGCCTCCACGCAGCTCGCGCCGTCTACTTGACCAGGCGCGTTTCTGGATAGAACGCGGCCCATGCGAACCAGAGGTGATTGGCGTAGACGACCGGCGGCAGTTTTACGCCCTCGAGCGCTCCCGCCACCGCCTCTCCGGCGATCGACCAGGTCGAGCCGGTTTCGCGGTCGGTGAAGGCCCCGTCCCCAGGCTCGAACGTCAAGGTGCGTCCGGCGACCTCACGCCCAAACGCCACCCCCGACCCCACAGCCTTGGCGTCGGCGATGGAGCGAGCGTCCAGCGCGCTCGCGGTCTCCGGTGACCAGAGCACGACGACCGGCAGGCCGCCTACCACGTCGTTGACGACGCCAACGTCTTGCAAGTGGGTGAAGGCATAGGCCGTGGCCTCGCCGCCGAGCACAAGGGCCACGACGCGCTCCCCCGACCGCAGCCGGTCGTCCACGCGCCCTCGGAACAGAAACGGGCTGCCGCTGGCCGAGTCGTAGCCGGGATAGGGATTGCGGCCGTAGTCGCGGCGGATGCCAGTGTCTCGCCCCAGCACCACCCCGTTGGGGAAGGACGCCTTGAACTCGCCATACCCGATGAGCTGCGCCGGCAGGGGCTCCAGCGCGTATCCGGCCAGGTCGCCCACGATGGCTTCGCCGGTGAGCTGCTGCCACCAGCTTTCAGTGATGTCGTCCCACATGATCAGGTCGCTGTTGCGCAGGTTGCCCGACACGCCGAAGCGCATGGTGGCCCCGAGCACCTCGCGGTCGAACACCAACGACGAGTTGCACAGCGGGCAGAACGTCACGGCGACGGGTCGGCCGCCCACCACGTCGTTCGCGATCTCGTGCCACGTCAGAATCTGCAGCGGATAGGCGCGAACCTCGCCGTTGTTGCCGTAAGCCACCACCGGCTCGCGGTCGTTCAGCCAGGCGTCGGCCTCCGCCGCCGCGACGAACTTCGGCGCGTCAATCGGTGGAATCACATCGCGGGCCACGCCGCCGGAGAGGATGTCCCCGAACGGCACCACGCTGATGTCGAAGTTCGTCTGCCATCCGCTCAGCCGCCAGGACTCGATCTTGCCAAGGTCGCGCGGCTCAGGCGCGATCAAACGCGGCTCGCGCCTGGTGACGACCTCCGCCGGCAGGGTGATGGCGCCGTCGGCCAGGACCAGGTCGAGCTCCTTGACCGGCTCGGCGGTCGGCGCGGGAGTCGTAGGCGCGGGAGTGGCCGGCGGCTGCGTGCTCACCGTTGCGGCGGCGGCGGGCGTTGGCACTGGCGCTGGCGTGGTCGGACTCGCTGACGGAGTGGACGCGTCCTCGGCGGTCGTCGCTGACTCGCCGCAGGCCGCCAGCATCGTCGCCGCGCCGCCGCCCAGGGCGATGGCTGCGGCGCCGCTCAGCAGTCGGCGGCGGGTAACGCCGGACACTCTGTTCATGCGTCGATTGTGATCCGTGGCGGAAACCGTCTGGCTATCCCGACGCTACGTCAGCGCGGGCCGACTGTCGGGAAGTTACCGGACATAGCCTCACGCCGGCGCGGACGGCATCAGCTCGACCCCGCGCGCCGCGCCGATTGACCGCAGCGGCGTCTCGATCGCGAGGTCCAGCGTCATCATGCGGCGCGGGCATTTGGCGCAGGCGCCGGTGAGTTGCAGCCGCACGTAACCGTCTGGCGTGGCGCCCAGATACCGCAGGCCGCCACCGTCACGAGCCATCTGCGTGGCCGCCTGCGCCAGCACCCGCGCGACCGCCGCCCCGTTCACCAGGCGCGCGCCTCTGCTGCGTGAAACGTGTCCACCCCGCCGCGCAGCGATCCCTCCGGTCCGGCCAGAATTGCCACCGGGCTGGCGAACGCCGACTGCTCCGGATAGGGCGGAACCTGCACGTCCCAGCCGCGCGCTCGCAGGTCCTCGATCACCGCGTCGCCCAGGCGGGCGTCGGCGGTGACCCACGGCGTGCTGCCGTCGACCCGCGGCGCATCAATGGCTTCCTGCGCGCTCATCTGGTGGTCGACGACGTGGGAAATCAGCTGCGAGACGCAGTTGGTGATCCGGCGGCCGCCGGACGCGCCCACGGCCAGCAGCGGGCGGCCGTCCCGCATCACGATGGCGGGGGTCATGTTGTTGAGGCCGAATGCGCGCGGTCGCAAGGAGTTCGGCTGCCCCGGCCGCGGGTCGAACCACCACATGCCGTCGTTCCAGCAAATGCCGGTGCCGCCCGGGACGATCTCCGACCCCCAGGCCCCGCCCAGCGTGTTGGTCAGCGACACAAACGTGCCCTCGCCGTCCGCCGTGCACAGATGCGTGGTGGACGTGTCGCCTTTCTGGCGTTCGAGGTCGCGGTCGGACGCCATGTACGCCCAGGGATCGCCTGGGCTGTCGGGCGCGGGGGCGTGCCGCGGGTCGATCAACGCCGCTCGCGCCCGTGCGCGCCCCTTGCCGGTCAGCTCAGCCCACGGCGCGTCGACGGTGGCCGGATCGCCCATGTGCGCGAACCGGTCCGCCTGCGCCAGCCCCGACGCCCAAAGAAACGCATGCAGCCGGTCCGCGTCGGTCTGCGCCCCGGACCCGTCATACGCCTGCTCGAAGTTGTTGAGCGTGGCGATGGTCGTCGGCCCAGCGCCGCCCGGCCCGGGCGTCACCACGGTCGTGTCGCGATATCCCGTTTCGAGAGACTCCATCGCCCACGCGCGGTATTGCGCCAGGTCGTCGCGGCGCAGCGCTCCGCCGTTGGCGATGCAGTCGTCCGCGATGGCCTGGGCGAGGTCTCCCTGATAGAAGGCGTCCGGACCCTCCCGGGCTACTACGTCCAAACTGTCGGCAAGCTCCGGCTGCACCAGCCGCGGCGTCTCGCCCACCTCGCCGCGCGGCGGCCCGCCGTCGGCGTAGTAGATGCGCCCAAGCTCCGCGTGGCGGTGCGCGGCGGCGGTGTGGCGGCCCATCTGCAGCAGGTCGAACCACGTCAGCCGCGACCCGCGGCGCGCCAGCTCCACCGCCGGCTCCACCAGCGCGCGCCACGGCAGCCGGCCGTGCCGCTGGTGGAGCAGCGCCAGGCCGGCGACGGCGCCGGGAATTGACATCGCCGACCAGCCGATCAGGTTTGCGTCGTCCACCACGCCGGGCCAGAGAAAGCCGCCGACCGCCTCCCGGCCGTCCAGCGGATATCGGTCGGGCGTGGCCAGCGCCGGGGCTTGCATGGGAAAGGCAATCACGTCGGCTCCGGCGGGTCCGGCCACGACGGCATATCCGCCGCCGCCGATGCCGCTCGACCACGGCTCGGCCACGCCAACCGCGAAGGCCGCCGCAACCGCCGCGTCCACCGCATTCCCACCGGCCCGCAGCGTTTCCAGGCCTATGCCGCTGGCCTCGGGGTGTTTGGTGGCGGCCACACCCCGACGCCCGCGCGCCTCTGACTTTTGAATCGAGACCTGCGTGCGCGTGGGATCCATCAGTCGACCGCGGCTTCCGCGAACAGCGCACTCACCGATTCGCCCGTGTGGATGCGCCGTATTGCCTCGGCCAAGAGGGGGGCGACGGGAAGCACGCGAATCTTCCCCTGGGGGCGGCCCGGCTCCAGCGGGATGCTGTCGGTCACCACCATCTCTTCGAGCGGAGAATCCTCCACCAGCTCATAGGCTTCTTCCGTGAACACCGGGTGGACGCAGGCAGCATAGATGGCCCGCGGCTTTTGCTTCATGATTTCACGCAAGCCCTCGCGTACTGACTGCCCGGTTACGACCTCGTCTTCAACATAGAGCACGGTTCGTCCACGCACATCGCCGACCAGCCCGCGAACCATAACCTCGGACGTGATGGGATCGCGAAACTTGTCGAGCAGGGCCAGCGGCGCCCGCAGACGCCGTGCGCACTCGCTGGCGGTCTTGATGCGTCCGGTATCGCCCACGACCACCAGATCGTCGAATCCACAATCCGCGAAGTAGCTGGTGAGCAGCGGCATCCCCGTCAAGTGGTCGCTGGGGATGCTGAAGAATCCGCCGATCTGGTCGGCGTGCAGGTCCAGGGTGAGCACGCGGTCGGCGCCGGCCGTCGCCAGCAGGTCGGCGACCAGGCGTGCCGTGATCGCCACCCGCGGCTGGTCCTTCTTGTCGGACCGCATATAGGGGAAATACGGCACGACGGCAGTCACCCGCGCAGCCGAGGCGCGGCGCAACGCGTCGATCGTGATGAAGAGCTCCATCACGGACTGGTTGACCGGCCGGCGCGAGGTCTGGACAACGAACACATCGGCCTCGCGCACGTTCTCCAGCACGCGGACAAAGGTGTTGTCGTTGCCGTACTCGAAAATCTCAATCGCGCCGGGCTCGCAACCAATCTCGTGGCAAATACCTTGCGCCAGCGCGGGGTGCCCGCGGCAACCAAAGACCATCAATCCGTTGGTCTGCATGCTCAAGCGCCCCCTCGGAGAGCCATCCGTTAGCGGATCGGGTCGTAGCACACGGTGACCGGGATGGGGCTGTGGCGCAGCACGTGCGTGGCGGTGAATCCCAGATCGCACTCGTGCTGTCCCAAGAAGCGATGGGCGCCGACCACGATCGACGCCGCGTCGTGGCGCAGCGCCGCGGCAATGATCGCCGTGGAGGCCGCGCGCGCCTGGCACACCTCGGTTTCCACCTTCACCCGTCGTTCGCCCACATGCGCCTCGGCCGCCGCCAGCACCGCCTCGGCTCGCACCACCAATTGTTCATCCGACGTTTCGAGTGGCCGCTGATGTCCGACTTCGATCACGTGCAACAGCAAGAGTGCCCGCCGCTTCCGCCGCGCGAGCAGCGCCGCCGTGCAAGTGACGACTTCGTCCATATGCCCGCCGTTGACCGCGGCGGCGACTGGTCCTTGCCCGTCCCCGTCCACGCTGGCCACCGCCGCCTACTCGGCGGCCGCCGCCACTGCCCCGTCCACGATGGCCGGACCCAGGGTCGCCGCGCGCACCGCTTGATCGACCTTGGCTGCAAGGTCCGCGTTCTCGCGCAGGAACCGCTTCGCGTTCTCGCGCCCCATGCCGAGGCGCGTGCCGTCGTAGGAATAGTGCGCGCCGCTCTTGGTCAGAATTCCCTGGTCAACGCCAAGGTCCAGCAGATCGCCCTCGCGCGAGATGCCCGTGCCGTACATCATGTCGAATTCCGCCGTGCGGAATGGCGGCGCGACCTTGTTCTTGACCACTCGCACCCGCGTGCGACCGCCGACGGACTCGGTGCCGACCTTGATCGCTCCGATGCGCCGAATATCCAGCCGCACCGACGCGTAGAACTTCAGCGCCCGTCCGCCGGGTGTGACCTCTGGATTTCCGAACATGACGCCGATCTTCTCGCGCAGCTGATTGATGAAGATGACGATGGTGCGCGAGCGGCTGATGTTCGCCGTGAGCTTGCGCATGGCCTGCGACATCAGCCGCGCCTGCAAGCCCACCTGCACGTCGCCCATGTCGCCCTCGATCTCGGCCCGCGGCACCAGCGCCGCCACCGAGTCCACCACGATCACGTCAACCGCGTTGCTACGCACGAAGACATCCGTGATCTCCAGCGCCTCCTCGCCCGTGTTCGGCTGCGAGACGATCAGGTCGGCGATGTTGACCCCCAGCTTCTCCGCATAGGCCGGGTCCAGGGCGTGCTCCACGTCCGTGAACACCGCCGTCCCGCCCGCGCGCTGCGCCTCGGCCACCACGTGCAGCGCCAGCGTGGTCTTGCCGGAGCTCTCGGGGCCGAAGATCTCGACTACGCGGCCCCGCGGGAGTCCGCCCACGCCCAGCGCGAGGTCGATGCTGAGCGACCCGGTCGAGACGACCGGAATCGGCTCGCGGGCCTGGTCGTCCATGCGCATCACCGAGCCGGCGCCGAACTTGCGCTCGATCTGCGCGATGGCTGAATCAATGGCGTCCGAGCGCTCGTCAGACATCGGCTTCCTCCCGGCGCATGAAGCGCTCACCGCGCCGCGCCATGGTAACCGAGGGGCCGCGCCGAGGCATGGGGCAGCACCAGTAGCGGCGTTTGAGACCGTGGTGGGCCCCTGCGTAACGCGGGCGTGGCGCACTCGGCGAGCAGCAGATTCGCCAGCCCAAAGAGGAGACACAGGCAGTTGCGGTCTTGGCCAAGCCGCGATAGCGCACCGTTGCATAGCTGATGTAGCCCTTCGCGTACAGCAAGGGACGCTCGACCTTCGCGCGGATCGCGGCCTTGCACCACTCCGTCTGCGCCGCCCATCTGCCCTGCCTGACCGGCCGGCAGGCCGTTCCCCCGAGCCTGTGGAATAGACCGGGGCGATGCGCGCTTCCAGCCGCGCCCACGGCATCAGGGCATCCATCCACTACAGAAAGCACTCCCGCTGCGGCTAGCACGGCTGTCCGCCATACTCCATGTCGGCAAATGAACTTTGCGGCAGCATCGTGGCACTCACCGAATGTCCGTTGCGCATGAGCAATAGGACCTGCGGGCGTGCCCTGCTCCCGTATTAAGTCAGGGCTTTCCTGGAAACTCCTTTGACCGAACCTTTGGCGTTTTCCACGGCAGTCCGAACAATCTCAATAACCTCGTCCAAAAAAGCTTGCGTGGGCGAGTCCATGACGGAGCTGATTGACGGCGCGGCTGCTTCGTAGATCCGTGCCATCCGATCTGCCCTTTCGGAACTGGACCCTGTGCCCCTGAACTCATAGGCGGCTTGCCAGTCGCCGGGATGAGATCGGATTAGACGCCGCTCAGCGAGGGCATGGATGCCGATGAACACCTCTTGTCGTATTTGATTAATGGCGGCTCTGCCTTCGTCATCGTCTGCCGGATGACTGGTCCATCCAGCGGGGTCGTTCAACCACAGGGATACGCTTTCTTGAATTTCTCTAACCAGATTGGCAACCGGCCGCAGGCTGTCGTATTCATTGCCCCCCAGGTTGGCAATGCGTCGGCATAGCGCCTTGATCCGAGTCCAGTGTTCTTTCTTGGTACCCTCATGGTAGCTGAGGCCCAGCCTGCCCCACCAGGGACTCTTAAATCCATCAGTGGCGTCACGCAGAGCGAGTTCCAAACGAAGGACGTTGTAAATCGGCGCGGCTGTTACCGGTTCGGGAGGCTTCGCGGCCTCCTGCATTTTGAACAAAAGCTTGCGCATCTGGTCGATGATGGGGGTTGGGATACTGCCGGTGGGTCTATTCAATCCTCCAAGATAGAAGTCGCGAGTATCCAGTTGGCGCTTCAGTATTTCCGCTACCGGTGCCCCCAACGCATCCCGCATCCCGGACAGGGCGTTGTCGATTGATGCGTGGACGTGGTTGACCTTTTGCGTGTAGCTGCGGAGATTGTCGCCCCGTACTTGGTCGAAGTGCGTGAAGACAACACCGAGCTTGTGACCGTGGCCACCAGTGCCGACGGAGCGCAGGAATTCGAGGGGAGCAGCCTGCATGGGCGACTGAGCGTTGTCTATCAGCAGGATCATGTCCGCCTCTTGGAATCTGTCGGTTACCTTCGTGGAGATGCTTGTGGCCTCTCTAGCGGAGTGGCCGAGGCCTTCGCCGTCTAGCAGGACCAACCGGCGGTCACTGTCTTGTAGTTTGGTCGCAGTGGGTTGGAATGGGCCGCTCACGCGGATGCCGTCAACTAGCGGTGTCAGCAGACGCCCAAACTGCTGGGAATGGTTGCCAGTGAACCATCTCACCTGTCGTAGAAAGGCAGTGCGGTCACGCTCCTCGTAGTACCAGAGTATGGGCCAGCCCGTCGCCTCGTATTCAAAGTCACCCTCGGCAATCAGATCAAAGCGTTCCTTGATGGACTCCATGATGTCCACGGAGATATCCGTGAATCCCTGATTCTCGTACAGCGCATCGGTGAACTCTTCTATCCACTCTGCCCTCCGGGTGGCACCATCCATGTCCTGGTAATTTCCGCATCTCGAAGTTATTTGCTCTTGAACCGCTGTTGCGATGTCCCTGATGCGAACGACGTACCTTCTCAGATTTTCATTGTTCTTCGTCAACTCGGCATTGGTGATGACTTCTTCTCCTGTCAGCGTTACCGCAGAGTCATCTTCGTCTTCAAACATGCTATCTATTTCATCGTTCGGCAACTCTTGATGCCATGAACCAAGCGGATATGAGAGGCGAAAGCGCTGTTCGGGATGCTCCAACAGTGCACCGGAAAGTACCTCATCGTCTTGACCTTGAATTGCGCTCGCACACGCTTCTTCAAGACACTCGTCGACGGCACCTCTTACTTCGTGCTCGTTCATGAATGTTATTACCGACTTGAAGGGGCCTACAGCGGTGGTGATTATCTCAATGTCAGCAGTTGTAGTCTTCGCCGTTGATGTAGAGGGAAAACGATCCCGGGTATGGTCGGAACCAATGAGTTGGCGCAGTAGAGTCGTCTTGCCTGCTCCCGTCGATCCAACGAGCATCACACGAGCATAGCCGTCAGCAGGCGTCGGCAGGCGGAGCAAGTCCTCCCGGCGTTCTCTGGAATTGACCTTGCCAACCTCAATCCCATCAAAGAACGCCGAGACGACGATGGGGTCGAATCGCTGCGTCGCCTCAGCGCGTCGGTGAAGGGTCCACCACGACTGGTCAGCGAGGATTTCATTGAGCTGCCCGACCAGTTGGTCGGCCCTGGCATCGTCCGGCGTGCCCAGGCCGCGCCGGACCTTGAGTCCAAATTTGCCTCGGGCGTCCTTGCGGCGAGGGTGTCTGAACGTCACGCTCCAACCCGGTCGGTTCGAGCGCGTCTTGGTTGCAGTGTGTGTTCTGGCGGCCATCTCAATTCCTCCTTGGCACCTACGGTTTGCTGTTGTTCCCAGTTGTTCCAAAAGAGATTCTGCGACGCCGGTACGGGCTTGTCAAGGGCAGAATGGTACAACGCGGCACAACGGCCACAGGCGTCTGTCTATCGGCGAAGCGCCAGCCGATGTCCTCTGGCGAGCGCCTCTATATCTCACAGCGCTTCATCCTGGTCCCACCAGCGATCAGCGCCCGGCGAATCCCGGCGGTGCTCATTGCCGGGGCCAGATCGTCCAGGGCAGCGCGGTCGTTCGATCCTCTGGATAGGCGGCAGTAGGCCTATTCGACAAGCAGTGGCGGGCTCGGAGCCGGCGGTCGCCCTCCGGCAGCACGTCGCTGCCATTGAATCAAGCTGTCAATCCGCTGCAGAAATCGCTCTCGCCACGTCCGGCACGGCTGTCGGTCATACTCCACGTAGGCCAATGCGCATTGCGGCAGCATCGGGGCCCTCACCGAATGCCCATCGTACGTGAGCATAGAACCTGCGGGCGTGCCTCCACCCCGGACTAAGTCAGAGCTTTCCTAAGCCCGGCCACCCCTGCCCAATCTGAACGACCCGCGACCACCTACGGTTGCCGTCGCCGTGGCGGCGGGCTAGCTTGCAGCACGGCTCAAATTCGAGGCCCCTGCCATGCTCCCGACGACCATGACCGCCGCCGTGCTCCACGGCCCCGGCGATTTGCGTATCGAGACCCGCCCCGTCCCAACCGTCGAGCCGAACGACGTGGCCGTGGACGTGGCGTTTTGCGGCATCTGCGGCACAGACCTCCACTACTGGGACGGCTGGACGTTCGACGCCTGGCTGCAAAACTACGACCAGCCCTGGGTGCCCGGCCACGAATTCACCGGAACCGTCGCCGCCGTCGGCAGCGCGGTGCCGAACCTGCAGGTCGGCGACCGCGTGGTCGTCGAGCCGCGCACGCCCTGCCAGGCGTGTGTGCCGTGCCGTAAAGGCCTGACCAACTTCTGCCGCGACATGCGCGGGATGCGCGGCAGCGGGGCCTGGGCCGAGTACACCGTCGTGGACTACCGCAACGTCGTGCCGGTCCCGGACGGTCTGGATGACCGCCTCGTGAGCCTCACCGAGCCGCTGGGCTGCGTGCTGCGCGGCTTCGACCGCATCGACATCGCCGCCGGTGACTTCGTGTTCGTCGCCGGGGCCGGTCCGATCGGCCTGCTGGCCATGCAGCTGGCCAAGCACAGCGGCGCCGCCCGCGTGCTCGTCAGCGAGCCCCACCCCTCCCGCCGCGACCTAGTGGCGGAGTTGGGCGCCGACGTCATCCTGGACCCGACCACCGACGACGTGCCCGCGGCGGTGCGCGCCGCCACACGCGGTCTCGGCGCCGACATCTGCATCGAGGCCGCCGGGGCGAATCCGGCTTTCCAAGCCTGCATCGATTCCGTGCGCGACAGCGGCACGATCCTAGTGTTGAGCCTGGCCAACCCGACGGCGACCTTCGACCTGCGGCCCTACGACCTGTTCTCGCACGAGCTGCGCATCGTGGGCAGCAACACCCGGCTCAACACCTTCCAGCGCGCCCTGGACCTCGTGCCGCTGCTGGACCTGGACCCCATCGTGACCGAGGTGTTGCCCCTCACGCAGGCGGTCACCGGCGTACGCCGCGCCAAGGCCGGCGAGGGCGGCAAGATCGTGCTCGACTGCCGCGGGGATTGAGCTAGTCAGGCCCTGTAGTCGATAGCGATCACCACGCCGGCGACGATTTCCTCGACCTGGTCAGCCTCCAGCGCGCCGATCCGCTCGATAAACCGCTCCTTTGACACGCTGCGCACCAGTAAGAAATCGGCGGCGGACTCTGCATCCAGGCCGTTCAGGTCATTGGCTGATATCCGCAGTTTGTTGATTCGGCCGGCGAACTCCGCTCGCCACGTTGTCAACGGAACGATGATGCGAATCGGGGCTATGTCGAATGCGGGCGAACTGATCACCACGACCGGTCGGTCGCGCTGCAACTCGGCCTCAGCCGCGCGCGGCAGGCGAACCAGCCAGACCTCGCCGCGTGTGGGTGCATCATTCGCCACAGCTCGCTCGGCGGCTAGCGGATTCGGTCAGCCAGCGTCTCGTCCCACGCGTCGCTCACTTCTGGCTCGACCGCGACCCGCGCATCGCGCAGAACTTGATGACGCTCCTCCGGTGGACGCCGTGCCAGGTCCCGCAAGGATCCCCGAGACGCGCCCAGCTGTTCGCTGTGATGCCGGGCGTCCGGGTAAAGACGGTCCGCCTCCTCCGACGTAATCATCTGCTCGGCTAGAGCGCGACGCACGAGCCGCCGATAGAGTGCCGGCTCCTCTCTGGCTTCATATGCGAACGGTTCGGTTCGATGCCAGCCGTTGCTCCGAAATCGCATGTTCAGTCTCCGGTACAGGTCATCGCTGATGATCTCGAGATCGCGCGCGCGGCGGATCCAGCCTTGCATGCTCAAACCCCAGCGCTGCTTGAGAAGGGCGAGCTCGAAATGATCCAAGTTCCGTCGGTGGGCGCCGAGTTCCTGGCGCGCCGTCTCCGGCGGCACGAGGAACGATGCCGCAAAGCGGAAGGCGAACTGTTCGTCCTGCTTGGCGTCGCCGGTGCTCTTCATCACGAGATGCCCAATTTCGTGCGCCGCATTCAGCCGGAGTCGGTCGGGTGGAATCGCCTCGTTCAGCACGAGAACCGGCGTCCGGTTCGCCCAGCCCGAGAGGCCGTCGAAGCCCCATTCTTCAGTCAACGCCACCACTGCACCGCCGTGTTCCTCGATCAGATCGATCAGGCTGTCTACGGGACGGTCGCCCAGATTCCAGCGCATGCGCACCGCAGCCGCGGCGTAGTCGCAGTCGCCAAGATCGCGAACCTCGATGGGTCCAGGAAGATCGTGCTGCTCACCGAGATGGAACAGTTCCCGCAGTCTGAACTCGCCTTCCAGCCGCTGGGTGGCGAGCGCGGTGAGTTGATCCCGACGGAAATTACTCAGCTTGGCGAGCTTGCGATAGGCCACCCACTGAATCTCGACCGGCGATTCCGTCAGCAGGGACGACGCCTGCACATTGAGCGCCGTTGCGAGTTCCGCAATCCTGGTCGGCGACGGTTGCGACGCGCCCGTTTCGTACCTCGACAAGGCTTGCCTGGTGATCGGCCGCTCAAGCTTGTCGGCCAGACCCTGCAGCGACAGTCCCGCCGCCAGTCGCGCCTGTCGCAGCCGTTCTCGCAACATCCGGGCTGCTCCCTCCTCCCTCGATCCTCAACAAGCCAACCGCGTCGCAGGCGCAGCCCTGTTGTCAATGCTTCCTTGACAAATCTTCCATTGGCTCAATCGTATGTCAACTCTCTTAGTACGCTGTCCAAGGATTTCCCGTGGCTGCCGCCGCGGCATCCGGAGCGCGTCCGCCTACAATCCGCGCTGGCGGATAGCTGTGCGAGGAGCCGCGCGCATGTCATTTGAACAACGTCTGACCGAACTCGGAATCGTGCTGCCTGAGGCGCCGCGGCCCATGGCCAGCTACGTTCCGGCCGTGCGCAGCGGCGCGCAGCTCTGGATCGCGGGACAGCCGCCGGGTGCTGGGTGGGACGGCGGCCAGATTGGCCGCGAGTATTCGGTCGAACAGGGCGCCGCCGCGGCCCGCGCCGCCGGGCTCAACATCCTGGCGCAAGTGCGGCACGCCGTCGGCTCGCTGGACCGCGTGCGGCAGGTTCTCAAGGTCGTCGGCTTCGTCAACGTGGCGCCCGGCATGGATCAGGCCCACCTGGTGGTCAATGGTTGCTCGGACCTCATGGTCGAAGTGTTCGGCGACGCGGGTCGTCACGCGCGCTCCGCGGTGGGCACGAGCACGCTGCCCATGAACATTCCGGTGGAGATCGAAGCCGTCTTCGAGCTCGACGCTGTCTTCGAGCTCGACGCCGTCTTTGAGCTCGACGCGTAGCGTCCGGTCGAGCCCGTTAAGCAGAAGCGGCCCGCCGTGTAGCGGACCGTTTCTGCGTCTCCGAACGTCAGGCCCGCAGCCGGTGGCCGCAGGCGCAGGCTCGCGCTAGCTCGCGCGCACCTTCTCCGTTCGGGGACTGTTCGGACTGGCATCACCCATACGGATCACCCCCTCCGCGTTTCGGGATATTCCGGCCGGCAGCCGGTGCCCGTTATGCAGCCATTGTACGTCACGACGCGGCCTGTGGTCGCGAACGAGTCGTGCGGCGTTGGCCCCGTTTCTCCCACCTCTTCCGTCATTCCCGCGAAAAGCCTGCCCCGTACTCGATACGGGGCGCGAATTCAGGCCCCGACTCGCCTGCGGACGAATCCCGCTCGCCAAGCCCCCACAGCTCATGGCTCGTTTCCCGGGACATGAGCCGATCGCCGGCCTCGGCCACCGACACGCCGTTGAAGAGCACGTCGTTCATCAGCTCGATGATCGGCATCTCCACTTGCAGGCGGTTCGCGAGCTGAAGCGCTCCCGGGGCCGCTTCCACACCCTCGGCCACCATCACCATTTGTGCCGTGATCTCATTCAGTGACCGCCCTTGCGCGAGTTGGTCGCCCACGTAGTGGTTGCGCGATTTGGCGCTGTTGCCGGTGGCAATGAGGTCGCCCACGCCGGCAAGGCCGCTGAAGGTCAGCGGATTCGCCCCGGCGGCGACTCCGAGCCGGGTCATCTCGGCCAGTCCGCGCGTCATCAAGACCGCCTTGGCGTTTTGGCCATAGCGCAGCCCGTCGGCCACGCCCGCGCCAATGGCGATGACGTTCTTGAGCGCTCCTGCCAGCTCGACGCCGATCACGTCGTCGCTCGTGTACGCGCGGAACCACGGCGCGCCCAAGGCCCGCTGGACGGTGCGCGCCACCGCCGGTGCCGCCGATGCCACGACGGTGGCCGAAGGCTCGCGGGCGGCAATCTCGCGCGCGAGGTTCGGACCCGAGACCACGGCAAACCGCTCCGTCAAGCCACTGCCCACAAGCTCGCCCAAGGCTTCCGAGACGCGCGCGCCCGTCAGCGGGTCCAGGCCCTTAATGCCGCTGACCAGGATGGCCGACGGCGGCAGCGAATGCTCCAAGCGCTCCAGGTTCTCCGCCAGCCGCCGCATCGGAACGGCGAGCACCACCACCTCGGCTCCCTCCAGGGCCAGGGAGGCGTCATGCGTGATCGTGAGCGTGTCGGGCAAGGGGATCCCGGGGAGGAAACGGGTATTTTCGCGCCGGCGCGCCATCGCGTCCGCCTCAACCGGGTCGTGGACCCAGAGCACACACGCGCCGCCAACGTCGGCCACCAGCGCCGCCAGCGTGGTCCCCCAGCTCCCGGAGCCGATGACGGTGACGCGCGTTGGAGTGTCCTCGACCCAAGCCATTGGCCCACCAGTGTAGGCGTGGACGGCCGCATGGCGCCGGCTGCCGACCTGTTGGGCATCCGCGGCCCGCCGCGCTAGCCTTGCGGCAGCCGCACGGTCATCCAAGCTGCGGCACGCATCGTTGGAATCATCATGGACCAACCCACGGCGGATGTGCGGGAAGCGTTGCGCACGATCCAGGATCCGTTCCTGGGTCCGGCGCTGACTCAGTACAACATTGCGCGCGACGTCCGGGTCGACGGCGGCGCGGTTGCCCTGCGCCTGGTGCTGCCCGTGCCGCTCGGACCCGTCAAGCAAACGCTTGAAGCGGCCGTTCGCGAACGACTGGCCGGGTTGCCGTGGGTCGGCAGCGTGGCCATCGAGTGGGAAAGCAACGTCACCGCCAACTCCGGCTTCGGCCAGTCGGGCCAGCCGCTTGAGGGCGTGAAGAACACCGTCGCCGTGGCCAGCGGCAAGGGCGGCGTCGGCAAGTCCACCGTCGCGGTGAACCTGACCGTCGCGCTGCAAGCCATGGGCGCCAGGGTCGGCATTCTCGACGCCGACATCTATGGGCCCAACGTGCCCGGCATGCTCGGAGTCACCGGGCGGCCGATCCTCGCCAACGACAAGATCCAGCCGCTCTACGGCTACGGCGTGCCGGTCATGTCAATGGGATTCCTGACCGACGAAGGCACCGCGATGATCTGGCGCGGGCCGATGGTGGCGCAGGCATTGCGCCAGCTCATCGAGGATGTCGATTGGGGCCAGCTGGACTATCTGATCCTGGACCTACCGCCGGGAACCGGTGACGCGCCGCTGTCGCTGGCGCAGATCCTGCCCCTGGCCGGCGCCGTGATCGTCAGCACCCCGCAGGAGGTGGCGCTGCAAGACGTCCGCCGCGGCATCGCCATGTTCGAGAAGCTGCGCGTGCCCAACCTTGGCGTCGTCGAGAACATGTCCTACTTCATCTGCGGCAATTGCCAGGAGCGCCACGAGATCTTCGCTCATGGCGGGGCCGCCCGCGCCGCACAGACAGCCGGCGTGCCGTTGCTCGGCGAGATCCCGCTGGACACGCGCATTCGCCGGGGCGGCGATGAAGGGCGCCCGCCCGCCGCGGCCGGGGCCGACGACGCGCTCGGGGCGGCCTACTTCGACGCCGCGCAGCACATGACGGCCCAACTGAGCCATCTGAACGCCGCGAAGCCCGAGCCGCTGCCCGTCCTCTAGCCCGTCCTCGTCCCGCCAAGAGCGCCACCCCTCCCGGCCTTTCGCGAATCACCCCGCTATTGCACGCTCCCGCCGCTGCCGTAGCGGCAGCCCAGCAGCAGGGGACATGGCGCACAGTCCGGCGTTGAGCGGCAATGCGCTTTGCCGAGCCGCACGAACAGCGCGTGTTGCTCGGCGAGCTGCGCGGCATCCTGGGGCAGCGCCCCCAACACGAGCGTGCGCAGCGCCGCCCGCGGTACGCCTCTTGGGATAACGCCCAAACGCTCCAAGGCCCGCTGCGTGTAGGTGTCGGCCACGAAGCTCGGCTGACGCGCCGCGTAGAGCAAGATGGCGTCGGCGGTCTCCGGTCCAACGCCCCAGATCCCGAGCAGCTCGCGCCGCAGCGGTTCCGTCGGGGCCCGCAGCATGTGGGCGAGGTCGCCGTCGTATTCGTCCCGCACGTGCGCCGCGAACGCCTGAAGCTTGGCCGTCTTCTGCCGGAAGGATCCGCTGGGCCGCACCAACTCCTGGCACCGAAGCTCGTCCAGCCCCAGGATGCCGTCGATCGACAGCACGCCGGCGGCCCGAAGATTCTCGATCGCCTTGGCCGCGCCGGTCCATGCCGTGTTCTGCACCAGCAGCGCGCCGACGATCACCTCGAAGGGCTCGGTCGTGGTCCACCAGCGCTGCGGGCCAAAGTGCTCCGCCAGCGCGTCCAGCAGCGGCTCCAGGCGGGCGGCCAGCTCCGCCGGCGACGGCAGCACTACTCGATGCGAATCACGCTGTGCACGGGGTGATCGTCCAGCTGCGCCCGGCCGTTCAGGAACACGAGCTCGATCAGGAACGCGCTGCCGATCACCTCGCCGCCAAGCTCACGCACGAGCTGCACGGCCGCCACCGTGGTTCCCCCGGTTGCGAGCAGGTCGTCGATCACGACCACGCGATCGCCGGCCCGCAGCGCGTCACTGTGGATTTCCAGCGCATCGCTGCCATATTCCAGCTCGTAGGTGATCTGGTTGGTCGCCGCGGGCAGCTTCCCCGGCTTGCGCACCGGCACCACGCCGCAGCCCAACTGCACGGCCGCGGCGGCCGCAAAGAGGAACCCCCGCGCCTCCACCGCCACGAGCACGTCCGGCGGCGCCGCGGCGTAGGGCGCCACGAGCCGGTCGATGGCCTCCTGCAGCGCGGCCGGATGCCGCAGCAGCGGCGTGATGTCCTTGAACATGATTCCGGGCTTGGGGAAGTCCGGAACGTCGCGGATGAACTGTTCCAAGTCCATGGGCATGGCAATCTCCTCGGCCGCCTTCGCGCCGCACGGCGGCCCATGTTGGCTCCGAGGCGGCATCATGGCACGCCCCCCGAGCCCACCCGCGACAGGCGTATACTTTGGCGCCGACGGCCCAGCCTCGAGGACTTGCATGCCTGCGTACACCTACGAATGCGAGCAGTGCGGCGACGTGTTTGATATTCGCCGCAGCATGACGGACGAGAGCCCCGTCGTATGCACCAGTTGTCACAGCAAGCGCGTGCGCCGCGTCTACCACGCCCTGGCCATGGTTGGCGCCTCGTCGTCCGGCGGCGGTGAGTCGCAGCCCGCGTACGACGCCGGGTCAAGCTGTTGCGGCGGTTCTTGCGGCTGCTAGTTCCGTTGCGCTAAGGATTTTTAGGCGAGTTATATACAGTATTTACATGAAGGATAATGAAGGTGACAACTCATCGTATTGAGCCAAATAAATGGGGCATTATCAATCCTTTCGATGATCCTAATATGTTCCGGTTATATAACGATGCAGCAGGCGGAATACCCCGAAATCTGTTGGGGAAAAGGGTGGTGATTACAGGCAAACTGGAAAGTGGCAGTCGCGGAGAGTTGCAGAGCAAAGTTAAAGCTCAAGGAGGTTATCCTCAGCAGGCGGTTAGTCGTCGTACCGATTTGCTTGTTGTCGGGGACAACCCTGGATCTAAACTCGATGCGGCTATCCGCTTTAACGTACCTGTGGCCCATGAAGACGAATTTGTTGACCTGTTGGATGGACACCCGACGGACCGTACCCCACCCGTAGGCAGGTTGGTATATCGCGAGAGATCAGGGGATGGATCGCCGCCTAGTGGATTCTGTCGCCACAATCATAGCAGCTTGAAAAGGGCTATCTTTTGCCCCAACCGAGCAGTTCCTCATCGGGACTCCCAATATCGGGAAGATTATACGGGCTATCGGGTAATGGCGACGGAAAATGGAGCAGGTAGTTGGAGGGACTTAACCGATGGTGAATTGGCAGATATAGCAGTCTTGGTCGATGAACGGCGGGCGTTTTGGGAGAACTACTTCTGAGGATATTATTCTGCTGATGGTTGAATCTCGTCTTGGATAGTATCTCTAAATGAAGATTGATATAAGATTATTGCAACATGGTATATAATGCTGCTTTCGGGGCGCGGTAGCGTCCCGCACGTCGGCAGAAACGTATGCGTTCCTCACGTCGCTGCCAATAGCTTCGTCGGCTGTCTTTGGCATTCCTGACGAATCGGGGAACGATATGCAACCGTGGCGCGTACTCTCATGTGGACGGCCTTGCGCCGTTTTCCACCGAAGGAGTTGGAAATGCTGGACCGTGCACGAATCTCACTTGCCATAGCCATCCTGGCGCTGGTGGCGGTCATCGGCAGCGTCGCCGTCGTCGGCGCGTCATCGGATGAGAATGCTTCCTCCGCGCCGCCGCGCAGCCTGAGTGTGAATGGGGATGGCGCGGCGTCCGACGCTCCCGATATCGCCGACATCGAGCTCGGGGTTGAGACGATCGACGAAGACCCGACCGTCGCCATCGACGACAACACGACCTCCATGGACAACGTCATCGAGGCGCTGACCGACCTCGACATCGATGAGGACGACATCCAGACCCGCAGCTTCAACATGTGGGTCGAGCAGATCTACGACGAAGACGGACCGACCGGCGAATTCCGCTACCACGTGGTCAACCAGATCGCGGTGCGGGTGCGGGACATTGACATGACCGGCGACGTGTTGGGTGCGGCGCTGGCGGCGGGCGCCAACAACGTCCGCGGCATCAGCTTCGGCGTCGAGGACACGCAGGCGCTGGAAGAGGCGGCGCGCGACGCTGCCGTCGACAACGCCGTTGCCAAGGCCGAGCAGCTGGCGGAGCGCCTGGGAGTCAAGGTCGGCAGCCCGCGGCACATCGCCGAGGTCTCTGGGGGCTTCCCGCAGCAGGACCGCGTTGAGCGAGCGTTCGCGATGGATTCCGGTGGCGCAAGCGTGCCGGTTTCTCCCGGTGACTTCACCATCCGCGTGTCCGTGAACATCGTGTTCGACATTGAGCTGGCGGACGAGGACGGCGACGCCGACTCGGAGGACAGCGATTCGGAGGAGAGCTAGCGGCCGCGTGAGTTGAAGAAGCGGTAGACGTCCGCAAGCTCGGCGGTGCGCCGCGCGGGCGGCAGCGAGTCCAGCACCACGGCACCGTAGCGGCGGGTGGTCAGCCTGCGATCCAGGATGGCCACCACGCCGCGGTCGTGGGATGAGCGAATCAGGCGCCCCACGCCTTGCTTGAGCAGCAGCGTGGCGCGCGGCAGGGCAAACTCGCCAAACCAATCGCGGCCTTCCGCGCGCAGTCGGTCCGTGCGCGCGGCAATGACCGGATCGTCCGGCACGGCGAAGGGCAACCGCGTGATGATGACCAGGCTGAGCGCGTCGCCGGGCACGTCCACGCCTTCCCAGAACGACCGCGTGCCGAAGAGGACGGCGTTGCCGGCCGCGCGGAACTGGTCGAGCAGCGCCGGCGTCGGCGCCTGGCCCTGACGCAGCACGGTATAGTCCAGCCGGCCGGAGAGCCGCCGCCAGGCGTCGCGCAGCGCCCGATGGCTGGTGAAAAGGCAGAACGCCCCGCCTCCGGAAGCTTGCACCAGCGCCTCGATGCGGCTGGCAATCGCGCTGGCGTACTCCTCCGAGGCATAGCCGCCGGACGGTGGTGGTGGAATATCGCGTGGCAGATACAGCAGCGCTTGGCGGTTGTAATCGAAGGCCGGCTCGGTGACCAACCCCTCCGCGCCGGCCAGGCCCAGCCGATCGGCCGCGTAGTCGAACGAGCCGCCGACGGTGAGCGTCGCCGACGTGCCGATCACCTGCCGGCGATCCGCCACCAGCTGCTGAAAGGTCGCGGCAACGTCGATCGGGGCGGCCGTCGCGACGATGCCGCGTTCGTCCGACCGCTCCGCATAGTGCACCCAATCCGGATCGTCGACGCGAAAGACGCGGTCCGCGTCCATCGCCAGCTCGCGCAGCCGGCGGCTCAGCCAGGCGCGTTCCTCGCCGTCGGCGAGCTCGCCGGCCGCCTCGCCGAGCTCCGTCGCCAACTCGGCCAGCCGGATCCCAGCAGGGATCTCCTCGACGATTGGCGTGCGTCCCGCCCCCAGCGTGCGCTCGACCTGGGCGAAGGCCGCCGTGGACGCCTCCAGCGCCGCCCGCACGGTGCCGGCGCGCCCGCGCCCAACCGCCTCGATGACCCGCGGCGTGTTGAGCGTGCGCGACGCGCGGGCGGCGTCGATCTCGGCCGCGAAGACTGACGTCGCCGCGTCCTCGAGGGTATGCGCCTCGTCGAGCACCGCCGGCGCTCCCTGGGGCAGCGGCATGCCGCTGCCGTCCTCATCGCCCACCGACCGGAGTTTGGCGTCGACGAGGACCAGATGGTGATTGGTGATTACGATCTGGGCTTCGGCGGCCTGCGCCCGCGCCTTCTCGGCCCAGCATTCGCGCACGTGCGGGCACAGACGGCCCTCGCACGTCTCGGTTCCCCGCGTCAGGGTCGCGCGAAGGACCGGCGTCGCGCCTTCGCCCAGCTCGTCCATGTCTCCGCTTGCCGTGCGACCCGTCCAGGCCCGCACCGAGGCCATGTATCCGGCGATCGCCGCGTCCGGCATCCGCGCCTGGTGCTCCAGGGACAGCAGGCAGAGATAGTTGGCGCGGCCTTTCAAGCGCGCCACGGACGGCGACAGACCCGTCAGCCGGGCCGCCAGCGGCAGATCGTGGAACCAGAGCTGATCTTGGAGCGCCTTCGTGGCGGTGCTCACGATGGCCTGCGACTTCGCTCGCAGCAGCGGCGCCAGGTAGGCCAGCGACTTTCCGGTGCCGGTGCCCGCTTCGACCAGCGCATGCTGGCCGGTCTCGAGCGCCCCCTCAACGAACTCGGCCATCTGCATTTGGCACGCGCGAGTCTCATACCCGGGGAGCAACCGCGACAGGGCGCCGCCCGCACCGAACAGGCGTTCGAGCGGCCGCCGGCCCTGGGTCGGCCCGTTCACGCCGTGGCCGCTACGGAAGGATCCGCTTGGTCGCCGGGCTGCCGGCGCTCGGCGCCGTCGCGAACGACTCGGCAAAGTCGACGCCTGCCTGAAGACCGCGATACGCCGACACCGTCTCGGCGGCTTCCGCGATATCGATGCCCCACCGCGACATGTACCACTGCGCTAGCGATTTGAGCTGCGCGATTGCCGCCTGCTTCGCATCGATCGTGGGGCTCACGTCCACGTAAGTGTCCGGCGTGAAGCCCTCCAGCCATCGCGCCTGGTAGGCGAAGGTCGCGGGAGTCGAGTCAAGCGGAGACTGGTCGGTGTGGGCGCTCGGCATCGCCGCGAGTTGCGCGGCGTCCAGCGCCAGGCGCCACACGTCGCGGAGGTCGTGATGTGTGTCCACCGAGGCTGGCGCCAGCAGGGCATCCGGTCGGAAGGTCCGCAGCACTTCCACCAGCTGCATCCGCGTAACCGCGTCGTTGGCCACGCCGAAATCCGAGTGGCCAAACCAAAACAGCTCCGCGCCCAGGGACTCCGCGGCGGCCTGCGCCTCCGTGTGATGCGCGGCGGCCAGCTCCCGCGGCGGCAATTCACTGCCGAGGCTGTTGCCGTTGGCCAGCGTGCAGATCGCTACGGTGCCTCGGTCAGCCGCCACGCGCGCCAGCGTACCGCCGCAGCACATTTCGGCGTCTCCGGGCGATGCGGCCAGGGCGAGAATGCGCATGAAGGTCCCTCAGCGTGACGTGGTCAGAGTTTAGCCCGGGTCGCCCAATGCCTCGGCGTCCAGCGTGCGGCAGTATTGGGATGCGCCGCAGCCGCACTGGTTCTATGCCCGACTCCACGAGAAATTTCTTCGACCAGGCCCGCGTACATGCGCGGGCCGGGCGCGGCGGCGACGGCGCGGCGAACTTCCGGCGTGAGAAGCACGTGCCGCTCGGCGGACCCGATGGCGGTGATGGCGGCCGCGGCGGCGATGTCCTGATACAGGCGCGCGAAAACCTGCACGCCCTCACCCATCTGCAATACCGCCATCGATTCATCGCGGGCAATGGCGCACGCGGCGAGCGCAGCCTGCGGCAGGGGCGGGATGGCAAACCCGTGACCATCGACGTCCCGCTCGGCACCGTCGTGTATGACGCCGCGACCTCGCGCGTCCTGCACGATCTCGTCGAGGCCGGCAAGGTCGAGGTCGTCGCCAGCGGCGGCCCCGGGGGCCGCGGCAACGCCCGCTTCAAGTCCTCGCGGTTTCCGGCGCCCAACCTCGCGATGCGCGGTGCCGACGGCGACGAATGCCAGCTGCGCCTCGAACTCGAGTTGATCGCCGACGTGGGCCTCGTCGGGGCGCCAAATGCGGGCAAGTCTTCGCTGTTGGCCCGTATCAGTGATGCGCGGCCAAAGGTCGCACCGTACCCATTCACCACGCTGCAGCCCGTCTTGGGCGTGGTCGCGGCCGGGGATACGCAAATGGTCGTCGCCGACCTGCCAGGCCTGATCGAGGGCGCGAGCCAGGGTGTGGGGCTCGGCGCTCAATTCCTGCGCCACGCCAGGCGCTCGCGCGTGCTCATCCACGTCGTCGACGGTTCAGGCTTGGAGCGGCCGCCAATCCAGGCCTTGGACGCCATCAACCATGAGCTTGCGAGCCACGGCGCCGGCTTGGAGTCGCGGCCGCAGATCGTGGCCTTCAACAAGATCGACCTTGCCGAGGCGCGTGAGCGCTGGGACGGCTTCGCGGCGGAATGTCGGGCGCGCGACTGCGTGCCGGTGGCAGCGTCGTCGGCCACGGGCGAAGGGATTCCGGAGCTGCTGCAGCGAACGCTCGTCGCGCTGGCGGAAGCCCCGCTGCCGGATCGCCCCCAGCCGACGGCGCCGCCGGTGCTTCGCCCGGAGCCTCTTCATGAAGCACCGCGGCTGTTTCGTCGCGAGGATGGCGCGTATGTCATCCGCGATCCTGCTCTGGAGCGGCTGGCTGCGCGGCTCAATATGGATACCCGCGACGCTGCCGACTATTTCCAGCGCCGCCTCGACCGCAGCGGCATCACCGCCCGCTTGGAAAATGCGGGCGCCAAGCCCGGCGATACCGTGGTGATCGGCCAACTGGAGTTCGAGTGGGAGGCCGAGGGCCTGTGATAGCATCCTCGCCATGGTTTTTTGCAGCCGAAACATTCGTACGCCTCTGAGTGAGATCCGCGTCACTACCTAGCCCCCGCCACGCCGCGGCCAACGCGCCGCGCCGCGGGGGCCTCGCCCGGCACCGCCGGGCGCTTTTGTTTTCCCGGCGGGGTCCAGCCCGCCCGTCACTTGACCAAGGATTCCTCCCATGAACGACACGCTCTCCCGCATGCGGCACTCGGCCGCGCACGTATTGGCCACGGCCGTGCTGGACGTGTTCCCGGATGCGCAGCTTGGCATCGGGCCGCCCACGGACGATGGCTTCTATTACGACTTCCTGCTCCCGCGAGCGCTCACGCCGGACGATCTAGTCCACTTCGAATCGCTCATGCGCAAGCACGTGGCGGCGGACTACTCGTTTGAGTACGCCGAGCATGAGCGGTCGGAGCTGCTCGACGAGTTTCGCCAGCAGGGCCAGGCCTTCAAGGTCGAGCTCATCGACGACCTGTCACCGGACGAGACGCTCAGCACGTACACGTCGGGACCGTTCGTCGACCTCTGCCGCGGGCCGCACGTAGCTTCCACGGGTCAGATCGGCGCCTACAAGCTGCAGTCCATCGCCGGCGCCTACTGGCGCGGGGACGAGCGGCGGCCGCAGCTGCAGCGCATCTACGGCACGGCCTTTCCCACGCGCGCCGAGCTCAAGGCGCATTTGCAGCGGCTCGAAGAGGCCAAGAAGCGCGACCACCGCGTGCTGGCGCGCCAGCTTGACTTGTTCTCCATCAGTCCGCTCGTCGGCGCCGGGCTGGTGCTGTGGCATCCCAAGGGCGGCGTCATTCGCGAAACGCTTGAGGACTTCTGGCGCGCCGAGCACCGGAAACGCGGATACGACCTCGTGTACTCGCCCCACATCGGCCGCAAGGAGATGTGGGAAACGAGCGGTCACACGCAGTTCTTCGCCGACGGGCTGTTCCCGGAGATGGAGCTCGAAAACCAGACCTTCATCAACAAGCCCATGAACTGCCCCTTTCACGTGCAGATCTTCGCGTCCGGCACGCGCAGCTACCGCGATCTGCCGCTGCGGCTGGGCGAGCTCGGATCCGTCTACCGCTACGAGCGATCCGGCACGCTGCACGGGGCGCTGCGCGTGCGCGGCATGACGCAGGATGACGCCCACATTTTCTGCCGCCGAGACCAGTTCGTGGACGAGGTCACCGGCGTCATCGACCTCACCAGGATGATTCTCGGCACGTTCGGATTCACCGAATACGCCATTGACGTGAGCGTGCGCGGCGACGACGAGCGCGAAAAATACGCCGGGGACGACGAGTTGTGGGAGCTGGCCGAGCAAGGGCTGATCGAGGGTTTGGACCGTCACGGCCTCCCATTCCGCCGCGTCACGGGTGAGGCAGCCTTCTACGGGCCCAAGATCGACGTGCAGCTCGTCGACGCCATCGGCCGCACCTGGCAGCTCACGACGATCCAGGTGGATTTCAACCTGCCCGAACGCTTCGACATAACCTACGAGTCCGCCGACGGCAGCCGCGAGCGTCCGGTGATGGTCCACCGCGCCATCATGGGGTCGATCGAGCGCTTCACGGCCATCCTCATCGAGCACTACGCCGGGGCGTTCCCGGTTTGGCTGGCGCCCGTGCAGGCCGCCATGATCCCGATTGCCGACCGCCACGCGGCATACGGCCAGGCCGTGGTCGAACAACTGCAAGCAGCGGGACTCCGCGTCACGCTCGATGCCCGGTCCGAACGAATGAACCGCAAGATTCGCGACGCGCAACTGCAGAAGGTGCCGTACATGCTCATCGCCGGCGACCGCGATATCGCCGCGGGCCACGTCTCCGTGCGTCTGCGCACCGGGGAGGACCTCGGCGGCATGTCCGTGGACGCCTTCCTGGACGCCGTGCGCCCGGTCATCGCGTCACGTGCCCACGACACGCTCGGCTTCGATGCCGCCGGCTAGCTGTACTGACTACATACCTGCGAGACACTTGACGCTAGCGGGGTCTCCCCTGAGCCCGGCGGTCCGCCCGGCCCGACAACGGGTCAGGGAGCGCAGTTCGTAGGGCACATGAGTCAACCGTCCCTCAACGTTGGTGCGACGGTTCGCCGCATGGCCACCTACCTGCGCCCGCATTGGAGGGCGCAAGTGGGCGCCGTGCTGGCCTCGCTCGTGACGGTTGGCGCGGAGCTGCCGGCGCCGCTGCTCATCAAGGCCCTGGTCGACGACGTCGCGATCGGCGGCGACCTGAGTCTGCTTCCACCGCTGCTCATTGCCCTTGGCACGCTGGCAATCGCGGGGTCGATTGCTGCCATTGCCGCCAACTACCTCTTCACCAGCGCCGGCGAACAGGCCGCCAACGTCTTGCGTCGAGCGCTCATGGATCAGGTGCTGCGCCTGCCGCTTGCCTACTTTCGCGGGCACCGAACCGGTGACACGGTGACCCACTTCACCGCCGACTCGGCGGCGATTGCGGAGGCGTACGAGCGCGCCTATGGCAATGGACTCGCCGCCGCCATTTCGGTTCTGGGCATCGTCATCGTCGTGGCGGTCATTGACTGGCGCTTCGGTGTGCTCGCCGCCGTGCTCGTGCCGGTGTACATGCTGCTTCCGCGGCTCCGCCAAGGGCACCATGTACGTTCTGCGCAGCGCGTCCAGACCGCGACTGGCGAGCTGGGCGGCCTGGCCACCGAACTCATCGCCGGTATGCGCGACATCCGCGCCTTCAATCGCCAGGCGTGGTCGCTTGAACGGCTGCAGCGTCTGCTGCGTGAGCTGCGTGACGCACGCGTCTATGAGGGGTTCGTCGTCGGCTGGACCTGGGTGACCACGACCATCTTCTGGATCGTCTATGCATCGATCTTCTTCGTGCTGGCGGAGCCGATCTTCGGCGGCGAGGTGACGATCGGTTTCGCGCTTGCGCTGGCGGGCTATCTCTCGTGGCTCAACCGAGAGGTCACGCCGCTGACCATGGCGTATGTCGACCTGTTGCACGCCGTTGGCGCCGCGCGGCGCCTCTTCAACTTTCTGGATACGCCGGCGGAAGACGACGCGGGCGATGGAACATCGTTGGCGGTTAGCCGCGGCGAGGTCGAGTTTTGCGGCGTCGGCGCGTCGTACATCTCCGGAATACCGGTGCTGACGGACGTGTCGTTCCGGGCGCCAAGCGGCTCAACAACGGCGATCGTGGGTCCGAGCGGTGCCGGAAAGTCGACCGTC
Source organism: Chloroflexota bacterium (assembly GCA_965262745.1). Taxonomy (GTDB): domain Bacteria; phylum Chloroflexota; class UBA11872; order UBA11872; family UBA11872; genus JAJECS01. Next base: position 2,130,862 of record OZ253558.1, on the reverse strand, counting down.
GTAAACCTCCTGCTGCGATTCCTCCAGCCAAGCGCCGGTGAAATCCGGCTTGACGGGCAAGACGTTGGCGCAGTGAGTGCGACGGAGGTGCGCCGGCATGTTGGCGTCGTGTTCCAGGACCCCGTGCTCTTTCATGGATCCATCGCTGACAACATCGGGTTCGGACGCGAAGGCATTGGGCAGCATGAGGTGGCCAGGGCATCCGACATTGCCGCCGCGGCTGACTTTATCGGGGCCACGCGAGACGGATTCGACACCCAGGTAGGTGAGCGCGGCCTCCGCCTGTCGGGAGGCCAGGCGCAGCGCATCGCGATCGCGCGCGCCATCGCCGGCGATCCGCGCGTGCTGGTGCTCGACGAGGCCACATCCGCCCTCGATGCCGAAGCGGAGCATTTGGTGCTGCGGGGCTTGGAGCGAGCGCGCGAAGGAAGGACGACGCTTGTCGTCGCCCACCGGCTGTCCACCGTGCATCGGGCTGATCAAGTCGTCGTGCTTGACGAGGGCCGCGTGCTGGATGTTGGACGCCACGACGAGCTCTATGCACGGTGCGGCCTCTACCGCGAGCTGTGCGACCGACAAATGCAACCGTCCACCGGGGTGCGGGACGGGTGATCCACCGCAACGGTCGCGAGCCGTGATCGCGTCGGCGCCGGGCGTGGCCGTGCCAAGCGCGCTTTCGGATCGGGAGATCGCCCGGCGACTTTGGGCCTATTTGCGCGGCTCGCGTCTCGCCTACGCGGGGGCGGCAGCGATGACCGGCGGGAACTCCGCCGTGCTGCTCACGCGGCCCTGGCTGCTGCACGTCCTCATCGACGACGTCTTCGGTCGGCAAGACCGGTCCTTGTTGATACCCACCCTCCTGGGGATCGCTGGCTGCGGGGTCGCGCTCGGACTTGCCGCCGTCTTCGGGCATTGGTTTCACACCCTGGCGGCTGAGGGAGCGATGTCGCGAATGCGTCGAGACGTCCTGCTTCAGGCGCAACGGATTCCCATCGGCGATCTGCGCGGGCGGCGGACGGGCGACATCGTGTCGCATCTCACCGCGGACGCGGCAGTGATTTCCACGGGCTATCTGCACGCGGTGTCGGTGGTCTTTGCGAATGCGCTGCGGCTGCCGGGGTATCTGGTCATCATGTTCCTCATCGACTGGCGGTTGGGACTCATCACCGTAGCGACGCTTCCGATCCATGCGCTGATGGCCACGCGCGTCAGGGGGCGGACCCAAGCGGCCGGTCGGCGAGTTCAAGACGCGATGGGACGCCTCTCAGCGGTGATGACAGAGCTCGTGGGCGGCGCCCGCGACGTGAAGGCCTTCAACCGGCAACGCTGGGCGGGCGAGCGGCTCGATAACGAGACGCGAAGCTTGTGGCGCGCCCGCCTTCGGGTCGCCCTCCTGGGGAGTTTGAGCCGCACGGCGCACCTGGCCTACTGGGCCGCGCTGATCGCGATCTGGGCGTTTCTGGCGGACGCCGTCGTGGCCGGGACGGTGGCGGTGGGCTTCCTCGTGGCCTCTGGCCAGTACCTCCTGCAAGTCGGCGGTCCGATTCGAAACGTGTTGAACGAATTCATCCAAATTCAGGTCGTGCTCGGCACCGCCCGCCGGGTCTTCGGCTTCCTGGACACACCGCGAGAGCTCGACGAGAAGACCGGTCGTTCGTTGTCCGTCTCGCGGGGCGAAGTACGGGTCCAGGATGTCGGGTTTTCCTATGGCGAGGAAGAGGTGCTGAACCAGGTGACGTTTACCGCTTCACCGGGTCAGAAGGTGGCGTTGGTCGGACCGAGCGGCGCGGGCAAATCAACGCTCATCAGCTTGTTGCTCAAGTTCTACGAGCCACAAAGCGGTCGCATTGAGATTGATGGGCAAGACAGTCGAGAAGCCAGCGCGGCGTCGGTGCGACAGAGCATTGGTGTGGTGTTTCAGGACGCCACGCTGTTCGATGGATCGGTTACCGAGAACATTTCGCTCGGTCGCGAGACCGTCACGACAGCCGATGTCCGCCGTGCCGCGTTGCTGGCCAACGCCGATGACTTCATCACCGCCCTTGAGGACGGCTACGACACCAACATCGGCGAGCGCGGGGTGAGGCTGTCGGGTGGGCAGGTGCAGCGCATCGCCATTGCCCGAGCCATCGTGGGAGACCCGCGCATCTTGATTCTGGACGAAGCCACGTCGTCGCTTGATGCCGAGTCCGAGTGGCTGGTGCAGGAAGGTCTGGAGCGGGCGTCCGCGGGGCGCACGACGCTCGTGATCGCACACCGGCTCGCGACCGTCCGTCAATCCGACAGCATTGTTTTCCTCGACGGCGGGCGCGTACAGGACACCGGACGGCACGACAAGCTTTACGAGCGCAATGACCACTACCGCCGGCTGTGCGACCTCCAGTTGCTTGGCGTTGAAGGGTCCAGCCCTACGGCGGGATCCGCGGCGCAAGAACAGTCGGGCGGCGACAACTAAGGCAGCCCTGAACAAGTCATTGTGGTCGTCCGGGGCAGCAATGGGTTCCTGAGCCTTGCTTGCTGCACGGCGGGCCCGCGAGCGGTCGGCTACTGTGCGCCCGGCAGCGTGGGCAAAGCCTTGGATCGGCGAAATGAAAATCCTCGTCGTGAACGACGACGGAATCCAGGACTCGGGCCTCTGGGCGCTCGCGGAGGCCCTGGAGCCCATGGGCGAGGTTTGCGTCTACGCGCCGGATCGAAACTACAGCGGCGCCGGCATGTCCACCTCTCTCACGAAGGAGTTTCATCTGCAGCGCGCCGGGCCGCCGGACGGAATCCACACGGGAGTTCCGGGATTCACGGTGGACGCCTCGCCCGCCACGCTGGCGGCGCTCGGGTGCGCCATTGGCTTTGATCGCGAACCGGACGTGATCGTGTCCGGCATCAATCCCGGCTGGAACACGGGCGTACAGGCCTACGTGAGTTCGGGAACCATGGGCGCCGCTCGCGTGGCTGTTGATCGCGGATTCACCGGCATTGCCGTGTCCCACGCGCCGAACATGCCCGAGGACAAGCGGGCCATTGCCGCCGCGACGGCGCGGTTCGTGGCGGCGGCCCGTGAGCACGGCGTGCTTAGCCAGCCGCTGCTGGTCAACATCAACGTACCCGCGGGCTTCGCGGCCAGAGAGCCGGTGCGGCTCACGCGGCCGGCCCGTTTCACGCTGTTCGAAGGCGTCCGCCCCGAGGGCGAGCCGATTGTCAACGGTGAGCGGACCACCGTTCGCGTCCGCTACGGCAATATCTTCGACGGTCCTGGAACCGATGACGACGAGGCGGCGGCGCTCAAGGCTGGCGCGGCCTCGATCTGCGTCACCGATCCGTTCACGGCGCGCGTCATAGTCGACGACCCGTGGCCCGCCATCGCCCGCGCGTTCTCACCCGCTGCATGATGGAGTCGCACCAGTCCCGCCGGCGCCAAGGAGGTGCTTGTGAAACAGCAGCTTGACGAGTTGCGCCGCCGTTTGCGCGAGGTTGCCGATCTGCGCGCGGCGGCGGCGGTGCTGCACTGGGACCAGACCACCTACATGCCCCCGAAGGGCGCGGCGGCCCGCGGGCGGCACATCGCCACGCTCGAACGCCTGGCCCATGCCGCTTTCACCGATGCCGCCATCGGCGCCCTGCTCGACGACCTGGAGCCGCACGCGGAGCGCTTGCCCGCCGAGCATCCCGATGCGGCCTTGATTCGCGTCACTCGCCGCGACTACGAACGCGACGTGCGCGTCCCGGCCGAGTTCGCCGCGTCCCTCGAGGAACATGCGGCTGCCTCATATGCGGCCTGGGTGAAGGCGCGGCCCGCCAATGACTTCGCCGCCGTCCAGCCCATGCTCGAGCGCACGCTCGACCTCAGCCGGAGGCTGGCGGGCTACACGCCCAACGCCGAGCACGTCGCCGATCCGCTGATCGACCGCCAAGACCCGGGCATGACGGCGTCCCAGGTTTCGGCCCTGTTTGTAGAGCTCCGCGCGCGACTCGTCCCGCTGCTTCAGCGGATCACCGCAGCGGCCGGGAACGATGATCAGGTCGTCCGCCAGCACTTCCCCATCGACGCCCAGCGCGCCTTCGCCCGCCGCGTGGTCGACCTCATGGGATTCGACTTCGACCGCGGCCGCATCGACGACACCGCGCATCCGTTCATGACCACCTTCGCGTCCGACGACGTGCGCATAACCGTGCGGGCCGACGAGCACTTCCTCGGCGAGCATCTCTTCAGCGCCATGCACGAAGCCGGACACGCGCTCTACGAGCTGGGCGTTGACCCGGCATTCGAGGGAACGCCGCTGGGCGACGGCACCTCCAATGGCATGCACGAGAGTCAATCGCGGCTCTGGGAGAACTTCGTCGGGCGCAGCCTCGATTTCTGGCAGGGGCAGTACGCCCAGCTGCAAGCCGTGTTCCCGGAGCAACTCGGGTCGGTGCCGCTGGGCGCCTTCTACCGGGCGATCAACCACGTCCAGCCGTCGCTGATTCGCACCGACGCCGACGAGGTCACCTACAACCTGCACGTCATGCTGCGGTTCGACCTCGAGCTCCAGTTGCTCGACGGACGGCTCGCCGTGCGCGACCTGCCGGACGCCTGGCGCGCGCGCTATTCGCAGGACTTGGGCGTCGAGCCCCCGGACGACCGTGACGGCGTGCTGCAGGACGTGCATTGGTTCCACGGCACCATCGGCGGCGCCTTTCAGGGCTACACGCTGGGCAACCTCATTTCCGCCCAGGTGTTCGCCGCGGCCCGCCGAGCGCTGCCGGACCTTCCCGAGCGCATCCGCCGCGGCGACCTGACGACCCTGCACGACTGGCTGCGCCACGCCATTTACCGCCACGGCCGCGTCTTCACCGCGCCCGACCTCGTGCAGCGCGTCACCGGCGCCCCAATCGGCGTCGACGCCCTAGTCGGTCACTTGTCGTGTAAGTACGGCGAGATTTATGGCTTGGCCTAGCCAGGCTGTGTGCTGGGTCTCTCTGGGCTGATGTCTGCGCGCACGAGGCTGGCTAAAGCGCCTTGCCCGTTTGATGCCGAGGCCAAGCTGCCGTCGACCACGTCGAACGCCTGACAGGCAAGCACTATCTCGCCACGTAGTGAGACGGTGATACATGCATCGAAGGCACAATTCGTTGACGTCTAGTACGGCTTACTCGGCGAGCGCTACACCTTCGATGACTAGATGCTTCAGATGGTCGGTCATTGCCCTAATTGGGCTCATGTTGGCTGGTGGTATCGGTTGTGCACCGAACGCTACGGAGACACCGCGCGATGCAACTCCGCGAGCGGCTGCTACTTCTGCCAGCACCAGTGAGGAGTCGTCCCAAACGCCTTCGCCAGCGTCTAAAGATACGAAGACACAGCGCGCGGCTACCCCGCGAGCGGCTGCTTCTTCTTCCACCACCAGTGAGGAGTCGTCTCAAAATCCTTCACCGGCGTCTGAGGCGTACTCCGACTTTAGAGGGAGCGGCAGCACGGCAATTGACGTCGGCCACGGTGATGCAGGTCGCTACGCGATCTCCGTGGTTATCGATGGGAGCGACCGTCGCCTTGCCCGCGACGCTTGGAAGCTCGAGATCTTTCGCCGTCCTGGCAACGAGTTGGTCCTCGCGGGTTCAGGTCTCGGAGTACCGGCTAGCTGGCGTGGCGAGATGCTGATAGAGGACGCGTCGGGGAGTCTCTGGTTTGGGCTTGACGTCGGCGATGACGCGAGCTGGCAAGTGACGCTGGAACGGATTGGAGATCTGCCCCCGCCAGGCTCGCGGCCGGAACCCACGCCTGCATCTACGACCGCTCCGCAACCGACACCGGCGCCAACCTCGACGGCTGCCGCGCCCACGCCAACTCCGACACCAACCCCGACACCAACCCCGACGGCTACCGTGCCTACACCGACTCCGACGCCAACCCCGACGGCCGCTCCGCCCACGCCTACTGCGACGCCAGCCCCGACGGCCGTAGCAGCCACACCGACGCCAGCGGAAACCGCCACGGCACCGTCCCAGCCAACGAGCGAGGATGGCCGCTCGGCCCTCGAACGCTGGGACACCAACGGAAACGGCAGGATCACTTGTGCTGAGGCAGAGGAGCATGGGATTGCCCCCGTCCATCGCGATCATCCGGCGTACGCCTACATGGACGATCGAGACAACGATGGAGTCGTCTGCGAATAGCGGGCACGTCAGAGAACCGCAATTGGAGCAACAAGCGCACCCCGACCGGTGAGCGATGCAAGAATCTCCCCGGTGTCTTGACTGGTTAAATCGGAAGCCACGCGCGGAGTAGCGGTAACTGACGCCACGACGCGTTTGGCCGAGTTGCTGCCCAGCGTCGCGCCCGATGGACCCGCGCTGAAATGTCCACCGCCGAGATCTTGGCGGCCCGCCGCGACGGCCACCGCTCCTGACGTTCTGATCCTAGAAGCGTTCGTGGCTGCGGCCCGGATCTCGGATATCTGGCGTGACCCGTGCGCGAAGTCTTGACGCCGGGCCCGCTCCCACTCACCATCGGGACCAAGGAGGCCCGCCATGGTCACCACCGCGCTACCTGCCGCCGACGCCCGCACTGCCCCCCAGGCCAAAACGCGCCTGACCCTCGTCGACGCCGACGTTCACAACGCCATCAACTCGATCGACGAGCTGCTGCCGTTCCTGGCGACGCGCTGGCATAGCTACATCGAGCAATCGGGATTCCAGACGCCGGGAACCAACGCCTACCCGCGCCTGTATGAGAATGCGGCTCGCCGCGACGCCTTTCCACCGAGCGGCTGCCTCCCCGGCGGCGACCCGGACTTCGCCCGCGATCAGCTCCTGGACGCCTGGGGCATCGACGCCGCCATCCTCAATCCGCTGTACCCGGCGTCAACCGTGCAGAACCTCGATTTCGCCAACGCGCTCGCGCGGGCGGTGAACGAGGTGACGGCGTCGCGCTGGCTGGACCATGACCCTCGGTGGCGCGGCTCGATCATTGTGAACACGGAAGATCCCGAGGCGGCCGCAGCCGAGATTCGCCGCGCCGGTCGCGACCCGCGGTTCGTTCAAGTGCTCTTGATCGTGCGCTCCACCGCGCCCTACGGGCGCCGGCGATTCCGGCCCATTCTTGCCGCGGCGAGCGACATGGCCTTGCCCCTTGGCATTCACTTTGGCGGCGCCCCGGGTCCCATCACGGCCACGGGTTGGCCGTCGTACTACATCGAGGACCACACGGGCATGCCGCAGGCCTTCGAGGCCCAGGTGCTCAGCCTCGTCGCCGAAGGCGTCTTCGAGACCTTCCCGGACCTGCGCGTCGCGCTGGTCGAAGGCGGGTTCGCTTGGCTGCCGGCGCTGATGTGGCGCTTTGACAAGAACTACAGGGGGCTGCGCGACGAAGTCCCGTGGCTCAAGAAGCTGCCCAGTGAGTACATCCGCGAGCACTTCCGGGCGACGACGCAGCCGATGGAGGAGCCGGAAGACCCACGCCACCTGCTGCAAATCATCGACATGATCGGCCGCGACGACTTCCTCATGTTCGCCACCGACTACCCGCACTGGGATTTCGACGCGCCCAACCGGGCCATTCCGCCCATCATCTCGGACGAAATGCGCGAGGGAATCATGGTCGGAAACGCGGCGACGTTCTATGGCCTCGACCGCGCATGACGTCGGGGCGCTCGCCGACTTTGGCGAGCGCTGCGCGCGCCGCGTGCAGATCGGACGCCACGCCATCGTCGTGGTGCGCTGGGGCGAGGAGGTTTACGCCCTGCGCGACACCTGCGCCCACCAGGGCGCTCCCCTTTCGCGCGGCACGCTGGGTAACCGGGTTACCGCCGCGACGGCCGGCGCTCCCATCGTCCTGGATCCCGATTCGCGCCTGCTCCGCTGTCCCTGGCATGGCTGGCAGTACGACCTCTGCACCGGCCGCGCGCTGCACGATCCCTCGCGCGCCCGCGTGAGGACCTATCCCGCTCGTGTCGCCGATGGCCGTGTCTACGTGGACGTCGGGTAGCACGGACGCCGCGCTGGAGGCGGCCGTCGCCGCCATTCGTTCGTCGCGAACCATGGTGGCGCTTGCGGTCACCGGCGGCGGCTCGGGTGTCATCCCGCGCCTGCTGACGCGTCCCGGCGCCTCGCGCACCGTGCTTGAGGCCCAGGTGCCGTATGCGCGCCCGGCCTTGACCGAGCTGCTGGTCGCGCCGCCCGCGTCGCGCTGCTCGTCGGAGACCGCGCGCGCGCTCGCCCAGGCCGTCTACCGGCGGGCGCTGCGGCTGCGCGAGACGCCCCTTACGCCGGTGCTTGGCCTGGGCGCAACCGCCGCCCTGGTCACCGACCGCGAGCGACGCGGCGCCCATGTCGTCCACGTGGCAGTCGTCGACGGATTTCAGACGTGGGAAGCCACCGCTCAGCTGCGCAAGAACGCCCGAACGCGCGGAGATGAGGAGGCTATCGCCGAGATCGTCATCCTGCGCACGCTGGCGAACGCCATGGGCGACCGCCGCGAGGTCGAGATCCCGCTTGAATCGGATGAAACGTGGAGCACCTGCACAGCCGCGCTGACCCATGCGCGTGATGTCATTGCGCGGGGCGAACAGCCCTGGGCCACGGTCGATAGCTCCGGCCGCGTGCGGGCTGGGGGACAACTGCCCGGCGCGGTAGTGCCCGGATCGTTCAATCCGCACCACCAGGGCCACGCCGCGCTGCTCGAAGCCGCCCGTCGGCGGGCGGATGGGCACGCGGCCTACGAGATTTCCATCGCCAATGTCGACAAACCCATGCTCTCGGCAACCGATCTCGATGCGCGGCTCGCCCAGTTTCGCGGTCGGGCGCCGGTGGTGCTCACGCGCGCCGCGACGTTCGTCGCCAAGGCCCGGCTGCTGCCAGGGACCGCCTTCGCGGTGGGGGCCGATACCGCCGCCCGCATTCTCGAGCCCCGCTACTACGGCGGCGCCGAGGCGTTTGCGCGAGCCATGACGGAGCTGCGCGAGCTCGGCGCCCGCTTTCACGTGGCGGAGCGCCGCGTCGGCGACGTTAGTCTCCGGCTTCACGACCTGCGACTCCCGCCGTCGGCCGCCGACATGTTTCAGGCCATCCCGGCCGCGGAGGTTGGGGTCGACATCTCGTCGACCGAGCTCCGCGATCGGCACGACGCCTAGCCGCGCCCGTCTGGAACCCGACTCGCCCGACGCACGGCGGCGCGGGGTACCATCGGCAATCCGAGCCTTGCGCCGTTGCGACCTGGGGGACTGTGGCCGCCGATCACGCTGGTCTCCCGCCGCAGCCCGAATTCACCACATTGCGCCGTCCGCGCGCCCGCGACTCCGGCGCGCGCGTCGTCCTGCGACCCGGTACAGCCGCCGATTGGGCCGCCTGTTGGGCGATGGACGTGTCATACGAGACCGAATATGTCTGGCAGCTCCAGTCGAGCGTCCACGCCGATGTGCCAATGGTCGGCTTCGTGCAGGTGCGGCTTCCGCGGACGATCACCTTGCGCGATCCGCTGTGGGGCGGCACCGCCGATCCGCCGCAGCCGGAGCATGCCTCTCTGATCGTTGCCGAGGTTCTTGGCGTCGTCGACGGCTTCGCCTTTGTCGTACCCGACGAGCCGCGCGATGTTGACGCGCTCTGGATGCTCGCGGTGCGCCCGCGTGCCCGGCGCCGCGAACTCGGCGTTCGCCTGGCGCGGGCGGCGATCGAGGCGGCGCGGACCGGCGGTCGCCGCGCACTCTGCGCCACCGTCCAAGCGCGCAATTTCCCCGCTATCCGCATGCTCCAGGCGTCGGGTTTTGTGCTCACCGGCTACGACGAGCAGTACTACCCGTCCAACGACGTCGGCCTGCGCTTTGCCCATCGCCTGGCCCACAATGGTGTCGGCCGCCGTCTCGGAGTTCGGGCGCAAGGCGGCTCATAGCGCGCCAGGACTGTAAGCGGGGTTATTCTGGCGTGCCGCCTCCCGTCGGGGCGCTGCGGGCGAGGGTGAGCGACGAATGTCCAGCGGGATAGGCTTGGGCCTGCTCGGCGTTGGCAATGTCGGGTCGGCGGTCGCGCGCAACCTGGACGAGCGCGCCGAGGCGCTGGAGCGGCAGCTTGGCCGCCCGATCACCATTCAGCGCGCGCTCGTGCGCGATCTGGATAGGCCCCGCGACGCGCCCATTCCCGCCGATCGCCTCACCACCGACCCGGCGGCCGTGATCGACGATCCGAACGTCGACGTCATCGTCGAAGTCCTCGGCGGCGTCGAGCCCGCCCAGCAATACCTGCGCCGCGCGCTCGAAGCCGGCAAGCACGTCGTCACCGCCAACAAGGAAGTCATGGCGGCCCACGGGGTCGATCTGCTGCAACTCGCCGCGGACCGGGACCTCGATCTCTATTTCGAAGCCAGCGTCGGCGGCGGTATCCCGCTCATTGGACCGTTCCGGCAGGACCTGGCCGCCAACGAGATCAAGGAAGTCCACGCCATTCTCAACGGCACCACCAACTACATCCTCTCGCAGATGGCCGAGCACGGCCGCAGCTACGCCGACGCGTTGGCCGAGGCGCAACAACTCGGCTACGCCGAGCCGGATCCGACCAACGACGTCGAGGGTCATGACACGGCCTTCAAGCTGGCCATTCTCGCCACGCTGGCGTTCAAGGGGCGCGTCGCGCCAACGGACGTCTATCGCGAAGGCATCACGCAGCTCTCGCAGGCTGACTTCACCTACGCCGCGGAGTTGGGCTATAGCATCAAGCTGCTCGCCATCGCCAAGCGCCGTGGCACAACCATCGAAGCGCGCGTCCACCCGGCGCTGGTGCAGCGCGACTTTCTCCTGGGACAGGTCGAGGGCGTCTACAACGCCGTCCGCATCTCCGGCGACCTCTTGGGACGCGCGATGTTCATGGGTCGCGGCGCCGGACCGCAGCCCACGTCGAGCGCCATCGTCTCCGACCTCATCGACCTGGGTCACAACATCCGGCGGGCCGCGCACAACCGAATTCCGGTGCTCCTGGACCGGCCGGTGAGTGTGATTCCCATCGAAGAGGTGCTGTCGCGCTACTACTTGCGCCTTTGGGTGCAGGACCGTCCCGGCGTGCTGGCGCGCATCGCGGCCATCTGCGGCGAGCACGAAATCAGCATCGCCTCAGTGCTGCAGAAGGAGGTCGATCCGGACGCGCGGCGCGCCGAGCTCGTGCTGCTCACGCACGACGCGCGCGAGGCCGACTGGCAACCGGCCCTACGGCGCATCACCGCGCTCGACGTCGTGCCCAAGGTCGCCAGCGTGATTCGCATCGAGGACCTTCTCGAATGACGATGAGCGTCCCGGACGGCGTCATTGCGCGGTATCTGGAGTTCCTGCCGTTCGCGGGTAGCGCCCCGGATCTCACCATCGGCGAAGGCGGCACGCCGCTCGTCCGCGCTCCTGTCTTGGAGGCCCAAACCGGCATTCGTGAAGTCTGGCTGAAGCTTGAAGGCTGCAACCCGACCGGATCCTTCAAGGACCGGGGCATGGTTGTGGCCGTGGCGAAGGCCATTGAGGCCGACGCGCGCGCGCTCATCTGCGCCTCCACCGGAAATACGGCGGCGTCAGCCGCCGCATACGGGGCCCGCGCCGGCATCACGACCGTGTGCGTGGTCCCCCACGACTCCACCGCCTCGGGGAAGATGGCGCAGACCCGCATGCTTGGCGCGCGTGTCGTGGCCGTCACCGGCACTTTCGATCAAGCGCTGGCCATCGTGCGCCAATTGGCCGATCGCGACGGGGTGGTTCTCGTCAACTCAGTCAATCCCCATCGGTTGGAAGGGCAAAAGACCGCGGCCTTCGAGGTCGTGGACGCGCTGGGCGACGCGCCCGACGAGCTGTACTTGCCCGTGGGCAACGCGGGAAACATCGCCGCCTATTGGCGCGGGTTTGTCGAGTATTGGAAGGCCGGCCGGGCGACGCAGACGCCGGTGCTGCGCGGGTTCCAGGCCGATGGCGCCGCGCCGATGGTGCTCGACCATCCCATCGACGAGCCGGTGACCGATGCCTCGGCGATTCGCATCGGCAATCCGGCCAACTGGGAAGAAGCCGCGGCGGCGCGCGACGCCTCCGACGGATCGATCGAAGCCGTGCCCGAGCAAGCGATCTTTGACGCCTACCGGCTGCTCGCACGAGAAATGGGCGTGTTCGTCGAGCCCGCCTCCGCCGCCGGTGTTGCCGGATTGTTGCAACGACGGGCCGGCGACCCGGCCACAGCCGACCGGGTGGTTTGCGTGCTCACCGGCGCCGGCCTGAAGGACCCGGACACCGCGCTGCGCGCCTCCGACGATCCCATCGAGGCGCCGCCCGATCTGGATGCGGTGGCGCGCGTGTTGGGGTGGTCCGACTAGGCTCGTTGTGGACCCGACCGCTTGGGTGTCGCCGAGCGGGGTCGGCACTTGCTGGCGCTCGCCGAGCCGCACTAATATCGGGCTGCGATTGCGCTGGCCATGCGCTTGCCGAGCAGGGTTGGGGGATCCACGGATGGCGCAGGAGAACGCCCGCCAACGATCGGATCGTATCCGCCGCGAAATTCGCGATCTGGCCGCCAAGGGACTGTCGCAGCAGGAGATCCTGTCGCTGTTCTACGTGCGCGGCAAATGGCGTAGCCGACTCGGCGCGGAAACCCAGCCGGACAATTCGCCCAGCGAGATCAGTCGCGACTAGCCGGTCGGCACCTGCCGCCACAGCGCGGTTACCCGGTCCCGCAGCTGCTGCGGTGAGCCGTTGTTGACGATGCGCACGATCGGCCGCTGCGGATGAAGACGCCGAAACGCCTCGGCCTTGGCCCCCGGGCCGGCCTGCATCGCGAAACGGGCGCGCACCTCCGCGGCTGAGAGGCGCCCGCTGGCGGCGACGCGCTCGACCAGCAGCGACGGCTCGGCCTCCACGATCCACAGCCCATCCAACCGACCGCCGGACGGACCCTCCACGACGTTGATGGCTTCGATGAACGTCGCCGGTGCGTCGGTGGCCTCGGCCAGCAGCGCCTCCGTCGCCTCGCCAACCGCCGGGTACAGCAGGTCCTGCAGGAGCAGCAGTTGCTCCCGGTCGGCAAACACCACCCGCGCGAGCGCACCGCGGTCCACGCCGCCGTCGGCCCGGCGCGCGGCTGAAAATGCATCGTGCACACTCCGCTGCACCGCTGGGTCCGACTCCAGCAGCATTCGAACCGTCGTGTCGGAGTCGATCACGCGCGCGCCGAGCTCACGCAGAATCGCCGCTACCGTCGACTTGCCCGCGCCGATATTGCCGGTGAGTCCAATGACCGGGGGTTTGGCCATGCCTACGCGGGGTCGCGGACGATTGGCCAGTCCCGGCTTTGGGCGATGCGCTCAAGCCGCGCGTTCGGCCACACCGCCACCGGGCAGCCGACAAGCTGCAGCAGATCGAGGTCGCGCTCGGTGTCGGCATAGGCCAGGCTGCGACCCAGGTCGATGGGCGGATCGGCGGCCTGCGCGATGGTCATGACCCGCCGGACCTTCTCCGCGCCCGTCACCACGTCGCCAATGACCCGACCCGTCACGCGGCCGGCTTCAACTTCCACGCGGGTGCCGATTACCACGTCGAATCCCAGCGCCCGTTGGACCGGCTCCAAGAACGGCTCATAGGTTGCGGACACCATGACGGTGCAATGGCCTTCCGCCTTGCGCTGGCGCACGATGTCCGCCACCGGCTCGCGCATGGTCGGGCGAAAAATCGTCTCCCAGGCATGCCCTACGAGGGCGGCGAGTTCCCGCTCGTCCATGCCGCGCAGGGTCGCCCACGCTGCCGGCATCCAGCGGCGCACCATGTAGTCCGCGCTCACCAGGCCGAGTTTGGTCCCGAGTATGACCGGCAACTTACGCACGATCATCAAGCTCTTGCGGCGTTCCCACACCTTGCGGCCGCCCATCCACGATTCCAGGGCTTGCCACACCTCGCCAGTGACGAGCGTGCCGTTGAAGTCGAAGATCGCGGCGGTTTGCGTGGTCGGGACTTGGCCTGGCATCGATATGGCGCTCAGCCCTCGCGTGGCGTACCGGCAATGTCCCACACGAGCCTGTGCCGAGCACGCGTCTAGGTTCGCCGTGGCCCCCCGTCTATAGTTGCCCTGAGACGTCGGCGGACTGGCCCGGCCCTCGAGTCGCCACCATCTCGCCGCACGTGGAGATGACATCGTCGGCGACTATGACGTTCACCCAAACGCCGCCCGCAACGGACCAGAAGACCTTGACGAGTGCGATGCGTCGCGCCATCGACCTCGCGCGCGCCGTGCGTGGACGCACCAGTCCAAACCCGCCCGTGGGTGCCGTGGTGCTACAGGGCGAACGCGTGGTTGGCGAGGGGGCGACCCACCCGCCCGGCGGACCGCACGCCGAGGTGGCGGCGCTCGCCGCGGCACAAGAGCGGGCGCGGGGCGGCACGCTGGTGGTGACGCTGGAACCCTGCAATCACGTCGGACGGACGCCGCCCTGCACCCACGCCGTCCGGCGGGCGGGCATCGCGCGCGTGGTCGTTGGCGCCCGTGACCCGAACCCGCAGGTGGCGGGCGGCGGCCTCGAGGCCCTTGCCCACGGCGGCATCACCACCGAGGTCGGGCTGCTCGGCCGTGAGGCCAACGCGCTCATCGCGCCATTCACGACCCTGTCCACCCGCGGCCGGCCGTTGGTCACGGCAAAATGGGCAATGACGCTTGACGGCAAGATCGCCGGCCCACGCGGCGGCGAATCGATCACGGGCGCCGAGGCCAAGGCCGAGGCGCACCGCCTCAGGGACAGTGTCGACGCGGTGATCGTCGGCTCCGCGACCGCGCGCATCGACGATCCGCGGCTCACCGTGCGACCGACGCCGGCCGACGGACGTCAGCCGCTGCGGGTGGTCCTCGACTCGGCGGCCTCGCTGGGGTCCGACGCGCGCATGCTCGCCGAGACGGGGTCGACCCTCGTTCTCACGGCGCGGGAGTCAGATGCCGACCGCGCTCGACTTGAGCGCGCGGGCGGCGAGGTCGTCCGCGTCGCCGGCGATCCGGAGGGCCGGGTCGACGTGGCGGCAGCGCTGACGCACCTGGGCGCTCGCGGCCTGGCGCATGTGCTGGTGGAAGGGGGCTCTCGGCTGCTCGGCACGCTCTTCGCCGCGGACCTCGTCGATGAGGTCGTTGTGTTCATCGCGCCGCGCGTGATGGGTCCGGGCGTCCCCGCCGTGGATGCCCCGCCGCAGGCGAGCCGGGTGCTGCCCTGGGCGCTCGACGAAGCCACCGTGCACCAGCTTGGGTCCGACATCATGGTCCGTGGACGACGGCCCCAGATGCAGGTCGGCTAACCCATGTTCACCGGAATCGTGGAGGCGTTGGGGGAAGTGGTCGAAGCGGGGAACCGCGCGGGCGTTCACCGCCTCGTCGTCGCCGCACCGGTTCTCAGCGACGGCGTGGCGATCGGTGACAGCGTGGCGGTGAACGGCGTGTGTCTCACCGCGGTGCAGATCGAGGCCGACCGCATGACGGTCGAGGTCGTGCCCGAAACGCTGCGCCGGACGAACCTTGGCTCGCTCGACGTGGGTGACGCCGTGAACGTCGAGCGCTCGCTGCCTGCCGACGGTCGGTTCGGCGGACACGTCGTGCAGGGTCACGTCGATGCCACGTGCACTATCACCAAGCGCGAGCCGGACGGGGCCAGCGAGCTGGTGACATTCACCCTGCCGCCCGAGCACGCGGCGCAGGTTGTCGCCAAAGGATTTGTCGCTCTCGACGGCGTGAGCCTCACCGTGGTCGACGTGTCCGCCGCCGAATTCCGCGTGGCGCTGATTCCGCACACACGCGCGCTGGTGACGCTGGGGTCGGCACCGCCCGGGTACTGTGCCAACCTTGAGGTGGACGTGTTGGCCAAGTATGTGGCCCGTGCACTGGCCGCGATTCCTCTGGAGTCCGCGCTCAGCCGGGCGCAGCTCCAAGCGTCGGGGCTTATGGACGTGGAGGCGCAGGAATGACGGGCAGCGAGATCGAGGCCGTGATCCGCCACGTCGCCTCCGGCGGGATCGCCGCGGTGGTGGACGACGGCCGCAATCCGCCCGACGTGGACCTCGTCACCGTCGGTTCAACCCTCACCGAGGCGACCCTTGCCGAGATGCGCGCCCTCACCGGCGGGCAGCTCCACGTCCCCGTAGCGCCGGAGCGGCTTGACGCGCTTGGCCTTCCGCTCATGATCGAGTCCCAGGCCAATTCCGGCGCTCGCTCGGCCGCGTTCACCGTAACTGTCGACCTTCTCGACCAACAGCCGCATCCCGCCTCGCTGCCGGGCGTGGTGGGCACCATCGGGGCACTGGCCGATCCGTTGCGCGGCGCCGCCGTGTTTGGCAAGCCGGGTCACGTGGCGCCCCTCCGCGGGCGCAGCGGCGGCGTGCTGCGGCGCTTCGGTCACACGGAAGCCGCCATCGACCTGGCGCGACTGGCCGAGCTGCCGCCGGTGGCCGTGCTGGCCACTCTGCACACGCCCGAGGGCCACCTCGCCCGACCTGCCGAGGCCCGCCAGCTTCTTGAGGGCCATGACATCCCGTCGCTCTCGATCAGCGAAATCGTGCGCTATCGCCGCCTCAACGAGCGCGTCGTGATCCGCGGCGCTGAAGCCGCGCTGCCGACCGCGGCCGGAACCTTTCGGGCGATCGCCTTTCGCGATACCACAACCAATGAAGACCACGTCGCGCTGGTGAAGGGTCAAGTCGCGGGTGGAAGCCCGCCGCTCGTGCGGGTGCATTCCGAGTGCCTCACCGGCGACGCCTTTGGCTCGCTGCGGTGCGATTGCGGCGATCAGCTCACCGTGGCTTCGCGGCGAATCGAGTCCGAAGGCCGGGGAGTCGTGCTGTACATGCGCCAGGAGGGTCGGGGGATCGGCTTGGCCAACAAGCTGCACGCCTATCAGCTGCAGGACGACGGCCTGGACACCGTCGAGGCCAACCGCCATCTCGGCTTCGCCGTCGATCTGCGCGACTACGGCGTCGGCGCCCAGATCCTGCGCGACCTGGGTCTGCGCGAGCTGCGGCTGCTCACGAACAATCCAAAGAAGACCGAGGGGTTCCGCGCCTACGGGCTGCATGTGGTCGAGCAGATTCCGCTTACGATTGAGCCGGGCGAGCACAATCAGCGGTACCTTGAAACCAAACGACAGCGAATGGGCCATGGTGTCTGATTCCGACCCAGCAGCGACTGCCGGCGAAGTCATAGAGCCGCAACTCGACGGTGCCGGCCTCTCAGTGGCCATCGTCGTAGCCCGGTTCAATGAACTGTTCACCACGCACCTTCTCCGCGCCTGCCGGCGTGAGCTGCGGCGGCATGGGGTGCTTGATGACGATGTCGTCGTCGCCTGGGTGCCAGGCGCCATGGAGCTGGCGATTACGGCTCGCGAGCTCATCGCCTCGCGTGACGTTGACGTGGTGGTGTGCCTGGGATGCGTCATTCGCGGCGAAACCACTCACTACGACCACGTGACCCAGGAGTCGGCCCGGGGCATTGCGCGCGCCGCGCTGGACACCGGAACGCCCGTGATCTACGGCGTTGTGACCACCGAGACGTTGGCGCAGGCCGTGGACCGGAGTGGGTCTCGCGCCGGCAATCGCGGCGGCGACGCGGCGCTCGCGGCGATCGAGATGGCCCGCGTCCTATCCGCGGTGCGCCAGGGCCGCCCCGTGGTTCCCGCCGCCGAGCTATGACCGCGATGGCCGTCACCGCGTACGCACCGCGGGCGGCGTCGGCGATGACCGCGGCGGCGGGGGAATTCCTCGCGTCGCTTGATGCCTCGCAGCGGGCGGACGCCATGTTCCCGTTCGTCGGCGACGAACGATTTGTCTGGAACTACACGCCAGTGCCGCGGCACGGCCTGTCGATCAAGGCCATGAATCCGGCCCAGCGGCGGGCGGGCTTGGACTTGGTGGCCACCGGGCTCAGCCCGCGCGGCTGGCGCCAAGCCCAGCAGATCATGGCGCACGAAACCATCCTCGATGAGTGGGAGCGTCTGCAGCGGCTTTCGCTGCAGTGGCGGCGAGACTCCGAGGACTACCACCTCAGCGTGTTCGGCCGGCCCGGCGATGACCGCTGGGCCTGGCGCGTGTGCGGCCATCACCTCCTGACCCACATCACCGTCGTCGCGCAAGCCTATCTAGCGTGCGTGCCGCTCTTCTTCGGCGCGAATCCGGCCGAAGTGCGGCACGGACCCGAGCAGGGCCTGCGCATCCTCGCGGCGGAAGAAGACCTGGCGCGCGTCTTGCTGACCCAGCTCACGCCCGATCAGCGCCGCATCGTCGTGGTCGACGCCCAGGCTCCCGACGACATATTGACCAAGAACTACCGGGCCGTTCAGCCAGGCATGGCGCCCCGAGGCCTCGCCCTCAGCGACATGGCCCAGCCGCAGCGCGAGCAGCTCGTGCGGTTAGTCCGGCACTACGTCGACCGCTCGGCCGGGGAAATGGCCGCGAACGCCTGGTGCGACATCGAGCGCGCCGGCCTGGACGGTGTCACGTTCGCTTGGGCCGGTCCCCAGGAGCCCGGCCACGGCCACTACTACGCGGTGGTCGGACCCACCTTCCTCATCGAATACGACAACACCCAGGACGGCGCGAATCACATCCACTCAGTCTGGCGCGATTTCACCAACGACTTCGGCGGTGACGTCCTGGCCCGGCACTACGCCGAGTCGGCGCACCACCACGACCACGGGTAGGCGTTAGACGCCCAGGGCGTAGCCCTCGCGCCGTGGGTCCGCGCCGCCCTCCAGCCAGCCGGCCTCGGCCCGCAGGACGCCCTGCATGCCGCCCATCGCTTGATCGAACGCCCCGGCCAACTCCACGCGGTGGCCGCGCTCGCGCAGCGCCTCGACGACTGCGGGCGGCGTGCGCGATTCGACCCGCACCAGATCGCCGTCGTGCGCATGCAGCCGCGGCGCCTCGATCGCCGCTTGCACGTCGCGGCCAAACGCCAGCATGCCCACCAGCACTTGCGCCTGCGCCTGGCAGATCGTGTAGCTCCCGGGCGTGCCGAGCGCCAGCCACGGCTCGCCCCCGCGGGTGACGATCGTCGGTGCCAGGGGCAGTGACAGCGGCCGGCCGCCCAACAGATAGTTCCGGCTTGTCGGGTCGTGGTCGCCCCATTCCAGCAAGTTGTTCAAGACGATGCCCGTGCCGGGCACGACCAAGCCCGACCCGAATTTTCCGCCCAGACTCTGCGTCAGGCAGACCAGATTGCCCTGCGCGTCGCCGGTCGCCAACGCCGTGGTGTGCTGCGGTGAATGCACCTCGCCCTGAGTGCTCGTGCGGCTCGAGATAGCGGCTCCCGCTTCGGCTTGCAGGCGCCCAACCGCGGCGTCGCTGAGCAGCTCCTCGATCTCATCGCGCGGCGCGTTCATGTGCCGAATCCGGGTCGCCGCGGCCACCCGAATCGCCCGCACGAGCGCATCCGAGTACGTCGGATCGTCGTCCGCGGCCGGCTCGTCCGCCAGGATGCGCAGCGTCAGCAGCATCTGGAAGCCTTCGCTGGTTGGCGGCGGCGTATGCACCTTCGCGTCCTCGAAGGATGCAGCCAGGGGCTCCGTCCACCGAGGCTGAACGTCGCGCAGATCGTCCTGGTCGATCCAGCCGCCTTTGGCCTGCACGTGCCGCGCCAGCGCCGCGCCCAGCGGACCGTCGTACAGCGCAACCGGCCCATCGGCGACGATCCGTTCCAGCGTTGCCGCCAGTTCGGGTTGCCGCAACACCGAGCCGGCGGGCGGCACTACGCGGTCGGGGGTGAACACATCCAGCCACTCGCACTGGGCGGCATGCCGCTCGATGCAAATCTCGAAGAACTCAACGGCGAACGCTGAGAGCGGATAGCCCTCGCGCGCAAGCTCGATGGCGGGCTGAAGCACCTTCGCCGGCGACTTGCTCCCGTAGCGCCTGAGTAGTTCCCACCAACCGGCCAAGGCCCCGGGCGTGCCGGCCGTCTGGGCCGGGTTGCCGAAACTCCCACCGCGGCCGGCGGTCGTCTTGAGGCGGCGCGGGACCGGCGGCACGAAGTCGAGCGCGCGCACGTTCCGCTCGGCAGCCACGTAGCAGCAGGCCACCCCCATTCCGGCGAGGCCGGACATGTAGCACTCCGCCACGCCCAGCGCCGCCGCCGTGGCCACCGCGGCATCGAAGGCGTTCCCGCCGGCCATCAGCATCCGCGCCCCGGCCGCGCTGGCGAGCGGGTGCGCCGACGCCACCATGCCGCCCATCGACCGCACCGACGGTCGTCCTCCAAAAGGTGCGGGCATCTCCCAACCTTCCTGACGGCAGCTGGCGGTATCCCATGTTCCGCCGTCCGCGGCGCGGTGTCACGCTGGCGCGCCATCGCCTACCATCACCGTTGGCTGGAAAGCAGCGTGAATCGAGCCGTGATGGTGCCCAATAACTCTGTAACCGCCGATGTCTATGCCGATCTGGGAATAGAGCGCGTAATCAACGGCCGAGGCAATCAGACGGTGCTCGGCGGGTCGCGACTCTCCCCGCGCGTGCTGGCCGCCATGGAGGCCGCCAACGATTCCTTCGTGGATTTGGACGCCCTGCTTTGGCGCGTCGGCGACTTGGTTGCCGAGCTTCTCGGCTGCGAGGCGGCCTATCCCACCTCGGGCTGCGCGGCGGCCATGGCTCTCGGCACCGCGGCGTGCATCGCCGGCGACGACCCGGAGCTCATCGCGCGGCTCCCCGATACGACCGGCATGGCGAACAAGGTCGTCATGCAATCGGCCCACCGCAACGAATACGCCCGCATGCCGAGCGTGGCCGGGGCGCGACTCGTGATGGTCGAGCCCGAAGCGTTCGAAGCTGAACTCACGGCCGATACCGCGGCCGTGTTCTTCGTGGCGTCATTCGATGGCCGCTGGGGCAGCGTTCGCCTAGTCGACGTCGTGGCGATGGCGCACGCGCGGGGTATCCCCGTGATCATGGATGCTGCCGGCCACGTCAGCCCGCCCCACCTCATGAACGAGGTCGTGAGCACTGGCGCCGATCTGATCGGATTTGGCGCCAAATACTTCGGCGCGCCGAATTCGACCGGACTCCTGTGCGGCCGACGCGACCTGGTGCGCGCGGCGGCGATGCATAGCTTCATCGGCTTCGAGTTGCACGGCGGCAAAGCGTTTGGCCGCGGCTTCAAGCTGGATCGCACGGAAGTCGTCGCCGTCATCGAGGCGTTGCGTGAATGGCGCAGCGGCGGCTATGAAGCCGCGCGCGACGCCGCCGGCACGCGCGCGGCCGCGCTGGTCGAGCGACTCACCGGCGTGCCGGGCATCACGGCGCGCATCGACGCCGACATGGGGCGGGCCGCGATCACCTTCGACTCGGACGGCGCCCACACCTCTGAATCAATGGCAACAGCCCTGCGCGACAGCCACCCGTCCATCTGGGCGCGTGTCGAAGGCGCCGAACTGGCAGTTGCCACCAACACGCTCACCGACGACGACGTTCAGATCGTCACTGCTCGGCTGCGAGAGCTCCTGGAGAACTAGGCGCGCACCCGGCAGCGTGCTGCCGGGTGCGCCTGCGGCCGGACGCTAGTAGCGCCCGCCACCGCCACCGTAGCCACCACTGCCACCACTGCCACCGCCACCACCGCTGTAGCCGCCGCCGCCGCCACCGCTGTAGCCGCCGCCGCCACCGCCACCGCTGTAGCCGCCGCCACCGCCACCGCCGGTACGCGGGCGCGACTCGCGCGGGCGAGCTTCGTTCACCGTCAGGGCGCGCCCTTGCATGTCAGACCCGTTGAGGCCCTCGATTGCGGCGCGGGCCATCTCGTCGTCCATCATTTCGACGAACCCAAAACCGCGCGACTTACCGGTCACGCGGTCCTTGATCACCGTGGCTCGGGTGATCTCGCCGAATTTTGCGAAGAGCTCATGGAGCTCGTCATCGGTCATACCGAACGGCAAATTGCCTACAAAGATATTCATCCAGCTAAACCTTCCGCGGAACTCATGCGACGTTCGCCTGATCCGCCAACTTTGCCCGCCGCACACTCCGCGGTCGCAGCCAAAAAACCCAACGTTGCAGGCCCCACACGGAACCTGTGCAACTCGCAAACAGTAGCACGGAACGGGCCGTATGCTGCCATGAGTTTTTGAAGGACGACCGTGGGTCACCTGAGGTCGAGGCCGTTGCCGTGCAACTCCCCAAGATTCCGCGCGTCGGTCGCGCGTCTCCGCAGCCTCGGGTCGCCGCCTGCCGTATGGGCGGCTAGCCGCCTCCGCCGCCGCCCGCCCGCACACCGCCCTCCGTCATGGGCGTGGGATCCAGGGCATCGGCCAGCTCGTCGGGAGGGATGTCGGTCAGCCGAGCCGCAACCTCCGGCACGCCCTCGCCGGTGGCGACGGCCTCCTTGGCGATCTCCGCGGCGGCCGCATAGCCAATCCGCGGTGCCAGGGCTGTCGCCAGCATGGTGTTTCGCTCCAGCCAGAACCGCAGCATGCGCTCGTCAACCTCCAGCCCGCGCACCGCACGGGCATCGAACGCGCTCGTCACATTGGTCAAGACCTCGATGGCCTGGCACAGGTTGTACGCGATGCACGGCATCATCACGTTCAGTTCAAGTTGGCCAGCTTCGGCGGCCCATTGGATGGCCGTGTCGTTCCCAAACACATGGAAGCAGACCATGTTGAGGCACTCGGCCATGACCGGGTTCACCTTGCCGGGCATGATCGACGACCCTGGCTGCAGCGCGGGGAGCCGCAATTCGGAGATGCCCGTCCGCGGGCCCGACGCCAGCAGCCGGAAGTCGTTGGCGATGCGGCTCAAGTCGACCGCCAGCGCGCGCAGCGCCCCCGACAGCATGGCGAATCGGCTCATGCTCTGCATCGAGTAGAAGAGGTTCTCCGCACGGCGCACGCTGAGCCCGGTGATCTCGCCGATGATGTCGATGACTTCGGCTTGATACTCGGGCTCCGCATTCAACCCGCTGCCGACGGCGGTGCCGCCGAGACTGAGCTCCTGCACGTGAATCTCGGCATCGCGGATAAATGCCGCGTCGCGCCGGATGGCGGCCGCGTACGCGCCGAACTCCTGACCCAACCGAACCGGGGTCGCGTCCTGTAGATGAGTGCGGCCCGACTTCACGATCCCGTCCCACGCCCGCGCCTTCTCGTCGAACGCGCCCGCCAGGCCGTCCAGTGACGTGTACAGGTCTTGCAGCAGTTTCAGCGCGGCTAGGGCAATCGCCGTGGGGATGATGTCGTTGGTCGACTGCGCCATGTTCACGTGGTCGTTGGGATGCACCGGCGCGTAGGCGCCGCGGTGGCCGCCCAGCAGCTCGTTGGCGCGGTTGGCGAGCAGCTCGTTCGCGTTCATGTTGTGCGAGGTCCCCGCCCCGGCCTGGAAGACGTCCACGACGAACTGATCCTGGTGAAGCCCCTCGGTCAACACCTCATCCGCGGCCTGCACGATTGCGTCCGCCAGCCCAGCGTCGAGCCGGCCCGTGCGCCGGTGCGCGATGGCCGCGGCCTTCTTCACCACCACCGTCGCCCATACGAATGCCGGATGCGGCCCAATGCCGCTGATGCCGAAATTGTCAACCGCGCGCTGCGTCTGCACGCCGTAGAGCGCGCTGGCTGGAACTTCCAGATCGCCCAGTGGGTCCGTTTCGATCCGCGTCGTCATCCGTGGTCCTTCCCAGTGGTGGCCTGCGACGGCGCTACCGCCGTCGGCAGCCCCCGAATATTGTCGAGCACGGCGCCGCGGGCCTGCACGAGCACGCGAAACCTTCCAAGGTCTGTGGGGGAAACGAGCTGAAAGACGGCGTTCCGCTCGCGCGCGTAGTCCGATGCTGACAGGTTCGGACGGCGCTGCACCGCCGGCAAGTGCTCGCCTATGCCCAGTGCCGTGAGGAAGTCTCCCTGGGTGCCCCAAAACGCCGCGGTTGCCGCGGCGCACGCTCCCGCGTCAATGAGTTCGGAGAAGTTTACGTGGGCTGTCAGGTCCGAGGAGCCCGGATCGGCCAGCACGTCCTCCGAGGCGCGGTGGCGGCGGTAGGCCAGCAGCGTTCCCTGGCTGAAGCGCGGGCCATGCACCTCGGCAGACAGGCCCCCGTAGTCGATGCTCGTCATGATCCATGTGGGAGCAATGTGCCGGACGCCCGCGTAAATGCCGGCCACTCCTTCGCGCACTTCCATCGTTCCGCCGTCCGGAACGTTCTGGCCGTAGCTCGACGCATACGCCGTGGCTGCGGCCGGTGCCGGAAACGGCGCCAGTGCCAGCGCGCCGTCACGCCAGACCACGCGCAGCTCTTCCCAGTCCGGGCCGTTGCGCCGCACGAGCTGTACAGGCAGGGCGTCGAACAGCTCATTGCTGAGAATCGCAGCCGACGGGCCGGCCTCGACCGCATCGAGCGACTCGACGAAGGCGGCTGCTGGCGCCTGTGTCTGGGCTCGCGCCCGCGCAGCCGCCGATCGCTCGGTCCCGACGTAGCTGAGGTTGTCGCCCCACTGGTGCTCGTTGGCGGCTGCTGCGATCTGGCGAGCGAGCGTGCCGTCCCCGCAGCCCAGCTCGACGACCCGGAACGGGCGCGGCTGTCCGAGAGCCGTCCACACGTCGTCGAGGTGACACGCCAGCATCCTGCCAAAGAGCTGCGGGTGAACCGTGACACTGGTGAAGAAGTCGCCCGCCCGCGACGGTGCGCGGCTGTAAAAGCCGTGCTGCTCGTCGTACAGGGCCGATGCCATGAAGGCTGCGAACGATATCGGGCCTTCGGCGGCGATGCGCCGGCGGAGCGGCTCGAGGAGGGGAGCGCTGAGCGCTACTGCAGGTTCGAGACGACGATGACGAAGGCGATGAGCAGAATCGCCACGGCGGCCCACGCCGTCAGCGGCAGTCCCAGCAGCTTGGAGCTTGGGGAACTGGGAGCCGCGTCGCGCGAGCGTCGCGGCGAAGCGGCTCGCCCGCGCTTGGTCTGTTCACGCTCGGTCTGTTCACGCAGCCGGCGCAGATTCTCGCTGATCTTGGGCGCGAACCGGCCGGACTCGTCCGGGGCGGTGGTCTCCGAGCTCAACTCGGGTTCGCTCGTCTCTGGCCGAGGCAGCTTCTCACCGCAATTGATGCATAGCCATGCACCCTCGGTGTTCTGATGGCTGCACTCTGGACACTGCATGGCAAAGACTCGCCGCCGCTAGTTCCTGGCAACCAATCCTAGCACTCGCCCTTGTCCGCGATCCGTGTGAAACACGCCCATCGAAACCCGCACCCAGACGCCAGGCTGCTCCGCAAATGACGCCGGTGGACGCGGTGCCCCTGGCACGAGCCGCCCCTCGAGCCGTAGGCGGCGCGCACCCGGTCTTCGATGTACCGTCCGTTCGATCCTCGGCGCAGATCCATTCACCCGTATAATTTCGGTTGCGCCGCCACGGCCCGGCGACGGTTGGCGGCCCAGATGTTTCTAAAGGAGTCCCGCGGCGTGCCGACCTACGAGTACGAATGCACCAAGTGCAGCCATGGCTTTGAGGTGATGCAACGGTTCAGCGACGAGCCGCTGACCCAGTGTCCGGAGTGTCAAGGGCGCTTGCGCAAGGTCTTTCACGCGGCCGGCATCATTTTCAAGGGTGAAGGCTGGTACGCCACCGACAGCCGCTCCAGCAAGGAAAAGACCAAGTACAAGGAAGATGGCAAAGCCCCTGCCGAGTCCGGCGACTCCGCCAAGGCCGCGGCGGACAAGCCGGCCAAGGATGGGGCGACCAAGGACGCGCCCGCCAAGGAGTCGACGGCCGCAAAGTCCGACGCCAAGTCCGGCGCGGCGAAGGGCGCCGCGGCCGATTGAGGCGCGGTCCCCATGCGCGTCGTCATTCAACGGGTCTCGCGAGCCTGCGTATCCGTCGCCGGCCGCGAGGTGGCGGCCATCGGACCGGGGCTCCTCGCGCTGGTTGGCGCGGCTGAGGGCGATGGTCCCGACGACGTCCGCTATCTTGCCGAGAAGATTGCCAATCTGCGCATCATGGCCGACGCGGACGGACGGATGAATCGGTCGGTGCTGGACACGGCCGGCGCCGTGCTTGTGGTGTCGCAGTTCACCCTAATCGCCGAAACCCGCAAGGGCCGCCGCCCGAGCTTCACCGGCGCGGCCGCGCCCGAGGCCGCTGAGCCGCTGGTCGCAGACTTCATCGACCGCCTGCGGGCGTTGGGCGTGTCCGTGGGCAGCGGTGAGTTCGGAGCCGGCATGGAGGTCGAGCTGGTCAACCATGGTCCCGTCACTATCATTCTGGACAGTAATGACCGACACATCGCGCGCCGCCGCAGCTAGTCCACCGGCCAATCCCGGCGCGGGCCGGCTGTGAAAATACGCGTCGTTCGGGGCGCCGCTGCCGTGCGGCGAGAGCTGATCGCCAGACACGGCGAGTTGGCGGTCGTCGACGAAACCGCGCGGCAACGCGCGTCGTCGGTCTTCGGTGAGTCGCTGAGCCCGCGGGAGTTCGTCGCCAGGGTGGTCGAGCGCGTTCGCACCGACGGCGACGACGCGCTGCGCGAAATCGGTGCGAAGGTGGGAGATCATGTCCCGCCGCGGCTCGAAGTCAGTTCCGCGGAGCTTGAAGCCGCGCGCCGCAAGGCTCCGGCCGAGCTGGCGTCCGATCTGCGGGTCGCCGCCGCGCGCATCCGTGACTTCCACCAGCGTCAGCTGCCGCGAGATTTCTTCGACGAGGCCAGCGGCGTGGGCCAGCGCTGGATGCCCGTGGACCGGGCTGGGATTCACATCCCCGGCGCGTCCGGCCCGCTCGCCTCGTCGGTGCTCATGACAGCCATCCCCGCGCGTGTGGCCGGAGTGCGCGAGATCGTGGTCTGCACGGCTGCCGCCGCGGGTGGCATCGACCCCGTCATCGCGCTCGCGGCGCACGAGGCCCAGGTCGATCGCGTGTTCGCCGTCTCCGGCGCGCAGGCCATCGCCGCCATGGCCGTGGGAACGGCCTCCGTGCCCCCCTGCGATGCGGTCGTCGCGCCGGGAAACGCCTGGGTCGTGCTGGCCACGCGTGAGGTGTTCGGGTTCACCGGGGTGAGCGTGCTGCCGGGGCCCACCGAGACCCTGGTCATCGCCGACGAGACCGCGGACCCGGCGGATGTGGCCGCGGATCTCATTGCTCAGGCGGAGCATGGCGGTCCCGCCAGCCCGATCGCGCTCACGGACGCACCCGCGATGGCCGTCGAGATCGCCCGTGAGATCGAGCGCCAGCTGGAATCGCTCCCCCGCCAGGCCGTCGCGGCCGACAGCTTTGCCGCCCGCGGCGGCGTGGGCGTCGTGGCGGATATGGATGAGGCCGTTGCGCTGGCCAACGAATACGCGCCGGAGCACCTGTGCCTCCTCGTGGCCGATCCGCAGCGGGTGCTGGAAGGCGTGCGGAACGCCGGCGGGGTATTCGTTGGCGCCGGCTCACCCGAAGTGCACGGCGACTACGTGGCCGGTCCCAGTCACGTCATGCCCACCGGCGGCACGGCGCGGTTTGCCTCGCCCTGCGGCGTGTACGCGTTTCTGAAATCCATGAGCGTGGTGCGACTCGGGGCCGCTGACTCGCAGCGTTTGGCGCCGGTGGCCGCCCGCATGGCGCGAGCCGAAGGGCTCGAAGGCCACGCTCGGGCTGCCGAGCGCCGTCAAGACGCCTCCGGCCCGTGACTACAATGGCGCCAGATCCAGCCCACAGAAGGACCGCCGCCATTGGCTGACCGCACCGCCTCCGTCCAGCGTACGACGGGCGAAACCGACGTCACCGTGAGGGTGGACCTCGACGGCTACGGTCAGTTCGACGGCTCCACCGGCATAGGCTTCTTGGACCACATGCTGGCCCAGCTCGCGAAGCACGGCATGTTCGACATTGAGGTCACCGCGACGGGCGATCTCAACGTTGACGGGCACCACACGGCCGAAGACGTCGGCATCACGCTCGGCAAGGCGTTCCACGAGGCGCTCGGCGATCGCATTGGGATTGCCCGCATGGCCGACGCCACCGTGCCCATGGACGAGGCGCTGGCGAGCGTCGCCGTGGACCTCGCCGGGCGCGACTATCTGTCGTTCGACGCCGAATTCCAGCAGGACGCCATCGGCGACCTCGAGGCCTCGCTCATCGAGCACATCATCGGGTCATTCGCGCGACACATCGGCGCGGCGGTGCACGTGCGTATGCTCGCTGGCCGTGACGACCATCACAAAGCCGAAGCCATCTTCAAGGCGCTGGCGCGCGCCCTTGACGCGGCCACCGCCCTCGATTCGCGTCGCGAGGGCCAGGTGCCCAGCACCAAGGGCACCCTCGAGACCTAGCCGCGGCGGGTGAAGTGCCGGCTGGACGTCGAGCTTGTCCGCCGCGGGCTAGCCCCAACGCGAGCCCAGGCGCGCCAGTATGTTCGTGACGGCCTCGTGCGGCTCGACGGCGGTCTGGCCCGGCGGCCGGGGCGGGCCGTTCCGGCCGACGCCGCCATCGAGGTAGACCCGACAGCCTCGCTCTATGTGGGACGCGGCGGGCGCAAGCTGGCGTCGGCCCTCGACCGCTTCGGCCTCGACCCGCGCGGCCTCCGTGTGATCGACGTCGGCGCCGGGACGGGAGGCTTCACCGACGTCCTGCTCCAACGCGGTGCCCTGCATGTGGTTGCCGTCGACGTTGGCCGCGAGCAGCTAGCCCCGGCCCTGCGCCAGGATCCCCGGGTTGAGGTGCGGGAGCGTACGGATATTCGGCAGCTTTCCGCGATCGAGCCGCCGGTCGACGCGGTCGTCGCTGATCTCGCGTTCATCCGCCTGCGCGACGTGCTCGGCTCGCTGGTCCACGCCGCGCCGGCGGCGCGTTGGATGGTGCTGCTCCTCAAGCCGCAGTTCGAGTTACCCGGCAGATGCGTGCCCCCAGACGGCGTGGTCAAGAGCCCGGCGCAGCGCGACGCCGTCCTCAAGGACTTTCAGGCGGGGCTGGCCTGCGCGGGCTACGTCGAAGTTGCGACATTCCCCAGCCCGGTCCCGGGCGCGGGCGGCAACCGCGAGACATTTGTGCACCTGACGCCGCCCTGGCCGTCGCCCCACTAGAATGCGACAAAGCCCACGCCGGGCCCTGCCATGCGCCTAGGACTGCTCTACCATCCTCACATCGCGGCGTCCGTTCGCCACGCCGAGCGCGTGCGCCAGCGCCTCGCGGACCTCGGCGTCGACGCATGGTCGGCGTCGTCCTTCGACATCGTCGATCACCCGCACCCCATCGAGGGCTCCCAGCTCCTGCTCACCTTTGGCGGCGACGGCACCGTGCTGCGCGCCGCCCGCACCGCGGCCCCGTTCGGTGTGCCCTGCGCCGGCGTCAACTATGGGCGTATCGGATTTCTCACCGAATTCAGCGGCGCCGAGCTCGATGCGCGCTTGCCGGACCTCGTGGCCGGCCGGTTCTGGATCGAGCCCCGCCTGCTCATCGACTGGACCCGCGTCAGCAACGGCAGCACTCGTGGACATGGCATCGCCGCCGGCGACGTGGTCGTTGGGCGCGGACGCATCGCACGCGTCATTCAGGTCGAGGTACGCATCGACGACGCCGAGCTCGCCACCTACACCGCCGACGGCGTGATCGTGGCGGCGCCGACGGGCACCACCGGCTACACCCAGGCCGCCGGAGGACCGGTGCTGCATCCCGAGGTCCGCGAGCTGGTCGTCACCCCGATCGCGCCGTTCCTCACGCCCGCCAACTCGATTGTGGTCGGACCGGACGTCACCATCGACATCTGCGCGCGCACCACGCATGAGGCCACGCTGTCGATCGACGGCCAGACCGACTATCTGCTCGACTCCGGCGACCGCGTGGTGTGTCGGGCATCCGAGCACGTCGCCCAGTTCGCGCGGGTGCAGTCGCGCGCCTACTTCTACGCCACCCTGGCCGAGAAGTTGCGCTGGCGCGGCCCCCACCAGCTGCCGCGCCCCTCGAATTCGGAAACCTAGGTCGCGTGCTGCTCCGGCTGCGCGTGCAGAATCTGGCCCTGATCGACGCTGTCGAGCTCGCCCTTGAACCCGGGTTCAATGTGTTCACCGGCGAGACGGGCGCCGGCAAGTCGATTCTCATCGATGCCATCGCCCTGCTGCTCGGTCGCCGTGCGCGGCCGGAAGACGTGCGTGCCGGTGCGCCGGCGGCATATGTCGACGGCGTGTTCACGCCGAAGCCGAGTGCGTCCCTTGCCGCGACGCTGGCGGCCTACGGCATCGAGCCCGAGGAGTCGCTGCTCATCTCGCGCGAGGTGGTCGTCGACGGGGTGGCGCGCTCGGTGGCTCGCGTCAACGGCCGCGCCGTGCCCGTGCGGGCCCTCGTCGAGTTGGGACCGCAGTTGATCGACATTCATGGGCAGGTCGAGCATCACTCGCTCTTTCGCGGCGCCCGCCAGCTCGAGTATCTCGATCGGTACGGCGGCCACACGCGGCAGCGCCGCGACGTGGCCCGGTTCGTGGACCGCTGGCGCGCCCTCCAGGCTGAAGACGCGGAGCTGCGGCGGGACGCCCGCGAGACCGCGCGCCAGATTGACTTGCTGGCGCTTCAGGTGAATGAGATCGACGGTGCGCGCGTATCGATTGACGAAGAAACGGCGCTGCGCACCGAGCGGCAGGTGCTGGCCAACGCGCAGCGCCTGCGCGAGCTGGCCGGGGCCTCCGAGCGCCTGCTCACCGGGGACGATGCCGGAGCGGCTGTGGACCGCCTGGGGGAGGCGATGGCCAAGCTCACCGAGATCGCCGACCTCGATCCGGCCGTCAAGCCTCTGGTGGATCAGGTCACCGAGGCCCAGGCCCAAATCACCGACGCGGCCCAGGCCATTGCCAGCTATGCCGCGGACGTCGAATCCGACGAATCTCGACTTGAGGAAATCACCGCGCGGCTTGACGTGCTTGAAACGCTCAAGCGCAAGTACGGCGACTCGATGGCCGACGTGCTGGCGTTTGCAGAACATGCTCGCCGCCAGCTTTCGGAGTTGGGCGCGGCCGACGACCGGCTGCGCGCGCTTGCCCGTGAGCGAGCGGCCCTGGAGTCCGACCTGGCGCGCGCCGCGCAGGATCTCCGGACGCGGCGGTTGGCCGCCGCGTCGCAGCTGACCCGCGCGATCACCCGGGAGCTGGGCGACCTCAACCTGCCCGACGCGGTCGTGGAGATGCCACTGGAAACCCGGCCCGACGCCGATGGCCTGGTGCTTGACCCGGCCACCGGGCCGGTGGGCTTCGACCGATCGGGAGTCGACGTGGGTGAGATGCACCTCAGCGTGAACCGCGGCCAGCCGGCGCGGCCGCTCGCCGCGGTTGCCTCGGGCGGGGAAATGTCGCGCATCCTGCTCGGGCTCAAGTCGGCGCTCGCCGCCGTCGACGAGACGCCCACGCTGATCTTCGACGAGATCGATGTCGGCGTCGGCGGACGCAGCGGCGACGTGGTTGGGCAGAAGCTGGCCAAGTTGGCGCGGGCGCACCAGGTGTTGTGCGTGACCCACCTGGCCTCGGTCGCCGCCTACGCCGACACACACTTCGTCGTGGAGAAGCACGACGAAGGGGCGGGCACGATCACCGACCTGCGGCGCCTAAATCCCGATGCCATCGTCGAGGAGATCGCGGCCATGGGCGGGAGCCCCACCGCGGCTGGACGGCGCGTGGCGCGCGATCTATTGGGTGACGCCGGAACCTGGAAGGCTGCGGTCGCTGTCGACCCCGAACCGGCTGAGCGACGCGGTGGATATGCCACGGAGTTGACGGCGCGCCGATGCTAGGCTCCGTGCCACCCAAGCCGCCAGGGCCGCGCACGTCTCCAGCGCGCGCGGCGGCGGGTGGCGGTGGAGCGCCGCCCGCCCCGCATCGACGGGATTCCGGATGATCGACGTCAGCGCTCGCCGGGCAGCGTGGTCGAGCGCGCCGCTGCCGCGGCCCAAGTTTCGTGGGACGGCCTATGGTCGTCAGGCGCTGGGTCGTCGGCTCTTGCAATTGGCGCGCCGGCGCCAACGGGCACGCGCGCTGGCGCTGGCGCCGCGGCTCTTGGCCGTGGCCATCGCCGGCACGCTGACGATCACCGTGCCGGCTGCCTGGCTTGGCGGCCCCAACCTTCTCGCCCCATCGGGCATCGCCCTGGCGCTGGCGTCCGTGGTGGCTGTGGCGGCGGTCGCGCTGCATCTACCGACGCCGCATGACGTCGCGCTGGCATACGACCAGCGCGCCGGGTTGAAGGAGCGGCTGTCGACTGCGATTTCCGAGCTTCGCAACGTCGATTCCGACGTTCGCGAGTTGCAGCACGCGGACGCGGTGGCGGCGGCGCAGCGCCTGAGGCCCGATCGCGCGGTTCCATACGGCGTTGCCACACGCGACCTTCTGGTCATGGCGCTGGCGGCCGCGGCGTTGGCAGGCTGGGTGGTCGTGATCACCATGAGCCCGTTCTTGCGCACGATCAACCTGCCGCTGCCCTTCGAGTCCGGCAGTGTCGCGGAGTCAGACACGGACGCCCCGGCCACCGAGGCGCCCGGCGAAGATGCGGCCGCCATTGACCCGGCGACGGCTGCGGATATCGCCCGCATGCAGGCGGCGATCGACGAATTGCGCGCGCAGCTCGATCCCGAGGTCGGGGCGTCCGAGCAGGCGCTTCAAGAGGCCTCGCAGCACCTGCGTCTATCCGACGAGGGCCGCCGGCTCGGTCGCGAGCTCGGCAACCGCGAGTACGCCGCCGCCGCTGCGGAGCTCCGCCGGCTGGCCGAGGCGCTGGCACAGATGAGTGCCGCCCAGCGGGAAGAGTTGGGCGAGCGCTTTCGCGAATCAGCCGCGGCCGCTGCCGCGGACCCGCGCCTGGCGCAGCCGCTGGAAGACTTGGCGGACGCTCTGGAGCGCGGCCGTCTCAGCGACGCTCGATCTGAATTCGAGGAGCTGGCCCGCATGCTCGAGGCCGTCGAGGACGCCGCCGCCGGCAATCAGGCCATGCAACGGGAGCTTGCGACGCTCGAATCGCAGCTTGGTGAGCTCGGCGCGGACACGGGGGCAGGCGCCGGGCAGTCCGGCGAGGCCGGCGACGAGGGCGCCGGGATGGCCGGGCAGGGCGCGCTCGTCGGTGACGGCGATGGCGCGACGCCGGGCGGACCGGAGGACGCGGGCGGTGGATTCGGCAGCTCCGCCGCCGAGGGCCGCGAAGTGCCGGCAAACATCGAAGACCTTCCCCTCAACCAACGGTTGAATGCCGAAGGCCGGCTTGAGACGGTAACCATCGAGCCAACCGACGAGGGCCAGGAAACGGCTCTGCGGCCGGTGCTCGAGCTCGGCACCGACGATTCGCGTGACTTCGAGCCGTCGGCGGGCAACCGGGGCATGGCGGTGGGACGCCCCGATATGAGCCGAGCCTTGCCGGCGGACCGGCAGATCCTCCTCGACCGCTACTTCGCCACGCCGTAGGGTGCCAGCATGACGTTCATGACCACCGAACGCCGCGCCGAGCACCTGCGCGAGTTGGCGCACGGCATCATGTCCGAGGTTTCGCGCGTGATCGTGGGCCAGGCTGATGTCATCCACCACACCGTCGCGGCCCTCATCGCCGGGCAAAACGTGCTGTTGGAAGGCGTGCCCGGGGTGGGCAAGACGCAGCTTGTGCGAACCCTGAGCCAAGTGCTCGATCTCACGTTCAGCCGCATTCAGTTCACGCCCGACCTCATGCCCGCAGACATCACCGGCACGAACGTCTTGGTGGAGCCTGCCGACGGGCGCCGCGGCTTTCGCTTCGAGCCTGGTCCGATCTTTGCCCATCTCGTGCTGGCGGATGAGATCAACCGGGCCACGCCCAAGACCCAGTCGGCGTTGCTTGAGGCAATGCAAGAGCGTCAGGTCAGCGTGGGGCGCGAGGCGCATGCGCTTGACCGTCCGTTCTTCGTCATGGCGACCCAGAACCCAATCGAGATGGAAGGCACCTACCCCCTGCCGGAGGCCCAGATTGATCGATTCATGTTCAAGCTCGTGGTGGACTATCCCTCGGGCGACGAGCTCGGTGAGATCATCGCGCGCACCACGGGCGCCCAGGTCCCCAGCGTAGCCAAGGTCGCCACCGGCGACGACCTGATCGCGATGGGCGAATTTGCCCGGCGCGTGGCCATCGCCCCGCACGTCGAGGCCTATGTGGTCACGCTGGTCAAGGCCACGCATCCGTCGGATGCCCGCGCGCATGCGATGACGCGGCAGTTCGTGCGCTACGGGGCCTCGCCCCGCGCCGCCCAGGCCCTCGTGCTCGCGGGCAAGGTCTACGCGCTGCTCGACGGCCGCTACAACGTCGGCTTCGACGACATCCGGCGCGCGGTGAAGCCCGCCATGCGCCACCGAATTCTCTTGAACTTCGAGGCCGAGGCGCAGGGTGTCACCAGCGAAGGCGTGCTCGACCAGATTCTCATGACCACGCGCCCGGACGGCGGCTGAGGCAACGTGGCCCGGCGGGCCGAACCGGCCTTCGCTCCGGAGGCTGGATTGCGCGCCCAACTCGAGCGGCTCGCTGTGGTCTCAACCCGCCCGCATGGGCATCTCCACACGGGCGGACGCCGCAGCCGCAAGTCGGGATCGTCAATCGAATTCGCCGACTACCGGTCATATACGCCAAGGGACGATTTTCGGCAGATCGACTGGAACGTCTACGCCCGCAGCGACGAGCTATTCGTGAAGGTTCGCGAATCCGAAGAGGCGCTGGTCGTGCACCTGTTTCTGGATGCGAGCGCCTCCATGGCGACCGGTCGGCCGCCCAAATTTGAGATCGCGCAGCGCCTCACCGCGGCGCTGGGTTGGGTGGCGCTCACCAGCCACGACTACTTGGCCGCGACCCTGATTGGCGGCGAGCTCGAGCAGCGCTTTCCGCCTCAGCAGGGCCGCGTTGCCGCGCGCCGCTTCTTTGACTTTCTCGACGACCGATCGCCCAGCGGCCCCACGCGCCTGGCGGCGTCGGCCCGCGCCCATGCCGCCCGCGGCGGGCCGCACGGCGTGGCCATTCTCATATCGGATTTGCTTACCGACGATGCCACCCAAGCCATCGGCATGCTGGCCGAGCGGGGCCATGAGCTCGTCGTGATTCACGTGCTCGATGCCCAGGGCATGCACGCGGACGTTGCCGAAGAGGTGGAGTTGGTCGACGTCGAGAGCGGCGCCAGTCTCGAGCTGTACGGCGACGCGTCGCTTCTGGCGTCCTTTCGGGCCACCGTGGCGGAGTGGATCGACGACATGCAGGCCTTTTGCCACCGTCGTCACGCGCGCTACATCCCGATTGAGTCCGATTGGGCGGTCGAGGAGGTGCTCCTCCGGCGATTGCGGGCGCATCGCGTGCTGGCATGACCTGGGCGGCGCCGCTCGCCTTCGGATGGCTGGCGCTCGCGGCGCTCGTGGGGCTGTTCTATCTGCTCCGGCCCAAGCGACAGCGGATCGCCGTCGCCTCGCTGCTGTTGTGGCAGCGGACGCTGCAGCGCGAGCGCGACGAATCGTGGCTTGACTGGCTCAAGCGCCACCTGCTGCTGATCCTCCAGTTGCTCGTCGTGGCGGCCCTTGCCCTGGCGTTGGCGCGGCCGGAATGCGTGGTCACACGCTCCGTCGGGCCTCCCGTGGCGATCGTCGTGGACGCCTCGATGTCCATGCAGATTGCCGACGTTGGCCGCCCCCGGATCGAAGCTGCCAAGGATCAGGCCATCGCGTTCGTGCGCACGTTGCCTGCCGATGTCCGTGTGTCGGTCTTGAGCGCCGAGGGCACGCCCCGGCCCCTGGTGACGCACAGCGCCAACAGGTTTGCGGTCGAGGCCGCGATCGACGGCATTCGCCCGACCTCCGCCGAGGGCGCGATCCCGGCCACCCTTGACATCGCGCTATCGCTGGCGCCGCCCGCTGCGGGCGGCATGGTCGCCCTGTTCAGCGACGGCGCGTTCGAGCTGCCGCCGGGCCGCGCCTACGAGGACGTCACCGCTTTCATCGTGGCCGGTGACGCAGCGAACGTGGCCGTCGCGCAGTTCGCCGTGCGCCGTCAATTTGACGATGCCCGGGGCGTTCAAGGCCTGCTCGTGGTCCGGAATGACGGATCGCGCGCGGCGCCGGTAACGATCCGCATCGACGCGGCCGGCGTCGGCATTGCCGAGCGCCAGCTCACCATCGGCCCTCGCGCGCGCGAGACTGTGCTGGTCGATGGCCTTGGCGCGGCGCCCGGTTACACCGCCACCGTGCTGAGCGACGGCGACGGCCTGGCGCTCGACAACACCGCGTTTGCCGAGCTGAGTGAGCCGCGAGACCTCCGTGTCCTGGTTGTAGGCGACGAGACGGAGCCGATCGTCCGCGCGCTGCAAGCCTCGCCACGGGTAATCGCTGCGGCCGGAACCCCCGCGGAGTTCGACACGGAGCGCCCGCATGACATCTACGTGTTTCAGGAATGGTTGCCCGAGTCCTTGCCCGATGCCTCGGTGATTTTGGTGCGTCCGCCGGATGCGGAGGGGCTCGGCCTGGCGGAGCTTCCCGCCGTGGCTGCCGCACCGCGCGTGGTTCGGGATAGCGCGCTCCTGAGGCACGTCGACCCGCTCGAGATCACGCTGCCGGAGGCGCGGCGCTATCAGGCGCCGGCGGAGCTTGCCGTGGACATGGAAGTCGATGGCGGCGCCGTGCTCGCCCACGGCGTGATGGGGCGGAGGCGGCTGGTGCTCGTGGGGCTGGACCTCGTATCGCCGCTCGCGACCATTGCCCCCTGGTATCCGGTGTTCTGGAGCAACGTCCTCCAGTGGTCCGATCCGTTCAACCCCCGCGGCGACGACCTGCCCCTCACGCCCGATCGCCCCGCACGGCTGGTGGCGCATCCGCAGGCCGACGCGCTCGAAGTGGTGCACCCCAGCGGTGCTCGAACGGAGTTTCCAGTCGCAGCCCCGGCGATGCTCGACGCCCACGAAATCGGCACCTACGTCGTGCGGCAGCATCGCGATGGCCGGGTGCTGGCGCAGTCGCGTTTGGTCGTCGCGCCGCCTGGAGGCGAAGTCGGCAGCGGGTTCGCCCAGCCGATGACGGGGGCCGCGGCGCCCACCGCCGGCACAACCGCGGGCGTGCCGGAATCCATCGAGCTGTGGCCGCTCTTCGCGGCGCTCGCCGTGGCTCTCCTGATCGCCGAATGGTGGTGGTTCCACCGTGTGCGCGGGCTGCGGTAGCGCGTCATGACGCTGGACCGCATCTGGCTGCTGGCTTTCCTGGCCCTCATTCCCCTCAGCGTCTGGATGACCCACGCCAGCCGCGCCCGACTCTCGCCGCGGCGCACGGCCATTGCCGCAGTTCTGCGGGCGCTGGCCATCGCGGCCATCGTCGTGGCCCTCGCCGGACCCGGGGGCGGCGCCGGACCTCCAGTCACAATCTTTGCGGTCGACACCTCGGCCAGCGTGCCGCTGGCCGATCAAACGCTCGCCATGCAACAGGTGGAAGACTTCGCGCGGGCATTCAGCGCCGACACACCCGTCGGGGTGGTGCAATTCGCCGGCCGCGCCGCGGTTCTGGCGTCGCCCGCTCGGCTGGACGAGGCGCCGGCGCTCGCGGCGTCCGTGCCGGCCGACGCGACCGACCTGGGGCAGGGCCTCTCGGCGGCCCTGGCGCTCGTGCCGCCGGATCGCGAGGGCCGCGTCGTGCTCATCAGCGACGGCAACCGGACGGCCGGCAACCTCGACGCGGCGATCAACGTGGCCGTCGCCCGCGGCATCACCGTCTCCCCGATGCCGGTGGCGAGCGCAGCCGGCACCGATCTGGCGATCGACGGCCTTGACGTGCCCCTGGCGATGCGCCGGGGCTCCGCGGCGCAGGCGCAAATCACCGTCGTGTCAGGCCGCCTCACCACCGCGCGGCTGCGACTCTGGAGTGCGGGGACGCTGCTGAGCGACGCCCAGCTTGAGCTGCGTCCAGGTCGCCAGACCTTTGTCACCGACCTCACGGGCCTTCCCGAAGGATTCCATCGCTTGCGGGCGGAGCTGCTCGAGGACGCCGATGTCCGCCGGGCAAATAACGTGGCCGAGGCCGCCATCTGGGTGCAACCGGCGGGATCGGTCTTGCTCGTGGGCGACTCCAGCGCCTCAGCGGCTGGTGATGTCCTTGCGGCGTCCGGTCTTGAGGTGACCTCGGTGCGGCCAGAGGACGTCGACGCCTCGGCGCTGACGCAATTTGACGCCGTCGTCGTGGCCAACACAGCCGCGCAGTCGCTGAGTCCCGGCCTGATGACCGCGCTGCACGACTACGTGCGTGACGGCTATGGCCTCGTGGTCACGGGTGGACCCGAAAGCTTCGCGGCTGGCGGCTATGAGGGCACTGCCCTGGACGACGTGCTTCCCGTGTGGTCGAACCCGACCGAAGCACGACCCGACCCGCGCTTGGCCGTTGTGCTGCTGATCGACAGGTCGTCAAGCATGTCGCGGGAGACGTCCGATGGCCGGGTCAAGATGGATCTGGCGATCGAGGCGGCGGTGGAGGCGGTGGGGCTGCTCGGCGAAGGCGACATCGTTGGGGTGATCGCCTTCGACCAGAATTCGCAATGGATCGTGCCGCCGCGCGCCATGGAGGATGTCGGCGATCTGTCCGGCGTGGTGGACGCCATCCAGCGCATCCAGATCGGCAACCTGACGAACCTATTCCTCGCCATGTTTAGCGCTCGGGAGCGGTTGGAGCGTGTCGACGCCTCGGTGAAACACGTGATCCTGCTGACGGACGGCAAGGTTCACCGCGGCGACTTTCCGGCGCTCACGCGCTCGATGCGTCGGCGCGATATCACGATCTCCGCCATCGCCATCGGGGAAGATGCGGACAAGGAGCTGCTGTCCGAGGTGGCCCGCCTCGGCAACGGACGCTACTACTTCGCTCCCACCGCCAGCGATCTCCCGCGAGTCCTCACGCAAGAGACCCGGCTGGCCGGCGAATTCGCGATCGTCGAGCGGGAATTCCAGCCGCGGCTGCAGACCCCGAGCCCGGTCTTCGCCGGTGTGCTTCAGGGGCAGGCGCTGCCCAACCTCGCGGGATACGTGCGGACCCGGGCCAAGCCCACGGCCGAGGTTGTGCTGGCGTCCGATAGCAACGACCCCATCCTGGCGCAATGGCAATTCGGACGCGGGCGCGCGGCGGCCTGGACGTCGGACCTGGGCGGGAATTGGGCCGCGGAGTGGTCCCAATGGGAGATGAATGCCGCCTATCTGCGCCAGCTTGTGGACTGGGTGATGGCGGCGCCCGATGGGGCGTTGACGCAAGGCCTGTATCCGGCCGTGGAGGCTTCGGCCGAGCGCTCCACGGTCACCATCGACTCGCTCGACCCGGACGGCCGCTTCCGCAACGGGCTCGATACCAGCGTGAGACTGATATCCCTCGACGGTCGCGCCCTGGAGTTCACCGCCACTCAATCCGCCCCAGGCCGCTACACCCTCAGCATCGCCAGCCCTCCGCCTGGCGTGTACGAGGTCCAAATCGAGCAACGGCAGGCCGGGGTGCTGGCGGCGAGCAGCCAGGCATCGCTCGTCGTGCCGGCGCGTGCGGAATTCCGCAGCATTGAGCCGGATATCGCCACGCTGCGCCGCATTGCGGCGGCCACCGGCGGCGCGCTTATTGAGACGCCGGCGGAGCTTGCGCGCACCGCGCTTCGTGCGACATCGGCCGGTCCGCCGGTGGGATGGCCGCTGCTACTCACCATTGGCCTGCTGTGTGCCGTGGCCGATATCGGGGTCCGGCGCGTTCGCGGCACCCCGCGTGAGGTCTGGGACCAGCTTCGAGAGCGTGTAGAATCGCTGCGTAGGCTGCCTCGATTCCTCCGCCGCCCGTGGCTACGCCGGCAGCGCTCCTAGCATCACCCCAAGCCTGTGAATAACCCTATCGGGCGCCTCGCGCAAGCATTTCAGCGGGCGGGGTTTGCCCTCTATCTGGTTGGCGGTCCCGTGCGTGACCGCATCCTTGGTCGCGAGTCGACGGACCTGGACTTCACCACGGACGCACGGCCGGCCGAGATCAAGGTTTTGCTGCGCCGCGCCGGCGCCGACCACATCTACGCCGTCGGCGAGCGGTTCGGCACGATCGGGGCCGTGTTCGGCGCCATGCCAGTCGAGATCACCACGTATCGGTCGGAGACGTACGAGCCTGGCTCGCGCAAGCCAAGCGTCACCTTCGGTCGCACGTTGGAAGGTGACCTCTCCCGCCGCGATTTCACGATCAACGCCATCACGCAGGACATCGCCACCGGCCACATCATCGACCCGCTGGGCGGGCTTGGCGACATCGTGCGGAAGGTCATTCGGGCCGTGGGCAATCCCGATGATCGATTCCGCGAAGATCCGCTGCGCGTGCTGCGCGCGGTGCGATTTGCCGCCCAGCTCGCCTTCGCGATTGATCGCGACACGGCCGCCGCCATGCGCCGCCAGGCCGCGGGCTTGGGAACGATCAGCGCCGAGCGGATCGGCGCCGAGGTGCAACTCATCATGGCCTCGGACCGTCCGCACCGCGCCATCGTCACTCTGCTGGAGCTCGGGTTGATGAGCTTTGTCATGCCCGAAGTCATCGCCATGCAATCGACCGTCCAGGACGAGCGCCATGAGCACAAGGATGTCTTCGCCCACACCATGCGCGTGCTTGCCGGGACGCCGAATCGCTTGGAATTGCGCTGGGCGGCTCTCCTGCATGACGTGGGCAAGCCCGCCACGAAGTCCGTCCGTAGTGGACGCGTCCACTTCTACGGCCATGCGGAGGTCGGATCCCGCATGGCGCGGGTGATCCTGGAGCGGCTTCGGGCCGACAATCGGTTGACTGGGCGCGTCTCGCGCACCGTGGCCTTGCACATGCGCGCCAATGGCTACGAGCCGTCGTGGACGGACGGCGCCGTGCGGCGCTTCATCCGGGAAGCGGGCGAGGAGCTAGACAATCTGATCGCCCTCTCGCGGGCCGATATCACGAGCTATCGGCCGCGGCGGGTCGAGACGGGGCTCGCACGCGTCGCCGAGCTGCGGGCGCGCTGTGACAGCTTGATGGCCGAGCAGGACGTCACCGCGCTAGACAGCCCCTTGGACGGCCATGCCCTCATGGAGATCTTCGAGCGCCCGCCAGGTCCCTGGATCAAGCCGCTCAAGCAGCACCTGCTCAACCTGGTGCTCGATGGCGACCTGGACCCCGACGACACGCAAGGCGCCCTCGAGATCGCACGCGAGATGGTCGCGCGCGAATTTGACGTCCCGGCCGCCTCGGCGAAAACCTAGCGGCGTGGAGCCCGATTCGAACGCGCGGGCTGCCGACCAATGGGAGCGGCTGCGTTCCTGGATCCAGCGCAAGATCGAGCAGATGGCGGCGGGCGATTTCGAGCGTCTTCCGCCCCAGTTCAGCGATGATGACGGACATCGGGCAAGCGAGGCCTATGCGACGGTGCTCACGGCGATGGAGGTCATCGAAGGCCGACCCCGCCGCGGTAAAGATGTGCCGCCGTCTGACGCTGGCGACGCAACCTGATCAGAGGCGCGCGCCCCTGCCCGGTGGCCCAAGCTGCGTGCCCGGTGGCCCAGGCTGCGTGCAGCCTGGGATAGCCTCGTCCCCGCCACCATGGGAACCGCAGCCCACGCGCTAGCATGGACGGTCTCGACCGGGAGCCCAGCACCATGCCTCACGACCGCGACGCCACCGATGTCTTGATCATCGGCGCGGGTGCGTCGGGCGCCGCGGTCGCCTGGTCCCTGGCACGGGCCGGCATCGGGGTTACTTGCTTGGAGCAGGGCCGATGGTTGGATCGGACCGACTATCCGCATGAGCGCCCGGACTGGGAGCTGCACCGGCAGACCGACTTCTCCAACGACCCCAACGTTCGGCGTCGGCCCGAGGACTACCCGCTCAACAATGCCGACACGCCGATTGTGCCGCTTATGTTCAATGCCGTGGGCGGCAGCACCATCCACTGGGCCGGACACTTCCCGCGGTTTCGACCCGCGGACTTTCGCGTGCGAACGCTCGACGGTGTCGCCGACGATTGGCCCATTTCCTATGCGGATTTGGCGCCCTTCTATGAAGCGAACGACGTCAACATCGGTGTGGCCGGGCTCAACGGCGATCCCGCCAACCCGCCGCGGGAACCGCGGCCCCTACCGCCGGTCGGGCTCGATCGGGCTGGCGAGACCTTCATTGGGGGGCTCGAGAAGCTCGGCTGGCATTGGTGGCCGGCAGACGGCGCCCTGCTCACGGCGCCCTACGGCGATGGCCGTCACGTGTGCAACCGTTGCGGCCCGTGCGACCTGGGCTGCCCCACCGGCGCCATGTCGAGCGCCCACGTCACCTACTGGCCGAAGGCGCTGGCGCATGGCGCCCGCCTCGTCACACATGCCCGCGTGCGAGAGATAACGGTTGATGCCCGCGGCCGCGCCTCGGGCGCCGTGTATTACGACCAGGACGGCGTGGCGCGGTATCAGCCCGCGCGCGCGGTTGTCGTCGCCTGCAATGGCGTTGGCACCCCGCGCCTCCTCCTCAGCTCCGCTTCGGCGCGCTTTCCCGACGGGTTGGCCAACTCCAGCGGCTATGTCGGCCGAAACCTCATGTTTCATCCCATCGGCTTTGTCAGCGGCGGGTTCGATGAGGATCTCGAGGGCTACCAAGGTCCGCTCGGCGTGCTCCTCCACTGCCAGGAGTTCTATGAGTCCGATGCGTCGCGGAACTTCGTTCGTGGATGCCAGATGCAGTTGCATCACGATTTCGGCCCCCTGACCACGGCGCTCGGGGGATTCACGGGGCACCGCGTGCCCTGGGGCGCCGATCACCATCGCGTGATGCGCGAGCGTCTCGGGCGCACCTTGTCGATCACCGCGATGACCGAGGACCTGCCCGAGCTTCACAATAGAGTCACGCTGGACGAGACCCTAACCGACAGCCACGGCATCCCGGCGCCGAAGATCAGCTACACGCTCAGCGATAACACCCAACGCGCGATTGACTTCGTGATCGCGCGGGCGCGTGAGCTCCTTGAGGCGTGCGGCGCGCACGAGGTCCGGGACCTACCCTGCGTGCGCGACTCGGGCTGGCACCTCATGGGGACCGCACGCATGGGGGACGACCCGGCAACCTCGGTTGTGGACCGGTGGGGCCGCGCCCACGACGTGCCCAATCTGTTCGTGGTTGACGCCAGCTTGTTTGTCACGAGTGCGCCAATCAATCCCACCAGCACCATTCAGGCGCTCGCACTGCGCACGGCGAGTTGGATGTGCGCCCATCACCGCGAGATTGCGGCATGACCGCCGCCGCGCGGATCCTCACCGACGACCAGTTGCGCCTCGCCACCGCCGTGCTTGACGTGCTCATTCCCGCCGATGCCGACCGGCCGGGGGCCGGCGAGATTGGCGGCGCGCAGCAACTGGACGCCATCCTGGCGGATCAGCCGGAGATCCGGCGACCCGTCCTCGAAGCGCTGCGCGCCATTGCAATCGCGGCCGGCGCGCGCGGCTTCGCGGCGCTTGAGCCCGGGGCCCGACCCGAGGTCTTGCGGACCGTCGAAGCGGCCCAACCAGACGCCTTCACTGCGCTGGTCAAGCAGGCATACAACGGCTACTACACCAGTACCAAGGTGCGCCGTGCCATGGGCTTCACGCCCGAGAATCCACAGCCCGATGGGTTCTCGCAACCTCGACCATTCGACCCGGGCCTGCTCGACGGCGTGCGCTCGCGCAATCGGACGTGGCGCCGCGTCTAGCTCCGACGGCCAATCGCCGCCGACGTGAGCTTACGCCTTCTGCACGCCTAGATCGCCCGCCCGCATTTCGAACTTCACTTTATAGCCGGACTGTGCCGCAGCCGACTGGATCCGGCCACGAATCGTTGGCTGGCGCTTCTTCTCCTGATCCGTGAGGCTGATGACTACCCATTCGCCACGCGCCGTCTTATTCAGACGGTCGACAATCTCGCGAATCTCAGGGCTGATGCGCCGTGATCGCTGCGGCCGTTGCTGCCAGTCGCTGGTAGATACTACCTCTTTGAGCTTCATCCGATTCCCCACTCCTGCAAATACGCCAAATAGGCTGCCGCAATCATGGCACAGGTGACTCATCGGCTGCAAGAGCTGCTCCAGAGTTGAAGCTATACCAGACATTATCGCGGCTGTAGGGGGTAGATCGCCGCCAAACCCGTGCGCACATCGTTAGCTGTCAGCGAGTGACCGGGTAATTGGTGCAGTGCTTGGGGGCTTAGTCGTGGCTCCATTCCCACGAGAGCGTGTCCTGACGAAAGACTGGTCCATCCCGACATACACGCTTCACCCCGTGGGCGGTGCGCACCACGCAGGAGTAGCACACGCCCATGGCGCATCCCATGCGCGCCTCAAGCGACGCAAAAACTGGGCGCTGCCCCAGGCGTGATCCCAGACTGCCGCTTAGGTTCGACATCGCCTGGAGCATTGGCGTGGGTCCGCACACGAACACCTGCTGGGCCCAATCCCACCAATCGGGGACCAGATCGGTGATCACGCCGGCATGGCCCTCCGAGCCGTCGTCCGTCGCGGTGCGATAGGTGGCCGACTCCGGGATCCAGTCAGTCGGGGTGAGGCCCCCGGCATCCCGGGCCCCGCACAGTATGGTCGCTTCCACGCCGGCGGCCGCGGCGTCGTCGGCTAGCACCAGCAACGGCGCCAGGCCGATGCCCCCGCCGACCAGGAGGGCTCGCGTCGCCTGCGGCTGCCACTCGAACCACGTTCCAAGGGGACCCAGCAAGTCGATATCCGTCCCGGGGTCCTGCCGCACCAGCCAGTCGGTGCCGCGG
The DNA here is from genome assembly GCA_965262745.1 of Chloroflexota bacterium. Lineage (GTDB taxonomy): Bacteria > Chloroflexota > UBA11872 > UBA11872 > UBA11872 > JAJECS01. The sequence continues at coordinate 2,086,237 of OZ253558.1, read as the reverse complement.
CCGACGACATCGATCAGGAACGCGATGCGACCCCGCGCCGGGTCCACGCGACTGAAGCTCAGCGGCCGTCGCAGCATCGGGTCGTAGCTCAAAGGGTCGCCGCACAGCGCGTGGGCAAACTGTCCGGCGCGTGCGGTCGCCGCAATGCCAGGTGACTCGTAGGTGCACCACCACAGACGCTCGGTGATCCGCTCGTTGCGGATGACCCGTGCCGATTCCTGGAGCGCCTTCACGCGGAAGCAGGGGCCGCGCCGCGGTACTCGTCGATCGTGCGCACGTCGTACGCGCCGCGCGTCGTGCCCAGCGCGTCCAGGAGTGTGCGCACCGTCTCCAGCGTCGTCAGGCACGGCGTGCGCGTCTCCGCGGCCGCCCGTCGCATGTAGTGGCCGTCCTGCAGCGTCTGGCGGCCGCCGGTGAGCGTGTTGATCACCAGCACGCTGCTGCCCGATCGAATGAACTGCTCGACGTTCGGCGTGCCGGCCCGCAGCTTGGCCACCGTGCGCGCGCGCAAGCCGAGCCCCTGAATGAAGCGTGCGGTGCCTTCGGTGGCCGCGAGCCCGTACCCGAGCTCGTCCAAGCGTCGGATGATGTCGGCAGCCTCGGGCTTGTCGCGATCGGCGATCGAGAGCAGCACGTCCCCCTCGGGCGGAAGCGCGTTGCCGGCGGCGATCATGGCCTTCAGCAGGGCCGGCGGAAACGAGCGATCCACGCCCATGACCTCGCCGGTGCTCTTCATCTCGGGACCCAGGTAGGTATCCACGCCCGAAAGCTTGGCCATCGAGAACACCGGCGCCTTGACCGCGACCAAGTCGGGCACCGGCGCCAGGCCTGGCGCCCAGCCCAATTCGGCAAGCGACGCGCCCAAAAGCGTCTGCATCGCCAGGCGCACCATGGGAATTCCGGTGGCCTTGCTCAAGAACGGCACGGTGCGGCTGGCCCTCGGGTTCACCTCCAGCACGTAGACGTCGCCCTCGTACTCCACGTACTGCACGTTAACGAGCCCACGCGCGCCGAGCCCGGTGCAAATCTGCTGGGTGGCGTCCAGAATCGCCGCCTGCGTCGCCGCCGATGCGGTGACTGGCGGATACACGGCAAAACTATCGCCCGAGTGCACGCCGGCCCGCTCGATATGTTCCATGATTCCCGGAATTAGCGTGTGCTTGCCGTCGCAGATCGCGTCGACTTCGAGCTCCCGGCCCTGGAGATATTTGTCGATGAGCACCGGGCGTTGCGGCGACGGCTGGGTCACCTCGCGGATGTAGCGGTCGAGCTCTGCCCGGTTGTCCACGATCTCCATGGCGCGCCCGCCCAAGACATATGACGGGCGCACGAGGACTGGGTACTCCAGTTGCTCCGCGACGGCCACGGCGTCTCGTATTTGGGTCACCGTGGCTCCCGGCGGACGGAGGAGCCCGAGCCGCTCGAGGAACCGGTCAAACTTGGCCCGATCCTCCGCCTCGTCGATGCTTGCCGTGCCGCCGCCCGCGATCTCGTGGCCCAGCGTGTAGAGCGGCTCGGCCAAGTTGATCGCCGTCTGGCCGCCAAATTGCACGATGGCGGGCGGCAGTTCAGCGTGCCGTCCCTCGTTGGCGAGCACGTCCGCCACGCTTTCGACGTCGAGCGCCTCGAAATACAATCGCGTTGACGAATCGAAGTCGGTGCTCACAGTTTCTGGGTTCGAGTTGATCATCACGCTCGCGCGTCCCGCCGCCTGCAGGGCCCAGGCCGCGTGCACCGAGCAATAGTCGAACTCAATGCCTTGGCCGATGCGAATCGGGCCGCTGCCGATCACCACCGCCGGCGAGTCGGACGGCGGCAGCGCCTCGTTTTCGCTCTCGTAGGTGCTCCAGAAATACGGTGTGACGGCATCGAACTCGGCCGCGCACGTATCGACCATCTTGTACACCGGGGTGATCCCGGAGGCCTCGCGCCGCTCGCGCACGCGCTGCGGCAGCTCATCCGCCAGCGCGCCGATCATTTCGTCCGAAAAGCCCATCCGCTTGGCGTCCCAGAGCAAATCGGCCGTCAGCGGCTCGTCCAGCAGGCGGCATTCCATGGCGTGGATGCCGGCGAGCTTGTCGATGAAGAACACGTCGATCCGCGACCGTCGTGCGATCTCCTCCGGCGTCGCCCCGCGCCGCAGCGCCGCCATGATGGCCCAGAGCCGCTCATCATGCGCGTGGTCGATGCGCCACCAGATGGCCTCGGTGTCGCTCACCCACGCCGGGTCTTCCCAGATCAGCGTGCGGCCGCCGAGCTCGAGCCCGCGGACGGCTTTGTTGAGACAGGCCTCGATCGTCCGCTCGATCGCCATCACCTCGCCCGTCGCCTTCATCTGGGTGCCCAGGCGCCGATCGGCGTGCGCGAACTTGTCGAAGGGCCAGCGCGGAATCTTCGTCACCACGTAGTCCAGCGCGGGCTCGAACGCGGCGCGAGTCTTCTGGGTGATGGGATTGGGCAGCTCGTCCAGCCGCCGGCCCAGGGCAATCTTGGCCGCGATGCGGGCGATCGGATAGCCCGTCGCCTTTGAGGCCAGCGCCGATGACCGGCTCACGCGCGGGTTCACCTCGATCACCGCGTACGCGAACGATGCTGGATCGAGCGCGAACTGGACGTTGCACCCACCCTCCACGCGCAGCGCGCGGATGATCCGCAGCGCCGCCGACCGGAGCATCTGATACTCCTTGTCGCTGAGGGTCTGGCTGGGCGCGAACACAATCGAATCGCCGGTGTGCACGCCCATCGGGTCGAAGTTCTCCATGTTGCACACGGTGATGCAGTTGTCGGCCCCGTCGCGCATCACCTCGTATTCGATCTCTTTCCAGCCGGCCAGCGACCGCTCCACCAGGACTTGTCCGATCGGACTCGCCTGCAGACCGGTGTTCACCACGGTCTCGAATTCGTCCTCATGCCGGGCGAAGCCTCCGCCCGTGCCACCCAGCGTGTACGCCGGACGCACCACCAGCGGGAAGCCGCAGGCGCGCGCAAAGTCCCAGGCCTCGGGCAGCGAGGTCACGGTGCGACTCTCGGGCACCGGTTCGCCAATGCGCTGCATCAACGTTCGAAATCGCTCGCGGTCTTCCGCGTCTTGAATGGCCTGGAGCGGCGTGCCCAGGAGACGCACGCCGGAAGCCTCCAGGATGCCTGCCTCGGCGAGCTCAACTGCCAGGTTGAGGCCGGTTTGCCCGCCCATGGACGCCAGCAGCCCCTGCGGCCGCTCCCGCTCGATGACGCGCGCCAAGACTTCGCGGGTAAGAGGCTCGATGTACACCCGATCGGCGATGCCTTCGTCCGTCATGATGGTTGCCGGGTTCGAGTTGACCAGGATCGAGCGCACGCCTTCCTCACGCAGGGCCTTGCAGGCCTGCGTGCCGGCGTAGTCGAACTCCGCCGCCTGCCCAATCACGATCGGCCCCGAGCCGATCACCAACACGCTGTCGACGTCAGCCATGGATGTGCCGTGGGTCCGTCAGCGCCGTCAAGCTGCGGGACCGCCTACGCCCTCGATCGCGTCCAAGAAGCGGTCGAAGAGGTACTGATTGTCCTGGGGTCCGGGACTGGCCTCGGGGTGGTATTGGATGGAAAAGATGGGGAGACTCTCGTGGCTCAAGCCTTCGACCGAGCCATCGTTCAGATTGATGTGACTCACAGTGAATCCGCTCTCGGCTGGAATCGAGTCCGCATCCACCTGGTAGCCGTGGTTTTGCGAGGTGATGTGGACCCGCCCATCCGCCAGCTCCTGCACCGGGTGGTTGGCGCCGCGGTGGCCGAACGGCAGGCGGCTCGTGGTGGCTCCGATGGCCAGTCCCAGCACTTGGTGCCCCAGGCAGATGCCCATTAAGGGATAGCGCCCGATCATGGCCCGCACCGTGTCAACGGCGCGGTCGGCCTGCGTCGGATCGCCGGGTCCGTTGCCCACGACAATCCCGTCGGGTTGCAGCGCGTTGATGTCTTCCGGGGTGGAGCCATAGGGGAGCACGTGCACGCGAGCGCCCCGGCGTGCGAGCGAGCGCACGATGTTCGTCTTCACGCCGATGTCCAAGAGCGCGATGCGCGGCTCGTGATCGCGCCGGCGCGGCGCCGGCCACGGCGCCCACGGCGCGGAGGTGGTGATGAACGGCTCACGGACCGTCACCTCGCTCACAAAGTCCTGGTCTTCATAGGCCGGCAGGCCCCGCGCGCGCTCGACTTCGCCCACGGCCCAGGTTGACGCGCCCGGATGCGTGCCCCGCAACCAGTGGAACGTCGTGGCGCCGCGAGCGATGTCGTGGGGAGCGCGCACGAGTCGGCCGGGCGCCGGCCCGGTACGGCGGATCACCCGAACCAGCGCGCGCGTGTCGATCCCTGCGATTCCCGCGATGCCGTGCCCGTCCAGAAACTCGCTCAATCCGCCGGACGCGCGCCAGTTGCTGAAGGTCGGCGCCAGCTCGCGCACCACGAGACCGGCGATCCACGGGCGGCGTGACTCGATGTCGTCGGCGTTCACGCCGTAGTTGTTGATCAACGGGTACGTCAGCGTCACGATCTGCCCCCGATAGGACGCGTCGGTCGTGATTTCCTGGTAGCCCGTCATGCTGGTGTTGAAAACCACCTCGCCCTCGGCTGGCTGGTTGCTCCCGAACCCATAGCCGAAGATCACATCGCCCGTGGCAAGCGCCAGCACGGACGGTTCAGCCGGCATGGGTCAGCTCTGGCGCGGCCGCCGCGCGATCGTAGACCACCGAACCCGCCACGATCGTCTGCTGCACCACGCCCTGCATGGGCAGGCCGGCCAGTGGGGTGTTGCGTCCCTTGGAGCGGAACGCGCTCGGATCGATGACCGTCTCCTCCTCGGGGTCGAAGATCACCACGTCGGCGGCGGCGCCCGGGGTGAGCGTCCCACAGGGCAGGCCATACACCTGGGCGGGCGCGTGCGTCAGCATGCGAACGGCGAATGCCAGGTCGAGCTGTCCCGCGTGCACCAGGCTCAGCACGCTCTGCAGGGCGGTCTCGAATGCGCTGAAGCCGACCGCCGCGTCGGCGTATTCGATGTCCTTCTCGTGCACCGCGTGCGGCGCGTGGTCGGTCGCGATGCAGTCGATGGTGCCGTCGCGTAGCGCCTCCAGCAGGTGCTCGATATCGGCCTGCTCCCGCAGCGGCGGCGCGACCTTGGTGTTGCCGTCGAAGGGCGGCAAGGCGGCGCTCCGGGGATCGTCCCGGCCGGCCACAACGTCGCAGGTCAGGGTCAGGTGATGCGGCGTGACTTCCGCGGTCACGTTGGCCCCGCGGGACTTCGCCAGCCGTATGAGGTCGACGGATCCGCCCGAGGTCACGTGCAGGCAGTGGTAGCGGCCGCCGGTCAGCTCGGCGAGCAACAGGTCTCGCCCGAGCATGATCTCTTCCGCTTGCCGCGGCGTGCCTGGCAGCCCGAGCCGTGCGCTCACGACGCCCTCGTGCATCGCGGTGCCCAGCGTCAGGGCGGGGTCTTCACAGTGGTTGGAGACGGGCAGCCCGAGCGGGCGCGCATATTCCAGGGCGTGGCGCATCAGGGCCGTATCGGCCACCGGACGGCCGTCGTCGGTGAAACCGACTACCCCGGCCTCCGCCAAATCCACCATCTCGACGAGCTGCCGTCCGTTCTGGCCGCAGGTGATCGCCGCCAGGGGCAGCACGCGAACTATGGCATGCCGCTCGATCTGCTCCAGCAATCCCTCAATGACGCTCCGCGAGTCGAGCACCGGGTCGGTGTTGGGCATGGCGCACACCGTGGTGAAGCCGCCGGCTGCCGCGGCCGCGGTGCCGCTGGCGAGGTCCTCCTTGTACTCGAAGCCCGGAACCCGCAGATGCGCGTGCACGTCCACGAAGCCGGGCGCGACGACGCGGCCCGTGGCATCGATCACGCGCGGCGAGCCCAGCGGCAACTGCGCGCCCACGTCCCCGATGCTCACCAGCCGGCCATCATCGATCAGGACATCGCCGACCCGGTCGACCGAGTTGGCCGGGTCGACGATCCGGCCGCCCCGAATCACGAGCGGCACGCTATCAGCCACCCGCGGCCTCGCTCAGGTAGCGGCGCAGGGCTTCCTTGGCGACGTCCAGGATCGGCTCCCCGTGCCCCACGGCCAGCGAGGTGAACGGCAGGTCCAGCAGGCCCATGAGTGCATGTGGCGGCCGCGCCCGCGGATGTGCGCCGACTCGCCCCTCGTCATGCGTCCAATAGCTGATGGTGCCCAACGCGTCGCCGACGAAGAGCACGCCGCGATTCTCGGGCCATAGCAGGGCGTGCTCGCCTTCAGTGATCGTGGCCAGCGGAATCGCCTGCAACCCCGCCGGAAGCTCCGTGTCGGCGCCGTACACATGATCGGGCGCCACGGATTCGAGTTCGGCCGTGTCCCCCTCGGGCGCCCAAACCTCCGCGCCGAACCGTCCGCGCACGATCGCGGCAGCCCGCTCGTGGTAGTGGTTGGTAATCAGAATGTGACTTACGCCGTGGCGCTCGATGGCGCTGATGCCGCGCGGTGGGTAATCGCTGGGATCGATCACGACGCACCCGGACGATTGTTCGATGACGTATGACTCCAGCGGATACCGCGCCCAGCCGACCGTCCACTGCGTCAGGCCCGGAAGAATCTCGCGTGGCCCCGATCCCGCATAGCCGCTCATCGTCGACCCTCCCCAGACAGCAAGAGATAGAGCACGGCCATGCGCACCGCCACGCCATTGGCGACTTGCTCTTCAATGACCGACTGCTCGCTGTAGGCCACGGCCGGTGAGATTTCGACACCCTGATTCATTGGTCCAGGGTGCATCACCAGGGCGTGGCGCTGTGCGTGCTGCAGCCGCGCGGGTGTAATCGACCAACGACGGGCGTATTCCCGCAGGTCGGGCAGCAGGCCGGCCTGCATGCGCTCGCGCTGCACGCGCAGGGCCATCACGACGTCGGCGCCACGGATGGCGCGATCAAGGTCATGCACAATGCGCACCTCGCCGGTGCCGTTGGTGATGGCTGCCATGGTGTCGGGCAGCAGCGACGGCGGACCGCTCAAGACCACCTGCGCCCCCATGCGTGCGAACGCCCAGATGCCCGACCGCGCCACCCGGCTGTGCAGGATGTCCCCCACGATGACGATCGTGCGGCCTTCCACGCTGCCCAGGCGGCGCTGGACCGTATAGAGGTCCAGCAGGGCCTGTGTGGGGTGACCGCGAGCGCCGTCGCCCGCGTTGATCACGCCGCAGGTGAGATGCCGTGACGCCAGCTCCGGCGCGCCGGCGCGCGAGTGGCGCACCACCACGATGTCCGCGCCAAGCGCCTGAATCGTCTGGAAGGTGTCGATCAGCGACTCGCCCTTTTCCACGCTGCTGCCCGAGGCGGCGATGTTCACAACGTCCGCGCTCAGGTTCTTGCCGGCCAGCTCAAACGACACGCGCGTTCGGGTGCTTGGCTCGTAGAACACGTTGGCAATCGTGGTCCCGCGCAGCGTGGGAACGCGCCGGATCGGTCGCTCCAGCACCGCGTGCATTTTCTCGGTGGTGTCCAGGACTTCCGCGAACTCGTCGCGCGTGAAGTCGCTCACGTCCAAGAGGTGTTTACGCTGCAGTCGTGGCCCCCTGCGCGCCGAGCGTCATGCGCTCGATATGCACGGCATCCTCGCCGTCGAGTTCCTGGAGCTGCACGATCACCCGTTCGTCATCCGCGGTCGGAAGGTTCTTGCCGACAAAGTCGGCGCGCACCGGCAGCTCGCGATGGCCCCGGTCGACGATCACCGCGAATTGAATCGTGCGAGGTCGGCCGAAGTCGTTGAGCGCATCCAGAGCCGCGCGCAGCGTGCGGCCGGTATAGAGCACGTCGTCCACCAAGACGACGTTGCGATCGGTCACGTCGACCGGAATGTGGCTGGGATGCACCGGCGGACCGATCGACCGGCGGTCCAGATCGTCACGGTGCATCGTGGTGTCCACGGCCCCGGTCGGCACTTGAATGCCCTCGATCTTTTCGATCAGCCCGGCCAGGCGCTGTGCGAGCACCGGGCCCGGCCGCGGCACACCGACAAGAACCAGCGTCGCCGCGCCGCGGTTGCGCTCGATGATCTCGTGAGTGATGCGGGTTAACGCGCGGCCCATGTCGGCCGCGGACATCACCAAGCGGCGCTGCGCCGCTGCCACGACAACCTCCCTATGTCTTCATCCTCCGGCCCCCGCGTTCCCGAGGCACAAAAAAAGGGCCTCAGAGGGCCCTATGTCCGTGCTCGACACCCACGGTGCCGACGGTATGCCGCTTTCCGTCTCGCTGGAACGGATTAAAGGGCCCTTGAGTATAGCCTGCTCCGGACCGAGGACCGCTGCGGAGATCGTCGCCGGGCTGTGCGTTGCCTAGCGCGACAGACTGAACGCGGCGTCGCGCGCGGCGACGGCCGTCCGATGTTGGCCCGTGCCCACCAGCGCCACGGGAATGCCCGTGATCTCTTCAATGGTGCGCACGTACCGCTGGGCGTTCGGCGGCAACGCATCGTAGTCGCGCACGCCGGCGGTCGAGGACAGCCAGCCGGGCACGTCTCGGTAGATCGGGCGCGCACGGTCCAGGGCGTGGGTGTCCGGCGCCAAGTCGACGCGCCGGCCATCGACCATGTATGCCTCGCAGACGCGGAGCTGCTCGAACCCGTCGAGCGCGTCGATCTTGGTCAGCGCCAGAGCGTCGACCCCACTCAAGGCGCCGGCGGTGCGCACCGGCACCGCGTCGAACCAGCCGCAGCGCCGGGGACGGCCGGTGGACGCGCCGTATTCGCCGGCGCCGACGTTGCGCAAGCGGTCGCCGGTGCTGTCGGTGAGTTCCGTGGGGAACGGACCCTCGCCGACCGATGACGTAAACGCCTTCGCGATGCCCAGCACCTTGTCCAGCGCTTGCGGGGGAATCCCCGCGCCGATGCAGGCGCCCGCGGCTGATGGGCTCGACGATGTGACGTAGGGATAGTGACCCCAATCCAGGTCGCGCATCACGCCCAGTTGCCCTTCGAGCACGATGTTGCGCTTCTCGCGCAGCGCTTCGGATACCAGCGGCAGCGAGTCCACCACGTGGGGGCGTAAGGCCTCGCCCCATGCAAGGGCCTGCTCGACGAGGGCGCTCGGATCCATGGACGGCAGACCGTAGACCTCGGTCAGCAGCCGATTCTTCGGCTCGAGGATGCTCGGAAGCCACGTCGCCAGGTAGTCGGCATTCAGCAGGTCGCCGACCCGCACGCCGGATCGCGCGGCCTTGTCGGCATAGGCCGGCCCGATGCCGCGCAGCGTCGTGCCCTGAACCAGATCGCCGCGCTGCTGCTCCTCGGCGGCATCGAGCGCGAGGTGATAGGGCATCACCACATGCGCGCGCTCGGCGATCTTAAAGGTCTCGAACGTGATGCCGGTCGCCGTGCCGATCTCCTGCATTTCGGCGAGCAGCGCCGGTGGATTCACGACCGTGCCCGGCCCCAGCAGGTTCACCGTCCCGGCATGGAAGATGCCGGCCGGCAGCAGGTGCAGGGCAAACGTGCCGTAGTCGTTGACGATCGTGTGGCCGGCGTTGTTGCCGCCTTGAAATCGAATGACGAGGTCGGCGCCCTCGGCCAGGTGGTCAACGATCTTGCCCTTGCCTTCGTCGCCCCATTGCGCGCCGATCACTGCCATGGTGCTCATCGAGTGTCCTCTCGCGGGCGGCGCGCGCCATGCCACGAGCGCCGGGTCCTGCAATGCATGGGCTGTCTTAGCGGGGTCGAGCGGCGGCGACCCTCAACCAGTCACCTCGGGCACGGATTCGGGCACCGGCAGCCGCCCCTCGACGTGCCGCACCGCAGCTTCCAGGAAGCCCCAGAACAGCGGATGCGGGCGAGTCGGCCGCGAGGCGAACTCGGGGTGGAACTGGCACCCAACAAACCACGGATGGTGATCCAACTCCACGATTTCCACCAGTGCCCCATCCGGCGAGAGACCGCTCAGGGTCATGCCCTGCGAGCGCAGGATATCGCGGTATTTGTTGTTGACCTCCATGCGGTGGCGGTGGCGTTCTTCGATGCTGGCGGCACCGTACACACGCCGCGCCTGCGTGCCGGCCACCAGATCGGAGGGCCATGCCCCTAGGCGCATCGATCCGCCCTTGTTGGCCACGTCATAGTACTCGGGCATCGGATGGATCACCGGATGCGCCGTGTCTGGGTTGAACTCGATACTCGTGCAGTCGTCGGTGCCCAGCACCTTCCGCGCGAACTCGATCACGGCCACCTGCATGCCCAGGCAGAGTCCCAGATAGGGAACTCTTTGCGTTCGGGCGTAGTGCGCCGCCATGATCTTGCCCTCGATACCCCGCGGGCCGAACCCGCCCGGCACGATGATGCCGGCGACGCCCGCGAGCAGGTCATGCGGGTCGCGATCTTCGAGCTCTTCCGAATCAACCCAGCGGATGACTGGACGCGCCTGCCACGCGATGCCCGCGTGGCGCACGGCCTCGATGACGCTCAAATAGGAGTCGGGCAGGGAGATGTACTTGCCCACGATGGCAATCTCAAGCTCGGGCAAGGATGGGTTCAGCAGCGCATCCACGGTGTCCTGCCACTCGTCAAGATCCGGCGTCACGTCGCCCAGGTCGAAGTGCTGGTTGATAAACGCGCCGAGCCCCGCCTCCTCCAGCACCAGGGGAACTTCGTAGATCGATTCCACGTCCGGGTTTGAAATCACGGCTCGCCGGTCGACGTCGGCAAAGAGGGCGATCTTGTCGACAAGCTCCGGTGGCAGGGGCTCATCCGATCGGCAGACCACCACGTCGGGCTGGATGCCGATGCTCCGCAGCTCTCGCACGCTGTGTTGGGTGGGCTTGGTCTTGAGCTCCATCGTGGACCCAATCCGCGGCACCAGCGTCACGTGCACGAACAGCACGTTGCGCACGCCGACCTCGCGGCGCATCTGTCGCAGCGCCTCCAGGTATGGGATGTTCTCGATGTCGCCCACGGTGCCGCCCACCTCGACGATCACCACGTCGGGGTCGTTCCGGTCGCCGACGGCCCGGATGCGCGCCTTGATTTCGTCGGTCACGTGCGGGATCACCTGGATCGTGCCGCCGAGGAAATCCCCTCGCCGTTCACGCGTGATCACGCGGTCATAGACGGCGCCGGTTGTGAGATTGCTGGCCCCGGTGAGGCTTTCGTCCACAAACCGTTCGTAGTGCCCCAAATCCAAGTCCGTCTCGGCGCCGTCCACCGTGACGAACACCTCCCCGTGCTGGAGCGGGCTCATCGTGCCGGGGTCGACGTTGATGTACGGATCGAGCTTCATGATCGACACGCGAAGCCCGCGGCTCTTGAACATGCGGCCGATGCTGGCGGCCGTCACGCCCTTGCCAATGGCCGACACGACCCCGCCGGTGACGAAGACGTAGCGGTGCACGGGCCGCGCGCTTCCCACAGGTCCGTCGGTCGTCACGATTGCCTAGGTCCTGCGTTCGAGCATACGCACGTCAATGGGGTCGGGCAGCTGTCGGCGGTTGGCGATAAGGTTGCCGTCCGCCACGGGGACCGTGCCGGACAGTTCGCGCGCCACGAGACGCCAGGCTGCCTCAGCCTCGACGGCATCGTCCTCGCCGTAGGGAATGACAATGTTTGGCTCGATGCGAGTGACGGTCTTGATGATCTGGTCAGGGAGAAGGAAATCCGGGCCGCTGGGTATGCCAATCAATAGGACGTGTATCGTGCCTAAATCATCCAATAGCGCATCGACTGGAACGCCGGTGAGCTCGGGAACGTGTCCCACCGAGACGCCGTCGACATCGACGGTAAACAGCGTGGTTCGGAGTTCGGCGGCGACGGGTGCCGGCACGCCATGGACATATACGCCCGCGACCTCATATTCGCCGGGTCCCGTGGCGACGAAGGCTCGGCGGTCAGGGTCGGTGCGACGCGACGGCGCATTGGTCCAGCGACTGCCGGAGCTTCCGCTCACCGTCACCACGTCGGCCTTGGGAATGGCCGAGCGCTGCCTGATGCCGCTGGTGTGGGGGTCAATGAGGACGGTTGCGTCGCGTCCGCGGAGGCGAAAGCAGCCGCCTCCGATCCACGTGACGTCCATCCCCCTCCAATGGTGCCTGCATTTGGGGCAACCCCAAGACCGCCGGATTGTAGCATGGGGCAGGATGCAGGCCGGGCGTTAGATGCGCCCACGAGCCGCATAGCACCCGCATGGAGCACCGCATGGCACGTGCCGCCGCCTCGGTTTCGCCATTGATGCTGCGCCGCGTGTGGGGCGCCGTCCGCGAGATCGCGGACTACACCGACCTGTTGCGCAACCTGGTGGTTCGCGACCTCAAGGTGCGCTATCGCGGGTCCATTTTTGGCTTCGCGTGGTCGCTGCTCAATCCGTTGCTCATGATGGCAGTGTTCACGCTCGTGTTTCAGGTCTTGGCGCAATACGACGATATCCAACTGTATCCCTTGTTTCTCATGGCGGCGCTCGTTCCATGGTTGTTCACCCAGCAGGCGCTCACCACGGCGATGCGGAGCATCACGAGTAACGCGCAACTTATCAAGAAGGTTTACTTTCCTCGTGAATTGCTACCGATGAGCGCAGTGCTGGCGAGCTTTGTAAACTTTCTGCTGGCATTTTTTATATTCTGGGTAATCGGTCTCATTTTTGGTGTCGGTAATACTCGCGCGATGCTGATGGTACCGCTGATTATGCTATTGCAGCTTACGTTAGTGATGGGTCTCAGTCTCATCCTCGCGATGGCCAATGTTTTTTTCCGCGATACGGAGCATTTGGTGGAGGTTGGCATGCTGGCCTGGTTTTTCCTCACACCCGTGTTCTATTCTATTTCGGTCGTGCCAAACGTGACCTTCCTCGGGCTGGATGTGCACCGCTGGGTCTTCATGCTCAATCCCATGGCCACGCTGACAACCGACTACCGCTACGCAATCATGTTTGGGTCCTTCCCCATCCGCCACACCATCGCCACCATCGTCGTCGCGGTGGTCGCGCTCGGCTTCGGTTGGTGGATCTTTCGGCGCTATGCCCATCGCTTCGCCGAGGAGCTGTAGCGCGACGTGCCTGACCACTCGCCACCCGCCATTGAGCTTCGCGACGTGCGCAAGCGGTTTGTCATTCGCCACGAAGCGGCCCGCACGTTTCAAGGGATGGCCCTGGCTATGCTCGGGCGGCGGCCGATGGAAAACGAGGAGTTCTGGGCGCTCGATGGCGTGAATCTGTCCGTCGCGCCCGGTGAGACGCTCGGCATCATCGGCCCAAACGGGTCGGGCAAGAGCACCATTCTCAAGTTGCTCGCCGGGACGATCCAGGCTACCGAAGGCCAGGTCACCGCCCGCGGCCGCGTGTTTGGACTCCTCGAGCTTGGCGCTGGCATGCATCCGGACCTCACCGGCCGCGAGAACGTCTTCCTCAACGGATCGTTTCTCGGCCTCGACCGGCGCTCGATTCAAGCGATGTACGACGACATCGTCGCCTTTGCCGAGCTTGAGAAATTTATCGATACGCCGGTCAAGCACTACTCATCCGGCATGTTCATGCGGCTGGGGTTTGCCATCGCCGTCCACGTGGACCCCGAGATCCTGCTCATTGACGAGGTCCTGGCCGTAGGCGATGCGAGCTTCGCGGCCAAGTGCTACGCAGCCCTGGCTCGCGTCAAGCGCCGTGGCCGCACGATGGTGCTCGTCTCACACGACCCCATTCAGGTGCGACGGTTCTGCGACCGTGTGGTCTGGCTGGACCGCGGCAAGGTGCGCCTGGCAGGCGACCCGCGCAAGGTCATTCAAGACTATGTCCAGCACATGCAGGGCGGCTTGACGCCCGGCGATGTGGCAACCGCGCAGCGCGCGGCACGTGGCCCCACCGACCTGCGAATTCGGGCGGCCGTCTTGCGGGAAAGTGCCGATGGACCCGAGCAGTACAGCGTGCTTCCGGGTGACACCGTCACCGTGGCGGCCGAGCTGGAAGCCAAGTCGCACTTGACCGACGTGATCGTTGGGTGCGCCCTGCATCGCAGCGATGGCCTGCTGGTCGCCGAGTCGACCACGGAAGCCACCATCGGCCCGCTGGAGGTGGCGCCCGGCCGCACCGTCGTCACCTGCCGCCTCGGGCCGCTGCCACTCGGCGTCGGTACCTACAACGTCTCCCTCAGTGCATGGCCGGAGCAGAAGCGCCACCAGCCCTACCACTGTTGGGACAATGCGCTGACGCTCTTCGTGGGCAAGTTCACGGCCTTCCAGCGGGGTGCGGTCGTGCTCCCGGCCCAATGGCGCGCCGGCCTCTCGCGAGACCATCCGCCGCTCGAGCGCAGCGATGCTCCGGTGGCGCAGCCGGATATGATCAGCGAGCCGCCGCGCCAGATCTGGCGTAACCCGCCCGCCGAGCTCCGCCTTGGTGAGGGAGATGACGACTGGCTTGGCGAAGGCTGGCATCCCCCGGAGGAGTGGCCGCCCCGACTCCGCTGGACGACTGATCGCGCCGTGGCCTATGTCACCCAATCCGTGGGGCAGGGCGCGGTGCGGCTGTCGGTGTGCCGCCCGTTCCACGACATCGATGGCGCAAGCGCCCAGGTTCGTCTCAACGGGCGGCACGTGGCGACGTTTACCGTGCGGCAAATGGATTTCGAGGACGTGATCGTGCCGCTCGATCCGGTGACCGAGCCCACGACGTTGCAGCTCGAGATCACCGTTGACGCGCCGTTCGTCCCCGCGGCCGCGGGCATCGACGATGACACTCGCGTCCTCGGGCTGGCCGTGCGCTCGATCAGCGTGGAATGACAGACGCCATCGCGGCCGAGGCGCCGCGTCCGCCGGCTCGGCGAGCACCTCGGTCTCGCAGTCTGCCGCGCGTCTGTATCGTCGTCCTCACCTACAACCCCGGGGCGTTCATTGATCGGTGTCTCAGCGCCGTGCTTGCCACGGACTATCCAAGCTTTGAAGTCATCGTCGTCGACAACGCCTCCACGGATGGATCCCTACGCAACCTGGGCCGTGACTTTCCGGAAGTCGCGCTCATGGAGGCTGGGGCAAACCTCGGCTTCTCGCGTGGCAACAACCTGGCCATGCGGGATGCGACCGCCCCGCTCGTCGCGCTTCTCAATCCCGACACGGAGGTCGATCCCGGATGGCTGCGGCCACTGGTGGAACGCATGCAAGCGGACCCCGTGGCCGGGGGCGCCGCAGCAAAGATTCTGTATCTGCATGATCGTATTGCCGTGGACCTGCGCGCGCCGACCTTCGTGCCCGGCGGCGGCGACGCGCGCGAGCTTGGCGTGCGGCTCTATGCCGTCGGGGCTGAAGCAGCGCCGGCCGTCCGGCTCTATGCCGACGGGGCTGAACTAGCGCCGGTCGTCATCAACCGCGGCGCCTATGGCGCGGAGCTCGACCAGCAAGGCGAGATGTTTCGCTGGACCGCCGCCACGGCCACGCTGGCCGTTCCCGCCGTCGACGGCAAGGCCCGGGTGGCGCTCGACGTCGCCGCCGGCCCCGGCCGCGACGACGTCGAGCTCTCCGTCACCGTCGGTGGACGGGAACTCGCGACACTGCCCGTCACGCCGGATCGCACTCGTCACGAGCTTGATATCCCTGAGGATGCTGTCCGCGAGCTCGCCCGGCCCGTCATCGAGAATGCGGGCATCAAGCCGCTCCCCGACGGCTCCATGCGCGATCGCGGAACCTTCGTGACCCACGGCAACGTCTGGCAGGCGTGGGATGGCCCGGACTTTAGCGAGCCGCGCGAAGTGTTCGCCGTCAAGGGCGGGGCGGCGCTCTTCCGCCGCTCGATGCTCGAATCGCTTGACTTCCTCGATCCGGGCATCTTCATGTACTACGAAGACGCGGACCTTGCCTGGCGCGCCCGCCGCCGCGGCTGGCGCTTTTGGTACGAGCCGGCGTCGGTTGTTCGCCACGCCCACGCGGCGTTCAGCGGCGAGTGGTCCCCGTCGTTCATCCGCAACGTCGAATTCGGCAAGCTGCGCATGCTGGCCAAGAACGCGCCCGGGAAACTTGCCGGCCACCACGCGGCACTCGCGGTGATCCACGGCGGGCGTGAGATGCGCCGCGGTCTGGCCGTGGGCGACGCGCGGGCGCTCGCGCGAGCCCGGGCGCGGGCATCGGCGCTTGGCGCTGCGCTGCGGGCCATGCCGGCCACGCTGCGGCTGCGACGCATTGAACAACGCCTGGGGCCCTTGGACGCGCGTGAGTTGCAGCCCTTCTTCGAGCCCGAATGAAGGCTGCCGTCTACAACCGCTGGCTGCACCAGCGCGGCGGCGGCGAGCGCCACGCGGCCATGGCCGCCGCCGTGTTGGCCCAACGCTTCGACGACACGCGCCTCATCACCCATCGCGGCATTGCGCGCGAAGATTTGGAAGCCGCTCTCAACATCGACCTGTCCCAGGTCGAGATCGAGGTCATCCCGGCCTTGCCGCCGAACCGCTTCGCCCAGTTCACCTCGCAGTTCGATCTCTTCGTGAACGCGTCGTTCATGACTTCCCAGCCGTCGGCGGCTCACCGCAGCATGATGCTGGTGCTCTTCCCGTCGCCCATCGATCGTGGCTGGCGCGCGCGTCTGCGCCGCAAGGTCGGGGAAATCCTGATTCGGCAGTTTCTCTTGCCGGAATGGCTCGATGGCTTCTACGACGTGCATCCGCTGGGCCGGGGCTGGTTCAGGTACACCACGGATCGCGCTGTCGTGGGCGTTCCGCTTCCGCCGGGGCGCACGTCGGGGGTCGTCGAGATCATCGCCGGAAACTTCCGCAGCGATGTGCCGCTGCCCGTCCGGTGCCTTCTCGATGGCGACCTGATTGCCGAGCGCATCTTCGAGCCGCGTCCCGGGGAATTCGAGCGCTGGCCCGTGCGCGTAAGTCGACCGCCCGGGACGAACGGCCCGCTCGAACTCACGCTCGAGTCGCCCGTCTACAACCCCGCCGAGACTCTCGGGGAAGCCGACAACCGCGAGGTTGGGTTGGCCGTCACCGATGTACGCATGCGCAACCCGCGCCGGCTCATGTATGAGCTCTTGTTCCGCCGTCTTCTTCCCGAAGCGGGCATCCGGCTGGAGGGCCTGCCAACCTATGGCTCGCTCGACTTTTTGGAGGCTTACGACCTCATCGCGCCCATCTCCGAGTTCAGCCGACGCTGGATGCGCTACTACTGGGACCGGGATGGTCCGTTGCTGTTCCCGCCGGTCGACACCTCGTGGGCGGCGCCTGGTCGCCGTGGCAAGTCGATTCTGGGCGTGGGCCGGTTCTTCCGCGGCACGCACGAGAAGAAGCACCGGGTGATGATCGACCAGTTCATCCGCATGCAGCGCGAGGGGCTCGAGGGCTGGACACTGCATCTGGTGGGCCAGCAGAGCGAACGCGAGATTGACGTCGAATACACCCGCGACCTGAAGCGTCGGGCTGCCGGACACCCCATCGAGTTCCACGTGGACGCGCCCTTCGCTGAGCTCCAACGGCTATACGGAGAAGCCCCCATCTATTGGCACGCCGCCGGCCATGGCGAGCGCGAGTCGCGCAATCCGGTCAGATTCGAGCACTTCGGCATCACCGTGGTCGAGGCCATGGCGAGCGGCGCGGTGCCGGTGGTGCTTGACCAAGGCGGGTTGCCCGAGATCATCACCCACGGCGTCGACGGCTTCGGCTGGTCGACGACCGGTGAGCTGCGCGCCCACACCTTGGCGCTCGTGCACGATGCCGACCTGCGCCACCGCATGTCCCAGGCCGCGCAGGCCGCGAGCCAGCGGTTCAACGTCGCAGCCTTTGCTCAGCGTCTCAATGCACTCGTTGATGAGCTCGGGTTTCCCGCTGCACCCGCCGCCTAGACCGTGGCCGCTACAGCGCTTCGATCCGGTGCGTGTCTGATGCGGCTGCGCATGCCGGCGTGGGCCGTGCGCCGTCCGGCGCTCGCGCTGTTTCTCCTCGCTGTCACCGTCTATCTGCTCACGGCCGGCGTGAGTCGCAATGGCGTCGGCTACAGCGCCGATGGAACGTTCGCCTTCGAGATGGCCAAGAGCGTCGTCGTCGATCCCGACCACAAATACCTGCGCCGGCACGGCCACAACTTCTCGCGCTGGGGCGTGGGCTTGCCCCTGGCGCTGATGCCGGTGGTTGCTGCTGCCGAATCGTCCGCGCATCTCGCGCCGCAGCGCGACCGGATCCCAATCGGTGAGCATGAGATTCTGCTCGTCAACTACGCGCCGCTCGGCGGCATGCCACAGCCCAACTCCACCGAGGTGCTGGACCTAGGGCTGAAGCCGGGACGCTATGACCGGCTTGCGCTGCTCACCCACACGGGTCTCAGCGCGGCTCTGCCCCAGGGTCTCGAGGTGGCGCGACTCGTCGTTACGGCTGCCGGTGGGGACGCTGTCGTGCGACCCCTGCGCGTCGGAGTGGAGACGGCGGAGTGGGCCTATGACCGCGGCGACGTCCGGGCCATGATCCAGCATGAGCGCCCGCCGCCCGCCGGGCGTCAGATCGGCAACGCGCGGGCGTACTACTTCCTGGCGGACTGGGACTTTGCCGAGCCCGTCGACCTTGCGTCGGCGCGGCTGGAATACCTGGTGCCGGACGGCAATCTTTACGTTGATGGCGTCGCGGCTCGGCGCGTTGACGGGACCTGGGTAGACGGGCCCGGTATTGGCCGGTTGTGGTCCGAGCGCCAGACCGTCGACTTCTTCCGCCGCATTTGGGTGCCGCTCGTCAACGCGCTGATCACCGCCTTCGGCACGGTCGTCGTGTATCGCATCGTTCGGCGGCTGGACTATGGCTTGGGCATCGCCCTGGCCATCGGTCTCGTGTACGCACTCGCCACCATGGCCTGGCCTTACGCCGTTTTCGACTTCGCGGAACCGCTGGTGACCGCGCTCGTGCTCACGAGCGTGTGGTTGCTCTTGATCTATCAGCGGACGCCGATGCGCCGCTATCTGGTGCTCGCGGGGATGGTTGCGCTCGCCGCGGCCGCCACCAAGTACGTCACCGTCATCGTCATGCCGCTGCTTGTGGCGGCGATATTCCTGAGCCACAAGTCCGGACGCACCTGGCGCGTGGTAGCGCGTCAGGGCCTCGCGCCGACGCTCGCCTTCGCCGCGCCCATCATCGCCGTGGTCCCTGCGGGCCTGGTGGTGGCCGCGCTCGTATTTGACGTGCAACTGCTTTACGTCCGGGAGCTGTGGGGGGGAATCAGCCGCGGGTGGCTGGGCCTTCCGATCGAGCTTGGGGTTCATGGGCTGATTTCAAGCTGGGGCAAGGGCTTGCTCTGGTACAACCCCGTGCTCTTCGTGGCCATTCCCGCGATTCCCTGGTTCATCCGGCGCCACGGATGGCGGGCATTCATCTTCATCGCCATCCCCATCGGATACGTGCTGCTCTACAGCAAGAAAGAAGTCTGGTACGGCGGCAATGCCTGGGGTCCGCGCTATCTCATGCCGGCGCTGCCGTTCCTCGTCATCATGGCCGCGCCGGTGGTCGAGTGGCTGGCCGGGAAAGGCCGCCGCGCATTACTGCGGGCGGCATTCGCCGTCGTGCTCCTGGCCAGCGTGGGGGTCCAGGTCATGGGCGTGAGCAAGGACTTTGGCTCGTATCTCGATCTCTATCAGCAGCAGGTGGTCCAGCAGCTCCCCGAGGACGGCGCCGTGTACGGCGGAGCGGCGTACCAGCCCTGGTCGTCCATCCAGCCGGAGGGCGACTTCGTCGCCGTGCTCTATGCGCACCAGTTCTCTCCCCTACTAGCGCATGCCTGGCTCCTGCGCGCCGATGCGACGAACCTGCTGGCGCCGGATAGGACAGACCTGCTAGAGGACGCCCTAGCGCGCTCGCCGTGGTCCCGCTTCGGAATCGAGGTGCGTCCGGAACGCCCCGAAAACGGCCTGGGTCTCGACTTCTGGTCCATGACGTTGATCGAGTACTACCTGGCCTATCCGGTCGTCCTGGCGTTGACCGGCGCGGTCCTCATCGGGCTGCAAGTGATCTCCGTCGGGGCGCTCGCCGCGGTCGCGCACCGGCTCTGGCCGGCCGGGCGTCATGCCGCCTGGTGGCGCATGTCCATCGTCGGCGTCTACGGGGCCGTCCTGATCACTTTTGACACGCTCCATTTCATGCTCTAGCGTCGAACTGAGGCATATTGATGTCCGATTCCCCAGATTCTGATCTGATCCCGGCCGACTTTCTCGCCATTCTGCGCTGCGTGAACGACGCGCATGAGCGCGACGATGGGGTTTTGCGTATCGCCGGGACTGCGCTCGTCTGCACCGTCTGTGGGTACGCCTACACGGTTGAGGACGGCATCCCCAACATGCTCTGGGATGAGGCAATCTCGCCGCAGGATTCGGCCCAGGCCACTCCGTGAACTCGGTTACGCAAGCCAAGGACCTGGTGCTCAACTTCCGTCGGCACAAGGCGGTGGCGCACCCTCGCTTGGCGCGCTTCGCCTACCACTGGATGCGTGGCAGCAGCGAGTTGCCCTACGGGCCGATCAAGATGCATGTGGAACCCACCAGCTTCTGCAATCTGCGCTGCCCCATGTGCCCGCAGAGCGTCGGGGCCAACGCCACCAACGGGTTCATGGAGATGGACCTGTTCAACAAGATCATCGACGAGGCCCGCCACTTCACCCGGGAGATCAATCTGTTCTTCCGCGGCGAGTCGCTCATGCACCAGGGCATCTACGAGATGATCGAGATATGCGAGCGTGCCGGGATCGCGGCGCACATCAACACCAACGCCACACTGTGGCGTGACGACGCCATCGCCAAGCTGTTGGAGGCGCGGCCCTCCAAAGTGACCATTAGCTTCGACTCCGGCGAACCCGAGACTTACGAGCAGATGCGCAAGGGCGCCAACTTCGACCGAGTGCTTGAGCGCGTCTTGCGGTTTCTCGAGGCGCGCAAGCGCCTCGCTGGCCCGAAGCCCTACGTCGTCATGCAAGTGATTCAGCTCTGGGAGAAGTCGTTTGGCGTCGGCGCGCGCCCGGTGGTCCCCGCGGACTTCAAGGATCGATTTGCCGGCTTGCCCGTCGACGAGTGGGACACCTTCTGGGCCCACGGGTGGGCGGGCACGCTTACGGACTCCGATTTCTACACGGCGCGCCCGCACGGTCCGGTCTACTACCCCTGCAACTGGCTGTGGAAATCCATGGCGGTCTATTGGGACGGCCGCGTGCCGTCGTGCTGTGCCGACTTCGCCGAAGACCAGATCATGGGCGACCTCCGCACGCAATCAATCCAAGATGTCTGGAACAGCGACGCCTATCGGGCCATTCGCGAGGCGCACACCCAAGGCCAGCTGGCGGACTATCCGCTGTGCGCCGGATGCGACGCCAAGTGGCAGGAGGACACGCCGCTGTGGCGGGCCTTTGCGGGTGCGCGGTCGGTCGCTACCTCTGACCCGCTGCCGGTGCTGCAGAACGGTCGCACGAACGGCCACGCTGGATAAATCCTCGCGGGGGCGGGAGTCGTTGGACCGGTCTGGTTGTGGCGCTCAGCGGTCGGTGCTAGCGTCGCGAACATGCGTCTGACGCTGGTGTCCAACATCTTTCCGCCCGCCGTCGGCGGCCCGGCGACGCACGTGTATCACCTGGCCGAGGCGCTGCATCAGCGTGGTCACGCGGTGCGCGTCGTTGCCGGCACCGACGATCCCGAGGGCGTGGTCAAGGTGCCCTACCCCCTCGTGCGGGTGTCGTGGAGCATGCCCGTTCCGCTGCGCTATCTGCGGGTCATGTGGCACACCTGGCGCGCGGCCCTGCGCTCCGATGTCGTGTACATCAACGGCATCGAGCTCCCCGCGAGCATCGGAGCGCTGCTGGCCGGCCGTCCGCGCGTGCTCAAGGTGGTAGGTGACTGGGCCTGGGAATCGGCCATTCGCCGCGAACTGACGACCCTGGGAATCGAGCCGTTCCAAAACGCCGCGCACGGCGTAAAGACTCGGATGTTCCGCGCCATCCAGCGCTTCTACTGCCGGCTCGCCAGCGTCGTTGTCGTGCCCAGCGCCTACGTGGGATCGCTGGTCGCGGGCTGGGGCGTCGACGCCGGACAGACGCAGGTGATCCAAAACGCGCTGACCAGCACGCCGCGTCCGGACGAGGAGCCCGAGGCCGTACGGCAGTCCCTCGGCCTGCGCGGCCCCGTGGTCTGCAACGTCTCTCGGCTCTACCCCTGGAAACACGTCGACGCGCTCGTGCGAATGGTGCCGCGGTTCGAAAACGCCGCCGCGCTGCTCGTCGTCGGCGGCGGACCGGAACTCCCCCGGTTGGAGCGCCTGGCGCAGGAGGTTGGGGTCGCCGACCGCGTGGTCTTCACGGGCGATGTGCCGCACGATCGTGTGGCGACATACTTGCGAGCGTCCCAGGTGTGCGTGCTCAACACCCAGTACGAGGGTCTCTCGCACACGCTGGTGGAGGCCCGCCATGTCGGCACGCCCATCGTGACGACCGATATTGGCGGTAACCGCGAAATTCTGCGCCACGGGCACTCCGCGCTGCTGGTGCCGTTCGGCGACGATGACGCCTTCGTGCAAGCCGTGAATCGCGTGCTGAACGATCCCGCCTACGGGGCACGCCTGGCCGGCGCCGCGCAGACGGGCCTCGAGCACTTTCGCTGGGACCGCCTCGTCGATCAGACGCTCGACGTGCTGCACGATGCCATTGATCGCCGGCCGGGAGCCGCCCGCGCGGCCGCATGAAACCCAGCCTGCTGATGCTCAGCGGCGATCGCGACGTAGCGGCGGGGCGGCAAGGCCCGTTCTACTACACACTTGAGGGCCTATCGAAGGAGTTCGCCCAGATTGACGTGCTGACGCCTGGCATCGCCAACGCCTCGCCGCGTACGCTCCATCGTGGCGTGCACGTCCACCCGTCGCCGGGCGGCCGACTCTGGCACGCGCGCTGGCTCATCCGCCGAGCGGGTGCCCTGGCTGCCGAGCGGCGCTACCACCTCATCGTGAGCCATGACTACGGCATCTTCTCGAACGGCATCGCCGCCGCGCGCCTCAGCCGGCGGTTGGACGTGCCGTACGTCAGCGAAATCCATCACATCCCGGCCCATCCGCGCCGCGCGCAGTGGTGGGAGCCGGCGGCCAAGCTCGGCTACCGGGCCTACGTGACGTTCGCCGCCAAGCGCGCCCGCGCCATCCGGGTTGTCAATCGCCGGCAGGTGCCCGACTTGCTGGAGCGGTGGGACGTGCCGCGAGAGAAAGTCCTGGTCCTGCCGTCGGCGCACGTCGATCGAGCGGTGTTCCATCCGAGCGACGCGCCCCGGTCATACGCGCTGGGATTTGTGGGGCGCTTGGTCGCCAACAAGGGCCTTGACTATCTAATCAAGATCTTTGCCGCCGTCGCGGCTGCCGCGCCTGACGCACGGTTCCTAGTGGTGGGCGACGGGCCCGAAGCCGGCTCGTTGCAGCGCCGACTATCGGCCGCGGGGCTTGCGGACCGGGTCAACCGCATCCCTTGGGTCGACGGCCCCGACGATCTGGCGGCCCTCTATCGGCAGATGGATGCCTTGGTGTGCCCGTCGCGCAGTGAGGGAGGTCCCCGCGTGTGCTTGGAGGCCATGGCCTGTGGCATACCGGTGTTCAGTACGCCGGTGGGCCTGATGCCCGAGATCATCGACCACGGCGTCAATGGCTGGCTCCTGCCCTGGGACGTTTCGGCCGGCGCGGGCCTGGTCGCGCGGGTGCGGGCCGATCGCGGCGCCCTGGCCGACGCCGGCGCGGCTGCGCGCCGGGCAACCGCGCCCTTCACCCGTGACAAGATTCTCAGCGCCTATGCCAGGGCCTATCGCGATCTGGCGGCGGAGTCGTTGCCGTGAGCGAGGGCGGACGAGGACTGCGGCTGCTCATGATCACCCAGGAACTTGCGACCGACAGTTCCATCCTGGGATTCGCCCATCTTTGGGCGCAAGAGCTTGCGCCGCTGGTCGAGCAGTTGCACGTCATTGCCACCGCCACGGGCACCGTGGATCTGCCGCGCAACGTCGCCGTGCACGGGCTGGGCAAGGAGCGCGGTCGCGGGCGCGCGTCCCGAAGGTCGCTGCTGCTTGGCCGGTGCCTTCAGTTGATCGGCGGAGGTCGCGTGGACGGCGTGCTGGCGCACATGGTCCCGGCCTATGCCATCGCCGCCGCCCCCGCGTGCATCGCCCGGCGGATCCCCCTCGTGCTCTGGTACGCCAGCCACGGCCGCACGCGAGCGCTGCGCGTCGGTGTCAGGCTGGCCAGCGCGACCATCACCTCGGCTCCGGAGAGCTACCCGCTACGATCGCCGGGAGCGTTCATCCTAGGCCAGGGCATCGACACGGCCCGGCTCGCGGCCGCGCCCATCCGGTCGGCGCCGCCGGTGCGGCCGGTCATCGGCGTCGCCGGGCGCATCACGCCGCTGAAGGGGCTGTCCACGGTGATCGAGGCCGTCGCGCAGCTTCGCGACGACGGCGTGCCCGTCGAGCTGCGCGTCGCCGGCGAGCCCTTCTATCCCTCGGATCACGCCTACCTCGCCGGTATTCACGAGCACGTGCGTCAGGCGGAGCTCACAGAGCACGTCACCTTTCTGGGCGGCCTGCCCAGCACGAACATGCCGGAGTTCTACGCCGGCCTCGATGCTTTCGTCGCCTGGCGCAGCGGTACTTCGCTCGATAAGACCGGATTGGAAGCCCTCGCCGCCGGCACGCTGCTCGTTACCAACAACGTCGCCTATCGCGCGACGCTTGGCGCGTTCGCCGGCGACTTCCTGGTCCAATCGTCGACGGCGGCCTTGACGGATGGCCTGCGGCGGGCACTCGCGCTCCATCCAAGCTTGCGCACTGCCGCCATCGAACAACTCCGGCAAACGGTCGTCGACGGCCATGGCGCGAGCCGCCTGGCGGGTCGGCTCGTTGAGGTGTTCACGGCCTTGCGCGAGCGTCGGGAGCCGCCGTTCCCACAGACCGCGTCCGCCGCAACGGGAGGCGAGCATGGCTAGTGGGCCTGCGCGCCTCACACCCCGTGCCCGCTGGGCCATCGAGCGGGCCTCCGACGCCTTCGAGCGGCTCCTCGGGCGCGACGGCTATGCCCGCTGCCCCGAGCATGGCGTCGACCACACCGGCAAGACCGCGCGCGCCATCGTGCTCAATTGCGCCCTGGCCTCCGAATCCGAGGACGACCGCTTCATCGGACGCGCCCTACGCGTGGCGCGCGCCATCACCGGTCGCCTCAGCCAGGATGACGCGGCGGGCGGGGCCTGGGTGTTCTTTCCCGGGCCGCACCACCCACAGAACGTCTCGACGCACGTCGTCGATTGCGGCGAATGCGTGGATGCGCTCGCCACTCTGCTCAAGGTGGCTGGCGATCGGCTGCCTGAAATCGATCGCGAGCGCATTGAGGAGGCGGTCCGCCTCTGCGCCCAGACCTACTTGGCGCCGAACGTGCTCGGCACGCCGGTCATCAGCCAGCGTCTCTGGGGCGCGATGGGGCTCGCCAGCGCGGCCGCGGTCCTCCAAGAACCCGGCTGGACCGACGCCGTGCGGGATGCGGTGGCCAGCGCGCTTGGTGAGATGCGTCCTGACGGCTCCTTTCCCTACGTCACCGATGCAGCGGCCATCGGCGAACATGAGGGCATCGCCGACCTCGCGGTCTCTGAGCACGGCCGGATGCTCGCGTTCGCCCGCTACGCCCTGGCCCGCATCGGCGAACCGGATTCGCACGCGGCCGAGCTGCAACGAGGAGTGGACTTCCTCATCGATGTCCTGCGGCCCGACGGGGTGAAGCCGCTGGCCCTCGAGGGCCAGCGCTGGTGCTGGGACGCAGACACCGAGGTCGGCTCGGCGCCATACGATGCCTACGCCCTGGCGACGGATGGGCGCCCGGTGGCGCTCCGGCTGGCGGGGACCGTCGCGGCGCGTTCGGCCCAGGCCGTGGGTCCCGAGGGGCTGGTCGACGCCTGCCCGACCGCTCCGACCTCCATTTGCCGCGTGGTTCACACCGCCGATCTCGCCTGGCTCGCCCGCGCCCACGCAGCAGCCGAGCTGGACGACCTGCCGACCAATCCCCCATCGCTCGCGCAGACACCGCCAATCCACTGCGCCGATGCCGGCGTGGTCCGCATCCAGACCCGGCGCGCCTGCGCCATGCTGCGCGTCCGCAAGCGGCCGGCGAGCGGCCTCGTGGGCGGTCGGGTGGGCGGAGGCGGGCTCGTCTACGTCGGCAACGCGGAACGCGGCTGGGCCAATGCCTTGGCGCAAGTCTGCGAGCCTTGGATGCCCGAAGGCACGTGGCTGCTCACGCCCCCGGATCGGCCGCGGCCGGACGCACTCGACGCGACCGCCTGGTTTCGCGTGCGCGTTGCGCGGAGGCATTGGCGCGCGGGCCGCCGCTGGTATGCCCTCCGCATGCTCTATCGCTTCCTCGGCCCGCCCGCGTGGGCGGCCGCCTCCCAATACGCCTCGATCCACGCACTCGATGGCCGGGTAACGCCCAAGGGCGACGGCGTCAAGATTGCCTCATGGCTGGCGCGGCGGGACGGCCAGCCGCATCCCGCCCTCCGCACCGAGCGGCGATACCAGTGGCGCGACGACCGGCTACTGGTCGCCGATGGCGTGAACGTCGCACAGCCGATCACGGGTCTCGCGTATCGCTACCCGCGGGGCGTCGAGTCGTTCGAGGTTGACGCGCCGACGAGCTGGCGCGTGCGGGACAACCAGGTGCATTTCGGACCGCTCGGCGCCGGCGTCTCGGCGACAATCCACTACGAGATTTGAGATCGGGTTCCGTGCGTCTGATATTCCTGGCAAATGCGCGCATTCCCAGTGAGAAAGCCCACCCGCTGCAGATCATGCACATGGCCGAGGCCTTCGCGGCCCAGCGCCTGGAAGTGGTCGTGCTCCATGCGCGTCGCGACAACACCGACGCCATGCGGCACGTCGACAACCCCTTTGCCTATTACGGCGTCGCGGCTGCGTTCGCGATCATCGGCCTGCCCTGCCTCGATCTGATCAAGCGCGTCACGATCGATTGGCCCGTGTGCAACCGCGGCGCCATTCGCTTGCTGGCCCACCTGCTCCAACTGGTGACGTTCACGCTCAGCGCTCTCGTGGTGACGCGCCGTCTAAAGGGCCGCATCATTTACAGCCGTGACCTGTTTCCGCTGACGCTCACGACCCTGCGCCGGCGCCGCGGCGTCCGCACGTGCTTCGAGGGGCACACGCTGCCGCGTTCGTCGTTGTCGCAGCGGCTGCATCTTTGGGCGGTGCGCCGCGTGGATCGCGTGGTGGTGATATCGGCGGCGCTGCGCCGCTGGTACCTCAGCCGCGGCTTGCCGCCCGAGCGCGTGCTCGTGGCGCACGACGCCGCCCCATCGGCCGCGTTTGACCTCGAGCCGCGGGCCGCCGCGCGCCGGGCGCTCGATCTCCCGCCGGATGCGCCGCTTGTCTGCTATGTCGGCCATCTCTACCCCTGGAAGGGAGTCGGCACGCTCGTCGCGGCCGCAGCCCAGCTTCCCGACACGGTGCAATTCGCCATCGTTGGGGGCGTGCCGCCGGACCTTGACCGCGTGCGCCATCGCGCGCGCGGCATGAGCAACGTGCGAGTCACGGGCCACCGCTCACCGGCCGAGGCCCGGCGCTACCTCGCCGCGGCGGACGTGGCGGTGATTCCCTTCAGCGGCGCTACGATCATTGCGCGCGAGCACACCTCGCCGCTGAAGCTGTTCGAGTACATGGCCGCCGGCGTCCCCATCGTGGCCAGCGATCTACCTTCGCTGCGCGAAGTGCTGCGCCACGAGCACAACGCACTTCTCGTGCCGCCCGACGATAATGCGGCGCTCGCGGCCGCCATCGAGCGCCTGTTGAGCGACCATGAACTCGCCGCACGTTTGGCGCGCACGGCTCGAAACGAGGTAGCGGACTGCACATGGAATCGACGCGCGGCCAGGATCGTGGACTTCCTCGACCTGCCGCAGCCAGCCTGACGCGCGCCGCCGCCCTTATCGGGCGAGCGGAAGAGCGCCTCGAGCACGCCGGCGCAAACTGGCATCGCCTGCTGGTGACCGTTGGCCTCCTCGCTCCGCTGCTGATCCTGTATCGAGGCGTGCTGGTCGCGGGCGAGCCCTGGCTCGACTTCGACGTGCTCCTCAGCTACCAACCGCGCTATCGGCTGCTGGCGGCAGGTCTGGCGGAGGGCCAAATTCCGCTGTGGACGGACGGGATCCTCGGAGGATTCCCCGTGGCCTTCTCCGAGTTCGGCTGGTTCTATCCCTTGACGTGGGGCCTGCTGCGCGTCTTCGACCCGCTGCGCGCCTACTTCATCGAGACCTCCCTGGGATTGGTCCTGGCGGCGGCCGCGGCCTACGGCCTCGGCCGCGTGTGGGGCCTGTCACGGCGCAGCGCCTTTCTCGCGGCGTTTCTTTATGCCTACAGCCCCTTCGTCTTCGCCACGTCCCGCTTCCTCAACTACGCCGACATATTCTTCGTCCTTCCCGCTGGCCTTGCCGCCATCGAACGGATCGCGCAGGGCCGCCGGCATTGGGCCGTCGGCCTCGCCGTCATCACCGGCATCACCGGCCTGGCCGGACACCCGCAGATCGCGTTGCTGTTTGCTTCGGTGTGGCTGGTATACGCCGTGTTCCGCCTCGCGTGGACGTGGCGCGACAGCGGACGGTCGCCGGCGTGTTGCCTTGGAGCCTGGCTGATCGCGGCCCTCGGTGTGGGCCTTGCGCTCGGTGCCGTGCGGTTCCTGCCGACGCTCCAAACCACGGCGCTTTCAGGCCGCGCGGGAGGCCTCGAATTCGCCACCGCGGCGCAGGGCTCGATCCCGCCCTGGAGCCTGGTGCTCGGCTACCTCTACCCATCGTTCGAAATCCCGCGCGTGCTCGACGAAACGCTCAACGCCGAGGAACTGCTGTATCTCGGAATCCTCACGCCCGTGCTCGCCCTGCTGGCCCTCGTGGCCGCGCGCCGCCATCGCGTCGTGCGCTTTCTCGCCGTGCTCGTCGTCGTTGCCTGGGTGCTGGCCATGGGCTCGTACAGCCTTGGATTTCCCCTCCTCCACAAGCTGCCGCTGTTCGGCTTCTTCCGACAGCCCGCGCGGTTCGGTCTGGTGGCCACGTTCGGCTTGAGCTTTCTCGCGGCGTTCGGATTCGAGCTGCTGCCCCGGCCCGACCTGGCCGCCGCGCGGGCGGTTGGCTGGCTCGTGCGTGCCTGGACGTGGCTGGCGGGCCTCATCGCGGCGGGCACCCTGGCC
Source organism: Chloroflexota bacterium (assembly GCA_965262745.1). Classification (GTDB taxonomy): domain Bacteria; phylum Chloroflexota; class UBA11872; order UBA11872; family UBA11872; genus JAJECS01. The sequence goes on along the minus strand of OZ253558.1, from coordinate 2,057,064 downwards.
GCCACGATCACGCTCACCGGCTTTGCGTTCTTGGTCGTGCCTTATGGATACGACTACATCGACCGCGTGATTGTCGGGTCCGAGGATCGCTTTCTCACCGCCGAGCGCTACTACCGAACGTTCGACCAGCTCTACGCGAGGCTCGAGTCAGCGTTCAGCTTGGCGGGTCCCACGCCTCGCCTCTTGCTGGTCACGGCCGTTGTCGGTGCGTTGCTGATTTGGGGGTATCGGCGCGGCGCGCTTCGGGGCGTGCACGCGCAAATGGGCCTAGGCGCCGTACTTGTGGCCGACCTGCTCTTGGCGCCCGGCCACACCGTGCCCACGGTCCCGGACCAGTGGCACGCCCGCCCTTCGCCGGCGATCACCGCGTCCGCCGATGATCGCGGGGGCCGCCTGTTCTCCTATCGTCCGCTCGCACAGAAATTCGAGTTGTCAACGGCAACCGGGGACCGCCTGTCGCAGGAGCAGCGCGACCTCCTTGAGTGGGTATTCCTCACCGCCACCCTCGCGCCCAACCTCGCGCTGGACGGCGGACCTGCAACGATCGATGGCTATGAAAACCTGATGCCGCAAAGCACGGCGGCGTATCTGGCGTTTGTGGGCAGCGAGCGAGCCACGCTGCCCGGATTCGCCACGGACGCCTCGCTCGACGCGGATGCCCGTCTGGACGTCTTGCGGTCACGTCTGGGCGCGCTTGCGGCGGCCAATGTGCGCTACATCACGTCGGGGACTCCTCTGCCGATTGATGGGCTGCGCGAGCTGCATGCCGGCTCGATCCAGCTGCCCGAATGGGCTGGCGTGGAGCAACCGCTGTACGTCTATGAGATCGCGGACTGGCGCCCGGCCGTCTGGGTTGCACGCCAGTGGGGTGCGGTTGATGACGTGTGGCTGCCACTCGAATGGGTGGCCTCAAGGCCCGACCGTGCGCTGGTGTCGAGCGATCCGGGCATCGAACCCGGGCAAACCCTGATCGGAACGGATGTCATTGGTCCTGTAGTCCGCGGTGCGGATCGGATCGAGCTCAGCGTCGATCTTGCGGCCCCGGGTCTGCTCGTGCTGAACGAGGCGCCCTATCCCGGCTGGACGGCCGAGGTGAACGGCCGCCCCGCGGAGATTCTGACCGTCAACCTGGTGTCGCGTGGCCTCGCGCTGCCGGCAGGCGCACACGACATCAGCATGCGGTTCGATCCGCCGGGATATTCGGCGGGCGTGATCGCATCGCTGGTGGCAACAGGTCTTCTGGTACCGCTGCTGGCGATGAGCCTCTGGAGGCAGCGGCGGTGAAGCTGGCCATCGTGGCCGACGAGTTGGACCCCAGCAATGGGTGGGGCCGCTATGCCGGCGAGCTGGCGCGAGGTCTCATCGCGGCGGGCGTCGACGTGCGCCTGGTGACCCCTGGCGCCGCGATGCCCGGCGACCTTCGCGCCCATGCCGACCACGCGGCAATCCCCTCGTTTCGCCGGGGCACGCCGCATTTTGCGCGTTTGCTCGCGCGGAGCGTCCGGCCGCTGTGGCGCGCGCTGCGGGGCGTGGACGCCGTCCATTGCATGGTCGAGCCCTACGCCCCCGCCGTTGCTCTCGCTGCCGGCCGCCGGCCGCTCTTTGTCTCGCTCGTCGGCACCTATGCGGTGCCGTCCAGCCGCGACTGGCTGGAATCGCGCATGCTTCGCGCGGCCATGCGACGCGCGCGGCGTCTGATCGCCATCAGCCGCTATACCGAGCAGCGGGTGCGCCGTGACACCGGATTCACGCACACCACGGTCGTACCGCTGGCGGTGCGGGCGGCTGAATTTGCGGTCCCCGACCCTCCGGTCGCTCGCGAACCTGGGCTTGTGCTCGCGGTTGGCGAACCCAAGCCGCGCAAAGGATCCGACGTGGCGTTGGAAGCATTCGCGGCCGTGCACGCGCGCCTGCCGCAGTCGCGCTTCGTCATCGTCGGGCCGTATTCGCCGCGCTCGCCGTTCGTTGCCCGGCTCAATGCACGCATCCGCGCGCTGGGTCTACAGGAAGCCGTCACGCTCACGGGAGCCGTGAGCCACGATGAGCTGCTGCGCTGGTATTCCCGCGCGTCGGTGGTCGTCATGCCCTACCGATCGGTCGGACGCGACTTCGAGGGATTCGGCTTGGTGCTGCTCGAGGCGGGCGCCTGCGGCGTACCCGTGATCAGCTCGCGCGATTCGGCCGCGGAGGAGATCGTGGCGCATGGCGAGAGCGGCTTGCTGGTGCCGCCGGGCGATGCAGCGGCGCTCGAGTCGGCGATCGCCAGGCTCCTGACGTCCCCGGACGAACGTCGGCGGTTGGCCGACGGCGGCCGGGCCCGCGCCGCGGCCATGACCTGGGAGCAATCGACGGCCCGGCTCATCGAGGTGTACGAGCAAGCGCTCGACCGGCCCATCCGGCAACGGACGTGACGTGACGTCGGCGCCCCCTGATCCCGTGGCCGAACGCGAGTCGGCGGCGAGCTTGGGGGATCGAGCCGTGCGCGGGGTGGTCGCCCTGGGCGTGCGCGAAGGCGGCATGAAGCTCGTATCGTTCGCCGGAGATATTGCGCTCTACCGCCTGCTTACGCTGGGCGATTTTGGCGTAGTTGTACCGATTGCCTTCCTCGCCGGGCTTATCAAGCAGTTCACGGATGTCGGGCTGCAGCCCAGCCTGATCCAGCGGAAGGAAGATCCCGGCCCGGCCGACTTGCGCGCGGTTTTCACATTGCATCTTGGGCTGGTGACCGTCGCCACCGCCATTGTGGTCCTTGCTGGCCCACCCATCCTGACGGAGTGGGTTGGCGTGACGGCCGATCCTTGGATGATCCGGGTCTTCGGGCTGTCGATTTGGCTCTCGGCCTTGCGGCTCGTGCCGGCGGCCCTGCTCGAGCGACACCTGCAGTTTGGCCGCCTTGCGGCGGCTGACATCGCCGGCACCATCTGGTACTTCGGCGCGGGCATCGGGTTCGCCATCGGCGCCCTTGGCCCGTGGAGCCTGATCATCGCCCACGTCGGCGCGAGCATCGTGTCCACCCTGGTCGTTCTCGTCGTGCATCCGTGGGCGCCGCTGCCGTCCTGGCGGCTTGCGGGGCTGCGGCACTACGCCCGCTTCGGGGCGCAGTTTCAAGGCGCTCGCCTCGCGTTGATGGCCAAGGACTCGCTGATCCCGCTCCTGGCGCCCCGAACGGTCGGCGTCGACGGCACGGGATTGCTGAGTTGGGCGGATAAGATCGCCTCGCAGCCGCTCACGCTGACGCAGCTGGTGTCAAGGGTCACGCTGCCCACGTTTGCTCGCATGCAGGACGATCTGGCGCGCGTGCGGCGCGGCGCCGAGCTCACGCTCAAGTGGAACGCCATCGTCACCCTACCGGCATTCGCAGCCGTGGTGGCCTTTGCACCGGAGATTGCGATCTACATCTATAGCGAGCAGTGGCTGCCGGCCATCCCGGCGCTTTATGCGCTGGCTGCCAGCGCCGTGCTGGTGCCCATCAATGGCTTGCTCACGCCCATGCTCGCTGCCCTCGGCCGGACGCGCGAGATCCTCGTGATCGCCATCGTCTGGGCGGTGGCGGCCTGGGGACTCGCCCTTGGCCTTGGCGCCGCCGGCCTTGGCGTGCTCGCCATCCCGATCACCCTCGCGGTCACCCAGTTCGCCGCCGCGCTCGTGTTGCTGCCGCTGGCCCGGGATGTCTTCGACTTCCGCCTGCTGCGGCATCTCGCGCGCCCGCTGGCCGCGGCCGTGCTGGCGGGGGCCTTCGGGCGTCTGGTCATGCTGCCGCTGCTGACCGACTGGGTACTCTTGATCCAGGGAGGGCTAGTGGTCGTCCTTGTCTATGCCGGACTCGTCTACCTGATGGATCGCGAGACCATCCGGCGCGAGGTGGCCCTGCTCTTCCAGCGTCGCGAGCCCGATCCCGGCAAAGGCTCCTGATGCGCGCCGCCGTCAATCTCCGCAACGCCAACCTCATGATCCCGGACGGGCATGGCGAAAGCATGCGCAGCCTTTCACGTGCCCTCGTGGCCACCGCGGCGCCTCACGAACTCGACCTGCTCATGGACGCCCCGTCGCGCTTCCCGGGCTTCGAGGGAGCGAATGCCGCGATTCGCGTACTGCCGCCCTTCAGGTTCGGTAATCGGCTCTTGACCCAAGCGTTTGGCGGCGACCCTTGGTACCGTGCCCGCGTGCCTCTGGCCAGAGCGTGGCGCGCCGCCGATGTGTACCTGCAGAGCGCCCACGAACCCGCACCGTTCAAGTCCGGGCCTCCCCACGTCGCTATGGTCTACGACGTGGCATTCATGCGGCCGGGTGCCGGGGCATTCTATGAGCCGCAAACCCGGGCCTATCTTGATATCTGGACGGCTACCAATGTCCATCGCGCCGGCCGCCTGCTGGTGATCTCCGAGTGGGTGCGGGATGAGGTCGTGCGGATCTACGGCTATCCGCCGGAGCGGCTGGACGTGATACCGCTTGGCGTTGACCCGCACCGCTTTCAGGCGGGTGCTGATCCTGCGTCCGTTGCCGCAACGCTGGGCCGTCTGCGAATCAAGGCGCCGTACGTGCTGTTCCTGGGCACGCTTCAGCCGCGCAAGAACCTGGGCACGCTGGCTCGGGCATATGCCGTGGCGCGGCAGCGGGGTCTCTCACACACGCTCGTGCTGGCGGGTGCTCCCGGCTGGCGCTACGCGGATGTCGCGGCGGAACTCAAGGGCCTGAGCAGTGAGGGGATTCAACTCACGGGCGCCGTCGATCCCGAGGACCTGCCGCCGCTGCTTGCGGGGGCCTCGGCCTTCGTGAGCGTCGCGATCGATGAGGGATTCGGCATGCCGGTGCTGGAGGCCATGGCCTCAGGCGTGCCGGTGGTTGCCGCGCGTGAGGGCGGGCTGGCCAACGCCGCCGGCGATGCCGGCATTCGCGTTGATCCCCGGAACCATGACGAAATCGCTGAGGCCCTGCTGCACATCACCACCGATGAGCGACTACACGAGGACCTGCGGGCGCGTGGTCTTGCGCGGGCGGCGGAGTTCACCTGGACCCGCACGGCGCGGTGCGTCTGGCAATCCTTGGAGCGGGCATGCGCGTCCTGCTGATCGGCCCTGAGTGGGACACCGGCCAGTGGACCGCCTATTGCGCGGCGGGGCTGGCCGCCGGAGGTCACCAGGTGGTCTCGGTGCTCTATGGCCGTGACCTGGCGCGTCCGGTTGGTCTCAGGGGACGCCTGCGCCGCCGGCTCTCGGGACCGCATCGGTTTCACATCGGACGCGTGCTTGAGGCCATGCGCCGTGACAACCTGCGCGTGCTGGACGCCGCCCGCCGCCAGCGCCCCGACCTAACCGTCGTCCTCAAGGGCGAGGTGCTGCTGCCGGAAACCGTTGAGCGACTGCGGGACCTCACGGCCGGCCCCGTCGTGCAATGGTGTGGGGACGATCCCTCATGGTTTCCCCACATCATCGCCGCCGCCCATCTCTACGACCGTTTCTTCCTCGCCGATCCGTCCTACGCGGCCGACCTCGCCCGGCGCGGCGTGGGGGCGGAATTCTTGACCCATGCGGCGGATCCTGAAACCTGGGGGCCCCCGGCCGGCGAAGCGGATGTGCCGTCTGAGTGGGACGTGGTCTTTGTGGGCGATGCGCGGCACAACATGGGGCATCTGCCATCCACCCGCCTGCGTGTGGATCTGGTCGAGGCCGCGGCGCGCAGCGGTCTCCGCGTGGCCGTTTGGGGCCGGGGGTGGGAGACGCTCGACGCCGACTCACCGGTGCGGCAGCAGCACCAAGGCCTGACGCTGCTGCCCGCCGACGCCGTCGCGCGCACCTATCGCCGCGCCAAGATCGCGCTGAACGCCCACCATGCGCAGATGCGCGAAGGCGTGAACATGCGCACGTTTGAGATTCCCGCCGCTGGCGCCTTTCAGCTCTGCGATTCGAAGGCTCGGCTCGGCGAGCTGCTCGAGATCGGACGCGAGGTTGCCATCTACGAAGGCCCCGACGATCTGGCGGAGGTCCTCCACCGCTACGCGGGCGATGACGCGGCTCGCGCGCGCCTGGCCGAAGCGGGCCGCCAGCGTGTCTTGCGCGACCACACCTACGCGGTGCGCATGGCGCAGCTCGTCGCGCGAGCGCATGGCGATCCGGCCTCCTAGGGTGCCCGGCGGTCCGTCATCGCCGTTGCCCACGGCGCTTGCGGTGTGCTCCGACCGGGAGCTCTTGCGGCTGGCGCTCGAGGCGCACCTGCATCAGCCAGCGATTGCGCTCTGGCGCGCCACGGAGTTTGCGATGTTGCGTGAGGTCGCGTTCGGCGCGCCGGTCCTCGATCTTGGCTGCGGCGGCGGCGCAGTCGCCGAGGCTGTACTGCGTGCACACTGGCCCCGCGACGGCCTCGAATTGCTCGCCGGCGAGGCGCGCGCCGCCCGTGACTTGGGAGTCTATCGCGGCGTGATCCGCTCTGACGCGACCCGGGCGCCGCTGGCCGCGGGCGCCTACGCCACCGTCTTTAGCCAAAGCGTGCTGGAGCACATTCCCGACGACCAGGCCGCCGTGCGGGAGGCGGCGCGCGCCCTGGCGCCCGGCGGCCGGCTGGTCATCACCGTGCCGGCGCCGGCCTTCGCCGAGCGGATTCGCGGCGGACCCGGCGGTGAGGCGGAGCTGCGCGCAACGAACGACCGGCTCGGCCATTTCCACTACCACTCGCTCGACGAGTGGGGCGCGATGCTTGGGGCCTGCGGCCTCGCCATCGTCACCACCGGCGGCCACCTGCCCGCCCGCACGCAACGCGCCTGGCAGCGACTGGATGGACTCATGACGCGGCGTCTGGGTCGGCGCCGCCTCCTCGATACTTTTCGGGCGCTGCACCGGCGCCGACTCGTCCCGCGCGCCGCCTGGATTGCTGCGTGGACGGCCATTCTCTGGCGTCCATACCGCCGTCCGGTTGACGATCCCGGCGGATATCTCATCGTTGCCCAAGCGCCGGGCGGCGGTGGGGCGTCGTAGCATGCCGGCACGGGACCGCCCGCGTGTGCTCCACCTCTCCGCGACGTGGTTCGGCGAAGCGTCCGTGCTTGGCGGGGGCGAGCGTTATCCGCTAGAGCTGGCGCGCGCCATGCGGGAACGCGTGCCGACCCGCCTCGTCGCCTTTGGCGGACCGCCCACCGTCGCGGAAGCCTCGGGATTTCCCATCGAAGTTTCCCGCACCTGGCGTCACCTAAGGGGCCGAGAGTCTGACGCCATCGGACCCGGGTTCGTACCCGCCCTCTTGTGGGCCGACGTGATCCACTGCCACCAAGCGCGCACCGGTCTGACGGCGCTGGCGACCATGCTGGCGCGTCCGCTCGGCAAGCGCGTGTTCGTGACCGACCATGGCGGCGGCGGCGTGGGGTGGATCCGCCGCGCGCGTCTGGGCCGGTGGGTCGACGCCCATCTGGCGCAGAGCCGGTTTGTGCTCGACACGCTGCCCTACATCGGCCGTCGCACGACGATTATTCACGCCGGCGTCGACCCGCGTGTGTTCGCGCCATTGGAGGCCAAGGCTCGCGGCGAAGTCGCGTTCGTGGGTCGCCTGCTGCCGCACAAGGGCGTCGAGCACGCCATTCGTGCGCTGCCCCACGACGCCCATCTCTCGGTGTACGGGCGGCCCGCCGACCCCGCCTACGCCGCGTTTCTGCGACGTGAGGCCCAGGGACGGGCCGTCACCTTCCACGAAGACGCCGACGACCGACAGCTCGTGCGCGCGCTGAGCCGAGCCTGCGTGGCGGTGATGCCCTCGGTCTTCGAGGACTACCAGGGCAACCACCAGCGACTTCCCGAGTTGCTCGGGCTGGCCGCGCTCGAAGCCATGGCCTGCGGCACGGCCGTGGTCGTCTCAGACGTCGGCGGCATTCCCGAGGTCGTCGAGCCGGCCTACGGCGCCGTCGTGCCTCCGGGAGATTCCGAGGCCATCCGCGCGGCGCTCCTGCCGTTCACGTCAGATCCCGCCCATGCCGCAGCCTGCGGTCAGCGCGCCCGCGAGCGCGTCATTCGCGATTTCACCTGGAGCGCCGTCGCCAAGCGCTGCCTAGCTGCCTACGGCTACGGTCGAAGCGAGTCCCCGAGCCAGCCCTAAATGTCAGCCACCGCGCCGTCGGGGTACCAGTCGGACCCAACCTGCAGCTCATGCGGCGGGTTCGCCGCGACGTAGGCCTCGTCCAACTCGACACCAAGCCCAGGGGCCTCCGGCAACGCGAAATGCCCCTCCGAAAACGCCAGCGGCTCCTGCAGGACGCCCTCGAAATACGGCGGCTTGCGCGCGTATTCCAGGATGAGAAAGTTCGGCGTCGCCGCCGCCAGGTGGATGTTCGCCGCCGTGGCCACGGGGCCGTTGGGATTGTGCGGAGCCATCGAGATGTAGTGCGTTTCGGCGTGGGCGGCGATGCGGCGCAGCTCGGAGATGCCCCCCGCGTAGCAGATATCCGGCTGGATGACGTGCACCGCGCGCGACTCGATCAGCTCGCGGAAGCCCCAGCGCGTGTACAGCCGCTCGCCGGTGGCGCAGGGAACCTCGGGCACCGCGGCCGTCACCTGCGCATAGGCCGGCACGTTGTCCGGCGGGATCAGCTCCTCCGCGAACAGCAGGCCATGATCGCGTACGCCGTCCAGAAAACGGACGGCCGCCGCCGGCGAGAGCCGCCCGTGGAAATCCACCATCAGGTCGAGCGCCGGACCCGCCGCGGCTCGTGTGGCCGCCACCAGCTCGACGGCAGCCTTGGCCGTGGCGAATTCGTTGAAGCCGCCTTCGAGGTGCGGCGGCGACAGCTTGAACCCCGTGAATCCCAGCCGCTGGGCTTCCAGCACCTGGTCGATCTGCGATCCCGCCAAGTCGGCCCGCGCGTAGGCGCGGATCCGATCGCGCACCGGACCGCCGAGCATTCGATACACCGGCAGCCCGGCTGCCTTGCCCGCGATGTCCCATAGGGCCATGTCGATTCCGCTGATCGCCGCATTCAGGATCGGACCGCCGCGAAAGAATGGATGGCGATACATCTGCTGCCACAAGTGCTCAACGCGGGTGGGGTCCTGTCCAATCAGGAACGCGGCGAACCGATCCACCACCTCCGCCACGGCTTGGTTCAGCTTGAACACGCTGCACTCGCCGACGCCGTGGAGTCCGCTGTCGGTTTCGATACGCACAAACGTCCAGACCCGGTCGAGCCGTGCCTCGGGAGCGGCCGGCGCGCCGCAGTGCATCGTGTGAACGTCGGTGATTCGCATGGGGCTGGCTCGCGGAATCCGGCGCCGCAGCCTAGCGCATGATCAGCGGACTACTGGGATCCCTCTCGCACGGGCGCCGCCATCAAGGGCATGTCGACCGCGTCGGGACGGGCCAATCGCAGGAAGAAGTGCCCAAGCCCGGCCGATCCCATCATGAAGTCGGGGCTGTAATTGCCCGGTTCGTCCCCCCGCCACCGACCGCCGTCCGGCCCCTCCTCGCGGTAGGCCGCCGCCGCCTCCCCGAATTCCACGGCTCGCCCGAGCCACGCGTCATCGCCCAGGACCCGCCACAGCTCCAAGAACAGCTCGGCGTTGCCGGCCAGTCCGTGGCACTGGCTGGGGTTCGCCCGGGCGTCTCCGGCTGCGTAGGTTGCTTCGGCGGCACGCAGCGCCAGGTCCTTGAGCGCGTCGTCCCCCAGCGCCGCAAATGCGCGGACCGCAAACAGACCGATGCCCGGCGCCCCGTGGCACCACTGCACCCGCGCGGGCCGCTCGTCGCCGGGCCAGCGTCTCCACGCCGGCCCAGTCTCGGCATCCACGTCGATCCAGTGCGCGGCGCCCAGCGTGGACTCCCGCAGACGTGGGTCACTTGTATAGCGTGAGAGTTCCGCCAGGAAGTACGCGATGCCCGCCGTTCCGTGGGCGAAGCCAACGCCATTGAACGTTCCCGATCCGCGGTGCCAGGGCCAGTGCCAACCACCGTCGTCGACGCTGGCGCGCTGCAGCAGGTGCTCGCCCGCCGCGACCGCCAGGTCCAGCGCGGCGTCGTCGTCCGTCACCTGGTGCGCGCGCAGCAGGAAGATCCCGGCGCCGGCCGCTCCCACCAGGATGTCCTCGTCGTCATAGGCGAAGCCGCGAAGCGCTTTCACCCGCGTGCCGACCAGGTTCAGCCAGCGCTCGCGACCAGTGCTCTCGTAAAGGTGCAGAAAGGTCATGCCGTCGCCCGCCACGCCGAAATAAAGGCTCGGATCGCGGTCGGGCGCCGTGAGCGCGCGGCGCGTCTGCGCCTCGATCCACAGCGCCCCACTCTCGGCCACGTCCCGATGCCGAGTGTCTCCCGTGATGCGGTAGAGGCTCGCCAGCAGAATCACCGGACCGGCGGAGCCCGCGAACACGTCCGTGCCATGGGCGTCCTCGCCGAAGTACGTGCGCGTGCGCCAGCGTGACCCGGCGACGTCAGGCTCGGCGGCTGCTGCGATGAGCCGCGCAACGTCAATCGACAGGTCCAGGAACCGTTCGGTGTCCGGCATGGCGGCTCCGCTTATCTCACGGTGGTTGCCGCCAAGCGTACTCGGCGTCCTGCCGCGGCGGCGGCGCGCGACAAACCCTTCAGGCGGCGCGTACGCTGCCCGCGTTACACCTGCAGCGAAATATGTCCCATGCCTGAGCCCGACTCTCGGTCAAGCAGTCCCCAGCATCCCGGCCTGGCCAACCTGATGATCGACTTCAATCAGATGCAGGCCTTCATGGAGGATCCGCTCGTCATCGTCGAAGGGTCCGGGGTGCGGCTCACCGACGCGCAGGGCCGGTCCTACATCGACGGTATTGCCGGCATCGCCGCGATGCAGTTCGGCCATGGCAACCGCCCCATCATCGAGGCCATGCAGGCGCAACTCGAGCGCGTCGCGTTGACCCTGCCCATCTACGCGACCAACCAGCCCGCGATCGAGCTTGCCGAGCGCCTCATTGATGTCTTCCCGTCCGATTTCACGACGGTCAAGTTCGTCAGCGGAGGCTCCGAGGCCAACGAGACCGCAATCAAGATGGCTCGGCAGTACCACAAGCAGACCGGCAACCCGGGCAAGTTCAAGGTCATCTCACGCTATAGCAGCTACCACGGGGCGACCCTTGGGGCCCTGGCGGCAACCGGCGGGGCGGCGCGCAAGGCCAAGTACGAGCCGCTACCCGCGGGATTCGTGAAGGTCCATCCGCCCGACTGCTACCACTGCCCCTTCAAGCTCACCTATCCCGACTGCGGCGTCCTATGCGCGGAGATCGTCGATGACGTGATTCGCAACGAGGGCCCCGACACGGTCGCCGCCTTCATCGCCGAGCCCGTCATCATGTCCGCGGAAGCGTTTGTCGTGCCGCCGCCCGAGTATTTCGCGATCCTGCGCGAAATCTGCGATCGGCATAACGTGGTCCTCATCTTCGACGAGATCATCACGGGCTTCGGCCGGCTCGGCGAGCTCTTCGGCGCGGACGTCTACCGCACCTATCCCGACATCATGACGGTGGGCAAGGGCATCAGCGGCGGCTATGCGCCGCTGGCGGCGGCGATCATTCACGGCAAGATTGCCCAAGCGTTTCTCGGCGAGCGGGACGCGGGCGTGCACTTCAACGCCGGCCACACCTACTCCGGCAACCCCGTTTCCTGCGCCGCGGGACTCGCCGCCCTGCGGCAGATCACCACCGGCGGCGTGCTCGACAATTGCCGGCGTCAGAGCAAGCGCCTGCGCCGGCACCTGGAAGACATGGCCGACCGTTACGAGGTCGTCGGGCGTGTTGACGGGCACGGCCTGCTCCTCGGCGTTGAATTCGTGGCCGACCGTTCCACCCGTGCCAGCTTTCCGAGCGAACGCCCGTTCGGACGGGCCGTCGGCGCCGAAGCGCGCACTCGCGGCCTCATCGGCCGCGCCGGCGACCATGTGTGGGTCTTTGCCCCGCCGCTCACCTCGACCGATGGCGAAATCGACGAGATGGCGGAAATCCTCGACGCTTCCATCGCCGAGACCCTCGAGGCGTTCGACCGGCCCGCGTGACCCAGCACGCGTTCGACGACCGCGTGGCCGCCTATGCCGTCTCGCCGTGCCACCAATCCGGGCCGAGCCTGCCGCTGGTGATCGAGTTGACCGGCGTATCGGCCGGCGCTTCGGTGCTGGACATCGCCACGGGCACTGGCTTCACGGCGCATGCGCTGGTGCAGCGTGGCGCGTGCGTGGATGCTCTCGACGTGTCACGACCCATGCTGCGCCATGCCCGAGCAACCGCTCCGGCGCCGCTGCGTGCGCTACGCGCCGCCGCCGATCAGGTGCCGGTTCGTGGCGGCAGGTACGACGTCATCACGTGCCGCCATGCCTTGCACCACTTCGGCGACCCACTCGCCGCCATTCACGAGATGGCTCGCGTCGTGCGCCCTGGCGGGCGCGTGGTTATCGCCGACACGCAAAGCCCCGACGATCCCTGCCTGGCGGCGGAGATGAACGACATCGAGACGATTCGCGATCCTTCGCACGTGCGCAACCTATCCGCCGCGGAGCTCGCGGGATATCTCCGCGTTGCCGGGCTCACGGTCGCCGCTGAGCGGGATTGCCGTTCGCCCCTGGACGTTGATCAGTGGGTGGCTCGCTCGGGCGGCACCCCGCGGCTCGCCAACGACCTGTGGTGTCGGCTGTCAGCACCACCGGCAGCCACGACCTTCGTGGCTCGCGCGGACGCCGGTGTGCGTCGCTTCTCGTGGCCGGTGCGCGTCATCATGGCCGAGCGGCCCAGCGGCGCTATTCCCGGTCGTCTGACCTAGTACGCCCCGCGCCCACGCGCCACCACCCACAGGGTGCGCGCGAGGATCGAGATATCCAACAGCGGCGAGTAGTTCTGGATGTAGAACAGGTCGTACTCCACGTTTTCGACCAAGGGCAGATCCCCGCGGCCGTTGACCTGCCACCAGCCGGTGATTCCCGGGAGCACCGAGAGCCGCTGGCGCTGCCATGACTTGTACTGGTCCACCACCCAGGGCAACTCGGGCCGCGGCCCCACCAAGCTCATATCGCCGCGCAGCACGTTCCAGAGTTGGGGCAATTCATCGAGGCTGGCACGGCGGAGAAGTCGACCCACCCGGGTGACGCGGGCGTCGTTTGCCGGCTTATAGAGGTCTTCGAGCCGCTGGCCGCGCTGCCGGGCCGCTTCGATTTGGGCCTCGGCGTTCGCGACCATGGTGCGGAACTTGTACATCGTGAAGAGCCGGCCGTTTTCCCCCACCCGGCGCTGGGCGAAGATCACGGGGCGACCGCTTTCTAGCCAAACGGCCAAGGCGGACAACGCCATCACCGGCGCTATCACCACCAAGGTCAGGAGCCCCAGCACCAAGTCGAACACCCGTTTGACCACCCGATCGAAGCCGGTGATCTCGGGCGCGCGCACGCTGATCATCGGGATGCCCCACATGTCTTCGGCCATCGTGCGACCGGGCATCAGGTCGACGACGTCGGGCACCACTCGAATCCGCACGTCGGCGCGCTCAAGGGCCAACACCGACTCGCGCAGCAGGCCGTGCGCGTGCAGGGGCAGCGCGATCATCACCTCGTCGGGCGCATGGCGGTCCACGAGCGCAGGCAACTCCGCCACCAGTCCGAGCACCGGCCGCCCGTTGAGCGTCGTGCCCTGCTTCAACACGTCGTCGTCGGCAAATCCCAGCACCTCGTAGCCGGACCACGGGCGGTCGAGGATGAGCCGAGACACGCGGTCCCCCACGGGACCGGCCCCGGCGATCAGCACCAGCCGCCGATTGGTGGGCGAGAGGTGCCGCGCGCGCAGCGCCAGGTTGAGCAGCCAGCGGAAGTTGATCAGGATCGTCAGATCGAGCGCGACGAAATACACGAACAGCAATCGGGAGAGGAACTCGACCTTGAGGACGAAGAAGGCCGCGAAGAGCGCGCCGGTGGCCAGCAGCACCGCGAAGATGATTGCGCGCGCTTCGAGCACCACGCGCATCACCCGCCGGTGGTGGTAAACCCTGGCGAAGCGGAGGAAGAAGGCCCACGTCGCCGCCACGATGATGTACTCGCGCGCGCCCAGCCAGTCCAGGTGCTCGGCGGGTCCGAACCCGAACGGCAGCGCGTGACGCAACGTGTCGGCCGCAAGCAGCGCGAGCATGGTCAAGAGCACGTCGGCGATCGCGAGGAATCTGCCGACGGCGCGAGTTCGACTTAGCACGTCAGTTTGTCTGCACGATTTCGCGGTAAACCGCTTCGGTGGCGCGCGCCATGCCGCGGCGATCCTGCCGCCGCTGCATGCTGCACGCCGCAGCCTTCGTGATGTTGCGAGCCAGCCGTGCCTCTGTCAACAAGCGCAGCGCCGCGTGGCCGGCCGCCGGCCCATCGCCGCCGCTCACCAAGAGACCCGTGTGTTCGTCTGCAATCAGGTCGGTGGTTCCGATGGCGTCCGCGCCCACGACCGGCACGCCGGCCCACATGGCTTCCATCACGGCGTACGGCACGCCTTCCCACCGCGCCAGGTGCAGATAGACGTCCATGGCCGGGAGCAGGGCGCGCGCGTCGAGCATGAAGCCCGGACGCACCGTGGCGTCCAACAGCCCCAGCGCCGCCAGGCGCTGCTCCACCGCCGTCTGCAATTCGCCGCCGTTAATCCACAGCAACCGAGTCTCCGGCCGCGCTTCATGGATCACGCGGAACGCCTCGACGATGTCCAGCGGGGCCTTTTGGGCGGTGAAGCGCGAAGTCGTGCCCACCACCGGCGCGTCGGCCGGCAGCCCCAGCCGCTGGCGCGCCGTGGCCCTCGAAAGCGTTCGGAACGGCTCAAAGCCGTTGGGCACCAGCCGGACGCGTGAGGCTCCAAGCAATCCCACGGCCTCGCGTTGCTCGCCGTCGGACAGCGCAATCACGCGATCGGTCAAGGCGCCCAAGCCTCGCTCGAGTCCGCGCGCCATGGCGCGCGCTGTGCGGCCGGCAAAGTTCAGGTAGTAGAAGCCGTGCGGCGTGTGCACGGTTCGCGCCTGCCACTGCGCGGCGAGCCGTCCGGTCAGCCCGGCTTTGGTGCTGTGCGTGTGGACGATGTCGTATCCGCCCGCCCGGATCAGCCGCGCCAGACGCTTGATGGTCACGGCATCGGCCCACGGGTTCAGCGCTCGCACCATCGGGATCGGCCGCACCGTCACGCCCGCCTCGCTCAGGTCGCGCGCGAAGGATGTATCGCCGTGGGCTTCCGACCGCACCAGCGGACAGGCCACCTCCACCGCCACGGCGTCGGGATCCAGTGACGTGGTCAAGTCGAACAGATGCCGCTTTGTACCGCCGATGGTGGCCTCCATCACTTGGAGGACGCGGATGGGACGGCTCGGTGGCGTCAGCCTTCTCCCAATATCGACTCGCGCAGCCACGCGTACTCGGCCTCGAGACCCTCGCGCACGGTCGTTGTCGGGTTGAAGTTCAACTCACGGCGGGCTTTGCTGATATCGGCCTGGCTGTGGAGCTGGTCCGCTGGATTGGCGTCGGTGTAGATCAACTCCGCTGGGCGGCCGACCACGGCCTCCATCTCGCGGATGAATTCGTTTACTGAGACCGTCGGGCCGCTGCCGATGTTGTAGATCTCACCGATCGGCAGTACGTCCAGCACGCGCGCCTGCGCCTCCACGGCGTCCATCACGTAGGTCAGCTCGCGCGTCTGCTCGCCGTCGCCGTAGACCGTTATCGGCCGGCCCTCGGCAATGGCCTTCAGACCAATGTGCGCCAGCATGTCCGGCCGCTGGCGGGGACCGAAGAGCGTGTAGTACCGCAGGATCACGACCGGCAGCCCAAAGAGCTGGCGGTACCCGTTGAGCACGTGCTCGTCCATCAGCTTTGACATGGCATAAAACGCGCGGGGACTCAGGTCGTGACCCTCGGGCGTCGGGAGCTTGGGGCTGAATCCATAGATTGACGACGTCGATGCGAAGCTGAAGAGCTTGACGCCCGAGGCCAGGGCCGCCTCCGCCAGCCGCTGCGTCGAGAGGCAGTTGTCACGCATGTAGCGGCCGTAGTTCAACCCGGTCCATCCCTCGCGCACGCCGGCGCGCGCCGCAAGGTGGAAGATGAACTGCGCCCGGTCGGTCAGCGGCCGCAGGTCCAGGTCCATCAGATGGCCCTCGACGGTTTCGTACGCCGGGTTCGCCAGCAGCCGCCGCTCGTTGTCCCGCTTCTGTTGAATGTCGTAGGAGTCTGTGAAGCCGTCCAGGCCAATCACGTGATGACCCTCGGCGAGCAAGCGCTCGACGAGGTGGGAGCCAATGAAGCCACAGGCTCCCGTAACGAGGCTGGTCGGGAGGTTGCTGGACATCTCGCGTCTCTACGTGAAGGGGGCGCGCCTGCCGCGCGCCGTCCCGGAAGTATATCGGCGCGGCTGGGTGGTGCCTCCAGCCGGGCGCGCTCCGAGCACCTCGTCGTACACGGCGTGCGTGGCGGCCCTCATGCGGTCCAGCGTGAACGTGTCGCGCGCCCGCCGCGCCGCCGCTGCGCCCATGCGTCTGCGGTCGACGTCATTGCGCAAGACCTGCACGAGCGCTTCCGCGAACGCGGACGTGTCGCCCGCCTCGACCAGGATGCCGCTCTCGCCGTCGCGCACCACCTCGGGCACGCCGCCCACGGCCGTCGCCACCACAGGGCGAGCGGCGGCCATGGCTTCAAGGAGCGCCAGTCCAAACCCTTCCCAGTCCGAGGCCAGCGCCACCACGTCGCAGGCGGCCAGCAGGCGGCTCATGTCGTTGCGGACCCCCACCCAGCGCACGGCGCCATCAACGCCGATCAAATCCGCCAGGGCCCGCAAGTCGCGCTCGTAGATCGCCGATCCAAGCTGCCGCCCGCCCGCCAGCAGCAGCACGGTGCCCGGCATTTCTTGGTGCACGCGCTCGAAGGCGCGCAGCAGCATTCCGTGGTTCTTTTGCGGGTCGAGCCGCGCCGGACACAGCACCACGCGGGCGCGCGGCTCGATGCCAAGCTCGGCACGGGCGCGCGGTTGATTCAGGTCCGCGAACGGCGCGGCGTCGATCCCGTAGAGCACCACACGGGTCTTCGAAGCCGGTGCGCCGCCGGTGGACACCGCCCACGCGCGCACGGCGTCCGAGATGCCAATGGTGGCGTCCGGCATCCCGGCGGTGCGCCGATGGAGCCAGCGCCAGGCCGGATGCTCCAATCGAGCCTCCAGGTTGTGCTTGGTTGCCACCAGCCCGGGAACTCGAGCCGCGCGAGCCGCCGGCGCCCCGTACATGTCGGCGCGCAGCAGATGCGTGTGCACCACGTCGTAGCGGCCGCGGATGATGGCGGCGGTCAGTTGGGGCAGCCGCGTCCATCCCCAAGCGCCGGCCATGGGCAAGTAGTGGACCCGCCCGGCCAGGTCCTCGGCGTCGCGGCGCAGATCGTGGTCGCGGAAATAGATCACGTCCTGCTGCACGCTGTCCCTGGGCTCCGCGAGCAGCTGCAGCAGATGGCGCTGCGCTCCGCCAACGGCGAGCGACGAGATAACGTGGACGATTCGGCGCGGGGCCGTCATGCGGCGGCGATCAGGGCCTGGTAGCGCGCCAGCGTCCGGTCCACCTGCCGGTCCAGCGTGAAATACCGCGCCACGCGCTGCTGGCCAGCCATGCCAAGCGCGCGGCCATATTCCGGGTCCTCCACGATGAGCGAGATGCGGTCGGCCAGGCCCATGGTGTCGTCCGGATGCACCGCGAATCCCGTCTCGCCGTCGGGGACAAGCTCCGGGCCGGCGCCCAGAGCCGACGCGATCACGGGCGTGCCGGCGGCCATGGACTCGATCAGCGTCAGGTTGAACGGGTCCGGATAGGTCGAAGGCGCCAGCGTGACGTCCGCGGCGTGGTAGGCATCGCGCAGCGTGTCGGCGTCGATCCAGCCGGGCAAGATCAGCCGGTCGGCCACGCCCAGCTCGCGGGCCAGGGCGCGCAGCTTGGGCGCGTAGCGTGGATTGTCGCCGGCGATCACGAGCCGAAGCTCGGGATTGCGGGCCTTCGCCATGCCGTGCAGCGCGGCTTCGGCCCCCTTCTCGCGGCTCACCCGGGCGGCCAGCAGCGCCAACGGCGCGCCGTCCACGCCAATCTTCGCCCGAAACCTTGGACCGTCCCCCTGAGACCACCACTCGGCGTCAACGCCGTTGTGCATGATCTCGGCACCGCCGTAGCCGTTGGCCCGCAGCGCGGTTTGCAGCGCCTGGCTGATGACGAAGACGTGATCCACGTGCGTCGTCATCTGGCGGCGGATCGCCGCGTTGCGCGCCGGGTTCCAGCGGAACCGCTGGCACTTGGCGCAGTTGAACCACCGCTGGCGAAAATCGACCCGTCCGCCGCTGCAGATGAACTTGATGCAGCAAAACAGCAGGAAATCGTGCGCGGTGTAAGCCACCGGAGCGCCCGTGGACGCCGCCACTTCGAGCGATGCGAACGACAAGTGCTGGTGCACGTTGTGCGCGTGCACCACGTCTGGCCGAAAGTCCTCCAGCGCCCGGCGCACCCCGCCGAGCAGCACCGGATTCATCATGGCCACCGTGTTGCGGAATCGCTCCGGATACCGCGACTGCAAGCGCTGCACCTGCACGTCACCGTCCGACGCCTCACTGGTCGCGTCGGGCCAGGTGGTCACCACCAGCACGTCATGGCCGCGCGCGGCAAAGGCGCGCGCCAAGCGCTGCGCCACCACCCCCGCCCCGCCCCGGTTCGCGGGGGGATAGGTATCGGCCAGCAGGGCAATGCGCATGGGCGCTTTCCTAACGCGTGTCGTTGATTCTAGAGAGCCGGCGGCGGCCGGTCGCTAGCAGAGCTGACGCCCACCCATCGGCACCTCGCGTCCCTCGTCGAGGTCCAGGCGGTCGAAGTGCCGCGTGATGTCGGTGCGATGCGCCTGTCCACACTTCGCCAGATACTTTCGGAACCCGGCCCACGTCCAGCGATCCGTCCCGTCCTCGGGCTCGGCGGTCCACATCTGCTGGTTGAATTCGGTTATCTCCTCAGGCGTCCGCGGCGTCATGTGCTCGGCCACCCAGGCCCAAACGTCCTCGTCCGTCGGGCGGTCTCGCAGCGCTTCGATAAAGTCCTTGGCCGAGATGCCCAGAAACTTGAACAACCGCCCGGACCGTCCGTGCCGGGCCAAATACTCGCCGAGCGTCCCCGCCAGCTCCGCGCGCCCCTTGTCGATGCTGCGCGGCAGAAACACGATGCCGCCGAGCTTGTCGTAGGGGCTGCGCGGCACATCGCACGTCAGATCCATTTGCGTCACTCCGGTGATTGCAACGTCAGCGTGGTTCTGATCGTTGCGTGCACGTCGTCGCGTTCCAGGGGGATCTGGTGATAGCGGCCGGCCAGCCAGTCGCCGAACTGGTTCGCGTAGTGCGGGCTGCCCGGCTGACCCGACGGCCCCGCCGCGTCCAGCGACCACAGCCGGGCTGGCGCCTCCGCGAGGTCCACGATCAGTCGATAGTTGGCGCCGCCGGTTGAGCTGAAATCGGGCGACGACCCCGTATTGCCTACGACGAAGCCGTTCCCGCTTGCGGGATCGCCCCCGCGGTCCAGCAAGCGTCCCAGGTCGCCGCGGTCCGACAGCAGGTGGGGCAGCTGCACCGTGTGAAGCCCGCCCCAACTCCACGTGGACATGTCGTGGCCGAGCCGCTCGGTGAGTTGATCCAGGGCGCGGGACATCGCCGACCGCACCGCCGCGTCTCGCGCTTCCGCCGAAGCAAACCACCCCACGTCGTCGTCAGCCAGGAGGCGCAGCGACAGACCGCTAATCCCGCCGGCCACGAAGGCGGCTGAGTCGCCGGCGGCCAGGGCCGCCGCGTCCGCCGAGAAGCGCTCGGCGGCAACCGCCGCGTCCCATTGGTGCTGGAACGCCTCGAAGATCGCCGCCGCGCCGCTCTCGCTGTCCATGCGGCAGTCCCAGGCACGCAGCGCCGCGGCAGCGGCCTGCAATCGCGCATCGCCCCCGTCGAGGATCCGCGCCAATGCTTGAACGGCATTGACCGCCCGCAGCGCAAGCGCGTCGTAGTGCATCGACGCCATGTCCTCACGGCTGAGCGCATCGCGCGACTCGATCATCTGCCGGATGCGTCGCGCACGGTAGCCGCTCGGCGACGTGTTGGCCAGCGGATACGGATAGTCCGACGGCGCCGGCAGGTTGTTGGCGGTTGCCACCCAGCCGCGCTCGGGGTCGCGCACCGCGGGCATGCCCTCGAACGGAATCATGCCCTGCCAGGCGTCGGCGGGGTCCCATCCGCGGCGGTAGCCGCGTTCCGCCCGCGCTCGGATCGGTACCTGGCCCGTCGCCCGATAGCCGAAGCCGCCGTCCACGTCCCCGAACACCATGCTCAGCGTCGGCGACACCCATCCCCGCAAGGCATCCTCGAGCTCGGCGCACGAGTCGGCCACATTGAACGCCAGCATCGCCGTCGGCCACGCGCAGGGCAGCGTCCCGGCCCACCGCAGCGATACCGGCCCGGTGCCTTGCGCAAATCCCGGCAGGATGTCATCGACGATCGGGCCGTTGCGCGAGGACCGCACCACTTCCTCGCGCACGCCTTCGCCGCGCACGCTGATGGCTTCCACGCGTTCGCGCGCCGGCTCCCACTTCCCGTCATACAGAAAGGCGCCGGGATGCGCCGGGTCCGTGCGCTCCTGGTAGAGGTCGCGCTGCGAGCTGATGTTGTTGGTGATGCCCCAGGCGACGCGCCGGTTGCGACCGAAGATGATGCCCGGCGCCCCCGCATACCCGGCCCCGGCCACGTTGAACTGTCCGCCGACCAGGTGGGCTTGATACCAGCAGCACGGCGAGCCGAAGGCGATGTGCGGATCGCTGACCACGAGCGCCCCGCCGGAAGCGCTGCGGCTCGGGCCGATCACCCAGTTGTTGCTGCCGGTGCCGTCGTCGATCCCGCCCAGTGGCGGCTCCACGGGATCCGTGCCGCTGCCCGCGCTCGCATATTCCCCGGGATGCAGAATCGTCTCGTCGATCGCCTCGGGAGTCATAAAGGCGCGGTACAGCGGACCGTCGCCCAGGGCGCGCCTGGCCAGCTCCGGCACGGCAATCACCGGAAACCGCCCCGTGAGATACCAGCGAAACTCACCTAGCAGCGCAATCGAGTCGAGCGGCCGCCATGCCTCGGGCCGATAGTCGAGCAGGTCGAACTCGACCGGCGGCAGGTCGCGGCACTCCTCGATAAAAGCGTTCACGCCGGTCGCGAAGGCCTCGTAGTGCGCCGCCGTCTCGGCCGGCAGGCGCGCCGTTTCGTCAGCCGCGATTCGG
The DNA here is from genome assembly GCA_965262745.1 of Chloroflexota bacterium. GTDB lineage: Bacteria > Chloroflexota > UBA11872 > UBA11872 > UBA11872 > JAJECS01. Next base: position 2,035,832 of record OZ253558.1, on the reverse strand, counting down.
TGCAGCCCGACCGTTCGCACCAGCACGTCGTAGTCGAACGCCTCGGCCCCGAGGATTTCCGCCAGACGCCCCAGCGCCCGCCGCCGCAGATAGTCCATCTGGAACAGCCGGTCCTGGGCCATGGCGTAGCCGTACCCCACGAAAAGGTCGGCCTCGGTCTCGGCATAGATGTGCGGCAGGCCGCTGGCGTCCCGCTGGATCTCGACCGCCGCGCCGACAGGGCCCGACGCCCGTCCATCGATCACCGCCAGCCGACGCTGAAGCTCCTCGTTCCACCAGGCCTCGAACTCGGCTTCCGTCAGCCCGGCCGCGGCGCGAACGTCGTCAACCGACTCACCGCGGCCCAATTGGTGCAGGATCCGGCGCGAGTCGATGGCCATGATGTCTACTCCCAGGCGTACCCGTACAAGCGTGACCGGCGCAGGTGGAACCGCACAGCGCATTGTTCCAGCGGACACGCCGCGCCGCCGGTCCAGCGCGCCGGGGCCGCAGTGCTGTCTCCCTGCCAGGGGATGAAGTCGTCCTTGCCGAAGCCCTCCACCACGTTGCCGTCCGGGTCCAGCAGCTCCGCGTGCAACTCACCCTCGGTCACGGTCGAGGTTGCGGCGTTGAGGATCAGTTGCTTGCCGCCCACGGGCAACGGGTGCGTGGTCAGTGTGCCCACGACGTCGCCGCCCGGGCCCGACACAGCCGCCCAATACCGGTTCACGGCCCAACTCGCGCGGCAAATCGCGGAGAAGAACGGCCAGATCGACGGACTCTTTGACGCCGGGTCGCCGTGCAAACCCTCGGTGCCCGAGAAGTACATGTAGTGCCGGCCGTTGTGCTCGACGAGGTTGTGCGAGGGCCACAGCATGCCGCCGCCGTAGTCGCCCAGTGCTCCGGTCGCGACCGCCGGTAGGCGCACGCGCCGATCCCAGATTCGCCCGTCGGCGCTGCCGCCGAGCTGCAGCTCGATCGTCTGCGTGCGATTGAGGTATATGGCGATTACGCCGATGTACCCGCTCCGCACCGGCGTCACGCAGAGCTCCATGATCTGGACGTCGTGCGGGTCGTAGACGTCCGGCTGGATGATCGTCTCGAAGGGGCTCCAGTCCGAGCCGTCGGGGCTCGTGCGGCGCGCCATCACCCGGCGGCCCTCGGCGAAAATGTCATATGGCACCAAGCCGCCCGGGTGCGCGGGCTCTCCCAGCTTGTGCGTCGCCATATACGTTCCGTCCGCCTCGCGGAAGACATACGTGGTGTCCGCCGTGTGCTTGGGATTCTCATAGGGAATCACCAGGCGGACGCCGGGCACCGCCACTTCGAGAACCGGGCCTTCGCTCGCCGTCCAGTTGATGCCGTCCGGCGAGAAATACCGATACATGCCGCGCGCCTGCTTCTGGCCCGGCGGTGGGGGCGGCAGCCCGCGAATGAAGCCTGGTCCCCCGCCGATGGTGTTGCTCGGATCGCGCATCACGAACATCTCGTAGCGGCGGTCGGGCTCGGCGTCCGGGACGATCATCACCGAGCTGTACATGCTCGGACCGCCCGAATCGTGGTCCAGCAAGATATTGGTGCGCGGATAGCCGGGCTGTGGGCACAGGTCAAGCTCGGGACGTGTCCACTCGACGCCGTCTTCCGAGGTCAGATAGGTCACGCGCCGGAAGTTCTCGAAATACCCCGCCGTCAGCGGCGTGGAGACCTGCCAGGCCTTCCACAATCCGTCGATCGGGTCGTGCGCGAACGTGCCGTGAGCGAACACCGAGCCGCTGTCCCAAGGCATGGCCGGCGTCACCAGGGGGTTGTTGGGATCCAACTCGCCCAGCTCCTGCCGCCACGCCAGCATGTGCTGCTCGGCGACGTCCTCGCCCAGAATCATCGAGAGGCAATCGGTGCGCCGCTTGACGCTCGTGGGAAACGAGAAGGCCATAGTCGCCCCTGTGCGGGTGCCCCAACGTCTTGGAGGTGCGGCGAGCGACTCTAGCAGATGGTCTCGCCCGCGCCTTCGTCCCGTGATACGTTGCCGCTGCCTGGCCGCCTGCGAGGATCGAGTTCATCGATACGGTGCGGATAGGAATGGTGGGCGCCGGCGGTCTGGCCAACATCGCCCACTACCCGTCGCTCGCGGCGATGCCCGACGTTGACCTGGTCGGCATCGCTGAATTGAACGCCGAGCGGTTGCAAACGACCGCCGACAAGTACGGCGTCGCCGGGCGCTATGGCGACTATCGCGAGCTCGTCGCACGCGAAAAGCCCGACGCGGTCTACGTGATCATGCCGCCGCAGCACTTGCACAACATCGTGGTGGACCTACTGGAGCTGGGCGTGCACGTCTTCGTGGAAAAGCCACCCGCCATCACTACCTATCAGACAGAGGCGCTCGCCTGGTACGCGAGCCGCAACGATCGCCTGACCATGGTGGGGTTCAACCGGCGGTACATCGAGATGCTGCGCCGTTGCCGGGCGGCGATCACCGAGCGGGGGCCGCTGCACCAATGCCTCGCCGGCTTCCACAAGTTCGAGGCCGGGCCCGACAACTACGGCTACGGCCGCGGCGCCGTCTCGCACCTGACGTCCGACATCATCCACGCCGTCGATGCACTGCGCTGGATGGCCGGCGGCGAGGTGGTGGCCGTCGCCGCAGACAATCGCGCCGTGGACATGCCGTTCGTCAACAACCACAACGCCATCGTCACCTTCAGCACCGGCTGCGTGGCCATCCTCACCGCCTCGCGGCGCTCCGGCCGGCGGGACCACTACTTCGAGATGCACGGTCAAGGCGTCTCGGCCTTCGCCGACGATCAATGGCGCGCCACGGTCTATCGCGACGGCGCCGACGAGGGCGAATCGATCGATGCCGCGGAGGTCGGCGGCGGGTCCGATACGATCCATCGCTTCGGCTTCTTCGCCGAGAACCGGCACTTCATCGACGCTATCAAGGCCGGTCGCCAACCGGACACCTCGTTCGCCGACGCCGTCAAGACCATGGACCTCGTCGACCGCATCATGCAGTCCCAGATCTAGGGCCTCGACCCCCTCTCCCCACCGTGGGAGAGGGTTGGTGTGAGGGGGTCCCCCTAGGCAAACCCCGCCTGGTACAGCTCGCGCACCCGCTGCACGTCAGCTTCCGGCAGCGGCGCACCCGACGCCTTCACGTTCTGATCAACTTCCTCGCGCCGCATCATGCCGGTGACCACGGTCGATATCGCCGGGTGCGCCAGTGCAAAGCGCAGCGCGGCTTGGGGCAGCGACGCCGCGTCGTTGCGCACGAGAAACTGCAAACGCTCAACACGCCGCAGGTTTTCCAGATAGTCCTCGCGCGCCCATGTCCGCCGATAGTCGTTCGCGGCGAACTCCGTCTCGGCCGTCAGCTGACCGCCCAGCAAGCCTTGCGCCATCACCTGCCGCGCCAGTACGGCGACGCCCAACTCGAGCGCGACCGGCAGCAAATCGCCCGCCCGCGACTGATCGAGACAGTTGTAGGGCAGCATGACCACCGTCGCCCCGGCCTCGCGCACGGCTCGCAGGGCTTCCGCCACACCGCCCAGCGCCACGCCGTAGTTCGCGATCTTGCCCTGGCGCTTCAAGGTTTCCATCGCGCCGAACGCCTCGTCCCACTCGTCGGGCGGCGGTGGACGATGCATGTTGTAGAACTCGATGCGCTCGCGCTGTAGGCGCCGCAGGCTGTCTTCGCAGGCGCTGAGGATGTGTGTCCTTGAGAGGTCGTGCGGCGGGTGCTCGCCGCCTGCCGCAATCCAACCGTCCATACCGAGCGGATACCCCACCTTGGTCGCCACCACGATGTTCTCGCTGTGTCCCGCGAAGGCGCGGCCGATCAGGCGCTCGCTCAGTCCGTCCGGGCCGTAGGCGTCCGCCGTGTCGAAAAACGTGATGCCCTGCTCGAAGCCATAGCGCATCACGTCGATGGAGATCTCTTCCGAAATGTCGCCCCACTCGCGGCCGCCGAATTCCCACGTGCCCATCCCGATCTCGGACACCGAGATTCCGGTGGCCCCCGCCATCCGGTAATCCATCGCCACCCTCCCTCGCGCGTCACCTGCGGCGATTCTAGGCCGCGCTTCGATACCTACTTGCCCCTGCCGTCAATCCGCCCCTCTTCGCCTCACTCCGAACGCCCCCTCTGGCATGCCGAACGCAGTGAGGAATCTAGAACGTGCGACCTCGGCCGCGCGGGGCTGCCGGTCCGCGTAGGGGCGCCCCTCGTGGGCGCCCGCGCCGCGTCGCAATCCCACTCCGCGGCAGCCATTGACGACTACGCCAGGACGCACCTACGGTCGGCCGTCTCAAGTGCTCCTCGACTACGGGGGAAGACATCGCCAAGCCTCCCGTCAGCGACGCGGCCGTCGCCGCCAAGACCGGCAAGACCTGGGCCGAATGGTGCGAGGTCCTAGACGCCGCGAGCGGCCTGACCATGGGCCATCAGGCCATCGCCGTCTATCTGCACGAGCAGCACAACCTCCCGGCGTGGTGGAGCCAGGAGGTCACCGTCGGCTATGAGCGCATCCGCGGCCTGCGCGAGGAGCACCAGACCGCGCGCGGTTACCAAGTGAGCGTGAGCAAGACGCTGCTTGTCGCAACCGAGTCGCTCTATGAGGCCTGGACGGTGGAGGAGGTCCGCCGGCGCTGGCTCGGCGGCGACGCGCCGCACGTCCGCACTGCGCGTCCCAACAAGTCGCTCCGCATCACCTGGGTCGATGGCGCGACGCACGTCGACGTGAGTTTCTATGGGAAAGGCCCATCGAAGAGTCAGGTCGTGGTGCAGCACTCGAAACTTGCGGACCGCGCCGATGTCGAGGCCAAGCGCGCCTATTGGAAGGCTGCCCTCACCCGCCTCGCTGGCGAGCTGGCCTAGCCGCCCGCTAGGCTCTCCAAAGCCGCACGGCGGACGTCAACCATGCTGCACCGCGAACGCTACCTGCCCGCTGCAGGCGAGGACCGCGCCCAGTGGATGTCGGTCTGCTACATCGACGCCGGGCTCACGCGCCTCGAACGCTTTCAGACCAGCGGCGCTTCCGACGAGTACCACGGATTCGAGGAGCGAACCTCACCCGACAACGGCCGCACTTGGACTGAGCGCCAAGAGCTCTCCGGCATCGTGCAGCAGCTTGATGGCGGCGGCATCGTCAGCTACCCGGCCGGCATCTTTATCGACCGCCCGCACACCCGCCGCTACCAGATGCGGATGCGACGCATCTGGCCCGGCATGCCGGTTTATACCTTCCACTGGGGCTCGCACCGGCACCCCTACAACGACCACGTCTTCGCCACGGTTGACGACGGACCCGAAACGCTGCTCAGGTACGAGCAGGGACCGGACTTCGATCCCGATAACCCCTTCAATCCCGACTTCTGCTCGACCAACCGCGCCTATCTCGGACAGTCGATCACCTTCGCGCCGGACGGCACGGCATATCTGCCGCTGGTGGCGCACGCCGGTTCCCCCGAGAGCCCGCACACCAGCGGCGGTCTGGTCGTCATGCGGCGCGACCCCGCAGCGGGCGTCTGGCAAGCATCCAACATCGAATACCTCGGTGCGGAGCGCTCCTCACGCGGGGTGCTCGAGCCGGAGGTGGCCGTGCTGCGCGATGGCCGCCTGCTCACCATCGTCCGCGGCAGCAATACCGCTACCACTCCGGGGCGCAAGTGGTTCAGCGTCTCCGACGACGGCGGCCGCTGCATCTCGCCCCTGCAAGAGCTTCGCTACGACGACGGCTCACGCTTTTACTCCCCGTCCAGCCTGCATCGGTTCATCCGCTCGGCGCGCAACGGCACGCTGTACTGGCTGGCCAACATCACCCCGGAGCCTCCCGACGGCAACAGCCCTCGGTATCCGCTCTACATCGCCGAAATCGACGAGGATCGCCTGGCCGTTCGGCGGGACAGCCTGCTCCTCGTCGATGACCGCGCCACGAACGAGCCTGCCGAACTCCAGATCTCGAACTTCAATGTGCTCGAAGACCGCGAGACGCTGGATATCGAGATCTACCTCACCCGCATCGGCGAGGTCGCGGACCACTTCTGGCAAGGCGCCGTCTACCGCTACACGTTCTCCCCGCCGGTCTAGGGATCGGAGCGGGCGCGTCTGGTCAGGTGAGGTCCAGAACTAGCTTTCCGATTGGAATCTCGCCCCAAGCCAGCAGCGCAAGCGCGGCTGCGCAAAGCAGCGCAATGATCGCCGGGGTCGTAAGCGCTGTTGAACGCCACGTCGAGACACGAATCAGCAGGTGGGCGCCAGCGGTGAATGCGATGAGGACGGACGCGAGCGCGAGCACGCTCAGCAGCGTCACCACCCACGCCGGTGCCAGGGCGGCCAGTTGGGCCGCATGACCTGCGCGAGCGGTGAACGCTTCAATCCACGCCAGCGGCTTGGGAACGCGCGGAGCGCGATAGACGGTCAAGAGCAGGTCCAGATCGGTCGGGCGCAACTTATCCAGGTCGAGATAGGCGCCCTGCGGGTAAAAATCTTGGCGGCTGTAGCGGTAGAACACCTCCGCGCGGGGCGAGCTCACGACCGACTCAAGACGCAAATAAAGGCGGTCGCCAGCCGCGGTCAGGACGGGATCGAGGTACAGGCGGACGGGCCAGCCTTTGCGGGAACGGTCGAAGATCGCGATCGCTGAGGCAAGCGTCGTACGGGGCTGTACTCCGCGAGCGAGCTCAAATGTCACGTGCACCCACTCGCCGGGCGGAATGCGCGTGTCGAGTTCCAGGTCGATCCGGCTCAGCCTACTGGTCGGTGCCACAAACGTCTGTCCCTGCACGCCGGTCAGGGATTGCGCGTTGTAGGGCTCAACTTCCTGGGACGGTGATAGCACGGGGATGTGGACGGGGTGCACTAGCAGAAAAATGATCCAGCTGAGCGCGAGCAGAATGACGGAGACCTCGCCTGCAAGCTGAGCAGCGCGCCCTTGCCTCAGGCGGTCAAGCACGAAGCGCCACCACGTCCGGGATAACGACATGGACGAAATAGGCCAGGTTTCCCGCAACCATGAGCGGGACCAGCAGCGCCAACATGAATTGGGAACGGCCCGTAACGGCAAGGGCGCGCCCGAGCCCGGCGGCGAGCAATGCCACGAAGGGAACAATCACGGGAAACGTATATCGCCCATGCATGGCGGCGCCGTCGAGCGTCCAGCTCGTCCAGAGATTCAGGCCCCACAGCCCTGTGACGACCAGCCCGAACGCTATCCAAACCGCGCCATCATTTGCAGCGCGCCCGCGCGTACGCCAGGCGCTGGCGGCCAGCCCGCCCGCGCCGACGACCAGCAGCGCCAGCATGGCCAGGTAGGCCGCGTCTGGCATGGTCATCTTGCGCACGCCGTAGCCGGCCCAAAACGACCGGAACGCGCCCTCGACCCATCCCGATACATGGGCGTATTCCCACGGACTCAGTCCCTGGTCATGGGGCGTTGCAACCGCCGTTCCCACGGCCTCGATCGCTGCCTTGGTGGTCCCCGTACCTATCGGGTCGCCGTAGACGACGAGCATGCGCACATACCACCAACCGGCCACGGCCAGCGCCGGAACGGCGACAGTGCCGAGAGTTCGGGCTAACTGGGGCAGGTCGTGCCGCAGCCGCCAGGCGATCAGGGCGCCCGCCATGGGGACAATGACCAGCCCGTTCGCTTTGTGCAGGCCAACCAAACCCAACGCGACGCCCAGCAGCGCTGCGTCCCGCCGTCGAAACCCGTTCGTCCATCCGCGCACGGTCAGAAAGATCGCCAGTGACGCGGCCGCGATGCTTGGGGTGTCGTTGGTCACGTAGCTGTGGACCAGCATGAGTTGGGGAAGGGTAGCGAGGGCCGTGAGCGCCCACACGCGTTCCACGGGCCGCGTGGGAATCAGAAGGCGCAGTGTGAGGTAGGCGAGCAGCAGCGTCACTGGAAAGAGGCTGACGGCGTAGAGTCTGCCGAGCAGCAGCGTCGCTAGCGGGTCGCTTAGGTGGGCTGCGCTGGCGAAACCCGCCAGCGCCAGCGCCGAAATATTTGGCGTCAGCTCAAAGGCGTTGATGACTCGCCCCGGTTTCCCAACGAACTTACTGGGCTCAAACCCCTGGAATTGCGGGATTCCGCCCGCATCGCGAATGCGTTCGATCAGGGCCAGGTGGCTGGCCTCGTCGGGTCCGCCGCCGTCCGGAATCCGTATGAGCGCCCACAACAGCGCGCTGAGTGTCGCGAACACAATGATTGCCACCACCGCCCAGCGCTCGTGGTTCCCGAGGTGGGTTGCGGGGGCCGGTGAGTCGCCACATCGTCGCGCCACCGGTCTAGCTGCCCGTCGTCATCAGATAGAGCCGGCGGTTCGAGTCCGTGATCGCGTCCGACCGCTGGATGTGGAAGTACTGGCTGAACACCGATTCGAATTCGCGCTGCGTGTACCAGGGAAACGCGTGATTCCGCATCGCCAGCAGACGCACGACCATTGGATCGTCGGGCGGGACGAACTCGATGAGGAGCATTGGTGCGCGCGCCGCAAAGAACTGCGCCAGGCGGTCGAATCCGGTGTTGTTGCCAATCGCGAGATGATGGATCAGGGCCAGCGCCATCACCAGCCCGGCCGGCCCCCGCGACGTGAGCGAGGCGACCTCATCGTTGTCCCATCCCAGCGCGGGACTGGGGCTGGTGACGTCGGCCACGATGGGGAAGAGGTTTCGCTCGCCGTCTGCCGCCATGCGGCGATAGTTCAGATCGATCGCTCCCGGATCGCTGTCGATCGAGACCACCGGGATGCTGCCCGCCGCGGCGATCCGGCTGAAGTCGCCCGTGTTGCCGCCGATGTCCCACACGGATTCGGGCGAGACCATGGATAGGTGCTCGGCCACCAATCGCTTCTTGTCGGCCAGAGCACTGCTCGTATAGCTCGTCTGGTCGCCGTAGCCGGCCCATGGCGTGCGGTCTGCGTTCCAGGCAATCCGGCCTATCGCCGATTCAAGGCTCTCCAGCAAGGCGTCAAGTCGTCGCCGGCTCATGCGGCCGGCCAGGTCGGCACGCTTCCGGGTCGATGTGGCGGCACGCGCCTGAGCGCGGCTGTGGAGGTGCAGATGCATCAGCAGACCGGGCCGGAGGCGCGAGCGCCAGGGGAGCAGCCGCGACGCGAGGTCGAGCGGGACGCCGTCCAAATGGCTCTGCAGTAGCGTGCCCAAGCGGACATCGGTGTAGGCCATGACCGCCAGCGGCGCCAGGAAGTGCTGGCAAAACTGGCGATAGCCCACCCACGGAAAGCCCGGCTCGTAACGCTCGAACGACAAGGTGTCGATGAGCCTGGGACGTCCCTCATGCAGTTGGATGTTGCGTGCGCTGGCGTCCTTGAGCGACAGGCCGTAGTCCAACGCCCGCCGCTGCACATGCAAGGTTGCCAGGGCGGCGGCCTTGAGCTGCGCGAACGACCACTCGAAGGGATAGGAAACGAACTTGAGTTGTGCGGGCCGGATGACGGCCGCGGCATCGGGCGCGGGGGCGAGGCCCAACTCGACGGTCTCGTGAGGGATGAGGAGGCCGTCCTCGACGAGACGGGCGTAAAGCCCCGAATCCATCAGGGTGGCAAAGGTTGCCTCGTAGGACCGGTTGACTTGGCGGAAGATCGTGCCGTCGCGCTGGAAGACGAAGCCCGCCGGGTCGCGGAACGAACTCGGCAGGCGCGCGTCAGGGTCGGCGATCATCCGTCCTCGCGGTTGGCCTCCTCAGCCGAGGGATTCTCCGCGGGGGTTGACCGGCGCACCAGCCCGATGATCCGTCCCAACACGTACCGGAACCAGAGCCGCGCCGAGAGCAGCCCGCCCAGTACAGCCGCAATGATGATCTGGATCGCAAAGCTCCCGCTGCCGGGATCGATATAGCTGCGGCCGCCCAACTGGGCGGAGATCAGCCGCGCAGCCTGAAGACCAAGAAGCAAAATGGCCAAGCCTCCACCTGATCTATTCGGCATCGGCGCTCGAGCCTCCTCACCGGTCACGTTCGTGGCTCGCCGCTATCATCGTGGGCTCAAATGGCCTTCATCGCCGACACACTGTGGACGACGTTCCCCACGGGCGCAAGACCAGCACTTCCGGTCGCCGGCCCTGTAATCCGGTCCGGCGCGCCCCACCACTGCCACATCGAGGTTTCCATGGCTTCCGGCCCTTGCTGGTGACTGATGCTCGCTAGGTCGCTCTGGCTGGCTCTCGCACTAGTGGCGCTGGGCCTGTGGGCGAGTCTCGTTCCCCAGGTCACGTATACGTCGGCCTCAAGCGGCGAGCCCGGGGGTGATGTGCTGGTCGCCTGGCCCGGGTGGGGGGTGCAGCAAGATCTCGGACACCTGAACGGAACGGTCGGGCGCTTTCAGATCTGGCTTTCATCCGCGCCTGCTGGACACGACGTGACAGTGCAGGCCTCGTTGGTGGACGCCTCCACTCGCGAGGTGCTGCGCCAGACCTTCATCGAGGCCACGCCGAGCTATATCCCCGTGGCGCGCACCCTCACGTTTCCCAGTTATGTCGTGCCAGCGGGTCAGCGGTTGCTGTTGCAGCTTCTTGTGCAACTGCCCGAACGGTACACGGTCATCTATCGACTCGCCGCCCCTGAGCCGGGGTTCGCCAACGTGATGCTGAACGGCGTCCCGGATTCCGGCGCGGGGCCGCTGGCATTCGCGCACCTGGAAACCGGCAGCGGGCTGCGCGCCGCATGGCTCGGTGATCCATCCGGGAGTCTCCGGTTCGCCCTAGCCGTTATGTTCAGCGTGCTGTCGATCCTGGCGCATCCTCGCGTCATGCCAGGGCTGCGTCGAATGGGAACCGCCGGATGGCGCCTCGCTCGGCTGCCAGCGACGTCGAGGCGGCGTCTCGTCCGGCCTCACGCCGAGGGGGAGGTCGGCGAATCCCCAACGCTGTTCGGCCGGGTGCTCGCGACCCCCTGGTATCCGTGGCCGATCGCCGCTGCTCCCATACTCCATTTTTTGACGAGTAATCGCCTGCTGTTTGCCGCCGGCGAGGCAATATTTCCGCTCGCAGTCACGCTTGTCGGCGTGACCGGCAGCTTCGTCGGCTTTTGGTTGGTCCTCAAGAACTGGCACCGATCCGCCGCCGCCACGACCGCCATCACCGTGGTCGTCTTTGCCTATGGCCACGTTGAGAACGCGCTCGACCGGCGGATCGATGAACGTGTGCTGTTTCCCGCCGCGATCGTTTTCCTGGCCGTGGTTATCGCTGCGGCCGTGCGCGCCAATGCCACGCCTGCGCGACAAACGCCGTTCTTCAACCTCGTGGCAGCAGTGCTTCTGGCCTTTCCTGTAGCTAGTCTCGCAAGCGCCGCGGCGGCCTCGTCTGGGCGAACGTCGTCAGCCTCGATCGCGGCGCTGGACGACCTCACAACGCACCTGTTTCCGTCGATCCCGCCGTCGACAAGCGATCATCGACCTGACATTTACTACATCATCCTCGATGAATATGCTCGGCACGATGCTCTTGTAGATTTCGATAACACGAGCTTCCTTCGCGAGCTCGAACGTCGAGGTTTCTATATTGCAACTGAGGCCACCAGCAACTATATGTGGTCGCAGCATTCAATCGCGTCACTTCTCAACATGTCGTATCTCGACAGCGTGGGGCCGAGAACGCCATCGAGGTACGAGGATGTAATACCGCTCGGTCAGCAGCATGCCGTCGCATCCATCCTGAAGAAACTCGGCTACACCTATGTCCACCTCACGTCTGGACACACGATCACCGACGCATCACCGCTAGCCGATGTCGTGGTTAATTTTTCCCAATCGGGGGTACTAATAGGTGACGAGAAGTCTGGATATAGATCAGCCAGATCGCTCGAATCGATCCTCGCCGGAAGATTCGTACGCGAGCTTATACAAACAACCGCATTGCGACCTTTCCTTGGACATAATTTAGCACCCGGCAGCGATGCGATCTATGCGTGGTGGCATCCAAAGCGGACCCTTCAGATGTTCGACTTTCTAACCAAGCCTATCGATGTTGCTGGGCCAAAATTTGTGTTTGCACACATCGTCAAGCCGCACCCTCCTGCCACCTTCGATCGACACGGCAACGCTGTCCCTGGTATCAATGTCCATGACGCATTCGGCGAAGATCACGATCCGAGCGTGCCCAGCCCATATATTGGCCAGCTCATCTATATCAATTCGCGAGTTCTAGAAATGGTTGATGCGATCCTACAGATCCATGACGACGACCCCGTCATCGTGATCACCGCCGATCACGGCCGTCGCCTCGATGGCTGGGGGACGCCGCATGCGATCTTAGCGGCCTTTCACTTGCCGCATGGTGGGGATCGCGTTCTTTATCCGTCGATCAGCTCCGTCAATCAGTTTCGATCCATCATTGATTTCTATTTCGGCCTTAACCTGGGTTTGCTCAAAGACCGGAGGTTCGTACACCACGGATTCAATCTCGATTTTCACGAGGTGACCTCAGAAAGCCGTGAATAGCCGTGGATACGCATCGGTCGTTGTGTCGTTGGTCCTGCGGGCCCCGCCCTTGACAGCCCGTCGAGCGCGCGGTGGACGGAAGGGTCGATGAACGCGTGCTCGTCGCAGACGCCAGTAGTTCGCTCACTGTGATGATGCGTCTGGGGCGGTGGGCGAGAGGGCCAAGATTTGACGCAGCCGGTGGAGACTAGCTGGCCGGTGCGGCAAGAATGCTATTGGTAGGATCGACCACTGAGGTGAACTGGACTAAGGGGAAATCCGGCACACGCCGGCGGACGCGTTGCTGGGCCGTGCCATCGCGTGGGCGGCTTCCAGATCGCGGTGCCGAGGGCGGGATTCGAACCCGCACGAGCGGTTGCTCACAGCCTCCTGAGGACTGCGTGTCTGCCAGTTTCACCACCTCGACCTGGCCCCTGCCCCATCGTTGGTAGCATCGAGCCAGCTCTCAGAACACAGTTGAAAGCGGTCGGGACTGCTGAAAGATTTCTGTAGCCAGGCGGCATGTGCCGGCCGCCTGCTACTTCTGGTTGCGGTGGCCTTCTGGTGGGGCGGCTACGTAATCCCAGAACTTTTGAGGCTGATCTTCCCTGAGGTGCGCGTCCCGAGCGGCATCGCAAGCCATATGAGTTCCGATTCTGAAGGCAGTTTGGCGAACGCAGTTTCCGGGGCGGCCCTGGCAGTCCTCGCACTCTTGGCGCTGACCAATGCCTTCAACAGTCGAAGGCAGGCTGCTGGATGGCTGACGATCGGTGGCTGGACCGCCCTGGCCGTGACGGCGGCAATGCTGGCATGGAGCGAATTCGGGGACCAACACAGCGGTGCCCAAGCCGCCTTGAGTCGGCTGATGTTCAGAGACGCAGTGCCGGTTGACGAAGCCATTCTCTTGGTTGCAAGTACGGGAATGGCGACCCTGGCAGCCGCGCTTGCGGCGGCGGTCTTTGTCCGCAAGGGACTGCGCAGGCAGGCGGTGCGCATGCCGTTTGCGCTTGGCTTCACGGCCTGGGTGTTGGCCGTGCTGCATGAGGTGGCGGCCCCGATCCTGTTCGCTAGGCTAGCGCCCGGGCGCGACGTCGTGCTGGAAGAGACCCTAGAGTTCAGCGGTACGCTGCTGCTCGTCCTCAGCGCAGTCATCGCGCTACGGGGCGAGCCTGCCTCATCACGAGTAGCTCGCGCGTTCGGTGGCCACTGGCGCACGACGCTCGCTGGATCGATCGCCACCGTGACCGTACTCGGTGGGCTCGTGGTCATGGCTGTCTTCCGACCCCCTTTCGTGGATACCCGCGCACACTCTTCCGTCGGTGCTTTTCATGTTCATCTCCAAGACGAGAGATCCGCGATGCAGGAGTTGGGTCTGCTCACGGTGCCAATCGAGAAGATCGATGTCCGGCTCGGCATGCATGATCCCAATGGTCGTTCGGGAGTAGTCAGCTGGCACCTTCTGGCCGGCGAGTCACGCGAGATTCTGCGCGAAGGGCGCTTTACGGTTCCTACCAGGAGGGATCACTTGATTTGGGTCTCCCTCGACTTCAAGCAGCCGGTCGTCGTTCCGCCGGGTCAGAGCCTCGCGATACAGTTTGTCGCTGATGTCGCACCTGATGCCCATATCCGTATTGGCGCGACGAAGACGAACCGCTACGCGGAGGGCCGTCTCTGGGTAAACGGCAAGCTGACCTGGCCCGATCAAAACCTTGAGTTGGTGGCCTACGGTAGACCAGAGCCGACGCTCAGCAAGCTTCGTGCAGTCTGGCGAACTCTCACCTCCGACTGGCGTTGGCCGGTGCTGGCGACAGACCTTGCTATCACCCTGACGGTAATTGTCCTTTGCCCGGCCTTGCTGTTGGCAACCGCACTGTCGCGTCCGTCGCCAGTTAACCGGCGGGCGTCCGACATTCGCTCGGCCAGCTTTTCCGGTGCGGAGGCTACGGATGAGACCTCAGTTTCGCATTGAGATCGCCCTCATAGACCGTTTGCGACAGCTCGCCAGCCTCCGATAACTCGGTATGCATGACTGGAATGAACGCGGCGTCCTCATACGCTATGTAGGTGCGTCGATCCACTGCGCGGGTCAGGCGCAGCACGAGCGTCCACCGCCCGGGACCAAGCGGAGTATTGCCGGAGCCGCCAACGGCCGTGAACTTCCCGTCATCAGCCCGGACAGCCAAGCTGGCCTCGCGCAAGCCGAATTCGTACGTCAGGCGTGTGGTGTTCTGCCCGGAGGCGATTTGGCCGCCGAACCACCGATCGGCGGAAGGTCCGCCGAAACTGGGATGGCGCGGAATACCCCACGGCATCGCGTCCGTCGGCACGACTAGCCAATCCTGGCCGGTCCAGCTCCCCGGCGCGTGGTCAGTGAGCGTTATGGTGAAGATAACGCTCTCGTCTACCACATGCCCGTCGGACACCCGCACGCTGAGTGGCGGCGATGCCGCAGGCGTGCGGGGCATGATCGGATCAACCGTACCGTCCGGCGCATAGATGGCTATCAAATCGTTCCACCAAACTGGCTGCCGCGCCGCAAGCGGGAACATGGATGGTGTGAACCAGTGAGGCGCAACAATGAGCGTCGGAAGGTCAGCGCCGAGCGGCTCGATCCCGAAGTCGGTCAGCAAATGCAAGTGGCCGGGGCGTAGCTTGCGAACGAGCTGCGCGTGCGCAAGCGCAGACGCAACGCGGAGAGATTGCAGCGCCTCGGCCGTGGGCTCCATGTACACCCTGGCGGACGGCGGTACGGCCCTCCTCAGGGCCTCGTAGGACTCGGGCTCCGGCGCAGCCTCAAGCGCAAGGTACGCCGGCCGCACTCGGAAGAGCGCGTCGGGCCCGTCCTGGACCAGACGTTGGAACAGCCGTGGATCATTGAGCCAGCGCTGGGCTCGATCAGGCAGACCGGCAATCCAAGCGTCGGTGGCGTGCACGTAGGCTATGCCCAGTCGCCGCACGGCGGCAGGGTCAAGATAGCGGATGGCGTCGAGGTACTCGGGCCCGTGGGAATAGATGTAGTGTGGCGCTTGTGTGAAGCCCGCCGCGTTGGGACGGCCGGTGGCGACTGACATGGCCATCGGATTGGGCGAGAGGACTCGTGCGTCGGCTGGCGTGGAGTCGCGGATATAAGCGGCGACACGCGCGGACGTTAACTGCTTGAACACTTGCCGACGCCCTGGTTGATCTGGCTCGGCGTTGGCGAGGTGAATCCCGCGGCCGACCGCCAGGCCAAGAGTTCGCACAGGCGAAACGATGGCCGGCCAGACCACTAGGGCCAGGATCATGGCGGCGACGGCGTAGCGCCAGCGGGGCCGCAGGGCCGGGAGCCGCAAGCTCAGCGCGAGCAGCAACGCCAGCAGCGCAAAGTTGCGCGCGTGTCCATCTAGTCTCGTAATATCATGCTGACCGTATGGATACTGCAGCGTGTGCGCGGCGAGCAGGAACGCGCCGCTGCCAGCGGCGAATGCCAGGCTGAGGCTATTGCGCCATGCCAGCAGCATGGCGCCGCCGGCCAGGACGAGAGGTCCCAGACCCAGCAGGCCGAGGCCGCCGGACAGCCCGGTGAAGGACACGAGCGCTTGCCGTGCGCCCGCATCGTGGACCCAGCCAAGGGAGAGGGTTCCTGCTGACCCCGCAATTAGGATACTCGTGATGACGCCACCGCCGGCGGCCAGAAGGGACGCGGCAACGGCCGGCCCCGCGGCGGACCCGAGCATCCGTTTCCAGCCAAGCGGCCGCTCGCCCCAAGCTCGCACGAAGTAGATTGCCTCGAGAAGTCCCCACAGCGTGAGCACGACGAGAGCAACTGCCTCGTTTATCAGACCCAGAAAACCGACCAGTAGTGCCAGCGTGCCCCAGTGCAGCCAGCGCTGTTCCCTGCGGTTTGAAACTCGCTCCAACACCACCAAGGCCAGCGCGTAGCCCAACACGAAGACCGGCTTCCAAACATCTGGGGGCGACGCCTTGCTTTCCACGAAGCCCTCCACGTAGATAGATGCAAGTGAGGCGCGCAGACCGGGTGCGGGAAGGTCCGCCTGGACCGGGATCTGGAGGACACCCGGTGACGTGAAGAGCAGCGTTTGCGCACCGGGCGCAAGCAGGAGCGGCGTAAGAATCAGCGCCACCGGCCACGATCCTTGCCGGAGAATCAGCGTCCCCACGACAAGCGCGTAGCCCACCCAGATGTATGTGCCCAATAGCTCGGTCACGAAGGCCGGATCGGGGCCGACCGGTGGAGTGAGCAGGGCAATCAACAAATCAACCCCATAGTGGTAGGGCGCGGCCAGTCCGGGATTCCAGGGCAACTCCGGCGGGTGGGGCCCGCCAGCGCGGATGGTGGCAATTAGCCCGTGATGAGTCGCCGCGTCCGGGTTTGGGAGGAGCTGGCGGCTCGCCAGCACGATCCAAAACAGCGCCAGAGCCGCGAGCGAAAGCCCCACTGCAACGCGCAGCCGCGGCCGGATGGGATGGGGCGCATACCATACTAGACCAGCGCCGATGGTAAGCGTGAGGATCCAACCTAGAACGGCCCCGGTCGGCCCTGGGATGGCGTAAACGACAACGTTGACGATCAGGCCCCAGAGAGCAATTCCGACCACCAGGCCCTGCGCCAGGGCCAGGCGGTCGTCGGTTTGCCCAAGCGCCACACGCACAACGACAAAACCGACCACCGCCAGCACGAGGAGTTCCGTCGCCAGCAGCAACAGCCCTGGAACTACGGACGGATCAATGTGCATTCAGATACGCCCGCAACTTTAGGGCACGGGAGCCCTGCGTGGGACCCGAACCCAGCACCTAACGGTTTACAAGACCGCTCCTCTGCCCATTGTGCTACACGGGCCATTGCCTGGCCGGCCCAGTTTCCGAGATCTGGCAATACACCTAAGGTTGCGGCATTAGTCCACGCGCGCAACTGTCGGGCACCTCCTTCGGCCATCACGGCGCTCGACCGCCTTGGCGCCTCAGGGCTAACCTGCACGCTGTGGGTCGCTCACGCCCGAATTGGCCGCGATGATGATCTAGAAAGATCGCAAAGCTCCCGCTGCCGGGATCGATGTAGCTGCGGCCGGCTACTTGGGCGGAGATCAACCGCGCGGGCTGAAGGCCAAGAACCACAATGGCCAGGCCGTCAACCGAGCTATTCGAGGTCGGCGTATGAGGCTGCTGGGCGTTCGCGGGCATGGCTCGCCCCTATAGTCGTGGACTCAAATGGCCTGCATTGCCAATCCACTGTGGACGACGCTCGCCAGGGGTGCCAGACCAGCACCTCCGGTGGTCTGCCTTGCTCCTGTCGTGTCCGCCCCGCCCCGGCAGATCGAGCTTTCCATGCTTCACGGCGGTTTCTGGTGATCTGTGCTCGCTAGGTCGCTCTGGCTGGCCTTTGTGCTGGCGGCGCTAGGCCTGTGGGCGAGTCTTCTTCCCCAGGTCACCTTTACGTCGGCCTCAAGCGGCGAGCCCGCGGGCGATGTGCTCATCGCCTGGCCCGGGTGGGGCGTGCAGCAAGACCTCGGGCCCGTGAGCGGGACGCTGGGCCGCTTCAGGATCTGGGTTTCGTCCGAGACCGAGCGTGATGACGTGACTGTGTGGGCCTCGCTGGTTGACGCGTCCACCCGCGAGGTGCTGCGACAGACGTACATCGACGCCAGGGCGGGGTATATCCCCGTGCCCCGCACGCTCATCTTCACCAGCTATGTCGTGCCGAAGGGCCAGCGGTTGCTGCTGCAGCTCCAAGTGCACCCATCCGAACGGTCCCACGTGATTTATCGACTCGCTGGCCCTCAGCCCGGAATCTCCAATCTGATGCTGAATGGTGTCCCGGATTCCGGTAGCGGACCGCTGGCCTTTGCGCACCTGGAAACCGGCAGCGGGCTTCGTGCTGCGGTTGCTGGCGCACCGTCCGAGCGTCTTCGGCTCGGCTTGGCCGTCGCATTCAGCGTGTTGGCAATCCTTGCGCATCCCCGCGCGACGGCAGCGCTGCAACGAGCGGGAGCCTCCGGGCGTCGCGTGGCTCGTTGGCCAGCCACTTGGGGCCAGCGTCGCGTCGAGTCTGGCGCTGCGGCGGACGCCCACGCCTCACCGACGATGATTGGGCGTGCCCTGGCGATCCCCTGGTACCCCTGGCCCGTCGTGGCGATCCCGATCCTGCATTTCCTCACGAGCAACTCGCTGCATTTCGCGCCCATCGAGGCCGTCGTGCCGCTTGGAATCGCGCTGGTCGCGGTAACTGGCAGCGTCGTTAGCCTGCGAGTTGGTCTCAAGGATTGGCACCGGCCGGCCGCGGCCACGGCCGCCGTCACCGTGGTCTTTTTTGCGTATGGCCACATCGAGCGCGTGCTCAACGGACATTTGGACGAACGAGCGCTCATCGCAGGTGTGATGGTACTCGGCGCCGCGGCGGCCGTCATGGCCATACGAGCCGGTGCGTCGACCGCTCGCGCGACGCAGTTCCTCAATCTCACAGCCGCCGTCTTGCTTGCCTTTCCCGTCGCAAGCCTTGTCGGCGGAATGGCGGCGTCGTTTGCCCGCCCGCCAACGGATCAAACCGCGGCGGTGGACGATGTCGTGGACCGATTGCTGCCAGCGGGTCTCCCGACAGTAGTCGGCGACCAGCCGGACATCTACTACATCATCCTCGATTCGTACTCGCGACACGATGCACTTGGCGACTACGACAACACGAGCTTTCTACGTGAGCTCGAGCGTCGCGGTTTCTACGTAGCATCTGAGGCATTCAGCAACTATGATTCGTCACTCAAGTCGATATCATCGAGCCTAAACATGTCGTATCTCGACGGCCTTGGACAACGAACGTCAGTAACGAGAGATGTCCTCGTCAATATTTCCCAATATCATGCCGTCGGTGCAATTCTAAAGCGCCTAGGATATAAGTACGTACATCTTGATTCGGGATTCATTGCCACTGACCAATCTCCTCTTGCTGACACCTTGATTTCGTTTACACCGGCAGGCACTATAGCCAGTAAAGTCACGGAAGAAGGCACAGGTCCATATACGGCGATGCACGATATGATATTTATGGGGAGTTTCGTTCGGGAACTCATTCAAACGACAGTTCTCAAACCAATAGCTGGACACTATTTGCTGTTTGATATAAACACTCCGTATGGGTTTCATTATCCGCAGAGAACGCTTAAGATGTTTGAGTTTCTAACCAGCGCTGTTGAGGAGGATCAGGCAAAGTTTGTGTTTGCACACATAAACAAGCCCCATTTGCCAGCAGCATTCGATCAACATGGGAACTATATTACTCCAGATCAACCAAAACTAGCATTTAATGATCGTCATGACCCCAGCGTCCCTAACGCATTCATTGGGCAACTTATCTATATAAATTCGTTGGTGTTGAGTATGGTTGATGGGATCTTGAACAGCTATAACAATGACCCTGTCATTGTTATAGCTGCTGACCACGGTCATATTGTAAAGGGGGTCGCGCGGCATCGTATTGTGGCGGCGTTCCATTTGCCAGACGGTGCGAGCGACGGTTTATATGCGTCTATCAGCTCCGTCAATCATTTCCGGTATATATTGGACTACTATTTCGATCTGAACCTCGGGCTGCTTGAGGATCGAATGGTCGAAGACTGATGCAGAACGAGCTTTGCCACGGGCGGTTGCCTGAGGTGACCGCATGCGGCGTGGCGGGTAACCGAGTGCGTGCGTCGGTAGGTCTCTCGGCCTGAGGAATAGGTGCTTGTGGTTCGGCCGCTGTGAGCATGCGTCCCGGGGGTCGGGCGTCGAAGCGCGAAGATTTGGCGGAGCGGGCGGAGGCCAGCCGGCCGGTACGGCAAGAATGTTGTAGGTAGGGTCGATCACGGAGGTGCACCGGATTAAGGCGAAATATGGACACACGCCGGCGGACGCCTTGCTGGGCCGGGCAACCGCAGGCGCGGCGTCCAGGTCGCGGTGCCGAGGGCGGGATTCGAACCCGCACGAGCGGTTGCTCACAGCCTCCTGAGGACTGCGTGTCTGCCAGTTTCACCACCTCGGCCGGCCGGTAGCGGAGGCAGGAATCGAACCTGCGGCCAAGGGCTTATGAGTCCCCTGCTCTACCTCTGAGCTACTCCGCCGGACCCAGCGCCAAAGGGAGCTGGGGCTGGGCTTGAACGGTACCACGCCCGTCTCGGTGGGTGCCCTGTGGGTCCCCAATTTTACCCATGCACTCGGAGCCCATACTCGCCTGGGCGCTGAGAGGACGGCGGCTGGGGCGGCGATCGGCACGCTGCGGATAGCGGCATGGCTGCCGTTGTTTACGGCGTCCCGGGAGCGTCGACGCGAACGGTGATGATATCGGTGCCGTGATACTGCTGATGCCGTACGGAGGTGGCGTAGTGCCGCAGCAGCTGTAGGGAGAGTTCACTCTCGGCAACAATCTCCGAGTCGTGCTGCTGGAGCTGTCGGACTCGGTCCTCGAGGTTCTCTTCACTGCCGCCGCCGATGAACTCCAGGTCCGCCACCGGGCCTTCGCTTGACGCCACCACGACCAATCGTCGCCCATCGTCATCGTCGTCGTCTAGATCTAGCTTCAGCGGCGCCAGCGTCAGCAGCGTTTCTTCCGCAACCGCGTTCAGGCGATCTTTCATCGCGGTATCCCAGCCTCTGCGGTCGGCGAATCTGGTGACAAAGGCCGAGAGTTCCGGCAAGACTTCGATGTGGAGCTTCGACTCAAATCGCATGCGACGATGGCTGGTAAGTTCCAGGAAAAGAATCATCGCGACTACGGCGAAGCCCCCGGTAGTGACGCCGCTCTTGAGCAGCGTTCCCCACACCGAGCCAAGGTCTGGCAGGCTGAACAAGCCGAACTGAAAAGCCGCGCCTATCCAGAATGAAACGCCCGCAACGGTCAACTTCTGTCGGTCCTGTTCAGTCTGGATAACCGTCCGCGCGCCGTCCACGAACAGCGCTCCGGTAATCAGGATCAGGTATCCCGCCATCACGGGTCCGGGCAGGGAGCTCAACAGTCCGGACACCTTGGGCAGAAACGCCAGCGCGATGAACAGGCCGCCGACGCAGTAGCCCACGCGGCGGGACGCGACGCCGTCACCTGCGTGTACGAGACGATGCCTGGACTGACGATGTTGGGCACCGTGCCCGCGACACCGGCGAGCACATTGCACACACCGGTGCCGGCCAGCGCCCCCTGCACCTCGCGAAAGTCGATCGCCAGGTCCCCGCGCCGCGCCACCCGTTGCAGCGAGATAGACTCGCCGTTCACTTGAATCGAGATGCTTACGCCGAGGAACAGAAACGCCGGCAACAGCGTCCAGAACGGGATGCCGAAATCGACTCCCAATTCCGGCCACTCGGTGGGAAGCCCTATCCAACTGGCCTCGGTCACCCTGTCGAAGTCATAGATGCCAAACGCCGCGGCAGCGACCGAGCCAACCACGATGCCGATCATCGGCGCCCACAGACGCCAGACCGGTGAACCGCGCAGGGTGAGCGCTCCGACGACCATGAGGGTGACCACCGCGGTCAACGGCACCGCCACGGGCTCGGATTCCGCTGCGTCGTCCAGCAGACCGAAGACTGCCGACGCCAGGGTGATGGAGAGAATCATCATCACGGTGCCGCTGATCGTTGGCGTGACGATTCGCCGCAGAAAGAACAGCCACTTGGAGATAATCAGCTGGAAGGCCGCCGACGCCAGGATCAGCGTCGTCAGCGTTGCCGGCCCGCCGTCCACCAGCGCCGTAATGCAGAATGGGATCGAGAAGGCGGCCGTGAACAGCGGAAGCACGGCTCCGGCGCCAACCGGCCCGAGCCGGCGCACCTGCAGCAATGTGGCCACGCCAACGACCACCAGCGTGGCGAAGACCATCCACCCCAGGTAGGCGTCGTCCTGCCCCGATGCCTTGGCCACGATCACCGGCGTGACCAGCAAGGCGGCCGAAGCGATCAGGCCGAATTGCAGCCCATAGCCCAGGGAGACCAGAAGCGGCGGGCTTTCATGCGCCTCGTAGCGTGGATGCCGTGGAGTTGCCGCCGCCAGAACTACCTCCCCGCAGCCGTCGGGTGCGGCAAGCCTGGGCGTACTATAAGACGGTCCTGCGGCTGGCTGATGGGCCTGGAGGTTGTGGGAAACATAGCCCCCGTCCGTCCGGCGGAAGCGGGTTTCCACGCTGCGCCCCTCGACGACCGGTGTAGGGGCACCCCTTGTGGTTGCCCGTTCGCGATCTCCCTGCACCTGGAGACGACGAGTCGCCATTCCGCACCCTCCTAGCAGCATGACCCACCGCCACATTCGACCGCGTATACGGCTGGAGTTCGGCAATTGCGCAATGCACCTGTTCTCAAGTAGCCAATGCATCTCCGGCCAAGCGATCAGCCGTACGGTCTACGAGGCCAGAGGCACCATCTTCGAGCTTCGAATGACGTCGTTGCGCGTGAGCAAAGGAACGTTATGCACGACGCTCGTGGCGGCAATGATCTCGTCCGCCGGATCGCTGGTGAAGTCCAGGCGGGTCGAGGCACGTGCGACGGTGAGGTCGATCGCCCAAACATGCAGACGACTCAGGACGCGCACCACTTCCCGGTCGTCCAGGTCCATACGCAGCCGACCGAGTTGAACGAGCTTCGCCAGCTCCCACAACACAATCGACGATATGGACTAGCGACTGTTGGCCAACAGGTTCCGCTCCGAGGGTTGAAGGTCTCCGGCGAGCGCAAAGACGAGGATGTTCGTATCAAGGTTGAGCATCGGCATCCCAGCGCAGGCCGGTCGTCGACAGGTCGCCCCTGACCTCGATCTTGTGCCGGAGGCCGCCGATCAACTCGGCTTCCTGACTGTCGTAGGGAACCACGCGGGCAACGGGCTTGCCGCGCTTGGTGACGATCAAGCCGTCGGCGTCGAGTTGATCCAACAACGCCAGACATTGCTCCTTGAACTTCGCGGCCCCGATCTCTTTCACAATGGCCTCCCTCGAAATATAGACACATAATATGACTGGACGCTTGGGGTGTCTATATTGCTGGGTGCCAGTCTCCTCGCGCCCTGTCTGGCGCAACGGCGCGGACCACAAGAGCAATTGGTCGACGCCCATGTCTGGCTCTCGTCCAACGTGTCGGGATCGAGGCTCGATTACGGGATGTGGTCAGTGCATTCGGACAGTTTGCGGGGCAGGCGGAAGGAAAACGAGACATAGCGGAGATCGGGTCGAAGAGGGTCGGGATCGCTGCCGCCAAATCGATATGCGAAGAACGCTGTCGCCTGCTCCTCCGAGAAGCACGAAGCTTGGAGTCTTAGCCACATCCGAGGGCTTTCAAGCACTATTTCGTAAAGATTATACATAAGTGGCACCTGTCAACTGATTCAGTCTAGTATCTCCCCCGCCTATACACGAGCGAGTCGTCCCCTGCGCTGCTCATCATTTGCACTTCCCCTGGAGGTGCCGTTTAGCTTGAGTGGGTGATTGTGGATAGGTCGAGGAAGACTATGCTTGGAAGCCCTAGTGAAGATTGCAAGTTTCATTGTTCGCTATTACTGCCCTTCGCCATCCGGTAGCCGACGCGGGGCTCGTTGAGGATGTAGGTGGGGTTGTTGGCGTCGTCGCCCAGCTTGCGACGGAGCTGCTTCGCGGCGGTGCGCACGCGCCGGGAGTCGCCGGAGCGCCGCAGGCCCCAGACCCGGTGCAGCAGCCGGTCGTAGGTCATCACGCGACCGGCGTTGGCCGAAAGCTCGAAGAGCAGCCCGTACTCGATGGCCGTCAGCTGCACGGGACGCCCGGCCAGCGTGGCGCGGCGCTCGGCGTAGTCGATGGTCAGCTCCCCCAGCACGAAGGGGTCCGACGGCTCGGCCCATTCGGGCGCTTCCCGCTTGCGCAGGGCCGCCTTGATCCTCGCCACAAGCTCAGTCGGCGAGAAGGGCTTGACTACGTAGTCGTCGGCTCCCTGCTCGAAGGCCCTGGCGATGATTTCCTCCTGGCCGTAGGCCGATAGGAAGATGACCGGCACGTCGGCCATATCCAGGATGTCCCCCATCAGCTCGATGCCATCGGTCCCCGGCAGCATCAGGTCCAGCAGCACCAGGTGGGGGGCGTTCGCCTGCACGAGGCTCGTCGCCTCCTGCGGGTCGCCGGTCACAATCGGCGCGTAACCCGCATTCGTGAGCGCGTCCCGGACGTGCCGCAGCGTCTGCGGGTCGTCGTCCACCGCGAGAATGCGTGTCCGCTCCCGCTCCGCCCGCCGAGAGCGGGCGGCGAGCCGGGGAACGCCGGCTGCGGCATCCCCGGCCGCCGGAACCGTGAAAGTGAACCGCGCCCCCAGGCCCGGCCCGTCGCTCTCGGCCCATATCCGGCCCCCGTGGGCCTCCACGATCCCCTTGCAGATGGCGAGGCCCAGGCCCGACCCCGCGATGTCCCGTCTCCGGTCTTCGCCGTCGATGCGGGAGAACTTCCGAAACAGGTGCGGCAGCCGCTCGGCGGCGATCCCTCTGCCCTCGTCCGTGACGGAGACAGCCACGTGGTAACCCTCCCGCACCGCCGACACCCCGATGGCGGACGCCTCGTGGGAGTACCGGGCCGCGTTGGTGAGCAGGTTGTTCAGCACCTGGATGATGCGGCGCCCGTCCGCCATGACCAGCGGCAGCTCCGGGGGCAGGTCGATGCGGAGGTTGTTCCTGCCCCCTCCGCTCTGGAACCTGCTCCTGGCCTCGTCCACCAGGGTCGCCACGTCCGCAGGCGCGGGGGCCACCGACAGCTCGCCCGTCTCGATGCGCGCCACGTCCAGCAGGTCGCCGATCAGGTCGCGCATGTAGTCGGCCTGCTCGCCGATGATGCGAAAGAACTGGAGCATCTCGGCGGGGTCCAGGTCGGACGCCGCCTCGGTGAGCGTGGCGGCTGAGCCTTTGATGGAGGTCAGCGGCGTTCGGAGCTCGTGGCTCACCATGCCCAGGAACTCGGCGCGCAGCCGCTCCATCTCCTCCAGCGGCGTCATGTCCTGGAAGGTGGCGACCACTGAAACGACCTCGCCCCCCTCCGAGCGGACGGGCGTGGCGTTGACCAGGGTGGTGACGCTCCCGCCGTCGGGGACCTCGATGACGATCTCCTCGGCGCGCACCGTCTCGCCCGTGCTCAGCGCCTGGGCCAGGGGGAACTCCTCCAGGGAGATCTCCCGCCCGTCGGCTCGCCGGAAGGTCAGCATGTCAAGGAGATCCTCCGCCGAGCCGTCAGGCATGTGCAGGCCGCTGACGATCCTCCTGGCCTCCCGGTTGACCGACGTCACGCCGCCCGTCTTCGCGTCGAACACCAGGACGCCCACCGGGGAGGTGTCGATCAGGGTCTCCAGGTCGGCCCTGGCCCGCTGCTCGTCCCGGTGCCTGCGGGCATTGGCGATGACCAGCGCCGCTTGGGAGGCGAACATCACCAGGGTCTCCTCGTCCTCCGGGGTGAACTCCACCGCCTTCTCGCCCACGTAGAAGGCCCCGACGCTCTCCCCCAGGTGTCGTATGGGCGCGGCCAGGAAGGTCAGAACGGGGCTGATTGCCATCGGCGGGCGGAACTCGGGCAGGCCCAACGCCCTGGTGTGGCTGTGGAAGTCCCGCAGTCGCAGCGGTTCCGTAATCCGGCTGAGGTGCTCGAAGAGCTTCAGCCCTTCGGGCAGCTCCGTGAACCGCCGGTGCTCGTCCGGGGTCAGTCCGGAAGTTACGAAGTCCTCTATCCGCCCCGACTCATCCAGCAGGGTGATCACGCCGTAGCGGGCGCCGGTCAGCGAGCAGGCGCTGTCCAGCACCCCCTGGAGCACTGAATCGAAGTCGAGGCTCTCGTTGATGCGCAGGCTGGCCTGGCTCAGCCGGGACAGCCGCTCCCGCAGCTCCGTTATCTCCCGCTGAAGCTCGTCTGCCTGTTCCATTTCCCTCCTCGAATCGGGCTGCCTACGACCGTGAGCGGCCCGTCGCCGCCGCGCCGCGCCGGCTGCGGGATGCGAGAACGCGCTCGGCCCGGCCAGCCCCCAAATCATAGCTGGCCCAGAAACACCTCACAGCAGATTCCGGCCAAGAAGCCTTGAAGCTCACAGGTAGCTCACAGCTAGTTTGGTAAAGTGCAGCGGATAGCTGTTCGTGTTTCGGAAGATCTTCACTTGGCCTCCACCGTCGTCGGGGAGGTCCGATTGTCATCACGAGTGCATATATTGGCGAGGGCAGGTATGCACCGGATTCACATCATAAATCGGGCCTTGGGACTGTTCGCGCTTGCCGCCATATTGGCGATGCTCTTGGGAGCATGCGGAGGCGAGGAGGAGCCCACCGCGCCGGCTGCCGCCGGGCAGCCGGCGGCGACCCCAACGGCCACGCCGACACTGGAACCAACAGCTGCGCCGACGGCCACATCCAGACCAACGGCCACGCCGACGCGTGCGCAATCCGCCTCGGACCGGGCCGTGCTGGTCGCTTTCTACCACAGCACGGGTGGCGCAAGCTGGGACGCCAACGCGAACTGGCTGAGCGGCAGGCCCATTGGCGAGTGGCGCGGCGTCACCACGGACAGCAACGGCCGAGTTATTGAGCTGGGTCTCCCGGGCAACAACCTGACGGGGACTTTACCGCCTGAACTGGGCCGCCTGTCCAACCTGACGAGGCTATATCTCCACGGCAACCAGTTGACGGGTGAGATTCCGCCCGAGCTGGGCCACCTGTCCAACCTGTCGGCGCTGGTTCTCTACGGCAACCAGTTGACGGGTGAGATTCCGCTTGAGCTGGGCCGCCTGTCCAACCTGACGGAGCTGGTTCTTTACGCCAATCGGTTGACGGGTGAGATTCCGCCCGAGCTGGGCCACCTGTCCAACCTGTCGGCGCTATATCTCTACGACAACCAGTTGACGGGTGAGATTCCGCCCGAGCTGGGCCGCCTGTCCAACCTGACGGGGCTGTTTCTCCACGGCAACCAGTTGACGGGTGAGATTCCGCCCGAGCTGGGCCGCCTGTCCAACCTGACGGGGCTGTTTCTCCACGGCAACCAGTTGACGGGTGAGATTCCGCCCGAGCTGGGCCGCCTGTCCAACCTGACGGGGCTGTTTCTCCACGGCAACCAGTTGACGGGTGAGATTCCGCCCGAGCTGGGCCGCCTGTCCAACCTGACGGAGCTATATCTCTCCGGCAACCAGTTGACGGGTGAGATTCCGCCTGAGCTGGGCGGCCTGTCCAACCTGACGAGGCTGGATCTCTACGACAACCAGTTGACCGGGTGCATACCCGAGGGGTTGCGAGATATAGCGAGTAATGATCTTGGGCAACTCAACCTGCCCGATTGCGGCGCAGCCACGCCCGGAGCGACGGTCACGCCTACGCCGACACCGGAACCAACAGCTGCGCCGACGGCCACATCCAGACCAACGGCCACGCCGACGCGTGCGCAATCCGCCTCGGACCGGGCCGTGCTGGTCGCTTTCTACCACAGCACGGGTGGCGCAAGCTGGGACGCCAACGCGAACTGGCTGAGCGGCAGGCCCATTGGCGAGTGGCGCGGCGTCACCACGGACAGCAACGGCCGAGTTATCGAGCTGGGTCTTTGGGACAACCAGTTGACGGGTGAGATTCCGCCTGAACTGGGCCGCCTGTCCAACCTGATGTCGCTGGTGCTTTGGGACAACCAGTTGACGGGCGAGATTCCGCCGGAGCTGGGCCGCCTGTCCAACCTGACGGTGCTGGGCCTCTCCGGCAACCATTTGACCGGGCCGATTCCGCCGGAGTTGGGTGACCTGTCCAACCTGAAGAATCTATATCTCTCCGGCAACCAGTTGACCGGGCCGATTCCGCCGGAGCTGGGCCGCCTGTCCAACTTGATTGGGCTGAACCTCTCCGACAACCAGTTGACGGGCGAGATTCCGCCGGAGCTGGGCCACCTGTCCAACCTGTGGGCGCTGTTTCTCAACGGCAACCAGTTGACGGGTGAGATTCCGCTTGAGCTGGGGCGCCTGTCCAACCTGACGAGGCTGTTTCTCCACGGCAACCAGTTGACGGGTGAGATTCCGCTTGAGCTGGGGCGCCTGACCGACCTGATGGAGCTGGTTCTTTACGGCAACCATTTGACCGGGCCGATTCCGCCGGAGCTGGGCGGCCTCTCCGATCTGATGGAGCTGGTTCTTTACGGCAACCAATTGACGGGTGAGATTCCGCCTGAGCTGGGCGGCCTGTCCAACCTGACGAGGCTGGATCTCTCCGGCAACCAGTTGACGGGTGAGATTCCGCCTGAGCTGGGCGGCCTGTCCAACCTGACGGGGCTGTTTCTCCACGGCAACCAGTTGACGGGTGAGATTCCGCTTGAGCTGGGGCGCCTGTCCGACCTGATGGAGCTGGTTCTTTACGGCAACCAGTTGACCGGGTGCATACCCGAGGGGTTGCGAGATATAGCGAGTAATGATCTTGGGCAACTCAACCTGCCCGATTGCGGCGCAGCCACGCCCGGAGCGACGGTCACGCCTACGCCGACACCGGAACCAACAGCTGCGCCGACGGCCACATCCAGACCAACGGCCACGCCGGTTCGGCCCGGCAAGTTTTCTGAGTTCAACGGAGCCGGTGCAGCCGCATGGCGGAGAATGCATGAGGGTGGCCAGATCGTGGCTTGCTACGAGGGTCTTGCGTTGCCGAGAGACAGCTTCTGCTTGTCGGAGGGATTCAGGTTCTCTCCGGACTTTTCCGAGCTTCTGGACACCAAGTTTCTGGTGGCCCACCTTCCCGATGGAGACGCCCTTGTGTTACAGGGCAACACCACGTCCAGATCTGGAGGCGACATATTTCTGGGCTGGATAACCTTCGAAAACCGGGTCATCACTCACCTGGATTTCAATCCCACAGACATTGTGTCAGAGCCAGCTCAGGCCGCAACGCCGACGGCCACGACCACACCGGAACCAACGCCCGCACCGACGCCGCAGTTCGACGCCACGCCTATGCCTGCTCCTGGAGGAGTCTTGACCTTCAAGGACGATGTCTTCGGCATACATTTAGAACTTCAAGCGCTGGAAGTGGTAAGAGGTTATGCGGGGGATAAACGTTCGGATTTCTGGCTGGACAGTGGCAATGAGTGGGTCAAGGTTGTCATTGAAGTTAAGAATCTTAGCGAGGACGATTATTCCTTTAGCTTACCGTCTACCTTTGCTCTGGTGGATACGAACAATTCAGAATTGGGTGATACATTCGGAGCGCCGGACACAGGCAGTCTCATAGCGGACAAGGAGATTGCGCCGGGAGCTACCGTGCGGGGCGACATCGTTTTGCAAGCGCCGATCAGCGAGACTTTTCTGGCCCTTGAGGTGGAGCCAATATTCTTCGATGCGCAATACTTGCCGCTGACAGCCGGTTCGACTCCCTCACCCACGCCAACCGCGACTCCTGTAGTGACCCCGACCACAGCGGTGACGCCTACACCGGTGCCTGAATCCACACCGACTCCCTCACCCACGCCAACCGCGACTCCTGTAGTGACCCCGACCACAGCGGTGACGCCTACACCGGTGCCTGAATCCACACCGACGCAACCAGCGCGTGGCGAATGCTATGCCGGGCTGGTGGTCAGGCCTGGAGAGAGCTGCACATATCCTGGGTCGTCTCAGGTATTGTCGGTCGACGGGGAAGGAAAAGGACGTTGGTCTGCCATTCCATTCCTTACTTTCAGCGGTGAGATCAACGTCAGTTTGACCGTCAATGGCCGGGAGGAGAGATTCGTTGCTCGTCCGCAAAGCGATGGGAGTTGGATCATTGAGGAGGCCGGAGGTTCTGAGGCGCAGACGTCCGAGGCCACAAACACGCCGATGCCAACTCCAGAACCTCAACCTCCAATAACTGCGTCAGACCCTTTCGCATTAGGAGTTAACACAATGTTCGGGTGAGAGGTTGCTTGGCGAAACAGTCAGGGTTATCGCCGGTGGCACTTTGACCGCCAAGAGAGCAATTGACGCGTCATACATGAGGATCGAACTCGAAGGGAGCGCGAACGGAGAAGCACTTGGTTTTCCCGGGGTTATCTCCAAATCCACTTGGAACGCAGGAGAAGTCGAGGATTTCGAACTGGGAGGACGTATCACTTCAAGTGTGAACACCCTTTCTTGCAAAGTGGACGTGAGTGTTGAAGCGACGGGTGTACGTTAGTGGAAACGAGGCTGAGGTGCTGACATCGTGTAACTTCCAAATTCGCGGGCGTGACGCCCGCATCCCCAATCCAGGGTGGATTCCCGCCTGTGGAGACCGTTGCACAACCGATCGCCCTCGCCATCATGCAGGGGCCGCCGAAGGCCGACTGGGACTTCGAGCAAGCGCTGAAGTCAGCGCGGGAGCAGGCACATGAGGGTCGACAAGCCGACGCTTGAGCAAGTGGAGCGAGTGCTGGCGGCCTACCTGTGGGACGTGAACATGGCGAACTTCACGCCAAGCACCAAGACGACCCACCGCCGATGCGTTGAGCGGATCATCGGCTGGATGCAGGGCGAGTACACGCCCGGCAAGTGGCGGCGACCCTAACAGCTTCGGTGGCTAGCATCCGCTATAAGCTCCAAAAGATTCAGCAGGATCCGTATCGCTTCCTGGTCTGCGCCGACAAGTTCCAGACCGGCTACGACGAGCCGCTGCTGCACACGATGTACGTGGACAAGATTTTGTCGGGCGTGAAGGCGGTGCAGACGTTGTCGTGGCTGAACCGGGCGCATCCGAAGAAGCACGACGCCTTTGTGCTGGATTTCACCAACCACGACGAAACGATCCAGGACGCCTTTGCCGACTACTACCGAACGACGGTGTTGGCGGAGGAGACCGACGCGAACCGGTTGCACGACCTGCAGGCGGTGCTGGACGACGCGCAGGTGTTACCGCCAGGAACAGACTGAGGACGGCAAGTGGGTCTCCTACGTGTACCGGAACCCGGAGAGCGGCGGACTCGGTTCCGACAACACCGGGGCCATGCAGCTCAAGAACGCCTGGGTGGTGAAGCACGACGGGCTGCTGTTCGCCTCCGGCTGGTATGTCAACGCCGACGAATTCACCAAGTCCCTGGTGTTTGCCGCCGTCAACAAGTTCCGTACGGCGGGACTGGAAGCGACCATCGCTTAATACAACAGCGCCGAGACCGTGGAAGGGGAATGGTTCGCGTTCATAGCCGACAGCGGCGGCACAATCGTAGACCACAACGACAAAGCACTGGTGGGAACGGACCTCAAAGACCTGCTCGGCACGGATTTATTCGAGGTCCCCGCAAAGGGCAACTGGGTGACCACGGAGGACGTGCGCGTCTGGGTCGTCGGCTACGACGGGATGACGTTCGGCTCCGGCTGGCATAGCGGCCACGACGAACCGGGCAGTTGATGCCAGGGGGCCTTCATCGAGACCTTCGTCAAGGAAACCGTCGTCATGCCCGGCAACGACCTCATGCGCTACACCATCCCCATGCCCGACGATGGCCTCATACCCGGCAGGAACGCCGAGGAGATGGCGCTGAACGGCTCAGTTCTGTCTACCGTCAAGGGTGGTGGGCCCACCTGGATTCGAACCAGGGACCGACCGGTTATGAGCCGGCTGCTCTGACCGCTGAGCTATGGGCCCCTCGAGGCCCGCAACGGGCGTATCTGGCGGTCCCGACCGGATTCGAACCGGCGATCTTCTCCTTGACAGGGAGATATGCTAGGCCGCTGCACTACGGGACCAGCGTTGCGGGCGCGCCGCAGCCATGGTATCCGACGCCACGGCAGCGGGTGGGCCGGGTAGGATTCGAACCTACGTAGCCGTAAAGGCGCCGGATTTACAGTCCGGTGGTATTAGCCGCTCACCCACCGACCCGTGAAAGGCGCACCCGTTCGCTTCTGTTGTAAACCGTCGCGCGGGCGTGGCTGCACCCTAGCTGCCACACCCGTCAGTAGCCGCCATGGTACCAAGCACCGGGCGGATCACCCCCGGCGCTAGCTCGCCCCGTGGAGTGGCTGAACGACCAACTCGCGGCGCTCGCGCCCTATTTCTTCGTGCCGCATCCCGTGGCCGTGGCCGCCGTGGTGGCGTTCGGCCTTTTCTGGTCTCGGCTCGGGCCGCCGCTGGTGCCGAACCGTCCCGGAGCGTGGTTCGGCTTCGTCGCTGGAGCGGCGGTCTACGCCGCCGCGCAAGTGTGGGTGCGCGGCGAGCCAACGGCCGCCGTGATGGACATCATCACGCGCAACATCGACCCGGCCCGCGTGGCCGATGCCCGCCCGCTCACCGGCGTTGTCGAAGCGCTGGTCGCTGGCTATGCCGCGGAAATCGTCAAGCTCGTCCTGATGCTGGTGGTGCTCTTCGCCATGGCCCATACGCGCGATCCCCGCGCCGTCACCACGGCCGCCGTGGCGCCCGCGCTCGGCTTTGCCATGTTTGGCGCCAACGCCTCGCTCTCGCCCGCGATCCAGCAGCTCCCGCCCGACGGCGGCCTGGCGTTTCCACTCATCGAGCAGGGGCTGTGGATCGGCTTGCACCTGGGCACGGCCTACATGCTGGCCAAAGGCTGGTTGAGCGATCGCCTGGGTCTTTACCTCATCAGCGCCGGTCTGCTGCACGCGGCCGCGGCCTACACCGCAACCTTGGAGACGCTGGGCTGGCACCAGGTGGTGGTGACCGTGATCCTGGCGGTGGTCGCGCTGAGCGCCTTCTCCGGCGGTGCCGGCGCTATCCCTGCGCGGCGCTAGCGCGATCGACCGCGGCGCCTGCGCCCCGTCACGACCGTGCCCAGGGCCGCGGTTCCCGCGATGCCCAGGCTGACAACTCCCAGCCAGTCACCGTTGACGCTATAAGGCGTGCCCGGCGTCGTGACGTAAACCTCGCCCACCAGCGTCGCCTCTAGAGGGACATCGACAAGCGTTGCCGCGACGACGCCGCCGTCGGGAGCCACGATCGCCGAGCCGTACCGCCAATCAGCCTTCACGATTGCCAAACGATGCTCGGCCGCGCGCACGCGCAGGTGCGCCAGCTGCGTGCCGGCGTAGGCGCGCCAGTCGTGCGTGGGCACCGCCACAACTTGGGCGCCGTCCCGGGCCAGGCGCGCCAGGGCGTCCGTATAGCTGCCGTCCGGCCCAAGCGCCAGACCCACGCTCACCCCGTCGACCGCATACACCGGATGCTGTCCGGCGGTGATGCTCCGCTCGCCGATGACCCATACCGGATGGGCCTTGGTCGTGGGGGGCGAGATGCGCCGATCTGGATACACCAGGACCGCCTCGTTGCGCGTGCGGTCGCGGTCGATACGAATGAAATACGGCCACACGATCGTCGCGTCCGACTGCGCCGCCACGTCGGCCACTTGATCCGTCAGTATCTGGCCGGTTGGCGTCAGGGGATCGACCCAGCCGGACGCCTCCGGCCAAACCACGAGTTGCGCGCCCTGCGCCGCGACCGTCGGGGTCGCGTGCAGCGCGGTGATGACGTCGGTGAGCTCGGCGTACTGGCGGCGCACGATGAGGGGGCGTGTGAGCGGATGGTCGGGCACGTGCTCGCCCGGCTGCACCACAGCCGCGCGCAGGGTGCCGGTTGGTGCGGGTGACGGGAGCAGCGCGAGGATCCCGCCGCAGATCCAGGCCGCCGCCACTGCGCCCACGCTCCAGCCCAGCGCCCGCCGCGAACCGATCCATCGGCCAAGCCCGGCCAGGACGAGCGCCGCGATGGCGCCGTTGGTGGCCATCACGATGATCGTGACCGGCCACATGCCGGCCAACGGAAGAAATGCCCGCAGCGGCGCGGTGTCGATCTGCGCGGTTGCGGTCATGCCCCACTGGTGGCCGGCCGTGGTCACCAGCCGCAGATACTCGATGCCCGCCCAGACAAGGGCCGGCAGCCACACGACCCCCCAGCCGCGCAGTGCCGCATGCACGCGCGGCGTAAGCACCGGCAGCGCCAGCAGCCCTGCCGCCAGGCCGAACGCCACGGCGACCGCCGCGCTTATCCCAACCCAGGCGGCGCCCGTGACCACTTCCGGCGGATCGATGCTCAGGGCCACGAGGCCGAAAAATGTCCCCATACCGAGTCCGGCCAGAACTCGCGCTGCCGCATTCGTACGGCCGGACGCGTGCAGCGCCAACATCAGCGGCACCCAGGCGACAAAGCCCAGGACCGTCCACGAGAGCGGCGGAAAGCTCGCGGCGTAAAGCGCGCCCGACGCCATCGCCGCGGCGGCCGGAGGCCCCGCGCGCGTCAAGCGATGTCGGGCACCGGCTACCATTCGGTTCGACGACCGAAGCACGCGGGGGGCGGAGCATCCATGGTGGGCGCTCGGCAGCCAACGCTGGCGCTGCGCAACGCGCCGGTCAGCGATGTAGGAGAGGAACTCCGGACGCCGCCTTGCATATTCCCGATCGTGCGCATGCCGTTGCTCACCGTACTCGGTTGCGGCGCCCGCGGCGGGTCGTGCTCGAGCGCCGCCGCCCCGACCGCCGTGCCAGGTCCCGGAGCGCCCACCTCGTGATGGGCCACCGCGAACCGCGAACCGGACGAGTGCCCGCTTGACCGTCGGCCCCGGGCATTCGCCCGCCGTGCAGCGACGTGCCCCAGCCGGTGACCGGGCCGAGCGCCGCTTCCATCAGGGCCTGCTGGCGGCATGCTTCGCGCTCGGCATCGTCGTGGCCAGCACCGCGGTCGCGCCGTGGCTCACGCTCCTTGGCGTGCTCGTCCAACTGGCCGGGTCCGTGAGTCCCCGTCTGAGCCTGCCGCGTGCCCTGCACCGCTGGCTCGTCGCGCCCGTGCAGCGCCCGCGCGCCGTGCCCGAATCGCAGCGCACCTTTGAACGCGCCGACGCCTTCACCGGCACCGTGGCACTTGCGGGCGCGGTGTTCGTGCTTGCGGGCGTTTACCCGCTCGGCTGGGCGCTCGTTGGCCTGTGCGTCGTCTCGCTGGCGCTCGACGCTGCGCTTGACCGCGGCCCGCTGCGGCGCTTAGCCGACCTGTTGGCGCACCTGGCCGGACCCCGGCCGCGCTAGCGTGTCTCGCCCTTCCTGGCTACGAGAGTCCGGCGCCCGATGGCCTCGCCGGCCGGGCGGTTGGTCCGCAACCCTGGCCATGCCCATCCTACTGCTGAGTACCGCATGCGCCGGCCCGGCTGGCAATTCGGCGGACGCTGGCGGCGCCGCCGCGGCCGACTCCGGCCTGCTGCTCGCGGTGCTGGTTCCGCCCGTGCTGCTGGTCTCGTTGGCCTGGCTCGCCTACATCTTCCGCCTGCTTTTTCGGGAGCCGCCTGAAGGACCGCCACCCCCCAAACGGTGACCGTCGGCCTTCCTGGCGTAGTCTTGTATATGGCTGGGGTGCGGGGAATAGCTGTGGCGGTCGAGGACATCAGTCTCACCATTGACGGGCGCCGCGTCTCGGTCCCGCCGGGCGCGACGCTGCTCGATGCCGCCGCCGCGGCCGGCCTGGACGTGCCGACGCTGTGCTTCCACCCCAACATTGCGGCGTCGGCGAACTGCCGCCTGTGCGTCGTGGAACACTCACTCAGCCCCAACGGAGCCGATGCCGAGCCGCCGCCCGGCGCCCCGGAACGCCAAGCCTCCAAGCTGCTGCCCGCCTGCCGGGCCAAGGCCGAGCCTGGCCAGGTCATCCACACGAACAGCCAAAACGTGCGCGCGTCGCGCCGCGGGTCGCTGCGCCTGCTGCTCGGCGGCGTCGACTTGAGCGAGGCGCCGGACCTCGCGGACCTGTGCGCGGCCTACGGCGTGGAAGCCGGCACCGACGCCGAGCGCGAGCCGTTTCCCATCTATGTCGACAACTCCTACTACATCCGCGACTACAACAAATGCGTCATGTGCTGGCGCTGCGTCGATGTCTGCGGCGATCAGGTGCAATTCACCTTTGCCATTGAGCCGGCGGAGCGCGGCTTCGAGGTCCGCGTGGGCACGACCGAGTACGACGGCATGATGGACACCACCTGCGTCTACTGCGGCAACTGCGTGCAGGTGTGTCCCAGCGGCGCGCTCAAGGGCCGCGCCCAATGGGAGGCCGAGCGGCGCGGAAGCCTCACGGACGACCGTGTCGTTGAGACTACCTGCTCATTCTGCGGCGTGGGGTGCGGCCTCACGGCGCACGTCCGCGACGGGGCGATTACCCACGTGGACTCGCCCGACGACCATCCGGTCAACCAGGGCTGGCTGTGCGTCAAGGGCCGCTACGGCTGGGACTACGTGGAGCATGCCGACCGCCTCACGCATCCCCTGATTCGTGTCGGCGCGCGGGGCGAGGGCCGCTGGCGGCGCGCGAGCTGGGATGAGGCGCTGGACCTAACCGCCCAGCGGCTGGCGCACCACCGCGACACGGATGGAACGGACGCAGTGGCGGTGTATGCGTCGTCCAAGTGCACCAACGAAGAGAACTACCTGCTGCAGAAGTTCACCCGCGCGGTGCTGCAGACGAACAACATCGACAATTGCACGCGGCTCTGCCACGCATCGTCGGTCGCGGCGCTCGATATCGCCATGGGAACCGGCGCGTTCACCAACTCGCTGGACGAAATCGCGGAGAACGACGTGATCTTCGTGACGGGGTCGAACACCACGGAAACTCACCCCATCACCGCGCTCAAGATGAAGGCCGCCGTGCGCGACGGGGCCCGGTTGATCGTGGCCGACCCACGCGCGATCGAGCTCACCCGCTGGGCCGACGTGCACTTGCAGTTCCGCACCGGCACCGACGTACCCATGTACAACGCCCTGCTGCATGTGGTGATCCGCGACGGTCTGGTGGACGAGGAGTTCGTCGCCGCGCGCGTGCATGACTTCGAAGCCGTGGCCGCGTCGGTCCGTACCTGGACGCCCGAGCGGCAGGAAGCGTTGACCGGCATTCCGGCGGCCGACATCGAGCGCGCCGCCCGCATCATCGGTGAGGCGGGCAAAACGGCGTTCTACTGGGGCGTGGGCATTTCCGAGCAGACGCACGGCACCGACGCCTGCCTCACGCTCATCAATCTGTGTCTCGCCACGGGCAACGTGGGTCGCCGCGGCACCGGGCTGAATCCCCTGCGCGGGCAAAACAACGTCCAAGGCACGAGCGACGTCGGTGCGATTCCCATGTACTTCACCGACTACCGCTCGGTCGAGGCCCCTGAGGTTCGCGGGGTATTCGAGGAGGCCTGGGGCGTTGCGCTGCCTCCCGTCGAGGGTCTGACGACCATAGAGATAGCTGATGCCGTCGGGCGCGGGGACCTGCGCGCGATGTTCATCATGGGCGAAAACCCCTTGATGTCGGACCCCGACCTGAACGCGGCGCGTGAGCACTTCAACCACATCGACTTTCTGGCGGTGCAGGACATCTTCATGACCGAAACGGCCGAGATCGCCGACGTCGTGCTGCCTGCCGCAAGTTGGGCCGAAAAGGACGGCACCTTCACCAACACCGATCGGCGGGTGCAGCGGGTTCGGCCCATCCTGGACCCGCCGGGCGAGGCGCGGCAGGACTGGGACATCGTCGCCGACCTGTCGCGGCGAATGGGCCACGACCTGGGGCTGCATACGCCGGCCGAGATCTTCGACGAGATCGCGCGGCTCACGCCCAGCCACGCCGGACTGAGCCACGCGCGGCTCGACCGCGAGGGCGGTATCCGCTGGCCCTGCCTGGACGTCGACGACCCCGGCGCGATGTGGCTCTTTGGCGACAAGTTCCCCACCAGCGACGGCAAAGCCACCATGACGCCCGTCGACTGGACCGAGAACGTGGAAATCCCCGACACGGAGTACCCATTCATCTTCAACACCGGACGGGTGCTCTACCACTGGCACACGGGCTCCGTCAGCCGCCGCTCGCGGCTGGACGACGCCTATCCCGAGCCGCTGGTCGAGGTGTCGCCGGAGGACGCCGACCGCCTGGGCATCCCCAAGAGCGGGCTCGTGCGCGTCAGCAGCCGCCGCGGCAGCGTCGAGGCTCGCGCCTGGATTACCCGCCGCGTCCCGCCCGGCACGGTCTACATGAGCTGGCACTTCGTTGAGGCCGCCGCCAACTTGCTCACCATTAACGCCCTCGATCCGATTTCTAAGATCCCGGAATACAAGATCTGTGCCTGCAAGGTCGAGGCGCTGGAGCAAGAGCCAAGCCGCCAATCGCCGTCCCTGACCAGCGCGCAGGCCTAGACAGTCGGACGCCCCGTCTGGACGGACCAAGGGCGGGCCGCGCATCCGGCAAAGCTGCTGACCACCGCCCGGACCACGGATTCCACGCACCCAGCCAGGCAGCGTTGGCGTCTGGGGGAGCCGTCACGGGCCTGGCACCACGTGCCGCCTCGCTGCCAGCCTACCCGCGTTCCGGCCTCATTCCTTCGGAAGGGGCGGGGGAATGACGCAAGCGGAATGGCGCAGAGGGTCTTGCAGCACCATATATGACCATATATGTGCTAGCGGACCGGCATCCTCCTAGATGTTGTATACCTAATCCTGTCAACTGATAAACTCCGGGTTAGGAATGTACGGACGACGTTCGTTCCTCAGGCGCGGTCTGGGGCTGCTGTCGGGAGGCGCGGCAGGAGCAGCTTCGGGGAGGTTAGCCGCTGCGTCGGAACCGCCGGAGCCGTACGGCGCTGCGGGCAGTCCTAGTCCCCCGGCCGAGTCCGATAGTTCTCGCCCCCGGGCACCGATACTTCAGCTCATCTGCGAGGCCGCCCAGCTTGACCCTGTCGAGTGCGAGTGGTGGTCACCGCCTCAGCCTCCCCCGCAACCGCAGTCGGTCCTGCAGACACACCCGCTGCTCACGGTCTACGGCCGCAGTTTCGGCGTGGCCCCGGTGCTCGGGCTGCTGGGCGCGCTCAACTCGTTTGACGAATTGGAACGTAGCGTCGCGCCGTGGACCAGCGCTATGTCGGAGCTCGCCGAAGCTCCCGTCATGGTTGCGCCGCATCTGATCTACGGGCTGGCGCGTCCCTGCCAGGGTGCCGACGACTCCTGCGTGATTTTCCTGGATGCGTCGGGGGTGGACCTGATCGAGGACTACATCAAGCCGGCGGCGGACCGCGGCATGGCCGTCTTCTTGGACGCTCAGATCGGACGCCTCCATCCGACCTATTTCGTGCAGCGCATGATCGACGCCGGGTACTTGGCGTATCCCAACGTGCATGTCGCGCTCGATCCTGAGTTCGCCACGCAGCCGGACCAGGACATGCCCGGTCATCCGATCGGGATCCTCTCAGCCGCCAGCATCAACCAAGCCCAGGCAGCCCTGGCCGCCTATGTCCGCGAGGAGGGCTTGTCGCACAAGAAAGTGCTGATCGTGCACCAGTTCGTCGACGACATTTCGGATTCCTGGTCAATGGTTTCAGGCAAGCAAAATATCGAGATCTATCCGGAAGTCGAGCTCGTCTTTGACGCCGATGGCTTTGGCTCCCCCAACGCCAAGGTGCACAAGTACAACGCCATCACCGATCCCACCGCGTACCCGCAGCTCGAGTGGCGCGGCATCAAGATCTTTCAGCACAACCCTCACGCGCCCCGGTTTTCGGATACGCCGGTCATGACCCCGCGCCAGATCTTCGGGCTCGACCCGACGTCGGCGGGTTGGCGCATATGGGCGCCGCCGCATCTGGTCGTTCTAGCGTAGCCAAGCGCCGTCCGTCGGTTCGAGCTCCCCAGGCTTCGCGCAGGGTGGGTCACGATAGGGGAGACTTCCCCGCGTCATGATTGCCCCGGCCCGTTGGTGATTCCGGGCCCCATGGGACAGGCCGGTTTGGGTGACAGGTTCTAGCGTGCGGCAGGGATCCCAAGGTCGCCCGCGGCACGGATTGCGCATCGCGATGTGGAATATCTGGGGCTTCTCGTGGGAGTGGGAGCGCCGGCGCCCGCTCGTCGCCGCGGAGCTCGCTGACCTTGCGCCGGACGTCGTCTTCCTCCACGAAGCGCGCGCGGCCCGCAGCCCATGGGAGGCCGGCCAATCCACGCCGGAGCAGGTCGCCGGCGATACCGGCATTCCGCTCATCGAGTGGATCGATGCCCCGACGGCGCACCCAACCGCACGGATGGGACCGGCCCTTCTGTCGCGCGTCTCGCCGGTCAGGACATCGCGGCTGCTGCTGGCCGACCGCGAATTCGTCCCCGACCTGGGCTTTCACGAGCCCTGGCTGCTCACGACGCGGTGGGAGATTGATGGATTCCGCGCCACGGTGGCGACCACGCACCTGCCAGCGTCATCGTTGCCCGCGCCCCAGGACGTTGCCGTGCATTCGCTGGCCGAGGCGCTGCCCCCGCTGGCCGGCGAGTCCGAGCTGCTGTTACTGATCGGCGACTTGAATCTGCAGTCGCACAGCGCGCGGCTATTCCGTCTTATGCAGGCCGCGGGACTTGAGTCGGTACCTTCACTTTCCACCGCGCCTCCCACATGGCCCACAAGCTCGGCGATGTTCAACCAGGAGGCGCTGGACTCCGGGCGTCCCGGGTGGGTTCACCATCCTGAGGCTCAGCCAATCCGCATCGACTACGCCCTCGTCCACCGTCCCGAGCCCGCGTCAATCCGCATCGCTGACGCTGGACGCTTCGGCACCCGGCATCGCACCGACGGCCTGTTCGCATCCGATCACTGGGGACTCTGGGTCGACCTCACCATCGCCTGACGGCCATGCACTC
This sequence comes from Chloroflexota bacterium, assembly GCA_965262745.1. Classification (GTDB taxonomy): domain Bacteria; phylum Chloroflexota; class UBA11872; order UBA11872; family UBA11872; genus JAJECS01. The sequence continues at coordinate 1,994,879 of OZ253558.1, read as the reverse complement.
GGGGTTCGGCGGCCGTCTCAGGTGTTCTCCACCTGCACGCGCAGCCGGCGCACGTCGGTCGCGCCCCCTTCGGCAGCGGTCGCGCACCCGTACAGCGTCAGGTAGCTCAAGCCCAAACGACCGTCCCGGATAGGAACGGTGCGCTCGCTTTCGCCCACTGCCGCGGTCGCTGTCCCTGCGGCGATGTCCCAGCGGACGGCCACGGGCGTCCAGGCGCCGGCAGGCAGCGCCCCCGCGTCCAGCGCGAGCTCGACCGCCGCATCAGGACGCCGGTCGTCCGGCCGCCAGAAGGTCTCGTCGAGTACCACGTCGATACCGGCGGCCCCCTCATCACGGCGGATCTCGAAGGACACCGCGCCGCGGTCGCCGATGGGGAAATTTCGCGCGGCGCCCAGCGGCAACTCGCCGGTGTGGCGCAGGCGCAGGACGCGCCCACCGTCCGCAGCCACCACTGATGCGCCCGCGGTGCCGTTCGTCGACCACCCATCCAGGCCGTGCTCGAAGTCGTCATGGTTCTCGGTCTCGTCCAGCCGGTCGGGATCCAGGATCACGTAGTCCAAGACCACGTGCATCCAGGCGTCGGTGATGTGGTTGAACATCATCAGCACGCGACCGTCGGGCAGTTCCAGCATGCGCGGATAGCTGACCTGATCGTTGAGCAGCTCCGGCAGGGCCTGCCGGGCGTACTCCCGGTAGCCATGCCAGGTGCGGCCGTCGTCGTGTGAGACCGCGGCGTTCAGCACGTGCCGTGAGCAGTAGACCTCCTTGTGCTCGCCGCCGAGCGGCGGTCCCTGGGTGTTGTTCCAGGTAAACAGCAGGCGTCCGTCGCGCAGGCGCAAGAGGTAGCCCGGCGAGTTGGGTGCCTTGAACCGGCTGCGCTGAGGCTCCGACCAGGTCCGGCCATCGTCCGAGTACGACTCGTACTGCCACCGGCCCGGGGTGCGGATGATCTTGTAGATGCGCCCGTCGCCCAGTTGGGTCAGCGTGGGCTCGTTGGCGCCGGAATGGCTGTGCCGTCCTCCCGAGGCCACGTGCAGGTCGGTCGAGTCGTTGCGCCAGGTGCGCCCGCCGTCGTCCGAATAGCAGGTCTTGCAGCAATACATGCCCTCCGTCTGGTCCCAGTCGTAGTACTCCAGCGGCAGCAATATCCGGCCGCTGTCGATCTGGGCCGCCTGGCGCAGGGCTCCGGTATAGGGGTGGCCGTAGTCAATGCGCTGCGGCCCTTCCCAGCTGGCGCCGCCGTCGCGGGAAACGACGTGATAGACATCGCACCGCAGCTCGTCGCGTCCTGGACGCTCGATGTCCTCGGGCCATATGAGGACGCGCATGCCAAAGAGGTGGATGGCGCCGTCGCGGTCCACCAGCATCGGGCCGCTGCCCCAATAGCCGAAGCCAATGGGAAGCTCCATCACACACTGCGGCTCATCCCAGGCGACCTTGCCCTCGGCGAAGGTCCCGTAGCGGATGATGAGATGCTGCCGCGCCCACGGGTCGTGAAAGATCCCGGTCTCGAGCGCGATGTAGAAGCCGGGGCCTTCTGTGGTCCAGCTGCAGAGGCGGCCGTCGGGCAGCAGCGCCACGCTGTCGATCGACTCGCCAAACGTTTTCCGCTCGAGTAGCAACACGGAAATCCTCCTGCGCGCGTGGGATCGCACGTCAGTCCGGGGTGGGTCGGCGTTGAGCCGCAAGCATTGTCGCGCGTTTCCCAGTGCGTGGGTCTTGAGCCGCGCGCGCCCGGGAGACATCTCGGGATGAATGGTTCACGCTCTATGCTGGCCGCGCGCGGGCTGACGCTGGAGTCGAGGCGACGTCATGGATGAGATCCAAGACCTGTTTGTTTCCGGGCGGCACGGCTATCACACGTTCCGCATCCCGGCGCTGGCGGTCTCCACGGCCGGCACGGTGCTGGCCTTTGCCGAGGGGCGCCGCCGTGATCGCGCCGACACCGGTGATATCGATACCGTCTTGCGGCGGCGCGAGCGCGGCGCTCCAGAGTTCGACGCGTTGCGCGTCGTGGTCGCGGGCGGCGGCGACGTGGCGGGCAACCCGGCCCCGGTGGTCGACCGCGACAGTGGGCGAATCACGCTGCTCTTCTGCCGCAATCCCCACGACGGCCCCGAGGACCTCGTCTGGCAGGACAAGGCCGAGCGCACGGTCTGGCTGACCCACAGTGACGACGACGGCAAGACCTGGGCTGCTCCCCGCGAGATCACGAGCGCGGTCAAACGGCCCGACTGGACCTGGTACGCCACCGGGCCGTGTCATGGCGTGCAGCTGCGCAGCGGACGTCTCGTCATCCCCTGCGATCACGGCGTCGGCCGGCAGTATCAGCGCTACGTCGACTCGTGCCGTTCGCACCTACTGCTCAGTGACGACGGCGGCATCACCTGGCGCATCGGCGCGGCGACCGGCGACGGCACGAACGAGTGCGTAGCCGTCGAGTTGGATGACGGCAGCCTCTACCTGAACCGGCGCTGCGACCGGCGCGATGAGCAGCCGCTCTACCGCCGCCGGTACGCCCGCAGCGTTGATGGAGGGGAGTTGTTCGCCGAGGACGGCTGGCACGACGACCTCGTGGACCCCCACTGCCAGGCCTCGGCCGTGCGCGCGGGCGGCCCCGGTGCGCCGCTCGTGTTCGCCAACGCCGCCAGCCAGGCGCGAGAGCGGCTCACCGTGCGGCGCAGCGACGACGGCGGGCGCACCTGGTCATCCGGCCGCGTCGTGCACCCCGGACCCGCCGCCTACTCGGACCTCTGCGACCTGGGTGACGGCGCCGTGGGCCTGATCTACGAGTGTGGCGACGAAATGACCTACGAGCGCCTGCGCTGGACGCGGCTCAACGTCGGCGACTTAGGCGGCGTCTAACCTCCCGGGATGTAAAGCGTGCGGTCGGCCACGGGCAGGGACACGCGCGCGCCGCCGTTGAGATGCGAATGCGCGATGCCAAACTGCGCTTCGACCGACTGCATGGTGACGTCGATGTTCCCAGTCGTGCGCTCGCCGGTCTCCAACTCCCGGATGATGCTGCGGATCGTGAGCACCGCGGGGCTCTCGGCGATCCCTCGAATCGTGTGCTCCCGCACGTCGGCGTATTCGCCGCTGATCAGGCGCACCGAGGCGTGATCTCCGTTATCCCACACCACGGCCCGTCCTTCATCGCCGTGCACCTCGATGTCCCACTGGCCCCGGCGGGGGATGAAATATCCTTCCACGCCGGTCGCGTACCCGACCCGGAAGAACCCGACCATCGGGTCGGCTATTTCCTCGCCCGCCACCGGGACATACCGATGTCCCGCCGGATCGTAGCTGGGCGGCGGACGCCGCGGCGCGGGGTCGAAGGGATCGCCGGGATCGATCAGGCGGCCTTCCACCCATACGGGCGGCGGGTCGCCCAGGAACATCGAGGCCGTATCCAGCGTGTGCGGGTGGTGTTTGATGATGTCCGTGTAGCCGTAGACGACGACAAATTGGGGTGCGCCGACCTCACCGGCGGCGATGGCATCCCGCATGGTCGTGTACACCGAGTCATGGCGCCGCATCGCCCCCCAGTTGAACGCCACGCCGTTGGCCGTGCAGGCGCGGTGGATCCGGTCGGCCTCGGCCAGTGAGGCGCACAGCCCCTTTTCGCTGTAGATGCCCCGCACGCCGTGCTCGGCGGCATAGATCAGCGGCTCGGCGCGGGCGAACGAGGGCGTCGTCACGCTGACGATATCCAGTTGCTCGGTGTCGATCATCTCCCGGTAGTCGAGGTACGTGTTCGTCACGCCGAAGCGCTCGCTGAATCGCCGCAGCCGTTCGGCGCCGCGATTTGCCACGGCCACCACCTCGGTTTCGGTGATCGCCTCGTACGCGCTGTAGTGCCCGTAGGGCTTGCGGCGGTCGCCCACCGGCAGCTCGTCTTCGATCAATCCGCCGCTGCGGCCCGTCCCGATGATTCCGACGCGGTATTTCGCAGGCATGCCGTTCACTCGCTTTTCAGGGCCGGAGCCCCGGCTGCTATGGCCCATGATGCCCGGATCGGGCGAATCGGTGTAGAGCCGTTCCCAATGCGACCGCCGGTGCGGCCTTCCTATACTTGCCCGCCATACGGGCTATCCGCTGCTGCTTGGAGATGCCGATGGACTACCGGAGGCTCGGCCGATCCGGCTTGGAAGTATCAGTGGTGGGCGTGGGCTGCAATCAGTTCGGCGGCCCCTGCGACCGCAAGCAGACGCGCGCCGTCGTCCACGCCGCGTTGGACGTGGGCATCACGCTGTTCGACACGAGCAACAGCTACGGCCAGAACGGCCGCTCGGAGAAGTTTCTGGGTTCCGCCCTCAAAGGCTGCCGTGACGACGCGGTCGTCGCCACCAAGTTTGCCTCGGCGATGGGCGATGGTCCCATGCAACGCGGCGGCTCGCGTCGGCACATCATGCAGGCCGTTGAGGACAGCCTCCGCCGCCTGCGAACGGACTACATCGACCTCTATCAGATGCACCGGCCGGACCCCAATACGCCCATCGAGGAGACAATCTCGGCGCTCGATCTCCTTGTCCGCCAGGGCAAGGTGCGATACATCGGGCATTCGAACTTTGCCGGCTGGCAGATCGCCGCCGCCGCTGCCGCCGCCGAGCGCGCCAACGTCACCCCGTTCCTGTCCGCGCAAAACCAATACAGCCTCCTCGACCGAAGCGTGGAATCTGAAGTCATCCCGGCATGCGAGGCCTTTGGCTTGTCGCTGCTCCCATATTTCCCGCTCGCCAGCGGGCTGCTCAGCGGTAAATACCGACCCGGCGTGACTCCGCCGGCTGGCGCGCGGCTGGCCGAGGGCTCCCAGGCCGATCGCTGGCGCACGCCAAGCAACGTCGCCCGAACGGAGCGGCTGCGCTCCGTGGCGGACGCGCACGGCCGCACCTTGCTTGAGTTGGCCATGAGCTGGCTCGCCCGGCAACCGGTCATCGCATCGGTGATCGCCGGCGCCTCCCGGCCCGGGCACGTGCGCCAGAACGTGGCGTCCGTGGGCTGGGCGATGGGTCCCGACGAGCTGGAGGCCATCGAAGCGGCGCTGAGCGATTCCGATGAGACGTAGGCGAGCCACCGGATAAGCGGCGCATGACCACCGACAACTCTGCCCGCCCGACGCCCGACGAGATATATGCGTTTCAGACCAGCGGGTACTTGGTGCTTCCGGGATTCCTCGCGCCCGACCACGTGGCCCTGCTCGCCGAGCGGCTCGAGCGCGTCATGGAGCGTCGCCGTCGCCTGGCCGCGGCGCAGACGCCGACCAATGGAGTCACCGACGTTGAGGGGCCGAACACGCGAATCTTCCACATCCTCGAGGACGATCCGGCATTGCTCGATCTCATCGACTACGCGCCCCTCATGCCCTATGCGCACGCCTTCCTCATCCGAAATCCGCATTTCCACGCGTCCGACGCCATCTGGGAGGTCGGGGCCTCAGACCGCCCGCCGCAGTGGCACCCCGATGGCGGTTACCTGCGCGTGCTCGCGCGGCCCACGCCGATGATGCAGCTCAAAGTCGGCTACTACCTATCGGACATGCGCGAACCGGGACGGGGCAATCTAATGCTCGTGCCCGGCTCGCATCGCGGCGACGCTGAGCCGTCGCCGGAGCAGCGCGCGGGCTACGACACCATGCCCGGCGCCATCCAGGTCTGCGGGCCGCCGGGGACGGCTGTTATGTTCCACAACGCCGTCTGGCACACGCGCGGACCCTGCACCGATCCGAATGGACTCCGCATCATGCTGTACTACGCCTACGAGCATGGCTTCATGCTAGGCAACCCCGAGCACTGGAGCTACTCCAAGGCCTTCTACGCCGGTCTATCTCCAGAGCGCCGCGCGCTGTTCCACGGCTTTGTATTCGACCCGCCGGAGCGCCGCTGGTCCTGACGCAGCGCTAACGAGCTGGACGACCGCCGCATGCGCGCCAAGATACTCCGGGTGCTAAACTTCTGGAATCAATGCTTGATCTGCAGGCAGCGGATGTTTGCCTGCCATGGGTCCGGCAAGGTGTGGGGGGTGCGTCATGAAGCGTGGGATGCATACGGCGGTGTCGCGGCGGCGACTTCTGCAGGGCGCGGCTGCCGGGCTCTTCGGGGCCGCCGGCGCGGCCGTGCTCGCGGCATGCGGTGAAACGCAGGTCGTGACGAAGGAAGTGATCAAGGAAGTCCCGGTCGAGCGGGTCGTGACGAAGGAAGTGATCAAGGAAGTCCCGGTCGAGACCGTGGTCACCAAGGAAGTGATCAAGGAAGTCGTGGTCGAGCGGGTCGTGACCAAGGAAGTGATCAAGGAAGTCATGGTCACGGCGGCGCCCGCCATGGAACAGGAGATGACGGGCCCCGTCAGCGGCGGCACGATCACGGTTGGGGCGGGCACCCCGTCGACGCGCTTCTGGAATCCCTATGCGCAGTGGGGCAGCGAGCATCACTTCATCAACGACTACGTCTGGCTGCAACTGTGGTACGGCGACCAGTGGGGCGATGGGCGGTTGCCGGCACTGCCCGGCGGCTGGGGCCAGGGCGCGGCGCAAAGCTGGGATGAGATCGAGCCCTCCCGCGTCTACGACTTTCACCTCCATCCCGATCTCAACTGGCACGATGGGGCCCCGGTGGTGGCGGACGACGTGGTGTGGAGCTACCAGATGGCCATCGACCCGGCCTATGGCGCGAAGTTCGCCGACATCACGTACATCAACATCCAGGGCTCACAGGCCTGGGCCGAGAACCCCACCGACAACGTGGAGGACTCCGGCGGGGTGGTCAAGATCGATGACAAGACGGTGCGGGTTTCGCTCGAGAATCCAAACCCGGGCTGGTGGGGGCGACCGCTCAAGGACCGCTCCGTCCACCTCCCGCCGTACCCGAAGCACCTCTACAAAGACATTGACCCCGCCACGGCCTTCGAGGGTCACGCACTGGCCTCAGCGCCCGTCGGGAACGGGGCCTTGAAGGCCGTGCGCTACGTCGAGGGCCAGTTCTGGGAACTGGAAGCCAACGACGACTTTGCGTATGGGGCGCCCTACATCGACCGCTACATCATCCGCTACGGAGACCGCGACGCGAACGACGCGGCCACCGAGGCCGGCGAGTTGGACCACATCCGTGCGGGCACCGTGGAGTCGTTCGTGCGCTTGGGTGATCAACCGCACCTGCAGGCCTTTCCCCAGCGCTCGCCGTTCGGCAGCGTCATCTGGCTGCAGCGGGGGTCCGAGATCTTCAAGGACACGAACATCTCGCTGCTCGTGGAAGCCATGGTGTTGGCGCTCGACCGCGATACGGTCAACGCGACGCTCGACCGCGGCACGCGCTTCAAGACCGACTACGTCTGGGCGCATGTGGGGCTGATCGCCGATCCGCCGCCCGGCACCTACCGCGAGCTGCCCTACGATCCGGAAGGGGCTCGTGCGCTCATCGCGGAGTCGGGCTTCGACACCAGCCAGACCATTCGCTGGATCACGTGGGGCGACCCGGGGCCGCGCGCCCTGGCGTTCCAGGAGTACTACGCGGATGTTGGCCTCGACGTGCAGTTCCTGCGGATCGACGTGGCGGCCGTTGTCGAGGAGCTCTACGAGAGCCGCAACTGGGACCTCAGCATGCACAACTTCGGCGGCTTCAACACCTTGGAAGACGGCTGGCAGCGCATGCGGTGCGGCTGGTACTACAGCCAGGCCGGCTTCAACGCCGCCGACATCTGCGACCCGGTCATCGACGCGATGTACGAGAAGGCGCAGAAGATTTCGGATGTGGCGGAGCTCCAGGAAGCGTGGTTCGAGATCGCCAAGTACATCCACGCCCGCGGCACCATGGTGGCCGGGCCGGTCGACTACGGCACTGTGCGCAACATCTACCACCGCCGCATGCAGGGGCCGCTCTGGCAGCAGACCTACGTGCAGCCGGTGCGGTCGCCCGTCGAGCGGACCTGGATCGACCCGCGCTGGGATGGCAAGGACTTCAGCGGGTAGTCCTCAGATCGAGCCGGCAGGCGGGCCGGCTCGACGCCGATGCACCGAGGCGGCGGGGAGAAATCCCCGCCGCCTCGGTGGCTTAAGCGCTCACGCCCAAAGGCTCGTGGAACACTGGCCGGCGTTCCCTGGTGTCCCCGGTCGCGCACTTGGGTTCCGTTCCCGGTTCCAGTCTGCGGCCGGCTCCCCCACGGTTGAGTGTGCGGCCGTAGGGGTTTGGTAGGGGCGGTTCGCGAACCGCCCGCCGGGCGCTCTATGTCAGAACTACCAGGGAGGCTGAAGTCCATACCGACCGGAGCCAGGGTGTGACGGTGATCGGTGGTGCGCGAGACGTTGGCCCTCGCGCGGCGGCCTCGCTAGTTGCCGGACCCGCTTCCCCGCACGTCGAACGCGTCGCGCAACCCGTCCCCAACGAAGTAGATCGCCAGCACGGCCAAGACGATCGAGAGCCCGGGCGACAGCCATAGGGCCGGCGCGGCATCGATGAACGCGATCCCGCGAGCGTTGCTGATCATCGTTCCCCAGCTTGCCGCGGGCTCCGAGATGCCGAGGCCCAGGAAGCTCAGCCCGGCTTCCGCCAGAATCGCCCCGGCGACGCCGAGCGTGACCGCCACCGACACTGGACCGATGACGTTGGGCAGCACGTGGCGCCGGATGATGTGCCGCAGGCTGCCGCCCAGTGCCTGCGATGCGATGACGAAGTCCAATTCTCGCTGGACCAAAATCTGACCGCGAATCAAACGCGCGAGTCCCGGCCAGCCGAAAATCCCGATGATCACCATCACGTTGATAATGCTCGGTCCGAGGATCCCGGCCATGATGACTATGAGAATGAATGAGGGAAAGGTCATGATGAGATCCGTGAAACGCATCAGGATGTTGTCGACGTGACCGCCCGTCAGTCCGGCGGTTGCCCCAACGGCAAACGCGATCGCTAAGTAAATCGACACCGCCACAACGCCCACGGAGAGCGAGACGCGGGCCCCGTACACCACCCGACTGAAGGTGTCGCGACCGGAGCGGTCGGTCCCCAGCCAATTCAGGGAATCTGGCCCCGCCAGCAGTTTGTGCAGGTGGTTCCGCGTCGGGTCGTATGGAGCCACGACTTCCGCAAAAATCGCGATCAACGCCATATTCAGCAGAATGGCGAGCCCGAGGACGGCCAGCTTGTGCGACATGAACCGCCGCCGCGCGCGGGTCCAGGGTGAAAGCTCGGGCGGAAGGTCGAGGAACTCGACTGTCTCTGCGCGTCGCTGCGCCGCTGCCACCTCGTCACCGATGTCCGCCTCGGTTGGGAGCTGCTTGTCCGGCGGGGTCCCCTGTGCCATGAATCAGAGCCTAGGAGTGGCGCACGCGCGGGTCGACCCAGGCGTAGGCCACGTCCGCGAGCAGGTTAGCCGCCAGGACCGCCGTGGCGCCCATCAGCAACACCGCCATCTGCACCGGGTAGTCACGTTGCCGCAGCGCATTGTAGGCAAGCGCGCCCACGCCGGGCCACGAGAAGATGGTCTCGATGATGAGCGCGCCACCGATGAGCGCCGGCAGTGAGAGCCCCAAGACCGTGACCAGCGGCACCAGCGCGTTACGAAAGACGTGCTTCCAAAGCACAAGCGTCTCGCTCAGCCCCTTGGCCCGAGCGGTCAGCACGTATTCGGCGGAGAGCGTGTCGAGCATCGACGCCCGCGTATAGCGCATGTACACCGCGATGTCCTGCAGCATCAAGGCCGAGATCGGCAAGATCGCGTGGTGGGCGAGATCCCACAGCTCGGGGTCTTCGCCAGCCGTCCACATGCCGAATGTGGGCAGCCACCCCAGCCACACCGCGAATATCAGCATGCCCGAGAGGGCAAAGAAGAATTGCGGGATCGAAATCATGAAAAATGAAACGACTGAGAGCGAATAGTCGATGATTGAATACTGCCTCAGAGCTGAGATAACGCCAAAAACAACTCCAATAGAGGAGGCAAGAGCTAGCGCCACACCCATGAGGCTTAGGGTAACTGGTAGTTTGTTAAGAACCATCTCGATCACGGGTCGCTTCGTCTGATATGAGTAGCCGAGATTCCCGGTCAACGCCTCTTTCAGCCAGATCACGTAACGCACCGGACCCGGCCGGTCGAGACCAAGTTCGCGCCTCAGCGCTTCTACGTCTCGTACTGAGAGCGATATTTGGTCCTCTGGGTCTAGGAGCGCAGTAAGTGGATCTCCTGGAGCCAAATTGATGATAATGAACGTAATGATCGAGATGCCAAACAACAGCGGAATTGAGACCAGCAGCCGCCGGGTGATGTATTGCGTCATCTCGGCAGTTCCACACGCGTGCGCGCGGCAGCCATGCCCCGCAGCACCGATTCGCGGACAAGGTCATGCTACGTGGCGCATACTCGCCCCGCAACTGGCGGCAGGGCGTGCCGCTGAAGATAGGCTCGCGAATCACGGATTATGCAAACCACCCTTCGCGCGGTCATCGCGACGCTGGTCGCGACGGGCGCGGCTGCGCTGATTGCGCTAGCGGTCGCGATCGTCCTGAGTCAGAACGCCATGGTCGTCAACGGGTGCGTGATCCAGTCGGCGTTTGCCGAGGCCTGGCTCCATGAGCCGACCCGCTGTCCCGGCGTTGACTTGCACGGCGCCGACCTCGCTGGTGTGCATCTCCAGAAGGCTGACCTCGCCGGCGCGAATCTCGCTGCCGCGGACCTTCGGGGGGCGAACTTGCGTCTGGCCATCCTCGTCGACGCGGACCTCAGCGGGGCGCAGCTGGACGGCGCCGACCTAACCGGCGTCGCGGCGCAGCGCTCGCGCTTCGTGGGCGCGTCGCTCGCTGGCGCGCAGATGGTGTGGGCGGAGTTGCGAGACGCCACGCTCACCGATGTCCATATGGCCGGGGTCGAGGCGCGATCGATACAGCTGCAAGGCGTCACGGCCGCAAGGGCGGTCATGACGGGTGCGAACCTGGCGCGGGCCTCGTTCACCGACGCCAAGCTGCCCGGCGCCGATCTCACGGACGCGGTGCTGGCAAGCGCGCGGCTGTTCGGCACCGACTTCAGTGGCGCCACGCTCACCCGGGCGAACCTGAGCCGGGCAACGGTCCGCGACGCCGTCCTTCGCGGGGTTCGGCTCGACGGTGCGCGTCTCTACAGCGCCGAGGTGAGCCGCACCGACCTGACGGCCGCCGACCTCAGCCATGCGGATTTGCGCTTTGTTGATTTCACGGAATCTAATCTCGCGGGGTATACCACGGTCGGCCGCAGCGCCGATCTGCGCGGGTCCGACCTGCTGGCCGCAACGCTGGACCGCGCCGACCTCTCCCATGCCACGCTGGCGGGTGCGCAGATGTATGGGGCGGGGCTTCGCGGGACGAACCTCCGTCATGCGGACTTCACCGGCGCCAACTTGCACTTCGCCGACCTGCCCAATGCCGACTTGAGCTTCGCCAAGCTGAGCCGTGCGGATCTGGGGCGGGCCTTGCTTGCCGGCGCCAGCTTGCGGGGCGCTATCCTGACCGACGCTGATCTCCGGGCCGCCGACCTCAGCGGCGCCGACCTCACCGACGCCTCGCTCGCCGGTGCCGATCTCGCCGGCGCCAATCTGGACAACGCCACGCTTCCCCAAAACTTCGTGTTGCCCGGCGCCGCGGCGACTTCGGGCACGGCCGCGCGTTGACGGCATTCGCCTGCGTGCCTAGCATCGGGTGTGACCGTCACGCGTGAGCATCCGGCGCATGGCGGCAGACAGGACGGGTTGCCGGTGATATTTCGGGCGACGACGCTGACGTGACGACCTTCCGCTCCGGCCTTGGGCGCATGCCCGGCAGCGTGCGGTTTCTTGTGGCCTCGGTGATTGTCGTTGGCGTCGGTCTTGCTCTCCTCCGGATCGTGTACGCCCCAGGTGAAGAGGCGCTGCTCGCCAGCATCGAGGCCGCCCGGCAAGCTGAAGTGCGCGCCAGGGCCGGCACCGAGGTCGTGACGTCCCCGACCCCAACAGCGGCCGTGGCGGTAACCGAGGCGGCGTCTTCCGCGACGGCCGCCGAGGCGACTCCGGCCGAGGCCACCACGACCACCGCTGCCGCAGCGACGCCGGAACCAACGCCGGAGGTCACGGACCTCGCCGTTGGCGAAACGGCCACCGCAGACACGAATCTCCAAATCACGCTGGTCGACGTGTACGCCGTGCCGTCCATCCCACAATACTTCGGGCGCGACTTCATGCCGCGGAAGGGCGTGTTCGTCATCGTGGTGGCGAGGTTCGAAAACCCAACGACAGCGCTCATCCAGTATTCGCCCGAACGGGTGAACCTCGTCGACGACCGCGGCGCCAGCTTCGCCTATGACGACGAGGGCACCAACGGGCTTTCCACCACCCCAAAGCCCGTCTACGAAGGACGGCCGCTGATGTTTGCGGAATCCTTGCACCCCGGCGCCACGGAGACGGTGTCCGTCGTGTTCGATCTCGAATCCTCCGCGGACGAGTTTCGCGTTCAGATCGAGGACCTGACCTACAAGGCTCCGGTTCGCGAAGGTGAGCTATGACCGGGAGCTGGAATCGCTGGCGCCCGACGATCCGCGCCGACTGAGGACGCACAACTGATGTCCCAATCCAAGCGAGTCGTGCCAAACCCGGACGGCGTGCACCCGCCCATTGGCGCCTACTCGCATCTGGCCCGCGCCTCTGGCGGCAGCACCCTCTACCTGGCGGGGCAGGTTGGTCTCGACGCAACCGGGAGCCTCACCGGTGACGGTGGCACGCAGGCGCAGACGCTGGAGACGTTCCGCAACATCGGGCACGTGCTCGAGAGCGCCGGCGCGTCGTGGGCGGATGTCGTGCAGTTCACCACCTATCTCGTGGGCCGCGGGGCGGTCCAGCCGTTCCTCGACGCGCGCCGTGAGGCCTTCGCCGAGTTCTTTCCCGACGGCGCCTACCCGCCGAACACGCTGCTGCTCGTGGCGGGGCTCGTGCGCGAAGACCTGCTGGTCGAGGTCACCACGATCGCGGTGGTCGACTAGGCGGTCCCGTTTCCGCCTTGGAGACCTGCAAACCTCCGCCTAAGGAGACCTGCGAACCCCTCGTCATTCCCGCGAAGGGAGACCGGTGGATTCACATTCCAAGTGCAACAGATGATCCCAAAACACCTCGGCGGGGGTCTGGTAGCCGAGGCACTTGCGTGGCGTGTTGTTGTAGGCCTGCACGAGCTGGGTGAACCGAGCGGCCGGGAGGCTCGCGAGATCGGTCTTGCGGGGCAGGGTGCGGCGCAGGCGCCCGATGGCGTTCTCGATGCCGCCCTTCTGCCAGGGGGCGTGGGGGTCGCAGAAGAAGGTCTGGATGCCGCGGGCGTGCAGCTGGTGGTGGCGGGCGAACTCGGTGCCGTTGTCGAAGGTGACGGTTTGGCGCCAGGGGGGCGGTAAGGGTGCGAGGAGCCGGGACAAGGCGCGGGCGATGGGGGCAGCGGCTTTGCCGGGGGGCCGGACGGCGAGGAGCAGGCGGGAGTGGCGTTCGTGGAGGGTGAGGACGGCCTGGCCGTAGGTGCGGAAGAGCATGAGGTCGGCCTCCCAGTGGCCGGGGGTCTGGCGGTCCGCGGCGAGGGCTGGGCGGTCGACGAGGGGACGACGGTGGGCGATAAAGGAGGCGGAGCTGCCGCCCTTGCGCCCCCGCCGGCCCCGTTTGAACTTGGCCCGCGGCAAATAGTGACGCCAGGCATAGTCCTTCGTGCGGCGGATCTGGGCGTCAATGAAGCGGTAGATGGATTCGTGGGAGATGACGGGCCGGCCGGCCTCGCGGGCCAGACGGCCGGCCACCTGCTCGGGCGACCAGCCCTGTTGGAGGCGGGTGAGGACCTGGCGGCGCAGGGTGGGATCGCGGTCGAGCCGGGGCCCGCGCCAGCGGCGCGCGCGGGCCTGCTGGTCGGCGTAGCGCGGTTGATAGCCCTGGGTGCGCGATCCATTGCGGCTCAGTTCCCGAGCAATCGTCGATGGCGCGCGATCCAGACTTGCCGCGATTTGGCGGATCGAGGCCCCGGCGGCGTGGCGTCGGGCCACGGCACAGCGGTCTTCAATGGTGAGGTGCGAATAGCGTCGTTCCATGGCAACACCCTAATGAGGTGTTGCACTTCGTTTGTGAATCTAGGGAATCTAGGCCAGCCCAATCTGAAACGGCGCACGGGTCTCCCCGGACATCCGTCGCCAGACCGGCCCCGGTCTAGCTGCTGACGCGGCCTACCCGGCGCACCTGGCCGTGCGGCGGACCGTTCCAGCGAGGCGCTTGCTCACGCAGGAACGCCAGCATGTCCCCCAACTCGGCAATCGCCCCTTCGATCAAGGCCTGGCCGGCCTCGCGCGACCCGCGGGCTGCGTCGCCGAGAGCGCCGTTGCGCGTTCGCGCGCCTTCCGGATTCGGCCATTCCAGGTCATAGGCGGCCAGTTTCGTGCGGAAGGCATCGAACCGCTCGTCGAGCTCGGCCCGCGCCAAGGCATCGGTGCGCACCAGAGCTGGATTCAAGTAGTAGGAATATGAGGCCTCAAACTCGTCCGCGTGGCCGGTGGGCAAATCGCCGCGGATCGCATCTCGCGCGTCGTCGGGATCGAGCATGGAGTGCATGACCGCGCCCACGAAGTCCACGTCCAGGCGCAGGCCGAAGTCCTGGACCGCAGCCGACGCCAGCGCTTGGTTGCCGCCATGGCCGTTCACCAGCAGGAACCGGCGCAGGCCGTGGTGGGCCATGCTGCCGATCACGTCCTCCAGCAGGTCCAGAAAGGTCTCCGGGCGCAGCGTCATGCTTCCGGGAAAGTCCATGTGGTGATCGGAGATGCCCCAGGGAATCGCGGGCACCACGAGCAGGCGGGGCCGCAATCGCTCGGCGGCCAGCTCGCAGAAGGCCTCGGCGATGAGATGGTCTTGCCCGAGCCCCAGATTCGGTCCGTGCTGCTCGGTGGACCCGATGGGCAGCAACACGAGCTCGATATCGTCCAGCACCGACTCCAGCTCAGGCCACGACTGCCGGGCCAGCGCCATGGGCGGGCGCGCCGTGTCCGTCATACCCCGCCCCCATCGCGCCAGCGAAGGATCCGCCCTTGGGCGAGCAGGTCCTCTGGAGCGTCCAAGAGATGTTGGACCAACTCGTCGGCCCGCTCCTCGATCGCCTCAATCATCTGCCGGCCGTCCTCGGCGGTGGCCAGCCTGGCGTCGCCGACCGCGCCGTTGGCGGTGAAGTCGGAAAAATCCGTATTCATTCGGATTCCGCGACGCCAAAAGCGATTGCGCGGCGAGCGCAAGCCGCCGCGTAAGGCCGCGGCTTGCAGCACGCCGGTCTTCACGCGGTCGGGCCGCACCGCCAGCAGTTCCGCCGTCTCGAGCTCGTCGGCGTGTCCCGACGTGTCCGACTGAACGATCCGCTCCGCCAACGCGGCGTCTTCCAAGTCGTACAGCGATAGACCGGCCATGAAACGAGCCGGGTAGCGCGTCGGCAGTGTTTGCAGGGCCAGCGTGAGGACAGGCTCGTTGCCGTTATGCCAGTTCGTGAAGAGGAAGGCGTCGAACCCGTGATGCATCAGCGACGCCACGTTGTCCTCGATCACGTGCAGATAGGTTTGCGTCCGCAGCGTGATCGTGCCGGGAAAGCCCATGTGGTACGCCGACATGCCGAACGGAATGGTAGGCGCGACGAGAATCTGCGGATGAAATCGCTCCGCCAGCCGCAGCGTCAGGTCCTCCGCGATGACGAGATCGGTGTCGAGCGAGGTGTTCGGGCCGTGCTGCTCGATCGACCCCAGCGGAATCGCCACCAGTCGCACGCCGCCGCGCGCCGCCTCGACCTCTGGCCAAGTCATGTGCGTCAGTCGCAAGGGTCGAGGAATATCAGCCATTCGCGGGGGGTGGTGGCGAGCGACCGCTATCATAACCTCGGCCTGACAGGTGGACAGTGGGTCACGTTGCTCAGCGTCAGGCGCTCTCCTGTTCCTTAGTTGCAGTCTGGTCCTCGCTCCCTTGGCGGGAGTTCGGTCCGGTCGACTCTCCCTCGATAGGCAAGAGTGGGCTGGCCGCCTATCCCGTGACGGCAGCGCGGTCCGATTTCGGCTCTAGCAGCGGGAGGGCAGGCCGGTCCCCTCTCCCTTACGGGGAGGGTTAGGGTGAGGGTGCGAGCTAGGAACGAATCCGCCTGACGCAGGCCGCAGGAAGCCAAGTGACCCACGATGGACAGGTGAGCCGCGCCGTTGATTCTTGCTGTCGACATCGGCAATACGGACGTGACGTTTGGTGTCATCGACGACATCACGGTCCTCGCGCGCTGGGCGCTGCACAGCGACCTCAACCGCACCGAGCACGAATATGCCGACCTCGTGCGAGCCATGCTTGGCTACGTCGACGTTGGGCCGATCACCCACGCCGTGGTCGGCTCGGTGGTTCCGGCGCTCACCGAGCGCATCGGGGACGCGCTGGCCATGGTTACGGCGTCCCCGCCGCTCATCGTGCGCGCGGAGGCCGTGCCGGGCATAGGGTTGCTGGTCGATGACCCGGCGCAGGTGGGCGTCGACCGCGTCGCCAACGCCGTGGGTGCCCGGGCGGAGGTCGGGGCGCCGGTCATCGTTGCCGATATGGGCAGTGTGACGACGTTCGATGTCGTGGATGCGCGGGGCGACTTGCGCGGCGTGGTCATCGCGCCCGGCATCCGAACCCTGGGGCAGGCCCTCACGGCATCCGGCGCACAATTGCCAAAAATCGACATCGAACACCCCGAGGAGCTTGTGGGCCGCAACACGGTGGATGCGATGCGTTCCGGCGTCTATTGGGGGTATGTGGAGCTCGTTCGCGGTGTGATCCGCCGGCTGCAAGCGGAGCCTGGAGGCCCTTGGAAGACCGTCGCCACCGGCGGCATGGCGGCCACGCTTGCCGCGGACGTGGGGGGCTTCGAGCGAGTGGACGCCGACATCACGCTCAAGGGACTGGCTCGCATTCACCGGGCGATGACACGCGGATGAGCGTTCTCGCAGGCGCGCGGATCGTCCTCGGCGTCAGCGGCAGCATTGCCGCGTACAAGGCGGCGGAGTTGGCAAGCGCGCTCACGCAGGCCGGCGCGCATGTCGACGTGGCGCTCACGCGCGGCGCTGAGCAGTTCGTCGCCCCGATGACCTTCGAGGCGCTCAGCCAGCGCGCGGTCGTTACGGCCGATACGCCGATGACGTCCGAGCATCGCATCGCGCACGTCGAGGCGGGCCGCGCGGCCGACGTCATCGTCATCGCACCGGCCACGGCGTCCGCCATCTCACGTCTGGCGCTCGGGCTGGCCGAGGACATCGTCACCGAAATCGCGCTGGTCAGCGCGGCCCCCGTCGTGGTTGCGCCCGCCATGGAGCCCGGAATGCTGGCGCATCCGGCCACGCAAGCCAACCTTTCAACCCTGCGCGGCCGCGGGGTGCATGTTGTCCCCCCGGCTGAAGGACGGCTCGCTTCCGGGGCGACTGGCCAGGGGCGATTGCCCGCGACCGAGGTCCTGGTCGATGCCGTGCGGCTCGTGCTCGGGCGTAGCGGCCCGCTTGCGGGCCGCTCGATCGTGGTCTCCGCCGGGGGGACGCGCGAGTTTCTGGACCCGGTGCGCTATCTCGGGAACCGTGCCACCGGTCGGCAAGGCGTGGCCCTGTCGCGCGCCGCACTCGAACGCGGCGCTGCGGTGCAGCTTGTCCTCGGCGCCGCCGTTGTGGAGCCGCCCTATGGCGTCGCCGCCCAGCTCGTGGACTCGGCCGACGCCATGTTGCAGGCCCTGCGAGCCGCGACCCAGGGCTGCGACGCCCTGATCATGAACGCGGCCGTGGGCGATTTTCGGCCGACCCATCGGGCGACCGCCAAGATCAAGCGCCGCGCCGGCGTCCCCGTGGTGCCGCTAACGGAGAATCCAAGCCTGCTGGCCGCGCTCACCGGCGACTTCGTGCGCGTTGCCTTCGCCGCCGAGACTGAAGACCACGAAGCCAGCGCCCGTGCCAAGCTTCACGAGCTGGAGCTTGACGCGGTGGTGGTCAACGACGTGGCGGCCGCCGACCGCGGCTTCGCGGCGTCGACCAACGCGGTCACCATGCTCACGCGCGACGGCGAGCGACGCGAGGTCTCATTGCGGAGCAAGGCGGCCGTGGCCGAAGCGGTGCTCGATCTGGTGCAAGACTTGCTCGACGCCCGCTAGCCGCGGCACCAGCGTCGACGAAGGCCATTCGCCGGCGGCCCAGCCGTGCGCGTCCGGGACTCCGTGATAGCCTGCCGCATGGGCGAACCTCGTGCGACCCGGGTTGGCGACGCGAGCGATCGCGGCACGAACCTCATCGAGCATTTGGCCAGGGTCTCGGTTGCAAATGCTCCCGGCCGGGCGGCGGATGACCCATCTCCCAGGCCTACGGCCCGTCCAGCTGCGCCAAGTCACGACAAAGAAGACCTCGGTCAGCCGCGACTCATCGAGGCCGACGCCGTGAATCACCCAGCCGCGGGCCGTCAGCCCGCGGCCGTCGCCGAGCGATTGCTCACAGCCCCAGCCCCGGGCCCTCCCGGCGCCATGTGGCTGCTCGTTGCCTTGGTCATGGGTGCGGCAATCGGCGCCGTGACGGGCACCGTGGCTGCGCTCGTGATATTCGGCTAGCCGCGACGCGGCGCTTTTCCGGCTAGGACTCCAGCGGCATCGGTCCGCCGGCCAGGCCTGCCAATTGACCCCACGCGACCGGCACTCGCACGCCGACCGACGCGCCCCTGTTGTTGACGTCCGGCACCGGCGCCAGCACATAGCCGTGGGCTAGCCCGAACT
Source organism: Chloroflexota bacterium (assembly GCA_965262745.1). Taxonomy (GTDB): domain Bacteria; phylum Chloroflexota; class UBA11872; order UBA11872; family UBA11872; genus JAJECS01. The sequence continues at coordinate 1,976,145 of OZ253558.1, read as the reverse complement.
CGAGGATGCGCCGCGTCAGCACCACGTCCTGCGCGCAGTAGTCGATCACCCGCTGCCGGTCGTCCGGTCGCCCGGTGCGCCACAGGTCGACCGACTCGGTCGCGTCGTCCAGCGTCTTGCCCTCACCAAACATGGTTTGCGCGATGTTCTGCAAGCTGAGGCCGCGACGGCGGCCGGTGGCGCGCTGCATTGCCGCCAGCAAGTCCAGCGTGCGTTCCCGCAGCGTGTCGACGGGGCCGTACGCCGACATGACCTCGGCGTCGAACCGCAACGAATTGAAGCCGACGATGTGGGGGAAGCCCTCAAGGTAGTCGATGAGCGCCCGGGCCTCGGGTTCCTGCCACGACTGCTGCACGCCTTGATCGTCAATGGTCACCGCCACCGCCAACCCAAAGTCCCTGATTCGGCGCCAGCCGCCGCGGACTTCGGTGCTCAGCCGCAGCGTCTCGACGTCCCAGACCACATAGCGCCGCTCGGCGGCGGGAATGTCGGGCGTCGCAGGCATTTGGGCATTATGCGGGATGGCGAGCGACTTCCCGCGGGTGGGACGGCGGGGTTGGATAGCCGATCCGCATCCACGACGGGGCCGGCGCTTCGCCGGAGTGGTTGACGGGCGCTGATCAAGATCATCCGCGTTCGTGGGCGTGGAAGTCTTGCCCAGCCCCGGCCTGCCTGATACGTTGGAGCCGAACCTGCTGGGTGGCGGCTGCGCCAACGCGTGGCAGGGGCCGAGAAGATGACGGCGTTGACGGGGAAGAGTAGGTATCCCTCCAACCCTGAGCGAGCTGGAGATGGTGCGAGCCAGCGGGTTGCGGGTACCGAAGGTCGCCTCTGAGCCGGCCGGTCGATCTGCGGGGAGACCGGCCCGGTTGCCCACCGTTAGCGGGGCGCCGAGTGGTCCGGCGAATGCCGGGCAATCGGGGTGGTACCGCGGGTTGAGCCCGTCCCCTGGGGACGGGCTTTCGTACGTACTAAGGGCAGGATGAACGAACACGCGACGGCAGGTCCCAGAAGCAATTTCCGGGCCGCTCGCTCAGGCGGGCTGCTGGGTCGGGCGGTGCATGTCGCGGTAGGTAGCGCGGACCGGCGCTAAAGCGCCGGTCCGCGGATCCCCCTTCGATCTAGCGATTCTCCACCCTTGACAGGAGCACTTCCCCATGACCGCCACTGAATCCCCAAACTCGACCAACGGCGCCGTGCCCGCCCGCTCTGGCGGCCAGGTGATCTGCGAGGCCATCCTTGCGGAGGGCATCGATGTGATCTTTGGGATGCCCGGCGGCGCCTCGCTACCGTTCTACGACGCGCTCTACCACTATCAAGACCGCATCCGGCACGTGCTGGCCCGCCACGAGCAGGGCGCCGGGTTTGCGGCCAACGGCTATGCGCGGGCAACCGGCAAGGTCGGCGTGGCCACGAGCACCTCGGGTCCCGGTGCGACGAACCTCGTCACCAGCATGGCCAACGACCACATGGACTCCGTGCCCGTGGTCTACATCACCGGTCAGGTCGCGCGTCCGGCCATCGGCTCGGACGCGTTCCAAGAAACCGACATCACGGGCATCAGCATCCCCATCACCAAGCACAACTATCTCGTGATGCATGCCGACGAGCTGCCCCATGTCATGGCCGAGGCCTTCTATCTGGCCAAGACCGGACGCCCGGGTCCGGTGGTGGTGGACGTGCCCAAGGACGTCTTTCTCGAAGAAACCACCGTCCCGGCGCCCGACCGGGTGACGCTCCGCGGCTACCGTCCCGTCCGCGCCGGCAACCTCAAGATGGTGCGCCGCGCGGCGGAGGTCATCAACGCTGCCGAACGACCGATGATCATGGCCGGTCACGGCATTGACATTTCAGGCGCCGCGCCCGAGCTCTTCGAGTTGGCCACCGGGGGCGGCATTCCCGTGGTGACCACGCTGCACGGTGTTGGCGGGTTTCCAGAGACCCACCCGCTGTCATTCGGGATGCTGGGCATGCACGGGTTGGCTTATGCCAACTTCGCCATGGGCGAGACCGACTGCATCATCGGGTTGGGCGTGCGCTTCGACGACCGCGCCGTCGGCAAGGTCGATGAGTTCGGGCCGAATGCCAAGGTCGTGCACATCGACGTCGATCCGGCCGAGATTGGCAAGGTGCTGGACACCGAGGTGCCCATCGTGGGCGACCTCAAGCTCACCCTGCAGGCCCTAACGCCGCTCATCGAGCATCGCGAGCGGCGGCCGTGGATTGACCAGCTCAACGAGTGGCGCGCGAACCACCCATCGCTCGATATCCCTGACAGCCCCGATACGGTGCTGCCGCAGGAAGTCGTGCGGGCGATCTACACCGCTTCGGGCGGCGACGCGCGGGTGGTGGCCGACGTGGGCCAGAACCAAATGTGGGCCTCGCAGCACTTCTGGTACGAGCAGCCGCGCCGCTTCTTCAGCGCCGGCGGCCTCGGTCCGATGGGTTATGCCCTGCCCGCGGCCATGGGCGTGCAGATGGGCGCGCCCGGTGAGCCCGTGTGGTGCGTCACCGGGGACGGCGGCCTGCTCATCAACATCCAGGAGTTCAACACGCTGGCCGCGGAGAAGATTCCGGTCAAGGTGGCCATTCTCAACAACGCCCACCTGGGCATGATTCGCCAGTGGCAGCAGTTCTTCTACGACGGCCGCTACATGGGCGCGTTTCTCGACAATCCCGATTTCGCCAAAGTGGCCGAGGCATTCGGCCTCCGCGGCGTCTCCGTGAGGTCGCGCGACGATCTCCACACTGCCGTTGCGGACGCGCATGCCTACGACGGCCCCGTCGTGCTCGACGTGCACGTCGACCGCGTCGAGAACGTCTATCCCATGATCGTGCCCGGCACGGGCGTGCGCAGCGTCATCGAGGACCCGCGATGAACGGAACCAGCCGCAGCCACACCCTCGTGGCCATGGTGGCCGACCATCCGGGTGTGCTCACCCGCGTGGCCAGCATGTTCCGACGCCGCGGATTCAACATCGCCAGCCTGGCCGTTGGCAATTGCGAGGAGCCGGGCTATTCCCGCATGACCATCGAAGTCCGGGGCACGGACGACGAGATCAAGCAATTCGAGAAGCAGCTCTACAAGCTGGTGGAGGTCATCACGATTCGTGACCTCACCGACGTCGCCGCCGTGCAGAGGGAGACGGCGCTGGTCCGCGTTCGCGCCGCCCCGGCGGACCGCCCCGGTCTGGCGGACATTGCCAGCATTTTTCGCGGCGAGATCGTGGACGTGGGGCGCGACACCATGATTGTTCAGATCACCGGTGCTTCCGACACAATCGACCGATTCCTGGACGTGATCGCCGAATACGGCATCGACGAGTTGACGCGCACTGGCGTCGTAGCCATGGCGCGTGGGTCCAAAGCCTCGCGGAATGGGAGCACACGTGGATAGCAAAGTTCTCTACGAATCCGACATCGAGACTGATGAGTTGGATGGCAAGAAAGTTGCCGTGCTCGGCTACGGGAGCCAGGGGCATGCCCATGCGCTGAACCTGCGTGATTCCGGCGTCGACGTCGTCGTCGGCCTGCGATCGAGCAGTTCGTCGCGCGAGCGCGCCGAGGACGCCGACTTGGTGGTGCTCGACACCGACGAGGCGGTCGCCGTCTCCGATGCCACGATGATCGCGCTGCCCGATCAGACCCAAGCCGAGGCCTTCAACACCCAGATTCGGCCCAACCTCAAAGCCGGTCAGGCGCTCATGTTCGCGCACGGGTTCAACATTCACTTCGGCCAGATCGTGCCGCCGCCGGATATCGACGTGGTCATGGTGGCGCCCAAAGGCCCCGGACATATCGTGCGCGACATGTTCGAGCAGGAGATTGGTGTTCCCGCGCTGATCGCCGTTGCGCAGGACGCGACCGGGCGTGCCCGCGCCGTGGCGTTGTCCTATGCCAAGGCGCTTGGCGCCGCGCGGGCCGGCCTCATCGAGACGACCTTCAAGGACGAGACGGAGACCGACCTCTTTGGCGAGCAGAGCGTCCTGTGCGGCGGCACGACGGCGCTCATCAAGGCGGCCTTCGAGACCTTGGTCGAGGCTGGCTATGACCCGCGGCTGGCCTACTTCGAGTGCTTGCACGAGCTCAAGCTGATCGTGGACCTCATCTATCAGGGCGGCCTCACCTACATGCGGCATTCGGTCAGCGACACCGCCGAATACGGCGATCTGGTGTCGGGCCCCCGCGTGATCAATGAGGGCTCCCGGCAGGCCATGCGTCAGATTCTGACCGAGATTCAGAACGGCACGTTCGCCCGCAACTGGATTCTGGAAAACCAGGCGGGCCGGCCGGCGTACAGCGCCCTGCGCAATGCCGACTTGAATCACGACCTCGAGCGCGTGGGGAGCGAATTGCGCAGTATGATGGATTGGCTGCCAAAGACGCGCGAATGACGCTTCGCATCGACAAGGTGACTCTCGTCACTGCCAATTGGTCCCTCGATCTTGCGCTTCCCCGCCCCTCTCCAGCCGCGAGAGGGGAGCTTGGGGGCCTGGACGCGGTCGTCCTGCGACCGCCCGTGACTGTGAACGAGGGTTTGGCCGATGCGACACATCCGAATATTTGACACGACGCTGCGCGATGGGGAGCAAGCTGCCGGCGGCGCGCTGACGATTGACGAAAAGCTGGAGATCGGCCGGCAGCTCGGGCGACTCAACGTAGACGTCATCGAGGCCGGCTTTCCGCACACGTCCCCCGGCGACTTCAAGGCTGTCAATCTTCTGGCCCAGGAGCTTCGGGACGTTGAAATCGCCGCCCTGAGCGGATTCAAGCGCGAGCAGATCGACAGCACCTGGCGGGCGCTGGAGCCGGCCGCCAATCCGCTGCTGCATATCGTGATCTCGACGTCGGACATTCACCTGCAGCATCAGCTGCGCGCGCGGCGTGAGCATGTCCTCGATCTGACGCAGGACGCGGTGGCCTACGCGCGCCAGTTCACGTCGCACATCGAGTTCTCGGCCATGGACGCCACGCGGTCGGACCTGGACTTTGTCTGCCGGATCTTTGCCGCGGCCATCGAAGCCGGCGCCACGGTCGTGAATTTCCCCGACACGGTCGGCTACGCGCAGCCGGATGAATTCGGCCGCATGGTCGCTTACGTGACCGAGCACACGCCGGGGATCGAGGACGTCGTGCTCTCGGTGCACTGTCACGACGATCTGGGCCAGTCGGTCGCCAACTCGCTGGCCGCGGTCAGGGCCGGCGCCCGTCAGGTCGAATGCACCATCAACGGCGTCGGCGAGCGCGCCGGCAACGCGGCGCTGGAGGAGATCATCATGGCGCTGCGCACGCGGCGGGAGTACTTCCAGGCCGACACGCGCCTCGACACGAAAGAGCTGGCCAGAACCAGTCGCCTCGTGTCCAACTTCATGGGCATGGTCGTGCCGCCCAACAAGGCCATCATCGGGGGCAATGCGTTCGCGCATGCCTCCGGGCTCCACCAGGACGGCATGCTCAAGGAGCGCACGACCTTCGAGATCATGCACCCAGCCGACGTGGGCGTCAGCCAGAGCAGCATCATCCTTGGCAAGACCTCCGGCCGGCACGCGGTGCGCGATCGGCTGAAATCCATGGGCTACACCCTGGACGACGACGAGTTCGCGGCGGTGTTCCGCGCGTTCAAGGAGATTGCCGACCGCAAGAAGCAGGTCACCGACCGCGACCTCGAGTCCATCGCGCAGCACCGGCAGCGCCAAGCGTTCCACCAAGCCTTCGTGTTGAAACACGTGCAGGTCAGCGCCGGCACAGGCTCCATGCCCACCGCTACCGTGCGTCTGCTGTCGGACGACGGCACCGAATTCTCGGACGCGGCGATCGGCGACGGCCCGGTCCACGCCATCTACCAAGCCATCAACCGCATCGTCGGGGTGCCCAACCGTCTCATCGAGTTCTCGGTGAATGCGGTCACCGGCGGCATCGACGCCATCGGCGAGGTGACGATTCGTATCGAGTCGGATGCCAAGGTCTTCAACGGCCACGGCGCCGACACCGACATCTTGGTCGCGAGTGCGCAGGCCTACATCAACGCGCTCAACCGGCTGCTGGCCGGGCTGGGCAAGGACTGGTCGGCCAAGCCTGAGGCGCAGGCCATCGTGCACGCGCCGCCGAGCGAAGGCTAGGGGGCGCCATGGCCAGCACATTGCTCGATACCGTATGGGACCTGCACACCGTGCGGCGCCTCCCCAACGGCGAAACGCAGCTCTTCATCGGCTTGCATTTGGTGCACGAGGTCACGAGCCCGCAGGCCTTCCAGATGCTTGCCGAGCGCGGGCTGCGCGTGCGCTATCCGGAGCGGACCTTCGCCACGGTTGACCACATCATTCCGACCGACCAGCAGCCGCGGCCCTATGCCGACGGTATGGCCGAGCAGATGTTCGCCGCCATCGAGGAGAACGTACGGGCCAATGACCTGCCGTTCTTCGACCCGTCTACCGGTCGTCAGGGCATCGTGCACGTCATCGGACCCGAGCTGGGTCTTACCCAACCGGGCATGAGTATTGCCTGCGGCGACAGCCATACCAGCACCCACGGCGCGTTTGGAGCGGTCGCGTTCGGCATCGGCACCTCGCAAGTCCGCGATGTGCTCGCCACGCAATGTCTCTCGGTGGCCAAGCCCAAGCTGCGCCGCATCGAGGTGAATGGCCGGCTGAGCTCGGGGATCTACGCCAAGGACGTGATCCTGCACATCATCGGCCGCCTCGGCGTGCAAGGCGGCGTTGGCTACGCCTACGAATACGCCGGCACGGTTGTCGACGCCATGTCCATGGACGAGCGCATGACGATCTGCAACATGTCCATCGAGGGCGGGGCGCGCGTTGGCTATGTCAACCCCGACGCCACTACCGAGGCCTACATTGAGGGTCGGGAATACGCTCCGGCCGGCGACGAGTTCCAGCGCGCCGCCGCGTGGTGGCGCTCGCTCGCCTCGGCGCCGGACGCGGCCTACGACGATGTCGTGGTCATGGACGGCGCCGACATCGCTCCCATGGTCACGTGGGGAATCAACCCGGGGCAGGTCACGGGTGTCGATGACGTCGTGCCGTCGCCGGAGGCGCTCGATGGAGCGGGCCGCGCGGCTGCCGAGGAGGCACTGGCGCATATGTCGCTTGAGGCCGGGCGCCCTGTGGCCGGCATTCCGATCGACGTAGCTTTTGTCGGATCCTGCACCAACGCCCGGCTCAGCGACCTGCACGAGGCCGCGCGCGTGGCTCAGGGCGGGCGCGTCGCCGATGGCGTCAAGGCCCTGGTCGTTCCCGGATCGCAGCGCATTCGGGCCGAGGCCGAAGCCGCCGGCCTGCACGAGATCTTCCGCGAGGCTGGGTTTGAATGGCGCGAAGCCGGGTGTTCCATGTGCCTGGCCATGAACCCGGACAAGTTGCAGGGCAATCAGATTTGCGCCTCGTCCAGCAACCGGAACTTCAAGGGCCGCCAGGGCAGCCCCACGGGCCGCACGCTCCTCATGAGTCCGGCCATGGTCGTCGCCGCGGCCCTCGCCGGCGAGGTCACCGACGTGCGCCGGATGGTCGCCTGATGAGCGATTCAGCCGTCATTGCTCGCATCGCCGGCCGCGGCATGCCGGTGCGCGGCGACGACATCGACACCGATCGGATCATTCCGGCGCGCTACCTGCGGGAAATCACGTTCGACGGGCTTGGCCCCCACGCCTTCGAGGACGAGCGCCGGGCGCTCAACGGGGCGCACCCGATGGATGACCCGCGCTTCGCCGATGCCGGCGTGCTGGTCGTGAATCGAAACTTCGGCTGCGGCTCAAGCCGTGAGCATGCGCCGCAGGCGTTGCTCCGCCGCGGCATTCGGGCGATCGTCGGCGAGAGCTTTGCCGAGATCTTCTTTGGCAACTGCGTGGCCATCGGTCTGCCCTGCGTCACGATGACTCCCGAGCACGTCGAATCTCTGCAGGCGCTTCTCGACGAGGCTCCGGACACCGAGCTCACCGTCGACGTGGAGGCGGAGCGCGTCGCGACGGACCACGGGGGCTACCCCGCCGCCATCCCTGCCAGCGCTCGCGCGAGCTTCTTGACGGGCCGCTGGGATGCGCTTGGCCAACTCATGGAAAACGCCGACGACGTCCGCCGGACAAGCACCCGTCTGCCCTATCTCGCCGGATTCCCGACTGCCGAATGATCCTTCGGACGCCCTACAATGCCCTCGGCGGCCGGCGCACCGCCACTGACAGGCCTCAGTCCATGACTGCCCGAAGCAAGGAATATCCGCGACCCGTGAAGCCCGCGTTCACGGGCGCGGCTGGCATTGCGGCGGCGGTCCGCGCGGTGACTCGCTAAGCGAATCGCCGGCCGGTGGGCCATAGCCCACACCTATTCAGGCCCTGCAACGTCCCACCTCCGCTGAGGAACTTGCCCATGCAACTCTCCCTGTACGACACGACCCTGCGCGACGGCGCGCAGACCGAGGGCATCTCGTTTTCCGCCGAAGACAAGCTCCGCATCGCCGAGCGTCTCGACGCCTACGGCGTGCACTACATCGAAGGCGGCTTTCCGGGGTCCAACCCCAAGGACCGCGAGTTTTTTACCCGCGCCGCAGAGCGAACCTGGAAGCACGCACGCATCACCGCGTTCGGCGCGACTCGCTACAAGGGCACCCGCGCCGCCGCGGATGACAACCTGCAAGCCCTGCTCGCGTGTCAGACGCCGACCGTGACCATCGTGGCCAAGTTCTCTCGGTTTCAAGCCGAGACCGTGCTCGAAACGACACCAGACGAGAACCTGGCGATGATTCGCGACTCGGTGGCCTTCCTCAAGGACGCTGGCCGCGAAGTCATCGTCGACGCTGAGCACTATTTCGACGGCCTCGCCCACGATCGCGCCTACGTGGAGCAGTGCGTGCGCGTCGCCGCCGGCGCCGATTGGCTGGTGCTCTGCGACACCAACGGCGGGTCCCTGCCGGCCGGAATCAGGGATGGAATCTCGGCGGCCGCTGCCTGGACGGACCTGCCGCTAGGCATCCACACCCACGACGACTTGGACCTGGCCGAAGCCAACGCCCTTGCCGGCGTTGATGCGGGCGCGCGTCAGGTGCAGGGCACGGCCAACGGGCTCGGCGAACGCTGCGGCAACGCCAATCTGCTGACGCTGATCCCAACGCTGCAACTCAAGCTCGGATACGACTGCGTCGCTCCCGCGCAGCTGCGTCAGACGGCGGCGCTGGCGCGCTATGTCGCGGAGATCGCCAATGTGACCCTCGATCCGCAGACGCCGTTCGCCGGCCACAGCGCGTTTGCCCACAAGGCGGGGTATCACGGCAGCGGCATGCGCAAGCACAGCGATGCCTATCAGCACATCGACCCGGTGCTGGTGGGCAACGACTCCCGCATCCTCATTTCAGAGCTGGCCGGGCGCAGTTCCGTCGTCGCCCGAGCGGATGCTCTCGGGCTGGGCTCCGAAACCGACGCGGCCAGCGTCGTCCAGGAGCTGAAGTCGCTTGAAGAACGCGGCTTTCAGTTCGAAGGCGCCGAGGCTTCGTTCGAATTGCTGCTGCGGCGTCTGACCGGGGACTACCAGCCGCCGTTTGACTTCGTTGACTTTCTCGTCTTGGCGGAGACTCGCGGCGGACGCGACATGCTTTCCGAGGCCATGGTGAAAATCCGCGTTGGGGACGAGATCTTCCACACCGCGGCCGAAGGCAACGGCCCCGTCAGTGCACTCGACCGCGCTGCCCGCAAGGCCTTGGAGCGATTTTTTCCCGAGCTTGGTGGCATGCACCTTGCCGACTACAGGGTTCGAATCCTCGATTCCAGCGCTGCGACGGACGCGGCGGTGCGCGTCCTCATCCAGTCCTCCGATGGCGAGGGCGAGTGGGGCACCGTGGGCAGCTCAGCCAACATCATCGAGGCCTCGTGGCTGGCGCTGAAGGACAGCTACGAGTACGCCTTGCTCCGCGCCCGCGGTACGCAATCCACGCCGGACAAACCTTCGTAGCAGTCCACGAACCCCCAGCCACGCGGTGCGTTGCCGCAGGGCCGTCCGACATGCCATCGCTCCAAGATCGACGCCGCGCCGCAAGGCGGATGGCTTGGCGTCCCGCGGGCGTCGCGCCTACGCGAGCGGCAACTGCATGACCACCCACGGTGGCGCGATCGCCGCTGAACTCCCGGGCCTTATCGACTTCAGCGTGGGCGCGCCCGCGCTGAGGCTCCCGTTCCTGCGGCGCCGCGGCCAGCCGGCACGGGGCCGTGCTGTTAGGCCGATGGACCGGCGTGGCACTCTAGCCCCAGCGCGCATGACTAGCGAACCTTCCGCAGCGGCTGAGCGCCCGGACGTGGTCCTCGGGCGTCGGCTCGTCCGCGATGAAGCCGAGGCGCTGGGCGGGGTCTACGACCTGCTGAGCCGAACGGTGTGGTCCATGGCGCGGCGCGCCTTTCCCCAGGCTGTTGCCGAGGATGTCGTCCAGGACGTCTTCATGCAGGTGTGGACGCGCCGCCATCAATTCGACGAGTCGCGCGGATCGCTCACCTCGTGGGTGCTTCGCATCGCACGCAATCGCATCACCGATACGATTCGCGCCGCCAGCGCCCGTCCCCAGCTCTATCCCTACGAGATCGATCTTGATGCCCGCCAGGAGGCCGACGGCGAACCGGCGCCCTGGGAGCATGCATGGCTCGCCGAGCGCCGGCAGAAGCTGCGACAGGCGATTCGGGGCCTGATTCAGCCCGAGCAGGACGTGCTCTGGCTTGCCTATTTCGGCTACACGCAGTCCGAGATCTCGAAGCGTCTCGATGTGCCGTTGGGCACGGTCAAGACGCGCACACGGACCGCCTTGCGCAAGTTGCGCGATCGCTTGGGCGATCAGGACCTGCTCGGCTAACCCATGGACTCAGCGACGCTCGACGATCTCATCAGCGGCTACGCGCTTGACGACCTCAGCGCGTCCGAGGCCCGCGAGCTCGACGCGGTCCTGGTGCGTGACGCCGCGGTGCGCCGCGAAGCCGAGGCCCTGCGCCATGCGCTGGATACGCTCGCGCTTGAGACGGGCGTCCAAGCGCCCCCGCCGGACCTTCGGGCGCGGGTCATGGCTGTCGCCGAGCCCCCCGCGCGACGCTGGCGCCTCCCCGGATGGCCCGCTTTGGGATTCACAGCCGCGTCCACCGTTGGCGTCGCGGCGGTCGCGGCCGTTATCGTCCTCGCGCTGCGGCTCGGCGACCTGCAGCAGACCGTCGACGACATGCAGGCCGGACTGTCGGCGCAGCGCGCGGCGCTCGTCGATATCTATGCGACCCAACCGCACACGGTGACGCTGCACGGAATGCCGGGCGCCGAGGACGCCTGGGCGCAACTGATGTTCGACGACGCCGGCTCCCAGGTCATGCTCGTCGTTGACGGCCTGCACGCGCCCCGCCACGACCACGTCTACCATCTCTGGTTGATCCATGAGAGCGGTACGCGCGTCAGCGGCGCGAACTTCAGCACCGACCTCGCGGGCAGCGCGGTCGTGCTTGTGCAGAGTGAGCACCCGGTATACGTGTTTCATGCGTTCGAGGTCACCGAGGAGCTGATGCACGTCAGCCCCAGCAGCCCAACCGGCGACCCGATGCTCGCGGGGACGATGCCCCAGTAGTCGTCGGCCTCGCGGTCGGCTCAGGCCTGCGTGATGAGCTGCGCCGCAACTTGCGTGATGTCCCGTAGGGCATCGTGCGGCATGAACTCCTCGATGGTGTGCACGTCGATGTAGCTCACACCCAGGCACACCGAGGTGATGCCCTTGAGATTGAACTCATGGGCGTCGCTGCCGCCGCCCGTGCTGACGTGCCGCGGCGTGAGGCCGGACGCCTCGATGGCGCGGTCGGCGAGCTGAACGGCCGCCGCGTCCTCCGCGAGTTGATAAGCGACGTAGAAGCGGTGTTCCTCGAAGTCGAAGGAGCCGCCCATATCCGCTGCCGCGTCCGCAACGGCCACGCGCATCGCGGCGATCTGGTCGGCCAATCGATCTTCGCTGAGACTGCGCGCCTCGGCCTCGATTCGCGCCGTGGGGGCCACGATGTTCGACGCCTGCCCGCCCTCGATCCGTCCGATGTTGGCGGTCGTTTCGGCGTCGACGCGTCCCAGCGGCATCCGATCCACGGCCCGCGCCAGCAAGCTGATGGCGCTGATCCCGAGCTCGGGCTCGATCCCCGCGTGCGCCGCCCGCCCGTGCAGCGTGGCCGTGCAGCGAATCTGCCCCGGCGCGCGCATAACCACGTTGCCCACCGGCCCGCCGGCGTCGAACACGAACGAGGTGCGAGATTCAATCGACGCCGCGTCGAAGGCCTTCGACCCGATGTGCCCCACGTCCTCGCCGACGGTGAACACCAGCTCGATTGGGGCGTGATCCAGACCGGCGTCGTCAACCGAGCGGATCGCTTCGATGATCGCCGCCAGTCCCGCCTTGTCATCGGCCCCCAGCACGCTCGACCCGTCGGACCGCACGCCGTCGGCGTCCACCACGGGCCGCATGTTCGGCGTCGGCTGCACGGTATCCATGTGCGCGTTGAGCATGATGCGGCCGTCGCTGCGCCCGCGGCCCGGCCAGCACCCGATGAGATTGCCGATCGCGTCGTGGCTAAACCGGATCCCCAGCGGTTCCAGCGCCGGTCGAATGATCGCCTCCACGCGGTCCTCGTCGCCATGGAAGCTGTCGACGGACAGCATGTCGACAAAGGTTCCGAGCAGGCGGTCGTGGTTGATCGCCACCGGGCCCGGGCTCTCAGGCATCGTGTTCCTCCAGCATGCGGCGCGTCATCCCCTCGCGGGGCTCATGGGAATCGCCCTTAGCCGGCAACGACAATCGCCTGCGCCGCGACTTGCGCGATTTGCCGCAGTGCCTCGTGCGGCGCGAACTCGTCGACGGTATGCGCCCCGGTGCAGCCCATGCCAAGGATCGTCGACCAGATGCCCTTCGAGTTGAACTCATGCGCGTCGCTGCCGCCGCCCGTCGAGACGTGCGAAGGTTCGAGTCCGGCCGATCGGATGGCGCGGTCAGCCAACTTGACGACCGAGTTCATGTCGGAAAACCCGAACGCCTGAATCCGGTTGGTTTCCACGTACTCCACGGTCCCCCCGAACTCCTTGGCCGCTTCCTCCATAACCTCACGCATGTGCGCGATCTGCGTATCAAGCAGCCGCTGACGCAGGCTGCGGGCCTGGCCGACGAGCGTCACCTCGGCGGGCACGATGTTCATTGCCTGTCCGCCGTTGACGGTGCCGATATTGGCGACGGTGTAGGTACTCACGCGTCCAAGATTCATCCGATCGATGGCTCGCGCCATCATGGCGATGGCGCTGATGCCATTTTCGGGCTCGGTGCCGGCGTGGGCCGCGCGGCCGCGGAACACCGCGGTGAACGCCTCCGCGGCCGGCCCTGCCGTCACGACCGATCCGACCGGCCCATCCCCATCGAACACCAGCCCTCTGCGGGCCTCGATCGCCGCGGGGTCGAAGGCGCGCGACCCGATGTGTCCCACATCCTCGCCGACCGTGAAGACCAGCTCGATCAGCCCGTGCGGGAGGCCCGCATCCGCGACCGCCTGCACTCCTTCCACGATGGCCGCCACCCCGGCCTTGTCGTCGGCGCCGAGAATGCTTGAACCACCCGATGCGACCCCCTCTTCCGTTACCACGGGTTCCAGGCCGGGCGTGGGCCACACGGTGTCCATGTGCGCGTTGAGCATCAGCGGCCGGGCGTCGCTGCCGTTCGCGGGCCAGCAGGCAATGAGATTGCCGTGGGCGTCAACGTTCGTCTCCAGCCCCGCCGCTTCGAGCGTTGGGCGCAGAACCTCCACGATGCGATCTTCATGACCGTGATAGCTGTCGATGCGCAGCAAGCGCAGGAAGGTTTCCAGGAGCCGGTCATGGTTGATGGGGACGCGCTCGATCATAGGCCTCGGTCTTTTGCTTGATGTACCTGAGCATTTTGACTGATTCGGCGGCTCCCGGTCAGCCCGGGGCAGGCGTGACCTTCGACCGGCCGTGCTAAACATGCTCCATGCCCGCGCTTGAGATCCGAGGTCTGCGCAAGTCCTTCGCGGATGTGACCGCCGTCCGCGACGTCTCGCTCACGGTCAATCCGGGCGAAGTCCTCGGCCTGCTCGGACCCAACGGGGCCGGAAAGACCACCACCATTCGCGCCGTCATGGGCATCGTGGCGCCGGACGCCGGGGACATTCGCATCCACGACCAGCCGCCCAGCCTTGAGCTGCGGCGCCGCATCGGCTACTTGCCGGAAGAACGCGGACTCCACCGGGGCGTGCGCACGTCCGACGCCGTGGAATACCTCGGCCGCCTCAAGGGGCTGAGTCGCGCCGAAGCCCGGTCCCGCACCGCCGCCTGGCTTGAGCGGCTGGACCTAGCCGAAGGGGCCGCGCGCAAGACCGACGAGCTCAGCCGCGGCATGGCCCAGAAGGCGCAGATCGCGGCCACGCTGCTCACCGAGCCGGACATCCTGATCTTGGATGAGCCGACGCAGAACCTCGACCCGATCAACGTCAAGCTTTTACTCAACATAATCCGTGATCGGCGTGACGCCGGCGCGGCCATCGTGATCAGCACCCACGTCATGAGCCAGGTCGAGCACTTGGCCGACCGCATCTACCTTGTCGCCGACGGCCGCGGCGTCTTGGAGGGCCGCGTGGCGGACGTGCGCCGCGCCTACGCCCCCAACGCCGTGCGCTTCGCTTCGCCGGATCGCGTCGCCGACCTCCCCGGCGTAACCGAGCTGCGCGACGAGGAGGGCGCCTACTACGCCGTGCTGGCGGCCGACGCCACGCCTGAAACCGTCCTGCAAGAGCTCGTGCGCCGCGGCGTTCGCCTCGACCGCTTCGAGCGCGCCCTGGCCTCGCTCGACGACGTATTTATTCAGGCCGTGCGCGAGGCGGGCGGCCATGCGTAATGCGGCCGTCGTGGCGCGCTGGGAGCTGCGGCGCACCATCGGGCGCAAGGCCTTTCTCATCAGCACGGCCACCATGCCCGTGCTGCTGGCGATCGCCGTGCTGGCCGTGGTCCTGCTTGGCGACCGTATCGGCGGCGCCGTCGCGGAGGCGTCGACGCCCGACGCGGGTGACTCCTACGGTCTGATCGATCGCGCCGGTGCCTTGGATGGGCGAGACCTGCCGTCGAACTTCACGCGCTTTGTCGACGAGGCAGCCGCGCGAACCGCCGAGGCCCAGGGCGCCATTGCCGGCTACTTCGTGGTCGCCGCCGACTATGAGCAGTCCGGCGCGGTGCGCTTCGTCGCCGACGACTTCGGAGCGTTCGGAGAGCGTGAGGGAGAGGCCCGGGGCGTGATCCGGTCCGTGCTCCTCGACGCCCTGCTGCAGGAGCATGTGGCGCCGGAGATCGCCGCCCGCATCCGGCAACCCGTGGAACTGCGGGCCGAGGGCCTTGACGGATCGCCACCGGAGGGAGCGGCCGCCGATTCCAGCATCGACGCGGTCTTGCCCTACGCCATGGCCATGCTGTATCTGCTCATCATCTTCACGAGCGCGGGTTACCTCTTGGAAGGCGTGAGCGAGGAGAAGGAAACCCGCGTGATCGAGATCGTGCTGTCGTCGGTCACCCCCGACCAGTTGCTCCTCGGAAAATTGGCCGGTCAGGCCATGACCGGGCTGGTGCAGGTCTTGGTGTGGGTGGTCACCGCGCTCGCCCTGGTGCCCCTGCTGCTGGCCCGGTTCGACTTGCTGGGCGACGTGACCGTCAACTTCGCGGTGCTCCCGCTCGCCACTGTCTATCTGCTGCTTGGCTACCTGCTCGTCGCGGCGTTCTACGCCACCGTGGGGTCCATCACCACCAGCTTCAAGGAGGGCCAGCAGCTTGCGATGTATGTGGTGTTGCCGTCGGTCGTCCCCCTAATGGCGGCGGCGTTCATCCAGGGCGACCCCGACGGCCTGCTGGCCATCGTGCTGAGCTGGGTGCCTATCACCGCGCCAGTCGCGGGGCTGATGCGCGTGGCGGCCGGGTCGCAGGACGTGCTTTCAATCGCGATCAGCGTGGGAATCCTGGCCGTGTGCGTCCCGGTCGCGCTTTGGGTCAGCACGCGAGTCTTTCGCATCGGGCTTTTGGTCTACGGCCGGCGCCTGCGCCTAAGCGACATCTTCCGCGCCGTTCGCGGCTAGTACCGCTTGATCGTGACTTAGGTCACGTAGGCCAACGCACGGCATATGGGCGACCAAGTACGAGATGGGTAGTTGACCTCAGCGCGGGAACCGACGCTACCAGCTACTCGGGCGCTTCGGTGAGAAACTTTGCCGGCGCGTTCCCTCCAAGCTCGGCACACGCGAGGTACCACGCCTGCCGCCGAAAGAGCATGGCGCACAGAGGAATGGTCTCCTCGTCCCAACCTACGGTTTCGATCGCGGTGGACAATATGTCCAGGATCGTGCGTCCGGTCTCGCCGGCAGCGGCAGCGGCTAGAGAATCCCAATGCTTCTCGGGGTCCCAATCCTCAGGTGGCACTTCCCTCCCATCCGTGTAACGCCTACATGTGTCGCACGGACACTTCCCCGTTGAGGAGTACTCATACAACACCTCGGTCCGTAAGCTCACCAATTGCCGACACGCGAGGCACATGCGTTCCTCACCGTCGGCCACGGACCCGTGACGGTCCCACCCGGTGTCCGCAGGATTGCCTTCGTCCGGGTGACCACAGAACGTGCACGTCTTCACCAGCTACTCCTCGCTCAGCAGTTATCTCGTTCGTGGCGTTTCTGCCAGCAACTGCCCGCCGTCTAGGATCCAGAGTGCTGCTGGCGGTGGGCGCACGCTCCGACCGTCTCTCAGAAGCGAGTTGACACTACACCAGCGCGGTATAGCGCCAATCCCCATCGGCCGTGACCACGCCGGTAACCCGGGGATGCTCGGTGAGGCGCCGCAGCAAGTCCTGGACCGCCTGCCGATCGACCGCGTCGACACCCGCGAGCACCGGCCAGACGCGGGCGTCCGCGGGCGCTCGCTTGAGCCCGCCTGATGCATCCAGCAAGACCTTGGCGACATGCTCGATGCCGAACACGCCGTCCTCCGGGATTCCCAGCAGGGCCGCCACCAATTTCAGCCGGTGCACATGCTCCGCATTGAGTGCCCGGCCGATGGCCCGCAGATTCACGACCGGCATCACCACCGCCGCGCTGGCGGGCATCGCCGGCTCGTGGGCCGCGGGCGCCTTGAGCAACCGGCCTCGCGCCCCGTCGGCCTCGACGATCACGTGATCGGCCCGCGCCGCGTTCCGCAGCTCCACCGTCCGATCGGCCGGAACTCCCTGCCAACGATCGGGACCCGCCGAGCCGACCACGACCGTCAGCTCGCGCCGTTCGTCGAGCTGCCGGCGCAGCTCGTTCGACCACCGCTCCGGCGGAACCTCGACCACGCCGGGACTCTGGGCCATCGTGGGCATGTGAATGATTGTCGACTTGGTGGTGAGCACTCGGCGCCCCGTCGCGGCGAGCGCCCGGCTCAGGGCGAACATGGTCGTGGTCTTGCCACCCGCGCCAACGATGGCGACGATGTCGCCAGGCGCCGCTATGCTCACCAGATCCACCGACCTCAGTTCCCGGCGAGGCATCAGCCGCGACCCGACGGTGCGGCGGTCATCGGCGGTATGGTCAGCCGACCGCTCTCGGCAAAGGAGTAATCGATGGGCACGGCTTCACCCCCCGCGCGGCGATTCAGCGCTGACGATCTGCGCACGTTTACCGCCAACATATTCCGTACCGCCGGCGTTGCCGACAAGGACGCGCACGTCGTGGCGCACGGGCTGGTGGACGCGAATTTGCGCGGCGTCGACACCCACGGCATCACCCGCATCCCCATCTATCTGGAGCGGCTCACCGCTGGACTGGTGAACGCACACGCTCGGCCGCGGGTGGTTTCCGACTCGCCAACCACGGTCGTGGTCGATGGCGAGAACGGCTTGGGGCACGTCGTGTGTGACTTCGCCATCGACGCCACGATCGAGCGCGCCAAAGCCAGCGGCGCGTGTTGGACGGGCATACGCGAGTCCAATCACAACGGCTCCCAGGGATATTGGGCGCTGCGCGGCGCACGGGCCGGCCTCATGACCTGGGCCTTTACCAACGGCGAGGCCATCGTCGCTCCCTGGGGCGGGAGCGAGAAATTCGTTTCCACCAACCCCATCTGCATCGCCATTCCCACCGACCCGCCGGACGAGCTCGTGCTCGACATGGCCACCACGCAGGTTGCCGCCGGCCACATCTTCCTGGCCCAGAGCCGCGGCGAGCCAATCCCGGAGGGCTGGGCGCTCGACGCCGACGGGAACGACACGACCGATCCCGAGGCGTTCTTGGACGGCGGGTCGCTGCTGCCGCTGGGCGGATACAAGGGCGCCGGGCTCTCGTTGCTGATCGACGTCATGGCCGGCATCCTTTCCGGCGCCGCGTCCACCGTCGACGTCGGCAGCATGTACTGGCAGCACAAGGATCGTCCCCAGCGCGTCGGGCATGCCTTCATGGCCGTCGACGTGGCGCGGTTGGCGCCGCTCGGGGAATTCAAATCGCGCGTGGCCGGCACCTTGGCGGCCATGCGCGCGGTTGCCCGACGCCCGGGCGTCGAGCAGGTCTTCGCGCCCGGCGACATCGAGGCCGCCAACGCCGCCGACCGCCGGGCCAACGGCTGCCCGCTGACCGACGACATCGTCGCCACGCTCACCGAAACCGGCGCCGCCGTCGGCGTGCCATTTCCATGCCCGATTGGGTCCGACTGAATACTATGACCTGTCCGCCCGCCAGGCTGGCTGACACTTCGCGGCAGATGAGGAGTCGCTCGAGATAGCGTCCTTGCCCCGGACTGCTGAAGCGGTCTTTAACGCCGAGTTCGCCAACGCATTGCGCGGGAAGCATCCGCGCTGGCGCGAGCGTGTAGGTGCCGAGCAGACCGGCGTGCTCCGCGACGCGTCGGCGCGGCGTCCCGATGTCGTGATCCGCCACCCGGGCGGGCTGACCGTGATCGTCGAGACAGAATTCGAGCCGGCGCACACCGTCGAGCGCGATGCCCGCGGCCGCCTGGGCGCAATCGTCGAGGACACCGGCGATGCCGTCGAGCAGGCCATCGCCGTCCGTGTGCCGGCTGCGCTCCGGGGCTGCGAGCAGTCGCGCCTACCCGAACGCATTGCCGCAACCTCGTTCGATTACTGTGCGTTCCTTGAAGGCGACGACGCGCCGATTCGCTGGCCGGCCTCAGGCTGGCTGCACGGCGGCCTCGATGATCTGGCGGGCTTCATTGAGCGGACTGCCCTATCCGAGCGCCGCATCGCCCAGGGGATGCTGATCCTAGAAGTCGGTGTCCGGGAAGCCGCCGGCCGCCTGCGTGAGGACCTCTGGAACCGCCCGTACGCGCTCCCTAAGGTTGCCGCCGCCCTCCACCAGGAGCCCAGCGAGCAGACCGTGCGTATGGCGATGGCGATTCTGGCCAACGCACTGACCTTCCACACCGCCATCGCGGCCGTGCGCGACATACCAACGCTTGACGAATTGCGCGGGCCGTGGAATCAGCCGTTGAAGTCCGAGGTGCTGAGGACTTGGCGACGTATCCTCCACGAAATCAACTACTGGCCGATCTTTCGGATCGCCTCGGACGTTCTGCTGCCGATCCCTGACGGCGCGGCAGCGACGGTGCTGGATCGGCTGACTGTGGTCGCGGGGGCCCTGGACAAGATTGGCGCCACGAGCACGCACGAGCTCTCCGGGCAGATGTTTGGGCGGCTGATCGCTGACCGGAAGTTCTTGGCCACGTTCTATACGCGGCCGGCCAGTTCCGCGCTTCTGGCTGAGTTGGCCGCGGAGCGACTGACCATGGACTGGTCGAAGCCCACGGCCTTCACAGACCTGCGCATAGCGGATATGGCCTGCGGGACGGGCGCGCTGCTCGCGGCAGCCTACCGCGCAGTCACGGCGCGGCACCGCCGCGCCGGGGGCGACGACGAGCCGCTGCACCAAGTGATGATGGAACGCGCGCTAATCGGCGCGGACATTATGCCGGCGGCGACGCACCTTACTGCCTCAACCCTCTCCAGTTCCCACCCATCCGTGACGTTCGACCGCACACGCATTCACACCATGCCGTACGGCGAGCAAGACGTAGACGGCGACAGCGGACGACCGGTAGCGATCGGGTCGCTGGACCTGATCCTCAGTGATGAGCAGCCGTCGTTGTTTGGCACGGGCCAGCACGTTCTGCGGGGCACGGGCGAGGCGATCGGCGTCGATACAGGGGCCGCCTACGGGTTGCTAAGCGACGAAATACGGGTACCGCGGGGCTCGGTGGACTTGATGATCATGAATCCGCCGTTCACGCGGCCGACCGGTCAGGAAGCCGCATCGATCGGCGTGCCAGTCCCGTCGTTTGCGGGATTCGCAACTAGCGAGGATGAACAGCGGCGGATGTCAGATGTGTTAAAGGGAGTCCGCCAACGCCTCAAGCACCCTGTAGGCCACGGCAATGCCGGTCTGGCGTCGAATTTCATCGACCTCGCCCACGTCAAGATCAAGCCGGGCGGCGTGCTGGCGCTGGTGCTGCCGCTTGCAATCGTTTCGGGCGGGGCCTGGTCCCGAGCTCGCCGCCTGCTGGCGCGCGAATACCGCGATTTGACGGTGGTAACGATCGCAGCCGCTGGTGATTCCCACGAACGAGCGTTCTCGGCGGACACGGGCATCGCCGAGGCGCTCGTCGTCGCCGTGAAGCGGAACGAGCCGGTGGAGGCGGACGAGTCGAGTGCGAATGCGCTCTATGTGAACCTGCGTTGGCGCCCTCGCAGCCTGGTGGAAGCAACCGAGATCGCGCGAGCTGTCGACCGCTTGCCGGATAGCCGCAGCGGGCTGGTGTACATCGGTGACGATGAGGCTGGTTGCTTCATCCGCGCAAGAGTTGCCGACGGCGGCTGCGCTTCTCTTAGGTCTCCCGGTGTAGCTGAGGTTGCGCTTGCCCTTGGAACGGGAACACTCCGCTTGCCTCACACGCGAGCGGCGATTTCTCTGCCGGTCACAAACCTTGCGAGCATCGGCGCGCGGGGGATCTACCACATGGACATCTCTGGGAAGGAGAAAAGCCGCGATGGCACCCCGCGCGGCCCCTTCGATGTGATTCCTGTCCGCGATGTAGCTCCCACCTACCCGATGCTTTGGTCACATAACGCGGCGCGCGAACGCCGTTTGGTCGTCGAGCCGGATAGCGAAGGCTGGGTGCGGCAGGGCTGCGAGGACAAGGCGCTGGACGTCTGGGACACGGCGACCAGGCTTCATCTTAACCGTGACTTCCGACTCAATTCTCAGAGCCTGGCTGCCTGCCTGACTCCAAAATGCTGCATCGGTGGGCACGCCTGGCCGAGCTATTGTCTCGACAACACTGCGGCCGAGGAAGCTATTGCTCTCTGGGCCAACACGACCCTTGGGTTGATCGGTTATTGGTGGGTAGCCGGCCGTCAGCAGCAGGGTCGGGCGAGGCTCACAATCACTCAGCTCCCCTCGCTGCTGGCGCTCGACGTGCGGGAGCTCAGCGACGCACAGCTCCAGCAATCGCATGCCATCTTCGCGGACTTCCGCGAACGCGAGTTTCTCCCGGCCAATGAGGCATATCACGACGAAACGCGGCAGGCGCTCGATGAAGCCGTGCTCGTCAATCTTCTCGGCCTCCCGGAATCCATTCTCGAGCCGCTAGCCCTGCTGCGGCTTCAGTGGTGTCAGGAGCCCACGGTCCACGGAGGCAAGGCCACACGGCCAACCTGAGACCAGTCGGCGTAGGCCGCGCCCCGGGGCCGCGTACACTGCGAAAGCAACCGAGAATCGAGATATTCCACTGATGCCGACTGCCATCATCACCGGTATCACCGGCCAAGACGGCTCATACATGGCCGAATTTCTCCTTGAGCGCGGCTATCACGTCGTGGGCATCGTGCGGCGCACGAGCACCGAGAACAACGGACGCATCGCGCACATCCAGGACGACATCACGCTCGAGCCTGGTGATTTGCATGACCAGTATTCGCTGATCGAGATTCTCAAGAAGCATCGCCCGGACGAGGTCTACAACCTTGCCGCCCAATCCTTCGTGCAGACGTCGTGGTACCAGCCGGTCCTCACCGGCGAGGTCACGGCCCTGGGCGCCACCCGCATGCTCGAGGCCGTGCGCGCCGTCGATCCCGGCATCCGCTTCTACCAGGCCTCCAGCAGCGAAATGTTTGGGGCCGTGCAGGAGTGGCCGCAGAGCGAGACCACGCCGTTCTATCCACGCAGTCCCTACGGCGTCGCCAAGCTCTACGCCCACTGGATCACCATCAACTACCGCGAAAGCTTCAACATCTATGCCTGCTCGGGCATCTGCTTCAACCATGAGTCGCCGCGCCGCGGGCTCGAGTTCGTCACGCGCAAGATCAGCTACAACGCCGCGCGCGTCCGCCATGGCGTCCTCGACAAGGTGCCGTTTGGCAATCTGACCACCAAGCGCGACTGGGGCTACGCGCCCGACTACGTTCGGGCCATGTGGCTGATGCTGCAGCAGCCCGAGCCGGACGATTACGTGCTCGCGACGGGAGAGACCTACTCCGGCGAGCGGTTTGCCGAGCTTGCTTTCTCGCACCTCGGGCTTAACGCCAGCGACCACATCTACACCAGCGAAGACCTGTTTCGCCCCGCCGAGGTCGTGCATCTCATCGGCGACCCCGCGAAGGCCCGCGAGAAGCTGGGCTGGGAACCGACCATCACCTTTGAAGAGCTCGTGACGCTCATGGTCGATGCGGACATGGAGCTTGTTGAGAGCCAGCTCGCACACGCGCAAATCATGGCGTCGCGGCACGGCGCGTGACCGAGGCGGTGGCGGCGGAACATTCGTGGCAAGGCGTCCGGGTGCTTGTCACCGGCGCTGGCGGATTCATCGGACGGCACCTCGTCGCCAGCTTGCAGGCGGTGGGCGCTGAAGTAGTTGCCGCCGACCATCGCGGGGACGGCGACCTCAAAGTCGACTTGCGCGACGGCCCCGGCATTCGCGAGGCGTTTCGATCCACGCGGCCGGCGGTCGTGATCAACCTCGCCGCCGTGGCCGACCCGCGGCAGGCCGAGCAAGACCCCATCGGGACCTATGACGTGAATGTCCTGGGGCAGCTCCGTGTGATTCTGGCCCTGCGCGCGATGGTCCCGCAGGCGAGGCTCGTTGTCGTGGGCTCGGCGCTGCAATATGGCCGCGACGACCGAAGCCGTCCCATCCGCGAGGATGATCCACAGCGTCCGGACGGCGTGTATGCCGTCACCAAGGCGGCGGCGGACCTGCAGGCCAGCCAGCACCATCGCTCCGAAGGGCTGGACATCGTCCGACTGCGCCTGTTCAACGTCATCGGTCCCGGCCGGCCTGAGGAGTACTTCCCCGCGCCCCAAATCAGGCAGGCGGCCGAAATTCTCGACCACGGCGCCCCACCGGTCATCAACACCCTGAGCTTGCGTGACGCCTTGGATTTCGTAGATGTGCGAGACACCGCGCAGGCCATACAAGCCGTGGCGGCGCGCGGCCGAGCGGGGGCCGTCTACAACGTCGCGACCGGGCTGGCCACGCCCCTGCGCTCGGTGGTCGACCGGATTGCCGCGATCGCCGGCATTCAAGTCGAGGTGAGGGAGCGCTCGGCTGCGGGTGGAGCGAAGGGCCGTGTCGTCGTTGGCGACCCGTCCCGGATCGCCCGCGACACCGGCTGGCGCGCCACTCGGTCCCTGGATGATTCGCTGCGAGACGGCCTCAGCGAAGTGCGTGAGCGTCTCGCGTCACACGCTCCGATCGTCGCCTGAGCGCCATGTCCCCTGGCGCGCCCCACCCGCGGCTCGCCGCTGCCGAGCGTTGCGCCTTATGACCGGCGAGCCCATCCGGTTCGGGACGGACGGCTGGCGCGCGGGCATTGCGGACGAATACACGTTTGCGAACGTGCGGCGCGTGGCCCAGGGGTTCGCCCACTTCGTGCGCCGCGAGTGGTCGTGGGAAAACGGCATCGTCGTTGGCTACGACCGCCGGTTCGGATCGCCCGAGTTCGCCCGCGCGACAGCCGAGGTCCTGGCCGCGACCGGCATTCCGGCCTTTCTCGTCGACCGTCCGTGCCCCACGCCGGTCGCCGCGTTCAGCGTCGCCCGTGTCGGCGCGGCGGGCGCCGTGATGATCACAGCCAGCCACAATCCGCCCAGCGACAACGGTTTCAAGATCCGCACCGCCAGCGGCGCCGCCTTGCCGCCCGCGAGCTTGGAGAAGGTCGAGGCTGCTGTCGCCGCGGTGACGCCTGCCGCGATTCGCCAACTCGGCACGCCCCAGGTTGGTCAAGTCAAATCCTTCGATCCCGCGAACGCCTATCTCAGACACGTGCCGAATCTGCTCGACCTGCTCGCGCTGCGGCGGCGCGAGCTCGTCGTGGTCGTGGATGCCATGTATGGGTCCGGCGCGGGCTGGCTGCCGCGATTTCTCAACGGCGGCAAGCTCCAGGTTCGCGAGATCCACCCCGAGTGGAATCCGGCATTTCCCGGTCTGGCGCGACCGGAACCGATCCCGCCGCAAACCGACGCCCTGGGGGAGGCGGTGCGCCAGGCGCAGGCCGCCGTGGGTCTGGCGCTCGATGGCGACGCTGACCGCCTGGGCGTGGTCGACGAGCACGGGCAGTTCGTCGACCAGCTCCGCACCATCGCCTTGCTGGCCTACTACATGCTCGAGCATCGCGGCGACCGGCGTCCGCTGGTGAAGACGCTCACCACGACCGCGATGATGGAGCGGCTCGGGCAGCTGTACGGCGTGCCGGTTCACGAGACTGGCGTCGGCATGAAGTACGTGGCGCCAACCATGCGCAATACCAATGCAGTGATGGGCGGCGAGGAGAGCGGCGGCTACGTGTTTGGCATGCATATGCCAGAGCGCGACGGAATCGTCGCTGGACTGTTCTTCCTGGACCTCATGGCCCGCGAAGACAAGACCCCGTCGGAGCTCGTCGAAAAGCTGTTCCAGAAGCTCGGGCGCGAATACCACTACCGCCGCTTGGACCTGCGCTTTCCCGCGCAAGACCGCGAGGCAATCATGGCCCGCATGGCTGCCTGGACACCCGAGTCCATCGACGGAACCCCCGTGGCCCGACGGGGCGACTTCGACGGATTCAAGTACTACCTGGCCGATGAAAGCTGGCTGCTCGTGCGCTTCTCGGGAACCGAGCCGCTGCTTCGCATCTATTGCGAAACGACGTCCGCCGACCGCGTCGTTCGTCTGCTCGACATCGGGCGGTCCGTCGCCGGAGTCCGATGAACGCGCCGTCTGACGAGATCACCATTGTGAAGAAGCCCTGGGGGCGCGAGATAATCTACGCGCGCTGCGAGCACTACTTGGGCAAGGTGATCGAGATCAGCGAGGGCCATCGGCTCAGCCTGCAAGCGCACGTGGAAAAGGACGAGACCATCTACGTCCTCGAGGGTCGGCTGGCCTTGACGGTGGGTGCTTCGCCGGAAACGGCCGAGACGCGCGACTTGCAGCCCGGTCAGGCCTTCCGCATTCGACCCGGAACCGTCCATCGCTTTGCCGCGCCTTACGGGGCGGTGCGAGTCCTTGAGGTTTCCACGCCGCACCCCGACGACGTCGTCCGCTTCTCTGACGACTACGGGCGCTCCTCCGACTAGGACCGGGGGCGCTGGCGGCGATATGCAGCCGTGAGAGTCGCTACACGGGTACGGGTGCGGGTGCTCGCCGCGTGAGCAATGCGGCTTCTCCGACCAGGTAGACCAAGGCCAGGGCGTCCGCCACGAGGATGACCGTCACGACCTGACTCGCGCTTTCATGCGCCACGCCAAGTCCGATGACGGTCGCGGCCAGCAGTCCGGCCAAGGGAAGCCATACCCGCAGGTTGGACGCGCCAATGTGCAGACTTGCCGTCATCGTCGCAATGGCCAGCATCGCAGCTGCGGCAACGTAGATTGGCAGCAGCGTGGTGTTGAGCGTGTATTCATCCCGGAACCCCACGCTGTAGACAAAGTCGGGCCACAGCAGCACGACGAACGCCACGATTGACCCGGCAAACACCATCAATCCCACGCTGATCAGGTATGCCCGCACGTAATCCTCGCCGCGCGTGGCAGCCTGGACCACGAAGGGGAGCAGGACCAGCCCAATCGTGATCCCGCTCCAGTACACCATGCGGCCGATAACCGCGAGAACGGCGTAGTCAGCGGCAACGTCGGGGGGATGGAACATGCGCATCACCAACCCGTCGAGATGCAGCAGGGCGGCCATGACGGCCACGATCAGGCCAACCCGAACATGCGCCCACAGCGGCTCCTTTGGCGCCACTGCGCCGCGCGGCGCGGAATCGCCGCGCAAGAGTCCCCGCAGCGCGACGATGCCCGTGCCTATGGCAGCGAGCGCGCCTGCCGGGCCTGCCAGCAGCGCCCCGGTTGATCCACCGCCGGTCAGCACCCCGACGGCCCCTACGCCCAGCCGACCGAACCCGTACATCGCTGCGATGGCGCCGTGCGCGACGAAGTTCCGCGCCCCTTGCGTGACACCGCGGAACAGCGGTTCCAGCAGGGCCAAGCCGGCGCCGACCGCAGCCACCAGCATCGGCCACGGGCTTGTCAGCTGAAAGGCACGCATCAGTAGCGGTGTGAGTGCGGCCAGAACTGCCGTGAGCAGGACCGCCGCTATGCTCAGCCGACGGGCAGCGGTCCACGCCGCCAGGCGCATATCGGTCAGCCGCCCCAAACTGAAGAGTCGCGCGCTGCTGCGCGCGATGATGGTCTGGATCACAAGGCTGGGCGTCCCCAGCAGTGAGAGCATCCCCAGCACGGCGAACGTCTCGCCGTAGACCGTTGCCTCGAGGGAACGTGACAGGAGAACCTGGAACCCGGCGGCGGCCAGCCCACCCGCGGTAAAAAACGGCACCAGCGTCAGGTTGTCGCGCAGGATTTCGATCGTCGCGCGCGACATGCGCCCCGTGACGCCGCCAAAGGCGCTCAATCGGCTGCGTCCGTCCGCTGTGATTCCGGTTCAGGCCCCATGAGGGGCGCTTCCAACGACGCCGGCGTCAGTCCTTGTAGTCGTCGCGCGCGGGATTCCAAATCTCGATGACGAAGCTCGGCTCCAGCGCCCGTGCCGCGTGCGGCGCGCCGCCGGGAATCACCCATGACGTGTTGGCCTTGACCACCGTCGTGTCATCGCCCAGGTCAAGCTCGAGGCTCCCGCTGATGCAGTACCCGATCTGCTCGTACACGTGGTCGTGCCGTGGCACGGCGCCGCCGGTCTCGAAATGAATCTCGGCCAGCAGCATGCGCTCGCCCCACACCATCGTGCGGCGCTGCACGCCGTCACCCATGTCCACGATCGGACGGTCATCTCGATGGTTGATGCTCATCAAACCCGCTCCTTGCGCCGGAAATGGGACGTGGTGGCCGCCACACCGTGGCGTCCACCTCAGCGCCGCCATTGTGTCGCAGTTGCGCGGTGGCCACGACCCATGGCCAATCGGCCGCGCGCGCTTCGGCTATTCCCAAAGGTCGGTGCTGAGGTATTTGAGCCCTGAGTCGTTGATGATCGTGGCCACGGTGCCGCCCTGAAACTCGCCCTGCAGCAGCTCCAGGGCCGCCGCCACGTTCGCTCCCGACGAGTAGCCGGCGAAGATCCCTTCCTCGCGGGCAAGCCGCCGCGTCATCTCCGTCGCCGCCTCGTCGTCCACGGTGAGATAGCCGTCCACCATTTCCGGCGGAATATTCGCCAACTCCGGGCGCGAGTAGCCCGCGCCTTGGATGCGGTGGTCCGCGTTCACGATGGGCTTGCCCGCCAGAACTGC
Organism: Chloroflexota bacterium; assembly: GCA_965262745.1. Classification (GTDB taxonomy): domain Bacteria; phylum Chloroflexota; class UBA11872; order UBA11872; family UBA11872; genus JAJECS01. The sequence goes on along the minus strand of OZ253558.1, from coordinate 1,948,356 downwards.
CGCGCCGGCCGGCTCCACCACGAAGCACCTGATTCCGGGAATGCCCTGCTTGAGCCCAGCCGATGTTCCGCCCACGGTTCCGCCGGACCCGGCCATATCGCAGAACGCGTCGATGGCGCCGCCGGTCTGTGCCACTAGCTCAGGGCCGGTCGTGTCGCGATGCGCCAGGTAGTTGCTCCGCAAGCGGAATTGGTCGGGTCGGAAGGCGCCGCGCTCCCGCACAATGCGCTGAGTTTCGGCCTCCACCAGGTCAAGGTCGGCGCCCGAGACCTGACCCGGCGTCGCGCCGGGCAGCTGGTCCACCAGGACAACTTCGGCGCCCAGTGCCCGCATCATGCGCGCCCGCTCCTCCGAGTTCCCGCGCGACATCACGGCCACGAAGTGATAGCCCTTGACCGCGCAGACAATGGAGAACCCCGTGCCCGCATTGCCGCTGGTGAGCTCCACCACGGGCTGTCCCGGACGCAGCTCGCCGCTGGCCTCCGCATCTTCGATCATCCGCAGGGCCACGCGGTCCTTCTTCGAGAATCCGGGATGCAGGTAGTCGAGCTTGACCAGCAGCCGCCCCGGTAGCCCTTGTGTCAGACGCCCAAGCTCAACGACCGGCGTATTGCCGATCGCGCCCAGCACGGAGTCAAGAGTCCCGTCCGTCCGCGTGCTGCTCATCCCAGGTCTCCGGCTCTAGGAGCTTCGGAGCTTATCCGACGGCCAGGGCGCGGCCACGCCGTACTGCGCCGCGACCTCGGTCACCGAATCGAGCACGCCTGCCGGAAACGGGATGCCTGAGACGACCCGCTCGTCATAGAGATCCCACTCGATCTGGCCTGGCATGCTCACGCGGTCTACGCCCTCAGCCGGTTGGAGGTCGTTCACGGCGTCGGTTTGCGCGTCCATCGCGGCGGTGAAGTCCAGCAGCGGCATTGCCGCCGAAATGTCGATGGCCATGAAGAACAGCCCGCCGTCCATCGGCCCGCCGAGTACCAGCGGCTCCTTCTGCAGCGCCGATCCGCCGCCGGTCAGCGCGCCTACCAGCACGTCGTGCAGCACCGCCAGCGAATATCCCTTGGCGCCCGCGGCGGGCATTACAAAGGCCACCTTGGCCGGATCGCGGGTCGGCCGGCCCTCGGCATCGGCCGCGACGCCATTCGGGGCTTGAAGCCCGCCTTCGCCCAGCGCCGCAATCTTTCCCAGCGCCACGGCCCCCGTTGCCATGTCCAGCACCGTGGGGCGGTGGCGCTCGCCGGGGAAGGCCCAGGCCAGCGGGTTGTTGCCGGCGGCCCCTCCCCGCCCTCCGGTCGCCAGCAACACGGGGCCGCGCAGGTTGCTGGCGCAATAGCCTACGCAGCCAGCCTCCGCCGCCATGATGACCCAGTACCCAGCCGCGCCGAAGTGGCCGGTATTGCCGACCACCGTCGTCCCCACGCCGTACGCCCGCGCCAGCTCGATCGCCCGCTCCATGGCCATGCCGGCGGCGACTTGGCCCAGCCCGTTGTCGCCGTCGAACGTCGCATGGCCCGGGCCGCTCGTGATTTCCCGCACCATGGGCCGGGGATTCATGGAGCCGCTCGAAAGCGTCCGCACATAGAGGGGCAGCATTCGCACCCCATGCGAATGCACCCCACGCAGGTCCGCGTGCACCAGCGTCCGCGCCGTGAAGTCCGCGTCTTCGAGGTCCATGCCGACGGCTTGCAGCAAACCGCTGGCGAATGCTTCGAGCTCCTCACGCGTGACCGAGGGCCCTGAGGTGTCGTAGGAAACGTGTGGCGCGGTGGTCATCGGGGTTGACTCCAGAATGGCGCCACACCGAGACCGCGGGCGGTGGCGGCGACGTCGTCGAGCAGACCGGGTGGATACTCCAGCCCTTCCGCCATCGATCGCGCGCGATTCCGCCATTCCGGCTCGCCCGGGGCCAGCACCCCGGCTGACCCCTCGGCGGGCGGGATGGCGTGCAACCGGTCGATGGTCTCGTCGACGTCCGCGTGGAACTCCGCCACGGGCCGGAACGCCGCTATGTTGATCGCCCCGAACACCTGGCCCACCGGCTGCGGACTGTCCGGCGTCCGGTTTGCCCGCGGCACCGCGCCGGCGAGGATGCCAGCCAGCGTCTCCGTCACGATCCCGAGGCCGAAGCCCTTGGGGCCGGCGAACGGAATGAGGTTCACCAGCGCGGCGGGGTCGGTGGTCGGCTGACCGGACGCATCCACGCCCCAGTCGGCTGGAATCGACGTGCCGGCGGCCTGCGCCACTCGCACCTTGCCCATCGCGGCCGCGCCAACCGCCATGTCGGCCACCAGCGCCGGATGTCGCTTGCCGGGGATCGCCCACGCGATGGGGCCGTTGGTCAGGGCCACCTCCCGGCTGCCATAGGCCAGCACGCCTGCCACGCCGCCGCCGTTGCTGACACAGAACCCAATGCAATCGTGGGCCGCCGCGCGCAGCGCCCAGTGCGCCGCCGGACCGAAGTGCGTGCCGTTCCGCACGAAGACGAAACCCGTGGCGCCCGCCTTCGCAAGCTCCACCGCTCGGTCCACGCCGACGGCGGCGGATAGCGGACCGACGGCTGCGCCGGCGTCGAGCACGGCCATCGCCGGACTCGATGCAACTTCCCGAATCTCGGCGCCTGGGCGCATCCGGCCATCGCGAATCCACTCGGTGTACGGCGTGAGACGCATCACCCCGTGCGAATACACGCCGCGCAAATCGGCCTCCACTAGCACCTCCGCGACGATATCTGCCTCTGCGGCCGAACATCCGGCGGCGGCCATCACCTCGGCGGCGAACGCCCGCATGGTCCCGTGGTCGATTCGCGGCATGTCGGTCACGACTCCGCCACCACCTCGCCCAGGATGGCCACGCCCTCCTCGATGGCCCGCGGCTCAGCGTGGCTGAACGCCAACCGAATCGAGTGGAGAGGATCCCGGTCCAACCGAAAGTCCGCGCCGCTGCGTATGCGCACGCCTCGCTCGGCGCACCGGCGCACGATCGCCGCGATGTCGCGCGATGAGTCGAATGTGATCCAGACGAAAAACCCGCCTTCCGGCGTGCGCCACGTGGCGCGACCGCCAAGATGTCGGTCGAGCGCGCGCACGATGAGGTCCCGCTTGCCGCGGTAGAACGCCTGCACGCGGGCGATCTGCGCCTGCATGTGGTCCTGCATGAACTGGGCCGCGATGGCCGAGGCGAAGGGGCTCGTCCCGCTATCCGGCTTGAGCCGCAACACTCGGTCGACCACGGGCACCGCGCTCGCCATCCAGCCGAGGCGAATGCCGGCCCCCAGGATTTTTGAAAACGTGCCCGTCCGCACCACCAGGCCGCTGCCGCCATCCAGCTCCAGCAGCGACGGCACCGCCGCACCGTCGTAGCGCAACTCGTAGTACGCATCATCCTCCAGGATCGGAATGCCCGCTGTGCGGCAGACCTCCAACAACTCGCGGCGCCGTGCCGTGCTCGTCGTCACGCCCATGGGGTTTTGAAACGTCGGCATCGTATAGAACAGAAATGGCCGTCCGAGCTCGCGGGCGAGCCGGGTGAGCGCCTCCGGCTGCGGACCCTCGTGGTCGAATGGGATGTGGTGGCCGTTGTTGGTGGTCCGACGCGCCGGCAAGGCGCCGAACGACGCCTCATCCAGCGCCAGCGGGCCGTCGAGCTCGGTGAACGTCCGCAGAATCATGTCGATCGCCTGGCCCGAGCCATTGGTGATGGCGACCTGGTCTCTGTCGAGGTCCAGCCCTTCGTAGTGGCGCAGTTTGGCCCGCACCACATCGATGAGTTCCGCCGCACCTTCGGTATGCGTGTAGAGCAGCGCTTTGGGATTGCCCGGGAGCGCGGCTCGCGCCGCTTCCGCCAACTGCTCCAGGGGCAGCACGTCAACCGCCGGCTGACCCACGGTCAGGTCGGCCACGACCGGGCCGCTCGCACGCCCCGGGGTGACCATCGCGCTTCCGCGGCCTGGTCGTCGTCCCACCGCGCTGAGCGACGACTCGAAGTCAAACGGTTCTGGCAGCGGGGGTCGTCTCACGTGGCAGTGCGGCGCGCGCCGTCATCGTGGCACACGCGCGCGCGGCCCGAGCAGCCTAGAACGGACTCCGCGTCTTAGCGGGGCGAGGGTTGCGCGGGATCGGCGTCGGCCGCCGCTCGCAGACGATTGCGTCGGTGGTCAGCACCATTTGCCCAACGCTGGTGGCGGCTCGCAGCGCGCCGATCTCTGTTGTGAGCGGATCGAGCAAACCGCTGGCGTAGGCGTCCACGTATTCGCGGCGCAGCGCGTCCCAGGTTCCCCACGGGTCCATCTGTCGAACGCGGTGGAGGACCACCGACGGCCGCTCGCCGGCGTTTCTGGCGATCCGCCGGATAGGAGCTTCGAGCGCGTCGTGCAGCGTGCGCGCGCCTGTGGCGGCATCCCCGGTTAGCTTGTCGGCCTCGCGGGCGACGGCTTCCTGCGCGCGCAGGAGCGAGGCGCCGCCGCCAGGCACCACGCCGGCCTGGCGCGCGTGGCGCACCGCCGCCACGGCATCGTCGGCCTTGTCCTTGAGCGCGCGGCGTTCCTGCTCGGTGATGCCGCCAACCAGGATTTGGCCCACCGCCTCGCCCAGTCGGGCGACACGCTGCTCAAGTCTGCGGCGATCCACGCCGGTGTGCGCCTGCTGCAGCTGCGTCCGCAGTTGCCGCTGGCGGTCCTGAATCTCAGCCTTGCGGCCCTGGCCTTCCAGGATCACCGTTGCCTCTCGGTTGACGACGACGCGACGACAACTCCCGAGCCATGCCAGTGGCACGTCGTCCCAGGCCACGCCCGAGCCTTCCGAAACGACCGTGGCGCCCGTCAGCGCTGCCAAGTCTTCCAACATCTCGCGCATCTCAAGGCCAAACGACGGCGCCTTGATCGCGATGACGTTGAGTGTTCCTTGGGCGCGGTTGTGCAGCAGCAAGTGCAGGGCGCGGTCGCGCACCGTCTTGGCCACCACCAAGATGGTCGCGCGCCCACTGTGGCGCAGCTTGTCGAGCACGGGCACGAGCTCGCGCTCATGGTCCAGGTCGCGATCCGTCAGCAGGACCAATGGTTCTTCCAGCGTCACTTGGATGCGGCTCGCGCCTTCGTTGAAGAAGGGGGAGAGCCAACCGCGATCGATCTGCATGCCGTCGATGTAGCGCGCCTGGAGGCGTCCGGTGCCGCGGTGGAAATCGGCCATGATCAGACCGTCCGGACCGACCGCCACCGCCATCTCCGCGATCAGGCGTCCCAGCGGCTCATCTTCGGACGAGACCGTGGCCACGTGCCGAAGTTGCTCGGTCGACTCCACCGGACGCGCGAGATCACGCAACGCCGCGATCGCCGCCGCGGCCCCGCGCTCGAGACCGTCGCGCAGGCGCACACCGTTGGCGCCGGCGGCGATGTTGTAGAGGCCGCGGTGAACGATGGCCTGGGCCAGCACCACGGCGGTCGTAGTGCCGTCGCCGCTGGTGTCGTCGGCGGTCTGGGCCGCGCGTCGCATGAGTTGCAGGCCGAGATCGAGGACCGGATCGCGCACCTCTTCCAGCTCATTCGCGATGGTGGCGCCGTCGTTGGTCACGCGCGGGGCACTCAGGCTGCGCGTGTACGCCACGTTGCGACCGCCCGGTCCCAGAGTGGCCCCGATGAGGTTGGCGGCAAGGTCTACGCCCGCTCGCAATGCCTCGCGAGCGGGCGCGCCAATGCGAACGAGCTTCGGCCGCGCGGTGCTAACGGATGCGACCGCTTCGGCCTCCGCGTGACCCCGGGCTAGCTGAGGACCGCCAGCAGGTCGCGCTCCGCAATGATGAGAAGGTCTGCTTCATCGATTCGAATTTCGGTGCCCGAGTACTTGGCGAACAGCACCCGGTCGCCTTCCTTCACGTCGACTTCGATCACGTTGCCATCGTCGGACACGCGGCCGCGGCCTACCGCCACCACCACGCCCTCCATGGGCTTCTCTTTGGCGGTATCCGGCAGCACCAGCCCGCTCTTCGTCTTTTCCTCGCGGCTCTCGGGCCGGATGAGGATGCGGTCACCCATCGGGCGGACTTTGGTCGCCACTTCAGTCATTCAGTTCTCCTCCGTACAATACGGTTACGTACCGGGGCGGGGCCGCGCGAACGCGCTTGCCTTGTTTAGGTGGCCGCCGGCCCGGGCGAGTGCCAATTCTAGCCAAGACCTGTCCCGGTCTCAATGCGAATCGGCCGTTCAAGCCCGTTCGATCCCCCAGCCGTTGGTCATGCCTCCTCGAGATACCGGCTGGCGGCCGTAAACGCCTGGGCGAGTTCAAGCGCTTCGTCGCGCTCCATGTGGATGACCACGCCGCGGTCGAACAGTTCCACGGTAATCGTCTGGTGGGTGGTCTCCTCGGAGATAGCGACCGTATCGCTCTGATAGATTTCCTGAAAGACGTGCTCGTGGGGCTCGTCAGCCACGGGGAAGACCTCTCGTCGGATGCGCGTACCGCGCCTCGCCCAGTTTACCCGCTGCCATCCCCGACACCCGGCGCCGCTCGGCCGGTGGGCGGCTGCCTGGATCCGAGCGTACGGACTACTCGTAGTTGTTAGCACACGGCGGCGCCGGTCGTCGCTGGAGAGGTGAGGCCCCGAGCATGCCGGTCACAAACGACGACGACCTGCGCGAGATCATCCAGCAGAGCCACCGCATTGCCGTCGTGGGGCTCTCCAGCAATTCCGCGCGGCCGAGCAATGGCGTGGCCCTGTTCCTCAAGGCCAACGGCTTCGACATCGTGCCCGTCAACCCCAATGAGACGGTCGTGAACGGGGCGGACGCAGTTGCGGACCTTGGCCAGATCGACGGCCATGTGGACATCGTCAATGTGTTTCGGCGGCCCGAGCATTGCGTCGATATCGCGCGGGCGGCGGTCGAGATCGGCGCCAGTGCGCTCTGGCTGCAACAGGGCATCCGCAATGACGAGGCGATGGCGATTGCCGAGGCGGACGGCTTGAAGGCCGTGCAGGACCGCTGCCTGCGCGTCGAGGTCCAGCGACTGCTGCGCCGGCGCTAGCTCCGGCGGCTCACGCCGCCCGCACGTACGGGATCGTCTCCGGACCCCGCGGCAGCACGCACACGCGGCCCTCGCTGCCGGCCAGCTCCTCCACGCGCTCGGCAATGTCGGGGCACGGCTCGCAGAACGCCTCGCGCACCGCGGCATCGTCCAAGCCGTCGGCATGCAGGTGCACCGTGGCCCGTCCGAGGACGCGCGCAAAGATCTGGTTCTGCCACTGGTCGACCCGGTGATGGCCGGGAGCAACAATCCCCGCCAGCATCGCGGCCGGCGACCCGTGGTCGCGCAGCATGTGGACGAATTCCCCGTGGCCGGCGCCTTCCCGGCATTCCGCCGCGCACACCACGTGCCCGCCGTCGCGCACCACCTGAGCGCCGGCGTCCATGCCCTTGACCGCTTGATACAGATTGAGGTCCAGCGGAAAGCCGCCGTTCGTCGTCACGACCACGTCGTAGGGTTCGCTCACGCCTCGCATCACGTCCCGGGCCAGCGCTTCGCAGCCGGCATCGTGCGCCGGCTCCAACGCTCCCGCATACACGCCGGTGATCTGCCGGGCCGGGTTTATCGTCACGTTCAGGGCAAATTCGCACCCCGCCAGGCGCGCCGCCTCCCGCTGCTCTTGGTGAATGGGGTTGCCGGCCAATTGGCCCCAGCGCGCCATTGGGTCGCCGATGAGCTCGGCGTCGTGGTTGCGCATGATGCTCCCGGCGGCCGCCACGCCCGGTAGCACCAGCTTGGCGCCCCCGCTGAACCCCGCGAAGAAGTGCGGCTCGATGAGCCCCACGGTGATGCGCACGTCCGCGTCCAGGTATGCCTGGCTGATGGCGACCGGTCGCCCGGACGATGTGCGCCCGATCGCGCGGCAAGCGTCCGCGTCGGCCGCGTCGTGATTGCGGACGGCATACGCCGAGGCAATGTCGGCCCCGAGCATGCCCTCGATTTCTTCCGGCGTGCATGGCCGGTGCAGGCCCGTGGCAATCAGCAGCGTGATCTGCTCGGGCGGCACGTGCGCCAACTCACCTAGGAGCGCACCGACCATGGCGCGATTTGGAGCGGGACGAGTGACGTCGCTGATCACGATCACGACCTGATCGCCCGATGCGGCGATCTCGCCCAATGGACGGGCGTCGATCGGGTCGCGAAGGGCTGCGCGCAGCGCCTCGCGCGGGTCATCGAGCGGCTTGCCCTCGGCGGGCTCGATCACGTCCACTGGACGTCGGAAACTGACGGGCAGGCCATTTGTCCCGTAGGCCAGGGTCACACGCACAGCTATTCCTCGGCCGAATCTCGGGAGATTGTATGCACGGCTGCTGCCTTGGCCGCCTTCGGATTGTGTTAACATAATATCCCCGTAGGGGGCCAGAGCCTGCGGGGAGGTCATCGCGGGCGCTCGGAACACCGCGTCGAGATGCCTCCCGATTCGGTGAAAGCGGTGCGATGGACGCCACGATTGAGGACTTTGTCAAATATCTGCGCGTCGAGCGTGGCTTGTCGGCAAACACGCTGTCCGCGTATCGCAGCGACCTCAATCAGTTTCGCAAGTACATGGTTCGTGCTCGACGCGGCTCTTGGAACGTGTCTCCGGTATTCGTGCGCGGGTACATGAACGAGTTGATCCAGCGTGAGTACGAGGCATCGTCGCAGGCGCGCAAGCTCGCGGCGCTGAAGTCCCTCTATCGCTATCTGCTGAACTCGGGCGCGGTTGCGAGCGATCCCACGGCGGGGCTCGACGGTGCTCGGGTCAAGAAGCGCCTCCCGCAGACCCTGAGCCGCGCGCAGGTCGAGCGCCTCTTGCGGGAGGCCGCCGGCGATCGGGCGCCCGATGGTCTGCGTGACCGAGCCATGCTCGAGGCGCTCTACGCCACCGGCATGCGCGTGTCCGAGCTCGCGGCGCTGGACGTGGACGATGTGGATCAGGCCGAGGAGATGATCACGCTCGCGCGCAACGGCGCCGGCGAGCGCCGCGTGCCGCTCGGCGGCCGAGCGTTGGGCGCCGTGCAGGACTATCTGGCGGCCGGTCGCCCCGGACTCAAGCCGCACGCATCCGAACCGGCGCTGTTTCTCAATCACCGAGGCGCGCGGCTCACGCGCCAAGGTTTCTGGCTCATCATCAAGACCTACGCCCGCCGGGCCGGCATCAAGACCCACATCACGCCGCACACGCTGCGGCATTCGTTTGCCGCGCACCGGCTGCGGGCGGAAGGCAACGTGCGTCAGGTGCAGCGGCTGCTTGGGCACGCCAGTCTTGCCACGACCCAGATCTACGCTGAGCTCGCGGCCGCCCAGCACGACGACGATCAGGCTGAGGCGACCGCTGTCTAACACGCGACGATATCCACGCTGACGGCGCTGGCGCCGGCGCATTGAGCCGCTAGACTTGGATGAAGGTCCGCGCCACCGGGTCACGCATGCTGGCACGTCGGTCCCACCGTGCACCGGACGACCTCGCATGAAGGCGGTCGTCATGGCTGGCGGCGAAGGCTCGCGCCTGCGTCCGCTCACCCTCGAGCGGCCCAAGCCCATGATCACCCTGGGCCACGCCCCGGCCATCGAGCACATCCTGCGGCTGCTCAAACACCACGGGATCACCGATATCGTCATCTCGCTCCACTACCTCGGATCGGTCATCGAGGACTACTTCCGATCGGGCGAGGAGCTCGGGCTCAACATCACCTACACCCACGAGGACCGCCCGCTCGGAACCGCCGGGAGCGTCGCGCTCGCCCGCGATGTGCTGGACGAACCCTTCTTGGTGATCTCCGGTGACGCCCTCACGGATGTCGATCTCTCCGCGTTCGCACGATTCTTCGCTGAGAGTTCCGCGCGGGCCGCGTTGCTGCTCTACCGGGTGGAGAATCCGCTCGAATACGGCGTGGTCATCACCGAGCCCGATGGCAAGGTGCAGCAATTCCAGGAGAAGCCCTCCTGGGGCGAGGTGCTTAGCGACACCGTGAACACGGGCATCTATGCACTGCATCCGTCCGCGCTTGACTACATACCGCCCGGACGTGAGGTGGACTTCAGCCTCGATGTCTTTCCCGCCATGCTCCGCAACGGCGACCCCGTCTATGGCTATGTGGCCGACGGGTATTGGACCGACGTCGGCATGCTGGACGCCTACCGGCAGGCCAACGCCGACTTGGTCAGCGGTCAGGTCCGCGTTCCGAGCGCGCCCAGCTATTGCGCGACGCGCCCCACCATTGACCCCACGGCTCGCGTGGACCCGTCGGCCCGCATTGAGGGGGCGGTGTACGTGGGCCGCGAGTGCGAGGTGCGCGCCGGCGCCCTCCTCCGCGGCCCCGCGATGGTCGGCGACCGCACGCTCGTGGACGAACTCGCGGAAGTGCACGAGGCCGTTGTGCTCAGCAACGCCTACGTGGGCGTCGGCGCCAAGCTCGATCGCTGTGTCATCGGGCGCCATTGCCGCCTGGGACGAGCGGCCGCGGTTGGTCAGGGCGCAGTCGTCGGCGACGGAACCATCCTGGGTGATGAGGCCAACGTGCGAGCCGGGATCCGTGTCTGGCCGCGAAAGTATGTGGAAGACCGCGTGGTGATCGACCGCAATCTGGTCCACGGCAGCGGGGCGCGGCGGACGATCTTCGTGCACGGCGGCGTGGCCGGGTTGGCCAACGTGGAGCTCACGCCGGAGTTCGCCGCGCGGCTCGGGTCCGCCTGGGGATCGGCCCTGGCGCCAGGCTCGACCGTGGCCGCCAACCGCGACGAGACGCGCCCGGCGCGGATGTTCAAGCGGGCCCTGATGTCCGGCCTGGCATCGGTGGGTATCCGAACCGTCGACATCGGCGCCATGCCCTTCCCCGTGGCGCGTTTTGCCACGCGAACCCTCGAGGCCGTCGGCTGCACCCACATTCGACGCTCGCCCTATGACCCGGGAGCGATCGATGTTCGCTTTCTGGACGATCGCGGCATCGACATTCGTCCCAGCGACGAGCGCAAGATCGAGACCATCTTTAGCCGCGAGGACTTCCGCCGCGTCGGCGCCGCCGACATCGCCGAGATCACCGCATCGGATCCCGTCAGCGCCTACGGAGATGCGCTGCTGGGGGAGATTCGGCAACCGCTCCAACGAACGCTGGGGCTGGTTGTGGACTACATGGGAGGCGCCTGCGGCGAGGTCCTGCCGCCGCTTCTCGCACGACTCGGGGTGCTGGAGACGGCTATCGACGCCTCGTCCAGCAGCGCGATAGTGCCGACGCGCGCCGATCTGGAGGCGCGGCGCGCCCGACTTGGCCGCATCGTGCCGGCGGTTGAGGCGGCGTTCGGCGCGCTGATCGACGCGGATGGCAACCGCGTGTGGATTACGGATGAGCGCGGCCGGCCGCTCGATTCCCTTGAGGCCTCCGGCTTGGTGTTGGCGGTGTTACGGGGGGCAGGGCTTTCGGGGACGGTCGCCCTGCCGTTCACGGTGCCGGAGAGCGTGTTCCGCTATGCCGCGGACCTGGGGTTCGCGCCGCACCGCACGCCGACCAATGTTCCGGCCATGATGCGCACGGCGATTCAGCGCGATGCGGTGCTCACGATCAACGGCCGGGACGCCTACGGCTTTCCGTCGCTGCACGCAGGCCCGGACCCGATGGCAACGGTTGTCCGCCTGGTGGCCGGGCTGGCGGCCGCGGACCGGCCGGTCAGTGCGCACGTGGCGGCGCTCCCGCAATTCACCGTCGCCCGCCGTGAGGTGCGCGTGGATTGGGAGCGGCGCGGGGCGGTCATGCGGCACCTCAACAGTCACAGCCGACGCCGCGACGAAGGCCCGCTGGATGGCGTGGTCATTGGCGCGCCGGGCGAGCGCGCGGTCGTCGTTCCGGATGTCGACGCGCCGGCGTTTCGGATTCTCGCCGAAGCCGGCACCCAAGCCTTGGCCGAAACCCTGGCCGATGAGATCGGCGCCTTCGTCGAGCACGCGGCGCGCAACGGCGCTGATGGAGCCCTCGACCGGACGGCGGATCGCCGCCCGTGATGACGGATGCCGCGACGACGGCGACCGGCTTGCGACGCGTGGGCGAGCGCGCGCTGGCGATTACCTGGGCCGACGGCGCCGAGTCAACCCTGCCACTGCGCGAAATCCGCCTCGCCTGTGGCTGCGCCGAGTGCCGCAACGAACTCACCGGCGCCCCCCAACTCAATCCGGCCAGCGTCCCGTCCGACATTGGCGCGGAGCGCATTGCCCCCGTTGGCCACTACGCCCTGACCTTCACCTGGACGGATGGCCATTCCACGGGGATTTATCCGTGGGAGGACTTGCGCGCCTTGGCCGATGGATTCGGCGTCACGCACGGGGGTGGCGCCTAGTCGGCAGGCGTTGCCCGCCGGGAGGCTTCCGCGATCGCCCCCGACACCGTCCGCGCCAGTTCCGGCTGCCGGGCGAACAGCGCCTGGCTGGTGGCCTGCAACGCCAGCCGCCTTCGAGGCGTGTCGTCAAGACTCCCCAGACAGGCCGCGGCCGCGCACGGGTCGCGCGACACGGCGGCGACCAGCGGGATGGCCAGGGCGGCCGCCGTCGCGGGATCGGCGCACAGATCGGCCAGCTGCAGGATGTGGTCTGAGCACTCGGGAGATTTCCGGGCCAGCGGCGTAAGCAGGTGCGGTCCGATCATGCGCTGAGACGGATTCGGTGACGCGAGCAGCGCTGCCGCGAGCCCCAGCGCGCTCCGACTCGAGGCTGGTGTCTCAAGGAGCGCTTCGCCGATGGCGTGGCCGAGGTGCGTCGCCGCCTGAGGGCTGATCGCGCCGGTGCCCGGGCTTTGAATCTCGGGAGCGCAGGCAGCCGCCGCAATCGCGTCCACGGCCTCGCGAACGCCGCCGTCGGACCAGGCGCCGGCCGCCGCCTGGCCGCTCGCACGGAGCGCCTGCAGCGTCTCCCGCTCGATCCGCACGGAGAAGATTTGGACGCGCTAGACCAGGGCCGCGTACTCGTCGGCCATCGCGTCCAGCCCGACGTGTGGCACGCGGGAACCCTGACCGGCCATGCCAAATGCCTCCATGCGCTTCAGGCACACTTGTTTCATGGCCTCGCGCGCCGGGCTCAGGTATTTGCGCGGGTCGAACTCTCCCGGATCTTCGTGGAACACCTTGCGAATGGCCCCCGTGATGGCCATGCGATTGTCGGTGTCGACGTTGATCTTGCGCACGCCATGGCGAATGCCCTCTTGAATCTCGGCAATGGGCACGCCGTACGTCTGCCGCATCTCGCCGCCGTGGGCGTTGATCACGTCTTGCAGATGCTGCGGTACCGACGAGCTGCCGTGCATCACCAGGTGCGTATTGGGCAGCCGGCGGTGGATCTCCCGAATGCGGTCCATAACCAGCACGCCCGCGTCGGGCTTGCGGCTGAACTTGTAAGCGCCGTGGCTCGTGCCAATCGCCACGGCCAGCGCGTCCACGCCCGTCGCGGCCACGAACTCCTCGGCCTGGTCCGGATCGGTGAGCAGCTGCTCTCGGTCGACTGGCCCCTCGGCGCCGTGCCCGTCTTCTTGGTCGCCCATGCCGGTCTCCAGGCTTCCGAGCACACCCAGCTCGCCTTCGACCGTTACTCCCTTGGCATGGGCCGTCGCCACGACCTCGCGCGTCACGACAACGTTGTATTCGTACGAGGCCGGCGTCTTGCCGTCGGCTTCGAGCGACCCATCCATCATCACGCTTGTGAATCCCTGCTCGATCGCGCTCGCGCAGGTCGCGGGGCTGTTGCCATGGTCCTGGTGCATCGCCACCGGCACGTGTGGATACAGCTCGGCAGCGGCCAGCATCAGATGGCGGAGATAGACATCGTTGGTGTACTCGCGCGCCCCGCGACTGGCTTGGATGATCACCGGCGCGTCCGCCTCATCCGCCGCCTCCATGATCGCCTGGATCTGCTCCATGAAATTCACGTTGAAGGCAGAGATCCCATAGTTGTTGGCGGCCGCGTGGTCGAGCAGGACGCGCATAGGCACCAGCGGCATCGGACGCTCTCCTCTCGGGCCTGCCGGACCGCCGCCCATATCGGGTGGGCAGTTGCAAGGCTCTTTCAAGAATACTTGGCGCGCCGACGGTGCTTGGCGCCAGTCCGAGGCCATCTGTGCGGTAGCATGCCCCGCACTGTTGCCGGGAGTTGACATCGTGGCCCAACGCAAGAATAACCGCCCCGTTCTCTTTGGTCCTAGCGGTCAGCCGCTGCCGGCCTCACCACCAGCGCCCCCGGTGGCGCCACCGGCCGCCGAGCCTCCGCCGCCAACCGCCGAGCCATCTCCGCCGGCCGCCGAGCCCGCGCCCGCGCCGTCAGGCGAGGTCCCGCCGCCGGACTCCGCGCCGGCGTCTGCCGAACCGCGGGAGGAAGCCGCCCCGGGCCGGCCGTCGCCGTCGTATCAGGTGAGAGTGGCGCTCGATGTCGATCCGCGGCAGGTCCCGGCTACGCTCGTCGTGCTGCTGCCATTCGATCCGATGGAGGCCTACCGTACGCGCGTCGAGGCGGCGCGCGACCAGTTCTTCAAGTCGCGCGACACGCTCATCGCGTCCGCCGAGGCCAGCCTGCGGGCGCGGGGGGTGAATGTGAAAGACCCGCGACGCGCCGCGGCCAGCATGATCGAACGGCAGTTCATGGCCCAGGTTTGGGACTCGGCGTTTGGCGCCGTGTCAGGCGCGCAAGTGGGCTTGGTCTTCGCTGCCGCGCTATCCGGCGGGGAACAGGCCATCGGCACCATGCTGGTGTCGCCGTTCGACGGCGGACGCATGTGGGTCACCACCCGCGCCGCCATCCTGGGCGACCGGTTTGGCGCCTGGGCCGCCCCGATCCAGCGCGGCGACGCCATGCCGGCCACCGTGATCCTTAACCAGGACGCCCTCGCGCCGCTGCGCATGAACTTCGCCCGCATTCGGGTCTAGCCCGGTCCCGTGAGTTGACGACGGAAAACCGAGTGAGCCAAACTGACCCACCAGTCAGTTCTCGTGGATCGCTTTGCAACTCCGCCTTCCGGGGGCCCGTCGCAGCACGAAACGAGACGCCACGCGGCGCGCTCTGCTCGAATCTGCCCTCAACGTCTTTGGCGAAAAGGGCTATCACCGCGCGGCTGTCGACGATATCGTCTCCCGCGCCGGGCGATCCAAGGGCACGGCCTACTTTCACTTCCCGAGCAAAGAGGCCATCTTCCGTGCGCTGGTTCGCGAGTTGGCGTCCAATCTTGTGGAGCGCGTCGAGCGGGAGATCGTCGACGAGCCAACCGCCATCCATCAACTCGACGCCGCGCTGCTCTCGGTCATCGATATCTTCACCAAGCACCGCACGCTGGCGCGCGTCACGCTGGTCGAGGTCGCGGGCGCCGGACGTGCCTTCGGCGACGATCTCCTCTTTGTGCGGCAGCAGTTCGCCGACTTGATTCGCCGGCACCTGGACGCCGCCGTGGCCGAGGGAACCCTCGAGCCCTGCGACACCGACCTCATAGCCACCGCTTGGTTTGGCGCCATCAGCGAGATCGTCGTCAACTGGCTGCACGATCCGGACCACGGGCCGTTGCACATGACCTTTCCCGCGCTGCGGCATTTGCTGCTCCAGAGCGTGGGCATTGACTTCCGCCAACTTGCAGCGTCGAGGAGCCCGGCCGATGCGTGAAGCGCCGACACGCCCGGATATTCGATTTCGCGACGCGGCCCTCGAGCCCATATGGGACAGCGTTCAGCACGGGCGGCGCCTCAGCGCTGATGACGGGCTCCGGTGCCTCCAGACGCCGGACATCCTGGGTCTGGGCCGCATCGCCGATTGGGCGGCTCGCCAACGCTCCGGCGACCGCGTGTACTTCACGCTCAACGTCCACGTCAATCCCACCAACATCTGCGTGCTGTCGTGCAAGTTCTGCGACTTCGCCGCCAAGCGCGGCGACGATCACGCCTACGAGTACTCGATCCCGCAGATCCTGGGGCAGATTCCGCCGGACGTGCACGAGGTGCATATCGTCGGCGGCCACCATCCCGACATCCCGTTCGAGTGGTACGAGGACCTGCTGCGCGCAATCAAGGCCGAACGGCCGGCCGTCCAAATCAAGGCGTTCACGGCAGCCGAGGTCGACTACTTCCACAAGCGATTCAAGCTCTCGGACACCGAGGTGCTACAGCGCATGATCGCCGCCGGCCTCAGCTCGATGCCCGGCGGCGGCGCCGAGGTTTTCTCCGAGCGTGTGAGGCGCGAGCTGTTTCGCGGCAAGGCCGGCGCCGACCGCTGGATCGAGATCCATCACCTGGCCCACCGCATGGGCTTGAAGTCCAACGCGACGATGCTCTATGGGCACATTGAGACGCCCGCCGAGCGCATCCAGCACTTCATGCGCCTGCGCGAGGCCCAGGACGTCACCGGTGGGTTCCTGTGCTTCATCCCCCTGGAATACCAGCTCGGCACCACGAATCTCGTGCCGCGCCACGCCAGCGCCATCGACGATCTGCGCATGATCGCCACAGCCCGGCTGATGCTCGACAACTTCCCGCACATCAAGGCCTACTGGGTGATGACCGGCGAAGAGACGGCCTCGATCGGTCTCAACTTTGGCGCCGACGACCTCGACGGCACCATCGGCACCGAGCGCATCGCGCACGCGGCGCTTGCCGACAGCCCGGTGGGAGTTGCCCGGACGCGGCTGATCGGACTCATCCGGTCGGCCGGCAAGGTGCCCGTGGAGCGCAATGCCACCTACAACGTCATGCGCACCCATGCCGCATAGTCTCGGGCGCATTCCCTATCTGAATACCGAGCCATTCTTCGGCGATGACCCGGTCCGAGCCGAGTCGCGCACCGCAACGCCGCGCGCCATGATCGATCTGGTGCAAGGCGGTCAGGTCGACGTGGCGCCACTCCCGGTGGTCGCGGCCTTCGACCACCCGGACCTGTTCATGCCGGTGGGCGGCCTGGGTATCGCCACCCATGCCGACGCGAAGTCCGTCCTCCTGTTCTCCCGGGTTCCTCCCGCCGACCTTGGCGGGCGGCGCATTGGGGTCATTGACGATACGGCCACGTCGGCCCGGTTGCTGGGCGTGCTCTTGCGCCGGCACTACGCCGTTGGCGGCTACCAATTGGTCCCCCTAAAGGCGCCCGCCGATGCCTTTCTGCTCATCGGCGACCGTGCACTGCTGCAATCGCCACACGATCCGCGCTTTCCCCATGTCACCGATCTGGCCGCCGCCTGGCACGAGTGGACCGGGCTGCCGTTCGTGTTCGCAGCCTGGATGCAGCGTGCGGGCGTGGCGGCCGCGAATGTCGCGGCGGCGGTGGACTACCTGGATCGTCAGCTCACCATCAACCTCGCCGATCTCGGGGCGCTGGCCGCTCGGCGCCCCGAGCTTGGGCTCGACGCGGTCGCGGTACGCCGCTATCTCGGCACCTTCGAGTACCGTTTCGGCCCGCGCACGTGGGCGGCGCTCGATCGATTCCAGGAGCTGGATGCGCAGGTGAGCGTCCAGGACGCCGCATGATGCGGGATATCGAGGCCAAGGTGCGCGAGGGGCGGCGGCTCTCGACCTCTGACGCCGCGATTCTCCTCAGCGAGGCACCGCTGATCGAAATGGGGGCTTTGGCCAACGAGGTCCGGTTCCAGCGGCACCCGCAATCCGTGGTCACCTACGTCGTTGACACCAACCTCAACTACACCAACCTCTGCGACGCCTACTGCACCTTCTGTGCCTTCTACCGTCCACATACCAGCACGGCGCCCGACGCCTATACCCATACCGTCGACGAAATGCTCACGCGCATGGAGGCGGCGGTCGAGATGGGATGCACCACAGTGCTCATGCAGGGCGGCCTGAACCCCGAGCTTCCGTTCGAGTACTACACCCACATGGTTCGCGCCGCGCGGGCGCGCTTCCCCGGGCTCACACCGCATTTTTGGTCGGCGCCCGAGGTCTACGAGATGGCCAAGGTCTCGGGGCTTGACTACGGCGAAATCATGGCGGCGCTCTTCGCGGCGGGTCAACGCACGTTTCCGGGCGGCGGCGCGGAGGTGCTCACCAACCGCGTCCGGCATGCGATCAGCCCGCTCAAGATGGACGCCGACGAGTGGATCGCGGTCCATCGCGCCGCGCACCTGGCCGGCGTGCGCAGCACCGCCACGATGATGTATGGCCATGTGGAAACCAACGACGACCTCGTTGAACACCTAGTGCGCGTGCGGGATCTGCAGGATGAGACCGGCGGCTTCACCGCCTTCATTCCGTGGAGCTTCGCCCCCGGCCAAACGCCGCTTGGACGCAAGCTCAAGGGCGACCGGGCGTCCGGCAACCGCTATCTGCGCATCTTGGCCGCGTCGCGGCTGTTTCTCGACAACGTGGACCACGTGGACGCGTCGTGGTTCAGCGAAGGCAAGAAGGTTGGACAGGTGGCGCTGCATTTCGGCGCCGATGACTTCGGCGGCACGCTTTTCGAGGAGAACGTGATGCAGGAAGCCGGCCACTACGCGCGGACGAGCATTGCCGAAACGCAAACCATGATCCGTGAGGCTGGATTCATTCCGGCCCAGCGCAACAGCTTCTACGAGATCTTGCGCACCTTCGACGAGGCGCCCGCCGGCGTCTGACCGCGAGCCTGGAATGACGCGGGTGACCGTGGGCCACAGCCCCGATGCCGACGATGCGTACATGTTCTACGCGTTGGCACACGGCAAGGTCACCGTCGAAGGTCTGGATCCCGGGGGCTATGCCGAGGTTCACGCCGACATCCAGGCGTTGAATCGGCGCGCCCTGGCCGGCGACCTCGACATGTCCCAGGTGTCCGCGGGCGCCTATCCATACGTCGCGGACCAGTACCGAATCACGGCGTGCGGCGCGTCCATGGGCCTCAACTACGGTCCGATCGTCGTTGCCCGCGACGCGGAAACCGATGTCAGGAATGCGCGGGTCGCGATTCCCGGCCAGCACACCACGGCCTATCTCCTCGGACGCATCTTCCTTCCCGCATTTGAGCCGGTCGAACTGGCGTTTGCCGACGTGTTGCCGGCGGTGCGGGACGGATCGGTGGCGGCGGGGATCGTCATTCACGAGGGCCAGCTCAACTACGCCGAATATGGAGTAGTCAAGCAAGTTGATCTGGGCGAGCGCTGGTTTGCGTCGACGGGTCTCCCACTGCCGCTAGGGATCAACGTGGTGCGGCGGGGGCTGTCCGAGTCACGGCAGCGGGCGCTGGCGGCGGCCTTGAGCGCATCCATTGCCTGGGCCGATGCGCATCCCGAGCCCGCGTTGGCGTACGCGCGCACCTTTGCGCCGGAGGTCGGCGCGGACCTCACCGCGGCATTCACGCGCATGTACGTCAACGATTTGACCCGCGACATGGGGACGCAAGGCGCTGCGGGTCTCGAGACGCTGTACCGCCGCGCAACTCAAGCCGGCCTGGTGGCCGCGACGCCGCCGCTGGACATTCTCCGCGTCTAGCGTGGCGCACCCCGCCCGCTCGCTACACTCGCGTCCGACGGCTTGGCAGTTGAGAGTTTCACCATGAGTGATGTTCGGCCCTTCTTCGACGCCACTGATATCGCCGCCGACGGCGACGTCGTGCGCAGTCGTCTGGATCGCGACGGCTACCTCTTTGTTCGCGGCCTCTTGCCGGCGCCGGTGGTTGAGGACCTGCGCCGCCAGTTCGTCACCGTGCTGCGGGATGCCGGTTGGATCGCCGCTGAGGCCCCGCCGAACGAGCAGTTTGCCGTCTTGAGCGCCTTCGCCGTTGAGCCTGAGCCGGCGTATCAAGGGGTCTATAACCAGCTCTACAGCCTGCCGGCGTTTCACGCCCTACAGCACCGCTCCGAGCTTTCGGACCTCATCGGGCGGCTGCTGGCTGCGCCCGCGATGCCCCAGCCGCGTGTCATCGCCCGCGTGATGTTCCCCAAGCGCGTGGCCCACACGACGCCGGCGCATCAGGACTTCGTGCCGGTGCAAGGAGCCGCCGACACCATCACCGCCTGGATTCCTCTCAGCGACTTGGCGCCCGAGATGGGCGGACTCGAGATCGCCGCCGGATCGCATCGGAAAGGCGTGTTCGACTTTGTCCCGGCGCTGGGCGCCAGCGGCACGGAGATTCCTGACCCGCTGCACGGCGCGTGGGTGGGCGGCACCTTCCAGCAAGGCGATGTCCTGTTCTTCCACAGCATGACGGTCCATCGTGGGGCCCCGGCCACTGGAACACGTCTGCGGCTGTCGGTAGACTTCCGGTTTCAGCGGCGTGCGGATCCAATCGCGCCGGGCAGCCTGCGGCCGCATGACCCCGAGGTCTCCTGGGAGCAGATCTACGAAGGGTGGGCGCCGGGACAGCACCAGTTCTACTGGCGCGACTGGGACCTCGCGATCGCCGAGTTCGACACGCAATACAACGAAAAGCGCGACGCCATGGCGTTCGAGGTCGCCGCCAAGGGCGGAACAGAGGCCCGGGCCACGCTGCAGCGAATCGTCGCCCGCGATCGCGACCCCGCCAAGAAGCGCAAGGCGGAAGAGGCGCTCGCAGCCCTCGACGTCGACGCGCCCTAGCGTGGGGGCTGCGCCGCTGGCATCTGGCAGGAAGGCGCAGGATTGATCGCCCACGCCCATTCAGTTGGCGGCGGTCGCATGCAACGGAGAGCGCCCTGCTTCTGGACTGTGCGCCGTACGCGCAGCTCGGCCCTGACGGCCTGGGGGCACAACACGTTTGCTCCGGGCTCGGCAACATCCGGCGAGGGGCCGCAACACATTTGAGAACCTACTGCCGACATATCCATCCTGCGCACGCCAAAGCTCCAGATTGGCTGCGGCGTTGGCGCGAACTGCGCTCCGCTTAGGGCAGAGTTCTCCTGGTCGGATTTCGCCCAAAGATGGCCTCGGCAATCCTCGCCCTCGTGAGCATCGGGCTCCTGCTGAGCTTGTTGCCGTCCACGAGCTTCGTTTCCCGGGCCGCCGATGACATTGTCGATGCCGTAGGACCCGTGTGGCCCGAGCAATCGGTCGAACAGGGATTGGCCCCTGGGCTGGCCGTCGTTTCGGAAATTCGCATTTGGGGGGCCGCCGGACCCGGTCAGGGCGAGGCGCCGGTCGTGGCCGCGCTGTTGCAGGGGCCGGACCGCGAGCTTGTGCGTCAGGTCAAGGTTTCGATAAAGGCAAGCAATTTCCCGCAGCCTCACATTCTTGGGTTTGCCCCCTACCGACCGGTGTCTGGTGAAGAACTGATTCTGCAGCTCTGGGTTTCGACTGAGCGCAGCAATCACGCCATATTCGGCACAAACGAGCCACGCGAAGGCATCGCCGGCCCCACCATCAATCTCAACCCGACTGACCAAGGCCCGCTCGCGTATGAGCTCATCTGGAGAGGCGATGGCTGGCGGGCGGCACTGGAAGGCTCATGGTCTGACGCTCTGCGGCTGGCCGGCGGTATGGCAGCCGCGGTTTTGGCGGCATCGCTACACCCCGCGATTGCTCGGGCGCTACGAAATGCGATGCGAAGAGCCCACGCCGCCGCGCTCGTCGTCATCGGGCCAATCGGCCGCACCATACGGCGAGCACGGAGCGGGATGGCCGTGCACGGGCAAAACACAGAGACGCCGTCCAGGCGCCGTGCCTTCTATGTCTTTCCCTGGCTCATACCTGCCTTCGCCATACTTCACTATATCGCCAATAACCTGATCCTCATTAGAGCATACGAGTCGATAGTGATAAGTCTTATTATTATGGTAAGCGTTGCCATCGTATACATCTTGCTCAAGCTCATCCTAAGAAGCTCAGCTTCAGCAGCTGTAATTACTGGCTTACTTGGAATGATCTTCTTCGCGTATGGCCACATCTACATTGACAGGGAGCCTCCTGACGATAGATTTCTTCTAGGTGTAGGCGTGCCAGCTGCCCTCGGGGTCGTCATCCTCTTGCGTGAGCGCACGGATATTGCGAGCACGGTTGCACCCGTCTTGAACATCGGCAGCGTTGTGCTCGTAGTGTTGCCAATCTATCAGCTCGGCCTTGTGCTTGTCGCGGCAAATTCTCAGCAAACTCGGAATGACAGCGCCCTCCACGAATTCCCTGGTCTTGACGAACGAATCAGCGAGGCAAGGGAACAGATCGCGCCAGGTGATCTGCGGGACATCTACTACATAATCCTGGACCAATATCCGCGAAGTGGATCGCCAGAGTCGTTCGACAACAGCGCCTTCATCCAAGAGCTTGAAGCGCGAGG
The DNA here is from genome assembly GCA_965262745.1 of Chloroflexota bacterium. Classification (GTDB taxonomy): domain Bacteria; phylum Chloroflexota; class UBA11872; order UBA11872; family UBA11872; genus JAJECS01. The sequence goes on along the minus strand of OZ253558.1, from coordinate 1,926,189 downwards.
ATTCTATGTCGATCCGTACGCGCGCAGCAACTACACGCGGAGCACGTGGTCGATCGCGTCATCAATGAATATGAACTATATGGGTGACGATGCATCTTTTGAAAGCTCACAGGCTGAACTGTATCTAGCTTATCATACAGCCACCAATCACTCGCTTGGGCGAATTGCAAAAGCGTTGGGCTATAAATACGTGCATGTATCATCAGGATGGTCTATCACAAATACGAACGCTAATGCGGACTCAGTCGTGTCTTTTGGACCGTATGGTAGAAGTGAGGCGGGATCCGATACCTACCGTCAGTGCGTGATTGAAAGGATTGTAGATCTCCCAAATAGATTCACAGGCGGCTTCCTTCAGACAACGGCGGTAAGGAGATTTGCGCCTGCGGATGTGCGGCATGAAATAAGCTCTTGTACCTACGAGTGGGACGATCCATCACACACATTAGAGTGGCTAGAGTTTATGAAGGAGGCTGCACATGTCCCCGGGCCGAAGTTTGTTTTCGCCCATCTTCTCAAACCACATAGTCCGCACTCGTTTGATAGATACGGAAATATATCACTCACGTTGGACGGGTGGGATGATGATCATGACCCGACAGTAGGCGAGGCGTTTTACGGGCAGCTGATTTGGCTAAATGCCCGCATACTCGAAGTCATTGAGTCGATACTTGCTCAGTATGAGGAAGGTCCGATAATAGTTATAATGGGTGACCATGGATATGAGCGGGATATAGGGTCGCCTATTGCCAATGATATCCTTGGGGCGTATTTGCTTCCGGAAGGCGGCGAGAGCGCAATATATCCCTCGATTACGTCGGTCAATGTATTCAGGGCGATATTCAATTATTACTTTAAATTGGATCTGGAGATCCTAGACGATGTTGTAAGGCGACGATGTTGTACGGCACCTTTAGGGCAATGAAAGCCAAGGATAGAGGTCGTTTTGGAGAGCGATGCGGAGCGACAGGTGAGTCGGGTGTCATCCGGGTGGGTTGTCATGCGGGAGAGGGTGTGGTGGGCGTGGGGTATGGCCGAATGGCTTTCGGGGGGACAGGGCGCCCAGCTGCTTGAACGGTCGCTACGCGCGTACCCGGCGTGGCTCACTGCTGAAGCCATCGCGCATAGGCCGCTGGCCGCCCACCAAACCTCGCCACAACCATGCGCGATGCGGGACGCCATCATCATCCCGCTCGACCTCGATCCGAACGCCTCGGCCCCACACGGCGTCACTCCCGTGCAGCCGTTCGACCGTCCGCTCAAGCGAAAGCCGCAAACTTCCCACCGCATCCTCGGAGTCAACCGAAACGGCATGGCGGCGGTTCGGATGCGCGTACAGCTCGCGCACCACGGCTTCCATGGCGGCATCGTCAAGCGCAGGCATGGTGCAGTCTCTTTCGGAGCGGCGGCGATGATCGTAGCAATCCCGGCGCCGTCCCACGCCTCGGTGCACCCTGACGTACGATCCACGGGCCTCGTGCGCCACCCGAATCGGCCGCGATATGCCGCCTGACGAATATGTCCGCATCCCCGAAGCCACGCTCCGTGGCTTCGATCTGGCGCTGCTGCAGGGCCTGGGCTTGAGCGCCGACCACGCCGGTATCGAGGCCGACAACCTCATCGCCGCCGACATGCGCGGCGTCCGCACCCATGGCCACGTGATGCTGCCGCGCTACTGCGGCGAGATCCGGGACGGGTCCACGAACGCGAACGCCCAACCGCGCATCGTGAGCGAGACGCCTGCCATCGTGCATGTCGATGGTGACCGCGCGCTGGGCGCGGTGGCGGGCCACTTCACGATGCAAGCGGTCATTCGGAAAGCCCGCGAGAACGGTGCTGCCACGGGGTTCACCAAGGGCAGCAACCACTTTGGCGCGGCTGCCCACTTCGCGATGATGGCGCTGCCGCACCGGATGATCGGGTTTGCCGCAACCAATGCCGGCCCCACGATGTTCCCGTTCGGGGGACGCACCCGCATGGTGGGCAACAACCCGATGGCGTTTGCTATACCCGCGGCGGAAGAGCGCCCCGTCGTGCTGGACATGGCGATGTCCGTCTCGGCCAACTCGCGTGTTGCAATAGCCCAGCGCCTTGGACAACGGGTGCCCGAGGGCTGGATCTTGGACCGTGAAGGCCGGCCCAGCACGGACCCCGCCGACATTGCCGAGGGTGCCGGCGTCTCGATCGGAGGGCCCAAGGGCATCGGCCTCTCGCAGGTGATCGATCTCCTGGCCGGCGTGCTGGCTGGCGCCAGCTTTGGGCCGGACGTGGGGCGACGGCAGCCCGACGGCACCCGCCGCGATACCGGCCATTGGTTTCACGCCATCGACATTGCGGTCTTCATGCCGCCCGAAACGTTCACAGCCCTTGTCGATCGTCAGATCCAGCAATTCCACAACAGCGCCCGCGTGGAAGGCACGACGCGCATCTTCGTCCCCGGCGAGATGGAGTGGGAGCGCCTGGATGAGGCGCGCGCGCTGGGCGTGCCGCTGTTGCCCTTCGTGGTCGACGAGCTCAACGCGCAAGCGGAGCTGGCAGGTTCACCTGAGCGGCTGTAGCCGCGAGCGGCGGCCCGTCTACCGGACCGCGATGGCGGGCTCGTAGGCTTCGACGAACTCGATCACCTCGCGGGTCACGCGTGCGGGCGTGGACGCGCCGGCCGTAATCCCCACGCGTTTGGTGTCCACGAACCACTCCAGGTCGAGATCGGCGACGGTGTCGACGAGGTAGGCCGGCGTGCCCTTGATGTCGCGCACGACCTCGACCAGGCGCCTCGAGTTGGAGCTGCGCTCGCTGCCCACCACCAGCACCAGATCACATTCGTCGGCGGCTGCGACCGCCGCTTCCTGGCGATCCTGGGTGGCCAGGCAAATGTCGTTGTGCACCTCGGCGCTCGGATACTTCACCAGGATCCTGGCGATGATGTCCTCGGTGTCCCACACGCTAAGCGTCGTTTGCGTCGTCACCGCGATGTGCTCCGCGTCCAGGTCGAGATTGGCGACGTCGTCGGTCGAGGAGACCAAGTGCACGCGGTCGGGCGCTTCGCCGATCGCGCCCTCCGGTTCGGGATGGCCCGGCTTTCCCACGTAGATGATCTCGTAGCCCTTGTCGACCAGGTCGATGATCAGATCGTGCGTCACATACACGTCGGAACAGGTGGCGTCGATGACGGTGAGGCCGCGGTCCATCGCCTGCATCTTGACCGCCGGCGAGACGCCGTGCGCCGTGAGGATGACGGTGCCGCCTTCGATCTTCTCCAGACCCGCGAGCCGATCGTCTAGATCGATGAGCTGCACGTTGTACTGGCCCAGCTCCTGCACGACGTGGGCGTTATGCACCAGGTAGCCCAGCATGTAGACGGGCCCCTCGTGCGTCTGACCCGCCTCTTGCGCCAGGCGGATGGCGTCCACCACACCGTGGCAGAAGCCCCGCGGCGTTATGCGTAAGACGTCCATCGCAGCCCCCGACGTCGAATGTTCCCCATCCTACCGACCCGGCCCTACCCGGCGAGTTGCGCCGTGAGGCCGGCGGCGTCCGTGACCGGCAACTCGCAGGCGAAGTTGCGGCATACATACGCGGTGGCCGCGCCGTTCAGCGCCGGTCGCCCGTTCAGCAGCGGCACGTCGGGTGATGCGGAGTGCGCCGCGGCCGCGACCACTTGGCGCGGTCGGTACGTGGCGAAGGCCGCGGCGATGAGTTCGCGCGTCCCCGGATCGTCGAGGTCGCCCACGATGGCGACTTCGTGCGCGCCCGCGAGCGCGAAGTCGGCCGCGCACAGCCACTGCCCGAATCCGGCGGCATGCTCGGCGGCGAATCGCCCCACGAGCGGCAGAGCCTGCGCAACCGCGTCGGCATATCGCGGCTCGCCCGTCAGGGCGGCAAGCTGCGCCAGCACGGTCGCCGCCATCCCGTTTCCCGAAGGCGTCGCGTTGTCCTGCACGTCTTTCGGCCTCGCGATCAGCGTCTCGTGGTCGTCGCTCGTGTCGAAGAACCCCCCGGCGGGATCGGCGAAGTGCCCGAGCATGGCGTCGGCCAGCTCGCGCGCCGCCGTGAACCACCGGGGATCGAACGTCGTTTGGTAGAGCTCCACCAGGCCGGACGCGAGGTAGGCATAGTCCTCAAGATAGCCGTTCAGCTTGGCCCGCCCATCGCGCCACGTGCGCCAGAGCCGGCCATCGGGACGGCGCAGCTCGCGCAGCGCAAACTCGCCGGCCCCGACCGCCATGTCGCGGTAGTCGGCGCGATCCAGCACCCGGGCCGCGTCGGCCAGCGTCGCCAGCATCAGGCCGTTCCACGCCGTGAGCACCTTGTCATCCAGCCCGGGCCGGATGCGGTGCTCGCGCCGCATGAGCAGTGCCGCACGCCCTGCCGCCAGCCGCGGCTCGACATCGTCAACCGCGAGACCGTGCATCGACGCCACCACGTCGGCGTCGCGCACCCGCCGCAGAATGGTCTTGCCCTCCCAGTTGCCGTTCCGCGACACGTCATACGCGTCGCGGAAGAGCGGCGCGTCGTCGCCCAGTAGCTCGTCCACCTCATCGATGGACCAGACGAAGAACTTGCCCTCCTCGCCTTCCGAGTCGGCGTCCTGGGTGCTGAAGAATCCGCCGGCCGGGTGCGTCATCTCGCGCCCCACGTAGTCGAGCGTCGCCTCGACGACCTCCCGGTATTCCGAATTGCCGGTCACCTGCCAGGCGTGCAGATACACGCGAGCGAGCTGCGCGTTGTCGTACAGCATCTTCTCGAAGTGAGGCGCCAGCCACTCGGCGTCAACGCTATAGCGGTGAAAGCCGCCGCCCAGATGGTCGTAGATGCCACCGCGCGCCATTTTGGTAAGCGAGCGCTCAACGACATCCAGCAACAGCCCTTCACCCGTAGCGACGTGCCGCCGGAGCAGGAACTCGAGTGCCATCGGCTGCGGGAACTTCGGCGCCGTGCCCCAGCCCCCGTGTTGACGATCGTGACTCGCCGCCAGCACGCTGCTGGCCTGGCTCAGCGCCCGCTCGGTGAGCTCACTCGCCGACGCGCCGACTTGCACGCGTTGCAGCGCCTCGACGAGCTGCTGCGCCCCGTTGTCCAGGTCCTCGCGGCGGATCACCCACGCCTCGTACACCTGCTCCAGCAACTGCTGGAACGACGGCATGCCGTAGCGCGGCTCAGGGGGAAAGTAGGTGCCGCCATGAAACGGACGCCCGTCAGGCATCAGGAATACGGTCATCGGCCAGCCACCGTGCCCGGTGATCGCCGTCACCGCGTTCATGTAGATCTGATCCAGGTCCGGCCGCTCCTCGCGGTCAACCTTGATCGACACGAAGTTCTCGTTGAGATACGCCGCCGTCGCATCGTCCTCGAACGATTCGTGCTCCATCACGTGGCACCAGTGGCAGGCCGCGTAGCCGATGCTCAGAAACACCGGCTTGGACTCGGCGCGCGCCTGGGCCAGCGCTTCCGGGCCCCATGGAAACCAATCCACCGGGTTGTGCTGGTGTTGCAGCAGATAGGGACTGGTTTCGGCGGCTAGGCGATTGGGCACGGTGGAGTCCGTTGCTGGGCCGCGAGACTGTCCGGGCGGCGCTTGATTCTCACCCGGCGACGGGCCTGCCGCCAACGGCGGGCGCGTACCATGCCGATCGGACAGGCGGATCGAAGGAGTTCCTGCAATGACGCTCAGTGGCAAACGCGCCCTGGTCACCGGAGGCAGCCGCGGCGTCGGCGCCGCCACGGTCAAGATGTTGGCCGAGCGCGGCGCCTCCGTCGCCGTGAACTACGTGCGTTCGAAGGACCGCGCCGACGAAGTGGTGGCGCAAGCGCAATCGCACGGGGTCACCGCCGTGCCTATTGCGGCGGATGTCAGCTCGCCGGACGACGCGCGCTCGCTCGTTGCCGATGCCGTTGCCGCGCTGGGCGGCCTCGACATCCTCATCAACAACGCGGCGACCACCCGCTTCACCGACATCGACGACCTCGACGGCGTGGCCGACGAAGCCTGGCAGGTCATCTTCGCCACCAACGTCCAGGGGCTGTTCGACGTCACCCGAGCCGCCGCGCCGCACCTGCGTGCCGGCGGCGATGGCATCGTGGTCAACGTGGGCTCCGTCGCCGGCATCGGCGACTCCGGCAGCTCGATCCCCTATTGCGCCTCGAAGGCCGCGGTGCACAGCCTCACCCGCACGCTCGCGCGGGCGCTGGCCCCCGAGGTGCGGGTCAACTGCGTCGCGCCGGGTTTCATCAATACCGAGTGGCACTTCGACCATCCCGACCCGTCATACGCGGTCAACAACCGTGAGCGGGCGCGCACGGGGACCTATCTCCAGCGCATCTGCGAGCCCGAAGACGTGGCCGACGCCATCATGGGCTTCGTGCTCCACAACCGCCTCGCCACCGGCCAGGTGCTCATGGTCCACGGCGGCAAGCCGGTCTAGACGGCGGCTCGACCCCTCAATGGCCGTCATTCCCGCGAACGGAGACCTTTGAATAATTGGGGGATGGCCCGTGGGGAGGGCTGCCGACGGGGCGCGGGAGCTGGCGCAGCTGCCCCAGCGCGCCTCCGCCGCCGCGCTGGGGCGGAGATCACGCCAGCCCGAGGCGCACCGCGCCCGGGGTCAGGCGGCGCCCCAGGCCAAGGTGTCCGCTTTGCGCAGGTTGTAGGCCATGAGCTTGAACCACAGCTCCACGGCGTTGCGCCCCAGGCCGCGGTAGCGGACCCGCTGGTAGCCATAGCTGCGCTTGAGCGTGCCGAAGACCTTCTCCACCAACGCCCGGCGGGGCGCGATGAGGGCGTTGCGCCGCTGCTGCCAGTAGGGGAGGGCCCGCTGATGCTTGTGGGAGCGGTGCATGATCCGGTCGTTGATCCCCTGGGCCCGCAGCCACTGGCGCCGGCGGTTGGATTCATACGCCCGGTCGCCATAGATCGCCTGCTCGTCCCCACTCACCAACGCGTCGGCCACCTCGCTCTCGTAGACGTTGGCGGGGGTCAACGCCGCCCGCCGCACCACCCCCGTGTCGGCGTCCACCCCCAGATGCACCTTGTAGCCGAAGTGCGACCGGCCGCCCCGCCCCGTCTGCGTCCAGGCCGCCTCCGGGTCGGTGGCACTCCGCGCGCCGCGCCCCGCCGCCAGCGGCGGGCGGCGCACCTGGGCCGCCACCAGCGTGGCGTCCAACAGCGTGCCCTGCTTCAGCACCAAGCCCTGCGCGTCCAGTTGGGCCGCCACCTCCGTGAACAACGGCGCGCTGAGCTCTTGGACCTCCAAGGCGGCCCGAAAGCGGCTGATGGTCGAGTGGTCGGGCGTGTCGTCTTGCAGCCCCAGCCCCACAAAGCGCCGGAAGGAGAGCCGGTCGCCGAGCGCCTCTTCCAGCTGGGGATCCGAGAGCGTGTACCACTGCTGGAGCAGCAGCACCTTGACCATCAACAGCGGCGGATAACTGGGCCGCCCGCGCGGTGCCGCGTGCACGCCGGCCACCACTTGACCGAGCCGGTCCCAGTCCACCGCGGCGGCGATTCGCTCCAGCCGCTGGTTCTGGCCGAGGGTCTCCGACACCAACACTTCCGCCAGCGACGGCTGGCCCATATCGCGGTGCATTCGACCACTCCCCAATCGTCAGGACGGCAACGCCCGATTTTCCGCCCCGGCCCTGGAATTACGCAAAGGTCTCCGAAAGCGGGAAGGTGGATTCACATTCCAAGTGCAACAGATGATCCCAAAACACCTCGGCGGGGGTCTGGTAGCCGAGGCACTTGCGTGGCGTGTTGTTGTAGGCCTGCACGAGCTGGGTGAACCGAGCGGCCGGGAGGCTCGCGAGATCGGTCTTGCGGGGCAGGGTGCGGCGCAGGCGCCCGATGGCGTTCTCGATGCCGCCCTTCTGCCAGGGGGCGTGGGGGTCGCAGAAGAAGGTCTGGATGCCGCGGGCGTGCAGCTGGTGGTGGCGGGCGAACTCGGTGCCGTTGTCGAAGGTGACGGTTTGGCGCCAGGGGGGCGGTAAGGGTGCGAGGAGCCGGGACAAGGCGCGGGCGATGGGGGCAGCGGCTTTGCCGGGGGGCCGGACGGCGAGGAGCAGGCGGGAGTGGCGTTCGTGGAGGGTGAGGACGGCCTGGCCGTAGGTGCGGAAGAGCATGAGGTCGGCCTCCCAGTGGCCGGGGGTCTGGCGGTCCGCGGCGAGGGCTGGGCGGTCGACGAGGGGACGACGGTGGGCGATAAAGGAGGCGGAGCTGCCGCCCTTGCGCCCCCGCCGGCCCCGTTTGAACTTGGCCCGCGGCAAATAGTGACGCCAGGCATAGTCCTTCGTGCGGCGGATCTGGGCGTCAATGAAGCGGTAGATGGATTCGTGGGAGATGACGGGCCGGCCGGCCTCGCGGGCCAGACGGCCGGCCACCTGCTCGGGCGACCAGCCCTGTTGGAGGCGGGTGAGGACCTGGCGGCGCAGGGTGGGATCGCGGTCGAGCCGGGGCCCGCGCCAGCGGCGCGCGCGGGCCTGCTGGTCGGCGTAGCGCGGTTGATAGCCCTGGGTGCGCGATCCATTGCGGCTCAGCTCCCGAGCAATCGTCGATGGCGCGCGATCCAGACTTGCCGCGATTTGGCGGATCGAGGCCCCGGCGGCGTGGCGTCGGGCCACGGCACAGCGGTCTTCAATGGTGAGGTGCGAATAGCGTCGTTCCATGGCAACACCCTAATGAGGTGTTGCACTTCGTTTGTGAATCTAGGGAATCTATGCGGCATAGAAGCATGCCAGCCATCACCGAGGTTCGTGTGTCCGGTGGCCCGGGGTGCGTGCAGCCCGGGAACGGACCCCGGCCTCACGCTCGGATCACCTGATCGGTCATTCCGAGCCACCCAACCCTGTCATTCCGAGCCGCAGGCGAGGAATCTATGGTTCTCGACCACCGGCCGTGGGTAACAAAGACCCAACCCCGGCGCCCGGCTAAGCCAACAACCCCCGCATCTGGTCTCGAAGCAGAATCGTCTCCGTCAGCACGTCCATCTGATTGAGATCCAACCACGGCGTGGTCACCACCTCCAGCGCCATCACTCCGTCGTAGCCGTCCCGCTTAAGGTCCGCCACGATCCGCGCGAAGTCGATGGTTCCCTCGTCCATGCGCGCTTGCAGCTTCGACAGCGACGCCTGGCGCACGTGCCAGTGCGTCCCATGCGGATGCATCAGAGCGATCTGCTCATACGGCATGCCGTGAAACACGAAGTGCGAGTGATCCAGGGTGAACGAAAGGCCCGGCACGTCGTCCAGCATCCGCAGCGCCAGCTCCGGGCTCCAGGTCACGCTGTCCACGTGCGGCTCGATCCGCAGGTTGACGTCGTGCCGCGCGGCCACGTCCACCAGCGCCCGCAGCTGCTCGCGCGAACGCACGTAGGCCTCTTCAACCGTCAAGCCGGGCCAATAGATGCCTGGACTGAGCGTCACGCCGTCCATCCCAACTTTCGCGGCGAACTCGATCCACGCCGCGTCGACCTCCCGCTGGTGCTCGTATTCGGCCGGATCGGGCGTATTGGTGATGTGCTTGTCCGTGGCCTGGGGAAAGGCGTCGTGAAATCGCATACCAACCGCCTCGCCAATGGCTCGGATGCGCTCGGCTTCGGCGTCCACGTTCTGAGCCACGTAGTCCGGGTCCAGATCGCGTCCGTTGCCGATGTCCATCACTCGCACGCCCAGGGCATGCCAGATGCGCGCCGATTCCTCGACCGTGCAGTGCGGTGTGCTGAAGAGGTGACCACCCAGTTCAATTCCCATGCGCCGTCTCCCGCCGTACCCCAGGCTCAACCCCAGCGTGCCACGTCCCGCGGCTCACCTTGGTGCGCCGCGGGAGGCCTGTTGCCGCCCGCAATGTAGGTCTGGTCACGCAAGTGGGAATGCGTCCCGCCATGGCGTCGTGGAACTCACACAGGCGCAGCCCGAACGGGCCACACACTAGCTACGCCTAGCACGCGGCAATGTCCGCCGCTCAAGACCTGCACCGGCTCCATGCGATCTTGCACATCGCCGAGCATGGCTGTACGGGGCGGGAACTGCCTCCACGGCGAGAGCAGTTCGTGCGGACCAAGCTTTAGGCACCCCTCGCGGTATGCCACATCGCCGCGCGCGCCAGCAACGCTCGACGTTGGCGTAGACAGGACCTAGTTGGCATCAAACCTGATCGAGCGCGGCCTGGCGGCGGATCGATGAGGCAGTTCCTGCGGCGCCACGGCGCGCAGCTCTGGAAGCTGCTGCGCGAAGGTGACGTTCCGCGCTTCCCCGCGCTCTCGCTGGGAGGTCTCGCCGCCGACTGCGCGCGCCATCCCTGGCGCACGGTCGCAATTTGGGCGATCACCCTCGCGGCCGCCAGCACGCTGGTCGCGACGCAGTTGGGCGGCGCGCTCACCACCGTCCAGCGGGCCTCGAACAACCCCGAATACGCCATTGCCGAGCAGATCATCGACGAGCGGTTCGACCATCCGCACGGCAGCACCGAGCTCGTGATCGTGCAGGCCGAGGCCAGCACCGTGGATGAGCCCTCCTATCGGGCCTTGGTCGAGCAACTGCACGCCGACATCACCGCCCTGGGCCCGGCAACGGTCCAGGGCGTGGTCAGCTATTACCAAATCGGCGATCCCTCGCTGGTATCGCAGGACCGGCAATCGCTGCTGCTGCCCGTGCTCATGACCGGCGAGCTGGCGGAGGCCATCGTCAACGTCCACCAGCTCCATGCGGTGGTCGACGCCGCGGCCGAGGCGGACGGCTTCACGACCTTCGTGACCGGCCGCGCCACCGGTGGCCAGGACTTCCAGGACATCGCTGAGCGCGACCTGCAAAAGGGCGAGTTGGTCGCACTGCCGATCGCCTTTCTCATCCTCGTCCTGGTCTTTGGCGCCTTTGCGGCGGCACTGCTCCCAATCGTGCTCGCCGCCGTCGCGATCGTCATCGCCTTGGGCGCTACCGCGCTGGTCGGTCAGGTCTTCGATCTCTCGTTCTTCGTGGTCAACATGATCACGATGATGGGCTTGGCCGTTGGCATCGACTACTCACTCTTCGTCGTCTCGCGCTACCGCGAGGAGCGCCGTGCTGGTCGCGACACGATTGAGGCCATCACCGTCGCGGGCGCCACGGCCAGCCGCGCCGTGCTCATCAGCGGCATGGTCGTCATCGTGGCGCTGCTCGGGCTGCTGGTCGTTCCCGTGAACGTCTTCCAAGACCTGGCGGCCGGCGCGATCCTCGTCGTCGCCGCGGCCGTGCTCGCCGCGCTCACCCTGCTCCCGGCGGTGCTCAGCCTCATGGGCGACCGCGTCGATGCGCTCCGCATCCCGTTCATGGGGCGGCTTGCCGCTGCCGCCAAGCGTCGGCGAGGCCGGCCCCTGTGGGACCGTCTGGCCTACGCGGTCATGCGCCGCCCGATTGTCAGCCTCGTCATCGGCGTTGGCCTGCTCGTGGCCGCCGCCGTGCCCAACATCGGCATCAACACCGGTTCGTCCAGCATTTCCAGCCTGCCGCCGGGAACCCGTGCCCGGGACGGCGTGCTCATGCTGCAGCGCGAGTTTCTCGGCGGCTTGCTCTCGCCGGCCCAAATCGTTGTCGAAGGAGACACCAACGCCGCCGACGTGCAGGCGGCCATCGCCCGGCTGCGGACGGCCCTCGCTGGCGACCCCGACTTCGGCCCCTCGCGACTCGAAATCAGCCGCGACGGCTCCGCCGCCCTCGTCACCGTGCCGCTGGTCGTGGACCCCACCAGCGACGCCGGCGCCGACGCCGTCCGCCGCCTGCTCGCGGACGTTATTCCGACGGCGCTGGCCGATGCCGAAGCCGAGGCCTTCGTCACCGGCGTCTCGGCACAGAACGTGGCCTACTTCGACGTCACCAGGCAGTACACCCCGTTGGTCTTCGGGATCGTCCTGAGCGTCAGCTTCGTCCTGCTGATGGTGGTCTTCCGCTCGCTGGTTGTGCCGGCCAAGGCGATTCTCATGAATCTCTTGGCGGTGGGCGCCGCCTACGGCCTGATGGTGCTGGTCTCCCAAATGGGCTTCGCCGCCGACTTGCTGGGCTTTCAGCAGGTCACCGCCATCGAGGCCTGGATCCCGATCCTGCTCTTTGCGGTGCTGTTCGGACTCTCGATGGACTACCACGTCTTCCTGCTCAGCCGCATTCGCGAGCGTTTCGACCGCACCGGCGACAACACCGAGTCGGTGGCCTTCGGCCTGCGGCGGACGGGCGCGCTCATCACCGGTGCCGCCTTGATCATGGTCGCCGTGTTCGGCGGCTTTGCCGCCGGTGATCTGGTCATATTTCAGCAGATCGGCTTTGGGCTCGCGGTTGCCGTCTTCATCGACGCCACGCTCATCCGCTCCGTGGTCGTGCCGGCCTCGATGAAACTGTTGGGAACTCGCAACTGGTGGCTGCCGCGGGCGCTGCGCTGGCTGCCTCACCTGAATGTGGAAGGCGCCGCGGTCACCCCGCCCAAGTTGGCCGCCGCACCCGTAAAGACTCGCCGCAAGCGCCGCATCCCTTAGCTCGTCCTTCGCATCGGTTGCTCCGCCGCCCGCGGCCCGACTGGCGTGGCCTGCCCGATCCCGTCGCCGTGCCGCTATTGCATCGCGAGCGCCGCCCCGTCACCATGCCGGAGGAGGAGGCCTGCATGCGCATTGACCGCTTGGACGTTTACTACGTTCGAATGCCGCTCATCTACCCTTGGCGCACCGCCTACGGGGAAGACCACGACATCGACTCGGTGCTCGTGAAGGCCACCAGCGGCGAATGCGAGGCCTGGGCCGAGGCGACGCCCTTCTTCGCCCCGCACTACGTAGCCGAGTGCGCCGGCGGCGTGTTCTACCTGGTGGCCGAGGTATTCGGGCCGCACGTAGTGGGGCGCGACTACGAGACCGCCCAGGACCTCCATGATCGGCTCGCCTTCGCCAAGGGCAACGGATTCGCCAAGGCGGCGATCGAGCTGTGCTGGTGGACCCTGGAGAGCAAGATCACCGGCACGCCGGTCCACCGCCTGCTCGGCGGCCAGACGCGCCCGGTCATTGCCGGTGCCGACTTTGGCGTGCAGGACTCGATCGACATGCTCCTGGCCAACATGCAGCAGGCCGTCGACGCCGGCTTCCCGCGCACCAAGCTCAAGGTGCGGCCGGGCTGGGACGTCGACATGCTCCGCGCCGTGCGCTCAGCCTTCCCGAATCACCTCATCCACATTGACTGCAACGCCGGCTATACCCTCGACGACCTCGCCACCTTCGAGGCGATTGACGATCTGGGGCTGGCCTTCATCGAGCAGCCGCTCGGCTGGAACGACATCCTCGATCACGCGGAGTTGGCGCGCAAGATCGACACGCCCATATGCCTCGACGAATCCGCGCGCGACCTCGACATGGTGCGCCAGGCCATCCAGATCGGCGCCTGCCACTACGTCAACATCAAGCCCGGCCGCGCCGGCGGGTTTACCAACTCGGTCGCGATGCATGATGTCTGCCGGGATAGCGGCATTCCGGTGTGGATCGGCGGGATGCTTGAAAGCTCCGTGGGCGCCGCGCTGTGCGTGGAGCTGGCCACGCTGCCCAACTTCACCTATCCCGGCGACTTGTTCCCATCGTCGAAGTTTTATCGACAGGATTTGGCGGAGCCCGCCTTGGAGCTCGAGCCCGATCTGACCTTCGCGCCGGCCACCGAGGGCCTCCCCGAACCCGACCCGGAGCGTCTTGAGCGCATGTCCTCCCGCCACGCCGCCGTGATACCCACGTAGCCAGAGACGCTTGCGTAGCCCATCGTCATTCCCGCCCCCAGTTCGTCATTCCCGCCCCCCCCAGTTCGTCATTCCCGCGGAAGCGGGAATCCAGGCCCCACTCAACCTGGCCCCGCGTAGGCGTCTCCCCGGACACCCTTTACCTGACCGGGTGACGCAAACCTCGCTAGGCTACGGGGACGCCGCGGCCGGCTGTTCCCGGGGGCGGTGGGTTTCGCGCACCAGCAGCCAGAAGATCAGCCCGCTGGCGATCCCCACCGCCGCGAGGTAGTACGGCGCCACCTCCGGACCGGCTGCATCCGACACGACGCCGACCATCAGCGGCCCGGCGGTCATTCCCGAGTTGCCCATGAGCTGCCATATGCCGAGGAACGGGCCCGGCGACTCGCGCGGGGCAAGGTCGGTCCCCAGGGTGAGCATCGCGCCCGACCCCCACCCATTCGCCACGCCGGCAAAGAGCGCCACGACGATGAGTCCCGTGAGGTCCTGCGCCAGCGGCAGCACGGCCATGGATAGCCCGAGCATCACCATGGAGGGGGCATTGGTGAACTTGCGGCCGTACCGATCCATCACATATCCGGCAATCGGGAACAGCGTCATGTCGATGGCCGCCGAAGCGCTCACCGCCACGCCGACCGCGGCTGCATCCAGGTCGAGGACGAACGCGGCGTAGATCGGGATGATCACCTGGCGCCCCGCGCGCACGGCCGATCCGAGCACGTGGCCGGTGCCGGCGGTCGCGAGATCGCGGCGGTGCGACCGCAGCATGGCCAAGAGGCTCGACGGCGCCGCGCGCGTGACCGGAATGCTGCCCATGGGCCGCTCGACGCGGTGCCGCATCAGCAGCAGCGGCAGCGCGCCGGTGCAGGTGATCAGGCCGGCCACCAGGAACGACGCTTCGAAGCTCACGTTCTCGGCTATCCAGCCGCCCACGGCGGGGCTCGGAAATATGCTGATGCGCATGATCCCGCCGAACAGGGACATCGCCCGCCCACGGTGATGCTGCGGCACTGTGGCCACGAGATGCGCCATGCGCGAGATCGTCCACGTCGCCGTCCCGATTCCCGCCAGCGCCCGGAAGACCACCACCAGCGCATAGTCGCGCGTGAATCCCAGCGCCAGGGTCGCCGCCGCCACGACCAGCACGCCCACAATCGCCGCCCGCTGCTCGCTCCAGCGCGCTTGCAGCAGGCCGGCCGGCACGTTCCACAGCAGCGTCCCCAGCCCGGTCACCGCCACCGCCAGCGTGACCAGGGTGTAGTTCACGCCCAGTTCCGCCGCGAACAGCGGCAGCGTTGGCAACAGCATCCCTACGCCAAAGAACATCAGGAACGCTGGGGCGTACACGCCGGGGATCAGCCGGCGGACTGTTGCGAGCACGTCGGGGGAGCGCACGGGCCGAAATATAAGCCACGCGCGCCCAACCCCACACCGCTGCATCCTATGCTGGCGTTTTCCCATCCTGGAGAACTTGCCCATGAAAGCCATGCGCGTCCACACGCCCGGAGGAATTGAGGCGCTGACCTACGAGGACATCCCGGACCCGACGCCCGCGCCGAACGAGGTCGTCGTGCGGATGGAAGCCGCGGGGGTGAACTTCATCGACACCTATCAACGCACGGGCAGCTACCCGCTCGACCCGCCGTTCACGCTGGGCATGGAAGGCGCCGGCGTCGTCGAGGACGTGGGGGCCGATGTGACCACGCTTGAGCGCGGCGATCGCGTCGCGCATGGCACCGAGCTCGGCGCCTATGCTGAGCTGCAGGCCGTGGCCGCCGACCGGCTGGTGCGCGTTCCGGAAGCGCTGGACACCCGCACGGCCGCCGCGGTGATGCTCCAGGGCGCCACCGCGCACTACCTCACGAGCTCGACGTTCCCGCTGCGCGCCGGCCACACCGCGCTCGTGCACGCCGGCGCCGGCGGCGCCGGTCGCCTGATCATTCAAATGGCCAAGAAAGCGGGCGCGAAGGTCATCGCGACCGTGGGCACGGACGCCAAAGCGGAGATTGCGCGTGACGTGGGCGCGGATCACGTCATCAACTATGCGGAAGTCGATTTCCTACCGATCGTCCGCGCGCTCACCGATGGGGTCGGCGTGGACGTCGTCTACGACGGGGTTGGGAAGGCGACGTTTGATCGCGGGCTCGACTGCCTCAAGCCGCGCGGCTACATGGTGCTCTTCGGCGCCGCCAGCGGCCCGGTGCCGTCGCTCAATCCGCAGACGCTCAACCAGAAGGGATCCCTGTTTCTGGCGCGCCCGAGCCTCGGGCACTACTTGGCTTCAGGCGAAGAGTTCGACTGGCGCACCTCGTCCGTCCTGCGCTGGGTCGCCGACGGCTCGCTTGACGTCAAGATCCACGGCGAATACGCCCTGTCCGACGCCGCGCAAGCCCACACCGACCTGGAAGGCCGCGCCACGACCGGGAAGCTGCTGCTGATTCCCTAGCTAGGACCAGTCGCCCAAGCCGGGCGTCCGTCCGAAGGCCTCGAGCTCGGCCTGCGCGCCCTGCAGCAGGTACAGCACGTCCGCGCCGACGGTCACGAAGCGCGCGCCATGCTCGATCCAGCGCTTCGCGGAATCCACCGGCCCGCCGGAGATTCCCGGAACCTTGCCCTGGCGGCGGCAGGCCTCGAACACGCCAAGAACGGTATCTGTGTGCTCGGCGCTGCCCTGCGCGTGTCCGATCGATGCCGCAAGGTCGGCTGGACCGACCCACGTGCCGTCGACCCCCTCAACCGCCATGATTTCGTCGGCCGCCTCGGCGGCTCGCTTGGACTCGATCTGCACGATGATGAGCAACTCGTCGTTGATGCGGCTCATGTAGTCCAGCCCGTGGGCAATCGCCCCCGACGCGCCGATCGACCGTCCGCCGGCGGGCGGATAGCGGCAGGCATGCACCACCTGTTCCGCTTCCTCGGGAGAATCCACCATGGGAACGATGATGCCCAAGGGGCCCTCGTCGAGCAGCCGCCCGATGGCCGTGAACTCGCTGCTGAGCACTCGGGGGATGGGCACCGCGCCCCCGGCCCTCGCCGCCATGAACGCCCTGGACGTGGACTCCCGCTCCCAGGTGCCGTGCTGGTTGTCGATCAGCACCCAGTCGAACCCCTGGCGCGCGAGCAGCTCCACGATATTTGGACTGCCGAGCGTGCTCCCCACGCCCAGAGCGACCTCGCCGCGGCGCAGCTTTGCCTTCACGGGATTGGTCAACGAGTCGATGCGCGCCATGGCGAGCTACTCCCGCAGACCTGCGAGTGCGTTGAACTCCGCCGCCGCGCCGCCGCCGAGGTAGATCTTGTCACCGCCGGCGCTGATGAATGTGCATCCGGCCGCCACCCACTTCTCGACCTGCTCCACGCTGCCGCCGGCTATGCCGGCGGCCTTTCCGTGCCGCTTACAGGCCGCGATCATTTCGTTGACCGCCGCGTCATGCTCGGGCGTATTGCGCGCGTGCCCCAGCGAGTTGGCCAGGTCAGCCGGCCCGAGCCAGCAGGCGTCGACGCCCTCCACCGACATGATCTCGTCCGCATTGTCGATGGCCGTGCGCGATTCGAGCTGGATCGCCACGAGAATCTCGTCGTTGGCCCGCTCGCGATAGCTCGGGCCGTAGATGCCCGCGCCGCTCACGCCGTCCGACCGGCCGCCGATGGGCGGATAGCGGCTGGCGCGGACCACCTGCTCCGCTTCCGCGCGGTTCTCCACCATCGGCACGATCACGCCCAGTGCGCCCTCGTCCAGCAGTCGGCCAATGGCGTAGTAGTCGTTTTCGGGCGCGCGCACCACGGCGGTAGACCCGCCGGCTCGCACGCCCATCATGGCCAGGGCCGACGACTGCCGGTCCCACATCCCGTGCTGGTTGTCGATCAGGACCCAGTCGAAACCGGCGCCCGCCAGCACTTCGGCGATATAGGGCGCACCCAGCCCGCAGCTGACGCCGAGCGCCACCTGGCCGCTCGTGATCCGCTGCTTCGCACGGTTGTTCAACATCTGGGTGGTTCCCTTACGCACGCACGTTCTGCGGCGTGACGCTACGTGTCCTGCCGGTATCAGTCAATTGCGTGTCGCTTCACGCCCAGCCCGATCCCGTCGCCGACCTGCACGATGGTGGCGTCGAGCCGCGCATCCGCCAGGAAAGCCTCGTTGAAGACGCGGATGATCGGCGTCGACTCGCGACTAAAGTCGCTGTCCTCCGGCTCGTGCGCCGCCTGGCCTAGCCAAAGCAGGTTGTCCAGGGCCACCACGCCCCCCGGCCGCAGCCGCTCGATCACGGCATCGAGGTATTGCGGATAGGACGACTTGTCGGCGTCGATGTAGGCAAAGTCGAACGGCCCGGCGATCCCCGGCAGCGTGTCGAGCGCCGATCCGGTGATAAGCCTCACGCGGTCGCCGACGCCGGCCCGGTCCAGGTTGACGCGCGCTCGCGCGTGCATCTCCGGGTCGATGTCGAGCGTCAGCAGCTCGCCGCCCTCGGCCAGGGCCGAGGCAATTGCGATGGCCGAGTAGCCGATGTTGGTTCCGATCTCGAGCGCGCGCCGCGCGCCCATCGCGCGCACGACCAGCGACAGCAGGCGCGTGCTCGGCCGCTCGGTAATCGGCAAGCCGTCGCGCTCGGCCTCCGCCTCCATGTCGAGCAGCACGGGAGCGACGTCCGGATGGATGCGCTCCAGATACGCGCTGTCGCGTATGTGTCGTTCGCCGGAATGGCGGTACTCATGCGCCATCGAGTTGCTCCTGGTAGTCGCTCAGTCCCACGGGTCGCGCCCGTCCGATTTGCCGGGCCATCGCGTGATGACGACCTTCGGGTCCGTGTAGAACCGCACCAATTCGTTGGACTGGGCGTGAATGTCTCCGAAGAAGGACTCCTTGCGCCCGCCGAAGGGAAAGAAGGCCATCGGGGCCGCTACGCCAACGTTGATCCCCACGCTGCCGACGTTCACCTGCCGCGCGAACTCACGGGCCGCCCCGCCGCTGTTCGTGTAGAGCGTGGCCGCGTTTCCAAACGGGCTGGCCTCGACCATGTCGATGGCGTCCTGCAGGGTGTCAGCGTGCATCACGCTCACGACCGGCCCGAAAATCTCGTCGCGGGCCACCGCCATGTCCGGGGTCACCTCGTGGATAACCGTTGGACCCACCCAATAGCCGCCCGGCAGGTGATCCACCGTCGCGCCGCGCCCGTCCAGCAGCAGTTGCGCGCCGTCGGCGACCGCCCGATCGATGTACGCGAACGCCCGGTCGCGGGACTCGGCTGAAATCACCGGACCCATGCCGCTGGCGGGATCGAGCCCGTCGCCCAGACGAAATGACGCGGAGGCTTCGACCAGCCGCGCCGTCAGTTCGTCGCGCACGCTGCCAACCGTCACCACCACCGACCCGGCCAGGCACCGCTGACCGGCGCAGCCGAAGGTTGAGCCGCAGATATTGGGAATGGCGGCGTCCAACTCGGCGTCCGGCATCACCACCAGGTGATTCTTGGCTCCGCCCTGGCACTGCGCTCGCTTGCCCTGACCAGTGGCCGTCTCGTACACGGCGCGCGCCACCGGCGTCGAGCCCACGAATGACACCCCGGCCACGCCGGGATGGCCGCTCAGCGCCTGCGCCTGGTCGCCGGCGCCGTGCACCAGGTTCATCACGCCCGGCGGAAATCCCGCCTCGGCCGTGAGCTCCGTGAGCAGCGTCTGGCTCAGCGGCGTCCGCTGGGAGGGCTTGGTCACGAACGTGTTGCCGCACGCCACCGCCATCGGGGCGAACCAGAAGGGAACCATCGCCGGAAAGTTGAAGGGGCCGATCTGCGCAAACACCCCCAGCGGCTCGCGGATCGAGTGCTCGTCGATGGCCGCCGAAATGTCGTTGGAGAACGAGCCTTGCTGCAAGGTCGGGATGCCCGCCGCCAACTCGACGTTTTCGACGGCCCGCAAGACCTCGCCGCGCGCCTCGTCCAGCGTCTTGCCGTTCTCAATGGTGACGGTGCGCGAAAGCTCCTCGAATCGCTCCTGCATCAGCGCGTGCAGACGGAAGAGCACCCGCCCCCGGTCCACCGCCGGCGTGTCGCGCCAGGCGGGGAAGGCCGCCTGCGCCGCTTGCACGGCCGCGTCGATCTCATCACCGGTCGAGAGCGGAAGAGTTGCAATCACCTCGCCCGTCGCCGGGTTGTCCACGTCGAGGCGCTCGCCGCTGGATGAGTCGACCCACTCGCCGTTGATCCAGTTGCCCAGCTGCCTCACGTCAGAGCTCATAGCGGCACACCCTCCGACTGCCGTGACGTTCGCACGACTCCTGCTGCCCGTGTGGCACGGTACGACATCGGCCGCCCCCGTAGGGGCGCCCCTCGTGGGCGCTCAACCCCTGCGGCCGAGTCGCCGCCGGACGTACACTGACCCCAGCGCAGGACCGCGCCGTACTTACATGACGTCCGACCTCGTGCTCTCGAGCCGGGAGCCTTCCGCCGCCATCGGGCGCGCCGTGGAGGACCTCGAAACCCCAGCGCTGGTGATCGACGTGGCGGTGCTCGACGCCAACGTCGCCCGCCTCGTCGAAAGCGCGCGCAAGGCGGGTGCCAGACTGCGCCCGCACGTCAAGACCCACCGCATGGTGGAGGTCGCCGCGCGTCTGCGGCTCGCGGGCGCCGAGGGAATCTGCTGCGCCAAGGTCGGCGAGGCCGAGGCCTTCGCCGACGCCGGCTTCGACGACATTTTCATCGCCAACCAGGTCGTCGGGCCGACCCGCCTGAGGCGCCTCGCCGAGCTCGCGGCCAGAACCCGCCTCGCCATCGGCGTCGATCATGCCGAGCACGTGCGGGCGCTTGGCGCGGCCTTCGCGGCGGCCAATTCGACCATCGACGTGGCCATCGAGATCGATACCGGCCAGCAGCGCACCGGCGTGACGACCGCCGCGGCCGCCGTCGAGCTGGCGCATCAGACCCAGCGCACCGAGGGCCTGAACCTCCGCGGCATCTACACCCACGAGGGCCACGACTATCAGGCGGCCGATCCAGCCGGGGTCCACGCCGCCGCCGCGGAGGCGCAGCAGTTGATGGCGAGCGTCGCCGCGGCAATTCAGGCCGCCACCGGGGCGCCGTGCGAGGTGAGCATTGGGTCCTCGCCGTCATTCCTGCTGGAGTCGTTCCATGCTCCGATTGACGAGCTGCGCCCTGGCACGGCCGTGTTCAACGACGCGTCGCACGCGCATCTCCTGGGGCATACGGCATGGTGCGCGGCCAGCGTTCTGGCCACGGTGGTGAACCTGCCGGCGCCCGATCGCGCCGTCATCGACGCCGGCGCCAAGGCGCTCACGTCCGACCGGCGGGGCCCCGGCGTGCTCGCGAACACGGGGCACGGCATCGTGGTGGGCCATCCGGAAGCCGTCATCACCAGCGTTTCCGACGAGCACGGGGTGATCGCCGTGCCCGATGCCAGCGTCTTCACCATTGGCCAAACGCTGCGCGTCATCCCGAACCACATCTGTCCCTGCGTCAACCTCTACGATCATGCGTTCGCCGTCCGGGGCGGTATCGTTGAGGCCGTCTGGCACGTCACCGCCCGCGGCCGCAGCCAATAGCGGGCCGTCGTCACCCCGGACGCGCCAAGGCGGAGGGATGCATGGAACGGTTGGACGGGAAAGTCGCGCTGGTCACGGGAGCCGGAGGGAGCATTGGGGCGGCCGCCGCCATTGCGCTCACGCAGGCCGGCGCGCGGGTGGCGCTCACCAGCCGCAGTCCCGACCGCCTGGCCCGCACCGTGGCCGCCGTTGAAGACGCCGGCGGCGTCGACGTTCCCACCTACGTCGCGGATTTCATGCACGCGGAGCAAGTTCACGATCTCGGGCGCTGGGCGGCGGAGACGCTGGATCGCGTCGACGTCCTGGTCAATAACGCCGGCGCGAACTCCCCCCACCGCAGCTCGATAGAGGCCCACGCCGCGCTTGACCGCCTTTTCCGCATCAACGTCACCGCCCCGGCGATCCTCTGCCGCGGGCTTATCCCGGGCATGATCGAGCGCGGCGGCGGCACGATCGTGAGCGTGTCGTCGTTCGCCGTGTACAGTCCCGGGCCGCTGGGCGGAGCGGCCTATGCGGCGTCCAAAGCGGCGCTGCTCAATCTCATGGGCAGCGTGAACGCCGAATTCCGCAACCGGGGCATCCGCGCCTGCACGATCCTTCCCGGCGAGGTCGACACGCCGCTGCTCGCGGAGCGCCCGCGTCCGCCGACGGCCGAGGACCGCGCAACCATGATCGGCGCCTCGGACGTGGCGGACGCCATCCTCTTCTGTGCCGCCATGCCGGCGCGCACGCTCATCGAGGAGATCGCCATCCGCCCTACGGTCTTGCGGGATACGGCCGAAGACGTCCGCGTCGCCTCCGAGCAAGGCTGAGCGACCGGGGCAGCCGCTAGGCGGGCACCGCCTGCCGCACGCCCAGGTCGTCCAGGACCGCATTGATCACGCGCCGCTCCTCATCATTCACGCCGCGGAACGGCGGTCGTGACGGTCCGCCGTGGAGGCCCACGAAGTCCTGCGCCGCCTTGATGATGGCCGCGTCCTGCAGGCCCCGCCAGCCCGGGCCGCCCTCGCTCTGGTGCAGCCACATGTAAGGCCCGATCTTTGCGTGCCAGCGGTCCGCGCCGGCGAAGTCTCCCGCTTCCAGCAGGCGGAAGAACTCCAGCTCGAACTCCGGCCACCAGGTCGACGGACCGGAAATGAACCCGGCGGCGCCGTGCATGTAGGCCAGCGTTGAGATGTAGCCCAGCGAGTTGTCGATGAAGGCGAAGCGGTCGGCGAACCGATCCAGCGCCTCGACCATGGGCTCGATGATGTTTGGCGCGCCGTACTTGAGCGACACGATGCCCGGCAACTCGGCCAGCTGCCCGATGAGCTCCACGCCCAGCGACGTGCCGATGTCCTGCCGCCAGGATTGGTCGTAGATCATGATCCCGGCGTCGAGCGACTCGGTGAGGATCCGGTACCACTCGTACATGCCCTCCTGGCTGATCGGGTAGTAGCAGGGCGGCGAGATCATCACGTACTCCGCGCCGGCGTCCACCGCGCCCTGCGAGAGCGCGATCACCTCGTCCAGGTTCAGGCTCGCCGCGCCCGCAACCACTGGCGCCCGGCCGGCGGCGGCCTCAATCGACACCGCCACCATGTCGCGATGCTCGGACGGCGAAAGGCTCAGGTACTCGCCGCTGCCGCACGGCGAGATGATGAACCCCTTCCCGGTCTCCAAGCCCGCGTCCAGCATGAACTGGATGTTCGAGCGCAGGGCGTCCAGGTCGAGCCGCAGGTCGTCATCGAACGGCGCCATCACCAAGGCGGCGGGACCGCGCAACTCGCGCAAGGCGCGGTCACTGCTGGGGGGCATAGGACATCCTCCGGGAATGTTCAGTTGGCGGCCAGGTCGAACCGCGCGTTGATCCGGGTGTGCGCTAAGGATAGCGCCTGGACCAGGAGTGACCCGCTAGAGGCTCCCGTAAAGTCGCCGGCCGACCAGACTCCCCGCGGCTCGCGGCAGCCAGGCCGACACCGCCAGCAGCGGCGCCACGAAGGCCGGGTTGCGCGGCTCGCCATCGCGCCTGCGCCGGGCGACCTCGTCGTCCCAGAGGTCGCGATACAGGCTATAGACCGCCGGCACCATGACCGGGCGCACGACCTGGATCGCCGCCCAAGCCAGCGACGGCAGCATGGCCAGCAGTACGGCCTGCACCTCGGGTAGCCCCTGCCAGGCAATCAGCAGTCCCGAAACCAGCAGAAACAGCGGCAACGCCACCGGCAAGCCCGCCACCACGAAGGTGCCGAGGATGCGGCCCGTGTGCCTGCCGCCTATCCGCCAGGAGTTCAGGGCCGCCAGCGTTCCCGGCTGGTTCTCGTGAACAGCCAGGAACGACGCCAGCAGCGTGCGTGTCTGGATGTAGAGCCCCAGGACGATCATGGCGGCGATCAGCGTCACCGAAATGGCGGTACCCAAAGCGCCGTCGTCCGGCAACCCGCCAATCCGGCGTTGATAGAGCGCGACCAGCGTGCCAACCGGCACCCAGAACACCACCGAGGTGTGCAGGTTCGTCCAGATATACCGCGGCAGCCACGGCAGGCCCTGCCGCAACGAATCCCCCACGCCCAGCGTGCGTCCGGCGAACCCTGCCGCCACGGCCACCATCATCACCGCCGGCGCTACTTGCGCTGGAAAGAAATCCAGCACCACAGCTCCAGCCGCTCGGCTGAAGTCGTTGCCTGCCCCGGACACGCTCAGCAGCGCGGCGCCAACCGCCGGGGCGGAAAACAGCACCACGAGCTGCACATAGAGTCGCGGGCTCGACCGCAGCACTTGGAGACCGGACCGGAAGTAGTGCAACCCCGGCCGTGGGCCGGAGTAGACGCCTTCCTTGACTACAGGACGCACTGCACCACGCTCAACAACTGTAGGGGTGGCTAGTTTCGCACGGTTTCAGCAGGCAGTTCGGTACATGTTCGCCCGGCCATGCCCGCGTGCCGGAATTTCTCGCGACAATGCGGCCGTTGGTCCGTGCATTCCGACGTTGAAGGGGGCTGAACATGCGGCTGGAGGGCAAGATCGCGGCCATCACCGGTGGCGGCTCGGGCATCGGCCGCGCCTGCGCGCTCGCGTTCGCGCGTGAGGGCGCCGACGTCGCCGTGGGTGATCTCGACCCCGAGCGGGCCGCGCAGGTGGCCGCCGAGGTGCGCGCGCTCGGCCGGCGCGCCCTGGACATGCGGATCGACGTGACCGAGCAGGCGGACCTCGACCGCTTCGTCGACGGCGTCGTCAGCGACCTCGGCGGCCTCACCGTCTGGGTCGGCAGCGCCGGGGTATCGATCGGCGCCACGCTGCTCGACCACACGCGTGAGGACTGGCGCCGCGTGATGGACCTCAATCTCGACGCCGTTGTCTTCGGCGCGCAGGCGGCCGCCCGCCAGATGGTGGCCAACGGCACCGGCTCCATCATCAACATCGCCTCCATCTACGGCGCGCGCGCCGTCCGCGAGCGTCTGGGCTACTGCACCTCCAAGGCGGCGGTCATCATGGCCACGCAGGTCATGGCCGTCGAGCTGGCCGCCGACGGCGTGCGGGCTAACTCGATAGGGCCCGGATACACGGATACCCCGCTGTTTCGCGGCGCTCGCGAGGAGGGCGACGAGGCCATCGCGCCGCTGCTGGATCGCGTCCCGGCCGGACGCCTCGGCAGCGCCGACGAGATCGCCGCCGCGGCGGTCTTCCTGGCCTCGGATGAGTCGAGCTTCGTCACCGGCCACTGCCTCTTCGCCGACGGCGGCTGGCTGGTCAACGGCAACTGGTAGCGCACCCCGCGGCGGGCCGCGGGGTGACCTTGGGGCCGCGAGTTTTTATACGTGTTCGGGGTTTAACTTCGACTCCGAAGCAATGGATGCCACCCGTGGCCGCGACGCCGCTGGCATCGACGCGAACCTGCAGGCGCCGGAAGACCAGCAACGTCGCCGTGACGGCGAATGCGCCAAAGGTCAGCCCGATGAACCCGCCCCACTTGCCGGACGCCAGCATCCAAAAGGCGGCGGCGATCGCCGCGACATCGCCCGCGACCCATACCACCAAAGCGGCCCGGTTCAGCGGCAGGGTTTCACAGAAGGTGCGCGGCGTGGACAAGGAGTCCATCCAATCCGGGCCTCCCACGTTTGCCGAAGCCTCGCCTAAGACGCGCCCGGCGCCCCGGCGATGGTTGGCGCTGGTTCGCCCGCGCTACGCTGGGCCTGGCCGAGGCTCGGACGCCGGGAAACAGCACTCGGGGAGGTGCGCCCGTGATCGAACCCACGACCCTCACACGGCTCACGCCGGAACAGCGCGAGCACTGGGACACGCAGGGCTACCTCGTCCTGCCGGGCGTGCTGGCGACCGACGAGATCGAGCGGCTGATCGACGCCGTCGACCGCCTCGACGGGGCTTCGCAGCGCGATGGCCGGGCCCCCGACGAATTCCTGAGCACCCTCAACGTGGTCGAGGAGGAGGACGCCTTCCTCGATCTCATCGATCACCCCAGGCATCTGGGCATCCTGATGGACTTGATGGGAGCGTGCATCCAGCTCATAACGTCGCAGGTCATGGTGCGCCCGCCGACGCCGCATCCGGGCAGTCGCTGGCACTTCGACGGTCCCAAGCCCTACCCGTTTCCGCGCGCCAACGGGTTGACACCCTTGCTGCATCTCAAGATCGGCTGGTTCCTCACCGATCTCGACGCGCCCGACATGGGCAACTTTCTGCTCATTCCCGGCAGCCACCGTGGAAAATTTCCGCGCAGCGACGCCGACGCGGTAGCCCTCAGCTCCCCCAGCCGCTTCCAGGAGGTCGACGAGATCGACGCCGGCGTGCCGGGCGCCGAGCAGGTGCTGCTGCGCGCCGGCGACGCGCTGCTGTTTCACAACGCGCTCTGGCACGCTGTCTCGCGCAATAGGTCCGAGGTGCGGCGCAAGAATGTCTTCTTTGTGTACGCGCCGCTGTGGATGCGGCTGGGCGACCGCATGTCCAGCTCACCGGAGCTCATCGCGCGCGCCGACCCGGTGCGCCGGCAGCTGCTGGGCGCGCTGGCCGAGGAGTCGGGCGGCGTACATCCGGGCGACGAGCACGCGCCGCTGATCCACCTTTTCGAGGGCAAGGGCTACCAGGAAATGTGGGAGGAGAAGGTGGCCGACTATGTTCGCCAAGGCAACCCGTAACTTCTCTGCCATGCCCGGTGGGCCTACCGCCGGTGGCCCACGCTGCGTACAGCGTGGGAAGGCGACCATGCAACGGTCTCGCGTGAGACGCGCACCTCGACCCGACGCGCAGCGCGCCCCAGCATCGGAGGCCTGATGTCGAGTCTGAACCGCTCCCTTCTCAGGCGGGACGGCTACGTCATCCTGCGCAACGTCATTCCGGTCGACGAACTCGACGCCATGCGGGAGGCCTCCGAGGCGATCCTCGATCGGCAGCGGGAGATCTGGCGCCGCGAGGCTGGGCCCGACGATCCTCCCGGCGGAGTGTGGGACACGCGCCCGCAGCCGCGGGTTTCGGACATGGAGCGCCTGGTTGACGCCGATACGGCGCGGGTGGTCGAGCTCTGGCTAGGCGAGCCGGTGCTGGGCGTCTGCCGTGAATTGCTGTGCCTGCCGGAGGCGTCGCCAATGCTCATGACGATGATGTGCAATCCGCGGACCGACCACGGCCCCGCCAAGTGGCACCGGGATATCCACCCCATCGACATGGCGCCGCTGCGGCTCCTGCAAGCCGAAATTCTCGAAACCGGCCCGCGGTACCTGCAGTGGAACGTTCCGCTCTACGACGACGACGTGCTGTGGGTCGTTCCCGGCAGCCATCGTCGGCTCAACACGCCGGAGGAAGAGCGGCAGCTCGAGGAAGACCCGCAAGCGCCCCTGCCCGGCGGCGTGCCCGTGGACCTGAAGGCCGGCGACGGCGTGATCTATAACAACTGCATGCTGCATTGGGGCAGCAACTATGCCCCCAAGCTCCGGCGCACGCTGCACGGCGGGCATGCGGTGCAGGCCCACCCGCGGGACGTTGGCTTCGCGCGCCATCTCTCGCCGCCGGCCCGCGCCGCGTTCGAGTCCTGGTCGCGCCGCGCGGCGGACCAGCGTGACCTCACCGAGCGGGCGCTGCGCGCGGCGCTCGGCCGCGACGCGCCCACGTTTCATGGCGCACTCGAGTCGCTCCTGCCCGGTGCCGGACCGGCCGCCAAGCTGGTCCTCACGGTTTTCCTCTGCAAGGCGGCGCAGCACATCCACCAACTCAAGCAGCCGGACTTCGATGAGCTGTCGCCGTTATTGAGGCTTTACGCGACGTACACCCAGCCGTTCATGCTGAACTGGGGGGCGTCGTTCGCGCGGCGATTCACCGATGCCGAAGCCGACGAGCTGTGGCATCGCTTCGACTGGCTGGAGTCGCGCTTGCTCGCCGACACGATCCAGCCGGTGACCGGTCTGCAAGGCAGCCCCAACAGGTACTACCAGAACGACTTGCCGGAGCCGGTGGCGGTGGACGAATTCGTTGCGAGCTGGTCCGGGTAGGCCTGGCACTCCCCGCATGTCGGCCGCTCAATGCCCACGGGCGACGGCTGGAGCTCAATTCCCCGGTGTCCCAGGCTGCGCGCAGCCTGGGAAGGGCAGCACGTCATGCAAGAATCTCGCCTGAGCAGCACATTCAGGATCGACGCGTAGTGCGCCTGTCAGCATCGGAGACCACATGCCAAGCCTGAACCGCTCCCTCCTCAGGCGGGACGGCTACCTCATCCTGCGCAATGTCATCCCGGCCGACGAGATTGACGCCGTGCGCACCGCCTGTGAGGGGCTGCTGGACCGGCAGCGCGACATCTGGCGCCGCCAGGCCGGGCCCGACGATCCGCCCGGCGGCATGTGGGACAAGCACCCGCAGCCGCGCGTGGCGGCCTTCGAGCGGCTGGTGGACGCGGAAACGGCGCGGGCGGTCGAGCTTTGGCTCAGCGATCCGATCATGGGGACCAGCCGCGAGCTGCTGAGCCAGCCGGAGGCGGTGCCCATGGAGATGATGATGATGTGCAACCCGCGGACCGAGCACGGCCCCGCCAAGTGGCACCGCGACATCGGCGCTGACGACATGGCCCCGCTGTGGCTGCTGCAGGAGGAACTGGCGGAAACCGGCCCGCGCTACCTGCAGTGGAACCTGCCGCTCTACGACGACGACGTGCTCTGGGTCGTGCCGGGCAGCCACCGGCGTCCGAACACGCCGGATGAGGATCGGCGGCTGGCGGAGGATCCGTGGTCCCCGCTGCCGGGCGGCATGCGCGTGGAGTTGAAGGCCGGCGACGCGGTGATCTACCACCACAGCATGCTGCACTGGGGCAGCAGCTACACCCCGAAGCTGCGGCGCACGGTGCACGGCGGCATGGCCGTGCACGCCAACCCGCGCGATACAGGTTTCACGCGGCATCTCTCGCCGTCGGCCGCCGCCGCGTTCGAGTCCTGGGCGCGCCGCGCGGCGGAGCAACGGGACCTCACCGAGCAGGCGCTGCGCGGCGTCCTGGATGGGGACGCGGCGGCCTTTCACGCGGCGCTCGAACGACTGCACGCCGGCGCCGGCCCCGCCGCCAAGCTGGCCCTCACGGCCTGCCTGGGCGAAGCCGCCCAGAATGTCCAGTTGCTCAGGCGGTCGGACTTCGACGATCTGCCGGAGGACGTGCAGTCGCGCGCGCAGCACATCCACCCGCTCACGCTGGGCTGGGGACCGGCTTTCGGCGACCGGTTCGGCGAGACCCAGGCCGACCAACTCTGGCACCGCTTCGACTGGCTGGCGCAACGCCTCCACGCCGATCCCCCGCAACCCGTGACGCTGGACGAATTTGTTGCGAGCTGGGCTAGATAGGCCTAGCCTCCCCGACATGTCGGCCCCGCAATGCCAACGGGCGACGGCTGGAACTCAATTCCCCGGTGGCCCGCGCTGCGTGCAGCGTGGGAAACTTAGCGCTCAAGTACCTTGCGTGAAACGTTCCGCCTGAACCGCCGTGTAGTGCGCTTCTCAGCACTGGAGTCCCCATGCCCAGCCTGAACCGCTCTCGCCTCAGACGCGACGGCTATCTGATCCTGCGCAACGTCATACCGGCTGAGGAGCTCGACGACGTGCGCACGGTTTGCGAGGCGATCCTCGACCGGCAGCGCGAAATCTGGCGACGCGAGGCCGGGCCCGGCGATCCGCCCGGCGGCGTGTGGGACTCGCGCCCGCAGCCGCGCGTGCCGGAGTTTGAGCGGCTGGTGGACGCGGAGACGGCGCTGGCGGTCGAGCTATGGCTCAGCGAGCCGATCATGGGCGTCAGCCGCGAGGTGCTCAGCGGGACCGAGGCGGTACCCATGCACATGATGATGATGTGCAACCCGCGGACCGACCACGGCCCCGCCAAGTGGCACCGCGACATCGGGCACCTCGAAGTGGCGCCGCTGTGGCTGCTGCAAGAGGAGCTGGCCGAAACCGGCCCGCGCTACCTGCAATGGAACCTGCCGCTCTACGACGACAACGTGCTCTGGGTGGTGCCGGGCAGCCACCGCCGCCTGAATACGCCCGAGGAGGATCGGCAACTGGCGGACGATCCGCGGTCGCCGCTGCCGGGCGGCATGCGCGTGGAGTTGAAGGCCGGCGACGGCTTGATCTACTACCACAGCATGCTGCACTGGGGCAGCAACTACAGCCCGAAGCTGCGGCGCACGGTGCACGGCGGCATTGCGGTGCACGCCATGCCGCGGGACATCGGCTTCACCCGGCATCTCTCGCTGACGGCCGCCGCCGAGTTCCAGACCTGGAACCGCCGCGCGGCGGAGCAGCGGGACCTCACCGAGCAGGCGCTGCGCGGCGTCCTGGACGGTGACGCGACGGCCTTTCGCACGGCACTCGAGCGCTTGCACCCCGGCGCCGGACCCGCCGCCAAGCTGACCCTCACGGCCTGCCTGGCCGAAGCCGCGCGGCACATTCACCTGCTCAAGCAGCCGGGCTTCGACGACCTGCCGGAGGACGTGCAGCGCCAGGCGACACACCTCCACCCGCTCACGCTGGGCTGGGGACCGGCCTTCGGCGACCGGTTCAGCGAGGCCGAGGCCGACGAACTCTGGCGGCGATTTGACTGGTTGGCGCAGCGCCTCCACGCCGAGCCTCGGCAACCCGTGACGCTGGACCAGTTCGTGGACTGCTGGAGCGCCTAGGAACTCGCTCCTCAGTCGACCGCGCTACGGCTGGAGCCTATGTGCCGCCACGGCGCCGTCGCAGCGTGAGTGTGGTCGTGAGGACGCCAATCAAGACTCCCGCAACGCCGGCGACGGTGGGAATGAGCCATTCCGGAGCGCCTGCCTCATCGCTGACTCGAGCAAACTGTGGGGTTGGTGCTGGCGTAGCCGTTGGCGTCGGCGTTGGAGACTTAGAATTGCGCTCCTCCAGTAGCTCGTACAGAGACCCCGAAAGCCTCGCAACCATCCCCTCCGCGGAAATGCGCTCACTCATGCTCGGCGGCCTCGGCGCGCGTGATCCCGACTCCGGTAAACGGCCTTGTCCTACCCGTCCTAGCGCGTCCAAGTGTTGCTGCGCCGATTCGAGGCGTACCGATCCGCAAAGATACGCTGACGTCCCGTCGCCGGAGTAGACAAGATATTTTTTGCCCGGCTGGAACACCGCGCCACAAGCGTCGGAAGATGACGTCATTAGGTAAACATATTCGTAAGGATGTCCCTTCCAGATGACATCGATTTTAAACTCGTAGAAGAGGACCAGAATAGTAGGGTCTGACATGATATCATTAAGGCGACGTATATTGGAAATATTGAGGTAATCGACGAGGTCTGCGTAGAGCAGGTGGCTATCAACTACCTCGCCGGAGAACACTGCTGTAGACCGGTCAAATGCCTCGGCAGGATCAATCGGAAAACATGAACATGCATGCACTCGGTCTACATCGACAAACAGCCAAGACACGCTGAGAAGCATGATCAATATCAGCTTCAGCGCATAGATAGACGCCATCCGCAAGGGAAGTGCTTTCGTACGCATATCGTGCTTCTTCCAGTACCTCCGTAAAGGGATGGAGATGCCTGGGGCAATCAGAACAGCTTCTGCCTTAAACCAACAATGTTCCATAGTCTCGGGGACCGGTCAACCTGGTGCGAGGCTGCGGATCTGACATGTGGGGCCATGCCGGTGCCGCCGGCAAGTGATTCTGGCAGCGGGGTGTTCGGTATTTGTGTGGTGGCCGGTCGTGCGCTAGGGTGGGCCGGTGATACTTGGCGTTACCGGTGGTGCACTTCTGCATAGGCACCCAGGTTCCGCATGAACGCCGCCCAGCTTGCCGACCGGCTGTCCGGTGACGCTGCCTTCGCGCGCGGCGTCACGGCCTGGAAGGTTCGGCCGGCGCGCGAGGCGCGGCATGCGCCCTGGCCAGAGGGCATCGCGCCGGTCCTGCGGCGGGCGCTGGAGCAGCGCGGCGTGCGCGAGCTTTACACCCACCAGGCCGAGGCCATCAGGCAGGTGCTTGACGGCGAGGACGTCTGCATCGTCACCGGCACGGCTTCGGGCAAGACCCTCTGCTACAACGTGCCCGTCGTGCAGGCCATCCTGGACGATCCCCAGGCCCGCGCGCTCTATCTTTTTCCGACCAAGGCCCTGGCGCAGGACCAACTGGACGAGCTCTACTCACTGATCCAGGTGGCGGACGCCGACATCAAGACCTTCACCTACGACGGCGACACGGCGGCGGCCGCGCGGCGCAAGGTGCGGCAGGCCGGGCACGTCGTCATCACCAACCCCGACATGCTCCACCAGGGCATCCTGCCGCACCACACCCAGTGGACCCGATTGTTCGAGAACCTGCGCTTCATCGTGCTCGACGAGCTGCACGTCTATCGCGGCATCTTCGGCAGCCATCTGGCCAACGTGCTGCGGCGGTTGCTGCGAGTCGCCGAGTTCTACGGCTCGCGACCGCAGATCGTGGCCTGCTCCGCCACCATCGCCAACCCCAAGCAGCTTGCCGACCGGCTCACCGACCGCGACCTGCGCGTGGTTGACGACGACGGCTCGCCGCGCGGCGAGAAGCACCTGATCTTCTACAACCCGCGCGTCGTAAACGCGCAGCTGGGGATTCGCGCCTCCGAGATCGACGCGGCGGCGGAAATTTCAAGGGTCCTGCTGGGCAATGACATCCAGACGCTCACGTTCGCACGCAGCCGCACGGCCACCGAGCTGCTGCTCAGCAAGCTGCGCGGCGGTCCGCACCTGGGCCGCGGCGAGGTTCGCGGCTATCGCGGCGGCTACCTGCCGGCCGAACGCCGCGAGATCGAGCAAGGCCTGCGTGACGGCACGGTTCGGGCGGTCGTGGCCACCAACGCTCTGGAGTTGGGCGTCGACATCGGCGAGGCCCAGGCAGCGGTGCTCTGCGGCTACCCGGGATCGCTGGCCAGCTTCTGGCAGCAGGTCGGTCGCGCCGGGCGCCGCCGCGAAGCGTCGGTTGCCGTCTACGTGGCCGGGTCGAGCCCGCTGGACCAATTCGTGGCGCGCAATCCGGACTTCGTGCTGCGCGAGTCTGTCGAGTCGGCGCTCATCAACCCCGACAACCTCTACGTCTACACCAGCCACCTCAAGTGCGCCGCCTTCGAGCTGCCGCTCATCGAAAACGAGGCCTTCGGCGTTTCCACGACGGACGGCGCGCTGGGGATGCTCGTCGAGGAGGGCATTCTGCACAAGGCCGCGGGCACCTATCACTGGACGGCTGACGACTACCCCGCCCAGTTCGTGAGCCTGCGCATGGGCACGCTCGACAACATCGTCATCGTCACCGACGAGAGCCGCCCGCAGGTGATCGGCCAGGTGGACCGCTTCTCCGCGCCCACGCGGGTGCACGAGGACGCGATCTACCTCCACGACGGCCGCCAGTTTCACGTCAACCGCCTCGATTGGGATCAGGGCAAGGCCTACGTCGAAGAGGTCTCGGTGGAGCACTACACCGTCGCCAGCATGAACGTCAACGTCGCCGTGCTCGACGACTTCGAGCAGCGAGACGAGACGCCGCTGGGGCGCGCCTGGGGTGAGGTTCGCGTCACGGCGCGGCCCACGATCTTCAAGAAGCTGCGTATCAGCGACGACGACAACGTTGGCTGGGGCACCATTGATCTCCCCGAGCAGGAGATGCACACGCAGGCGTGCTGGGCCTGGATGCGCCCCGAGTTGACCGAGACGCTGTCCCGCGCCGAGATCGAATCCGGCCTCTGGGGCGCCCGGCACCTGTTGCCCAACGTGGCGGCGGTCTATCTGATGTGCGACCCGCACGACCTCGGCGTCGTCAGCGAGATCAAGTCGCCGTTCACGCAAGCGCCTACGCTCTACCTCTACGACCGCTATCCGGGTGGCGTGGGGCTCAGCGAGCGGCTGTTCGCCTCGTTCGATCAGGTCATGCAGGCCGCGGCGGATCTGGCCGCCGACTGCGACTGCCACGAGGGCTGCCCGGCCTGCGTGGGGCCGCCGGTCGCCGACGGCATCAGCGCTAAGGCGGCCACGCTGCGGGTGCTGCAAGCGCGCGCGGCCATTTCGGTCTAAGCCTCCGCGCGCCATGCCGCAACACCCTCGGGCGATGGCGTGGAAGCGGCCGTGGGAGCCGGTCGAAGGGTCTCCGGAGGTCGTGCCCCGATCTGCCGCACCCGGCGTTCCGGTCGAGGATCTCATCGGCGGCGCGCTCGAGTCCAACGACGCCGGGTCGTTCTTCGTCATCAGTCAGAGTCACCCCTTGCCGCGCGGGCTGTCGCCGGCGTGGCCCGACGGCGCCGCTCGACGCGCCCTGACGACGCTCACCGGCGACCCGGACCTTGAGGATTTCGAGCTTGCCCAGGCGCTGTTCATCGACACGGAGACGACCGGATTGGCCGGCGGGACGGGCACCTACGCGTTCCTGATCGGGTGCGGCTGGCTGGAGGACGGCGCGCTGCGGGTCGAGCAGTACTTCATGCGCGATCACGCCGACGAGCCGGCCATGATGGCGCACCTCGCGCGCCTGATCTCGCGCTTCGACTGGACGGTGAGCTTCAACGGCAAGAGCTTCGATCTACCGCTGTTGCGGACGCGCTTCATCATGAATCGCACGCGCACCGCCCTCGATGCCCTGGGCGCGCTGGACCTCCTGCACGCCGCGCGCCGCTTGTGGCGCCATCAGCTGCCGCGCCGTGATCTTGGCACCCTCGAGCGCGAGATCCTCGGCGTTGAGCGAACGCTCGATGTACCGAGCCATGAGATTCCCGAGATCTACTTTCGCTATCTCCGCACCGGCGACGCTCACGAGCTGGTGCCGGTGATGGCCCACAACCGGCAGGACATGGTTTCCATGGCGGCGTTGCTGGCGCGCGCGTGCGACGCCTGCAACGACTGGCGCAGCCCGAACGCCCAGCCCGCCCAGGTGCTGGGCGCGGCGCGGTCCTTCGCGCTTGCCGGGGACATGGACACGGCGCTGGCGGCCTACGCGCGGGCGCTGGAGCTTGGCTTGGACGAAGCCTTGCGGCCGTTGGCGCAAGTGCCGCTCAGCCTGGCCCATAAGCGGCGCGGCGCTTGGACCCATGCACTGGCCCTGTGGGAGGGCATGCGGGGGCTTGAGGGGCGCGGCGCCGTCTGGGCGCTGGTGGAGCTGGCCAAGTACTACGAGCATCGGGCCGCCGACTTTGCCAAGGCCCGCGACTACACCCGCGAGGCGCTGACGCGCGCCGACCGGCTCCTCGACGGCCTGCCCCATCCACTCGCGCGCCCCGCGCTCGAGCATCGGCTCGGACGGCTCAATCGACGCCTTCGGGCTTCCGAGGCGCACAGCGCCGCGACCTGATCCCCTGACCTGCCCTGAGGGCTTTGCGTAACCCTTTGTCATTCCGGCGAAGAGCCTGCCCCGTACTCGATACGGGGCCGGAATCCAGGCCCCGCCGAACCTGATCAGCCACGAGGCGCTTTGGATGTTTGGCGTAGGGGCGGTTCGCGAACCGCCCTTTTTTGTTGCAAGGCCCTCGGATCGTCCGAGGGTGGGCATCGGGCCGGGAAAGACCGTCCGCCCAAGGACGCCACGCGCCTCACGACCCCCCGCCCGGGTGGACAAAGCCGACCGCGCACGGTTTGATGATGCGGCGCGGTCTCCGGTAGGTAGAGCAATGCGATTCAAGGTTGGCGTCATTGGCGCGTCGGGGTTCATTGGCGTGCCGTACCGGCGCGAGATGCGCGACGCACCCGAGCAATATGAAATCGTCGCGGTCAGCGCGCGCCGCCGCGACCTGCTGGAGGCCGCCGGGCGCGAGGACGGCGCCTCGGTCGTCACCACGGACTGGCGTGAGCTGGTGGCTCACCCGGACGTCGACGTTGTCCTCGTGGCGGTTCCCGACGTCCTGCACCACGAAATGGCCCTGGAATGCGCCGCGCGGGGCAAGCACATCGTGTGCGAGAAGCCCGTGGCCATGAACGCGCGCGAGGCCTATGAGATTTGGACGGCCTACCGCGATCACGGCCTGGGCCACTTCGTCCCGTTCTGGACCCGCGGCGTGCCGGTGTTTCGGCGCGTGCGCCAGCTGCTGGCCGAGGGCCTGATCGGCGAGATCCGTGGCGTGGTCTATCGCTGGCACAACCCGCGGCTGCAATCGATGCCCTTCACCTGGCGTGACGACGCCGAGCAATCGGCCGCCGGCAGCGTCGCCGACGGCGGCTCGCACGCCTACGACGCCTTGCGCTGGCTCACCGGCCTCGAAGCGCGGCGCGTTTTCGCGCAGGCCGGCGTGTTGTCGCCGCCGAAACCCGACCTGGGCGAACCCAATCTCGAGGAAGCTCTCGCCTGGAGCGAAGCGCACGACGCGACGGCGGGGCAGTCGCGCCGGGCCGGCACGGCGTTCGACTACGGCAATATCACGTTCGAACTGGAGAACGGCGCGGTCGGCGTGCTCATGGTCTCCCACGCGCCCTACCTGCGATCGGCGCTGGCGCCGGATGTCGAGTTGCACGGCTCCGAGGCCTCCATTTCCATCGGCCGCTATACCGGCGATCTGCGCATCGCGCGGAAGCCCGGCGAATCGGAGCTGCTCGAGGCCGTGCCCGCGCCCGATGCGCCCAACAATTTCGCCGACCTCGTGTATCCCGGCCTGCTCGCGACCATGGCGCAAGAGCCAACCGAGGCTCCTGGGCTGCACGACGGCTGGCGGGTGCAGGTATTCACCGACGCCGCCGTCGCCTCGGCGCAGCGAGGCGCCTGGGTCGAGACGGCTGAGTTCGACGCCGCCGAAGCGGGTTAGGTCAGGTCACCTCAACGGGGCGGCCTGAGCGACCTGAGTCGATGGCGGCCTGCGCCGTTGCCGCGATGTCCCGGCCAACGCGCGCGTTCAGGATCGTGTCGCCGTTCGTGTCGATCGCGTGGGCAAAGTTCTCCATCAGGAGCCAGTCCGCGTCTCCGCCGACGCGCCGTGCGGGCGAATCGCTGGCCGTCCGTCCCCGGTAAAACACCCGCACCTCGGGCCGCGGCTCGTTTATCACCATCGCGCCGGTCGTGCCCACGATATGGATCTTGATCTCACCGTCGTTTTCGTGCTTGGCGCGCCCGATGCGGCCAATGCACAGCGTGCCCACGATCCCGTGCTCCATCTCCAACGTCACCGACGCTAGGTCGTCGATGCCGTGATCGACGTTGCGTTGGTGGAAATGGGCCGTCGCGCGCGCGAACACGCGCTGGATTCGCGCGCCCGTGAGCGTCCGGATGTGCGACAGCGGGTAGATGCCCTCGATCTGCAACTCGCCCATCGGCGCGTGCCCCACGCCGCCGTCCGAGCCGTCCACGTGCGCCGCCTTGAGCGCTTCCAGCCAGTCGATCTTGGGGGAGTCGGGCCGACCTTCCCCGCGTCGCGGTCCCGCATCCTTCGCGAAGTAGAAGTCGATATGCACGGCGCGTATGTGTCCGATCGCGCCGCTCTCTAGTTCCCGCCGGGCCTGCAGCATTGCCGGCATCATGTTGCGGTTCCACATCATGAACTGCACGCCATTGCGTTCGACGGCCTCCACCACGCGGTCGCACTCGGAGACCAGGGTCGACATCGGCTTGTCCTGCACCACGTGCAGCCCGGCGTTGGCGGCGCGCACGCTCAGGTCCGCGTGCCGCTCGGCCTCGGGGCTCACGCAGGCCACCTGGACGTCGTAGTCCCGCAGCGCCGCCTCCACGCCGCGCACGTAGGGGATGTTCAACTCGTCGGCCAGTTTCTGGTTGCGCTCGTGGACCCATTCGGGCTGACTGGCGTCGTCCGCCACCACGACGGGATCGAATCGCGGGTGCGTGGCGAGTCCCAGCGGCACGTAGTCGTGTTTGACCACGCCGAGAACCGCCACTCGGAAGACTGTGTTGGCGCTAGATGAGGACATAGCCGTTGTCCGTGCGTGTGGCTGCCTGACCGGACGCCGCCGACGCCATGGCGGCTTCGGCGACTTCAAGGGCGAGGACGCCGGCCGTGACGCTGGCTGATGCATCCGAGCCGTCGCTCACCGCCGCCACGAACGCCTGGAGCTGGCTGATCGCCGCGGCGTCGCCTTGCGTCGTGAGCTGCGCGGCGGGCGTTCCGCCCCGGTAAAGCAGCTGCATGTTGTGCTGGTCGTCCGCATACACGGCGCCGTCCGCTCCGATGAGCTCGAGGGACCAATACCCGTCGCCCTCGGGCAGCGCCGTCGTAACGTCAAGCACGGCCATCCCGCCGTCGGGAAACCCGAGATGCACTAGGGCCGCGTCCGGGCGGTCGGCATCCTGCCCGCGTGCGAGTGCGAACACGGCGTTGGGCGGGGCGTCGAAGAGCCAGGCCGCCAGGTCAATCTCCCGCGTGAGCTCGTGGACGAAGATCCCGCCGCTGCGGTCGGGGTCGAGCTCCCACGACGTGGCGGGCGGTTGCCAACGGTGGCTGCGCACCAGGCCGATCCGGCCGACCTGGCCCGCGTCCATGCTCGTGCGCACGGCCGCGACATCCGACCGGTATCGATCGAGCTGGCCGGCCATAAGCACCACGTCGGCGGCGGCGCAGGCATCGGCCACGGCGCGCGCCCCGGCGGCGGAGCGTGCCAACGGGCCTTGCACGAGCACATGCTTTCCGGCGTTGGCGGCCAGCTTGATGTGTGACGCCCGCTCGTCGGTTGGCGTCTGGAGGATCACGGCGTCGATCTCGTCCGGGTGCGCTTCCAACAGCTCAGCGAGCGTGGGCGCTGCGATGACGTTGCCGGAGTCAATCGTCGCGCCGTCTGTCGCGGCGGCGATGCTGGCGCCGGAAGCGCGCGGTGCGCTCCGAGCGTAGGCGTCGTCGATCGGCCCGCTGCCGACCAACGCCAAGCGCGTCATCAACGCCAAATCCCCTCACGAATCCCGGCCGCCGCCATGGTAGCCAGTCCGGCTTCGGACCGCGACGGCTCCCCATTCGACGTTCCGAACGCAGTGAGGAATCTAGGACGCTCGTCCGCGGCCGCGGGCGTGGTCCGGCCCGCCGCGTAGCGGGGCGGCCCACGCCTGGATCAGAGTTGCTCGCTACCCGTGCCGAAGCAGATCCGACCGGTCTAGATCACGTCCGGGATATTCGGGGCGGGCCGGGTGCGAAGTCCTCGCCAGACGCCCACGGCGTAGTGGATGCCGGAGGCAAACGTCAGCAACAGGGCCATGCCGACCAGGAACCACGGCATTGCGGTGCGTTCCCACATCAGCGCGTTGAACGCGATGTACTGCCACATCATCTTGGCCTTGCCGAGACGGCCGGCGCCCACCGTCACGCCCTGAGCGCCGGCATACGCCCGCAAGCCCATGACTGCAAACTCACGCGCGACGAAGCTGGCGCCCAGCCACCCCGGCATCCAATCCAGCTCGACCATGGTGAACAAGACGGCGGCGATAAGCAGCTTGTCGCCGATCAGGTCGAGAAAGATTCCCAGCTGCGAGCCCGTGCCGAAGCGGCGCGCCAGCGTTCCGTCGAAGACGTCACTGGCCCCAGCCGCGGCAAAGACGAATCCGGCAGTCTGGTTGGAGAACGACCAGTCCCAAAACAGCAGCCAGACGATGATCGGAATCGATCCGACGCGGGCGAGCGTCAGGCCATTCGGCACATACGAGCGCCACCGTGCGATTGGGAAGCGGAAGCCTCGTAGTTCTGACGCCACGGCTTAGCTGCTCGTGGGCCGCGGCACGGCGGTGGGCGCCGTCGGGATATCGACCCGCCACGTATGCCCCGCCGGCTCGCCCGCGGGGGCAAGTGGCGGCACCGGCTGCCCGTTGATGGTTAGGGTCACGGCGTCGGCCGCGCCGACGCTAATCATCGTTTCCCGCTCCAGGCTCCATTGCCGCGCCTCGCCGGGCTCCAGGCTCTCGTCGACAAGCGTTCGTCCATCGACCTCGATGCGCACCTGCGTGGCGCTCACGACGACCAACTCGAACACGGCCCCGCGCGCGACGGTGGAGGGCGGACCGGCGTCGACGCCATCCGCCGCGCCGCCGCTGTCCCCCAGCCCGCCAAAGTTGTTGACGACCAGCAGGGCCAGGATGACGCCAAGCGCGGCAGTGAGCAGGAGGGCCGCCAGCGTCACCGGGCGCCCACGCTCCAAGTTGGGGGTCAGTGCCGTGGCGACCGCCGACGACTGCTCGCCCGCCTGCGCGTAGTACATCTCGAGCAGTGGCTCGACGGGCAGTTTCAGCGCCTCTGCGTAAATGCGAATGAACCCGGCGTTGAACGGCGGCCCTGGCAGCGACGCGAAATTGTCCGATTCCAGAGCTGCCAGGTGCTCACGCGGAATATGCGTCACGACGGCGGCTTCCTCGATGGTAAGCGCGGCAGCCTCCCGGGCGGTCCGCAGCTGTTCGCCTAGCGATGCCATGCAGGGATTATTGCCCGCGGAAGCGCAACGCTGGGGCCGTGCTGCCCGTGCTCACTCTCCCGTGAAGCTGTGTGATGGGTCCGGCCGCAGGGTTACGCCGAACGTCGCGAATACGTCGTTGACTTCCGTGAACTCGACGAATCTGCCCAGCAGCTCGCTCACGCCCTCGCGGAGCCCGGCGGCGATGAACTGCGCCGGCAGAGCATTCGACGCAGCGATTTCCTGTTCGTACCGCTCTACGAACCCGTCGGCCAATTCCTCGGAGACAACCCGCGCCAACGCGGCGTCGATCGCATCGAGGGATTCGATTGTGGCGACAAATGACTTCAGGTCGTCGATCTCGTAGCGGAACTCAACGTCCAGGCGTTGGCCTGGTGGGTCTCCTGGGAACGGCACGGAGATCGCGAGAACGCGGTTGGTGAGCGGGACGAACTCGCGTTCGGTGATCGGCCGTGGCCAGCCCCAGAAGAACCCGGGGCCTTGCACCACCGTGAGCGTGCCTGCGTTGGGCTCCGATGGACCGTCGAACCCGTGCCTCAGAGCCAGCACCGTGCCCGACGATGGGAAGACGGCGGCCTCGTTCGATCGCAACAGCAGTGCTTCATCGCCTCTGATGCCAAACGCGCCGGCGACGAGAAACGCGGCGGCTGCAACAACCAATCCGCTGGCTACCCCCAGCAGGCGAGACGCGCGCGGCGCGATTCGCGATGGCTTCCGTTGCAGGTACGGGGCAAGAATCCGAGCCACGCTGGCCGGCCGGCGGCGCAATCGCAGGCCGGGGATGAGCCGTGTGGACGGCTGTGACGCGATGCGGAACTGCTCGCTGGCGTCGGCCGCAAAGGCAACCACGGACGGCACATCGTGACGCGCCGCAATGCGCGCCAGGGCGCTGAATCGTGTGGCCAGGCGATGCGCCTGCTCGCCGCCGGGCCGAGGATTGCCGCTGAGGATGCCGCCGATGTCGCGCATCGTCTCGCCGGCGTCGGCGGCGAAGGGCCCCAGATCGGCTTGCACGGTCAGATCGCTCGTGGCGACCGAATCCGGACGCAGGTTGAGGTTCGGCGAGGCGCGTGCGGCGCGGCGGACGCGTCGAATCCACCAGACGGACGGCAAGGCCGCGATGACGGCCGCCAGGGGCAGCCCGCCCACGTTGCCGCCGGCCGTGCCCACGAACGCGCCGAGCGGCTCGCCGATTATCGGAAGCGTGCCTAGCCATACACCGACCAATCCCAGCAGCGCCGCCGTCAGAAACGGCAGCCCGGCTGCCGCCACGTAGACCCTCCAGCGTCGCGCCTGTGCCGCCTGGGCGGCCTGGCGCAAGCGGCGAATCGTGCCAACCTCGATGCGGGCAACGCTGGCGACGTCCTCGGGAAGCCCCTCAATGCGCAGCGTGCGTGAGATGGGGATTCCTCGCACGAAGGCATCGCTCAAGCGGTGCCGGTCGTGCGCCACGAGCATGCCGTCGTCTGGACCGACCGGGATCGGCGCGTACTCGATGGGCATGCTGGGGGCGTGGCGCGCGCGCTCGAAGGTAGCGCTGCCGGATGGACGGTCTGTCGAAGCCATTCAGGCCCCCAGCCGCCGAAACTCGTGGATTGACTGATCCACGCCCGCGGCGACGCTCTCGACGAGGGCGATCGTCCGGTCAAGCTCCTGCATCCCCAGCGCCAGCGCCGTAATCCCGATGGCTGCCCCAATATCGCTCGCGACGCTGGCGACGGATCGCGACGGGTCGCGAGGACTCATGCGAGTCAGGGCGCCGTCGCCCAGGATCCGTAACCCGGCCGACGCGCGCTCTTGCGGCGTCCCTCGATATGGCGAAATACCTCGGCGCCTGACGTCCCGCGCGATGGCTCTGGCCTCCGTGGTGCCCGGAAGCGACGCCGCGCCGAAGTGGTCGGCTGCATGCGTCAGGCTGTGGACCATGAGAGCCAGATGCGCGTCTGGCACCGCCGCCCCGGCATCGCGGAGATCCATGGCCAGCGTCGGCCGAAACCGTTGCACCGACGCGCGCAACGCGCCCCACGCCTCGTCGTTGGCGACGCTATGCGCCAGCCGCAAGCCGCCGTCGAGTCCTGATGCCAGCGGCAGTGGCGGGATATCGGCGGCATCGCCATCCACCTCGATCACGTGAATCCGCACCGCGATCTGATCGAGCAGGACGGCTCGCTCGCGGGCGCGTGAGGTGAAGACCCGGGTCACCGCGCGCCCGGCCACGAGCACCGGCCGCGAGAGGCTCAGCGGCACGGCGTCGATCAGAATCCGTATCGGGCTGTCGGGATCCCCGGATGAGAGGCGCAGCACCTGTGCTTGCGGCAGGCCCGGCAACGGACCCTCGTACAGCGATTGCACCTCGTAGATGTCGCCAAGCGTCCGCCGAATATCGCGCCACTTGCTCCCCCGCAGACTGTCCGCAAATCGGTCCACGTCCATGGGGATGTCGAGACTTCGCGCCTCAGACGAGATCATGGCAGGTCGTCCATTGGGTCGTCGGAAGCCTCGTCGCCGGCAGCGGGCTCGGGCGCCGCGCCAGCGTGGTCGCTGCCGGCCTGCGGTTCGAGCATCGCGTCGGCATCCGCGGATGCTGCGGCCAGCGCCGGGTCGTGCGCGGCCTCCGACGGCATCCACATGCCGACCTCGACTGACAGCGCCATCGGGTTCGGGTACTTGATGAGGGCCGCATAGACGGCCGCTGCCTCATCCAGCCCGAGCGTCAGGGCCTGCGCCAGCGCCAGTCCGTTGCCGGTGCTGCCGTCCGGCGTGGCTTCGAGGGCGGCGGCGACCTCCGCGAGACCCGTGTGCGGCTCAGCCGTGACATGCACAGGCGCGGCCGTCCAGGCCGTGGCGGGTGCTTCTGGGGCGCCGATGCGGAGCAGCGCCGCGACCCAGGGACGCCCAGCCAGCAGCCACGCCCCCGCCAGGGCGAACACCCAGTGCGCTCCCGAAACCGCTATCAGCGCTACGCCGAGCGCGAGCGACGTCCACGAGCGACGCAGACGGGAAAAGCGTCCTGAAGCCTTGGTCGGCACCGGTGTCCCATGGCGCATGGCCGCCTCGATCGCCAGCACCGCCTGCCGGCGGAGGCGCTCGGGGGCCAACGCCGCCGGCCCCGGGTGGACGATCGTCACCTCCCAATCGACGAGCTGCGGTCCGCGCCCGTTGGCGGCCCGCACGGCGGCCTGCGCCGCCTGATCGGCGCGCAGCACGTAGCCGCCGCGCACCGGAACTGCCCAGCACACCAGGTGCATCATGGGCGGGGCCGGGCGACGAGCGTCGTCAGCGGCGCGTCAGGCCGTTCCGGCAGCAGCAGACGGGCCAGCCGGCTCCGCGGAGGCCGCGGCCGCGATTGGTCCTCGGCTAGCCGCAGTGATCGATAGAACGTGACGGCGCCGGGCCAGCGCAGCAGCCGCTCCGCGGCCAGCTCGAGGGCGACGATGTCGCGGGCAAACGCGCCTTCCTCGAGCCCGCGCCA
This sequence comes from Chloroflexota bacterium, assembly GCA_965262745.1. Lineage (GTDB taxonomy): Bacteria > Chloroflexota > UBA11872 > UBA11872 > UBA11872 > JAJECS01. The sequence continues at coordinate 1,882,641 of OZ253558.1, read as the reverse complement.
AATGTCACGCACGTGGGCCAAGCTGCCGCCAAACTGGGCGATGGCCGGCTCGGCGATGACAGCCCCGGACTCCAGCATTCGGCGCGCGCGTGCGCCGATTCTCCGGTGGGCAAAGGCGCGCAGCGCTGAGCGAGTGGCGATCAAGAACCCAAAGGGAAGCGCCCAGCCCACAATGAACGCCACGCGTGATGGATTGGCGATCAGAAACGCGACGAGCACCCCGAGGATCGTGAGCTCGAGGAGCGCCAGCAGCGCGTGACGCGCCCAGGCCCGGCCAAAGCCCGCCGCCGATGCCGCATAGCTGAAGAGATCCGCCTCTAAACGCGCACGCACCACGGCGGCCTCGCCGGGAGACACCTCATACGGACTGTAGATGGCCAGCTGCACCGGCCCGTTGGCGGTGTCGAGCGCCGTATAGTCGGCGTCGATGAACAGGGCGGCGCCAGTTTCGGTGGGCACGACAAAGGCGTCGACTACCTGCGTGGTGAAGTCAGGCCCGCTGGTGACGATAATGGGCTCCGGAGTGCGACCAACGGAATGATCGGCCGGCCAACACTGATGCCAATTATAGCGGGCGGCGCCTATCGCAGCCCGAGATGGACAAGTTCGATCGAATGCCGTCGCTGACGATGCCAACGGCGGCGGACTACGACGTCATCGTGGTCGGCGCCGGTCATGCGGGCTGCGAAGCGGCGCTGGCCGCCGCTCGCATGGGGGCACGCACCCTGGTGCTAACCCTCGACAAGTCGGGCGTAGCGCTGATGCCCTGCAATCCGTCCATCGGCGGTCCGGCCAAGGGAAATCTTGTCCGCGAGATTGACGCGCTGGGCGGCGAGATGGGCCGCAACACCGACCGCACGCTCATCCAGATTCGCGAGCTGAATACGGGCAAGGGGCCGGCCGTGCGCGCGCTGCGCGCGCAATCCGACAAGCAGCTCTACAGCGTCGCCATGCGGCGGGTGCTCGAATGCCAACCCAACCTCGACCTCGTGGCAGGCGCGGTGGAGGGCCTGATATGGCGCCAGCTTTCCCCACGCGATGAGCAGTGCTGGCAGGTCGTCGGCGTTCGCACGGGAGACGGGCGCGCCTACACGGCCCGCGCCGTCATCGTGACCACCGGCACGTTTCTCAAGGGGCGGCTGATCCGGGGCGACGAGTCGACGCCCGGTGGTCGCGCGGGTGAGGCGCCCGCCACCGCCTTGGCCGACGATCTGGCGCGCCACGGGTTTGATCTCGGTCGACTCAAGACCGGCACGCCCCCGCGGCTGGACGCGCGCACGATTGATTTTTCGCAAACCGAGGTGCAGCACGGGTCAACGGTTCCCCTGCACTTCAGCTTCGACCCCGTGCCGGCCGCGGAACGGTTGGCGCAGCCGCTGCACCCGGCCTATCCCCAGGTACCCGCGCCCGGATGGCGGCTGCAAATGCCGTGCTATCGCGCCACCACCAACGAGCGCACCCACGCTGTGATTCGCGCAAATCTGCACCGCGCGCCAATGTTCAACGGCGCCATCACGGTGCCGGGACCGCGCTACTGCCCCTCGATCGAGGACAAGGTTGTGCGATTTGCCGACAAGCCGGCGCACACGCTGTTTCTCGAACCCGAAGGATTTGACACCCCGGAGGTCTACGTGCAGGGGGCCAACACGAGCCTTCCGGCTGAGGTGCAAATCGAGATGATCCACAGCGTACCGGCGCTGCGTCACGCGCACGTCATCCGTCTTGGTTATGCGGTGGAGTACGACTTTGTTCGACCATTCCAGCTCACGCACACCCTCGAGACGCAGCGCGCCGTTGGCCTGTTCCTCGCCGGCCAGATCAATGGCACCACCGGTTACGAGGAGGCGGCGGCACAGGGAATCATGGCGGGCATCAATGCTTGCCGCGCCATTCGCGGCTGCGAGCCCGTGATCCTTGGACGCGATCAGGCGTACATCGGCGTCATGATCGACGATCTGGTGAGTCGGGACCTCACCGAGCCCTATCGTCTGCACACGTCGCGGGCCGAATACCGCTTGTTGCTGCGGCACGATAGCGCCGATATGCGGCTCACCGAGCTTGGTCATCGGGTGGGCTTGGCCAGTGCGGCCCGGGTGCGCCGCCTTCAGCGGACCCGAGACGAGATTGGGCGAGTCAACGCGTGGCTTGCGGGTGCCCGCATTCCGGCAACGCCGGCTATCGCGGCGCGACTCGATCGGCTTGGCCTCCCGCCCGTGACGCAATCGCTGCCCGCCGTCGACTTCCTCCGTCGACCGGGCGTTTCTTTTGATCTCGTCGCCGACCTGGCGGGTGGCGCTCCATCAGTCTCGCCCGCCTCCGCCGCCGCGGTGGAGTTTGACGTGAGCTACGCCGGCTATGTGCGGCAACAATCCGCGCAGGTCGCCCGGGCGCGGGAGATGGAGCAGGCGTGCATTCCAGCGGCGGTCAGCTTCCTTGATATCCACGGCATGCGAACCGAGGCGCGGCTTCGGCTCCAGAAAATCCGGCCCACGACAGTCGGTCAGGCGATGCGGATCGAGGGCGTGACCCCGGCGGACATCGCGGTGCTGCTCGTCCATCTCAGGCGGTTCTCGGTCGGAGAGGGCTCTGCCGACGCCACTGCGTCAACGGACGGGTCCTCGCTTTCGCCGCAAGCCGGTGACGGTGCCGCGCGGACACAGACGGAATGTATGCCGCCCGCCACGGCGCGAAGGGCGCGGCGGGCGCCGGTTAGCGCGGTGCGCTGACGTGTCGCCGAAGTGGCCTGCGCTTACTGAATCTCCGTCGGCATCGAGGCGCTGGCGCGAGCGATTCCGACCCCACTCCGTGAAGGGATGGGTGCGGCTTGGCGTGCTGGCGCCACTGCTGCTGTCGGTCGTCGCCGTCGTGCCGCTGGTCGTGTTTTGGTCGGTGCTTTGGTACGCGGCGGCCGCGGCCTTTGCGCTCTTCGGCGCGCTAGTCTTGCTGATGTTTCTGGCCTTTGTTGTCTATGCCGTGGCTCGGCGTCGGAGTCTGGCGGCCGTATTCCGCGAGCCCAAGAGCGAGGCCGATTCCTCGACCGCCGATCCCGGCGACGCCTGAGCTACGGCGCGGCCGCGCCTGCCAGCGTCACCGCCCGTTCAATGACGGCGTCGAGCATGGCCGGCGTGAGCCGACCGGTAAACGTGTTCTGCTGGCTGGGGTGATACGAACCGAGCAGGGCGCGATCACCGACAGGCACGTGCGCGCCGTGGCCAAATCGCGGTGCTGGAGTTTGTGGTCGGTCGCCGCGGGCGCGGCAGATGCGCAGGACCTGCGACCAGGCATAGCCCCCCAGGGCGATCATCACGCGGACGTTGGGGAGCAAATCGAGTTCGGTCTCCAGGTAAGGACGGCAGTTTTCGCGCTCCTCGGTCGTCGGCTTGTTGCCGGGCGGGGCGCATCTGACGGTGGCGGTGACGAAGGCGTTCCGCAGCTGCAAACCGTCTCCGGCCCTTGTGCTCGTCGGTTGATTGGCAAGACCCGCCCGGTGCAGTGCGCTGAAGAGAAAGTCGCCCGAGCGATCGCCAGTGAACACCCGACCCGTACGGTTTCCCCCATGCGCCGCGGGCGCGAGACCGACGATGAGAATCCGGGCCGCTGGGTCGCCGAAGCCGGGCACCGGCCGCCCCCAATACGTTTCGGAGCGATAGGCCGCGCGCTTCTCGCGCGCGGTTTGCTCACGCCACGCCACCAATCGCGGACAGCGCCGGCAGTGGGTGATGCGCTGCTCGAGCTCGGTGAGGGCGGCGACGTTCGCCTCATCCCGGCCGCGCGATTCCCGGGCGGTGCCTGACCTTCGGTGCTCTACGACTGGCTCCCGCGCTGCACCCGCTCCAGGAATGGCCGCATGCAGGCAACTACCCGTTCAGGCACCTCTTCCTGAGGCACGTGGCCCGCGTCTTCCAGGATCACGGGCTCGGCGTCCTCGAAGCTCGCCGCCAAGGCCAGGGCCTGACCGCGGCCGGCCAGTCGATCCGCGGCGCCCCAGATCAGCAGCACCGGACACTGCACGCCGCTGATCGCCGCCTGCGCCGGGGCAGGATCGACGCCGGCCAGGAGCGCTGGCAGCGCATCGAAATAACCGGGCGCGCCGTAGGGCAGATACTGGCGATCTACCGTTGCCCGGTCCACGCTGAACGGATGCCGCCGCCCGAGCATGTTGCCCAGGCGCACGTACCATCGCTGCGCGCTCAGATTCCGCAAGATCGTGCCCGCCGTGCTCGGCAGCTGCTGGCTCAGCCAGATGCCCAGTCGAACGAAGGGACCGGCGACCAGGAAGGGATCGACCAGCACCAGGCCCGCCACGCGGCGGGGATGGCGGGCGGCCAGGGAGACCGCGGGCTGGCCGCCGGCCGAGCTCGCCGTGATGACGACGCGGTCCAGGCCTTCGGCACTCAACAGCTCTTCCAGCCGCTCAGCCTGCGCCTGAGCGCCGTAGTCCGCCGTGGCCGGCTTGTCGGAGAGGCCGTGCCCCAGCAGGTCGATCCAGTGCACGCGATGCGTCTGCGCCAGTGGCGGCGTGATGAACTCCCATGTCCTGACATTGCCGCCGAACCCCGGCAGCATGACCAGATCGGGTCCGGCGCCGACGGAGCGGTGATAGAGCCGCCCGTTCCTCACCGGCCGCAGCGTCCCGCCATCCAGATGTGTGGCGACGTCAAAGGGTTGCGGCCGGCCGCGCGTCGCCGCCCACGCTCCGCCGGCGAGCGCGGCAAACCAGATCAGTTTGGACCAAGTTGCCATGCGCCGGTTTCGGAAATACCCCGTGCTAGTATGGCAGCGAACACAGAATCCCTTTCGGCGCGGCCGCGTGCAGCGAGCCGTGCAAACCCAGTGGGAAGGGCCCTTGGCACGCGATTACGAGCTCGTCGTCATTTATGGCGCCGAGCGAATCCCCACACTCAGTTCCGCCCACATTGACGCCGTCGCCGATCACATCAGCGGGGCGGACGGCGAGGTCAACAGCGTCAATAGCTGGGGCAAGCGCAAGCTTGCCTATTCAATTGAAGGCGAGCGCGAAGGGCACTACGTGCTGCTTGAGTTCTCGGCCGACCCGGCCCGTATCACCAACCTCGAGCAATCATTGCGCATTAACGAGGACGTGATGCGGTTTCTGGTTGCCCGCCAAGAGCAGGGCGTCTCGCCAGCGCTTGCGGTCGACGCTGACGGGCGGCGATGAGTGAGGATGGCGGCGGCAGGCGGGGGCGCTCGCGTGGCCTCAACCGGGTGCAGATCATCGGCAATCTCGGTCGCGATCCCGAATTGCGCTTCACGCAGGACGGCACCCCGGTCGCCAACTTCACGGTCGCCGTCAACGAATCGTGGCGCGGCCGGGACGGTGAGCAGCGTGAGCGCACCGAGTGGTTCCGCGTCGTCGCCTGGAGCCATCTGGCGGAGACCGCCAATCAGTACCTCCGGCGCGGTGGCAAAGTGTTTGTCGAGGGCCGCTTGCAGACGCGCGAGTGGAAAGACCGCGAGGGTAACGACCGCACGTCGACCGAGCTTGTCGTCCGCGACATGATCATGCTCGGCGGCAGGCCAGACTCCGATGGGCCGCGCGACGAGGATGGTGGAGGGGACCGGCGCGAACAGCGCGGCGAGTCGCCAGCGAGCGGCCGCCCCGAAACGGATGACACAGTGACGGCAGATGATCTGCCCTTCTGATCGCCTAATGATTTGGAATGACACGGTATGACTGACCGCAGTACCGGCCCTGCCGGTGATGGCGCTCCCGCCGCGGCGCGGCAAGTTCGCGAGGACGCCCGCCCGCCGCCGCCCGAAAATCGGCCGTCCGGGGGTGGTGGTCGCGGTGGCGGTGGCGGTGGGGGCGGTGGTGGAGGCGGACGGCCGCGCCGCGGCGGGCGAGGTTTTCGCCGCCGCGCGTGCTACTTCTGCGAGACACGTGAGCTGATCGACTTCAAGAACGCGCAGCTCCTGCGCCGATTCATCGGCGATTCCGGTCGCATCGAGACGCGCCGCAAGACGTCGACGTGCGCGCGTCACCAGCGTGAGTTGGCTCGCGCCATCAAGCGCGCACGCTACCTCGCCCTGTTGCCGTACGTGGTGCGTCGCCGCCTGCACGCGTAGCGACTAGCCGAAAGCGCCGCATGGCACCGCGCACGCACGCGCAGCGGCGCCGTGCCGAGCGCGACCGACGACGGGCGCAGCGACGACCGCGGGCCGGGACCATCGGCTGGCGCGACCTCATGGTCGCGCTGCGGGACTGGCGCATGCTCAGCCGGCCCCAGCGCACGGCCGCCGCCACGAAATGGCTGACGGTGGTGGCCGTCCTTGCCGCGGCCATCGTGCTGAGCCTGGTCGCGAGCGTCTTCTACGCCGAATATGTCGCCCTCCCGAACTCGGCGGTGGCAACGGTTGGCGATGAGCCGATCAAGGTGAGCGAATACCGCGACTTCTTGGCCTACCGGAGATTGGAGTTGGAGCAAGAGATCGCCGCGCTTGACTCCGACGAGTCGGTCGAGGACTACGAGGCCCGCGCGGCCGACCTGCAAGCGCAACTCGCCGGTGTCATCTTCAATGGCGTTTCCCATCTGGCGCACGCGGCGCTGATTCGCGACGCCTGGGCGGCTGAGGGGCGCGCGGTAGATCCGGCTGACCTGCGCGCGCGGCTGGTGGCGCTGGCGGACGTGGCGCCGGATCGTGAAGACGCGGCGGACGCTGCGCTCGAAGCCCTCCGAACGTCCACCGGTCTCGACGACGTCTCAATTGAGCGATTCGCGGCGGACAGCGTGCGACGCCAGCGACTTTCCGACGAGTTGTTCGCCCAGGCGAATCCCGCACCCGCCCACCTGCGGGCTGTGGAAATCGTGCTCGCCCGCGAGGAAGACGCTCCCGCCGTGATCCAGCGCATCGAGGAGGGCGAGACGATTGAAGACGTGGCGCGCGAGGTGTCGGTCGACAACGTGTCGCGCACCGCCGGCGGGGTGGTCGACTGGATTCCGCGCGGCATTCGCCCGCCAGTCTGGGACCTCGTGGCGTTCGACGCGCCGCTGGGCGAGCTTGTTGGTCCCTTCGAAGGCAACCTCGGCTGGTATCTGCTCCGCGTGACGGAACGCGTCGATTCGCGTCCCCTCAGCGCCGAGCACGCCCGGAGGCTGCGAGCGGGGCAGCTGGACCAATGGCTCGCCCAGCGCACCGACGAGCAGCCGATCAGCTACATGCTCACGTCCGAGATCATCGACTGGACGGACCGGAACTCGTTGCCCTAGCCGGTAGGCGGCGCGGCTGCTCAGGGAGAGGCTTTGGCCTCGGCCACCGCTGATCGACTGCTCACGTCGGTCTGCACCCGTATGCGCGAGCTTAGTGCTAGCGACGCGACCGCCAGGATCGCCCCGCCAATGAACGGGACCCAGTGCCCGTAGGCCTCCCAGAGGATCCCGCCGGTGATGGGAATGATGACGGCCGCGATGTGGTTCACCGTCATTCCCGTGACAAGACTTGGCCTGAGATCGGCGGGGTCGACGGAAATCTTGCCCAGATAGGTCGTCACCCCCATGTCGGCGCTGAAAAACAAGTTGTCCAGCACATACAGCACGAAGAGCGCCGCCACGAAGGGAATGATGGCGTAACCCACGAAGATCAGGGCCAGCGCGCCGTAGGCAACCATGAGGATCGGGCGCTCGCCGAACCGGTCGATGAGGCGTCCGAGCTGGTACACGGCGGCGATGCTGATGACGCCGTTGACGAGCCCGAGGATGGCAACGGTCTGCACCGACGATCCGTGATCACGCACCAGCAGGTACAGGGCAAACGTCATGAAGATGTGGCGGCGCCCGCCGTCGAGGAAGGACAGCACGTAGTAGAGCCAATATGCTCGCCGAATCAAGATCCGCGGCGGACGCCGGGTGTGCGGTACTCCTCGCACGCGCAGCACGAGCAGTGCCCCCACGATCACTATCGCCCCGGCCACCACGAACAGCGGTCGCAATCCACCCACTCCAGCCACCAGCGCCACGAATCCGATGCCGGCAAGATTCGCCACCGCCGCGACGGCGCGCAGCTGACCCAGCCGGCTGCCCTGCTCCGACACGCGGCTCAGCCGCAGCGCCAAGGTGCTCGATATCGGCATCCACATGTGAAAGCCCACGCTGGTCACCAGCGAAAAGACGATCAGGCTCGGAATGCCATCCACGTGGAAATAGTTGAGGTATCCCACCCCGAGGAGCAACAGCGCCACGGCCCCCACCACCGGCTCCACCACCGTCATGACCAGCGCGGCCATGCCGACCGTGAGCAGGCCCGGAATCTCGCGGACCGATTCCAGCAGGCCGAGTTGACTGGGGCTGATCCCGAGGTCCTCGGTGATGAAGGGGAAGAAGATCGTGCCGTAGATGCCAAAGGCCAGGCCGAAGGCAAAGTTGGCGGCCGCGAGCCAGCCGAACGGGGTCATGCGAATCGGACGAAGCACGCAAAGACCCCAGAGATGGAACGCGCCGCCATTCTACGGGCGTACTCGCACGCGATGGACGACCGGCGATGGGGCAGCGTCAGTTAGTGCCAGCGCGGCGACCCCATCCGGTGGCCCGCGCTGCGTGCAGCGTGCGACTGGCCACGGTTGAATTTCTCAGGCTGCGCGCAGCCTGGGCCACCGTCTCCGGCTGCGGCGCGCGCCCATCCGGGGGCGCCCCTGCCGGCTTGTCGAAATCCCGCCGGGTGGTCCGCAATATGTTCGGTGCCTACAATTGCCGCCGGCTGACCCGGGAGGCACCGCGTGGCTGATTTTGCGCATTTGCACGTTCACAGCGAGTTCAGCTTGCTTGACGGGTTCTGTCGCATTCCCGAGATCCTCGAGCGCACCCGTGAGCTCGGGATGGACGCCGTCGCGCTCACCGACCACGGCGTCATGTACGGGGCCGCCGACTTCTATCTGGCGGCCAAGGAAGCCGGGGTCCGGCCACTCATCGGCTGCGAGGTCTATGTCGCGCCGAGGGCCCGCACCGACCGTGATGCCTCCCTTGATCGGCGGGCCTTCCATCTCACCTTGCTCGCACGTGATGCCGCCGGCTATCGCAGCCTCGTCAAGCTCACCTCGCGCGCGCATCTGGAGGGCTTCTACTACCGCCCCCGCGTAGACCGAGAGCTCCTCCGCGAGCACAGCGAGGGGCTGATCTGTCTCAGCGGATGTCCCGCGGGCGAGTTGATGCGCGCCATCGAGATGAACGACATGGCCCGCGCCGAGTCGGTGGCGCGCTGGCATGCCGATGTGTACGGCCCGGACAACTACTACTTAGAGATCCAGCGATGCGGCCAGCCCGATCAGGAGGTGATCGAGCGGCAGAACCAGCGCCTGATGGAGCTTGCCGATGGGCTGGGGCTGCCGCTGGTGGCGACCAACGACGTGCACTACGTGAGGCGCGAGCACCGCGACGCTCATGACACGCTCCTCTGCATTCAGACCGGGAGCGCGCTTTCCGACGCTACCCGCATGCGCATGGAGGGCGACTTCTATCTGCGCGGTCCCGATGAGATGGCCCGGATCTTCGCCGATGTGCCGGACGCGCTGGCCAACACAGTGGCGATCGCCGAGCGCTGCGACATCGACCTTCCCTTCGGGCGCATCGCGATGCCCGAACTTGCGCTGCCGGAGGGGAGCGACGCCGTTGGCTATCTGCGCGGCCTGGCTGAGCGGGGACTAGGTGGGCGGCTGTCCGGTGATGTCCCCTCCGCCTATGAGTCGAGGCTGGCCTACGAGCTTGACGTGATTGAGAAGACCGAGTTTTCGCCCTACCTCGTCCTCGTCGGCGACATCATTCGCTTTGCCCGCGAGCGGGGGATGCTGACGGCCCCGCGCGGTTCCGTGAACGGCAGCCTGGTCGCCTTCGCGATGGGCATGTCGGATATCGACCCGATCAAGCACGACATCATGTTCGAGCGCTTCCTCACGGTCGGCCGCAAGGGATCCATGCCCGACGTGGACCTCGACTTCCCGAGTGACCGCCGCGAGGAAGTCATCAAATACATCACAGACACCTACGGGTCGGATCACGTGGCCCAGATCGCGACGTTCGGCACGCTGGCCGCGCGCGCGGCCGTGCGGGACGTCGGCCGCGTGATGGAGTTGCCGCTGCCCGATGTGGACCGCGTCGCCAAGCTGATTCCGGTGAATTCCGTGAACCCCTTCACCATCGAGCGATCGCTGGAGACCGTGACGGAGTTGCAGCAGCTCTATGAGGGCAACGACGAGATTCGCCGGTTGCTCGACACGGCCCGTGAGGTGGAGGGCGTGGCGCGGCACGCTTCGACGCACGCCGCGGGACTGGTGGTGTCACGGGAGCCCCTGGTCGAGCACGTGCCGCTGATGCGCTCGGCCGACGGTCAGCCGGTGGCGCAATTCACGGGCCAGACCATCGAGCGCATCGGCATCCTCAAGCTCGACATCCTCGGGCTCTCGAACTTCCGCACCATCACGCACGCGCTTGAGCTCGTCCGCAAGGACACGGGCCGCGAGATCGCGCCACAGGCTATTCCGCTGGACGATGACCGGGCGTTCGCCATGCTTCGGTCGGGCCGCACGGTCGGCATGTTCCAGCTTGAGAGCAGCGGCATGACGTCGACGCTGCGGCGGCTGCAGCCGACGACCATCGACGATCTGGCCGCGATTATCGCCCTCTACCGTCCCGGCCCGATGCAGCACATCGACCGCTATATCGACACGATGCACGGCCGGGAGCAGCCGGTCTATCCCCATCCCAAGCTCGAGCCGATTCTGCGCGAGACGCACGGCGTGCTTGTCTACGCCGATCAGGTGCTGCGCGTGGTGCGGGAGCTGGCGGGGTATGACTGGGACGAGGCCGATCGCTTTCGCAAGGCCGTCGGCAAGAAGATCCGCGCAGCGCTGGAGAAGGAGCGCGCGGAGTTCATCGAGCGGGCCGTGGCCAACGGTCTCACGCAGTCAGTCGCCGAGGACGTTTTCGGTCTGATCGAGCCGTTTGCCGGCTACGGGTTCAATAAGGCGCACGCGGTGTCCTACGCCGTGATTGCCTACTGGACCGCCTGGCTCAAGGCGCTCTATCCCGTGCAATTCCTTACCGCCTTGATGGTCACCGACAGCGGCGACCTGGCCAAGGTCGCGCGGGCCAAATCCGAGGCTGAGGTCTTGGACCTGGAGGTGCTCGCGCCTGACGTCAACCGTAGCGGTGCGTCGTTTGTCCATCGTGGCCAGCAGATCGTGTTTGGCATGGAGACCATCAAGACCGTCGGGGAGCAGGCCGTCGCGGCGATCCTCGACGCCCGCGACGATGGCGGACCGTTCGCCTCACTGGCCGACCTGTGCGCCAGGATCGACGGTCGCGTCGTGACGCGCCGCACCCTGGAGGCGCTGGCCAAAGTTGGCGCGCTCGACGCTCTAGGTGAGCGCAACGCCTTGCTTGAGGGGCTTGAATCCGTATTCAAGCGCGGCCAGCAGACCCGCCATGACCGCGTGTCGGGGCAAACCTCGATGTTCGACATGGGGGCGCTGCCTGCAGGTCAGACCGACGACGCGCAGCTGCCGGACGTCGAGGCCGCCGGCAATGTCGATCGGCGACGCTGGGAGAAGGATCTCCTCGGGCTGCACGTCTCACCCAGTCCGCTCTCGAATCCCCAGGTGCGAGCGGCTTTGCGCGCAAGCGTTGACACGCAAATCTTCGACCTGGACGCATCGCATGTCGGCCAGACGCTCACGGTTGGAGGACTGGTCGCGGGGGTGCGCCAACTCATCACGCAGAAGGGCGACACGATGGCCATCGTCACCCTCGAGGATGCGCCGGGGACGATTGAAGTGGTGGTGTTCCCGCGGCTCTGGGCGCAGATTGGCGACCGCCTGGACATTGATCGTGTGATCGTGGCCGCTGGCAAGATTGAGGATCGGCGCGGATCGATGCAACTCGTGGCGGAGAACCTGTTTCCGCCGGAGCCGACCGCGGCCGAGTCCGCGGACGCGACGGCGACCGCCGACGAGGCGATGCCGGCTGTTCGCCCGGGCGCGGCCGATGACGCCGACGCGAGCGACGCCGCAAAGCCAAGCGACATCGGCCTTGATGACGATACTTCGGCGGACGCCCAGGCTGCGGTCAATGGCGGCGTCTCAGACGCCACGGCGCCTGCCCCCACGTCCGAGGAAGTCTTGCCAGCCGAACCCTCCGCCGTGGTCGGCAGCGTGCACGTGCAGGCCGCGGGTAGCGAATACCAATCTCCGGGCGCCGAGGAAGCACCTGCAGCCACGGAGAACGGCGGCGCCGCGCACTCGGCGTCGGGCGAGTCGAATGGCGCGCCGAATGGCGGTGCGCCGCGGCGCGTCGTCGTGATTCTGCGCCGCAGCCCGGACCTGGGGCATGACATTGACCTGCTGCGCCGGCTGGATGAGGCTGCCGCCGCACATCCGGGTGACGTGCCGCTTGACCTGCATATCGAGGCGCCCGATGGCGCGTTGACGCGGTTGCGTTGGCGCACGTCCGTGAGCGCCAGCCCTGAATTGGTGGCGCATGTGGTCCGGGAATACGACGCGGAAAACGTCGTGGTGGAGCGCGCGTCCTCCGACTCCACGTAGCCTCCGCCAGCCCACTCCTCGACAGCCGCATCCGGTCGGTCCACTATGCGCGCGGCGCCGTGTGATGGGGGACCGTGCGATGGACCGACCACCCGAGGCCTATATGCATGTGGGCATCGTGCACTTCATGCTGCACCCGGAGTTGCAGGGCGGGGATGGGCCAATTCTCGAATCGGTTGGCGCGCTCGCCGCCGACGGCTTCTTTCAGGCTCTCGAAGTCACCCACGTCAATGACGACGCCACGCGTGCGGAGCTGGCTCGCCGTGCCCGCACGGCTCGTCTGGCGCTCGGATATGGCGCGCACCCGGCGCTCCTGCTGGAACAGCTCGATCTCTCGTCGGCCGATCCCGAGGTGCGGCAGCGGGCCATTGCAGCCATGCTGCGGGGGGTGGATGAGGCCCAGGCGCTGGGCGCCCCGCTCGTCGGGCTACTCGACGGTCCCAACTCGGCGCCGTCGACCGACGACGACGTTGAACCGGCGCTGAGCCGCCTGGCCGACTCGCTCCAGCAGATCTGCCACTACGCCGCCCGCTTCGGCATTTGGATCGCGCTCGAGCAGTTTGATCGCGCGGTCGAGAAGCGCTCGCTGCTCGGTCCCGTCGAGCTCTGCATCCGCGTGAGTGAGATGGTTCGCGCGGACACGCCCAACTTCGGGCTCTGTCTGGACCTCAGCCATCTTCCGCTGCTGGGTGAGGACCCACCGACCTCCGTGCGGAAAGCGGCGGCCCACGTCATTCAGGCCCACATCGGCAATTGTCTCATCAGCGATCGCTCCCACCCGCAATACGGCGACCAGCATCCCGTGTTCGGGGAACCGGGCGGAGAGAACGACGTGCCCGAGCTGGCGGCATTCCTGCGCGCGCTGTTCGAGATTGGCTACTTCGACAAGGATTTGCCGACCCCGATGCCGCTGGTGAGCTTTGAAATGAAGCCGGCGCCGGACCAGACGACGGCCGAGATCATCGGCAACGCCAAGCGCACCTTTGCCGCGGCGTGGGCGCGCGTCTGAGTCCGTTGGTATGGTTTGCATAGGCTGGGAGTAGCCTAGCGGCAGCGTGGACGCCGACCGCTCGCACCCGCGGGCGGGATGAGTGCTGCGGCGCGCTGCGGGTCTGACGTCAGTGCCTAAGGAGTTGCGCGCGCATGCGAATTGGATATATCGGCCTCGGCAAGATGGGGCTTCCCATGGCGACGAATCTACGGGCGGCCGGGCATGACCTGATCGTGCACAACCGCAGTCGAGGCAAGGTCGACGACTTTGTCGCCGATGGCGGCACGGCTGCTGCCACGCCGGCAGAGGTCGCTGCTGAGGCGGATGTGGTGTGCCTCAACGTGCCGCTGCCGGAAGATTCCGAGGCGATCCTGATGGGCGAGAACGGAGCCATCGAGACGGCCCGCGACGGCCAGCTCTGGATCGACTTTGGCACCAACGGACCCGACACCGCGCAGAAATGCGCGGCTGAGGCCGCCGGCAAGGGTGTCGGCTACCTTGACGCTCCCGTGAGCGGAGGTCCGGCGGGAGCCACCGCTGGGACGCTCGCCGTGTTCGTCGGCGGCACCACGGAGGATTTTGCCGCCGGACAAGAGCTGCTCGATATCGTGGGCGGCAATGTGCAGCACTTCGGCCCGGTGGGTGCTGGCTGCGTGGCCAAGCTGGCGAATCAGATGATCATCGCCGGGGTGCGCGCCGCGAATGCCGAGGCCTTCGTCCTGGCGGTCAAGAACGGCATCGACCCGCAGCAGCTCTTCGATACGCTCATGGGCGCCTACGCCGCCAGCCGCTGCATGGAAGTGGACATGCCGAACCTGGTGTTCCCGGGCGACTTTGAGGCTCGATTCGGCGTCGAGCTGTTGCTCAAGGACTTGGGGCTGGCGCTGGCGCTGGGACGGCGCAGCAACGTGCGCCTGTTGGCGACGACGCTGGCCGACCAGCTCTATCAAGAGACGCGCCACAAGGGCCTGGGCGACCTGGATGCCGCGGCGCTGATCAAGCCACTCGAGGAGCTTGCGGGTGTGGAGGTTCGCTCCGGCGCCTCCGCCTAGACTTGCGGTCGCTGCCGCAGACACTGCGATGGGTCAGGCATGACCCGCGAGTTGCGCTACCTGCTCGCGCGATTGGTGACGTGCTTCTTCGCGGTGCTGGCGGTGGCGGCGTTTGTCCCCGACGGCATCGCGTTTCCACCCGAGGGAACGCGCGACTTCTGGATCACGATCACGGCGTTTGCCGCTGTTCTCGCGCTGGTCAACGCGTACGTCCGGCCCGTGGTGGATCTGCTGCTCAAGCCGGTCACCTGTGTGCTCGGCATGCTGACGCTGGGGCTCTCGCACGTCGTGGTAAGCGCGGCCGTCTTTTGGCTGGCGGCTCAGACCGTCGAGGCCATCGAAATCCGCACCGTGATCGGCGCGGTGGTCGGATCGATCATCGTTGGCCTGATCAACGTGGCCGGATCGGTCGTGCTCGGGGGCCGTGAGGAATGACGCGCCGCGCAGGCGCCGCGTGACCTCGGTAAACGGAGGAGCGCGGCCGCGCCGCAGCGCACTCGTTGAAGCCGCGATCGGCGAGCTGGCCGAAGCCGACCGCCCGTTGTCGCTGGAGCATCTGGCACAGGCGGTGCTGCACGTGGAGTCCAAGGCCGCCGCCATCGCGACGCGCGCTCTGGAGCCGCTCCTGCTGAAGGACGACCGCTTGCGGCGCGCCTCGGCGGGTCAGTGGGAGCTGGCGGCGTGGCGCCACCGGGCCCAAAGCTTGGACCAAGCCGAGTTCGTGATCTTCGATATCGAGACCAACGGCGGGCGCGGCGGCCGCCATCGCGTTCTCGAGATCGGCGCCGAACGCGTGCGCGATGGCGCTGTCGTCGGCACGTTCGAGTCCCTGGTCCGCATTCCCGGTCGCGTCTCCAAGTTCATCACGCGCTACACCGGCGTCACCGAGGAGATGCTGGTCGACGCACCGCCGATTGAAACCGTGATCGACGACTTTCGGGACTTCCAATCCGGGGCGGTGCTGGTGGCGCACAACTTGCCCACCGATCTTGGCTACCTCAACCGCGAGGCCGTATGGGCCCAGCGTCCGCTCTTTCCCGGCGATGGCCTCGACACGATGGAGTTGATGCAGGTGCTGATGCCGGAGGCCGAAGTCTCCGGCCTGGCCGATGCGCTCGAGCTGCTCGGTGGACATGAGGCGCCCCGCCACCGGGCGCTCCCAGACGCCCGCGCCACCAACCAGCTGTTTGCGGCGCTGCTCGACCGTGCGCGCGCGAAGGACGTCACAACCGTGGAGGCGCTGCGCGCGCTGGGTGAGGAAGGTGGGCCGGAGGGTCCAATGCCGCAGCGCGCCAAGGAGCTTGCCCGCTGGGCCTCGCGCAACCTTCCGCCATCTGCCGGAAACTACGTGTTTCGCGACGTGGCGGGCCGGGCGCTCTACGTCGGCAAGACCGTTTCGCTGCAGCGCCGCGTACGCGCGCACTTCACTACGTCGCAGAGCTTCGTCCGGCAGCGAGCCGACATGCTGCCGCGGATCGACCGCGTCGACTGGGAAGTCACCGGATCGGAGCTACGCGCCCTGCTGCGGGAAGCGGAGCTGATCGCCGAGCTGACGCCGGTGTACAACGTGCAGCGTCAGCGCCGGGCTTCACGATTGCTCGTGCACGTCGGCCCCGCCGAGGCGGCGGTCGTGAACGCTGCGGCAACCGTGCGCGGCGATGCGGGCAACTATGTGGGGCCCTACCGCACGGCGCGTGATGCGCGGCTGGCTGCGCAAGCCGCGCGCCGCCTGCTGGACATGCCGGCTCGGAGCGTGGCCTGTGTCGAGCCCTGGCGGCGTGCCGCGGCTATGGCCTATCTCACACATGGCCGCGAGGCGGCAATCGCCGTCGTCTCCAGCACCGACGCCGCGGACGATGAGCGTGAGGTGATCGTGCAGCGGCTGCGGCGGGCGCGCGTTGAGCGTCTGCCGCTCGCCGGCGGACTTGGGGGTGAGCGCGTGATTGTCGTGGATGCCGCCCGGCAGCCGGGCGACGCGGAGATCGCGCGAATTGAGGACGGGCAAATCGCTCAGCATGTTTCCCTGGCGCGTCCCCGCCGTGCCGACGTTCGGCGCGCGGTGCATCAGATACTGGCGCCTCGCGAGCCGACCGACACCGTCTCGGTCGATCATCGAAATATCGTCGTCGCATGGCTCCACGCCCGTGCCGGGCGCGATGAGTTTCTGACGGTGCCGCCGGGAAGCCCGGGGCGCGAGTTCATCGAGCAGGTTTGGGATCGCGTGCGTCGCGTCGCGCACAGCTGAGCAGACGGACCGGCGAAGTCGCGCGGTTGCCAGGCGGCGCGAACCGCCGCGCATAGCCGCGACACACCGATCACGGGCGTGGCGCGGACACCCGCTGGAGGCGACGCTCGGAATCGAACCGAGGAATAGGGGTTTTGCAGACCCCCGCCTTCCCACTTGGCTACGTCGCCCGGCGGCCGCAAGCCTTGGCAGCCCCAAACAACCGCGCGCCAGAATACCTAACGTCGCCGCGGCCCGGTACAGCCGACCCTGGGGTCAGCCGCTATCGAACTCCCGCTGACCGACTACGAGCCAATCACCGCTCTCGGCTCGAGTCATGAGGAAGCCGAGGATCGCGCGGTATGCCTGATTGCTACTTCTGATCTGTCCGTCACTGAGGTTGCGAATCTCGGTTACGCCGCTCTCGCGAAAGGTGATGAATGCCTGCTCGTCCTGCACGGCTGAGTTCTCGCGCAGGACTTCCCGGTCAACGCGGGCGGTGATGCGGACACCCGCGCCGCGCAGTTGGTTAATCTGCTGCTGAATGGAAGCGATAATGGAGTCTTCGAAGTAGCGGGCCAGGCCGGTGGTCTCGAGCCGTTCGAAGGCATCTTCTTGCGCCTGGGCGGCGCGCAGCGCCATGGAACTCGCGGTATCGAGGTGCCCGGCTTGGATCGATTCTTGCACCTTTGCATTGATGAACAGTCCAATGATCACGGCCACCACCAGCGACGCCAGCGCGATGCCGATCGTGCGCAGGCGCTTCGCCTCGGCTTCGGACGCCTCGAGCTCCTCTGAGATCGTCTCGTCGAACTCGGAGACGTTGGCCGCCACGGTCTTCTGCTCGGCGTCAACCTCGACGATGTCTGTGGGGGTGTCCGACGAGAGGGCGAGCGCCGTCGGATCGTTCTGGGGCGGGCTCATCGGCAGTCGCGCAAACGCCCCCGTCTCGCGCTGCTCGCGAGCCTTCCAGCGCACGGCGTGCGGCAGGTTCCAGCGGCCTTCCAGGAGCAGCGTGAGATCGCGGCCATCGAAGAGCACCTTGCGACGGTCGCGGTCGGGATCGAGCCGCAAATCGCGCGGAAACCCCTGGACGGCCACGATCAGCGTGCGCCGATCATGCACGTGGATGGACTGTTCCGTGGAATCGATCGCCAGCGGGTCGTCGCCCACTTCCCATAGGCCGACCATCAAATGCTCGATGCCGCCCATGCGTACGACCCCGTGGACATCGTTCGCGCGAGCGTGCGGCAGACGCAAAATCTCGATGTCATTGGCTCGGAGCAAGCCGCCCATGACGTTGGCCAGCTTGAGTCTGCGCTCGTCGGCAGGCCCGCTCATCATGTCTGAGTAGAGGGCGAACATGGCGCGAAGCAGCCGGGTGCGCCGCTCGGAGGCATCGCCCTGTTGGGCGGAGCCGTCGATTTCCGCGAATGGTGCGAGGGTTATCGCGAACGCCTCCGTGGCTGTGGACAACTCGGCATATTCGGCGGCATCGACGGGCTCGCGCGCGTCCCGTCGATAGACGACGCCCGACTCGATGACGGCACGCACGACATCTCCGAGCGTGTCGGTGCGGCTGGCTTCGGCGATCAGCCGCCCAGCGTAGTACTCCGCGTCAACCGCGGGCGCAACGTCGAGATCGAATTTCTGGGCCACGGCCGTCAGTGAGCGCTCACCGTCTACCGGAAGCAGCTGCCCGATGGCGGCCGCAAGGCGCGCGAGAGCCTGTCTGTCTGGCGTGCTGGTCATGCTATTCGCTCCGTCCCATCGTCCACGCGTCCGCTTCCGTGGTGGACCCTATGCCGGTCGACGCGTGCCCACGGCCTTTTTCATTCTATTCGGTCCGCCGCGCCCGTCATACGCCAATTGGAATATATCGGGCGATGACCGGCATCAGATTCGTAAATACCACGATCCCCAGCGCAATGAGCAGGGCGCCGCCGACGTGGGTCGCGTAGTTGAGGGCATGGCCATGACGCTGCAGGAGCGCGCGCGTCCAGCCCGAGAACGCGCCCGCGGCCGCAAATGGGAGCATGAGGCCCAGCGAGTACGCCAAGAGCAGCAGGGCGCCGTCGCCTACGGATGCCGTAGTGGCCGCCAGCACCAGGATCGCTCCGAGGATCGGCCCCACACAGGGAACCCAACTCAGCGCGAATGCCCCGCCGATCAAGAGCGAGCCGGCGACGTGCAGCTGGCGGGATACCCGAGGCCGCACGATGAAACCTTGCTGCGCCACCGGCAGTCGCAGCAACCCCACGGTCATCAGCCCGAGCAGGATGATGAGGGCGCCGCCGACTCGGTTCAGCCATACCGAATGGTCGGCGAGCGTCTGGGTGAGCGCTCCAAGCGATGCGCCGAGGATGACGAATACCCCAGTGAATCCCAGCGTGAACGCGAGGACGCTGCGCAATGTCGCGCCTCGGGTCGCGCGCGCCCCTGCCGCGTCGCTGTCGCTCAGGGTGAGGCCGCCCAGATACAGCACGTAGGCCGGCACCAGCGCGAGCGTGCACGGCGCTATGAACGACGCCGCGCCGGCCCCAAACGCCACCGCCAGGTTGAGCGACTGGTCCACCGGAGAAGGGCCTACGCCCCGAAGGTGAACGTATAGAGCGTCAGGCCGGCATCGGCCGTGTGCAGCCGCAACTCGCGCGGCGCGTCCCCGGCGTTGCGCAGCAGCCCGTAGGTGCCGAATGCGCCCACCGCGATGAACGTCGCTCCGTCTTCGGCGGCATAGACGTGAGCGCCGCGCAGCGGCTCAGGCACGGGCGCACCGTCCAATGTCACTTCCACCAGCACCGGCGAATCCAAGGTCGCCCCCGCGGCTACGTTGGCCGCGCCGGTTGCCACCCGGACCGTCGCGCCCCAAGACGTCAGCTCTGTCGCCGCATCGGGCCGCACCCGGTCGGATTCCACCACCCAGGCGCCGCTGAGACTGAGTTGACCCGCGTCCGCCGCGCCTTCATTGGCCACGAAGCGACCCTCTTCCCAGGCTTCACCGGTGTACAGCGCCGTCTGCGCGAACGCAGCGCCGGCGTCCACGCCCCCGATTGGGATGTGGTCGAGGGAGGCCCCGCCGGCGGTGAGCAACTCCCGGATTCGGCGCTCCATCTCCGCGTAGGACCCTTCGCCGATCACGTCAAAGCGGACATGGCCCTGCTGATCCACCAAGTACTTGCGCGGCCAATAGCGGTTTCGATAGGCGCGCCAGGTGCCGAAGTCGTTGTCCATCGCCACGGGCCAGGTCACGCCCAGCCGGATCATGGCGTCCCGCACATTGGTTTCCACTTTTTCGAAGTCGAACTCAGGCGTGTGCACCCCTACGATTTGCAGACCCTCGGAGGCGTATTTCGCGTGCCAGTCGCGGAGGTACGGCAGGGTGTTGCGGCAGTTGTAGCAGCCGAAGGTCCACACATCGATCAGCACGACCTGTCCGCGCAGGTCGGCCAGGCTCAGCGCCGGACTGTTGAGCCATTGGGTCACGTGCACAAACTCCGGCGCGAGCGGTCCGGCCGGCTCAGGTGGCGCCGCGGTTGCCGCGGGACTTGCCACGGCTACTGTCGGGCTTGCCGTGGCTGCCTGGGGGCTTGCCACGGTTGCCGACGGGCTTGCCACGGCCACGGGTGGATTCGTGACAGCCGCGGCCGGGCTGGCCGCGGCCGCAACATCAGGCGTGGGTGCGGTCTGCGGCGTGACGGGATCGTCCGGCACCCCGGCGCCGTCGAGTGCTTGCGGCGGCTGCACCACAACGAGAATCACCGCGATGATCGCCGCAATGCCGGCAAGGGCGCCCGCCAGACTCAACCACCGCATCCGATCCGTCATGCTTGATCTCCGGTACATGGCGATGGCGCATGGGGCGACGGGCTGCGCGCCGTCGGCGCACGTCGTCGAAGGCTCCTCACGTCAGGGTCTCTCTATCGATCGCAGCGGGACTCCAAGACAGAGTGCGTTGCTTTGAAACACTACGCATCGTGCCCCCTCGTGGATTGTGCAGCGCCGCGGCAGTCCTGTCAGCGAGCGGCGGCGCCCTGCTCCACGGAGGGCAGGCCGTCGACGAGTTCGATGGATCGTCCGGGATACGCCGGAACGCGCGCGCCCGGGGTGACGACGCCTGTCAGGTTGAGCGGGTCCACGGCGCTGATGCGCACCCGCAGGTCGCTGAGCGGCGCGGCTCGCTGGCGGCGAAGGGCCGTGACGGCCTCGGGGAGGGCGTACTGCTCGCCGACGAATCCCGTCACGAACCGGCCGCCGCGCACAACGCCCCTGGCCTCGAGACGCCGCAGGGCGCGGAGCACGTCGCGCCAGGGAAGCATGAACGCCTCTCGTGGGCGCAAATCTCGGAAGACGACGCCGTAACGTCCCAGCATGACGTGTGCCACGCCCTCCGCCAGGTCGTCGGCCAAAGCCTCAGCATCTGGACCGGCCTCGAGGAGCGACCATCGCCCCGGCGGTGAGACCGGCGCACCCAGACTGTGCCGACCGCCGCCGCGGCGCCGCGATCCGCTGCGTCGTCGCCGCCCGGCCAGCGCACGAACGCCGTGGAAGCCGTCGGACGTCACCCATCCGCCGCCGATCAGGGCGCGCAAGCCCTCTTCAACATCGACTGGCAGGCGCCGGGTGGCGGCGGCGAGCTCGTCGAAGAACAGCGCGCCGCGGGACTTGAGCAGCCGGTAGATTTCACCGGCCGCGCCGGCCGTTGGCGGCGGGGCCGGCCCGCCATCCTCGCCGCGTGCGGCCAAAAGCAGCAGGTTCAGGTCCCGACGCGGCACGAGAGTGATGGGCGTCGCGCGCGTTGCGGCCAGTGTGTGCCCCGTGATCGGCGCCCCGCCGTTCGCATTGGAGCGCGGCCGCGACAGGCGGCCCCACGCCACCTCGCCGCTCAGGCACAGTTCGTCGAGCCAGCGCGGCTGGAAGTCGCGCACGCGGCCGGGCAGGAGCACGCTCTCCCACGCGGCTACTGGCGCTTCGAAGCCCTGCAGCCGCTCGATCGCGGTGCGCAGGCCCGCACGGCCCTCGAACCGGCCAGCCGGCTCGAGCCCCTGCCAAGCGACCAGGAAGCGCATGTAGTCCTGCGCCGATACCGGGTCGATGGCGCGCCGCAACCGATCGAGCGTGGCGCGGTGAATGCGGGCCAACAGGCGCCGGTCGCAGAACTCCTCGGCGCCCAGGCCGGGGGTGAACTGACCGCGCAGCAGAAATCCACCCGCCTCGAGTTGGATCAGTCCGCGTGACACGTCCTCGGTCGGCAGGCCGGTGCGCACGGCCAGATCGTCTGCCGTGAACGGACCCGAGACCTCGGCGTGACCCCGGAGCAGCAGCCGGCGGGCCGATTCACGATCATCCACGGGAAGCTCCGCTCCGGGAGGCAGCCGTAGATCCGGAATCTGCGCCTCGGGATACAGCAGCCGCAGGGCTCGCGTGTGCTCCGCCGCCGCCCACAGGATCGCGTCGGCGACGCCAATCTTGAGGGCGCGGCCGGCCGTCCGCAGGTCATGCAACCAGTCGAGCCAATCGCCCACGACCGACTCGGCAACCGCCACCAGGCTCAGCAGGGCGTCGTGCGCCTCCTCTGCCTCGCGGGGATCGGGCCAGGCTCCCTCGGCAACTTGGGCGATGGCATCCGCGTCCAGGGCGCCAAGATCGCGGGCGCTCTCGGGCAGTGCGCGCCGCAGGCTCACGGCCCGCGTCCGGCGTTCCTCGATCGGCGCGTCGTCGAGGTAGGTATAGGGCTTGCCGCTCACGACCTCATGGGCCATGGGCGAGGGCTCAACCGTGTCGCGCGCGTGCAGCCGGATGTGGCCGGTCTCGATCTTCTCCAGGATGTCAACGAGCCCCGGCAGGTCCATCGCTTCGGTGAGGCAGTCGCGCACCGTTTGATCCATCAGCGGATGATCCGGCACTTCGAGCGGCCCGGTGACGTTCTCCTGACAACCGACTTGCTCGGGAAATACGGCGGCGAGCAGATCGTCGGATCGCAGGCGCTGCAGATAGGGCGGCACGCGGCGACCGCCGCGCTGGCGCGCAACCGCCAGCGCGCGCGTCACGTTCCAGCGCCAACGGGTCGGAAACAACGGCACGTAGAGAATCGCTTGCTGTAGCGCGCGCGTCACGTTGCCGGCGGTGACGTAGCGAAACGTCTCCTCCAGCGGAAACGAATGCTGCGGACCCAGCGATAGGAGGATGGCGTCGTCGTTGGCCGCGGCCTGCAGCTCGAAGTCGAAGCGCACGCAGAAGCGCTTGCGCAGCGCCAGCCCCCAGGCCCGATTCACCCGCTGGCCGAACGGCGCGTGCACCACCAGCTGCATACCACCGGAATCGTCGAAGAACCGCTCGTAGACCACGTCGCTGTCGGAAGGCACCAGACCCAGTCCGTCGCGCGTCGCGCGCACGTAGTCGATCATTTGCGCCGCTGCCGTGGGCGGCACCGCGCACTCCTGTTGCAGTCGCGCGTGCAGGGTCGTCGGGTCGTCGACACCGTCCGCCATGTCCCGGCGCAGCCGGCTCACTTCTTGCGATAGCTCCCGGGTTCGCCCCGGCGCCTCGCCCAGCCAGAAGGGGATCGTCGGCGGCGCGCCCTGCGCGTCCACGACGCGCACCGTGCTCTGGTGCACGCGGCGGATGCGCCACGACGTGCTGCCGAGAAGGAAAATATCGCCCGCCATGCTCTCCATGGCGAAGTCCTCATTCACCGAGCCCACAACTGTGTCGTCGGGCTCCGCCACGACCTGGTAGTCACCCGTCTCGGGAATCGTCCCGCCGTTCATCAGGGCGGTGAGGCGCGCGCCCCGCCTGCCTCGCACGACGCCGTGAATCCGGTCGTGATGCAGGAGCGGCGCCGAGCGGCCGGCGCCTTCGCCGATGCCGCTGGCGAGCATCTGCACGATCTCGTCGAAGTCGCTCCGCGCAAGCTGTGCATACGGCTGGGCGGTGCGCATGAGGTCAAACAGTGCGGTTTCGGACCAGTCCTCGCAGGCGCATTCGGCCACGATCTGCTGCGCCAGCACGTCGCGCGGCGCCTCAGGGATGCTGATGCGGTCCAGGCGCCCCGCGCGCACCCCGCGGATGAGCGCCGCGGCCTCGATCAGCTCGTCGCGCGTGGTGGGAAACATCCGCCCATGCGGACGCAAGCCCAAGGCGTGACCCGAGCGGCCAATGCGCTGCAAGAACGTGGCCATGCTCCGTGGCGAGCCGATCTGGCACACCAGGTCGATGCTGCCGATGTCGATGCCCAGCTCGAGCGAGGCCGTGGCCACCAGCGCCTTCAGGTCGCCGGACTTCAACCGATGCTCCACCCGAAGCCGGCGCTCTTTGGACAAGCTGCCGTGATGGCTGGCCACCGCCTCGTCGCCCAGCCGCTCGGCCAGGTTGTGGGCCACCCGCTCGGATAGCGTGCGCGTGTTGACGAAGACCAGCGTCGTGCGATGGCCGGCCACAAGCTCGGCCAGGCGGTCGTAGATCTCGCCCCACTGCTCGCGCGACGCCACGGCTTCCAGGTCGGTTGGCGAAACCTCGATCGCGAGCTTCAGGTCGCGTTGATGCCCGAGGTCGACGATCTCACAGGGTCGCGGCGCCAACGCGGCGCTGCCCTCGACGCCCGTCAGAAACTGCGCGATCTCGTCAATGGGCCGCTGCGTGGCGGAGAGTCCGACTCGCTGCGGCCGCGCGTCGGCGATATGGTCCAGCCGCGCCAGCGTGAGCGCCAGATGCGAGCCGCGGCGGTCGCGGGCCAAGGCGTGGATCTCGTCGACAATCACGGTCCTCACGCCGCGCAGGGTTTCTCGGCCGCGCTGGGCGGTGACCATCAGATAGAGCGACTCCGGCGTCGTGATCAGGATGTGCGGCGGCTGGCGAACCAACTGCTGCCGCTCAGCCGCCGTCGTATCACCCGTGCGCAGGCCCGTGCGGATGGCTGGCGGCTCATGACCGGCGGCGATGGCGCGCTGGCGGATTCCCTCAAGCGGCTCCTCGAGGTTGCGCTGAATGTCGTTGCTCAGCGCCTTCAGCGGCGACACGTAGACGATCGAAGTCGCGGCCTCAAGGGTTCCAGCTTCCGCTTCACCGACCAGGCGGTCGATCCCGGCCATGAACGCGGCCAGCGTCTTGCCCGAGCCGGTGGGCGCCGCCAACAGCGTGTCGCGGCCGCTCATGATGGGCGGCCAGCCGGCGGCTTGCGCATCCGTGGGCTCGCCAAAGCGCTCGACGAACCAATCCCGCACCGCGGGGCAAAAGTCGTCGACCAGGCTCGAAGTCGCGACCGCAGTCGTCATCGTGAATTCAGCGTCGCGCGGATTCCAGGCTCATCCTCCCATCCTACGCAACCGAATTGGCCGCTCCGGGAGGACTTGGCGCACCCCTCCGTCATTTCCGCACACGGCCCCCTCTCCCAGCGGGAGAGGGCTGGGGTGAGGGAAACGCCCCCCTCCGTCATTCCGGCGCCCCAACCAGTCATTCCAAGCCGAAGGCGAGGAATCTCAGACGTTCGACCACGGCCGTTCCGGGTAATGCGTCGCTAGATTCCCTAGATTCACAAACGAAGTGCAACACCTCATTAGGGTGTTGCCATGGAACGACGCTATTCGCACCTCACCATTGAAGACCGCTGTGCCGTGGCCCGACGCCACGCCGCCGGGGCCTCGATCCGCCAAATCGCGGCAAGTCTGGATCGCGCGCCATCGACGATTGCTCGGGAACTGAGCCGCAATGGATCGCGCACCCAGGGCTATCAACCGCGCTACGCCGACCAGCAGGCCCGCGCGCGCCGCTGGCGCGGGCCCCGGCTCGACCGCGATCCCACCCTGCGCCGCCAGGTCCTCACCCGCCTCCAACAGGGCTGGTCGCCCGAGCAGGTGGCCGGCCGTCTGGCCCGCGAGGCCGGCCGGCCCGTCATCTCCCACGAATCCATCTACCGCTTCATTGACGCCCAGATCCGCCGCACGAAGGACTATGCCTGGCGTCACTATTTGCCGCGGGCCAAGTTCAAACGGGGCCGGCGGGGGCGCAAGGGCGGCAGCTCCGCCTCCTTTATCGCCCACCGTCGTCCCCTCGTCGACCGCCCAGCCCTCGCCGCGGACCGCCAGACCCCCGGCCACTGGGAGGCCGACCTCATGCTCTTCCGCACCTACGGCCAGGCCGTCCTCACCCTCCACGAACGCCACTCCCGCCTGCTCCTCGCCGTCCGGCCCCCCGGCAAAGCCGCTGCCCCCATCGCCCGCGCCTTGTCCCGGCTCCTCGCACCCTTACCGCCCCCCTGGCGCCAAACCGTCACCTTCGACAACGGCACCGAGTTCGCCCGCCACCACCAGCTGCACGCCCGCGGCATCCAGACCTTCTTCTGCGACCCCCACGCCCCCTGGCAGAAGGGCGGCATCGAGAACGCCATCGGGCGCCTGCGCCGCACCCTGCCCCGCAAGACCGATCTCGCGAGCCTCCCGGCCGCTCGGTTCACCCAGCTCGTGCAGGCCTACAACAACACGCCACGCAAGTGCCTCGGCTACCAGACCCCCGCCGAGGTGTTTTGGGATCATCTGTTGCACTTGGAATGTGAATCCACCATGACGAACGGGGGACGCCGGCGTGCTTCACCGCGTCGGCGCTCGCATAGTCGGACGTGCCGTCCGCCGGCCCATCACTGCCAACGCCATCTCCGCCGGCATTGACTGCATTGCTTCCAGCGCTGTTACCGCTAGCGCCCTCGTCGCCTGGCCGCGCCTTCCGTCGTCACGGAGTCGGCCTGCCCAAAGGCGACGGTGATGGTGTCGTCCCCGCGCTCCTTCAACTCCAGATTTCGCACTTAGCCCGTCGGCGTCTTGAACTGGTAGTCCGGTGACCACGTGCCTGCCGCGCAGCCGTAGTGGTTGGTGCAGGTGCGCATATTGATCGTGTACCACGTGCCCGCCGCAAGCCCAGTGAGCCTGTGCTGCCAGGCATTCGCGTCGGTGATCTCCACCGTCGTGGTTTCGGACGGCTCATAATACGGCCAGTACAGGATCTGGAAGCCGGTTATCTCCACGTCGCCCGTGGGGGCCGATGCCCACCAAGTCGTCCAGCTCACTGTGGTCGCGGTCGTGGTCGCGCTACTCACGTAGCCGAACAGACGCGGCGGGAACGGCCGCTGCACCGTCTGCACCTGCCCAATCCGTGCGAGGAGATCGCGCACTGCCTGCTTGGCCCGCTCGGCCGCCGCCCGCTGGTGCGGCACCACGTTGGGGATTGGTACCGTGGTCACATGGTGGATCAGGCTGGCCGCGGCGCTGTTGGCCCCGCCCGGGAACACCTCGATCGTGACCGTCGCATTGCCCGGCGTGCAGCCGCGTATGACGAACCTCAGACTGCGAGACGTTGATCCCGTGAACGTGTGCCATTCCGATGCCCCCAAACAATCACCGATCCCCACGATGGAGGGGCTGCTGCTGGTCACCACGACCTCGTAGGTTTGGTCAGCATCCAGGTTGGACAGGTCGATATTGCCCCCGTCCCAGATTGAGACTTCGATCCGTGACACCAGGTCGCTGAGGCGGATGCTGAGCCCGGTCTCCGGAGCCTGGCTCTGGGTGCCATGCTGGTTCGCCTGCGCCGGGCTGACGTGGCCGAGCAGCGCGACGCTAAGGAGAAACGCGCCGACCGCCCCGAGGGCCATCCGGCGGGCCCAGCCGCGGCGCCAGACGGGATGGTGGTGGCGGACCGGTGGGTTGGCGGGCAGGGGCACACGACGCCGCAACCAAGCCATGGCCGCTTGTCGCTTCGTCCCACCCATCTCGCGATCGTCCTGTCGTCGCCGGCAGCCCGCGCGGCCCCACATCCCGCAGCGGCGGGATGGTAGCACGCACGTTTTGGCCGGACCCGAAGTGACCCCAGCCGGCGGTGAGGGCGAAGTCGTCGGCGGTCATGTTGTGGCCGTGGGTGGTGGTCGGCACGGCGATGGCGGCGATCTCGGGCCGTGGTCGGCCGGTGGTGACGCCGGGGACAGGCGCGTCGGGGTCCAGCAGGCGGGCCAGCTCGCGCCCGCGGGCGGCGGAGGCGGCCAGGGTTTGGGCGGCCTGTTCGGCCTGCGCGGACGCGGGATCCTCATGCGCCGCCGTGTCGAGCGTAGGGGCGACGCATGCGTCGCCCCTACCGGAAAGCGCGCCCCTACCAGAGGGGGGCGGGGCGGACAGCTCGGGCCAGCCGGGGAGCGGGATGCGGGGCCATTCCATGCGCAGGGCGCCGGCGTTGGCCCGGCGGTAGGCTGGGTCGTGCAGCACGGCCAGGACGTGATGAAAGAGGTCCTCGACGGTCAGGTCCAGGCGTTCCAGGTAGCTCCGGGCGGCGGGTGAGAGGTTAGGTCGGCGTTGCGCGCCGTTGCCGTCGGTTCCAAGGGTGTCCTCACGGAGCCAGGCGGGAAACAAATTGGCGCCACGCTCGATCAGGTGCAAGCAGGCCATTTGCTGCGTGACGCACGCTTGTGGCTCGTCCGCGTGCTTTCTTAGGTGCGGGGCAGCCGACAACCACAGATTCCCATCAAATACATGTAGCCGATAGTCAAGTCGCTTTTCATTGAGCAGCTTCGTCTCTGCTTCCCAGTAGAGCCAGCGAGTGTCGAAGGGCCGATAGGCGTAGCGGACGAAGCCGCTGGGTGTAGGGCCGCCACGCGCTAGCAGTGCGTCACGCACCCTCTCGGGGTGGTAGCGCGCCCGAGACCGCATTGCCGAAGGATGGAGCCTGGCAAGCTCGTTGTGATTGAAGGTTGGATCGAAGTCGTCAGCCATGCGCCCGCGAAGACGGTCTATGTCGGTGTCGACCAAAAAGTCGTCGCGATTGGTATTGACGCCGGAAAAATTCACCGGAAACAAGTCGGGGAGTGCCGGCCAATCGAACCAATCCCGGCTGACAGCCATTGGTTTGAACGCCAGACCGAGAAGGGGTTCAGCGTCCAGCCTTGAATAGCCCGAGTCGATCTCGGGACTGTCAAGGCTGTCCAGCAGTGCCAGCCGCCGCTCCTCCGCTCTTGCTTGGTCGAAGTCGCGGTACCAAACACACCCATCGGCACCTGATCTCGGCGCAGCGCCCAACTTGGAAAGCAAGGCAATGGCCGTGCCGATCTTGATTCCCGGCGACTGACCCTGGATCGCAAAGACCGTCTCACTGGTCCGCCCATCGGGCGCGTACTCAGAGATGATGCGGTCGCCGTGCAGATTGTCGATACGGATGGCGTCAAAGGCTTCTAGATAGCGTTCCCGCATTCCAGCAAACGACCTCCCGTCCAGCCAGGAATAGTTGGAGATGAAGCAGACGACGCCCTGGCCGGTCCTCTCGGCAATTCGGCGTTCTGCCATACGGAAGAAGCGCACGTAGAGATCGTGAAGTGCTCTGGTGTCAGGCATATGCGCTCGCCTTGCGAATCTATAGGCATCCAACAGGTCGTGCTCTTCGTAAACCGCCACGCCCGCAAAGCCGTTGTAGGGCGGATTGCCCAGGATCACCAGGATCGGCGCTTCCCGCTTGACCCGTTCAGCGCGGTCGCGCTCCTCCTCGAGCTCGGGAAACGGCAGCGGCTTTTGCACCGTGGGCTCCCAGCCCGTGAGCGCATTGGTGAGAAATACGCCGGCGCGCTCGTCGCCGTCCTCGGCCAGCGGCGCGTCAAGCTCTTGCATCGTGATCCCCACTTGCAGGTGGGCCACCACGAAGGGCGCGGGCATGATCTCGAAGCCGAACACCCGATCCAGCGCCGCCTGCTTGACCCGCGCCCCCGTCAGCGCGCCCAGGACGCGATCCCGGAGATTGGCGGCGATGCGGCGCAGGACTTCCGCCAGATAGGCGCCGGTGCCGCAGCAGGGATCGAGCACGTAGACGTTCTCCGCCGCCAGGCCGTCGGCGATCCCCAGGTCGTCCCGCAGCGCCCGGTCCACCCGCGCCACCATGTAGCGCACCACCTCGGCGGGCGTGTACCAGACGCCCAGCTGCTTGCGCAGCGCGGGGTCGAAGGCTTGCAGAAACGGCTCGTAGAAGTAGGGCACGGCCTCGCCCTCGTTGAAGCGGGCGAAGAAGGCGGCCTGGTCCACGCGGTCGAGCGCGGCGTTCGTCCAGTCCAGCACCTCGACCAGGCCCAGGGGTTGCAGGCGACCGGGATCAGAGAGCTGCTGAAAAAGCGCCCGCAGCACCGGCGCGCGCAAGTGCCAGACGGCCTCGTGCCAGTTGAAACGATCGGTGGGCGAAGCCTGACGCGCCCAGAGCACCCAGGCGGAAAAGACGCCGTAGAAGAGCGTCTGCACGAGGCTGGAGCGGAAAAAGGCCGCCCCGCGCTCGCCCTCGAACTTGACGCCCAGCGCTTCCTCCAGCGCCCCGCGCACCGCGGCCAACGACGGCGCGTCGCCAGCGGCTTCGACCCGCGCCAGGCCGTCGCGCGCGTATGACGCCAGCAGCCAGGCCAGGTCCCTGGGCTCGGCCAGCACGGCGCGGTGCGAGAGGACACGCAGCAGGTATTCGCCCAGTCCCGCGCCCATTTGGTTGGCGAAGGCGCGCGGTTTCTCCAGCTGTCGATCGAAGTCCTCGGCGTCGTCGGCCAGTCGGAAGGATTCGAGCTTGGCCGGCCGCCCCGCCGCGTCCTCGCCGACGAGTACGAAGTCGCGGTAGTTGGTGACCAGGACCAATCGATAGCGGCCCCAATAGCGGCTGACCTGATTGCCCTCGGCGGTGACCCAGGCGTCGTCGTCGACGGGCTTGACTTCGACCACGCCGTGTTCGGGAATCTGCCCCTCGCGCGGCCGGCCGCGCTGCACCTACCTGGCGGCGAAGAGGCCGCAGTCGGGATGGTCGGCACCCTGATCCCGCAGTTGCCCGATGCAGAACACCTTGGGTCTGAGGCTGCCGCCGACCGCGTTCAGGAGATTCTCCAGCGGGGTGTAGCGGGAAGTTTCGGCCGTGGCGCCGCCGGAGGCGCGTATCCGCCCCAGGTCCTTGAAGTAGGTCTCGACCGCTGTCGTCAGCCGCGGCATGTCCGCATGGTAGCCGCGCCGGTCACCCTCACCCCCGTATCGCGGTACGGGGCAGGCTCTAGCCCTCTCCCACAGGGAGAGGGGACCGGACCTGCTCTCCAATCGTCAGTGGAGGGATTGCGCAAGGGTCTCCTCTCTAAAGCGGGAAGAGGCCGGAACGTCGTCGCTGGCGCGCCCCACGTGTCATTCCTGTGTGTCGAGCGCAGCGAGGAATCTCAGGGGCGTGGAGCCTGCGCCACCGTCCTTAGATTCCTCACTACGTTCGGAATGACATCTCTGTCATCACTGCGTCATTCTCGTGCCGACGAGCGCGCGAAGCTAGGGCGTCGCCTGCTTCCGCCCGATGATCTCGTGCCAGCTTCGCGGCAGGCCGTCATAGCGGATCTTGTCGACCGCCAGACTGAGGTAGTGACTCTGCTCCGTCAGGCTCAGCTGGCGTGGGAAGACCAGATCACCCGCGACGCCTTCCACGAACGCCGGATAGCGGGCGATCGCCTTGAGGGCTTCGCGCGTCAAATGGATCGCCCGCTCCAGCTCATGCACGACCTTGAATCCCGCCTCCTCGATCATCTTCCGGTAGTCCTCGGGACGGCGATAGGGCAGCGAGCCGCCCTTGTCCTTCCGACGGGCGCCCGTCAGCCGCATGAAGTGCAGCTTCCACTCGCCGTGTCCCCGCAGCGAGTTCGCCACCGCCATCGAGACGGTCGTGAACGTGCTGTTGGACGACAGCAGGGCGCCCTCGCGGGCGATCGCGGCCATGCCCTGATAAACCCGGCGCTGCCCGTCCTCATCGGTGATCTCATGGATGGCGTCGTGAATGCTCAGGCTGTCGGCCCCGTCGGCGGGAAGCTCATCGCCGCGCAGGCGCTCCAGATACCGCGCGTCGGCTTCCACGAATCGCAGCTCGATGCCCGCTGGTCGTGGGGTGGTGGCCTCGGCGATTTCCAGCGCTTTAGCGCTCCGGTCGATGCCGATGATCGTGCCCTGGAATCCCCGCTTCTCGGCCTCCTCGATCAGAAGCTGCGGCACCAGCCCCGTCCCCGTGGCCAGATCGACGTGGACAAAGGGATTCGGCATATGGCGAAATAACTCCTGGACGAGCTGCCGGTTAACCTCGCGATACTCGGGCACCATGGCGAAATGCCCGAAATGCAAATCTTCCGGTGCCGGTAGGTCTTTCGCGTCGACGGTCACGTTAGACGCTCGGCAACCGGGAGGGCGTCAGCGGCCAGCTGAGGAGGCGGGGCGTGTTACGCAAAACAGCTCGGCGGCCAATTACGTACCGCTTGATGAAGGTTCCGACCGGAGTCATGGCAATGGATTTCGATAGCGCACGCATAGAGCGGCGGCCTGAAGTTCGGGCCGCTGACAGTAGCGGCGATAATAGCTCAAGGGCGCGCACGGCCGCTGGCGTGTCCCGGCGGCGCGTGCTGCGCCTGCTTGCGGCCGGCGGCGCCGCGGTCGTCGGTCTGGCCGCTTGCGAGGAGACGCCGCCCGCTGCCTCGCCAACCAGGCCCGCCGCCGCGTCCAAGGTGATCGTCACTGCGCCCCCGTCCCCAACGCCCCGGCCCACCGCCACACTCGCGCCAACGGCGACCGCCGAGCCTGCCCCCACGGCCACTGCCGAGCCCACGCCACGCCCAGCCGTCGCGGCCACCCCTGTGTCGGACGACGGCAGGCTATCGGATCACCAGGCGAGATCGTTGCTTGATGGCCTGCTGCTCGACCCGACGTATCCCGAGGCACAGGTGGAGCTGGTGGCGTACATGGGAACTACCGGCGACGAGCGACTCATCTCGGTGCTCATCGAGGTCCTGCGGGCGGCGCAGCTCGGGGCGTTTCACCCGGACTCGCTGGGTAATGCCCAGGAGGGACTGTTTCAGCTCACCGGCGAGCGCCTGGACTCCTGGGCGGAGTGGGCCGAGTGGTACGCGCGGAGCGACCTGACCACCGTGCCGGGATTCGCCGCCTGGAAGGGACGCATCTACAGCCGCATCGACCCGGACTTTGCCAGGTTCTTCGACGAGGACGCGCCCCGTAGCATCCGTTTCGAGGAGATCGTCTGGGGCGGCGTGCACCTCGATGGCATTCCGCCGCTGGAATCGGCTCCGATGGTCGCGGCGCAAAACGCGGCCTACCTCGAGCCTGAAGACGTGGTCTTCGGCGTCGCAATCAATGGCGACTACCGCGCCTATCCGCTGCGCATCATGGACTGGCACGAGATGGCCAACGACGAAGTGGGCGGCGAGCCCGTCGCGCTGGCCTACTGCACCCTCTGTGGCGCCGGAGTGCTATTCAGCCGCCGCCACCGCGGCAAGGTCCTCAGCATCGGCACCTCGGGGTTCCTGATGCGCAGCAACAAGCTCATGTACGACCGCGGCACGTTCACCCTCTGGAATCAACTCACCGGCGAGCCCGTGCTCGGGCCGCTCGCGGCCGACCCAGAACAGCTCGACGTAATCCCCATCGTCACGACGACGTGGGAGGCGTGGCGCACAGCCAACCCCACGACAGTGGTTCTCAGCGTGGATACCGGCCACCGGCGCGACTATTCGCCCGGCGCGGCCTACGGCGGCTATTTCGCCAGCGATGAGCTGATGTTCCCGGCGCCGACGGCGGACGGTCTCGCCCCCAAGGACCGGGTGTTCGCGCTCGTGCTCGGAGACGCTGCCCGCGCCTATCCGGTGCCCGTGCTGGTCGAGGCGCGCGTGCTCAACGACGCCGTTGACGCCCAACCGGTCGTGCTCGTCGCGCTCGGTGGCGAGTTGACGGTCGAAGGCTTTGACCGGCGCGCGGGCCCAGTGGCCTGGAGCGCCGGCGCGGCGGTGCGCGCCTTCGACCGCGGCGAGCGGAAGTTCGAGGCGGGCAGCGATACGCGCACCGTGGTGGATGAGCACGGAACTGTGTGGCAGGTCACCGAAGAGGCGCTCATTCACCCCGACGGCACACAGCTACCCCGCCTGCCCGGCCACTTGGCCTATTGGCTCGGCTGGTCCGCGTTCCACCCCGCCACAACGCTCTACGGCGCCGATCAGGGCTGACGCCGTGAGGACGCCTTAGAACCCCACCTCGCCGAGCGGCGTCAGCGGCTGCTGCGCGTCGGGCGAGCGGTCCAAGGCGCCGCCAACGCCAAACGGATTCTCGGCGGGACCGCTGAAGCTGGCCACACCCAGGCTGAGGTCCAGACTGGGCACCTCCTGCACGGGCACTAGGAAGACGATGACGTCCTCCAAGATCATGGCCGCGCCGGTCGTCCGCATGGGTTCCAGTTGCGGCCCAAAGGTGCGGGCCAGCTGCCATCCGTCCGGCGTCGCTTCGAGCCGGTAGTGCGTGTCGCTGCCGTCGAGCACGTCGTTGGCGAACTGCGGCAACGCCACCCAATCGTTCGATGGGTCGCCGTCCTCGAACACCGCCCAGTACGAACGGACGAATTCAGCGTCGTCGAGCGGAACGGACTCCAGGAGTGCGATCCACACCAGGAGATACGACCCAGCACCCAGACCATCGGCGCCGCAGGCCACGACCGGGTCCGCCGAGCCACAGGGGAACGCGCCATCCGGCCCGAAGAGTTCCCGCGAGGTGGGATCTGCCAACTCGACGACACCCACGCCCCAGCGCCGAATGTCGATGGTCGGGTCAGAGCGCACCGGTGTGATGCCGGGATCACCGTGGAACAGATCGTCGGCGTCGTCGAGCGCATCTCCATACGACGACGCGCCCAGTTCCAGCCAAAGCGCGGTGCGCTCGTCGGAGATCACCGCCTCCACCGGCACCTCGACGACCGGCCCAGTGACGACGATGGGCGCTGGCATCGGTCCCTGGGCGATGGCCTGCGTCATGAAGAGGAAGCTCACCAGGGAGAGCGCGAACTCATCGGGGGAAACCTGCTGCGCGTCGGCCGGCGCGCTTATCGCAACCTCGGCGTTCCATTCCATCCGCAACTCGATGTCCGTGTCCAGATCCTCGTCGAGAGCCCGGCCGCGGAAAACCACCGGCAGGTACGTCTCGGTGTCCACCAGCAGCTGCACCGAGGTGTCTTCGGGACTCGTGAGCACAAAGCACTGCCGGCCGTCACCGCAATCCTCCACGCCGACCGCGACGATGGGTGCCAGCTCGTCGTCAGGGATCATGTCGTCAAGCAGGTCACCGGCTCCCATCGCGTCGATGAGCGCTGGTTCTCCGGCGCTGATCCTCGACGCCAGCCACGGACTCTCGGTTCCCGCCGCATCGACGCCGCGCAAGTACTGCGTGTCGCCGATCACAATCAGCTCGATGCTCAGTTTCTGGTCTTCCGCACCG
This sequence comes from Chloroflexota bacterium, assembly GCA_965262745.1. Classification (GTDB taxonomy): domain Bacteria; phylum Chloroflexota; class UBA11872; order UBA11872; family UBA11872; genus JAJECS01. The sequence continues at coordinate 1,847,555 of OZ253558.1, read as the reverse complement.
AACGCCATCAGCATTCGCATCGCCTCGTCCGCCGGAACCAACTCGAGCGTCACCGCGATCGCGCCCTCGACCATCGGCAGCAGGCCGGACTCCGCGGTGATGCGGATGGACTCCGGCGGGTTGTCGGCGATGGCCTGGTGCAGCCGGCTGCGGTCGAAGTCGGACGCGTCCAAGACCGGTGCTGTCGGCTCAGGCGTGGGAGTTGCTGTTGGGGTGGCGGTGGGGCTTGGACTGGGGGTCGGCGTGGGCGCCGGCGTTGCGGTTGGGCTCGGACTCGGCGTTGCGGTCGCCGTGGGCGCGGTCGTCGCGGTGGCAGTTGCCGTCGGCGCGGCGGTCACGGGCGCGGTCGGTGTGCCCGGCTCGGGCGTTGGCGACACCGCCGCCGCTTCGACCGTCGGCGTCGGAGTGACCGGCGGCGCGTCCTCGCCGCAAGCCGCGGCCACGAGCATCACCACGACCCCAACGGCCAACATGGCGACCCACGCCAATCCGGCGTAGGGACGCTTCGCGAACCGCCCGGCCCTCACGCGTCCGGCAGCCCGCCCTGGCCCGGTGACCCGCCCTCGTCCGGTGGCCCGCGCTGCGTGCAGCGTGGGACGGACTGGAGTGCGGCTTCCAGGCTGCGCAGAGGCCCGGCCGCCGCGCAGGCGCCTCAAGGTTGGCGAGCGATCACGATCATCCCCGCGGGGCAGCAAGCTGGTGATCCATTCGAAGGGCACGTTCCGAGCATATCCGCAGCCCCACCAGCCGCAGTGTGACGTATCCGTCAAAAGCCGGACAGTGTTTCAAGTCCACGCTACCTGAGCGGCGCTCCGCGGTCGGCAATCCGGTGTAGGGGCAGGTCGCGAACCGCCCGGCCCTCACGCGTCCGGTGGTCCGCCCTCGTCCGGTGGCCCGCGCTGCGTGCAGCGTGGGACCGGACCCGGTGAATCTCCCAGGCTGCGCGCAGCCTGGGCCACCGCGAGGCTTGAGCCACTGCGCGGTAGACCGTGCACGGAGATTCAGGAATACGTATACTGATATAACTATGCGTATACGTTCTCCTGATTGCCAGCGATGAAGAACAAACTCACGCTCACCGTTGACGCCGAGGTCATCCTCGCCGCCAAGCGCCATGCCCGCGCCAGCGGCGTATCGCTGTCCTCGCTCGTCGAGCGAGGGCTGCGCGAGGTGGTGGACGAAGGCGCGCCGTCCTTTGCCGCGCGCTGGCGGGGCCAGCTGCAAGCGGCGGATCACGACGATCCTCGCTTCCAGGCCCTGGCTCGCAAATATCTCTGATGCTGCTCGACACCGACGTCCTGATTGACGTCGCGCTGGATCGTCACCCGCACGCGGACGCTTCCGGGGAGTTGCTGGATCGGCTCGAGCGTGGTCGGGAGAACGCCTTCATTGCTTGGCACACCGTCTCGAACTTCTACTACCTCGTGGCACCGACCCGTGGCGGCCCGAGCGCGCGTGACTTCATCCTCGACCTCACCCGCTTCGTGGCGGTTGCGGCGACCGATACGCGGGCGGTGCGTTTCGCGGCTGCGCTGCCGATGCGGGATTTCGAGGACGCCATGCAGGTCGCCGCCGCACGCGCCTGCGGCGCGCAGCACATCGTCACGCGAAACGTCAGCGACTTCGACCGTTCGCCAATCCCCGCACTCACCCCGTCGGAGGCGCTCAGCGAATTGTTCCGCGGCTGAGACCGCGAGGGGATGCGCCCGTGGGGCCTGCATCCGGTGGCCCGCGTTGCGTGCATCGTGGGTCCGGCCGCGGGTGAATCTCCCATGCTGCGCGCAGCATGGGCCACCGAGCCCCGGCTGTTGCTTCGAAGACGAAGAAAACGCCCGAACACGTAGAAAAAGGGAATTACATACGTGAGTGCCCAAGGGCCCTTGTCACGCTTGCTCTTGGCGCGCGGCCTTCTCCTGCTGGACCTGCGCGCGCACACGTTCGCGTTGCTCCTCGAGATCGATCGGCGATGGCTCCGAGCGCGTGGGCGTCGTGCCCTCGTCGCTTGCGACATACCACCGCCAGCAGACCATGCTGAGCCCCACGCACAGGATGGCCGCCACGAGCAGCAGCACGTGGTAGATCTGGTGGATCCCCGTTTCGATCTGGTCCGTGATCGTGACGTACTCGACCACCAACAGGACCGCCATGACGGTGCTCGTCCCCGTGACGAGCGACTGAATGAGACGCGCGATCGGGAAGCGCCTGTTGAGACGAACCAGCCCCTCAAACCCCAGCGACACGAGGACAAACGCCACCGCGACGCCGATCCACTCCGGACCTGTTGGCATGCCGGCCTCCTACAGTCAGCAGCCCCAGCCGTCCGCTGGGGCCGATTGCCCATACCACTGGAGACCCCCAGCAGCCTCAGTCTGACTGCTGGGACATCGCGACCGCATCCCGCCAATGCAGTCGTCTCCAGTGGTGGCGCGGAGGGTATCACCTTAAACAGCAATCCCTCGGCCGGCGCGGTCTTCACACAATTCACACATTCTTGAAATTAACACGGAGCACGTCCCACGATTGGCGCACCTAGCGTGGCGATAGCCGCTGCGCCCTTTGGGGGCATGCCGATGGATCTCGATTTGCTGTTGAAGCTCAGTGCTGTAGTGACGGCGGTGCTGGCCGTCCTGGCCGTCCCTGGATTCCTCTGGCGTCAACGCCACCAGCTACAGCGTGCTTTGTGCTACATCGGACGGTGGTTCTGTTGCCGACTCCGCGACGACTGCCTGATGATGCCGGTGCGGGGCATGACATCACCCATACTCTTCGGACCCGACGGGACCAGCGGCGGTGACACCATCTACCAGTGTCCGATCTGTCGACGCACCGAGATGATTCCCTGGAACCGATAGGGTCGTATGGCAAAGTGGAGGCACCATGCCCGATGATTTCGTCCAGTAACACCGCAAGGCCCGCCGCGACGCTGAGCCGCACCGGCGACGAGCTGGTGACGCTCGGCACGACCCTGAAGCAGCGGCCGCTGAAGGTGGCGTTCTACTTGCCAGGCATCCGCCAGATGATTCTCGACCAAGACGCGGTACCGATCCGCCACGACCTGATTGACGCCGCAAAGATCCAAGAGATGATCACCGACCTACGGGCCACGCAGAAGACGCTGAGGCGGATGCAGCGGGAGCTGGAGTAGCGGCCTATTCGGCCTCGTCGGGGTCGGCCGGCTTCGGCTCCATCTTACGGTACTCCCACTCATCCGGCTGCCGGGGAGGACTGGTCATCAACGCTCGCGCGACGTTCTCCGGCGTGTCCGGGATCTGCTCGGGCATCGGCTTGGACGGACGCCCACGCTTGCGCTTCTTAGGCAAGAGTTGTTGTCCTCGCCGGTCGACGGGTCATGCGTTAGGCCGCCATCGCCGGAAGACATTTGGTCACGGCATTGACCAGCCCCTCCCGCACCGTCAGCCACTGGTCGTCATTCATTTCGCCTGACCCATGAATCACGCTATGAGAATACTGCCGAAAATCTGGACGGCAATCCGGACGGTGTGTCACGCAGACGTGCACAGGCCCCGTGCCGATTGACCGAATATCACCTGCACAGAGAATAACAAACTGGTGACTCTGTCTGAATCGGCGCACTCGCTGGAGTTCTTCGCGCACCTTGTCCAATTGCTGTTCCATCGTTCCAGGAAAGTGATCCATCCAGCTGACCGAGATCGTCCTGTTGCTGTCAACCTCAAACGCACCAATCGTCAAACGTCCGCCAGGCATGCCTTTCGGTTGACCATGTCGCACAACGTGATGGTCGTCGAGAATCTCACCCAGCATGACGACTAAAGGCGATCGAAAAACGTGCGCAGAACGTCTACCGTATCGTCACTGTGGCAGGCTGCGTCACACCGCAATTCACCCTTCTCCCGAACAAAATACCGCACACGATGCCGGGCCAGACACGCCACCATGATAGTCAACGATTCGGCATCATTATCCCAACGCAAATGCACGACACCACTATTATCGCTCTCCAAACCAGTAAGCGCGCCGGGTGCCGCTGGATGGTGCTTGAGGATGTGGGCAGCGTCGCGTATCGCAGTGATGCTCAACTCATGTTCGGGAGCGTACAACGCACGAAACCCATCTGCAATGGCTTCAAGACCGGTCGCACGAAACTCATTCGCGATACTGTTCGCGACGCTCTTGGCGTCTGGCTCTATAGGGAAGTGACGGGGTATATCCAGAATTGCTGAGCTGATGGAAAACGCCGATGTATCGTAATCGTAAACCACATTGTCGAACGCTGGCGTGACATCTTCATCTCGTACAGGAATAGGTGTACGTGACATTTTTTTGATAGGAAACCATGCACTTGCAATGTCGCCAGACGCATCGGGCACAGCATCGACCACGAGATATTCTGGAACAACACGCCACTTCCTTAAATCACCAGCGTCAAATGGGGATCCCTGCCGTTGAGCAGGTATTCCGATTGTTATCACGATTTCTCCACGCTGTTCACGTGGTCCGTGAATTGCTGGTATGACTCCTGCAATTGTTCCAGTAACTGGGTCATAACGCTTGGCGTCAACGCGACATGTGCAATTGGATGTACAGATATAGTGTGATTGTCTGACAGAAGTCCGTGAATTGGCAACGGGGCTGTAGCCAGGGCTAAGTAAAAGGTTTGCTGTTCGTGGTGATAGGTTGTCGCTACCATATTCACGAAATCGAGTGGCTGCCCATTGAACTTTGACCAGTCAAGTTTCGCGGTGCGAACGCTAGGCGTTTCATCGGTCGGCGACGCCATCGACGCATTGTCTACCATAGCTGATATCTTTCAGATTGCGCAGCGTGGCGCGGGAGTGTAGCACTGTGCGCCGCCGTGTCAACCGCGATTTGACGGGTGGCGCGGATACGCCGGGCCGCCGGCAATCAAATCCCTGTACCGCAGCCGCTTGTCGAGCATCCCGTGTGCCATGACCGTCATTTGGTCAATGGTATCAAGCGGGCGGCCGTTATGGCGTCCCTCGAACTCACCGACGTAGCGGTCCAGGTGCTTGGGGCTGACATGATGAAAATGGGTAATGGCGTTTCAGGCACACCGGCCCGGACTCTGAGCGTTTTGCCCTATGGCGTGAAGTCCATCTCCGGCGTCAGCCGTTGGGCGAACGCTGCCAGCAGGTCGGCGGCCTGGTCGGCTACGTCGAGCGAGATGATCTCCGACGGCGTGTGCATGTAGCGCAGCGGCACGCTCACCAGACCGGTGGCCACGCCGGCGCGTGAGAGCTGCATCGCATTGGCGTCGGTGCCGGTACCGCGGGGCTCGGCCTCCACCTGCACAGTCATCCCCAGCGCCTCGGCGCTCTCCATCAGCAGCCGTTCCACCACGGGGTTCACGTTGGCGCCGCGGGTGATCACCGGACCGCCGTCCAGGCTGACGTCGCCGGCGGTTACCTTGTTCACGTTGGGGTGATCGGTGGCGTGGGTCACGTCCACCGCGACGCCGACCAGCGGGTCGATCCCAAACGTGCTCGTCGTCGCGCCGCGCAAGCCGAGCTCCTCCTGCACCGTGGCCACGGAGACCACCTCCGCCTTGCAGGCCGCGGCGTCGATGCGCCGCAGGGCCTCAGCCACCACCCAGGCGCCGATCTTGTTGTCGAACGCCCGGGCCACTGCCAGCCCGTTACGCAGCGGCTGCATGCCGAGTTCGTAGGTGACCGCGTCGCCCACGCGCACCAGCGCCTCGGCCTCGGCCTTGTCGCTCACGCCAATGTCGATCCAGATGTCCTCGACCTTTTGCTCCTTGCCGCGCTCGCCGCGGGGCGTCAGGTGCACGGCCCGCCGTCCGGTCACCCCGCGCACGGGGCCGTCCTGCGTGTGGATGATCACGCGCCGCCCCGAGATCAGGCTCGGATCGTGTCCGCCGATGGTGTTGAAGTAGAGATAGCCCTTGTCCGAGATGTAGTTGATCTGCAGGCCCAGCTCGTCGCAGTGGCCGGCAAACATCAGACGCGGGCTGCCGCCCGGATTGCGGCTGGCGATGACGTTGCCGTGAACGTCGCCGCGCACGTCGTCCGCGAATGTCGAGACCGTCTCGCGCCATACACGGCGCACGGCCTGCTCGTAGCCGGACGGACTCGGCGCGTCGATCAGCTGTTGCAGGAATTCGCGGCCCGCAGCGTCCACGGTGGCGGCGCTAACCGTTCTCGGCCGCGGCCTCGGCGACGAGGCGCTCTTGCACGTGCGGCGGCACTTCCTGGTAACGAACGAAGGTGCTGGTGAACTGGCCGCGCCCTTGCGTGATCGAGCGCAAGTCGGTGGCGTAGCGCTGCACCTCCGCCTTGGCCACCTCCACCTCGACGATCGTGGCGCCCTCATAGTCGGCGGGAGTCATGCCCAGCACGTGTCCCCGCCGCGCGCTGATATCGCCGATCACGTCACCGGTATTGACGTCGGGAATCTCGATGCCGAGCTTGACGATCGGCTCCAAGATCACCGGCGCGGCCTGCGGATAGCCATTTTCAACCGCCAGCCGGGCGGCGTTGCGAAAGGCTTCGTCAGACGAGTCGACATCGTGATACTGCCCGTCGAATGCCGCGGCCTTGAGGTCCACCACCGGAAAGCCCGCCAGCGAGCCCTTGGCAAAGCACTCGACGAGCCCCTTCTCGACCGACGGCAGGTACTGCCTGGGGATGGAGCCGCCCTTGATGCGGTCCTCGAACTCAAAGCCCGAGCCCCGCGCCAGCGGCGAGAACTCGATGTGCACGTCGCCAAACTGTCCCCGACCGCCGGACTGCCGCTTGTGCCGTCCGTGCGCATTCACCGTCTTGCGGATGGTTTCGAGATACGCCACTCGCGGCACGTTCGCCAGCAGGTTCACGTTGAACTTGCGGCGCACGCGCTCGAGGCTGATATGCACGTGCGATTCGCCGAGTCCGGCCAGGATGGTTTCGCCGGTCTGGTCGTCGCGCCCAACCTGCAACGACGGATCCTCCTCGGCGATGCGCGTAAGCACCTGGCCCATCTTGTCCAGGTCGGCCTGCGTCGCCGGCGTGATGGCGGCCTCGAACAGCGGCATGGGCATCTCGAGTGCGCCCATTTTGTGCGTTGAGCCGCCGGACGCCAGCGTGTCGCCGGTCGCCACGTTTTCCAGCTTGGTGACAAACGCGATGTCACCCGCGACCACAGTTCCCGTTGGGTGGCCGCCCTTGCCCGCCGGGTATTGGAGGCCGGAGAGCCTCTCGTTGCGGCCGCTGGTCTGGTTCTTGAGCTCGACGTCCCCGGAGATCGTCCCGGTGTAGACGCGCAGCAGAGACACCTTGCCCACGAAGGGGTCGGCCAGGGTCTTGAACACCTGGGCCACGACCGGCCCGTCGCTCGTCACGTCGATGGCCGCGCCGTTCTCCCCGGTCATGACGGGAAGGTCCGACGGCGTCGGCAGCAGCGTGGTGATGGCATCCAGCAACTCGCGCACGCCGTGCGTTGCCGTGGCGGCCGTGAACACGACGGGGTAGATCTCGCCGTTGCGCACCCCGGCTCGGAGCGCGCGCTCGATCTCCTCGCGTTCGATCTCTTCCCCTTCGAGGTATTTCTCGAGCAGGTCGTCGTCCGTGGCGGCCACGGCGTCGGTAAGCTCCTCGCGCCAGGCTTCCACGGTCTCGCCCAGCGCCTCGGGCACCGGGATTTCCTCACTGCCGCCGTCGGTGAACGCGCGGGCCGTGCCGTCCAGCAGATCGATCACGCCGTCGAACGCGGGGGCGTCGCCCAGCGGGACCTGAATGGGGGCGATGGCCGCGCCGAACTTGTCGCGCAGCTCTTGGACGACGTTTTCCCAGTTCACGTTCTCGCGATCCATCCGGTTGACGACCACGAGCCGAGGTCGATCCTGCCGTTCGACGAGGCGCCACACGATTTCGGTGCCGACCTCAACGCCGGCGGTGCCGTCGACCACGACGATCGCCGCGTCCGCCGCGCGCAGACCCGAGACCACGTCGCCAACGAAGTCCGGATATCCGGGCGTGTCGATGGCGTTGATCGTGGTGTCGCGCCACTCGCAGGGCACAACCGCCAAGTTGATGGACATGCTCCGGTCGACCTCATCGGGGTCGAAATCGGAGATGGTGTTGCCTTCTTCGACCCGCCCGAGGCGCGACGACTGCCCGGTCACATAGGCCATGGCCTCGGTGAGGGAGGTTTTGCCGGCGCCGCTGTGCGCCACGAAGGCCACGTTCCGGATCGCATCGCTGTTTTCCCGATCCATAGCCGTGTGTTCCTTCGGGCGGTGCACGCCTAGGCGTGCGGGCGCGGCGGGACGCCATTATATCGGCGAGTCCCTACAATCACGCAGCCGAGCGGCTCGACGCCTCCGGACTCCAGCCAACATGCCTCGTGGAAAGCGCATTGTCGTCAAGTGCGGCACCCAGCTGCTCACCACGCCGGGCGGCCTCGACGAGGTCTACATCGAGCAGATTGCGGCCCAGATCGCGGCGCTCATGCAGAACGAGGTCGAGGTGGTGCTCGTAACTTCCGGTGCCGTGGCGGCGGGGCGCGCCACGCTGCATCTGCGCGGCAATCAACTCATCACACGTCAAGTCTTGGCGGCCGTGGGGCAGGCGCCGCTCATCGCCCGCTATGCCACGGCGTTCGCGGAGCACGGCACTATCGTGGCCCAGGCGCTGCTGTCCCGCGCCGACCTGACCACGCGCGACGGATTCCTGAACGCCCGCAACGCTTTTAACGGTCTGTTGGACCACGGCGTACTACCCATCGCCAACGAAAACGACGTGGTCGCCACGGAGGAGTTGCGGTTTGGCGACAACGACCCGCTGTCGGCTCTCATCGCGCAGCTCGTCGATGCCGACACCTTGATCCTGCTCACGTCAACTGCCGGCCTCTATACGGGCGATCCACGGTGCCGACCCGACGCGGAGCTGATTCGGGACGGGCATGAGATGACGGATGACGTGCTGGCCAGCGCGGCGGGAGCGACCGCGGTCGGCGGTTCCGGCGGCGTTCGCTCGAAGGTCGAGGCGGCGCGCCAGGCAAGCTTCGACGGCATCGAGGTTGTCGTCGCGGGCGGAAATGAGCCCGACGTCATCCGGCGCGTCGCTGCCGGAGAAAGCATCGGCACGCGCTTCGCGCCGCGACAAGTGACCCGGACCAGCCGCGCCCGCTGGCTCAGCTCGGCCGCCACCAAGCGCGGCACCTTGCGCGTTGACACGGGGGCTAAGAGCGCGCTCACCGATGCCGGGAGCAGCCTGCTCCCCGCGGGCATCGATGCGGTGGACGGCGACTTCATCCGGGGCGATGTCGTGGCCGTGGCGGGCCCCGACCAGCGGGTGTTCGCCCGCGGACTCGTAAACTATGCCTCGCACGACTTGGTGCGAATCTTGGGTCAGCCGTCGCACTTGATCGAGTCGATCCTGGACTACGACCACGGCGCGGAGGCTGTGCATCGAAATAACTTGGTATTGCTGGACGGTGCCTAGAATTGATCGAGGAGGTCGCCATCACCGCAACTGACACGCCAACCACCGTCAGACCGAGCGTCCCGGACCTGGTGGCGGCCGCACAACGGGCCGCGCGTGAGGTTGCGCGGTTGGACGGCGACGCCAAGAACCGCGCGCTTGAAGCGATGGCGGCGGCGCTCCGTGCTGAGCAGCACGACGTGCTGGCAGCTAACGCCGAGGACGTCGCGCAAGCGCGCGCGGGCGGCCGCGACGAGGCCTTCATTGACCGTCTGGCGCTCACCGCGGCGCGGATCGATGCGATCGTCGACACGCTGGGTACGGTTATTGGCCTTCCCGACCCGGTCGGCGAGTCGGTTGATGCGCGCCGGCTGCCGAATGGTCTCGAGGTTGCCCGCCGTCGTGTGCCGCTCGGGGTGATCGCGGCGGTGTTCGAATCGCGTCCGAACGTGGCGATCGACATCTCGGCCCTTGGTCTGAAGGCCGGGAACGCCGTGATCCTGCGCGGCGGTCGCGAGTCCCTGCACAGCACCGGCGCGCTGGTCCGCTTGGCGCGCGAGGCGCTGCGGGCAGCCGGAGTGCCGGCGGATGCGATCCAGGCGATCACCAATCCTGACCGGCAACTGGTGCGCGAGCTGTTGCAGGCGCGACCTGGGGTGGATGTCGCCGTGCCTCGCGGCGGCGCCGGCCTGATCGAGTTTGTCACCGAGACGGCCTCGGTGCCGGTGCTCGAGACCGGCTGGGGGGTTTGCCACACCTATGTCGATGCGGGCGCCGATCTGTCGGCGGCCGAGCGCATCGTGGTGAACGCCAAGACCAGACGGCCATCGATTTGCAACGCCCTGGACACCCTGCTCGTCGACCGGTCCGTGGCGGGCGAGTTCTTGCCGGCAATCGGGCGAGCCCTGGCTGGAAAGGGCGTTGAGATGCACGCCGACGCCGAAGCGACGACGCTCCTGGCGGGAACGGGACAGGTGGTGGGGCTGGCGGATGGGGACGTGGACACCGAGTGGCTCGGCCTGCGTATGTCGGTGGTCGTCGTGAACGGTCTGGAGGAGGCGCTCCGCCACATCCAGACGCACGGGTCCAGCCATTCGGAGGCGATCGTGACGCGCTCGCTGGCGCATGCGGAACGCTTTCTCGACGAGGTTGACGCGGCCGCGGTCTACGTGAATGCATCCACGCAGTTCACGGACGGCGGCGAGTTTGGACTCGGCGCCGAGGTCGGCATCAGCACGCAAAAGCTTCACGCCCGAGGGCCGATGGGCCTGCGCGAGCTGACCACCTACAAGTGGGTCGTGCGCGGCGATGGGCACGTGCGTCCCCTCTGACCACCCGCGGTCGGCGTCCTAGGCACCGGATTCGCGGAGCCCGCGCGCATTTCAGATCGGCGCTTGGCGCAACCGGACTGGCCCCCGCAGCACCTGAGTCAGACCCCGAAGGCCCTCGCTCGTGCGCCTAATCGCGCTGAGCGCCGCGGTCATCCACGCGGTCATCCACGCGGTCAGGGCGATCGGTGGGCGCCTGCGGCAGGCTGGGCTGCCGCCGCTCGGTCCAGCCGTGAGACCCCGTCTGGCGGCGCTCTTGCTGCTGCTGGCGCTGCTCATCGTGCTCGGCAGCGTGATCCGGGCGCAGCCGGAATCCACCGCGCTGCCGCCGCTCGCGGCGGGCGAGTTGGAGCTGCGCGCGCTGGATGTCGGCCAAGGCGACGCCCTCCTGACGCGGCTCGGCGACGCGACCATGCTGGTGGATGCGGGGCCCGATGCGCAGACCGCTAGCGCGGTGATCGCGCCGTACCTGCACCGTTTGGGCGTGGACCGCATCGACTACCTGGTGCTCACGCACTCGGATGCTGACCACATCGGCGGCGCGCCGACCATCATGAGCGAGTTCGTGGTCGGGACCATCGTTCACGCCGACGACGACCTGCGCCACCCAGTGATGCGCGAAGTGATGGACCTGGCCCGCGAAGCCGGCATCCCGATCCAGCGAGTCGAACGAGCGGATGCGTTGCCCTGGCACCCGCAGGTGGAACTCAGCGTGCTGAACCCGCCCGAGCCCGGACCGGACGATGACAACAATCGGTCGATCGTCCTGCAGCTTGGCTATCTGGAATCGGTGATCCTCTTGACGGGCGACATCGAGGCCGCTGCCGAACGAGAGCTCTTAGCGTCCGGCCTCGTGGGGCGTGCCGACGTGCTCAAAATGCCGCACCACGGCTCGAACAGCTCGTCGACGGCTGAGTTTCTGGACGCGGTCGAGCCGCAGATCGCCGTGGTGTCGGCCGGGCGCTATAACGCCTTCGACCACCCCCGAGATCGTGCGCTTGGCCGGCTCCGCGCTCGCGACGCGGCCGTATTTCGCACCGACCTGGCCGGCAGCGTGACGATCCGAACCGATGGACGCGTCATATGGGTTTTTCTCGAACGGTCGTAGTCGCGGCGTGTCCCACACGGCCCGATGTGCCCGCTGCCGGGCGCCAAGCGGGCCTCCCGCCCGTCAGCCGTGTCGCACACCTCTGTGGTCAGTACAGCTAGTGGGCTGTCCAGCCGCCGTCAACGGTGAGCACGGTTCCGGTGACGAAGGCCGCTTCGTCACTGACGAGATATGCGGCGGCGGCGGCAATGTCCTCAGGCTCGGCCCAAAGACGCTCGAGCAGGCTCATGTCGCGCAGGACCTGGTCCCAGCCCGTCGGATTGCGGCGCTTGACGTCGTCCATCACGGGCGTATACACGGCGCCGGGAGCGACGGCGTTAGCGCGAATTCCGGATCGACCATAGTCGCGCGCGATCGATTTCATCAGCATGATCACGCCGGCTTTGGCCGTGCAGTAGGCGGCTTGCCTATCGAAGGCGACGGAACCACCGACCGATGAAGTTGCGAGGATTGAGCCGCCGCCGGCTTGGATCATGTGGGGAATCACATGCTTGCAGCACAGATACACGCCGGTGAGGGTGACACCGATGGAACGGTCCCAGGCGTCCTCAGGAGTCTCGGCGGCACCGAAGAATTCGTCCAAGTAGGCGGCATTGGCAAACAGGATGTCGATGCGACCGTAAGTTGCCATGACCTCCTCGACCAATTCCTTAACGTGTTTGGTATCCGATACATCGCAGTATTTGAACGATGCTTCACCGCCTTCTTGCTTGATTAACTCGACGGAGTGTTCGCCTCCGTTGGTGTTGATGTCCGCGATCACGACTTTGGCGTTCTCGCAGGCGAAGCGAATCGCGCTGGCGCGTCCGATACCGGATGCCGCGCCCGTGATGATGGCTACTTTGTCGGCAAGCCGTCGCGTGACCATTCGTTGACCCAATGCACGTCTATGTAATGATGCCTTGCATGATAGCATACACCGGAAGATACAGTATGGATGGAACCAACACTAGGATATTGGTGAAACAGAATATGTCTCAACGCATCGTCATATTACGATGCAGCCTATGAAGTATAGATTGCTCAAGGCCGGCGGACTAGGCGAACCCGCATGGACTCCGATATTGTGCGCATTTGAGGCATGCTAGAATCCCGCGCTGTACTGCTTGTGAGATCGCGATGCCCCCGCGTCTCCGACCGTGCAATGCTTGGAGTCCTTCACCTATCGAGATCGATTGGTGGAATAGATCAACTGTGAGCGCTTGATCCATGACTGCTGAGCGCACGATGCGGACGATCTCGGTTCCGGGAATTCCTTCGGCGGAAATGCCGCTTATCGAGATCGCGAGTGCGCGGCCGGGCCCGGTGATCAACGTTGTTGGCGGCCTCGCCGGAACGGCATACGCGGGTATTGGGGCCTGTCGCGCGCTCGCGGCGCGTTTGCCGCAGATCCTGACCAAAGGACGGGTGCGCCTGGTGCCGGTGGTGGACGTTGAGGGATTCTTTCAGCGCGCGGCTCGCTTTTGCCCACTGGATGGGCGCGCGCTTGTCGGCGCGTTCACTGCCGCGAGCACCGCAACAGCGTCCTCCGCTACTGACCGCATCGCGCAAGCCGTTTCCGAAGCGCTTGCGGACGCCGATGTTCATATTGATGTCCGAGGCGGTGAGCACACTGAGCTGCACGCGCATTGGGTTGCCGTGCCTTCGACAGCCGCGCAATCCGAAGCTCTTGCCATGGAGATGGCTGCGGCTTCCGGGGCCGATGTGCGGGTTGCCGTGAACCAAAATGACCCGTCGTCGATCGATCTGGGTGCGGCCGGACGCATGGCGGATCAAGGCCGGGCGTCACTCATCCTCTCAGGCGGCGGCGGAGTGAGTGACGTTGCCGCTGACGCCGAGGTCCTGGTTGCGGACCTGCTGCGTGTGCTGGATGCCCTGGACGTGATCGACGGAACCGCTCCGGATCGCGCGGCGCCGCCGCGTGTGGTGGGACCAAAGATTTGGAGCCATATTGCTGACTCGTCGGGTCTTTGGGTGCCTGCCACCACGCCGGGTGCGCAGGTCAAGGCAGGTGAAGCCTTGGGTCAGATTTGGGACTACTTTGGCGAACCATTGCACGATGTGAAATCACCGCTCGACGGCTGTGTGGTGGCGGTCACGACCAGCATGGCTGTCAATGCCGAGGCCGGCCCTGAGGGCGATCCGTGGTTTGCGCGCACGGTCGTCGTGGCGGAGGAAGGCCACGGAGACGGCCATGCTTGACCTCGGCGCCGCGCGCACCGCGGCCTGGCAGGCTCTCGACCGGCGCTTGGATGAGCATGTGGCCAGCCTGCAGCAGTTCGTCCGCATTCCCAGTGCCCGCGGCGAGGAACTCGCGGCACAGCAGTGGATGGCGCGGCGGATGCGGGAGCTTGGGCTGGACGTCGAGATGATCGAATGTGACCCCGAAGCGTTGGCCCGCTATGCGAACTGGAGCCCGACCGATTGGTCCTACCAGGGTCGCCCGAACGTGGCGGGCCGCTGGCATGGAACCGGCGGCGGGCGGTCGCTGATCCTCAACGCGCACGTGGACACGACCTCTCCCGAGCCGGTTGAGCTCTGGAGCCGGGACCCCTGGGGCGGCGAAATCGAAGGCAATCGCCTGTATGCCCGCGGCGCCCAGGACGACAAGGCCGGCTGCTGCGAGATGCTCTTCGTCGTGCAAGCGCTGCAGGAAGCCGGGATCCGTCTGCGCGGGGACCTGATCCTCGAGACCACGATCGACGAGGAATGCTCCGGCAATGGCTCGCTGGCGCTGGTCGCGGCGGGGTACGAGGCCGACGGCGTGCTGATGCTGGACGGAACCGGCCTCGGCCGAGCGATCGTGGCCCACCCCGGTCACGTGGCCTTCCGCATCACCATCCATGGCAAACCAGTGCCGTACATATCAGCCACGCATGGCGTGAATGCGATCGAGAAGGCGTGGGTGTTGATTCGGGCGCTGCACGACCTCGAGGCGAGGAAGAACCGGAATGTGCCGGCGCGGTGGGCGCATACCGAGCATCCCATTCACTTCAACGTGTATGGAATCTCCGGCGGCGAATGGGTCGGGACGGTTGCCGCCCGCTGCGTCTTGGACGCGACGTTGGGCTTTTTTCCGCCCCAAAGCGTGGCCGACGCGCGGGCCGAGATCGAAACGGCGGTGGCCGAGGCCGCCGCCCAGGACGAATGGCTGCGGGACCATCCGCCACAGGTCACATTCGAAGGTCTGGCCATGGAACCGCTGGAGATGGGGGACGACAATCTCGTGGTTGCCAATCTGGCCGAGGCGCATCAGGCCGCGACGGGGCGGCCGCTCGAGCCGGTGGCGATCACGGGATTCTGCGACTTGCATCAGCACAGCCTCGGCCGGCCGACTCCGGGATGCCTCTTTGGTCCCGGTGGCGGGGGTGGCGCGCATTCCGTGGATGAGTTCTTCGATTTGAACGATCTGGCCCCGGTGACGAGGACGGCTCTCGCCTTCGTCCTCAACTGGTGCGGATGGGAAGCGGCATGAATTCTCGCGCCGGGTCCAAGACTTCGCGGGTGGAGCGGTACGTCCACCATTCCGGTGAGGAATTGGAAATCCCGGTCGGCACTGTCGTCGGCGCGCGGTCGGGACCGAAGTTCGGCATCTCCTCGGCCATGCACGCAGGAGAATTCGCGGGCATCCACGCCGCCATTCGCCTCTTTCGTGAGCTCGATCCGGCGACGCTGCGGGGTGAAGTCCGCATCATCCCGATCATGAGCACGCGGGCATTCTTCGCCCGGTCGACGCAGCTATCCCCCGTCGATGAGCGCGAGATGCATTTCCAGCCGGTGGGGCGGCCCGAGGGGACCTACTCCGAGTTTCACATCGATTGCGTCTTCAACCTCCTGCGTGACCTTGACCTCCACATCGACATGCACGCGGGTGAGTACGTGCAGGCGCTGGACCCGTGGGTGGCCTTCGCCGACCCGACCGACGAGCGTCTGCGCCGGGACACGTGGCGGCTAGCGGGTTCGATGCCAGTGCCCTACCTGGACCCGCGCCAGGCCGACGTCCAGGACAAGTTTTCGGAACTGGCGCAGGGGCTGCCGTTTGCGCTGCTGCACGCGGGTGTCGCAAACGTCTGGACGGAGATCGGACAGAACGGCGTCCAGAATCCGGCGGAGATCGAGCTTCAGTATCAGTCGCTAGCAAATGCCCTAAAGCGGTTCGGCATGATTGATGGCGAACCCGCGCCGGTTCCACCGCAGGCGATCCTTGGTCCGCGACGCTGGAGTATGGAATCGCTCGAGAGCGGATATTGGCAGTCGGAAGTCAGCGTCGGTCAGAGGGTGAGCAAGGGCCAGCGGCTAGGCGTGCTCGAAGACCTGGCCGGCAATCACATCAAGACCTATACGGCTCCGGAAGACGCCGTGGTCCAGTACTACTGGACGAGCCCGGCGATCAATGCCGAGCGCGTACCGCATGGATACCCCTGGCACCGGGGCCTCATTCGCTTGTCCGAGCTGCGTCCGGACGCCGACCGCGACCCGCGATTGCAGCTCGCCCGCTGAGGCTGCGAGTCTAGCTCTACTGACCGCTCGGGAGTGAGACACGGCTGACGGGCGAGGGGAGGCTTCCCGGTGTGCTGTGACGCGGCGATTGCCACCACGGCCCACCGAGCAAGCGGCCGGATGGCCCACCCAGACTGCCCGTCGTGGCTCCAAGTGATTCTCACGGCGCTGGCTCGCAGTCCGGCAGCCCGAGGTTGCCGAGGTCGTTGTCCGGAACCCGGTGCAGCGCGGTCGGAATGCAGCCGGTGAGTTGATTGCCGCTGAGATAAAGGACGTTCAAGTTGGGCAACTGGCCGAGTTCGGGCGGAATCGGTCCCTGGAGCCGGTTCGCTGAGAGATCGAGCATCTTCAGCTCGGTGAGCGCACCCAGCGACGCTGGGAGCACGCCGTCGGCGGCTTGGTCTGACAGTTCCAGGCCTATCACGCGGGGTGGCGTGCCGTCGACGACGACGCCCGCCCACTCGCGGATGGCGGCGTCGGCGGTCCAGTTTCCGACTCGCCGGCCAAACAAGGCGTTGCGCAACCCGGCGAGCGTCTCGCAGTCCCATACCAATCCGGGATTGGCCGCCGGGTTCTCGACCACATACCCCGCCCCGCAGGCCGCGGCGATGCGGTCGGCGCGATAGCGCGCCGCCTGCACCGCCACTAACGAACCGTTCGGCCCGGCCCGCACCAGCGGCACAACATCGGAGCCGTCCGGTGCCATCGTGACCACGAATCCGGAACGGTCGCCCATCGGCGCGGCGATGGCGATGAGGCTGCCGTCGGGAGACCAAGCCGGGACCGGACCGCCGCTGAAGCGAATGGGCAGGGTTTTGGACTCGGTGCCGTCGGGCGTGACGACCTGCACATAGCCGCCGTCGACGAACAAGATGTGGTCGCCGGTCGGCGACCACGCCACGGCCGGCACCCAGCCGCGGGCGAGATTGGATCCCTGGGCTCGGCTAGGAGACACGCGCCGATCAAACCAGTGGTCGATGGGCGCCACGCGCCGCACGTCCGAGCCATCAGCGGCCATGGTGAAGAGCGCGATGCCCTCGCCGTCGGGCTTGGCAAAGGCGATCCGGGTCCCGTCTGGCGACCATGACGGGCCGCTCACAGTCGTGGTCAGCCGCTTTGGGTCCGTGCCGTCGGCGGCGACGGTACGAAGCGTGTAGCTGCTAAAGCCAAAACTGTCGTTCCACTTGGTGCCGCTATAAGTGACGAAGGCCAACCGCTTGCCATCCGGCGACCACCTTGGAGTATGAAAGACTGCGCTGCTGGGATCACCGTAAAGACCATGGTGGTCCCGATCAACGGCGCCCTCTCGGGTCATGGTGCGGACGAGCATGTAGTGCGGTCTGCCTATACGCAAAGGCCGAGCGGCCAGGAAGGCGATGCGCGTCCCGTCCGGCGACCAGGCGGGTAGACCTTCGAACCGAGGGGAGTCGGTCAGCCGTGTCACTTGTGAGCCATCGAGATTGACCCGAGCGAGGTCGAACGATCCGTATTTGCAGATCGAGTACACGAGACTGGTGCCATCGGGTGAAATATCAAACGTAGCCGTATTTCCGAGCCAGGATTCTCCAGCGGGAAAAGCGGTAGTGCCGGCGACTTGCCGTAGGTGCGACCCGTTCGCCGCCACGGCATAGATTCCGACCCTGCTCGTGCCCGACGGACTGCGGCGGCCAAAGAGGATTTCTGAGCCGTTCGGGCTCCACTGGATGACCTCATGCCTTTGGGGCCGGTAGTCGAGATGGACTGCACCACAGAATCCCGGTAGGGGGGCGGGCTCAGGATCTCTATGGACTTCGAATTCTGGTGTTGCGGTTGGCGTTGGCGTGGGCCGCGGAGTGGCGGTCGGTCCGGGCGACGGGGTAGGCAAGGCCGGCCGTGCCCGTGCGGTAGGCGTGATCATTGCCCCGACAGCCGAAGCTGCGGTCGATGGCGAACTCGTGCCCCTTGGGCCAGAGGCAGCGGTCGCGCCCTCCGGAATCGCGGGTCGAGGTGGCGCAGACGGTCTGGGAGAGATGCCTGCAGTTTCCGACGCAGCTGGGGACGCCTTAGATAGCGCCGCGTCAGGCGTTTCCGGATCGCAGCTAGCTAGGCTGACCGCGAGGCCGGCAGCCGCTATCAGCACGACCGCCCGGCGAAAGGTCAGGCAAAAGCCTGTCACAGGTCTGCCTCCCGCGCGCATGACATTTGGACTCCGCCGAGTCCTATGACGTCTACGCGTGCCTGAGTGCGCCCACACTGGTCGCCGGCGCCGGGCCCGTTGGAGTTGCCACGGTCCAAGCCGCGCCATCCCCGCGTATCGCCGGGGATCGGCGGACCGTCACGGGGCCTCGCGGCTGCCTGGTCAGGGGACGTAGGCGAACGCATCCTCTTCTCGAATCCGTTCGGCAAACCCGTTGACAAGCACAGAGCCCGCCCTGTACCCGAAATCGGTGCGAACGGACCGGGGTCTATTCGTATCGCGAAAGTCTACTTGTTCAGCGGTCTCCTAGAGAGCACATCGAGCCGCCGCAAACCGATTGGCTCATGCCGGGACCTCGTCGTCTGGGAGGTTGGGCGCGAGGAAGCACATCATCAGCAGTGGCTCGTCGCCGACCACGCGTAGCGAATGCCGGGAGCCGCGCGGCGCATAGAGCACGGCGCCCGGCTGGGCGACGACTGGTTGGCCGCCGTCGAAGGTGAACTCCGCGCGGCCCTCGTGCACCACGAAGACCTCCTCGCTGTCGGGGTGATAGTGGGCGGCCTGGGCGGTTCCCGGCGGCCAGTGCAGCAGCACGCTGCGGTGCTCGTTGGTGGCGCTGATGCGTTCACGCCAGGTCCCCGAGCCGTTGCGCTGCTTGATCGACGCGATGGCGTCGCTGGTGAGGTTGTTGGCGGTCGCCGGATCGACGAATGGCATCGCAGGTTCTCCCTTTCGAGACGTTTGCATGATTCGGTCAGGCTAAGCATGTCCGGCGAAACCCCTGCCCGGCTCCCGGTTGGGAGGGCCGAGATTCCCTAGATTCACAAACGAAGTGCAACACCTCATTAGGGTGTTGCCATGGAACGACGCTATTCGCACCTCACCATTGAAGACCGCTGTGCCGTGGCCCGACGCCACGCCGCCGGGGCCTCGATCCGCCAAATCGCGGCAAGTCTGGATCGCGCGCCATCGACGATTGCTCGGGAGCTGAGCCGCAATGGATCGCGCACCCAGGGCTATCAACCGCGCTACGCCGACCAGCAGGCCCGCGCGCGCCGCTGGCGCGGGCCCCGGCTCGACCGCGATCCCACCCTGCGCCGCCAGGTCCTCACCCGCCTCCAACAGGGCTGGTCGCCCGAGCAGGTGGCCGGCCGTCTGGCCCGCGAGGCCGGCCGGCCCGTCATCTCCCACGAATCCATCTACCGCTTCATTGACGCCCAGATCCGCCGCACGAAGGACTATGCCTGGCGTCACTATTTGCCGCGGGCCAAGTTCAAACGGGGCCGGCGGGGGCGCAAGGGCGGCAGCTCCGCCTCCTTTATCGCCCACCGTCGTCCCCTCGTCGACCGCCCAGCCCTCGCCGCGGACCGCCAGACCCCCGGCCACTGGGAGGCCGACCTCATGCTCTTCCGCACCTACGGCCAGGCCGTCCTCACCCTCCACGAACGCCACTCCCGCCTGCTCCTCGCCGTCCGGCCCCCCGGCAAAGCCGCTGCCCCCATCGCCCGCGCCTTGTCCCGGCTCCTCGCACCCTTACCGCCCCCCTGGCGCCAAACCGTCACCTTCGACAACGGCACCGAGTTCGCCCGCCACCACCAGCTGCACGCCCGCGGCATCCAGACCTTCTTCTGCGACCCCCACGCCCCCTGGCAGAAGGGCGGCATCGAGAACGCCATCGGGCGCCTGCGCCGCACCCTGCCCCGCAAGACCGATCTCGCGAGCCTCCCGGCCGCTCGGTTCACCCAGCTCGTGCAGGCCTACAACAACACGCCACGCAAGTGCCTCGGCTACCAGACCCCCGCCGAGGTGTTTTGGGATCATCTGTTGCACTTGGAATGTGAATCCACCTTCCCGCTTCCGCGGGAATGACGAAGGGTGAGGGGGAATGACCAAGGGTTAGACACATGTTTCCTTCCCTAAAGGCCTAGTGATACTCGCTCAGGTTGGCCGCGTGCGCGTCCATGAGCTCGCGCCCCATGGCCAAGCCGACGTCAACGTCCACGACTGTGCGGTCGGCGAGCAGGGCTAACAGAGCCAAGTCTCGATCCCGCTGGATGATCGCGTCGGTTAGCAACTCAAGCTGATCGATCCATGGACGCAGCGTCCCGGCTATGGGTTCCGGAATACTGCCTATCGACTCGCGGGCCATGCCGCTCGCATCGAACCACGCCGGAACCTCGACGTTGGCCGAGGGCGCGAGATTGGCGATGGAATCGTGATTGGGGATGTTCACGTGATAGCTGCCGCCACGATTCGCCGCCAGAGCTGCGATCAGCTTTACGGCCTTTTCGCTCGTGGGCTTGAACAGCGAGTCAGGCAGCGGAGCCGACCCGCTAGCAATCTCGGTGAACCGCCGCTGAACCTCGGCCCCGCGGTCAAAGTATTCGTCCATGTCAAAGCGGAACAGTCCCCGCGGCAGTTGCCCGTCGCCGCTTGGACGGCAATACCACGGAAAGAACTCGCTGACGTGTCGATCGCCGGGTGATGGGAAAAGCCCGTAGAGCTCCATCAGGTCCCAACTCACGTCCAACCGCTCGCTTGCCGGTGGGCGCTCGGCAGCCTTGAGCGCCGGGTAAAGGTCCGTGCCGTTGCGGCGAAGATCGAGAATCCACTGCAAGTGGTTGATACCAGCGGCGCGCACGGATATGTCCTGCGCCGGAAGGTTCAAAAACTGCGCCAGGCGTTTCGTGGTGCCCTCGATGCCGTGGCACAACCCCACGACCTTGAGGTTGGTGGTCTTGGCCAACGTGCGGCAGATCGCGCACATGGGATTGGTGTAGTTGAAGAGCCAGGCGTCTGGACAGAGCTCTTCCATGTCCTCGGCTATGGCCTGGATAGGCGGGACGGTGCGCAAGGCCCGCGACCACCCGCCCGGGCCTACGGTGTCGCCGGTGGTGAGCACCATGCCGTGTGTCTCGGCGATGTCGAGGTCGATGGTCCACAGACGCCGGTGATCCAGCGCGATGGCGACGATGACGTAGTCCGCGCCCCGTAGCAGGTCGCGGCGGTCGGACGACGATTCGATCTTGTAGGGCATGTCCCGCTCGGTGACCATGCGCTCGACGACGCGAGTCGTGACGCCAAGCGTGTCCGCGTCGACGTCGCAGAGGGCGATGGTGCTGCCGGCCAGGTCTTCGCGGGCGTGCCAGAGGTCGGCCACGATGGTTGGGGCGAAGACGCGGCTTGCCCCGATTACGACGATTTTCACGGCGGCCATGTCGACCCTCCGCTGCTTAGGGGCTGGGCGGCCTCGGTGAGATGTCGGGTGTCACTGCACCAGACGTCCACCGTCGACGATTAGAACCGCACCGGTCACCCAGCTGGCGAGATCGCTTGCCAGGAACACGGCCGCGCCGGCCACATCGGGCGGCAGCCCGAAGTCGGGAATGGCGGCACCGCTCCAACGTGCGGGCTCCTGGTCCGGGGGCGCAGACGTGCCCGTCATGTTGGTGTAGACCGGGCCGGGAGCGATGCAATTGGCGGTGATGCCGTGCGCCCCAAGGTCCTCGGCAATCGACTTGGTGAAACCCTCCACCCCGGCCTTGGAGGCGGCGTAGCTCAGTTGCCGGGGGCACCCCTGGTGACCGCACAGCGAGGAGATGTTGATGATGCGGCCGCCGGCGCCGCGGGCCGTCATGCGCGCGGCCACGGATTGGGTGCACAGAAAGAGCCCCGTCAGGTTCACTTCCAGCGTGCGGTTCCAGTCCTCCAGCGTGAGTTCGTGGAGCCGACCCAGGCGGAGGATGCCGGCGTTGTTGCACAGGATGTCGATGGGCCCAAGCTCGGCCTCCGTGCGCTGCACCATGCGTTCGATGTCGCTCGGAACGGATACGTCGCATTGGATCGCGACGGCTTCCCCACCGTCCGCTCGGATTTCATCCGCCACCTGCTCGGTGGCGCTGCCTCCGGCGACGGCCACCCGGCAGCCTTCCTGCGCCATGGCCAGTGCAATGGCGCGTCCGATGCCATGCAGACCGCCGGCGCCGGTGACGATCGCGACTCGGTTTTGCAGTAAGCCCATGGCGCTACTCGGGAAAGTGGCAGGCGACCTGGGTGCCGTCCAGGGTTTCCAGCTTGGGGACGACGCTGCGGCACTTGTCCTCGGCCTTCCAGCAGCGCGTGTGGAACGGGCATCCGGGAGGAATATTGGCGGCGCTGGCCGGATCTCCGGGGAGCCGAATTCGTTTGTCGGCGGTTTGCTTGACGCGCGGAACCGCGGAGAGCAGGGCGGTGGTGTAGGGATGACGCGGGTGCTGAAACAGCCTGCGCGTTTCACCCTGCTCCACGATCTTGCCGAGATACATCACCGCCACCCGACTGCACAGCTGTTGGACAACGGCGAGATCGTGGGAGATGAAGATGATGCTCAGGCGCCGCCGGTCGCGAATGCCCCGCAGCAGGTCGAGGATCTGTGCTTGCACCGACACATCCAGTGACGACAAGGGCTCGTCGGCAACCAGCAACTCACTTTCCGCCGAAAGCGCGCGCGCTATAGCCACGCGCTGCTGTTGCCCTCCGCTCACCTGCATCGGGTAGCGCGCACCGAATTCGGTCGGCAGCCCGACTTCCTGGAGCAGATCGTTGACGCGGTCGTCAATCTGGTCCCGAGGAGCAATGTCATGGATTTCTAGCGGCTCGGCAATGGCATCCCGGATGCGCTTCCGCGGATTCAACGATCCCAACGGGTCCTGAAAGACCATTTGGGCATTCCGTGCCAGGTGGAGGCGATCATTTCCGCCCGGAGGCAGCGCCTTTCGCGCGCTGAAGGTGACGCTGCCGCTGGTGGGCTGCTCGAGGCCGACGATGAGGCGCCCCAGCGTGGTCTTGCCGCAGCCGGATTCGCCAACCAGACCCAGCGTTTCCTCGGCGTCAAGGGTGAGATCGACCCCTCCAACCGCGAGCAGCGACCGCTTGTGCTCAACGATCTTGGTGCGGGGCAGGCTGAACGCCTTGACGAGGCCTTCGCATTGCAAAAGAGGAGCGGCCTTCTCACTCATGCCGTATCTCCTCGCGCTGCTCTCCATGAAGCTGGCCCGATAGCCAGGGTGGCGTGCTTGCTCATGGGGCTAGCTAGTACAGGTGACAGCGGACGGCATGTCCGTCCACTACCTCGCGCAGCAGTGGATTCTCCACCGGACAGCGCTCGAAGCGCTGGCTGCAACGCGGCTCGAACTCGCAGCCGGGCCACTCGCGGGTGATATCCGGCGGGAAGCCTTCGAGCGGATCGATGGTTTGCTCAGGACGATCGAGGTCCGGGACCGAGCGCAGCAGCGCTTGCGTGTAGGGATGCAGTGGATCATCGAAGACCACGGGCGTTTGGCCGCTCTCAGCGATTTTTCCGCCATACATCACGACGGTCCGCGTGCAGCTTTCAGCCACCAGCGCCATGTTGTGCGTGATGTGCAAGACGGCCATGCCGAACTCTCGATTCAGCTCGTCAAGCAGATCAATGATCTGCGCCTGGATGGTGACATCCAAGGCCGTGGTTGGCTCGTCGGCGATGAGGAGCTTGGGTCGGTTCGCCAGCGCCATGGCGATGACAACACGCTGGGCCATGCCTCCGCTGAACTGATGCGGGTATTGAGGCATCCGCTGCTCAGGATCAGGAATCCCGACCCGCTCAAGCAAACCAACGGCTTGTAGATACGCATCGCGGCGGCTTACTTGCTGGTGGGTACGGATCGCCTCGATGAGCTGACGGCCAACGCTGAACACTGGATTCAAGGCGCCAATAGGGTTCTGGAAGATCATTGCGATTTCGCGACCACGGATCCGACGGAGCTCGCGACCGGACATTTTCCGCATGTCACGGCCATCAAAGATGATCTCGCCGTTGACCACTCTTCCCGGAGTATCAACAAGACCCAGAATGGACATGGCGGTAACCGACTTGCCGCAGCCGGATTCTCCGACGAGACCTACGATTTCCCCAGGATATATGCTGAAGCTCACGCCATTGACGGCGCGCACCGTCGCGGTCTTGGTGAAGAAGTGGGTGTGCAGATCTTGTACGGCGAGTATTGGCGTGGGAGAAGAAGTTGAGTTCATCTATAGTTGGCTTTCACGCGGGCTGAGAATTTTCTGTGTCTCATCGCCGAGTACGTTGAAGCATATCGCCAGCACAGAGATCAGAATCGTCGGCCCCAGAATCACCGCCGGCGCCTCATAGAGCGCGCGCAGACCGTCTGACATCATTGTTCCCCAGTCTGGATCGGGCGGCTTGAGCCCCATGCCAAGCAAGCTGAATCCAGCAGTGAATATAAAGAAGCTCGTTGCATGTAGGGCAGTCACCGTCAGGATGAGAGGCATCACGTTGGGAAGAACTTCCCGGAACATAATCCGCAGGTGGCTGTAGCCAAGAAGCCGCGCAGCCTCGATGTATTTGGCAGTGCGTACGGTTAGAACCTGGCCACGGAAGAAACGAATGTTCAACGGCACGGAAGACACGACAACAGCAATGGCCAAGTTTACGACCGACGGACCGAGCACTGTGAGAATCACGAGTGCCAGGAGAAGGCCAGGGAATGCCAGTCCAACATCGACCAGGCGCATGATCACGCCGTCCACACGGCCGCCAAGATAGCCGGCAAGCAAGCCAAAGAACACCGAAATCACCGTGACGGCCAAATTGGCTGCAATGCCAATCAGCAGTGATATGCGGCTGCCCCAAATGAGCCGCGACATGATATCACGGCCGAGGCTATCACCCCCGAGAACATATTTCTTAGGCCGTGGCGGCACATAGCGTTTGACGAGGTCAGTGCGGTCCGGGTCCTGGGTGGGCAGGGGGGACAGGACCTCACGGCCGAGGCTATTTTCCCCCAAAACGTAGACTTCGGACAATGGCGGCAGATATCGCGAGACTCTGATATCTCCCGAGTTCGGGTCCGGAATGGGCAGCCACTGGGCGAACAAGGCGGTGGTAATAACTACAACTAGTGGGATGAGTGAGACTGTTAGGACGGGATGTTCGCGGAGAAAGCGTATGGTACGCCACAAGTGAGAGAAAGTAGCCTTGATTATGCGTGGGAATGAGCTGCTGTTATACATAACGGATACGCGGATCAACCATGGCATAGAGAATATCGACAGCTAAGTTAATGAAAATATACATCGTTGCGAGAATGATGGTGCCACCCATCACGACGGGAACGTCGCGATTCACGGTGGATTCAACCAGAAGTAGACCAATGCCGGGCCAAGCGAAGATGTATTCAAGGATGAATGATCCAGTCAGCAAGGATCCGAATAAAAGCCCTGCGCTGGTCAATAGAGGGATGATAGTGGTGCGGAGGCCATGCAGGAAGTAGACGCGCCAGAGCGGGAGACCTTTGGCATGGGCCATGCGAATGTAGTCTTCGCGGAGAATCTCGATCATGGTATTTCGTGCCAACCGCCAGTTTGCGCCGACTGATGCTAGCGCCAGCGCAATGGTTGGGAGGATGAGGTGTATAGCCAAGTCGGGAATATCGTCTGCTCCGGACCGGGGGTTGGAGATGCCGCTGGTCGGAAGCCAGCCGAGCGTGACGCCGAAGATGAGCACCATGTACACGGCGATCGAGAAACCGGGGATGCTGAGCATCAAGACGGGAAATTGGGCCAGGAAGCGGGTAATGACCTGGGGCCATGCCCGGTTGTGAACGACCGCGGCGAGCACGCCCATCGTCCAACCGACGACGACTACAAGAATGACCGCGGCGGTGGCGATGCTGAACGTGTTGCGCATGCCACGGAATAGCAACTCGGCGACAGGTTCGCCCTTGCGGATCGAGTCACCCATGTCGCCGCGGAACATAAGCGATAGCCACGTCCAATACTGCACGGGCAACGGGTCGTTGAGGCCATACCTGTCCTTCATCGCGGCTACGATTTTTGGATTAGATATATCGGCTTGCCGCAGGAAGATTTCGACGGGGTCCCCCGGCAGGGCCTTGCCGAGAAAGAACACGATAATGCTAACTGCGATAAGCAGAGGAATGATGGTCAGAAGACGGCGCGCGATGTATCGGGTCATGGTTGGCAGGTCGGTCCGTGGCGAAGCGGTGCGGCGGGGATTCGCGCCGCCGGTCCGTTAGGACGCTGAGCGCGAATCCCCGCCAACGAGTCAACCCTTAAAGGGGCGCTACCTTGTACAGCCAGGGGTAGCTGTACTGGGTCGCGCCGGAGGTCACGTTGGTGACTTTCTCCTCCCGCCAGGCGGCACCCAGCGTGGATACGGTGGTCGGAATCCAGGCCACCTCCTCGGCGGCGATTTCCTGCATTCGGTGCACCTTTGCCGTCCGGTTGGCGGCATCGGCCTCGACCAGGATGTCCTTGTAGAGCTGGTTCATCTCAGCGTTGTCCATGTAGCTGCGGGCAAAGTCATCGCCTGCCGTCCAACGCTGATAGGCAAAGGCCGGATCGCCGAGGAAGACGCCGACGCCCCAACCGCCCACGTGCAGATTCTGCTGGGCATAGGGGCCGTTCTCGAAGTCGGCGCCTATCGCGGGATCCCATGCCTCGAGCTCCACGGAGAACCCAAGATCAGCCAACCCCTGAATCCAGAATGTCTCCCGGTCAGGCGGCGAACCCGGGTCGCCCCGGTACTGGATCTTGAATTCGGCCCGCGTGCCGTCGGACTGGGCCCACACGCCGTCGCCGCCCATGGAAAAGCCAGCGTCCTGCATCAACGACGCCACCTGAGCCGGATCGTAATCCACCTCGGCGGCTTCGTTCAGATACGGCGAGCCGGGGAACCAGAACTTGCCCCAGGGAAGCACGGTTGGGCCGGCGGTGGCCTCGTAGTAGGTAACGCGGTCGAACGATCGCGCCACTGCCCGCCGCACCCGGCTGTCTTGGAACAGCGGGAAGGTGTGGTTGATGTAGTAATACCCCAGCACGAAGTTGGGGAACCACTTGGCGCCGATTCCGGGCGTGCGGAACAGATCGTTGCGACGGGTAGCCGGCGTGTACAGCGCCACGTCGACCTCGCCGGCTAGGAGCGCGTTCACTCGCGCGTCAGCACCGGCGCTGCCGCCGGGGAAGAGGCGAAAGATCAGCTCATCGAAGTCCGGCTTGGGGCCCCACCAGTTCTCGTTGCGCACCATGCGCACCAGCTCGGCCGGTCGCAGCTCTACCGGGATGTACGGCCCCGTACCGACGTACTTGTCGGCGTCGGTGGAGTACTCGCGGTTGCCATGTTCCATCACGCTCGGCGGATGGGCCATGTATGAGCTGTCCAGCGCGCCGAACTTCTCTGCCGCCAGCGCGTCGGGCTGGGTCAGGTTCACGCGCACCGTACGGGCGTCAACCACGTCGGTGCTGCCGTAGAACGGTTGGGCGAAGCTGTTGTAGTAGAACGTCCCCTCGGCGTGATACGGATCGTCGTCTCTGAAGATCCGGTCGAAGTTGAACTGGACGTCCTCAGGTGTAAACGGATCGCCGTTGTGCCAGGTGACGCCTTCGCGGAGCGTGAAGGTCACCGAGGTCGCGTCCGATGCGACTTCATAGCTCTCGGCCAGCCGCGGCTTGAGCGTCTGCGTCTGATAGTCGTAGAGCAGCAGGCTTTCCGAGGTGCAGAAGGAGTGGATCTTGGTCTGGAACTCGTAGACCTGCGACCCATCGAGGTCGTCGACCCGTTGCGTCACCGGAAGCGCGATGACGAGGCTTTCGGCCTTCGGGTTCATGGCCATGACCTCGACTTCGACAATCTTCTCCTTCTCGACCTCGACCTCGACCTCGACAATCTTCTCCCGCGTGACGACCCTCTCGACCTCAACTTCTTTGATCGTCTCGACCGGGACTTCCTTGATCGTCTCGACCTGGACTTCCTTGATCACGACGGTTTCGACCGGGATTTCCCTGGTGACGACCGTCTCGACCGGAACTTCCTTGATGACTTCCCTGACCTCGGTGACGGTTACCGTCACTGTCTTCTCAACAACCTCGGCCTCGCCGCATGCCGCGAGCGCGGCAGCGCCAATGCCGCCGGCAACAGCTGCGGCTCCGCTCCGGAGTATCATCCGGCGGCTTAGAGCCTTCGATAACACTGGTTTCCGAATCACAAACTACCTCCCCGTCTCAAACCAACCCGTTTCTAGGTACGTCCTAGCAGATTGATCGTGACTGAATGTTTCCCTCAACTACGTCGTGCTGAGTACGGCCCTCCTATTCGCTGATTGCCCGGCTCGAACAGATTGAAGGCTGGCGTTGGCGGCCGCGACATCGGCAATGCGGCGCCCGGCTTCGCGTAGGACTTCCGGGGACGCGCCAAATGCCATGCGCACGTGCCGATCGGATCGGCAAAAGTGCCCGGCTGTCGTAGGGATGCCCGCGTCCAGCAAGGCGGCGGATGCTTGAGCGGAGGAGTCGAATATCGCCGAAACGTTGATAAACACGAATGGCCCCCCGGCTGGCTTCACGGCGTGCAGCGGAAGGCCGGGCGCCACGAAGGGATCAATCACGTCGCGCAGCTGCTGGAACTCGTGGGCCATGCTGTTCCCAGGGTAGACCGGGTGGCGCATCGCGGCCGCAGCCCCGGCTTGGGCGACGTGGTTGCCGTGGAGCTGTTCCCATTCGAGCGCTTTGTTGCAGGCGTCAATGACGCCTCGGGGGCCGACAATATAGCCCACCCGCCATGCGGGCATGGCGAAGCTCTTGGTGAAGCTGCGAATAATCGCGGTGCGCGAGGCGGCGCCCGCAACGCTCGCGCAGCTCACGTGGCGGTGTCCGTCATAGACCATGGTGTCGTAGGACTCGTCGGACACGATCAGCAGGTCATGGCGCTCGGCCAGGTCGGCGATGGCGCGCAGCGTGTCTTCGCCGAGCACCACGCCGGTGGGATTCACTGGGGTGTTGACCACGATGGCCACCGTGCGCGGGGTGATGGCGGCGGCGAGCCGCTCGACGTCCCAGGCATAGCCGGCGGCCTCGTCCATGGGGACGTGGACCGGGTGACCGCCCGCCAATTCGACGCAGCCGCCGAAGAAATAGCAGGGCGCCGGGATGATCACTTCGTCG
Source organism: Chloroflexota bacterium (assembly GCA_965262745.1). Lineage (GTDB taxonomy): Bacteria > Chloroflexota > UBA11872 > UBA11872 > UBA11872 > JAJECS01. The sequence continues at coordinate 1,818,026 of OZ253558.1, read as the reverse complement.
CCGGGATCGAGGATCGCGCGAAACACCAGGTTGAGGGCCTGCATCGAGCCGTTGGTGATGAGCACCTCGGTTTCAGCGTCCACCGGGTGTCCGATTTCGCCGCCGACACGTTCCGCCACTGCCTCACAGAGTTCGGGAAGGCCGCGCGACGGCGCCTCACGGTTTTGGCGGATTTCGCTTACGACCGCCTCGACCGCTTCGGGGGACGGGGCACGCTCGGCGTAGGGCATCAGCGGCAGGACATCAACGCCCCGGCCACGGGCCGCCTTCACCTGAGTGGCGAGCCGCCGCGACCCAACCGGGGGCATGGCCCCAATGTGATGCGCAATCTTCAACGGCGCCGCCTGCACCGGAAGTCGGATGGTCGTGAGGCTACCACGCAGCGGCCCCCGGCTCGACTTCGGGCGTTCTGGGGATGCGGTGGCTTTGGCGGTATCGTTGGGACGCTGGGAGGAGCAGATAAGTTAGGACAAGGAACATTGCAATCAGAGATATCGGCTGGGGATGCGTTGCACGAGCGCGCGTTGGTTCTGCTGGCCCACGACCACATGGTGCGGGCGGAGGACTTTCGGCGCGATCTCGCGGGTGGGGTGACGGCCAAGGTCGTACAGGCGACGGTGTCCGGGCGGGCCTTCGCGGACAACCGGGCTGAATTCGAGCGCTCGCTCTATAGCACCGAGGGCTACATGCGCGACGGCATGGAGGCCTATGACGAGATCTTCGCCACCGTCGAGACCATGCCCGATGAGGTCTTTGTGGTGCGCCGCGCTGCCGACATCGCCGAGGCCAAGCGAACCGGCCGCCTCGGTCTCATCCTGGGAGCGGAAGGCGCAAAACTGCTCGAGGGGAGCCTGGCGGCGCTGCGAATCTTCTACCGCCTGGGTATGCGGCACTTGCAGCTGCACTGGGCGACTCGCAACCAGGTGGGGACGGCGCAGTCGGACATCGATGAGCCGGGCCTGACGCAATTTGGCCGTGAGGTCGTGGCCGAGATGAATGCTCTGGGCATGCTCCTCGACGTGTCGCACTCGTCGCCCGCGACCATTGCCGACGTGCTGGCAATGACCGACAAACCCGTCATCAATTCTCATACCGGTGCGCGCGAGCGCAACTCCAGGAGCACCCAGCTGCTTTGGGACGATCAGATCAGGGACCTGGCCGACAATGGCGGCGTGGCGGCGGTTCACTTCTGCTCGCAAGTGCTCCTGAGCGAAGGCCGCCAAGCCACCATCGACGACGTCTTGGACCATATCGACCATTTGGTTCGCGTCGGCGGGATCGAAAGCGTTGGCCTTGGTCCCGACTATCTCCTGGACGGCACCCAGAGAACCCGCAATGTGAGCTTCAATCAGAGGATTGCCGAAGATTCCTTCACCTGGACCAAAGAGTTCGAGGACTCCAGCAAACTGCCGAACGTAACGGTTCAGTTACTCGGGCGTGGCTATACCGAGGACGAAATTCTCAAGATCCTGGGAGGCAACTTGCTGCGCGTGATTGAGGAGGCGCTGCCTTGATCTGCTTCGCGATGAGCCGACTCTTGGGCTACACCTAGGCCCCGACAAAACGCTGCGCATTTAGCCCCAGCACTTTGTCCGCCTCATCCTGGTTGAGGAATGGCGCCTCCCGAATGGCGCGGATTAGGTTCTCGAAGGGCTGGACGCCCAAATACGGCCAGTCCGTGCCCCAATGAATACGATCGGCCCCGATGCCTTCCACGAGGATTTCAAGGATGGTCAGGGCGCTCTTGTACGGGAATGGCTCGTCTTCACCGATCACGTGTTGATACGCCCCCAAATCACAATGGAGACTCGGGTGTGCCTGCATCAACGCAATGACTTCGTCGAGCAGGTGATAGCGCAACGGTCGTGATGGATCGTCGCGATCCTTCAGTGCGGGCGTGCCGTAGTGGGCCAGCTGAATTTTCACCTCTGGGAAGTCGGCCACAAGCTCACCGAAGCCCTGCACATACTCCGTGAAGGAGCCGTACTTGCCGAGGACGCTCGGCGCGAACCACGGGAAGTGGGCATACCACCATGAGATGTCGATGATGCAGGGCCTGCCGCGGTCGCGGAGCAGCTCGAAGATTGGCCGCCAACGGGGATCGCCCATTTCCGTATCGACGAACAACGGCAGCAGCTTGAGACCGGATGCGCCAGTGTCCAGGTCCTCGGCTGCGCGCTCGACATAGCCCGGCACACGCGGGTCGATCGAATCCGAGAACCACATGAACCGGTCCGGATGTTGCCGCCACATCCGAACGAAGTACTCCTTGGTCAAGTAGTGCTGGAAGACGGCGAGTTTGTGATCTCGCTCCTCTGCCGGGTAGTGGGCCATGACGTCAACCGGCGTATAGCTGATGAGGAACGCCTTATCGATGCCGGCACGGTCCATTTGCTCGATGAGGTCGGGGGCGCTCGCACCCCAGCGGTTGCCCGGCCAGAGAGGAAAGTTCTCGTTGGCGCCGGGGACCGATCGGTCGAAGATGTGCGTGTGAGCGTCGATGATCATGGTTGCATCCTGACTTGGCGGGTGTGGGGAGGCGACGTCAGCCGTGGCACCTACTGCAGGTAGTCGAGGTATTCGGTTTGAGATGCGAGCATTTCATCGACCATTTGCTGGATTTCACTCGGCGTGAGGATGGCCGATGTCAGCGGATCCAGCAGCACGGCCTGCATGGCCAGGCGACGGTCACCGGCCAAGCCTGCCGTCACGCACAACTCTTGCACGTTGGTGTTCGTGAGATTCAGCGCGGCCAGTTGACTCGGCAAATCGCCGACATGGCAGGGTTGCACACCGGTCTTGTCCACGAGGCATGGAACTTCAACACAGGCTCCCGCGGGCAGATTGGTGATCAAGCCGGTGTTCTCCACGTTGGCATTCACGCGAATCGTCGTATCGGTCTCGATAGCGTGAATGATCTGAACGCCATATTCGTGGCTGCGGGTGATATCCAGCGGCTCCGTCCCCGCCACTTGCCGCCTGACCTTTTCCTGAGCGGCCTCGCGCTCCACCGGCCAGAAGTTCGGGTAATCCCACTTGTCGGGAATGTATTTCGTGATGAGGTCGGAGTTCTTGCGGTAGTAGGGGATGTACTCCGACATGTGGTTGCTGGACTCGGTGACGAAGTAGTCGAAGTGCTTGAACATGTCGAAGCGAATGGGGTCTTGCGCAACGATGTCCGGGTCTTCGCTCGCCTGCCAAATCAGCGGGTAGGCGTCTTCGCCCTGGTGTTCAAATCGCAGAAACCAGGCCATGTGGTTGATGCCGGCGACCCAGTAGGTCACCTCGTCGGCGGGGATGTTGCAGTACTGGGCCAGCTGTCGGCTGGTGCCCTGCACGCTGTGGCACAGGCCGATGGTCTCGATATCGGTGGCGGCGTTCATGGCCCAGCAGTTGATGGCCATCGGATTGGCGTAGTTGAGCATGAGGGCGTCGGGGCAGACCTCCGCCATCTCGTCGGCGAGATCGAGAAGAAACGGGATGGTCCGCAACCCGCGGAAGACGCCGCCGGGCCCCAGTGTGTCACCGACCGTCTGGTCGATGCCGAAACGGGCGGGAACCTGGATGTCGACCTCAAAGGGTGCCACGCCGCCGATCATGACCATCACGATCACGTAATCCGCGCCGTCGAGCGCCTCGCGCCTGGTGGCCGGGGCCTCGATGGGCATCCCGGCACCGACCTGCTCGACCGCCCGCTCAGCGTGGGCCTGGGTGGTGGCAAGCCGCGCCTGATCGACGTCGACGAGGGTGATGGACGTCGAGTCGGCCAGCTCGGGATAGGTCAGCATGTCGCTGATGAGGCGAGTTGCGAAAACGGTGCTGCCAGCGCCGATCATGGCCACCTTGGGCATCTCGTGACCTTCCTCGATCGAGGTGGGGGCTATCCGCGTCCCATGTCGTCGCCGCTGAAGCTACCACGCCGTACGGTGAAAGTTCTGCCTGAGACGCCCTGCCGAGGCGGGTGGCAAAGGCCACGAGGCAACCGGGTGGTGGATGTCGGACCATGCGCTCTCTTGGGGTGCCCCTGCGGACTTGACAATGGCGCGGGTGGGGTAGCGTTGGGGCGATGCGTTGACGCGTGTCGGCGCGTTGCGGGGAGGTGCAGATGCCCAAGGTCGTGATACGAGAGGTCGATGCGGAGGTATTCGATCGCGGAGAGGGCGTGCGCAGCATCCCGCTCATGAACGGTGATCGCGGGTCGCAGAATGTCTCGTCCGGCATGACCATCATGGAGCCGGGCGCGGGCCTGCCCATGCACTTCCATGACACGGAGGAGTGCATCACCTGTGTGGCGGGTGAGGCGATGTGCTCGGTTGACGGCGAAGTGTTGCGTCTGGGGCCGTTCGACCACATCTGGATCGCGGAGGGCTCGCACCACCGATTCTGGAACGAAGGCGCGGACGTGATGCGCATCGTCTGGACGTACGGCAAGCCGGAGGTCATGCGGACCTTCGTCGAATCCGGCAAGACCGTGCGCCACATGTCCAAAGGCGATGTCGCGCGACCGACGTGAGTGACGGGGCGGTAGACCGAGGATCACTGCGACTCGGCTCCCGCGTCCTCGCCTGGGGCACGCGCACGTTCGTGATGGGCGTGCTCAATGTCACGCCGGATTCGTTCAGCGGGGATGGCGTCGCGCGCGACGCCGAGGCGCTGCGAGCCCGCATCGACACGCTGCTCGACGCGGCGCCTGACGTCATCGACGTGGGCGGTGAGTCGACCCGGCCCGGGGCGGCGGTGGTGCCGGTGCGTGAGGAGATTGGCCGGATCACGCCGGCGCTGGAGGCCCTGTGCGACCGTGCCCCGGACATGCCGCTGTCGATCGACACGCGCAAGGCAGCCGTCGCGCACGCGGCGCTCGATCTCGGTGCGGTGATGGTGAACGACGTGACCGGCGGCCGGCACGATCCTGAGATTCTCGAAGTGACCGCCGCGGCTGGCGCCGCCTTTGTCGTTGCCCACAATCGTCGCGGCCGGGTCCGGCGGTCCGAGATCGGCCCGCATCTGGAATCCGTGGCCTACGACGATCTGGTGCGTGACGTGGGCCAGGACGGCCAGCGGTTGCTCGACCGGGCGCAGCGCGCCGGCATCCCTCGCGATCGCCTGCTCTTCGATCCCGGCTTCGGCTTTGGCAAATCTCCCGAGCAAAACCTGGACCTGCTCCGCGAGATGGGGGCGTTGAGGTCGTTGGGGACTCCCCTCATGGTGGGCGTGTCGCGCAAGTCGTTCGTTGGGTACGTGCTTGGGCTGCCCGCCGACCAGCGGCTGGAGGGCTCGCTGGCCGCCGCCGTCATTGCGGTGGCCCACGGCGCCGATATGGTGCGGGTCCACGACGTGCGGGCTACCCAGCGGGCTCTGGCCATGGCCGACACGATTTATCGCCCGCAGCGCAACGGGGCCGGTCCTTCGTGACGCGCGCCTATCGGTCACGCCCGGGCTCTTCCGGTCGCCGCGTGGCAGCGACCGGCTACCGGCGCCTCGGATGCGTTGCCAGGCTGCCGCGCCGTTCGTATCCTCAACCACCCTTCCGCGCACGCGTCATGCAGGGCGCCGCGCCCCTGTCCTGAATCGAGGATTCGTGCGCACGGTGCTCCGCGGTCGCGACGGTCGGGAAGTCGTGATCAGCTCGGACGAGGCGTTCGTGCCGATTGGCGAGCGCCTCAACCCGACCAACAAGCCCAGGCTGCAGCGCGCCTACGACGAGGGCAACTGGACGTACGTCCAGCGTGAGGCGACACGGCAGGTCGAGGCCGGCGCCAAGGTTATCGACGTCAACACCGGTGATCCACACCATGAGATCGAGGCGCGCAAGATGCGCGACGCCGTGCGCGCGGTCCAGGACGTTGTCGACGTGCCCGTGTCGATCGACTCGTACACCATCGACGTGCTCCTGGCCGGACTCGAGGTGGCGCAGGGACGCCCGCTGGTCAACTCCATCCCGTTCGAGACGGACTACATGTCGGAGCTGCTCCCGGCCATTTCCGAGCACGATGCCTGCATGATCGGCATGTGCACCAAGGGCGGCGCCGCCATGCCGGAGACGGCCGAGGAGCGCGTGGCCAATGCCCGCGCGCTGGTGGCCGGCGCCGCGGAGTACGGCATTGCCGCCGACCGGATCGTCATTGACCCGGTGTGCTTGCCGGTGGGGGCCAACGACGTTTTTGGGCCCGGTCTGATTGGTGCGATTCGCACCCTGCACCGGGAGGACGATCTGAACATGTCGATCGGGCTGAGCAACGTGTCGTTTGGGTTGCCCGCCAGACGTTCCCTCAACGCGGCGACCCTGCTCACGGCGATGGAGGCCGGGTTGACGGCGGCAATCTTGGACATGACCCACAAGGAGATCCGGCATGCGGTGCTGGCCGCCAACCTGATCCGCGGCCGCGATGACTATTCCGCGAACTGGATCTCCAACTACCGCGCCGAGGAGGCTCGGGACGCGGCGCGCAAGGCCAAGCGCGCCGGCAACTGACTTAGTCTCCGTACAGTCGGGGCGCCTGCCGCACCGAGGCGGCCAAGCGGGCGAAGCTCATGCCGTTGCTGGCCTTCAGCAGCACCGCGTCGCCGGCCGCGACCTCATGCCGCAGCCATTTGGCTGCTGCGTCCAGCGCCGCCGCAATCGACGCCGCATCCTCGGTGTCGGCGGGGATCACGTCCACGGCGTGCAGACCGGCCGCGCGAGCGCCCGACGCGATGTGGGCGGCCAGCGCCCCGACGCAGAGCAACCGATCGACGCCGGCGGCATCCCGCCCCACTTGCTCATGGGCCGCCGGGCCATAGCTTCCCAACTCGAACATGTCGCCCAGGACGGCGATGCGACGCCCCGGAACTGCCACCGCGCGTAGCGCGTCCAAGGCCAGCTTCATCGAGGAGACATTCGCGTTATAGGTGTCGTCGAGAAGCATGCCGCCGCCCGGCAGCGTCTCAAGCCGCATGCGGTGCGGCGGAGGTCGGAACGTGCGCAAGCCGCGGCCGGCGGCTGCGGGGTCCACCCCCAGCGCTTGGGTTGCCGCGAACGCCGCGCCGAAGGCGAGATCGATGGCGCCCGCCGTGCCCGCCACGTCGATGGCGTCGCTGAAGCTTGGGGCTTCGATGCGCACACGGGTCCCCGGTTGATCGGTGAGCAGCGCGGCGCTTACGCGAACGTCGGCGTCGGCGGACCGCCCGAACGACACGACCGGCCCGGGTGCACGAAGCCGCAACGTCTCGCTCCATGGATCATCGGCGTTCACAATGGCCGGCCCCGTTGCTGGGAGGGCGTCGAAGAGCTCCCCTTTGGTTGCGGCAATGGCCTCCATGGAGCCAAACAGGCCCAGGTGCGCTCCGGCGACGGAGGTAATGACGCCCACGTCCGGCCTCGCGAAGCTGCAGTAGTGGGCGATCTCTCCCGTGACCTGGGCGCCGATTTCGACGACCGCGTAGCGGTGCGTGGGCGCCAACCGCGACAGGGTGGCCGGCACCCCCACCTCGGCGTTCTCGCTGCGTTCGGTGGCGAGGGTCGGGCCCACGGCGCTGAGCGCCGCGGCGAGTGCTTCCTTCGTGGATGTTTTCCCGTTGCTGCCCGTAATGCCGATGACCGTTGCCGGTGAGCGTGACCGCAGCGCGCCTGCCAGCCGCTCGAATGCGGCAAGCGCGTCCATGGCGACGATTTGCCGGCTCAATGGCTCATCGGGATCGGGCCGCGCGCATAGGATCGCTGCGGCGCCGCGGCTGAAGGCGTCTCGGATGTAGTCGTGGCCGTCCACGCGCGCTCCCGGGAGCGCGACGAAAAGCATCCCGGATTCAATGCGGCGGCTGTCGAAGTGCGCGGCGGACATGACGAGTTCGTCCGCGCCGGGCGGAGCGGGCTGCTCGGCAGCCAGGGCCACGTCCGCCAGGGTAAACATCAGCCGTTGAGGCCGGGCACCGCGTCGCGGATGCGCCGCCGCGCGCCGGAATCCAGGTCGAGCCGTTCGAGGGCATTGCCGAACACGCCGAGATACCACTGCCGGCGTGCCGCATATAGCGAGGCGCGGTTGTCGAGCTTCGCTTTCTTCCCCCGGCGTTCCCGCACCGCGGCGGTGGCGGCGTAGGTCAAGCTGCGTTCGGCCGCGGCGGCCCAGAACACATCCGCCGCGCTGGCGGTGCCCGACTCGCCGGCGAGTCGGGCCGCTTGGTCGCCGATGGCGCGTGCCGCGAGCTTGAATCCCGGAAACGTCAGCAGATCGGCCGCGTCCAGCGCCGGAGCCGCCACCGCCAGCGTTTCCCAGTCGATGACCGCCAGCCGTCCGTCAGCGCGCCGCATCAGATTAAGCGGCGAGAACCCGTTGTGCACCACCCGCCGCGGCGCGCGGACGAGCGGCGTGACGATGCCGGCCTCGAGGTCCTGCCAGGGAAGCTGCGGCGCCAGCGCTCGCGGCGCGGCGTCCGGCTCGGCGGCGGTCGACGGATCGCGGAGGCGAGCCGCGGCTATGGCGAGACGTCGCCGTAGCGTGTCGCGGGTGATGCGATCCAGGTCGCTCTGATACGCAAGTGCACGCAGCATGCCTTGGTAGCGCGCCGCGGCTCGTCGGAATGCGGTCAAGGCCGCGATGGCGCTCTCGAGCAACGCGGCGCGCTCGCCGGCGTCCGCAGTCGCGAGGCGGTCGGCCAGGGTCTCGGCGCCAAGGTCCTCCATGACCACGGCGGCAAAGGCGCCGGCGGCCAGCATGGCCCCGTGCGGGTGGGCGGCCAATCCGGGCGCCGCGCGATCGAGCAGGTCCAATGCCCGCTCCTCGCGCCGCCAGCGGTGGTGGTAGTAGCGGTCCACTTGCGGCCGGTACACCTTGACAATCAGTGACGCCGGGCCGGAGCGAATGCGCCATATCTCATGCCGCGCGTCGGCGGCGACTGGGTGCCACGTCCATGGGCCAGACTCGCCGCTCGCCGCCAGGATTGCACCCAGCCCCTCGCGCAGCTCTCGGTTCGCGCTCGATTCACTCACGTTCTCGGCCGCTCCAACTCCGCGAGCATCTCGCTTACGGTCGAGTCGAGCACGTGGGCATTCATGGGCCGGTTGAGAAGGCCTCTGTCTGCGGCTGCCTGTGCGGCATCCGCGTCGCCCACGACGCGCCGGTGCCGCGCGAGCGGCCATCCGAGCAACCGGATGGGCCGGCCGTGAAACAGCAGCAAGAAGTCGCCGTCTACCGAAACGAATGCCGGTCGGGTCCACATGGCAGCGCCCCAAAACACGCCGCCCACAGCTGCGGCGAGGGCAATTGTTAGCGCCGCCCACGCCGTCTGGGTCAGCGCGGATGCGAGAGCACAGAGCCCTGCGGTGACGGCGGTGGCGGTCCAAAAGCCCAGCACGATCTTTTGCCGGTTTAGGCCGACGATCTCCCAGTGGTAGTGAAGCGGTGAGGCTAGAAGCGGCAGGGGGAATCGCTGGTGCGGAAGCGGCGAACCGTCCGGCAGCCGCGGATTGCGCCACCGTCGGTACAGAGGAACCAGGACCTTGGCTTGCAGAAGCGACGATAAGCCCTCGAACAGCAGGGGTACCGCGATCACCGGCCACAGCAGATCCACGCCGGCCACGATTGCCGCGGCCGCCGAGGAAGCTCCCAGGACCAAGGCTCCGCTGTCGCCGATGTAGACGCTGGCTCGCCGCTCGGCGCGGCGATTCGCCGGTGACCACCGCGACGGCAGGTTCCATACAAGCAGGCCGGCGGCGATGGCCGCGACGCTGAGCGGCCAGCCGGCTTGAGTCAGGCTGGACGACAGCGCGGCCACGAGCGCGGCGCCGATCGTCGCGATGGCCACGGTGCCGGGCGTGAGCCCGTCCATGCCGTCGCTGAAGCTGGCTGCCAGCGTCGTTCCAAGAATCAACGCGAGATACCAGACACTCAACGGCACGTGCGCCTCCGGTCCCAGCCAATGCGCCAGCGCGTAGGGAGATGCTGCGCCGGAAGCATGGGCGCCGGGACCAATCAGGAGCGCTGTCGCCCCGACACTGAGCACGAAGGCGGCGGCCAGGTAAACGCCCTCGGGCACGCCGCGGCCGGTGCGTGTCTTGCGCACGTCATCGGCGAGCCCGAGCACAAAGAACCCAGCGGTGCCGGCCATCACCCACCATGCGCTGGAAGCGGCGGGGCCGGCGGCCAGCGTGGCTGCGGCGACGACCCCGGCAACCGCGGCGGCAATACCGCCCACGAGCGGCAGCTTGCCGGAGATGCCGAGCGGCGCGGCGATTTGGTGCGCCCCGCGCTTGATCTCCGCCGAGCGAAACTGGGGCAAGAGATTGCGGAGCGCGACCGAGCCGCCCGCGGCTACTACGAACGCGGCTCCGGCCGCCAAGCCGATCGTCAATCCAGGCTCGATGCGACCCTCCGAGGTATGGCGGGCGTCGGGGTTACGGTAGCAATCGACGGGGAGTCGCGGCGGGTCCGGTTACTGGGGAGCACCCCCGGGGTCGAGAATGACAGCATGGATGTCTTCGATCTCGTTCAGCATCTTTTCGATGCGGGGCCGCACGTCGTCCCACTGCAACCCACCCAAGCCGCAGCCCAGGGGTGGAATGGCAATTGATTGGATCTTACGGTCAACGATTTCTTTGTAAAGTGCTTGTAGGCCGGAATCTATATCTTCTATGCGGGATTTGGCGCGCCAATGAAGCTTGGTCGGAAAGTTGATGATGAAGCGCGGATTGTTTCTCTGATTGATCTCACTACCATTACTAGAGGGAAACAACTCAAGCTGCGGGTTGTCTGGCTCCATCTCGAAGATAAACATTTGTCCAGGTTTGACCTCTCCTCGCTCACAGGCGGCCTTGTATTCTTTGAAATTCGCTGGATACCGTTTCTTGAATTCGAGCGCAATGCCGCGACCCATTACGCCTACGCAATTCACGGTATTGACAAGAGCTTCAACATCCTTTGTGAAAGTGAATATATCGCCGGACGTACGATCGATTGTCATTTCGCACTCAATCTCAGAACCGCCTCTCATAGTACCAATCCGGCTTGATCTCGACAATCGGTCGGTGATCGGAATTCCGCATCGATTCCAGCACGCGATTACGAATCCAGCGTGATCGGACGCCGATGCGAGAAACTAACTTCCAGGGGAACGATTGAGCCACTAAGAATTCGGCCTGCTTACCGTCTTTCAAGGATTCTTCTCCTGCCCACTGATTAGATTTCACAGCATCCCAGTCAATTTTGTCCAAATGTGCAAAGTCCGCATAATCCCTGAAGTGTCTTGATGCGGCGTTGGACGATGTGAATGCCCACTTCCAACCGTGACCATCCGCCCAAGCAAGTGTCTGGTGCAAGTCTGCCTCCAGATGGATGATTGGACCCTGGCCGCCGCCGTAGGCCAGGTCAGGGTCGTTGCGCATGTAAATCACGCAGAGCATGATAGATCGCGGGCAGAAGTAGAACGGCACACAGTCTCCAACGCGCAGCCCAGGGTGACTGCTGAGGTACCGTTGCCGACGGTACTGCTTGATCTTCGACATGCCGATACTGGTCCCCGTTCCAGCTATTCCGAGTTCCATCAGCACTTCATCGCTCCAGAGTCGGCCGGCATCAATGATGGAGCTTAGGCGATCGACATGGACGATGTGATATATCTTTGGATAAGAAGGTACCAGCATCATCACGTCTCAGCGTATCATGGCTTGAAGATGTATAGCCATCCGCCTCTTATCCTAGTCAATGTCCAGTGGTCCCGGTACCGTGCCTACGGACGCATACACTTCGAGGATTTTGGCCACCTGTCGCCGCCAGGAAAACTGCCGCTCCGCGCGTTCCCGCAGGGTTTCCCCGTACGCTCGGCGCTCGTCGGCGCGGCGCACCAGCCGCAGGATCTCGCCCGCCAGGGCCGGCAGCGACCCGCGCTCGGCCAGTCTGGCGTCGGGTCCCAGAAACTCGGCGGCCACGCCCCCCGCGTAGGCCACGGTTGGCAGACCGGTGGCCATGTAATTCAGCACTTTGCCGTTGCCCTCCGTTTCGGACCGCTTCGGCGCCACCGCCAGGTCGCAGAGGCGTAGAAACATTGGGGCCTGTGCGTACGGGACTCGGCCCGTAAAGGTGAGGTGATCCCCGAGGCCCGCCTGCCGTCCGGCGCGCTCGTATTCGGCTGCATTGGGGTATCCCATGATCAGGAAGTGCGTTCCAGGCTCGGCGTTGACCACCTGCCGCGCGGCGCGGATGAGGTCGCCCGTCCCCTGGTATTCCGCGAGCAGGCCGAGGTAGCCGATGACCAGGCGATTCGGCGGAAGGCCCAGCCGTCGCCGCAGCGCGGTGAGCTCTGGAGTGTCTTCGGCCACTCGCGGCCGAAACCGGGTCACGTCGACGCCGTCGGGAACGCTGGCAATCCGTTCCGGCGCCCACGACTTGCGGGCGGCGAGTTGCTCACGGGCATACGCCGAACTCGTCACAATGCGGTCGGCCGCAGCCTCGACGACGCGCTCGACCATGCCAAAAACCTCCAGCCCGGGACCGTGCGGCGACAGGAACCGATGGTCCACCATCTCGCTGGTCAGGCTGCCTTGATAGTCGAGGATCAGCGGCACCCGCCGCGCGCGCGCCAACGGCCAGCCAATCGCGGCGCCTTCATGCAAGTGCCCGTGCACCACGTCGATGGGTTGCCGAAGACCGCGCGCCAGCACCATTCCGGCGAGCAGCGGGTCCAGCAGCAGCTTGCGCCGGTGCGAGCCGACGCGCGCGCGTGCCTGACGGCCGGGCGCTGGCAGGCGCACCACGCGCAGCCCCTCCGGCGTGGCGCCGCTCGGATAGGTAAAAATTGTGACGGCGTGACCCTGCGCCTGAAGCGCTTGGGCCTCCTCCAGGATTCGCACGTGACACCCGTAGTCCGCGAAGAACCCCGTCGGGGCGATCATGGCAACGTGCAGGCTCATGCCCGCACCCTTGTCCGGAGCGTCCATTGACGCCGCGGCCGGCTGGCGCAACCGAGATCGTGTCGGATGGCCCCGAAGCCTCGCGGGCCGTTGGGGCGACGATTGGCCGACTTGCTCGGCCGTGGGACCTCATCGCGCTGCGCGGCGATCTGGGCGCGGGCAAGACTGTCGTCGCCCAAGGCGTCGCGCAGGGGCTTGGCGTCGTGGCGGGCGTGACGTCGCCGACCTATGTGCTCGTCGCGGTCTACCAATCGGGGCGGTTGGGTCTGCAACATGTCGATCTCTACCGCTTGGCCGGCGCGGTTGACTTGGATTCGCTCGACTGGGAGGACCTGCTCGATGAGCCGGCGGTCACGGTGGTGGAGTGGCCCGAACGCGCCGGCGCGCGCATGCCGGCGGACTGCTTGCTCGTCTCGATACAGGCGGCGTCGACGAACCGGCGTACGATGACGATTTCAGCCGGCGGACCTCGCAGTCGAGAACTCCTCGCGGCCGTACGAGCACGGATGGCGACGCGATGACGATGGTACTCGCGATCGATACCACAGGCTCCGCGCCCGCCATGGCCGTACTGCGCGATGACGACCTGCTGGCCGCGTGGCAGGGCGATACCGCGCAGTCGCCGCTCTTCGAGGGCTTGCACGCTTTGTGCCGCGGCCAACCCATGACCACGCAGGGTGTGCGCGAGGATCTGAGCGCCGTCGCCGCGGCCATGGGGCCGGGCCGCTACGCCCGCCTGCGTGCCGGGGTGGCCTTCGCCAAGGGCCTGGCGGCCGGGCTGGGCGTGCCATTCGTCGGCGTGCGGTCCGTGGCTGCAGTCGTCCGTGCGGCCAGCGGACATGTCGGACCGGTTGTTATTTCCGCCGGACGTGGCCGCGTCTATCGCTGCGACGCCGGGCAGACGGCGTCACTTGGGCCGGCGGTCGGCCTGCAGGAGTTGGCCGACCAACTTGAAGCGGGCACCACCGTGGCCGGGGATGTCGACAACGATACGGCGATCGCGCTGCGCGCCGCCGGCGTGCGCCTGCGACGAATTCAGCCGGTGGATGTCGCCAAGGCCGTGGGCCGCCTCGCGGGCGGGTCCGATCGGTCGGTCGTTGGCGTGGAAGTAGCCCGACCCATCTACGCCCCCGCTGCCGACCATGGCTGACGGTCGCGCCGCCGAACCCGAGATCGTGATCGAGCGGATGCGGCTCGATGACCTGTCCCAGGTGCGCCACATCGAGAAGGCGTCGTTCTCAGTGCCCTGGCCGCGTGACGTCTATCGGCGGGAGATTCTGAACAACGACCGCGCGTGCTATTTCGTGGCGCGCCGCACCGACGTCGAACCGCCGCCGCCACCGCCGCCGCAGCGGTTCCCGTTCAACCTATGGCCGCGGGACCCGGTAACCGCGGACGACGTCGTCGCATTCGGCGGGCTGTGGCTGATGATTGACGAGGCGCACATCACCACGATCGCCGTCGAGCCATGTTTCCGCGGGAGGGGGCTCGGTGAGGCCCTGATCATCGAGATGGCCAAGCTGAGCCAACTCCGCGGCGCGACGCGCATGACCCTCGAAGTGCGCATGAGCAATCGTGTGGCGCAGAATCTCTATCGCAAATACGGCTTCGTGGATCATGGCGTGCGCCCGCGCTACTACAGCGACGACCGGGAAGACGCCCTCATCATGTGGAGCGAGCCCCTCCATGGTCCGGATTTCCAAGCGCGTCTCGCACAAAACGAGCTCAATCTCGCGGTGCGCCTGAGCTGGACCGCCCGCCTGTGATGACCTCGGGCAGCGGGCCGCTGGTCGCAGCGATTGAGACGTCGTGCGACGACACGTCCGTGGCGCTGGTGCGAGCGGGACGCGAGGAATTGGCGCTCCGCAGCCAGACGCAACTCGAGCCGCATGCCGCGATGGGCGGCATCGTGCCGGAAGCCGCTGCTCGCATCCATGTCGAGGCCATCGACGCCGTTTGGCGGAGCTGCCTGGCAGCTGCGGCGATTGACCCCTCGGAGATTGACGCCGTAGCCGTCACGCAGGGCCCGGGACTCCCCGGCTCATTGCTCGTGGGGCTGGGCTTCGCCCAAGGGCTGGCGTTTGCCTTGGACCGCCCGCTCATACCCGTCAACCATCTTGAGGGCCACTTCGCCTCACCCTGGCTAAACGACGGTGATCCGCCACCGTTCCCGCTCGTGGCGCTCATCGTCTCGGGTGGCCACACCGAGCTCGTCTACGGCGCCGCGCCCGGCGAATACCGCGTCATCGGTCGCACGCGGGACGATGCCGCGGGCGAGGCCTTCGACAAGGTGGCGCGGATGCTCGGCTTGCCATATCCCGGCGGTCCCGCCATTCAGCGGGCGGCCGCGGGGCGCGCCGCGTCGCCGTTCGATTTGCCGCGAGCCTGGCTGCCCGGTACCAGCGATTTCAGCTTCAGCGGGCTCAAAGCCGCCGTCTGGCGACTGGTCCATGACCAATTGGGACCGGTCGAGGCCGCCCGGATCCGCGCGGCGGATAGCAAGTCTGTCGGCGTGGAAGACGCCGAGTTCGTCGCGGACGTGGCCCACGCCTTCGAGGTCTCGGTCGTCGATGTCCTGGTCGCGAAGACAGTCCGCGCAGCCAGGCAGCTACGAGCGGCCGCGATCACGCTCACGGGCGGCGTGGCTGCCAATGCCAGGTTGCGCGCGGCGCTCGCAGGGGCTGCCTCGGTTCCGGTCCACGTGCCGGCGCTCAAGCACTGCGTGGACAATGCCAGCATGATCGCCGTCGCCGGGACCTGGCGCCTAGAACGCGGCGAGGTGGCCTCGGGTCCGCTCGAACCCGAGCCCGGTCTGGTGCTGGCCTAGGGGTTCGGAGCGGTCCGCCGGCTGTTGCGTGCGCGCGTGTACAGGTCGAGATAGGCCCGGGCGGCGGCATTCCAGGACGCATCCCGCGACATGCCTTGGCGCATGAGCGCACTCCAGGCATCCGGATAGCGATACGTTTCCAGCCCGCGCGCAATCGCGCCAAAGAAATCGATGGGGTCGTAGCGGCTGAACACGAACCCCGTTCCCGTCTGAGTTCGTGCGTCGAAATCCAGCACCGTATCGGCGAGCCCACCCGTGGCGCGCACGATGGGCACGCTGCCGTAGCGCATGGCGATGAGTTGCCCCAAGCCGCATGGTTCATGGCGCGACGGCATGAGGAACATGTCCGACCCGCCGTAGATCCGCTGCGCCAGCGGCGGGTCGAAGCGCAGCGCCACCGCGATGTGACGCGGATGCTCCTGCGCGGCCTGGGTCAGCAGCTCGTGGTGGCGCGGATCGCCAGTGCCGAGCACCACCAGCTGCGCACCGCGCTCGACCAGGCGCGGCAATAGCGGCGCCAGCAGGTCCAGTCCCTTGTGGTCCGCCAGCCGCGACACCATGCCAAGCAAGGGCGCGTCGGCTTTCACCGGCAACCCGACCTCGCGCTGCAGCGCCGCCTTGTTCTGGGCGCGAGCGGTTGCGTCCTGCGCGGTGTAGTTGGCTGGGAGGTGCGGATCGGAGGCGGGGTCGAGCGTGACCGTGTCGATGCCGTTGACGATGCCTAAAATGCCGTCCCGGCGCTCACGCAGCAGCGCGTCCAGCCGCTCCCCGTAGGACGGCGTCAAGATTTCCCTCGCGTAGGTGGCGCTGACGGTATTGATGGCGTCGGCGTAGCGGATGCCGCGGGCGAGGAATATCAGCCTGGGGGTGAGCTCGGGATCGGTCGGGTGCTCTAGAAAGCCGCTCTCCGCGAGCCCGGCAGCCTGCAGGAGCTCCTCGCCGAAGTGTCCCTGGTACGCCAAGTTATGGATGGTGAGCACGGTAGCCGGCGCGTCCTCCTGCGGTCCGTCCGCACGGCCCGCACGGATCCAGTTGGGAACGAGCCCGGAATGCCAGTCGTGGCAGTGGACGATGTCCGGCTGCCACCCCATCGTCCGCGCGGCTTCCAAGGCCCCGCGCGAGAAGAACACGAATCGATGGCCGTCATCAGGGTAGCCATAGAGGTTGGGCCGGTTGGCGAAATAGTCCTCGCTGCCGATCAGAAACAGCGGATACGGGCTTTGCTCGACCAGGCCGATCGAGCCATGGCGAGCGATGCCATCCATGGGAACCGTGAACGCGGCGCCGTTCGTCGTGACGTCGTGCGCCGTGGAGTCGATCGCCCCGTAGTGCGGCAGCGCGACCCGCACGTCGGCCCCAAGGTTGCGCAACGCCGTCGGCAGCGACCCGACGACGTCGCCCAGGCCACCGGTCCAGGCATAGGGCTTGCACTCGGCGGCGAGCATCAGCACGCGCAGCGGGCGTGTGGTGGCCTCGGTCAATGTTTGAAGTGACGTTCGCCCACGAACACCAGCACGCCGCTGTGGGCGTCGACGGCGGCTACCACGGCGTCGTCCTCGATCGAACCGGCGGGCGCGGCGATGGCCCGAACGCCGGCCGCCAGCGCCGCCTCCGGGCCGTCCGTCTTCGGGTAAAAGGCATCGGAAACAAGATAGCTGCCCGCGGCTGCGCTTCCGGCGTGCACCACGGCGTGGCGCACCGCGTCGACGCGATTCATCTGGCCCACTCCAACCCCAACCAGCATGCCGTCCTTCACCAGCACCACGGCATTGGACTTCACGTGGCGGATGACCCGCATCCCGAAGCGCAACTCCGCCAAGTCCGCATCCGTTGGCGGCACGACTGATGCCGGGCGCAACTCAAGGTCTTCCCCAGGACTCCGGTCGGGATCCTGGACCAGATAACCGCGGTCAAGACCCCACACCTGCGCGGACTCGAACCGCAGCGGGCGCCTGGCCGGCGGCTCGGACCAGCGCATGATCCGCAGATTCTTGCGCCGCCGCAGGCGTCGCAATGCGTCGGCCGCGTAGCCCGGCGCGACTACGACGTGATAGAAGTGGCCCTTCATCGCCGCGACGGTCTCCAAATCAACCTCGCGGTTGAATCCGACGATCCCACCGTAGGCGGAAAGCGGATCGCCGGCGTGCGCGTGCGCATACGCTGCGCGCAGCGAGTCCCGCACGGCAAGGCCGCACGGGTTGGTGTGCTTGACGATGGCGACCGCGGGGCGCGCATGGTCGTTCGCCGCGGCCCAGGCGGCCTGCAAGTCGAGGATGTTGACGTATGACAGCGCCATCCCGTGCAGTTGCTCGATGCCCGCGAGGGCGCCGCGTCCAAGCTCGGGAGCGCCCGCGGCGTAGAACGCGCCGCGCTGATGGGGATTCTCGCCGTAGCGAAGGTCTTGGACTTTCCGCAGCGGTACCGTGAACTGGTCGGGAAAGTCCTCGCCCGCCTCCGCCTGGAAGAACCCGGCTACGTGCGCGTCGTAGAAGGCCGTGTGCGCGAAGGCTTTGGCAGCCAGCTCGCGCCTCAGATCGGCGCCGCCCGCACCGGCCTCGATGGCGGCCAGCACGCGGTCGTAGTCATCCGGATCGGTGACGGTCCAAACGCTGTCGTGGTTCTTGGCGGCGGCGCGAATCATTGCCGGCCCGCCGATGTCGATGTTCTCGATGATCTCCTCGCGGTCGTCGGTACGCGCAAGCGTCGCCGCGAATGGGTACAGGTTCACGGCGACGAGGTCGATGGCTGTCAAGCCGTGCTCGGCAAGCTGCTCCCGGTGGCTGGCGACGTCGCGTCTCGCCAGCAGGCCGGCATGAATCGCCGGGTGCAGCGTCTTCACGCGACCGTCAAGCATCTCGGGCCAGCCCGTCACCGCGTCGATCGACTGCGCCGGAACGCCGCCGGCGTGCAGCGCCTGCGCCGTGCCTGATGAGGCCACGATCTCCCAGCCAAGAGCGTCCAGGCCGGCAGCCAGCCGCTCGATGCCGCGCTTGTCGTATACGGCCAACAGCGCGCGTGGAGCGCTCATGCCGTCGTCACCGGCGGGTCAACGCGCGCGATGCCGTCCACCACTCGCACCCGCCCCTCGGCGAACCACTGCAGCACTTCGGGATAAATGCGGTGTTCCTGCTCCAGGATGCGCGCCGCGAGCGTATCCACCGTGTCATCGGGATGCACGTGCACGGCCGCCTGCGCCACGATCGGACCGCTATCCAGGTTCTCAGTGACCAGGTGCACGGTACAGCCCGAAAGCTTCACTCCCGCGGCGAGAGCGTCGGCTTGGGGCTGCGGCGCCATTGTCCCGCCGAATGCCGGCAGCAGCGATGGATGGATGTTGAGGATCCGGACGGGGAACGCTGCCAGGAAGAACGGGCGAAAGATCGTGCTGAATCCGGAGAGTGCCACGATGTCGACCTGCGCTTCCTGCAAGACATCGAGCATCAGCCGCTGCTGGGCGGTACGCGTTGGAAAGTCGCGGCGGACGATCAAGTGGGCGGGTACACCGAACTCGCGAGCCACGTCGAGCACCTTGGCGCCCGCGCGATTGCACACCATCACGGGAACTTCTGCGCGCAGCCGGCCTTCCCGCACCGCTTCCAGGATCGCGCGCGCATTCGACCCACGGCCCGAGGCCATGATGCCCAGCCGCATCAGGCGCCGACCGGCCCGATCACGCGTGGATGAGCTCCACCGCCACGCCTTCGCGCCGCACCACCGAGCCGGCCACAAACGCGCCGGGAAGCTCGGCTAGGAGCGTCGCAGAAGCATGCGGCCGGCACACGATCACGACGCCGACGCCCATGTTGAACACGCGATACATCTCGTCGCGCGGCACGGAGGCAGTTGTCTCAATCCACGCGTACAGCGGCGGAATCGTCCAAGCCGCCGGTGAGAGTCGCGCCGCGAGGCCGTCCGGCAGCACGCGCGGAAGGTTGTCGATGAGGCCGCCGCCGGTGATATGCGCTGCCGCGTGCACGCCGGGAAACCGGAAGGCGTGCAGAAGCGGCTCCACATAGGACTCGTGCGGTGTCAGCGCGGCCTCGATCACGGTGGTCGCGCCGAGTGGCGCCGTGGGATTCCCGTGCTCGAGGGCCCGCCGGACGAGGCTATAGCCGTTCGTATGCGGGCCGGCCGCCGGAAGCCCCACGCATATGTCGCCCGCTCGGACGTTGGCGGGATTCGCCAAGTCGGACTGTTCGGCAACCCCGATCACGGTACCGGCGAGATCGTACGCGCCGGGCCGATAGGTGTCGGGCAACTGCGCCGACTCACCGCCGACAAGCGTCACGCCCGCATCGCCGCAAGCCTCGGCGAGGCCCTGCACCAGGCGAGTGACCACGTCCGGCTCGAGATGCGCCGCCGCCACGTAGTCGAGGAATGCCAGCGGACGCACGTTCTGGACGGCCAGGTCGTTCATGCAATGACGCACGATGTCGCCGCCCGCGAGCTCAGGGCGATCCCACGCGAGCGCCAGCAGCAGCTTGGTGCCCAACGAGTCCGTGCTCGCAAGCAGCACTGGATCGCGCATGCCTGAAGGCAGCCGCAGGCCGCCCGCAAAGGCTCCGAACCCGGGCAGTGATTCATCGCGTGACGTGCTGGCGACGGCCGTGCGCAATGCCGACTTCAGCGCGTCGTTGTGGTCGAGGTCGACGCCGGCATCGGCGTAGACCGAGCGCGGCGCGGTGCTCATGGGCTGTGCTTGGCGGGCTCGGCGTCGGATTCCTCTAATGGGAACAGCGCGGCTTGGCGGGGGAACACCGGCGCGGTTTGCAGCTGCGTCTGCCGCTCGAGCTCAAACTTGTCGAAGGCCAGCTGCACGTCAATGGGGTAGTCACGCGTGAAGCAACCCAGGCACAGCTCGCCCTGCGTCTGGTGGGTGGCAGCCACGAGATTCGGAATGGTGAGGTAGTCGAGGCTATCGGCGCCAATGGCCCGGCACACCTCATCGACCGGCCGGTCATGCGCGATCAGCTCGTCGGGATCGGGAATGTCGATGCCGAGGAAGCAGGGCCAGCGTATCGGCGGGGCGGTGATGCGCACGTGGACCTCCCGCGCCCCGCCCCGCTCACGCAGCAGCTGCACGAGCTGGAACTGCGACGTGCCGCGCACGATGCTGTCGTCGACCATGACGACGCGCTTGCCGCGCGTAACGCTGGGGAGCGCGTTGTACTTGAGGCGCACCCAAAGCTTGCGCAGTTCTGTCGAGGGCTCGATGAAGGTGCGGCCGATGTAGCGATTGCGCAGGAAGCCATCGGCATAGGGCAGCCCGCTGGCTTCGGAGTACCCGGTTGCCGCAGCAATGGCCGAGTCCGGGACGCCCACCACGAGATCGGCGTCCACCGGTTTTTGCAGGGCAAGTCGGCGCCCCATCTCGCGGCGCGTTGAATGGACCAATTCTCCCTTGAGGGAGGAGTCCGGCCGGGTGAAGTAGATGTACTCGAAGGCGCACAGAGCATGGCGGTGGGGTGGCGACGCTTGTCGTGAATGCAAGCCGTTAGCGCCGATGGCCAATACCTCGCCCGGCTCGATTTCCCGCTCGAATTGGGCGTCAACCGCGTCAAGCGCGCACGTTTCCGACGTGACGATCCAGGCGCCGTCGATCGAGCCCAAGCACAGCGGGCGGTTGCCCATGGCGTCGCGCGCGACGATGACATTGGTGGGCGTCGCCACCGCCAAACAGAACGACCCCTGAAGGCGCGGCACGGTGTGACAAACGCGCTCGAACACGCTGGCGCCGGGGGCGCCGGCAATTGACTGCGCGATGACGGCGGTGTCGGACGTGGCCGTGGCGTTATTGACCGGCTCGCCGTTGGAGTCCCGCAGCTGCACGGCGTTGACGATATTGCCGTTGTGGGCCACGGCAATCGGCCCCAAGTCCGTCGCTTGCAGCACCGGCTGAATGTTTTGGGCCGTGTTCGAGCCGCTGGTGGAGTAGCGACAGTGACCGATGGCGAGCTGTCCGTGGGCTTCCGAAAGGGCGTCGCCTCGAAAGACCTGCGAGACCAGCCCCTCGTCCTTGACGGTATACAGCTCCTCGCCATTCCCCAGGGTGATGCCGGCGCCTTCCTGCCCCCGGTGCTGGACGGCGTAGAGCCCGACGTAGGCAAGGGCCGCGACATCCGCGCCGGGTCCGTACACCGCCACGACGCCACACGCTTCGCGCAAGTTGGGCATGCCCAAAGGGGCCGCAGGCTCGTAGATGGGGTGAGGGTGTGACGGGACCCGGAGTCTGGCCGGCGCGTCGGACGGCGTCGGCCCGCATAGACTGGAGCGCGTGAATGCCAGCGGGCTACCCCGGATTCCCTCGCTGGCTCATCCTAACCGGTTGCCTGGCGTCCGGCGAGTGCGGCGTCCAGACCCTGGTCCCACGCCTGGTAGGCGTCTTCGAGTGCAACGTCGAGGGGACCGATACGCAACCGGTTGCCGCCGACACGGCCCAGCGCGCGTGCGGACACTCCCGCCGCGGCAGCCAAGCGTACCACCGCCGGCCAAGTTTCGGCGGCGGCGCTGACGACGACTCGTGAGGGAGCTTCGCCGAACAGCTCCACGTCTGCTCGCCGGTGCGGCGAATCAAGCTCAAGCGCCACACCGATACCGCCCGCAAAGGCGCTCTCGGCGACGGCTACGGCCAGGCCCCCATCGCTGCAATCATGGGCAGAGACCAGCAGGCTGGCCTGAATCAGATCCCGGAGCACGGTTTGGACGGCTCGCTCGACCTCGAGGTCGATGCCTGGAACGCCGGCGACTCGCCCATGGACAACCGACAAATACTCGCTGCCGTCCAGCGCTGGTGGCGTGTCGCCGAGCATTCCCACGATGTCGCCGTCCGAGCCGAACGCCAAGCCGCAGCTCGAATCGGCCCGCTCGAGCAGGCCGAGCATGCCCACCACCGGCGTTGGCCAGATGGCCTGGCCGCCGGATTCGTTGTAGAGGCTCACGTTGCCGCTGATCACCGGCGTGCCAAGCGCCTGGCAGGCCGCGGTCATGCCATCGATCACACGCGCCAACTGGTAGTAGACCGCTGGGTCTTCCGGCGAACCGAAGTTGAGGCAGTTGGTGATGGCAAGTGGCGTTGCCCCGGTACAAGAGACGTTGCGCGCGGCTTCGGCGACCGCCATGGCGCCGCCGTGAAATGGGTCGAGGTAGCAGTGGCGCGCATTGCCGTCGGTGCACAGCGCGATTGCGCGATCCGTCCCCTTGATCCGCAGCACCGCGGCGTCGCCGCCCGGCGGCCCGATCGTGTGCGTGCCCACCATGTGGTCGTATTGGCGGTAAACGCCGCGTCGGCTGGCGATGTTGGGCGACCCCAGCATCGTGATGAAGGTCTCGGCCACATCCGTCGGCTCGCACACATCCGCAACGTGCAGCCGCTGGACGTCATCCAGGTAGGCCGGTCGCTCGACGGGAAACGTATAGGTCGGGGCATCGACCAGCATCGACACCGGCAGTCGCGCCACGTCCACCGATCCTTCGGTTACACGCACATCCCGACCGGTGGCCACGCGACCGATGACATCACTGTGCAGCCCCCACTTGGTGAATATCGAGCGCACCTCATCCTCGCGGCCCGCGTGCGCGACGACGAGCATGCGCTCTTGGCTTTCACTTAACATAACCTCATACGGAGTCATGCTGTCGGCGCGCCGCGACACTCGCGCGACGTCGATGGTTACCCCGCAGCCGCCGCGATCCGCGGCCTCGACGACGGCGCTGGTCAGGCCGGTTGCCCCGAGGTCTTGCAAGCCGGCTACGCCGCCCGTCGCCAGCGCCTCCAGGCAGGCTTCGAGCAGCAGTTTCTCCATGAAGGGATTGCCCACCTGCACAACGCCTCGGTGGGAGGCCTCCGGGTCCTCGACCGAGGCGAAGGTGGCGCCGTGGATGCCGTCACGCCCGGTATCCGCGCCAACGAGGATCAGGGGATTTCCCGGGCCGGAGGCGGCGGCGCTGGTCAGGTCTTCGTGGCGAATGAGGCCGGCGCACATGGCATTGACGAGCGGATTGCCCGAATAGCACGGTGCCACCCCGATCTCACCGCCGACGGTGGGCACGCCGACGCAGTTGCCGTACCACGCGATGCCGCCAACCACGCCATTTGCCAGGAACCGGCTGCGGGCGTCGCCGAGGGAACCGAAGCGCAGGCTGTCCAAGATGGCGATGGGCCGCGCGCCCATGGTGAAGATGTCGCGCAGGATCCCGCCGACCCCGGTGGCCGCGCCCTGAAACGGCTCGACGGCGCTCGGGTGGTTGTGGCTCTCGACCTTCATCACGATGGCAAGCCCGTCGCCGATGTCCACGACGCCGGCATTCTCTTGTCCGGGTCCCACCAGCACTTGCGGTCCTGTCCCGGGAAAGCGGCGCAGGAGCGGGCGCGAGTGCTGATACCCGCAATGCTCGCTCCACATGCCGCCGATTAGGCCGAGCTCCACGGCGTTTGGGGCCCGGTCCAGGATGTCAAAGGCGAGGTCGTACTCGTGCCGCGTTAGCGCCACGTCGCGCAGCGCGGCATCGTCGGGCGCGGCGGGATCGGTTGAGGAGGTCACGCGGCGACGTGAGCGAGCGCGGATTCCCACAACAGGCGCCCGTCGGCGCCGCCCAGCGCGGGCTCGCTGCAGCGTTCAGGGTGGGGCATAAGGCCAACAACATTGCGCCGGGCGTTGCAGATGCCCGCGATATCGGCGACCGAACCGTTGGGATTGGCCGCCGCCGATCGATTGCCGGCGGCATCCGTGTAGCGCAAGACGATCTGATCGTTGGCGCGTAGCTCCTCCAGTGTGGCGGCGTCCACCACGTAGTTGCCCTCACCGTGCGCGATCGGCATGCGCAGCACCTGGCCGCCGGCGGCCGATTCGGTGAAGGGCGTGCGGCGTGTCTCGACACGCACGTGCACCCACTCGCAACGGAACGCAATGCTGGCGTTTGGCAGCATCGCGCCGGGCAGCAGCCCCGCTTCGAGCAAGATCTGAAAGCCGTTGCAGATCCCCAGCACGGGCACGCCACGGTCAGCCGTCTCTCGCACGGCGCGCATCACGCGGGCATGCGCTGCCATCGCGCCGGTGCGCAGATAGTCCCCGTAGCTGAAGCCGCCCGGCAGCACCACGAGGTCATAGCCCTCCAGCGATGCCGTGGCGTGCCAGACCAGATCGGTCGGAATCCCCATGACCTCTGACAGGGCATAGTGCGTGTCCGCGTCGCAATTGCTGCCGGGAAACACGATCACCGCCGCGCGCATGCTGGCTACCAGGCTGTGTCGCTCAGCTTGAGAGGCTGCGGTTCGATCAGCTCCATCTCGAACGTCTCGATGACGGGATTGATCAGCAGTTGTTGGCACGCTGCTTGTACGCGGTCGCGGGCGGACGCGGCGTCTTCGGCGACAAACTCGATGTCGACGATCTTGCCCACGCGCACGTCGCGAATTCCTTCAAATCCGAGATCGTGCAACCCTGCCGCGACCGTGGCGCCTGGCGGGTCGTTTACGCCGGGTTTGAGGCGGACGAACACGTGCGCCGTGTAGGTCCTGGGTACGCCGCTCACGCCGCCAAGCGCTCGTGAATCTCGCGATAGCGCGCCGCGGTGCGCTCGACGATCGCTGCCGGAAGCGCGGGGATGGGAGGTTCGCGATCCCATCCCATCTCGATGAGGTGGTTGCGCACGATCTGCTTGTCGAAGCTCGGTGGCGAGAGCCCGACCTCGTATTCGTCCACGTCCCAGAACCGGGACGAATCGGGCGTGAGGATTTCGTCAATCAGCGTCAACTCGCCGTCGACCCATCCAAATTCAAATTTGGTGTCGGCCAGGATGATGCCTCGGTCCCGCGCATAGTCGCGGCCCCGCGCATACACCGCGATGCTGGCTACGCGTAGGCGCTCGGCGAGGTCGGCGCCCACCATGTTGCTGAGCTGGGAAAAGCTGATGTTCTCGTCGTGGCCGGTCTCGGCTTTTGTCGCCGGCGTGAACAGGGTCTCCGCGAACGGCTCGGCCTCTTGCATGTCGGGCGGGATGTCGATGCCGCAAATCTGGCCGCTGCGCTGATAGTCCACCCAGCCCGAGCCGGTGATGTAGCCGCGCACGACGCACTCCGCATCGATGCGCTCGGCTCGCTTCACCAGCATGGTGCGGCCCCGCAGCACGTCAGCGTGCCGGCGCACTTCGTCGCCCATGGCGTCCACGTCCGTGGTGATGAGGTGATTGGGTACGAGATCCTCGGTGAGGCCGAACCAGCGCTCCGACATGGCCGTGAGCACGGCGCCTTTGTCCGGAATGGCGGTTGGCAGCACGTGGTCGAACGCCGAGATGCGGTCCGTGGTGACGATGAGCAGCTTGTCGTCCAAGTCGTAGATATCGCGCACTTTCCCGCGGTTGAGCAGCCGCAGGCCCTCCAGCTCGGTTTGGGTAACGGTCCTGGTCGTCATGTCGGGCTCACCTCCACCGATCGCACCGGGGCAGCCGGCGCGGCGTCATCGTTCAAGCCTAGTCTTTCGTAGGCAGCGTCCATCCATCGCAAGTGTGGGGCTGGGCTGAACGCTTGGTTCAGATCGTCCGGTGTCAGCCGGTCCGTCACGCGCGCGTCTGCGGTGATCAGTTCGCGAAACGGGGCGCCGCCCGTCCATGCCGCACCGGCGTGGTCCTGCACGATAGCGTAGGCCGCCTGGCGCGCCATGCCCGCCTGCACGAGCGCCAGCATCACCGCCTGCGAATAGATCAGGCCCCCGGTCATGTCGACGTTCGCGCGCATTCGCTCTGGATAGACGCGCAAGTCGCGCATCACGTTGGTGAAGAGCCACAGCATGTAGTCCAGCGCGATGCACGAGTCGGGGACGAGCACGCGCTCTGCTGATGAATGGCTGATATCGCGCTCGTGCCACAAGGCCACGTTTTCCAGCGCCGCTTGCGCATTCGCCCGGACCACGCGCGCCAGGCCCGACACACGCTCGCAGCGCGACGGATTGCGCTTGTGCGGCATGGAGGATGACCCGTGCCGGCCTTCCTCAAAAGGTTCTTCGACCTCCCGGATCTCGGTTCGCTGCAAGCTGCGGATCTCGGTGGCGAATTTGTCGAGCGAGCTTGCCAGGCCCGCAAGTGTCGTCATCAAGTGGGCGTGGCGATCGCGTTGCACGATCTGGTTCGAGACCGGTGCCGCCACCAGGCCAAGCTCGGCGCAGGCCCATTCCTCGACCCGCGGCGGCACGTGAGCATGCGTGCCCACCGAGCCCGAGATCTTGCCGACGGCCACGCTGACTTGCGCATCGCATAGGCGCTGGCGCTGGCGCCTCACCTCGTCGACCCAAATCAGCAGCTTGAACCCGAAGGTGATCGGCTCCGCGTGCACGCCGTGGCTGCGGCCGATCATGAGCGTGTGGCGATGTTGCAGTGCCAGCCGCTCTAGGACTTGCGCTAGTTCGTCCAGCCGCGTCAGCAGCTGATCTGCGGCCGCGACGAGCTGCAGTGCCAGCCCCGTGTCCAGCACGTCTGACGACGTGAGGCCGAGGTGCAGCCAGCGGCCCTCGGGCCCGACCGACTCGGCGAGTGCGTCCACGAACGCGTTCGTCTCGTGATCGCTCGTTCGCTCCAACTCGTCGATGCGCGCGAGGCTGAAGCTGGCGCGCTGAAGCAGGGCGGCGTCGGCGGCCGGCACGCGGCCTTCCCGCGCCCAGGCGTTGACCGCCGCCAATTCGACGCGCTGCTGGAACTCGAAGTACATCTGGCGGTCCCAGATCGCGCCCATCTCGGGACGCGTGTAGCGGGGAATCACAGCCCCACCGCCACGCCGAGCGCGTCGGCGGCGATGTCCGTTCGATAGGCCACTCCCTCGAACTGCACGGTCGCGGCGATGGCGTAGGCCTCGTCACGCGCTGCGCCCAGGTCGTCGGCAACGCCCACCGCTGCGAGAACGCGTCCTCCGGCCGTCCGAACCGCGCCGTCGCGCCGTTGGGTGCCGGCGTGAAAGACCAACCCGCGATCGACTTCGCCCAGCCCGGTGATGGCCCGACCGCTCACGGATGGCCCGGGATACCCTTCGGATGTCAGCACGACGGCGACGGCCGCCTTATTTGGTGGACGGATGTGCGTGTGATCCAGTGTGCCGTCTACCGCAGCCTGGAGAAGCTCCACGAAGTCCCCCTGCAGGAGGGGGAGGACCACCTGGGTTTCCGGGTCGCCCATGCGGCAGTTGAATTCGATCACTTTCGGACCGTCGGCCGTGAGGATCAGCCCGGCGAAGAGCACGCCGACATACGGTCGTCCCGCCGCCCGCAGGTCGGCCAGCACTGGGCCGACAATTTCGCGCTCGATGCGCGACACAAGCTCCGCGGGCGCGTCGGGCACCGGCGTGTAGCTTCCTATGCCGCCCGTGTTCGGCCCCCGATCGCCGTCGCCGATGCGCTTGTAGTCGCGGGCGACGCCCATGGTGCGAAAGCTCTGCCCGTCCGACAGCGCGAACAGCGAGAGCTCGGGACCGTGCAGCCGCTCTTGCACCACCACCCGGGCGCCCGAGGCGCCGAACGCGCCATCGACCATCATCTGCTGGACTGCGTCGGCAGCCTCGTCGGGCGTGCGGCAGACGATGACGCCTTTGCCAAGGGCGGGTCCGTCGGCCTTGACCACGACTTCACCAGGCACGCGCTGCACGTAGACCAGCGCCGCGTCGACGTCGTCGAACGTGGCGTGGGCCGGAGCCGGCACGCCGAGGCGCGTGACCAGGTCACTCGAGAAAGACTTGCTGCCTTCAATCTCAGCCGCGCGCCGCGTGGGTCCGAAGACCGGAATTCCGATGTTCTGCAGCTCGTCCACGATCCCTTTGATCAGCGGATCCTCGGGGCCGACGACGACCATGTCCGGACGCTCCGACCGCGCCCAACTGACGAGCTCGCCAACGTCCCCCGCGTCGATGTCGAGCGAGCGGGCGACATCGGCTGTTCCCGCGTTGCCCGGCGCGCAGTAGATCTCCGCCAGCGGCCGGTCCTGCCGCAGCCGCCAGCAAATCGCGTGCTCGCGCCCGCCGCCGCCCACGACCAGGAGCTTGGGGTCCGCGCGCTGCGCAGCTATTCCCATTCGATGGTTCCTGGCGGCTTGGAGGTGATGTCGTAGACCACCCGATTCACTCCCGGGACTTCGTTGACGAGCCGGCTCGAGAGTCGTGCCAGCACATCGGCGGGGATCCGCGCCCAGTCGGCGGTCATGAAGTCGTCGGAGGTCACGGCGCGAACCGCCACCAACTCGCCGTACGTTCGCTCGTCGCCCATCACCCCGACGCTGCGCACCCCGGGCAGCACGGCAAAATATTGCGCGAGGGATTGCGTCTTGGCGATTGGCTCGAGCTCCTCCAGCACGATGGCGTCCGCGGCCCGCAGCGTCTCGACGCGTGCGCTCGTCACCTCGCCAAGCACGCGCACGGCAAGCCCCGGTCCTGGGAATGGTTGTCGGTCGACAACCGACGCCGGCAGGCCGAGCTCGCGCCCCACGGCCCGCACTTCGTCCTTGAATAGCTCGCGCAACGGTTCCAACAACTCGAGTCCGAGGCGCTCGGGCAACCCGCCGACGTTGTGATGGGACTTGATGACTGCCGCGCCGGCGCGTCCACCGCTTTCGATCACGTCGGGGTAGATGGTGCCTTGCGCGAGGAAGCGCGCGTCGCCGATGCGGGTGGCCTCGCGTTCGAACGCGCGAATGAAGGCCTCCCCGATGATGGCGCGTTTCCGCTCCGGGTCGGTGACGCCTTGCAGGCTGTGTTGGAACTCGTCTGCCGCGTCAACGATGGTGAGATCGAGACGCTGACTCGTGCGCAGGGCGTCGCGGACCTGCGCGACTTCGCCCGCGCGCAGCAGGCCGGTGTCGACCAGAATGCATGCGAGCCGGTCGCCGATCGCGGCGTGCACCAGCGCGGCGGTGACGGCACTGTCGACGCCGCCGCTCAGCCCGCAGATCACGCGGCCGTCGGCGGCACGGCGGCGGATGTCGGCAATGGCCTCTCGCACGAGAGACGCCGGCGTCCAGTCGCCGCGACAGTTGCAGATGTCACGCGCGAAGTTGCGCAGCAGAGACAGCCCGTGCGCCGTGTGCCGCACCTCAGGATGGAACTGC
The DNA here is from genome assembly GCA_965262745.1 of Chloroflexota bacterium. Lineage (GTDB taxonomy): Bacteria > Chloroflexota > UBA11872 > UBA11872 > UBA11872 > JAJECS01. Next base: position 1,788,246 of record OZ253558.1, on the reverse strand, counting down.
AGCGCGCTAATCCCGTTGCTGTTCGACATGGCTGCCGTGGGCGAATGGTCGGTGGCGGCAACCGCGCGGAAGCCGGGCGGCAACTCGTCGACCACGTCGCCATGGCTCATCCACACGTCAAACCCCGATGGCAAACCGGCGAAGAGCGGGTGCGTGCCGTCGGCAACGCGCACGCGCGCCGGGCCGTACTCGCGCCTGGACGCAGGTTGTACCCGCCCACCCAATGCTTGGCTCAGCAGCTGCATGCCATAGCAGATGCCCAGAACCGGGACGCCCGCGTCGAGCACGTCCGCCGGGAGTTGTGGTGCGCCAGGGGCATACACGCTCGCCGGTCCGCCCGACAGCACAATGCCGCGCAGGCGTCGGGCATTGACCGTGTGCAGTTGGTCGGGGGGAAGGAGCTCGGTGCGGACGCCGACTTCGCGAATCCGCCGGGCAATGAGCTGACTGTATTGCGACCCAAAGTCAAGGACGGCGATGGTCTCGTGTCCGCCGGATGCGGCAACGTCCTCGCCAACGCTCGCCGCGTCTGAGCGGGGATCAGCTCCTCTGGGTCTCAATTCGGTGGGCAGCAGGCCTCCCTGCGGCGCCCGCCGCTGGTTCAGGAACGGTGCGCGCCGTCGCTGAATTATAGGTCGGCTTGCCCTGTGCGCGTGCGCCAGGCGTCGGTTGGCTGAGCGCCTGTGGCGGCCGCGCTCACGACGTAGGTTTCGCACGTGTGGCCGCTGTCCAGGCAGGCGTCCGCCATCGCGCTGGCGACTGTGAGGTTGCGCTCGCGCGGACAGAATGCAATCACGGTGGGCCCCGATCCACTCAGGGCCGAGCCGTAGGCGCCCGCTTCCAGCGCCGCCGACATGCAAGGCTCCAGCGCCGGATTGAGCGTGCCGCGGTAGGGCTGGTGCAGCCGGTCGGTCATTGCGACTCCCAGCAGATCGAAGCGGCCGTGGTGCACGGCGCCCACCATGAGCGCCGCGCGGGCCAGGTTGGCCACGGCGTCCGCCCGCGGCACTTGCTCGGGCAGGACCTGACGCGCGCGGTGGGTCGGCACCCGATAGCCAGGGACGACGAGCACAATGCCAACGGTGGCTGGAAATTCGAGTGGCAGCCAGTGCAAGTCGGGCCCGTCCAGCACCGTGACGACCATGCCGCCGAGCAGTGCGGGCGCCACATTGTCGGCATGCCCTTCCAGCTCGTTCGCTCGCCGCAGCAATTCGTCCTGCGGCACGTCAAGATCAAAGGCGAGGTTGGCGGCGACGAGCCCGCCGACAATGGCGCTGGCTGAGCTGCCCCAGCCGCCCTGGGCGGGGATGATCCGCCGGGCGTGCAGCCGGTATGGGCCAACCGCCGCGGGCGCGAGGGACCGAAACGCGCGGAAGGCCAGATTACGCCGGACGTCCCGTGGCACAAATTCGGCGAACTTCCCGGTGGCCTCGATGTGGTCGTGTTGGCTGGGCTCGAACCGATAGATGTTGCGCAGCTCAAGCGCCAGCCCCAGGGCGTCGAATCCGGCGCCCAGATTCCCGGACGATGCCGGGACGGCAACCTCGGCCCATCCTGGGCCACTCACGGACGTGGCGAAGATTCCGGACGGGGCTCCATCCGCGTCACGCTCGAAATCCACCAGACGCCCTGCTGCCGGTAGGGGGCAGCCGTCCGATGCGCATTGATGCTGAGGAGAATCCCAATGGCCGCCAGCGTGACCACGAGCGAGTTGCGGCCGAAGCTCAGGAGGGGAAGCGTGATTCCGGTCACTGGCATAAGCCCAACATTCATGCCGATGTTGACGAAGGATTGGAAAAACAACATGCCGGCGATGCCGATGGCGAGATACCGGCCAAAGTCATCGCGCGCGCGCAGCGAGACGACTACGGCCTGCGTGAGAAGAAGTGTGAAGAACAAGATGACGCCCAGGGCGCCTACGAAGCCGAGTTGCTCGCCGAGCACGGCATAGATGAAGTCGGTATCGCGCACGCGCAGGAATTCAAGTTGTGACTGCGTGCCTTGCCCGATCCCTTGGCCCAACCAGCCGCCGGAACCAATGGAAATCCGCGCCTGCAGCACGTTGTAGCCGGCGCCAAGCGGGTCGCTCCCAGGGTCCAAGAAGGCGACGAAGCGCTCACGCATGTAGCCCTGGGCAAAAAACCATCCGAAGGGGAATGCGGCAAGCGCCGCTCCGATGGGCACCAGCACATGCCACCAGCGGGCGCCGGCGACGAACACCATCGCCAGCCAGATGGCGACGAACACGAGCGCGGAGCCCAGATCGGGCTCGACGAACACCAGCGCCGTCGGAACCAGCATGATCGCGAGGCTCAGCATCACGGTCCGAAGCGAACGGATGCGCTCGCCGCGCCGGGCCAGAAAGTGTGCCAAGTACATGATGGCGGCCAGCTTCATGATCTCGGACGGCTGGATCACAACGGGCCCGACCACGAACCAGCGTTGGGCGCCCAGACTGGCGTCACCGAAGACCACCACGGCAGCGACCGCGATCGTGCCCAGGATAAAGGCGGGCAGCGCCACGGCATGGAGCAGGCGATAGTCCAGGAAGGCCATAACCAGGGCGATCGTGAGCCCGATGGCCACGAATAGGCCTTGCTGGACCGCCTTGTGGTCGAGGCCGGTTTGGCCAGGATCACCGGTGGTGGAGAGCATGAGGATTCCAGCCGACACCAAAGCGATGGACGGGATGATGATGGCGAGATCGAATCGCCGAAGAGCGCTGGTCATGCGAGCCGGCGCGTCGGTGGTATGAAATCCGGACGGTCTTGCGGCAGCGGGGGCATCTGACCCGTCATCAAATAGTCAATGATGTCGCGCGCGATTGGAGCGGCCGCAAAGGCGCCTTCGCCGCCGTCGCGAACCAACACCGCGAACGCGTACTCAGGGTTCTCAGCTGGTGCATAGCCGGCAAACCAGGCGTGGCTTGGGAGCTTGTCATTCGCATCGCGTGTTCCGCTGTACTCCGCCGTGCCAGTCTTTCCGGCCACGACGGTGAATTCGGAACGCGCGTGCTTGCCAGTGCCGTTGACGCCGTTGACCGCTTCCAACAGCGCGTTGCGCAGAAGCTGAAGGTGTTCATCCGAGACCGGCAATCGTCCGCGCTCGCTCACGGGTATCCGCTGGAGGACGTGGCCCTGCGAGTCGACGATTCGGTCAACCAGACGTGGCCGCAGCAGGCGCCCACCGTTGCCCACCGCGGCATACATCATGGCAATTTGCAGCGGCGTGACCTGCACCAGCCCCTGGCCGATGGCGGCGTGGTAGGTGTCGCCCGTCACCCACGGTTGCCCCAGGTTGCCTTGCTTCCATTCGGCCGTTGGCACCAGCCCGGCCGCCTCACCGGGCAGGTCAATGCCGCTGACTTCGCCAAACCCAAACCCACGCTCGTACTCCACCATCCGCCGATTGCCGAAGCCGGTGAGGTTGGTGTAAGGATTCCCGCCGGAGATGCTGTAGAAGTAGATATTGCACGACTCCGAAATGCCACGGTGCAGGTCGACCATGCCGTGGCCGGTCGCCAGCCAATCCTTGAAAGCCCAGCCGCTTGGCAGCACCAACTGGCCGTCGCAGCGAATCTTGGTTTGCGGCAAAACGATGCCGGTCTCGAGCGCCGCTGAGGCCGCGACGACTTTGTAGCTTGAGCCCGGCGGATAGAGGCCTGCCACCGCATGGTTGATGAGCGGACGCCGCGGGTCGGTGACTAACCGCGTCAGCACACTGGCGTCGCCGTCCGCTCCAAAAGCGTTGTTGTCGTAGTCGGGCAAGCTGGCGAGCGCGACGACCGATCCGTCCTCGGGTCGAATCACGACCGCGACCCCCGCGCCGGAGTCACGAAGGGCCAGATGCCGCGCCAGAATCTCACGTATCGCCCGCTGCTCGCGAACGGCAACGGTCATCACCAGGTGACGTCCCTCGACGGGCGCTTCGGCAGCGATCTCGTTCAACTCACGCCCGAGGGCGTCGATCTCGACCTTCCGTGAGCCGTCGGTCCCGCGCAACGCCCCTTGGAATCTGCGCTCGAGGCCCGCCAGCCCAACTGTCTCGTCGAAGCCCACGCCAAGCGCTTGGTATTCCTCCAGCGCCTCGGCGGGAACCGGTCCGACAAAGCCGAGCATGTGCCCGAAGGCGTCGCCGTGCAGGTAGTCACGACGTATCCCCGAACGGACTTGCACCCCTGGCAGGTCGTGGCGGCGCTCTTCGATGGCCAGCGCCGAGTCGCGTTCCACGTCCGTCGCCACCTGCACCGGGCGGCCTGGGTCGTAGCGGGCCTGCGCCAACTTCAAACGCACATCGTCAGGCCGCTCGCCCGTGAGGGCGGCGACGCTGGCGATGATCGAGCCTTCGCGGGCTTTGGGGACGTCAGCCGGCGTGATCCACACGCCGAATACGGGCACATTGCGGACCAGCGGTTCGCGGCTGCGGTCGAACACCAAACCGCGCACAGGCCGCACCGGTTCGGTTCGTAGTCGATTCCGGGTCGCCTGCTCTTGGTAGGTGTCCGTGTCAACGACCTGCAGTTGCCAGAGACGCCCTGCCAGGGCCGCGTTGCCTGCCAGAACCGCGCCCCCGAGGATGAGTCCGCGTCGGAGCTTTCGATTGGCGCTCGCGCCGCCGTCGCTCTTGGTGCCCTGCGCTGCAGGTGCGGCTTGCCCGCTGTGCTCGCCGTTGGCTGCCATACGTCTCTAGCGTACTCCTCGAAACGTTGGAATCTGACGGCCGTGTGTCCAGCGCTCGAGCACGCGCACCGGGTAGTAGAGCACTGCCGCGGCTGCGAGGTTGACGGCAATGGCCGGCCACAGGCGCCCGGGAAGCTGGGCCGCCCACGCTACCTCAGTCCCCTGCAATTGCAGCGCCAAGAGCACGCTCGGGTAGTAGACCGCCGTCGCGAGCACGACCGCCGCGGCCGGGATGACGATATTCGCGCGGTCGACGCCGCCGAATCCCCCACCGGCCGCGAAGGCAAACAGGGTGAACAGCAGCGCGTTGGTTCCAAGTGGTGCTGCCGAAAAAAGGTCGACCAGAAGCCCGCCCCCGAACCCCCACGCGAGCGCCCGCGTCCCTACTTGCATCGTGGCCAGGATGACGACGCTGACCAGAACCAGCGATGGCTGCGTTCCCAGGATTTCGAAATACGGCAGCACCGAGGTTTGCGCCAGCGCGAGCAGGGCCACAAACAGAGCTGCCGCCCAGGCGCCCGGTGAGGGCAGCCGGCGTGCACCGCGCGCGGCGGTGCCGAGACGCGGGACCACGACTAGACGCCCGCCGTCTGCCCGACGATGACTTGCACGACGTCTAAGTGCTCCGGCTTCACGATGGGCTCGACGATCGCCTGGCGCAGCACGGTGGTGGGTGAGACCTCGATGGCCACGATTCGGCCGACTGGGATTCCCCGCGGCAGGCCACCACCGAGACTGGAGGTCACGACAGCGTCGCCAATCATGATGGGCGCCTCCGCGTCGATGTGGCGCATCACCAAATCCGCGCCGGTGGTCCCGTCCAGCGTTCCGTCCGCCGTGGTCTCGTCCCCTTGAGCCAGCACGCTCACCGTGCTCTGCGGGCTATGCACGGGGAGCACATCGGCCGACGCGTCGGTCACGTTGGTCACGCGACCGGCCAATCCCCCTTGCGCCACCACTGCCATGCCCACCCGGATGCCGGATGCCGCGCCGCGATCGATCACGATCGTATCCAGCAAGTCCAGGCTGTCCCGCCCGACGATCCGCGCCGTCACGAGCTTGAGCTCGGGGTGCTCGTCCAGATAGCCCAGGGCTTGGCGGAAGCGCTCGTTTTCACGTTCCGTGTCGTTCAGGCGAGCCGCCTGCGCCCGGAGCTGCGCCACCTCGGCCTGCAGCGCGGCATTCTCCTCCCGAATCTCGCCAAACCGATTGAAGTCGGCCAGTGCACGCGAGGTGTTGTTGGCCAGGGTCGTGAAAGCGCTCCTGACCGGTTCGACCACGCGAAGGACCAGACCCTCCACCGGGACACTGGCGCCCGTGTTGTGCAGCATCGAGAGCACGACCGCCGCCACGATGAGTCCTATCAAGACGATTGCGGCTCGTTGGCCTCCCCGCATGCTGGCGACCACCTAGCCGTAGGGGGACTGGTTCTCGGTAACGAAGACCTCGCGGTAAGCCTCGAGGTTGTGGAGGCAGGCACCGGTGCCGCGCACGACGGCTTCCAGCGGGTTTTCCGCGACATGCACTGGAATGTCGGCCTCCTGCTCGATGCGCTTGTCAAGGTTGCGCAGCAAGGCCCCGCCGCCGGCGAGATAGATGCCGTGCTCCATGATGTCGGCCAGCAACTCCGGCGGCGTGGCTTCGATCGCGAGCTTGACGTTGTCCACGATTTCCGTCACCGGCGTGCCGATCGCCTCGCGGATATGTCCCGACGTGAGCTCGGCCTGCCGCGGCAACCCGCTCTGCAGGTCGCGGCCGCGGACGAGCACGGTGTCTTCCTGGAGACCGGCGTAGGCCGATCCCACGGCGATCTTGCAAGCTTCGGCGGTGCGTTCGCCAATCAGCAGCGTGTGCTCGCTCCGGCAGTACTCCACAATTTGCTCGTCAATTTCGTCGCCAGCCACGCGGATGCTGTGACTTACCACCACGCCGCCCAACGAGATCACGGCGACCTCTGTGGTCCCACCTCCGATGTCGACGATCATGTTGCCCGTCGCCTCCTGAATCGGTTGCCCGGCGCCGATGGCGGCGGCCATGGGCTCTTCGATGAGGTAGACCTCGCGGGCGCCGGCCTGCAGGCTTGCCTCGTGGACGGCGCGCTTCTCAACCTCGGTGACTCCCGAGGGCACGCCGACGATCACGCGCGGACGCGGCGCGAACGGCAGCTCGTCATGCACGCGGCTGATGAAGTACTGGAGCATGGTCTCCACAGTGTCGAAGTCGGCGATCACCCCGTCGCGCAACGGGCGCATGGCGATGATGTTGGAAGGTGTGCGGCCGACCATCTTCTTCGCTTCGGCGCCCACCGCGAGGACACGCATCGTTCTCTGGTCCGTTGCCACCACCGACGGCTCGGACAGCACCACGCCCCGGTCTTTCACGTACACGAGCGTGTTGGCGGTGCCCAAGTCGATGCCAAGGTCGCGCGAGAAGAGTCCGAAGAGCGTGTTGAGCGGTCCAAACATCTGAACGCTTGCTCAACTCTCCTGTTGTGCGCGCGGTGCGGGGCCCCGTACCGCAGAATAGCCACTCTCCGCCGTCAACTGAGCTTCCCCGGTGGCGGACTGTTCCGTGCTAGCCCACCAGGACGTGCGCCAGCGCTTCGTCCACGGTGGTGGCGAGGGCAAATTCAAGGCCTTCGCGGGTGTCTGCCGACAGCTCGTCGAGGTCTTGCCGATTGCCATGCGGCAGCACGAAAGTCTCGATGCCCGCGCGTTTGGCGGCCAGGACTTTCTCCTTGATGCTAGTGACGGGCAGCACGCGCCCACGCAAGGTGATCTCCCCCGTCATTGCCACGCTGCCGCGAACTTTGCGGCGCGCCAGGGCAGATATCAGCGCGGTAGCGATGGCCACACCTGACGCCGGGCCTTCCTTGGGCAGGGCGCCCTGCGGTACGTGCACGTGGATGTCCATGGCATCGAAGTTGGAGGCTCCGTAGCCGAAGTCGTCGGCGTGTGCCCGGGCATAGGTAATGGCGGCGTGGGCGGATTCCTGGATCACGTCGCCCAGGGAGCCTGTCAGGGTGACCTCGCCGGTGCCCTTCGCGATCGATACCTCGATCGGCAGGAGGTCGCCGCCGGCCGGCGTGGTGAATACCGCGGTCGCTACGGCGTAGGCGTCATCGCTATCGGCGGACCCGAAGCGATATTTTGGCGGACCGAGATACTTCGGTACGTCCGCGGGTCGAATGACCTGTTTCCCCTCGCGACTCTCGGCGCGGGCTAGGGCTTCCTTGCGGGCGATGGTGGCGATGGCGCGTTCCAACTCGCGCACGCCCGCCTCGCGGGTGTACGCGCGAACGATGCGCCGCAGCGCCTCGCGTTCGAAGTGGAGCGCCTCGGCATCCAACCCGTGCTCATGCAGCTGCCGGGATACCAGGAACTGCTCCGCGATTGCCACCTTCTCGTCCTCCACGTAGCCCGGCAGCTCGATCACCTCCATGCGGTCGACCAGCGCGGGCGGCAGGCCGTGCAGCGTGTTGGCGGTCGCAATGAACATCACCTTGCTCAGATCGAAGGGCAACTCGAGATAGTGGTCGCTGAAGGTGTGATTCTGCTCGGGGTCTAGCACTTCGAGCAGGGCGGCGGCGGGGTCGCCGCGGAAGTCCAGCCCAAGCTTGTCGATCTCGTCGATCATGAAGACGGGATTGATGGTCCCCGCTTCCCGCATTTTCTGCAGAATGCGGCCCGGCATGGAGCCCACATACGTCATCCGGTGGCCGCGAATCTCGGCCTCGTCCCGCACACCGCCCAGGGACACTCGCACGAAGTTGCGGCCCAGCGCCTCGGCGATCGAACGACCGAGGCTCGTCTTTCCGACGCCGGGCGGTCCCGCGAAACAGAGGATCGGGCTGCGTGAGCGTCGCGCGAGATGGCGCACCGCGATGTACTCCAGCAGGCGCTCTTTCACATCCTTCAGCCCATGGTGGTATTGGTTGAGGATCGCTTCCGCGCGCGCCACGTCCGTCATGTCCTTGGACCGCCGCCGCCACGGCAGTTCCGTGAGCCACTCCAGGTAGGTGCGCAGGACGCTGGTCTCGGGCGACCCGTGCGGGAGGGCATTCAGGCGGTCTAGTTCCTTGAGTCCGCGCTTGGCGACCAGGTCGGGAAATGCGCTGGACTCCAGTCGTTCGCGAATGGCCGCGACCTCGGCGTTCTGCGAATTCGTTTCGCCGATTTCCTTGATGATGGCCCGCATCTGCTCACGCAGATAGAACTCGCGCTGCTTGATGTCGACGTCGTTGCGAGTGCTCTCGCGGATCTCCTGCTCAAGTTTGAGGACCTGAATCTCCTCGTCCAGCAACGTGCGCACGCGCTGCAGCCGCTCGGCAACGTCGCGCATCTCGAGCAGCGTCTGATGATCGTCGAGGGATAAGTTGAGTGATGCCGCCACGGCATCGGCCAGCAGCCCAGGCGTCTCCGCGTTCATAGCCCGGATCAGTGCTTCTTCCGGTATGGCATCGCTGAGACGCGCGACGCGCTGGAACAGCTTCAGGACCCGCGGCATCGCCGCGCGCGAGATCGCTGGATCCTCGTCCAGGTCGTCCACCACCTGGCCCACCACCCGCACGATCGGATACTCGCTGACGACGGAGACCACGCGCACGCGCCGCACGCCGTGCACGAGGACGCTGGTGGTTCCGTCTGGCAACCGCAACATGCGAATGATCTGCGCCTCGGTTCCCACCTCGTGCAGGTCGTCGAACGCCACGTCTTCCTTAGTGGGCTGGCGTTGCGCCACGGCCAAGATGCGGCGGTCGCGGGCCAGCGCATCCTCGATGGCTGACACCGAGCCCTCGCGTCCAACCAGGAACGGCGTCATGCTGTCGGGAATTGGGTAGAGCGATTCGGCGCGCAGGGGCAGCACCGGCAGCTCCACCCGCTCGACGTGGTCAACGTCCTGGTCCGTGGGATCGACGATTTCGAGTACGGGTGGCACTGACTCGCGGTCGAGGACGGTCATGGGACCTGGGTGATCTCTGGAATCGAGCGCCCCAACTGGCGCAGCAGCTCCAGTGGGTTGTCCGACACGATGGTCTCGGTCTCGTCGGCATTCAAGCCGGCCCCTCGGGCAATGCGGCGGGCCAAGGGCTCCGACAGCAAATCACCCGGGGCGTGCGCGTCGCTGTTGACGAGGAGCCGCGTGCCCGACGCCCGGGCCAGCGCGGCCACGTGCCCGTTGGTGAGCGAGTGCCCGCGGCGTGCCGAGAGCTCGAGCCACTTGCCATTGCCCTGTGCCAGCTGGGCGAGTTCCGGACTCAGCAGGCCAGGGTGCACCAGCGCGTGCACGTAGTCGGACTCCAGCGCCGCGCGGTTGGTGCCGGCCGCGACCGGCTCGGCGATGGTCTCACCATGGACCGCCACGAGCTCGGCGCCGGCCTCCGCCGCGCGGCGAGCCACCGCGTCGATCTCACCCGGCGGCACGTGCGTGATCTCAACGCCCGGGATGGCGACGATGCCCCACGCGTCTTCCGCGATGCGGCAATCGCGCGCCAGGGCCGGCACGAGCGCCTCGACGTTGGCGGGGCTCGCATGATCCGTGACGGCAACGGCGGTATATCCCGCGACGTGACAGCGCCGCAGGAGCTCGATCGGCGACAGCTCGCCGTCGCTGAAGAACGTATGCGTGTGGAAGTCGAAGAGCACGAAGGGCACTCGGAGTTGGATGGGGTGGCCTTAGATTCTATGAGCCTGCACCCCGTCGGCTCAATGCGGGGTCAACGGCTGGGTCTTTGGGGCGCCGACACCGGCGGTGCCACGGCGACTTGCGCGCCGGTACTATGACCGGATGAGCCCGGTTCCAGAGCGGTACAACCAGGGATACAACGTGGGCGTGGGCGGCGCCGTCGTTGACGGTGACCGCATCTTGCTGGTGCGCCGTGCCACGGCCTATGGGCGCGGCAACTGGCAGATTCCGGGCGGCTTCTGCGAGCCCGATGAGACGTTGGCCGAAGCCGCCGTCCGCGAGGTCAACGAGGAGGCCGGCCTCACGACCGAGGTGCAGGGACTGCTGGCGGTGCGCTCGCGGCACGGCGAGGATCACTCGACGTACGTGGTCTTCCTGCTCCGGCGTGTTGCCGGAGAGCCCACGCCCGGGCCGGAGGTCGACGCCGCACGCTTCCTCACGGTCGAGGAGATTGACGAGCTGGACGCGGTGCCGGAGATCAACCGAGCGATCGCCGCGCGTGCTCTCAGCCCCTCGCGCGGACTGCTACAGCGGGCCGCGGTCGAGTCTCCGCTGCCGGGTCCCTACGTCCTCTATTTGGGCTAGGTGCGGCCCAGCTCCCGCGGGATATCCCCCGTCAGCTGGTTGGAACTCAGGTCGGCCGTGGTCAGCTCGAACCGCTGGCCCCGCCCCGCCGGAATGCTCCCCGTCAGGCTCTTGCTCGCCAGGTTCAACCGCGTCACCCGGCTCGGCGTGCCGTCCGTGAACGCCGGCGCCTAGTTGGGCGCCGGCCGCTGGTCCCCGAACTCCTCCCAACTCGCCGTGCCATCGCCGTCGAAGTCCACCTTGAGCACCGGATACTCGCTCGCCGTGCCGAAGTCCCATGGGTCGTCGGTGCCGGCCGCGCCGTCGATGTTCACGTTCCAGGTCGCGTAGATGCCCGTGTACCCCGTCGGCGTCTGCAGCTCGGTCGTCGTCTTCCCCGTGCCGCCGCTTCCCGTCGTCACCCCGCTCGTCGTCGTATCCCAGTAGCTCGCCGTCGTCGAGCTGAAGTTCGCGCCCACCAGCCCGCCGACCGTGCCGTCGCCGGTCACCGCCCCCGTCGCGTAGCTGGCCGTGATCCCCGACACGCTCCCCGCCGTCAGGCCGCCCGCCCGCGACCTCCCGGTCACCGGGCCGGTGGCGTAACTGGCCACGATCCGCGTCCCGCTGCCGTTGAAGCCCACCAGCCCGCCCGCGTCGTCGGCGGTCGTCACCGCCGCCGTCGCGTAGCTGGCCACGATCCGCCCTTGGTTGAAGCCGGCCAGGCCGCCGCCCGACTGCCCCGTCACGTGCCCGGTCACGTAGCTGATCCTGATCGTGCCGTTGCTGTAGCCCACCAGGCCGCCGACTTCGTAGCGCCCCGTCACGTTTGCCGCGCGCAAGCCGACGTTGCGCACCTCGCTCGCCGACCCGGTCGTGCCAAACAAGCCCACGTTGTCCATCGTTCCCCGGTCGATGAACAGGTTGGCGATCACGTGCCCGTTGCCGTGGAAGGTGGCGGTATAGGTGCCGATCGGCTCCCAGCCCGCCCCGCCGTTCCAGTAGGCGTCCGCCGCGTCCACCACGCCGTTCCCGTCCGTGTCGAATTCCAGGTCCGCCGTCAGTTCGTAGCCGACGCAGCCCGTCGCCGGGCAGCCCATGCCGGGCATGGCGTCCGGGAACGCCTGCGCGTAGCCCGGATCGGTGGCCGTCCCATCGCCGTCCAGGTCCCAGCGGATCGCGTGCAACTGCGCCAGGTTCGCCACCTCGATCAGCCCGTCGTCGTCGTACGCGTCGTAGTCGACCGTCACGTCCGTCACCGTGATCGTCACCGTCGTCGTCGCCGCCGCACTGGCCTCCTCGTGCGCGGCGACCGTCAGCGTGTAGCTCGCCGCGGTCTCGTAGTCGAGCGGGCGGGCCACCGTCAGCGCGCCCGTGCTTCCATCGATCGCGAATGCCGCGTGCTCGTCGCCGGCCGTGACCGTGTAAATCACCGCGGTGCCGCCGGCGGCCGTGGCCGTGACCGTGCCCACCGCGGCGCCCACCGCGGCGTCTTCGGCCACGGTGAAGGCATAGCTCGCCGCGCCGTACGTCGGCGCCGGGCCGCAGCCCGGGGCGGGGGTGACGTCGGGCAGCGCGGTGGCGCTGTGATGCAGCCGCAGCATCAGCTGGTCGCCCGCCGCCCAGGGCGCGGCGCAGGCCGGCCAGCGCCAGGCCTGCCCGCCGCCCGCAATGGTCGCGGTGGTGGCGTCGTCGAGGCCCAGCCGCAGGGCGACCGCGCCGTCGAGGCCGATGAGGTCCAGGTAGTGATTGGCCAGCGGGACGGCCGCCGACAGCTCAAGCTGGAGCTGCTTGGCCTCCCAGTTCAGCCGCTGGAGGGCGGCGGCGGTGCCGCCGACGGTGAACCCCGTGGGCGTGAGCGCGCCGTGGCTGTTGTCCGCGCCCACGCCGGCGCCAACGGCCACCGGGTCGAAGAACGCCTCATGCACCGTCCCCGCCGGCGCCGTGACCTGGACTTCAATAGGGTTGTAGGCATCATCAGGCACGAAGTTGCATGGAAAGTCCAAGTAGTGCTGCTCGTTGTAGCGCACTTCGTACGTCCCTGCTGGCAGCGGGCGGGCAGTGGCCAGCGTGTGGTCGTAGCCGGTGCTGGACTGATCGTCGTCGTCGATGATCAGGGCCTGGAAGCGCTCGTGGTCGGAGCCGCTGAGCCAAAAGCGACTGTACTGCGGGTCACCACGTTGCGGAATTGTGCTCCGAAACACGTCGGTGTTCGCCGCGACACCGGAGGCTAGTTGGACGGGGATCGAGCGCGATGGCAGTGGCACTGCGCGCCTCGCCCGCTCATGCCCTATCCTGCCGCTGATGCAGCGCTGGAAGCCTGCAACGCCCGCCCCCGTCCTAAGCTCCGCCGCCAGCGCCGCAATCTGGGCACGCAGATCGGTCAGGGCTACCACTGGCGGCGGTGATTTGGCCCCGTCAGTGATGTAGGCCTGGCTGGTCGTGCGGGCCGCCGTCCCCGAGGCCCCGCCCGCCCCCGCAGCGTCCCGCGCCGGCAGCCAGGCTCGGCTCAGCGTGTCCACGCTGTAGTCCCACGCCGCTTGGTTATTTGATCGCGTGAAGGCCAACGCCGACGCCGCGGCATTTCTCGTGGCGCCGGCCGCCTGGCCGGCCGGGACATAGGCGGCCGGCAACTCGGACAAGAAGAGCACTCCCTGCCGGTCGTCCCAGGTCGTGACCCGCTGTGCAGTGGCGCTCTCCGCAAATTCTCGTGCCGCCGCCTCGGTCACCTGTCGGCCTTCACCACGCACCGCCACAAGCAGGGTGGTAGGCCCACTGCCCTTGAGATACTCGTGCACCGTGAAGCGCAGCTCCTGCACGGCGCGGTAGGTGGGCGCGCCGCCGGGATCGCTGAGCACTCTCTCCACCGCCGGCGTCGCCGACTCGAGCGAGGCGCGCACGATGACCGACGAGGTGAATATCTGCTCCTCCAGCGACGGAGGGACAAACCAGTCGATACTCTGTGCAACGGAGACTGGTGGGGCGTCAGCAGGCATCTGAGGCGAAGCGGCACTGATTGCCCGGTGCGCGGAAGGCAATGAGGTGGCCTCAGTGGCCGCCGGTCCGCAGGCGGCGGCCAAGGCGAGCAGAAGCACCAGCGCCGGGAACCGCCAGGCCCGCCGTTGGAGCACACGGGGCACGTACAGCATCGGGGTCCCCCTAATGATCATCGCGGTGGTGCGCATAGATCGCTCGCAGTCCCTGCATGTCACCATCCGAGAAGCCGCATCGATCAAGGACTTGGGCCGTAAAAGAGCACGGACTTGGCTCCCGGGTAGCCCACGCCATTACGTCGTCCCCGTTCGCGCCGTCCCCTAAACCCAGCGTGTGCCCGAGCTCGTGCGCCAAGACTCGAGGCAAATACTCGAACTTGTCGGTCATGCGCCACCACTCCCCGAGATCATCGGTCCACATCTGCGGGTTGTCTTCGTGACCCCAGTGCGGCGGATTCTCGATCAGGAATCGTTGTCCGTTGCCTATGTGCGGGTAGGTGCCGGCGGCACGAGTGCAGGCCACGCTGCCTCCGCAATGACGGTCGTCACCCTTGCCTAGGTTAGGGTCCCAGTACCCTTCAATGATCACGTCGGCGCCGGCGGCGCTGCTTGCACGATCGAGCGTGACGCCGCCCCTGTCCACGTTTTCCCAGGCCTCCGCCGCCTTCACATAGTTGGCCGGCTCCGTTAACGCCGGGTGCGGCGTGCTGGTGGACTCCGGAAACAGGCCTTCTTGCGTGTCAGTGGTGACGCCGGTGATCGACGTGCCGACGGTGACGCCGTGGATCGTCGTGACGCTGGTGCCACGAATGTAGTAGGCCACCGTGTGGTCGTTCCGGTGCCACGAATGTTTGATGTTCATCGTCGCGTGATAGAGCACTGCAGGCATCCCGCCGTCGCCCAGCCTCGCCTGCACCTCCACCCTGACCGCGTCCCCTCCGCCCAGGGCGCACCGCACGACGTGGAAGCCGTAATTCGATGGCAACCACGACGACTCAAGCATGGTGGTGTCGGTTGGCGCCGCCGCAGGCCAGGTGCAGGTTTGGCCGAATTGAAAGCCCGCGCCGGCTGGAATTCGCAGTTGCAACTGGTGGCCATCCGTCCTTAAGATCGTCCCCTCCTCCAACACGACGGCGCGATAGCCCAGCACACCCCACGTCGATTCCAGCAACGGCCTCGCCACGCCTCCCTCGAGAACCGCCTCCGCAATGTCGAAGACCGTGATGGAGACCGGTATCTGAGCCGTTTTCCGGTCTGCGTCGGTCACGGTATAGATGTACGTCGCGCGATTGGCCGCGGCCGCCGGCGTGCCGCTGATCGCGCGCGTATCTGCGTCGAAGGTGAGCCCGTTGCCCAGGTCGAAGGTGGGCCCTTGGCGCACCGCCGGCGCGAGGCTATAGGTCAGCGCGCCGCTGCCGCCGGTGGCCGCGGGCAGCGGCAGGTCGACGAGGCTATGCCCCACGCGAAACTTGTAGTCCGCGGCGGCCACCGGGCCGAAGCTTGGGGCTCCGCTGACCGGCGGCGGCGGAGCCGCAGTCGGCCGTGGCGTCGGCGTTGGCGTGTCCTCGGGTGCGGCGTCCGTTGTCACCTGCACGATCGGCACGGTCCAATACCCGCAGCTGTCCGGCCCGTTGCAGGCGTGGATGCGGAACTTGTAGGTCGTGGCGGGCTCTAGCCCCGCGTAGTTGTGGCTCCGCGACGCCGCGCCGTCCGTGAACGCCGGCGCCTAGTTGGGCACCGGCCGCTGGTCCCCGAACTCCTCCCAACTCGCCGTGCCATCGCCGTCGAAGTCCACCTTGAGCACCGGATACTCGCTCGCCGTGCCGAAGTCCCATGGGTCGTCGGTGCCGGCCGCGCCGTCGATGTTCACGTTCCAGGTCGCGTAGATGCCCGTGTACCCCGTCGGCGTCTGCAGCTCGGTCGTCGTCTTCCCCGTGCCGCCGCTTCCCGTCGTCACCCCGCTCGTCGTCGTATCCCAGTAGCTCGCCGTCGTCGAGCTGAAGTTCGCGCCCACCAGCCCGCCGACCGTGCCGTCGCCGGTCACCGCCCCCGTCGCGTAGCTGGCCGTGATCCCCGACACGCTCCCCGCCGTCAGGCCGCCCGCCCGCGACCTCCCGGTCACCGGGCCGGTGGCGTAACTGGCCACGATCCGCGTCCCGCTGCCGTTGAAGCCCACCAGCCCGCCCGCGTCGTCGGCGGTCGTCACCGCCGCCGTCGCGTAGCTGGCCACGATCCGCCCTTGGTTGAAGCCGGCCAGGCCGCCGCCCGACTGCCCCGTCACGTGCCCGGTCACGTAGCTGATCCTGATCGTGCCGTTGCTGTAGCCCACCAGGCCGCCGACTTCGTAGCGCCCCGTCACGTTTGCCGCGCGCAAGCCGACGTTGCGCACCTCGCTCGCCGACCCGGTCGTGCCAAACAAGCCCACGTTGTCCATCGTTCCCCGGTCGATGAACAGGTTGGCGATCACGTGCCCGTTGCCGTGGAAGGTGGCGGTATAGGTGCCGATCGGCTCCCAGCCCGCCCCGCCGTTCCAGTAGGCGTCCGCCGCGTCCACCACGCCGTTCCCGTCCGTGTCGAATTCCAGGTCCGCCGTCAGTTCGTAGCCGACGCAGCCCGTCGCCGGGCAGCCCATGCCGGGCATGGCGTCCGGGAACGCCTGCGCGTAGCCCGGATCGGTGGCCGTCCCATCGCCGTCCAGGTCCCAGCGGATCGCGTGCAACTGCGCCAGGTTCGCCACCTCGATCAGCCCGTCGTCGTCGTACGCGTCGTAGTCGACCGTCACGTCCGTCACCGTGATCGTCACCGTCGTCGTCGCCGCCGCACTGGCCTCCTCGTGCGCGGCGACCGTCAGCGTGTAGCTCGCCGCGCCGTACGTCGGCGCCGGGCCGCAGCCCGGGGCGGGGGTGACGTCGGGCAGCGCGGTGGCGCTGTGATGCAGCCGCAGCATCAACTGGTCGCCGTCCGCCCAGGGCGCGGCGCAGGCCCGCCAGCGCCACGCCTGCCCGCCTGAGGCGGTGGCTGCCGTGGTCGCGTCGTCGAGGCCCAGCCGCAGGGCGACCGCGCCGTCGAGGCCGATGAGGTCCAGGTAGTGATTGGCCAGCGGGACGGCCGCCGACAGCTCAAGCTGGAGCTGCTGGGCCTCCCAGTTCAGCCGCTGGAGGGCGGCGGCGGTGCCGCCGACGGTGAACCCCGTGGGCGTGAGCGCGCCGTGGCTGTTGTCCGCGCCCACGCCGGCGCCAACGGCCACCGGGTCGAAGAACGCCTCATGCACCGTCCCCGCCGGCGCCGTGACCGTCACCGTGAAATCATCGTACGTATCGTCGGGCATGAAGTTGCACGGAATCTCCGAGTAGTGTTGCCAGTTGTAGTGCACGCGATAGGCGCCGGCGGGCAGAGGGCGCGCCGTGACCAGCGCGTGGTCGTAGCCGTTGCTGGCTTGATCGTCGTCGTCGATGATCAGGGTCTGGAAGCGCTCGGGGTCCGGGCCGCTGAGCCACCAGCGGCTGTATTGTGGTTCTCGATACTCGTTTCTCTCCTCGTACACCTCGGTCCCGGCCGCCGACCCGGAGGTCAGCGTCGCTGCATCCTGAAATGGGGTCCACGGGACGGCGCGGCGATGGCGTGCATGTCCAATTCTGTCAAGGACGCAGTCCGTGAAGCCCTCGATGCCTTCCCCGGCTTGCAACTCGGCGGCCAGCGCCGCGATCTGGGCGCGCAGGTCGGTCAAAGTCACCACCGGCGGCGGCGACTCCGCCCCGTCGGTGATGAACACCGTGCTGGCAGCGCCCGCCGCCCGCGTCTGGCCCGCCGCGCCGCCAACGTCCCGCGCCGGCAGCCAGGCGCGGCTCAGCGTATCCACGCTGTAGGCCCACGGTGACTGGTCCCAGTTCGATTGCGTGAACTCCAATGCGGGCGCGGACGCGCGCCCCGCGGCTCCGGACGCCCCGCCGCTCGCGGCAGCGGAGGCATATGGCGGCGCCGGCGTCTCCAGGAAGAGCACCCCCTGTCGGTCGTCCCAGGTGGTGACGCGGCGCGCCACGGCGAAGTCCACCTGCTCGCGTGCCGCGGCCTCGGTCAGAAACGTGTGCCGAGCCCGCACCACCACCAGGAGCGCGGTCGCCCCGGTGCCCTTCATGTATTCGTGCACCGTGAACCGCAACTCCTGCACCGGGCGATAGGTGGACGCGACGCCCGGATCGCTCGGCACGGTCTCTACCGTCCCCGTGGCCGACTGCAGCGAGGCGCGCACGATGACCGACGAGCGGAAGATCTGCTCCTCCAGCGACGGCGCGACCCGCCACATGGGGTTCGACAATCGATTGATGCGGGGGGTTGGGGTGGGCGCAACACCCGGATCGCTGGGCCCGCAGGCGGCGACCGTCACCGCCGCGGCCAGCGCGAGCGCCAGGAACCGCCAGGCGCGCGTTCGGAGCATATGGGACACGTACAGCATCGCGGTTCCCCTAAGGCGTGGGCGTGGGGTGGTGGGCATAGGTGGCCCGCAATCCCTGCGCGTCGGTGTCGGAGAGGTCGCGCCGGGTATTGCCGCGCATGATGGTGTCGCTGTCCGCGCTGTGTCCCAGACCCAGCGTATGCCCGAACTCATGCATCAACACCCAGGGCAAGTATTCGAACTTCATTGGCTGTCTAGTTGCGCTCCTTAGACTGAGCGTCCACTCTTCTTCGCTTCCTTCCGGCCACTGCGGCGGGTCCTCAATCGCGAACTTCTGCCCGTTGCCGATATGCGGATAGGTGCCGGCGGGATAGGTGCAGGCAACGCTGCCGCCGCACTTGTCGTCGTCGGTGCCTGGGTTCCAATACCCTTCAATGATCACGTCGGCGCCGGCCTCGGCAGCTGCCGGCGTGACGGTGACGCCGCGCGCGCCCGCGTTTGCCCAGGCGTTCGCCGCGTTCGCATAGTTGGCCGGCTTGGTCAACTCCGGATTCGGCCTGTTCGTGGACGCTGGAAAAAGGCCTTCCTGCGTGCCATTGGTCACGCCGGTGATCGTCGTGCCGCTGGCGCCGCGGATGTAGTAGGCCACCGTGTGGTCGTGCCGGTGCCACGAATGTTTGATGTTCATCGTCGCGTCGTAGAGCACGGCAGGCGTCCCGCCGTCGCCGAGCCTTGCCTGCACTTCCACTCTGACGTTGGTTCCTCCCCCCAGGGCGCACCGCACGACGTAGAAGCCGAGATTCGACTGCACCCAGGGCGACTCAAGCATGGTGGTGTCCGTTGGCGCCGCGGCGGGCCACGTGCAGGTCTTGCCGAATTGAAAGCCCGCGCCGGCTGGAATTCGCAGTTGCAACTGGTGGCCATCCGTCCTTAAGATCGTCCCCTCCTCCAACACGACGGCGCGATAGCCCAGCACACCCCACGTCGATTCCAGCAACGGCCTCGCCACGCCTCCCTCGAGAACCGCCTCCGCAATGTCGAAGACCGTGATGGAGACCGGTATCTGAGCCGTTTTCCGGTCTGCGTCGGTCACGGTATAGATGTACGTCGCGCGATTGGCCGCGGCCGCCGGCGTGCCGCTGATCGCGCGCGTATCTGCGTCGAAGGTGAGCCCGTTGCCCAGGTCGAAGGTGGGCCCTTGGCGCACCGCCGGCGCGAGGCTATAGGTCAGCGCGCCGCTGCCGCCGGTGGCCGCGGGCAGCGGCAGGTCGACGAGGCTATGCCCCACGCGAAACTTGTAGTCCGCGGCGGCCACCGGGCCGAAGCTTGGGGCTCCGCTGACCGGCGGCGGCGGAGCCGCAGTCGGCCGTGGCGTCGGCGTTGGCGTGTCCTCGGGTGCGGCGTCCGTTGTCACCTGCACGATCGGCACGGTCCAATACCCGCAGCTGTCCGGCCCGTTGCAGGCGTGGATGCGCCACTTATAGGTCGTGGCGGGCTGTAGATTCTCATACGGATGGCTCCGCGCCGACTTGCCCTTCACCAGCGCGCTGCTATACGGCGGCTGCGCAGTCCCGTCCCGCCAGAACAGCAGCCCGAAGCCCGTCAGCGGCGTCCCGCCGTCGCTCGGCGTCTCCCAGTTCGCCCGCGCCGAGTTGGACGTGACGTCGGTGAAGTACGTATTCGGCACGCTCCCGGGCGTGCCCGCCTTCGGCACCGCCCCCGCCGCCGGCGCCCGAATCCTCTCTCCCCTTGCCCCAATCGCATTCTCGGGGATCGCCTCCACCATCAGGCGCTGGCTGACCGACGCCTCGCTACTGTCCGCGCCTGTCCGTCGCACCTCCGCCGTCACCGTCGCCTCGCCCACCGCGCACGCGTACACCAGGAATCGCAGCTCTCGGGTCGTCACCCCCGTCACCGATTGCGTCTGCGACGACGTGCCGCAGCCGCCGATCCCCACGTTGGCGCTGTCGCTCGACACCGTGACCTGGTATTCCTCGGTCGCCGTCAGATTCGACAGCTCCACCATGAAGCCGTCCACGGTCAGGTGCGTGGGATAGTGGCTCAGGTCGCTGAGGGCGATCCCGACCCCCGCACCCTCCGCCTCCTGCGCCCACAACGGGGTTTCACCGCCGAAGATCGCGACGCTCAGCAGGCCCAGCGCCGCCAGCGCTGCCGCGGTCACCCGCAGCACCAGGCCCCACCGCCGCACCCCGGCGATGACCACGCGCAGCCACCGCGCCTGGCGCCAGGATTCGAGGATCACCGCTGCCAGGGACCTCAGGCGCCGCTACCGATTCGCCGCGCCGCCAGCGCTGGATGTGGGCAGGCGCACGCGGCGCATGACGTCGGCCGCCGCACCTCTCGCGGCGCCGACCACCCGCGCTGACGTGCCGAGCGCAAGTCAGCCATGCCTCGACCGCGAACTGCTTGGTCGCCCATCAATGTCTCCGCCCGCAGGCCCACCACGCCACGCGCGTGGTCGACGTCGGGCCCAGTCGATTACTTTTTCGAGCGGTGAGTCAATCGCAACCGGGCGATCCTGTCAATTCGCGGCACAGGCGACCATGGCGGCGCGTGCTCTCAGCCCCTCGCGCGGACTGCTACAGCGGGCCGCGGTCGAGTCTCCGCTGCCGGGTCCCTACTCGCTCTTTCTGGGTTAGGCGGAGCCCTCCTGTCGGCCTAGTCGCCCGGCGGCGCCTTAGGCCAGCGCGAGCGGGCGCACGGGCGATCCCGTGGCGCCCACGAGATTGAGGGGCGACAGGACGAACCCAAACTCGTACACGCCGTCGGCGGCCAAGGTCTCCAGATCGGCCATTTCGAGGATGTGAATCCCGTTGCGCGCCAGGAAGATCAGATGCACGGGCATGCCTTCGCCGGGAACGACCTGCTCGAACGCCGCCGTGTCGGACCCTCCCAGAAAGATGCCGCGCTCCACCAGCCACTCGGCGGCGTCGGCGGTGGGGCCCGGTTGTCCCTTCTCCTCCGCCAAATATGCCGCCGGGTCACCCCAATGGCGCATCCATCCCGTACGCACCAGGACGCAATCGCCGGTGCGGATTTCCACGCCCTGGGCCTCGGCCACGGCCTGCAGGGTCTTGGCATTGGCCCCAAACCCTGGCGGCAGGATGTCCACGCCCTCCGCGCCCGCAACGTCGAGCAGCACGCCGCGCCGAACCACCGGTGCGATGGTATCGACGCCCCGTTCTTTCATGCCCCGCCCGCCCTGCTGATTGCTGCTGGCGTCGATTCCGCCGCACAGCTGCCCGTGCTCGGACACATGCGCCAGTGAGTCGATGTGCGTGCCGGTGTGGCCGCACATGACGATGAGCTCGTTCGACGAGCTGTAGCCGCCGGGACGGAAGGTGTCGCCATGGCGCCGCTGCAGAGTAAAGATGTATGGCGGATGCGCCGGATGCACCGGCATGCCCATCTCGTAGCGCGTGCCCAGGTCATACACGCGCGATGTGGCGAGCTGTTCAGCGAGTCCAAGATTCGCGGCTGGTGCCTGCGCCATTGGTAAAACCTCCGGGCCGATGCGTAGCTGCGGGCGGCTTGCCGCCATAGTGGCGCACCCCGCCGTCTCGGACCAACGGCCCCGGGCGTAGAATCTCCCACGCTGCCCACGCTTCGCGATGCCATGGACCCCGACACTGTCACTCTGCGCGACGGCGGCCTCATGCGGATCGCGCGCTATCTCCCGCCCATAGACACGTTCGAGGGGCGCGTTCGCACGTGGGACCCCATTCGCGACGATCTGTTCAGCGGCGCCCTGGCCGAAACGCTCTACACCCCCCACTTCGTGGGGACGATCAAGGGTGAGTTTGCCGGATCGCTGGGCTACTACACGCCCGCCGACACGCGTGATGTCGGCATCGTGGAGTTTGTGGCGACCGAGGACCATCACCGCCGCAAGGGCGTGGCCGATGCGCTCATGGCGCGCACGCTGCGGGAGTTCCTGGCCGACGGTGGCCAGGCGCTCCACCTCTGCACGACCAACCCAATCGCCGGCCGGCTCTATGAGAACCACGGGTTCTGGTACCGCGTCGGCGACGGCATGCGCTATACGGCGCCGGGCGCGGAAGACTTCGACGCGGCGTACCTGGCCTTCGATGGCGAGCCGGTGGTGCGGGATGCCGTGTGGGGCGACTTGCCGCGCGCGGCTGTGCTCTACAACGCGCCCGAGCCGGCCTGGCTGCTCAAGGACATCCTGACCGACTGCCTGCGCGACACGCGCTACGAGTACCACTTCGTGCGCCTCATGCGTCGTGTCGAGAACGCGCAAGGGGCGGTGCTCGTGTTGGCGACGCCGAAGAATCGGGCGGTTGGTCTGGCGGCCTTCGTGCGGCGCGATACGTTCGCGCAACAGCACGTGGCCACGCTGTCATTACGCCTGGCGCCGGCCTATATGAGTCATGCCGCGGTCTTGCTCCGTGCGGCGGTCGACCGTGCGGGCGAGATCGGCGTGGGCGTGCTCGAGTTTCCGATCGCGGGTTCCGACGCGGACCTAGCGGAAATAGCGAGCGCGGCCGGCTTCACCGAGGCGGCGCGCTTGCCGGGCCGCATCCGCGATGGGCAGACGTGGGTCGACCTGCGCCTGTTCACGCTATCGTCCGAGCTTCCCGCCCGCCCCTTCCGCGGGTCGGAAACCTACTACGCCAACCGTCAGCCCTGGCAAGTCGAGCGCATCGCCGAAGGCTCCGGCAAGCCCGCCCATTTGCGCTAGCCGAACCAGTAAGGCGTCTGGGTTGACAGGCAAGCACCTGCGCTGTTCGTTATTGGCTGCCTAGCCATCGCCGGAATGCCGAGCATCGAACGCATTCCGAAGGCCGTCGCCGACGAGGTGAACTGACAGAACCAAGAGAACTATAAGAATTGCAGGCGCCACGGCCATCGGGCTAGCAAAAAGAGCGATGCCTCGCGATTGCCCGATCATCGCCCCCCAACTGATTGCTGGCAGGGGGCTGCCAAAGCCCAGGAAACTTAGCGTGGCTTCAGTCAGAAGTGCTCCGGCGAGACCGTAGACGGCTGCCACCGCAACCGGGCCTGCCAGGTTCCCCCGGACAAGGCGCCAAGTGTCCGGTCGATCACCTTCCGTCGCCAGCGCATCCGCGGTTTCAGCCGCGTGACGCTGGACGAGGACTTGTCGGCGGATCAAGCGTGCAATTCCAGGCCAACTGACGAGCCCGATCACTAGGGCCACCATAGTCCCAGGTCCGATCACCTGGAACAGCGGGATCACGAGGAACAAGACTAGGAAGAGCGGAGGGAAGGTCATGACGACATCGGAGATGCGCATAAGTACGCCGTCGATTCGCCCACCGAAGCGGCCAGCGGATTCACCAATGGCGAAGCCGATCACGAGGCCGATTACTACGGCGATCACGCCCACCCAGAGCGATGTGCGGCCTCCGTGCAGCAACATGCTGAAGACATCGCGACCGAAGCGGTCGGTCCCGAGCCAATGGGAAGCGCTTGGTTCAGCCATTGTTTTCAGCGGGAGCGTCTCGTGCGGACTATAGGGGGCCACGAGCGGCCCAAGAACGGCGATGACGACGAACCCAAGGAGAATGATGAGCCCGGCGACAGCCGGCCGGTGTGACAGGAAGCGGCCTCGCGCGGCGTTCCACGGCCGGTAGTCGAGCGGACGGTCGATCAACTCAAGAGGCGGACCGATCTGTCGCGCGGCGGCGTCATGGCCGGCAGGCGTTGGCTCGCTGGGCGTGGGCGCGGAGGCCCGAGAGGAACCGCGAATGCTTGGGTCTAGCCAACCATAAATCAGGTCGGCGAGCAGCTTGGCCGCGAGCACGGCGACGGTGCCGGCAAGGAGCGACGCCGTCAGCACCGGGTAGTCACGCTGCAACAACGATGTGTAAGCCACACGTCCCAAGCCCGCTACGGAGAAGATCACCTCGACGACCAAAGCGCTGCCGATAAGTGGTGGCAGGGACAGGCTGAGGTTTCTTACCAGCGGCACCGCAACGCTGCGAAGGGTCGACCTCGAGCGTGCAGGAACCTCACTCAAGCCCACAGCGGATTCGGTCTGCTCCGTTTCTTCCGCGGACGGGTGCACCATCGACTGCTGCGCATAACGCATGTATACGGCTATGAACGGGAGCGCTAAGGCTGCCGTCGGCAGGATGGCGTGGCGGACAAGATCCAAATTGAAAGACGTTTCACCACCAGGTGTCCACAGCCCAAGTGCCGGCAGCCATCCCAGCTGAACGGCGAAGAAATAGATTCCCCAGAGGGCGAGGAAGACGGTCGGGATTGAAGTGAAGACGAGGGGAATGGCACTTAGCGGACGGATCAGGCTTGGTCCGTGGAATTTGGCCGAGATCAGCCCGAATGCAATCCCCATGAGCGAGGCGACTGCTAGGGCGACGGCGACAAGACCAAGTGTGACCGGAAGTGCCTCGCTGATGATTTCTGCAACTGGTCGCGGGCTTAGTCTTGAGAAGCCTAGATTCCCAGTCAATACCTCCTTCATCCAAAACAAATACCGCACTGGGCCTGGCGTGCCGCCGCCAAACCGACTCTGCACGTCCGCAAGGTCCTGCCCGGAACGCCATACCTGGTCGTAGCGGCCGAAGAGATTCGCAGGAGGATCACCGGGATACAAGCTAATCAAAATGAATACGACAAGAGATATTCCAAACAACAGTTGGACGGATATGAGTACCTGGCGAATGGTATATCGGATCATTTATTCAAGCTTCAATGTACGTAGGTAGCGCGATTCCGCTACCGCCGCCTATTCAGAATCAGCGAGCGTACACGGGGCATCTTCGTGCCTGCAAATCCGGCTTCGCGTTACTCGGTTCAAGCCGCAGCTTGGAACGTCGAGGCTAATCAGGCTCGCCGTGCCGCTGCCCCCCGAGTGCGTATCTGATGACACTGCGGTCGGCAATCCGACCCGGCCGGAGATTTGGTTGGCGGAATCCTGGCTGGTCATGCCTATGTTCTAGCGCTCGCCAGTTGGCAGTGCTGCGGTGCGTGGCTACTCGGACAGATAGCCGAGCCGGACGGCCTCGTCGATGAGGCCCCGCGCGAATTCCCAGAGTTCGGGCGCGCCCTCGGCGATGCTGGCATTCACGGCCATTACCTGTGACCGACGCACCTGGTGCTTGCGCCAGGCGTGGCCTTGGGTGTGGAAGTTGAGCAGGAGCGGTTGCAGGCGGTCCAGTGCGGCGGCGAACTTGGCGTCGGGCGTCTGCCGCGCTTCGAATTCCTCCCACTGTGCGCGGAGCGCGTCTGCTTGCTCAGCCGGCAGGAGGCCGAAGATGCGTTCGGCCGCGGCGCGTTCTTTCTCGGCTTTCAGCTCGCGCGCGGCGGTGTCGTAGACAAAGGTGTCGCCCGCATCGATCTCGACCACGTCGTGGACCAGCAGCATCGCGACAACGCGCCCGATGTCGATCTCGGCGGGGGCGTACTCCGCGAGCACGAGGGCCATGAGCGCCACGTGCCAGGCGTGCTCCGCGTCGTTTTCGCGCCGGCCGGACTCGATGACCAGGGAGTTGCGGAGGATGCTCTTGGCCTTGTCGATCTCGACGACAAACTCGAGTTGGCGCTGTAGGCGGTCGGTCGTCACTGAGATTCCGTAGCGGCGTCCCGCAAGAGGTCAGCCAGGTGCACCGGGCGGGGAGCGTCTGATGTTGCGCCGTGGGAGTCCAGGTGCAGCAGGCAGCCGGGGTTGTCACCGCAGACGACCTTGGCGCCGGTGGACGCAAAGGCCTCCAGCTTGCGCTTACGCATGCGGCCGGCCACCGCGGGGAAGTCGAAGGAGAATGACCCGCCGAACCCGCAGCATTCGCCGCTGTACGGGGCCTCGCGAACGGTGTAGCCCGCGGCTGTGAGCAGCCGGCGCATCTCCGGGCCGAGGCCGAGTCCGTGACGTGACTGGCAGGCGTCGTGCACGGTCACCGGGCCGCGCGGCTGTGAGGCGCGCGCGTCGTGGGACCCGTGGTTCTCCACGTAGGTGGCGAAATCGACCATGCGCCGCGCCGCCGCGAGCGCTCGTTCACGCCACTCCGGCTCGTCCCTGAGGAGGCGCGGATAGTCGTGTCGGATGGCGCCCAGGCAGCTCGTGGACGTGCTGACGATAGTGTCGACGCCCGAGGCTTCGATGGCCTCGATGGTCTGTTTGGCCATGCGCCGGGCCGGTTCGCGATAGCCGGCGTTGATGGCCGGCAGCCCGCAGCAGGACGGAAACACGAAGGGCGCGACGGCGCTGCTGGTCGCGAGCACGCGCACGGCCGCTTCTCCGGTCTCCGGCGCGAGCCAGTCGGTGAGGCAGCCGGGAAAGTAGGCCAGGCGGGGCCTTCCGCCGTCCTCGGTGGCCAGATCTGGCAGTCGATCTCGGAAGGGACGCGCCGCGACTGCCGGCAGCGGGCGCGCGCGCAGCGGCGATCCGGGCATCCGGCGTGCCAGCGCCTGGGCTCCGGGCAGGCGGGCAAGCGTGCGGAGACCGCGGTCGAAGGCCGGGGGGCTGGCAAGGACGCGCAGCGCCAGCGACTTCATGCGGTTGCGGGCGGCGCCGTCGGCGACGGCGCGCGTGCGCACTTCCTGGATAAGCTCCGGAATCGGTATGCCGGCTGGGCACACCGTGGCGCAGGCGCCGCAGCCGGCGCACAGCGCCTGCGGCCCGGCCACGTTCTCGATCCCGTGATGGAACGGCGTCAGCAACAGGCCGATGGGTCCGCTGTAGATGTGGCCCATGGCGTGTCCGCCGACCTGCTGATAGGCCGGGCAGATGTTCGAGCAGGCCCCGCAGCGCACGCACTGCAGCGCGGTTTGAAAGTCCGGATCGCGCCGCATGGCCTCGCGGCCGTTGTCGAGCAGGACGATGTGCACGTCGCGCGGGCCGTGGACGCCAAGCGACAGCGACATCTCGATGTCCGCGCTGCGGCTCGGACCGCTGATGAACGAGACGTAGCTGGACATGGTCTGTCCCGTGGCGCTTGCCGGCAGCATGTCCAGCGTGGCCGCGGCGTCGGTCATGGTGGCGACGAGCTTGTCGACGCCCGCGACGACGATGTGCAGCGGCGGCAGGCTGCTGCACAGTCGGGCATTGCCCTCGTTGCTCACGAGCATCACGCTGCCGGTGCTGGCCACCAGCGCATTGGCGCCCGTGATGCCGGCGTCGGCGGCGATGAACTTGTCGCGCAGATACACGCGCGCCGCCCCCACGAGCGTGTCCGGGTCCGAGGGCAATACTTGTCCGGTGACTCCGCCGATCAGCTCGGCGGCGCGCTCGCGGGTGATGTGCAGCGCCGGCGCGACGATGTGCGAGGGCAGCTCGTCCGCCGCTTGCACCAGGAACTCGCCCAAGTCGGTCTCGATCACTTCCAGCCCGTCGGCTTCGAGCGCCTGCCGCAGGCCGATCTCCTCGGTGGCCATGGACTTGCTCTTCACGACCATGCGCACCGACGCCTTGCGCAACAGCTCCGCCACGGTTGCCCGCACCGCGGCCGCGTCGGCCGGCGGATGCACGACCATGCCCGCCTTCTCCGCGGTCGCGGTGAATTGCTGTAGCAGCCGTGGGCCGTCCGCGACGTCGCGCTTCCGGATCGCCGCCAGCCGTGCCTGCTCAGCTGGAAAGTCGCGGCCGTGGAACGCCTCGCGCCGGCGCCCGTCCAGCAGCGGCAACACCCGCCCCAGCGCCGTCGGCAGTGAGTCCGACTCGAGGGCATCGCGCAGCCGCTGCTTGAACGGCGCAACCGCGTGGCTCATGCGCCCGGCCATTCGCCGACCCGATGCAGCTTGAGCAGGTTGGTGCTGGCCTTGCCGACCGGTGACGCCGCCACCAGCACCACCGGGGTTCCCAGTGCGAGGCCGACATCCCGGCTCAGGCCGGCGTCCAGCATTCCGATCACGGCGTCCGTGTTTGGCATCGGGTCGGTGAGGATCGGATGCACGGCGCGGTGAAGCGCCAGGCGGCGGGCAACCGCTGCGTGCGCACAGAAGGCCGCGATGGCTACGCGTGGCCTTGCGCCGGCGAGCAACTCGGCGGTCTTGCCAGACTCGGTGAAGCAGGCGATAGCGGCGATCTGCGGATTGGCGGCCGTGACATCCGCGACGGCTCGGGCCACGGCTGCGGCCGGATCGCTGGGCTGCGGCTGGAGCGTGGGGGCCGTGAATTCAGCGCCATTCCTTTCAGTCTCCGCCGCAATGCGCGCGGCTGTCCGAACGGCTGCGGCGGGATGCCGGCCGATGGCCGTTTCAGCGGAGAGCATCACGGCGTCGGCGTCGTCGAGGACGGCGTTGGCGATGTCGCTGACCTCGGCGCGCGTGGGTCGCGGTTCCTCAATCATTGACTCCAGCATATGTGTGGCGATGATTGCCGGAGTGCCCATCGAGACTGCTTGACGGGTAATGCGCTTTTGAATCAGGGGCACGCGTTCAAGGTCCACGTCCACGCCGAGGTCTCCGCGGGCGAGCATCACGGCGTCGGCCGCTTGCAGGATATCCGCCGCTGCCTCGACGGCGGCGCCTGTCTCGATCTTGGCGACGATCGAGACCGCCGGCGCGCCAAGTGCCGCGCGCAGGGCGTCCACGTCGGACGCCTGGCGCACGAAGGACTGCGCGATGTAATCGGCGCCCAGCGTGCGGGCTCGCACGAGGTCCTGGCGATCGCGGTCCGTGATGGCCGGCAGTGAGAGGCGCTCGGCGGGCACGTTGACGCCTGCGTGCGACCGCAGCACGCCTCCAGCGATGACTTCACAAACCACCTCGTCAGCTGTAGCCGTCACGCGCAACTCAACGGCGCCATCCGCCAGCGATATCCGATCGCCCGGCTGCATGTCGCGGGCCAGCCCGTCATGATTTGTTGCCGCGCCATGCGCGTCGCCGATCTCCGTGCCGCGTCGCAGCGCGAACGTTGCACCGGTCGCCAGCACCACCCCGCCCGGAGGTAGCCGGCCGAGCCGAACCTTGGGGCCGGCCAGGTCCACCATGACCGCTACGGGCCGGCCGGCACGCGCGGCCGCGGCATGCACGGCCCGCACGGCAGCCTCGTGTTCAGCCGCTGTGCCGTGCGAGAAGTTGATGCGCGCGACGTCCATCCCGGCGGCCACCAGATCATCGACCCGACCAATGCTGGCTGGGCCGATCGTGGCTACGATCTTGGTGCGGCGCCGCTCGAAGCCGCCGGTCATGCAGCAAACCCAAAGTCGCCGGTGGGTTGCTTCCGGCGATCCGGCTTAGAATGGCCCGCTTGGCCCACTCCAAGGGGGCTTGCCGCATGGCGGTCACTGCCGCTCGACGGTCCACGCACGACGACCTGGTCATCGTCGATATCGATGTCCACGTCAGCGACACGCCCGAGGCGCTGGCGCCGTACGTCGATGCGCCCTATCGCCGCGTGCTTGAGCACATCAGCACCTTGCCGCGGCGCTACTTGGACGTGCCGGGATATGCCCTCAGGCTCGCGATCGATCTGCCCCTGCCTGACCGCGGGGCCGGGGCGCGGTCCGTGCTCACGGCGCAACAGATGCGCGACGACCTGGACGCTCTGGCGGTCGACGTGGCAATCCTGTTCCCGGACCATCTGCTGACGATGGCGGCGCTGCCCGACGAGGTATACGCGGCGGCGCTGGGCCGCGCCTACAACGCCTGGCTGGCCGAGGAGTGGGTGAGCCGTGCGGACGGGCTCTACGGCGCCGTAGTCGCCGCGCCGCATGACCCGGAAGACGCCGCGCGCGAGATTCGCCGCTACGGCGCGCTCGATGAGTTTGTCGGCGTGTACTTGCCGACGGCCGGCGTGAATCCGCTGTGGGGCAGCCGGCGCTACACCCCGATCTTCGAGGCGGCCGCCGAGATGCGGCTGCCGGTGATGCTCCACAGCGTGGGCCTGATTCACGCCGCATTCCCCTTCAACGTCGAGCAGTTCCGCACGATTCTGTTCCGCCACCCGATCCAGCATGAGTTTGCCTTGATGGCCAATATGTTCAGCATGCTCGAAGCGGCCCTGCCGGTGCGATTCCCCGAGCTGCGCGTCGTCTTCACGGAGGGCGGCTTTTCGTGGGTGCCCTTTACGATGTGGCGGCTGGACAAGGAGTACCACGAATACCGGTCGATGGCGCCCTTGCTCGAACGTCCGCCGAGCCACTACATCCGGCAGTTCTATTTCGCGACCCAGCCGATCGAGGAGCCCGATCGTCCCCAGGACCTGGTCACGATGCTCAACCTGTTCGACGGCGCCGACCAGGTCATGTTCGCGTCCGACTGGCCCCATCACGACTTCGATCATCCGCGGCAGGTGCTCAACATGCCGTTTCCGGCGGACGTGAAGCGGAAGATCATGGGCGAGAACGCGCTGGCGCTGTTCGGCATCGAAGCGCCCGTGCGCACCGCTTAGCCCTGATGGCTCGAATACCCGCAGGCCGAGCCGACGCGCTGGCGCCCGGGGACCGCACGTTCGTCAAGCACCGCAACTTTGAGATCGGCGTATTCAACGTCAACGGTGAGTTTCGGGCCTACCGCAATCGCTGTCCGCATCAGCTTGGTCCAGCCTGCGAAGGCGCGATCAGCGGCACCCTCATGGGCTCGGCAGAAAACGATTGGAAGCTCGAGTGGGTCCTCGACGGACGCGTGCTGCTGTGCCCGTGGCATCAGGTGGAGTTCGACCTGGACACCGGCGAGCGCATTCGCGGCCGCGGCGAGCGGCTCAGGTCGTACACCGTCGAAGTGGACGACGGCGAGCTGTACGTGAACGTCTAGGCGGGATCGCTGGCTCCGTAGCGTCACGGGAATCGGGCTGATTAGGTCGCCATCATTCACCGGTGAATGCAAGCGTCCGGTGCGTCGTCGGCCTACTCCGCCTCCTCACCGTCGCCAGCGTCGACCTTGCCAAGAAAGACTTGGGTCAAGATGTCGGTCTCTTGGACCGATTGGGGAGTGCCGTCGTGGACGACGCGGCCCATGTCCAGGACGTAGGCGCGGTCGACGATATCCAGCACGCCTTTGATGTTGTGTTCGACGACCATGATGGTGGTGTTGAGCCGCTCGCTGATCTCGGCGACCTTTTGGAACACCTCTTTGACCACGACGGGCGCCAGGCCCAGGGTGGGCTCGTCGAGCAACAGCACGTCCGGAGCGGCCATGAGTCCGCGGCCCAGGGCCAGCATCTGTTGCTGCCCACCGGACATCTGGCTGGCCATGTCGCGGCGCTTCTGGTGCAGGATCGGAAATAGCTCCATGACCGAATCAAGGCGGCGCGCTTTCTCCGCCGCGTCATTCAGGTAGAGGCACCCCATCTCCAGGTTTTCCTCGATGGAGAGATGGGTGAAAACACGCCGGCCTTGAGGGACAAAGGCGATGCCTTCTTTTACGATCTCGTGAGTCGCCGCAACCAGCAGCTCTTGACGCCAGTAAATATCCCCGGCGACCACGGGCGCTAATCCCATGATGGCCTTGAGCACGGTGGATTTTCCGGCTCCATTCGGACCCATCACCGCCACGACCTCGCCCTTGTTGACCCCTAGCGATATCTCGGTCAGGGCTCGGACAGCCCCATAGCGCACGGAGATATCGACCATCTCGAGGAGCATCATCTCAGCCTGGCGCCCATGCTAGTTGCCCAGGTAGGCATCGATGACGTTCGATCTGCCCAGCACTTCGTCAACCTCCCCCACGGCGAGGAGGGTGCCGCTGTCCAGGACGAAGATGTGGTCCGACAACTCGCGAACGATGTCCATGTTGTGGGAAACGAAGATGATGGTGCGTTTCCGCTCCCGCATATCTTTCAAAATGGTCTTGACTCTCTCCAACATTTGGGGAAAGAGACCGGCGAAGGGTTCGTCGAACAGATATATGCCAACGTCCAACGCCATCGCGCGCCCAATCTCCAGCAGCTTCCGCTGGCCATATGACAGGTCTCCGGCCATTGCGTCCCGCTTCTCCCACATTCCGACACTCTGCAAGATACTCTTGGCTCTCTCCTGATGACGGGGCTTCGTGCGTTCTATGAGCGAGGGAAATAGGCGGCGATCCGTCAACACCACCATGATGTTGTCCCATACGGTGATCTGGTCGAATAGACGCACTTCCTGAAAAGTTCTCGTAATCCCGTGGTCCGGCGTCTTATGCGCCTTCAATACACGGATACCGACCATGTCAATGACTACAATGCCCTCGTCGATAGGCAGCATCCCGCTCAGTAGGTGTATTAGGGTGGATTTCCCAGACCCATTTGGACCAACGATGCAGGTTATCCACTCCCTGAAGACAGACATAGATAGCTTGTCCACGGCTCTCACCGCACCGAAGTGCTTTGAGATCTCCTTGGTTTCCAGCGCGAAGACGCGGGGATCAACCTCAGTGCTCAGAGCTTGAACCTCCCAACTAGACCCTGGGGTCTGAACAGCATGAGCGCCACCAGCAGGACGCCCAGGACCACTTGCCGAGCCTGACCGATGTATTCGGTAGGCAGGAACGGCAGGAAGCGCATCCCTTCTTCAAGCAAGACGAAGGCCATCGCACCAAGCAGGGACCCCCAGATGGTAGCCAGCCCCCCGAGGATCACGATGGCGACCAAGAGGATCGATTCCAGCAGGACGAAGGAGTTGGGATCGATGAAGCTGGTCCAACTTCCAAACAGGGCGCCGGCCAGGCCCGCCATCATGGCCGAGATGACCCAAATGGCGAGCTTGTAGTGGGATGCCTGGTAGCCAAAGACCTCGATGGCCTGCTCATCCTCCCGGATGGCGGTAAGCACCCGTCCGAACGATGAGGTCACGACGAACCAGGCGATCAGCATGACGAGCCCGAGGAATATGAGGAGCAGGACCAGGAACTCAAATGAACCATTAAGCACCCACCCGCCTATTTGAGGCCTGGCAATCTCGTGAATGCCAAACGCACCCCTGGTTAGGCTGCGCCAATTCAGGAAGATATTGAAGGCAATGATGGCGAATCCAAATGAGACGAGAACGTAGATATCGTCCCTAAACCGGTTGAATGCGACACCCACGACAATTGCCACCAATCCGGCTACCGCCACACTGACCGGCAGCGCGGCAAAGAAGGGCCAGCCAAACGTGGGGATGGCTTCCGTGCGCAGCTGATCGTACGAGGTGCCGGAACTGAGGATTGCCATCGCGTAGGCGCCGATACCGAAAAAGCCGACGTGCCCAACTGACAGCAGGCCGGTATATCCCACCACCAGATTCAGGCTCACCGCCAGGATCGCCCAGATTGCGAAGACTGTGCCGATGTGTATGGCGAAGCCCACGCCTTGCCAGAGCATGAACGCCGCCGCCCAGGTGATGACGAATAGGTTTGCCCACAGCTCTAGATTGCCCTTGGCCAGTCGCCGAGGCAGCCCGAAATTGCGTGTGCGCCGAAGCAGATTGCCGAAGATTTGTGAAGCCATTGCCACGAGTCTATTTCCTCGGCAAGAGGCCCTGGGGCCAGAGCGATAGGAAGACGATAAGGACGACGAAAGAGATGACGTCCTTCCATTCACCGGCCAGGTCCCAGATGCCGAACTGCTCGATCATGCCCAGGGCGAATCCGCCGATGATGGCCCCGTGCAGGTTCCCAATGCCGCCAATCACGGAGGCGATCCAGCCCTTCAGCAGGAGCAGGAGGCCCATCCGGGGCTGGATGGCGGTGTCGTGGCCACTGAGCACTCCAGCCAAGGCGGCGTAGACGGCGCCGATGAAGAACACGACGGCGATGATGACCGTAGTGTTGATGCCCACCACTTTGGACACCTCTTCATCGTCCCCGATTGCCCGCACCGCCTTACCAAAGGCAGTCTTCTTGAGGAGCAGCAGCAGGGCGCCAAAGCCGATGAGCGACACGCCGATCGTGAAGACGTTGAATCCCTTGATGTTCGCCTCGGCAATGGTCCAGGAATCGCTGCCGAAGGCCTCCGGCAGGGGGCGAGGCGCGCTTCGAAAAACAATGGTCGTGATAGCGGTGATCGCCAGCAAAACGCCAAGCGAGGCAACGAGCATGATCAGGGGCGACTTGGATCGCTCGCGCAGGCGCACGTATAGACCTCGGTAGAGAGCCAGGCTCACGACCCCCGCCAGCAAGCACGATACGCCCCAGCTCAAGTAGAGGCCGGATGCCGGGGTGACGGCGACAAGGAAGCCGCAAAACGCGCCTAGGACCGCTGCGACCGCGACAATTGCGAACATCGGAATCTGGTTTCGGACAAGCGATACTCGCCGGTAGCTTCGATGCAGCACCCAGGCTGCCGTCACCGTCACCATGAGGCCAATCGCGGGGCTGATAAAGACGTTCAGTTGCTTCGGACTGGCGAGCACCAGGCCCGTATAGACCCCAATCCCAAGAGACACGAGGCCTCCGAGGACGAGCAGCACCGTCGGATTCACGCGCGCCCGAAGCCGGCTGTGAAGGGTCACGTGAAGCGCCCAAGCAATGACGCCGGCAACGATTGCGGCAAAAAAGACATTGACGAAGGCATTATTTACGTCGTATCGACCGTCGAATACGTCTTGCGATCTCAGGTAGAAAACGCCGTAGGCGCCCAAAGCAGCGGCCGCGCCGTAGTACAGATCAAAGAACCAAACCGTGCTGTAGACCAGGGTGAAGCCCATGGCGAGCAGTGCGTACACGGCGCCCACGGCCAGGCCGTTGAACGCGAACTGCAAGGCCTGGGGCGGGGACTGGACAATCTTCCAGCCGAGGTATGCGACGACGGCGGCGGTCAGAACCGTTGCCAGCGCTCGGCTCTGGTGCTCGCGATATCGCAGCAGTGTGGCGAGCGGGGCTTCCTTGAGTTGCGCCAGGCTCATCGCGCCAAGGGGCCGGGGTGTTGCCTCGCTCGCGTCCCACGTGCGAAGAGCTGGCCGCTCACTGGGTCAGCCGATGCGACCGTGGGGTGGCCCAACGTAGCTGGGCCACCCGCTCGGATCCACCGACGATGCGGGCGGGCTCACCTGGTCGGCGCGGCGCCCAGGACCTTATAGCCCAAGTTCTCCTCGGTTCGCTCGGCCACCGGCAGCACCTCCAGCACCGCATTGGACAGACCGATGACCTCGCCTTTCTCGTCGAAGCTGTAGTTGTCGCCAATCGCTCCGCTCCACGTGATCTCGTACATACAGTCGCGGAATCCGTCGGCATCCTGGTCGTCGCCGGTCTTCTTGAGACACTCGGCGGCAATGTAAACGTTGTCGTAGGCCGAACCTAGGAACCAAGGCAGCGTGACGACGTCATAGCGTTCCTTGAAGTTGGCCAGCACTTCTTGGGCTTTGGCATTGGCCGGATCCAGGTCGGGTGTAATGGCCTTCACGCCCGTGGCAGCCTCGCCGGCGATCTCGAGGGCTGTCGTCCCGACTGGCACAACATCAGCGTAGATCGGTCCCTCGTAGCCCAACTCGCGGACCTGCTTGAGGACGGTGCCGCCGGTGAATTCCGACTGAGCGGCGACGTGCAGCGCATCCGGGTTGGCGCCGAGCAGCTTCTCCAACTGGGTCCTGAAGTCAGTCGTGTCGGACGCGTAGCGCTCCTCAGCCACGATCTCGCCGCCCAGGCTCTGGAAGTGTTCAGCCGTCGTGCGGCGCACTCCCTCGGCGTAGTCGGTCGACTCGTTGATGGTCGCCAGCCGCCGGATCCCGTCGGCCCAGAGCACGTTGCCCGTGTCCACGCCCACGGTGGCGTCGCTCAGCGAGGTGCGGAAGATGTAGTCCCCGGCCTCGGCGATGTCCGGGTTGGTGGCCAACCCGGAGAAGAGGATTACGCCATCCCGCTCGGCCAGGGGCGCGGCCCCGAGCATCGCGCCACTGCACGACGTTCCAAGAATGATCTTCACGCCGTCAACGTCGGTGAGCTTGGTGTAGGCCGTAATCGCATCCTGGGCGTTGCATTTCGAGTCTTCGACCACGAGTTCCAGCATGCGCCCGTTGATGCCGCCCGCGGCGTTGATCTCGGCCACGGCCATCTCCTTGGACTGGACGGCCACCGTGCCGTAGGTCTCACCGGGGCCGGTGACGGACTCCATCACGCCAATCCTGAGATTTGGAACTGGCGTTGGCGTGACAGTCGGAGCCGCCGTTGGATCGGACGTGGGAGTCGGCCTGGGCGTGTCGGCGTCGCCTTCACCGCATCCGAAGGCCGCCAACGCCAGCACCGCCAGCAGCCCGAGCGAGACGGTTCGTTTCCAAGAAAAGACGCCCACAGCATTCCCTCCCCCGGCGGAAGCCATAGAGGCCCGCCCGCAGTTCTCTCAGAACTCGATGAGGTTCGCCCTGGAAGTGTAGGAGCCGCTCCGACGGATAGGCAAACCTGCGACGGTGTCCGGATTTAGCTGGAACAGCCTCGTCAATCCGGGAAGCCGTTGGCTGCTCAGACCCGTTCAGGGTCCGACCAGGGTATCGGCGGCTCCCCTTCGAGATACGTGGTGTGCACGGCTGTAAGGGCGGCGGGCACCGGGAACACCGTCAGAACTTCCGCGGGGCCGTCGCCGGTGCCGGTGAAGGCGTGAGGGCTTCCCGCGGGAAACAGACATATGTCTCCCAGCCCGACCGTGCGCCAGGCGTCGTCGATGTACACGTCAATGCAGCCGCTCAGAAGCAATATCGCCTCGTCCACGTCGTGCCGGTGCAGCGGCGTGTGGCTCCCGGGATGCACTGTGAAATGTTGCATGGATAGCGAGGTCGAGCCCTCGTCGGCCCCGATCGCCTGGCGCAGGATCTGACCCGGCCGCCATGGAGTCGCGGGCTGCTCGGCGATGCGCACGATGGGCACGAGGCAATCTCCCTTAGGAATACGCCGCGACCTGGCGGCGTGCCCGCGAGTTCAGCTGCGTCCGGGGAAGGTCAGCTCCGCAACGCCCGACTTGTCCAACTCGCCCTTGCCGATGGCGATCATCTTGTCGTACTGCGCCTTCGTCGCCTTCGCCAGCGGCAGGTCGAGACCGGTGTCGTCGGCCAGCGACAGGGCGATGCCCGAGTCCTTGGCCGCGTGCGACGACGAGAAATACGTTTCGTGGTCCCGGATGACCATGTCCTCGCCGTCGGTTTCGAGCACCCGCGAGTTCGCCCCCGTCTGTGAGAAGACCGTCTGGAGCACTTCCAGATCGAGCCCCAGCGCGGAGCCAAGGCCCAGGCCCTCGGCAAGCCCGGCGGTGTTGATGTTCATCACCATGTTGACCAGCGCCTTCACCTGCGCCGCCGTTCCCGCGGAGCCGATGTAACGACGCGAGATGCTCAGGCTCTCCAGCAGCGGCTCGACGCGCTGGTAGACCTCTTCGCGCCCGCCGCACATCAGATAGAGCGTCCCATCGCGGGCCTGGGTGATGCTGCTGGCCATGCAGGTTTCCAGGCTGTTCGCACCGGCGCTCTCCGCCAGCGCCTCGACGTCCACGTGGACCTGCGGCGTGATCGTGGCGCAATTGATGAAGACCCTGCCCTCCGCGCCGATCAACAGACTGTCGCCGCTCTCGCCGAAAATCTGGTACATCGCGGCATCGTCGGTGACGACGGTGATGATGACGTCCGACGCCGCGGTTACTCCGGCGAGGGTCTCCGGGGCCTGACAATCAAGCTCGCCGGCAAGCGACTCGGCCAACTCGCGCTGAACGTCGTATACGGCGGAAACCGCATAGCCCTCGTCGCGCAGGTGACGCGCCATGTTCGCGCCCATTCGCCCCACGCCCACAACACCGATCCGCTGCGCCATGTCCGCCATCGCTAGACCCCTTTAAGAAAATACGAGGCGCGGACGGGCCTCAGAGGACCGCCCGCACCCCGTCTTCCGTCGCTGGTTGAACGCCTATCCCGTCAGGGAAGCGTGGATGTCGTTCCAGTCCTCAAGCGCGTTCAGCGTCACGGCGTCCTTGATGGCGTGGTCGGCGTTCGTCGCGGCCCCGGCCGAGATCGCCGACACGATGTCGTCGCCGTGCTCGTAGCCGGCAATCGCCGCGTTCGAGGCGTCAATCACCGACTGGTCGATGCTGCCGCCGTTCTGATCGACGACCCACTGCTCGAACTGGGGATAGGTCGGCATGTTCGACTTGAGAAAGTCCAGCGCGGCATCGCGATCGACGCCCAGGCCGTCCAGCGCCATCTGGTCGAACCCCGCGCCGCACTCGTCGTAGTCGTCGTGGAGCGCGCCACTGGCCGACAGCGTCACTTTCAGCCACAGCCTCGGCAGGTGCATCGCCCCCAGCGGTCCGGCTTCGCTTGATCCAATGAGCGGAATCATCTTCGCCATCTGCTCGCTCCTCGCGTCGCTCTAGCAGCCTGAAGGCTGTCTAGACGATACCAAGAAACCCCTGCGGACGTGAAGCTTCCGGCCTCGATACACGCCGGATTGCGGCCTGCCCGCCCGGTCGCGGTGAGCCCGTCCGTTCGTGGTGAGCCTGTCGAACCACAGCGACAGGACCCCACCGGTTCAGCCGCTCTCCGACCGTCATTCCCGCGGACTCGGGAATCGGCCCCCGCGCCCGGAGACGATCGGCGTAGGGGCAACCCTCGTGGTTGCCCGTTCGCGTCCCCCGTGCCCGCGCCGACGGATCGCCATGCCGCACCCTCATAGGCAAAATGACCCACTACCGGATTCCAGCCGGCGCCGCGTGGCGATATAGGATTGACATAGGTCCGCTTGAACGAAACGGCTTGCGAGGGCGCAATGACTGAAGACGCAACCCCCAACGAGAACTCCCCCGCCGTTCACGCGCATCTGTCCATCGTGCAGGCGGTGATAGCCCGCATGGCTGACAGCAGCCGTTCCTGCAAGACCTGGTGCGTCACCATCATCTCGGCCATTCTGGTCCTCGGCGCGGGCATGACAGAGTTCGACCATCTGTGGATCGCCTACGTGCCGCTGGTGCTCTTCCTTGGACTCGATATGTACTACTTGGCCCTGGAGCGGCGTTTCAGAGCGTCGTACAACGCCTTCCTGCACAAGCTCCGCAACGGCGCCATCACCGTCACGGACCTGTATGACGTCACGCCTGTCGGCTCAGCCGCCAAGTCCTGGGTCGCGACCCTTGGCTCGGTAGCGATCTGGCCTTTCTATCTCGTGCTTGCCGGCGTGATCGCGTTCGTCTGGTGGCGGATAGGCGGCTAAGACGCTCTCTCTTCGGGAATTCCTGGGAGAGCCGGCATAGAGGCTGGGCGCGGCTTTGCACCTACACGAACGAATCCTGCTGTATCGACTAAGATCTCAGTAGAATTGTCTGGCTACCTCAGAATTGATCGGCGTGATACGCGACCCGCACTACAAAGCAATACTGGAAGGACTGGCTGCCGGTCCAGATCCGGAAGCGTTCGAGCATTGTGCGCAGGATATCTTGCGCAAACACTATCCGAGGCTCACGCCAGTCGAAGGCGGGCACGATCTGGGGATGGATGGGCTTGACGCTTCAGACCCCGATATACCGACGATTCTCGTCGCAACGACAGGGCGCGATGTCGCGAGGAACCTCGTCGGCAGCCTTCAAAGCCACAAGCGGCAGGCACAGAACGTCGGAGCTCGGCATGTCGTGGTCGCGACGACCCAAGACGCGACCGGGACTCTGATTGAGCGCCTGCGCGGAGCCGCTGTTGATGAAGACTTTCGGCTTCTAAACGTCCACGGCAGGCAGGCGTTCGCGGACTTGCTCTACCAAGAACCACGATGGACCCGCGAACTGCTTGGGCTGAGCGGCGCGCCGTCGGCAATCTCGCCAGTTCCCTTGTCATCGCGGCTCATGAACCACTTGCCTTTAGTTGGACGTGATGCGGACAAGCAATGGTTAGCCGATAGTTCGGGTGACATTGTGGTTTCGGGGCATCCGGCCTCGGGCAAAACGCATTTGCTACGGCAGTTTGTCGATCAAGACTGGCTTTTCATGGTCGATTCTGATAGAGAACGTGTCACGAATGCTGTTCGCGCTCTAGGCCCGCACGCTATCGTTGTCGATGACGCTCATGCTGACCAGAACAGCCTCGGCAGCCTTCGGCAACTGAGGGCAGAGATAGGCGCTGAGTTTCGAATTGTCGGCGTGACTTGGCCCGGCGACGTCAATAGAGTAACGAGAGCCCTTGCTGCTTCCCAGGACTCGGTGCTCGAGCTCCAGGTGCTGTCCCGGGATGAAATCTTGGAAATTGTGAGAGCGGCGGGTATTGCTGGGCCTGTTGAACTTCAGCGTGCGATCGTGAACCAGTCGGGCGGCCGGCCTGGTTTGACGGCAACACTCTGTGACGTTGCTTGGCGCGGCGACCTGCGCCCCCTTCTTTCAGGGGAATTGTTGCTTCGTGAGATTTCGATGGTGCTTACACGGGTCGGCGAATCGGATGGTATGCAGGTCTTGGCGGTGATGGCGCTCGCCGGTGATCGTGGGGCGTCGTTGGACGACATCGCGAACGTCCTCGGGCTAGACATGGCTAGATCGAAAAGGTCGTTGGGCCTGCTAGGGCATACGGGAGTGCTTCGAGCTACCTTCTTGGCGGACAAAGTCACGGTTTGGCCGCTTGAGTTGCGCTTCGCCGCTGTCGGCGATGCCTTCTTTTCTGACCAGCCCTATCAGAACCTTCCGTTCGAGTTGGCACTACCCCACTTGGACGAATCGGGAGTTGCAGGAGCCCTGGTGGGTGCCGCTCTCATGGGAGCGCAGGTCCCAAGCGCGACAATCGAGCCGATCCTTCTCCGTAACGGGTCTGCCGATGATTTCAAGGGATATGCTCGGATTGGTGAGCGACAGGCTGCTTTTGCGCTGGATGCCCGACCTGAATGGTTGACAGGGATAGCGCCGCATTCGCTTCTGACAGGTTCTGTGAAAACACTTCAGATGTTGCTCGAAAGGGCTGTCGGCGACCGGCGTCCCCAGAACTCGCAAACCGATCATCCACTCCGAATAGTTAAGGACTGGGTCGAGAGTGCACCGCATTCTGAAGGCGAGCAACTTAAGCGACGGAGGATCTTAGCGGATGTAGCGGTCAGATACGCTGACAATTCTGGAGATCCACAAGTTGGACTTGAGGCGCTGTGTCGCGCTATGAGTCCTAAGTGTGAATCGATCAATATGGATGCCGGTTCGGGCATGAGTGGACTATGCAATTCGGGTTGGTCTCGCATGAATGTCTGA
The DNA here is from genome assembly GCA_965262745.1 of Chloroflexota bacterium. Taxonomy (GTDB): domain Bacteria; phylum Chloroflexota; class UBA11872; order UBA11872; family UBA11872; genus JAJECS01. The sequence continues at coordinate 1,746,894 of OZ253558.1, read as the reverse complement.
ACGGGCTTATCGAACTTTGGCCGGCCATTCTAAACGCGGTGCCAACCAAAGGCCCAGAGGACTATTCGGTTCTTATTGAGATGCTTGCAAATTGGGCGTACTTTGGATCCAGATCAGAAGCGCCGCCAGACGATATCCAGGAATTGATGCAGTCGCACGCCGTAGGCATGGCGGCTGACCTCACCAAGAAATTCTCGGATCATCCAGGGATTCTTGCAAGCATTAGCGAATTTGCGCAACGTGCTGAGCTTGGGGTTGATGTCTCAGTGCCGAGCATCTTTGAAATCCTCTATCCGCAGAAGGATCACTCAGTATTCGCGAGCGATGGGATGAAGGGGATGGAGCGGCAAGACCGCGAATGGCGTGCGAAAGCACGGAAGCTGGCACGTGATTCCGAACCGCAAGGTCCTGAGCGAGTACTAGCTGCGGTCTTGGAAGCCAATCGACAAGCTGCCGAAGTCAAAAAGACTTGGCCCGATATGACAGATGAATTCGCTGCTGAGATTGCCCGGCGAACCGACGATCCATATACATGGGTTGAGCAGGCGATCGATGGTGGACTGAGCGCTGAAGTCGTTGAACCGTTGCTACGGTCTGCGCGAACAAAGGATCGTGATCGAGCACAATCTATAGTGATTCGAGCCCTAGAATCAGAGCAGGCTCAAAGCGCAGGTATAGCTGTCGTTCTAGCTGCTGTGGACGCTCGTGACATTGAACTAAATATGGCATTGGAAGTTGCTTCAAGATTCCCAGGATTGATTGAAAATCTAGTGCGAAGATATGAAATCCCGAGATCAACCATTCGACAGTTGCTGAATCATCCATCACCAGACGTGGCCGAGACTACGGGGGCGACTCTTTGGAGGCACGAAGAGGATCCTCGCGTTCCGGATGATCTTTTTGAGGATTGGAGGGCGGCGATGCTGCGTGCCCCAGCGAGGCATTGGGCGACTCCGATTGTCTTCGAGAGTGAGCCAAGATTATTTGCTGAGTGGCTTCTTACCTATCTGGCATCGGACTCGGTGAGGGAGTCTTATCGTATCGAACGTGACATTGAAAAGGCATTTGACAAACTGTCGACGCAGCAGAGAGTCAATGCTCTGGCCGTCATACAAGAGGAAAGCTCATTTGCATTGGCATCGATGGTCTCACGGATCGTTGGAGAAGATGTTGCAGTGTTTAGTCTTCTGCTGACTATGGAAAAGCTTGCCAAGGTACATGAGGCTGGGTTTGCTGGTGGTGTGTCGGATCAGAAAATTCGAGCTGCTTGTGACGCTGGATGGCAACCTGGCCGAATCGCTTCCGCGATTATGTCGCCTATTGGAATTTGGGCTTCGTGGACCGGTAACGAGTCGAACTATTGGGAAGAGCGGCGCGAGCGTTTCGCGGGATTTGCCAAGTCTGTCGATCCACGGATCGCTGCCGTAGGTCCCGCTATACATGAGCATGCCCAACGGCGGATCGACCATGCGCTTCAGCGGGAGCGTGACTGGGGCGTATACGGCCTGTGACGCTGAAAGCCGTTCAGGTTGATGCGTCTGGTTGGGCAAAGGTTCCCTATGGGAAGCGTATTAGGGTGGATGTCGCCTGCAGTGGCGAAGTCGCTCTCGTGCCGGCAATTCCGACTGCTTAGTGCCGTGGAAGCGCGGGTCGGCGGCGCGGGTGATGCTGAGGCGGCTGCTGCGGTGAATCCCGCGTCATTGAGCCAGATGGCTTGGGCTTATTCGGATAGGCTTTGGCGCAAGTCTTGATGAGGCGGTGGTTGTGCCGGGTCCCCGCGTGAACCGATCCGCGCTGACGGTGTAGATTCACGGCATGGGGAGTGACGACACGGGCACGGCCGTCCGAATGAAGTTTTGGTCGGCGGCTTCGCTGGAGCACGCGCCGGACGCCATTGCGGCTGATCTTCGGGACCAGGTTCAGGGCGGGGATGACGTGCTGGATCTGGCCGTGGCGTTCGTGCGGCCGCCGGACAGCGCCTCGATCACGCCCATTATCGAAGCCGTGCGCCAGGCCATTCCGGCGCGCCATTTCCTGGCCTGCACCGCCGAGAGTGTGGTGGCGGCTGGGCGCGAGATCGAGGACGAGGCGGCCACGGCGCTGCTTGTGGGCTCGATGCCGGGCGTTCAGATCGATCCGCTGCCGGACCTCGCGGCGCTGCTCGAGGACGGCGAGGCGGCGGCGGCGCAGCTGCGGGGCGCCGCGGCGGTGATTGCGCTGGTTGACCCCTTTACCGTGCAGACGGAGCAACTGGCGGAGCGGATGAATGAGCTCGCGCCGGGCGTGCCGCTCATCGGTGGCGTCGCCAGTTGGGCGCACACCGCCGGGGAGAATCGCCTGGCGAACGACGAGGCCATCGCCGATCGCGGGGTCGTTGGGGTGGCGCTGCGCGGCGCGGTGGACGTGAGCGTCGTCGTCTCCCAGGGGTGCCGACCCGTCGGCTCTCCGCGCACCGTGACCGCCGTGCGGGGCAATATCATCTCCCAGCTCGACGGGGAGCGGCCGCTCGATGTGCTGCGCCAGGTGTTCTCCGAGGCCGCCGAAAAGGACCAGGAGCTTATGCGCACGGGCGTGATGCTGGGCCACGCGATCTCGTCCAACGAGCGTGACTGGGGCCGCGGGGGATTCCTCATCCGCGGTCTCATGGGTGCCGACGCCGGCTCGGGTGCGCTGGCCGTGACCGGGAGCGTGAGCCTGAACGACACGGTGCAGTTTCACGTGCGCGACGCGGCGACGGCTCAGGAGGATCTGGAGTTGCTCCTCACCCCGCAGGCGTTCGAGTCGGAAGCGGCCGGAGCGCTGCTGTTTACCTGCAATGGCCGAGGCGCGCGAATGTACGGCCGGCCCGACGGCGATATCTCAATGATCCGGCAGGCGCTCGGGAGCGCGGTGCCCGTCAGCGGGTTCTTCTGCGGCGGTGAGCTTGGACCCATCGGCGGGGCCAACTTCGTGCACGGCTATACGGCCAGCCTGGTGATCTTCCGACCAAAGTCGCGCTGACGAGCGCTGAAGGGTCCGCGCGGTGGCCCAGGCGGCGCGCCGCCTGAGAGATTCATCCGCGGCGGGTCCCACGCTGCACGCAGCGTGGGCCACCGGCCACAGGCGCCCACAAGAGGCGCCCCTACGCCGACCTCAGGCGGTTTTGCCGGCCCTATTCCGCTAGGTCCGTGCGGTAGAGATAGCGGATATCCCACAGCCCATACAGCGTGGGCGTCGTGTTGCCGAAGACGTTGCGTACGGCCGTCAGACGTTCAGAGAGCGTCGTGTAGATCACCGGCACGTTCTCGGCGGCAATCTCCTGGGCGCGGTGGTAGTAGGCCACGCGCTTGTCGCGATCAAGCTCCTGGCTGGCCCTGATGTACAGCTCATCGATCTCCGCTTCCCATTCCGTCGCCGGCGCCGTCTGGTTCGGATACCACAGGTGCAGGGCCTCGCTGCTGTGCCAGAACCCGATGCCGCCGTATGGGTCCGATCCACCGGTGAAGCCGATGACCATGGCCTCCCAGTCATAGGAGCTGACGAGCTGGCCGACGAGATCCCCAAACTCGATCAGCTGATAGTCCGCCTGGATGCCGATGTCGGTCAGACCCTGATGGATGATCTCGCCGGCCGCTCCACGCACGCTATTGCCCGTGTTGGTCACCATCGTGAACGAAATCGGGTTGCCGGCATCGTCCTCGCGAATGCCGTCCCCGTCGGTATCCACCCACCCAAGGTCGTCCAGGATCCGGTTGGCCTCGTCGAGGTCGTAGGGGTAGCGGCGGACATCGGGGTTGTGAAAGTCGCCCGTGGCCGGGCTGACGGAGGACCACTGCGGGTAGCCCAGCCCGTGCAGGACACCGTTGATGATCGCGTCCTTGTCGATGCTGTGGGCGACGGCGCGACGGAATTGCACATTCTGGAACCAGTTGAGCTTCTCCGGCGCCAGATACGGGTCGCCGGTTTCGGGGTTGGCGCCCGGGTTCATATTGAAGCCGAGGAACGTGGTTCCGAATGCTGGGCCGCGCTTGTGGACGGTGAAGTTGCCTTCGTCCTGCAGCGGCTCGAGGTCGGCGAACTCCTCGCCCAACACCCCGTGCACGTCGGATTCTCCGGCCTGGAATTTGGCGAGCTCCGCCTCAAGGTCCTCAACGATCGTGTACCTGAGCGCCTCCAGATACGGCAGGCTGTTGCCGGCGGCGTCCTTGAGCCAGTAGGTCGAGTTGCGCCGCAGGGTCAGCTCGCCGCCGGGCACGTAGCTGTCGATGGTGAAAGGCCCCGTGCCAACGATCTCGGCTGGGTCGGTGTCGATATCCCATACCGAGCCGAAGGTGCCGTCGTCCACGTGTTGCTCGAGGATGTGCTTCGGGTAGATCGCGGTGCCCATCGAGCGCAGGAAGGGGGCAAACGGCACGGGGAGCACGCATTGCACCGTGTAGTCGTCCAGCGCCGTCACCGTCATCGGCGACTCCTGCCAGGTGCCGGTCTCCTCGTCGAAGACGCGGAAGTGGAAGGACGGGCGGCTGCTGGCCGCGATGTCGTCGTTATAGATGATGCGGTTGAAAGTGAAGTCGACGTCGTGGGCCGTGAAGCCCTGCCCGTCGTGCCAGGTGACGTCTTGGCGGAGATGGAAGGTCCAGGTCAGACCGTCGTCGGAGCGCTCCCACGACTCAGCCAGCGACGGCTCCACCTCGTCCGTCAGCCACGAGACCTCGGTGAGACCGTCAAAGAGGTAGCTCAAGATGCCCGATGACGAGGCGTCGTTGGCGATGGCCAGGTTGAACGTGAGCGGTTCCGAAATGGTCGCGACCGTCACCGATCCGCCCGGTTGGCCAATGGTGTATTCGAACGTCTCGGCGTTTCGGCGCAGCTCGGCGATGCGTTCCCAGTCCAACAGCTCGGAGTTGAGGCGGGATTGCAGACCCTCTGGTCCGTGGATCCACGTGCGCTGCCCGTCGGTGAAGCCGGTCCAGTTGTCGACTTTGCGCCACACCATCAGGCCGCCGGTGGTCTGTTGCCGCGCCTCCTGCTCGATCGGGCGGAACTGCTCGTTCTCCAAGCAGGCGCCGACCGTGTCAGGGCCCTCGGCGGCGTCGATCAGCGATTTGAGGGTGGCGAAGCCGAGGACGAAATCGCAGTCGCCCGTGGCCGCCGCCGGCGTGGCGAGCGCGACGAGCATCCCGGCGACGAGCAGTGCCACCAATTTGTTTTTCACGATGCTCCCCTTGATTCGAGTCCGGTGCCGCACCGGCCAGTGAGCCTCTCAGCCATAGTTGACACAGGTTCGCAGCTTTTCGTCGCGTCTGTCCAAACGGCGTGCCTGCGTACGGCCACAGGGGCTATATTGCTTCGTCGTCGAATAAGCTGCAGGGCGCAAGGGGATCGGCCAGCGCACCGGCAGAATCCGCTACAGTGACGACACTCTTGGGCTTGCCTGCTTGGATTCGCCTCCTCCTGAGCATGGTGCGGCTGTCGGATTCATGGTCGGCGAGATGGGCGACGCGGGGGGGGCGGAGATGAGACGACCGTACAAAATCCTCATGGCTGACGACGAGCCTGATCTCGAGCCGCTCGTGTTGCAGCGTATGCGGCATAAGATCCGATCAGGGGAATATAGCTTTGTGTTTGCGCACAACGGTGTCAGGGCTCTTGACATGCTGGTGGAAGATCAGGACATCGATATCGTCATCTCGGATATCAACATGCCCCACATGGACGGCTTGACGTTGCTGGAGCAGATACCAAGAGTCGATCCATCTATCCGGGCTGTCATCCTCTCGGCATACGGTGATATGAAGAACATCCGAACAGCGATGCGAAGAGGAGCCTTCGACTTCATCACCAAGCCGATCGATTTTGAAGATCTACAGGAGACCATTGAGCGGACGCTTCACCATCTCGATGCCTGGCGGGCGGCGCTGTCGTCTCGCGACGCGCACGTCACGTCGCGCGGCGGAGCTGACGCTTCGGCCAGCCCCGATCCTGAAGCGGTGAACTGAGATTCTGATATGACGCGCGACACGAGTGCAACGAAGCGGCCCTACCGGATTCTCGTGGTTGACGACGAGCCGGATCTCGAACCGCTGATGATGCAGCGCATGCGGCGCAGGATTCGAAGGGGCACGCACAGCTTCGACTTTGCCCACGATGGCATTGAGGCTCTTGAGAAACTAAATGACAATCCGGACATCGATATGGTTATCACGGACATCAATATGCCGCGCATGGATGGTCTCACGCTGCTCGATCAGATACCGAATGTCTCCGAGATTGATGTTCGGTGCATCGTCGTTTCTGCATACGGTGACATGAAGAACATCCGTACGGCGATGAACCGCGGAGCGTTCGATTTCGTCACCAAGCCGATCGACTTCGAGGACCTGCAGGTCACCATGGAGCGGGCGTTGGCCCATCTCGAGGAGTGGCGAGCGGCACTGTCGTCGCGGGACGCCCTGGTCGCCCTGCAAAACGAGCTCGAGGTTGCGAGCAGCACCCAGCAGTCGATTCTGCCGAAGACATTTCCCAAGAGTTCCGAATATCAAGTCTTCGCCCATATGGAGCCTGCGCGGAACGTCGGCGGCGACTTTTACGACGTGATTCGCTTGGAAAATCGCAAGGTTGGCCTGGCGATAGCGGATGTGTCCGACAAGGGCGTGCCCGCTGCCCTGTTCATGATGTCGAGCCGCACGCTGCTCAAGGGCGCCGCGATCGGCCTCGCCGACCCCGGCGAGGCCCTGCGCGAAGTCAATGAACTGCTGTACGAAGAAAACGAAACCATGATGTTCGTCACAGTGCTCTACTCGATCTACGATCCGGGGAGCGGCACGCTGACCTATTCAAACGGTGGACACGACGCTCCGGTGCTTGTTCGAGCTGACGGGGGAGCGGAGCTCCTCTCGCTAACCGGCGGCGTTGCGCTTGGTGTCGCGCCGGACATCAAGTTCCCAAGCCGTACCGTGAAACTCGAACCTGGCGATACCATCGTGCTCTATACGGACGGCGTCACCGAAGCCATGAACGGCGACGGCGAACAGTTCGGTGTCGATCGCATCCAGGAAGTCTTCGTGGCGAATCCGCCCGCGGACTCGGAGCAAGCCACGTACGCGCTGTTCGAAGCCGTACGGGAATTCGTCGGCGATACGCCGCAATCCGACGACATCACCTGCTTGGTGCTCCGTCGCCCCGCGGACGGCGCATAAGGGAGGCCCACATGACCCTCAGCATCTATCTCCACTTCAACGGGAACTGCCGCGAGGCGTTCGAGTTCTACCGGTCGGTCTTTGGCGGTGACTTCGACGTCCTGCAGACGTTTGGTGACGGTCCCGCGGACATGGGAGTTCCCGACGACGAAGCGAACAACATCATGCACGTCTCGCTCCCGGTCGGCACGAGCGTGCTGATGGGCAGCGACGTTCCAAGCACCTTCGGATCACCGGTGAAAGAGGGCGGCAACATTTCAATCTCCTGCGCCTCGCACAGCCGGGAGGAGACCGGCGATCTGTTCGCGAAACTCGCGGCAGGCGGAACCGTGACAATGCCCCTGCAGGACATGTTCTGGGGCGACTACTTCGGGTCCTGCACCGACAAATTCGGCATCGACTGGATGATCAGCTGCGAGCAGGCGCAGGGGTAGCGCTCCGCATTAACCGCATCGGTTAGGCCCTTAGAGCCCCGTGACGAGCGACTCACGCTCGGAAGCGGGGGCGCACCGCATCGCGGGATCCTGACTTCAAGCCCGTCTGCGTCGAGGTCTATTAGGTAGCGTCGAGCCGGCTCAGTTGTCCCGGCCAGTCCAGGATTCGCCGGTCCGCGGTCACCAGGCGATGGCCTTCCAGCGCGGTGGCGACGATCAGGCGGTCGGCAGGATCGGCGTGGAAGTCGGGGAGTGTGGCCGCACGGATTCCGATTGCACCGTCCACGGGAATCTCGATGACTCCTTGCTCCAATTGCTCCCGGCGCCAGAGGCCGACGTCGTCGGGGAAGCTGATCCGTTGCCTGTTCTTGAGGAGGGCCACTTCCCAGAACGAGACAGCCGACACGCAAACCTCGTCGGCCAGCCATGCTCGGTCGATCTCGGTCCGGGCGCCGGTTCCCAGCCGTGCGTCGCCCAATCGCAGCCAGAGCATGACGTGCGTATCGAGCAGGATCACGGATTCAATACACGGTCCGGGTCAGACTGGGCCTCCCACTCAACGTCGATCGACTCGGTGATGTCGCCAAGAATCTCGATCCGGCCTCGGTCGATGCCAAAGAGGCTCTCGGGCTTCTCTCGGTAGGGCGCTAGCCGCGAGACCGGGCGGCCGTTCTTGGTGATGACGATCTCCTCGCCGCTCTCGGCCACCTCATCCATGAGCTTGAGGCACTTCGCCTTGAATTCCGACGCCTTGATCGTCCTGGGCCCGGGTGTCCCAGTGGCTTCTGTCGTCATTCCACGCTTCTCGATTCGACCGGTGACCACTATCCTACCATGGTCATGACCATGGTCATCTTTGGAAGCCTTGGCAGGACTAGCATGGCTCATCAAGCGAGCGCATCGGCGCCGAAATCGAGTCAGGCGGGACCGCCTGGTCTTAGTGACAATCGAGGACGAGCCAGGCGATGTGCGGGGCGTCATCTGGCGCGACCTGTTCCGAAAACACCGCACGGATCTCCGGAGCCAAGTGGTTGAGTTCGCCGGGCGGCATGGGGACAATGTAAGCAGACCCGCGCTACTGAAGACGCGAATACCAGGGGTAGACAGAAGGACGCTGTGGCAGATCACTCGGCTACACCTATTACTGGCGTAAGCTGTTCTCATTGTGGAGAGCCATTTCCTCTATACCTTGCCTCGTCGCACGACAATCTTCCGTGCTCAATCTGTGGATCTACTACCAAGCATGTGACGATTACAGTCGAAGATTCAATTGTCCTGCACGAGGTGATGGCTTGGGAAGCCAATGACGCACACCTACCCTCTAGGAAGAAGCAGAAGAAAACTCGCATCGAATGGAAAGCGGGTTCTGAATGGTCAAATCGTCTTCAAAAGATGGTTCACAAAGAAAGGCTGATAGACCGGAAAAGCGACAAGTATAAGGAATTGGTCAAGGATTTAGAAACAGGTGACGTGATCCATGAGACTGATGAACCTCTCTCGAAGCACACTGGCCATGGATCGGCCAGAAGACCACAGGCTTCCTGTAGAGATACTCCAGAAGAATCAAGGCCGAGCAATCCATCGGAGGACACAGATGCCGAGATATAGTGAACGCCAACTTCAGTGGCGGGATATCCTAGGACGTTTCGAAGCCTATCCATGCGCACATCACCTTCACAATGCACTTGGTATCGTTGATCGCTTGAAAGACGAAGGTGCGAAATATTGGGATGAGGATTCCCAAGAACTAAAGAGCTGGCAACGCTATTGCACTGCCGTTTGGTCATTTCTCAACAACTTAGGCCAACGGCGTGACTTGCGCCAGCAGAGATTAGAGACTGCGATGCGGGAGTTCATTCAAGAATTTGAGCATTCCATCGGGCGCATGTGCCAGATGCTTTATGGCGCAGTCGCTGACCCGGACAGGGACGAGGGTGTTCGGGAGATAATGGACTTGTGCAACTTGGCTTACATTGCATCGACATACGCCCTAGTGTCAGGATGGACCACCGACAAACAAGAAAATGCCTCTCGCAGTATCATAGTCAATCTGACTAGCGGGGAAGTGAGGGAGAAGGGGACGCGAACCGAAATGCAGGTGCCCAGGAAGTATCGGGGAAGCACCAAACTGTTGTAACCGGGTTACGGCGAAACTATGCAGATGAGTTTTTGAGATATACTTGGTCATTCTGAGATCAGGATTGCCGTAGTAGTCCGGTGTCGGCCTTCCATGTCCCAGCAGTTGAACATTATCAGCAGCAAGATCTTTCTCGTTGCGTCGTGGTGAGATTATGCTTTTGTGAGTGACGGATACTCGTGGCGGATGGTGGTGGCTTCCGACGACTTGGAGATTTCGAGCCGACTGCCGACTAGCGCCTGAGTTCGTCCTGTCTACGGTGTATTGCGAACGTTGTCCTGACTGGTGTGAATCTCGTGCCACTGGTCGTCGGTGCCGAATACGCGAACGCGGGGTGGCAGGTGTGGACGATCAGTGCGGTGAGCTGCGGCAGCATCTTGGATTTAGGCCGCGCAGGTCACGCGCAGGCGAATTGGCAAGTGCTTTTGGTGGACGATGACCCGGCCGCCGATGAACGAAAAGCATTGCCTACGGACGCCTCACTCTTCGGTACGCCATCATCCCGCCCACTACTAGGCCCGTCGCAGCAACGACCAGGATGATGATCCACGCCCCAGCGACACCTGAATCCTGTGGTGGTTCTGGCGCTGGACCGCCCGTTCCGGCCTGGGGAGCACGACCCTCTCCGAGCGCGCCGATGTCAGCTTGTGCTTGTCGGAGAAGCGCCGTTCGACTGCATATGCCAACGGTGTAGCCGTCGTCGCCATAGGCGCTGTCGTCGGCATAGACGACGTATTCTTCCCCTTCGGCGAAGGTGAATCCGCAACTTCCACCAGTTGGCGGCGTGGTGATAAACATGTCCTCATGGACAGTGCCCTTCCACACGGTGCTGACCTCGAAGCCAACGGTCGTGCGGTCGTCAGGCGTGTAAGACGCTGCATTGAGGTCGTAGGAGTGTCGAACCGAGACGACTCTGCCGGCGAAGACTGCCGAGAACTTCTCCAGCTCTTCGGCAGGAGTCCCGGGTACTGCGCACTTACACGCGTGAACCTGCCCCGGGCTTGCCAGGAACCAGGCGAAGCTCATGGTGAGGGCGAGGCTCACAACGACTGCGGATGCGACCGAGAGCCCCATTCGCTCAAGCTTTGCGATCACTGTGCGCAAGTCTCTCTCCCTCGCCGCCGTTCTGTCGGAGCCATCGGCCCACGGGTAGCAGTTTAGGCGGAGCCGGCCACTAGCAGACGGCGCTGCCGGCGCAACCCTTGATCTCCTGGCACCTGGCGCTACAGCTGGTGTGACCTTCCGAGGTCCGGCGCGGCGAGGCGTTTCCTCGCCGGTGCTGGCGGTTCCATCCGAACCACCTGCTCAGCGGTTGAGCCGCTCCAGATGCTGGACGGCGGGATTGTCCGATTGCGGCATGATCTCGCGTGACTTCTGGCAGAGCGCGATCGCAGCGTCCCCTTGACCCTGCCGCCAGCGCACCGCTCCCATGTTGTCGGGCAGCCCTGCCATCGCCTGTGCGACATGATCGGCGTTGCCAAACTTGGCCAGCACCGACACGGTCTCCAGACCATTAGCAGCGTGAGCGACTACCACGATTCCGACCGGCTTCCGAAGGCTGGCGATTGAGGCTCAAGCATTCCGCGTATGCTACGGTTCGGGGAGGCTGCGCCATTCCCAGATGACTTCAAAGGAAGAGCCGAAGATGACTTCCAACCAGTACTGGTGGCCGGATCAGTTGAACCTGAAGGTTCTCCGCCATAACTCTCCTCAATCTGATCCGATGGACAATGATTTCAATTATGCCGAGGCTGTTAAGGATATTGACATTGATGAGCTGAAAAAAGATATCGATCAAGTTATGACGACATCTCAGGATTGGTGGCCAGCCGACTATGGCCACTATGGTCCTCTTTTCATCCGTATGACGTGGCACGCCGCGGGCACCTACCGCATCAGTGACGGTCGGGGTGGCGGAGGCTCAGGCCACCAACGCTTCGCACCCCTCAATAGCTGGCCCGACAACGCAAGCCTCGACAAGTCGCGCCGGTTGCTCTGGCCAATCAAGCAGAAGTACGGCCGGCGACTCTCCTGGGCCGACCTGATCATCTTTGCCGGCAACCGCGCGCTGGAGTCAATGGGGTTCAAGACCTTTGGTTTCGCCTTCGGGCGTGAGGACGTTTGGGAGGCCGATGAGACCGACTGGGGGTCTGAGGGCACGTGGCTTGGCGACGAGCGCCACAACGATGACGGCGAACTCCAGGGACCCTTAGGGGCCGACCATATGGGACTCATCTACGTAAACCCGGAAGGTCCGAACGGCAACCCGGATCCTCTCGCGGCGGCAAAATACATTCGCAATACGTTCAAGCGAATGGCGATGAATGACGAGGAGACAGTTGCGCTAATTGCCGGTGGACATACGTTTGGCAAGGCACACGGCGCCGCCTCTGAAAGTCATGTCGGACCGGAGCCCGAGGGGGCTGGCCTTGAGGAGCAAGGTCTCGGGTGGAAGAACAGCTTTGGCAGCGGCAAAGGCGGCGATACGTTCACCAGTGGCCTGGAAGGCGCGTGGACCAAAAACCCCGTGAAGTGGGACAACAACTTCCTCGAGAACCTGCACAACCACGAGTGGGAACTAACGAAGAGCGCTGCTGGCAAATCGCAGTACGAACCCACGAATGCAGCCGCGGCGGCCACCGTGCCAGACGCGCATGATCCTTCGAAGAAGCACGCCCCCATGATGCTCACGACGGATCTATCTCTGCGGGCAGACCCGGTGTACGGGCCGATTGCGGAGCGTTTCCTCGAGAACTTTGAGGAGTTTGAAGACGCCTTTGCCAGGGCGTGGTTCAAACTGATTCACCGCGACATGGGGCCGCGCAGCCGATATCTCGGGCCCCTGGTTCCCACTGAGCCGTTGTTGTGGCAAGACCCTGTCCCCGCCGTCGATCACGAGTTAATCGGGGAGCAGGAAATCGCTGATCTAAGGGCGAAGGTCCTCGCCTCGGGATTGTCCGTTCCGCAACTGATCTCGACCGCCTGGGCGTCGGCCGCATCGTTCCGCGGAACCGACAAACGCGGCGGAGCGAACGGGGCGCGCATTCGACTTGCGCCGCAAAAGGACTGGGAAGTGAACGACCCCGCCGGTCTCAGCCAAGTGCTGGGGACGCTGGGGCAGATCCAGACAGCGTTCAACCGCTCGCAGACTGGCGGCATAGAGGTCTCGTTGGCTGACTTGATCGTTTTGGCCGGCTGCGTGGGCGTTGAGCAGGCTGCCCGGAGCGCCGGTCATGACGTGGAAGTTCCCTTTGCACCCGGGCGTACGGACGCGTCGCAGGATTGGACCGACGAGGAGTCGTTCGCCGTGCTCGAACCCACCGCGGACGGATTCCGCAATTACCTCCAAGCGGGGCAGGAAGGCACCGCGGAAGACCTGCTGCTGGAGCGGGCATGCATGCTAACGCTCACCGCTCCCGAAATGTCGGTGCTCGTTGCCGGCATGCGAGCCTTGAATGCGAACACCGGGCAATCCCAGCACGGAGTCTTTACCGATCGACCCGGGACGTTGTCCAGCGACTTCTTCACCAATCTGCTTGACATGAATACTGAGTGGAGCGCGGCCTCCACATCGGAGGAGGTGCTCGAGGGACGCGATCGCCACACCGGTGAGCTCAAGTGGACTGGCACGAGGGTGGACTTGGTCTTCGGTTCAAACTCCGAGCTGCGAGCCCTCGCGGAGGTCTACGCGTGTGACGACGCGCAGGCGGTATTCGTGCGCGACTTCGTGAGCGCGTGGAACAAGGTGATGAGTCTCGATCGCTACGACCTAGGCTGATCGCGGCTGGTGGTGGTCACGTACCGGTCCCAACCGGCGCCGAGCACTACGCCCACGGCAACTCCTATTGCCACGCCGGCGCCGATGCTGCCGAGTGCCGCGCCTATGCCTACGCCTGCTCCAGCTCCGAGAGCGATGCCTAAACCGATCTTCTTATTTCCGCGCATGCCGTGTTACCCCCGTCGGGTGCTGCGTTGGCCCCGTCGGGAATCGTGACACCAAGCTCTTGTTGAGATAGGCGCTCGCGACACCGCCGAGGTCGCCTTGAGCGGCGGAGTTCGCAGTTCAGTACGTCATGGTGGACCGAATGGGACTCGAACCCACGACCTCCGCAGTGCGAGTGCGGCGCTCTTCCGACTGAGCTATCGGCCCCGAGGCGATAGTTTAGGCCGCGTCCGCCACGCGCACCCGCGTGCGCCCGCGCTTGCGCTCGAAGACCACGTGGCCTTCGGTGAGCGCGTACAGCGTGTGATCGCGGCCCACGCCAATGTTCGGTCCGGGCAGCAGCTTTGTGCCGCGCTGCCGCACGATGATCTCGCCTGGACCCACGAACTCACCGTCCGAGCGTTTGACGCCCAGCATCTTGGGATTGCTGTCGCGCCCGTTGCGGCTGCTTCCGAGGCCCTTCTTGTGTGCCATGAGCTCCTGCGCTCCTCTGTCTATTCGGCGTTCGTTGCCGGCGACGCCCGCTCGATGCCTTCGATGCGAACCCGGGTGTGGTGTTGCCGGTGGCCCATGCGCCGCCGGTGACGCGTAGAGGCTTGGTAGGTGAAGATCCGGATCTTGGGTCCTTTGACCTCCTGCAGCGCCGTCCCGCGCACGGTCGCGCCGGCCACCGTCGGCGTGCCGACGTGACGGCCGTCGTCGTCAACGATCAGCAGCACTTCCTCAAATGCCACTGGGCCCGACGACTCGTCCCGCAGCTCCACGTTGATTACGTCCCCGGGCTGCACGCGGAACTGCTGGCCACCCGTGCGGATCACCGCGAACGACATAGAACTCCTCGTGGATGCGTGGGGCGGGCGCCGGGCAAGACGCGAGGCGCACCGCCTTTATAGTATCAGCCGCGGTTGACCCGCGCCTGACCGGCACGCATGCTTCGCACGAATCAGGTGGGGAAGGGGTGCAGGCGTGCAATACCGCGAGATGGGAACGCCGGAGCTCCGTGTGAGCGTGGTCGGATTTGGCGGCTGGCCCATGGGCGGGCGCTTCTACGGCGCGGCCATGGACGCCGAGGCGACGTCCACGATTCATGCCGCGCTGGACCAGGGCATCAACCTGTTCGACACCGCCGCCGGCTACGGCATGGGGCACTCAGAGGAGCTGATGGGCGCCGCGCTGCGCGGGCAGCGCGACCAGGTGATCGTGGTTACCAAATTTGGCATCGATCGTGACGAATCCGTGGCTGCCTACCGGCGGGACGCACGGCCCGAGGCGGTCCGCAGAGGCTGTGAGCGCAGCCTGCAAAACCTGGGCCTGGATCACATCGACGTGTTCCTGCACCACTGGCCCGACCCCGACACGCCCATCGCCGACACCATGGGCGTCGCGAAGGAACTCGTGGACGAAGGCAAGGTCCGGTTCGTCGGCGTCTCCAACTACACGCCTGAGCAGATGGCGGAGGCGCGAGCCGTCCTGCCGGTGGTCGCCAACCAGGTCGGCTATCACATGTTCGACCGGCGCCACGCCGAGGCCATCTTCCCGTCTTGTGAGGAACATGGCGTCGGGGTCATGGCCTACGGGTCGCTGGCGCACGGTGTGCTCGCCGGCCAGTTCACGGCGGATACCAAGCTGAATGACGACGACTGGCGGGCCACCGGCTATGCATTTGGCCTGCCGCTCTTCCATCCGGATCACTTGCCCAAGAACCTGCAGGTGGTGGAGCGGGTGCGCGAGCTAGCGGGCCAGGCTGGGCTTGAGTTGCCGCAGCTTGCGCTGCGCTGGGTCCTTGAGGATCAGACCGTCTCGACGGCGCTCGTGGGATTCCGCACCCCCGATGAAGTCGCGGCGGCCACGGCCGCTGTCGAGACACACGTCGCGCCCACCGTGCTGCGTGAGGCGGACGCAGTCACCCGCGCGGCCTACGAGCGCATGCTGGCCGATGAGCAGCCGCCGGCCGAGGTTGGACCGCTGCGACGGGGCGCCTAGGAGCGGCGCAGCGCCACGCCGAGGATGCGCGTGCCGGCTGCGCGCAGCACCTCCGCGGCTTGGATGGTGGAATCGCGGCGAGACGTGCGCTGTGAGGCCACAAGCACCGTGACGGTGCATGCCGCGGTGACGGCGCGCGTCTCCGCCACGTCAAGCACCGGCGGGCACGCCACCACGACCAGGTCGTTGCCGGCGGCCGTCTCGGCCAGGGTGCGCCGAAAGTCCTCGCCGACGAGCAGTGCGGCGTTCGTCTCCGAAACCGCCCTCGCGGTGATGGTCGCCGTCTTCCCTTGGTCCTCCGTCCCGCCTCGCCGCGCGGCCACGTCCGCGTCGACGAGCGCCACGCGGCGGCCGGTGCGCTCCGCCGACGCGGCGAGCGCCGCCGCGACATCCAGGCGCGGCGTGTCGTCCCGCGGGCTGGTCACGGCCACCAGCGGGTGCGGAGTGTCCGCCAGAGCCACAAGCACACTGGTTCGCAACTCGGCGATACCGGGCATCTCGCCGTCGCCGGCGTCCCTGTGGCCCATCAGGCTTCGCGCCTCGGTCGGTCAGACGCCATTACCGGCGCGACCAGCCAGGCGACGGCGGCGCCAACGACAGCGCCCACGATCGCCGCGACCGGAATCACAGTCTCCCCCCGCGGCCACGACGATTCGGCGGGCGGCGGGGCGGCATCGATGATCGCGACCTCAAGCCCCTTCTCCGGGTCGCTCACGCGAACCGGCGTGGCAACTTCGGCGACCAGCGCCTCCGCGAGCCCGTTCACAAGCGAAGCCGCGCGGTCCGGGTCCGCGTCCTCGGCCTGAATGGTCACGACGAGTCGGTCGGAATCACCATTGGTCCGCACCCGGTGCACGATCTCGGCATCGGAAAGTCCGCCACGAACTTCCGGGCCGAGCCGCGCGGCGTAGTTCTCGGAATCGACCCAGACGGCGTAGTTGCGAATCAGGCGCGCCGCCGATTCCGACGCGCCAAGGTCGGCGATGCGCGGTCGAATCGAGACGCTCGTCGATGTCCGGTAGACCGGCTCGGCCACCGCGACCACGATGGCGCTGACAATCACCGCGATGACTGCCGCCGCCGCGCCCGCAAGAACTAGTGGTTGCCAGCGCAGCGTCCCAGCGGGCGGCGCCGTCATGGCAAGCGGCCGATCACGGGCGCATCGATCAGGTCGGACACGTCGGCCTCATGCAGCCGGTTCAGCCGCCAATCGGCGATGAGGGCCACGGCAATGGCCAAGATCAGCGCCACGCCGGATTTGAGTATCACGTCCAGCGCCGCCAGCGCTCGCGGCGGACGCTCGGGCATGTTCGTCTTGTCGATCAGTCGCAGCGTGCCGATCTCGCCAAGCGTTGGGTAGTAAGAAGCCTGGTTCTCGATGAGTAACGTGACGATGTTTTCGATCAGCGCCTGGGCCGCGGGGCCATCGCCCCAGTCCAGTTCGATACGCAGCCCGCGTGACAGCGGATAGACGTCGATGGCTTCGAACATGGCGCGGAAGTCCATCGTGTGGCCGGCGTCGATCACTTCCGCGTGCGCCAGTCGCAGCAATTCGCGGCCGCGCGTGAGGCGCGCGAGATCCTCGATCACGACTCCCGACGCCAGCGCCCGGCTGCTTTCGACGCCAAACTGCAAGCTCTGGCTGTCCTCCGGCAGATTCAGCTGCAAGAGCAGCTCGGCTTCGGCGCGCAGCCCCACCGGCCCCACCAGTTGCCAGACGATGGCGGCAGCGAGCGTGGCGCCCGTGACCGCGGCGATGAAGAGCCACCAGCGCTGCACCACCCGCCCGAAGCGTGCCGACGACACTTACGCCGCCGCCTTGGAAGCGCGCGCGCGCTCAAGGGTCTTGTCGATCGTCTGGTGGAGCTTGGCGCGAAACACCGATGCGTCGAATTGCGCCGCATGGCGCGCGAGGTGCGTGGGATCGACCGCCATATCCGTGACGCGTGCGAGGGCCCGTTGCAGGCTGGGCACGGTCGGTTCGCGGAACAGCACGCCCGTCTCGCCGTCCCGCACAGTCTCCAGCGCGCCGCCTGCCGCGTATGCCACCACCGGCCGGCCGGCTGCCTGGGCCTCTACCGGAGCGATGCCAAAATCCTCCTCACCGGGGAACACAAATGCGCGGCAGCGCGCCATGTGCCGTCGCACCTCGTCGTCTGACAGCCGGCCGGCGAATCGCACCGTCGGCCCGGCCATCTGTCGCAGCGAGTGTAGGTCGCGGCCGTCGCCGACGACCAGAAGCGGCAGCGAGGCCTCCGTGCAGGCGCGAACCGCCAAGTCGATGCGCTTGTACGGGATCAAGCGGGACACGACCAGGAAATATTCTGCCAGGTCTGTCGTGGGGGCAAAGCGCGTCGTGTGCACGGGTGGATGCACCACCAGCGCCTCCCGCCCGTAGAAGCGGCGGACACGCTCGGCCACGGCCTGCGAGATGGCGACGAACTGCGTCACCCGCTGCGCGGCCGCGCGGTCCCACCGCCGCATCCACCAGAGCAACGGTGCCAGCGCCCGGGGCAGCCAGGCGGGGTAGCCCTCGCGCAACAGATACGCCCGCGGCATCCACACGAACCTGGTTGGAGTGAGGCAATAGCACACGTGGATGGCTCCGGGCGGCGTTCGTATGCCTTTGCAGAAGGCGCTGACGTTGCTCACCACGACGTCGGCGTCCCGAATCTGCATCGACTGGAAAGCGAGCGGATATAGCGGGAGAAAGGCCTGATGGCGCGTGCGCCAGCCGGGAAGGTGCTGCAGCCAGCTTGTGCGCACGTCCAGCCGGCGGAAGGCTGGATCCACCAACTCCGGGGCGTAGAACGACGTATGGACCGGAGCCTCGGGAAACATGGCATGCAGCTGATCGAGCACCACTTCGGCGCCGCCTTGCTGATTGAGCCAATCGTGGACGAGGGCGACTCTCATCCCGGCGCACGTGCCAATGCGGGCGCGCTCAGAAGGCGCCGCGGCCCGACAGTACGGCGGGGATTGTCTTCACCAGGATCTTCAGGTCCAGGTTGAGCGACCAATTCGCAACGTAGAAGGTATCGAGCATTACCATCTCCTCGAAGGGGAGGTTGCTGCGACCGCTGACCTGCCAGAGACCGGTGAGGCCGGGATGCACCCGCAGCCGGTGCCGCGCCCAGTCGTCGTACTGGGCCACTTCGTCCGAAATCTGCGCTCGCGGGCCCACTAGGCTCATGCTGCCGGTCAACACATTGAGGAGCTGTGGCAACTCGTCAAGGCTCATGCGGCGCAGCCCGCGGCCGAGCCGCGTGCGCCGCGAGTCGTCGCGAATCTTGAACAGCGCGGGGTGTGGGCCGTCGGCAATCAGCTCGAGCTTGAGCGCCTCCGCGTCATGCACCATCGACCGGAATTTGAAGAGGGTGAACTCAGCGCCGTCCTTCCCGATACGGGTCTGGCGAAACAGAACGGGCCCGCGCGAATCAAGGCGAATCGCGATGGCGATCACGAGCCATAGCGGTGCGCTGAGGATGAGCCCGACCAGACTCACCACGATATCCAGCGCTCGCTTTTGCACGTATTTGAAGCCGATGATGGCGTTGTCACTCAGGGTGACCAGAGGAATCCCCGCTAGCGGGTGAATCTCCATCCGGCCAAACTGAGCCTCCAGCAGATCGGGCACCGCGCGGAAGCGCACGCCATGGACCCGGCAGCGCTCGATGAGCGGTTCCAGATTGTGTTGCGTGGCGCCTGAGAGGGCGATGTAGACCTCGTCGATCGTCTCGGTCTTGATCAGCACCTCCAGATCCCCGAGATCCCCGAGCCGCTGGAACCGGCCGAATCCCGTGCCTGCGGCTTGGTCGTCGGCCTCCTCGAGGTAGCCAATCACCCGGTTTCCCGACGCTGGCGACGCCGTCAGCTGTTGCATCAGGTACTTCGCCACCACGCCGCTGCCCACCACCAGAATGCGCTGGTTGTCATAGCCGGCCCGGCGCACGAGTTGAACCAGACTCAGACGCAGCCCCAGCCACACGAGCGTGCCCACGGCGCCAGCCGCGCCGAGGTACATGAACATCAGGCGCGAGAAGAACAACGGGCGTGAAACGAAGAACACGAAGACGACCGCAGCCGTGCCAATCAGCACGCCCACCGCGATCCGCGGCAGCTCGTCCAAGACGGCCACGCTGCGGCGCCCTTGGTAGCGCCCCAGGATGTAGAAGCTCAGGACGGTGGTGGGGATGAAGAGCGCTGCGACCACCCAGTACGCATCGATAGGCGTGAACTGAAATTCGTTGAGTTCCGGTCCGACGCGCCACACGTAGCGCACGGCATAGGCGAACACGAAGGCCCCGAATAGGACGGCAATATCGCCCGCGGCCGAGAGCCACGGCGACGTGAGGACGCGCCACGGGATACCGCGGGCGCGGCCGGCGGGCTCGGGTGCGGGCGCGGCGGCTACCGGGATGTCAAGACGTTCTGATAGGCGTTGAGACATGTTTCGGCGGCTGATTCCCAACTGAATCGCTGTGCTTGGGCGAGTCCGCGCGCGCGCATGGCGTCGCGCCGTTCCACGGATTGCAGCACTCGGTCCATGGCGTCGGTCAGGGCCGCGTCATCCCGTGGCTCGACGGTTATCCCAGCGTTTCCCACGACTTCCGGCAAGGACGACCGGTTTGACGTGATCACAGGCGTGCCGCTGGCCATGGCCTCAAGCGGGGGCATGCCAAACCCCTCATAGCTGGAGGGGTACACCAGCAAGTCCGCGGCATTGTACCAGCAGGGAAGTTCCGATTGATCGACGTAACCGAGCCAGCGCACGTAGTCGATTGCCTGCGTTTCTTGAATGAGGGCGGGGATATCGACGCCCATCCACCCACGTCCTCCAACGATCACCAGCGACCCCGCGTAACGGCCCTCACGCTTGAGGCGCGCAAATGCTCGAATCAGCACGTCGACGTTCTTGCGCGGTTCGATGGTGCCCACGCTGAGCACGAATGGGCGCGGCACGCCGTGCGCCGCGCAGAACGCCTCGATCTCGGCCGCGGGCCGCGGATGGAACTGCGGCTCAACGCCCGCGTAGACCACCGAGATCTTGTCCGGGCGCACGCCGAAGAGCTCGATGAGGTCGCGACGCGTCGACTGGGAGTCCGCCAGCACGGCCCCCGCGCGCTGCGTCGACAGCCGCGTGCCCGCGTGCAAATACCACCGTCGATGCGCCGGATGCGTCTCCGGCGCCCGCAAGAACGAGAGGTCGTGAACGACCACCACATGCTGTCCCGGCGCGGCCAGGGGCGTCACGTTCAGAAACGAGTGCACGATGTCGGCGCCCGCGATGGCGACGTGCCAGGGCGCGACCAGGTGCTCCCACAGAATTCGCACCCACGTGCGCGAGGTCGGCAGCCGCGTGCGCCGGATCTGGACGCCGGGCCGTGTCCGAAACGGCGGCGTATGCACGCTGTCATTGAGGAACACGGAATATCGGTGCGCACCGTCCGCCTCCAGCACGGCATCAATCAGCCGCGACGAAAAGCGGCTCACGCCAGCGTTGCGGAATGTGGCTTCCGTGAATATCGGCAGCGCGTTGAGGGCAATGTGAGCCATCCCGATCGCTAACCGTACAACGCTGCCGGCCGCCCGGTTCTCGCGATATCCCAGGGGCGGCCACAATCTCGTGCGCCCGCCCGATCCCCTGCCCTTCGATGGGTGACGGTTAGAGCCTGCCCCGGACGTGATCCGGGGGTGAAGGTGCCGCTCCCCACCCATCCACCCGCGCCCGTGACACGCGTATCTTGAGGGTGACCGTCGTAACGCGCCCGCGCGTCTCTCAGTTCCCGCCGCCCGGCGTGGGGCGCCGCTCGGCGGCCGACACCGCCGAGCCGAAGGCCGCGCCGGCCAGGAAGATCAGGCTGCTGAAGTAGAGCCAGATGAGCAGCAAGACAATCGTCGCAATGGGGCCGTAGATCGCGTTGAACGAGCCGAAGTTCGCCGTGTACCACACGAAGGCGTTCTTCCCGATCTCGAACCCCACGGCTCCCACCAGGCCGCCCGTGAGCGCCGGGCGCCAGCCCAAGCGCTCGGCCGGAACCAAGTGATACATCAACCCGAACACGCCGGTCGCGAAGAGGACGGGGAGCAGCACGCCAAGCCAGCGCAGCAGCCAGCCGAGCCACGCGAACGGCGATTCGCCCCCGAGCAGCTCCGATTGCAGCAGGAATGTCAGCACGGCGGTGATGCTCACGGAGACAGCCAGCAGCACCCCGGTGAGCATCGCGATGGAGAGGTCGAGGGTCCGGCCCTGCACGAAGGTTCGCCGCCGGGTCGCGCCGGTTGCCGCGTCGAGACCGCGGCGCATTGCGCCAAACAAATTGCTGCCGGTCCACAACAGCCCAAGAAGCGAGACGATGCCCACGCTTCCCCGCACGGCGGCCACGGACGGCAGCGTGCCTTCCAGGAAAGCTTCGGCCCCCGGGGCCAGGTCTTCGGACTGCTCCGCGACCAGCTGCACCAGCACGTCGGGATCGATCAGGAACGCCGCGACGGCGGTGAGGAATCCAATCAGCGGAAACAGCGAGACGAACGTCTGAAAGCTGATGGCGGCGGCATAGGTGGGCAGCTGCTGCGCTCCAATGCGATCGGCCGTGAGATAGAGCACGCCGAGCTGCGGATGGCCTTGGACCCAGGTCGTCGTTGTGCGGCTCATGGACTCGGCGGCGCCGGCGGCCTGCTCTTGGGCGCGGCGGGCGGCGGCCACGATGCCCCGCGCACGGTCGCGCGCGGCCCGAGTCTGCTCGCCGACCCGCCGTCGGAGACCGCGCAGTTGCGCTGGTGCGTCGCCGTCCATGGTGTGCGACCAAGAGTGCCAGAGTCCCGGCGGGCTGGCGGCTCGTCACATCGGATCGACACCGGCGTTTCATCACCGGTGCCGCTAACCGCCCTGATGCTAGGCTAACGCTCCGTGAAGTCCCCGCACGCTTGGTCTCCCATGCGCCGTGTGGCCGCGGCGCTTGTCCTGGCGCTGGCGCTCGCCGCCCTGCCCTTTCCCGTGCTGGCGGATGTGCCGGAGGTGCCGTTCGGATCTTCCTGCGGCGTCGGCGTCGACTTCCCGATCGACGGCGGCTGGTTTTTCACCCAGACGGGCAGTGACACCGGGCGCGGCTACCCGGTGGTGGATGATGACGCCGCCAAGTTCTGGTCGGCGTTTCAGGACCTCGGCGGCATCCAGGCCGTGGGCTATCCGGTATCGCACCGCTTCATGCTGCATGGCTTTCTGGTGCAGGCGTTTCAAAAGATGGTGCTGCAATGGGACCCGTCCAAAAGCGGCGTGAACGTGGCCAACACCATGGACGTCTTGAATCGAGACGGCCATGACGAGTGGCTGGAAACGTTCCGCCTGGTGCCGCGGCACGCCACCCTGCCCGAGGACGCGGGCGTGCCGTTCTCCAAGATCATCGAGAATCACCTGGCCCTGCTGGACGTGAATCCGGCCATCCGCGACGCCTACTTCGCCGTGCCCAGCTGGCTCACGCGCCTCGGGCTGCCCATTGCCTACGGCGACTTCGGCGACATGGTGGCCATCCGCACGCAGCGGGCCGTGCTGCAGCAGTGGCTCGTCGACGTGGAGTGGGCTCGCGCCGGTCAGGTTGTCTTCGCCAACTCCGGCGACTTGGCGAAGGAAGCCGGGCAATTCCCGCCGGAAGCGATCGAGCCCATCGAGCACTACATCCCATCCGATGTCGAGAACCTGGTCGCCGTCGATTCGACGATGCCGCAGCAGGGCGATGCCATAGGCGTGCGGGTGCGCACGGCGGCTGGCGGCGTGACGCTCAGTTGGAATGGCCAACCCACCCCGCTCCTGTGCCGCGCCGGCGAGTGGCACGCCGTGCTTGGGACGGCCTCCACCGCCATGACGGGCCCGCAGGAGCTTCAGGTGAGCGTCGGCGAGCGCATGGTCGACGTCTCGGTCGAGCTCGCGGAGCGTCAGTTCCCCTCCGGCGAGTTTCAGATACCCGAGAGCCTCGAAGACCTGCTCGACGACGCGGTCGCGCAGGAAGAGCGCGACTTCCTGGACAGCATCGTCCAGCGGGTCAGCGGGGGACCGATATGGACCGGACAGTTTCAGAGGCCCAGCAGTGGGCGGATCACCTCGCCCTATGGCGAGCGCCGCACCCTGCAACCGGGATCATTCATGTCGGTGCACGAAGGGGTCGATTTCGCGGCGTCCACCGGCACCGCGATTCCGGCGCCCAACCGAGGGCGCGTCGCCTTTGTCGGACCACTCACCATCCGTGGGAACACCGTCATCCTGGATCACGGCTTCGGCGTCTATACGCTCTTCTATCACCTGCACGACTTCTCGGCCTCGCTCGGTCAAGTCGTCGAGCGCGGCGCCACCGTCGGGTACGTGGGCTCGACCGGACGCTCGACCGGCCCCCACATCCATTGGGAGATGTACGTCGCCGGCGCCACCGTCGACCCCGTCCGCTGGGTCGACGGCCCCTTCTACATGCTGGGCGACGCCGAATCCTTCGTCCCGGCCCCGGCCGGCGATAGCGACCCCGTGGAGGGATAGCGCGCCGGCGGACATTTAGGGAAGGCGTGAAAAAGTCCGTGGGCTGTGCCCAATCCGTTCGATAGCCCCTTCGACAAGCTCAGGGCGAACGGATTGGCGCATGCATGCCACGGTCTCAACCTTGGCGCCGGGAGTTTTTATACGTGTTCGGGCGTTTGCTTCGTCTCAGAAATATCTGCCCGGCAGCCCAGGTGATGCGCCGCACCCAGCGCAAAGCTACTCGCCGCGCCTGCGCCTCGTAGAATCAAGGTGCTGCCAAGCGCCCGTAGCTCAGCGGATTAGAGCACTGGTCTTCGGAACCAGGGGTCGGGGGTTCGAATCCCTCCGGGCGTGCCATCCGTCCAAACCTGTTGGGCGGCCATCCAGTGAGACGGCCGCAGCTCGCCAATGCGGCCGTGCTCTAGGGCTGCTCTAGTTTTGGGTCGATTCTGATCGGACCAGGTCCGACGCGATCGGACGAACGGAACCCGCTGACAGGTTTGGAGCGGTCCACACCATGCGCATGCGCCGCTACACGCGACCCACGGGCGGAACGCCCATGACACCAGCGATGGCCCACATCGTGCGACTCGTGGAAGCGCCCGAGGGATCCGCCAAGGACATCGGCGGCGCGTCTACGGCTCGGAAGCAAAATGACCCACTGCCCATGAGGGAACGAAATATCGGCAGACCAAGTATTCTCTTCTATATCAGGCACAAGAAGATGGGAAGACGCCGATGTGCGCAAGTGTCACGGTGCGGCGGAACCTGTCGTCAACTAGGTAGTCCGCGACCGTGACGGCGCTATGCGCGCTGTGTCCAACGAAGCAAGCTAGGCTAGTGAATTGCTGGGGGAGGCTGTGCTGAAGCGGTGGACCAGAGGCGCATTGCGTGTGGCGCTCGCGCTGATTGCGACATTGCAGGTTAGCGCGAGCGGCTGCGATCAGAAGCCTGTCGTCACGCAAGAGCCCGTAGTCGCCGAGCAGCCAAGGGCTACACCTATGCCCATGGCAACTCCAGAATCCACAGTGACCCCTCAACCCACGGCGTTTTCGGTCCCGACTTCTACTCCTTCGCCTACCGCAACGCGGATTCCGGTTCCCACGGCCACTGCCACGGCCACTGCCACTGCGACGCCTACGAACACTCCCGGGCCAACGGCATCGGTGGAGCTGGAAACGCCCTCCGTCCCGGTCCGTGAGGCCTCGCCAGCGGTGCAAGAGCCCGAATTGGCCGTAGTCGTGCGGGGCAACACTGCCTTCGCCCTCGATTTGTACCGGACACTTGCCAAGGCAGAGGGTAATTTTTTCTACTCGCCTTCCAGCATTTCCATGGCCCTAGCCATGACCTACGCCGGAGCCTGGGGAGAGACGGAGCGCCAGATGGCGGAAACTCTCCAGTACCACCTGCCTCAAGATAGGCTGCATGTATCCTTCAACGTCTTGGACCTGTCCCTCCGGGCTCAAGGAGCGCGCAGCGATGGGGCCGAACTTCGTGTCGTCAACGCGGTCTGGGCACAGGAAGGCCGCGCGTTCTTGGAAAGTTATCTCGATACTGTTACCCGGAATTACAGTGGGGGCATAAGGCGGGTGGACTTTCGGGGGATGCCGGAGGGCGCCAGGAACAGCATCAATGAATGGGTTGCCGCGGAAACCGAAGACAGAATCAAAGACCTGATAGCGGCCAATGCCATTACCCCCAGCACGCGGCTCGTCCTAGCGAACGCCATCTATTTCAACGCTGGATGGCAACAGCCCTTTACCGAGAGGGCGACGACGCGGCAAGCCTTTTTTAGTCTAGACGGCGGAGAAAGCCTTGTACCCATGATGCGACAGATTGCCCGTTTTGGCTACGTTCGGGGAGATGGATTCCAGGCGGTGGAATTGCCTTACGACGGTGGTGAGTTGTTTATGACGGTCCTGCTTCCCGACGAAGGCAGATTTCATGAGTTTGAGCGGGCTCTTGACGCGGCCCTTCTCAGTCGTATCAGGCAGGACATTGAGAATCGCCAGGTGAGGTTAGCCATGCCCCGATTCGACCTCGGAGCCAGCCTAAATCTGGCCGATACCCTCAAAGCAATGGGTATGGCCAACGCCTTTGACGATAGGCAGGCCGAATTTCAGGGGATGGATGGGCTGTCGTGCCGCGAGGGAGATGACGACTGCCTGCTGATTTCTCACGTGGTGCACAAGGCGTTCATTTCAGTGGACGAGGCGGGAACCGAGGCGGCAGCGGCCACGACGGTGGCAGTGGGAATCACGAGGGCGGTAGCTGCGGATGAAGAACCAATCGAGCTAACGATAGACCGTCCCTTTGTATTCCTGGTCCAGGATCGGGCGACCCATTCTGTTCTCTTCATTGGCCGGGTTACGGAGCTTTGACGTCTCGAGCAAGGGTTTTCGATTGCCTAGAATCCGGACTAGCGGCCGGCGCCTAGCATCATCCAGCGCATGAACGGACACCGATCACCACCATGCGCCGGCTGAACGCTTCGTGCACCACGCTGGTGCCGAGAAGGTTATTGGCGGCTGGCCTGGTTGGGCTCGTTGTCCTTTGCATGATTGCGGTCGACAACCCGGCCTCAGCCCAGCAGCCGCCCGACCCGCAGGACGCCGGCATCGCATCCACCGACAAGGCCGACTCCACCATAAGCTCGCTGCTCCGGGACTCGGTGAACGAGATTCGGAAAACTGTCGGCGTCGGCAGCACGGAACCAGAAGCGACAACGAGAAAGGCGGCGGCGGCGGACGCTAGCAGTTCTCGCGCAGCGATGGAAGTTGCCGTGGACGGCGAAGGCGGCGCAAGGGAGGGCTATGACGGTTCTCCCACCGGCGCGGAAGACGACCTCGTGCGATTCGACGGGGCCGGAAATGTGCAGGTCTACATTTTCCTCAAGTCAAATGACGAAGCGGCTTTTCAGCAGGTCCGACGTGCGGTTACTCGGGTTGATATCGAAAGCCTGGACGCCGGAATAATTCAAGCATGGGTTCCCGTGGCAAAGCTGGAGGCTATTGCGGGTCTCGACGTGGTGCGGCGGATAGCTCCCCCGGACTATGGGGTCACCAGGGCAGGACGCGTAGTCACGGAGGGCGATACAGTCCACCGCACCGATCTGGTGCGAACCCTTAGCGGCTTGTCTGGCAAGGGAGTCAAGATTGGCGTCATATCCGACGGTGTGGATGACCTGCGCCTCCCACAGGCGAGGGGTGAATTGCCCTCCAGCATAGAGATCAACCCCAATCTACCCGGTTTTATTCTTGGTACTGAGGGGTCTGCCCTTCTCGAGATAGTCCACGACCTGGCGCCCGAGGCCGAACTGGCCTTCTCCGGCGCGGGCACTTTGTTAGAACCACCTACCTCCTTAGGAATGGTTAAAGCAATCCTTTGGCTGGCCAACGATGCTTTTGACGGCGAGGGGGCCGACGTCATCGTTGACGACCTGGGATTCCTCCTCGAACCGTACTTTGAGGACGGAATGTTGGCACTGGCTGCCGCAGATGCCGTGGCAGGTGGCGCCGTATTCGTCTCGGCTGCAGGAAACGGTGCCGAAAGGCACTACGAAGGCGAGTTCGTCGACGGCGGCGACGGATACCACGCTTTTGATGGCAGCAGCGATACATCCATGCGGGTGCTTCGCACCGGCTTTTCTATTCGGGTCTACTTGCAGTGGAACGACCGCTTCGGCAGCTCTGGAAACGACTATGACTTATATGTCTGCGCTGCTGATCTAAGGCCATCAACCTTGAACCTGCTCAATGGCTATTGTCGAAGCAGCACCGACCTACAGAACGGCGATGACGATCCTTTGGAAGTCGTCAGATTTTTCGCGTTTAGCGACACTTTATTTGACGTCTATATCAAGAAGGCCGAGGGCGATGCCAGACGCTTAGAGGTGTTGGTGCGGGGCGGCCTTCCAATCGAACACGGAGTGCGCGAGGGGAGCATTTGGGGGCATCCGGCGGTGCAGGACGTGCTTGCGGTCGGGGCGTTCGATGAAGCCGACCCGGGGCA
Organism: Chloroflexota bacterium; assembly: GCA_965262745.1. GTDB lineage: Bacteria > Chloroflexota > UBA11872 > UBA11872 > UBA11872 > JAJECS01. The sequence goes on along the minus strand of OZ253558.1, from coordinate 1,718,705 downwards.
TGACGATCTGGAATCATTCAGCGCCCTGGGGCCGTCACGAATATACTTTCCCACGGTGGAAACGCGAGCCAAACCGGACGTTGTCGCCGCTGACGGTGTATCGACGTCAGTGTTTCGTTTCGAACACTTTTTTGGAACCTCTGCCGCCGCGCCCCACGTGGCCGGCATTGCGGCCCTGCTGATAGAGGCGCAGCGACTGGCCGATCCATCCATGACCAAGAAGGAGGTGGCAGACACGGTTACCCAGACGATAAGGGGCAGCGCCATCGACCTGGGCGATCCCGGCCATGATGTGGAGTTCGGCTACGGCCGCGCCGACGCGCTGACGGCGATGGAGGCCATAGGCCTGGAATTCACGGTGACGACATTCACGGTGGACTCCACCGGCGATGGAGGCGACGCCGACACGAGCGACGGCGTCTGCGACGACGGCGGCGGACGCTGCACGCTTCGGGCTGCCATACAAGAGGCAAACCAAGCCGTTGATAGTGTTGTCGAGTTCAATATTTCGGGAAGCGGTACGCAAACCATCCAACCGGGCTCGGCCTTGCCCATAGTCGCCAGCAAGGTGTTCATCGACGGCTTCAGCCAGCCGGGGGCCAGTTCCGCCAGCTTCCGCATCCAGCTGGACGGGACCAATGCCGGCGCCGACACCGACGGCCTCGCGATCGGCAGGTATACCAACCTCCTCACGATCAGCGCTGCGAACACCCGTGTCCGAGGGTTGGTGATCAACCGCTTTGGCGGACGCGGCATCGTGCTGCAGGATTCGAGAGCAGTCCTGATTGAAGAAAACCGGATCGGAACAAACGTAACCGGCACCGCCGATCTAGGCAATGGAAAGGAGGGGATCTACATTGGGAACACTCCTAAGGTCGTTCTCCGCAAGAACCTTATTTCCGGCAACGACTCTCACGGCGTTTCGGTTTGCTGCAATCCGGCGGCCGGTCTCTTGGTTGATGACAATATCATTGGCAGCGACGCGTCTGAAACGTCGGACCTCGGCAACAGCGGGACCGGAATACACATCTTACATACCATTGAAGTCCAAGTTATCAACAACACAATATCCGGTAACGACTCCCACGGTCTGGTTCTCACCGGCCACGGGGCCAAGCGCAACCGGGTTACCCAAAACTATATTGGAACGAACGAAAGAGGCGCTTCGATACCCAATTCAGGTTCGGGGATATACATCTCCGAGAGCGCCATCGGTAGCTATATTATCGACAATGTAATAGCTCACAACACGGGCGACGGGGTGACGATCGTGTCTATCTATACTCGGTCAGCCACCGTCCGGCAGAATTCGATTCACTCCAACGGCGGACTTGGCATTGACTTGGGCGACGATGGGGTGACCAGCAATGATCCTGGCGACACGGACTCGGGACCGAACAATCTCCAGAACTATCCGACCTTGCTCGCCGCCGGCTTCAGCGCCGACGCCGGATCTATTGAATTCAGCTATGTCTCTCGATACGACATAACGGTAGATTTCTATGCCAGCGACACTTGTGACAACTCGGGTAGCGGCGAGGGAAAGGAATGGGTGGCCTCCACGCAGATCGTCCGTGGGTCTAGCTCCAGCGCCTTGGCCTACAGCTTCGGTGTAGATGCCTTCGAACCGCCCACGGGGACCTACATCACCGCTACCATCACGTCGTTAGTCAACACCTCCGAATTCTCGCCGTGTATTGAAAGCGTACCCCTGCCGCGACTGACGCTGTCCGAGGAATCGCTGGAGGTGACTGAAGACAGCACCACCCAAACAACCTATACCGTGGCGCTAGCCAGTCAGCCTTCGCATGACGCGACCGTGGAGCTATCCCTAGAGGGGGAGCTATCCATAGAGATTGACCCGGTTGTTACGTTCTCGCCGGACATGGTGACCTTCACGACGGGCAATTGGTCCGTCCCACAGACGATAGCCGTAACCGCTATCAGCGACGACGACGCGGAAGACGCAAAGGCGGAGATTTCTCACAGGGTGACTATTGACGGTAAGGCGTACGCCGCTGAGCGGGTGCCGGTGCAAGTATTGGACGATGACTTGGTTGTGTTGTCCCTGACCGATGATGGAACAATCGTGCAAGATCGACTAGTTGTGTTGAAGGAAGGCGATACATTCACCTATCCGGTAGTGCTGATCGAACAGCCCGATGATGACGTAACTATCGACATCATGGCTCACACGGAAAACCTCATCACTGACACGGGCGACTCGGGAACTGTCAGTGTATCGCCCGAATCGATGACCTTCACGACGGGCAACTATGGCACGCCTCAAGCTGTGACTATTACTGCATCGACAGACGATGACGCCGAGGACACTAGGGGACTAGTCATCCACGCAACGGGTCCGACGTGGATTGCTCTAACCAGAGTCGTGATCATCGATTCAGATCGACCTCAGCTTACCTTTTCCGATGAGGAAATCAACGTAGACGAGGGTGAAACGTCAACATACACGATCGTCCCGGAAGCGGAACCATCCACGAACCTTGTGATCAATCTGTCCAGCAGTGATACAGAGTCAGTGACGGTCTCGCCGTCGCGGTTGACCTTTACGACGGGGACTAACGGAAATTGGGAGACGCCGCAGGAGGTTACGGTTATAGGGTTGGATGACGACGATGGATTTGACAATGTTGCGACCATCGAGCATAGGTTTCTTTTCGGCGGTATAGAGTATGTATTAGGCGAAGTGGAAGTCAGCGTCGCCGACAGGAATAGGGCCCCCTTCTTCGAGGATGGACCCAAGACGTCCCGCAGCGTGCTCGAGAATTCGTTGGAGGGGACGGCGGTCGGCGATCCGGTTGTGGCCACTGACCTGGACGGCGATATATTGAGTTTCACGCTTGTCAATGAAGCAGGCGGCCCATTCAACATTGACAGCGTGGGGCAGATTTCGATTGGAGCGGGTCTCTATCTTGACTTCGAAACGCCCTCCGTGCAACAAATCAAGATTACCGCGACTGATCCGGGCGGGCTTTCCGATTCCATCGTGGTGGACATTGTCATCATCGACGCCAACGACCCGCCGGAGATCAGCGGTAGCAGTAAGACCGAGTTCACCTACCGCGAAAACAGCACCAACACCCTGTATACCTACCGGGCTACGGACCTCGAGAAAGGGCCCATCACCTGGTCCCTCTCCGGTCCCGACGACGACGACCTCAGCATCAGCGAGACCGGTGAGCTCGCGTTCGCTGGGCCGCCCGACTTCGAAAGCCCCACCGACTCGAATCAGGACAACACGTACGAGATACGAGTGGTGGCAACCGACGACCAGGACAACACTGACAGCGTGGACGTCAGCGTCATGGTTTCCAACGACGCCGAGGGCGTGGAGCCAACCATCAGCACCAGGCGCCCGCCCAGCACCTACCGCGAGAACGGTACCTCGACGGTTTATACCTTCCGCGCCTCCGATCCGCAGAGGAGCCCGATTGCGTGGTCCCACTCCGGAAGCGATGCCGACGACTTCACCATCACCAGGGATGGCAGCGGACGGGGACTTCTGGCCTTCAACAACCCGCCCGATTTTGAAAACGCCACCGACGCGGATCGAGACAATGCGTATGAATTGTGGGTGACGGCCGAAGACGAAGACGGCCACCGGGACCGGCTGTACTTCACCATCACTGTCACTGACGTTAACGAGGCGCCGGAGGTTTCGGGGCAAGCCAGCTTCACCATTGCGGAAAACCAGAGCCTGTCGAATGCCGCCTATACCGCCACGGATCCCGAGGGCGGCAACGTGGCCCGCTGGACGGTGGGCGGCAGGGACGGCGGCGACTTCACGATCAGCGAGACGGGGGTGCTGGCCTTCCGCAACGTTCCTGACTACGAGCGGCCGGCGGACTCGAACCGGGACAACGTCTACGAGGTGCAGATCCGGCCGTCCGACGGGCGTGTCTACGGCTCCTTTGACGTGACGGTCACGGTCACCGACGTCAACGAGCCGCCCGAGATCACCACGATCAGCACGTCGGCAACCGAATTGAGTCAGAACGAGAACCAGACCTCCCGGCTGTACACCTACCGGGCGACGGACCCGGAGGGTGGCACGGTGACGTGGTCGGTGGGCGGCGTCGACGACCGCTTCTTCGCCATCGACGAACGGGGCCAGTTCTTTTTCAGTGAGAGCAACCTGCCTAACTTCGAGCAACCAGGGGACTCGGGCGGGGACAACGTCTATGAGGTGGAGATCCAGGCTAGCGATGGGGCAAACACCGATTCGCTTGCCGTCGAGGTGACGGTACGGGAGGTCAACGAAGGGCCGGAGGTTTCGGGGCCGGCCAGCTTCACGATTGCCGAAAACCAGAGCCTGTCGAATGCCGTCTATACCGCCACGGATCCCGAGGGCGGCAACGTGGCCCGCTGGAATGTGGGCGGCAGGGATGGCGGCGACTTCTTCATCACCCAAGGTGGCACCCTGTATTTCCGGTCCCCGCCCGACTACGAACGGCCGGCTGACTCAAACAAGGACAATGTCTACGAGGTGCAGATACGGCCGTCCGACGGGCGCCATTACGGTGCCTTTGACGTGACCGTGACCGTCACCGGCGTCGACGAACCGCCGGAGATCCGGTCCGGCAGCAGGACGTCCTTCACGCAGCCTGAGAACCGCACCTCCCGCCTTTACGCCTACAGCGCCACCGACCCGGAGGGTGGCACGGTGACGTGGTCGGTGGCGGGCACGGACCGGAGCCACTTCACCATCGATGAGCGGGGGCAGCTCTCCTTCGACGAGAACAACCCGCCGGACTTTGACGCCCCCGGTGACGTGAGCGGCGACAACATCTACCACGTGACCGTCGAGGCCCGTGACGCCCAGTTCAACACCGCCAACCTGCCGGTGATCGTCACGGTCACGCAGGTCAACGAGGCACCGGTGATTACCCGCCAGGGCAACGCCCCCGGCAGCGTGCTGGAGAACCACGCCGTGACCCAGGTGCTGGCCAGGTACACGGCCTCGGACCCGGAGCGGCCGTCGGTCGGGGTTACCCGGTGGAGCACTGCCGGCCGGGACGGCGGGGACTTCGTCATCAACGCGCTGGGCGAACTGAGGTTCCGCAAATCGCCGGACTACGAGCGGCCGGACGATGCCAACCGGGACAACGTGTACGAGGTGGCCATACGGGCGTCGGACGGGCGGTACACGGGCATCCTGGAAGACGTCCAGACAGTGACGGTGACCGACGATAACGAGGCGCCCACCATCACCACCACCAGCAGGACCGCCTTCAGCCAGGCGGAGAACCGGACCTCCAGCTTGTACACCTTCCGCGCCACCGACCCGGAGGGGGAGGCGGTGACATGGACGGCCGCTGGGACCGACGGGAGCGCCTTCACCATCGATGAGCGGGGGCAGCTCTCCTTCGACGAGAACAACCCGCCGGACTTTGACGCCCCGGGGGATGCCGACGGAGACAACGTGTACCTCGTGACGGTGCAGGCGAGGGATGCCGCGTCCAACACCGCCAGCCTGGAGGTGACGGTTACCGTCACCAACAACAGCGAAGGCGTGGAGCCGACCATCAGCACGCGGCGCCCGCCTGCCACCTACCGAGAAAACGGCACGTCCGCCGTCTATACGTTCCGCGCCAGCGACCCGCAGCGGGGGGACATCACCTGGACGGTGACAGGTACCGACAACAGCGCCTTTGCGATCACCCGCGATAGCAGTGGCCGGGGAGTCCTGGCCTTCGTCAGCCCGCCGGACTTTGAGAGTCCGGCCGACGGGAACCGGGACAACGCATATGAACTAGCCGTGGTCGCCACCGATGATGAAGGCCATACCGACATGGTGGCCTTCACCATCGCTGTGACCGACCACAATGAAGGCGTGGAGCCCACCATCAGCACCCGGCGCCCGCCTGCCACCTACCGCGAGAACAATACATCGCCGGTCTATACCTTCCGCGCCAGCGACCCGCAGCGGGGGGACATCCGGTGGTCGTTGACCGGTACCGACGCCGACGACTTTGCCATTGTCAGCGATAGCAGCGGACGGGGAATATTGTCCTTCGGCGATCCGCCTGATGTTGAGAACGCCGTCGACGCCAACCAGGACAATGCATACGAATTAACGGTGGTCGCCACCGATGATGAAGGCCATACCGACATGGTGGCCTTCACCGTCACCGTCACCGACGTAAACGAGGGTCCGGAGATAACACTGGAGGGCACGGCAACCACCAGCGTTCCCGAGAACCATGCCGACACCGAGGTGTTGGCCACGTACACGGCCACAGACCCGGAGAATCCCACCGCCGGCATCTTCCGCTGGAGGACTGTGGGCCGGGACAGCGGGGACTTCGTCATCAACGAACTGGGCGAATTGCGGTTCCGATCCTCGCCGGACTACGAGCGGCCGGCCGATGCCAACCGGGACAACATCTATGAGGTGACCGTGCAGGCCTCCGACGGCAGGTCCTACGGCATGCTGGCGGAGACGCTGATGGTGACGGTGAGGGCGGTGAACGAGGCGCCGGTGATCACGACCACGAGCCGGACCGCGTTCACGCTGCGGGAAAACTCCACCGCGGTCCTCTACACCTACCGGGCCACGGACCAGGACACCGACGATGTCATCACGTGGTCGGTGGGGGGCACGGACGGGGAGGTCTTTGCCATCTACAACGGCATCCTCAGCTTCCGCCTGCTGCCGGATTTCGAAATTCCCGTGGACGCTGACGCGGACAACGTGTACGAAATCACCGTGATTGCCGGCGACGGCGCGGGTCTGCAGGACACCGTGAACGCCGTCATCACGATCACGGACCAGCCCGAGGGACCGGTGATAGCGGGCCGGACCTCCTTCACCGTGACGGAGAACTCCGACATCGCCCAGGTCCTTGGGGTCTACGCCGCCACCGACGCCAAGGACAATCGCCCCGTCTTCCCCCGGTGGTCCCTCTCGGGCCGGGATGGCGGTGACTTTGTCATCGACGGGGTCAGCGGCACCCTGGCCTTGAGGAATACGCCGGACTACGACCGCCCCGCCGATGCCAACCGGGACAACATCTACGAGGTCACGATTCGGGCCCACGACGGCGTCGCCACTGGCAACCTGAACGTCACGGTTAACGTCACCAACGTCAACGAAGCGCCCAGCATCACCACGATCAGCCGGTCGGCGACCGAACTAGGTCAGAACGAGAGCCAGACCTCGCGGCTGTATACCTATCGAGCGACGGATCCGGAGGGAGGCACGATTTTCTGGTCGGTGGGAGGCGTGGACGGGCGCTTCTTCGCCATCGACGAACGGGGCCAATTCGCCTTTGGTGCGACCAGCCCGCCTGACTTCGAGCAACCGGGGGACGCGGGCGGGAACAACGTCTATGAGGTGGAGATCGAGGCCAGCGATGGCATAAACACCGGATCGCTTGCCGTGACGGTGACGGTGCGGGCGGTGAATGAAGGGCCGGAGGTTTCGGGGCAATCGACCTTCACCATTGATGAAAACCAGAGCCTGTCGAATGCCGTCTATACGGCCACGGATCCCGAGGGAGACACCGTCACCCGGTGGACGGTGGGCGGCCGGGACGGCGGCGACTTCACGATAACCGAGACGGGGGTCCTGACCTTCCGCAACGTTCCCGACTACGACAAGCCGGCGGATTCCAACCGGGACAATGTCTACGAGGTGCAGATACGGCCGTACGACGGGCGCCATTACGGGGCCTATGACGTGACGGTCAGCGTCAGCGACGTCAACGAACCGCCGACGATCACCACGACCAGCACATCGGCGACCGCCCTGCGCCAGGACGAGAACCGGACCTCGCGCCTGTACACGTACCGGGCGACGGACCCGGAGCGTGGGGCGATCATTTGGACGGTTGGGGGCGTGGACGGACGCTTCTTCGCGATTGACGACCGGGGCCAGTTCGCGTTCAGTGCGAGCACGCCGCCCGACTTCGAGCAACCGGGGGACGCGGGCGGGAACAACGTCTACGAGGTGGAGATCGAGGCCAGCGATGGGCTCAACACCGGATCGCTTGCCGTCACGGTGACGGTGAGGGAGGTCGATGAAGGGCCGGAGGTATCGGGGCCGTCGACCTTCACCATTGATGAAAACCAGAGCCTGTCGAATGCCGTCTATACGGCCACGGATCCCGAGGGAGACACCGTCACCCGGTGGACGGTGGGCGGCCGGGACGGCGGCGACTTCACGATAACCGAGACGGGGGTCCTGACCTTCCGCAACGTTCCCGACTACGACAAGCCGGCGGATTCCAACCGGGACAATGTCTACGAGGTGCAGATACGGCCGTACGACGGGCGCCATTACGGGGCCTATGACGTGACGGTCACCGTCACCGATGTCAACGAAGCGCCCACCATTACCACGATCAGCCGGTCGGCGACCGAATTAAGTCAGAACGAGAACCGGACTTCCCGCCTCTACACCTACCGCGCCACAGATCCGGAGGGAAGCCCCATTACGTGGACGGTGGGCGGCGTCGACAGGCGCTTCTTCGCGATTGACGACCGGGGCCGGTTCTCCTTCAGTGCGAGCACGCCGCCCGACTTCGAGCAACCGGGGGACGCGGGCGGGAACAACGTCTACGAGGTGGAGATCGAGGCCAGCGATGGGCTCAACACCGGATCGCTTGCCGTCACGGTGACGGTGAGGGCGGTCGATGAAGGGCCGGTGGTATCGGGCACGGCCACGTTCACCATTGGTGAAAACCAGAACCTGACCGGCGCCACCTTCACCGGCCGAGATCCGGAGGTGCCGGACGCCGAGGTCACCAACTGGCGGCTGTCCGGGTCCGATGCCGGGGACTTCACGATTACCGACACCAGCCAGCAGACGGGGCGAAATACGGCCGAACTGACTTTCCGCAACATCCCGGACTTTGACCGGCCGGCCGATTCGAACCGGGACAACGAGTACGTGGTGACCATTCGGGCCTACAACGGCAGCACCTACGGGTCGCTGGACGTGACGGTCACGGTCACGGACCAAAACGAGGCGGAGCCGGTAGTCTCCGGCCGGGACAGCCTCAGGGTGTCCGAGAACTACGATCGGACGCTCGCCACCTACGACGCCCGGGACATGGACCGGGGCACCACATTCGCTTGGTCGGTGAGAGGTGCGGATGGCCGCGAGTTTGCGATCAGCGACAGCGGCGCCCTGACTTTCGCCCGCAACCCCAACTACGAGCGTCCCGCAGACTTGGACTCCGACAACGTGTACGAAATCACGATCGTGGCCTCCGATGGCGCCAACGAGGGAAGCCTGGGCGTCAGCATTACCGTCACCGACGTGAACGAGGGACCGGAGATCACAGGCCAGGGCAGCCACACGGTGTCAGAGAGTTTCGACGAAGTACTGGACACCTACAGCGCCACTGACCCGGAGGATGCCACCGCCGAAATAACCCGCTGGAGTGTGACCGGCCGGGACGGCGGCGACTTCACCATCAACGAGGCCGGCGAGCTCACCTTCCGCAAGCCGCCGGACTTCGAGCGTCCCGCGGACTCCAACCGGGATAACGAATACGAGGTCACGGTTCGCGCCTCCGATGGCCGCGTCAACGGCACCTTTGGCGTGACGGTGGTGGTGGAGGATGTGAACGAAGCGCCGGAATTCCGGAGCGGCAGCAAGACCTCCTTCACCTACCGCGAGAACGGCACCTCCGCCCTTTACACCTATCGGGCCACGGATCCAGAGCAGGGTGCGGTGTCCTGGTCGCTGCGCGGGGATGACGCTGGCGATTTCTTAATCGGTGAGACCGGCAGCTTGACCTTTGCCAGCCCGCCCGACTTCGATAGGCCGGCCGGCTCCGGCGTCGATGGCAACGACTACCTGGTGACCGTGGTGGTGACCGATGATGGCACCTACGGAAGTGAGGGGCAGCTCACCGGTACACGTCTTGAGCGCACCCTGGAGGTGACGGTAACGGTCAGCGACGTGAATGAAGGACCGGAGATCGACGAGACGAGCACAAATACCGCCATCACCGTACGGGAGAACCACGATCAAGTGTTGTCCACCTACAGCGCGACCGACCCGGAGGACCCTGGCGCCGAGATAACCCGCTGGAGCCTCAGCGGCCGAGACGGCGGCGACTTCACCATCACCGAGGCTGGCGCGCTCACCTTCCGCAACCCGCCGGACGTTGAGCGTCCCGCCGACTCCAACCGGGACAATTTGTATGAGGTGACCGTCAGGGCCTCGGACGGCCGGTACTACGGGACGCTGAATGTGACCGTAACCGTCGAGGCCGTGGACGAGGCGCCGGAATTCCGGCGCGGCAGCCAGGACTCGTTCGCCTACCAGGAGAACGAAACCTCTGCCGTCTACACCTACCGGGCCACCGACCCGGAGGGCAGCGATGTCACCTGGGGCATAGCGGGAATTGACCGCAGCGCCTTCACCATGAGCGCGACAGGCGTCCTCGCGTTCAACAGCCCCCCGGACTACGAGAGCCCTGCGGATTCGGGCAGCAACAACGTGTATGAGCTGACCGTCGAGGCCAGGGACGAGAACAACAACACGGCCGGGCTGGCGGTGACGGTGACGGTGACAAATGTGACGGACGTCGGCGTCCCGAGCAACGTGCAGGTTACGCGGCACGAGAGCGGTCAGCTCAGGGTGTTCTGGAAGGCCCCCGATTCCGGCACGCCTCCCGACGGGTACACCGTCCAGTGGAAAGAGTCCAGTGCCGACTGGACAGACGACGCGGACGTCTCGGAGGAGCCGGTCACCGACACTTCCCACATCATCAAAGGGCTGACCGACGGCGTGGAGTACACCGTCCGGGTCATCGCATCCAAGAATGCCACCGAGAGCGCTCCCTCCAAGGAGGCCTCCGCCACGCCCGAGGAGACGGCCCCTGCCACGCCCAACAGCCCCGCCACCGGCGTGCCGACCATCAGCGGCACGGCGCAGGTGGGCGAGGAGCTGACGGCGGACGTGTCGGGCATCGCCGACGCGGACGGCCTGGACAACGCGACCTTCGCCTACCAGTGGATCGCCGACGACACGGCCATCCAGGGAGCGACAGGTTCCACCTACACCCTGACCGATGGCGAGGAAGGCAAGGCCATCAAGGTGCGGGTGAGCCTCACCGACGACGCCGACAACCCGGAGTCTCTGACCAGCGTGGCCCCGGCGGCAGTGGCCGCCGCCGGGGCGCAACCCAAGTCGGCGACAGTGGACGGATCTACCCTCACCCTGACCTATGAAGAGAATCTGGACGAGGGAGTGACCCTGCCCGCCAGCGCCTTCACCGTGACCGTAAACAGTGGCGGCCGAGCCGTGAACGGGGTGTCCGTATCGGGCACGACCGTCGATCTGACCCTGGCCTCGGCCGTCGCCGCCGGTGAGACGGTGAAGGTCGGTTACGCCAAGCCGGACGGTCCCAATTTCATTCGGGACACGCTGGGCAGAGAGGGCGACTCCTTCGGCGATCACGCGGTGACCAACAACACTCCGGAGGCCCTGCCCCAGCAGCAAGAGGTAGTCAACACGCCGGCGACCGGCGCGCCCACCGTCACCGGCACGGCCAAACTGGGCGAGGCACTGACGGCGGACACGTCGGGCATCGCGGACGAGGACGGCCTGGACAACGCCACCTTCAGCTACCAGTGGGTGCGGGTGGACGGCCGGACCGAGACCGACATCCCGAGCGCGGTCGCCCCCGCCTACCACCCCACGACAGAAGACGTGGGGAAGACCATCAAGGTCAACGTCAGCTTCACGGACGACGCAGGCCACTCCGAGGGTCCCCTTGGCAGCGCGGTCACCGACGTGGTCGAGGATTCCGACAGGGTGCAGGTGCTGTGGACCGCCACGATGACCACGGCGGCCGAGACCGTCGACCCAGCGGACCGCGGATCTGGCGACCCGGCGAAAATAGGCTACGGCGACCCCTCCACCTACCCCGAATCGTCGCTTGTCCCCTCGACCTTCGTGGTCGGCTCAACCACCTACACATTCCGGGAGGTCGCCGTCGACAGCGCAGACCTCGTGGTGCACATCTCCCCACAACTCAGCGCGACCGACGTGGCCAACTGGCGGTTCCTCGCCGGCGCCACCGAGTTCACGCCGGGAACTCCAGTCAACGAGCCCGATCTTGACTATTCGCTCCTACGGTGGGTCGAGGCCGACCTGCACTGGAACGCGGGGGACAGGATTGCTCTGGCCATCCGCGTGGTCAACAACGCCGCCACGGGCGCGCCCTCGGTGACGGGTACGGCCCAGGTGGGCGAGACGCTAACCGCCGACCTCTCCGGCATCACCGACGCCGACGGCAAGCCCTCCGACGCCCAAGGCTTCGGCTACCAGTGGGTCCGCGTGGACGGCAGGACCGCGACCGAAATCGCCGGAGCCAGGGCCCCGCGCTACTCCCTCGCCGACGCCGACGTGGGCAAGACCATCAAGGTGACGGTCAGCTTTACCGATATGGCCGGGTTCTCGGAGGGACCACTGACCAGCGACGCGACGGATCCCGTGACGCCCAAGCCCAGCAGCCCAGCCACGGGCCAGCCGACGATCAGCGGGACGGCGCAGGTGGGCGAGACGCTGACGGCGAATACGTCGGGCATTGCCGACGCGGACGGACTGGACGACGCCACATTCAGCTACCAGTGGATCGCCGACGACTCGGACATCGCCGGGGCCACGGGCTCCACCTACACCCTGGCAGCCGCGGACGAGGGCAAGGTCGTCAAGGTGCGCGTCAGCTTCACCGACGATGCGGGCCACGCGGAGACGCTGACCAGCACGGCCACAGTGGCGGTGGCTGCCAAGCCCAGCAGCCCAGCCACGGGTCAGCCCGCGATCACCGGTACCGCCCAGGTGGGCGAGACGCTGACGGCGGACACGTCGGGCATCGCTGACGCCGACGGCCTGGACAACGTGTCGTTCAGCTACCAGTGGATCGCCGACGACTCGGACATCGCCGGGGCCACGGGCTCCACCTACACCCTGGCAGCCGCGGACGAGGGCAAGGTCGTGACGGTGCGCGTCAGCTTCACCGACGACAGGGGCCACGCGGAGACGCTGACCAGCACGGCCACAGTTGCGGTGGCTGCCAAGCCCAGCAGTTCCGCCACGGGTCAGCCCGCGATCACCGGCACCGTCCAGGTGGGCGAGACGCTGACGGCGGACACGTCGGGCATCGCTGACGCCGACGGCCTGGGCAACGTGTCGTTCAGCTACCAGTGGATCGCCGACGACTCGGACATCGCCGGGGCCACGGGCTCCACCTACGCCCTGGCAGCCGCGGACGAGGGCAAGGCCGTCAAGGTGCGCGTCAGCTTCACCGACGACGCGGGCAACGCAGAGTCGCTCACCAGCGGGGCCACGGACGCGGTGGCCGGCTTGCCTTCGTCGCCGTTGACGGCCCGCCTGGAAAACACTCCCCAGTCCCACGACGGTCAGACGACCTTCACTTTCGAGCTTCGGTTCAGCGAGCACCTCGCGGACCTCAGCTACATCACCCTGAGGGACGACGCCTTTACGGTGACGGGCGGGCAGGTGACGAAGGCGCGGCGCATGGATCCGGACAGCGACGCGCGCAACATTCACTGGGAGATCTCGGTGACGCCGGACGGCAACGGGGCAGTGACCATCGTGCTGCCGGCGACGACGGACTGCGACGATTCGGGGGCCGTCTGCACTTCAGACGGCAGGATGCTGTCCACACGGCTGGAGCTCGCCGTCAGCGGGCCTGGCGGGTAGGCGCGCGCTGGGGCCGTCCCTGGCTTCAGGCAACAAAGACCCGGACGCACGCTGATTGACAGCGTTCGGATGCCGGCCAACGCGGGCGGCATCGTCGAGCTCATGCGCAGTGCCGATGCCCTCGCCACGCGGCGACCGGCCAACTCCTTGACTGGGCCGATCATTTCGCAGAAGGCGTGCTGGCGTCACGGCTGGGGTTCCTGCTCGAGTCGCTCGACCGACCCGATGATGAGGGGGGCGCGTCTTGCCGGAACTTGCGGCCTGCAAGCTGGTGGCGCTAGCTCGACGCCAGTTGGTTCGCGACCTATATGATGCGGCGCTTGTTGCCGGAAGCGCAGCGCGGATCTCGATATCGTCAGAACCGTGCTCGTCGTCCGTGGGGCTGGCTATCCGCCGCCATCGCCGATGATGTACTCGATCGGCGTTGTGCGCCGCGTTACGCCGTCGGCTTGGAAATCTCAGGTGCTGGCGCTGGCTCGTCGACCGTGCCCGGTGACGCTGGGCGGTGCGCAGGCGGACACCGTGCGTCGGCTGAGCCGGGTCCTTGCGGACATCTGGCATTCCTCAACGCCCTAGCCGACGGTGAGATTCGCCCGGGGACGCTGCCGCTTGATGGCATTCAAGATCGCGTGCGTGCCAACCCAGCGCTGCGCTGGCGACTACAGACCGGTGCTGAGGCCCTCGAGGAGCGCTGATCTCCGGGGAGTGAACCGGCGAAGAAACCCCAGGTGTTGCCCTGGTCCTGCTCTAGTTTTGGGTCGGTTCTGGTCGGGCCAGGTCCGACGTGATCGGACGAGCGGTCCCCGCTAACCGGTTTGGAGCGGTCCACATCGGTTCCAATCGAGCCTCACCAGATGGCCGGATCGGGCCTTCGGAACCAGGGGTCGGGGGTTCGAATCCCTCCGGGCGTGCCACCATCTCAAACCTGTTGGGCGGCCATCCAGTGATCGAGCCGCGGCTCGCCAAATCGGCCTGGCTCTAGTTGCACTCTGAGTAGGGTCGCGGCATTCCGCGGGCGACGGCCGGCCGGGCGCCGAGAGAGATCTGGCCGTAGACGTCCTTGGCCACCTGACCCCCGGCATGGGGGCGGTTGGACTTCCACAACCAACTTTCCGCACGTTCGCCCTAACTCCTCCCCACGCTTGGTCGCGGTCGCTCCACGCTCGGGCAACGCCGGCGTGGGCCGCGCGAGCCCACTTGGCGGGGCGGCGCATAAGCTCCGACGTGGCCTTGCCGTCAATGGCAGGCCTTTCGCTTCCGCACCTGTGAATCCAGGCTGTGTTGACATAATGCCTTCAGACTGAAGCTCATGGTGAAGCGGTGACGGCCGGACTCAGCACACCAACGTATCGCCATCAGCTGGCGTCGGGCGCCCGGACGTCAAGGCTTGAGTTGAATCACCGCCTCAATTGACCGGGGGACGTTGCGCGGCATGGCGCCCACGCCCACCGCCGAGCGAACGCCCCGACGCTCGGGTCCAAACACCTCCAGCATCAGTTCCGAGGAGAGCCGTTGATGACTTCGCCGGCGTCCGCCATGCCCGGTGCGGCAAGGCGGTCCTCCGGCGACATGGCCAGGGCTCTGATGCATCAGTGGCTCCATTGCGTTTGGCGGCAGCGGGTCATTGGATTTCGATCTGCTGGATACGGTGCCAAGCTGCCAGCGTTCCCCGGCTCGGCTGGGGCATTGAATCCCACACCGTCGGGGGCTGCTCTCCTGCGGCCTGCCGCGGACGACGTGCTGCGCAGCTACCCGGTCAGCCGTGCCGTCAATGCCGTCAGAAACGACGGACCCGAGCTCATACCCCCCATCGCCGCGGCGCCTCCGGCACATCAACGGCGAGACACGGGTACGCAGCTTTCACTCGTTCTTGACCAATAGCCACGTTCGCCAGAGAACGGGGGTGCAACGGTGACGGGCTTGCGGGTCCACCGGCCACGAGAGGCTCCACCAGCGTAGTCCGCGCGGCTCAGATATGGTACGGTTCGCTATTAGTTTGCGGGGAGGATTTTTAGTATGCGCAAGCTCAGTAGACGAAATTTTCTGACAATGACTGCCGGGACGGCGGCCCTGTCTGTCTTGGCGGCATGCGGCGAGGGCGAGGTCACCGAGAAGACCGTGACGGTGACGGTCACGGAAGTCAAAGAGATCATCAAGGAAGTTCCGATCGAGACGATCGTCACCAGGGACGTCGTCCGGGAAGTCCCCGTCGAGACCGTGGTGACCAAGGAAGTCATCAAGGAAGTCGCAGTCGAGGTCATCAAGGAAGTGCCGGTCGAGACGATCGTCACCAAGGAGGTTGTCAAGGAAGTTGCCGTCGATCGCATCGTGATCAAGGAAGTGCCGACGCCTTCCCGGTTCTCAGAGGCGCCGATGCTGGCCGCACAGGTCCAGGCGGGCTCGCTGCCTCCGGTCGATAGCCGTCTGCCGAAGGATCCGTGGGTTATTGAGCCGGTCGAGCAGATCGGGAACTACGGCGGCACTCTGCGGCTGGGAGGTATTCGCCGATCGATTGAGATCGGCTACGGGGGCGACGCCAGCCTCATGGCCTACACCATGTCGGGCACGGAGCTGTTTCTCGATCTAGCCAAGAACCTCGATGTCTCGAGCGATTTGCAGACGTTCACCTTCGAGATTCGGGAAGGCCACAAGTGGTCCGACGGTGCGCCGTTTACGGCGGACGATTTCCTGTTCACCTACGAAGACTACTGGGGCCACGAGATGACCAACCCCAGTGGCACGCTCCAGCACGGGGCCGAAAGGATCGGGCTCCGCGAAATCATCAAGGTCGAAGATACCGTCGTCGAGTTCAAGTTCGACAGGCCGGCGCCTCAGTATCTGGATCGCATGGGTCGATACTCTGGAGATCCCTGGGTATTCTCACCGCGACACTATCTTGAGCGGTTCCACGAGAAGTACAACAGCGACGCCCAGCGGCTGGCCGAGAACGCTGGATTTGAGACATGGGCCGATCACTTCAAGTCCAAGTTCTACTACGGGCCCAGCTCGTCGCTGTCGCAAGAGGCCGCGGCGTTCCGCCCCGCTCTCGGGCCATGGGTCAACGTCGGCGCCTCGCCCGAGGTGTCGCAGTTCGAGCGAAATCCCTACTACCATGCGGTGGATACCGAGGGAAATCAGCTGCCGTATATCGACCGCGTCAACCACTTCTGGATCAAGGACAAGGAGGTCTACCAGATCAAGGTTACCGCCGGTGAGATTGACTTTGCCCAGTTCGTGCTCGATCTGAAGAACATGGAGCTTTACCGGGCAGAGGAGGATCGTGGCGGATACCGTACGGTGGTCGCTTCGAGCTTGCGAACGTCGGCTATGTCGATGTTTCCCAATCAGACCTATAAGGACCCGGCGATCGCTGCCATCTTCCGAGAGAAGGACTTCCGGGTCGCGGCTTCAGTGGCCATCAATCGTGAGGCCATCAACGAGACCTTGTTCTTTGGCTTGGCGCGGCCCTTCACGCCCTACTTGCTTGAGTCCTATAGCTTCTTCAAGCCGGAGTGGGCCACGCTCCACACCGAGTACGATCCCGACCAGGCCAACCAGTTGCTCGATGGGATTGGGCTGGACCAGCGTGACAGCGAAGGCTGGCGCCTGCGGCCCGACGGTGAGCGGTTCAGCATCTTGCTGACGGTCTCCGACCAAGAGGGTCCGAAGGAAGACATGGCCACGTTGGTCGTGAAAGACTGGCAGGCGGTGGGCATCCATGCGGAGTGGCAGTTTGAGGAGGAAGCGCTGTTCCGTGAACGGGCGAAGACGTTCACCGAAGTGATGATGCCCCAAGACATCAGCGAAGCGGCGGCCTACTTCACACGTTGGGCTTCGTGGCACTACGGTATGGACACCTACGAGAGCTATTGGGCCGGGAACTGGGCTCAGTGGATCCAGACCGACGGCGCGGAAGGCACCGAGCCTCCGGACTGGATGAAAGAGGCCAAGCAGCTGCGAGAGGAATGGCGCCAAGCGGTGCCGGGCACACCCGAGTACGACGATCTCGGCGTGAAGTTCTGGTCCTACTTCTACGACCAATACCCAATTATCGGCACGGTCGGATATCCGCCGCAGCCGACCATTATCAACAGGTCGCTGCGCAACGTTCCGACAGACATCAACTTCGCTGCCGCTATCAACTTCGTGCGGCCGTACGGCTTCCCGCAGTTCTACTACGACGGGTAGGATCGGCCGGCTGAGCAGGCTTCCTGCGGCCCCCGTCCTTGGAGATCCAAGGGCGGGCGGCCGCAGCCGACCCGATCCGGGGCAGTCTGGCGAAGAGCGGAGCGTGAGACCAGTGGCGGCGATGATGTCGGTGGTGACAGGGGGGCGCGGACATGAACGGCGCGGCCGGTCCCCGGAGCGGTTGTAAGAAGAGCCGATATCAGGCGACGCTGACCGTGGTCGGTCGCCAGCGATTGGGCCAGCTCCTCGCCAGGGGAATTTCCGGTTCCCGTCATTGGTCGGACGGACGTCCATCGCGGATGGATGCAGGTCTGCCGAACCTACTGCGCTGCCGTTCCATTGCAACGCCATCCGCTGCATTCGCGAAGGTCGCCCCGAAAGACGACCACCCTGGCATGTCTTGCGCCGCGTCTGGCCGTCGGAACTAGGTCGGCATGGAACTGAGCGTGCCGCACGCGGCGCATGAACAACTTCGCAAGGCTGATTGAGGCGCTGACGTGAAGGCCTATCTTGTCCGGCGCATCGGCTATATGCTTCTGGCCTGGTGGATCCTCAGCGGTCTCATCTTCGTTGTCATTCAGCTCCCCCCCGGCGACTACCTCACGACCCACCTCGCTGCACTAAAGGCGGAAGGCCTAACCCTCAACGAGCCCGAGATTGAAAATCTTCGCATCTACTACGGGTTAGACCGAACCCCCGTCGAACAATACTGGAACTGGATCACGCGATTCGTTCGGGGCGACATGGGGTTCTCATTCGGAAGCTACGGTGCAGGCTCACGCCGGACAGTGCTCTCAATTCTGCAAGACGTCGTACCCACGACGATGCTGGTCACGTCCGTTTCTCTTGCCTTAACATATTTGATTGCCATACCGATCGGGATTTATTCAGCTACCCATAAGTATAGCGTGGGCGACTATGCATTTACGGCAGTTGGGTTCATCGGCCTTGCGACACCCAATTTTATGGTGGCGCTCATACTCATGTTTTTTCTGTTTCGCGTTTTCAATGTCAGTCCAGGAGGCCTCTTTTCGCCCGAATATCTGCTGGCGCCATGGAGCTTTGAGAAGCTCGCGGACATGCTAAATCATCTTTGGGTCCCGGTGATCGTGGTTGCCACAGCCGGAACGGCCGGTCTGATTCGTGTAATGCGAGGCTTGCTCCTGGATGAGCTGGGAAAGCAATACGTCATGACCGCACGAGCCAAAGGTGTTCCTGAGAGACGATTACTGGTCAAGTATCCGGTCCGTATGGCGTTGAACCCCATCATCAGCACGGTGGGTTGGACGTTGCCGGCAATTGTCTCGGGCAGTGCCATAACAGCGATCGTACTCAACATCCCGATGACCGGAGCCGTCCTACTACTGGCATTGCGAGTTCAGGACATGCACCTTGCGGGCAGTATCCTCATGGTCGAAGCTGCACTTACAATCTTTGGCACGCTCCTGTCGGATGTATTGCTGGTCATTGTGGACCCGCGAATACGTCAGGAAAGGTCGACCGCCTAAAATGGGAGTTTCCGCAGATACCGGAGCCACCATCAAGCGTGTGCATATTCGGGAGTTTACTGCCGAGGAGCGCTACTATACGGCCGGTCAATGGCAGCTCATGTGGCGCAAATTGCGGCGGCACAAACTGGGTATCGCTAGTCTTGCGCTGCTGGGTGTCGCCTACTTCTTCGCCATAACCTACGATTTTTGGATCCCTTACCCAGAGCTGTCGGACCACGGAGCCCTCAATGCGCCTCCCACCCGAATTCATTTGTGGGACAGCGAAGGCAATTTTCAAGGGCCCTTTGTCTATGGGATCAAGTCGACGCTGGACCCGGAGCTGTTTAAGCGAGTTCACGAAGACGATCTGTCGAAGATTCACAAGATAGGTCTCTTTCAGCGAGGTGAGTTATATAAATTCTGGGGATTGTGGCAGATGGATATACATTTCTTTGGAGTCGGGGATGGAAAAATATTCCTTTTCGGAACTGACAGGCTGGGCCGCGATATGTTCTCTCGCGTCGTAGCAGGTGCGAGGATCAGTCTCTCAATCGGGCTTATTGGGGTCTTGCTCAGCTTCGTGCTCGGCGTGGTCATCGGCTCGGTCTCCGGGTATATGGGCGGCACCACCGACATCCTCATTCAGCGGTTTATCGAGGTCGTGATTTCCATTCCATCGATCCCTTTGTGGATGTCGATTGGCGCTGCGATTCCGCCGTTCTGGACACCGATCCAGCGGTATTTTGCAATCACTGTGGTGCTGTCAGTCATCGGTTGGGCCGGTCTGGCTCGGGTGGTGCGGGGCAAGATTCTCGAACTGCGCGAGTACGACTACGTCATGGCGGCCAGGGTCGCGGGAGCTGGACATCTGCGGCTTATCTTCGACCACATGGTCCCGGGATTCATGAGCTACCTGATCGTCAGCTTGACGTTGACCGTGCCGAACATGATCCTCGCGGAGACCTCACTGAGCTTCCTGGGACTGGGGATTCGCGAGCCGTCGGTGAGCTGGGGAAGCCTGATGCAAGACGCCCAGAACGTGCGGAGCATCGCCCTCTATCCATGGATGCTCATTCCAGGAGTGTTTGTGATCGTGGTGGTGCTGTTGTTCAACTTCATGGGCGATGGTTTGCGCGACGCAGCCGATCCATACACGTAGGCCTTCAAGGCTGAACGGGATACTGCTTCCCTACCCACCAACGGCTACGCCGCGTGCGTCCTGGTGTACCACGCTTGCGGCTGTTCCCGGCGCCAAGTTACGCCAAGGGGACAGGAATATGCCTGACCTTCGGACCGAATGGCTAAAGCGGGGCTACGTCGGCATTCCGCAGGCACCAGACGCTGCCCTCGAGCGTCCCGGCGACCAGCACGTCGTGGCCCGATTGGTCAGGCGCAAGCACCAGGCAGGTGACCGGATGCGCCCCCATGCCGGCGTGCAGCCGGTGCCAGATGCGGCCGCGGTCCACCGATCTGAAGACGCCGCGAGTCGTGGCCGCATACAGGGTGTCGTTGGTGGCGAACCGCGCCGAAGCCGCTACCGCGATGACTGACAAGCGCGTCGCGGTCGGTCGCGTCGTGCGCCAGGACCGCAGACGGCGACCCACCGACGTGATCACGTCACGACCGGTAGCGATGGCGATGAAATCATCCATGTCGCCGTACGTGGACGGGATTGCCAGCGAGACCCAGCCGTCGCCGGCGTGTTCGAAGATGTGGCTCCAGGCCGTGCCGCGATCCGTCGAGCGGTACACCGCGACCACGCCGTCGCCCGCAGTGGCGGCGAAGAGCGTGCCGTCCAAGGCGTAGTTCGGCGAGAACGCCGCCGTCACCACGTTCTTGCGCGCGAAGCGCTCGGCCGGTTTCGCCCACGACCTTCCACCGTCGTGCGACAGCGCCAATACGCCGTCTGTTCCCCCGACGGCAATTGAATGGCCAGCACGTGGATCGGACGCCATGGCCAGGCTCAGGGGCATGACATCTCGCGGCAGACTGGCCACCGGCGTCCATGTCCGCCCGCCGGCGCGGCTCTCCATGAGGCTCGCCCCGGCGATCGCCAATACGCGGCGATCAGCCGGGAACGTCGGTGAGAAGGCCAGTGAGGTCACGCTCAGCTCGCCCAGCCCGTCGCTGGCCGACGACCAGGTCGCCCCGCGGTCGGTTGATCTCAGGACGCCTTCGGCCGCAGTGCCGGCAACGAGGGTGCCATCGGACTCGAATTCCGGTGACAACGCCAGCGCTAAGACCGGGCGGCTCATCACGCCCACGTTGGAAGGCTGCCAGGACTCGCCGCCGTCCTCCGAACGCAGGACGCCGCGCTCGTGCAGACCGGCCAGCCACACCTGGACGTCCGCGTTGACGCAGCTCGCGAGGGCCAGAACCGACGTCGCGTCCGCGGCTCCCGCCAGGGGCTGCCACGAGTCGCCTCGATCCCGCGACTGCATGAGGCCGCGCTCTGCCGTGGCAACCATCAGTGTCCGGTCGGCGGTGAAGTCCGCCGACACCGCGATGGCATTGACGCTGGCATCGCCGCCCAAGGCTTCGAGCCGGCGCAACGCGCCCGCGTCGATGGACCGCCAAAGGCCTCCACCCTCGGTTCCCACGAACAAGGTGGAATCGCTCGGGCTGGGCGCGAAGGCGATTGCTTGGACCGGAAGGCCGGCCGGATAGCCAGGCACGGCGAACCATTGCCGCGCCTCTGCCGACCACTCGTACAGGCCGCCCGTGCCGCCCGCAAAGAGCAATCCGCGCCCCTCAGGCGCGAGTTTAGCGGCCAGTGCATTGACCCCCAGATCGGCGAGGCCCAGGTTGGCGGCATTCCAGGTGCGTCCCCGGTTGGTGGTGACATACACGCCGTCCTGGCTGGTGCCAGCCAGGATCATGCCGTCACTTGCGTAGGTCGGCGAGAACGCCAGCGCGGTGACGTCCGGGCGCTGCCCCCAGAAATTCTGTTCGCGCCAGGATGCTCCGCCGTCCACGGAGAGGAAGGCGCCGGAGCCTGCGGTGCCGACGATCAGCGTGGAATCGCTGTCGAATGTGGGTGAGACGGCAGCCGCCTGTACGAAGCGGCTGCCCAGTGCACCCACTTTTTCCCAGGTGTGCCCGCAGTCGCGGCCAACAAATAACCCGCTCAGGGTTCCGGCGATCACGGCCTGCCGGTTGGCACCCAGCGGCCCAGTGGCCAGCGCCGTCACTGTGCCGCCCTCGGCTGATGTCAGCGGCAGCCAAGTGTTCGGCCCATCAGGATCCGTCATCATCGACTCCAGACCCGACGGCCCCGTCTTTGTCCTAGGAGCGGGGTCCGTAGAACGGAGAGTACTTGCTGGAGGCGGCGCCCATACCGTCGTGCCGCGAATCGGATGCTCGCAGGGGCGGCCGTGCGTTTGAGATCAGGGCTGCCGTCGCGCCATCCCGGAGCGGGTCGGGCAGCTTGCCCGCTCGAAATGACAGCAGTGGCGAAGATCTCGGACGCGGCCTCGCGGGAGGTCGCCGCGAGCCATCGGCTCTTGGACTGCGAGTAGAATTGAGTTCGCCGGCGAGTGCAGCGTTGCCGGGCGGTCCGTGACTCGGGTGGCCGACGTGAGGAATGGTATCCGTCCCATAGGGGCTCTCGTCCTGGCAGCCCTCATTCTGACCGGCTGCGACTTCTTTGCCGAGAGCGAATCGAGCGCCCCCGCGCTGATCACAGCGTCTCCCAGTTATCTCGATCGTCCCACGGTCCAGGTCGAGCGAGGCCGGATCGAGCAAAACATCCGCCTGGAGGGCCGAGTCGCGGCCGAGCTGGAGACGGTCCTCTCCTTCGACGTTCCGGGACTGCTCAAGGTGATCTACGTGCGACGCGGCGAGACGGTGCGGGCCGGCGATGTGGTGGCAGAGCTGGACATCGGTGGTAGGGCAGCGGAAATCGCGGGGGCGCGGAAGGAGCTGGAAAGCGCCGAGCAGCGGCTCAACACCGCCGAGACCGAGCTCTTCGAGGAACAGGCGGCGGCCGAGGAGGCGTTGCTGCTGGCCCAGAGCCACGTCTTCGCCCGGCAGCAAGCGCTCGATGTGGTGCTGGCCGGACCCTCGCCGGCAAGCCTAGCCTCCGCGCAGGCGGCGGTTACCGCGGCCGAAGCTGCGGTTGTGGAGCAGCGCGCGGGGACGCGCCGCATCGAGGAGACGCTGCCGGAGGCCATCGACGCCGCCCGAGCCGACGTTGAGGTCCACGCGCTGCGGCTGATGAGGGCTCAGGACGAGTTGCGGCGGATGCAGGGGCAGAGCGCGCCGGCCTCGGAGGCGGCGCTGGCCACGGCCGAGCAGACAGTGGCCACGGTGACGCTCGCCTTGGCACGGGCGCGTTACGAGCTCTCCCTGCTCGAGCGTCCCGAGGGTCCGCCCGCGCTGCAGGTGGCGCGGGCTTCGACGACGGGTGCGGAGGCGGCGCTGGCCAACGCCAAATCCGAGTTGGAAGCTCTCCGGGCCGGAGCGGACGAGGCCATGATCGAGCACGCGCGCACCGTGTTGCAGGCCGCCGTTCGCCGGCGCGATGCCGCCCAGCGATCCCTGGCTGCTTTCCAGGCCAGTGAGCTCGGAGCGGCGTACGAGGTCGCGACGCTGCGCGAAGCGGCCGCGGCTGCCGGTTCGAGGCTGGCGGAGTTGAGCGCGCCTGCGTCTGACCACCGACTCACGGCCCCGTTTGACGGTGTGGTGACGTACGTGCCTCGCGTGCCGGGCACCCAGGTGAAACCGGGTGAGGCGATCGTCGAGATGGCCGATGCGAGCACGCTGGTGGTGCGAGCCAGCGTTCCTCGCGGGTATCAGCCTCAGCTTGCGGTGGGGCAGGCGGTGGACGTGGTCGTCGGTGGACTCGAGGGGGTGATCTTCCAGGGGCGGGTGGTCGTGCTGCCGCACGAGGTCGGGGTGCCGGGCGGTGGCACCGTGCGCATCGACGAAGCCAAGATCACCGTGGATTGGGCCGACGCGGACGTCGAGATCGGGATGCGCGCGGTCATGACGATCACCCTCCAGGTCAAGGACCACGTATTGAGGGTTCCCATCACGGCCGTCCGAACGGTGAATCTGCGCCAGTTTGTCGAAGCGCTCATCGACGGGCGACGCCGCAGCCTGCCGGTGCGCACCGGCATTCGCAGTGACTCCGAGATCGAGATCATTGACGGGATCGAGGAAGGCACCGTCATCTTCGAGTCCTACTGACCGTGACGTTCACGCGGGCGCTCGCGGGACTGATTCTCCGGCGCCTGCACAGCAGCGGGCCGGCAATGCTGATCGTGGCGGTGGGTATGTGGGTCAGTGTGGCCCTGGTGACCGCGGTGCCGCTCTTTGCCGGGGGCTTCAGCGACTCCTTGCTCCGACGCGAGATCGAGCACTCGCGCATCCCTCTCGCGTCCAGTGTCGTCGTGCGCCACACCGAAGGTCAGTCGAAACAGCTGGCAATAGGGCGAGAGGGGTATCAGCGCGCCTCCGAGGTGTTGGGTAGCCAGCTAGCCGACCGGGTCGGACTTCCCGAGCGGCAACGCGTGAGCTATCTGCAGTCGGACCGGATGCCCGTCGAGGCTTTTGCGTCAACCGGTGAGCCGCTGCGGCCGTCCTCGTTCATTTTCGGGTTCCTCGCCTCCATGACGGGGATGGCGGACAACGTCGAGCTAGTGGAAGGGCGGCTGCCGGCAGATCAGGTCAGGACCGCGCAGGACTCATCCGGCGCGCGGACCGCGCTCCTCGAAGGAATGATGTCGTCGCGCGCGCTGGACGACCACGGTCTATTGGTTGGAGACCGGATCGAGCTGACCCACAACGACGCCGGCGCCACGGGGACATTTGTCGTCCGCGTTGAGATCGTGGGCCGCTTCGTCCCCAGGGACCCCGACTCGACCTACTGGTTCAGGAAGATCGGCGATTTCGACCAGGGCGCGGTAATCGTTGACCGCGATGCCTTCGTGAGCGGTCTCCTCGTCCTTCGACCCAGCCTCTACGGTGAGGCTGCCTGGTACTCGAACTTCGACCCGGACGCCATCCGCGCCGCGAACTACCAGAGCATCATCGGCGGGTTGCGCCGACTTGACCCGCTGGCGGAGACCATTGCACCGAACGCGGTCGTGGAAACCGGACTGGACCGCATCCTTGTCGCCGCGGATCAGCAGCGAACCACTGTCGAGCTCACGTTGTTCGTCCTCAGCGCGCCCGTCGTGGGCCTCGTCCTCTACTTCATGGCGCTCTCGACCGGGATGGTCGTGGACGGGCAGCGTGCCGAGATCGCCGTTCTCAAGAGCCGGGGCGCCAGCACGCGGCAGGTGGTCGCCGTCTACCTCTTGCAGAGCCTTCCGCTGGCCGGGCTGGCGATCGCCGTGGGGCCGATCCTCGGCATGGGAATAGCCCAGACGATGGGGAAGACGCTCGGCTTCCTTGAGTTTACGAATCGGGCCGACCTGAGGTTGGAGCTGACGGCAGGCCACTATGGGCTGGCCGCGGCCATCGCAGGGCTGGGCGTTCTCGCCATGCTGGCGCCGGTGATCGGCGCCGCGCGTCGATCGATCGTGACCCATCGACAGGAGGTCGCGCGGGGCCGGCGCGGGCCGTTTTATCAACGGTTCTTCCTGGACCTCGGGCTGCTGGGGCTGGCGCTCTATGGGTACGCCGCGCTGCGCACCTGGGAGGCCCTCCCGGACGTGGGTCCCGAGGCCCAACCCTTTGCGCGAACTCTGCTCGTGCTCATCCCCATGGTCTTTATCTTGGCGGGCGCCCTGGTCTTCCTGCGGCTGGTCCCCTGGATCGTCCGTTTCCTGATCTGGGCGGGATCACGCGTCGAAGGCGTCGTGTTGTTTCTGGGCCTGCGGCAGATGGGGCGGCGGGCGGGTCCGTTCACGGGCCTGATGATCCTGCTGATGTTGACGTTCGCCACCGGGACGTTCAGCGCGTCGATGGCAGCCACCATCAACCGGAATCTGGAAGACAGCGCCTACTACCAGATTGGCGCAGACGCCTTCTTCGAGGAGTACGGCGAATTCGATGACGCCCAGCAGATCTGGCACATGCCGCCGATCGAGGGGCATCTGGACGCCACCGACGGCGGCGATCCCGCAGTGGACCGGGTGGCCCGCCTTTGGCGCGATGACGCTGTGGTGAGACTGTTGGGCGGACCGCTGGCCTACTCCCGCTCGGTGACGCTCTACGGCGTGGACCCGGGTCCGTTTGCCCAAACTGCGTGGTGGCGCCGCGATTTCGCACCCGCGTCAATTGAGGCGCTGATGAACGCGATGATCACCGACGATCGTGCGTTGCTGGTCGATCGACGTCTACTCGCGGAGCTCCCCGATCTGCAAGTGGGTGACCCCGTCGACGTACTGGTAGGTGAGGATGTACTGGGGTTTTTCGTGGCGGGCTGGATCGAGTCCTTCCCCACCCACTATCCGGATGAGGGCTTCTTCGCGGTGGCGGACCTTGGGCACCTCGAGCGGTCGTTGGGGGAAGCACCGTGGGACGTGCTGGCCCGACTGCGTCCCGACGTGCGAGCCGGCGAGCTCGTCGGCGGCCTGCGAGAGCTGGGCTTCCGCGTGATCCAGGCTTTCGATGCGCGTGAGCTGCTCGCGAGCGCGCGCAACGATGCCACGCGGATCGGCACTTTCGGGATCCTCACGGCCGGGTTTGTGATTTCGGTGCTGCTGACGGTGGCGAGCCTCACGGCATACGCCCTGATATCGTTCCGCCGCCAGCTCCCGGAATTCGGGATTCTGCGCGCCATGGGTCTTTCGCGGCGCCAGATGGTGGCGCTCATCATGTTTGAGCACGGCTTCCTGGTCTTGTTCGGGACGGCGGCCGGCACCGCACTGGGGATCGTGACGGGCGCGCTGTTCACTCCCTTCATGCAGCTCGATGGGGGGCGGGTGGGCAGGACGCCGCCGTTTGTGGCGATTACGGCGTGGGATGACCTCGGCAAGCTGTTCATTGTGCTCGGCGTCGCGCTCGCGCTGGTGCTGGCCGTGACCATGCGGAGGCTGTGGGGCATCCGCACGCATGCAGCCATCAAGTTCGGGGACGAGTAGACCTCGCGGTCCCCGTTCTGAGCAAGAGCGGCCGCTGGTATGGACGTCGGCGGCATGCTCAGCCGTCCCTTCGAGGGGTGCCGAGCGCGGGGCTAGACCCTGCGCATCCGGTAAGCCACGAGCCCCTCAACAGAGCCTTGCCCACGGCTGCTCGCCGCCGCACGCGGCTCGGCGCGTCGATCGACGTTCAGTCGCTTGACAGCCCGGCAAAGCTTGCGGCGTTGGCGCCGAGGACGAGCCGTTTGTCCTCGTCCGAGAGGAAGTTCGCGTGACTCGTGACCATCGTGAGGTTCTGCTTGTAGGTGCAGCGCCCGTCGGTCCATGGCCAGTCCGTGCCCCACATGACACGCTCCGCGCCGGCGCCCTTGACCAGCCCCTCCAGTAGCGCGAGTCCGTTGGCGTACGGGTACTCCCATTCCGGGCCTTTCAGCCGGCCATTCGTCCACGCCATGTCATCGCCAAAGAAGATCGTGATGGCGGCGATGTCGGTGAAGAGGTTCTCGTGGCTGTTGAGCAGCCGCACGAAGGGCGCCAGGAGCGGAAACGGCGCGCGGCAGTTCGCCAGCCAGTTGTCACCCCAGGTGAAACATCCCCAATGGGTCAGCAAGAACCGAACCGACGGGAAGTCGCGCGCGACCGGCTCGAAGAGATCGAGGAACTCCTGATAGTCCGAAACGCAGGCGCGCAAGCGCGGATCGTTCCAGCGTTCCCAGGCCATGATGATCGGCACGTCGCGCTCGGCACACAGCTCGTAGACCTTGCGCAGGCCGTCGTCGGACGGCCAGTGGCCGGTATAGGCTGGGAACAGCTTGAGCCCCACGGCCCCCGCATCGAGATCCGCCCGGATGCGATCGAGGTACCCCGGTCGATCGGGGTTGATGTGGTCCGTGAACCAGATCAAGCGATCGGTGTTGCCCTCCAGGGCATCGAGGAAGTACTGCTTGGTGATGCGGTTGGCCGCCGGATCGTCCCAGGCGTCGCCCAGGTCCGGCCAGATGTCCTCCGCCGAGTAGCTGATGAAGAAGCACTTGTCCACGCCCGCGTAGTCCATCTCGTCGAGCAACAGCTCGGCCGACATCGGGTGCCAGGTGTAGTGCATCCGGACGCCGCGATCGTTGGCGTGTGCCTTCTCCAAGATGTGGACCTGGGTATCGATGATCATCTTTCCCTCGTTTCTCGGGCATGCAGTTGACACGTCTCGGTGGCGTCCGCCGCGGCGCTGCACGCAGCGTCGTCGGATCGTCCGTGGCTGGCTCTCAGCGAGCGGGTCTTCGCCTCGTCGACCCGCTCGGTGTCCTGGTTGATGCAGACCGCATAGTCACTCTCCGCCTCAGCCGGCGTGATGAAGCCACGACGCACGTCGTCCATCACCCGCTCGATCGCACGCGCGCGCGGGTCACCGTAGCCACCGCCGCCGCCGGTAAAATAGACCACGCGCGATCCAGCTGGCAGCGCGTAGTTGGTGCACTTCTGCAGGCGCTCGCCGCGGTCGCCCGGCAGGTGAATCTCGATAAAGCTGCCCTCCCCCGGCTGCCCGCCATCCAACCCCCAGGGAAGACATTGCGAGCGCTCGAAATTCGCCACCAGGCGCACGTCGGCCAGCAGGCGGGTCGCGCGCCGTACGCCAAGTCCGCCGCGGAACGCTCCGGCCCCGCCCGACCCCTCACGGAGCCCGTAGGCTTCCACCTTGACCGGGAACTTCCGCTCGGAGACCTCCACCGGGTTGTTGCGAATGCCCCCCATGACCATGGCGTCCTCCCCGTCGGCGCCTGGTCGTGCGCCCCACCCGCCGCCGGCCTCGTCCACCATGGCGAAGAAGCTGCCGTCCGCCGGGTGTTCACCGAACACGTGGGCGCCGCAGCTCCAGCCATAGTTGCCGGCCACCGACTGCTCCGCGACCGCCAGAGTCGCGGCACGGCGAATGCAATCAACCAGGGTGCCCGCCGTCTTGAAGCCCCAGAACACGGGTGACGGCCGCTTGGCGTTGAAGACCGATTCGGCGGGCACCAGCGCCCGAACGGGCCGAAAGTGCCCCTCGTTGGACGGCTGGTGCGGGCTCGTCAGGCTCTTGAACGCGATCCGACAGATGGCGTTGGTGTAGTTCGGGTTCATGTTGTACGGCCCCGCGCACGGGCCGCTCGAACCGGTCAGGTCCACCACCATTTCGGATTCGTCGACGATCAGGGTCACCGTGATGCGGACCGGCTCGTCACGGTTGACCCCGTCGTCGTCCAGAAAGAGCTCCGCCGCGTAGCGGCCGTCGGGGATCTCCCGAACCTTGGCGCGGGCGTAGGCCTCGCCCTGCACCAGCAGCGCATCGCAGCACTCGCGGTAGAGCTCGAAGCCGTAGCGCTCGATCACCTCGACGAGGCGCGCCTCGCCCACAATGCAGGCGCCCACCTGCGCCTGCAGGTCGCCGAGCATCGTGGACCTCGACATGCGGCTGTTGGCCGCCATCAGGCGCACGATCTCCTCGTTGAGACGTCCCTTGCTGTGCAGGTGAACCGTCGGGATCACCAGGCCCTCCTGATAGATCTCGGTGGAGTCGGTGCTCGCAAAGCCGGCCTTGCCGCCGAGGTCGATCAGGTGCACGCGCACCGCGGTGAATCCGAACAGCTCGCCACGGTAGTAGGCGGGCTTGACGATGCTCACGTCTTGCGGGTGCTGCGAGCAGCGATACGGATCGTTGACCAGAAAGACATCGCCAGCGCACATGTGCTGGATCCCGCCCATGTCCTCGATCACCGCCCGAACCGCGTTGGGCAGGTCGCACAGAAAGTACGGCAGCCCATCGGCCTGAGCCAGCGTCTCCACCCGTTCATTGAAGAACGCGACCGAGAAGTCCAGCGATTCGTAGATGATCGGGCTGAACGCCGATCGCATGATCTTGGTCCGCATCTCGCCCGTCACCGAGATCAGCGAGTTGCGAATCAGCTCAATCGTGACCGCGTCAGCGGGCATGTGCGCTCCGATCCATGTCGAACGCGATGCCGCTTGGCGGCCGTGCTGGACCCACAATGCCCATCATGGGACTAGCCGGCATCCGTAGCGACGATCATGAATCCATAAGGGTCGACCGTCAGCCGAGCGCCGGGCGGAACCACGGTGGTGCTGCTTGCCTCTGTGACGATGACAGGCCCGCTGAGCGCGTGACCGGCGCGCAGGTCGGCGCGATCGTAAAGCGACGTGGCGCGAAAGGCGCCGTCGAAGTAGACGGGCGACCGTCGGTACGGCGTTGGTCTCGAACCAGGCCCGGCGGCCTCGATCGGCTTGAGCTCAGGCTGGGCGGTGGCGCCGCGCGCCGCCAAACGCAGGTTGACGATCTCAACCGCCTCGGCCAGGTCGTAGCCATAGACGCGGCGATGCGCCTCGTCAAACAAGTCCTTGAGCGCGCTTGGACCAATCCCCCGCGGCACGGGCAGCGTCAAGGTGTGCTCCTGCCCGCGATAGCGCAGATCCAGCTGACGCACGAATTCGTGCGAGTCCTCGAGCACGTCTTGCCGCATGAGCACGGTCCGGCCGCTGGCCTCCAATTCGGCAAACAGCGACTCGATCTCACACAGAGAGCCGCTGTCGGCGGCGACTACAACGGTTCGAACCAAATCCTGCCGAAAGTCCGCGAACAACATGCCCCACGCGGAGAACGTTCCCGGCGCCGCCGGGACAACCACCTTGGCGACTCCGATTTCCCGCGCAATGCCGACCGCGTGCATCGGCCCCGCGCCGCCAAAGGCGAGCAGGCTGAAGTCACCGGGGGACAGCCCGCGGCCGATGGTGATCTCGCGCACCGCATTGGCCATGTGGTTCGTCACGAGTCGCACGATCCCTTCGGCCGCTTGCTCAAGGCTCATGCTCAGGGGCTCGGCCACGCCGCGCGTCACCGCCTCGGCGGCCAGATCGGGCTGGATCTGGAGTCCCAGGTCTGCGAACGTATCCGCACTGATGCGCCCGAGCACCAGGTTGGCATCGGTGACGGTGGGCTCCCGGCCGCCGCGTCCATAGCAGGCCGGACCCGGCCGCGCGCCGGCGCTCTGCGGACCGACCCGCAGGGAACCGCCGAACTCCACCCGCGCCAGGGAGCCGCCACCGGCGCCGATGGCGTTCACTTGCAGCATGGGCACCAGCACGGGCAGCCGGTTGATGTCCGTGTCGGTGGTCAGGCCCACGTCGCCGTCGATGACCAGACTCACGTCGCAGCTCGTGCCGCCCATGTCGAGGCTGATCATGTCGGCATCACCCAGCCGACGAGCCACCTGCGACGCGCCGATCGCGCCGCCCGCCGGACCGGACAGCAACGTCTGTATCGACCGGGTCTTGGCCACGGCCGTGTTCATGATGCCGCCGTTGCACTGCATCACATAGAGCGAGCGGAGAAACCCGCGCCGGGCAAGTTGGCGCTCAAGCTCTTCCAGATATGCGGTGATCAACGGCTGCAAGTAGGCGTTCATGACCACGGTGCTGGTGCGCTCGTACTCGCGCCATTCCCCGCTGACTTCGTGAGAGAGCGAGATGCTCACCCCATCCATGTGCTGTTCGAGGATTCGTTTGAGCTCCAGCTCATGCGTCGGATTCGCATAGGCGTGCAGGGTGCAAACCGCCACCGAGCGCACCCCGCGCTCCGTGAGCGCCCCCGCCGTTGCCTCAACCTCCGCCGTGTCGAGCGGAACGAGCACCTGGCCGAACGCGTCGATCCGCTCGTCGATCTCGAACACCAGGTCCCGCTGCACGAGCGGTCGAGGCTTCTGGTAGACGTAGCTGTACATATCGGGCTTGTCCATGCGGCCGATCGCGTAGACATCGCGAAAGCCCCTAGTGGTCACGAGCCCGGTCGGGGCGCCCTTGCCTTCGAGAATGGCGTTGAGACCGATGGTGGTGCCGTGCACGAAGAAGTCGACCTCGGCAAGCTCGACGCTGGAGCTCGCCAGGCACGCCAACACGCCCTCAGCAAGAGCGTCGGGGCTCGAGGACGACTTGGCCACCCGCAGCGCCCGCGTCTCATGGTCGAACAGCACGAGGTCGGTGAACGTGCCGCCGATATCCACGGCTAGGCTCTGGCTCATGTCGGCGCCACCTCCGGCTCGGAGTAGAGGAAGCAGGCGACCCGATGGCCTGGCTTGGCTTCCAGCAGCGACGGTTCATCGCGTCGACAACGGTCCATCACGAACGAGCAGCGCGTCTGGAAGCGGCACCCGGTGGGAATGTTGGCGGGGCTGGGCGGTTCGCCCGGCAGCAAGATGCGCTCCCGTTTGGTGAACGGATCCGGGATCGGTATCGACGCGATCAGCGCCTGCGTGTACGGGTGCAAGGCGTCGTCGAAGATTCGCGCGGTGGCGCCTATTTCGACGATCGCTCCGAGATACATCACCGCCACACGGTCGCAGGTGTGCCGCACGATGGTGAGGTCATGCGAGATCAGCAGGTAGGAAACTCCGGTCGCCCCCTGGACCTGCTCCAGCAGATCGACGACGGTGAGCTTCAAGGATGAGTCCAGGGCCGAGGTCGGTTCGTCCAGGACGATGAAGTCGGGCTCGGTCGCCAGGGCCCGCGCGATCGCCACCCGTTGCTGCTGGCCGCCGCTCAGCTGATGTGGATACCGGCTGCGGTGCATCGGTTCGAGCCCCACTTGGCCCAGCAGCTCGAGCACGCGCGTTCCCACGGCCGGGCCGCGGGCCAGAGCGTGGATGCGCAGCGGCTCGGCCAGGGTGGCTTGGACGTTTCGCATCGGGCTCAGCGATTGGCCGGCGTCCTGGAAGACGATTTGCATGCGACGACGCAATTCGCGCAACCGCTGGTCGGTGGCCTGCGTCACGTCCTCGTCGCCAAACACGACCGATCCGGCGGTGGGCTGGAGCAGCCGCAGGATGCACCTTCCCAACGTGGACTTGCCGCAGCCGCTCTCCCCCACCAGCCCAAAGGTCTCGTGCTTGCGCACCTCAAACGTCACCCCGTCCACCGCGCGCAGCGGCCCGTCGTGTCGGAGCTGCTCGGGCGTCCCACGGAGCTCGCGCTGACCGCGCGTGGAGAAATACTTGAACAGCTTGGTGACGCTAAGGAGCGGCGAATTCACGGATAACCGTCTCCTGGCAGAGGACGTGATGACCCGGCGCCACTTCTAGCCTCGAGGGTCTCACCGGCCGGCAGACCGGCAGCACGTACGCACAGCGGTCGGCGAATCGGCAGCCCGGCGGCGGACGCAACAGGTTGGGAACGACTCCCGGAATGCGCTCGATGTCCGACAGTGGGCGATCGCGATCAACACGCAATGTCGAATCCAACAGCGCGCGCGTGTAGGGGTGGCGGGGATCTCGAAAGACGGCGCCAACCGGCCCGACCTCGACGACGTGCCCGGCGTGCATCACGGCCACGCGATCGCACATCTCGGCAATGACGCCCATGTCGTGCGTGATCAACAGGATGGAGGCGCCATACGTCTCCTTGAATAGGCGGAGGTGCTCCAGGAGCTGCGCGCCCACGGTCTCGTCCAGCGCCGTGGTCGGCTCATCGGCGATTAGCAGCCGCGGACTCGAGGACAGCATCATCGCGACCATCACGCGCTGGCACATGCCCCCCGAGAGTTGATGCGGGTACATCGTGAGCGCTGCCTCGGGGTCGGGCATGCCGAGGTCGCGCAACGTCTGAATGGACTGGCGGCGGACTTCGGCTCGGCCAAGATCGTGATGGGCGCGCAACGCGCGGGAGAGCTGCACCGCCACCGTGCGCACCGGATCGAGAGAAGCCCGGGGATTCTGGAAGATCATTCCGATCTCGCGTCCACGGATGGTGCGCAACACGCGCTCCGGGAGCTGGCGCAGGTTGCGACCGCCAAAGACCACGTCGCCCCCCACGATGCGCCCGGGCGGAGGCACCAGCCCCAGGATCGAGAGGGCGGTGACCGACTTTCCGGAACCGCTCTCGCCGACGAGACCGAAGGTCTCATTGGATCCGATCTCGAAGCTGATGCGATCCACTGCCTCGAGCGTGCCCTCGCGAGTGCCGAAGTGAACCTGCAACTCGGAGACCCGGAGCAGGGGACCCTCGGCGCTCACTGTCGCCGCCGCCGCGGATTGAGCACGTCCAGCAAGCCGTTGCCGACCAGATTGAACCCGAGCACGGTGACGAAGATCATGAGCCCGGGAAACAGGGAGATCCACCACTCGCCCGTACGGACATAGGGCGAACCCTCGCTGACCATGATGCCCCACTCGGGGGCCGGCGGTTTGACGCCCACGCCGATGAAACTCAGCCCCGCCGTCTCCAAGATCACGTAGCCGAACGTCAGCGTGGCCTGCACCACCAATGGCGGCAACGAGTTGGGCACCAGGTGAACCGCCAAGACACGCAACGGTGAACTGCCGATGGCGCGGGCGGCTTCCACATACAGGCTCTCCTTGCGGTGGAGAATCTCAGCCCGCGTGATCCGCACCATCGGCGGGATGGCGATGACCGTCAGGGCAACTACCAAGCTGAGCATGCCGCCTTGCCGGATAGTCACGGCGATGCCGATGGCCAGGATCAGCGGGGGAAACGAAAACACGACGTCCATGGCTCGCATGACCAATTCGTCCAGCAGGCGACCGGCGAACCCGGCCAAGGCGCCCAGCACCACGCTCAGCACGAACGCGACGGACACCACAATGCTCGCCACCGCCAGGTCGACCCGCGCCCCGTGCACAACCCGCGAGAAGATGTCTCGACCAAACTGATCCGTTCCCATGAGGTGCTGCGAGGACGGTGGTTGCGTGGTATTGAGCAGGTCGCCGCTCACTGGGTTCGCCGGCGCGATCAGGGGCGCGAAGATGGCGAACACCACCACGATCGCGATCAAGATCAGGCCAATGACGGTGAGAGTGTTTTGACTCACCTGGTACCACACGGCGGCAACGCGCCGGCCGGGTAAATCCAGGGCGCCGCGTAGTCGGGCCGGGACGAGCTCGGCGGTGGCCATGTCAGGCCACCCGGATCCGCGGATCGATCGCGAAGTAGAGCATGTCGACGGCTAGGTTGATAAGCGCGAACAACACCCCGACGATGAGGACCAAGCTCTGGATGGGCGCGAAGTCGAGGCCAATGACGCTGCGGTACAGGTACAGACCGATGCCGTTCCAGGTAAAGACAATCTCAACCAGAACCGCGCCCCCAACCAGGTAGCCGAGTTGCAGGCCCGCCATGGACACGACTGGGATCAGCGCATTGCGAAGGGCGATCTTGAGCACGACCTGCGTGCGTGAGAGACCCAACGCCCGCGCCGCGCGGACAAAGTCCGAATCGAGGGACTCGATCATGGCGGCGCGCGTCATGCGCGTGATCGGCGCCAGCGGCAGGATGCCCAACGTGACGGCAGGCAGCACCAGATAGAGCAGGCTGGATCTCAGGCTCTCCCAATTGGCGGTCAGCAGACTATCGACGACGTAGAGACTGGTGATCCGAGTGGGTGCGTCCACGTCCGGTGCCAGGCGGCCGAGCGGCGCCGGCAGGATATGCAGTTGGGTGACGAACGCGATGATCAGGAGCAGGCCGATCCAGAACACCGGCGCGGAGATGCCCAGGATGCCGAGCAACGTGGCCAGGTGATCAAACGGGCCGTTGCGCCGCAGCGCGGCCGCGACGCCGAGGGACACGCCGAGCACGACGGCGATGAGCAACGCGGCCAGGGCGAGCTCGATGGTGGCCGGAAACCGATCCAGGAAGTCCTCGGCTACGGGA
The DNA here is from genome assembly GCA_965262745.1 of Chloroflexota bacterium. Lineage (GTDB taxonomy): Bacteria > Chloroflexota > UBA11872 > UBA11872 > UBA11872 > JAJECS01. The sequence goes on along the minus strand of OZ253558.1, from coordinate 1,682,580 downwards.
TTGTGGGTGCGCCACGAATCACCGAGATCGCCGCGAAACAAGTTGCCCGTGTAGGTGGCGTATTGCTCCGGCAACGATTTGTCGAGGCCCATCTCGGCCCGTTTCAGCTGCACGAGCTCCTCGGTGGCGAAGACCCCCAACCGCGAACGGGCAGGGTCGCCGGGAATCACGTGCACCAAGAGGAATGCAACGATCGAGATGCCGAAGACGACCAACACCAGCAACGCCAGCCGTCGCAACAGGTATCGCCGCCGCGTCATCGCGCACTCTTCTCCTGGTCCTGCGCCCGTCCGCCCGCGACCGCGCTCAGCCGATCGGTTCGATCCGTGCGGCTACGTGGCGCTGCGGACACCGCTGGACCCGAGCAAGGGCCTGTCCCCGCATGGGCAAGCCCCTTGCTCAGGTGGCTCACACGTATCGGGCCTCAGCTCCTCACACGGATATCCTCGAACCGCGGCCAGACATCCATGATGCGAACGTCCTCGACGGCGCTCATGCTCACCACGTGTGAGTCGACGTCCAGAAATGGCACGCGCGGCGCTTGGTCGGCAATTCGCTGTTGGATCTCGGCGACCTGGTCGAGCTTGCTCGACGCATCCAGCTCGGCCACGGCAGCCGTGATCAGGTCGTCCGTCTCGGACGTGCCCCACTTGCTCCAGTTGGATCGCGAGTCGGACTTGTAGCCGAAGATCATGAAGTACGCCGCGTCGAAAATCAGGGGCGGCCAGTTCATGGTCGCCGCGACGCACTGGGCCTGCTGGGACCCATCCTCTCGCAGGTCACAGCCCTCCAACACCGCTGCCGACGAGAGCTTCTGAATCTCCATGTTGACGTTGATCTTGCTCAGCTCGCCCGCAAGCACTTGCAGGGCCTGCCCCTGGATGGCCGAACTCTCGTCCTGGCTGACGGTGAAGCTGAGGCCGTCCGCGTGGCCGGCGTCGCTGAGCAGCTGACCGGCCTTGTCCAGGTTGTAGTCGTACTGCTGATAGTACGGCTGGTAGCCGGCGCAGATGGACGGCACCGGTCCCTCGGCGGCGCGGGCGAAACCGAAGGTCAATTGGTCGACGAGCTGCTGACGCGGCAGGGCGTGGTTGAGCGCCTGGCGCACGCGCACGTCGTCGAACGGCGGCTCGCTCATGTTGAGCGCCAGGTAATGATGCTCGCTGCCCGGGGCATGGTGCACGGTGAAGGCAGGGTCGTCGTCAAACTCCTTCAGGTCCTTCAGCAGCAGCTGCTCCGTCATGTCGATAGCCCCCTCGCGCAGCAGCAGCGCCCGCTGGGTGGCATCGGTGATGACGGTTCCCTCGATCGCCCCGACGCCCGGCCGGGCTGAGTAGTCGGAGCCGCCCCAGTAGTCCTGCCGGCCGCGCAGGAGAAATCGCGTCGACTCGAACTCCTCGACAATCCAGGGGCCGGTGCCGATCGACGCCGCGCCCTCCACGGTCGCCGCCCACTCCTGCGCCCAGGGATCATCGCCGGTCGCGTGCGCCTGCAGCGCCTTGCTGTTCATGATCGGCGCATAGGGCCCCATTTCGGTCGCGGACAGAATGGTGAACGAATTGGCCTGCGGCGTGACGTGCAACTTCACGGTGAAGTCATCGATGACCTCGGGCTTGGTCTCCACCGTGAAATTGCCGATCACTCCCAGAATGAACGCCGGAATACCGGGAATGGTGAGCGATCGCTCGATGCTGTAGGCGACGTCGTTAGCCGTCAACGGCGTGCCGTCGCCAAAGGTTATTCCCTGGCGAATCCGATACGTGACAGAGTTCGCATCGTCCGCAACCTCGTAGCCTTCAGCCAGCCACGGAACCACCGAATTGTGGTCCTTCGTGCGCGTCCCCTTGCTCGTGGCCTTGTACCCGTAGCGCGTCAAGTTCTCGAGGATGTTGGCGATCACCGCCCGGCTGGGCTCGGAGTTCGGGTCGGCTTGATTGTCGAGGGAGCCCATCTCGGCTGAAGCGCCGAACCGTAGTACCTGCTGCTCAGCGCCTCCGGGAACGAGGACTTCAACAGGAACTTCCTTGACGACGACCTTCTCGACTTCGACTGTTTTCGTCACAATCTTCTCGACGACTTTTTCTTCCCCACAGGCAGCCAAGGCGGCGGTCGCTCCCACTCCAGCCGTTGCGAGCAACACGGCTCGAAGAGCCTGTCGTCGTGACATAAACTTCGCGTTCATCTCCAACCTCCCAATCATCACCGTCGGACGTGCCCGATTCACCTCAGGCGTCGGAAACCCTCGCCGCACAATGAATCTTCGCTCTCGTGGCTATGCTCGTTCTGCCCGCCGGTGTGCGGCTCGCAGAGCCCCCGAGCTCTCGCCACATATCCTCAATCTTGGCGAGCGTCATCCGACCGTGCGCGTTGGTCATCGGTTCAAACCCGAACATCCGCCATTTACCTGTCAGGATTCGCTATGGCGACCTCCTTCCAGCACCAGCGACTGCTTCGTTGATTCGATCGAGTCAAGCCGCCGGCCATCGCGATCCGGCACTCCCGCTTCAGACACTCGACGGAGTCGGTCCATGGCGCGGCGAATGTCGGCTTCGGTTCGTGAAAGGTGCCGCGACATCGCATCCGCGGCCGCGTCGGCGTCCCCACGCATGATGGCGTCGACGATCTCGCCGTGAGCTTTGGCGGCGTAGACAATTGGGTCCGATTCGCTTCCTCGTGTGGACAGCCGGATCACGGTCCGCAGCAGCGGAAACAGCGGTGACAGCGCTCGGTAGAGGAAGCGGTTCTCCGTAGCCTCGAGGATTACCGCGTGGAGGTCGATATCCCGCTGGTTGAAGAGCTTCGGATCGTCACCGATCGCCGTGGGGATGGCCGCCAGCGCTTCGTCGATCCTTCGCTTCTGCTCCGGCACCGCATGCCGCGCCGCCAGCGCCGCTGCCTGGACCTCAACCGCACGTCGCGCTTCGAGCATCTCATCGACTAGCGCGGGAAACTGCGGGCTCTCGTGAAACGCATCGGTGACCCCAGGGTCGAGAACGTTCCAGTCGTGCGGATCGCGCACGATCGTGCCGACCCCCTGGTGAACCCCGACAAGGCCGCGAGCGGCGAGGATCCGAAGGGCTTCCCGGACGACGGCACGGCTGATCCCGAACTCGGCCCCCATGACGGGCTCCGGGGGCAAGAAATCGCCGGGGACTATCTCTTCCCGCACGATGCGTCCGGTATATGCAACGACCACTTCGTCATGCAGGCGTGATCGAATCGGCCGCGCCATCTATGCCATCATGCGATCATTAGGTCATCAGATGATATGCTGAGCTTAGGTTCCGAATTGTCGGGTGTCAAACACTGCGGGGAGCGGGTGTTTGGTCACTTTGAGCCCGTCATTCCCGCTTTCGCGGAAGTCCAGCCTCGGCTCGCCGACGGGCGAAGCGAGCGAGTTGCGGCGACCTCCGCTGGCGACGAGGTCTGCCTTCGCGGTGGGACGGCACTAAACCTGGGCTTTCTGAACTTGCCTCGGCTATCCGTGGACGTGGACTTGGACGACGTCGGCAGCACGGACTCGGCGGACGCGCGCCGGCGGCGCCCTGAGCTGCTTCGCGAATTGACGGCACTTGCCGAGTCGTTGGGGTACGCGGAGGCCGAGGAACGGCGGAGCCATGCCATGGCCCCCTCCGCTTGGGCTATACGGACCGCCGCGGCCGGTCGGCTACGCTCAAAGTAGATCTGAATTTCCTTGACCGCGTGCCGGTGCTCGTGCCCTGCGGTCGATGGTTGCGGCACCGTTTGGCGACGACCGGTCGACGCCTACGATGCAGATGCTGTAATTCCCGGAACTTGTGGCCAGCAAATTGGTGGCGCCGGCTCGGCGCCGACTGGCTCGCGACCTGTTCGACGCGGCGCCGGTTGCCGGTAGCGCAGCGCCGGATCTCGATATCGTCAGAACCGTGCTCGTCGTCCGTGCCCGGTGACGCTGGGCGGTGCGTAGGCGGACGCCGTGCGTCTCCTAGGCCAGGTCCTTGAGCTTGAACCCGGACACCTCGCGTTTCTCAAGGCCCTGGCCGACGGTGAGATTCGCCCGGAGACGCTGCCGCTTGATGGCATTCATGATCGCGTGCGTGCCAACCCGGCGCTGCGGTGGCGACTGCAGACCGGTGCTGAGGCCCTCGAGGAGCGCTGATCTCCGGGGAGTGAACCGGCGGGGACACCCCAGGTGTTGCCCTAGTCCTGCTCTAGTTTTGGATCGATGCTGATCGGGCCAGGTCCAACGTGATCGGACGAGCGGTCCCCGCTAACCGGTTTGGAGCGGTCCACATCGGTTCCAATCGAGCCTCACCAGATGGCCGGATCGGGCCTTCGGAACCAGGGATCGGCGGTTCGAATCCCTCCGGGCGTGCCGCTGGATCGCTGAACCGATCGGCCTCGTGGCCTTGCTGGCCCTTGCCGCTTGGATCAGGCGGTAGGCTCGGCGTGCCGATTGTGCGTTGCAGGTGGTGTCGATGATGAGCAGGCTGCGGGTGGGTGTCGTGGGGTGCGGCGGGATCGCTCAAATCCAGCATCTGCCGCACCTTGTCGAGCTGTCGAGCGACTTTGAGGTGGCCGGCCTGTGCGACCTGTCGCGCGAGTTGCTGGCGCACGTTGGGGCCGCCTACGGCGTCCCGCCGGAGCGGCGGCACGTTGACTATCACGAGCTGGTCCAGCGGGCGGATATCGACGCCGTCATCGTCTGCAACTCGGGCACGCATGCGCCGCCCGCCATCGCGGCCGCCCGGGCCGGCAAGCACATCCTGGTCGAGAAGCCGGTCTGCTACACGGTCGACGAGGCGCGGGCGATGGCCGATGCCGCGGACCGTGCCGGGGTCGTGTATCAGGCGGCCTACATGAAGCGCCATGACCCGGCCTACCAGTTCGCGCAGCGGCGGGTGGCTCGGATCGACGACGTGCGCTTGATCCAGGTCAACCACCTGCATCCCGACAATGCGCTGCATTTGGAGACATTTGACTACTACGTGCCGTCAGACTTGCCGGCCGCGGTGATTGAGGCTGGGCGCACCGAGTCGGACCGGCTCGTGGCCGAGGCGCTGGGCCGCAGCGAGGTTGATCCCGACGCGCGCCGCGCCTTCGAGGTCATCAACGGCAGCATGATTCACGACATCGGCAATCTGCACGGCATGTTTGGCAGCCCGCGTCGGGTGGTGAGCGCCGACATCTGGGCCGGCGGCGTCGCGCTGACGACGGTGCTGGAGTATGCCGGCGACGCGCGGGCCGTGTGCACCTGGGTGGACCTGCCGGAGCTGCTGAATTTCGAGGAGACGCTTGAGGTCTACGGCTCGCGCGATCGCGTGATCGCCTCGTTCCCGACCGGGTGGAGCCGCGGTCTGCCGACGGACGTCACCGTGCAGCAGATCGACGCCGAGGGCCATGCCGCCAGCACAACGCGGTCATGGCAAGCTAACCCGTTCAAGCTGGAGCTGGAGCACTTCGCGGCGTGCATCGCACGGGGCGAGCAGCCGCTCACGCCGGGCCGTGAGGCCATCGAGCATGTGGCGCTGGTGCGGGATATCGTGCTGGCGCACCTGGAAGGAGCCGCCTAGCCATGCATGAAAGATGTCGGCATGGACCAAGAAGTCGCAGGTGTGGCCAGAAAAGCGATTGAGGCAGGTGATCCGGCTATGTGGTTTGATCTCGTCAAGATTCTTCTGTCGCTCGCACTCGGAGCTGCCGGGACATTTCTGATTCAGTCACTCATCGCTGCTCGACAGCATCGGCGCGATGAAGCTCGCCATCGAAGTCAGTTACAGCATGAGCGCGCACGGCATCGAGACCAGATGGATCACGAGCGAACTCTTGCCGCGGATCGTTACGAGCAGGAGCGTCGACTTCAGCGCGACCGTCTAGTGATCGGGGACGTACTTCGTCACCGAGCGCTCCTCATCGACACGTACCTCACGCACTTGCGCAAGCTGGATGCCTTTATCGCGACCGTAGGAAGTGCGTCTCGCGAGATTGCCGAGGGTCGATTGACCGCTGAGGGTGGGCGGAAGCTCTTGGCGGAAATGCACCCCGATCTTCAACTACGGCAACTGCTCGAGATCTGCATGCCCATATTCCAGGTCGTAGCCGAACTCGCTGACGAGACATTAGAAGAGACTGCGCGCCAAATGCGCGAAGTCATTAGGGCCGTTGCCGATCACGGACTGGCTACGCCACTTGAGACGTTCGAAACTTGGCAGCACGCTCGGACGCAATCGCACGATCGCCTCACAGAACTCCGCGGCGACGTAACAGGTCTTCTTGCCGACTTGCCTTAGGGGAGTTCTGGACAACCGGGCCACCCACCGACGACTGCGGCCCGCCTGCGCGATCGAGCTGGACCTGACTTGGCACACCAAGGGTTTCGAGGCGACGTTCTTGCTAGGGTCTCCAATACCCCTTGACAGCCCCGCACGTCCTGGCATGTCTCGAAAAGCCGGCAGAAGCCAGCGGCTCCGCCTGTATGACCGTGGAAACACCGCCTGTCCGATCTGCCTGACCGATTTCACCCGGCACCAGGCGTCCTCCGGCAGGACGGTCACGCTGGAGCACGTTCCCACTAAAGCGCTTGGCGGCAAGGCTCGCTGTCTCACCTGCAAGAACTGCAACTCAGAGGCCGGGCGCGGCATCGATCAGGCGGCCGCAAGCCGTGCAAAGGACCGGTTTGGCGTCACAGTCGACATCCTCGGGAAACGCGACACATTCATGCTGTCCCGCGATGGCAAGGCCCTTACTCCACCCTTCGCGGGATACACGAGGCAGGACTGGCGAGCCTTGGAGAACTCCGGATCGCGGACGTTTACGATGTCGATTAGGATCCCGGACGCCAAAGCTGTTGCCGCGTCATCGCTGAAGTCGGCGTACCTCGCCATGTTCTCCCTGCTGGGCCAGCGCGGCGGATACTCATACGTCCACGGCGGTGCCCTATCGCCGATCCGACAACGAATCCTGGATCCACTCAAGTTCACCACTCTCAGCGAGTACGTCATCAATGACCCGGAAGAGGTGCCCCTCAATGACATCATGCTGGTGAGTGACCCCCTGCCGTGCTGGATGCTGAAGATCGCCGACCACCTTGTGGTTCTCCCACTTAACGGCGACAGCCGAATCAGCCAACCCCTACAGGAACTGGGGAAGTTGGGCGAAGGGAATCCCTTAACGATCGTGGGTAACGCGTCATGGAACTATTCGAATTTCGGGGCGTTTTGCACCGTTCCCGTTCATCTAGCTGGAGCTGACACTGCCAAGTCCCTGCTTGGCCTAAGTATTGGCGGCACTCTGCCGAGCGGCCGTCCATTGGAAGGTACTTGCATAGGCCACACGGGAGAGTCCGCCACGCTGCTCTGCTCAAGTCCGGCTATCTGACAGTCGTGCTCGCACACCTGGAAGGAGCCGCTTAGACATGCCGCTGCAGGTCTTCGACTATCGCCGCGATATCAAGAACGTCGTCATTACGCCCGAGATCCGGGCGCGCTTCCTGCGGTTCGAGGTGGGCGCCGTGGCCACGCGCCATAGCCACGACCTTGGCGGGGAGGTTTTCCTGATCCTGCAGGGCCGCGCCGAGTTCGAGATCGACGGCGAAACCGCGGTGCTGGGGCCGGGTGAGCTGTGCTTCGCTGATCGGGACCAGTTGCACCAGGTGCGGGTCGTGGGCGACGAGCCGGTCATCATGTATCTCTCGGTGACGCCGCACGTCGAGCCGACGCACACGATGTACGCGCCGGACGGGTCCCGCCTGCCGCCCAAGTACGGGCATGCCACGAGTGAGGAGCGCGCCGAGCACGATCCGTCCGCCGGGATATCCACCGCGGACCTTGCCCGCGTGCATTTCCGGGCGTCGCGGGAGCTGGCCCGGCTGGCGAGCGAAAGCGCCGCGCGGCACGCCGCGCGCACCGTCGAGATCGAGGAGTTGGCGGCGGCGGGGGACGATGCCGGCGCGAAGGCAATCGTGGACTCGATGTGGCCCGACACCTATGCCACGCTCAGCGCCGTGGCGCGGGTCGAGGCCGCCTGGAACGAGTTGGCGGCGCGCGTGGACCCGGGCTAACGCCGCTCGAATGGTTGGCAGTGGGTCGTTTTGCTTGGGAGGCTGCGGCATTGCAACCCGTCGGCGCGGGCACAGGGTCGCGAACGGGCAACCACGAGGGTTGCCCCTACACCGGTCGTTTCCGGGCGCGGGGCTGGATTCCCGCTCCCCGCCTTCTCGGGGACATGCTTCGCGGGAATGACGAAGCCAAAGTGACCCACTACCGAATGGTTTAGTTACTGCGGCTCGACGACGGACACGTCTTCGGGACTCACGCGCACGAGCTGCTTGCCGATGTTGGTCCCGGTGAAGAGCCCGACGAAGGCGGCGGGCGCGTTCTCGATGCCGGCCACGATGTTCTCGCGGTAGGTGAGCTGGCCGGCCGCGACCCATTCGGTGAGCGCGGCCATGGCCTCGGCGTCGCGGTCGACGAAGTCGTTGACCAGGAATCCCTCCATGCGCGCGCGGCGGCTGTGGAGGGTCCGCGAATGCGGCGGGACCGGGGCAAGCTCGGTGGAGTGGTATTGCGAGATCGCGCCGCAGAGGGCGATGCGGGCATGGAGGTTGATGCGCCGCAGCAAGGCCTCGAGAACCTCGCCGCCCACGTTTTCAAAGACCACGTCGATGCCGTCGGGGCAGGCGCTTTCGAGCGCGGCGTCCAGCGGCTGGGAGCGATAGTTGATCGCTGCGTCAAAGCCCAACTCGTTGACGAGATACATGCATTTGGCGTCGCTGCCGCAGATGCCCACCACGCGGCATCCCTGGAGCTTGGCGATCTGGCCGGCGGCGCTGCCCACGGCCCCGGCGGCGGCCGTTACCACCGCGGTATCGCCCGCGCGCGGCCGCGCCACCTCGAGCATGCCGTAGTAGGCCGTCAGACCGGGCATGCCGAGGACGCCGAGCGCGGTGGATAGCGGCGCGGCCTGACGGTCGATGATCTCCAGGGCGTCCAGGTTGGTGACGGCGTATTTCTGCCAGCCGAACTCGCCGCGCACGATCTCGCCCTCGCGCAGGCGCGGGTCGCTCGAAAAGACCACCTCGCCCACGCCCTCGCCGATCATCACCTGGCCGAGTGCAATGGGGTCCCCGCGCAACGGCTGCTCCCAGAGGCGCCCGCGCATGTAGGGATCGACGGAGACATAGATCGTGCGCACGAACACCTCGCCGGCGACCGGCCGCGGGATCGGCGACTCGACGATCTCGAAGTCGTCAACGGTGGGCACGCCCGGCGGCCGGCGCGCCAGGACTACTTGGGTATTGGTCGGGGTGCTAGACACGGCTCGTGCTCGGGCAGCTGGTGTGGCTAGGCGACGCTCGCCAGGCGCCGCTGTAAGTCCACGCTGGTTTCGATCTGGTTCATGAACTCGCGCGTGGATGTGAGCACTGTTCGCCAGTCGGGCTTGGCCGGGACGCAGTCGATCGAGAGATAGCCGTCATAGCCGATGGCATGCAGCACGCGCACGATGTCGCTGAAGTCGAGGTGGCCGGTGCCGGGCATCTGGCGGTTGCTGTCGGCGAGGTGGATGTGCCGCAGGTGCTTGCCCGCGGTCCGCAGGGCTTCCGTGACCGGGCCGTCCTCGATGTTGAGGTGGAAAAAGTCGGCCACGATGCCCAGGTAGTCCGACCCCACTGCCTCGACGACGGCGAGCGCTTCGACAACTGAGTTCATGAACCCGGCGTAGCCCTCGAAGCGATTGACGGGCTCGATGGCTACCGGCACGCCCACGGATTCGGCGTGGTCCGCGATCTCACGCGCCGACCGCTCGAACTGGCGCCGCAGCATGCCTAAGGGGACGCTGGTTACCGGATACTCGGGCACGAAGGACACGGCGCAGATCTCGTAGACCGGCGGCTCGTCGAGGGTGGCGCCCAGGTCGAGGCAGTGCTTGGCGTAGTCGACGGCGTAGCGGCGCTTGGACTCGTCCGCTGACGCCAGGTCGCGCTCCTCTCCGGCGTGCCAGCCGCCCCAGGCGCCGAGGAGCGATGGGATCCGCAGCCCCAGGTTTCGCGCCTTGTCGACCACGGCGTTGAACCGCGCCTCGTCGATGCGGTCGGGCTCGGCGTCCAGGTCGACGCCGTCGTAGCCCGCGTCGGCAACGGCGCCCAGCACAGTGTCGGGGTCCTCCCACACGTTTCCGCCGGGGCAGGTCGCCAGCGTTGCCATAACGACCGAATACTTCAGCGCCACGGCTCAGTGCCCCATCTGCGAGAGAGCCTCGTCCACCGAGGCGTTCGGCCCGATCAGCGCGTCCATGGCCGCCCGCTCGGTGGCGCGCACGTGCTCGACCTGCGCGGGCAGATCCTGAGTGGCCGCGAGGGGCACGTTGAGCAGGCCATTCACGTCGCCGTGGATCAGGTCGCCGGGCTCGACGACCATGCCGTCGATCTCAATCGGGATGTCCATCGTGATGCGCCGCGGGTTGCCGTGGGAGACCGACGTGCCGGCGGCGAAACAGGAGAAGCGCATCTCGCGCAGCTGATCCACGTCGCGGATGGCGCCGTCGGTTATGAAGGCCACGGCGCCGAGAGCGCCGTACAACGTGGCGGCATAGTCGCCGAACATCGCGGCGCGTGCCTTGTGCGGGCCAATGTCCTGCACGATGACGATCGCGGGCTTGGGGGCGGCGGCCAGAAGCTCGGCGAACTCGCGCATGCCGCGGCCCACCTCGACCGGGCCGGGTCCGGTGGTGTCGATCTGCGCCGTGACGGCATAGCCCAGCGTGACGCCAAGCTCGGGAAACATGCAGCGCACCCGCGACCCGGCGAAGCCAACCCGGTGGTCGCGCACCGCCAACTCTTCGATGGCGTTCGACAGCGTGGGGCTGTCGGCGGCTTTGAGCGCGGCAAACGTGGCTTCGTCGAGCGGCCCAGATATAGACATGGCGGCTCCCGCGGACGGCTGGCGCTGCGGGTCGATGCTATGCGGGTGGAGCGATGGGCGTCAACGCGGACGCGCGGTGCTAGTACGCCGCGATGTTGAGCACGGCCTTCTCGGCCGGCGTCAGCGCCTCGATCTGCTCGCGGCTCATGCCGCGGAAGTGGGTGTTGGGCGGGACCCCGGCTTCCAGTCCCCAGAACTGGCGTTCGGCCAGCGACATCTTCTCGCGCATGTCGGGAGGCATGTAGCGATAGGAGTCGTTGAAGCCCTTCACCCACCAGCGCTGGAAGAAGAGGATCAGCGAGTAGCGCGGCTGGTTGCCGTGGTTGGTGCCGCCGGTGTGCCACAAACCGGCGTCCCAAAGCAGCACCGATCCCGCCGGCGCTTCGGCGATCTTCCACCCGGGCGGAAGCGTCTCCGGCTCCTCGGGTGGAATCTCGACGGCGAGGTGCGACCCGGGCCAGACCACCGGCCCGCCGGTTTCCGTTGAGAACTCCGTGAGGGCCCAGGCCGCCTGGATGCCCATCGCGTAGTGCCGGCCGCCGAGGAACGGTTTGACGGTGAAATCGCTCCAGTCAGCGTGCAGGTTGCCGCCGAATCGGCGGTGGTCTTTCTCGCCGGTCGGCATGGGCACCCGGATGGTGACGTCGTGGGCAAACATGTCGTCGCCGAGCACCCGCTGCGCCACTTCCACGGGCGCCGGGTACCGCAGCGGCAGGCCGTGGAAGTGGCGGTGCTTGGCCTGGGCGTTGAATACCATCCGAAGGTTGGCGCTCTGCAGGCCGTACTTGCGCCCGATGGTCTCCTCGGCGGCCAGCGTCTCCTCGATGGCGGCGCGCGTAGCGTCAATCTCAGCTTGTGGCAGCACGCGCTCCATGATGGTGTAGCCATCGCGCTCGATCTCGGCCGCGTGCCGCTCGATGTCCCAGATCATGTCACCAGATGCGTGCCGCGCGCCGTCCGCCGCGGTCCGTCATGTCCCCGGGTACCCCGTAGCGGTGGCGGTAGCGCGTGCGGGCGATCGCCTCGGGCGTGGCCTTGTTCTCGGGGATATCGCCCGGCCAACCCTGCCCGCCCAGGTAGCGGAACTCGTCGGACTTGCCGCAGAGCCAGAAATACATTTCGGCCGCATCGACGCAATCGCGCATCAACTCCGAATGGCGCAGGCTGTCCACCACGAAGTCGGCAAACTCGATGTCGAAGTCCGGCTCTTGGATCCAATCCCGCTGGGGATCTTCCGTGCGCCAGTAGTTGTATTTCAGCAGGTTTCGAATGCCGGCGGACTCAGGCGCCGTGCGCGCGCCGCGCCGGTGCCAGATGTTGTAGGAGGTGAGGAAGATCGAGCCTGCCGGCGCGGCGGTCAGCACGCTCCCTTTGACCGCGTCGTAGTGCGCCATGTGCTTTTCCCGCTGGTAGAGAAAGTGCGAGCCCGGCAATAGCTCGGTCGGGCCCATCTCGGGCGGTACGTCTTGTGGGTAGTAGAAGACCTGGAGGTAGTTCACCTCGGGGCCGTAACGCGAGCCGCCGTCCCGGTGCCAGTCCTGCGGATGCCGCGGGCCGGTGCCCCGGTGATTCGACATCAGTACGGGGAGCGTGAAGTTGTCGCCGAGGAGCGAGCGCACCGCTCCAGCCGCTGCGGGGTTGACGATCACGTTCTCGATGAACCAATCCTCTTCCAGGATTCCCGAAGGCTCCGAGATCGGATGTGCGTCCAGATAGTCCATGGCTCGCCGGTTGATCTCGTCGGGCACCACGCCTTCCAGAATCCAGTACCCATTGCGGCAGAACCAGATCACGTCGTCATCCGTCATGGTCGGCGCGCTGGAGTAGGTGCGCTTGGTCATGGTCATGCGGCGGCCCTCCGTTCCAGGATGAACTCGCAGGAGAGCCCGTAGGTGCGGCCCTCGTCCATCAGCAGCGCCAGCTCGGGGAACTTCACCACCCGCCAGCCGTCGTTGATGGCGTCCAGCACGGTCTTATAGGGCCAGTCCTCGGGCGCCGGCAGCGGATACACCACCTCGCCGTTGCGGATCAGGCGCATCCCGACGACGTCCGAGGCTTCCGACGACTTGGCCGCCTGGAGGTACAGCAGGTCCCAGCGCCGCGGTCGCTCCGCGCCGAGGGCGTCCTCCAGTTCGTGCAGCCGCTCCTCGGTCAGGCGCCCTTCGCGCAGCTCGTCGATGCACTGCCGCACCATCTGCCGCGGGTCCTTCATCAGTTGACCTCCGCCGGTCGCGCCGTGGCGCTCGCGCACCCCATCCTAGCTCGGCACTGGGGCGGCCGCGTGCGGCCGGCGTCGTCCTTCACCTCACCGGAGCCGCCCGGATTGCCGACTCCGTCGATCGGTAACGTCGCCTGGGACGCCGTAGCGCCGGCGGTATCTGGCGCCTTCGTGGGTACCGGGCGCGGGCTTGGTTTGCAGGATGTCCGCGGGCCACGACTGGCCGCCCAGATAGTGAAACTCGTCGATCTTGCCGCTGAGCCAGTAATACATCTCGGCCGCGTCGACGCAGTCGCGGACCGCCTCGGAGAACCGCACCCCGTCCACAACGAAATCCGCCGACGCGACGTCAAACTCCGGGCTCACGATCCAGTCCCGCCGCGGGTCGGCGGTGCGCCAGTAGTTGTATTTCAGCAAGTTGCGCACACCGGCCGCCGCTGTCGCCGTGCGGGCCGCTCGGCGGTGCCAGATGTTGTATGACGTGATGAAAACGGAACCGGCCGGCCCGGTGGTGAGCACGCCGCCCTTGATCGCGCCGTAGTGCGCCATCAGCTTTTCGCGCTGATAGAGGAAGTGCGAGCCCGGCAGCAGCTCGGTGGGACCCATCTCCCGCGGCACGTCTTGGGGGTAGTAGAAGACCTGTAGGTAGTTGAGCTCCGGGCCATGGCGTGAGCCGCTGTCCCGGTGCCAATCCTGCGGCTTGGCCGGGCCCGTGCCGCGATGATTTGCCATCAGCGTCGGCAAGGCGAAGTCGTCTCCCAGCAGCGAGCGCACCGCCCCGGCGGCCGCGGGGTTGAGAATTACGCCGTCGACGAACCAGTCCTCCGCCATGATCTCGGTGGGTTCCAAGTGCGTGTTCGACGCCAGGTAGTCCAGCGCTCGCCGGTTGATCTCGTCTGGCACGACGGCTTCGAGAATCCAGTAGCCGTTGCGGCAGAACCACACCACGTCCTCATCGGTCATCGTGGGTTCGCAGGAGTGTGTGCGGTTCATGCTGGGCGCCTCGGTCCGCTGGTGTTTGCCACCGGATCGGTCATCGTGGGACCGGCGTTCACAGTTTACGCAGGCCCTATGCTTCGACGCCGCACCATTCGATGATGGCCAGGGCGTAGATCTTGGCGGCGTCGATCAACTCGTCGATGGCCACGTGCTCGTCGGGGCCGTGCGCTACCAGCAGGCTCCCCGGCCCGATGGTGATGGCCGGAATTCCCGCGCGATTGAGGAACGCTCCGTCGTCGACGGCGGCGAAGCCGTAGTACGGCGCTTCCGTGCCGAACACGCCGGTATAGGCCGCCTCGAGGGCCTGGCAGATGGGCGCGTCGGGCGGCACGTCGAACGGCGGCCACCAGAGCAGCCATTCGACCGTTGGCGGGTGCTCACGCAACCACGAATCCGTGGCTGCCACGCGCGCGATGTGGGTCTCGATCTCGGCCTTGACGTCCTCAACCGGATCCTGGGGCGGGTGCCAGATCGCGTACTCCACCCGGCTTTCCTCGGAGATTACGAACGGCCCGTTCGGACCGCCCTGCACAAGGCCGGGGTAGATCGTGAAATGCCCGGGACGCTTGAACATCGGATGCGACTTCGTTTGCCCCCACTCCTCCTCCAGCCGGCGCAAGCCGTCCATGACCAGCTGGGCCTTGTCGATGGAGGAGACGCCGATGGACGCGCCGCCGCCGCCCGCCCGAATCAGCTCGTCGCGCATCGAGGCATGCACCGCCCGGCCTTGGATGGTGCAGGCCATGTACAGCAGGCCGGGCGAGGCCGGGATGATGCCCAAGCGGTAGGGCGGGCCGGACGCCTCGGCCACGATCGCCGCATCGGCCGTGTAGCCGCGCTCGATGGCCGCGCCGGTCCCGGCCTCGGTGTTCATCATCTCCTCGCCCACGACGTATTCGATGATCACGTCGCCCTTGGGGTGCAGGCCGGCCTTCAAGACCGCCTGCAGCGCGATGAGCGCGGCGGCGTTTCCGCCCTTCATGTCGCACGAGCCGCGGCCCCAGATCTGGCCGTCGATGACCTCGCCGCTCCATGGCCCCGCCTTTGTCCAGTTGGCGTCCGGTCCGGGCGGTACCACGTCCACGTGGCCGTTGAAGAGCAGCGACCGCCCGCCGCTGGCGCCGCTGAGCTTGCCGACAAGGTTGGCGCGGCCTTCCTCGGCTTCCCACATATCCGTCTGCAGGCCCACGTCCTCCATGAGCGGCTTGCAGAACTCGTTCACGCGGGTCTCGCCGCCCTGCGCGGCCGCAACGTCGATGCCCGGATAGGTCGGGTTCACCGACGGGATGCGGACGGTGTCGATGGTCATCTGGACCAGGTCATCGGCCAGAGCATCGACCTCGGCCAATACACGCTCTCTGGTCTGGGTTTCGGTCATTGCAGCGACTCCTCGGCTCGGTTGCTCGCTGGCCGCATGGTAGGCGCTCGACACGTCGGCGAATGTCGGTCTTTGCCTCGGCTCTGCTGGGATCGCCGAGTGCTACCGTCGGCGCCCAGCGCGTCCCGCCATCACCGCGAAGCGAGCGCCACATGGCCACCTTAGACCCGCCCATCGACCGCGAAGCGCTTTGCCGGGGGCACTATGAGCTGCCCGGCCTGACGATCCAAGTTGAGCACACCATCACGCTCATTCCCGAGCAAGATCGTGAGTGTCCGTTTGGATTCCTCTTCAAGCATCGGGATGGCCGCCTGATCGCCGGAGGCGTCCCCTCGGGCGATGGGGCGATGACGTGGCGTGCGTCGCGCGACGCGGGCCAGTCGTGGGAACCGGCGCCGGCGTGGTCCACCTACCAGGTGCATCAGTTCGACGACGGGGAGCTGGTCGGCCTGGAGGGCTCCGAAGATCCGTGGCTTGGCAAGACCGACCGCCCCGGCGTCTATCTCGGCCGCGCGCTTCGTTCCACCGACGGCGGACAGAGCTTCACCGCCGAGACCGTCGAGATTTCCGGCGTCCCCGCCATCAGCGAGGCGGAGAGCGAGCGCTCGGGCCGCCACGTGGATTCGTACGTCGATCACAACATGGTGGCGCTCAGCGACGGCAGCCTGCTGGCCGGCGTGCACGGACGGTTTGCCGGCAATCGCAAGCAGAGCAGCTACGTCGTGCGCTCTGCGGACCGTGGCCGGAGCTGGCAATACCGCGCGACGGTGGCGTCGGACCTCACGCCGGACGACCACGTGCGGATCGAAGGCTTCGACGAGCCGGCGCTGCTGACGCTGCCCAGCGGTGACGTGCTGTGCTTCATGCGCAGCGGCGGCCGCTATGACGGCCGCCATTCGCCGCTGTATCTGAGCCGTTCGGCGGACGATGGGCGCACTTGGAGCGTGGCCGACCCCATCGCCGACCGCGGCGTTTGGCCCAACGCCTGTCGCATGGCCAACGGCGTGCTGGCGGTGGTCTACGGGCGACCGGGCGACTGGCTGGCTTTTAGCCTTGACGACGGTCATTCGTGGATCGGGCACTTCTGCCTGCACCTGGGCCCGCAGCCGTGGGACTGCGGCAGCTACGACTGGGTGGAAGAGGTCGCGCCCGACACCTTGCTGGCGGCCTACGGGCGCACCGATCCGAACAACCCGCGCATGAGCGAGGTGTCGGGGACCTACATCACCGTTACTCGCACCTAACCGCTTCCGGTTGGGCCGGAAGATGCTTGGCGCGCCCATGCCTTACGCTGGCGGCCGCTGCTGAGCCGTCGATCACCGCAAGGACGAGAGCATGGCCGAAATTCGACCGAACCGCGTCAAGCGCAAGCTCGCCGAGGGCGGCGTGGCAACCGTCCCGGCCGGCGTGAACACGCCGGACATGATCGACGAAATGGGGCCGCTGGGGTTCGACGGATTCTGGATTGAAGCCGAGCATGGGCCGGTGGACTTCGGCGATATCGCCGACCTGTCGCGCGCCTGCGATCTGTGGGGCGCGACGTCGATCGTGCGTGTGAACCGGGTGGAACCCGGCCTGATCTATCGCACGCTGGACCAGGGGGCGCAGGGCATTGTGGTGCCGCACGTCAACACGGCGGATGAGGCGCGTCAGATCGTCGATGCCGCCAAGTTCGCGCCCATCGGTCACCGCGGCATGTTCGGCTCACGCCAGGGTCACGGCGTCGAGGACTACCTCAACAAGGCGAACGACGAGACGCTGATTGTGATTCTGGTCGAGGACATTGTGGCGGTCCACAACCTCCCCGAGCTGCTCAAGGTCGACCATATCGACGTGTTCTTCGTGGCGCCGTCGGACTTGGGCCAGAGCATGGGGATTCTGGATAACGCGGCGCCGGAGGTGGTGGAGGTTACGGAGAAAGCGATTCGCCAGATCGTCGCCGCCGGTCGTGTGGCGGGCACGCTTGCCTTTACGCCAACCGTGGAACACTGGCTCGACGTTGGCGCCCGGTTCTTGCACCCGCCCTGGATGCCCTGGTTGGAGCAAGGGGCGAGGGAGTTCCTCGAGCGCGCCGGAACCGCCTCGTAAGTTGCGCGGCGCTTAGGCTGCGACCAGCGGTGCCTGAGCGCTAGGGCACCTTCGCCGCTTGCCATACCGGGTGCAGGGCGTACCAGCTGCGGTAGCCGAAGCCGATCATTTCCGTGAGCGCATCCGCCATGCGTTGCACGCCCTCCTGCAGGCCGGCATCTGAGCGGTCGAGGTCGCTCAGGTCGATGCCGCGTCCGAAGACGCCTTCGACGCGGCCGTCGGGCAAGCGCCGGGTGAACGCGGGCATGAGCGGAGCGCCACTCATGATGGCGAGCATGGCGGGTCCCTTTGGGAGCAGCGCGGTCTCGCCGCACAGCTGCACGGGCACGCCGTCGCCGAAGATGACCCGATCGGCTGCCAGTCCGACTGCTTCGTTGCGGCGTAGCGCGCGCAGCAACGGGCGGGCGGCATGGCGTTCGTCGTGCACCGCGATCCGCGCCTGCCGCCGGATCATCGCGATGACGCGGCCCAGCCAGTGGGGGCGCATCCGTTCGCCGGCGGAGGATATCGGCGCGTGCCGCCGCCGCAGCTCGCGGGCGGCGATCTCGAAGTTGGCGGCATGCATGCTCACGATGATGGCGCCCCGGCCGGCCCCAAGTGCCGCCGCCAGCTCTGACGAATCAATCTCGACGCGGCGCTGGCGGCGCCACCAATCGGGCCAAATCATCGTGAAGTACTCCGCCAGATAGCGGCCGTAGCTGGCGTACACATCAGCGGCCGCTGCGTTCACCTCCTGCGCCGTGGCGGACGCGCCCATGACCACGGACAGGTTGGCGCGCAGCTGGCGCGTTCGACGCCCGCCCCACGCGTATACGCGGCGCCCCAGCCAGGCGGCGACGGCATCGGCGACTCTGGCGGGGATGATCGCCAGGAGCAACGTGGCTGCGAGCAGCAGCGCCGATGCCCCGTAGGAGACCAGCGCGCCTATGAGCCGTGCGGCGTGCGTTGGGATGCGGCGTGCGACGCTGACCCAATGCCTCGCCGAAAACTGTTCCAGCACGATCACGGTGCCTTCTGGTTCCCGCCATGGTGACCCAAGCACGGCGACGGCAGAATGTACCAATCCTCCGAGAACACTACCGTGAGGTTCGTGCCCGACGGCTCATGGGAAACGCCGCAGGCGAACCGGTCGCTCGGTGTTTGACGGACGCGACTTCTGAGCGGTCGCGGGATTTCCGGTGTTCCGCTGCACGCGCGGCAGCCTGCGTACGCGTGACAAGTGGTCCACGCGCGATACTCTCGTGCATATGCGACGCGCGACGAGATGGCGGGACACGCCCGCCTTTGCCCAGCCATGGCACCCTGAATGCGGGTGATTCGCGGGTTGCGTTAGCTGACGCGTGCGTAGACACGAAAGCGGTCGTCGGCGCGCGCCTACGCGCGAATCGCATGGTTCGGTAGGCAGCTTCCGGATAGCGGGCCTCATTGTCGCGATAGGCCTTCTGTGCCTGGCGTGCGGGGAAGCCTCGGCGCCGCCAGCAGCGGGTACGACGGTGGCGCCATCTCCCACCCTGGCGCCCACGCCTGCGTCAACACCGGCGACTGCGGCGATGCTGGCGCCTACACCGACGCTCGCGCCCGCGCCGACGTCAGAGTCCACGTCCACGCCGGAGCCCACATCGGCCTCAACGCCGGAGCCACCGGCGACGCCAAAGCCCACGCTGACCCCAGCGCCCACACCATCGCCGGAGCCGACACCCACGGTTGAACCCACGCCCGCGCCGTCGCCCACCTCGGACCCCACGCCGACGCCCACGCTCGAATCCACAGCCACACCGGAAGCCACGCCGACGCCGGAACCGACGCCGACAGCTACGGCCACGCCGACACCTACGCCTGCCCCGACTCCGTCACCAACGCCGGAGCCGACCCCGACGCCGACAGCGACACCAGAGCCCACACCCACGCCCGAACCCACCCCGACCCCCATGCCGACGCCCACGCCGGAACCGACTCCCACACCGACGCCGGTGCCAGTGCCCACGCCGACGCCACAGCCGACGCCCACGCCACAGCCAACACCGACTCCCACGCCGGCGGCGCCCGATCCTGGCCTGGGGGCCGTGCTGGTTCGTGCCGTCGGCTGTGAGGCCTGTCACAGCAGCGACGGGTCTGAGGGCATCGGCCCCACCTGGCAGGGCCTCTACGTCAGCCAGGTAACGCTGTCGGATGGCTCAACGGTGATCGCCGACGACGCCTATCTGCTGCGGGCGATCGTCGATCCCAACACGGAAGTCGTGGCGGGATTCGAGCCGGGCCTGATGCAGGCCGACCTCGATACGCTGCTCTCGCGGGAAGAGCTGCTGGCGATCGTGGCCTATATCAAGTCGCTCTAGGGAACCTCTGAACAAACAAGGAGGCCCTGGCCTCGATGTGTCCCAATCCGTTCGGTAGTCCCTTCGACAAGCTCAGGGCGAACGGATTGGGGCGGCGTCCATCGACTTATTCGGACTATCCCTAGCCGCCGCCGGCTAGGCGTCGCTGATGGGGAGGGTGATGCGGGCGTTGCCGGCGTGTTGCGACTGCAGCGCGGCCAGGAGCACTTCGACGACCTGGCGCGAGGTGCGACCGTCCATTGAGGGGCGGCCGCCGTGGTTGATCAGATGCACCATCTCGTCGACGCAGCCGGCGATGTGGCCGAGCGTGTATTGCGGCCGGGGAAGCGAGCGCTGTTTCAAGCCGCCGCTGTCCTTGACGGTGACGGTGGCGTCGTCCGAGTCGCCGACGCGCACGATACCGGAGGTGCCGAATACGGCGACATCGAATACCTGCGGCATGGTCTTGCACATGTTCCAGAATGCGCGAACGCCGTTGTCGAACTCGATGATGGCGGACATGGCGGGATCGGTGTCGGGGTCGTGGCCGCCGTCGCTGGCGTAGCGAGGGCCGTAGTCGGCGAAGCCGGCTTCAGCGAGCGCGTAGACCGCGGTGGGCCTGCCGCCGGCGAACCAGAGGATGGTGTCGAACATGTGGGTGCCGTTGCGGAACAGCATCGCGCGCGGACCGCCCTGCTGGGCGGCAATGCGCTGCACCTCGCCGATCTCCCCCGAGGCGATCACCTCGGCCACCTGCACCCAGGGAAACATCCAGCGCCGCGTGTGGTCCACCAGCATGGGGACTCCCGCGGCTTCGACGGTGGCGATCATGCGGTCGGCGTCGGCCAGCGTCGAGGCAATGGGCTTCTCGCAGATGATGCCGCGCACCCCGGCGGCCACCGCGTCGACAACTATCTGTGCGTGGCGGTCGTCGGGGGTCGCGACGCTGATGACGTCCAGTTGCTCGCGGGCCAACATCTCGCGGTAGTCGGTGTAGCCGCGCGTGTCGGGCAACACGTCGGCCCAGTCGCGGTGAAAGCCATCCAGCTTCTCGGGCACGATGTCGCACACCGCGACGGGCTCGGTGGCGGCGACGTGGAGGTAGGCGCCGACGTGGGAGTGAGGCATCTCAACGCCGGTGCCAGGGCCTGGGCCTGGGGCCGACCGTTTGGCGCCGATGCCGGTGAGGCCGACCACGCCGGCCCGCAGCGGTTTGCTCATAGGTTTTCTTCGTCAGTATGGGCGGGCGCGATTGTAGGCGCGTGACCCGCCGTGCGTCGCGGACAGGCACCGCGCGTCGGGCTGCGCTTGTGTCCTAGAGGGCGTCGATGGCTGCCAGGATGTCGGCTGAGGGGATCAGGTCATGAATGCCGCTGTAGACAGAACTCCAGGCCAGGCCCCCGTCACGATCGACCAAGAACGCTGACCCTGTGGCGAGACCGTCGCCGTAGAGGTTGAAGATGCCGTACGCCCGGGGAACATCGCCCTCGGTGTTGTAGAGCACCGGGAATTGGAGGCCGATCCGCTCAACAATGCCGGCGGTGTCATTGAGCGTGTCAGTGCTTATGGCGAGGATTTCCACGCCGCGCGATTCGAACTCCTGGTAGTTGTTCTGCAGCTCCACGAGCTGCGTGCGACAGGTCGTTCACCAGAAGGCCCGGTAGAAGACCACCACCACCGGCTGCTGTCCCGCAAACGAACTCAGGGTGTATTGCGGGCCTTGGGCACTCGGTAACGAGAAGTCGACGGCGGCCGCCCTGGCTGGCGCGGGTGGCGGTGTTGGCGTTGGGGTCGGTTGTGGCGCGGGCGTCGGCGTCGGTTGCGGCGTTGGCGTGGGCTCTGGCGCGGGCGTGGGTGTCGGCTGCGGCGTTGGCTGGGGTGCGGGGGTCGGCGTCGGCGCTGCCGTGGGCGCGGGTGTGGGCTGCGGTGTTGGCGTGGGCGCCGGTGCGGGCGTTGGTGCGGGAGTTGGAGTTGGCACAGCGGCCGTCGTCGGCGTGGGCTGCGGCGTTGAGGTCGGGAGGGGCGCCGGCGTGGGCGTTACTGCGGGCGCCGGCGTTGAGGTCGGCGCGGGAGCGGCTGTGGGCGTCGGCGCCGCGGCGACGACTACCGCAGTCGGTGCGGAAGTGGCCGCCAGGGCCGCTCCCGCGACCGCCGTGGCGGTCGGCGGCGGGGTTGCGGCTGGCGTCGGTGGGCTGGTGGCTGTCGGCACCGGTGCGGGCGGAGGGGCGGGCGTGACCGTTGCCGTCGGCGGCGCGGGGGCCGCGGTTGCCTCGCTGGCGACGGCAGCTCCAGCGGCGGATTCCGCGGGCTCGGCGGATTCGCCGCACGCCGCAATGACTACAGAAGCCGCGGCGATGGCGATTAACGCGGCGATCATCCTCCGCATGCCGAAACTCCTCACCCGTCTTCCCTCAGATTCTACGCTGAGCGAGCCGGCGCGGTTTGCCATCGCGGCCTACGAACTGCGAATGCACGCGATCAGTTCACCGATCTGAACCTCCGTCAGATCGGGAAACGGCGGCATCCCGTTTCCACCCTCGGCGAGTTGGGAGCGGATGCGCTCCTCCGTGAGATCGTCCGGGGCTCGGCCGGCAAGCGGTGATCCGATTCCGCCGCTCAGGTCTTCACCGTGGCAGACCGTGCAGCCGTTGTCGACGAAGAGTTGCCGGCAGGGCGGCTCTTCGTCGGTCTGGACCTTCGGCGTTGGAGTGGGGGGCGGCGTGCCATTCGGGGTCGGGGTTGCCGCCGCCCCAACCGTGGCGGCGGCGCCATGGTGGTCACGCTCTCCGGGGTGCGTGCGGCGCCGTTGCTCTACAGCGCGTCGATGGCCGCCAGGATGTCGTCTGACTTGATGAGGTCGTGAATGCCGCTGTAGATCGAACTCCAGGCCAGGTTTCCATCAAGATCGACCAGGAACGCCGACCCCGTGGCGAGACCGTCGCCGTAGAGATCGAAGATGCCGTACGCGCGCGGGACATCGCCCTCGGAGTTGTAGAGCACCGGGAATTGCAGGCCGATCCGCTCAACAATGCCGGCGGTGTCATTGAGCGTGTCAGTGCTGATGGCGAGGATTTCGACGCCGCGCGATTGGAAGTCCTGGTAGTCGTTTTGCAGCTCCACGAGCTGGGTACGGCAGGTCCCTCACCAGAAGGCGCGGTAGAAGACGACGACCACCGGCCGCTGTCCCGCGAAGGAGCTCAGGGTGTATTGCGGGCCCTGGGCGCTCGGGAGCGAGAAGTCGACGGCGGCCGCCCTTGCCGGGGCAGCCGGCTGTGGAACCGGCGTAGGAGTCAGTTGCGGCGTTGGCGCGGGCGGAGGGGCGGGGGTATCCGTTGCCGTGGGCGGCGCGGGCGCTTCGATTGCCGCGTATTTCACCTCGGCGGCGGGTGCTGCGGGCTCGGCGGCTTCGCCGCACGCGGTCAGGACGACCGCAGCCGCGGCGACGGCGATGCACGCAGCGATCATCCTCCGCATGCCAGCGCTCCTTACCCGCCTTCCCTCAAATTCTACGTCCGGCGTACAGCCGCGGATTGTCATGGCTGCCTAGGAACTGCGAATGAACGCCATGAGCTGTTCGATTTGCTCCGCCGTGAGGTTTTCAAAGAACGGCATCCCGTTTCCACCGGTGCCGATCTGCGATCGAATGCGGTCATCCGTCAGGTCCTCCGGTGTGCGCCCCGCAAGGGCCGGGCCGATGCCGCCGCTGAGGTCTTCGGCGTGGCAGACGAAGCAGCCGTTGTCGACAAAGAGTTGGCTACCGATTTCTTCGGGTGTGAACGGGCCTGTGGGCGGCTCGGTCGGCGTCGGGCTCGGCGTCTCGTCCACGACTTCGGTCGGCGTCTCGATGACGATGGGCGTTGGCGCCGCCATGGTGGTTACCGTCTCCGGCGTGCGGGCGGGCGGTGACGGCGCCACCGGAGGCATCGTGCGTCCAGAGGGGACCATGGCGAGCAGCTGGACGACGACCGGGGTGGGTTCGGGGGTTGGCGCGATGTGGCTGAAGCGGCTGGATTCGCCGCAAGCCGCGACGGCGCCGGCGAGGAAAACACCGCTCAGAAACGCGCAGATGACGCGCCCGAGGCGCGCGGTTCGGCTGGACCCGGTGACGTGCATAGACCTGCGTTGCTCCGCTGAGTGGCGCCGCCCAGATCGCGACGGCGCGGCCATGGTATTACCTTCGATGGCAATGGTGGGCGGGATCGAGGGTCGGTGCAGGGCGGCTATTCCTCCTCGCCCCGTAGCTGAGCCACCACCGTGAGATCCTCGAGCGTGGTGGTATCGCCCACGACCTCGCGGCCGGCGGCGATATCGCGCAGCAACCGCCGCATGATCTTGCCGCTGCGGGTCTTGGGCAGGGCGTCGGCAAATCGAAGTTGCTTGGGTCGCGCAAAGCCTCCCAACTTTTCGCCCACGTGCGCCACCAACTCGGCCTGCATCTCATCCGAGGTGTCGATGCCGCCGCGCAGCGTGACGAAGGCGGCGATGGATTCCCCGGTGATGGGGTCCGGTGTGCCGACGACCGCGGATTCCGCCACCGCGGGATGGCTGACCAGGGCGCTCTCGACCTCCGCCGTGCCAATGCGGTGCCCCGACACATTGAGCGTGTCGTCGACCCGCCCAATGATCCAGAAATAGCCGTCGGCGTCGCGCACGGCCCCGTCGCCGGTCAGATAGCGCCCGGGGAACTTGGCCCAATACTGCTCCATGAAACGCTCGGCGTCGCCGTGCTCGCCCGGGTGTCCCGGAATGCCCCACCCGTCCTTATAGATGCCGCGCAGCATTCCCGGCCAGGGGCGATTCAGCACCAAGAGGCCGCGAGTGCCGTCGGGCAGGGATTCCCCCTGCTCGTCGACGATTTCCGGCTCGGTTCCGGGGAACGGGAGTGTGGCCGAGCCAGGCTTTTGCGGAATGGCGCCCGGCAGCGGCGTGATGAGGATGCCGCCGGTCTCCGTCTGCCACCAGGTATCCACGATGGGGCAGCGCCCGCCGCCGATGACGCGGTGATACCACAACCACGCATCGGGGTTGATCGGCTCGCCGACGGTCCCGAGCAGCCGCAGGCTGGTGAGATCGTGCGCGTTGGGGTGCTCGTCGCCCCAGCGCACGAACGTCCGAATGGCCGTGGGAGCCGTATACAGCACCGTGACGGCGTATTTCTCGACGATGGCCCAGAAGCGATCCTCTTTCGGTGCGTTGGGCGCGCCTTCGTAGATCACGCTTGTGGCGCCGTTGCCGAGGATGCCGTAGACGATGTAGCTGTGCCCCGTGACCCAGCCGATGTCGGCGGTGCACCAGTAGATGTCGTCGTCGCGCAGGTCGAAGATCAACTTGGCGGTGGCGGCGGTGTAGACCATGTAGCCCGCCGTGGTGTGCACGACGCCCTTGGGCTTACCGGTGGTGCCGCTGGTGTAGAGGATGTATAGCGGATGCTCGGCGGGAAGCTCTGCCGCCGGGCATTCGTCGGACTGCCCGGCGATGGCGTCGTCCCACCACACGTCACGTCCGTCGACCCAGGCGATGTCGTTGGCGCAACGCCGCAGCACGATCACGTTGCCAACCGACGGGCAGGCGCCGTCCGCCAGGGCGGCGTCAACATTGGCTTTCAGCGGGATCACGCGGCCGCGACGCCAGCCGCCGTCGGCGGTGATTACCAGCGAGGCGCCGGCGTCATTCACGCGGTCGCGAATGGCATCGGCGCTGAACCCGCCGAACACAACGCTGTGGACCAGGCCCAGGCGGGCGCAGGCCAGCATGGCCACCGGCAACTCGGGCACCATGGGCATGTAGAGCAGCACGCGCTCGCCGCGCTTCAGCCCTAGCCCACGCAGCGCATTGGCAAATCGCTGCACGTCGCGCAGAAGCTCGGCGTAGGTGATGACGCGCGTATCGCCCGGCTCGCCTTCCCAGTAGTACGCGACGCGATCGCCGCGACCGGCGGCCACGTGACGATCCAAGCAATTCACGCTGATGTTGGTGGTGCCGTCGACGAACCACTTGGCGAACGGCGGCTCCCACTCGAGAAGCGTGGTCCACGGCTTCATCCACTCGAAGCCGTCCGTGATCTCGCGCCAAAAAGCTTCCGGCTCGTCAAGGCTGCGTCGATAGAGCTCGCGGTACTGCTCCATCGAGCCGATGCGCGCGCGCGCGGCGAACGCCGGCGGCGGCTCGAAGAGTTGCGACGCCTCGGAGGAATGGTGAGCGATCTGGTCAGTTGTCATACGTCTTGCCGTAGTGGTGAGCAGGCGCCGACATGAGGCTAGGAGCGCCTTGGAACGGCTGTCAACCAGCGGCGGCCTCGCGCGCGCCGCCAGCCGTGGGGCATCATCGGGCCGACACCGCCTGACAGCACGCGTAGGATCCAATGGCGCACCAATTCGTCGATGAAGGGCAGGCACTCGCGCTCGAGGATCGCAGCGGACAGCTGCACGAGTTGGTGGCGCCCGGAGCGCAGTTCGAGCGGATCGCCAGTGGGCTTGGCTTCACCGAGGGGCCGCTCTGGCGGGGCGACCACCTGCTGTTCAGCGACATACCGAACGACCGCATTTGCCGCTGGCGCGAGCTGCCGGAGGGCCCCGAGCTGACGACGTTTCGCGCGGCCAGCGGCGCGACAAACGGGCTGACGCTGGACCCCAACGGGAACCTGCTGGCATGCGCGCATAGCGCCCGGGCAGTCCTGCGTTTCGACGTCAACGTGCAGCCGGTGCCCATCGCCGCCTACTTCGAGGGACGGCGGCTCAACAGCCCAAACGACGTCGCCGTGCGCCGCAACGGCGACATCTACTTCACGGACCCGCCCTATGGCATCGATCCGCTGGGCCCCGAGGCCAAGGAGCAGCCGGTCAACGGTGTGTACCGGCTTTCGCCCGACGGATCGATGGCTCTGGTGGCCGATCGATTCGTGCGGCCGAATGGGCTGGCGTTTTCGCCTGACGAATCCGTCCTCTACATCGGTGACTCCGGTGGACCGCGCGACGTGTGGGCGTTTGACGTGACGCGGGAGGGGTCGCTGATAAATCCGCGGCAGTTCGTGGACATGGACGCGCACCCGGCGGCGAACAATCCGGACGGCATGAAGTGCGATGCGGCGGGCCGGTTGTGGAGCACGGGTCCCGGCGGCATATGGGTCGTCGAGCCGGACGGCACCGTGCTGGGCGTGATTGTCACCCCGGCCCGTCCATCGAACCTGGCCTGGGGCGGTCCGACGTGGAGCACCTTGTTTGTGACCGCGCAAACGGCGGTCTATCGCATATCGACGGCGGTCCGCGGGCGGTCGGTGCCGTAGCGTCGGCTCCTGCGTCGGAACCTACGCGCGCCGGTTCGCCAGTCTTGTCGTCGTGGGGCTTGTCGGCGACGATGGGTGGACGATGCTGCCGCCGCTGCGCGTGCGCGTGCGCCCATACGCGGACCTGGCCCGCTACTTTCCGGGAACTGGCGCGGTCCGTGAGGTTGACGTTCCGGCCGGGACCTCGGTCGAGGACCTGCTGCGGCGGTTTGGCGTGGACGCGGAGCCGCGCCTTACCATTGGCCTCAATGGCGAGCTAGCCCAGCGTGATGCGAAGCTGGCGGCCGGCGACGTCGTCGACATTCTCGTGCCAATGACCGGAGGCGAGTGAAGGTGCCACTCTCCAAGGGCTCGGTGCGCCGGCGCTTCTTGCGCGTCGATCTCACCACCGGTCGTATCGCGACCGTTCGGCCCGACGCGGACTTCCTGCGGCTGCACATGGGCGGCCGCAACGTCATTGCCCACACGCTGCTTACCGAAGTCCCGCAGGGCAGCGATGCGTTCGATCCAGCGAACCGCCTCGTGTTCGCGCTCGGACCGATTACGGGTGTTTCCGTTCCCGGCGGCAGCCGGCACAGCGTGGGCGCCAAGTCGCCACTCACCGGCCTTTTTGGTGAATCCGAGGCTGGTGGCTACTGGGGCGCCGAGCTCAAGCGCGCCGGTTGGGACGCCATCATCGTGCACGGGAGGGCGGCCCATCCCGTGTACCTCTGGATCGACGACGACGCGGTCGAGCTGCGCGACGCGCGGCCGCTCTGGGGCGAGCTAACGGGGCCGGTGGAATCTCAGATTCGGGAGGAGTTGGGCGACCCGCGCGTTCGCGTGGCCCAGATCGGTCCGGCCGGGGAAAACCTGGTGCGGTTTGCCTGCATCGTTCACGATCTCAACGAGGTGGCCGGTCGCACGGGCCTAGGCGCCGTCATGGGATCGAAGAATCTGAAAGCCATTGCCGTGCGCGGTGCCCAGCCGGTGCAAGCGGCCGACCCCCGGGCGATTGCCGGAGTTTCCCGCTGGGTCGCGCAGGAGACGCTGGCGCCAGGCGAGGCGCACCATCGGCTCCACACCTGGGGCACCGGCGCCATGGTGAGATCGAAGCAGCTCGAGGGTCACCTGGTCACGCATAACTTTCGCGACGGCCGGCTGGAGGGCGCCGACCGGGTGGATGCCGTGGCCATCCAGGAACTCACCGACCACGAGATGGACCGGTGCTACGCCTGCTCCGTGCGCTGCAAGAAACGCGTCAAGATCAAGCGTCCGGATCTCACGGTGGACCCCAAGTACGGCGGCCCGGAATACGAGACGCTGGCGTCAATTGGTCCCAACACGGGCGTGACCGACGTGATGGCCATCTGCAAGGGCCACGAGATGCTCAACGCGCTCGGCATGGACAGCATTTCGTGCGGCGCGACGATCGCCTGGGCCATGGAAATGGTCGAGCTTGGCTTGCTGGGCGAGCAGCAGCTCGACGGTGAGACGCTGCGCATCGGGTCGGCCGACGACGTGCTGCGCGTGATCGGAAAGATCGCCCACCGTAAAGGCGTGGGCGATCTCCTGGCCGAGGGCTCGCTGCGGGCGGCGCGCACCCTCGGCGCCGACGCCGAGGCGCGGGTCGTGCACGTGAAGGGGCTCGAAGTAGCCATGCACGATCCGCGCGCGATGCCGGGCATGCGCCGCAACTATCCGGTCGCTCCAACCGGCGGCGACCACACCGGTGCCGCGGGTAAGCGTTCCGGGCTCCGCAATACCGTGGGCCTGTGTCACTTCTTGCAGTACGACGAGGCCACGACGCTGAGTCTGTTGAACGCGGCCACGGGTTGGGATGTTTCGCCGGACGAGTTGCACGCGACGTTCGAGCGCGGCGTCACCATGGCGCGGCTCTTCAACCTTCGGGAAGGGCTGGAGCCGGAGGACGACCGCCTACCGGACCGCTTGCACGAGCCGCTGCGCCACGGGCCGCTGCGCAACCAGCCGCTCAGTCGGGCCGGCGTCAGGGACGAGGTAACGGCCTACTACCGCGACCATGGCTGGGACCCGGCGACCGGCCGGCCATTTGCCGACACCATTGAATACCTTGGCCTTGCCTCGGTTGCAGCCGACGCCCAAGCCATGGGATTTGTTGCGGAGCGCCGCGAACCGTTGCCAGCGGGACATCTCCCCTACTCGCCGCAGGCGGAGGAGAACAGCGTTCCGGCGGAATAGGAGGCGGCGGCTAGTGTCGTCGCGACGGCCTCTGCTGCGGCCGGCGCATTCGGACGAGCGCTACTCGTGCACGACTACTTGCGTGCCATTCGCACAAAAGTCCCACGCCCACTCGGAGTCGTGGAGCCGCATGTTCACGCACCCGGCGCTCTGCACGCTGCCGAAGGCGTCGTGCCAATAGGCGTAGTGGAACCCGATCCACTCACGGGTGAAGTACTGCACGTGAAGCACGTTGGGCACGTCGTACGTTTTCACCGTGCTGCCGTTGGATATCAAGCGCGCGCGCTCGATCCGCCAGAAGATGTTGTAGTCCCCTGCCGGCGTGAAGTCAGGCGGCAACCCGGTTGAAATCAGCGCCCGGTAGACCGGTTGATCGGCGGCGTAGAACGTGGTGATTTGCCGGGTGAGATCGACCTCCGCGCGGCGGTCTGATCCGTAGGTGGGCCGCGCCGGCCAGTGCGCTGGATCGTAGGACGGCGCCAGTCGCGACTGCCGGACGCGGGCCATGCCTATGCTGCGAGCCCGGGCGACGTAGACGCCCACCGGATCTTGGACCAGGCCTTGGGAGCTATCCCGCCAGAGCGCGCGGCTGAAGGGCTGGCGGAACCCGCTGGTAGTCTCTGCGCCCCAAAGGATGGGGAAGCCAAACGTGAAGGCGCCGCCGCGCTCCCGGAACGACTCCCAGAACGCCGGATGCACGCCACGCTCGGACTGTGGAAACCACCACTCGTAGTCGTGCGGTTGATCCGCTGTTTGTTGTTGCAGAGCCCAGGCCGTTCCCAGGTTCAACGGAACGACGCCGAGCGGATCCTGCGCCGAGGCGTAGGTGAGCAGCGCACCGCGCTCGAAATACTGCAGCGTCTCCCTGCCGTACGGCAGCGGCTCGGTGACCGGCCATCCAATTTCCGATTCGCGCCCGTATTGCAGCCACCAGTTGAAAATGGGACCAGTCATGTGGTGGCCGGTTTCGGAGGCGTAGACCGTTTGCGCGGCCGACTCGTCCGGGCCTTCGGCAGCGGCGGATGTCACCAAGCCGCCGGCTGCGACGGCGAGACTGCCGGCTGCTAGTGCGTGCAGCCGGCGCCGACTGAAGCGTGGACCTTCCGC
Organism: Chloroflexota bacterium; assembly: GCA_965262745.1. Lineage (GTDB taxonomy): Bacteria > Chloroflexota > UBA11872 > UBA11872 > UBA11872 > JAJECS01. The sequence goes on along the minus strand of OZ253558.1, from coordinate 1,652,096 downwards.
CAAGACCGTTTACTCCTGCATCCCGCATGCGTGACCGAGCACGATGGTATCCGGCCCTGCCCGCACTTTAAAGAGTACCAACTTACATTCGGGAACGAGCTTGGCCTACATGCGCCCTGTCTTGGGCTGGTAGGCCCCCGCCAGCGAGTCGCGCGTGAACTGCTCGGGGACGCGTCCATCCGCTACATAGCCGTAGAGGGCAGCCTTGAAAATACCCTCCAGTGTGCTCACGATCGCCAGGGCGAGCCCCACCGTTACCACGGCCACCGCGATGCCGGCAGGAATGCTGACCGCGGCTACGAGAACGGCGGGCAGGGCGCCAATCAGCACGGCGACAATCCCGAGAATGCCGAAGCCGACATTTGACGTGACCTGCTCGCCCCAGGTGCGTTTGAACAGTGATCCCGAACTCCGGATCGCGCCAATCGGTCCCAGGCCTTCCGCGACCAGAATCGGTACGACGAAGTACGTGAGATAGGCCCAGACGCCACCGACCAGCCCGAGCACGATCTGCGCAACCATGTTGTCGCGCGACTGATTGCGGAGGAGCTGCAGGATGAGTCCGACGGTCGCCGAGATGAGCGCCCATCCCAGGATCTGCGGGAGGCGCTTGTTGGCCATTCGCAGGCCGTCTCCGACGGTTGGGTCGCCGCCGGCCAATCGGATCATCGCGGCGCCAATGAGCGCCGAGTTGAAATAGATGACCACGAACGCCAGCACGAAGTACGTCACGGCGAGCAGCACGATATCGGCCTCGCCGGCGGTAGGTTCAGCCGCTGACAGGCGATCCACGGTCCCGAGGCTGGACCCGATTCCAAACATCAGCCCGGCGAGGATCGCCAGCGCCCCCGCCGACATGACGGGAAACAGCACCAACTCACGGTCCTGCTTTAGGACCGCCCAGCTCATCTTGATGAGCTCCCACGTACGCCCGATGGTCTGGAACATTTGCTTGTCCGTTGAGAATTGCGATCTACTAAGGATAAGTCCTTGGACGCCTTGTTCGCGATTCGGCTCGACGCACCAAGAAGGCCCGGGCGGCGCGAGCGCCGCCCGGGCCTGCGCTGATCGCTAGGCCGAGGCCGAGACCTCGGTCTCCGATCCGCGACGTAGATGCCGCACGACGAGCGGCACCGCGGCCGCGATCGCCAGAACCAGCACCGCTACCGTCTTCTTCACCACGAACCTCCAACTGCCGAGCCGCCCCGCCTGGGCGGCCAACATGTGCATTCCAACCTTATGTGCAGGCGCCTCGCGGCACCGTGGCGAAGGGCACACTGGCATGGCTGGAGACGGCAGATTGCGGACCCGCTACGCTGCGCACGGTGGCGACGGCTTTCGGAGAACGGCATGCGTGTTGGGTCCGGCGAATTTACCTACGACTACGTGGACGGCTGGCTCAAGCTCCCGCCCGACTGGTACCTCGGCTGGATCGGCAGCATCGCCACGGACCGCCTGGGCCGCGTGTACTGCTTCAATCGCGGCACCCGTCCCATGACGGTCATTGGGCGGGAGGGTGAGGTCATCGGCCATTGGGGCGACGCCGAGCTCTGCTATGCCCACGGTGTGTTCCTGGATCGGCATGAGCAGCTCTGGTTGACCGACCAGCACGCGCACGTGGTGTGGATCTACGGCACGGACGGCACGCTGAAGGGTCGGCTGGGCTATCCGTACGTCACCAGCGCGTCCGCGGGACTGTTCAATCAGCCCACGAACACCTATGTCACGCCCGATGGCACCATTTTCGTGTCCGACGGCTACGGCGATACGAAGTGCCACCGATTCGATCCCGACGGACGGCATGCCGTCACCTGGGGCGAGCCAGGCAACGGCCCTGGCCAATTCGCGCTGCCGCACGGAATCTGGGTGCTCCCGGATAACCGGGTGCTGGTGGCCGATCGCGAGAACGACCGCATCCAGGTCTTCGATCCCGACGGCGTCTATATCACCGAGTGGGGCGATATCCCGTTGCCGAGCGACTTCTACGTTGACGAGGACCGTGGCGCCATTTTCGTATCCGAGCTCAATCGCGGCGTCACGATTCTGGATTTTGACGGCAAGGTGATCACTCGCTGGGCCGAGGACCGGGCGCCGGATCGGATCGGCGGGCCGCACGGAATCTGGGTCGACGATCAAGGCGCGGTGTACGTGGCCGAAGTTGGCGGAGACAGCTACCTGCACAAATACGTACCCGCGCGCTAACGGCGCATGAGGACCCGGCACCGCCGCGGTGCCGGGTACGGGCGTCCCGGTCTGATCTGGGGGCGAGACATGAGGCGCTAGGCTCGGGAGCCGCGCGCCCCGTGATTCCGCATGACCGCCGATATTCGTGTCCGCAATTTGGTCAAGCACTATCAGGTCGCCGACCGTGAAGGCGGCCTGCGGGCGTCGTTGCGCAGCGTCGTGCGCCGCCGCCATCGGATCGTACGCGCCGTCGACGACATCACCTTCGACATGCAGCCCGGCGAGATCGTCGGATTCCTGGGACCCAACGGCGCGGGGAAGACGACGGCGCTCAAGTTGTTGAGCGGGCTCCTGCACCCGACGGCCGGCGAGGCGACCGTGCTGGACTTCACCCCGTGGGAACGGCGGCGCGAGTTCCTCTCCGCGATCACGCTCATCATGGGGCAGCGCCAGCAGCTCTACTGGGACCTGCCGGCCATGGACACGTTCCTGGTCAACAAGGCCGTGTTTGGACTGCGCGACGCCGCGTACCAGGAGTCGCTCGACCTGCTCGTCGATCTGCTCGATCTCGATTCGCTGCTCACGAAGCCCGTGCGCCAGCTCTCACTCGGTGAGCGCATGAAGGCCGAGCTGGCGGCCGGTCTGTTGCACCGCCCTCGCGTGCTGTTTCTCGACGAGCCGACCATCGGGCTTGACGTGACGATGCAGCAACGCATTCGCGATTTCGTCATGCGCTACAACGCCACCACCGGTGCCACCATTCTGCTCACCAGCCACTACATGGCTGATGTGAAGGCGCTGGCCGAGCGCGTGGTCGTGATCGACCGCGGCAAGCTCCTCTATGACGGCCTGCTCACGGGCCTCATCGACCGCTACGCCCCGCACAAAACGATCACCCTGCATCTGGAACGCCCCATCGACCGCGCGGACGTCTCGGCCTACGGCGAAGTCGTCGCCGCGGACGACGTGCAGATCCAGCTTCGGACCGACAAAGCCAAGGCGGCGGCCGTCACGGCCCGGTTGCTGGCTGAGCTGCCGGTGACCGATCTCAGCGTCGAGGACCCTCCCCTGGAGTACGTCATCGACCAGGTGTTTCACCGGCGCGAGTCGTGATGCGCTCGCGCACGCTGGCGGGCTTTGCGGCGCTGCTCAGGGCGGAGCTGGCGGACCTTTTCCAGTACCGCATCGAGATGTTCCTCTACGGCCTCTGGCAGGTGGTGAATCCCATCATCTACCTGGTCATCTGGTCCACGGTGGTCGGCGACGGAACCATTGCCGGCTATGGCCGCGACGACTTCGTCCTCTACTACCTCGTCTTCATGGCCGTCTCGCACCTCACCTTGGCGATCGAGGTCTACACGATGGCGCCGACGATCCAGACCGGCAGGCTCTCCGCGCACATGCTCAGGCCGCTGCATCCGTTCTGGCGCGCGGGGGCGCTCAACCTGGCCTACAAGGCCGTGAATCTGATGTTTCTGATCCCGATCTGGGTCGGCTTGGCGCTGATTCTCCGCCCCGCCTTCGATCCGGACTGGGTGGGGATCGCGCTCTTCGCGCCGTCCATGGTCATGGCGGCGGTGATGTCATTCCTTGTCGGCTCGTGCTTCGCCATGCTGGCGTTTTGGACCACGCGCTCCATGTCCTTCTGGGATATCTGGATAAGTCTCACCCTCTTGCTCGGCGGGCAGGTCGCGCCCGTTGCCGTGCTTCCCGGCCTGCTGCAGCAAGCCGCCATGGTGCTGCCAATGCGCTATACGGTCGGTTTCCCGATCGAGGTGGCGCTCGGCCGGGTCCAGGGTGTGGAGCTCGCCGCGGGACTGGCCATCCAGGCCGGCTGGACCGTGGCGGCGGCGACGGCATTCGTGCTGCTCTGGCGGGCCGGCGTCAAGCGCTATGCGGCGGTGGGCGCGTGATCGGGCGGCTCGCCCGGATCGCCGGCGCCTTCTTTCGCTCGGCGCTCCAGGAAGAATTCGCCTACCGGGGCGACTTGCTTGGCAACGTGATCCGCAGCGTGCTCAACCTGGGCACCGCCATCGGCAGCGTGGCCGTGATCTTTGCGCACACGGAAACGCTCGGCGGCTGGACGCTGGGACAGACGATGTCGCTGCTGGGGATATTCGTTTTTGTGAACGGCTTTGTGGCGATGTTCATGTCGCCAAGCCTTAACCGGGTCGTCGAGGAAGTCCGCGACGGCACGTTCGACTACGTGCTCATGAAACCGGTGCCGGCCCTGTTCCTGGCCAGCGCCCGGCGCTTTGCCGTCTGGCACGTATCGGACATCGTGCTCGGCGCCATCGTCCTCACCGTGGCGCTCCTTGGCCTCGAAACCCACGTCTCGGGCTGGGGCGTGCTGCTGTTCGTGGGATTGCTGATTTGCGGCGTGGCGATCGTCTACGCCATCTGGCTGGCGCTGACCACGCTTGTGTTCTGGTTCGTGCGCGTGGCCAACGTGACGATGATCTTCAATCTCTTCTTCCAAACCGGACGCTACCCGATCGAGGTCTACCCGTTCTGGCTGCGTCAACTCTTGACCTTCGTGTTCCCGGTGGCGTTTGTCACGACGATCCCGGCGCAGGTGGTGACCGGGCGCGACCCGTCGTGGCTCGTGTGGGCAGCTCCCGTGATCGCCGTCACCGCAGTGCTGGCGGCCACGCGATTCTGGAGCCTCGGCCTCAGCCGCTACACCAGCGCCTCGAGCTAGGCCCTGCGCCAGCGCCGCCTGACCGCGTAGGCCGCCCCGGCGATGACCCCCAGCACGGCCACGATGGGTCCGCCGATGATGCCAACGGTCACCACGGTATCCGAGACCCACTGCCCGAACTTCCCTAGCCGATCGGCGCTTTCGCGAGCCGCTAAACCGGGGTCCCAGAGTTCGGGCTCGGGCACCGGCTCCGGTGTCGGCTCCGGCGTCGGCTCCGGTTCCGGCAACACGGTTAGGAAAGTGGTCGTCGAGTTGTCCACGCCGACGCGTTCAGGCTCGTCCGACGTGATCGTCGTGTCGACTCGGGGATGGCCCGAGTCCGTCTCCACGCGGGCCACGTAGCTCACGCGGTCGCCAAACCCCGGTGCGAGCCGCGGAAACTCCCATACGATCGCGTTTCGGCCGGCGTCATAGCGGCCGGCGCCACTCGCGCGCACTAACGCCATGCCCTCGGGCAGGCGTTCTTCCAGGCGCACGTTGCGGGCGTCGGTGTTCCCGGAATTCCTGAAATCAACGCTGTACGAGATGTCCTCACCGCTGGTCACCACCGTCCCGCCGTCCTTTTCGACGGCCAGATCCACGTGGAATCTCAGCTTGGTGACGGCGCTATTGTTGGTGGGGTCACGCTCCGGGCTGGCCGTCGAGACCTCGGCGCGCGCTTCCATGTCGCGCCCGTCGCTCTCCAGCCTCACTTCCGTGCGGAGGGTGAGCGAGTGGCCCGCACCCAGCCGGTCGATGGTCCACGAGACCGTGTTGGAAGTGTCGTCGAAGGTGAAGCCTTCGTCGGCGTTCACGAAGATCATGCCCGGATCCAGCCGGTCCACGACCTTGACCTCAGCAAGCTCCACCGTGCCTTGGTTGTACACCGTCAGACCAAGCTGGGTGCGGTCATGCATCTGGAAGTTAAGCACGGCTTCGCGCTCGAGGATCAGGTCGGCCACCGTATGCAGTTGCATCACGAGCGTTGCCAGCGACGTCTGGTTTGTCAGCACATTCAATTGGCCTTGGAGCAACTCGATGCGTTCGCGAACCTTGGCGACTTCGGCCTCGACGTTGAGCGTCTCCTCGACGTCTTTCGCGCGGCCGAGGATGTCCAGCAGTCGCTCCTCGGTCACCTTGGCGTTGCGCAAACGGGCGGCCAAATCGGTGTACTGCTCGGTAACGTCCTGGCTGCGGATGTCTTCGTCGATCACCTCGGCGCCAATGCTGCGCAGCGCGGTGAGCGCGGGATCGAACGCCTGGGAGGGGATCCGCACCGTCATGGTGCTCGTCCGATCGGGATCGTCACGCTGGACGTTGGACGAGGCGATGAACGCACCCGGAACGCTGGCCACGATCTCTCGAATCTGCGTCACGGCGACCGGGAGATCGTTGACCACCATGCTGAGCGTGCCGGTGCGGATGATGTGGCGCTCGGCCACGAGGGCCGTGAGTGCCGGCCGTGCGCCCTCGGGAAGTGCGCCAGACGACGCGGATGAGGGCGCCGTCACCAGCTTCTCAACCGCCACCTCTCGGATGACCTCCTTCTCGACCGCCACCTCCTGCATGACCACCGTCTCAACCGCCACTTCCTTGATGACCTCCCTGGTGACCACCGTCTCGACCGGAACTTCCTTGATGACTTCCTTGACCTCAGTGATGGTCACCGTCACCATCTTTTCGACGACTTCAGCCTCACCGCACGCCCCAAGCGTCAGCGCGCCGATGGCGAGGGCGACAAATCCTGCTCGACAGCGCCGCAAAGTGATTTCCCGGTGGCCATTCCGCCGCATGGTGAACTCCCAATGGCTTTCGAGCATGGTCTGGTACTTGATAATACGCACGGCGGAGATGAAACGTTCCCTGTCCGATCAGGAACTTTGCCGCGGTCGGCGGCAGATCGGTCAGGACGCTGGGGTCTGGCTCTGCCGTTCTCCGTCGCGGCCGACGGCCCGCCGGGCCAGGCGCGGCTGGTTCACCTTCTCCGTCAGACGCATCACGATCACGCCGACGGCGTATTACCGGAGGGGGCGTCGTTGACGCCGCTTCCCCGATTGGCTGCGCGGCGGCGCCGCCGGACCGCGCGGACGGCCAGGACGGGGATCGCCAGCACGACCAGGACGGGCACGCCGATGATGCCGATGGTGAGCCCGGCGTCGGCGGCCCACTGGGCGAAGCGCCCCAGCCGATCGACGCTCTCGCGAGCCGTTGATCCGGGGCTCCAGACCTCGCGGTCGGCTACGTCCTCCGGCAACACGGTGAGGAATGTGGTTGTCGTGTTGTCCACGCCGGCGCGGTCCGGCTCGTCGGATGTGATCGTGGTGTCGGTTTGGAGACGGCCCGCGCTGGCCTCCACGCGCGCCACGTAGGTCACGCGGTCGACAGACCCGGGCGCAAGCCGCGGAAACTCCCATACGATCATGCCGCGGTCGGCGTCAAATCGGCCGCCGCCATCCGCGCGCACGAACTGCATGCCGTCGGACAAGCGTTCTTCCAGGCGCACGTTGCGGGCGTCGGTGTTGCCGGTGTTGCGGAACTCCAGGCCGTACGCGGCGTCCCGACCGATCGGCACGGCGGGCGGGCCATCCTTGGTGATGGCCAGGTCCACATGGAACGTCAGGGTCGCCGTGGCGCGGTTGTTGGCGGCGTCACCCTCCGGGCTCGATGTCGAGACCTCGGCGCGTGCCTGCATCTCGGGCTCATCGCTCTCCAGGCGGACCTCGGCGCCGAGGAAGCGCGCTTCGCCGGGCCTCAGACGGTCGATCGTCCACCGCACCGTGTGGGCGGCTGCGTCGTAGACGGCGCCCTCGCCAGCGGCCAAGAAGATCATGCCCGGGTCCAGCCGGTCAGCGATTTCCACCTGCATCAGGTCCACGGTGCCGTCGTTGCGCACCGTCACGGCGAGGTGGGTTTGGTCATGCATTTGGAAATGGCTTGGGGTCTCGCGCGTCACGATCAGATCCGATGCTGGGTGCAGGCGCAGCGTGATCGTGGCGAGCGAGGTTTGGTTGGTCAGCAAATTGAGCTGGCCTTGGAGCACCTCGATGCGCTCGCGCACCTGGGTGAGCTCGCGCTGCACGTCGATGGTGTCCTGCACGCTTACCGCGCGGGTGAGAATCTCCAGCAGCTGCTGCTCCGCGGCGGTGGCGTTGCGCAGGCGGGCGGTCAGGTCGGTGTACTGCGCCGTGACGTCCTGGCTGCGGATGTCTTCGTCGATCACCTCGGCGCCGACGTTGCGCAGGGCGGCGAGCGTGGCGTCGAACGTCGCGACGGGGACGCGCACGGTGATCGTGCTCACGCGCCGCGGGTCGTCCTGCTGGATGTTGGACGCGGCGACAAAGGCCCCGGGGATGCCATCGACTATGTCCTGAACCTGCGTCACCGCGGCAGCGAGATCGGTGACGACAACGCTCAGCGTGCCGGTGCGGATGATCTGGCGCTCGACCACACCGGCGTCGAGCGACTGCGGCGCGGCAGCGGCAGCCGACTCTGTCGAGACGGACTTCTCGACAACCTTCTCGACCTCGACCATCACCTCTTTGATGACCTCGACCGGCACCTCGCGGATGACCTCGACCTCGACCACCTCGCGCACGGCCCTGGGCGCGCTGGTAGCCATTGCCATCGCCGGCTCGGCCATCGAACTGTCGTTGAGCTCTAGCGATTCGGCTCCACTATCCGCCTCGCCGCATGCCGTGAGCGCCAGCACGATGAGGATGACGAATCCTGCTCGAAGTCGCCGCATCGTGAACTCCAGGCGCCGATGAAATCTGTCCGCTAACTGATATTACGCGCGACAGCGGTGAAACGTTCCCTCTCCGCTGAGATATTTCCCGGGTGCCGTTGGCGGGTCGGTCAGGATGCCTCGGGCTGGGTATCCCGTTCCCCGTCGCGGCCGTCGGCCAGCCGGGCCACGCGCAGCAGGCCTACGCTGTTTTTCATGCGCATCACGATCACGCCGGCGGCGTAGCGTCCCAACGGGCGCACGTCCTTGAGGCCGCAGCGGATCACCTGGCCGTCGGAGGAGACCAACACGATCTCCTCGTCGGGGCTGAGAAGCGTGCGCGCATCGGCCACCGGGCCGGTCTTCTCGTTGAGATTGATGGCGCGCACGCCTTGCCCGCCGCGGCCCTGAGACCGGAAGTCCGACACCGGCATCTTCTTGCCGAACCCATTGCTGGTGACCAGAAGTACGTAGGCCTCCTCATGCACGAGGTCCATGGCCACGACCTCGTCGTCGTTGGTCAAGCTGATGGCGCGCACGCCGCCGCTCGTCCGGCCGCTGGCGCGCACGTTATCGAGAAGAAAGCGAATGGCCATGCCCTCCCGGGTGAAGAACATCGCGCTGTCCTCGTCGGTGGCCAGGCGCACCCAGGCCAGCTCGTCGTCAGGCTCCACGTCCATGGCCAGCAGGCCGTTGCTGCGGGCGGTGACGAACTGCGTCAGCGCGCTGCGCTTAACCTCGCCTCGGCGCGTCCCGAACACGAGGTAGTCGCCCGCCTCGAAGTTCGGGATGGCGAGGATGGCGGTGGCCGTTTCGCCTTGCTCGATGGGCAACAGGTTGATCACGTTGATGCCCTGCGCGTCGCGGCCGTGCTGGGGGATCTCGTAGGTCCGCAGTCGGTAGACCTTGCCGCGGCTCGTGAAGAAGAGCAGGTGGTCGTGCGAGTTGGTGATGAGGAAGTGTTCGACGATGCCGCCGGCCTTGCTGCGGAAGCCGATGATCCCGCGGCCGCCGCGACCCTGCCGGCGGTAGGCGGTTGCCTGCACGCGCTTGACATAACCATTCGATGAGAGCGTGACCAGGCAATCCTCATCGGCCACGAGGTCGGCATCCGAGAACTCGCCACTCGCGCCGGTCAGGATCTCGGTGCGGCGCTCGTCGCCGAAGCGATCCACGATGGCGCGGGTCTCGCTGCGGATGATCTCGCGCACCCGGTTCGGGTCGGCCAGGATGTCCATGAGGTCGGCAATCTCCGCCCGCACGGCATCGAGCTCGTCGAGGATGCGCTGCCGTTCGAGCCGCACCAGCCGGCGCAGCTGCATGTCGAGAATCGCGTTGGCCTGGGTTTCGGAAAGGCCGAATCGCTGCATCAACTCGCGACGCGCGGCTTCCGTGTCGGCGGCGGCGCGAATGCACTTGATGACGGCGTCGATGTTGTCGAGCGCGATGACATAGCCCTCGAGCAGGTGCTCCCGGACACGCGCCTTCTTCAGATCGAAGGTCGTCCGTCGGCGGATCACCTCCTGCCGGTGCTGGATGAAGATCTCGATCATGCGCTTGAGCGTGAGCTGCTCCGGCCGCCCGTCGACCAGGGCCAGCATGTTGATGCTGAACGTGGATTGCAGCGCCGTGTGCTTGTAGAGCTGGTTGAGCACCGCCGACGGCCGGGCGTCGCGCTTCAACTCAATCACGGCCCGCATGCCATGGCGGTCGGATTCGTCGCGAAGGTCCGAAATGCCCTCGACGGTGCGGTGGCGCACGAGGTCGGCGATGCGCTCGATCAACGTGGCCTTGTTGATCATGTAGGGCAGCTCGGTGACGACCAGCGCCATGCGCTCGCCCCGGACCTCCTCGATCGTGACCCGGGCGCGCACCAGCACCCGGCCGCGGCCCTTCCGATAGGTCTCTTGGATGTCCTCGGCCCCGATGATCACCGCCGCGGTTGGGAAGTCCGGGCCCTTGACGAACTTCATGAGGTCGTCCTGGCTCGCGTCCGGGGTGTCCAGCAGGTGCTGGATCGCGCGTCCGACTTCGCGCAGGTTGTGCGGCGGGAGGCTCGTCGCCATCCCGACCGCGATGCCCGTGGCGCCGTTGAGAAGCAGATTGGGGACAACAGAGGGCAGGACCTCGGGCATCTCGGAGGTCCCGTCGAAATTCTCGACGAAATTAACGGTGTCGCGATCGATTTCGTCGAGCATCTCGGCCGACACCGCCGTCAGCCGGGTCTCGGTGTACCGCATGGCGGCGGCCGGATCGCCGTCGACCGAGCCGAAGTTGCCTTGGCCGTCCACGAGCGGGTAGCGCAGGGAAAACGGCTGCGCCATGCGCACGAGCGCGTCGTAAAGCGCGCTATCGCCGTGCGGGTGGTACTTGCCCATCGTGTCACCCACCACGCGCGCCGACTTGCGATAGCCCGCGCCCGGCGCGGAGCCCAACTCGTCCATCGAATACAGCAACCGCCGCTGCACCGGCTTGAGTCCATCGCGCGCGTCCGGGATGGCGCGCGCCATGATGGTGCTCATGGCGTAGTCGATGTAGGAGGCTTCCATCTCCTCGGCGAGCTCGATGGGCAACAGGCGTTCGTCGGCCACTCAGACCTCCCTGGCCGGCTGGCCGGCGGATTCGAAGTCACCGCTGGCGCCGCCGGTTTTCCGTAAGAGTCGAACGTCGCGCACGGTCATCGTGCGGTCGACGGCTTTGCACATGTCATAGACGGCCAGCGCGGCGATTGAAACGGCCGTCAATGCCTCCATCTCCACACCCGTGCGCGCGGTCGTGCGCACGGTGGCCTCGATGGTGAGCCCCGGCGGATCCGCGGCGGGGTCAATCGCCAGGTCGATGCCGCTCAAAGGCAGCGGATGGCACAGCGGGATGAGGTCGTGTGTGCGCTTTGCGGCCATGATCCCGGCCACCCGGGCCACACCCACCACGTCACCCTTTGGCAGAGGCGTCTCACGGCCATCGAGCTGCGCGCGGATCATGGCTAGCGTGGCGGGCAGCATCTCGATTCGCGCGGCCGCCACCGCCAGCCGACTTGTCTCGGGTTTTGCGCTGACATCCACCATGCGCGGAGCACCGGCACCGTCGAAGTGCGTAAGCCCCATGCGTGCTTGGTGGACTCCCTTTGATAAAGCGGACTGGCAGAGGTTCTGACACCAATTCTATCAGGTGGGCAACGAAAATCCGGCTCGGCCGCGGGTCGATGGGCACGCCTTTCACCGGCGCCTACACTGACTTTGGGCGCTCCTGGAAGCTCGACCGCCGATTGGTTGCTCTTTGTTACTGCAAACGTCGGCAGGGCGGCGTTGACACGCTGTCGGCGTGCTTCCTAGCATCCCTAGGGGAACCACGTGGTACTTGGCATGCAGGACGATTCGAACGATCAGGCTGATCGCTCGTACGGCGGTCCAATAGTCGGCCAGGGCGGGCAGGGCGTTGTTGGCTACGCGCTGGTCGCCGTCGCCTTCGTCGTGGTGCTTGTTCTCGTCCTCACGGGCTTGGGCGATAGCATTGGCGAGGGGCTCGACGGCCTGCTGGAGACCATCTCCCAGCCATTCGCGAGCTAGCACTGTGGAGTCAACGCGCGACGAGTACGAACCGGTCGAGTATCTGCGGCGTCTCACAACCAAGGGGCGGCGGATTCTCGCCCAGGCGGAGCTTGAAGCCACCAACCTCGGGCATTCAAGCGTGGGCGCCGATCACCTGCTGCTGGCGATCCTGGCCTCGCCGCAAACGGCGGCTGCGCGCATTCTGCGTGAAGCTCACGTTGACGTGCTGAAGCTGCGCGGGGCAGTGGTGGCAGCCTTGGGTCCCGGCGGCGATCACGCCACCGGCCGTCGACCGCTGGGTTCGGGCGGCCGTAACGCGCTGCGCGCCGCCGCGCTTGAAGCGGAACGCACCGGGGTACGGTTCATCGGCACCGAGCATTTGCTCTTGGGCGTACTGGCCCACCATGGCCGGCTGGCCGGCGAGGGCTTGCGCCAGGCCGGTCTCGACTTTCGGTCGGTTCGCCGGCGCATCGAGGCGTCGTACCGGCCCGGCCGTGTTGGCGGTGGCGGGCGCCGAGCCGTCCCCCGCGGGCGTCGGCGGGCGAAGAGCCCGCTCGCGGAGTACGGCCACGACGTGACCCGCGCCGCCGAGAGCGGTGACCTTGATCCAGTAGTCGGTCGACGGGCCGAAATGGATCGGATGATTGAAATCCTCGTCCGCCGGACGAAGAACAATCCCGTGCTCGTCGGCGATGCCGGTGTTGGCAAGACGGCCATTGTCGAGGGGCTGGCGCAGCGCATTAAGCGGGGGGATGTTCCACCCGACCTGCGCGCGGCCCGCATCGTGGCGCTCGACCTGGCTGCGACGATCGCCGGCACCAAGTACCGCGGAGAGTTTGAGGAGCGTGTGCAGGGGGTCATTGCCGAGGCTCGCGGAGACTCCAACGTCATCCTGTTCATCGATGAAGTGCATACGGTCGTCGGTGCCGGTGGGGCGGCGGGGTCGCTCGATGCGGCCAACATGCTGAAGGGTCATCTTTCGCGTGGCGAGCTGCGGCTGATCGGTGCTACCACTTGGCGCGAATACCGCCGCTATATCGCCAATGACAAGAGCTTGACGCGGCGGCTCCAGCCCATCGATGTCGGTGAACCTGATGACGAGTCCGCAATCGCGATCGTGCAGGGGCTCCGTCCGGTCTACGAGCAATATCACGGCGTGAAGATCAGCGACGAAGCCTTGGTGGCCTCGGTGAGTATGTCGCGGCGGTACCTGACCGAGCGTCAGTTACCCGACAAGGCTATCGATCTGATCGACGAAGCCGCCGCCAAGGCCAAGGTGGCGCGGCTCACGGCTCCCGAGCGTCTCCGGCAACTTGAACAGCGCCTGGACGACTTGGCGACGCAACGCGCCGACCTCGGCGTCGACGGCCAACCGGCGCACGTCCTGGAGTTGGCGGCGGCGGAGGCCAAGCTGCGCGAGGAGCTGCGTGACGAGCGGCGCGCCTGGGAGGCCGAGGCGCGGGCGAATACGCCCGTGATTGGTGTGCATGAGGTAGCTGGCATCGTGTCGCGCTGGAGCGGCGTACCCATGCCCACGCTCATCGAGGCTGAAGCCGAGCGCTTCCTGGCCATCGAATCATTGCTCCAGAAGCGGGTCGTTGGGCAGGACGAGGCGCTCGGCGAGTTCGCTCGCTCGCTGCGCCGCGCGGTGGCGGGCATGCGTGATCCGCGCCGTCCGATCGGATCGTTTCTCTTGGTTGGTCCCACCGGCGTTGGCAAGACCGAAACGGCGAAAGCCGCGGCCGAATTCGTGAGCGGTGACGAGCTCAAGCTCGTTCGGGTGGACATGAGCGAGTTTGGCGAGTGGCACGCGGTGTCCCGCCTTGTCGGGTCGCCGCCCGGCTATGTGGGACACGACCAGGCGGGTGAGCTCACGGAGGCCGTGCGTCGCAATCCGTTCTCCGTCGTGCTGTTCGATGACGTCGAGAAGGCACATCCCCGGACGCTGCACATGTTGTTGCAGGTCATGGAGGACGGTGTGCTCACCGACGCCAACGGGCGCACGGTCGACTTCCGCAGCACCATCATCGTGCTGACGTCGAATTTGGGCGTGGAGGAGTCGCGCGGGCCGAAGATTGGCTTCACCTCCGGCCTGGCGCAGCAGGCGGGCGAGCGCGCAGCGTTTGAGTCACGCATGCGAGAGCATGCGCGACGCCATCTTCCGGCAGAGTTTCTGAACCGGATCGACCGCCTTTTGGTGTTTCATGACCTTGGCGATGCGGAGCTGCGTGAGATTGCGCGACGGCTCCTCTCGGCCGCCATCCTCCGCGCGCGGGCGGTTGGACTTGAGCTGCACGTCACATCAGAGGCGCTGGACTACGTCGTGCGTGTAGGTGCCGCCCGGAATCAGGGCGCCCGCCCGGTGCGCCAGCTTGTCAGCCGGTATGTTGACGAGCCGCTAACCGAGCACGTTGTCGACGGTGACGGCGCTGGGAAGGTGTTCGAGTTGCGGGTCGAGGACGGCGAGCCTGTCGTGGTCCAAGTTCAGCGAGCTGTGACCGAAGCGGCGCCCGCGCCCCCGGGGTGACCGGGGCCCGCGCCGCGTTCGTGGCGGGCTGGGTGCGCCGCCGCTGAAGCCGATCGGTGAGGTGGTCCGGACCCTTGGGCGCGGCCTGGCGTATGTCGTCTTCCCACCGGTGTGCGCGGGGTGTGGGGCGCTCGGCGAGGGCGTATGCGCCGCCTGCATGTCCCGGCTCGAACCCCTTGCGCGCCCGTGCTGCCGCCAATGCAATCGGGCGATGGAATACGGCGATCAGTGCGCCGCGTGCCGTCATCAGGAGCGGCGCATCGATCATGTGTTCGTGCGGTACCCCTATGAGACACCCGTGCGCGAGGCGATCCTGCGGCTAAAGTTCCAGAACAAGCGGTATCTGTCGAAGGTGCTTGCCCGGGTCGCAGCTCAGGCGCTGCCCGAAACGCTCGATGTCGATGTGCTCGTGCCCGTACCCCTCGGGGCCCGGCGCGAGCGGGAGCGCGGCTTCAACCAGAGTGCGCTCATCGCGGCCCAGTTGACCCAACGGCTCTGCGTGCCTGTGCTTGACCAGCACTTGGTCCGTCACCGCGATACGGCTCCGCAGACATCGCTGGCGCGTGAAGAGCGCTGGCGCAATGTCAGAGGCGCCTTTACGTGCCTTCAGAACATCAGCGGCGCCCGCGTGCTGCTCGTCGACGACGTGGCGGCCACCGGAGCGACACTCGAGGCGGCTGCGCGGGCGCTCAGGCGTCGGGGCGCACGCTGGGTGGGGGCCGTGGTGGCTGCGCGACCGCCGCCGGATCGCCCACGTGCGCCATAATCCCAACTGTCCACACCCTGTTGATATACTCCGCGATCTATCCCCAGGGGGCGCATGGTCATACCTCGTTGCCACGACCCGCGTTGCGAGCTGCGTAATGCCCGTGCGTGATCTCCTTTCCGGTCGCCGGCGCGGCGGCGTCCCGGCCGATCTGTGGGTCACCTGCCGCAAGTGCAACGCCATGCACTACCGCCCGGAGTTCGAGGCGGGCCTGCACGTATGCACCCGATGCAACTACCACGATCGCCTCACGGTCGGTCAAAGGCTTGACCTCCTTTTAGACGACGCCGCGAGCTTTCGAGAATTGGCAGCGCACGTGATGACGGCCGATCCGCTCACTTTCTCCCGTCCGAGCGGTCGTTACCCAGACCGAGTCGCCAAAGCCCAGGCCTCCACCGGTCGCTCCGAGGCTGTCGTGTGCGGGGTCGGTCGCATCCAGGGCCACGAGGTGGCGGTGGGGGTGATGGAGTTTGGGTTTATCGCTGGCAGCATGGGCGGGGCCACCGGTGAGCGCATCGCGCGGCTGTTCGAGCTTGCTCACGACTGGCGTATACCGCTGCTGATGGTGACGGCATCGGGCGGCGCCCGGCAGGATGAGGGTGTGTTTGCCTTGATGCAGATGGCCAAGACAACCGCCGCCGCGGCACGCCTGGCTGACGCCGGAGTTCCATACATCGCGCTCATGGCAGATCCCACACTGGCCGGAGTGACGGCCAGCTTTGCGGCGGTCGCCGACGTCATCATCGGCGAGCCTGGCGCCACGATCCGCTTCGCAGGCTCGCGCGTGGTGCAGGGGACCTTGAGCCGCCGGGCACAGGCCGACGACCACACCTCCGAGTGGGTGCTGCGACGCGGGATGATTGATGCGGTGGTTCCTCGGCGCGACCAGCGCCGCACGATCGGGCGCCTCATCGAGCTCTTGGCGCCCGCGCGCGCATCCCGCGGCGCTGGGGTCGGCGACGCTGCCCAGGCGCGGCTAGCCTAGCGAGAAACCCGGTGCTTGAATTCGAGCGCGACCTTGACGACCTTCGCAGCCGCATCTCCGAGCTTGAAGCCGAAAGCGACTTGGATTCCGCCTCCGATGTATTGCGGCAGCTGGAGTTGCTGCAGCTCGAGCTCGACGCACGCACCGCCGACGTGTTCTCTCGATTGACCCCCTGGCAGCGCGTGCAGCTGGCCCGTCACCGCGATCGGCCCCATGCGCTCGACTTCATCGAGCGCATGATCGACGGCTTTGTCGAGTTGCATGGCGATCGGCGGTATGGGGATGACATGGCCATCGTCGGCGGCGTTGGATCGCTGAAAGGCCGCCGGGTCGTGGTCGTCGGCCATCAGAAAGGGCGCGGCACGCGCCAGAATGTCGAGCGGAATTTTGGGATGGCGCATCCCGAGGGCTACCGCAAGGCGATGCGCCTATTCAAGCTTGCGGAGCGTTTTGGTCTTCCCGTCGTCACGTTGCTCGACACCCCGGGTGCCGGTCCGGCATTGGAGGACGAGGAGCGTGGGCAATCGTGGGCCATCGCCGAGAGCATGGCGGCTATGGCGCGCTTGGAGACACCCATCGTCGTCGCGGTGATCGGCGAAGGCGGCAGCGGCGGCGCCCTGGCGATGGGCGTTGGCGATCGGATTCTCATGCTGGAGCACGCGATCTATTCGGTGGCTTCGCCCGAGGCCGCGGCCGCGATCATTTGGCGAGACTCGAAGTTTGCGGAGCGCGCCGCCGAAGCCCTTGGGCTGACCTCCGATGTCCTCTACGCCGCCGATCTCGTCGATGGCATCGTCCCCGAACCGCCCGGCGGAGCGCACCGCGACTACGACGCCACCGCGCTGAATCTCAAGGCGGCGTTGGCCGGCGCGCTTGACGAGCTTCAAGGCACCTCGCCGCAGGACCTGGTGACGGACCGCTATGCCAAGTTTCGCGCGATGAGCGCCCACGTGGAGTCGACGCCGGTCGACGCGCTGATCGATGGCCCAGCCGTGGCGCCGGAGGACGGCCACGGCCTGTAGTCCTTCGACCCCTCGCCGACGTTCTGGACGGCGCCCATCCCGTGAGTTGCCGGTCTGAACATCCGTCGGACGGCAGTGCTAGCCGGAATTGGCGCTCTGGGGCTGGCGGCTCGCACCGTCGCCCGATCGTCCGACGCAGCCGTGGCGCACGTGCCTGTGCCGCTGCCACGGCTGCCGCCCGCGCTCAGTGGGCTAACCGTCCAGGTTGTTTCCGATCTTCACGTGCGTTCGGCCCGCACCCCCAGCCTGAAGGCGCTGCGCAAGCTCGCTGGTACGCGGCCCGATTTCCTCTTCGCCTGCGGCGACCTCAGTGACCGGGTCGATGCCGCGCCGCTTGTGGCCGAGGCGCTGGCGGCCGTCGAGCCCGTGCACGGCGCCTACGCTGTATGGGGCAACCATGATTTGTTCGTTTCCCGCGCCTCGACCGACCCCTCGTGGATCGGCCTGCGTACCCAGCCCTTGGGATCCATGCGGCAGTCGTTTCAGGCTCACGGCATCACCGTGCTTGACAACGCGCGGGTGTACCACCGCATCGGCGACGCGGTTCTCGCCATCGTCGGCATCGGTGATGCGACGTATGGCGTCGACGACGCGGCGCGTGCGTTCGACGGGGCGGACGACGACGCCTTCACCCTTCTGCTGACGCACAACCCGGACGCCGTACCGCGGCTTGGGCAAATGAGGGGCGATCTCGTGGTCTGCGGGCATACCCACGGCGGTCAGATCGTGCCTCCGCTCATGACGGCTCCGATGACCAGCACGCGTCTGGCGCTGCCCAGACCCAGTGGGCTGATGCACATTGACGGGCGGCTGGTGTACATCACGCGCGGGATCGGCACCGTCGGGATCCCCGTGCGTATCAATGCTCCGGCGGAAGCGCCGAGGTTGTCGCTGATTCATGTGAGCGAGCCTGCCCAGTAGGCTGGACGTGGGGGGCTTGGGTTGCCGAACGCCGCGTAGAAACAGGGTGCACCGATGGACGTTGGCCTGCGTGATCGAATCGCGCTCGTGACCGGTGGGAGCCGTGGTATCGGCCGGGCGATTGCCCTCGGGCTTGCTGCCGAGGGTTGTGACGTGGCGATTGTGGCTCGAGGCGTGGAGGACCTGCAACGCACCGCCGACGAGATTTCGGCGCTCGGTGTTCGCGCGTTCTCGCTCCAGCTCGACATTCGCGACGTCGCCGCGCCGGCACAGGCGGTCGCGCGCACGGTGGCCGAGCTCGGGGGCATTCACGTGCTGGTGAACAACGTCGGCGGCTCGGCTGGCGACACCGGCTTCATGACGGGCACCGACGAGCATTGGTCCACAACGCTCGACCTGAATCTATGGGCGGCCGTGCGGGCCAGCCGTGCGGCGGTGCCGCTCATGAAAGCCGGCGGCTGGGGCCGCATCGTGCATATCACGTCCATCTACGGCCGCGAGGGCGGCGGCCCACCGGCCTACAACGCCGCCAAGTCGGCGATGAATAGTCTGGCAACGTCGATGGCGCACGAGCTGGCGCCCTTTGGCATCACGGTCAACGCCGTGGCGCCGGGCTCGATTCTGTTTCCCGGCGGCGGCTGGGAGCGGCGACAGCGCCGCGATCCCCAGGGCATCGCGGCGTTCGTCGAGCGCGATATGCCCATGGGCCGGTTTGGCCGTCCCGAGGAGGTGGCCGCCGTGGCGACATTCCTGGCCTCGGAACAGGCCAGCCTCGTCACCGGCGCCTGCATCAACGTGGACGGCGGGCAGTCCCGCTCGAATATCTAGTCCGCGGGGCCCGAGGCCTCGTCGAGCCGCGAACGCTCGTCGGCGGTCAATTCCCAGCCAACGGCGTCCACGTACGGGTCGAGTTGCTCGGTGGTATCCGGGCCGGCGATGGCGGTGCTGACTTCGGGATGGGAGAGCACCCACTGGATCGCAACGGATGTGGGATGTCGCTCGCGGGCAGCGCCGATCTCGCGCAGGGCGTCGATGACCCGCTGCGCTCGGTCGGTGATGATCGTTTGAAGATCCCCTGGTGGTTGCCGCGCCCACAGCGTGCCGGCAGGGGGTGGCTGGCCCTGCTGCAGGTCACCGCTGAGCACGCCGACGGCAAGCGGTGAGAACGCCATCACGCCGATGCCGAATTCGGCGCAGAAGGGGAAAATCTCCTGCTCAAGGTCGCGGTGCAGCAGGCTGTACTGGTTCTGCGTGGTGATGAATCCGGGCGCAACCGCCCGGTCGGCAATCCAGAGCGCCTGGCACGCCTCCCACGCCTGATAGCTGGAGACACCCCAATACCGGGCCTTGCCGCTGGCCACAACGTCGGTCATCGCTCGAACTGTCTCTTCCAGTGGCGTCGTGTGATCGCGCCAGTGGACGATGTAGATGTCCACATGGTCGGTCTGGAGCCGGCGCAGGCTGCGGTCGATCTCACGCATGATGTGGTAGCGCGAGCTGCCGATGTCGTTTGGTCCCTCCGCGACGATCGACGTCACTTTGGTGGTGATGACCAGATCGTCGCGATTCCGCGCCAATACGCGCCCCAGCACCTGCTCCCCGACTCCGCCGACGTAGGTGTTCGCGCAGTCGATGAAGTTGATGCCTCGGTCGATGGCATGCGTGATCACACGCTCCATCGCGTCTTGGTCCGTCATCCCGCGGAACCCGCATCCGAGCGCGATCCGGGACACCTTGAGCCCCGAACGACCCATGTTCACGTATTCCATTGGACGCAACTCCTCGCTGCCTGCCGTCTCGCCGCGGCGATGATGCCATTCTGGGGCATCGTGCGCGTGGAGCGGCGCCTATACTCGGTCGCTGCCGGCCTGCATCAGCGCTTGGACTCCTCATGACGACGTTTCAGTCCCGCATCCACGGCGTGATACCCGCGCTGCTCACGCCGCTCCACGCCGACTTCTCCGTGGACGAAGCCGCGCTGCGGCGTCTCATTCGGCGCGTCGTCGATGCTGGCTGCCACGGGATCGTGGTGCTTGGAACGACGGGCGAGTTCGCCTCCATCGACGATGTGGATCGCGAGGTCGTCATTCGGGCAGCCGTAAATGAGGTCGACGGTGTCGTGCCGGTGATTGTGGCGTGTGGGCAGCCCAACGTGACCCGCACCCACGAGCAGCTCCGCGCGGCCGGGGAGCTGGGCGCGGACGGCACGCTCGTGAACCCGCCGTTCTACTTTCCGATGACCCAGGACGAGCTTGTCCTGCATTTCGAGGGCGTGGTTCGCGCGTCGCCCGTCCCTGTGCTGCTCTACAACATCCCACGCATGACCAAGGTCGCCACCGAGCCGGCGACGCTTCTGCGGCTGCGCGACGTCGGTGTACAAGGCACCAAGGACAGCTCAGGCTCCGTGGCGAACGTGATGAGCTATCTGGCCGCCACGCGCGGCGGTCCTGAATTTCGGGTCGTCGTCGGCGGCGACGTGACGTTCCTTCACGCTCTCATCTCCGGCGCGTCGGCCACCACGGGCATGACGCCGAACATGGCGCCGCAGCTGAATCTGGACATTTACGAGGCGTGGCGGACGGGCGACCTGGAGGCCGCGGCGGCCGCCCAAAACCGCAACAATGAATTCCTGGAGCTGTTCCTGGCACAGCCCGGCTTCGGCCACGCCACCGCCAAGGGTCTGCTGAGCCGCGTGGGGGTCATGGAGCGCTGGGTCGCACCGCCCAAGACATCCCATGACGACGCGCAGATCGACGCCGCCTTTTCTCTGCTCAAGTCCTATCTGCCGGAGTTCGCTCGGACGGCTGTTCCGGCTTAGGCGGCGCTCCTAACTGGGGGGTCCCACCGGGGACCCGTCGTCGCGCCGGCCGCGAATCGGGCCCGGCCGCACCCGCTTGGCGGTGAGCGCGCCCACGGCGGCTGCCGCCTTCGGCGACGCCCCGGCTTGGCGCACGATCGTCGTGGTGGATTCCAGCACGTGGTGATAGAGCGCATCGCCGTCCGCCGCAGGTGCCCCGGGGGTGTCGGCCAGCCAGATCTTGGCCAGACGTTCCGCCAGCAGCTCCGCCAGCACGGTGAAATCTCGCGCGAGCCGCGCCTCGCTGGAGCCTGAGGCATCCGCGGAAGTCTTGTGGGCACGACGCAACCGCGGGGCCATCCAAGCCACGCCGATGCCGACAACGAGGCCGGCGGCGATGCCGCTGACCAGGGCTACGGCAAGTGAGGCGGTCATGCGCAAGTCTAAGCGAGCGTCGCCCGCGATACGCTTTCGTGCCGCGGGGTCAGTGCCCTCGTGTTGGGGCGGTTCGCGAACTGCCCATCATGCTGGCGATGGCGGCTTGTTCGCGCTTTGGCCATCTCTGTCAAGCTGCTTCTTGACCCCATCTCTGCATTGATGCATGGTCAAGGCAGTGGGCAAGGAGGTTGAGTGATGGCTACGCCGCGTGTGAAGTTTTCCAGCCAGGCCGACCCAGAGCTGTTGACGGCGATGCGCCAGATCGCCCGCAACGACGGCCGCCATTTTCAGGCGGTGCTGGAAGACGCCATGGGCCACTACATCGAAAGCCGGGCGCGGCAAAAGGTTCGCCCCGAGGTTATGGCGCACTATCGGGCGAGCGTCGAAAAAAACCGGCTTCTGGCTGAACTGTTGGCGCAATGACGCACGACTTCCCCACGCTTGAGGAAGTCGTAGCCATCCACGATGCCCAGGTCGCCGAGTTCGGCGGTGGCGCCGGTTTGCGCGACGCCGGCGCGCTCGAGTCCGGCATCATGCGCCCGCAGCTCGGCTACTACGACGGTCTCCTCGATGAAGCCGCCGCGCTCTTGGAGAGCCTGGCCATGAATCACCCCTTCGTGGACGGCAACAAGCGGGCTGCCTTTTTCGCCACCGACGCCTTCCTGCGCCTAAACGGCCGTTTCATTGAGTGCGATAACCCTGAAGCGTACGGGTACTTCATGCAGTTATTCGCCACCAACTCGTTCCGGTTCGCTCAGCTGCGTGCGTGGCTTGAGGAAAAGGTGAGGCCCTTCGGGGACTTCTAATGCCCTGCGACCGCTAGGGCGACGCACCGGATGGTAGTTATGCGCGCGCTTGCCGAACTGCGCGACCTTCGGCCGATGCGATCCACTCTCGGATGCTGTTCTGCACGTCCTCTGGGAGTCTGGCTATCGGGGCTCCCTGAGGCTGCTTGATGTCGAAGGCGATATCGGTCCCAGCAGACGGGACTACATTCTCACCACTTGGAGGACTCCTCCGCGTAGACGTGGTCGGGCAGTTTGTAGTGGATTCCTTCCTCGTCGTACACTGAAGTCTCGAGCAAAGATGTAAACCTAGTGTAGTTACTATCCCCTGTATTTACCGGAAGAATTCTGAGCAATGGAAGCAGCTTGCCAGTAATGTGACCGTAACGCTGCTGGAATCTAAACCACGCGACCGCTCCAAAGGATGAATGCGCGGGATACATTAGTTGTTGGCAAGTGAGTTGTTGGCAAGTGCCTCTGCCGAGAAGTCCGCGGGAAATACGGTACACGTATTTCGCTAATTTCTGACGGTCTTCCGGACTCGTCATGCCGGCAATCAACGGAGCTGCGTTTACCAGGGAGTGGGCCATCACCACCGATTCGATCGGAGCATCCGGCTCGCACATGATGCCAATCTCATAGAGCTTCAGGGCTTCCTCTTCATCACGAAACAGGATCGTCTCGGGGATGCCCATCAGGTGACCGGAATAGCGCCAGACCGCCATGAAACTCTCGCGCTCTTCGTCATTGAAGCCGGCGCCCAAGGTCTTCATGTGTTTCAGCAACCTTGCTGAAAAAGTGGAAAGGGCGTAGCCCAGATGCGCCGCGCAACCTCTCTTCGAGCAAGGCGGCTGCGCGTTCGGATTCGTATTGGTCGGCCAGCCGGAAGTCGGTCGTGGTGGCGCTGGCCAAGAGATTCTGAACGAGTGCGAGGGCGACCACCACCAGCACACCCTATACGCCGATAGTTGTCCATGGCCTTCGCGCACTGATTCGGGCGAGGGATTGGGTCAACTTCTAACCCTCACTGTTATATGGAAGCGCCGGGTTCGGAAAACTGCCATTTCCGGGCCGGCAGCGCGAGCAAGCAATGTTGCTACACCGGCGCCGGGATCGGCACGGCTACCAGCGAACTGACAACGAGTCGCGACGCTCGGTTCGTCGCCCGAATGTTCCCGCTTGCGGAGACCTTTGAATAATTGGGGGATGGCCCGTGGGGAGGGCTGCCGACGGGGCGCGGGAGCTGGCGCAGTTGCCCCAGCGCGCCTCCGCCGCCGCGCTGGGGCGGAGATCACGCCAGCCCGAGGCGCACCGCGCCCGGGGTCAGGCGGCGCCCCAGGCCAAGGTGTCCGCTTTGCGCAGGTTGTAGGCCATGAGCTTGAACCACAGCTCCACGGCGTTGCGCCCCAGGCCGCGGTAGCGGACCCGCTGGTAGCCATAGCTGCGCTTGAGCGTGCCGAAGACCTTCTCCACCAACGCCCGGCGGGGCGCGATGAGGGCGTTGCGCCGCTGCTGCCAGTAGGGGAGGGCCCGCTGATGCTTGTGGGAGCGGTGCATGATCCGGTCGTTGATCCCCTGGGCCCGCAGCCACTGGCGCCGGCGGTTGGATTCATACGCCCGGTCGCCATAGATCGCCTGCTCGTCCCCGCTCACCAACGCGTCGGCCACCTCGCTCTCGTAGACGTTGGCGGGGGTCAACGCCGCCCGCCGCACCACCCCCGTGTCGGCATCCACCCCCAGATGCACCTTGTAGCCGAAGTGCGACCGGCCGCCCCGCCCCGTCTGCGTCCAGGCCGCCTCCGGGTCGGTGGCACTCCGCGCGCCGCGCCCCGCCGCCAGCGGCGGGCGGCGCACCTGGGCCGCCACCAGCGTGGCGTCCAACAGCGTGCCCTGCTTCAGCACCAAGCCCTGCGCGTCCAGTTGGGCCGCCACCTCCGTGAACAACGGCGCGCTGAGCTCTTGGACCTCCAATGCGGCCCGAAAGCGGCTGATGGTCGAGTGGTCGGGCGTGTCGTCTTGCAGCCCCAGTCCCACAAAGCGCCGGAAGGAGAGCCGGTCGCCGAGCGCCTCTTCCAACTGGGGATCCGAGAGCGTGTACCACTGCTGGAGCAGCAGCACCTTGACCATCAACAGCGGCGGATAACTGGGCCGCCCGCGCGGTGCCGCGTGCACGCCGGCCACCACTTGACCGAGCCGGTCCCAGTCCACCGCGGCGGCGATTCGCTCCAGCCGCTGGTTCTGGCCGAGGGTCTCCGACACCAACACTTCCGCCAGCGACGGCTGGCCCATATCGCGGTGCATTCGACCACTCCCCAATCGTCAGGACGGCAACGCACGATTTTCCGCCCCGGCCCTGGAATTACGCAAAGGTCTCCGCACGCGGGAGTCCAGACTCTGCCGGTCACTTCGGAAGGGTCCTCGACTCCCCGCGACGCCCGGAGTGGCAGAAACGATCTTGGTGGGCGCG
Organism: Chloroflexota bacterium; assembly: GCA_965262745.1. Taxonomy (GTDB): domain Bacteria; phylum Chloroflexota; class UBA11872; order UBA11872; family UBA11872; genus JAJECS01. The sequence continues at coordinate 1,627,252 of OZ253558.1, read as the reverse complement.
ATAGGACTCGAACCTATGGCCTCGCGGATGTGAACCGCGCGCTCTGACCAGCTGAGCTACGCGCCCGTGGGCCTGTCATGGTATCAGCGTGTCCGATTGCAGCAGCAGCATCTCGCGCTCGTCCAGGGCGATCACTGACACCGGCTCGCCGGCCTGGATGACGGCTCCCTCGGGCACCACCGCCAGGCCGTTGCCCTGGGTCATCGACGTGAGGCGGAACGAATCTTGCTCGCCAGCGGGCGCGCAGACGAGTTCACCGCCGTCGCGCCGCACGCTCACTCGCACGAACGTGCGTTTGCCGGCGGAGCTGCGCAGGGGTTCCAAGGTGCGCGGGTGAACCATAGGATTCTCGAGGCTCGTGTGCCCCATCAGCTTCAGCAGCGCCGGCCGCACGAATAGCTCGAAGCAGACCATGCTCGAGACCGGGTTCCCGGGAAGGCCGATCACTGGCGTGCCGTCGATCTCGCCGAAAGCCAGCGGTTTGCCCGGCCGCATGTTGATCTGCCAGAAATCCATGCGGCCGGCCGACGCGATCACGTTGCGCACCAGATCGTAGTCCCCCATTGAAACGCCGCCGATGGTGACGAGGAGGTCAGCTTCCCGGCCGTGCCGGATCGCGGCCCGCAACCCGGCCTCGGTGTCGGGAGCGATCGGGAGACGCTGCGCAATTGCGCCGTAGCGCCTAACAAGCGCGGTCAGACCCCAGGCATTGCTATTGCGGACCTGTCCCGGCGCAATGGGTTCGCCGACCTCAACAATCTCATCGCCGGTCGGCAGTATCGCGACTCGGGCGCGTGGGTGGACGCGAACCTCGGTGACGTCCACCGAGGCCAGCACGCCGATGTGGGCCGCGTCCAGCACGCGACCTTTGGGAGCGACGACATCGCCCGCCATAACGTCGCCCCCACGCCGTCGAATGTTCTCGCCGACCTCTGCGGCTTCCAGGACCCGGACCTGACCGTTGCCGGTCCCGGATCTCCGCGCCCAATCGACGCCGTCCGTGTCCTCGAACGGCAGCACGGCGTCGGCGCCCGGCGGGATGGGCGCCCCCGTCATGATCCGCGCCGCGGTGCCGGCCTCGATTCGCACCTCGCCCGGGCGGCCCGCGGCCACCTCACCGATCACGCGCAGCGATGCGGCGGCATCTGCTCCTGCGCCGGCGACGTCTGCCGCGCGCAGCGCATATCCATCGAATGCCGAGTTGTCGAAGCCGGGCACGTCGACCCGGGACGCCACGTTCTCGGCGGTGACCAGCCCGTGCGCTTCCGCGAGACCCACCAGAGTTGGGGGCAGGGGCGCCACGGCTGCCAGAATGCGCTCGCGTGCCTCATCGACGGACAAGAACGTATCGGTGCTGGTCACTGTTCCGGGGTGCCCGTGGTACTGCCAGGCCAAGTCTAAACCCCGGCACCTCGCATATGCTTGAGCCGAAGGAGCCGACATGCCGAGCAACCCGGGCCGCGCGCATGGATACGCCACGTTCGACCATACGGCGGACATTGGGCTCGAGGCGTGGGGCGCGACGTTTGGCGAGGCGCTCGCGGAGGCCGGCTTGGGGCTACAGGCCATCATGCTGGACGGCGGTTCAGTGTGCCCTCACGACACCCGGATGCTTCAAGTCGCCGCCGATGATTCCGCCGCGTTGCTGGTGGCCTGGCTCAGCGAGCTGATCTATATGTTTGACACTGACGGCTGGCTGTGGGCCGACTTCGAGATTTCGGTGGCCGACGCCTGTAGGCTTTCCGCCACTGCTCGGGGTGAGACGTTTGACGAGGCTCGCCACCAGTTGGGGGTGGGTGTGAAGGCCGTGAGCTACCACGATGTTGCCGTGCGCTGCGAAGCCGACGCCGTGCGCGTCCGTGTGATTCTGGATGTCTAGCGTGAGCTCCCGATGAGCGCCCAACGCCGCGGGCGGCGTTCCCGTGATCGCGCGGCGCAGCCGCCGGCCGCCGGTCCCGACGCGTCGCAGCTCGAGCGCCTCGACGAGTTTCGCTGGCAAATCCCAACCAGCTACAAGCCCGGCATGCGGGTGCCTGGGGTCATCTACTCATCCGAGTCGATGCTTCCCAGCATCCTGTCCGACAAGCCGCTGGAGCAGCTGGCGAACGTCACGTTCCTGCCCGGCATCGTCGGGCACGCGCTGGCCATGCCCGACGTGCATTGGGGCTACGGGTTTCCTGTCGGCGGCGTGGCGGCGACCGACGTGCGCGACGGCGTGATATCGCCCGGCGGCATCGGTTTTGACATCAACTGTGGAGTGCGGCTCATCCGCACGAACCTTACGGAGGCGGACCTTCGTCCGCGGCTTGACGAGGTTCTGGATTCGCTCTTCCGCGCCGTGCCGGCCGGCATGGGGACCAAGGGCCGCATCCGACTGACGCACAAGACGATGGATCGAGTGCTTCGCCGCGGTGCGGCCTGGGCCGTCGACCAGGGATACGGCTGGCCCGAGGACCTTGAAGTTGCCGAGGAGTCCGGGACGATGCCAGGCGCCGATCCGAGCGCCGTTTCGGCGCGTGCCAAGGAGCGCGGCGCCGGCCAGCTCGGCACGCTGGGCTCGGGCAATCACTTTCTCGAGTTGCAGGCCGTCGACGAGGTCTTCGATGCGTCCGCGGCGGAGGCGCTCGGGGTCGGCTCCCCGGGAGCCGTGGTGATCTACCTGCACACGGGATCTCGCGGCTGCGGACACCAGATCTGTCAGGACTACCTGCAGACGTTCGCCCAAGCACCGGCGAGCCGTGCTATCGAATTGCCCGATCGCCAACTGGCCTGTGCCCCACTGCGCTCGCCGGAAGGGCAGGCCTACTTGGCGGCCATGGCGTGCGGCGCGAACTTTGCCTGGGCCAACCGGCAGGCGATCACCCACTGGACGCGGGAGACCCTCGCGGGCGTGTTCGGTCGATCGGCGCGTGATCTCGGAATGGATGTGGTGTACGACGTGGCGCACAACATTGCCAAGATCGAGGAGCACATTGTTGACGGGCAGCCGCGTCGGGTGTGCGTCCACCGCAAGGGCGCCACGCGCGCCTTTCCACCGGGGCACCCGGACCTTCCGCGCAAATACTTGGATGTTGGTCAACCGGTGCTCATTCCGGGCGACATGGGGCGGGCGTCGTTCGTCGCCGTTGGCACCGTGGGCGCGATGGAGCAGTCCTTCGGCTCCACCTGTCACGGCGCCGGCCGCGCGCTGAGCCGCTCGGCGGCGCGCCGGCTTCTGCGCGGGGTCAACATGATCGACCGCCTTGGCGCCATGGGCGTTGCCGTTCGCGCCCGCAACCCCCGGTTACTCAGCGAGGAGGCGCCCGACGCCTACAAGAACGTGGCCGACGTGACCGCCATCACCCACGGTGCCGGCATCTCGCGCAACGTGGCCCGATTGCGGCCGCTGGGTGTCATCAAAGGCTAGGGCGCACGCCGCGAAGCCGCCTGGACCCGCCGATCGCTGATATTCAACCGCGTCGATCAGCAGCCGGCGGAGATGGATAAGCCCCCAAGGGCCTTTGCTATCATCAAACGTAGCTGTCTAGGGCGAAGGTGCTTTCAGATGATCAAACGAATCGGTTTTCTTGCGGCGATCGTGGGTGTGGTCGCGGTCGCATTTCGGGCTATCCAGAAGATGTTCGGCGGAGGGGAAGCCGACGAGACCGCCGAGGGCTAAACCTCGCTGGCCCGCAGCGAACATGGCGCCCTTCGTGGGCGCCATGTTCGTGTACGCGCCACGCGCGTCGCATTCCTCGGTAGCTCAATTGGTAGAGCGTGCGGCTGTTAACCGCAGGGTTGCAGGTTCGAGTCCTGCCCGAGGAGCCTATCGGCCGACACAGCCTCTTTATGCCTCGGGGCTGGCCCGTCGCCAGCCAGCATCGGCGCGTTATACGCGATTCCCGACCGGCTGTCTGCTGCATGCACCCTCCTGAGGAGCGATGAGGGGGCTGCACGCATGGAACGACATGCTCGGCAGGAGCCTTTGCACCTTTGCAAGATCAGAGAGAGACGGCTACGGTACCTGCTGGGCACACATAAACTAGTAGATGTCGTGGCGATATTGCTGTCCTACTCGTCCTCAGGTGTCTGATAACCCGAGACGATTAGCCTATAAATGGGGACGACTTACAATCGGATGGGTGCCGAGCAAGATCCATCCCCAATTCTGGTACGAGTATTGCGCGCAGATCGATTCACGCTTGCGCCTGGAGACAGCGCCAGCATCTTGTCTCGTTGCCTCTCGGTAGACCTTGAAGTCAGCGTCCGAGAGCGTCGCATCAGAGCTTTTGCCGGTGTGCGCCTGGACACCGACAAGTCCCTGATCTTCCCGGCAACCCGCGACGGCTTGACCTCAGCATTGGGCAGACTGGACGAGCTCGCTGAGGGTGCGGAATTCCTACTCGGCCACAATCTGATCGATTTCGACCTGCCCTATTTGCAAGCTGTCAGTCCCCGCCTCCGATTGTTGCGGCTGCCTGCGGTGGACACGCTCAGGCTTAATCCACTGGCATTCCCTCGCAACCCCTATCACCACCTGGTCAAGCACTACCAAGACGGACAGCTCAAACGTGGGCGCGTCAACGACCCCGAACTGGATGCCAGACTTGCCCTGGAGGTCTTCGACAACCAGCAGAAGGAGTTGCGCGGTGCGCCGCCCGAACTGTTGACTGCCTGGCACTGGCTGACCACGGCGGACGGTGGCGCGGGCTTCGACAGGGTCTTCACGGCTCTGCGACGCTCCCCAAAGCCGTCCGACTCAGAGGCGCATGAAGCAATTCGGGCAAGGTTGGACGGAAACGCTTGTCAAGCGCACTCACGCGAGGTCATTACGGATGCGGCTCACTTTGGCTGGCCGCTGGCCTATGCGCTGGCATGGCTGTCGGTATCCGGGGGCAACTCGGTCATGCCTCCCTGGGTGCGATTTCAGTTTCCGGAGGCGGGACAGTTGGTGCGCAGGCTGCGCGACGCCGCTTGCACAGACCCGGAGTGCGAGTGGTGCCGGGAGCGGCACGACCCCCATAGGGAGCTTCGCCGCTGGTTTGGCTTTGACGAATTCCGCCCGGAGCCGAGGGACGACGACGCCGGGCGGCCCATGCAGCAGTCCGTCGTCGAGGCGGCGATGAGGGGAGAGCACGTGCTGGCGGTCCTCCCCACCGGCAGTGGCAAGTCGCTGTGCTACCAGGTCCCGGCCCTGTCCCGCTACGACAAGACCGGTGCCCTGACCGTGGTGATCTCACCGCTTGTCGCGCTCATGGCCGACCAAGTCAGAGGCCTTGAGGCGAGGGGCATCGGTTCGTGTGTGACCATCAACGGGCTCCTGTCCATGCCGGAGCGAGCCGACGCATTGGACCGGGTCCGCTTCGGAGATGCCAGTATCCTCATCATCTCTCCTGAGCAGCTTCGCAGTGTTTCCGTGCGCCGTGTCCTGAGACAACGGGAGATCGGAGCCTGGATATTGGACGAGGCCCACTGTCTCTCGAAGTGGGGGCACGATTTCCGGCCGGACTATCGCTACGTCGGTCGCTTCATCCGGGAGAGGGCGGGAGATGACCCGCCGCCGCCGGTGTTGTGCCTGACCGCGACCGCCAGGCCCGACGTGATGGACGAAATCAAGGACTACTTTCAGGAGGAACTAGATATCAGCCTGAGGGTCTTGAATGGTGGCGCTCAACGCACGAATCTGGAGTTTGTAGTCGTGCAGACGAGCAGCGGCGAGAAGTTCGCTCACATTCACGAGATATTGATGGCCAATCTCCCGGAGGACGAGCCGGGCGGCGCAATCGCCTACTGCGCGACACGGCGGCAGTCGGAGGAGGTCGCGGGGTTTCTGCAGGCAAAGGGGATCGTAGCGGAGTACTACCATGCCGGGCTGCCGCCGGAGACAAAGAAGAATGTCCAGGATAGTTTCACACGGGGGAAACTGCGGGCCATCGTTGCCACCAACGCCTTTGGCATGGGCATCGACAAGCCTGACGTTCGCCTGGTGATCCACGCAGACATCCCCGGGTCCCTGGAGAACTACCTACAGGAGGCGGGGCGCGCCGGGCGCGACCAGCGGGCGGCGCGTTGCGTCCTGCTCTACGCACTGGACGATGTGGAGCAGCAGTTCGGTATGTCCGCGCGTTCGCGGCTCTCGCGTCGCGAGATTCACGGCGTCCTGAGAGCCCTGAGAAACCTGGACCGGAGGAGGCGTCTGGACGGCGAGGTCGTAGCAACCCCCGGTGAGATCCTCCGCGAGGACGAAGAGCAGGCATTCGAGAGGGACTCCGCCACGGACGATACCAGGGTGCGGACCGCGGTGGCCTGGTTGGAGGAGTCGGTACTGCTGACCCGAGAGGAGAATCGGGTGCAGGTGTTCCCGTCCTCGCTGCGGGTTAGTTCCATAGAGGATGTAAGCGCTAGGCTTGAATGTGCCCGCATTACGGACGCCTATCGTCACCAGCTCCTGACCATCTCCCAAGGGCTGATCGAGGCAGACCCGGACGAAGGCATCTCCACAGACGAGCTGATGGCCGTGGCAGGTCTGAGCCCGGAGGGGGTGCGAACGGCGCTTTACGACCTTGAGCGATTGGGCATAGCCAGCAACGACACTGTGCTGACGGCATTCGTCCACACAGGCGTGCAGCGCGCCTCCCGGCAACGCTTCGAGCAGGTGGCAGCACTGGAGCTTGCTCTGATCGAACTCTTGCGCGTGGCGAACCCGGACATGGAAAAGGGCGATACCTCCATGCTGCATCTCCGCCGCGCAACACAGCAGCTTAAGGACGAAGGCCACAAATACGCGCTGCCGGAACTCCTGCGGCGGATCGTCCGAAGCATTGCCGCCGATGGGCGGGGCGAGGGAGGCGGCGGTGGAAGTCTCGGGGTGCGTGGGCGTGATGGGGAGACCATGCAGGTGACGCTGCAGCGCGAGTGGAAAGCCTTGGAGAGGACTGCCGAGCTCCGCCGCGCGGCTGCCGGCCGCCTGCTGGACCATCTCCTCGACAGCCTTCCGCCCGGAAGTCGCGGTACGGATCTGCTGGCCGAGACGACTCTGGGCAAACTATTGACAGCGGTGAAATCCGACATGTCCCTCGCAAGCGAGGTCAAGGACCACGCCAGGCTGACCGACCTCGCCCTTCTCTGGCTGCACGAGCAGGAGGTGATCCGGCTGAACAGGGGGCTGACGGTGTTCCGCCCGGCCATGACCATCCGCCTGAAGCCTGAAAGACGGGGCTTCGCCCAGGCTGACTTCAAGCCCCTCAAGCTCCACTACGATGAGCAGATTCTCCAGGTTCACGTGATGGCGGAATACGTTCGGAAGGGCCTTGGGGTCATGGCCGATGCGGTACAACTTGCCATGGACTATTTCAGCCTCCCGCGTGAGGACTTTCTGAAACTATGGCTGCCGGACCGAGAGTCGGAAGTCTCACGCCAGACCACACCGGAATCATGGCAGACCATTGTCGAGAGCCTGAAGAACCCAATCCAGCGACGAATCGTCGCGGACGACCGGGGGCAGACGAACGTGCTGGTGCTCGCAGGCCCCGGCTCAGGCAAGACGAGGGTGCTGGTGCATCGAATCGCATATCTGATACGGGCCAGGCGCGAGAATCCTCGCGGCATCCTTGCCCTCGCCTACAACCGTCACGCCGCAGTCGAAATCCGTCGTCGCCTGGCCGACCTGATTGGCGACGACGCACGCGGGGTCATGGTGCTCACGTGCCACGGGCTCGCCATGCGACTGGTCGGTACGAGTTTTACGGGGCGTGCGAATCGCCTGGACAACGCGGGCTTCCAGGAGATACTCCGGCAGGCGGTAGCCCTGCTACGCGGGGAGGGTTTGCCGCCTGGCGAAGCGGACGAATATCGAACCCGGCTGCTGGTAGGCTTCCGCTGGATATTGGTCGATGAGTACCAGGACATCGCTGAAGACCAGTATGAACTGATTTCTGCGTTGGCGGGAAGAACCTTGGCCGAGGAAGACGACAGGATCAGCCTCTTCGCTGTGGGAGACGATGATCAAAACATCTACGCCTTCAATGGAGCGTCTGTGGAGTTCATCCGCCGTTTCGAAGCCGACTACGGAGCCAGTCCCGTGTACCTGACCGACAACTATCGCTCCACCGGCCACATCATCGCAGCAGCCAATGCGGTAATCGAGCCTGCCCGGCATCGGATGAAGACAGGGTATCCAATCCAGGTCAACCGGGTGCGTCGGAGAGAGGCGCTCGGCGGGGCGTGGTCTGGACGGGACCCGGTCGCAGGTGGTCGAGTTCAGATAGTTCCGGCTGGCGACAATCCCATCACCCAGGCACAGGTGATCGTAGCTGAGTTGCAGCGGTTGGCTGGCCTCACCTCAGACTGGGACTGGTCCTCCTGCGCCGTGGTGGCGCGTGAATGGAAATACCTTCACCCGGTGCGCAGCCTCTGCGCACTTGAGGGGATTCCAGTGGAGATGGCGAATGAAAAGTTCTCGGTCGTCTGGCATCTTCGGGAGACGCAAACGCTCGTGAATTGGGTCCGAGGTCGAAACTCCCGACTAGTGAGGAGCGAGGACCTGAACAATTGGCTGGCCGGGCAATCCCCAAGCCCTTGGATTGAGCTGCTTCAGGATGCCATGACCGAGTACGAACTGGAGACCTGTGGCTCGGAAACGTCGGTGGATCACTTCATCGAGTGGCTGGCCGAATGGGGATGGGAAGTTCGCCGGCGGCAGCGTGGATTGCTGCTGACCACCGCCCATCGCGCCAAGGGGCTGGAATTCGACCACGTGGCCGTATTGGACGGAGGGTGGGACCGTGTTAGCCATGGCGAGGATGCAGATGCAACCCGCAGGCTGTACTACGTCTCAATGACACGCGCACGTCAGACTCTCACCCTTACACGCCTTCCGGGGCCGTGCCCAATCCAGGATGCCTTGCTGGACGTCCCCGATGTGCTGCGCCGCCCGGCACCCATTGATCTCTCATCGGCCATGCCCGAACTGGGTCGCCGCTATTTGCGGCTGACGTTGAGAGAGGTCTTCCTGAGCTTTGCTGGATACAAGCATCCCGATCATCCCGTGCATCACGCCATCGCCGCTCTGTTGCCTGGTGATCGACTGGATGTGTGCGTCGGCACGGGGCGTTGGGAGCTTCTCGATTGTAATGGCGTGGTGGTAGGACAGCTATCTGGCAGTTTCGAGGCGCCCGACAAGATGCATTGCGCGTTTGCCTCGGTCTTGGCCGTAGCCACGTGGGACAGAGAGCGTTCGGAACCGGAGTACCGGGACCGTCTTCAGTGCGATAAGTGGGAAGTGGTGGTCCCGGAGTTGGTGTTCGAGCCAGATCCGTAAGACTGCGGCTAGATTATCGGGAGTGGACCCAAGCAAGACAGTAGGTGATATGGCTAGCCTCAACATCTTCGTAAGCGTCGAGTTTGAGAAGGGCAATAACCGTAAGAATGGTTTTCTAACACAGGCCAGCAAGCACACCCGGCATTGCGTCAGAAACTGCTCGCTAGACAAGGCATATGATGGCGAGGCCTGGAAGGAGAGGGCGCGAGAGGCTATATGTGATTCACGCATTGCTCCGTTGGATCGGCCCGACAACGGTCCTTGAAGGCGTATCCGCACGAGAGGGCGGGGCATGATCCTTGTGGTCGCGGCGACCTGGTCCTAGTCGAGCGCCCTGAAGTTCACGCTCAGCGCATCCAGATGCTTGATGTTTGTGTTCAGCCGCCGGTGAAACCCATTGAGGCTCCGCCTGGCCTTAGGCGACCAAACGACCTCCGACAATGCCAATGCCCTCGGATAGGCCATGTATTCAACGTGTCCAGGTGTACTAACGAATTCCGTCCAGACGTTGCCCTGTGCGCCCAGGATGTGCTGGGCTTCCCGCTCCGTTAGCTCGTCCGGGACTGGTTCGAACGCATACACGGCATCCAGCGGTATCGTATGGCCGCCGCGGCCACCCAGCGGCTCGGTGGCTGGATCACCCTGATAGTAGTCGAAGTAGACGTAGTCTTTGGGCGTCATGATGACGTCATGCCCCTGTCTTGCCGCCTCCACTCCGCCGGTCATGCCGCGCCATGACATGACGGTCGCATTCGGCGCCAGCCCTCCCTCCAGAATCTCATCCCATCCGATGAGGCGGCGACCGCTGGCATTCAGGAAGGCTTCCATGCGTCTGACGAACCAACTCTGTAGCTCGCACTCATCGGCAAGCCCCTCGCGTACCATGACATTCTGCGCGAGGCTGCTTTCCTTCCACTGGTCTTTGGGGACTTCGTCCGCCCCGATGTGGATGAACTCGCTGGGAAACATATGCATGACTTCTGTGAGGACATCTTCCAGGAAGCCAAACGTGGCATCCGATGGGGAATAGATATCGCTTTTTATACCCCAATTCGTGGATACTTCGTAAGGTCCAGGGCGGCATCCATACTCTGGATACGCGGCCAGCGCGGATGTGGAATGGCCCGGCATCTCGATCTCGGGAATGACGATCACGAAGCGCTCGGCGGCGTAATCCAATATCTCTCGAATATCGTCTCGTGTGTAGAAACCTCCGTGGGGAATGCCGTCTCCGATATACACCTTGACGTTATTTCCGATGGCCGTCTCGCTTCGCCAAGCACCCACTTCCGTCAGGCGCGGATAGTCGTTGATCTTGATCCGCCATCCGTGGTCATCCGTCAGATGCCAATGGAAGCGGTTGAATTTGTAGCGCGTCATCAGATCGATGAAGCGCTTCACGAAGTCGACGTCGAAGAAATGCCGGCTCACGTCCAGATGCATCCCCCGGTAGGGAAAGCGCGGGTAATCCAGGATGTCAACGGCTGGAAGGCTCCAGTCAGCGTCTGGAAGGAGGCGTTCGTACTCGACGTCAGGCGGTAAGAGTTGCCGGGTCGATTGGAAGGCGTAGAACAGTGCGGCGGCGTCGGCGGCCTGAATCCGAACGGCTTCAGGGGTCACCACCAGTCGGTAGCCTTCCGGCGGGAGCGACGCGTCCGATGAAATCACGATGTCGGCCGGCTCATTCAATACCACCGGCAGCTCCAAGCCGGTGGATGCTCGAAGCCGCTGTAGTTCTCGCGTGGCAACCGGGTTGAGTCTCGGATCCGCTAGGTGGATGGTCGTGGCGGGTCCGAGCTGAAATCGGCCCGGGAGGGGTTTCAATTGGGCCGGGACCGGAATTATGGCGATGGCATCGGGATCGTGCGTAGATGGAGAGATCACGCGATCGGCACCAGAGCAAGGGCGTATGGCAAGAGGGCTTCAGGATTGTTGCTATGCATGGCTTTCGAGCCCAAGCAGCAGATTGTCCGCCGTTCTGTGGGCGATGCGAGATGCCCTTGCCGCTCCCCGGAGGTCGTAAAGCTGCTTGAGGCTCATGCGCTTGCCGGAGATTGACCCTCCAAGACTCATACGCCCGGACTCCCCATATCCCCAGCACTTTCAACTATAGCCTTTGCTCACTCTCCCCAACTGCTGGGTGCGGCTGTCCCGCCCGGCAGATGACGTGAGTGCGGGAGCATGAGCGGTAGCGCTTGACGAAACCAGCCACGCCGCTGAACCTGTAGCCACGCTTTGTCGGTGGTATCGCCCACGAGCTCGCCTCGTACATGGGAAGGCTTGGGACTCCGTGAAGGCAGAGACTTGCGAGAGACGGAGCCTTTGGTCGGGCTGCCGAACGAACCCGGGGGCATCCTCATGATCATTGCCGAACGTCACCCAACGCCTGGACAGATCAGCGTCCTGCCGGATGGCCGCTGCATGTCCGCATCCACGCGGGGCAAGGAGTTGCATCCCTCGCTCGAGTCGGGCGCCTTTGACGACCCGTGGATTCCGGAATACCTCACCGTCAAGTATGGGCGCGGGCGGCCCATTGAGTGGGAGCCCCGCGAGGTGGTCATGGAACTGCCGATGGGGCTGGGCTGTTGGGAAGGCTGCATTAACTTCGTCGACCGCGACGGCGCCATCCACCTGTTCGGCATGCGGTTTCTGAAGTGGCCCGAAGACCGCGAGCGCCCCGAGCTGCATGAGCAGCGCACCGACGTGTACCACATCGTGTCCCGCGATGGCGGGGCCACGTGGGAGGGTCCGGCGCGACTCGACTACGGGGAGGAGTTCACCGCCGCGATTATGAATGTTGCGCACCTCTCCAACGGCCGGATCGTGCTGCCGCTGGAGTACTTCGATGTCGAGCGGGCCGTGGGGAAATATGTCTCCAAGTCGTGCTACTCGGACGATGGGGGACGCACGTGGCGGCATGACTCCACCCACCTTCCCGTCGAGTCCGGTGGTCAGCACAGTCACTCCGGGGCGGTCGAGCCGGTGGTAGCCGAGTTGGACGATGGTCGGGTGTGGATGCTGATTCGCACGCAGCTTGGGTGCTTCTACGAGTCCTTCTCCGACGACGGACGTATCTGGTCACCGCCGGCGCCAAGCCGGTTCAAAGGGTCCAGTTCGCCCGGCGAGGCCCTGCGGCTGCGTGACGGCCGGTTGTTGTTCGTGTGGACGAACGGAATTGGACCGCCCTTTGCGTCCGACATGCTGTCCGAGTGGACCGACTATCCCACCGAATCCTGGTGCCGCCAGGTCTTCAACGTGGCGGTTTCGCACGACAACGGCGCGACCTGGCGCGGCTATCGCGAGTTCGTGCGGGTGGTTGGGCACGAACCGGACGGCGCCCGCGTCGCCTATCCGCGGTTTGCGGAGCTGCCCGACGGCGATGTCATGGTGCAGTTCGGCCACCATTCGGGTGGTGAGCGGGCAGGGTGCCAGTACGTCTACATCGACCCCGACCGACTGGATGAGACCAGCGATCGCGAGGACTTCACCAACGGCCTGGCGGGCTGGTCGCACACGGGGACGGCGGCCGTGAGCACGGTGATGCTCGACGGGGAGCACGCGCTCCGCCTTCAGAGCGATGGGGCGGGCCTGATTGGGGCTGAGCGCAACTTCCCCTACGCGGTGCGCGGCAGGCTGAGCTTTGAGCTTCGGCGCGATGAAGCCTCGGCGGGCGCGGACCTGGTGCTCGACGAAACCTACTGGGACCCCAGACACCGTCGACCGGACGGGGCCTTGGATATCAGCCTTGATGCCACGGCCCTGCCGGCGGATACGTGGGTGCCGGTGGCTGTCTCGTGGGACGTGACCAAACAGGCGGCCGAGCTGAGCGTGGCTGGCCATCGGCGCCGGGTGCCGATCAGCCAGGCGCCGCTGGGGCTCTGCTATCTGACGTTCTACGGGCGGGCGGCTGGCGCGGAGAGCGGGGCAACGCTGGTTCGCCGGCTCGAGGCGGTCGTCGAGGACTGACCGAGAACGGCCGGATCGACGGTGGCGCATATGCGTAGCACCGTTGTCGCGTCCTGGCGCCTGGGCGCCGGGATGTCGCTGCCGTCAGTGCGGTGCCCTGCAATGAGACGGCTCGGGCGCCTGACGTTGGTTCAACCCCTGCGGATGTCCCGGGCACTTTGAAGCTTTGCGAGGCCCAAATCGGCCCCAAGCGAAGCGGCGGGGGTGATGAACCCCCGCCGCTTGCGCTGGTGAGCGACCCGGGAACCGGGACGCTCGTCAAGGCCTATCCGACGTAGTCCCTACCGGACCAGCGCGGGTCAACCCACACGCGGTGGGTGGGCCTGCGCGCCGGAACCGCGTAGTTGTTCATCCACCACGGTCCGCTCACGCGTCGGTGGTACAGGAAGAGCAGCGAGTGCTTCCACAACTGCCCGGCGAGCATGGTGCCGCGGCCATGCAGGTGGCGGGAGATCTCGATCCACGCCTCCTTCAGCGCCGCCTTGTTTGGCGCGTCGAACGCCGTCTGATAGAGCGCGTCGATCTCCGGGAAGCAGGTGTGGTGGTAGTTGTAGCCGTTGGGCCAGATGGAGTCGCAGCCCATGCGCCGGAACGCGTCGCCCACGTCCTGCGAGCCGCCCAGGTTCGACACGACCATTTCGTTGGCGCCGGTTTCCCACAGGTGCTCGACCACCACGGCGCGGTCGACCCTTTCGAACTCGACCTTCAGGCCGATGTCGAGCCAGTTTGCCATCAGCGCGAGGTCTTGCGGACGCGGCGCGAACCACCCCAGCCATGTGAGCGTGTCGTCGGGGTTCCAGCCGGACTCCTCGAGCAAGGCCTTGCCCGCTTCCGCGTTGAACGGCAGCGCGCGATAGGCATCCATCGGCACGTCCTGCATGAACCGGATATGGCTGAACTGGTAGTCGTCCACGAAGAGCGTGCCGGCCATCACGTTGTTGGCGATCGACTCGCGATCGGCCCCGATCACCATCGCCTCGGTCATCAACGAGACGTTCACGTCCGGCCACTTCTCCGCAAAGATGTTGTGGTTGAGGAAGATCAAGCTCGCGAACGGCGATCGCATGGGCTGCGCCTGCATGTGCGGCAGGCCGGCCAGTCGGGCGTAGCCCTCGACGCTGCTGGTGCGCAGGAAGTCGAGCTCGCCTGCCTCGGTGGCCGCGTCGAGCGCGGACGGGTCGCCATAGCGAACGATGTAGCGGTCCACCCACGGCGCACCGTAGGGGTAGTCGTCGTTGCGGCTCAGCTCGGCGAACTGCTGGTCAACGAAGCGCTCGAACTTGAACGGCCCGTTGCCCACCGGTTGCAGCGCCGTCGTGTCGAACGCCGTGGCCGGGTCCAGCGTCTCATAGATGTGCTTGGGCATGGGAAACATGGGATTCGGGCTCGCCCAGAAGGGCTCCTGCACGCCGTCCGTGGTGAGCTGGATCGTCATGTTGTCGATCTTCTTCACCCCGCCGGAGTCTTCGATGTTGTCGGTCGGGTTCTCACCCCACGCCTTGAACCCCTTCAGCTGCTCGAGCTGCCGGGCACCGTATCCGACACCCCAGTCCGGGTGCGTCACGATGTGGAACGTGTACATGAAGTCGTCCGCCGTCACCGGCGCGCCGTCGTGGAAGGTGAAGCGCTCGTCCAAGTGGAAGATATAGGACTCTTCCGGCAACACCTCTTCATAGGACTTGGCCACGCCGTCGCCGAAGCGCGTCTCAAGCGACGCGAACGGGCCGTCGCCCCAACTGCCGCCGTGGATCAGGGAGGTGCCGACCTCTACGTTGACTATGGCCTGGTCGCTGGAGATTTGCGTGTAGCTGTTGAAGCTGGCGCCTGCGATCCCCCCGCCCCAGCTGACCCTCAGGTCCCCGCCGCGTACCGGCTGGCCGGCCTGCACGGACGTCGGAACCTCGACGATCTTCACGACCTCGACCGGCACGGTCTTCTCAACCGTGACGACCTTCTCGACCGTGACAATCTTCTCGACCTCGACCGGCACGATCTTCTCGACCGTGACGACCCTCTCGGTCGTGACCGGAACTTCCTTGATGACTTCCTTGATGACATCTCTGGTCACGATGGTCTCGACCGGGACTTCCTTGACCACCTCCCTGGTCACGATGGTCTCGACCGGGACTTCCTTGATGACATCCCTGGTCACGATGGTCTCGACCGGGACCTCTTTGATCACTTCCCGCGTGACGATCTTCTCGACGATCTGGGTCTCGCCACAGGCGGCCAGCACGGCCGCGCCCGCTGCGCCAAACAGGCCGACGCTCGCCCCCCGAATCAGATTGCGACGCGTCATCATTCGCTTACCAACTTCAAGCATCCGTATTCCCTCCTGAATTTGCGTTGAACTCCAGAGTCAGCCCCCAACACGGACGGCCCCAGCAAAAGAGGCCACCCGACCACAGCCCCACGGCTAGCCGCGTATGAGTCTGGTCCTCCTCCCCCCAGCCGATCGGCGGTATTCCGCGGAACTGTCTACCAGTAGGGAAGGGCACGGGGCGCTCACGTAAGGCTTGCCTGGTTGGGCCAGCGGAGTCGCTCGCGGCTCCCGGGCCGCGAGAAGCCGACTGCCATGACTTCTTTTCGGATGACGTGCATCCCACATACTCAGGCCCAGCGTGTGCCCGCGTTGCGTGGAACCGTAGCCAGAAAGCGGTAGCCACGTCAACAGCGCCGACGACGAGGTGTACCGACCACGGAGGTGGAACACGCGGCGGACGGGCGGATGGCCGTCGAGGTCGGCGTGGCGCAGGCGACCGTCCTTGTTCCCCAGGACGGTCCTTCCCGGTGGATGACGGGCAAGGGACCCGGGACTTGCCTCGATTGACCGAACGCCTCTAGGCCACCATCAACCCCATCTCGCGCATCGACGTACGGAGCGCTGGGTTGAGATCGACGTCACCCGGGCGTCCTTCCAGATGGGCCACGTCATTCCACGCGATCATGCGAGGCTGCGGCCCGCCAATCACGAAGCGCGCCACGGAGGTGTTGTCCACCGCGACTCGCCACATGTGCGTGGCGGGATCGACCCCCATGAGCACGCACCATGCGAGCCGAATGGCTCCCCCGTGAGCGAAGACCGTCACGTCAACGGTGGGCGCGGCTAAGAGATCTTGCAGAGCCTCGCGCACCCGAATGAATACCTCAGCCCAGCTCTCGCCCCGGGTGCCCGCACCGCATATGCGGCCGGCTGCTCGCTGTCGGCCGCCAGGGGATGGCGCGCGGCTTGACGCCGCCCCTCCGCCGTTAGCGGGGACCGGCTATGCCCGCTGAGCACGCCCTGCTGGTGCTGACCGCTTCCGCGTGTCGCACGAATGTGAGCCACATCTGCTGCTCCTTCTAGCGACCGCGATCAGCCGAGGTCGCTGCCGCTTGGTCGCCCCAGACCGTCGCCACGTGGTGCGCGGCGGCCGCCACAGAGGCCGGGTCGCCCGCGGGCGCGTTCAACTCAAACGTCCAGAGACCGGTGTAGTTGATCTCGTGCAGGGTCGACGTGAGTTCTTCCCAGTTGACCAGGCCGGCTCCGGGCACCCAGTGACGATCTTCGACCCCATCGGTGTCCTGCAGGTGCGTCGCGATCAAGCGGTCCCCGGCGGCGCGCGCTTCGGACGCGGGATTGAGGCCGTTGACCAGGGCGTGCCCGGTATCCAAGCAGATGCCGACGCTTACGGGATACGGGTCAATGAACTCGCGCAACTGCTCGACAGGGCATAACGGGCGCGGCGTGCCCCGAGACATGAGGTTCTCGCAGGCGATGCGCAGCCCCAGGCGATCAGCGATCGTGTACAGCTCGTCAAGCGAGCGGCGCGCCGCGTCGATGGCCATGCCGACGTTGATGCCATTCGACGATCCAGCGTCGAATACGTCGCAGGTCAGGTGAAGAACCACCACGTCACCGCCGAGGTCCGCGAACGGGGCAAACCACGCGGCCACTTCGTACACGGCCAGGCGTCGGGCAAGCTCGTCCACCGCTGCCGGATTGGCCGTTGATGTCAGTGGCGCGTGCATCGTGGCTGGCCGGACCTTGCTCCGCTCGAATGTGTCCCTCGCATTGCTACGCATGCGATCGGAGATCAACGGGCACAGCGGCGGCCAGAACTCAATCGTGTCGAATCCCGCTGCAGTGACTTCCGCCAGCATTTCGGGGAGCGTGGGTGTTGGCGCTTCGCCCCACATGCTGGTGGCGATGGCAAATCGAGGAGGTCGTTGACCGTGTTGCATGGCTTGAATCCCAGGACGTGTCTCCCGAGTTATATCAAGGCCACCGGGCCTGAACGGCATTCACCGGCCCAAATCTTTCCAAAGAATGAACAACGTTTACCCGGCGGGAATATCCTCTTTACCCCGAGGTATGCCAGCGACGAATTTCAAAGCCATCATCGGCACCGCAGAGTTTGAGCCGTCGCTCGCAAGCGAATGAACCGCACGGGCGTCGGGCGCCGGCCGTTGGCGCGCAATCGCAACGCGTTGCCAGCCAGCTGGAGGAATTGACCAACTTGGAGTCGCGCTTGACGATCTTGGGCCACGTGCAGCGCGGTGGAACACCGTCGCCCTTCGACCGCGTGCTGGCCACCCATCTCGGCACTGCCTGCGCGCGCTATGTCGGCGAGGGAAACACTGGCAGCATGATCGGCCTGCGGGAGGGCGAGTCCCGGCCGGTCGACCTCGAGGCCGTCGCCGGCGAACGCAAAACGGTGCCGCTCGATCATCCTTGGATATCCGCCGCTCGCGTTACCGGCGTCGAGCTTGGGGACTAGGAGTCGCCCACGGCCTACGGGCCGCCGAGCGGTGCAAGCTCAGGCGATGTCGGCGATCACGTCCTGAACGCACCCGCGAATGGCCTTGAAGGTCTGCGAAATTGGCCCGCGGGCGTCGACCATATCGAAGCTGTGAATGCTTGCCAGCTCACGCAGCTGCCGGATCATCTCCGTCTGGTAGGCGACATAGGTCGAGTGCGGGTCGTTCCCCTTGAGGAAGTCCTGGCCCGACTCCCAATAGTCGATGGCCCCGGCATTCAGAGTGCGTGGAAGCAGCTGTTCCACGTCGACATCGAGATAGATCACCTTGTCCGGGATTGGAGCGAATCCATAGAGCCCGTCCATCCACTCCCGCGGCATGCCGCGCACGCACGCCCGCGCGATGAGCGAATAGAAATACCGGTCGGCGAGCACCACCATGCCTGCTCGGGCTGACGGCAGGATGACGCGCTCCAGGCGGTCGCAAAAGTCCGTGGCGTAAAAGAGGTTCAACGTCACGGCGTCCAACCGATGCCCGGTCTTGGCCCGGTCGATGCCGCGTCCTGCAAGGTCGGAGCGAGTGAGCCCGGTATCCACGGCGGGCAGCCCTAGGTCTTCGAGCCACTCCTTGATGAGCCGGATATGGGTCGAGCGCCCGGCGCCGTCGGGCCCCTCGAACACGACGATGCGCCCCAGAACCTCCCGTTCGATCCATCCTTTCGGCGGATCCCCGTAGAAGCGCAGCATGCGTGCTTGCCGGCTAGTCATCGTCGGGACCTGAGCTCGTCCAGGTAGCGCCCCGTGAGCCCCGATGCCGTGAGAGCCTCGGCCAGGCCGCCGTCGTGTATTTGCAGCGCGCCGTCCAGGTGGGGCTCCACCATTTTGCGCACCGTGTGCTGTTGCTGGGTGGGCGGCGCCGCCGCGTCGACGGTGATCAGTCCAAACTCGTCGAGCATCCGTTCATATTCGGTTTGGATCATTCCTTGGAAGGTCTGGAACGACTGGTGGAGATCGCCGCTCAACCCCAGGTCCATCCCGGCCTCGTAGTACTTCAGCCGCTCCCGACCATCCTCGATGCGCCGAATCGCCTCAGGTAGCGGAACGTCGAAGTAGAACGCCATCGTCGGCTTGGGGGCGAACGCGTAGAGGTGGCGCAGCCATACGGGATTGACGCCGCGCGCGGCGTCACGGGCGAACGCCGTATAGATATAGCGGTCGGCGAGCACGGTGGCGCCGGCATTGAGGGCCGGGAGGATCTGTTCGTAGACGCGGTTCGCCAGATCCGCGCAATGGATGAGGCTGAACGTCATCGGGGAAAACAGACGCCGCCGCTTGCCTCGCCGCGTTGTGCCGCGCACGATCGGCGACGAATTCCATTCGCTCGACACCACGAGCACGCCGCGGCTCGTCAACCATTTGTGGAGCAGGTCGAGCTGCGTGCTCTTGCCGGAGCCGTCGATCCCTTCTACCACGAACAAGCGCCCCGGGAAGGGTCCCGGCTGCATGCCGCCTTCGCCAGACTCCAGCGGCGCGCGGCGAGTCACCGGGTCGTCGGCGCTGCCGTCCGGTCCTTCGGGCTGCCCTCCGGCGCCAACTCGATCGCCCGCACCTGCGCGCCGCCGCGTCGCCCATGCGCGCAGGAGGTCTGCAAGTCCGGCGAGTCTCACTGAGATCTCCTCGGAGGGCGGAGCAGGCTCTGTATGATAGTCGGCCCGCGCGGTGAGACCGCGATGGGTAGGGGCTCCGCGTGGACGGGGTTGGAACTGTGTCACTAAACCGCGATCGCGTGACGCGAGAGCGTGAGCACAAACTGGGCATTGACGCGCTCGTTCGCCTGAACCTTGGCGAAGCCCTTGATCCCTACGTGACGCAATCGCGCGATCCTCGGCGACTGATCACGTCCTATTACGACACCGCGGACCTGCGTTTGCTTCGTTGGGGCTGCACGCTTCGGTATCGCGTGGGGGAGGGGTGGCTGGTCAAGCTGCCGGTGCTTGACGACGGCACGATGCTCACGCGCGACGAGGTCGCGGTTGACGGCGTGGAGGGCGGTCCTCCGCCGCAGGCGCTCACCATCGTGCGACCGTTCGCGCGCGGCCGTGAGCTTGTGCCCCTCGTGCGCTTGGACACGATCCGCAAGTCCACATGGGTAACCGATGCCCAGGGGGAGCCGCTGGCCGAGATCTCCGAGGACGCCGTCACTGCCTATGCCGGCGGTGCGATGGCCAAGCAGTTTCGGGAAGTGGAAATTGAGTGGCAGCCGGGCGTCCCGAGCGAAGTCGGACTAGATGTTGTCACGAGGCTGCAAGCGGCTGGGGCAACTGTGCCGATTCGCGTGCCGAAGCTGCGGCGGGCGATCGAGGCGGACGCGGCCGCGGCGCCGGAGGTGGTGGTCGCTGAGCTTGGCGCCAGTGCGACGGCGGCCGATGTGATTCGGTCCACCATCGCCGAAGCGACGCGGCGGTTGGTGCTCGCGCTCCCCGGGGTTGTCGTGGACGAGGATCCGGAGGCCGTGCACCAGGCGCGAGTGGCCACGCGCCGCCTGCGCTCCAACTTGCGCACGTTCGCGCCGCTTTTGGATGAAGGGTGGCAGCGCGCGCTGCGCGATGAGCTGCGCTGGCTGGCCGGGCTGATGCAACCGATACGCGAAGCTGACGTCATGCTCGAGACGCTGGAATCGGCGGCCCGAACGCTTGATCCGTCCAGGGCGCCCCCCGAGCCGATCGTCGCCCGGTTGTTGGTTGAGCGCCAGAAGGCGCGTGAGACGTCGGTGGCCATGCTGGAAAGCGAGCGCACCGACCAATTGCTCGATCGCGTCATTGCGGCATCCAGGTCGCCGCACGTGAACGCCGACGCCGGCGACCTAACGCTGCGCGAGCTTCGGTCACTCGCGGGGCGCCCTGGTCGACGACTTCGCCGGGCGGCATCCGAGATTGACTCCGGGACCAGCGCCGACAATCTGCACCGCGTGCGCATCCTGACCAAGCGCGCCCGTTACGCGGCGGAGGCGGTGCAGCGCAATGACGGCAAGGCCGCCCGGCGCCGCGTGCGCCGCCTCACTGCGCTCCAGAGCCTCTTGGGCGACCATAACGATGCCGTCGTCGCGGCGGAGTGGCTGCGGGCACAGCCCATCACCGATCCGGGCATGGCCTTCGAGGCCGGGGAGTTGACGGCTACGCTTGAGGCGATGGCGCGCGACCACGCGCGCTCGGTCCGGCGGGCCCTGCGGCGGGCGGGTCTTGCGTAGGCGGAATCAAGGACGCCAGTC
Organism: Chloroflexota bacterium; assembly: GCA_965262745.1. Classification (GTDB taxonomy): domain Bacteria; phylum Chloroflexota; class UBA11872; order UBA11872; family UBA11872; genus JAJECS01. Next base: position 1,605,981 of record OZ253558.1, on the reverse strand, counting down.
CGGTGCCGGCGATCTCCTCAGCGGCCCACGTCCGGCCACTCCACCACCGGTCCCTTGCCCGGCACGAACGCGCGATGCGGTTGGCCGGGTATGAGCCGGCGCCCATCCGTGAACCCTTCCGGTCGGTCCGCCAGCGCCGCGATCATGCGTCGTCGCCAGGGCTCGAGGTCTTCCTCGCCGGATAGATCGCGCAGCTCGTTGGGATCGGCCTGGAGATCGAACAGCAACTCCCGCCCGGTCTGGCTGTACCAGATGTACTTGTGGCTGTCCGACACGAGCCAGTGCGTGCCGTTGTCATAGCTGCGGTAGCCGCAGTGCTCGCCGTGCAACGCATCGCGCCAGTCCGGCTGCTCGCCGCGCATGAACGGAACCAGGCTCCTCCCGGTTACCCCAGGCGGAATCGGCACTCCGGCAACATCGAGCAGGGTGGGCATCACGTCTTGCAGGCCGACGGGCGCGTCGCACGTCAGGCCTGAGGGAAACTCCGCGTTTGTCCGACTGCGTCCCGGCTGGGGCGCCATCGCCATAAAGGGAATTCTGGCGGAGGCCTCGAAGGGCTCGGTCTTCGCAAAGCGGTGGTGATCGCCAAGCATCTCGCCGTGGTCGGACACGAATATCACGAACGTGTTGGCCAGCAGTGAGCCGCGTATGGCGTTGAACAGCCGGCCAAGCTGCGAATCGATCTCGTTGATCAGGCCGTAGTACGCCGCGCGGCAATAGTGCATGGTCAGCGGATCGAGATTCAGGCGTTGCTGGCCGCCGACGGGATCGAGCCCGCGTGAGGCGCCGGGCGGCACGGGCTCGACCCAGTCCCCGATCACCGGCTCCGGCAGATCGAGAGCGGCGTACCGCTCGAAGAAATCGCGCGACGGCGCGAGCGGTGGATGCGGCGGAAAGAACGAGAGATTAAGGAAGAAAGGCGTCGATGGGTCGCGCTTGTCCAGGTAATCGAGCGCTCGCGTGACCACCCAGGCCGAGTAGCTCAGGTGCTCTGGCAGATGTGACGGCCGGCCGACCCAGCTGTTGGCGCCAGTGCCATGAGCGGCTGGCAACTGATCGTCGGGCACCCGCTCGCGCAGCCAATCCACATAATCGTTGTTCTGCCCGCCGACGCCGTCGGCCAACTCCATGGCGTCGAACCCCCAGCGGCGGCGCTGCGGCTGCAAGTGCAGCTTGCCGATGAGGCGCGTCTCGTACCCGGCGCGGCGCAATTCGCCGGGCAGGGTCGCTGCAGGCCGCCACGGTGACTCCTCGGATCGGTAGTAGAACCCCACCATCCCGCTCACGTCTGGGGCTTGCCCCGACATCAAGACGTGGCGCGCCGGGATGCAGGAGGGCACTTCGCTGTAGCCGCGCTGGAAGTTCGTGCCGGCGCCTCCGATGTAGTCCATGTTGGGGGTCTGCAGCACCGGGTGACCCGCCAGACCGAGACAATCGCCGCGCTGCTGGTCGGTGACGATGAGCAGGATGTTGGGACGGCTCACGCTACGGTCCGTTCAATGCTGCGGCGCTGCGCCTGCTCCAGGGCCAGGCCCGGAATCTCGACACCCGCGTCAACCCAGCCCTTGATCCACTCCCCAACCGGGCGCACGTCGCTCGTGAGCGATGCCTCGCTGCCGCCCTCGGAGCACCAGATGATGATGTCGATCGGCGTGTCCGGCATGTCTTGCAGGCTCAGCTGCGCGTCCGACCATTTGGCCAATTGCTCAGGTGGGGGAGGCTCGCCCACGAAGTCCTTGGGATCGCCGGTGATGTCACAGCGCACCACGATCCGCCGCCGCCTTTCCCGGGCCTGCACCGCGCGCTGGAACTATACGGCGCGGGCAGGCGGGCAGTGTGTCACGCCGGGCCAGGGCGACCCCTGGGTCGTTCCGAGCACCGGGAGGGATCTATGAATCTCATCGACCGCCTGCGTTCGATCGCCGCACGTGTCGAGAATCTCCTCGATCGCACGCAAACCGAGGAGGCCCCAAGACGGCCTTCGCCCTTCCCCTATAAACGCCTTGGGCTACTGGTGTCTTCGACCCGACGGAGGTCATCCTGGAGTATACGGCGGATGTTGGCAGCAAGAAGGGTGACCGTGTCGATCACGCCATCATGAAAGATGGCAGCCCGATCATGGTCTTCGAGTGCAAGCACGTCGCCTCCGAATTAACTGAAGAGAAAGCGGCTCAGTTCTATAGATACTTGACGACCAGTGACGCTAACTGTAATTTCCACGAGCCTTCTAAGCGGGTCATTGCGATCGTTTACGCGCTGTTCATGTGCACGTTGCTCTCAGAGATGGTTTTGGTTTGGCGACAATTCTCGGCTGGGCTGCCATCGCTGCCGAAGAGCCCCAATCGGATCGGATTCCACGCCTGAGTCGGATGGTCGGGTCCCGCGCGCGGCTGTGGGCGGTGCTCGTGGCCGCGCACGTGGTGTTCGCGGTGCCGTGGGGGCTGGTCGCCGACGGCGGATGGGTGGGGGCGCTGGCGGCTGACACCGAAGGATCCTCTGCGAATCTCTACGCCGTCGGTCTCTGGAGTCTTGTCGGCGCGCTCGCCGCCACCCATCTGCGACGGGCGCCGCCCGGGACCGCGGCAGGGCTATGGGGCGTCGGCTGGCTCAGCGTCACCGCGCTGGCTGCTGCCGCCGCGGTCGAGGAACTCTTAGAGTTCAAGACGTCGGCCATGGCCTATGCGTTCTACAGTTGGATGGAGCTTGAGCCGCGCCTCGGCTGGCCAGTCCTCCTCGCCGCGGTGACCATCCCCCTGGCGATTCCGGCCGCTTGGGCGCTCGTCACGGCGCTGCGCCGACGGCCGCCGCTGGCCGCGCTGGCCGCGCTGGCCATCGTGTTTGCGGCGAGCGGCCTCGCGCACGATGTCTTTGACGAGTTCTACGGAGCGCTGGACGCCTACCTGCGCAACGGTCCCCGTCCGGATCCCGTCCTCACGCATCCGCTCGAGGAGACGTCCGAGTTCATGGCCGCCGCGTTGCTGGCCGTGGTCTTTTTCGAGCTGCGGCGGTCGGTGGAGCCCGCCGCGTCGATCCGATTAGGGAGCCGGCGCCTCGCGTTCGCGGCTGCCGCCCTTGTGATCGCCACGGCCGTCGCGCTGCTGGCCGAGTATCAGCAGCCCGACGAGCGCTGGCTGCGGGGCCCGTCGCAATTCTACGCCGGGCCCGTTGTCCTCGTCGAGCAGTCGATCCACGTGCGGCGGGACAACCTGACGCGCCTTGAAGTGTGGGCCGCCGTGGACGCCGCGGCGGCGGGCCCGGCGGAGATCTTCGTCCGCGTGGCGCCCATTGATGGCGACGGCAGGCCCATCCGCGAAGCCCGGGCGGCCGTGCGCAACCAGCGCTATACCGACAACACCGTCGACCTCGTCTTCGCACCGATCCCGGACAGCGGCGGACGGACGTATCGACTGACGTTCGGCGTGTTGAGCGGGCCGTCCCCCCACGTCTATCTGGGAATGACCTCGAGAGCGATGCATCCCGAGGCCGCGGTCGTCATCAACGGCGAGCCGTCGGCCTATGGCGCCGGCTTGGCGCTGCGCGCCCACTGGGTCGGTCGCGGGACGCACGCGCTGGCGGCCGTGGCCACCACGCATCCCCAGGTGCTCGCCGAGGTCGCATTGGTGGCGGGGCTCGTCATGCTGTTGCTGCTCGCGGTCGCCGGGGTATGGACCGTGACCACGCACGAGCTGTCATGGCGGCTACTCGCCATTGGGACGGTCCGCCGCGCCGGACTGCTTGCCATCGGGATCGCCACGGTGACCATCGCGTTGCTCCCAGTCCTGGTGGCCACGCCGCACGCCTAGGCATGCTCTGAACAAGCGCTAGATTGCCGTGCGAGCGCACGCTGGCGACCGAGCCCCATGGCGGCAACGCGCTATGAGTGGTCGAGCTCCCAAAGTGGAACATAGAGCGGGAACAGCGCGTCTAGAAGGTGTGCGTCGCTGCCGTGCAGCGCCAGTGGCGGCACCGACGCATGCGCTCCGAACACAAGCTGGGCCAACTGCTCGCGGCTGAGCGTCACGGGATCCGAAAGGCGCTCCGCCGTGACCTCGACCTCGCCATCGCGTAGGTGTAGCGACACGGCCTCGTCGGTATCCTCGCTCACGACGCAGACATCTCCCTGGATGCCCGCCGACCGCCGCCGCAAATGGTTCCCGATCTGGCGCATCAACAGGCCGAAGTCGTTCACGCGCATCATTTGAAACCCGATGCCGCTGGCCTCCTCGACCGGACGCCGCTCTCCCGGCTTGATCGCGTCGACCACGTCGCCCAGCGTGCACGGGACAAGCGGGAGCACCACCTGCAAGTCTTCGTCGGCCGGCCATGCGGCGCGGGCGTGGCGCATGAGCGCCTCCAAGGCCCGGCGGTCGCCGCCGCCCTCGACGAGACCGAATTTGTTCGTTCCCTGGCCAACGGTCAGGTAGGCGACCACGCTGTCGCCCTCGAAAGCCAGTTGAGTGTGCATCTTGGGCAGGCTGAAGAGCACCGCGTACTCATCGGGCGACCGGGCAATGCGCAGCGGCTCTGGGTCGTGGATTTCGCGAATGGCGCTGAGTTTTTGGTGGTTGCCGGGCTCGTAGACGGCGATGCGGTGGTGGCTGGGCCGCAATCGCGCGACGTCATCCGCGGCCAGCGTGTACATCCAGCCCTGCGATCCGACGGCCTCCCAGCCCGAATTCCGGTAGAACGGGAAGGTCGGCTCGATCGTCCACAGTGCCGAGACCGGCCAGCCGCGCTCGACCATCGTGCGCACCCCGTCCCTCAGGCAGGAGGTGGCGTAGCCGCGATGACGATGGTCGGAGTGGGTCACCGTTCCACCGATGATGGCGAGCGTGAACGCATCCCCGTCGATGACCACGCCCCGCGGCGCCACCGGCACGTGCGCCACCACGGCGCCGTCAACGCTGATCACCCGCATGTACTCGCGCCGTGCCGGGTCGAAGATCAATGGATAGTCGGTCTGCGCGCTCTGGTCGGACCCTTCGCGGAAGACGCGATTCAGCAACTCGACGACGCCGTCGAACTCGTCGGCGGCGCATGCTCGCGGTCCATCAACCGTTGGACCGCCGGTCATGCGCCATGCCTCCGTTCGAGTTGCGGCGCCTGTCTCACGCCGGCGCTATCCCGGCGTGGCGTAGGTCATGTCCCAGTCGCCCAGCGTCAATAGGCGCATGGTGGTCGTGGCGAGTGACGGCTCGCCCGCTTCGGTCCAGGCCATGATCTCGTCGCGATGGCCCAGGCGGCGCAGCGCGTCCCAATAGTCATTGAAGAGCGCGCGCCCGCCGAGGACCACGCCGTCCCAGGCGAAGAGGTGCGTGACGCCGGCGTCGTAGAGCTCGCGCGCGCGTCGCCGCAGATGGGCCGGGGCCATGTAGCGCGGCATGAGATTCGGCGCCAGCACGCAGTCCGTGCCGCTGACCAAGGCCGTGAAGAACTCGATGGACGCCGGGTCGCCCCAGGCCTCGGCCGCGCTGTCCAGGTTTGGCGCGGAGGTGTAGGGAATAACCGTGTTAACCAGCCCCTCGGCGACCCATGCGCGGAGGTCCATGGCGCGGTAGAGGTTCTCGGCCTCGCTGCTCAGCACCACGGCCGAGATCTGGGTGGGCCGGGTGCGCCCCAGCTCCCGGTCCGTCGCGTCCAGTCCGGCGCGCAGCTCGCGCATGAACGTGGTCAGGAAACCGGCGCGATAGCGCAGCCAGCGGTCGTCGTGCTCGTCCAACGTGCGCGGGTCCAGCCCGTATTTGGCGCGAAAGCCATCCACCAGCGGCGGCTCGTACTCCAGCAGCGGCGGTCGACGATTGAAGAGCAGCGCGACGCCGTCGACCGGATAGCTCGCGATCTCGCGCAAGAGCGAGATCACCAGCTGCCGCGTCTCCGGGTAGGCGTATGACAGGCGGGCTACGGAATTGCCGTCGCGGCTCACGCAGCGGAACTCGGGGTGGTCAAGGTAGAACCCTCCGGCGTTCCACGAGTCGTAGATCGGCGCCGGAAAGTGGAAGCCGGCAACGCGGTACGACGGGTGAAACTCGATCCCATGGGACCGCGCGGTCTCGGCGGCGATGCGTAGCGGATCAATGCCCTCGTCGCGAAAATGCCGCCACGCCCGGGCGTGTGTGTGATCCCCGACGCGCATGAAGTCGGTCACCCCGTCGGCCGTCGGCATGTGGCCGATGGCCGACGGATAGAACGTCAGGTCGCCCACGGCCGCTTCCCAGTAGATCCGCGCCACGTCGGAGTCGGCGAACGGCGCGACCTCGCGCTGGATCTCCTCGACGGTTAGCGGGCCACCATTCCACAGATAGCCGTGGGCGTCGTTGTGCGCGAACACCCGGCGCCTTTCGGTGCGCGCCTCGTCGGCGAGATGTGCCTCCACCTCGGCCGGCGACAACGGAACAATCTTGATGTAGGCGATGTTCGCCGGCGTGCACGTGAACGATCCCGCCTCGTCACCGGATCCCACGCGGGGGCTGACCTGTCCAAGCTCAATCTGGCGATTCGTCAGGTCCGCGATCTTCCAGAAGCGCTCAAGCAGGTGCTCCGCCTGAAACGTGCCCTCGTCGGGCTGCGTCGCGAGGTACGTGAAGGATTCCTCCCCGGTGAGGCGGGCGCGCACCGCACGGCTTTCATGGTGCATTTCGGCGTAAACGCCGATCGAGATCGCGTGCCATCCCTGTACGTCGAGCGGATAGGTGACCTCGGGCGCCGCCGTCTCAGGACCGGCCAGCAGCATCGTGCCGGTGCAGGTCTCAGCGGTGAACGGCAGCGCGCGCCAGCGCCGCAATGCCGGCGCGGGACTCAACGCCTCGCCGGGCAAGCAGCGCTCGAGGTCCGCCAGATACACCGGCGGTCCGGCCAGCCAGCCGTCCCTGAGGCGGTCGACGGTCACGCTACCCGGCATCGGCGTACGCCGTGCTCCAGCCGCCGACGCTTCGCAGGTCGGACGAGATCCATCCCAGATCCGGCTCGCCCGCGTCGCGCCACGCCAACACTTCGTCCACGTGGCCCAGCCTGCGAATCGCGCTCCACATCGGGCGGTTGTTGGCGCGTCCGTGACCGCCGGCGCTGTCCCAGAAGAACAAATTTTCCACTCCCGCCCCGTAAATCGTTGCCGCCCGGCGGCGGAAGTCCTCCGGGCTCATCGAGCGCGGCATCAGATTCGGCGCCAGCAGGCACGCCGTGCCATCCACCGCGTCCAAGAAATAGTCCAATTCCCGCGCGTCAGTCCACGGTGCCGTCCCACCGCGCGCCTCCCAGTCGGAGACGTAGGGGATCAGAGTGTCCACAAGACCCTCCTGGGCCCAGGTCTTGAGGTCGCATCCAAAGAAGGCGTTGGCCGCCTCGGTGCCTTCCACCACCGCCGATACGGCGATCGGCTTGGATCGACCCTGCTCGCGACTGACCTCATCCATTGCCTGGCGCACCTCGCGCATGAACTGGGTGAGGACCCGTGAGCGGTAGGCGAGCCAGGTTGGATCGCGCTCGTCCAGCTCGCGCGGATCGGTGCCGAACTCGCGCATGAACCCCTGGACCAGCGGCGGCTCGTACTCCACCAGCGGCAGGCGCCGGTTGAAGAGCGGGCACACCCCGTCGATCGGGTATTGCGCCATCTCGCGCAGCAGCGAGACCGCAAACTGGCGTACCCCCTCGTAGGTGTAGGCCATGATTGGCGTGCGCCGGCCGTCGCGATCCTCGCCGCGCCATTCGGGGTGGCGGTCGTAGAACGTGTCCCCGAAGTTGTTGTGGTCGATCGGCGGCGGATAGTGGAATCCCGAGACCCGCCAGGCCGCGTGAAACTCCATGCCCAGTTCGTGGGTGTGCCCCACGGCGACGGCGAATGGATCGATGCCGGCGGCGCTGAACTCGCGCCAGCTTTCGGCGTGGAGCCGGTCGCCCCGACGACTAAAGTCGTGCACCTCTTCGACCGTGGGGATGTGCGCGATCTTGGAAAAGTAGTGGACCTCGTCGCCGCCGCCGGCTTCCCAGTACATGCGGCTGAAATCGGTGTCGCGGTAGGGCTCGATCTCGCGGCGGATCTCATCCGCGGCTGTCAGCCGCCAGATCCAGTGCGGCCCATGAGAGTCGTTGTGCGCAAACAGCCGCTTGGTGTCGGCTCGGCTCCGATCCGCCTCGACGAGGGCCGATTCGTCTTGGGTCAGCGGCACCAGCTTGATGTACGCCAGGTGCACCGCGCCGCACGCGAACGACGCGGCTTCATCACCGGACTTCACGCGGGCAGCCGGCTGCCCTAGCTCAAGCTGTTGCCCGTCCAGCTCCGCGTGCTTCCAGAACAGCTCCGCCACTTCCCGGTGCTCCGGCATCGGCTCGTCGGCCTGGTGATCCGCCAGTGACGGCAGCACCAGCACCGTCCCCACGCGGTCACCCGTCAGTCGCACCTGGAGCTCGCTGGCCCGGACGTGGTGACCTCCGTGGTGGCAACGCACCAGTCCAACGGAGATCGCGTGCCAGCCCGACGCTTCGAGCGGATAGGTGATGGTCGGCGCCGCGGTCTGTGGACCCGCCAGCAGCATCGTGCCTTCGAGGTCCTCGGTGGTGTAGGCCAGCGTGCGCCAGTGCCGCAGCGCAGGCACGTCCACGAGGGCCGCCGCCGGCTCGCACCGGTCGAGGTCGGTCAAGTAGACGGGAGGCTGGGCGAGCCATCGGTCGGCGAAGCGGTCGATTTCGCCCCCTGCCACAGCCCGACCTCCTCTGTCGGCCCGCGGTTCGCCCTCGATCACGCGGGCCACGAATTGACGGTGCAACCTATCAGACAGTATGTCACCTGTAGCTCACCACACCACGATGCACATGGGATCACAGTTCATCACTGCCGGCGATCTGTTCGTCGAAGTTGTCGACAACGCCGACGCCTCGGACCCGCCGGCACGCGACGAGGCGCGCATGGCGGCAATCAAGGACGGCACATTCGAGGACGGCCGCTATCGCTTCGACCGGTACAACGGCTACAACGGCATCCGAAAGCTCTACAGCCGCCATGGCCCAGCGGAGAACATCTTCGATGTGGCCGGGGGGAGCGGCCTGAACTTTGAGTTTGTCTACGACGCCGCCGGCTCGTCGTTTCGGCCGCGCTGGGTCGATGGGCGTCCCGGCAGCGCACCCACGCCGGGCACCCTTACGCGGGTGGACGAGACCACCGCGGTCTTGGAGACCCGCGTCCAGGACCCATCGCGCGTCGACGTGCAGACCACGTTCAAGGTCGTCGCGCCCTGCTACATCGATCTGACGACGTTTGTGACACCGCATCCGGGGTCGTTCACCGGCGATTGGCTGGGGCTGTTTTGGGCCTGCTACATCCGGCGGCCCGAGACGAAGACCACCTACATTCGTGCTCGGGCTCGGCAGGGGGGCGCGAGTGACTGGACCCCGACGCTGGCCGAGTTGCCGCATGACCCGCGCGCCTTCGCGTCGGAGCGCGAATCGCCGCTGCTTCCCAACGAGCCGGATCCGGCTGGACGCCTGCTGCACAACATTCGACCGCTGCGCTGCGTCGAGCCGGTGATGTTCGGTCACTGGCGGAGCATGCTGCTGGCCATGATGTTCCGCACGGATGACCATCTGCGGTTTGCCATACAGCCGACCGGCGGTGGCCTGCGCAATCCCGCCTGGGACTTTGGCATCGTCATCAAGCAGTGCCAGGCAGGCGCGTCGTATCGCTGGGACGGGAGGCTCGTATTCAAGCCGGACAAGGGTGAGAGTGACATTTGGAACGAATATCAGCGCTGGATGCAAGACGTATAGATTAGGTCGAAGACAGATACTGTCGAAGGTCTGGATTTTTGAATGTCCGGGATATTTCTGGTTTAAGTTTTCTTGATGAAGGATGTACTTCCCGTGAGCCTTGCTTGACTTGCGCAATGAAAGTTAAGTAACTGGACCCGATAAACGGTCTTGGTTCAGCCCCTCGTCATTCCCGCGAAAGCGGGAATCCAGTCCCATGAAAACTGAACATACACATAGCTATCCTCGGGTATGCACATCCTGGCGTGACTTAGCCAGGGTCTCCAATAGCGTGCCTTTTGTGATTGACTGTGATATCCCAATAAATGGAACGCTATCCCAACCACTGGAGTCTAGTCGAACGACAGACGCATCTGCCGAATGTGTCCGGAGAGAGTCGTGTGGCGGCGTCGCCGATCCAGCCCATAAGCGATGGGGTGACCAGCCTGCATCCTTGATGGCACTGCGCCCAGGCTTGCGACCGTGCGGCGTCGATCCTGTGCTACCGTGAACCTGGCGAAGGAGTGTAGCTCAGCTGGCTAGAGCAACGGTCTCCAAAACCGTAGGTCGGGGGTTCGAATCCCTCCACTCCTGCCACGCGCCGAAGTGGCGGAATTGGTAGACGCGCTGGTCTCAAAAACCAGTGAGGTATTCCCTCGTGTCGGTTCGATCCCGACCTTCGGCACCAACAGTCGAGCTGGTCTTACGCAATAAGTTCGGGGATATCGAGGTCCATCCCAGGATAGATAGCCTGGGGATCCTGGTCGTCAAATCGCCACTTGTTGCGCTCGAAGATGATGCTCCACTGCCGCTGGTCGCCATATTCGCGCTCAGCGATGGTCCGCAGCGTTTCCCGCGGCATCACCTTGATCGTGCGGCGGATCGCCAAATCGCTGGGGTCCGGGCGTCTCCGGAACAGCGTGCGGAGGTTCATCGGTGCGTACCAGCTGCGATCTGATCGGCGGCCGATAGGCTACCATTGCCGGTGAGCATGAGTCATCGTCCACGGTCGCCGGCTGATTGCGTCGAAGCGCCCAGCGCCTCCTCCGCCCCGCCGTGTTTCTCGAAACGGCTTTGGGCCGAGGCCGAGGCCAAGCAATCGTGGGTGTGTCTTGGCCTCGATGTAGTGTTGAAGCAATTGCCCCACAATATCCCACACACTATCGAAGGCGCCCAAGTATTTCTTCGGAATATCGTCGACGCGTCAATCGATGATGTGGCGGTATTCAAGCCGAATCTCGCGTTTTATCTTGCTCTGGGTTCTGATGGGATTCGATTGCTTACCGATATCATTGAGCACATTGACCGTCGCGCCATCGTTATTCTCGACGGCAAGTTTGGCGATGTCCCGGACACGGTCGAGCAATACGCTCGGGCGGTTTTCGACGTGCTGGGCGCTGATGCGGTGACCGTCGACCTCTATGGTGGATGGGGCACGCTCAAGCCAATGCTTGCCGATCCGACCCACGGCGTGTTCGTGTGGACGCGCAGCAGCAATCCGGGTGCGGATGCCGTCCAGGGCGAGTCGGGGGATTCGGCTTCACTGTTTAGCCGCGTGGCCCGTGAGATTCATGCGCGGGCGGAGTGCGGCAATCTTGGATCGGTTGTGGGAGCCACGCGCCCCGACGACGTGCGCCGCGTGCGCGCGGCCGCGCCGGGCGTGCCGATATTGGCGCCAGGGGTTGGTGCGCAGGGCGGCGATCTGGAGGCTGTGGTGCGAGCCGGATTCGGCAACGCGCCTGCCGGGGTGCTGCTCAATGCCGGGCGCTCCGCGCTGTGGGCGTCAGCCGACGCTGACTATGCCGCTGCGACGCGTGCCGCCGTGCGCGAGATGCGCGACTGCATCAACGCGGTGCGGTTGACGTGAGCGGGTCGCGGTGTGTGCGGCCAAAGGATGCCGCAACGGCGCCGGACGCGCTGCCTCCGGCCGACGTGCCGCAGTTCACCGTCGGCGAGACTGTGCGGATGCGCAAGGCGCATCCGTGCGGCGCGGACGCTTGGACGGTGACGCGCGTGGGCGGCGATGTTGGGCTTCGCTGCGCCGGATGCGGTCACCGGATCTTTCTGGCACGGCGTGAACTGGCGCGCCGTCTGCATCCCCGGCGCAGCGCCGGCGCTGCGAACTCGGTCTAGCCAGGCGCCGGGTTGACCGGCCAGGCGCCGAGAATCCGAGCGAGGACGCTCGTCCGGCTGAGCTCGGCCAGAGCTTCCTCCACGTTGGCGTCGTCCGGATGGCCGGTTAATTCGAGGAAGAAGAGATAGTCGCCAGGCTTGGTGCGGGATGGACGTGACTGAATGAAGCTCAGATTTACGTCGTGGCTGCGCAAGATGCCGAGCATGTCGTGCAGCGCTCCCACCCGGTCGCGGATGGCAACCAGCAGCGCCGTGTGGTCGTTGCCGGTGCGGCCGGCCCGCTGGCGCGCGATCACGTAGAAGCGGGTGCGGTTGGCCGCGATGTCCTGAATGTGTTGCCGCACGACCGTGAGCCCGTACGCCTCGGCGGCGGCCACCGTGCCGATGGCAGCGCTGCCGGGCTGAGCGCTGGCGCGCTGGGCGGCCTCGGCCGTGCTCGCCACCTCATGCCGCGTCGCCGCCGGCAGTTGACGCGCCAGCCAGTCGCGGCACTGGTGCAGGGCCTGGGCGTGCGAAAACACCGTCGCATAGGAGTCCTGGATGGCCGTAGCGATGAGGTTGTGCGAAATGGGCACGACCACTTCGCCAAAAATCGAAACTTCGTGTTCCGAAAACAGATCCAGGGTCTCCCCAATGGTTCCACTGGTTGAATTCTCAACCGGGACGAGGCCGTACGCTGCGTCCCCGCGCTCGACGTGGGCAAACACCGCGCGAAACGACTCGGCGGGCAGATAGCTGGCCGAGCGGCCGAAGTGTGCGCGGGCGGCCTCATGGCTAAAGGTGTACGCGGGACCCAGGAACACCACCCGTTCGGGCTCCTCAAGGCTGCGGCAGGCCGAGATGATCTCGCGAAAGATGTCCCGAACGTGCGCCGTGTGCAGCGGGCCGGGATTGTCCGCGGTCACGCGGTCCAGAATCGCCCGCTCGCGGTCCGGGGCATATGAAGGGGCCGCGGACTCGGCCTTGAGGGCGCCGATACGGCGGACGACAGCCGCGCGTTCGCTCAGCAGCCGGACTAACTCGTCATCGGACGCGTCGACAGCGCGCCGGAGCTCATCGAGCTGGTCGGCCACTGCCGGCAAATCCTCCGTCGCAGGTGAGCGAAATTCTAGCACCGCACCTCATTGGCCCGGCCCGGCTCAAAGGCTTACCCAGCACCGGCGGTCGCCGCCCGACGGGCACCCGGCGCCGCGTTAGACCGTGGCACGCGAGCCTCAGTTGAGGCCGAGATCGGTGGCGGCTTGGGCAAATGCGCGTATGGCTTCGTCAAGATCGTCGCGGCTGTGCGCGGCACTCACCATCGCGCGCACTCGAGCGGCGTCGAGCGCCACTGTCGGAAACGCGACGCTTTGGACGAAGATCCCGAGACCACGCAGTCGGTCGCTCAACGCGTGCGCGGTCTCCGCCTCGCCCACGATCACCGGCGTGATCGGTGTTTCGCTGCGCCCTGTATTGAGCCCAAGGTCCGCCAGACCAGCCTTGAAGTAGCGAGCGTTCTCCCAGAGCCGCTCCACCCGCTGGGGCTCGCGCGTAAGGATCGCGATGGCCGCCCGCGTGGCGCCCACGACGGCCGGCGGATGCGAGGTCGAAAACAGGAACGGCCGTGCGTGATGGATCAAGTAGTCACGCAAGGTCTGCGAGCCGGCCAGATAGCCGCCCATCGATCCGATGGCCTTGGACAGCGTGCCCATCTGCACGTGAACGCGCCCCTTGAGGCCGAAGTGATCCACCGTGCCGCGGCCGCCCCGGCCGAGCACGCCGCTGCCGTGCGCATCGTCGACCATCACCATCGCGCCGAATTCCTCGGCGACCTCAACCAGATCCGGGAGCGGCGCAATGTCGCCATCCATGCTGAACACGCCGTCGGTGACGACGAGCTTGCGCGGATAGCCATCACACTGCCGCAGCTCGGTGCGCAACGAATCTGCATCGCCGTGGGCGAACCGGCGGACGGTGGCACGGCTGAGCCGGCAGGCGTCGATGATGCTGGCGTGGTTGAGCTCGTCGCTCAGAATCACGTCGTCGCGCCCTACCAGCGAGGCCACGGCGCCCAGATTGGCGGCGAACCCCGACTGCAAGACCAGGGTCGCTTCCACACCTTTCCACTCAGCGATCTCGCGCTCGAGCGCTTCGTGAATCTCCATCGTCCCGGCGATGGTCCGGACCGCTCCGGCTCCGGCGCCAAACGCTTCCACCGCGGCTTGGGCGGCGGCTCGCATCGCGGGGTCGTTGGCCAGCCCGAGATAGTCGTTCGATGACATGTTCAACCGGTCTTGCCCGTCGACTCGAATGCGCGGACCCTGCGGGGACTCCAGAACGCGCAGGGCCCGCCAGAGGCCCTTGCCGCGAAGGTTCGCGAGCTCTTGATCGGCAAACGTCAGTGGATGCATGCAGTGCACTCTCGATTCATGCGGCGCACGGCCAGTAGCGTACCCGGTGCGCTCTACGGTCCATGAATAGGCCAGCGTCTATCATGCCGCTGCCAGGCAAGACTGGAAGGCAGTCCACCCACGGCTATGTGCGAGGCACCCCTGACAAAGTCGATGGCGCTCGGTCGGCGCGGAACCGTCGAGCGATGACCGCAGACGCGACCGACATGCTTGCGGCCGCCGCCGAGGCCGCGCGGGCCGCCGGCCACGAGCTCATGCAGCGGTTTGCCGGCGACATCAACGTGCGCTGGAAGACCTATCAGGGCGAGCGGACGGTGGTCACGGACGCGGATATGGCTGCCGATCGCGCCATCCGCGAGGTGCTGCAAGCCCGGTTCCCCGGCCACGTGATCTTCTCCGAGGAGGCGCCCCACGACGACATTCTGGGGCCCGATGTCTGGGTCATTGATCCGCTCGACGGCACCGACAACTATTCGCGCGGCCAGCCGCAGTTCTGCGTCAGCGTGGCGCACGCCTCCCATGGGCGCGTCGACGTGGGCGTGATCTTCGACCCGGTCCGCGACGAGTTGTTCGCCGCCACGCTCGGCGGTCAGGCGGAGTGCAACGGGACGCCCGTGCGCGTCACGGACCGAGACGATCCCGCCGACTCGAGTGTGGCGTGGGCGCAAGCCGGCGTTTCGGTCGAGGACTCGCAGCGCCTTCGTGGGGCGCTGGCCGCGGCGGCTGCCACATTCCATCGCGTCCGCCTGACCGGCAGCGCCGCCCTTGAGATGGCGTGGGTGGCCGCCGGCCGCTTCGACGGCGCACTCCTGGGCAACGTCAAGTGGTGGGACCACGCGGCGGCGTCGCTGCTCGTCGAGCGGGCCGGCGGTCGCGCCACGGACGTCTACGGGCGTCGCATGGGCCCCGACAGCCGGCGATGCGCGGTCAGCAATGGGCGGCTGCACCAAGCCATTCTCGATCTTGCGCATACCCACGACTTACATCTGCCGTTTTCGCCGGAGGCGGTTGACCCCTCGAATTAGCCGGTGCTAGCGTCGAGGGCTCGCTGCAAACATACGTGCCGCTGCTTCCCGAAATTCCGGTTGAACGTCTGGTGCTGGCCGTGTTGTCGAATGACGACGCCAACACGGTTCAGGCCGCGCTGGTTGAGGACGAGTTCCGCGTCACGCGCATCAACACCACCGGCGGGTTTCTCCGACGCGGCAATGTGACGCTGTTGGTCGGCGTCGCCGAACGCGAAGTCGGAGCGGTCATCGATCACATTCGCGCCAATGTTGCCGCGCGCAACGACGGTGCTTCCGGTGACAGACCAAGCTCGACGATGCTCGTCGTGCTTCCCGTCGCCGTGTCGGCGCGGGTCTAGTCGCGGGAACCCGCTGGCGGCGGCTTTGCCTGCCGCACACGGATTTCAAGGTGACCCACGACCGACGTCTGTGAGACCCGAGACATGGGTAAGCTTGACCCATGCTCGTAAGCAGTTCCCGCGAGCCTCGGTAGCCATGACGCTATCCAGCGTCGGTGGACGCATGCTCGCCCGGGCGTCGCTGCTCGCCCTGGCGGCCCCCTCGCTGACGGTGTTGCTCGCGCAGGCCATCGGAATCGAGGTCCCGCCCGGTCACGAGGGCCACCGTCACGTGCACCTGGCGACGAACGACGCGCCACCGTTTGCCGATCCGCAGGCGTCTTCAGGCGAGTTTCCCGAGGGTGCGTTTGGGCTGCTGGCCGGTGTGGTTCCGGCGCTGCTGGTCCTGGTGTTGCTGGTCAGCACGTCGCGGCGGGTCGCGCTGACGGCCTCGAGTGTCGCGGGATGGGCGCCGCAGGTGGCGCATCCACCGCCTCGGAGCTAGTCAAGCCAGTTGACCACTTTCACGGCAGGCGCCTCTTGACCCGCGCCACCGTGTCCATGCACTCAGGAGAATGCTCATGCGATGGTTATCTGCGCCTGCTGCGGCGCGAGCGCTGGCTGCGGCGGCGGTGCTTGCCGCAGCTGCCGGCTCAGGCGTGCTGGCGCACGAAGGCCGGTCGTCGACCGGCTACGACGTCGTTGTCGGATTCCTCCACGAACCGGCTTATGAGGGATATCTCAACGCCGTATTCCTCGAGATAGTCCGGCAAGAGGACCAGCAGCAAGACGCCGACGAGCCGAAACTCGGAGCGAGCGGAGGGCACTCGGGCGACGGCAAGGAACGCGAAGGCGATTCCGAGCACCACGCGCAAGCCATGGATGAGGAGCCCGAAGACCACGCGGCGGCGCCCGCGCCGGTGACCGGTCTGGAGGACACGCTTCAGGTTGAGGTCACCCACATCTCCTCGGGTCAGTCGACGGTCATGGCGCTCTCGCCGCTATTCGAGCACCCCGGCGCCTACACGGCTGACTTCATCCCGACCCAGCCCGGGGCCTATCGCTTCCGGTTCTTTGGCAGCATCGAAGGTCAGCCGTTCGATGAGGTCTTCGAGTCGGGTGCGAACACCTTCGATGCGGTGCAGTCGCGGGCCGCTGCCCAGTTCCCCATCACGCTCCCCAGCGTTCGTGAGCTTGAGGGTGTCGTACGGACATCGCAGGCGTCGGCGGATGAGGCGCTGGAAGCCGTTGCGGGCGTCCGCACGATTGGCATTGTTGGCATGGTCGTGGGCGCAATTGGCCTGGTGACGGCGGCAGGCGCGATTGCCCTCGCGGTCCGGAGTCGCCGCAGTGGCTAGGGGGTAGCTTGCCGGCCCGTGTGCGGCATGAGCCCGTCCGCCGCGTGACGCTTGCCCCGGCGCGTCGCTGGGCGTTGGCGACCGCGCTCGCTGTTCTGCTCGCGAGCGTCGCGTTCGTACCGGCCGGCGCCCACGCCAACTTGGTGCGGGCGATCCCAGCCGCGGGCTCGACGGTTGACAAGCCGCCGCAGGTCGTCGCCGCTGAGTTCTCCGAACGGCTCGAATCGGGGTTCAGCCGTCTCGACGTGCTCGATGCGTCCGGTACATCGGTGGCCGACGGTCCGAGCCAGGTGGATCCGTCGAACCGATCCGCGATGGTGGTTCGGGTGCCGCCGCTCGTGGACGGTACGTACGTCGTCACCTGGCGCACGCTGTCGGTGGTTGACGGGCACCTGATCCGCGGGTCCTACGTATTCAGCGTCGGCGAGCCCATTGACGCCGGCGCGGTGGGCGCTCCGGCTTCCTCGCTGGTCCTCAGCCCGGCCGAGCCGATTCTGCGAGCCGCGCTGCTCGTTGGCGCCATGCTTGCGCTTGGCGTCGCGCTGCACGTGCCGTTTATCTACGCGCCGGCTGCCCGTGCCGTCGGTATCAGAGGCGCGGGATCATGCTACGTCGAGTTGGGGTGGGTTGGCTTCGGGCTCACGGCCGGCGCCCATGTGGGACTGCTGCTGACGCAGGCGGCGGTCCTCGCGGGCGACGCCGAGGCGGATTTGGTTGGCGCCGTTGGCGGCGCGCTTGGCCTGGGCCAGTGGGGCACGCTCTGGATCGTCCGGGCCATCGTGATCGCCGCTTTGGCCCTCGCCCTCATGCGAGTTGGCCGCGAGTCGCGGCCTCTCCTGGCTTGGCTGCCCGTCGCGGTCCTTGCCGCGGGGGTGCTCATCACGGTCTCGCTCGGCAGTCATGCGGCCGCGCTGCTGGAGTCCTCGGCGGCGGCCACCAGCGCGGATGTGCTGCATCTGCTCAGCGCCGCCGTTTGGGCCGGCGGCCTGGCGCCGCTGCTGGTGTCGCTGGTGCACGCCCGCCGCACGCTCGATGGCGCGCCGCGCCGCCGATTGCTTGGGGAGCTTGTGGCGCGCTTCTCCACGATTGCCACCATCTCGGTCGGCGCCGTGGTCATCACCGGCGCGTTTGCCACCTGGATTCAGGTCGTCGAGCTGCCGCGCTTGGTGCGGACGGACTATGGCTGGGCGCTGGTAGCCAAGCTCGTGCTCGTGGCGCTCTTGCTCGGTCTGGGTGGCGCCAACCTGCTCTGGACCCGGCGACGTCTCGGCGATACACGGCCCACGGCGGCCGCTCGCTGGGCGCCGCGCCTGGTGGCTGCCGAGGTGCTGCTTGGAGTCGCCGTCGTTGCAGTGGTCGGACTGCTCACCAGCCTCGAGCCCGCGCGCCAGGTCGCGCTCGGTGATGCGCGAGGCATTCGTGTCGAGACGCGCATCGATGACCTCGAGTTTGCCCTGAACATTGAGCCTGGTACGCCCGGCAGCAACGTCGCGACGCTGAGTCTGCGGGATCGCGGGCAGCCCGTGAACGATGCCAACGTCGAGCTGCAATTCAAGTTTCTCAACGCAGACATTGGGCAGCGCGACCTGCGTCCCGAGCTGGACGCGGACGGCAGCTATCTGGTCGAGGGCGACTTCATCGGTCTCGTTGGGCGCTGGCAGGCGCTGGCTATCGTGCGGCGACCCGGCGAGTTTGACGCGCGTGCGCCGTTCAGATTCGACGTGACGCCGGCCGGCTCGGCGGCGGGCGACGCGCCTCCGCAAGACGCGAACGACGTGCGCCGCGTGTGGGCCATCATGCTGGCTGGATTGGGACTGCTCCTGGCCTTCGGCGCGCTGCAGCCGGCGGCCTGGTCCGTCTGGACGCGGCGCGGCGTCACGGTCACCGGGCTTGGCGCCGCCGCGGTTGGGCTTGCGCTCCTCATCTCGACCCCCGAGTTCGCTCAAAGTTCCTTGAGTGCTGTCAACCCCGTGCCGCCTAGCCAGAAATCCGTCGACGCCGGGCGCACGCTTTTCGAGGCCAACTGCGTCTCCTGTCATGGTCCGGGCGGGCTGGGAGACGGGCCGCTAGCGGCTGGACTCGATCGGCCGCCGCTGGACTTGACGATTCACGTGCCGCTGCATCCCGACGGGGAGCTCTATCGCTTCATCGAGACGGGCATCGAGGACACGGCCATGCCGGCCTTCGGCGAAACGTTGACCGTGATCGACATCTGGAACCTCATCAACTTCCTGCAGACGCTGCCGCCGTAGCCGGAGTTCGATGCGTCGCGGCTACGCCTCCGTGTTCCCTGCCCAGGCACCGCGGGCCATGTAGCCGCCGTCGACGCAGAGGTACTCGCCGGTGATGAAGCCGGCCTGATCGCTGGCGAGAAACATCGCGGCGTTGGCAATGTCGGCGGGCTGCCCCACGCGGCCAATGGGGTGCGTGCGCCCCCAGGTTTCCACCATCGCGTCTTCGTCGCCCGCTGCCTTGGCCTGCGTGCGCACCATGGGGGTGTCGATGGTGCCCGGGTTGATTGCCACCACGCGGATGTTCTCCGGCGCGTAGTCCAGCGCCATGTTGCGGGTGAGAGACAGCACGCCGCCCTTGGAGGCGGCATATGCCGGCACCTGCGGCTGCGATTGCAGCCCCTGCACGCTGGCGATGTTGATGACGACGCCCCCGCCGCGCTCGCGCATTGAGGGAATCGCGTACTTCGACATCAGGAAGCAGGCCTTGAGATTGACGCCGATGATTCGATCCCAGCCTTCCTCGGTCTCGGCATCGAGCTTGACATAAGAAGCCATCGGCTGAATGCCGGCGTTGTTCACCAGCACGTCGACGCCGCCGAAGGCCGACACGGCGCCCGCGATCGCGCGCATGGCGTCCGCGCCGCTGCTCACGTCGGCGATGACGTATTGCGCCGCGAGGCCTTCGGCGCCAAGGCTGCGGGTAAGCGCCGCGGCGGCCGTCTCATCGATGTCCACGACCGTCACCGACGCGCCGGCCTGCGCAAAGCCCTTGCTGATGCCGCCGCCGATGCCCTGGGCGCCGCCGGTCACCACGACCGACTTTCCGTCGAATGTGCCCACCTGTGCCTGCTCCCGTGACCCCGCCGGTGCGGCTACCACCATAGCCCGCCCTGCATGCCCGCCTAGAATGCGCGCACGTCTACGCGGGGACACGCCCACGTCCATCATTCCGTCGCTAACCGCCCCTCAGCGCATCACCGCGACGCTGTTCGCCGCCCAGGCCGTGTTTTCCGCCGCCGGCGGAGCCAGCTTTACGGTGCTGACCATCAGCGCAGCGACTCTGGCCGGGAACGCCGCCTATGCGGGCATTCCGGGCGCCGCCATGCTGTTTGGCCGGGCGCTGGCGGCCTATCCGATCGGTTGGCTCATGGACGCCGCCGGGCGTCGCCCGGCGCTCGCGCTCGGCTATTTCATGGGTGTGGTCGGCGCGGTGGTGGGAGCCGTTGCCATCATGGGCGGGTCATACCCCGGACTGGTGGCGGGGGCGGCGGTCTTTGGCATGTCTCGGGTCGCCAGCGACCAGTCGCGCTACGTCGCCGCCGAGGTGCACCCTGCGGATCGCCGAGGGCGGATCATCGGCCGCATCGTCTTCGCCGGCACCATCGGGGCCGTTGGCGGACCGCTGATCGTTCGGGTGTCCACGGCCCTTGCCGAAGGAGCCGGGATCGAGCCGTTCGCCGGACCCTGGCTTGCCGCCGCCGTGCTGGTCGGCGTGGCCGTGACCTTGATCCTGACATTCGTGCGACCCGATCCACGCGATATGGCCATCGTGTCGCCGTTGGACGTTGTCACGGGTGGCGGCGGCCCTGACGCGGATGCGCGCCCCTTGCGCGAGATCTTCCGCGCCTTCAACGTCCGGGTGGCAGTGCTTGCCATGCTGGTCGGGCAGCTCGTCATGGTGATGGTGATGACAATCGCGCCCCTGCACCTGCACAACCACGGCCACGTGCCATTCACCATCTCCATTGCCGTGGCCGTCCACACCGTTGGCATGTTTGGGCTGGCGGCGCTCACCGGTCTCTTGGTTGACCGCTACGGCCGCATGCCGGTGATCGCGCTGGGCGCGGCGCAGTTGGTCGCTGCCAGCGTCCTGACGCCGTTCTCGGCCGACCTCGGGGTGATGCTGCTCGCGATGTTCCTGGTTGGCTATGGCTGGAACATGTGCTTTGTCGCCGGTTCGTCACTGCTGATCGACGGTCTGTCGCCGCGTGAGCGGGGCCGAACCCAGGGCGCAGGCGACGCGCTCGCGGCAGTCGCCGCGGCCAGCGGCAGCCTCGCGACGGGCGTGGCATTTAGCGCCGGCGGCATGAGCTGGGTCGGCGCCGCCGCGCTCGCTGGCTCGCTGGTGCTCGTCACCGTGCTCGCGCGGCGCGGATTGGTTCGGCAGCGCGCGGTCGGGGCGTGAGGGCGGGTTCGGTGCAGCCCACGAGCGTCCGGGCGGTTCTTACATGCGCAGGCGGTCGATGAGCTCTTGGTCCAACTCGAAGCGCTCGTCGGCGGCTTTGAAGAGATTCGATGAGTACATCGGGCGGCCGTCGCTGCCTTGCCGCGGCCCGTGGACCAACCAGGCGATGGCGCCCTCGCCCTTGAGGACCTGCACGGCGGGATAAAGATCGCCGTCGCCTGCTACGAGCGCGACGTGCTGCACCTGCTGCTTGCTGGCGAGTAGCGCCATGTCGAGGCCCAGCAGCAGATCGACCTGCTTCTGCTCAAAGACCGGATTCCCCCACTCGTCGATGCCGCTCTTGCGGAGATAGCCCAGTCGCACTTCGAATCGCGAGAGATAGCGGAGCGCGTCCTCGAATCGCCGGGAGTTCGAGTACCGGTCAATTTCATCCGGCGTTGGGGGATCGCTCTGATACGGCCGGCAGTTGTAGTAGTAGGTGCGGAGGATTTCAATGGGCTCGGGACTGTTGTCCTCGATATGGTTCTGAATCTCGTCAACGAGCTTCGTCAAATCGATGCGGACGCCGCCGAACTCATACTTGAGGATCGATTCCAGGTAGGCGCCATCGATGAATATCGCCAAGCGAGCCATAGGACATGCTCCGTCCATAAAAAGGCTGGGGGATTAGCCCCGGCCAAGCAACAACGACCTAACGTGCGGCGAGGTCTTCGCCCCGGTGAACGCCGGCCTACGCCTCGATGTCTGTGGTCCCCAAGGTGCCGGACAGATTTGACATTCCGCCGGGGCGCCTACCCCAGCACCGCTCGTGGCAGGTGCGATGGAAACCAGTCATGCACGCCTGGTGCCCAGGGTCGCCGCACATCGGCTGATACGACTGTAAGCATAGCCACTGTGGCGGCGAAATTCACTCGCGACCGATGCCGGCATTCGAGCTGTCAGCCGGGGCTCTGCCGCCGGGCTTCCCATGCCGCGCGCAAGGCTGACGCCTCGTGGGGCCTCGGCGCGGCGACCGCTGCGCATGGTATCTATGCCGGTGTGTGAGCCTTCCGGGTCTCCGGAAACGCCGCGACTGAGGCGCTGATGCGGATCGGCATGGTCACCCTGT
The DNA here is from genome assembly GCA_965262745.1 of Chloroflexota bacterium. Classification (GTDB taxonomy): domain Bacteria; phylum Chloroflexota; class UBA11872; order UBA11872; family UBA11872; genus JAJECS01. The sequence continues at coordinate 1,583,493 of OZ253558.1, read as the reverse complement.
GTTCGTTGCGGGGGCAGACAGACGCGAATTTGGAGAAGATCGAGGTGTTTGCGGAGCAGGCTGCCGCCGACGGATGCGAGCTAGTCCTCTTTCCGGAGTTTTCCGTGAACGGCCCATGGGTGACCTACGACTCTGACGCCGACGCCGAGGAGCTGGACAAGCAGTCGGAGCCGATTCCGGGTCCCGCGACCGAGCGGCTCGCGCGCATCGCGGAGCGATGCGGCCTGGCGATCGGTGCGGGCATCGCCGAGCGGGGACTCGCGCCGAAGGCGTTCAATGCCTACGTCATCGTGAACGGCGACGGCGTGCTGCACGTGCAGCGCAAGCTGCAACCGACCACCAGTGAGATGGACTATTACCGGGGCGGCGGCGACGAGATGGCGCCGTTTCGCCTTGGAGAGCTCTCGATCGGCGTGACCATCTGCGCCGACAACGAGAACCCGGCAATCCACGACAGGCTCGTCGGGCTCGGGGCCGGCGTTATCGTCGAGCCGCACTTCGACTGCATCAAGACCTTCCAGCGTGCCGGGACGTCATGGGACGAAATCCTGGCCTTCAACCAGCGGGATACGCTCAAGCGCCGGGCCGAGGACCTAGCTGAACGGCTGGGGGTGTTCGCGTTGTATTTGGATGCCAAGGACCCGCGCGGCGCGTTCGACGAGCGTCCCGAATGGCCGCATCGCGTGACCGGCAAGGCCGCGGTCTTCGCTCCGGGCGGAGAAGTGCTGGCGGAGAACGCCGGCAACCAGGAGGCGCTGCTCGTCGTCGACATTGAGCCCCCGGCCAGCTAGTCGATTCTCCGAGCTACCCGACACCTGGGTGCCGCGGGCAGCGCCTCCACGCGAGGATGGCTAGCTGACCGCGTTCTTATGCGAAAAGGTGATTTCCTCGCTGGTGATGAACTCCAGCAGCGCCGTCCGACCGTCTTCCGTGGCGCGTCGGGCGCGCTCCAGGGCCGGACCGACGTCGTCGGGTTCGTCCACCCGCTCGGCCCACGCGCCCATGGCGGTCGCCATGTCGGCGTAATCGCCGCCGATGTCTCGCGTGCGGTATTTGGCGTGGGATAGCGGCAGGTGGCGGGTCTCGATGGCCATCGACGAGTTGTTGAGCACGATCGTCAGAATGGGGATCTTGCAGCGCACCGCCGTTTCAACGTCCAGTCCCGTCATCCCGAAGGCGGCATCGCCCATGTAGTTGACGACGAACTTGTCGGGGGCCGCGAGCTTCGCGCCGATGCTCAGGCCAAGGCCCGTGCCCAACCCGTGTGACTTGCCCCAGCCGAGATATGTCCGCGGCCCGCCAGCCTGATAGAACGGCATGATCTGATCGCGCGGGCTCCCCGAATCGTGCGTCACGATGGCTTCGGCCGGGTCGACCCGCTGCATGAACTCCCAAATGACCCGGTACGGGGTGATGGGCTTCTCGTCCGACGTGAGTTTGGGCATCCAATCGCCGAGCCATTTGCGTCGAAGTGCCTCGATCTCATCGCCGGTCGTGCCATTCCGCGTGATCGGCTCCCCGCACATGAGGTCGCGACAAGCTTCCGTGAGCTGACGCAGCACGAGCTTCGCGTCGCCGACGGCCGCAACGTCGACGTCGTAGTCCTTCGCGATGTCGGATGGATTGTTGGTCAGCTGAATGATCGTCTTGCCGGCAGGGATGGGCGTGCTCATGACATGTTTGGTGAAGCTGGTGCCAATTCCACAGACGAGGTCGGCTCGACGCCAGAACTCGAGCACGGGCTCGCTCATCACGCTGGAGCTGCTGCCCAGGGCCAGCGGGTGCTTTTCCGGAAAGGCGCTCTTGCCGGCCATGGTCGTCATCACCGGCACGCCCACCAACTCCGCGAACTCGATGAGCTCGCGGCCGGCACCGGCGTAGAGCACGCCTTGGCCGCAGAACAGAATCGGGTGCCGGGCATCGAGCAGGGCCTGCGCCGCGCGGCGCACGTCGTCGGGGTTCGCGGCTGATACCACCGGACGAACGGGCCGATAGCTTGCTGGGATAGCGTCGTCGACCTCGGCCACCGCTACATCGGCGGGTATCTCAACCATGACGGGCCCACCGCGACCTATTCGAACGGCGGCGAAGGCGCGGCGCATCCGGTCGGCGACTTCCCCGGGGGTGTTGATGCGCTGGATGGACCTCGTGATCGGGGCATAGGCGCGCACCGAACTGAACAGCGGGTCCACGCCATCGCGATCCGCCGGCTGTCCAAGGGGCAGAACCAGCAGCGGCACCGCGTCCGTGAACGCCGTGGCGATCCCGGAAAACGCATTCTCGGCGCCCGGTCCGTACTGCATGGCAAATACGCCGGGGGGATCGCCGTTTGTCACGCGCGAATATCCGTCGGCGATGTCCACGCCCGCACGCTCCTGCCGGCAGAGGATCGGTCGGATGCCGACTGCCGCAACCGATTCGATGACGGGCGTTGTCGGATAGGCGCTGAGGAACTCGATGCCCTCGGCCTTCAAGATGTGCGCAATGGCGTCGGTGGTTGTCATCGCGAAACCATACAACCACAGCGGCTAGCCGGCGCGCGTTCCATCGCGACTTCTATTCCGGCCACGTGCGTATGGGCAAGCGTGAGAGCCGTTCGGGCGCGTCCTCGGTCACCAGCACCGCGTCTTCGATCTTCGCCCCGCCGGTCCCCGGCTGCCCCAGGATGGTCTCGAACACCACGACCATGCCGGGCTGCAGCACGTCGGCCGAATCGAGGCGGATGTCCGGAAGCTCATGGATCCAGCAGCCGATGCCGTGGCCGAGCATGCCCCGTGGATGGTCCGGCGTCGGTCGATAGAGGCAGTCGCCAAGTCCATTCGCTTCCGCCACTCGAATCCCGGCGCGGGCCACGTCCGCCGCGGACGTGCCGGCGCGCAGCGTTGCCAGCATCGTCTCGTACACCTGGGCCGTGGTTTCCATGATGTGCCTGACCTCCGGTGCCGCGCGGCCCACGGTCGTCACCCGCGAGAGGTCGCCGCGATAGCCCCGGTACACCGCGCCGCAGTCCACCTGCACCTGGTCGCCCGCCTGGAGGATGCGGTCGGTTCGCATGCCCATGCCATCGGCGACACTCGCCCCACTGTAGATCTGCGGGTTGTAGTAGATGCCGTCGGCGCCCGCCTGCATCAGCGCCTGGCCGACGGCGATCTGCAACGATCGCTCGGCCGCGCCCTCGTGGACGCCTTCCAGAAAGGCCCGTCCCGCGTGGTCGCCGATCGACATGCAGCGGCGGATGACCTCCACCTCTGCCGGGCTCTTGATCTGCGCGACCTCAAGCACCAGGCGGGTCGCGTCCACGATCTCACAGCGCGGGAGCGCCGCCTTCAGGCCCAGATACACCGGAGCGGGCAGGTAGTCGTAGCCGACGACGCCGATCCGCGCTGCGCTGCGCGGCAGCAGCTCCGGCAAGCTGCGCTCGAACTTGTAGGAGATCACGACGTCCTCGACCCACGTGCGCGCGGCGGGGTCGTCCCAGAACCCGTTGGTCACCAGGACGGCGTCTGGCTTACCGCCTGGGATCAGCAGGAAGTACGCCACGTCGTGCAAGCCGAGGTCCGGCTCGTAGCCGCCGAGATACGCCACCGGGCCTTGGCTGTTGCGAACGGAATACGCCACCAGCGCGTCCAGCCCGGCCTCGCGCATACGGGAGGTAACCGCGTCAGAGCGACGCTTGAATTCGCTCTTGGAGAAGGCCAGTGGGTAGCTCACCGAGGACTCCGCGGCTCGCGCGCCATTGCATCGTACGCACTTGCCCGCCGCGAGCGTCGATCCGGCCGAGCTACTCCCTCTCGCGCACTCGCTCCAAGACGAGGTGCGCGGTCTGCTCGATGCCGCCGAGGACGAACGGCGGCGTTCGCAGCCGGAGGCGGTCGCCGTCAAGCTGATAGAAGCGCTCTTGGTCCACGCCGCACCAATTGGGAAAGTGGCTGAGCTCGATGTGGTGGATGACCCGATCGTGCCGAACGGTATAGCGGCCGCAGTAGGACACGTAGGTCTTCATGGCTCGGGCGTACTCGTCGGGCGTGCCGGAAAGCCGGTCCTCAGACGCAAGATTCGGCCGATCGGCGCCCATGATCGCCACCGACATGTAGCCCTCCGGCGTGTAGATCAGGTATCCGCTGACCCGATCGCCATACGGCAGTCGCGTCGCTCCGGCCTCCGGCCGCGACTCGTACGAAACGAGCCGCCACACCCCCACCATCGACTGTTGCGTCATACCTCGGCGTCCACTCGTTCGTCCCCACCACTGGTCACCCTAGGGTTGAGTATCCCCGAGCCGCGGGCAGTTCACCGACGGTCGCGCGCGGCCTTCCAGGCGGGAAAACCTTGCAGCGTGGCTTCGTCGGGCGGATAGACATCGATCGTCGAGGCCCCGCCGTCGATCAACTCGCGCACGAACTCTTCCTTGAGATCGTTCGCAGCGCCTTCCGCGGCAACTTCGGACGCAAGGTTCGCGGGCACCACGGCCACCCCATGCTCATCGCACACGATCCAGTCGCCCGGCGCCACGGTGCAGCCGGCGCAGCGGATCGGTGCGTCGTGTTCCACCGGCATCAGCTCGCGCCAGTGAGCCGCGCCGTGGACGCCCCGCACGAAGACTGGGATCTTGAACTGCCGGATCTCGCCCGCGTCGCGCACAGCCCCGTCCACCACGAACGCCGCGCCGCCGCGCTTGACCACCCGCGAGAGGAGGATGTCGCCCAGGACCCCGGCGCCCAGCTCGCCGCCCGTCTCGACCACGAGCACTGCGCCAGGCTCGATAGATTCAATCGCCAGGCGCTGCGGATTGCACGCCAGGTCGGCCGGCATGAGATCGGGTCGGTGCGGCGTGTAGCGCAGGGTGCGCGCTCGGCCAATGGCCCGCTGGGCATTCCCCAGCGGATGCAGTCCCCCGAGGAATACGTTTCGATATCCGCGCTCGCCGAGCAGGTGGGTGAGCGTGGGCGTGGAAGTGGAGGCCAGCAGTTCGCGAATGTCGGGCTCGGGCGCGTCGGTCATGGCGTGCGGTCCGTCAGCGAATCTCGACGTGGCTGGCGCCGGCCTCGATCGTGATGTCGAGGCGGTTGGCGGCGCGCTCGAAGCCGGGCGAGGTGTAGACATCGTCTTTCTGTTGCGCAAACCGCCCCTCGTCGATCTGGACGCTGGAGAGGCCGGCGTCGACTTCGATGTGCGCCGCTACTCCCTCCGGCACGGTGATCCGAAGGCTGGCCGCGCCCACCTCGATGCTGGCTTCAGTCTTCCCGGCGGCGGCGGGCATCACGACGTCAATGTCGGCCGCTCCGGCCTTGATCTCGAGGCGCTGGAGGTCAAGGTTGCGGAGATCCAAGTCGATTTCGGCGGCGCCCGCGTCCACGCGGATTTCGGTAGGGATGTGGGGCGTGAGATGCAGGGTCCACTCTTCGGACGGCGCCTGGCCCGGAAAGATCGAATACTCCCGACTGGCCGAATTGTTGAGCCTGATGACGCTGCGGCCGCCGGGCCGCTGTGCTTCACTGATCGAGTAGGTGTCGCCGGTCGTACGCGATTCCAGCTCACCAGCAAGCAGCAGATCGGGCGGCGCCTCGGCGTCAAGGGTGAGCGTGCCTGCTCCCACCTGCAACTCCAGGCGGGCCGCGGTGGCATTGCCCGTGTTTACGGCGATCGCTTCGCGGTGAATGACTGGCCCCTGGCCAGTGGCTGCCAGGCCCCAGGCGGTGCCGACTCCGGCCGTCAGGATGACCAGAAACGCCAGCGATCCCAGCCAGACGCGCACCCGTGAGAGCACCAGGCTGGCGCCCACCGCCACCAGCGCAACCGGCCACAAGGACCACGCCGCGTGCAGGAACCGGTCGGGAAGGACGTTGAAGTTCCAGAGTAGGGCGGCGACGCCGACCAGGATCAGCGCCCCGGCAAAGCCAAATCCGCGCTGATCCACGATTGCCTAGCGTCGCTGGTTGAGAATCAATACGCCGCCGATCGCGATCAAGATGAGCGGCCAGAGCCGCCAGGCGTCAAACCAGCCAAACTGGCTCGCCAGCGCGACGGCGCCGATGATGACGAGAGCCGAACCCACCACAACCGCCGCGCCATTGTTGGCTGTGGCGTAGCGCATGGGAGCGGACGGTCGGCTGCCCTCAGTGGGTGGGGCGTCGGCGTCGTCAGGTTGTGAGGCGTCGGTCGTGTCGCCGTCGTCGGCATGGTCGTGCAGTGGCGGCGTTGGCATCACAACCGCAAGGACGAGGTAGACGAGCAGGCCCACCCCGCTGGTGAGGATGACGGCCACGACCCAGGACATGCGCACGATGACGGGGTCGATGCGCAGATACTCCGCCATGCCCCCCGCGACCCCGGTGAGCATGCGATCGACCTGACTTCGGTAGAGGCGTTGGGTCATGGCGCGTCCTTTGCCCGCACTCCGCATCGACACTCCACCTTAGTCTAGGACGGCGCTGGCACCACCGGTGTGACGACGGGCCCTACCCTGCGAAACGCGATCAGCGCAAGGCGGCTGTGACCGATTCGCGAATCGCCCGTCCCCTGGGTCTTCGCGGACGCGGCAGTGAGCGGTGCGGATCGACCTGCGTCTTGGGCTGGCAGCGCTCAGTGATCATGCGCCGCGTGGCCCGCGTGCGACCGAGCATCGAAGGCGCTGCGACAATGCGGACGATGCGGATTTGGGCGAAGGAGCGTGGGCCGTGTTGCGGATCGCACTTGTGGCATTGCTGCTGGTCGTCGTGGCCGTGGGATGTGGCGAGGCCGATTCATCGGGAGCTGACTCCTACGACGCTTATCCCGCCATGGATATTCCCGCCGGCGAGCCGTGGGTGATTGTCGCCACCAACCTCGGACGCATGACCTTCACCCTTTTTCCTGACGAAGCGCCGCTGGCCGTGAACAACTTTCTCTTCCTCGCGAACGAGGGCTACTTCGACGGCGTGGGCTTCCACCGCCTGATTCCGGGCTTCATGGTGCAAGGCGGCGATCCCTCCGGCACGGGCACGGGCGGTCCGGGCTACAAGTTCGAAATCGAGCTGCCGCAGCGGCCGTATATCCGCGGCGGACTGGCGATGGCCAACTCGGGCGTTGCCAACTCCAACGGCTCGCAGTTCTTCGTCATCCTCGACGACCTCACGGCGCAGGACCGGCTGTCGCCGGACTTCACGCTCTTCGGCCAACTCAAAGAAGGCCACAAACCGTCGTTTGACACCTTGGCGAAGATCGAAGCGGTGTCCGTCGGCGCCGGGACTGACGGGGAAACGTCGGTGCCCCAGCAGGAGATCACGATTTCCTCGACAACAACCGGCACTACGCTCAACTGCTCCGGCGAGGGAGCGACCGGGTTCACCTGCCGGCCGTGAGGGCTCGTGGTGACGTGGCGTGCTCAGCCGCTGGCGTCGGAGTCCCGCACTGACGTGAACTGAGCCCGGAGTAAGGTGAGGGGCGGTTCGCAAACCGCATGTGGCATTGACCGTCCGCCACAGTCTAGGACGGCGCTGGCACCGCGTCTTCGCTACCGGGCCATTCCGCGCCCGCCGCTAGGAGGTTGGATTCGACGGCGCGGCGGCCGATGCACGAATCGCGCTACTTCTGGCTTCTCGCGCAGGCGGAAACGACCGCCATGGGGCGCGGCTGGCACGGCTGAAGGGTCGCTCGTTGCATGACCCGCGTGCGACAGAGCCTCGAACGCGCTGCGACAATGCGAACGATGCGTATCTGGGCGAAGGAATGTGGAAAGTGATGCGGATCGCACTTGTGGCATTGCTGCTGGTCGTTGCGGCTGTGGGATGTGGCGAGGCCGGTTCATCGGGAGCTAGGACCTACGACACCTACCCGCCCATGGAAATCCCGGAGGGCGAGCCGTGGGTGATTATCGCCACTAACTTGGGGCGCATGACCTTCACGCTGTTTTCCGATGAGGCGCCGCTGGCCGTGAACAACTTCCTCTTCCTCGCGAACGAGGGCTACTTCGACGGCGTGGGCTTCCACCGCCTGATTCCGGGCTTCATGGTGCAAGGCGGCGATCCGACCGGCTTGGGCACGGGAGGGCCAGGCTACAAGTTCGAGATCGAGCCGCCGCAGCGGCCGTACGTCCGCGGCGGCCTGGCGATGGCCAACTCGGGCGCGCCCAACTCCAACGGCTCGCAGTTCTTCATCATCCTGGACGACCTGACGGCGCAGGACCGGCTGTCGCCAGACTTCACGCTCTTTGGCCAGCTCAAGGCAGACAGTAAGAAATCGTTCGACACCCTGGAGATGATCGAGGCGGTGCCGGTCGGCTCGGGGACTGATGGCGAAGAGTCTGTACCGCAGCAGGAGATCACGATTTTGTCGATCACGACCGGCGCGAAGAAGGGCGTTCCATCTTTGCATGCCATATGACCATGTGCGGCGGAGCGGCGAAGGCGCTGCGACAATGAGGCTGGCGGAGGATGTGACTTCAGGAGCGTGGGCCGTGTTGCGGATAGTCTTGGTGGCGTTGCTGCTGGTCGTTGTGGCCGTGGGGTGTGGCGAGGCCGGTTCGGAATCTCCGGGAGCTGACTCCTATGACGCCTATCCCGCCATGGATCTTCCGGGCGGCGAGCCGTGGGCGATTGTCGCCACGAACCTGGGGCGCATGACCTTCACGCTGTTCTCCGATGAGGCGCCGCTGGCCGTGAACAACTTCCTCTTCCTCGCGAACGAGGGCTACTTCGACGGCGTGGGATTCCACCGCCTGATCCCGGGCTTCATGGTGCAAGGCGGCGATCCCACCGGCACGGGCACGGGAGGTCCGGGCTACAAATTCGAAATCGAGCCGCCGCAGCGGCCCTATATCCGCGGCGGGCTGGCGATGGCCAACTCGGGCGTAGCCAATTCGAACGGCTCTCAGTTCTTCATCATCCTGGACGACCTGACGGCGCAGGACCGGCTGTCGCCGGACTTCACGCTCTTCGGCCAACTCAAGGAAGGCCACAAACCGTCGCTTGACACTTTGGCGAAGATCGAAGCGGTGTCCGTCGGCGCCGGGACTGACGGGGAAACGTCGGTGCCCCAGCAGGAGATCACGATTTCCTCGGTAACAACCGGCACGACGCTCAATTGCTCCGGAGACGGGTCAACGGCGTCCGGGTTCCGCTGCAGCTGAGGCGATGGGCAGGGCGGCGAAGGCGCTGGTGTCTGTAGCTGGCGCTGACGTGACCGGGTCGGCCTCGGCGTAGGGGCGGTTCGCGAACCGCCCTTACCTCGGAGCCGGTCGACAACGTAGGCGCCGCGAGCTGCACAACCGGTGACGGGGCTGGTGCCGAAGGCGCCTGAGCGGCCGGCCATCTTGGGCGCCGCGATTCCTGCGGACGCTCACTCGGGCCTCACCGCGCGAACCAGCGGATGGCATGGCGCGATTCGCTGTCACGGAAACGCAACGAGTATGGATCGCACAGGCGGCGAATCACGCGGCCATCGGTGCGCGGCAGCAACCAGCCAACGTCCCACGCTTGGGTCGCATAGCGCAGCGGGATCGATGCCCGGACTCTCGGCAGCGGGTGCGTGCCTCCGATGAAGAGCCTCTGCTGGGTGTAGTAATAGCTGGACCCGATCTGCACGAACACTTCGTGCTCGCAGGCGGCGGCCCCTGGCGCCGCCAGATCGGCACACAATCCGCGAATCGCGGCCTTGATCTCGCCACCCGCCGCGCACATCTCGCCCAGGGCATCCACCGACCCTTGGACCACCGCGCCGTCGGCATCGTGCGCTAGAACCTCGGTCCAGTCGTCGCGCACGAAGAAATCGAAATGCTCGAAGTCGTAGATGAAGTTGCTGCTGGGGGCGTTGGTATCGGCGTCCCAGCTATCGAGCTGGTGGTACTTGGGCATGTTGGGGTGGCTGTCGATCGGCGCCGCACCGGTCGCGTCGGTAGTTGGCGCGCCGTCGAGATGCGGTCGCGCGATGGCCTGGGTGCCGTCCTGGTTGTAGAGGAAGAACGACATCGACGGCCGCGGACCGAAGGCGTCGGGCAGGCTCACCGGCTGCCGCAGCGTCATGATGCCCGCCGTCCAGCGGTCCTCGACGAGATAGGTCGTCCGGAACTCCGCTAGCTCGCGCACGGTCTCCGGGTTGTCGGACGACGTATCGACGTGCTCGTTGTGGCGAAACTCGGTGCCGATATGCAGGTCGGCGCCTCGTCTGATGGCGGCGGCCAGCGCCCCCGCGCTGCCGTCGCGCACGCGCCGTTCGGCATCGAGCGACAGCGCCCGATGCAGTCTGCGCACGCCACTGCTGGACGGTGGCTCCGAGGTCATCAGGTTGGCCTGCTTCGCTTACCGGCGGTGAGGTCCAGAGCCTACAACCCAAACTGGACGCCAGCGGCCACAACGACTTCTTGGCGAAGGCGCCCTCCGACTCACACCGTCCACTCGATGCGCCGCCGAATCGCCATCCCCACCAGACGCGGGACCCAGCGCGAGATCGCAAGCAGCGGCCGCGCGAGCCACGGCACTGGAGGAACCCCGTGCTCAGCCCGCTGCCGCTGTTCCTCCTCCCATAGGTCCGTGTACAGGCCGTAGGTCGCCGTGATGAGGAAGGGCCGCACGATCTTGATTGCCACCCACACGAGCGAGGGCAGCATGGCCATGAACATCGCCCGCGTTCCCGCTGCTTCGTCCAGCGTGAACGCCAACGTCGTCAGCACCACCGCCAGCGGCACCGCCGTGGGAGCCGACGAGACGATGAAGGTGCCGAACACCAGCGGGAAGCGGCGGCCGCTCATGCGCCATGACTCGATGGTGGCCAGCGTGGCGGGCAGGTTGCCGTGCACCGCGAAGAATGGCGCCAGCAGCGTGCGCGAGTGCACGTAGAGGGCCACTGACCCGATCAGCACCACCCAGGCGGCCGTCACGGCCACACCTGCCCAGCCGTCGACCGGCGCCTCCCGGCGCTGCCACTCGAACAGATTCAACAGAACCAGGGTCGGAAGCCAAAAGATGACGGAGGTGTGCGCGTTCGTCCACAGATAGCGCAGCAGCCACCAGAGACCCTGGCGCATGGCGCGTATGAAGCCCAGAGTGACGCCGTGAAACCCGGCGGCCACGGCCGTCATGACCACCACCGGCGCGGCCGAGGCCGAGATTGCGTTGAGCACATAGAGAAGCGCGGAGCGGCCGAATCCCTCCGGCACGTCCGACGCGGTCACGTAGGCGGCAACCGCCGCCGGCGCCGCGAACGCGCTCAGGATCTGGACGTACTGCCAGGGACTTGCCCGCAGGACGCGCCACCCCCGGCGGGTGTTGCGAACGGACGCAGCCAAGTCCGTGTTGAGGCTTGACACGGGTCAGCCAACCGCTTGCCGGGGACGTGGGACGGGAGGTGCCGCGCTCATGTCGGAGGTCCGCCTCTTCGCCGTCCGGAAGCTCACCCCGCCTCGACCTGGAATCCAGAGCAGCGCACCGAGTGTCGCATGCCGCGACAACGGATCGTTGGGGCGCATCGGGTTACGCTCGGGTCACGCGCCAAGACCGGGCGCTGCCGCAAAGAAGTCCACTGAGCGCCGCATGGAGATCGTGATTCGGAGGGAGCCGTTGTCTGCCCTGTCCGACTATGGCTCGGTTCCAATTGCATTTCCGACGACAACGGTCCTGGAGGTCACCTGGATCTCGAACGGACTTGGCGGCGCCCGCGTGGTCGAAGCGCCGCTGAGCCAGCCGCTCACGAAGGATTTTGACGGGGACGAACCTGTCACCCGCTGGCCCAGCTATGGGGACATCTCGCACTGGGGAATCTTCGGCGCCTTTGTCGATGAACGTCGCGTCGGGGGTGCCGTGGTGGCTCACGATACGCCTGGCATTCACATGCTTGAGGGTCGCAAGGATCTCGCGGTTCTGTGGGATATACGAGTGAGTCCCAGCGTTCGCCGCAGCGGGGTTGGCACGCGTCTGCTCGACCAAGCGATTGAATATGCGCGTGCGTGCGGCTGTTCGGTTCTGAAAGTCGAATCGCAGAACACGAACCCTGCCGCCTGTCACTTCTATGCCAAGAGCGGTCTTCAGCTCGGCGGCTTGCGCCGCGGCTACCCTGAATACCCGGACGAGGTCCAAATGCTCTGGTATCTGGATCTGAGACTAACGAGTCCGCGTCGATAGGGCCGGCTGCGAATCTCACGGCGAGCGCCGCCGCGCACGGAGTGACATGCCAAGCTCACCCATCCAAGTCGTGTTCTTCGATATCGATGGCACGCTGGTCGATCACGTCGCGGCGGCACGAGCCGGAGCGCTCGGCATGTTCGGCAGGTACAGAGATCGGCTGACAGACTGCGACGAGTGTCTCCTACAGCGCTGGCGCGCTCTGGAAGACCTCCACTTCGATCGCTACCTGCGCGGTGAAACTACCTATGCCGGCCAACGCCGTGGGCGGGTTCGGGGCTTGTTCGGCCTCACACCAAGCGAAATGCCCGACGCCGAGGCCGACGACGCTTATGCCGTCTACCGCGAGTTTTATGAGACGGCCTGGAGCCTTTTTCCCGATGCGGTTGAAACCCTCGACGCGTTGCGTGGTTGCCGCCTGGGTGTGATCAGCAACGGAGGGTCGATGCACCAGCGCCAGAAGCTCGAAGCGGTTGGCATCCTGGATCGCTTTGAGGTTGTCGTGATTTCCGAGGACGTAGGCGTTGCGAAACCCGATCCGCAGATATTCAAGGCAGCCTGCCAAGCCGCCGGTGCACCACCGTCGGCGTGCTTGCACGTGGGAGATCGATTGGACCTGGACGCGATTGGAGCCAGTGACGCGGGGCTCAGGGGCGTTTGGATTGACCGTCACGGCGAGGGTCAGGGGCCACCGAACGTCACCGCGATCACTCGGCTCACGCAGCTGCCGGCGCTGGTTCTCGAGCCCTAACGGCCGGCGGCTTGGTTCGTCGAGATTGCATGGCCGGGGCCGATGACGCGGAAGTGGAGTCGCGCGGCATGATGGGTGATCGGCCGAGAACACCCTAAGACGTTCAGCGCCTCATGTTGCCGCGAATCATTCAAACGAATCGGCTAGTCCTGCGAACGCATCGGCTGGACGACTTTGACGCGATGTCGCGCTACATGGCGGATCCGAAGTTCTCGGAGTACGCGGCGGCGTCGCCGCGTACCGACGCCGCGACCGCCGCGCGGTCGTGGCTCGAGCGCGCCCAGCAACTCAACTGGCAAAGCGAGCCTCATTGGGGCGTGTGGCTCGTCGATGAGCTGGTTGGCGGCGTGAGCCTGCGGATCGACCACGCCAATCGGCGGGCTGAGATCGCCTACGAGGTGTCGCGCGTACATCGAAACCAAGGGATCAGCACTGAGGCGGCCAGGGCAGTGATCGAATCCGCGTTCGCGGCGGAGCCGGATCTAAACCGCATCCTGGCCAGGGCTGACGCGCGGAACCAGCCTTCGCTCGGCGTCCTGCGGAAACTGCGTATGCGTTACGAGGGCACGTTGCGCGAGCACTTAGCGGAGTCCGGGCCGCCGGTGGATGAAGTGCAATACGGGCTGCTGCGCCGCGAGGTCGCAGGCTCCCCGGAGGCGCCCGCAATTCCGGCGCGTGGCTGGCCGCGAATGCGGATCGATCCGGTTCGGATGTTCGATCTGCGGCTTTCGGATCTGGTGCACCTGAACACCTACTTCGTCAACGCGTTTCTGGAAGACGAACGCGGAAACCCCGGACTCTTGCGCGAGTTCGGAGCCGGACTGTACGCGGCGCTGATGCCGCTTCCTCAGGTGGTCGAGCACTTCTCCCAGGCGTCGCCAGCATTCCGCGCCGGACTGCGAGAGGCGCAGGCACGCCCGCTTGAGCTGTTACCTGAGGAGTTGCGGACCACGCAGGAGGCGATCCTGCGGCGCTGTGCGTGGAACGTCGGCATGGCTAAGTCGCCGGCCACATGGGACGCGTTGCCGTGGAGCTATTGGGATCCCAGTGAGATTCACGATCGCGTCGACGTTCGCGACCGGGTGGTCCTGGACATCGGCGCAGGCACGGGTCAAGTCACGCTGCGGTGCGCGCCCTATGCGAAGCGGGTCATCGCGCTGGAGCCTGTCGCCGTCCTCCGCGAATACGTCGAGCGCAAGATGTCCGCGCTCGGATTCGAGAACGTCACAACGCTGGATGGCCTCCTCGAGCAGCTGCCGCTGGCGGACGACGCCGTGGACGTGGCGATCCTGTCGAACGGGTCGTTCGGCTGGAAGCCGGACGAGGAGCTTTGCGAGATCGATCGGGTCGTGACCCCCGGTGGGACGGCCCTGATGTTGGCGCCGTGTGGATTGGATGATTCCGATCTCTTCGACGGGATCCGCCGTGCGGGCTATGAAGCGTTTGATCTTGAGATGCCCGCAATGGGGACGTGGCAGGGGTTCATCAAGCGGTTCGACTGACGTTCACGCTCGGTTGAATCGTCGCGGCTTCGGTGCCCGCCGGCTGTCCGGAAACGGCCACCCGCCAAGTTCCGGTATCAATAGCGGTCGGGCCAGAAGCAGTAGCCGTCATTGCGTGGGAACAGCGCTGCAAGGACTTCATCGGCGACGCCGCTTGCGTGGGCCGTGCCCGTCTCCCGCAGCTTCTCGAACGTCTGGTAGCCGAATAGGAGCTGGACAAGCCCCATTCGACCTACGGACAGCTCGGCGGGCGGCGCTGGGCCGTCAAGCGCGATGCAGCTATCGCCGACGTCGGTCCTGACGTTCAACGTCGAAGGAACCGGCCGGTCAGAGGCGCTTGCCCGGGCGGTGAGCGCCGGCGTGCATTTCCGCAGGATGGACTCCAGGTCGACGATTCGCGCCATGTAGCCGGCGTTGTCGGGGCGCGTCGTGACGGCCGCGCCGCCGTACCGCGTCAGCAGCGGCCCCAGCCCCGTGCGTGGATGCAGGCGTGCGAGCAGGGCGGACGCGCCGCTCGCTCTGGCGAGTTGGCCGAGACCAACGGCCAGGGCTTCCGCGGCCGCGTCATCGCTCGCCGCCGCGTCCGACACGGCCAGGCAGCCGTCCTTCAGTTCTTTATCGACGACCGCATAGGCCGCCGGCCGCCCGTGAGCATCGCGACTCACCAACGCTTGTGGCGTCCGGTCCCAGTCCGAGCCCTGCCTGGGCCCTCGCCACGCGCCTTCATGCCGCACGACCGTGCCATCGAGCGCCGCGTAGGCCGCGTTGCACAGGCGGCCGATGGCGTCCCAGTCCGAGCGGCGGACTTCTTCAAGTGAGGCGGAGGGCCCATCCATCTCACGTGCGTCGAGCTCGATACGGATCTCACACTCTGGACAGATAGTGGCGTAGCCGAAGCGGTGATAGAAGTCCGGAATCCCGAACAGCGTGCTGATTTCATATCGCCGGTCGGCCGTGAACCGCTCGCAGGCCTCCATCAGACGACGGGCATAGCCCTTCATCCGATGCGGCTTGGGGGTCGCCACTCCGGCGACACCCGCGCTGCGAAGCTCGGCGCCCCACGCCCGCACCGTCACGTCGACGACCCAGAGCTCGCTGACCAACTCCCCGCCCACCTCCAGCCATAGGTGGTCAACCGACTCCTTGGAAACCCAGCCGGCGGCGTCACCGGCATCGTTGAGCGTCACCGACACGGGCTCAACGAACGCCTTGGGAGCCTCGCCTTCGGGATCCGTGCCGGCGCGCTCCGAGCTATCGAGTGGCGTCATTTGAACTGGCCGGTCTTTCGAGTCGCCCAGGGTCATGCCGTCGAGCATAGCCGCGACTGCCCCGCGGCTCAGGGACGTCGCCTGCCGGGACGTGGCGCTCGCCGCGTGTGACAGGATGCCGCCGCGCTGACGCTTGAGGGTGCCCTCATGTTGAAAGGCATTGATCCGATACTGGGGCCGGACCTGCTGCGCGTGCTCGCGGCCATGGGGCACGGCGACGAGGTGGTGATTGCCGACGCGAACTTTCCGGCAGAAGCCAATGCCCGGCGGCTGGTGCGCCTCGACGGCGCTGACGCCGCGCGGACGGCCGAAGCAATCCTGTCGCTGCTGCCTTTAGACGAGTATGTCGAGGCGCCGGCGGCGGTAATGGCGGTGGTTGGGGAGCCGGACGCCGAACCGGCCATCGTGGCCGACTTTCGCCGGATCGGCGAGACGGCACATGGGGCGCCGGTGGCTCTTGCGCGGGTGAAGCGCTTTGCGTTCTATGAGCGGGCGCGGCAAGCCTTCGCGATCGTGGCCACGGGCGAGCGGCGGCCCTACGGAAACTTGATCCTGACCAAGGGCGTGCTGTAGCCGTGTCGCCTGGATGATCCGCCGCTGACGTTCAGACCAGATGCGATGGATTGAGGCACAGGTCCAGCGCCTCGTAGTAGCGGCTCAGATCACTCGATGCGAACTAGCTTGCAGATCGGTCCGTGACAATTGGCCTGACCTGACGGTAGGCAGTAACATCCTCGAGTCGGGGATGGGCCTCTGAGCCTCCCTGAGCCTGTCACCGTGAGATTGCGACCGGGCGGCGCGCGTGCTGGCTACGCCGATTGTTTCCTACAGATCGGATGGGCTTTCCCGATTGCACGATGACGATATCTCTATTGATTACTCAGCAATCAGCCTGAAGGAATAACAAGGGAGAACTGCCGTATGTTGGCCATGTCCAGACTGTCAGTCATGGCAATGACGCTACTCGCCGTCATTCTCGTGACCGCCTGCTCCCAGGACGAAGTCGTTGCGGAGAAAGACCCCATCGTCTTTAGCGACCTGAACTGGACCAGTGCGCAGTTCCAGAATCGCGTCGCCCAATACATCGTTGAGAAGGGCTACGGCTATCCTACCGAGCTGGTGTTCGGCGCCACCCTGCCCCTGTTGCAGGGACTGCGCCGAGGCGACACACAGGTAACCATGGAGATCTGGCTGCCGAACCAGGAGGATGCCTGGGTGGATGCTTTGGCAGCGGGCGAGGTCGTCTTGATCGGCGAGAGTCTCGGCAGAGACTGGCAGTCCGCTTTCGTAATCCCCGCATACCTTCAGGAACAGTACCCTGAGTTGGACAGTGTCGAAGATCTGAAAGATGAAAAGTACAAGGCTCTGTTCGCCACTGTCGAATCGCGCGGTAAAGCACGGCTGGTATCTTGCGTCATAGGCTGGGTTTGTGAGGATATCAACGCCGAGCAGATCGAGGCGTACGGACTTTCGACCCACGTCCATATCGTCAATCCGGGAGACAGCGCAGCGGCGAACGCCGACCTCTATGGTGCCTACGAAAAAAGGGAGCCGTGGCTCGGCTACCAGTGGGGAACCAACGATCCCGCGGCCGAGCTTGACTTGGTCCGATTGAAGGAGCCCGAGTACAGCGACGAATGCTGGGCTACGACCAAGGCCTGCGCCTACCGAGCCGCTACGATTTCGATTGCAGTGCATCGAGATATTCCTGGTAGGGCACCGGAAATAATCGAGATGCTCCGAGCCTGGAATCTGAATCTCGAGCGCTACAGTGAAGTCGGTAAATGGCGGCTTGAAAATAGGGATGCCAGTATCAATGAAACAGCTCTCTGGTGGCTGAAGAGCAACGTGAGCGTATGGACAGGCTGGGTTACGCCCGAGGCCGCGGAAGCCATCAAGTCCGCGCTTGAAGCCAACGAGACTCCCGACGGCTGGCCAATTGAATAGCCAACTCGACGCCGCCCGCTGAACGTCTAAACCAGCAGCGGCGCCAGGAAGCGCTGGGCCAGCACCAACCCCTTGAGCGCGTGCTCAGGGTCGGTCTTGGTGCTCCAGAATCGATCCTCGTGCTCGACGACCAAAGGGCCGTCGTAGCCGATGTCGAGCAGCGCGGTGATGTAGGCGGGCCAGTCGATCACGCCGAATCCGGGAATCCGAAAGCGATAGGTTCCCTGGCCGATTCGCCCGCGCTCGGCGCCAATCACGCCGTAGCGGTACTGGGCTTCCGGCAAGAACTCGGTGTCCTTGGCGTGTGCGTGATAGATGCGCGAGCCGAACTCGCGCGCCGCGCGCAGATAGTCGATTCCCAGCCAGGCCAGGTGCGACGGATCGAAGCACAGCCCCAGCGCCTCGTGGGGGACGGCGTCGAAGATCGCGGCCCAGTGCGCCGGGGCGTAGGCGAGGTTGCAGCCGCCGTCGGCCCAGTTCTCCATCACCAGGCGAACACCGACCCGCTGCGCGTGGTCCAGTACCGGCGCCACTCCCTCGGCGAATAGGCGTACGTTGGCGTCAATCCCCAGGTCGGGCGCCATTTGATGGCCCAGCCACGCGATCGGGATCTGCTCGGCGGCGGCGTAGTCCAGTGCTGCGCGGGCCTGGGCGGTTTGCTCCGCCCGCTCCGTTGCATCGGATGCAATCGGCTGGCAGACCATGCCGGTCGTCGACGTGGGCTCCAGGCCGTGCAGCTCGCAGATGGCGCGGGCGTTTGGCTGGAACAGCGGCACGTCGATGACCTGATAGCCATTGGCCGCGCCCCAGCGCACGAAGTCTTCGAACTCGATCGGCGGAAAGTGTCCGTTGTGGAAGTAGCCGAGTTGCATTGCACCCTCGTGCTGGCCAAGAGGTCGGCGATTGTCGGCAGCGCGGTGGTGTCTGTCTATGCCAGGCCAGTGGGACAGCCATCGGGCTCGCTGGCGGAGCCGGCTTCAGGCGCTGGGGCTAGCCTGGTGGTTGCCCTGTTAATGTGCTTGGGAGAGTCAGGGGAGCCACAAGCGCCACTGCTGCGGAGGCCCCGGGCATGCACAGGACTCCTGAGTGGTTGCACGCCGTTGCTGCCGCGCATGGGGCGCAAGAGCACGCCAGGACTGAGCGCGGGGTGACGGTGCGCCGGGTGACGGGCGGCGCCAACAACGCGGTCTACCGCGTCGAGGCCGACGGGCATCAGTACGCCTGCAAGCTCTGCGTTGCCGATGAGCGCCAACGGGCCAGGCACGAATACAGCGCGCTGCGCCTGCTGCAAGCCGTTGGGCTGGACCTGGCGCCGCGGCCGCTCTGGTTGGACGAGAGCTGCGCGGTCGTTCCTTACCCGGTGGTCGTCTACCGCTGGCTCCCGGGTGCACCGCTCAGTCCGGCGCTCACGCCGCCGCAGCTTGCTGCGCTGATCGAGAGCATTCAGCATCTGCACGGCATCCGGCCGGAGGAGGTTGAGGACCGCGAGCTGCCCGATGCCTGGTTCCACTGGTTTGACTTCGTGCGCTATCTCGACGAAATCCACAGCTTGCTGGCCGAGGACGGAGCTTGGCTGGCAGCTACCGATCCGCAGGGGCAAGAGCTACGGGATCGGCTCGCTCGACTGGTGCAGCACTGCGCGGATCTTGTCGCGAACACAGGAGCGGACCCGAGGCGTGAGCGTGTGCCGCTCTGCCTGTGCCGTGTGGATCCAGGCCTGGCGAACGCCCTGTGGTGCGACGACGGCCGTCTGCGCTGGGTGGATTGGGAATACAGCGGCTGGGGAGATCCAGCCCTCGACCTGGCGGACCTGCGCTGGCACGCGGCGCTCGACCAACTCAGCCCTGCGGGGCATGCCTGGCTGCGCAACAGCTACCGCCGGCCCGCGGGAGACGATGGCTTCGATGCCCGGCTCAGGGTGTGGGACCGGCTCCTGGCCACACGCTGGGCCCTGCGGACCCTGCACTGGCTCTGGAGCAAGCATCACGGGCCGGACCGCGAGCGTCTCACGCAGCCTGTGACAGACGCGGCCACCCTGCGAGCGCTCCTGATCCGCTTCATCGAACGTGCCGAGCGCGTCGCCACCGGGGCGGCGCCGGGCCTTGGCTACGGATAGGAAGCTCGGAACTACCCCCTAAAGCTCGGCTCGAATCGCCCGCACCAGCCGCTCATACTCCTCCGCGGGCAGATGTCGTTCTGCGGCGTCCGGGTTGATGGGTTTGCTAGGCGCCGGATCGCCGTAGTACCTCGGCAGGAGATGGCAATGCAGATGCGGGATGGCATTCCCCAACATCTCAAAATTCATCTTGTCCGGCTTGAAGACGCGCTCCAGCGCTTGAGCGCTCCGAACCATGTCTTCGAAGAAGCGGGCACGCTCATCTCGTGTCAGCTCATATGGCTCGCGGACATGCTGCTTGCAAATGAGCACGGCGTAGCCGGTGACGTATTGGTTGCGACTGAGCCGAAGGCGGCCAAAATCCAGATCCGCAACGGTGTGCCCATACGCATCGGAAAGCACATCGGTGGCGACCGCCCGACACAGCGGGCAACCATCGCCGCGAACAAGCGCGTCCCAGCGCTCGCGCGGCATCCAGGTTGTAGGCGAATCTGGCATCGAAGCCTCTCTGCCTTTATGGCGCTTCACCCAACCCGCTGTATGCGGACGCCGTCGCGCTTCGACGCAAGGGCTTAGGCTAACGTCGGCGCAGAGCCGTGGCGGCAGCAATTGGTCCGGATAAGCGATAGACGCGCCGAAGAGACCGCTCTTTTGGCGCACTTCATTGTAGCCCCGGCCTGCCAGATTCTCGGCGGGAATCGGCACTGACGGTGGCGGCGAGCGCCGTCAGACTATTGAGGTCCTGACGTCGCACGTACCTCCACCCGCAATCGCCACTAATCCAGAAGATTCCATAGCGTTGGAGTCGGCCGCCATCGTGCGGCAGGAGCTTCGTCGGCGTTGGCGGGCCGTTGCGATCACGGCCGGGCTGATGCTGGGCGGTGCGGCCGTCGGCATCGTGCCAGCCCTGCTTGTCGGCGTCCTAGTCGATCATGCCCTGCCCGGCGGGGACCTCGGACTGGCGGCGTTGCTTGCCGGCGGGATGGCCGGAGCGGCACTTGCGCAGCTCATCTTGGCGTCAGTCGAGACCTATACCCGGGCTGCGATCGGCCAGGCTGTATCAATGCACCTCCGCGAACGCGCCTTCGACCGCGTCGCCACCGCCCGGTTCGAGGAGCTCGAGCAGATCCCGACCGAGCAGTTGGTATTTCGACTCACCAGATCATGTGGGCGGATAGGTGACATGTACGTCAAGGAGTCTCTGCTCCCCGCGGTGTCGCAGTCCTTCGTGCTGGCGGCCGCGGCGGCAGCCATGCTGGTGCTCGACTGGCGGCTAGGGATCCTCGCTCTCGTTGCGATCCCGGCGGTGACGCTTGGCGCCACTCGTCTCGGGCCGCTTTCAACGCGCCTTGATCGAGAGTTGTTGCGTCGTCTCGAACGAGGGCAAGTATTCCTCCAAGAAGTCCTCGTGGGCATTCGGGTCGTCCGCGTGTTCGACGCCACGGCGCGCGAGCAGCGTCGATGGCTTCAGTGGATCAAGAGTGTGTGGCAGGTGAAGGCCAAGACCGTCGTCCTCCACGACCTGGTGATTGCGCACATCGGTCCGGCTGCTCAGGTCCTGGTCACTGCGGCAGTCTTTGGGTTTGGTGCCGTTCTCATCGCTGGCGGCCACCTGTCAGTCGGCGGGCTCATCGCGACGGTGGCGCTGGTTCCCAGGACCTATGCGTCCATGCAGCGCCTCCTGACCCTGCAGGGAAACCGAGCGCGGGTCGAAGCCGAGCATGAACTCTTAGACGCCGTGCTCAGTCTGACGCCGGAGCGAGTCGGAGGCGGAACACCCCAGCTTCCGGCGGCTGATTCGGGATCCCGGGTTGAGTTTCGAGAGGCCACCTTTCGCTATGCGCGGGAGGACGCGGGCGTCTTCGGGGTCTCATTTTCGGTCCAGCCGGGCGAATTCGTCGGAATCGTGGGTGAAACCGGCAGCGGCAAGTCGACGCTGCTGGACCTGCTGGTTGGCCTCTATGCGCCGCAGTCAGGATCGGTGCTTGTCGACGGGATCGACACGCGCGAGATCGACCTTTCGTGGCTGCGCCGGCAGATCGGATTCGTCCCCCAGGAGCCGCAACTGTGGGACGCCACCATCGCCGATAACATCCGCTATCCAACCGGGGAGGCCAGTGACGAGGAATTGGAGCGGGCGTTGCGGGATGCCCAGCTCGACGAGTTCATTGCCAGACTTCCTCGAGGGCTCGCAACCAACGTTGGCGAGCATGGGCACAGTATTTCGGCGGGCGAGCGGCAGCGGATCGCCATCGCCCGGGCGTTGTTGCGACATCCGCGCCTGCTCATTCTGGACGAAGCCACGGCCGCCTTGGACGTGGTCACCGAGCGAGATCTGCGACGCGCGCTCGCATCGTCGCGCCTTGGTCGAACGTTGATCGTGGTCACCCATCGGATCGAAACGGTGATGGGCGCGGACCGGATCGTCGTGATGGATCGCGGCCAGGTGCTTGAGCAAGGGGCGCCGGCCGCGCTGCTCCGAGCTGGCGGGAGGCTCGCCGCATTGCGTCGTGCCCAGAACAGTGACGCGACGTCAGATCGGTCAGGCTAGGTCCGGCCAGGATCAGACCTGAGCCCGCTGCGCGAAGTTTGGTGAAGGCGGATCACGATGTGTTCCTTCAGGCCTCGGCGTACGTATTTCTGCATTTATACTATGATCGAGCTGGCGGACACCAACGTGGAGACCGCACGGATGGCCACGGCGAAGAAACGGCTGACGCTTGATCTGGACCTGCCCATTCAACGGCGCTTGAAGGTGATCGCCGCGCTCAAGGGCGTAACCATGCGCCGATACTGCCAGGCCGCCATCGACAGGGAGTTGGCCCGGGACGAGGCGCAGGGTCTCACCGATCTGCCCTTTGGCTACGAGGCTCTGAACCGCCTCGCCGACCTTCAGAGAGAGATCTTTCAGGGCGAGACCGTCAGCGGAGATTCGGCTGAGTTGATCCGCGAGGCCCGCGCATCACGAACCCATTCGTGAGTGACCACGTGGTGGTGGACGCCAGCCTCGCGGTCAAGTGGCTGGTGAGCGAGGTCCACTCCGATCAAGCGTTCGTGCTCGCCCGCTCCTGGGCCAGCCGGGCAACCCAGCCGGTAGCGCCGCATCTAATGCCGGTGGAGGTGGCCAATGCCTTGCATCGCCGCGTGCTGCGCCAGGAGGTGACACAGGAGACGGCCATTCGTCTCATGGAGAGCCTGCTTGCGTCCGGCATCGAGCTGCGGGAGGCAAGCGACCTGCACCGCAGGGCTCTGATCCTCGCTGGCCGGCTTCGCCAAAACGCCGTGTACGACGCGCACTATCTGGCCTTAGCCGAGACCCTGCAATGTGAGTTTTGGACTGCCGATGAGAAGTTCTACCGAGCGGCGGCAGCCACGATGGGCAACGTACGGTGGGTGGGTGAATCCGATGCGCACGACGTGTAAGGCCTAGTTGCGCTCGTCGCCGTAGTTACACACATCCACTGGAAAGGGATGTCTCGTTGCCACCGGGACCTCAGGCTTGTGGGAAGGACGCCGAGCGACCGGAGCTCCGTGTCAGCTATCACCAGGCGGCGTCGCTCGGGTGGTCGGCTTGCTGGCAACGAGGAGAAACGCGCCCGGCAGTCGGCGAACACGATCTAAGTCGTCACCGAAGCGCCACGCAGCCGTGCTTGGGAACTCCGCCAAGCGTTCGATGCGGAGACCGGCCTGCGCCAGGCTCGTGACCACGTCGCCCAGGGTCCAGGTGAACTCCCATTTCGTCTCAGGGGCGTTCTTGCCACCGGCGAAGTGCAGCCACCCGGTGGATGGCTCGGGCCGTCGGTCGAAGTAGTCCTCGGCGAGTGCAATCGAGCCCTCGCGTACCTCGATGCAACCGATGACGGGATGCTCCTCCCTGACGATGAGCCGTCCGGTGGGCTTGAGCAACTTGTGCACCGCCACGGCCCAGCGATCGAGGTTGGGGATCCAGACCAGCGCGCCGCCGCTGGTGTAGACGATGTCAAAAGACTCCGGGCGTAAGGGCGCCTTGGAGAGCGCGTCGACGTCTGACACGACAAACTTGGCGGAGATGCCGGCCGCCTTCGCCTTGGCGGCTGCCAATTCGATCTGCTTGGGGCTGATGTCAACGCCTGTCACCTCGGCCCCCGCATTCGCCCACGAAAGCGCCTCTTCCCCGCTTCCGCACTGCAGGTGGCAGAGACGGAGTCCCCGAACGTCACCGGCGGCGCTCTGATCGCGCTCGTCAAGCACTGATCCGCCCTTGGCGAAGAAGTCAGCCGGCGGCCAAATCTTCTGGCGGAGGTCCGCAATGGCGTTCCAGGCGGCGCGATTCGCGGCAGTGTAGTCGCTCACCGGTCGATCTCAGCGGTCAAACGCCGGCCATCGTAGTCGTTCCGAAATCGACCACGTCCGGCAGGCTTTGCGTTGCACCGACTGCCGGCAGCGCCTCTGCCTCGTTGCCGAAGCCGTTGCCATCAACACCGGGTCGGACGGGGCGGGCGTTAGACCGGCAGGTCGCCCCGAACGGTGGTGCGGTGCATGTGGCGCGTGTACTGCGGGTCGAACGGGGTGGCGAGATGCAGGGTGCAGCGGTTGTCCCAGAAAACAATGTCGTGGAGCCGCCATTGGTGCCGGTAGACAAATGCAGGCTGCGTCGCGTGGCCGTTGAGCTCCTTGAGCAGGGCCTGGCCTTCAGCGTCGTCCATGCCTTCGATTCCGGCGACGAGCGACGGGCTGACGTAGAGCGCCTTGCGGCCGCTCTCCGGATGCGTGCGCACCAGCGGGTGCACCGCCGTGGGCACCTTGGCTGCCTGCTCGGGTGTCAGGGTGGGCCGCTCCATCGCGGATTCCTGAAACCTGCGCTTGATGAAGTCGGCGTAGGAATGTCGGACGCGGAGACCGTTGACACGCTGCTTCATTTCGGGCGACAGCGCGTCGTAGGCCGAATAGAGATTGGCGTAGTGCGTGTCGCCGCCGGTCGGTGGGATCTCCAGCGCGTAGAGCAGCGAGCCGAGCGATGGGATCTGCATGTAGGAGAGATCCGTGTGCCACTCACGGCCCGCGTCTTGCAGCCCGACAGGCTTTCCGTTGACCTGCTTATTTGAAAGCACCAGGACCTCGGGCTGCTCCGGTAGCAGGAACTGGTTCAAAACGTGGAGCTCAAGCTCGCCGAACCGGCGGCTGAAGGACGCTTGGTCCGCCGGCGAAATCTGCTGGTCGCGGATGACGACGACGTTGTGATCGACCAGGGCCTTGTGGATGACCTTGAACTGCTCGTCGTCGTCGGGACGCGATAAGTCGGCGCCACGGACCTCGACGCCAAGGGCGGGTGATACCGGCCGGACCTCGATCGCCATGGGGCCGTGCTCGACTCTGGGGAGACCCGCACGCGCTGCGGGACATAGGGCGACAATCGTAGCAGCGCCCGGCTTGGATCTGGCCGCCCCGGGCGCTAGGCCGAGGGCACCGTCAACGGGGCCAGCAGATCGTCGGTGATGTAGCGGCCCAGACCGAAGATCTTGCGGTCGGCGTACCACAGGACGCGCTCGCCTTGGTGCTCGGTGACGCTGGCGTACATCGACAGCCACTTCATGTAGAAGGGAAATACCCCAATGTTCTGGGTGTCGAAGAGCAGGTGGGGCTGGCTGAACCAAATGGGCTGATGAGCGTTGGGCCGGTATTCGCCCACGGCGATGAACTGCGGTCGCCGGGCATGGAAATCGCGCGGCCCGCGGCCGCCATACCCATGCCCGTCGTGGTTTTGCAGCATGAGCAGGAACCGGCCATCGTCCAGCGCGAAGATGGGACTCGGCGAGACGGGGTTGAGCATGGGCGCCCCATCGTCACGGTTGAGCAGAGGTTCCGTCGGGCGCCAGGTGCGACCGTCGTCGGTCGAGACCGTGTACCAGATCTGACCCGTCGCCGTGCGCGCCACCGTGAACAGGCGGCCGTCCGGCAGCAGGACCGCGCTGGGCTCCTCACAATAGGAATAGTTGCGCGACGCCTCCGGCTCATAGGGCACGGGCACGCGAATGGCCGTGTCGTCGTCCTGTAGCCAGGTGATCTGAACATCGCGTGGATGCGGCGCCTCGTCGATGTTCTCGAATCGCATGAACTCGGCCTGGCTGTCGCGCCGGGACATGGTGAAGTCATCCTCGCGGCGCGCCGATTTGATGTACGAGTTCGTCCAGCGAGTGAAGCCGACGATGGGGCGGTCTTGAGCATCGCGGATGGGCTTCTGCCAGACCACGCAGTTGGCGCCAATCGAGCGGTCGGGATGGTCGTTGGCGCTGGATCGGTAGGGGATCCTGACCTCGCTGTCGATCCACGTGCGGCCGTCGTCGTCCGAGTACTTGCAGCGCAGGAAGCTGGTCTGATAGCTGTCGCCGATGGCCCGGCCGTGGTTGTAGAAGCAATAGATGCGCCCGCGCCGGCTGATGACCGGAAACCCGAACGCGCTGACCTGTCCCGGCTTGGCGCCGGGGCCGTCGATGATGCCAACCGGTGACCAGGATCGGCCGCCGTCGGCGCTGCGGGAGTAGGCGACCCGGTAGTCCGCGCCTTGCGGCTTGGTGGCCAGCGCGAAGATCGCCAGCAGATCGCCGCCCGGCGTGACGTCCACCAGGACGTGGTCCACCGCCTCGATGTAGAACGACGGCTCCTTGGGCAGATAGAGCACGAGGTCGGGATTCGTGCGTTGCCAGTCCTCGCTGAAGCACTCGTGGTCGCCTGGGATCGCTGTTGTCATCGCTTCACCTATGCAGTCTGGTCACTGAGCCCAAGGTCCGGCAGCGGTCACAGCCTAACCGTACGCCGCGGCGCCTGCCGACGACCGTTGGCGGAGCGTTGATGGGTCGAAGGGCCTCTGGCGCGGCAGGACTGATGGCTACGCGCGCTTGTGCGCCTGTACGAATGCGCTCTTTGCCAGCGAGCCGCGCATCTTGACGTCGAGCACCTCCGCGCGGTCGATAACTAGTCCGGCCAGCGCCGCCACGACTTCATCGACGGAGGCCAGTGAGTCCGCTGCCATAAAGCGCCACTCCGCAGCCATGGCGCGCTCCCACTCCGCCACGATGAGCGTGCCGCCAGCCCTTAGCGCGCTCGATGCCGTGGCGAGGACGGCGTCCCGGTCCGGGCCCTTGGGCGGTAGGGCATAAGCGCTGATGACGAGGTCGAATGGCTGGGGCGGCTGCCATTGCGCCACATTCGCTGCGACGAACGTTGCCGCGAGGCCGCGGTCTTGCGCGGCGGCGCGGGCCAGATCAATGGCCGCCTCGGCGAAGTCCACGCCGGTGACCCGCCAGCCAAGCTCCGCCAGCCCAAGCGCGAGCGCCCCGGGCCCGCACCCGAGGTCAACCGCGCGCCCCGGATCGAGTTCAGCGGCGGCGGCCATGAAGAGCCCCTCGGTACCCGTGCCTGGATCGGGGTCCGCCCCGACATAGAGCTGGTTCCACGCTTCGCAGTCCATCGGCGACCGTCAGCTCCCGCAGTCCGCGCCGCGGGCTATCCGCGGGATGGCTCGCCCATTTCCTGACGCGCCTGGCGCACCAGCTCGGGCAGGTGCCCGTCGTTGGCGAGCCGCTGCTCCAGATGCCGCATGCGCCGCGGGCCGGCCGTGCGGATCATCGTCTCGCCGTAGGCCCGCTCGGCCCAGAACCTGACGAGCGACGAGATGTCCTTCCGCAGCGCCGCCAGGTCGTCATCGTCAAAGCGCTGCGACACGTTAATGGTGAACATGCGCCGCCGGGTCCCGCCCCCATACGACGCGTGCTTGAGGTCCTGGTTGAACATCACCATGTCGCCCGGCTGCGATTCCAGAGCCACGGCGGGCACGTCGCGGCCCGAGATGCCGAGTTCGTCCTCGGTAGATCCCGACTGGCTGCTCGCCATGATTTGCTGAAGCGCCTCGGCATAGCCGTCGCCGCGACGATGGCTGCCCGGGATCACGCGCAGGCACCCTGTCTCGCGCGTGACGGGGTCCAGGTAGAAAGCGAATTTGAGGAAGCGATACTTCCTGCGGGCAAACCCGTCGGAGTGCCAGTCCGTGTCGCCGACGTAGAAATTGCCGTCGCTCGCCTCGTAGTTGTAGTCGTCCCCGAGCAACGCGCTGGCGACGCCGTCGACGCGCGGGTCGTCCAGCAGCGCGCTCAGATACTCGCTGAGGTCGATGAACGGGACCAGGGCCGAACGACGTTCATGATCGTGCGCTTGACGGTTGTGGCCGCCGCCGTGATCCGCCCAAATGCGCTCGAACTCCGCGGTAATCGCCTCGACTTCCTCAGCGAAGAGCCCTGGGAAAGCCAGGTAGCCGAAGGTCTCGAAGAACGTCACTTGTTGATCGGAAAGCGTCATGGTGCTGGCCCGTCATGCCCGAGATCGCGCAGCCTAAAGTCTAGCGCCGAGCGGTCTGGCTGGACCGAGGCCGGCCGAGTCGCTCGACCCGGCGCAGAATCACGCTCCCGTTGTCGCGTCACGCGCTCGACGCGCCTGTTTCAAGATTCCCTTCACGAACGATTCTTTCCCTGCCGTGTACTCGCCCCGCTTGTCGGGAAATCGCCGCGCTAGGTCGAGTTTCAACCGCTGGTACTCCGCTGCTGCATCCGGATGAGAGCGGACTAGTCGCGGAACAGCAGCATCGCGTCCCATTCGGAGTGGATCACTTCGAGCATGTGCAGTTGGTGCGTGCGCCGTCCGTGCCTATTGAGCCGGCGAAAGAGATGCCGGCGCGGCATGCCGCGCTCGCCGCGGAACTCCCATCCGATTTCGGCCAACGGCTCGAAGGTGCTCCTGGCCTCGTTCCAGTCGCGCACGCCCACCAGGATGTCGACGGTTGGCTTTCCGGCCATGCCGGGGATGGAGGTGCTTCCCGCATGTTCGATGCGCAGGATGTGTTGGCCGATGCATGCGGCAATCTCCGCCCGTTCTTGCTCGTACATGGCCGGCCACCGGGGGTCGTAGGGGACGACGACGAGGCAAGTCTCCACTGGTACGCGAACGATAGGGCGCTTCAAACTAACCATCCGTCCTCGGGACCCGGCGCAGAAGCTTCCGCTCCGTCGCTGGGAGCGTCTGGTAGAACGACTCCAACAGCATTGGCGTGTCCTCGTTGGCCTCCAGCCGCAGCTCACCATCGAGGTGGTACCAGTTGCGGTTGTAGACGATCACGGCGAAGGGACGCGGCGCGTCCGTGCGATTCGCCGTGCCGCGGTGAAGTGTGCGCGGGTCGCTGATGAGGACGTCGCCGGCCGACAGCAGCAGCGGCGCGAGCTCGATTTCGCCCGCCTGGATTTTCGCTCGCGCCTCGTCCCTGGAGAGGTGCTGGGTCCGTTCCGATGTGGAGTAAGGCCCATTCTCGAGGGTCATGTCCACGGTCGTGAATCGCACCGACAGCGTTGGAGGCGGATAGCGCAGGTCCGGCTGCTCAGGGAACAGCGGGCGAATGTCCGAGTGCACCTGCTGGTCCTCCGATCCCGCCACCGGGGTGTCGGTGCCGTAGTAGCCGATGAACATGCTCTCGCCCAGGATGCGACTGACAATCTCGTTGACGATGTCGTCGTTGAAGAACGCGGATTGATAGAAGGGCGGCGCGAAGGGCAGGCCGATTGCCCATCGGTTTGCCCGGCGGTTGCCCTCGGGGATGCGCTCGGCGACCTTCGCCAGCAGCGGCAAGAACCCGTCGTGGAAGGCGTCGATCGCCGGCGTCGGAAAGTGCCGAGGCAAGACGCAGTGCCCGATGTCGAGGATGTCGGCCACGCATTGGTCGACGTCGATACTCACGAGTCCACCTCACGCGCAGCGGCGTCCCCGGCACTGTCGTGGAAACCGTAGCGCATGGAACCCGGCGGCCGGCCCAGCGCGTGCTCCATGGCGATTGCGCGGCCGACGCGGCAGAATGGGGGCGAGCCGAACGCTGGATGCGGAGCAAAGGGCAATGTGGCGAGCAATCGTGATTGCGTTGGTTTTGGCGATCGTGGCTGTTGCGGTCGCCGCGTGCGGAGAGCCCGAACCGGAGGGTCCGCCAACGTTCGCGGCCGAGCCGCCGATGACTGTTGATGAGGTTCGACCCTACAGCGCCATATTCACCACGAGCCTGGGACGCATGACCTTCAACCTCGTGCCGCCAGAAGCGCCGCGGGCGGTCAACAGCTTCCTGTTTCTGGCCGAGGAAGGTTACTTCGATGGCATGACGGTGCACCGTGTGGTTCCAGGCGTGCTCATAGAAACCGGCGATCCCACCGGAACCGGCACCGGCGACGCGGGCTATACCTTCGAGATCGAGCCGCCGCAGCAGCCGTACCAGCGCGGCGATCTTGTCATGGCGAATTCAGGCGCGCCGAACTCCAACGGGTCGCGATTCTTCATCCTGCTCAGCGACGTCTCGGACGCCGAGTTGCCGCCGAACTACACGATCTTTGGACGCGTCAAGGAGAACCACGCGCCGTCGCTGGCGACGCTGGACAAGTTGGGCAGCGTCCCGCTTGGTCCGGGGCCGGACGGTGAGGTGTCTTCGCCGCTGGAGGAGGTCACGATTCAGACCGTGAAGATCAATTTCGGCTGCCTTCCCAGCATGACCATCTACAGCGGCTGCTAGCACCATCGGCCAGGGTTGACTAGCCGGTCACCCGCGCTAGGTCCTTCCCGCGAACGCGGGAATCCAGCCCTCGTTCGGCGGTGCCCGCACCGTGCGCGTCGCGCGTCTGTCTCCAGGCGACGGCTCGCCATGCCTCATCGCTGCAACAAGGTGCCCCACCGGCCGCAGGCTTGCGGTCCCGGCATCAATTGGCGGAGACCGTCAAATAGGTGCGCAAGCGGGCGCGGGCGTACGGATCAGTTCGCGGGGCGCGTCGCTGCCGACGGGTCATCCCTGGTGGCGAGAGCCAGAATCGAACTGGCGACACATGGATTTTCAGTCCACTGCTCTACCGACTGAGCTATCTCGCCATTCGCGCGGTCTGGGGCCGAATTCGCGCGGTGCCGGCGGGCCGACCTGCACTGTACTACGAGCCTTTCGGTGAGAGGTTTCGTTGCAGGCCGTGACTCAAAGTGCGGTGGCTAGACCCCTCCCTTGCGCTGATCGTAGCCACCGCTCGCATCGGGACCATGCGTCTGCGTCCTGTGCGGCTCTGTTGATCAAGCGGGACCTGGATCCATGGCGGAGGGCGATGTTCCGAGTTCCGTCACCGTCAGCCCACATCTTGAAATCGCAGAAGTCTCGCGGCCCAGGCCGGTGACCGTCCTCGAGGTCGTGGCCACGGTTCCGTCGACGGCCTCCCAGTCTTCTGCCGAAGAGACTTGCGCTCGTGTTCATCGACGGCTGCACCCTGCCGGGAATCCCAACCCGACGTCAGTGCGTCCCTGCCGGAGGCGTCAACTCTGAAGGTCGAGGGGCGATCTAGGTGTAGTTCCCACTCACGTTGTTGACACCGGGAAGGCCGCTCCGTGCGATGGGGTTAAGTGCAGGAGCCGCAGTGAAGGAGGACCTTCGTGGCACATCGTAGCGCTCGGGTGACGGTCGGCTGTGGCTCATTGAACGCATCGTCGTCCAGGCGCCGCAGGCGCGGCCCTGGGCGCTGGCGAAGGGACTCGTGGAAGCCATTGTGGGCGTGCGGCGCCGCTACGGGAAAATCGATGTGGACGAGCGCGGCATGGGCGTGACAACTAAGGGCTTCGCGACTGCGGGCGCGCCAGCCGCAGATACGACCGATGTAGCGCCCGCGATGGAGATGTCGTGCCAGCGGCTGCGCCGAGAGGAAACACCCATGCCGCGCACGGTCGTCGAGGTCAGTGCTGCGGGCGTCGCGAACGCCGACCTTGCCGCCACGGCAGACTACGAATTCAGCGGTGGCACGGTCAGCACCTACTTGGGGCGCTGTGGCACAACGGACTGATCGAGCAACGAGGCGACGTACTGGTCGCTACCGACGTGCTGCGTGGCTCTGCCTAGGTCACCCCATCCAGGGAGCCAGCACCTCGAACCCGAGTCACGCTTGCTACCAGGACGGCCGACGTCAGCGTGATGAGCGTCAGCGCGAAAGCAAGGCTTGCCAGCAGCGCTGCCCAGCGCGAGTCGGAAGTTACGAGCCACCAGAGCGCCTGTAGCTTGCTTCGCGTGGGTTCGGGGGTGCGCTGTACGCCACGAACTCAAGGTCCTGATCCGGCCACGCCAACGCGCCATTGATCCATAGCCGTCCGTCCGGTATGGGATTTCCTTTCGCTCCAAGAATATGAAGGTCGGCCTTGTGGCCGATATCCGCTATCACGGACAAGGTGAGCGGCAGGCCCTCAGCCTCGGCGAGCGGCGGTTCGAGATCAACGCTCCGCCGTCGGAGACCGTCGTTCGCAGGCACCGGCACCGATCCATGGGACAGGATGCGGACAGATTCCTCGTCGGCTCGGTTAAGGCGGACGCCAACAGATCCGCTGCGCCCATCGGGGTCACGATGGTCAAGCCGAAGGTCAATTCGACCAATCGGGAACGCTGGCATGCGCAAATGCTGAACGATGGCCTCCTGATGGCGCAAATCTAGGATAAACTTATCGGTCTGCGGCGGCGGGCGCGCATCGACAACAGGAATCTGAAACACGAAGGCTACCGCGAGGCCGCCGAGCACGGTGACGGTTGCCACGGATCCTGCCACTAGGCGGTGCCAGCGGATGCCATCGGCACTGCTAGTGCCCGTCCCGATTTGCCCCATAGCGATGGCTGCGCTCAGACCGATAAGCAAGGCTCCGCTGATCTCCAGCATCTCCTCGACAATGCTTGCCAAGCCGCTAGCTCGATGCAGGATCAGAAACGGCTGGTGTATGGCATCGAATATGAGGCCAAGCAGCCAAGCACCGAGCCCGAGCGCGAACAGTATTCGTGGTTCCCGACCTACAAGAATCCGAGCGAGAAACACCCAAATCGCAAGCGCGAACACAACGATTACCGGACTGAGAAGGGCTAGCTGCGTCCAGGGTCCATCAATGTGGTCTGCGCCGAACACCAGTGCACTTGTGCTTGCCAGTTGCTCGTTGTGGACCTCGGTACTCTCGAGCCAGGTAAGCAGCGCAGTCACCAACGCGAGCACTGCCCACCCGCCGACGGTGATCCGGCCAGTCGCCTTGCGCCAACTTACGATGGCGTTCGCGAGCGCGAGCAACGAGGCCACGGCGAAGGTGGCAGCGGAGGCCGCGTTGGCCAGACTTCCCTCCTGCTCAGGATCCAGCTGCAGATGCCAGATCAGGTCCACGGGCAGCCATGCAGGGAATGCCTGGCTCACGAGCCGGGGTGCCAGTACGGCACCCCACCAGAACGCCACCGCGCCTAGCAACAGCAAGCGACCGGTCCCTCGGATCACGACAGCCGACGGCGGCTGTCGTATCCCACGCAGCAAGGCGTGGCTAGTCAAAGAACCCTATGGACACGCTCACCCGTGGACCCTCGCCCTGCGCGTTGACAGCCCGAATCGAGACACTGAGTCTCGACGCACCCGGCGGCCACGTTCCCCACGAGTAGCTGCGCGTGTTCGGACCGACCGATGCGCTGCCCGAATGTGTCGTCACTCCCTCATTATTCACAAAGCCGCTGCCAATGACATAGCCGGTTATCGGGCTCCCGCCATCATCGTCCGGCGAGTTCCAGCGGAGCACCCGATAAGCGGCTCCCGTGGTGAGACGGACATTCTGGGGGGGCGGGCGCTTCCTTCACGTTGGTGACGGTGACCGTGAGGGTGGCGGTGCCGCATTCGGCCACCGACATGCTCTGGCCCAGGAACACCGTGGCGACCGTGAGCGTCGTGGCCCTGCCCCAATTGCTCCAGCGAAACGACTCGCTGGGGCTGCTGTTGCTGTCGGACGGCGTCCGGCTTCCGAGGATGGCAAACTAGTACTCCGTCCCGGCAGCCAGCCCGGTGACCGTGGTGACGAGCGACACGCCGATCACGGGGCCCGATTGCCCTGAGGCGCCCTGCGACGGCGGCGGGTCCGGAATAGCCGGCTGAAACCGGCCGCCGGTGCCGTCGGATTTCACCGCATAGATCCAATGCATGTCGGTGTTATCCGCCGCCAGCCAGCTCACCGCGATGGAACTGGTCGTGGGCTGGCTCAGGGCGGTGATTTGGGGGCTTCCCATGGGGACTGCGCCTGCGCGACGCCCGCCTGGAACGGCCAAGGCAGGACGTGCGGCTGGGCCACGGCTCCCACCGCCGCCAGCACCAGCGCCACGGCCACCATCCGCGCAATGCGGAGGTAATTCCGCCCGTAACCCATGATCCGGCCCCGCTCGCTTGCGCCTATACCGGAAGGGCCGGCATCGCCGCCGCCATGTAGCACAGGCGCAACGGCGGGCACAATCGCGCGACGAGATCCGGCGGGCGGCGACGCGTGGTCCTGAGTGACTGATCAGCGGCAGGCGTTGGCGCGACCGCGGAGTTCCAACGTGCAGGGTCCGAGGTTGCCGACGAAGCGCGGCATGCCCTATTCAATCAGGTCGGGACGGGCTCAGCGGTGGGCGATGCAGGACTCGAACCTGCGACTTCTACGGTGTAAACGTAGCGCTCTCCCAGCTGAGCTAATCGCCCAACGCCGCCGTTGGCTCGATCCGGCGGCATCCTACCCTACGGACCGGCTGCCCCCGACGCTTGGCTATCTCGAGCCGAGGTCCGGAGTTCCCAGGATCACCGGCAACCCCGTTTCCGGATTCGTGGGCACGTACACCACGCTGCCCGCACCCATGTCACGCAGCGCCGAAATGTACTTGTCCTGCAGCACGGCGGGGGTGAGCGACTCGTTGATGCGCCGGTTGGACTCGGCGATACCGTTCGCCTCCTCGATCTTGCGCTTGGCTTCCTCTGTCGCCTCGTCGACGCGGAAGCGGCGCTCCTGAATCGCTTGCTCGGCGGCCAGCTTGTTCTCGATGGCCTGGGTGATCACGGCCGGCAATGTCACATCGCGCAACAGCACATCCTGGATGGTGACGCCGCGCGAGTTGAGCGACTCATCGAGCTGCTGCTGGATGCGGGTGCCGATTTCCTCGCGCGCCGTGGTGTACAGATCCTCGGCCGTGAACTGGGCCACCACATCGCGAATCGCGTTGCGAATGCCCGGTCGGACGATGATTTCCTGATAAACGCCTTCCGGCCCGACGTTATTACGTACTTCCGGGGCCTGATCGAAGTTGAGGACGAACAGCGTCGTGATGTCGAGGCCGACGGACAACCCCTCCCTGGTCAGCGTCCGGACGGTGTTATCGGAGGTGCCCACCTCCTCCGCGCGCGAGCTCATCGTGATCGACTGCGTCCGCACGCTGTAGGTGTCCAGCGTCGCCCACGGCAGCTTCACCAGCAGGCCCTGCGGCTTCGGAATGGGGTCGACAACGCCGAAGGTGTTGATCACGCCCACCTCACCAACGTCGACGAAGCGGACGCTGAAGAGCCCGATGATGATCGCCCCGATCACCACGATCACGCCTATGCCAAGGGCTGAATTTCCGTACCTGCGCTGGGCCATGCGGACCTTCCTCTAACGACTGTGGGTCGGGCGGCGGGAATCGGGCGAGCGCCGGTGCGCCCTGCCCGTCTTGATACCATCCATTCGCTCTGCGCTCAAGGATACGTCGCACATTGCCAATTTCCACGATGGATCTGCAAACGCCGCGTGGCTGCGTCTCAAGGCGGCGTGTGCTAAGCGTTCTGGCTGTGGGAGCGGTGACCCTGGCGTGCGGCGATGCCGGCGACAGCGTCACGGAGACGGTCACGGTCGCCGCGTCGACCGAGTCACCGACGACGCCAGCAGGCCCGGCAGTCACCGCGGGCGTGCTCACACCCAAACCCGTTACGCCCAGCCCCGTCACGCCAAGTCCGGCTGCGCCCGACCCCGACGCCGCCCTCCGCCGTCTGGACGGCTATGGATTTCAGGCGCATCTCTACAACCAGGATCGCGACTTCGTCGTGGGCAAGACGCTTGAAGCGGGCTTCAACTGGCTCAAGCAACAGGTGGAATGGGGGCAGACCGAGCCGATCGAGAAGGGCGGCTATGACTGGCGGGAGCTCGACAAAGTCGTGGCCGCCGTGTCCTCCGCCGGCGTGAATCTGCTGCTCAGCGTCGTTCGTGCGCCGGGCTGGGCGCTCGGCGAAGGCGCCCACGGTCCGCCGGCCGATCCCCAGGACTTCGAGGACTTCATGCGCGTCATCTCGGCGCGGTATCGGGGCGCCGTGCAGGCATACGAGCTTTGGAATGAGGCCAATCTCTCACGGGAGTGGGGCTATGGCCGCATCAACGCCGACGAGTTTGTTGAGTTGCTGCTCGCGGGCCGCCGAGGGGTGCGCGCGGGTGATCCCGACGCCATCACCGTTGGTGGAGCTCTCACCCCAGCCGGCGACGTCGACATTCCCGACCAGCAGGTGCAGGCAGTGGACGATGTGACGTTCCTCCGCCGCATGTATGAGTACGAGGGCGGGATCGTCCGCGACGGATTCGACGCGTGGGGCGTGCACCCGGGTGGCTTCAACAACGCGCCGCGGCAGGAGATCGGCTCGCCGCGCGGCGAGGGCTGGAATGGGCATGCCAGCTTCTACTTCCAGCGCTTCATTCAGCACCGGGAGGTCATGGAGGCGTTCGATGACGGCGCCAAGCCCATATGGATCACGGAAATGGGCTGGTCAACCGCCAATCAGGACCCGGCCTACGGTTACGGCGTCGACAACTCAGAAGCCGATCAGGCGGAGTTCCTCACCGACGCCATTCGGCTCGTGCGGGAGGAGTACGACTACATCACCCACGCATTCATTTGGAATCTCAATTTCCCGTCCGTCGTCGGCCCGGAAGATGAGAAATCTCCCTTCGGCGTGCTCAATGCCGATGGGACCCCCCGCCCGGCCTTTGAGGCGCTGGCGGCTCTGCACAAGGGCGCCGTGTAGCGGCCGAGCGCGCCCCTACGCGAAGTAGTCCGCGTTGATCTTCGTGTAGTGCGCCCACTCCTCCGGCACGTCAAAGTCCGGAAAGATGGCAGTCACCGGACACACGGGCTCACAGGCGCCGCAGTCGATGCATTCGATGGGGTCGATGTAGAGCATTTCGGCCGCCTCATGCTCGGGCGAATCTGGCCCCGGGTGGATGCAATCGACGGGGCAAACGTCCACGCACGACGCGTCCTTCGTCCCGATGCATGGCTCGGCAATTACGTACGTCATCGACGGCGGCAACCTCCTGTATGGGCGCAAACGTTGCTCGACCGGACACCCGGCCGCAACCGTACCTCAGGGTAAACGCTTGCGCGGTCACTCACAAAAAGGAGCTACGGGGGAGCGGGAAGCGCCTCAGGTCGCCCCGGCGGCGTCGCTCCAGCGAACCAGCCCGGCGTCAAAGGGTCCGGCCAGCAGCGCGTGACGCGGGACCACGCGAACCGCGATCCCAACGCGCCCGCTCTGGGACAGGACGGCGCGTCCCGCGAACCAGTGGGCGCCGTCCGCGTCCTCGCTGGCGTGCTCGGCGACCTCGGCGCTACCGCCAATCAGAGCTCCCTCATGGTCAACGTTGCCCACAAACACCTCGACCGTCACGTCGTTGGGGCTCAGTCCTGCCAGGGCAACGCGGGTTCGCACTGGCACGACCATGCCCGCGTCAACCTGACCGGGACCATCGGCCTGGACATCGGTGATCTGGACATAGGGCCACTGCGCCAGCACATGGTCGAGCCAGTGGGCGAGATCGGTTGCCGCGCCGCCATGATGGTCGCTGAGGCGTCGCCCGAGACGGTGCGCGGGCCCATAGAATGAGTTGACATAATCCTGCACCATGCGGTTCGCGCTGTAGCCCGTCAAGGCCAGGGCCATCGAGCGCCGGGCCATTCGGACCCATGCGGTCGGTATTTCCCCGGCGCCCACGTCGTAGAACAAGGGAGCCACCGCGTGCTCGAGGAGGTCGTAGATCGCCCCGGCGTCGCTCGCATCCCGCTGTCGATCGTCCTCAACCTCCGGACGACCAATCGCCCAGCCTGCGTCGGGGGTGTACGCCTCATCCCACCAACCATCGAGGACGCTCGCGTTGAGCACGCCGTTGGCCGCAGCCTTCATCCCGCTCGTCCCGCTCGCTTCCTGCGGCGGGACTGGCAAGTTGAGCCACACGTCACAGCCCTGGACAAGGTCTCGCGCCAGCCCCATGTCGTAGTCCTCGACGAACACCAGCCGCCCTTCGAATGCGGGGTCGCGGCTGATCGCCGTGATCTCTCGCAGCAAGTCCTTGGCGAGTTCGTCATTGGGATGGGCCTTGCCCGCAAAGATGATCTGCACCGGCCGGTGCGAGTCCGAGACGATGGCCTTGAGCCGTTCCACGTCATGCAGCAGCAGCGTCGGGCGCTTGTAAAGCGCGAAACGGCGCGCGAACCCGACCGTGAGCACATCGCTGTGCAGGGCGGCCGATGCCTGCGCCAGTTCATGCGCGGTGGCCCCTCGGTGTTCCGCCTGTGCCCGCAGGCGACGGCGCACGTTGGCTACCAGACGCTCGCGGCGCTGCGTGTGCACGCGCCAAAGCTCGTCGTCGGGGATTGCCGCCAACCCTTCCTGGATGCCTTGCGGATCGGTGCGCTCGGCCCAGTGCCGCCCCATGTAGCGCTGGAGCAGGCTGTTGAGTTCGCGTGATACCCACGTGCGCAGGTGGACGCCGTTGGTCACGTGGCCGATCGGAACCTCTCCGACGGGGACGCCGGGCCACAGCCGCTGCCACATCTGCCGGCTCACGGTGCCGTGAAGCGCGCTCACGCCGTTTCGCCAGGCCGAACCTCGCATCGCCAGGACGGTGATGCCGAAGGGCTCGTCAGCGTTGGCGCCGTCAACCCGACCCAGGGCCAGCGCGTGCGCGACATCGATGTTGGACGCCTGCAAATAGGCGCCGGCGTGGCGCTGCACCTGGTCCGCCGAGAACTCGTCGTGCCCTGCCGCAACCGGCGTGTGCGTGGTGAATACGTTCGTCGCGCGCACGATCTGCATGGCCGCGGCATCGCTGAGGCCGGTCCTCTTGCGGAGTGATTGGAAGCGCTCAAGGATGAGAAACGCGCTATGGCCTTCGTTCAGGTGGGCAATGGTCGGGGTGAGATCGAGCTCGTCCAGCGCGCGCATACCGCCGACACCGAGCAACAACTCCTGTCGGATGCGAATGTCGCTGTCACCGATGTACAGGCGGGATGTGAGCTCGCGGTCCGCCGGGGTGTTCTCGGGAGTGTTGGCATCGAGGAGGATCAGCGGCACGCGGCCGACATCCATCCGCCAGAGCCGCACGGCGATCTCATGGCCATCAATCGGCACCCGGACCATTGCCGGTCCCCCGTCGGCCGATCGCACAGCTACTACCGGCAGGACCTGCACGTCGTTGTCGGGAAACTGCTCCCGTTGGGCGCCGGCGGAGTCGATCGATTGCCGAAAATATCCCTGCCGATACAGCATCCCCACGCCGACGACGGGCACCCCGAGATCGCTGGCGGCCTTGAGCTGATCGCCCGCAAGCACGCCGAGGCCGCCGGAGTACAGCGGCACCGACTCCGCCACGCCGAACTCCATGGATACGTAGGCCACGCGCAGCCCCTCGAGATGGCCGTGCGTCTGGTCGAACCACGTGGGACGCGTCAGATACTGGTCGTAGTTTTCGGCGACGCGGTCGAGGTCCGCGATGAATACCGGGTCGTCGGCCAGCACCTGGAGTTGACCGGGTGCGGCCTGGGTGAGCACGGCAACCGGATTGCCGTGTGAGGCATGCCAGATTTCAGCGTCAATGCGCCGGAACAGATCCTGTGCCGCGGGCGTCCAGCTCCACCACACGTTGTAGGCCAGATCGCGCAGACGTTCGAGCCGTGGCGGCACTGCCGGCCGCACGGTAAACACTCGGCTCGGTCGGACGTCTCCTGTCATGCGCCACGCTGCCCGAATAGGCTGCGGCGCTGGCGCGGCGCCGGTGCGTGCGGCGAAGGTCGAGTGGTCATGGCGCTGGTGGTGGGCGACGGCCGGCTACGCCGCGATCACCCAAAGGTTTTCGGCGACGGTGTCGTCAACTACAGCGGGATGGCTGTCGACGTGCACCACGATATGCCCGGCCGGCGTGCGCTCGACGACTTTGATCACGCGTCCCGGGACGAGCTGCTTCTCCTCGAAATAGTGCAGCAGATCGCTGTCGTCTTCCGCGGGCTCGGAGAGCCGCACCACGCGCACTTTGGACCCGACCTCGGCGGCTGACAGCTTGAACAGATTGCCGATGTCGGTCTCCGGGTAGTTGCCGGGAATTGGCAAGCCGTGCGGGCACGTGGGCGGGTTCCCCAGCGCCTCTGAGATGCGGTCCGTGAGCTCCGGCGAGATGGCGTGCTCCAGGCGGTCGGCCTCGTGGTGCACGTCGGCCCAGCCGAGGCCCAGTGTCTTGATGAGCCAGTGCTCGATCAGGCGGTGACGGCGCGCAAGCTGCTCGGCGGTGCGCTCGCCGCCAAGGGTCAGGAACACTTGGTGCTGCGGAGCGATCCAGACATGGCCGTCGCGCACCAGCCGGTCCAATGAGGCCGAGACCGTTGGGGCAGACACGCTCAGGCGCTCAGCGAGACGGGCGGCGATGACTGGCCCGCCCTCGGCGCGTAGCCCATAGATCGCAAGCAGGTAGTCTTCAGACTTACTCGTCAGCGCCATACACCCATTCTGCCACGAGGGGCGGGGCGGGCGGCGCCACGCGAGATGCGCGGCGCAGGAGCTTCAGGCCGGGCGTCCGCGAGCGGCGGGCGGCGCGAAGGCAGCGCCAGGGCGTCGGCGCGGCGCCACCCCGGCGCGGAGGAAGGCCAGCACGTCGCCGTCGAGCTGGACCCTCGCGCGTGTCCCGACCGGAGCCAGGAACGTCGGGCCCGCCCGGCACTCCACGATCAAGCCCGAGTCAAAGCGCACCCGCACGAGCTGGTCGTGCCCGAAAAACCGGCGCGCTTCAATCTCTCCCTGACCGCTCGGATCCACGGATATCTGCAGGGCCTCCGGTCGCACGTAGAGATCGACCGTTCCGATCATGGGCTCTGGAATCGTCACCGTGCCGAGGTCGCAAACCACGGCTCGGCCGATCCCCGCGCCCTCGATGACGTTGAATTGGCCGATGAAGTCGGCCACGGCGCGGCTGACGGGCTGCCGATAGATTTCGTGCGGCGGCGCGACCTGGAGCACCCGGCCGTCGATCATCACGGCCAC
Organism: Chloroflexota bacterium; assembly: GCA_965262745.1. Lineage (GTDB taxonomy): Bacteria > Chloroflexota > UBA11872 > UBA11872 > UBA11872 > JAJECS01. The sequence continues at coordinate 1,542,659 of OZ253558.1, read as the reverse complement.
CCGATCAGCCAGACTCAGGGCCTCCTCTTGATCGTGGGTCACGAATACGGCGGTCGTGCCAGATTCGCGCAGGACGCGGCGCACGTCGGTCCGCAGGTCCTGGCGCAGTGCCGCGTCGAGGTTCGAGAACGGCTCGTCCAGCAGCACGACTCGCGGCTCCGGCGCCAGCGCGCGCGCCAAAGCCACGCGTTGTTGCTGCCCGCCGGAGAGCTCGTGCGGCATGCGTGACGCCAGCGCCGAAAGTCCGACCAGCTCGAGCGTGGCGGCAACCCTGGTGGTACGGCCGTTTCGCCGCGATAAACCGAACGCCACGTTTGACCGCACGTCGAGGTGGGGAAACAGCGCGTAATCCTGGAAGACGAGGCCGACGCGCCGCCGCTCGGGCCGCACGCTCACCCCGGGGCCTTGAACCACGGAGCCGCCGAGCACAATCGTCCCGGCATCGGGCCGGTCCAGTCCCGCGATGAGGCGCAGCGTCGTCGTCTTGCCGCATCCACTCGGCCCCAGCAGCGCCAGGATCGTCCCTGCCGTCACGTGGAATGACGCGTCATCCACGGCCGTGGCGGTGCCGAAGCTCTTGCTCAGGCCGTCGCAGTCCAAGGCGATCGGCGCGGGCCCTGGCGTCATCGGTGCATCCTCACGCACAAGCCTCGGCTAATGCTGAATATTAGCTAAGGCAAACCGTGGTTGTGCTAGCCGTGAGGCACGAGCGCACCACGCGTGATGTGTCCGGAGTCTTGCTGCGCAAAAGCCTCGTTGATGTCGGCCAGCGGGAAGTGGTGCGACAGCACGCGGTCGAACGGCAATCGCGACACGTTGTCTCCCAGAAAGTCCAGGGCATGCCGCAGGTCCTGCGCGGTGTAGTGCGCGACGCCGATGATCGAAATGCTGCGGAACACGATCCACGACGGATCGAACTCGGCATGCCACCCCACGTTGATGTTGCCGATCTCGACGTACCGCCCACCCGGCGCGGTCATTTGGAGACCCTCGGTGACCACTCCGGGATGGCCCACCAGCTCAAGGGTCACGTCGGCGCCCAGACCATCCGTCAGCTCGCGCACGCGGTCCACGCGCTGCTCGGGCGTCTCGAACTCGCGCATGTCCACGATGTCATCGGCGCCAAATGCTCGAATCAGGTCGATGCGCTCATCGACGCCGTCGATGGCGATGACCTTCGAGGCCCCGTGCGCCTTGGCGACCGCGGCTGCATAGACCCCAAGTCCCCCAGCCCCCTGGATGGCCACGGTTTCGTTGAACGTCAGCCCGGCGCGTCGCAGCCCCGAGATAACCTGGACCAAGGCGCAATTCAGCCCGGACGTCATGTCGTCGCTGAGGTGGTCCGGCGTCTTGTACATCGTGTGTCTTGGCTGGAGGTAGTAGTACTGGGCAAACGTTCCGCGAAAATGTGGCCACTCCTCCAGCCCGCCGAGGCGATCGTGCTGCCGGGTGGGACAGGCGTAGGTGTGGCCCTTGAGACAGGTTGGACACTGGAGGTCGGGGTAGAGATACGAGAAGACGACGCGGTCCCCTTCCTCGAGGGGCACTCCCATGGAGTCGGTCGTCACGCCGGCGCCCAGACGGAAGATCTCGCCGGTGCCTTCGTGGCCAAGGGACGCCGGCATCGGCCGGCCCATCTTGACCATGTCCATCTCGCCGCGCCAGTAGTGCATGTCCGAGCCGCAGATGTTCGCGAGACTCATTTTGAGCACAGCCGCGCCCGGCTCTGGATCAGGGACGTCAAACTCGCGCAACTCGAAGGGCTTGCCCGAACCCAAGAACGCGGCGGCCACGCCTTTCTCGGCCATTGCCAATTCTCCTCACGACCGCGGCGGCGGTCGGCGATGCTTGGGCGTTAGCCTATCCCATTACCTGTCCGCGGCATGACGGCAAAGGCGCGATGACAACCGACGGCTGGATATTGATCGGCGTGCTGGGCGGCGCCCTGGTGCTCTTCGCCAGCGAGCGCGTACGTCCGGACTTGGTTGGCATCCTGGCGCTGCTCGCCGTGGCCTTTGCCGGGCTGGTAACGCCGGATCGGGTGTTCAGCGGATTTGGCAGCCCCGCCGTGATCACGGTGGCGGCCATGTTCGTCCTGAGCGCGGGTCTCGTGGAGGCCCGCGTGCCCGCCGCGATCGCCGCCGTCATCGCGCGGTTTGGCGGCGGCCTGCGGCTGCGCTTGGCGCTGCTGGTGCTCATCGTGGGCGTGATGTCGGCGTTCATGAACAACATTGCCGCCACCGTCATCCTCATCCCCGCGGCGACGACGCTCGCGCTCGGCGCGAAGACCGTGCCCTCCAAGCTCCTCATTCCCGTCTCATTCGGGTCCTTGCTGGGTGGACTGGTCACACTCATCGGCACGCCGCCGAACCTGCTGGTGAGCGAGGCCCTGGCCCGGGCCGGCGAGGCGCCGTTCGAGATGTTCGACTATGCCCCGACCGGCCTGGCCGTCATGGGGGTTGGGATGCTCTACCTCCTGATTGCCGGGCCGCGGCTCATCCCCGCGCGTGAGGGCCCGGACATCGATCGCGAGATCCGCCAGACGCGCGAGTTCATGGTCGAGCTTGAGGTGCCGGGCGATTCGGCGCTCGCCGGGCGGACGCTGGCACAGCTGCGCTGGCGGCCTCGCTTTGAGACCGCCGTGGCCGAGATCACCCACCTGGGTGTGCGCAACAGGTTTCCGGGGCCGTCGGACGCGATATACGCGGGCGACAAGCTGATCGTCGAGGGCGAGCTCGATGCCGTCACACGTCTCGTCCAGTCCGAGCGGTTGCGCTTTGCCGGTGAAAAGTCGGCGCGGACCCTTGACGATGTCACGGCGGACTCGGCGGTGGTCGAGCTCGTCGCCGGGCCGGGCTTTAGATTCGCACACCAGACGGTCGTCCAAATGAACTTCAGAAGACGATATGGCGGGGTGGTTCTGGGCATTTGGCGCCAGGGGCAACGTGTGGGCCGCCCAATCCGCAATGTTCAAATCCGTCCGGGCGACGTACTGGTCGTTCGGGTGCCCATCGATCGCGTCGGCACGTTCGCCCGGTCGCGCGAATTCATCCTTATCGGCCGCAGGCCGGCAAGGCCGGCCGTCCGCCCGCACATGGTCTCGGCGGTGATCATTCTTGGCGCCGTCGTGGCGCTGGCCGCCGCGAAGATCGCGCCGATTGCCGTGACGGCCGCCGCTGGCGCCATCCTCATGCTTGTATTTCGCGTGTTGCCATACGACCGTCTCTATACGGCCGTGGAGTGGCGCACCATCGTGCTCATCGGCACGCTCCTCCCGCTGGGCGACGCACTCACGTCCACCGGCCTTGCCGATCTGGCGGCCCAGTGGGCTGGCGAGTATGTGAGCCCACTCGGGCCACTGGCAGTGCTCGCGGGGCTATTTGTCGCGACGGCGCTGGTGACGCAGCTGATGTCGAACGCCGCTGCCGTCGTACTCATCGCCCCCGTGGCGCTGCAGATCGCCGCGAGCGCCGGCATCGCCGCGCAACCGGCCCTGATGATGGTGGCGATCTCGGCTTCGACGGCATTCCTCACGCCCATCGGTCACCAGGCCAACCTGCTCGTCTACAACGCCGGCGGCTACCGGTTCACGGACTTCCTGCGCGTGGGCGCCCCGCTGACGATCTTGATCCTCATCACGTCGCTGATCGTCGTGCCGCTGGTCTGGCCGGTCTAAGGCCTACTTAGACGTGTTGTTGTCGAAGCGGCCCAGGCGAAACATCTCGACGTTGTGCTGGGACCGGCCATCAAGCGCCAGGTCAGCCGCGATCTCGCCAATGACGGATGCGAACTTGAACCCGTGCCCCGAGCACGCCGATACCAGCGTGACGTTCGGGTGCCGCGGGTGCGCGTCGATGATGAAGTGCCCGTCTGGCGTGGTGGTGAACATGCAGGTCATCAGGGTCAGCGCGCGGCCGTTCGCTCCCGGAAAGTAGGGCGCTAGGCAGGTGCGCAGGAGCGCCTCGTCGGATTCGTCCGCCGTCCGCTTCAGCGCGGCCGGCGTTACGGCCGGCTGCAAGTGGTGCATGCGGCCAAGCTTGAGACCGGGAGGACCGAATTGCGGCAGCCCATAGAAGTACTCGTCGTCGCCGGGAGGTTGCAGCAGCCACACCGGCAATTGATCCGGCTCGTAGAGCGCGGGCGCATCGGTCTCGAACCACCCAACGACCTGGCGGGTGACCGCTAGCGGCAGGTTCAGGTCCGCCAGCAACTCCGCCATCCACGCCCCGGCTGTGAGCACGAGCCGCTCGGCTCGGTAGACGCCGCGCCGCGTGTGAACCTCGACGCCGTCCGGCGTCGCCTGCCAGCCGGTGACGGTCTCTTGCGTGCGCACCTCCGCCCCGCCGGCGCGCGCCGCGTCCGCATGCGCCAGGATCGCCCGTTCGGGGAGCAGGAATCCGGCCGACGGGTCGTGCACGCCGATCATGTCGTCCGATAGGCGAAGGGCCGGAAACTGTCGCTGGACGCCGGCTGCGTCGAGCACTTCATGCTCCAGCCCGAACCGCTCGGCGGCCAGCAGCGCTCCGCGCACAACGAGCGCGTCCGGCCGTCCCAGCGACAGGCCGCCCGTGTGGATGAAGAGCTTCTCGCCGCTGATGCCCTCGAGTTCGCGCCACAGCGTCTGCGCTCGCTGCACGAGCGGCACGTACCCGGGCGCGTTGTAGTAGGCGTGCCGCATGATGCGCGTGTACCCGTGGGAGCTGCCCTGGTCGTGCGCGAGCTCGAATTGCTCAAGTGCAAGCACCCGCACGCCTCGGCGCGCGAGATGGAACGCGGCAGAGCTGCCCATGGCGCCTACGCCTACTACGATGACATCCCAGTCAGACATGCGGGCAGCGTCCCCGGCGCACACGAGCCGCCTGCATTGTGCGAAAGGCTAGGCGAGTGAGCCAACCGCTGCGTGTGGTGCTGTTGGGCACCGGAACCCCCGACCCCCGACCGCATCGCGGCGGATCGTCGACGTATGTCGGGGTGGGAAACGCGGGAGTGGTCTTCGACCTCGGGCCCGGTGCAACCCGGAATCTAGCGGCTGCCGGCATCGATCCGGTCACCATCGACCACGTCTTCTTCACCCACCTGCATTTCGACCACACCACCGATTACCCGCATTTCGTGCTGTCGCGCTGGGACCAGGGCGCCGGGCGCGGTGACGATCTCAAGGTCTATGGCCCGCGTCCGCTGCGGCGCATGACCGAGCGGCTGTTCGGCCACGACGGCGCCTTCGGCCCCGATCTCGTCGCGCGCACCAACCACCCCATGAGCCTGCAAGCGTTCCGCAACCGCGGCGGTGTCCTCCCGCGCCAGCGCCCGCGTGTTGCGGTTCAGGAGCCTGACGTCGGGGGCATCGTCACCGAGGACGGTTGGACGGTTCGCGTTGGGCACGCGCAGCATGCGCAGCCGTATCTGCGGTCCCTGGCCTACCGGCTTGACGCCGAGGCTGGATCGGTCGTGATTACGGGGGATACGCGGCCGCTGCCGGAGATCGTCGAGCTGGCGCGTGGGGCGCACACGCTCGTCCACATGGCCATGCAGGTCGACGCGGCGCGCGAGCGCTGGCCCGACATCTACAGCGCGTGCACCACCGCCCGCGGCGCGGGCGAGATCGCCGCCGCGGCGGGTGTCGAGCGGCTGGTGCTGGTGCACGTTCTCACCGAAGCCGACGACCCGTCCTACATGAACGCGATGGTGGCCGAGGCGCGCGCCGTCTTCGACGGCTGCGTCATTGGCGGCGCCGACGGCCTGGCGTTGACGTTTCCCGCGTCCGACTAGCGCGCCCTGTCCGCGGCTACAGCGCCGCCAACAACTCCCGCTGGCGTGCAAGCCGCGCGGATCGGGCCTCGGCGAACCGCAAGATGCCGGCATAGATCGAATCGGCGTCAAGCTGCGCCTCGGCGATCACGTCGGGCTCGGTTCCCCCGGTTAGCCACTGGTTGTCCCAGTCCGACCACAGCGAGTACTCGTCGGTCAGAGGCCCCAGGTCGCGAACCGGCGGCACGCGCCGCGTGCCCGTGGAGACCACCATCGCGTCGTAGCGCGCTCCGGGCGGCAGCACGTGGTCGCGGTAGGCCTGCGGCTGGCGCTCGAAGAGATCCTCGCTGACCACGGCGACCACGCGCACGTTCACGCCGGCCTCTTCGAGATTCGGCAAGACCCGCATCAGGTTGACCGTCGAGTTCGAGCCCTGCACGAAGACAGTGCCCTGCGCCGGGCTGCCGGCGTCCCAATCGCGGATCAGGTACATGCCCTTGGCCGCCGCCAGCGGATCGGAGTCGGCGAATTCCGCGCGGTCGGCGACCGGAAAGTCCGGCCGTGCAACCTCGATGGTGATCAGGCCAACCTTCGGGTCGCGGGCCGCAATCTCCGCCGCCGCGAAGTAGCCGGCCGCCACGTCGTTGTAGTCCCAAAAGCTCAGGTTGATGGCCTGGCCGCGTGGGAACAGCTTCCACACCTGCGGCGCAAAGATGCCGAAGTGGGTGCGCGCGTCAGCGGCGGTCTCCGGACCGGAGTGCCCGGCCAGGATGTGCAGCACGCCCATGCGGAACGGGCTGTCCTGGTTCTGCTGGCTCCAGACCCGGGCGGGCAGGTACATCAGCGGCGTGAAGGCGCCGTAGGTGCCGCTCAAGGCCCAGACGCCGGCGTGCCGGTCAGGATCGAGCGACGCCGACTGGCTCACCAGCCCGATCGCCGACGAGGCGTTCCCGGCCTCCTCGATCGGCGCCTTCATGCGCGTGCCCAGCGGATTGTCCACCGGGTCGTAGTGCCCCCACATCGCGCCCTTCTCGACGTTGATCGAGCTGGATAGGTCGGCTGCCAGGGTAATGAAGCGGTTGTCCGTGACGTAGTTGACCCACTTGATCAGCTCGGAGATCGCGCGCCTGGTTCCGGCAACCTCGCCCGGCTTCTTGGCCAGCGCGATGTCCACCGACGTTGTCTCGCCGGTGATCTCGTTGGTGACCTCAACCGACTGCGGCTCCAGCGGAAGGTTCTGGGGGCGCAGCCGCTCGTCCATAAACGGATCGACGGTGGGGTCGATGCGCAGCGGCAGGTTGTCGTTCAGCGAGTCGCCAAGCTCGACCAGGCGATCCGCCAGCCAGTCGCCCAAGCCGTTTTGGTTTAGCACGGACATCGCCACGTCGATGTTGGTCTTGAACTGAATCAGGCGTTCCCGCTCGTCGGACACGGGGCCGTTGCGGATGCCGTCGAACTCCACGCCAAAGCGCCGCTCGAAAGTCTCGGCCAGCGCTACGAAGTAGGGCTCGTTCATCTTGAGCTCGTACGGGTGGCTGTGATACCCGACGAGCTGGTCGCCAAAGCCTGGCACGTGTCCATTGTCGGCGGCCGGCCACCATCCCTTGGTCGTCTGCCCGACGACGATGATCGGCCGGCGATCGCTCGGATCCCAATCCTCCATCGCCCGCAAGGCGGCCAAGATTTGGTCGTAGTCGTTGCCGTCCTCGAGCGAGATCACGTTCCAGCCGTACGACGTCCACTGGTCCTCGATCACGTAGCCCTCGGCGAGCTTCGGGTCGATGACGCCGCCGACGAGCGAATCGTCGATGCCGGCGTTGTTGTACGAGAGCAAGACGCGCAGCCGCTTGCCAACCTGCTGCGCCAGCGCCTGGGTCTTCAGCTCCTGCGCATGCCCCTCGGTCATGGCGAACTCGCCCTCGAGCGCGATGACTTTCAGCGAATCATCCGCGCCAACGAAGTCCCAGAAGGCCGCCTTGCCAGATGCCGTGGCGACGCCGATCCCCGACGGCCCGCCGTTGACGTCGTTGGTCAGATCGGTGGTTTCGGCGTGCCCGGCCAGCGCGCGGATGCCGCGGATCTTGGCCTGGGCGAACAGGGGGTGGTTCGCCAGCCCGTTGTCCTGCAGCAGCGTCGCCAGGGCGCCGCGCCCGCGCCGGAATCCCAGCGCGTCGATCGCCAGCATGCCCACATTGGGATCGACTGCGTAGCGGTCATCGCTCGTCGCGGCGTGCTTTTGCGCCATGGCCTCGCCCATGATCATCCAGAGGGCGTAGGCCGTGGGGATGTTGTGCCCGCCGGCCAGCATGAAGCGGTCGCAGAACGGGTGCTTGGGCCGGCGATAGTCATATCGCAGCGCGCCATTCTCGGGTCCGCCGAGATGCAGGGCCACGTTGTACGGCGTATAGGCCAGCGGCCCGCCGAAGTGGCCGGTTTGGGCGTAGTTGCCCAGCAGCACCAGCGTCATCGCGGTCATGAACCCAACGTCTTCGATCCGGTCGCGGTCGTAGGCGGGGACTTCAACCGTGTGGTCGATCGCCACCGTCTGAACCGCGCTCGCGCGGGCGGTGGCGTTTTGGGTGCCGTTCGTGTGCGCCATCAATCGCTGCTCCTTGGGAGTCGAGACCGGGAGGGGCGTTTGCAGACTGCCCCGGGGTGCGCCGGTCACGCGGCGGAGGAGGCTGACCGCCTCTTCCGCGGCGCGCGAAAGGCGCCTAAGAGATTACCCGATGCCCCGCCGATCGATGGCGCGACGCTGTGCCGGTGGAAGCTGCCAGCGGGCTCTTCTTGACCGACGGCAGCCCCAGAGCCTCGCGAACCTCCCGCGATGCGTTTAGTAGTCCTATCGGGCCATCAGCAGGTCCAGCAGCCCCTGGGGATACAGCGGCCCGTCGAGCGGCTGTGAGACGTCGACCCATACGGCCTCGATGCGTTTGCCATTGGACTCTGTGCCAATGATCAGTTCGGCGGCGTAGTGCGACCGATCCGCGAAGTCGGCGTCGAAGAGAAACACGATCTGATGCCCGGGCTGGCCGTCCCGCTCGAACAGGTTCTCAAGGGTGGCCAGATAGCGGACGTTCTCGATCTCCGCGCCGATTTCCTCGCGAAGCTCGCGAATTGCGGTCTGGGCCGCGCGTTCCCCGAACTCCACCGCGCCACCCAGCGGACGGTAGTAGCGATCGCTGTCTGGCGTCTCGTACCTCCGTACCAGGAGGCGCGGACCGTCGCGAATCACCGCAAGCGCCACCGGACGGATTCGGCCCCTGGACGCCCGCTGGTCAGTCATCAGCGCACGATTCGGTCAAGCCGGCCAACGCCCCCGCCTGGTCGCATCCACGCCGGTCGGACCACGGTCACCCGGCGGCTGCTATGGCGCGCCCTCCGGCGGCGCCGGGGGACCGTCGTCTAGGTAATCAAGACTGAGCGCCGTGCGGACCTGCTCCAGCAGCGCCTCGCCGCGTCGCTTGGTCACGGCCGTGCCGGCCGCCAGCACGTCGCGCACGTCGTCGGGGCGCTCCGCCCAATAGGCCCGGCGGTCACGGATGGGCGTCAAGAAGGCGTTCATCGCGTTGAACAGCCGGTCCTTGACCTCAACGTCTCCCACCCGGCCGGTTCGATAGCGGGCTTTCAGGTCGTCCACCTCGGCCGTGTCCGGGTTGAAGGCGTCGTGATACATGAACACGGGGTTGCCTTCCACGGTGCCGGGGTCGGTGGCTCGCAGCCGCTTGGGATCGGTGAACATGCTGCGAACCTTGGCCCGCAGGGTTTCCTCCGAGTCCTTCAGGAAGATCGCGTTGCCGGCCGACGTGCCCATCTTGCCCTTGCCGTCGATGCCGACCAGACGCGGCACCGCGCCCACGCGGCCCTCCGGGACCACGAACACGTTCCCGAAGCGCCGGTTGAAACGGATGGCGATGTCGCGCGTCATCTCGATATGCGGCAGCTGGTCGTCGCCAACCGGCACCAGGTGGGCGAGCGGCAGGAGGATGTTGGCGATTTGCATGACCGGGTAGTTGAAGAAGGCCACGGGCACAGACTTGGTGGTCGCTTCAAGGTCCGCCAGTTCGGCCTTCAGGGTCGGATTGCGCTGCAGGTGGCCAAGGCCCAGAAACCAGCTTAGGTGCAGGGTGAGCTCGGCAAACTCCGGCACGCCGCTCTCGATGACGAAGTGCGATCGCTCCGGGTCCAGACCCACGCCCAGCCAGTCCAGCGCCACTTCCCAAAGTCCCCAGCGAATCCAGGGCAGGTTGTCGGCGTAGTCCGAGACCTGGTAGTCGGCCAGCAGGAAGAACGACTCGTACTCGTCCTGCAACTCCAGCCACTGGGAAAACGCGCCGGCGTAATGGCCCACGTGCGAGGGCCCAGAGGGCCGCAGCCCGGTCAGAATGCGGCGGCGTTCAGCGGCGGGGGCGTTGGCCGGGTCCGGCATGCAGGATGACCTCAACAGCAAGGTTCGGCAGCCCATAGTGCCACTGGAAGCTGCCCGGACGCGGGCCTTGTGCTAGCGCAGGAGCTTGTTCACGCCGTTCAGGCCGGCGACCTTGTATGCCTCGGCGAACGTGGGGTAGTTGAAGATCGTCTCCACAAAGTAGTCGATGGTGCCGCCGAGTTGCATCACGGCCTGGCCGATGTGCAGCAACTCGCTGGCCTGGTTGCCAAAGATGTGGACCCCCAACACCTTGCGGGTATCCGGATCAAACAGCAGCTTCAGAATCCCGAAGTCGTCGCCGATGATCGCGCCGCGGGCAATCTCCTTGTAGCGCGCCACGCCGCTTTCGTAGGCGGCACCCTCGCTGGTGAGCTGCTCCTCAGTCTTACCGATCAGCGCGATCTCGGGAATCGTGAAGATACCGATGGGCAGCTCGTCGTCGATGTTGGGGCAGTCCATGCCCAGGGCGTGGCGGGCGGCCAGCCGTCCCTGCTCCGCCGAGGTGGAGGCCAGCGCGGGCTGCCCGATCACGTCGCCCACGGCATAAACGTGCTCAAGCTCCGTCTGAAAGAACTTGTTGACCTTCACCCGGCCGCGGTCGTCGGCGGTCAGCCCGGCGGCGTCCAGGTTCAGCAAGCCGGTGGCGCCCCGACGCCCGATGGAGTACATCACCACGTCGCTGACGGTTCGGGCGCCGGTTTCGAGCACCGTCACCGGACGGCCGCGATTGTCGAACTCCACCGTGTCCACCTTGTGCCCCAGGCGCATGGTGATGCCGTCCTCGCGCATGCGGTACTTGAGTGCTTCGCCGATCTCCTCGTCCACCATCTCGAGCAGGTCTTTGCGTCCGTCGATCAGCGTGACGGCGACGCCAAGCGTGGCGAAGATGCTGGCGTACTCCGTGCCGATGATGCCGCCGCCAACGATGGTCAACGACTTGGGAATCGCCAGCAGGTCCAGGATCCCGTCGCTGTCGACGACGCGCTTCTGGTCGAACGGGATATGGGCCGGCCGGGCGGGATTCGACCCCGTGGCCAGGATGATCTTCTCGGCGCGGACCTCGATGATGGAGCTCTCCGTATGGATCGCAATCGTGTGCGGGTCAACGAAATGTGCAATGCCGTTGAGCAGATCCACATCGTTGCGCAAGAAGCCATCGCGGACCACGTCCACCTCGGCCTGAACGACCTGTGCCGTGCGCACCAGCAGGTCGTGCATCGTGACGTCGGCCATCACGCGGTAGGACTCGCCGTAGAACGAACGCTGGCCAATTCCGGTCACGTGGATCACGGCCTCCCGCAGGGTCTTGGACGGAATGGTGCCGCGATGAACTGCCTGGCCGCCGATGTAGCGCTGGCGGTCGACGGCCGCCACGCGCTTGCCGCCTTTGGCCACCTGAATCGCCGCGCGCCGTCCCGCTGGCCCGGTGCCGATGACAACAATGTCGTAGTGGGGCTGGTCATTTGCATTGCTGCCGGGGTCGTGGCCGCTAAGCATCAGGTGCGCTCCTCATACGGATGCGGTTCAACGGCAAGATCGCCCAAGACTGGCGAGTCTGTTGGGAAGTCAGCGTGGGAGCGCGCTGGATCGTCTCCGCCGATCCGTCCCGGGGATCGATACTTCCCGGCGGCACGGCGGTTGGCTGGCCTGCTGATAGGGTTCCGATCACAGCGACATCGTAGTGTTGGGTTTCCTGCACGCGCTCAAGCCGGTTGCCGCAATCGCCTCCGTGGCATCGTAGCGTGACCACCGGAGCCCTAGGTATGGCCGCGTCCATGATTCGGCAGGCACAAGCGAGCCTGACGACTCGCTGCCGCCGCTGGTGGGCGTTTCTGGGGGCATGTCGCACCGCGGCCGTGGCCGCCCTGGTTGCGGTGCTGCTGAGCGGCGCCTGCGCCGCTGCCGACGACGGCGAGCTCACCGTCTATGCCGCGGCGTCGCTACGGGGCGCATTTGCCGAAATCGCCCGAGCGTTTGAGGAGACCCGCGCCGACACGCGCGTCGTGCTGAACTTCGCGGGCTCGCAGGTTCTTCGGGCGCAGATCGAGCGCGGAGCGCCGGCCGATGTCTTCGCCTCGGCGGACGAGGTCCACGCCAGCGAGCTGGCGGCCGCCGGACTGCTGACGACCTCGCCACGAGTATTTGCCGAAAATGCGCTGGTGCTCGCCGTGCCCGTGAGCAATCCGCGCGGAATCGCCCGCCTCGCCGATCTGGCGGCGGCGGATGTGCGGCTCGTCATGGGGGTCGCCGACGTTCCGGCTGGGCGGTATGCCCGCGCGGCGCTCGAGCGATATGCGGCGGCGGCTGGCCACGGGGAGTTTCCGCAAGCGGTCCTCGACAATGTGGTCTCATTCGAGACAAGCGTCCGCCTGGTGGCGGCCAAGTTGGAGTTGGACGTGGTTGATGCCGGGTTCGTCTATCGCACCGATGTCCTGGCTTCCGATGGCGCGCTGGTCGAGATCCTGCTGCCGCCGGAGGCGACGATCGCGGCGCCGTACCCCATCGCGGTGACAACCCGGGCAGCCGAGCGTGAAGCTGCCATGGCCTTCGCTGACTTCGTGCGCTCCTCGGACGGCCAACGCATCCTTGCAGCGCATGGCTTTCAGCCGGCCGGGTGAGGCCGTTCTAGGACATTTGCCCATGCGGCGCGCGCAATCACTCACGTGGGGCCGGCTTGCCATCGCGGCATCCGCTGCGATCCTCGTCGCCTTCATCGGCATCCCGGTTGGGGCCCTGATCGCGCGCGGGTTTATCGAGGGCGACGTGCTCGCCGCGCTGCGCAGCCCGGTCGCCACCACCGCGCTTTGGCTATCGCTGGCGACCTCGGGCATCGCCGTCCTCGTCGCCGTGGCCCTGGGAACACCGGCCGCCTATCTGCTGGCGAGATATGCGTTCCCCGGGCGAACCATCGTCGACACGCTGATCGACCTGCCGGTGGTGCTTCCACCGGTCGTCGGCGGGCTGGCGCTGCTCGTGGCGCTCGGACGTCACGGCGTCATCGGCGGCCCGTTGGACGCCGCCGGCATCGACGTGGCGTTTACGACCGGCGCCGTGGTCCTGGCGCAGGTCTTTGTCGCCGTACCCTTCTACATTCGGGCCGCGCGCGCAGGCTTCGAAGGCGTCGATCGCCGGCTCGAAGCCGTCTCCGCCACTCTTGGCGCCGGCGGGTGGCACACCTTCCGGCGCGTGACGGTCCCCCTGGCGATGCCGTCGCTGATCGGCGGCGCCGTCATGTGCTGGGCGCGCGCCCTGGGCGAGTTTGGCGCCACGATCATGTTTGCCGGCAACGTCTTCGGCCGCACCCAGACGATGCCGCTGGCCATCCTCGAAGCCATTGAGACCGACATCGACGCCGCGCTGGCCATCGCCATCGTCCTGATCGTCCTGGCATTCGCGGGGCTGCTGGCCTTCAAGGCCCTGGCGCGGCTCGGGGGGCGCGTCTTGTGATTCGGGCGGATATCAGGACAACGGTCGGAAGCTTCGATCTCATGGTCGATCTTGTGGTAGACCGCGAGATCACGGTGCTCTACGGGCACTCCGGTGCCGGCAAGACGTTGACGCTCGAGGCCATCGCCGGACTTCTCACGCCCCGCGAAGGCCGGATCGAGTTGCACGACCAGGTCGTATTCGACAGCGCGTCCGGCATCAACGTGCCGCCGCAGCGGCGCAATCTGGGCTATCTGGTGCAGAGCTATGCGCTATTCCCGCATCTGACCGTCGCGCAGAACATTGCCTATGGCATTGGCCATTTGAGCCGCGCCGAGCGCCGCGCGCGGGTCGAGGAAATCGCGGGCATGTTCGGCCTCCAAGACCTGCTGGACCGCCGACCCGCGCGCATCTCCGGCGGTCAGGCCCAGCGCGTGGCCCTCGCCCGCGCGCTCGTGCGTCAGCCGCGGGTGCTGCTTCTCGATGAGCCGTTTGCCGCCGTCGACTCGAGCATTCGCCGGACCCTCCGCCGTGAGCTCCGGCAGCTCGCGCAACGCCTGGACCTTAGCGTGGTCATGGTTACCCACGACCTCACCGAGGCCTACAACGTGGGCGACCGGCTGGCGGTGATCGATAGCGGACGTGTGCTGCAGGCGGGGCCTCGGGACGAGGTTTTTCACCGCCCCGCGACGGCGCGCGCCGCCGTGCTGCTCGGTGTCCAGAACATCGTGCCGGGGCGGGTCGTGGGCGGCGACCGCGACCATGTCCACGTCGCGACCGCGTTTGGCATGGTCGCCGCGCAGGCGGAATCTCGCCCCGCAACCGACCACGTCCAGCTCGCTATTCGCGCGGAGCAGATCATCCTCGAACGTCCCGATCGGGCCTCGACGGATCGCGAAAATCGGTTCCGGGTCACGATCATCGACGAGGCCGCCTTCGGGTTCTCGCACACGCTGGTCGCGCGGGTGGACGCCGCCGCAGCGCCCGCGCCAAACCTCGAAATCGACGTCCCGGCGCATCCCTACCAGGTTCTGAATGTCCCCGCCCGCCGCGATTGGAGCATTCACATCCCGCCTGAGGCCGTGCACGTCATCGGCGAGTAGCCCGACAATGACGGTTTGGCGGAGCTTGCTCACCGTAGTGATACCATACAAAAGACGAACGTTTTGTGGCGATGCGCGTGGACGAGTTCTCCCATCTCTATGAGGCCAGAAGCGATGGCCTGCCGGTCGCGGTCTACGGACTGCACACGCTGCGGAAGCTAGCGACCATGACGCTGCTCCCCGAATCATGCGGCAGGCGTTTGCGAAGGTGCATGTGGGGCAGCACGAGTTTCCGGGGATGCCACAACCGAATCCCGATGAGTAGCACGAGCCGCATTGAGTGGACCGACGCGACCTGGAACCCCGTGACGGGATGCACCCGGATGAGCCCAGGGTGCGATCACTGCTACGCCGAGCGGATGGCGAAGCGGCTGCATGCGATGGGGAATCCTCGATACACGAACGGATTTGACCTAACGCTGCATTGGGACAAGGTGTCCGAGCCACTGAAATGGCGGCAGCCGCGTCGGATATTCGTCAACAGCATGAGCGATCTGTTCCACGATGCGGTGCCGGAGTCTTTCGTGCGGGAAGTCTTCGACACCATGGCGGCTGCCCACTGGCACGAATTCCAGATTCTGACGAAGCGTGCTCGGCGGTTGCCCAAGATTGCTGGAGATCTCCAGTGGCCGCCAAACGTATGGCTGGGCGTATCGGTCGAATCCCGGGAATACGCCTGGCGCGCGGACTACCTGCGAGGTGTGCCGGCCGCTGTGCGGTTCTTGTCGGTCGAGCCGCTCATTGGGCCAGTCGGGATGCTGGACTTGGACGAGATCGACTGGGTCATCGTGGGCGGCGAAAGCGGACCCGGCGCTCGGCCTATGGAGGTGCAGTGGGCGCGCGCGATTCGCGACCAGTGCGTGGCCGCGTCCGTCCCGTTCTTCTTCAAGCAATGGGGTGGCGTTCGCAAACACCGGACCGGCCGCACGCTCGACGGCCGCACGTGGGATGAATTTCCCGTGGCGGCAGCAAAAACTTAAGCGCCGAGCACCCGGTCGGCGCTACGCCGCCCCGTTCAGCCGGGGCATCACCTCGTTCACGAGCAGAGACATCGACTGCACCCACTGCTCGCGCGGCTTCCACTCGTGCGCCATGGCCAGCAGCACGCCGAAGCCGCCCACGTCGTCGCGCAGCTGCTGCAGCTTCGCCGTGACATCGTCGGGACTCCCCACGATGAAGACGTTGTCGACCAGATACTCGACCGTCACGTCGGAGTCCGGCATGTCGGGGTCGATCTTCATCGAATCTAGCATGCGCACCTTCGGCATCACGTGCAGGAAGTAGTCGCGGAAGTCGCGGGCCAGCGTGCCTTCCAGGGCCTCCTTGCGCGCTTTTTCCGTGGTTTCGGCCACGTAGACCTCGCGCGCGATGCGCCATAGCGACCGGTCGGGCTGCCGGCCGGCTGCCAGCGCGCCTTCCTCCACGGAATCCCAATGCGTCTTGATGACGCGCGTCGGCACCAGGTTGATGCTCATCGGGATCCACCCGCGAGCGCCGGCAAGCGTCAGCGTGCCGGAGTTTTCCGACACGCCGGCGACCCCGATCGGCGGATGCGGCTGCTGATAGGGCTTCAGATGAACCCGCAATCCGATCAGGTCGTCCGGCTCGGGCACGTTGAAATCCCAGTACTTCGACTTGTAGCGGCCCGGCTTTGGATCGTCCCAGAGCTGCAGCACGGTTTCGATGGCCTCGCGGGTCATGGTCCGGTGGTCGCCCGTTTTCGGATCGAAGCCAAACACCTCGAAGTCGCCGGGAAAGCCGCCGGAGCCCACACCCCACATGAAGCGGCCCTTGGCCATGTGGTCGAGCTGGGCAATCCGGTGGGCGATCATGAACGGGTTGTGGTTGGGCATGCAGGTCACGCCCGTCCCGAACTTCATGCGCTCCGTTTTCGCCAGCGCGTGTGCGATGAAAAGATCGGGCGCGGGGATGTTCTCCCACTGGGTCGTGAAGTGCTCCCCGATCCAGGCCTCGCTATACCCCATCTGCTCCAGCGTGATGAGCATGTCGAGATCGTCGTCCAGCGTTTGGGTGATATTGGACCCCGGGGGATGCAAGGGCATTGCGAACAGTCCAACGTCCATCGCAACCTCCGTCCCGTAGCGGGTCGGTGTGGGAGCACTCTGAGTCGCGATTGTCGGCCAGTAGCAGACACAGCGTCAACGTGGCCGCCTTTACCAAGGAACGCCACGGACCGCGGAGCCCGTCGTTGCTACCGTTGACCGCGGGACCAGCAAGCGTGCGGTGTCGATGGCCGAGTGGGTAGCCGACCAGGGGCAGCTGCTTCTGGCCTTGCTCGAAGAGCACCAATACCTCGTGCTCGCCCTGGCCGTTGGCTTCGAGGCGGTCGGCCTGCCACTGCCGATTTCCGCCGAAATTGTCGTCGTCACGATGGGGTTTCAGATCTATCGTGGCGAGGCCAACCCCTGGGCCGTGATGGGCACGGTGGTGGCGTCCGCTACCGTCGGCGTGAGCGTCCAGTACTGGATCGCGCGCGGCGTCGGGCGGCCGCTGCTCGACCGCTACGGTCGGATTCTGCGGATTCGCCCGTCGCACCTCAAGCGCCTGGAGCGCTGGTTCGCGCGGCGCGCCGTCCCGGTGGTCGTGATCGGCCGCGTCGTGCCGGCCATTCGCATCATCATCCCCGTCGTGGCCGGTGTTGCCCGGGGCGACTTTCGCCGCTTCGTCCCCGCGGCGGCTGCCGGGATCACGCTCTGGACCCTGCTCTACATGGGAATCGGGTGGGCCTTCGGCGAGACCGTGGAGCAACTGGTGGCCACCGTGCTCTCCGACCCGACGCCGGCGGTCATTGCGGCGGCTGGCGTCGGCGGGCTCGTGGTCGTTCTCCTCGCGCTCCGCTTCCGCCGTCGGCTTGCCCCGGTCATTGCCGGACCTGCCGCACGCGTTTCCGAGCGGCTCACACGGCGCGGCGGCTGACCCGGCGTCCCTAGCCGAGCACCGCCGTCGCCTCGATTTCGACGAGCGCTCCTGGGAGCATCAGCTCCACGCCCACGGTTGACCGCGCCGGCTTGGTGTCGCCGAAGACTTGGGTATAGACGGCGTTCATTTCGGAGAAATTGGCGATATCGGTGATGAATACCGTCACCTTGACCACGTCATCCAGCGACGCTCCGGCGGCCTCCAGCGCCGTCGTGATGTTGTCGAGCGTCTGCCGCGTTTGCGAGGTGATGTCGTCGCCCACCAGCTTGCCGTCGGGCCCGAGGCCCAGCATGCCGGCGGTTGTCACCACGTTGTCCTTGCGGACCACGAGCGTGTAAGGGGCGATGGGCTCGCCCATGCTGGCTGGGTTGATGCGCTGGATCGCCATGAGCATTCCTTCCTGGCAATGACACGATTCGGAGGGTACACGGCGAGCTGGCAAACGGCCGCCCGCGCCGGGCCGCTATCATGACGCCTCTCGCTAGGGGAGGGCCTTGCGGTGTACGACCTCCTGATATCCGGCGGAACCGTCGTCGACCCCGCGCAGGGTCTTGAGGCCCCGCGCGACGTGGCGATCGCGGGCGGCCACGTGCGCGCGGTCGCCGAGCACATCGACGCCGCCCAGGCCAGCCAGATCATCGACGCCAAGGGACTGCTGGTCACGCCCGGACTTGTCGATGTCCATGTGCACGTCTACGACGGCGTGAGCCACTACGGCGTCGATGCCGACACTTACGTCTTGCCCAGCGGCGTCACCACGGCTATTGACGCCGGGTCGGCCGGCGCCGACACCTTCGAGGGCCTCAGACGCTACGTGATTGAGGTCTCGGAAACGCGCATCAAGGCCTGTCTCAACATCTCGTCGACGGGCATGATTTCGCCGGTCGTCGGCGAGCTGGAAGACCTGCGGCTCATCGACCCGAAAAAGGCCATCGAGGTCTGCGAGCGCCACCGCGACGTGATCGTCGGCGTCAAGGCCCGCCTGAGCGAGAACCTTGCCGGGAACAACGCCCTACCCGCGCTGCACCGTGCCCGCGAGGCGGCGGATGCCGTGGGGCTTGCCCATCATGATCCACCCCAACGCGCCCGTGTGCACGCTGGACGACATCCTGAGCGAGATGAAGGACGGCGACTTGCTGACCCACTGCTATCACGGCCTGGATGAAGGCATCATCGACGACGACGGCCGCGTGCGCGCGTCGGTCCGTGCGGCCGTGAACCGCGGCGTCCACCTCGACGTCGGGCACGGTCAGGGCAGCTTCTCGTGGAGCGTGGCGGAGTCGGCGCTGGCGCAGGACCTGGTTCCCGACACGATCAGCAGCGATCTGCACGCCTACAACGTCAACGGTCCGGTCTACGATCTGGCCACGACCCTCAGCAAGTTCCTGCACCTGGGTCTGAGCCTGTCCGACGCTCTGCGCCGCTGCACGGTCACGCCGGCCGAGATCCTGGGCATGCGCGGCCAGATCGGCACCCTCGCCGTCGGCGCCTTCGCGGACGTGGCGCTCTTCCGCGAGGAGATCGGCGCCCACACCTTCGAGGACGCGCACGGCGAGACGCGCACTGGCGAGCGGCGCCTGCAGCCGGTGAAGGTCGTCAAGGGCGGCAGGGTCATCAACGCCGTCGCCCGAGGCTGGCACGGCCACCATCATTAGGCGATGGCACACGCAATCTGATGGGGAATGCAAGGCAGGGCGTGTTGTCCGAGCGCGGTGGGAGAACTGGTCGAACTGCAGGAAGTATGCTTCGCTATCGAACGACCGACCAAATGTGTTCCGAAGTGACCTCGCATCGATCGAAAGATTCTCGAATCACGGCCTGCGATTCACGTTCATGATCGCTATATTCGGGTATGTAGCGTGACCCGGATGAGGTCAATGCGGGACCTTCGAGGCGCTTGGAGCGCCTTTATTGCCATGCTATTTGGATCGCTCGTTTTGTTGGCGGCATGCGGTGGGGACGCTTCGTTGGAAGGTGACACGGCTACGGAAGAAAGTGCTCAACGCCCAGTCACGGGAGGCATAGTTCACGGGACGATCATCATCGAGGAGTCCGTTCTTGTCCCGGGTTCCGGGCCGACAGAGACGCGAGTCCAATGGAACCAAGATGGAAGAAGGATATTTTTTTCACACCTGTTGAGTGTTCTCAGTGTCCGACCGGACGGATCGGATTTGGTGTTGGTAAACAGCACTGCTCCGGAGAGTACGGCATATTTGCCTAGTGCGGGTAGGGCTGTTGGTACGTCGTTTGACGTGTCGATGCAGAGTGATCGGATCGTGGTGCCGGTGGCCTTTGAAGAACGGTCGGTCAGAGGTGGTCTCAGTCACGACTACGAGATTGTGGCGGTGGACGCGAGCGATGCTGCCGGCTGGGCAGAGGAAGTCAACGCGGCTGACGAATATTTTGACTTTTTCCCCAGATGGTCGCCTGATGAAACGATGGTGGCATACATACGCGAGGCGTCGGAGGGTTATCAGGTGGTGGTTTCGGGGTGGAATGACGCTGACGCAGTTCCCATCGCGGGGAGTCCCCCCGTTCTTAAGCAGCATTCTGTGCGGCAGATCCCGGTGTGGGAGCCGAGCGGAAAGGCTATTGGTTTCGTCGGTTCCTATGACGACCTGTTTTGGGTCCCGGGATTGAATGCGCACCCGGCGATCTTTAGGGTGGGACCTGACGGCACGAATCTGCGACGACTCACGGCCACGGTTAGTCCACCGGGCTGGTCGCCAAACGGTGCACGAATTGCCTTCGCAAAACCCGATGGGGACGAGGTGTGGCTGTACACCATGGCGGCGAACGGATCCGACCATCGCCGGGTCATAGCGATTGACGACTGGCATCTGAGTGGTCGGGACTGGCTTGGGCATGACGATCCACGACCGGTCGAAGCGTGGATCAAACTGGTGGAGTGGTCCCCGGACGGGTCGATGATCCTCTATACGTGTGGCACGGCCGTGTGCGTGGTCACGCCCGACGGGAAGCGGGTGGGCCGCTCACCGACGAGATTGCGGTGGCCATTAGCGGCACAGAGCGAGGGTTGGGTGGTTCTCTCACGTGCAGAGGTATCCGCCGCGTGGTCGCCTGACAGCAGCCGTATCGCCGTTGGCCTCCAACGGGAGCCCACGCTGAATCTAGAACACGACGTCATGCTGTACACCGTGTCTCCCGATGGCGCGGACGTCCAGGTGCTGGTGAGAGGCGGTCGGAGAGCGGTAGGAGCCAGTATCGGAGAGCCGTTGCGGGCAGCGGGGCCGGTGCGATTGGTCCCCAAGAATGCCTATGGCTGCTCCACTGGTCACGCCGTGCCTGATCCGGCGAACAACCCCGATCTCGTCCAAGACTGCGAGACGCTGCTGAAGCTGCAGGACGTGCTCGCCGGCACCGCGGAGCTGAATTGGCGCGGCGATCGCCCGATGACAGAGTGGGACGGCCTTGTCGTTGCCGGGTCGCCGCCTCGGGTAGAGGAACTCAATCTGGCGAGACGCGGCCTGATGGGAACCATCCCGCCGACGCTTTGGGAGCTGGCGAAACTGCGGAAGCTGGATCTGCAATCAAACCTCCTAAGCGGAGAGATTCCGATGGAGCTGATCCGGCTACAAGACCTCATCTCGCTGGATCTGAGCTTCAACCTGCTCGACGGAGAGATCCCCCAATGGATTGGAAGATTCTCGAAGCTCGAATCGCTGGAGCTCGCGTTCAATGATTTCTGGGGCTCAATGCCTGACACGCTGGCGCAATTATCAGAGCTAAGGGAGTTGGATCTTCGAAGCAATCAATTGAGCGGCCAAATACCCACGGAACTTGAAGCGCTAGGCAATCTAGAAAGCTTGATGCTCGATGGCAATCGGCTGACGGGCTGCGTCCCGGGTGGGCTTTGCATCAGTCAGGTCCAGCGAGACTTGCTCGGGCTGCCCGAGTGCGAAGTAGGGTGACGGGTCCGAAAGGCCCGGTCGGGTATCGGCTCACTCGTTCCGCCATGCCTGGATCGGCCACATCGCTCGGCAGACCTACCGGGTTTACACTTTTGGCCCGGTCTTCGGGGCGATTGCCTGATCTCTCCGGCGGCTCACGACCAATCACGCGAGGGCGGCGCGCCTAGCCCGTCGGACGTGGCGGGCTGGCAGGTGTGGGCCATCACCTGCACCGCCCCATGCTCGTCCTGCAGCTCGCCGAACGCCAGCATCACCGGCGAATCAAGGATGGCGCGCTGGTAGCGGGTGAAGACCGACGGGCGAATGATGATGTTGACCAGGCCGGTTTCGTCCTCCAAGGACAGGAAGGCATCACCACCACCACTAGGCGAGTCGGCTAACCGCTTACTCGTAACGCAACGCTTCGATCGGCC
This sequence comes from Chloroflexota bacterium, assembly GCA_965262745.1. GTDB lineage: Bacteria > Chloroflexota > UBA11872 > UBA11872 > UBA11872 > JAJECS01. The sequence continues at coordinate 1,520,668 of OZ253558.1, read as the reverse complement.
GCAGCCGCGCCGCGCGGTGGGCGGGGTAGATGCCGAACACCAGGCCGATGGCCACGGAGACGGCCAGCGCCAGGATCACCGGCTCGGGCGTGAGCTGGCCCTCGAGCGCGCGGCCACCGAAGCTCACGCCGCCCATGAACGTCGCCAGCAGGCCGCCGATGACGGCCCCCGCGATGCCGCCGCCCAAACTGACCAGGACGGCCTCGATGAGGAACTGCGTCAGGATGTCACGGCGGCGCGCGCCGATGGCCTTGCGGATGCCGATCTCGCGCGTTCGCTCCGTCACTGAGACGAGCATGATGTTCATGATGCCGATGCCGCCGACCAGCAGTGAAATTCCTGCGATGGCGCCCAGGAACAGCGTGAGCGTTCCCGTGACTTCGCCCAGCGCCTCGATGATGTCCTGTTGCGTTCTGATGGTGAAGTCGTCTTCGAGCACGTCGTGCCGCAGCCGCAGCAGGGCGCTGAGCTCGGCGGAGACCGCCTCGATCGTCGACTCGTCCTCGTCGGCGAGCGTCACGCTGATCTCGGTGACGATGTCGTCGCCGGTCAGCGTGCGCGACGGACTGATGCGCGTCTGAAGCGTTGTTAGCGGCACCAGCGCCTGGTTGTCGCGGCTCTGGAAGGTGGCCTGACCGGACTCCTCCATCACCGCGATCACGGTGAACGTTTGGTTGTTGAGGCGCAGCGTGGCGCCGATGGGGTTCTGTCCTGGGAACAGGTCGATCGCCAGCGACTGCCCCAGGGCGATCACGCGGGCGCGTCGGTTCAGGTCGTCGTCGGTTATGAAGCGGCCGGCCTGCGGTTGAAAGCTGCGGACCTCCGCATAGCTCGGGGTTGCGCCGATGATCTGGGTCGAGAACGCGTTGCCTTCCGCCACCAGCGACGCGCCCGTGGAGCGGGTCGGGGCGACGTCCACGATTCCTGGGATGGCGGCATCGCGAATCGCCTCGGCGTCGTCCAAGGTCAGAGTCGGCGTCGTCGCGCTCACGTCCACGAACCGGCCGCCGGTCTGCCCCTGGAAACCGGGGCTGATGAACAGCAGGTTTGATCCAGTACCGCGGATGTTCGACTCGATGGACGCTTGTGCGCCCGCACCCAGGGACATCAACGCGATCACGGCCGCCACCCCGATCACCATGCCCAGCACCGTCAAGCTGGTGCGCAGCTTGTTGGCGGCGAGCGCCCGCAAGGCGAGGCGCACGCCATCGGCCAGGCTCATGCGGCGACTCCCGTGGGGGCGGTGCGCTCGTCGCCGGCAATCGTGCCGTCCACCATGCGAATCACGCGCTGGGTGCGCTCGGCGACCCCGGCTTCGTGCGTGACGATGAGCGTCGTGATGCCGTGCTCACCATTGAGACCGGTGAGCAGGTCCATGATCTCGTTGGCCGTGGACGTGTCGAGGTTTCCGGTCGGCTCGTCGGCCAGCAGCATGCTGGGGTTGCCGACGAGCGCGCGCGCGATCGCCACGCGTTGCTGCTGGCCGCCCGAGAGCTCCGACGGCTTGTGGTGCGTGCGGTCCGCCAGCCCGACGAGGGCCAGGGCCTCTTGTGCGCGTTGGCGCCGCTGCCGTTCACGGGCATAGAGCAACGGCATCTCGACCTGCTCGAGCGCCGACATGCGCGCCAGCAGATTGAACGATTGAAAGACGAAGCCGATCTTGCGGTTGCGGATGGTTGCCAGCTCGTCATCGCCCAAGTCCCCGACCAAATCCCCGTCGAGGAAGTAGCTCCCGGCCGTGGGGGCATCCAGACAGCCCAGCAGATTGAGCAGCGTCGACTTGCCGGAACCCGAATGGCCCATGATGGCGACCATCTCGCCGGGCCGCACGTCGAAGGAGACGCCGCGCAGGGCGTGCACGTCAATCGAGCCCATTTGATACGTCTTGGTGAGGTCTTCGACGCGCACGACGGGCGTTGGGTTGCCGTCCTCCCGTGTGTCACCGCCCACTAGCCACCGCCCCTGGCAATGCCGCCCCCGCCGCCAAGGCCACGGAGTCCTTGCCCAAATCCTCCGGGTCCGCCCTGACCGGGCGTGAAGCCGGCCGGCAGCTGGGGAAGTTGGAATCCAGCCACGGCCGCGCCGCTCATCACGACCGCGTCTCCCTCGGCGAGACCTTCGAGCACCTCGATGAAGAGACTATCTTGGAGTCCAACGGCGATGGGCTGCTGCTGTATGGCGCCGTCGGGTCCGAGCACCTGCACGAAGGAACGGTTGCCGACGGTTTGGACAGCCTGTCGCGGAATGACAAGCGTGCCGATCGACTGATCCAGCACAATCGAGACATCCGCCGTCAGGCCGCTCAGCAGGCGTTGGTCGGGGGAGGTGAAGCCGATCTCCACGGGGAACGTCACGAGGCCCTGCGACGCTTCGCCCTGCTGGCCACGGCGGGTGACGGTGCCGCTGTAGGCGGCGCCGTCGAGTGACTCGAATTCCAGCGTGACGGGCCGGCCAATCCTGACCAAGCCCACGTCGGTCTCATCGACGTTGACGACCACGCGGATCGACGCCAGCTCGGCCAGCGTGAGGACCGGTGACGGCGCTTGGAGCCCCGCGAGGCCGTTCACTTCCAGGACAACCCCGGTGAACGGCGCCACGATCAGGGCATCGGTCAGGTCCTCTTGTGCGGCTGCCAGACGCCGCTCGGCGTCGGTCACGGCCAGCTCGTGTTCCTCGACATCCAGCGCGTCCGGTTGGACTTGCACTTCGTCCAGCGCCAGCTCGGCCTTGCGGAGCGAATGCTGGGCCCGCAGGACCTCCAACTGGGACGGCCCCGCCTTGAGTTCGTCTAGGCGCGCCTGCGCGTCGGCGAGGGACAGCTCGGCCGCGCGCACGGCCTGTTGAGCGAGGCGCACGTCGGTCGGGTCAGGTCCCGCGCGCAACTCGTCAAGGCGGATCCTGGCCGCTTGCAGCGAAAGCTGCGCCGTGGTCAGCCCCGCTTGCTCGCGCAGCAGCTCGTTGGCGTCCGGGTTGGCGAGCAATTCCTGCAGCCGGGCCTCGGCGGCGGTGACATTCCGTGAGGCCACGACGATGGCGCTGTCGTGCGAGGCGACGTCGCTATCGGACGGATCGGCGAGCAAGTCGTCCAGCTCCGTCGCAGCGTCCGCAATGGCCTGCTGGGCCGATGCCGTGGCGGCCTCCTGAACGGCAACATCGATTTCGCTCGGATCCGCCGTCAACTCGGCCAGGCGCTCCCTGGCGGTTGCGAGTGCCGCCCGCGCGGCCTGCACGGCGGCATCTTGCGACGCAATTTCGGTCGCGGTGGGGTCCTCGGTCAGCGTGCGCGCGTTCGCCTCGGTGTTGTCCAAGGTCGCACGCGCGGCGGTGACCCTGGCACCGGCTGCGGCGAGATCTGCTTCGGTTGGCGCTTCCTGCAGCTCGTCCAGGCCGCGCCGGGCCGCGGCAAGCTGCCGCTCGGCAGCGGCGATGGATTCGTTGAGGGTGGCGTAGTCCGGTCCGGCACGTGCCTCGCCGAGCTGTTGGGCGGCCGATTTGAGCCCGGCCTCAGCGGCTCGCACTCGGGCTGCAGCCGATGCGATCTGCTGCTCGGTTGAACTGTCGTATTTGGCTTCCGTGTGCGCCTCGTGAGCCGAAAGGAGCGTGGCCTGAGCGGATTCGTAGCTCGATTCGGCGGCGGCAATCACCTGAATCTGATTGACGGGCGCCTCGTCGGCCGCTCGCCTGGCACTGTCGAGCGCGGCTTGCGCGGTGGCAATCGTGTCGGAGGCATCCTGCAACGGCGCTGGCGTCGGGCCGTCGTTGAGTTCCTCAAGCGACGCCTCCGCTTGAAGCAGGTCGGCGCGCGCGGTCAGCACGGCGCTCTCGGCCTCGGCCACTTCCTCCGCCGTGGGACCGTCGCGCATGGACGTCAGCGTTTCTTGGGCCTCGGCGAGATTCACGCGGGCGGTCGCCACGCTCGCGGCGGCCTCATTGATTTCAGCCTGCGTGGCCCCCGTGCGAAGCGTGGCCAGCTGGCCTTCGGACTCAGCGTGAGCCGCGCGCGCCGATTGCACGCGCAACTCCGTGCGGGTCACGTCGTTTGTATCGGGGGCTTCAAGCAGCGACTGAACGGCTTCCTCGGCGGTGGCGAGGTTCGATCGGGCGGACTCAATCGCGCCTTGGGCGTCGGCGACCGCGGCGACGGTTGGGCCGGCGCGCAACGCCTGCAGTCCAAGCTCGGCGCTCGCCAAGCTCGCCTGGGCTGCGGCGATGGCGCCTTCGGCTTCGAGCAGATCGAGAGTTGAGGGTCCGGCCTGCACGTCCTTCAGGTCCTGGACGGCGCGCTCATAGGCTATCTGCGCGGATACGACCGAGGCTTCAGCGGCGGCGACCGCCGCGGTGCCGGCAGGGGCCAGGAGGTCGTCGAGCGCCGCCTTCGCTTCCCGGACGTCCAATTCGGCGCGCTCGATGTCGGCCGGATCGGGCGGGCGCAGCAGCCTCTCGAGCTGCCATTCGGCCTGCTGCAAGCTCGATGCGGCGTCCGCAACGTCCTGCTCAAAATCGGTGACTTCGAGTTGGGCCAGCACGGTCCCGGCGGTCACCAGTTCACCAACGTCTACGTTCAGGTCCCGCAAAACGCCGGATTGCCCAAACTCCAGCCCGACGATATTGACGTACTCGACATTGCCGATCGTGGCCAGGGAGCTCACGACATCACGTCGCTCGACCATGGCGGTGACCGGCGGTGGCGCTTCTTCGGTCTCGAATACCTCCGAGCGGATGATCAGAAAGGCCGCCGCGCCGCCCGCGGCGGCCAGGATGAGCACAGTGAGAATGAGCCTTCGGAGGCTCAGGACGCCCCAAAACCACGCGACAGCGCGTCCTGGCCATCGAAGCATTCTTGACATGGCAGGCCCCAGCATTTTGGCCGCACGTGCACCACGGCCTTGGCGAATCTAAGCTTGACGCTGTCGGCAGGTCGTCGACCGACTATGCAGATTCCGTGGATTTCGGCCCGCGAGGCGCAAGCGCCGGTCTCAAGACGGCCCTGAAGGAGGCGGATTCGTGGAACAACGTCGGCTCGGCCGCACAGAGCATCTGAGCTCGGTGGTCACCTTCGGCGCGATCGCGGTTGGACGCGGCGTAAACCAAACGGACGCGAATGCCGTGATCGACCTCGTCCTGGATCGCGGCGTCAATCACATCGACGTGGCGCCGGGCTACGGCAACGCGATGGAACGCCTGGCGCCCTCGATGCCGGCCATCCGCGACCAGGTCTTTCTTGGCGCCAAGACCGGCGAGCGCACCTACGAAGCTGCGTGGGAGAGCATCCGCTCGTGTCAGCAGCGTATTGGCGTCGAGTCGTTCGATCTCTTCCAACTCCACGGCGTCAGCACGTTCGAGGAATTGGACGTGGTGGCGGGCGACGACGGCGCCCTGGGCGCCCTTATCGAGATGCGCGACCGCGGGCTCACGCGATTCCTGGGTATCACCGGACACGGACCCGATGCGCCGCGCGTCCACCTGGAAGCGCTGCGGCGGTTCGACTTCGACACGATCATGTTTCCGCTGTCGCCGGCGATCTATCGCAACGCGGCCTACCGCCGTGACGCCGAGGCGCTCCTAACGGCCGCCACGGAGCGTGACGTCGGCGTTCAGACCATCAAGATGCTGGCCCGCGGCGGCTGGGGCAACCGTGAGCCCGAAATAAACGTCTGGTACGACCCGCATCGCGAGCAGGCGGACATCGACCGCTCGCTCTGGTTTGTGCTGTCCCAGCCCGTGCACACCGCACCCAGCACCGGCGATCTGCGCCTCCTGCCGCAGATTCTGGACGCCGCGGACCGCTTCAGCCCGCTCTCGGCCACCGAGCAAGCGGAGGCCATCGCTGCGCAGCGACCGCCCATGCCGGAGCCGAGGCTCGGTATCGAAGCCGCGGCTTAGGGTGCCTGCGCCGGGGACGGTGCCGGCTCGGATCCGCTGTCATCGGTCGCGAACATGATTGCTTCGATGGCGTCGCGCAGACCCTCGCCGATTGGTGGCGTGGGCGCTCCTTGGGGACGCGCCGCCGCCGCGGCGTTAGTCTGCAGGCCCTCCACAATCGCGTCGATGGCGGCGTCAAGGTCTTGCCCGGCCATGAACAGGAGCGAGGCGAACGACTGGCCCCCGGTGCGCAGTTCGCGCACCTCGACGGCGTCCCGGCCGGTGCGCTCGGCGACGATGCCCACGACGACCTGAGCCAGACCTCTGGCCGGGGCGGCTCCACCCGCCGGGCCGGGTTCCTCGCCGTCGATCAGCGCATTGACGGCCTGGCTAAGCGCGGCCCGGGGGTCGAATGCGGCGCCGCCGAACCCGGCACCACCACCTCCGCCGCCAGCCCCGTCGCCGCCAGGCCTGGCCCCGCCGGCCTGGCCGCCCCGCCCACCGGGAAAGCTGGACTGGATCTGTTCCACGACCTGATCAACGACAGCTTCCCGGTCGGCGCCGTCGGCCTCCAGGATCTCGGCGAAGGTGAGGCCGGATTCTCGGAGCGCCTGCACCGCTTCAGCGGGCTGCCCGGTGGCCTCGGCTACGGCGGCAACCACGGCATCGACTAGCCCCGCGCCACCGAAACGACCTGCGAAGAGCCCAGCGCCGCCTGGACGAGCGCCTGGGGCGCCCGCTGCCGGTGCTTCTTGGATGGTTTCCGGTTGCACCTCCGGGGTCGCCGTTGGGGCGTCGGCGCCTGGCGTGTCTTGCGGCGGCGCCGCTTGCTGAACGCTGGCCGTTAGCGCCGCCGTGGCCCGAGCCGCCGTGTCGGGCGATCCCTGGGAATCGCCGCATGCAGCCATGATCAGGCCGCCCATGGCTGCCGCAGCTGCTAGGCCGACCAGACGGAAGGTCCATGAGCGTCGCATGGCGCCGCCTATTTCGAGTATGTCGCGTGAGTCTAGGCATGCCGGATTGAGGTGTCGTCCGCACGATTCGCAGATTCGATGCAGACGGACTGCCCTCAGCGCCAGCGGCGGAGAACTGTCGGGCCGGTCCGGTGTGGCCCTGTCGCCCGTCTGAGACAGCGCGGCGGCTGCGGGCCGTTCCATCATGCGAGTGGCGTTCGCCGTGGCTCTGGCTTGCGGCGGCATGCGCTTCGCGCCTACCGTGCTTAAAGCTGGCGCAACGGGCGATCCAGGGGGTGCTCCGTGGGGATGATGCGCGGCCGCTTTGCGGTGGTTGAGGCGCTGCGTGCCGAGGGCGTGCGCTACGTGTTTGGCAATCCCGGCACCACGGAGAGCCCGTTGATGGATGCGCTGGATCGCGCACCTGATCTGAAATACATCCTGGCCGCGCAGGAAGGCGTCGCCATGGGCATGGCGGACGGCTATTCCAGGGCGTCCGGCTGCGTCCCGTTCGTCAACCTGCACATCGATACGGGTCTGTCGAATGGGATGAGCCTGCTGTTCAACGCCTATGCCGGCGGGACGCCGCTCGTGCTCTCGTCGGTGAACAGCAGCTTGTCCAAGATGGCCGACTACCGCACCGACCTGGTAGGGCTCACCCGGCCGTTCACCAAGTGGGGCACCGAGGTCACCCACGCTGACCAGATTCCATCCGTGATGCGGCGCGCGTTTGCCGAGGCGCGGACGCCGCCGACGGGTCCGACGTTTGTCGGATTTGCGCCGGAGGCGCTCGACGGTGAGGCCGACGTGACGATCGCGCCGCCCAGCGAAACTTATACGCGCTCCGGTCCCGACCCGCGCGCCATCGAGACCGCCGCGGCAGCCCTGGCCGCGGCTCAGCGCCCCCTGCTGGTCATTGGTGACCGCGTGGCGCAGTACGACGCCGTCGATGCCGCCGTCGCTGTAGCGGAGCGACTGGGCGCGTGTGTCCATGGTGCCGGCTACCCCGAAATGTCGTTCCCCACCGGTCATCCGCAATGGATGGGCCAGTTGCCGCCCTACGCCCGGCTCTATCGGGAAACGTTGCGCGCCGCCGACGTGGTGCTCGCGGTGGGGTGCAAGGTTTTTCACGACTTCTTCGACCTGCCGTCCGACGTGATCGCGCCCGGTGCCAAGCTCATTCACGTCGACTGCAACGCCAACGAGATCAACCGCTCCCAGCCGACCGAGGTGGGCATCCTGTGCGATCCGCGGGCTGGCCTTGCGGCCCTCGCCGAGGCGCTCGACGCCACCTTCAACTCCAAGCAACGTGAGAAGGCTCGGGACCGCGCCGGAGACATCGCGGCCGAGACGGCGGCGAAACGCGCCGCCGCGCAAGAGGCCGCGCGTGAGTCCCAGGCGGACCGTCCCATGACGCCTATCCGCATGATGCGCGAGCTGGCCCACGCGGCGCCCGAGGACACGGTGGTCGTGGACGACTCGATCAGCGCCCGCCCGGTGCTGCATGAGGCGTTCGAGTTCAGCCGACCGGGCAGCATGCACTCCGAGCGAGCCGGCGGCGCCATCGGCTGGGGCATGGGCGCCACGCTTGGCGCCAAGCTGGCCGAGCCCGACCGACCGGTGCTGGGAATCATCGGCGACGGCAGCGCCATGCTGTCCGTCCAGGCCCTATGGACGGCAAGCGCCTACAAGATTCCCGTGGTCTATGCCATCTGCAACAACGGCGGCTATCGCGTGCTGAAGGTGAACCTGCACGCCTACTTCAACGACGTGCTGGGTGAGCCGGACCGCCCGACGAGCTATCTCGGGATGGACCTGCCGCAGGAGTTCGACCTGGCCGCGATCGCCGGGGCCATGGGCATGGCGGCCGAGCGGATCGAAGACCCCGAGCGGATCGGCCCCGCCTTCGAGCGCGCCCTGGACTCCGGCGCGCCCGCGCTGCTCGACATCGTCATCGACGGAGCGTTGTAGCCGTCTCGACGTCCGGCGCCAGGACGACCTTGCCGATGGTCTCGCGCGCTTCGATCATGCGGTGGGCGTCCGCCGCCCGCTCCAGTGGCAGCACGCACGCCACGACCGGGCGCAGCGCACCGGACGCGGCCTGTTCGAGAAGGTCTTCCATGATCTCGGGGGAATGCGCCGCGGCGTTGCTCGCGCCGCCCCATCCAATGAGGCGCAGGTTTTTGGTCCAGAAGGGATAGAAGTCCACCTGGCCCACGCCGCTGAAGCTGTTGGACCCGAAACTGACCATGCGCCCGCCCTCGGCCATGCACTCCAGGCTGCGAGTGAACACGTCGCCGCCGACGGTCTCCCACACCACGTCCACGCCGCGGCCGCCCGTGGCCGCGAGCACCGCCGGCACGAAGTCCTCCGCGCGGTAGTCAATCACCACGTCGGCGCCCAGCTCGCGCACCAGCGCCACCTTGGCCGCGCCGCCTGCGGTGGCGACCACGCGGGCGCCGAACGATTTGGCCAGCTGCACCGCCAGGACGCCCGTCCCGCCCGCCGCGGCGTGGATCAGCACCGTCTCGCCGGCTGACAATCCGGCGGCCACACGCAGCGTGTGATAGGCGACCGGCGCGTAGTTGAAGGCGACGGCCTCGGCCGGAGTGAACCCCTCGGGCACCGCCGTCGGGCTGGGTCGGCCATCTGAAGCGCCGTGCAAAGCGGCGGCGTCGACGACCCCGTACTCCGCGTAAGAGCCGGGCCGCAAGCCGCCGACGAGATGGCGCGACCCCAGCGTCACGTCTCGCACGTCGGACCCGACGGCCACCACTTCCCCGCACACCGTGCCGCCGCGCACGTACGGCGGAGCGGAGAGGCCGTAGCCCGGCTCGCGTGCCGAGCCGATGCGCCCGCTGCCGCCGCGCCGAAGGTGCAGCTGGACATAGTCAACCGACACGGCCAGCACGCGCAGGAGCACTTCGTCCGCACTGGGTTGCGGCACGGCGAGTTGGGCGGGGACCAGCACGTCCGGCGGACCAAAGGTGTGATGGACCACCGCGCGCATGTGAGTCGGCAGAGACGGGGCCATTACACCCGGTGCGGCCATGCACCGTCGTCGCGGCTGCGTGGCTGGATGTGTGGACGACCGCTTGATGGCCCTACCATTGGCTGTATCGGTCTCCAGGGTGCACTGCTATCGACACTTCGGATGCCACCCCGCCACGCGTGCTCGTCGTTGACGATGAGGCCAGTCTGCGCGCGGCTCTGACCTACAACCTACGCCGCGAGCACTACGCTGTCGAGACGGCCAGCGACGGGGAGGAGGCGCTTGAGCTCGCCCTCACGTCAGACCCCGACCTGATCATCCTGGACCTCATGCTTCCCGGTATGGACGGCCTTGATGTCTGCCGCCAAATCCGACGGCGGAGCTCGGTGCCCATCCTGATGCTCACGGCGCGGGACGACGAAATCGATCGTGTCGTCGGCCTCGAGATCGGCGCGGATGACTATCTGACCAAGCCCTTCTCGATGCGCGAGCTCATCGCGCGCACGCGCGCCATGCTGCGGCGCCGGCAGTTGCTGCGCGCCGAAGTTGCCGCCTCCCAGCGCGACGCGCACGTGCTCGAGGCCGGCGGCGTCCGCCTGTCGATCGCCGACCGCAGCGTGGAGGTTGACGGCCGAGCGGTGCAACTCAAGCCCAAGGAGTTCGAGCTGCTGGCCTTTCTCATGCGCAACGCCGGCCATGTGTTTTCCGCCGACCGGCTGATCGAGCAGGTATGGGGTTATCCGCCCACCAGCGACACGCGCACCGTCGCGGTCCACGTTCGGAGCCTGCGGACGCGCATTGAGGATGACCCCTCGCGCCCGCGCCGGATTCAGACGCTCCGCGGGGTCGGCTACAGGTTCGTCCCCTAGGAGAACTTGCCATGGGGCTCCGCACGCGGCTCGTGCTCGCCAGCACCGCGGGCGTCGTCAGCGGTGTTCTGACGTTGTGGATAGCCCTGGCCGTGGGCGCGGAACCGCTTTCTGGCCTCGGAGGGTGGGCGGTGGCGGGACTCGGCATTGGCGTCGCCATCAGCGCCGGACTGGTTCTTCACCTCACGCGCGTGCCCATGCGCACGATCGCGTCAGTGCGGGAGGGCCTTGCGCGTGCCGCCGGCGGGCAGGTCGCGTCGGCCGTGCCGGCCGCAGGGGCTGGCACGGCTGATCTGGCGCGAGAGTTCAATGAGGCCGCGCATGCCCTCGAGTTGCGGCTTCGCACCATTCGCCAGAGTCATGCGCAATTGGAGGCTGTCCTCAGCGCCATGGCCGACGGCGTGGTCATCGTGGATGAGGAGGAGGCCGTAGCCCTGATGAATCCCGCGGCTGGATCGCTCCTCGGCATCGACGCCCAGGACGCACCCGGGCGGTCCCTCCCCGACGCCCTGCGCGACCATGAGCTTGTCGGTGTTTGCCAGCGCGCGCGCAGCGTCGGCGAAACCGTCAGCGAGTCCCTCGCCGTTGGCCCGCTCGGCCGATCCATCCAGGCGGTCGCGACCCCCATCCGGCTCGGCGACGTGCGTCACATTGTTCTGATGATGCATGACCTCACGGAAGTCAGGGCCACAGCCGCGGCCCGGCGTGACTTCGTGGCCAATGTGTCGCACGAGCTTCGGACGCCGGTCACGTCGCTCCGGGCCCTCGTCGACTCGTTGCAAGCGGGTGCCGCGGACGATCCGGAGCTGCGCACGGATTTCTTGCGCCGTATCGACGGTGAGATCGACCGCCTGGCCGCCATGATCGCGGAACTGCTGGATCTGGCCGCTGCCGAAGCCGAAAGGGCGGCCCACCAGTTTGAGCGCGTCAACCTCGGCGATCTCGTGCGGCAATCCGCGGAGCGCCTGCGCCCCCAGGCTCAGCGCGGCGGCGTCGGTCTGGCCATCGAATCGCCTCGCGCCGTGCTCACCGTCAGCGCCGACCCGGCGCGGACGGTGAGCATGGTGGTCAATCTCCTGCACAACGCCATCAAGTTCACGCCTCCGGGCGGCCAGGTGCGAGTAAGCGTTCAGGTGGAGGACGGTGAGGCGGTCGTGCGCGTGCACGACACCGGCGTCGGGATTGATGCCGAGGAGTTGCCCCGCGTCTTCGAGCGCTTCTACAAGGTGGACCCGTCGCGCGCGAGTGAGGGTTCCGGACTCGGACTGGCCATCGCCAAGCACACGGCCCTCTTACACGGTGGCCGCATTTGGGCCGAGTCCGACGGCCCGGACCGGGGCTCGGTGTTCAGCGTGGCGCTTCCCGTCGCGGCTGAGAATTAACGGAAGTCTTAGCTCCCGTTTAACTCCCGTTCATCGCGTGTGGCTGAGGCTTTATGTCGGCCGCATACCTTGCTGGCAGCGGTTGATGTATTGCGCGGGAGCGGGAGGCACGAGTGGCCAAGCTGACGAGACGGCACGTACTTCGAGCAATGGGAGTTGGAATGCTTGGTGCGGGCGCTGCGGGGGTTCTCGCCGGCTGCGGCGAGCCCGAAGTCGCCATCAAAGAAGTACCGGTGGACCGTGTCGCGACGCAGGTGGTGGAGAAGATCGTCACCGTGACGGCGCCGCCCGGACCCCTGACCGGAACCATCCTGGCGGATGGGTCGAGCACGGTCGGGCCGGTGACGCAGGCGGTGGCGGAAGAATTCCGTAGCCAATTCCCCGAGGTGCGGGTGCCCGTGGGGGTCTCGGGCAGCGGCGCGGGCTTCAAGAAGTTCTGCATCGGTGAGACGGACATCTCGAATGCTTCGCGGCCGATCAAGGCGAAGGAGATCGCGACCTGCGCGGAGAACGGGATCGAGTTCGTGGAAGTGCCGGTGGCGTTCGATGGGCTGGCGGTGCTGGCGAACCCGGCGAATGACTTTGCGGACTGCCTGACGGTGGCTGAGCTGCAGAAGATCTGGGAGCCGGCGGCGGAAGACACGATCACGAGCTGGGCGCAGGTGCGGGACGGATTTCCGGACGAGCCGCTGATCCTGTACGGACCTGGGGTGGACTCGGGGACGTACGACTACTTCACGGACGCGATCGTCGGTGAAGAGGGTGCAAGCCGTGGCGACTTCACGCCGAGTGAAGACGACAACGTGCTGGTGCAAGGGATCGCGGGCGACGCGAGCGCGACGGGATTCTTTGGGCTGGCGTACTACGCCGCCAACCAGGACAAGCTGAAGCTGGTGACGGTGGACGGCGGGGACGGCTGCGTGGCGCCGACGGCGGAGACGGTGAACACGGGGACGTACCAGCCGCTCTCGCGGCCGTTGTTCATCTACATCTCAGTGCCGGCGGCGGAGCGGCCCGAAGTGCAGACGTTCGTCGAGTTCTACTTGAAGAACGCGGGAACGTTGGCGGGCGACGTGGGCTACGTGTCGCTGCCGCCGAACATCTACGACCTGGCGCTGGAGCGCTTCAACAACCGGGTGACAGGCTCGATCTTCGCGGGCGAAGGCGCCAAGGTCGGCGTGTCGCTCGAAGACCTGCTCAGCTAACCCCATCCTCCTAGCGCTGTGGAAGCCCCCCACTCTGCTCCCAGCGCGCCGGCTCCCGCATCCGCGGAGATGCGGGAGCCGGTCAGCCGGGGCGTTGGCGCGGCAATCCACAGCCAGCTGTCCCGTATGCTGGGCGCGCGCCAGTCTGGCCGGACACCCGTCGCGGAGGACGTGAGCAGCTCTATCGGCGGTTCGGGAGTTCCCGCCCGATTCGCTCCTCGCCGCCGTCGCGCGCTCATCGAGCGGGGGATTCACGGCGTCCTGTTCTTGTGCGCCGCGGTCTCGATTCTGACGACAGCCGGCATCATCTTCACGCTGTTTGGCGAGGCGCTGGCGTTCTTCCGGGACGTCCCGATCGTCGATTTCCTCACGGGAACCCGCTGGACGCCGCTGTTCGCATCGAAGTCATTTGGGGTATTGCCGCTGGTCAACGGCACCCTCGTGGTTGCGTTGATTGCCATCGTCGTAGCCGTACCCATCGGGCTCATGAGCGCGATCTTCCTCAGCGAATACGCGCCCGCACGTGTGCGGGCGGGGATAAAGCCGGTGCTGGAGGTCTTGGCCGGCATTCCAACGGTGGTCTACGGCTACTTCGCGCTGCTTTTCGTCACGCCCATCCTGCGGCAAATATTTCCACAGACGCAGGTCTTCAATGTGCTCAGCGCCGGCATCGTCATGGGCTTCATGATCCTGCCGATGATGGCGTCCATCAGTGAGGACGCGCTGCGCGTCGTTCCGCGCAGCTTGCGCGAGGGCGCCTTTGCCCTGGGAGCCACGAAGTTCCAGGTGACGGTCCGCGTGGTGGTGCCGGGGGCGCTCTCCGGAATCCTCGCCGCCGTCATCCTGTCTGTGTCCCGCGCCATCGGCGAGACCATGATCGTGTCCATCGCCGCGGGTCAACAGCCGAAGATCGGCTTCGATTTGCTGGCCTCCATGGAGACCATGACGGCCTACATCGTGCAGGTCAGCCTCGGCGACACGCCGCAGGACACGATCGAATACCGCACGCTCTTCGCGGTTGGCACCTTGTTGTTCCTGATGACCTTCGTGATGAACATCCTGAGTGACTGGATCGTGCGCCGGTACCGCGAGGTGTATCAGTGAGACAGGATGCGGCGACGCGCTGGCGCCCACGCATCCGACAGCGCAACGCCATCGGGCGTGGCTTTGCCGCGCTGACCATCGTGTCCACCTTGCTCGGCGTCGCCGTGCTCGTGGCGCTGCTCATCGATGTCTTCAGCGATGGCGCCGCGCAAGTCGACGGTGAATTCCTGACCAGCTACCCATCGCGGTTTCCAGAGCAAGCCGGGTTGCGTTCAGCTCTCCTGGGCACGCTATGGATGCTGGTGCTCACAGCCCTGATTGCATTCCCGCTTGGCGTTGGCGCGGCGGTGTATCTCGAGGAGTACGCTCCCAACAACTGGCTAACCCGGTTCATCCAGCTCAACATTGCCAACCTGGCCGGAGTGCCGTCGGTCGTCTATGGCCTGCTGGGTCTCGGGCTCTTCGTTCGCTGGTTCGCGCTGGGCCGGAGTCTCCTCGCTGGAGCGATGACCATGGCGCTGCTGATCCTGCCGCTCATCATCGTCGCGTCACGCGAAGCGATTCGCGCCGTGCCCGACGGGCAACGCGAAGCGTCCTATGCCCTTGGGGCGACCAAATGGCAGACGGTCTTTCGTACCGTGCTACCCGCGGCGGGGGGCGGGATTCTCACCGGGACGATCCTTGCGCTGGCTCGAGCCATTGGTGAGACCGCTCCTCTGATCACGATTGGGGCGTTGACATATATCGCGTTTGACCCGACCGGCCCAATGGACCTTTTCACGGTCCTCCCGATCCAGATATTCAACTGGGTATCGCTACCACAGCAGGGGTTTAGCGACCTGGCGGCCGGAGGCATCGTGATCTTGCTCATCGTCTTGTTGCTCGCCAACTCGATCGCCCTTTTCGTCCGGTTCCGATTGCAGCGGAGGTTTGACTGATGCAGGCCAGGTCAACGGAAGTCCGCGCGGCTGAGGCACAGATGGCCCAATCGGCCAACGAGTCCCTTGCTGCGAACGGGTCGGCGAAGCCCGACGTCCTGGTCACTGAGGACCTGAAATTCTGGTACGGGACCTCGCTCGCGCTGGCGGGCATCTCGCTCAGCATTACGCAGAACGAAGTCTTCGCCATCATCGGTCCGTCAGGTTGCGGCAAGAGCACCTATCTGCGCTGCCTCAACCGGATGAATGACCTCATTCCGAGCGCGCGCGTCGAAGGGCGCGTCATATTCGACGGCGTGAACATCTATGCGGGCAACGTTGACGCCGTGCAGCTGCGGCGTCGCATCGGCATGGTGTTCCAGAAACCGAATCCATTCCCCAAGTCCATCTACGACAACGTTGCCTACGGCCCCAAGGTCAATGGCTACCGCGGGTCGATGGACGACCTCGTCGAGCACTCATTGCGGCAGGCGGCGCTCTGGGACGAGGTCAAGGACGATCTCAAGAAGAGCGGCCTCGAGCTCTCCGGGGGCCAGCAGCAGCGACTCTGCATCGCACGGGCGCTCGCGGTCGAGCCGGACGTAATCCTCATGGACGAGCCCTGCTCGGCCCTTGACCCCATTGCGACGACCCGCATCGAGGACCTGATCCGCGAGTTGCGCGAGCGCTACACCATTGTCATCGTCACCCACAACATGCAGCAGGCCGCTCGCGTCTCCGATCGCACCTCGTTCTTCATGATCGATGATGCGGGCGCCGGCTCGCTCGTTGAGGTCGACGAGACCCAACGACTCTTCACCACACCGTCCGACCAGCGCACCGAGGACTACATCACCGGCCGCTTCGGCTAGGGAGGAAGGCGCTTATGCCGCGCCATGAATACGTCCAGCGTCTGAACGAACTGCAAGACGAGATGCTGCTTATTGGGTCAATGGTTGACAAGGCGGTGCAGCGTGCATTGACGGCCCTCAGAACCCGCGATGCCGCCATGGCCCAGGCGGTCATCGATGCGGACGACGACATCGACGCGCGTCAGATTCAACTTGAAGAACGCGCCATCGACATCATGGCCACGCAGCAGCCAATGGCCAGCGACCTGCGCCAGCTCGTCACCGCCCTCCACGTGGCTGACGAGCTGGAGCGCATGGGTGACTACGCTGAGGGCATCGCCAAGATCACGCTGCTCATCGGCGAGCAGGCGCCGATTAAGCCCCTGATCGACATTCCGCGCATGGCGGAAATCGCCCGCGAGATGATGCGCGACAGCCTGGATGCCCTGGTGGCGCGCGACATAGACGCCGCGTCGTCAGTGTGGCAGCGGGACGACGAGGTCGACGAGCTGTACGAGCAGGTCTACCGGGAACTCCTCACCTACATGATCCAGGACCCAAAGAAGATCGAGCGCGCCACTTACCTCATTTGGGTCGCCCACAACCTGGAGCGTATTGCCGACCGCGCCACGAACATCGCCGAGCGGGTGATCTTCGTCAGTACGGGCCAGATTCCCACCCGCGAGGAGTGGTGGGACAAGCGCCTCACGCAGCAGAGCAATGGCGCCAATCCGGGCGGCGACGACAGCTACCCGCCGGCTGGCGTCTGAAAGCGGCACATCTTGATAGATGTCCCGCGCGTGCTATTCGTCTGTCGGCGCAATGCCGGCCGCAGTCAGATGGCGGCCGCATTCACGGCGCACCACGCGCAAGGGCGGGTGATCGTCGCCTCCGCCGGCACGGCTCCCGCGGAGACCGTGGATCCAACGGTGGCCCTGGCGATGCGCGAGGTCGGCATCGACGTGCGGGGCAACACACCGCGCCGCATCTCCGACGCTGATGTCCAGGCGACCGACATTTGCATCACCATGGGATGCGGCGACCAATGCCCCGTGCTCCCCGACGTGCGCTACATCGACTGGCCCTTCGACGATCCCGCCGGCCGCGACCTGGCCGACGTGCGCCCGATTCGGGATGGCATCGAGCGGAACGTCCGCGTCCTGCTCGCCGAATTGGGGGTTCGCTCCGATCCGGTGCCTAGCTGATCGGAGCCACAGGCTCTAGCCTGGTGAGCAACCGTTCGTGCGTCTACAGCCGGCGGATGGCGGCTCGTGCATCACGATGACAACTGCTCTCTGGGCCGGCGCGGCGCTCTCCCTCTCCGCCCTAGGCGCGTGGCTCGTGCTGCTGCTCGCGCGCGGAGGATTCTGGCGCACGGACCTTCGCCTCCCTGCGCTCGATTCCGCAAACCCGCCCATTGAGTGGCCAGCGCTCGCGATCGTCGTTCCGGCGCGCAACGAATCTGAAGTCTTGCCCCACACGTTGCCGGCATTGCTGGCGCAGGACTATCCCGGTCCGCTGTCCATCTTCCTCGTTGACGACGAGAGCGACGACGCAACCGCGGACATTGCCTGCAAGACCGCCGCCGGCGTCGGCGCTTCCGACCGCCTGACGGTCATTCGCAGCGGCCCGCGGCCGGCCGGATGGATGGGCAAGACATGGGCCCTTCATAACGGCGTAAACGCGGCTCTGGCTGGTGATCCGGACCTGCTTCTCCTCACCGACGCCGACATTAGGCACCCTGCGAGCTCGGCCAGAAATCTTGTAGCGGCGGCGATGCGTCACGACTTTGACCTGGTGTCGCAGATGGCGCTGCTCCGCGTCGACTCGCTCTGGGACCGGCTCCTGATCCCGGCCTTCGTCATGTTCTTCGGCGTGGTCTATCCCTTCCGCTGGTCGAACGATCCCCGAAACCGCACCGCGGCCGCGGCGGGCGGCTGCCTGCTCCTGCGTGCAAACGCTCTGGCCCGCGGCGGAGGCATTGAGGCGATCGCCGGAGCCGTGATCGATGACTGTGCGCTGGCCCGTCGCATCAAGGACTACGGACGGCCTGACGGCGGCCGCACCTGGCTGGGGCTCTCACACGACATTAGGAGCGTGCGTCGCTACCGAGGTCTGCACGACATCTGGTCGATGGTGACTCGCTCGGCGTATGCCCAACTCGACTTCTCCGTCCGGAGGCTTGCCGGCACCTTGATCGGGCTTCTGCTGGTGTTCGTGTGGCCGCCGGTCGCCGTGGTTCTGGGCGCAGTCACGCTTGCGGCCGGCGCGGCCGCCGCTCCGGCAGGGCTGCTTCTCGCGGCGGGCCTCGCGGCGTGGGCGCTGATGGCCGCATCGCTGGTCCCGATGTTGCGCTGGTATCGCACCCCAATCGCCCTGGCGCTCGCGCTACCGATCAGCGCGGCCCTCTATACGCTCATGACCATCGATTCCGCCCGCCTCCACTGGTCGGGTCTGGGTGGACGCTGGCGCGGGCGCCGCGTCGGCGGCGTTAGAATTCAGGGCCGATCGCCGGAATAGGCCATATCGTCAAGCTCGGATACAGCACCTGGGGCATGCAGGATGTCCCCATCGAGATCGCAGTGCCCCGCCTTGCGCGCATGGGATATGCCGGCCTTGAGCTCACCGTGCTGCCGGGGTATACGACGGCGCTGGAGCGGCTGGACGACGCCGCCCGCAAGCGGATCCCGGCCTTGCTGCGTGAGCACGGCCTGACGCTTTCGGCGATCGCGGCGCACTCGCGCCTCTTGGACCCGCCCGAATATAGGGCCAGCATCACCCGGTTGCGCGAGGCCGTGCATCTGGCCGTCGCGCTCAACCCCGGCGACCCGCCGCCCATCAATACCCTGCCTGGCGGCGCCCCGGATGAGTGGGACGCCGTGCGCCATCGCGTCGTTGACGAGTACGCACGGCTCGGCGAATACGCCGCGCTGCACGGCGTGTCGCTGGCGATCGAGCCGCACGTGGGCGCGGCTCTCAGCACACCGGCGCAGGCGCTCTGGCTAATCGAGCAGGTCGCATTGCCCAACGTGGGTCTCAACCTCGACTACAGTCACTTTCAGGCCATTGGCATGAGCGTGGCCGACGCCGTTCCCCCGCTGGTGCGGCACGCGCTGCACACGCATATCAAGGGCGTCACGGGACGTTGGCCCGACCATGTCTTCGTCACGCCCGGCGAAGATGACTTCGACCACGCTACATATCTGCGCGCCATGTACGACGCCGGATATCGCGGCTTCGAGACCGTCGAGATCTCGAAAATGGTCGTCGGGCGCCCCGGCTATGAGCCTTTCGCGCATGCGCAGCTTGCCTATGACACCCTTGCCGATGCGGCGACGCGGGCGGGCATCGCCTAGCCGTTCGGAAGGCTCGCCAGGTCGTCTCGAGGGCCGTGGCGCCCGAGTCGGCAGGATCGTGATGGTCGGGTCGCGCGGGAGCCGTCGGAATCGATGGTGAACATGGGCCGCTGGATCGCGGTCGCGGCGCTGGCGCTCATGGTGGCGGCGGTGATCGCCCTGACCCTGCTCGCCGCGTCCCCGGCGGATGGCTCGCCCGCGAGTCCGCCGCGAGTCACACCGGAGGTAAGCCCCACCGGCGAAACGCCGGCGGAGTCCGAGGCCACAGCGGTTCCCGTCAAACCTCTTGCGGCCATCGGGCGCAGTCCCATCGGTGTCGGCGTGTCATTTGCGTGGGTGCTGTACCTGATCGACGCGGGCGGTCTCCTCGAAACGCTGGAGTCGTCCGTGACGTATCTGGACTACCTTGCCGGCCGCGCCGCGCATGGTGACGTGAGCCCGCTGCGGGTCATCGCCGCGGCCGGTGCCATCGGCGATGTGTTTAGCGAGGCCAACACGACCTTCATGGACTTCCGCCTGCCGCGGAGCGGGGTGTTCTATAACCGCTGGCTGATCGACCTGCTGGCCGAGGGCCGCGATGCCCAGGCCGCGCTCATCGAGCGCCTGTTGACCGCCGGTTTCGAGGAAGCGCCAACGGGCAATACCTATACCGAGCTGGCTGCCAGGTACCAGTCGGCCGCGCATATCTGGAATGACCTGGCGCAGCGGCCGTAGCTGCCAGCTCGCGCAGACGGCGGGTCCGTGGTTTCATACCGCGACGTCCCAGCGAGCGAGACTCCGATATGAAGCGAGCGGCAAAGCCCGAAGGCAAGTACAACGTCGTCATCGAGGAAGTACCGATTCCCGAGCCGGGACCGGGGCAGGTGCGCATCAGATCCGTCATCAGCCTCATCAGCCGTGGCTCGGAAATCGGCGCTCGCTACACGCGCGAGCACGCGGTCGATCCGGAATCCATGGGCTATTCGCTCGCCGGCGTCGTGGATGCGGTTGGCGCCGACGTAACCCATTTGCGGCCCGGCGATCGCGTCGTCTCACTGGCGCCCCACGCCGAGTACGTCGTGCGGGATGCGGTGTATTCCACGCCGGACTCGCAGAATCAGGTCTACCCCATCGCCGACGGCGTGAGCTTCGAGCAGGCCACCTACTGGCCGCTCCTGGCCGGTGGCGTGACCTGGGTGGACATCGAGGAGTTGCAGCGCGACGACCTCGTCGTGGTCGTTGGCCAGGGTCTCGTCGGCAGCCTGATCATGCAGGTGCAGAAGCTCAACGGTACCGGCACGATCGTTGCTATCGACACGTTGGACTTGCGCTGCGAGATGGCCGCCAAGCTGGGCGCCGACATCGTGATCAACGCGGCCAGAGAGGACGCCGTGGCCGAAGTTCAGCGCCTGTCGAACGGCGTGGGCGCGGACACCGTGGTCTACGCCGTGGGCGGCTCGGCGGGACCGCGGGCGTTTGGACCCGCGCTCGACATGGTCGCTCGTGGCGGCACGCTGCATCTGGTCGGTCTCTATGAGGACCAGCCGTTGCCGTTGACCTCGGGCGCGGCGCAGCGCCGCCGCATCATCGGCGGCTACTACCGCCGCGGTCCCGACGCGGCGTCGGCGCGGCGCGGCATGGAGCTCCTGGCGTCCGGGCAGGTCACTCCCGAGCGCATGACGACCCACCGCTATCCGTTCCTCCAGGCCGCCGACGCGTTCGATCTCCTCTTCAACCGGATCGGTGAGACCTTGGGTGTCGTGTTGGAGTTCGACTTCAAGGGCTAACGCGAGCGCAAGCAATGGCCGAATCGTCTCGCGCGCCTGGCGGTATCGCGCGGTAGCAGGGCCCACAGATCGTGGGCCCGCGACCCGCGTAGACTGCGGGGATCTAAGCGCCTGAATCAGGCGTGTGGAGGCTGGCCATGATGACCCTGCGTGCGCGCTCCAAGTCCGTGTCGCCGGAGCTGTGGCGCGCCGTCGCCGCGGGGCTTGCCGTGGCTGTCTCGTTCTTCGTCGTCGTTGGGCTCGTGACCGGCGCCATCGACACGCCGATGCTTGAGCGCCAAACGCAGCTGCTGGCCATCGACTACCCGATCTGGGTTGTCAACGCGACTCTGTTAGGGGTGCTCTCGGGGCTCAGCGTGTATGCGCAGTCGCGCCGCGTCACCCAGGGCGGCACGGCCATCTTCAGCAGCGGCTTCCTGGCGGCCTTCGCCGTGTCCTGTCCGCTGTGCAACGGCTTGCTGGTCGCCGCGTTTGGCACCGCCGGCGTGCTCAATGTCATCGAGCCGGCGCGACCGTTCATCAACGTGGCCACCATGCTAATCCTCACCGTGCTGCTCGTCAGGCGCTGGCGCACCTTTCGCGCCGACTGCGCGTCATGCGAGACGGCGCCGGTGGCGACTGCGGAGCCGTCTCAGCCCTAGCCGCACCTCGTGCGGCGCGCGCCTGCCCACGACCCCGCGCGCCATCCGCTGTCTAAATCGCGTCGTTCACGCGCCAATCTGGATTGACATAACTTCTATCCCGGTGCGCCGGTGGCCGGTGGCCGGTGGCCGGTGGCCCAGGCTGCGCGCAGCCTGGGAGACCTAGCCACGGCCGGACCCACGCTGCACGCAGCGCGGGCCACCGGAAACCTGTCTGGTAGGGGCGCCCCTTGTGGGTGCCCGTGTCCGCGTTGACATCGCCGCCACGCGGGAACCCTCAATACTCGTCCGGCCAATGGCAGAAGGCATCGCCGCGCGGGAAGAGTGCCGCGAGCCACGGCACGTCGTCCGGCGCAATGCGTACGCCCTCCGCCGCGGCGACCTCTTCGGCGGACCAATAGCCAAAGACGAGTTGCGCCAGGCGTTCATGCGGCAGCGAGACCGTGCATTCCTCCCCTCGCGACTGGAGCTTCACGGTCGTGGTACCGAGGTTAGTCATGACACGCAGCCTGGCCGGAGCCTGGTGGCCATACCCCTCGGCGCGCGCGCGCAGCGCCGGCTCCATGGCCCGCAGCACAGCGTCTTGGTCGAGGATTCGCAGCATATAGCCCGAGTCGCACCCGCGGATGGATTCGAGCTTGGTCTCCATCCGGCGCACATAAGCGCCTAGGCCGAACTCGGGATGCAGGTGGAACGTGATGGTCTCCATCTGCCGCCTGACGGCCTCGGCAGCCGCGTGCGCCACCAGCGACGGGGCAACCGCCGGGTCCCGATACCCGCCGTCGATCACCACCGCGCTGGCGGGGTCCTCGCGGATCGCGATGTACCCGGCGAGCTGGCCATCCGCGTCCTCCGCGACCCACAGTCCCGTCGTGCCGAGTATCGTCGAGCCCTTGCGTAGGCCAATCCAGGTCGAAGGGTCGCGGATGACCGATCCATTGAGGCACGCGTTAACCGCGTTGTGCATCCGGGCCACGTCCGGCAGATCGGTTTGGCGCGCCGGCCGCAGCCGATACGCGCCCGTCGCTTGCGCCGCGGCCCGTGCGTCCACTTCCAACGTGAAATTGCATCCAATCGTGGCGTAGCCGAACTGGCCGTAGAAGCCCGGAATGCCGAAGAGCGCCGCGGCCGAATATCCCGCCTCAATGAGGATGTCGTGGGTGTGCGCCATCAGCGCGCTGGCGTAGCCGCGGCGTCGGTGAGGCTCCGGCGTAAAGACATTCGCGATGCCCGCCGTGCGAAGCGTCGCTCCGGCCAGGCGAATCGGAGCCGCCATCACTTCCAGTGCGCACACACGCTCGCCGTCGAACTCGGCCCAGATATCGGTGCGCCCCGGCTTTGGCGACGGCGCCTGGTGAAAGCGCAGGCCGCTCACGGTCGGCGCTACCCGCTGAGCTTGGCCAGCGCGCGCGCCAGGCGGACCAGGCACCGCTCGCGACCGAGTACCGCCATGGTTTCGAACAGCGGCGGCGTGGCGCGCCGCCCCGTCACGGCGATCCGAATGGGCATGAACAGGTCGCCCGCTTTCCAGTCCAGCCGCTCCGCCAGTCCCCGCAGCATGCCCTCGATCGCCCCAACGGAGAAGTCCGGCAGCTCGCGCGCCAATGCCTCGACGCACGTCAACGCCGCGGCAGTTTCGGCCCGGTCGTGGCGCTTGAAGCGCATCAACTCCACGTCGGGGTCGAGGTCGTCGTCGAAGAAGAACTCCATCATCTCCGGCACGTCACTGAGATGCCCTAAGCGCTCCTGCTCGAGCGCCAGAGCCTGCTGAAAATACTCCCGCTGCCTGTCGTCCACCGGCAGGCCGCCGTCCCGCGCAAACGGCAACGCTCGCTCCGCCAGCGTGTCCATGTCGAACCGCCGCAGCCAAACCCCGTTGAAGTGATCGAGCCGCTGCACGTCATAGACCGCGTCCGCGCGGTTGACTCGCGCCAGACTGAATTCCGCGACCAGCTCGTCCAGGCTGAACAGCTCGCGCTCGTCGCCCGGCGACCAACCAAGAAACACCATGAAGTTCACCACGGCTTCGGGGAGATAGCCCTGGGCCCGGTACTCGCCCAGCCACTGCGAGCCGTCCCGCTTCGAGAGCTTTCGACGCCGCATGTTGAGCAACAGCGGCAGGTGCGCGAACCGTGGCGGCTCCCATCCCAGCGCCCGGTAAAGCAGGATCTGGCGAAACGTGTTGGATGTGTGGTCGGCCCCTCGCACGACGTGGGTGATCGCCATCGAGCGGTCGTCAGCCACGACGGCCATGTTGTAGAGGGCCGAGCCATCGCCACGCGCGATCACGAAATCCTCGATCTCCGAGGCGTCCGTCTCGAGAGGCCCGAACACGCCGTCATCGAAACCCACGGCGCCCGACCCGGAGCCAAAGCGCACCGCGGGCGCGATGCCTGCCGCCTGCCGCTCCGCGATCTGCGCAGTGGTCAGTGAGCGCCCGCTTCCGCTGTAGCGCGGTGTCTGGCCGCCGGCGATCTGGGCTTCGCGCTCCGCGGCGCGCTCCTCGGCTGTCGTGTAGTCGTAGTACGCCGCGTCCGACGCCAGTAGCACCTCGATTGCCTCACGATGCACGTCGTGGCGCTCGCTCTGTCGGTACGGTCCGTAGGGGCCGCCGACGTCCGGGCCTTCGTCCCAATCCAGCGACAGCCAGCGCAGCCCGTCATAGATGCCGGCCTCCTTCTGCGGATCGCTGCGCTCACGGTCCGTGTCCTCGACGCGCAGGATGAAGGTTCCGCCCGACTGCCGCGCCATCAGGTAGTTCATCAGCGCCGTCCGCGCATTGCCAATGTGGATGTCGCCCGTAGGACTCGGCGCCATCCGCACGCGCATGCCAGCAGTCATCGTGTGCTCGATCCTCGGAATGGGAGATGATCGGGTCAGGGCGTCAGGGTACTAAGTGCGTGCCGCCGCCGAAAGACGCCCGCCGCGGATTGGCTGACGCGAGTTTTTTAACGTGTTCGGGGTTTATCTTCGACTCCGAAAAGACATCGCGCATTCACGGCTGCCGGGTGCGCGATGTCTGATCACGCGGCGCTGGCCGAGAATTTCAAGGTCGTCTAGCGAATGACTATTTCTACCCGCGGGGTCGCATGGTGAACTTGCCGCAACCAATCAGCCCCTTGATTTGTGTACGACATTCTATTCAAGCGACCGTCAGCCCATCACTCAAGGCACTGACGGCTTCCTCTTGCAGTGCGCGCAACTGCCGTACGGTTACAAGAATGCGCTGCCGAATCTTCTTGATGCCCGCATCTGTCCTCAGCGCTGCATAGCCATCGCTACCCTCCAGCTCCGAAGGGATAGGCGCTAGCGTAAACTCAACGAGTCGTTGGAGATGTTCGATCGCCGCCTGTCGATCCCCCTCATACTCGTCTTGGAGTCGGATCTGATTCTTCGAGATTAAGCTACTGCCAAGAATCTCCACTAGCACCTCGGACGCAAAATAAATCACAGCAGTAGTAAATGCACCGTAGCGAAAATACCCATACAATTGTTCGTCAACTGGCGTTGCTTGCCCACTATTGACGAGTGAACGATATCTGTCTTTAGCCTGCCCAAAGGCTTCGCCTATTCTATATACGGCAAGTAGATGACGCGCGTTGGACTCCTCATTGAAAAGCGACCTGTAGATTTGTTCATTACCAAACAACTCTGGACTGTTCCGGTGAGCACGGATAGGATCACCATTGAAAGCGGCTAGCCATGGCGCTAGCTTTGAGAGATGGACGTACTGTACAGAGCTTCTACTCGCTCCTCTGCGAAACTGATATGTAATATTGAGATCGTTCCCAAAGTCATCTTTGATCCGCATCTGTACGGGATCCAGAACACGTAGCTCCCATGGCTTTATGGGGTTTTGAGTATTGTTGAATCGGATGATATTCTCAATCAGTGCAGGGTCGTCCGATTCGATGATACGCACGGGAATCCGTGCTTCCTTGAGCGCCGAGACGTCAGTCACATCAGATAAGCTCCCCAAAGTTTGAGCGCCATTGGTCACGGCAAGTCCGTTGCAAACGAGGGAGGACGATTTGATTTGAAATCTCCGCGTGATTAACGTTAATCCATTGTTGTACACCCAAAAATTGTTGGGCTCTTCCTCGGCCGTTCTCCTAATCTGTTGATTAATGTTGCGTGCGGAAGATCGACGTCCAAGGTAGTCACGAATATTTGCGCTAGTAAGAGCGTCGCCGTGTTTCTTGGCGAGGTTGACGAGATGCAAGGCTTGGACGGTTGCAGCGGCACCGCGCCACTGATTGCCTCGGACGGTTTGTGCGGTGCCGTCGGTCGGCAGGATTATTTCTTCGGTCACCGTGATCGCCCCATGTCTCGACTCGTACAATTGGACTATGTCGGTGAGGCTGAGTTCGCGTGCGATTCCGATCAAGGGTGCTTTCGTTTTTCCAGCCCATGATTGGAGTTTACGCTGAAGTGAATCGCGAACGGCATTGAGCTCTGTTTGGACGTTGACGGATGGGCGACCAGCATGGACATAGTAAAAGGCGACCTCGGATACTTCACCGGCTTCTAAGGCGTCGCGGAGATCTTCTGCAGCAGCCCGAATGTCGCTGCGGGATATGGTCTCGAGGTTCGCATCGAGCAGCCATGTCGATGCGGTGTTTAGATCGCTAGCCTTGTTTGCGGGGGGCTCGCCGTTGGGCCAATCTGAAGGCTCATAGGCTTGTACGACGATCACGCGCCCTGCCTCGCGGTCGACGTGAAAGAGATCAATTTTCTTGTCGTCCGGGCCATCGAGGACGGAGTCGCTCAGCAACTGTTCATAGTCACCAGTATGCAGGAGCAATCCTGCGGCGAATAGCAGGTATGCGTGCTCTGGAAAGTCGGATCTTAGGGCGTCGACCGTAGCCTTGACTTCGGCGATTCGGTCAGATGTGTTAAATATTGAGGTGGTCATTCTGACGGCATGATAACAGATGGTCTAATGTTGAGGCGCTCGGGGCGGGTCGGGATTCTGAGTCCAAGGTTGGATTCTTCACGGTACGACGAAGGTCTATTGGGGTGCAGAGAACGGCGGTAGACCTCGTTGTAATAGAGCGCAAGGCTCAGGGAAACGGTGGATACACAAGAGCGTTAGCACTGGTCGTATGATTGCAAATATACTCCGAGAAATGCAGGAAGGTATCTAAGAGGGACCGTGCGTTATTTCTACGCGACTGTTGTGCCGCGAATCGGCGGTGAGGTGGTACCCACCAGCGCCGATTCGCGGCATCATCATTGGTTCCTGCGGTTGCGCGGTGAATCCTGGCTTCGTCTGGCAGGATTGGGTGACGAAGATCGAGGTGGTCTCGAAGGCGACCTGGCGGCCAGCAGAGATTCTCGAATGCCGAGGCACCCCGCGTTGCACGGGACAGTCCTAAGTGCGTCATAAAGGCAACCGCCCTTGCGCCGCGGCGAACAGGACGGTGTAGTTCATCGAGACGACGCGCTCCTGGCCTGCCAGGATCGCCTCTTGCAGCTCCCGGATCGGCACACGCTCGACCTCGAGTAGCTCGTTGGCGTCGAGATGCTGGCGGCCCGGCGTCAGGGTATGGCCGAAATACATATGCATCGCGAAGTCGGCCAGCGATGGGACCGGGGTGTAGCTGCCGAGATGCTCCAGGTGGCCGATGCGCAGGCCGGTCTCCTCTTCGAACTCGCGATGGGCGGCCACGGTGGGGTCCTCGTCTCGATCGATGTGTCCCGCCGGAAGCTCCCGCACGACGCCGCGCAGCGGGTGCCGGTACTGACGGACGCAAATCGCCCGATCGGTGTCGTCCAGAGCCAGGACGACCACCGCGCCGACCCCAATGCCCAGGTAGGTGTAGCTCATCTCACGGGCATCGTGTCGGGCGCGAATATCGTCAACCAGCACCGGAAAGCGACCCCGCCACACCACCCGAGACTTGATGGTGTCCCACTCGAGATTCACGAATCCTCGTTTCTGCCCGCCGCTGCGATGGCGGCATCCGCAGCGGCGCCAATGGTGTCGACCGTAGGGCAAGCCCGTGGCGGCCGGCCGTCCCAGTTGATCCAGATGGCATCGAGGTTGGCCCCCCACGCCCCTTGCACGTCGGCATAGAAGCTGTCGCCAATGTGCACGGTCTCGTCTCGCGTTGCTCCGGCGATCTCCAGGGCTCGCTCAAAGAACGCCGCGTCCGGCTTCTCCACGCCTACGAGCCCCGACACGGCCAGCGCATCGAAGCATTCGCGCATACCGAGGTGGTCGAGCAGATCCAGCAGCCAGGGCTCCCAATTGGAGGCCGCCACGACTTTTAGCCCAGCGGCTCGAAGTCGCATCAGTGCCTCGCGGGCGCCTTCGATGGCGGCGTACGACTCGAGCGTCGTGAACTCGGCCGACAGCCGCCGTGCCATCAACTCGGGGTCCTCGACGCGCAGTCGGCGCCCCATAGCGGCGTACATGTTTTGCCAGAACGCCCTCGATCGATCGGCGTCG
Organism: Chloroflexota bacterium; assembly: GCA_965262745.1. GTDB lineage: Bacteria > Chloroflexota > UBA11872 > UBA11872 > UBA11872 > JAJECS01. The sequence goes on along the minus strand of OZ253558.1, from coordinate 1,492,376 downwards.
GCGCTGGCGCCGCGTGTGGCCGGGTCCCTGATGGCGCGGTCATACTCTTCGTCGGCGATGCGGTGGATGTCGTCCAACGCCGCCCGCGCCCCAAGCCGTGCGGCTTGCGCCGCGATCGTTGAGGTGTATCCCGGGTGGTAGCGAACGAGGGTCTCCCCCACGTCGCAGAACACGACACGGTAGGGACCGCGCAGAGGCCGTTTCATTCCCCTATGCTAGCCGCGCTGGCTCAGTTGCGGGTGCTACCTTCGACCCTGGACAAACCCGCTACTGGGGTATCGTCTAGTGGTAGGACGCACGGCTCTGGACCGTGAAGCGGTGGTTCGAATCCATCTACCCCAGCCGCCAAGCTAGTCGGGTTGCATGAACCTGCCGACGCTGCGGTCGTCTGACGCCCTGCTCATCGTCGACGTGCAGCGTGATTTCTGTCCCGGCGGTGCCTTGGCCGTGCCGGGCGGCGACGCCGTCGTGCCGATCCTCAATGCCTGGATCGAGGCCGCGCAAGACGCCGGGGCGGCCATCTTTGCCTCCCGCGACTGGCATCCGCCCGATCACGTCAGCTTCCAAGCGCAGGGCGGACCATGGCCCTCCCACTGCGTGGCCGCGACGCCCGGCGCGGACTTCCACACGGGCCTGGCTCTCCCCGAAGCGGCGGTTGTGATCGACAAAGGCACGCATCCAGAGCACGAGGCCTACTCCGCGTTCGAGGGCACTGGCCTGGGCGCACAGCTCCACACGGCCGCTATCGATCGGCTGTGGGTCGGTGGGCTTGCCCTGGACTACTGCGTTCGCGCCAGCGTGCTGGACGCCCGGCGCATTGCCGGTCTGGACGTCCATCTCATCCTCGGCGCCACTCGTGCCGTCGACGTGCAGCCCGGCGATGGGACCCGCGCGCTGGCGGAAATGCGCGCGGCGGGCGCCGTGACCGAAGCCGAGAGCTAGCCGCGGCGCCCGATGGCCGCTCCGCCTGATTCTCAAGGGCTCGTAACCGACCTTTACCAGCTCACCATGCTCCAGGCCTATCTGGAGCACGGCATGCACGGGCCGGCGACGTTCGAGCTCTTCGTGCGCCGGCTGCCGCCGAATCGGAACTTTCTCGTCGCTGGCGGCCTGGATGCCGCCCTCGACTATCTGGAGCGCCTGCGATTCGGGGCCACGGACATCGCCTATCTGGCATCCCTGGAGCGATTCTCGCCAGAGTTTCTCAAATACCTGCGGGGATTTCGCTTTTCGGGGCGCGTGGATGCGGTTCCTGAAGGCACGCCGGTGTTCGCCAACGAGCCGCTACTCGCCGTGCACGCGCCGCTGCCCGAGGCCCAGCTCGTCGAGACGCGGCTGCTTAACCTCGTCCAACTCCCCACCGCGGTGGCCTCCAAGGCGGCGCGCGTCGTGGCAGCGGCGGCCGGCCGGTCGGTCGTCGACTTCGGCCTGCGGCATGCGCACGGCGCCGACGCGTCGCTCGCGGCGACGCGGGCGGCGTACATCGCCGGCGTGGGCGCGACATCGAACGTGGCGGCCGGTCAGGCGTATGGCATTCCCGTGGCCGGCACGATGGCGCACAGCTTCATCCAAGCTCACGACAGCGAGCGGGAAGCGTTCGCCCGCTTCGCCGCAACGTTTCCTACCGCCACGCTATTAGTCGATACCTACGACACTGAGGCTGGTATAGCTCACGTAATCGAGCTTGTACGTGAGGCCGGTGTGGCCGCCGCACCGGCCGCCATAAGGTTGGACTCGGGCGATTTGGTCGTGCAGGCCCGGCGGGCCCGGCGGCAGCTTGACGCGGCAGGGTTGACGGGCGTGCGAATCATCGCCAGCGGCAATCTCGACGAGAAGGAGATCGCACGCCTCGTCGCCGACGGCGCGCCTATCGATGGCTTTGGCGTTGGTGCGGCGCTCGCAGTCTCCGAGGACGCGCCGTGCCTGGACGTGGTCTACAAGCTTGTGTCATACGACGGACGCGGACGCATGAAGCTCGCCGCCGAGAAGTCCACGCTGCCGGAACCCAAGCAGGTCGTCCGGTTGATCCAGGATGGCGCTGCCACGCACGACGTGATTGCGCTCGCCGGCGCGAACGCCGATGGGACACCGTTGCTCGAGCCTGTGATGCGAGAGGGGGAACGGCTACCGGCCGGCCGGCGCTCCCTCGACGAGATCCGTGCCCACGCGGACCGCGCACTGGCAATGCTGCCCGCGCGTGTGCGGGTCCTCGATCTGGCAAGCCCCCCGTACGCCGTCGAAATCAGCCAGGGCCTTCGGGACGCGGCGGCGCGCACACGCCGCTGGCTGCAACAGCACTAGCCGGCACGCCGCGGTTTTCAGGCCGAGGGAGCCGGGCGTAGGCTGCAACGGTCGGCGTAGGCAGAATCAGGCACATGGAATATCGACGGCTCGGTCGCACCGGACTCGAGGTATCGCTGATGTCGCAGGGCACCGGCGGCCCGAGCCTGTTCGGGCAACGGCGCGGCACCACGGCCGCGGCGGCTCGCCGCCTCGTCCGGCGTGCCCTCGACCACGGCGTCAATCTCTTCGACACCGCCCAGATATACGACGAGAGTGAGGTGCTGCTGGGGCAGGCGCTGGACGGTGTGCCGCGCGATTCCTACCTGGTCGCCACCAAGTATCGCTACGCCGACGACGAGGGCGTCATCGCTCCCTCCGACGTCGGGCGTGCCATCGATCGTGCCCTCGGCCGCCTGCGAGTGGACGTGATCGACGTCATGCAAGTCCACGGACTTCTGCCCGAGCACTATGACGAGGTCGTCGCGCGGCATCTGCCGGTTCTCCAGGGCGAACAAGCCGCGGGAAAGATCCGCTTCATCGGCGTCTCCGAGCGCTACACCGAAGACCCCACGCACGCCACGCTGCGCCGCGCCACCGCCGACGGCCACTTCGACACGGCAATGGTCGGCTACAACCTGCTGCACCAAGGAGCCGAGCGGCACGTCTTTCCCGCCGCCCGGGCCGCGGATATTGGCGTCATCATCATGATTGCGGTGCGCCGCGCGTTATCCAGCCCCGAGCGCTTGCGAGAGGTGATCGCGGACCTCGTCGCCCGCGAGCAGCTGCCGGCCGATGCGGTGCCGGCGGATGATCCGCTGGGCTGGCTGGTGCACGGCGACGTGACGTCGGTCGTCGACGCCGCGTATCGCTTCGCCCGGCATCCGGCCGCAGTCGCCACGGTCCTGACAGGCACGTCCCGGCCCGAGCATCTCGACGCAAACGTTGCGGCCATCTTGCAGGGGCCGCTCTCGGCGCGCGACCGGCAACGGGTCCGCGATCTCTTCGGCCATCTCGAGGAAGCGCTCGGCAACTAACGCTTGCCTGTGGGCGGGGCGCATCGGCTACCATCGGCCAACCGCACATGCTCGCCGGGAGGGCGCCATGGGCGCCGTTGACCTCAAACCCGAAGCGCCGCCGACCCCGACCCGAGGGCCGAAGCTGGCCCCTTTCATCGTCGATTGCGACTGCCACCACATCTGGCACGAGATCGACGACCTCTTTCCCTACCTGCCGCGGCAGTACGTCGAGCAGATTCGAGACTTCGGCCCGATGCTGCCCAAGCTCAGCTACACCAACGTGCCGAATGTGCTGGGCTTTCGCGCCGATCTTGAGGTGACGTCCGAGACGAACTTCGCCGCGTTCACCGTGAAGGAGCATCTGGACCCCTATCAGATCGACGCGGCCGTGCTCACCGGCGGCAGCGTCTACGGGGTCGTTGGGATCTCCGACGTGGACTATGCCTCGGCGCTGGCCCGCGCGTGGAATGACTGGACGCTCGACACCTGGGTGGCCGAAGACCCGCGCTTTCGCATGTCGCTGGCGGTGTGTCCCAACGATCCGGCGCAGGCGGCCGAAGAGATTCGACGCTTGGGCGACCACCCGGCCGTGGTCGCCGTGATGCTGCCCGCCGGAGCGCGGCATCCCTACGGCAACCGCTTCTACCACCCGATCTACGAGGCTGCCGCCGCGCACGGCCTGGTCATGATGACCCACTTTGGCGGCGAGGGCGCCGGCGTCACGAACCCGCCGACCGCCGCGGGATATCCCTCCTACTACCTCGAAATGCGCATGGCCCGCCCGCAGATCGCCCAAGCGCACGTGGTGAGCCTGGTGTGCGAGGGCGTGTTCGAGAAGTTTCCGAGCCTCCAATGGCTATTTGTCGAGGTTGACACTTGGTGGATCCCCGGTCTGCTGTGGCACTTCGACGGCGATTGGAAGGGCCTGCGGGACACCACGCCGTGGGTCAAGCGCTTGCCCAGCGAGTACATCCGCGAGCACGTGCGGGTGGGCACCCAGCCGCTCGAGCAGCCGCCGCGCCGCCAGGACATGGCGACCTTCATGGACTGGGCGCACGCGGACGAAATGCTGGTCTTCGCCAGCGACTTCCCCCACTGGGATTGGGACGAGCCCCGCGCCACGGCCGCCATGCTCCCGCGGGAGTTGCGCCCTCGCATCTTTGGCGAGACCGCGCGTGCGCTCTTCAACCTCTAGTCCGCGGCGGCATATCGTTTGCCGCGTCGATGAGCTGAAGCCGGGCGGCCGCCGCGAGGTTGCGGTGGGCGGCGAGAACGGCGTCATGGTCTTCAACGTCGGCGGAAAGTTCTATGCGCTGCGCAATCGCTGCCCCCACACCGGCGGACCGCTCGGGCGCGGCGTGATTCGACCCCACGTCGTCTCGCACGGCGTGGGGCACTTCAAGTTCGAGCGTGAGGCCGAGATCGTGAAATGCCCGTACCACAACTGGGAATTCGACATCGCCACCGGCTGCGCGCTCTACCACCCGTCGATGCGCGCCAAGACCTACCCGGTCGCCGTCGAAGACGGCAACGTGGTGCTAACGCTCGCGTAGCCGGTCTCCTTCCGGAAATGTGGTGGCGAGCGGCGCTCATCTTGACGACCACTGGGGCTACGTTTGGAACGCCGCGAAGTCTTGGATGGGCCCGGTCTTGGCTGGACTAAGGCCAGCTCAGCAAGAACGCACCGTCGGCATACGGTCAGGACCGGCGACAAAAGCGCGATCAATCGGCGGTCGACGATCGCCAGCGCGACGGGCTCGCACAGGAACAGTCGGATGGCCACCCTGAGGGCGGCAGCGGCGGGTGAGGCGGTGCGGGTTGTCATCTGGACGGGAATCGGATTGCACGGACTAGCGTCCGCGCCCAGATGACAACCGAAAACGCCGAGTCAGGTGATCGTTGGTCGGGGCGGCGAGATTCGAACTCGCGACCTCCTGAACCCCATTCAGGTGCGCTACCAGGCTGCGCCACACCCCGGTGGCAGGAGTCTAGCAGCGGCGCCCGCCTGGATGCCTTGGCTAGCCGGCCGCCAGCGCGTGCTTCGACGTCCGTGCCGGTTAAGGATGGGGTTCCGCAGCCGTGTGCTTCGGGCGCAGGGCGCGGCGCAGCCGGCGATGGCGGCGCCAGATGGCGAACGGCGACCGCAAGGGCTCCATCACTTCCCGGAGGTCTGACCATGTCGTGGGGTGCTGCGGTCCTGCGGCTTTGTCGCCGGCAGGTCCTGTTGCTGGCATCGGCGCCCTCCCGGGCGATGGTACGCGCGCGCGGCGTCCCCAAATCTCGAAGAGGCCCATCAGTCCGGCCAGGCGTCCGCGCACGGCGGCCAGGCGGCGTTGCCGCCAGACGGTCACCGGTAGTGACGCGGCGTCGTAGGCCAGAATCAGCGGCAGCCATCGCAGCAGCGCTCCCACGGGATAATTCTTCGCGATCAGCCACACCTTGTTCCGGCCCAGGTGATAGGTCTTGAGCGGTGAGTCGTCCGCCCACGTCGCCGAATGCGCGTGACGAACGCGCGCGACGGTGACGTAGCGCGCCTTCCACCCAAGCCAGCGGGCACGCCAGGCAAGGTCAACGTCCTCCAAATAGGCAAAGAATCGTTCATCGAAGCCGCCGGTTGCCTGGAGCAGCTCACGCCGATAGAGGGCTGCTCCGGCGCTGGCTCCGAAGACCTCACCGTCGGCGTCGTCGTCACGGAGGCGCGTCCCAGCATTCCGGTCCCACGCGATGCCAAGCGGATCAACGCTGATTCCGGCGGAATCGATCACCTCCGGATCGTGCAGATAGACCATGCGGCTGGCGAACATGCCAGCGTCCGGGTGCGCACTCGCCGCGTTCACGAGTTGGGCGAGCCAATCTGCGTCGGGGATCGCGTCGTTGTTGATTGTCGCGATGAGCGGCGCGCGGGCAGCCTCGAAGCCGCGGTTGTTTCCGGCGGCAAACCCGGTGTTCCGCGAAAGCTCGACGAGGCGCACCGACGGGTACGCGTCTCGAACCCAAGCGGCTGTGCCGTCGGTTGATCCGTTGTCGACCAGAATCACCTCGTGCTGGACGCCGCGCTGGCCAACGATGGCCGGCAGCGAGTCGCCGAGCCGCTGAAGACCATTCCAGGTCACGACCACGACTGAAGCCTCAAGGTCAGCCGCCGGCGTCATGCTTCCACCGGACCGCTAGACTTCAGGCGGCAGATGCATCCGGCGCCGCGGCCGGTGGACGTTCACGTGCCTCCCCCGCTCCGATTTCTCTCGCCTACCAAGTTGCGAACCTACGCGACCTGTCCGCTGCAGTACAGGCACCGCTACGTGGACCGCCTGCAGTCGCCCTATACCCCAGCTTCCCTGATTGGCCAGGCCATCCACGAGACGCTGGAATCCAACTTTCGAGCGAAGAAGCACACGCGCCGTGATTTGCCCCTGGCCGAGGCCCGCGAGGTGTTCGACCGTGTGTGGGAGCGCCATGCCCCCGGCCCGGCAAGCGCCGCCGACGTCGATGATCCGTGGGAGGCCGCTTACGCGGACGGCCTGCGGGCGCTGGAGCACTACCTGACGCATGCGGCCGCGTCATTGGTGCCGCACCTTGTCGAGCATCGATTCCGGTTCACGGTCCCCAGCGTGCCATGGCCCATCGTCGGCACGGTCGACCTGGTCGACCACAACGGGACGGTCATTGACTTCAAGACGACCCGCCGTCCGTATGACGCGGCATATCTCGACGGTGATCTACAGCTGATGTGCTACGCCATCGGCTATGCGGCGTTCCGCGCCGGCTCTCGGGTCCGCCCGGGCGAGCTGCCGTCGCCGTACTTCCTTCCCGACGTCCGCGTGGACGTGCTGCTGGTCGGCGATCCGCCGTCAGTCCAGCGGCTCGAGGCGCGCTACGACCGCGAGGACCTGCAAGTATTCGGGCAGCGGGCGGCGGCTATTGCCGTTGGGATCCAGGACGAGCAGTTCGAGGCCTTCTGGCGGGCGCCTGATGCCACGGAAGACGCCGGCGTGTGCCGTCGTTGTTCCTATGCGGACCGGTGCCCGGACGCGCTCGTGTCGGTCGACGAGCTATTGGAAGCGGACGGCGAGCACGGAAACCAAGAAGAATAGGCCCGAGATCCCGATCGTGAAGTTGAAGAGCACGCGGTCGATCCCGCGTCGCGATGCGAAGAACGAGCTGTCACTGCCGCCGAGCGCCGAGCCCACGCCGGCGTTGCGCACCTGAAGCAGCACGACCACGATCACAATGACCGCCAGCACAACCTGAGCGGCTTGAAATCCTGATCCCACGGATTCACTCCTGCCAACGGTCTGGTATCAGATTTACATAAAGCTACCAGCGGCGTGCCCGGATGGGCCACGCGCTGCTATACAGGTTCAGCATACCGGAGCGGCCGCTCGATCGTGGGCCGCTTTCGGCCTGGCATTCCCGCGGAAGCGCGAACCTGGCCTCAGCCCGCCACCGGACGCTAGGCGACCGCTGCCGCCATCTTCGCGCGAGACATCTGGGCCGCCACCTCGATCGCGAGGTCCAGGCTGTCTTCACGCGCGCGGCCTTCGCCCGCGCGTCCATAGGCCGTGCCATGGTCGACGCTGGTGCGGATGATCGGCATGCCCACGGACACGTTGATGCCGTCGAAGAACCCCGCGGTCTTGACCGCCACGTGGCCCTGGTCGTGATACATGGCCACGATCCCGTCGAATCGCCCCCCGATCGCCTTGTTGAAGACCGTGTCCCCGGGCTCCGGACCGGTCACGTCGATGCCTTCGGCGCGCGCCGTTTCGATCGCGGGCGCGATCTCGTCCGCGTCCTCGTCCCCGAACAGCCGGTCCTCGCCCGCGTGGGGATTCAGCCCGTTCACCGCGATTCGCGGGTGCTCGAACCCCAGCAGCTGCAGCGAGTCGCGCAGCAGCCGGATGCAATGCAGCACGTTGTCGTGGGTCACGCGCTCGATGGCCTCGCGCAGCGAGACGTGGGTGCTGTTGTGAATGACGCGCAGCGATGGCGCCACCAACAGCATGCGCGTCCCCGGCGTCCCGGTCAGGTCTGCCAGCAGCTCGGTATGGCCGGCGTAGTGGTAGCCGGCGCGGTTAATCGCTTCCTTGTGAATCGGCCCCGTGACCAGTGCTGCCGCGCGACCGGCCATGACGAGCTTGGCGGCTTCGATCACGGCTTCCGCGGATGATCGCCCGCCATCCACCGTCACCTGTTTGAACGGCAGGTCGCTCAGGTCCTCGCCCCACGGATCGTAGACCTCGATGGTTCCGTGGACGTAGGCGGCCGACGCTGGATCGACGGCGCGCACGCGCATGGTCGATCCGAGGATGCCGGCCATCCGCTCGATTGCCGACACGCTGCCCACGGCGAGTGGACGGCAGATCGCATAGGTTTCGGGTTTGGACAAGGACTTGATGAGGATCTCCGGCCCGACCCCCGTTGGGTCGCCCATCGTAATGGCCAGAATCGGTCGGTCGGCGTCAGCGGTTGAGGTGGGGATGCCAAGGCTCCTTTGACGTGCGCCCTCAAGGTCACACGGCGGCAAGTGTAGTCAGGCTTGCGGGTACGTGCGCGGACCAGGATGGTCCGCTGGTTATGGGTGTCCGATCGTGCGCAGGGCATCCGCCAGCGCGGACGGTCCGCCCATCACGCCGGCCTTTGTCACCACCGGCCACCCCGCTCCGGGGCCGGAAGCGAACACGCCGTACGGCACGCCCCACCCGATCTCACCCGCGAGCTCGATGGCCTCAGCCGGAATCGCCGCGAGCGCGGCCCGGGCCGTATCGCCGCCCGAAAGCACCAACCCCATCGGGCGCGAGCCGCGCCATATGGCAGCCGTGAACCGTCGCAGCAGCGCATGCTGCAGATCCTGGGCGGCCGACGTCGGCGCCTCGGACGGAATTACCGCGTCCACCAGGGCGGAGCGGCCGGCTTCCCAAGCTGCCTGAACCGCCGCGACCGTTGGCATGACGTCGTCCTGTCCGGCTGTGAGTGGGATGCGCTCGATCGCGAGCGTCGCCATTGCGTGGGCCACTTGTCGCTGCGTGTGATCCATCGGCGACCCGATGATGGCGAGGGTGCACGCAGTCCGGGACACCTCGGGAACGGGTTCCGGAGGAGACTCGGTGCGCCGCGCCAGCGGCGCCGCCAGGCCTGCCGATCCGGCGCTGACGCGCATGAGATCGGCAGCGTCCATTGCCGCCGCCACGCATTCGAGATCGGAGTCCTCCCCGATGTCGGGAAGGATGACGTTTACGCGCGCCTCGCGGGCAGCCCGCATGGCGTCGGCGAGCGCGGTCGCGCCGGACCGCACGACGTGCGTGGGGATGATGCGGCACTCCAACTCCGAGGTCGACTCGATCAGGGTCGGTATGTGCGATTCCAGCACCGGCGTCACGGGGTCTCGACCCGGATCCGCCTCTGCCACGGGCGTACCCCACAGCGCCAGCGTGCCGCATTTGGTGGTGCGACCTCCCGACGGAAAGGCTGGCGTGTAGACCAGCGTCGATGCTCCCGCACCGTCGAGCGCTGCCTGAATCTCCGACGCGATGTTCCCGCGGAGCAGCGAGTCGGTCTTCTTGTAGAAGAACGAGGATGCGGGGACGGCGCGTACCGCGCGGCGCACCGCGGCATAGGCCGTGGACGCGTCCACGTGCCGCGATGCCGTGCTCATCGCCGCCACGGCGGCTTCCGCCGGCCGCGCGCCGTCGCGAGTGGAGACCAGCGTCCGGTGCCCGGCCTTGCGGAACTGCAGGGCCGTATCCAGGGCGCCGGTCAAGTCGTCAGCGATGATCGCCCATCGCGCCATGGGCGCTAGCTCGTGAGGGGGAGCGTGTCGGGCGCGTGCGTGAGCACGCCCACCGAAGCGTTTGGCCGGGAATCGGCTATGGCGATGTCGAGCGCCGCCTCCACCGAATCCGCCCGGTCGAACGCCAGGGCGCGCGTGTCTTCACGCGCCAGGCCGTCCGAGACCACCATGACCCGTGCGTGCTCGCGAACTCGTGCCCAAGTGGTTGCCAGCGATGCGGCTACCGGATCGTCGAATTCGCCCTTGTCGTAGCGGTCGATGAGCGCCTCGGCCGGCGCCGCGGCGTAGTCGAGCATCTCGGGGTGCATCACCGCCACGCCCTCTGGACACGGCGTTACCACGATGATCGTGCCCCCTGGACGCACCATCATGGCTGCGGGATACAGGCTCTTATGCGCTTGCCAGAACTCGAGATCGCAGGGGTGCGAGCCGGCAACGACGATGTCGAGCCCCGTCGGTGCGGGCACGCCGTAGATGCGGCGGGCGTCGACCACTGCGCGGCGATAAGCCCCACGCGTGCTCCCCGAGCGGGCAGTGACGAGCTGGCCGTCGCTGTTGAGCGTGACGTTGAGGACATAGCGCATGCCGCATCGGTCGGCGATGTGTTCCATCTCTTTGCGTACAGGCGAGTCCACCTGTCCGAGCAGCGGCTCCGTGGCGCGCCCGCTGAACATGTGGGTCGCAGCGGTCGTGGCCGCGCCTGATACGCCAGGCTGCACGATCTTGGCCCCGGCCGAGAACCCGGCGATGTGGTGGGGCACCACGGCCCCAGTGCCGATCACCAGATCGGTTTCGAAGAGGCCGGCATTGACGTGCACCGGGGTGCCGTCGGGCGTGGTTCCGAGGTCGCGCAGAGGGGCGATCGTGTGGTCATGCTGGGTGACCTCGACCCGGCTGAGCACCTCGCCGCCAAGCTTGGCGCGCACCTCCGGCGGCGTCATCGGACGGTGCGTGCCGAGGGCGATCATCACCTTCACGCCGGCATCCGGCAGCCCGCCGGCCCGCAGCTCGTCGAGGATCGCCGGCACGAGCAGGTGCGTTGGAGTCTCGCGAGTGATGTCGTCGACGAGGATCAGCGCTGAGCGAGCGTCGGCGGCGACCGCACGTAGCCGCGGACTGTCGATAGGGTTCGCCAGCGCTTCGCGAATCACGCGCTCCGGATCGGGAGCCGGCGGGGCCGCGTGCGGCGTATAGACGCCCGCCAGCACGGCGTCGCCGTTAACCGGGAAGCGCACCTGGTCCGCGCCATACGGAATCGAGACGAACTCGGTTGGCACGGTGGGCCCTAATCCCGTCTTGGCTACGCGCCCACCACTGGATTGCGGAGCACGCCGATGCCTTCAAGCTCGATTTCGACGGAATCGCCCGGTGCGAGCGGGCCCACGCCTTCAGGCGTGCCCGTGAAGATGCAGTCGCCGGGTTGCAGCGTCAGGCCCTGCGCCAGGTATGTGATGAGCGACGCGACGTTGAATAGCATGTCGGACGTGTTGTTGTCCTGCTTGGTCTCGCCGTTCACGCGTGCCTGGATCCGCAAGTTGTTGGGGTCAATGTCGGTCACGATGCAGGGACCCAGCGGCGCAAAAGTATCCAGGCCCTTGCCCATAAGAATGCATCCCATGGCCATCTCGGCGAATTGCAGCTTGCGCGCGCTCACGTCGTTGCCGCAGGTGTAGCCCAGCACGTAGTCGAGCGCCTCGGAGACCTCGACGTTGCGGCACGTCTTCCCGATGACCACGACGAGCTCCGCCTCGTAGTGAACCTCGCCGAATGGCTCATCCTGAAGCGCCGGGTCGTTGATCGCGTGGCGGAACCCATCCGCTCGCGGTAGGACGATGTCGTCCCCCGGACCGATGATGGCCGTCGTCGGCTTGATGAACAGCATGGGCATTTTGGGCACGCCGCTCTCACCCACGGTCTCCATGATGTGTTCCATGTAATTCAGACCAACCCCAATGGCCTTGCCCGGCTCCACCGGCGCCAGCAACTTGAGGTCTCCGACCGGGCCGACCGGATCGCCAACCGTGTAGTCCCCGAAGATGTCGCCCTCGATCGCGTGGACGGTGCCGTCGTCGTGGAGTGACCCGTACCGAGCGCCGGAGTCGTGAGCGTATCGGACGATCCGCATGATGGTTGGCCGATCAGGAGCGAAGGGAAGGGAGCGATTCGCAGCGTAGCATCGCCTGCGGGCGAAGCTCGGCGGTCAGGCGTTCACGAAATCCAGGATCGCGGCACGGCACTCATCCGGCGCCTCGAGGTGCGGCCAGTGGCCGGCCTGCGGAATGTTGAGCTGCGTGCCGCTGACCGCTCGGGCGGCGACGATGGCGGCGTCGTCCTCGCTCACCAACGGATCGGCCTCGCCGCGCAAGACGAGGATGGGCATCGCGATCGTGCGGGCCGCTTCCAGATACTCCGCCCCGATCATCGCGCGCAAGCATCCGGTGACCACGTCGGCGTCAACGGCCGCCGCGGCCTCGCACATGGACTCCAGGTGCTCGTCGGCCAAGGTCTCCACGAGGCCGCGTGCCAGCCACTTCTTGGCGCCATCGGCATCCCACCCGCGGATTTTGATCCCTTCGTGCACGGCCCAGAGGCGGCGTACGTCGCGGACGAAGGCCCCCGACCCGAGGAGGACGAGGCGCTTGACGTGGCTGGGGTATCGCGCGGCAAAGCACAGGGCGACGAGCCCGCCGTAGTCGTGGGCGACGATTGGAATCGGATCGAGTTGGTTGGCCTGGTGTAGGGCGTGGTGCAGCAGGGTGGCCGCGCGCTCGATGTCGCCCGTGAAGCCCCCGGGCGGGCTTTCGCCGAATCCGGGGAATTCCAGCATGAACGCCCGGTGCGTCTCCGGCAGCCCCTGGGTCACCAGCTCCCACACGGCCGCCCCTGGCCCAAGTCCGTGCAAGAACAGGATGGCCGATCCCCGCACGCCCTTCGTCGCCAAGTTGATGCGCTGTCCGCGCACGTCAAGCATCGGCATCAGCGTCGCCTGGCCGCTGGCGCAGCGCTAGGGCGACGCGTCGTGGCTGTGGCTGGAATGCCGGGCAAGCGAAGCAGCGTCGACAAGGTCACGGCGCTCGCCCGACCATGCCTGTGCGGATGGCGGAGATCGTGAGTGGCGGTTCGCATGCGGGGATGCCGGGTCAAGCCCCGGATGGCGCGTCGGCGCCATTCCGAGCCCTGCGCAGCTCCTCCTGCAGGCTGGTCGCATAGCTGTCCACGGCGGCGCGCACGCGCTCGATTCGAATGACCGACGCAAGCACCCGTTGGTTCGCGGCCGTGTTGACCGTGTCGTGCACCCGCTCCGTCGAGCGCGCAGTCCGTCGCAGACCCCGTCTGATCTTGACGGTTGTCTCGATGATAGCGATGGATCCGACGAGGCCGCCGACGAACAGCGCCAAGAACACCAGGCAACCCTGAATGACCAGGATGATGATCGCGATGTCGCGTGCGATGTCCCACTCGTCCATCAGCGGCGGCGGCGGCGTTTGCGCGAGCGCCCGCGGCGACGCCGCGACTGCTCATGCCGCTCCTTGGTCGTGTCTTCCGCAGCTTCGACGGCGCGCTGTGCGGCCTCGCGAGCTGTGCGCAACCTGGTGCCAACCTGCGCCACCAGCTCACTGCCCCGCTGCGGAGCGATCACCGTGCCAATGGCGCCGCCAACGATGAACCCAAGCGCGATGCCGAGCATGATCCATGCCATGTCCGCCACCGCCTAGCGCCAGACCCGGCGCAGGAGGCTGAAGGCGCGGCGGCCAACTCGCACGCCGCGCGATGTCGTGCGTGAGCTTGCCGCGACGGTCTCCTGGACGGTCTCCGCTGTGGCGCGCACGGTGTCCACCGTGTCGCGAGCCGAATCGATGATGGGGGTGACCTCGGCGCGAATAGCGGCGAGCATGCGCCACAGCAGCAGCCCTGTCGTCACCATCATCACCGCGGCCAGCAGACCCACGGCCGCGAGCACCACGACGGCGATATCTCGGACGACTTCTAGCGATTCCACTATTCCGCCCTACGACTCTGCGCGCTGAAAGCGCTCCCACATGCGCGCGGGTCGCACGATGCGTCGGATGAGTCGCTGTCGGATGACCCGCCACGCTTCGTCAACGGCTCGCCTTTCTGCCCGCGTCACGCGGTGCTGACTATAGGTGGCCCGCATGTACGCAACAGCCACCGTTTCAGGAGGACTTGCCTCGTCAGCGACGGCCGCCTCCGCTCCGGGGAACAGCCACGCAGCCAAGCGCCGCGACACTTCATGCGGCGTCTCGGACGGATTCGTATTGTAGCCAGCGCGGCGGGCGTATCTCACCATCCGCGCATAGACCCGCTGCACGCCCGTGCTCGGCTTCTGCAGGCGATTGCGCGCGGACGATGCGCCCACCGTGGCCAGCACGATCAGCGCCACCACGCCCAGCACAATGGCAATCCCTACCAGTGCGCCCCTGATGTTGTTGAACACCTCGGCGACACCGGTGGGCTCATCGTCTTCCAGCGGCGAAAACCCCCCACCGGCGGCGCCGCCCATCATCTCGAGGTCCTCGAGCAAGTCGTCAAAGGCCGGTCCCAGCCCGCTGCTGCCCCCCTGGATGGCGGTGCCTTCGCCGGCAGCATCCGTCGTGCGCTGCACCGGCAGACGAAACCCCGATGGCTCAAACGCCACCCAGCCATACTCCGGAAAGTAGACCTCCACCCATGTATGGGCGTGCTCCGGGTTCACGAAATAGCGGTTGGTCGCCGCGTCGTATTCGCCGACGACAAAGCCGTTGACGAGCCGCGACGGCACGTCGAGCGCCCGCACGAGAACGGCCATCGTTGACGCGATCATCGCGGCTGAGCCCCGCCGTGCGTCCGTGAGGAAAAAGTCGGTCGCGTCGCGATCTCCGGGGAGGGCCGGGATGTCAACCGCAAATGGGAATCGCCGCATGAAGAACTCGATGGCGAGCACGCGATCGAACGCCGAGTCGCCCGCCTCGGCAAAGCGTTGCGCGAGGGCGAGCACTCGCGGCGGCATCTCTGGGAGCTCCAGGTAGGGTGCGATCCATTCGGGGTATTCCGTCGATGTCTCGCGGAGCTGCGCGATGGTGGCCCCGGAGAATGTCGAGTCCACCGAATACACCAGGCGCTGCCCCACGCGTCGCGTAGCGCGGACCGAGGCGTAGTCCTCAACCGGAGCTCCGGCTTCAGCCACCTGCGCGAGGTACCTGCGATTGACGCGGATCACGTCGCCGGGCAGATACAGCACCGAGGTGGTGAAGTCCAGCATCTCCACGTTGGTCCGCACCGGCACGCGCGCCTCCAGTTCAAATGTCTCCCCCAATGGAGCGCTCGGATCGCGCTCGGTCAGTTCGCGGTAGGTGCTGCGCCACCCCTGCCCGGTATAGATGTCGAACGTCTGCCCCTTCCAATAGTTCGGCGACGTCGACTCGATGATCATGCTTCCTTGCGGCCGAAACGGCTGGGGCCCCGTCAGCCCAAGGGTTTCGCGTCCGGCAAGGGCGGCCCCGGCAGGGTTGGACACGCCGCCGAACAGGCGCTGGATTCCTGTCTCGACATTGCCCCAGCCGTCGCCCAGGTACGTCCAAAACGCCTCCGCCACGGGGTTGCCGGCCGCCCGGGGCAGCGACACGGACAGCGCGACCACCAATGCGATCACCACCAAGGTCGACGCCAGCACCGTCTGGCCCAAGCCCCTCGAATAGGCCGTGCCCGACGTGGCCCACTTGGACTCCAGCGACGTCGTGCGGAGGTGCACGGTGAGCGCCAGCGCTGCCGACAGGAATACGACGAACGGCACCCAATCGGGCCCGATGTAGGTGACGTTGATGCCGATCGCGAGCATGCCGGGAGTCAGGGCCCACAGCGGGCTGCGATGTCGATAGGCCATCCACCCGGCGAAAAACCCCATGCCCCATGCGGCCATGGCCATCCAGAACAGGAACACCACGTTGTCGCGGCTGACTTGGAAGGCAAAGGCCGAGCGGAACCAGGTCTCCAGCCGGAAATACAGATCCCGTAACAGCTCCCAGCTCTCGCCGGCCGCGGCGTTGAGCGGCTGCTCGCCGCCGATGGCCCCAGACTGGCGAATCTGGACCCACTCCACCGTGTCGCCGAAGAGGGCGGCGAAGTTCCGCATGCCGTCGATGGGCCCGGGAAACGCCTCGGACGCCACCAGATAGGCCACCGCCAGATCGCTTACGACCCCGATGCCCACAATCCAGAGTGAGGACATGCGGCGGGCCGACAGCCACCACGCCGCCAGTACGGCCAGAATCGCTACTGCGAACAGCACCTCAGTGCCGGGTGCCCAACCGACGATGTGAATGCTGGCGAGCGGCGCCAGCGTGGCGGCCAGCAGCAATGCCAGCGTCAGTAACGAATTGCCGGGCAGGCTCGGGTAGCGAATACGTCTGAGCGTCTGTGCGGCGGCGCTCATACGGCTATTGGTAGGCGAGCGGCGCTGTCCGATGCCGCTGTTGGTCGACCACGGGACCGCCGTGACGGTTGGGCTGGACGGTGGTAAACGCTGCTCCCTGGGTCACGGTCGTATAAGGAATGCCGGCGATCTCGGCCCCCGCCTTGAGCCCAGCGTTGGACGGCGCGTCATCGAACGTCGCGGCGTCCACGCCGATCGCGAGCGGATAGACGGATCGCTGGGCGAGATGCGTCAGACTGCCGACCCAGGCCGGGTCCGCCGACGGAGAGATCGCCACCACGCTCACCCCTCGGCCCAAGATCGGGGCGGAGCTCGCGAGCACGTCGCCGAACGGTCGCGTGCCACGTGCCTGCACAATCGCCAGCGATTCGAGGATGCGCCAAAGCTGCCGCAAACCCCGTTGCGGCTCGATCATGTATCGGCTGCCGCGTCCCTCCGCCAGGAAGCCGACCGATTTTCCGTCGCGCACGAATTGGTAGGCGAGCGACGAGACGACTCTTACGCCATATTCTTCCGTGGATTCGTCGCCGTGGCCGGCTTGTACGGAGGCGTCGAGATCGAGCGCCACCCATAGGCTGGCGGTCGGTTCGAGATCAAACTCCTTGACGAGCAGCGTGTCGCGCCGCGCCGAGGACGGCCAGTGGATCCGCTTGAGCGGATCGCCTGGCCGAAACTCGCGCAAGCCGCTCGCATCCGTCGTCACCTGCTGTGTGCGCAACGAGGATTGCGCTGCGCCCACCAGCGATCCGGCGGGCACGGCCACGTCCCGCATCACCGTAATCGGCGGGTACACCACGATCGAATTCTCTTGGGCAAGCCGGCGCTCGGCCGAGAACAGGCCAAACGGGTCGCCCACGTAAACGTCCGCCGGCCCGAGCTTGTACAGCCCGCGCCGGCCGGCTTCCCCGCGCGTGCGCCACCGGCGCGACGTTCGGCCACCCATGCTGACGGCGATCGACGCCCGGTACCCGGGAAGCTCGGAGTAGTCCTCCATCTCGAGCATCAGAATGGGCAGCCGGCTGCGGCTGCGCAGCTCGAACTCTTCCTCGATCGTGTCGCCAACCGTGGCCCACTGGGTCCGCAGGTGGCGCCGGATCGTCAGTCCGCGTGAAGCCACCCGTGTCCATGCGTACGACACCACCACAATGCTGAGCAACGCGTACATCAACCAATACGCGATGGGTGATGTGGTCACCAGCGCCACAACTACCAGCAGCCCGAGCAGCACAATGATCGCTGGCCGTTGCAGGGTGACCGCAGGTTTAGGCTGGCTGGCCGCGACCGACACGGGGCCCTCCGCCAGACGTGCGATGCAAGCAACTTCCGCCCGGTTGTGAGGTTGACTCTAGCATGCGCGCGGACCTGCCGACGGTGCCATGCCGGCGGCGGGCACGGGGCGCTGTGCGTGGGTGCCGACGCGCCTCGCCGGCGACGGCCGCACCACCAACGCGCCGGCTTGGCCATCCCCGGAAGTGCCACATCCCTGGGTTAGACTCCAACGGAGGGGTGCCCGAGTGGTTGAAGGGGACCGTCTCGAAAACGGTTTGGCGTGTTGAGCGCCACGTGGGTTCGAATCCCACCCTCTCCGCCGGGGCCGTCTGGATGAAATCTCCATGAATCTCCCCAGCCCATCGCTCGTGATTCGCGCCGGACGCTTGGTGTGCCCGGCAACGGGTCTCGACGGTTCAGGCGCTGTTGCCGTTGCCGCCGATCGCATCGTCGATGTGGCGCTTGACCGTCCCGACGCGCCGGCGCTGGCGGCACCCGCCGCCCGCGAGCTTGACTTCCCAAACGGCATTCTCCTGCCCGGGCTCATCGATCTCCATGCCCATCCGGACCTCGGTGGCTCACGTCACGCCGTGGAGCCCGATCGACACCTGGTGGCCCGCGGCACCACCACCGCCATGTCGCAGGGCGACGCTGGGGCAGCCAATTGGCGGGTGTACCGAGATTCCGTGATCGACGTCGTGCAGACCCGCCTGAAGCTCGCGTTGCATCTGGCGATGCCCGGCGAGTGCGCGGCGCACCCGAGCTACTCCAAGCTCGACGATCTCGACGTGGACGCCTGCGTGCGCGCCATTCGTGAGGGCCGGGACCACATTTGGGGCATTGCCGTGACAACGAACTTCCTCGTTACAGGGAACCTCGATCCGCGCGAGATTCTGGCTCGCGGCCTTGCGGCCGCGCAGGCCACTGGCCGACCCATCCTCTACGGCTCCCGGTACCACACCGACTGGTCCCTGGAGGAGCAACTCGAGCTGTTGCGGCCGGGGGACCTGGTGACCTACTGCTACCACGCGGGTCCTGATCGCATCGTGCGAAATGGTCGGGTTCTCGATTGCGTTCACGAGGCGCGAGCCCGCGGCGTGCTGTTCGATATCGGGCACGGGATGAATTCCTTCATCTACGACATTGCCGAGGCCGCGCTCGCCGATGGCTTCCCACCCGACACGATCTCGACAGACCTCCAGCGGCGGCACATGGGGGCGAGCCCCGTGCATGACCTCCCGCTCGTCATGTCCAAGCTGCGCGCGGCCGGCATGCCGGAAGCCGACATCTGGGCCTGTGCGACCGCGCGACCGGCGCAGATTCTCGGCATGGCTGATGAAATCGGCCGCTTGGCGTCGGGGGCCTGCGCCGATCTCACCGTCCTGGAGTGGGCGCCCGCACCAGAGCCGCTGGTGGATTCAACGGGCATAGCGCGCCCCGGCGGCCGGTGGCACGTCCAGCTGGTGGTTCGCGCCGGCCAAGTGGTTGATACGGCGGCGGAATAGGCCGAGTCCTTCACGCACTGGCGGCGGCGCTGCTAGCCTCGAATGAACGCGGCGTGTGAGGTCGGATGTGATGGCGCGAGTGCTCGTGGCGATGAGCGGGGGCGTGGACAGCTCCGTTGCCGCGGCGTTGCTTGCCCGCGAGGGTCACGAGGTGATTGGCGTCACCTTCAACCAATGGCCTGCGAGCCGCACCCGGCGAAACACGCAAAGCGGGTGCTGCACGCCGCGGACCATCGATGACGCGCGGCACGTCTGCCAGATTCTGGGCGCGCCGCACTATGTGTTGAACTTCCGCGCCGAGTTTGACGCCGCCGTGGTCAATCCCTGGGCTCACGCCTACCTCCGTGGCGAGACGCCCAATCCCTGCGTGCTGTGCAATGACCGCGTGCGCTTTCCGGAGATGATCCGTAAGGCCGATGAGGTGGGCGCCGACTTCGTGGCGACGGGCCACTACGCGCGCGTGGCACACGGCGCGTCCTGGCGGCTGCTCCGCGCCCGTGATGCGGTGAAGGACCAGTCCTACGTGCTGCACATGCTGCAGCAGGACCAACTGCGTCGCGTGCGGTTGCCGCTGGGCGATCTGCTGAAGCCAGAGGTCCGGCAAATTGCCGCCGAGTTCGACTTGCCGGTAGCCCGCAAGCCGGACAGTCAGGAGATCTGTTTCGTTCCCGATGGCGACTACGCCGCCGTGGTGCAGCGCCACGGCACCAGCGGCAAAGGGCCGATCGTCGAATCCGATGGACGCGTGATCGGCCGTCACGACGGCATCGAGACCGTGACCATTGGCCAGCGGCGCGGCCTCGACTTGGGCGGGGGAGCGGGGCGCCGCTATGTCACCGCGATCGACGCCGAGCGCAACACGCTGGTTGTCGGCCCGCGCGCCGCAGCGCTTGTGGATACGATAACCGTGCGCGACGTCCGCTGGATCACGGGACCCGCGTCGACGCCGCCGGCGCGAGCCGAGGTGCAGACCCGTTCCCACGCCCGCGCGTCGCCGGCGCGGCTCGAGTCGCGATCCGCATCCAGGCTGTCCGTCGCGTTCGACGAGCCGTCGTGGGCGCCGGCCGCGGGCCAAGCTGCGGTGTTCTACCGCGGTGACGAGGTGCTTGGCGGCGGCGTGATCGACAGACCGGAGGAGAACTGATGCCGGATGTCTACTGCCCGCGGTGCTTCGAGCTGGTCGAAGACCGGCGCGTCTTTTGCGAGACATGCGGCCAGTTCATTCACGAAAACGCGCCCGCCGATTCACGTGAATGGGATTCGCGACCGCCGGAAGTGTTTCAGGTCGCCCCAGCGGCGGCTGAAGCGCCCGTAGTCATTACCCTTCCCGACCAGCATATGCCCGATGCCGCGCCCGATCAGGCTCCTAGCGAAGAATGCGATAGCGAATCAGCGACCTGACGGCCGACGGGCCGTCGATCCACCAACGCAGCTTCTTCGCGGTCCGTGCCTTGTACGCAATTGGGAGCTGCACGATGCGCTCGCCACGCTGCAGAAACCGCGCCGTGAGTTCGACCTCGATGTCGAACGAATTGGCGGTGAGATCGACGCCGGCCAGCACCTCGCGGCGCCACATCTTGTGGCACGTCTCCATGTCGCGCACGGAGGCGCCGTAGAGCAAGTTTGTGAGCAGTGTCAGGAAGCGATTGCCGATCCGGTAAAGCGGCGACTGTGATTCGAGCTCACGGTAGCCGTAGACGACGCGGGTCTCGCCGCGTTGGATCGGCTGAATGAGTGCGGTGAAGTCTTGCGGGTCGTACTCCAGGTCGCCGTCGTGAATCACCACCACATCCCCGCGGGCCTCCCGCAGCCCCGAGCGCACAGCGGCGCCCTTCCCCCGATTCTCTGGGTGGTTGATGACCCGAATTCTGGGCACGGCGGCGGCCTCGATCGCGGTCGCGGTCGCGTCCGTCGAGTGATCGTTGACGACGATGATCTCGAGGTCGAGGTCTACGGCTGCGACCCGCTGAAGCGCTTCGGCGATCGTCGGCGCCTCGTTGTACGCCGGCACGATCACGCTCAGCGTCACCGCAGCTGCCACCGCAACCGGACGATGTCCACGAAGGAGTTGAGCACGACCTTGGGGCTGTTGCCCGACTGCTCGCCGGCCGTCCGCGGATAGTGCTGGACGCCGACCTCCGTGAAGGTATGTCCAGCGCGCCTGGCCCTGGCCACGAGCTCGGCTGAGATCACCGCGCCCCGACCGGCAATAAATTCGAGGTCCTGCACCACCTCGCGGCGAAACAGCTTGAATCCGCAGTCGATGTCGCGCACGTTGAAGCCCATCACCAGCCGCACGACCTGCTGCCAGAGACGCGCGTTCAGCGAGCGGTGAGCCGGATCGGCCCGCTTGATGCGATAGCCCAGGACGAAGCCGTGCGTGCCTAGCGCGTTCACCAAGGCAGGCAGATCCGCGAGCGAAAACTGGCCATCCCCATCCACATAGCAGACCAGCGGCGCACGCGCGGCGGCGAATCCCGTGCGCAGCGCATGGCCGTATCCCTGATTCGTGGTGTGCTGCTCCACGCGGACGCGGTCGTCACCCGCGGCCGCCTCGCGGGCCCGCTCGGCGGTGCCATCCATCGATCCGTCGTCGACAACAATGAGCTCGTAGTCGTCGCCGAACGCGCGGGCATGCTTTCGGGCGTCTGCAATGACCGGGGCAACGTTCTCCGCCTCGTTATGGCAGGGAAATATCACCGAGATGCGTGGCGAAGACGGCCCGGCTGATGACGAGGCAGTCGGCATGACAGTTGGTAGGTGAGCGTCGGCGCGCGGGACACGCGGCGCTTGTGGATTTACGCCGGACATCTACCGCCACGCTTCAGGGCGCCGCAACCTAGCACACCCGCGTCCTCACCGATCCGCTAGGATGAAAGCCGCGCTCGAGCCTGGGATTTCCCCCGTGCGTTTGGCGGTTACGACCTATTCCGCTCCCTCATGGACGATCGACGAGCATGCGCGCGTCGCCCGTGAGATCGGCTGTGACGGCCTCGAAATCCGCATGCTCGCCGGGCAACCGCTCGCACCGGACCTTCCGTCCGCCGAGCGCCGACGCATAGCGGAGGTGGTGGCGGAGGCCGGCCTCGAGATCTGCGCGGTCGGCACCGATTGCCGCTTGGCGCAGCCGGCGCAAGAGCGTGCGCGAGAGGTCAATCGAGCCGCTGGCTTCATTGAGATGGCCCGCGAGTGGGGGGCGCCCGTGGTCCGTGTATTCGGCGGCGCGCAGAGTGCTGAGGCGCCACCGGCAGCGGCTGATGCATGGGTCGCCGACGGCCTGCACGCCGCCGCGGAACACGCCGCGCCGCACGGAATTCGCGTGGCCCTGGAAACCCATGACGTGTTCAATTCCGCCGTGCGTGTCGGGGGCATCGTGCGCGCCGCGGCGCATCCCAATGCTGCGGTGGTCTGGGACCTGGGACACCCGCATCGCGCGGGCGAAAGCGTTGCCGAGGCCTGGGCTGCCGTCGGCCCGTTTGTCGTCCATGTCCATGTCAAGGACATCGTCCGAACCAACGATGACAGGGAGTGGGAGAGCGTCCTCGCCGGCAGGGGCGAAGTTCCGATCGCCGAAATGCTTGGCGTCCTGCGCGACGCTGGCTACGACGGCTACCTTTCGACCGAGTGGGAGCCGCGAGACGCCCGAACGGGGGGAGGGCGTGAGGCCGCGCTAGCCCAGCACGCCGCCTACCTCCGCGCGATCCTGGACGACGCTTAGCGCGGCAGATCGAGAAGCGCGCGCCGCAGCGGCGCTTCATCGCGTGGCAGGACGGTGCGTACGTCGAGCCACACATCGTCGTTGCGCACGCGGCCGATCACGGGTGGGTCCGCGTGTCGCAGTTGCCCGGCGAGTGCCTGCCCACTCCCCGCAAGCCGGATGGCGTAGCTCGGGAGCACCTGTCCGGGAAGGGCGCCGCCGCCAACCGCCGACTGCGACGCCTCAACGCTGGCGCCGTCGACGCCGCGCGAAATCCGGCGTGCGCGTGCGCGCAGGGCCGGGGGCTGTGCGGCAATCATCTGCCAGACGGGAATATTGGTCTCGGCTTCGCCCAACAGGTAGTGCGCCAGGGTGGCCTGCAGCGCCGCCAGCGTGAGCGCGTCACACCGCAGCGCGCGCGCCAGCGGGCGCCGGGCGATCCGTTCAACGTAGGCGGCGTTTCCGGCCGCGATACCGGCCTGCGGACCACCCAAGAGCTTGTCGCCCGAGAACGTCACCACGTCGCAACCGGCGGCAAGTGCGTCTTGCACGCGCGGCTCGTTGACCAACCCGAACGGCGTCGGGTCGAGCAGGGTTCCCGAGCCCAGGTCGCTGATGATCGGCACGCCGTGCTCGTGCGCGAGTTGCGCCAGGGCGGCGAGATCGGGCGACTCCGTGAACCCAATTTGGGCAAAGTTGCTGCGGTGCACGTGCAGGATTGCCGCCGTGCGATCGCTCAGAGCTTCCGCATAGTCCTCGAGCCGCGTCCGATTGGTCGTGCCGACGTCGCGCAACACGGCGCCGCTGGCGGCGAGAATCTCGGGCACGCGAAACCCGCCGCCGATCTCGATCGCCTCGCCGCGGCTCACCAGCACCTCACCACCCGCGGCCAGCGCTTCGAGGGCGAGGAACGTGGCCCCCGCGTTGTTGTTGAGGGCGATGGCGGCCGGTGCGCCCGTGATCTCACGCAGGCTCGCGGCCACAGCTTCCCCGCGCCGCCCGCGCCGCCCCGTGGCGAGATCCATCTCCAGAGCGGCGTATCCCGCGCCGGCCGCCTGCACGGCGGCAAGGGCTCGGTCGCTGAGGGGCGCTCGTCCGAGATTCGTGTGGATGATCACGCCGGTTGCGTTGACCACGGGTCTTGGGGCATCGCGCACCAGCAACTCCGCTCGCAGCGCGGCCGCCTGCGCGAGCGATTCCAGGCTTGGCGCGGCGCGTCCACGGCCAATGGCGGTGCGGGCCGTGGCGATCTCCGCGCGCGCGGCCGAAATCAGAAGCGCATTTGGCTTCTCACTCGGCAGCGCGGCCGCCTGCGCGACGCGATCGACCGACGGCAATTCCCGCCATGCCGCGCCGCCCGCGCTAGGCGCCATACTTCGCGAGCCGTTGCCCATGCGCCAGCATGAGCGGCAGGATCGAGCGCGCTGGAATGTGGCCCAGCCCCCCGCCGAAGCAGGCGGGCTCGCTGAACGCCTCGACGCGGTCCGACCTCGCCAGCGCCCCCCACAGGATGAGCGGCACCGGGTGCCAGGAATGTGCCCGAAGCTTGGCCGGCGTCGAATGGTCGCCGGTCACAACGAGCACGTCCGGCTTGAGGGCGCGGACTCGCGGCAGCCAGCGGTCGACCGTCTCAATGGCCCGCGCCTTGCCGTGGAAATCCCCGTCCTCCCCGAGCGTGTCCGTCTCTTTGATGTGCACGAAGAAGAGGTCAAATGAGTCCCAGGCCTTTTCAAGCTCCGCAATCTGGTTGCCAGGCTCGTCGGTGACCGGCAGCACCGTCATCCCCACGGCGCGGGCGACGCCTCGATACATGGGATAGGCGGCCAGGCACGCCGCGCGCAGTTTGAATCGAGACTCGAGCGAGGGCAGCGGACGGTACTGGCCGTAGCCGCGCATCAGCACAAAGTTAGCGGGTTGCTCATCGCCGATGCGGTCGCGCACCTGTTCGGCAATACCAGCCAGGACTCGGCTCGTATGTTCCGCCGCGGGATGCAGCGCTGTGGGGGCGAGCGGTGGCACGCCCATCGCTTGCGGGTCGGTCTCGCGCACGCGCGCATCGAGGCCTTCGCCTCGCAGCACGAGGACGGCACGGTGCCGCCGCTCGGTTGCGAGCTCAACGCTCACGCCTGGCGCTTCGAGGCCGTCGAGCATCGCGACCAGCCGTTGGTTGAGCTCCGTTGAGATGCGACCGGCCCGGCGGTCGTCGACGTTGCCGCTGGCATCGAGGGCGCAGAAATTCAACCGCACCGCGAGATCGTGCTCGCCTAGGTCGATCCCAAGGCCAATCGCCGAGAGCGCGCCGCGCCCGATGCTATCGGCGACCGGGTCGTAGCCGAACAGCGCCAGGTGACCGGGCCCGCTGCCGGGCGTGACACCAATCTCCATCGGATGGTGTACGCCGGTTACGCCCTCGCGTGCCAGCTGATCGAGATTCGGCGTGTCGGCCGCTTCAAGCTCGGTCGGCCCACCCGGAACCATAGGCAATCCGCCAAGACCGTCGAGGACGATGAGTACTAGCTTGGTCGTCGCTGGCTGCGCCAACGAACACAGTAAGTCGGCCGTGACTGCTCCGCCGGTGGGCCTGCCGCCGCAGAGCTTATCATCGGTCCGGCGTGGCTTCTTGGAAGTTGCGAACCCGTAGCGAGAGGCGCCCGTGAACTCAGACGCGCCCGGGCGCATTCCCGGCATCGCGGACAGCGTGGCGGACCTTGTTGGCAACACGCCCCTGGTGCGTCTGAATCAACTGACGCAAGGGCTTTCCGCCAGCATCGCCGCCAAATGCGAGTTCCTCAATCCCGGCGGCAGCGTCAAAGATCGCATCGGGCTGGCGATGATCGACGACGCCGAGCGGGAGGGCCGCATTGCCCCCGGTCGCACCGTGATCGTCGAGCCGACCAGTGGCAACACGGGCATCGCCCTTGCAATGGTGGGGGCGGCCCGCGGCTATCGCGTCATCATCACCCTGCCCGAGACCATGACCATCGAGCGACGCAATCTGCTGCGCGCCTTTGGCGCCGAGGTGGTGCTCACACCGGGTGCGCAGGGCATGGTCGGCGCCATCGACCGCGCGCAGCAGATCGTCGACAGCACCCCCGACGCGTGGATGCCGCAGCAGTTTCGCAACGCCAGCAATCCCGAGGCGCACGCGCGAACGACCGCCGAGGAGATCTGGCGTGATACCGATGGGGCGGTTGATGTCTTCGTCGCCGCGGTTGGCACTGGAGGCACCATCACCGGTACGGCGCGTGCCCTCAAGCAACGCAAGCCGTCGCTGCAATTCATTGGCGCCGAGCCCGTCGGCAATCCGGTCATCACCGGTGGCCGCGCTGGACCGCATCGGATCGAAGGAATAGGCGCCAATTTCGTGCCTGAAGTCTTCGAGCGCGATCTCGTGGACGAGATAATGCTCGTTGACGACGATGAAGCCGAGGAGACGGCCCGCCAACTGGCTGCGGCCGAGGGCCTGCTGGTCGGCGCCTCGGCCGGGGCGAACGTCTGGGTCGCCCTCCAGGTTGCCGCGCGGCCCGAAAATGACGGAAAGCTCATCGTGACCGTGCTCTGCGACGGGGGCGATCGCTACCTGACCCACCCGCTGTTTGCCGGTCTGGATGTCTGAGGCTGCGGTTCCCGTTGGTAGCATGCTGGCGTGGAGAGGTCGCCTAGCGGCTTAGGGCGCACGCCTGGAAAGCGTGTAGGGGACTCCCCTCGTGGGTTCGAATCCCACCCTCTCCGCCCACCAACACGCGGTTCGTGAATCGCCGGCCGCCCCGGTCGGCAGCGCCCCCGTGTGGGCGCCCGTCTGTTGCACGCTGCGCGTTTTCCCCTGAGGGAGAGGGCCAGGGAGAGGTCCTAGCCCCCTCCCTCAGCGGGAGAACGCCCGAGCGGTGAGCACACGACGGCATCGCTTCAAGACCACAGGCGCCAATCCCCAGGCTCGCGTCGGCGGCGTGTCGGTCCGTCGTCCGCTCCCGGGAAGCACGTCGCGCCCGGCCCGACCTTGGACCGCCACGGGTACTCCGAAGGCACGCCAAGGTTGATTTAGCTAAGGCTTGCACTGTCTATTAGGCCATACTAACCTTCCCGCATAGGGCCCGCTGGCATGTGCGGACCCCAGCTTGTCGGGAGATCCATATGGCGCTCACCCGCCGCGCGCTTATCGGGGGAGCCGTGGCCTCTACGGCCGCCTTGCCCTTGCTTGCCGCCTGCGGCGAACCCCAGGTTGTCGAGAAGGTCGTCGAAAGGGTTGTCACGGTCACCGTGACCGAGCCGCCCAGTGAGCCCCAACGGCTGGTCGTCTACTCCGGTCGCAGCGAGTCCCTTGTGGACCCCGTTATCCAGCAATTCGGCGCCACGGCTGATCTTGACGTGCAGGTCAAGTACGCCGGAACGCCGCAACTGGCCGCGACGTTGCTCGAGGAAGGCGATGCCTCGCCGGCCGACGTGTTCTTCGCCCAAGATCCCGGCGGCCTGGGGGCTGTCGAGTCGCTCCTGTCGCCTCTGCCCGCATCCGTTCTGAGCCGAGCGCCCGCCTGGGCCCGCTCGCCTAACGGGCTCTGGACTGGCATCTCGGGGCGCGCGCGCGTCGTCGTCTACAACACCGACCGTCTAAGCCCTGCCGACCTGCCCGACGATCTTTGGGGATTCACCGACCCCAGCTGGCGCGGCCGCCTCGGCTGGCCTCCCACCAACGCCTCGTTCCAGACCATGGTCACCGGCATGCGCGCCGTGTGGGGCGACGACCGCACCCGTGAATGGCTCGACGCCATGCAGGCCAACGAGACCGAGATTTACCCCAAGAACACCCCCATCGTTGCCGCCACAGCCGCCGGGGAGATCGACGCCGGACTGGTCAATCACTACTATCTCCACCGTTTCCTGGCCGAGGAGGGCGAGACCTTCGCCGCCCGGAACTATCATCTTCCGGGCGGCGGCCCCGGGTCGCTCGTGATGGTCGCGGGCGCCGGCATTCTCGGCACTGCCGCCAACCGACCCGCGGCCGAGCGATTCATCGACTTCCTCCTCTCCGCCGTTGGTCAGCAGTACTTCGCCAGCGCCACGCATGAATACCCCTTGGTCGAGGGCGTGAAGGCATCGCGGCTGCTGACGCCCCTCGCCGACATCGAGAAGCCGGCGATCGCGCTGAGCGATCTCGCCGACCTGGAAGGAACCCAAGCCATGCTGAGGGAAGCTGGAATACTGCCCTAAGCATGGTGTCGATCGCGCGCGTGATTCGCGTCGCCGCGCCCAGCGGTCCCATTGGGCGGATGGGCCGCTGGCCGCGTGCGCCTGCCGTGCTCTGGGTCCCGGCGCTGGCGGTCGGCCTGCTGCTCGCATTGCCGCTCGTCTATCTCGTTATCCGTGCCGCCGGCGCCGGTGACGACGCCTGGGCTCTCCTGCTGCGTTGGCGCACCGCCATGATTCTCCTGCGTACCCTGGCGCTGGTTGTCACGGTGACGGTGGCGTCGGTCGTCATCGCGGTGCCGGTCGCTTGGCTCACGGTCCGCAGCAACCTGCCGTGGCCGCGCTTCTGGAGCGTTGTCGCGGCTCTGCCCCTCGTAATTCCCAGCTTCGTCGCCGGGCTGGTCGTCCAGGTGGCGCTCGGCCCGCGCGGCATGCTGCAACAAGCGCTTGAGCCCCTCGTCGGCGTCACCGAGCTGCCATCGATCTACGGATTCCCGGCGCCGCGCTGACCCTCACGCTGCTCAGCTACCCCTACGTTCTCCTGCCCGCGCAATCGAGCTTGCGGCGGCAGGACCCATCGCTCGAAGACGCCAGCCGATCCCTCGGGCAGGGCCGCCGCGCGACCTTCCGCCGCGTGACGTTGCCCTTGCTTGGCCCGGCCGTCGGGGCAGGAGCGCTGCTAGTGGCGCTCTACACCCTCACCGACTTCGGCGCCGTCTCGCTGCTTCGCTACGAGACCTTTACCTGGGCGATCTTCGTGCAATTCGAGTCAGCGTTCGATCGCGGCGTGGCCGCTGCCTTGTCGCTGGCGCTGGTCGCACTTGCCGCCGCCATCCTGGCCGTTGAGGCCCTGGCGCGAGGACGCGCGCGCTACCACGGCGTGGGACCGGGGGTAACCGCTGAGCCCAGGCGCGCCCAACTCGGACGCTGGACGATTCCCGCGCTTGGCTTCATGGCGGGGCTAGGCGCGCTTGCCTTGGTCGGGCCTATGGGCGTGCTGGTGTACTGGGTCGGCCGAGGCCTCGCAGCGGGTGAGGCGGTGATTGGCGTCTGGGAGCCCTTGCTGAACTCGGTGCTGGTCTCCTCGCTCGCCGCCCTCGCCGCGGCCTTGGCGTCATTGCCCGTCGCGGCCCTTGTCGTTCGCTACCCCAGCCGGTTTGCCTGGGCGATTGAGCGGGCCACGTACACCGGCTTTGCCTTGCCCGGACTGGTGGTTGCCATCTCACTCGTCTTCTTCGCCGTCAATCTTGCGCGACCGCTGTACCAGACGCTGCTCTTGCTCGTCTTGGCCTACGTCGTGCTGTTCTTTCCTGCCATGCTCGCCGCCGTGCGCGCCTCGCTCGCGCAAGTGCGCCCGAACGTGGAAGACGCCGCCCGAACCTTGGGCCGGTCCCGCGTTGCCACCCTCATCCACGTCACGCTGCCGCTGATTTGGCCGGGGATCGCCTCCGGCATTGGATTGGTATTTCTGCTGACGATGAAGGAGCTTCCCGCGACCCTCATCCTCGGGCCCATCGGTTTCAAGACCCTGGCGACGGTAACTTGGTCGGCCGCGTCGGAGGCGTTCTTCGCCCGCGCGGCCATGTCGGCGTTGCTGATCGTCCTTGCCGCCGGTGTGCCGTTGTTGCTCTTGCGGCTCCGCATGGGGCGGGCGCCATCGACGGCCGCACCGCCTGCTCGGCACTAGACCGAGGTCGTTGTTGGCCGGTTCGACCGGCAGTACCATGCGGCCATGCTTGCGCTGCTAGGCGGGGACCCGGTCCGCCCCGACCCCTATCCAGCATGGCCGGTCTTCGACGACACCGAGGTCAACGCCGTCGCGGACGTCGTACGAGCCGGTGAGTGGGGGCGACTCGGCAGCCACCGCGTCATCACCTTCGAGCGCGCTTTTGCCGCCGCCCAGGGCGCGGCCTACGGCCTGGCGGTCAACAGCGGCACCAGCGCCCTGGAGATGGGGCTCGAAGCGTTGCGGCTCCCGCGGGGCTCGGAAGTCATCCTGGCGCCGTTCACGTTCATGGCCAGTGCCACGTCGATCCTCAACGCGGGCTTGGTGCCGGTCTTTGCCGACATCGACCCCGCGACCTACAACCTGGACCCTGCGTGCATTTCGTCCGCGATCACCCCGCGCACCTCGGCCATCATGGCCGTGCATTTCGGCGGGCTGGCTTGCGACATGCAGGCGGTGCTCGACATCGCGTCCGCGCACGGATTGCGCGTCATCGAGGATGCGGCGCATTCCCACGCCGGCACCTGGTGCGACCGTGGCTTGGGGACCATCGGCGACGTTGGCTGCTTCAGCTTCCAGGCCAGCAAGAACCTCAACGCGGGTGAGGGCGGCGCGGTGCTCACCAATGACATCGAGGTTTTCTCGCGCGCGATCGCGCAGCACGACCTGTGGGGCGGCGGTGTGCTCGAGCGTGGCGGACAGCTCGGACGCGGCAGCCTGAGTACCGGGGAAGGCTGGGACTTCACCGTGTCGGCCGGCGACCGGCGCATCACGCCGATTCAGGCCGCCTTGCTCCAGGTGCAGCTTGGCCGGCTGGAAGAACAGGCGCAACGGCGCGCGGCCAATGGGAGCTACCTCAATGGCCTGCTGGAAGACCTTGAAGGGATTGCGGTGCGGCGCATTGACGCGTTCGCCACCCGGCCGGCGCATCACGTGTATGTCTTCCGCTATGACCCCGGAGCCTTCAAGGGCCTGCGCCGCGAGCGCTTTGTCGAAGCCTTGAACGCGGAGGGTATCCCCGTAACCCAAGGCTACCGGCAACCACTGCATCGCACCGCGCTGTTCGACAACGTCGACGGCGCGCTCGAACGGGCCTGGCCTCGGGGCAATGGCACGCCCGACATCGACTATGCCGCTGTCTCGTGCCCCTACGCCGAGCGCCTGTGTGCCGAGGAGACGCTATTCCTCACTCAGAATGTGCTGCTGGATGACGCGGCCGGCATGGAGCAGATCGCCGACGCGATCGAAAAGGTCCGCGAGCACGCCGACGCGCTCCTCGAGAGCTGACGACTCGGCTACGCCACGAAGCGATCAGCCCAGCGCATAAGGTTGTCGGCGACGTCCTCCCAACCCGGCTCGATCTGCAGCATGTGCGCCCGGTCGGGATAGATCATTGGCAGGACGCGGTAGCGCGCCCCCAGGCGCCGGGCTACCCACGGCGTCACGCCCAGGTCGTCTGAACCCGACGCGATGAGGACCGGACAGCGAATGGACGAGCGCGGCACATGCGGCGGCCAGAACGCAAGCTGGCGCACGAATCGCCGCGGTTCGGGAACCAGGTTCGCGCTCAGCGCCGCAGCCTCCGTTGCCTCCAATCTATTGAAGTACATGCGCCGCATGTAGGTAGCCTCGGGCCGCGAAGGTTCGCTGCGAAACGGGTGTCCGACGAACTTCGGCAGCGCCCGAAACGTATTCCAGCCCCGATGCAGCGTGAGGATGCCAAGCGGCCCGGTGCTCGACAGGAGAACCAATCCCGGCGCCTCCCAGCTCGCCGCAGCCACCTGCGCGATCAAACCGCCGACGCTGTGCCCAACGAGGATTGGTCCGCCGATCTCGCGCGCCGCCTCGACCACGTCAGCTGCGATTTCCCGGACGCCCACGCCGTGGAGCGATCGATGGTCGGCGCCGGGGTGGTGATGCCGCAACCACACGGCGTAGGCGGCGTAGCCATTCGCCGCGAGATACGGCCCCATACGCCGCCACATGTGCGCGCCGCCCCACAGACCGTGGATCAGCATCAACCTCGACGGGGCGCGAAGGTCTTCCGGCAGCCATCGCAACGCTCGGAGCGGTCCAACGCGGACCACTTCCTCCCCGGCCGTTGGCTGAAAGAGGTCGGACGCGCCGGCCGTCAACCGATGGCGCCGGCTGGGGCCTGCACGGCGGCGGCCTCGGCCGCGTCGCGCAGGATCTGCCCGGCTTCCTCGATGTCCTGAGCGTCGATCTGGTGGTGCGTCACGAACCGTAGGCGATGCCCGGGCCGTATGTCCGCCACGCCCACGCCCTGCGCCCTTGCCGCAGCCACGAACCGCTGCTGATCGATCAGGGTTGGATCGACCCGAACGAACACCATGTTGGTCGCCGCTGGGTAGATCAGATCCAATCCGGTGATGGCGCCCAGCAGCTCTCCGAGCCGGCGGGCATTGGCATGATCGGCCGCCAGACGGGCCGGGCCGTCGCGCAGCGCGATGAGGCCGGCCGCGGCCATCACGCCGGCCTGGCGCATGGCCCCGCCAAGCATCTTCTTATACCGGGCCACGCGCCCGATCATCTCGCCGGATCCCACCACCATGGAGCCGAACGGCGCCCCGAGCCCCTTGGACAAGCAGAACTGCACGGTATCGGCTCCCGCCGTCAGTTCCCGCACCGAGACGCCCTGGTCGACGGCGGCATTGAAGATGCGCGCACCGTCCACGTGGACGCGCATGTCTCGTTCGGCGGCGAGCTCGACAATGTCTTGCATCACCTCTGGGCCCCAGGACACGCCCCCGCGCACGTTGTGGGTGTTCTCGGTCCAGAGCAGCGCGGGCCGGGCGGGGGGAATGGTCGAGGATTCGAGCCGCTCGCGCACCAGATCCGCATCGAGCACTCCGTCGGTCTCGACCGGCAACAGCGTGCATCCGGCGACCACGGCGTAGTTGCCGTTCTCGCCCACCATGTGCGAGAGCCCGTCAACGATCACGGTGTCGCCGCGCCCGGTAGACGCCAGCATGCTGGTCAGATTTCCCATGGTGCCGCTCGGCACGAACAGCGCGGCCTCGCGGCCGAACATTGCAGCTGAGGTGCGCTCGAGTTCCAGCACGCTGGGATCTTCGCCCCACTGCTCGTCGCCGACATCGGCCTGTGCCATGGCCTCGCGCATGTCGGCCGTGGGAACGGTCTGGGTGTCGCTGCGGAGTTCGATGCGGTAGGGGGCCACAGGCAGGACTCCTTCCGTCGGGCGTGGAAGATTGTAGGCCGTTCCCGCCCTCTCGCGGCCGTGCGAGCGTAGGGGCGCTTTGCGAACCGCCCTTGCCAACGACCCGCCCGGTGCATTGACCCCCCGCAGCGCTACGCCTACTATCCGGGTGAGGCCGCGCTAGGTGGGGAGCTAGCGGTGCCCTGGAACCGCAATCCGCTACAGCGGGCCGAATACCTGCCTGAGGGCTTCCACTGTCGTGTCTGCCGCCACTCATCGGTGTTGACGGCTGGGCCTCGTGCGACGAAGACCTCCTAACCCCGTCAGGTCCGAGAGGAAGCAGCGGTACGGAGTCATCTTCGGGTGCCGCGGGACCACCTGGCTTGAGCCGACGGTGTCGGTAAAGCGGCGGCCGGTGCTCGAAGGCAGGGCGCGGCCTCTTCTTCAGCCCATTCCGTGACACGACGAACCCTATGACCGCGTCGCCGCCAGCCTTCCAGGCGCTCTACAACCGCTACCGCCCGCAGCGGTTCGGCCAGCTCGTGGGCCAACCGCACGTGGTGCGCATTCTGCAGAATGCACTGGCGCATAACCGGCTGAGCCACGCGTACCTGTTCTCTGGCGAACGCGGCACCGGCAAGACCACCGTCGCGCGCCTGCTTGGCAAAGCGGTCAATTGTCGTGAAGGCGTGCAGCCCGAACCCTGCGCCGCCTGCGACCACTGCCGCGACATTGCCGCCGGCACGTTCGTCGATCTGGTGGAGATGGACGCGGCCTCCCACAGCAGCGTCGACGACGTGCGGCTGCTTCGCGAGCAAACGCAATTTGCGCCCGCTGGCGGACGCTACAAGGTCTACATCATTGACGAAATCCATCAGCTTTCCGCATCGGCGAAAGACGCCCTGCTCAAGACGTTGGAAGAGCCGCCGGCGCGCACGCTGTTCGTGCTGGCCACCACCGAGCCGCATCGGGTGCCTCTTACCATCCGGTCGCGCTGCCAGCATTTGACATTCCGCCGCATCGGCATCGTCGAGCTCATCGATCAGCTCCGCAGCGTGGCCGAGGCCGAGGGCAGGTCGGTCGATGAGCTCGCCCTCGCCGCCTTGGCCCGGAGTGCCGGAGGCAGCCTGCGCGACGCGATCTCATTGCTCGATCAGGCGCTGGCCTTCGCCGAGGATTCCGTCACCTTGGACGACGTGAACGGCATGCTCGGGCTGACGGGGCGGGCGGCGGTCGTCGCGCTAGTTGAGGCCATTGCGGTGGGCGACGCGGCCGCCGGGCTCAGCGCCATCGAGCGGGCGATGGCCGACGGCAACAGCCCCGGCACGCTCCGCGCACAGGTCGTCGATCTGCTGCGCGATGTGCTCTTGGTGAGCGCCGGGGCGGCGGATGCCGGTCACGTGCGGGAGGATCCGGAAATCGCGGCGCTCGCGAGCCGCACCGGCATCGGCCAGGTCGTGCAGGCGCTCGAAGTCTTTGCCGAACCCGATCCCCCCTCGCGAGAGGCGGGCGATCCCATCCTCGATCTCGAGTTGGCCTTCGCCCGCGCCATCTTGCGGGTTCACGGCGACGCCGTGTCGACCGCGAGGCCGCCGTCGGCGGCCGCTGCTAGCGCGCCGCCGGCCAAGCCAATCGCGCCGGCGGATGCCGCGCCCGTACCGCGCAGTTCAGACGAGTTGACGATCGAGGCGATCAAGGCGCGCTCGTCGGAGTGGATCGACGTGGTTCGCGAGGCCTCGCGCATGTTGGCGCCCTATGCCGAGCAGGGAGAGGTGCTGGCGCTCGCCGGCGACGTGGTCACCATGGGCTATCGCAGCCAACTCCTGTTCGAGCATATGGAGCAGCCCCAGGCCCAACAGCTCATGGCACAGGCGCTCTCGCGCACGTTTGGCACCGCGCTGCGCGTACGCAATCAACTCCGACGTCAAACGTCGCCCACGCGCCGGGCGGCGCCCGGCGCATCAACCAGCAACGATCCTGTCGTGCGCGTCGCGATAAGGGACTATGGGGCTCGGCCGATTGACAACGAGCTCACCGAAGGAGCCTAGCCAGTGTCCATGAAGATGATGCGGCAGTTTCAGCGGCAGATGGAAAAGGCCCAAGAAGAGCTGCGCGCCGCCACGCTCGAGGTCACATCCGGCGGCGGCGCGATTAAGGTTGTGATCACCGGAGACCAGCACATCGAATCGATTGCCATCGATCCGGCGGCAATCGATCCCGACGACCCCGAGCTGCTCGAGGACTTGGTGACGGCCGCTATCAATGAGGCCGTCACCAAGTCCCAGGACCTCGCCAAGCGCAAGTTGGGCGGATTGACCGGCGGGCTAAACATCCCCGGGCTTACCTAGGACGTGCCCGACCCGGTTCCACGGCCGATCACGCGCCTGATCGAGGAATTCAGCCGTCTGCCGACCATCGGGCCAAAGACGGCGCAGCGGCTCGCCTTCTTCCTGCTGCGGGCGCCCGCGGCACAGGTGGCGGCGCTGGGCGCCGCGGTCACCGGCCTGCGCGAGCACGTGGTCACTTGCACGCGCTGTGGAAACTATGCCGACCAGGACCCCTGCTTGATTTGCCGTGATCCCGCGCGCGATCAACAGCTGCTGTGTGTGGTCGAGGACCCGCTGGATCTGCTGGCCATCGAGCGGTCGGCCGGCTTCAACGGCATCTATCACGTGCTCCACGGAGTGATCGCGCCGCTGGATGGCGTGGGGCCCGACGAACTCAACCTATCCGCGCTGGCTGAGCGCGTGCGGCGCGACGGGCTGCGTGAAGTGATCGTCGCGACGAACGCCAGCATCGAGGGCGATGCCACCGCGGCATACATCAACAGTTTGCTGGAGGCGGGCTCGGTGCTGGTTACGCGGCTCGCGCGTGGCCTTGCACGCGGCGGCGACATCGAATACGTCGATGCCGCCACCATAGCCATGGCGCTTGAAGGCCGCAGCCGGGTCGCCGACGATTGGACGAATGGCGGCTAAAGCGACGGCCCACCTACGTTGGCTGGGGCACGCCTGCTTCCTGTTGCGCAGCCCCACGGGCGTCCACGTGCTGATCGATCCGCTCAACGACGCCCTGGCCTATCCCGCACCCGCGTTGCCGGAAATCGATCTGGTGCTTGTCAGCCATGAGCACGCCGATCATGCCAACGTGCAGCTGGCGCCCGGGCGCCCCAAAGTCGTCCGCGGTGTGAGCGCCGACCTGTGGCACGCCGGCGAGGTTCGACTCGGCGATGTGACCGT
The DNA here is from genome assembly GCA_965262745.1 of Chloroflexota bacterium. Lineage (GTDB taxonomy): Bacteria > Chloroflexota > UBA11872 > UBA11872 > UBA11872 > JAJECS01. The sequence continues at coordinate 1,456,065 of OZ253558.1, read as the reverse complement.
GACCGTGATCGCCGGCGCCTATCACGACGACGTGCAAGGCGCCGCCCGTGGTCGCACGGCGCTGCTATCGGTCGCGGCTGGCGACATCCGCCTCTTGCACCTCGGGGACCTCGGCCATGTCCTGGACGCCAATCTCATTGCGCAGACCAGAGGCCACGACATCGTCTGCGTTCCCGTCGGAGGTCACTTCACGCTCGATGGCGCCGGGGCCGCCGAGGTCATCGACCAGATCGCCCCGCGCGTCGCCATCCCCATGCACTACCGCCCGGCGGATCGCGAGATGCCCCTGCCAATCGCCACGCTGGAGCACAGCGGCTTCTTGAGCGGGCGCACGGTTCACAGGATGGCGTCGTCCCAACTCGACCTCGCGCCCGACCTGCTGCCGGACGCGCTCGAAGTTATGGTCCTGGAGCCGCCGGTTCCTCCAGCGCCCGCGTGAACAAGCCGGTTACGCGGGCGTCGTAGACCTCGGGCGGCACAAACTCAGCCACCACGTGGCCTGCGCCTGGAACGCGCCAGAGTTCCTTGGGGTCGCCGGCGCGCGCGAAGAGTGCCTCGGCATCGTGGGGGGAGACCAGCGGATCATCCGTCCCATGCGCGAGCAGCACCGGCCGCGGACTCAGGCTGGCGATGGACTCGATCACCGCGAGATCGCGCATCCTCGCACCGGCCATACGCTCGACGAGCCACGTCACCCCCCGCTTGAACGGCCACGGCGGCAGCCCGGTAAAGGACTTGAAGCCCCAGGCGGTGGCGCTCTCCAGGGATGCGTACGCCGCGTCGCTGAAGATCGCTCGAATCCTGGTGTCGCTCGCCGCCACCGTGATCGAGACTGCGGCGCCCATGGAGTTGGCGAGAATGACGATGGGGGCGCCGTTCAGCGACGAGTCCGTGGCCGCCAAGTCCATGATGGCCCGCAAGTCGCGCATTTCATGCACGCCGGCGCTGCACATGCCGCCGGCCGACTCACCGCAGGCGCGGAAATCGAACAGCACCACGGAGTAGCCCGCGCGATGCAAGCGTCCGGCCCGCCATTCCATTTCGGTGTGGTTGGTGCCCCAGCCATGCACGCAGATCACCGTGGCCGGCGCGTCGGCGTGCGGTGCCACCCAGGCGCGCAGCCGCACGCCGTCGTCGGCCTGGATCGCGACGCCGCGCAGCGGGAGATCGGACGGCTGCCAGTCGTGGGGGCGCCAGCCGCGCGGCGGATGCGTCAGGCGCCAGGCGGTGTGGGCGGTCACCATGGCCCACAGCAGGACGACTCCGCCGAGGAGCCACCCGATCAGCTGCACGTTGCGGCGTCCGCCATCGCACGCACATGCGCGGCCGAACGCGACACCGCCTCCGCCGCCGGCGAGGCGTCGAAGACGTCGATCAACGCGCTGGCCATGATCGCGGCCTCGGCCTGCCCGCAAAGCGCCCGCACGTGCGCCGGAGTGGAAATGCCAAAACCGACCGCGCGAGGCAGCCTGGCGGCCTCGCCCACGCGCCGCAGGAACGCCGCAAGGCCGACCTGCAAGTCTGCGCGGCGGCCGGTCACACCCGTCAGGCTCACGCAATAGAGAAACCCGCTTCCCCGCTCGGCCACGAGGCTGATGCGCTCGGCGGGCGTCGTGGGCGCCACCAGCGAAATCACGTCAAGGTCGTGCGCGGCGCAGGCCGACGCCAGCTCGTCGTTGGCCTCCGGCAGCAGGTCGGGAACGATCAGGCCGTCAACCCCGGCGCCTTGCAGGTCACCGGCCAGACGTTGGTATCCCCACTGCATGAACGGGTTCGCATATCCCATGAGGACCAGCGGGACGGTGGTCGCGGCTCGAATGGCCGCGGCGGCCTCGAGACATCCGGCAAAGGTTGCTCCCGCCGCGAGCGCGCGCTGGGTCGCCCGCTGAATCGTTGGTCCGTCGGCGATCGGATCGCTGAACGGCACTCCCAGCTCCAGCATCCCCGCGCCGGCGTCGACGTACGCCCGCGCCAACTCGACCGAGGTCGCCATGTCCGGATACCCCAGCGCGACGTATGGCGCGATCACGAGACGGCCGTCCGCGGCGGCGTCGCTGAACGCCGTGGAGATTCGGCTCAACCGGCAGCCCCCAGCGCGCCGACGACGGAGTCCATGTCCTTGTCGCCGCGCCCCGAGAGATTCACCAGGATCGAGGCGTCCGGCGGCAGCGTCGGCGCCAGCTCGATGGCATGGGCCACGGCGTGCGCGGATTCCAGCGCTGGAATGATGCCCTCGAGTCGCGCCAATGTTTGCAGGGCGTCCAAGGCTTGGTCGTCAGTCACCGAGACATAGGTTGCACGCCCCGTATCCCGCAGATAGGCGTGCTCGGGCCCCACCCCGGGATAGTCCAGACCGGCCGCAATGCTGTGCGTGGGGGCGATTTGGCCGTCCACGTCTTGCAACAGATAGCTGATCGCCCCGTGCAGGATGCCTGGGCTGCCGCTCTCCAACGTGGCCGCGGTCGCCGCCGGACCCGTGCCGCCCGCTTCCACGCCAACCAGGCCGACCGCGTCATCGACGAACGCATGGAAGATGCCGATGGCGTTGCTGCCTCCGTTTACGCACGCCACCACTGTGTCCGGCAGGCGGCCGGTCAGATCCAGCATCTGCGCGCGCGCCTCGATGCCGATCACCTTCTGGAACTCGCGAACTATCAGCGGATACGGATGAGGGCCGGTGGCCGATCCAAACAGGTAGAACGTCGTCTCCACGTGCGTCACCCAGTCGCGCAGCGCCTCATTGATGGCGTCCTTGAGCGTGCGGCTGCCCGAGGTCACCGGCACGACTTCGGCGCCGAGCATCTGCATGCGCACCACGTTGAGCGCTTGGCGCTGCACATCCTCCTCGCCCATGTACACCATGCATTCCAGCCCAAACATGGCGCACACGGTCGCGGCGGCCACACCGTGCTGGCCGGCGCCCGTCTCAGCGATAACCCGTCGCTTGCCGCTGCGCACCGCCAGCAACCCTTGACCCAATGCGTTGTTGATCTTGTGGGCGCCGGTGTGCGCCAAATCCTCGCGCTTGAGCAAGATCCGCGCGCCGCCGAACTCCTCATGCAGGCGGCGCGCCTCGTAGATCGGCGTCGGCCGGCCGGCGTAGTGGTGGAGCAGGCGCTGGAGCTCAGCCTGGAAAGCGTGGTCGTGGCGCAGACCTGTGAAGGCGCGCTCTAGGTCCTCCAGCGCCGGCACCAAGGTCTCGGGCACATAGCGGCCGCCCCAGGGTCCAAAGTAGCCGGCGGCGTCGGGCAAATGAGATTCGATGGTTGTCGTCACGGTCCATCGCTTGTCTGAAGCTCTGGCGGAATCCGGGACACCAGCACATTGCCGATGAGCAGCACGTCGCTCGGATCTTGTTCGATCAGGTAGACAATCTCGATGACAGCGGTCATCCGGCCTTCCCGCAGCACGATGTAATAGATCGTCGGCACCCCCGGACCGCTGGCTGGCGAGCCCTCCGCCACGTTCGGATCCATTTCGAGGACGGCAAGGGTCACCTCGTCCGCGATCTGGGGCACGTTGCCAAACCCGGTCAAGGACGAATCGAGATCGGGATAGGGCTCTTGCATAGCCTCAACTCGGGTGGCGGCGGAGCTGCTAATGAAGTTGGAGCCGAGGAATTCATAGAACGTCGCCGCCGTCTCGGCGCTGCCGTGCACGAAGACGAACTGCACCAGTTGGACCAAGCGCTGCCGTTCGCTCAGCGCTCCCGACTCCGGCTGGCGCCCGCTGAACGTGGCGGCAAAGCTGACGATATCGACGTCGACGAGGATATCGGGTGCGAACACCCGGCTGGGGTCCGACGTCTCTTCGAAGGTCTCGAGACCGGGATCCACCTCGACGTTCGGGATGACGATCGAGGACGCCAGCGGATTGGCCGCGATAGCTGCCATGTCGACCGGCGCCGACGCAGTTGTCGCCGGCTCCGCAGTCGTAGCTTGGGGCGCCGCCCCGTCAGGCGCCGCACTGGCCGTTGCGGTGGGCGCCGGTGTCTCGGCCGCCGCAGTGGGTCCAGTCGGCGTTGGTGAAGGGGCCGGGGGCGTGCCTGTCGATAAGTACTCTTCGGTAAGAGTCGCCGTTGGCTTAGGGGTTGGAGACGGCTCCAGATTCGTGGGAGCGGGCCGCATGTCGATCTCGGTCTCGCCTTCGGCGAAGACGAATTTCGCGTCGGTGAGCTCGGCGGGGGGACGCTCGCCATCCTCGAGCACGAAGCCTTGGGTGCAGCCGCTTGCAACCACGCCCGCCAGCAGCAGCGCCGCGACGAGCCGCCGCCGCATCATTCGGCCGCCGCTTCCAGCGCGGCGAACCCGGCGCGTGCGCGCTGCACGAACGCCGCGATCTTGTCCGGGTCTTTCGCGCGATTGGTCTCCACGCCGCTGCAAACGTCCACGCCAAGCGGCCGCGCGGCGGCGATGGCCGTCGCGACGTTCTCCGGCGTGAGCCCGCCAGCCAGCAGCACCGGATGCTTGCGGGTCACGCGCCGCGCCATGGCGTAGTCCCACGACATGCCCGTGCCGCCGGCCCGTGTGTCGTGGGCGGTATCGAGGTGGAAGAGCGTCACGTCGAAATCCGGCACGATTGTCTCGTCGCGCGGCAAACGCAAGGTCTTGACGGTACGCGATCCTAGAGCAGCGCAGTATTCGGCGTCTTCGCTGCCGCCCAGCTGCACGCGGTCGAGATTGCACGCACGGGCGACTTCCTCCACCTCCGCTAGCGGCGCGTTGACGAAGACGCCCACGCGCTCAGGGCCCGACGGCGCCGCGGCGAAGATGCGCTGGGCCTCGGCCAGGGTGCGTCGACGCCAGGCGGGCGCGAAAATCACGCCGAGCATGTCGGCCCCCGCCGCGGCCGCCGCGGCGGCGTCATCCGGTTGGAGCAGCCCGCAAATCTTGACCAGCACGATCTATGCCGCCGCTCCGGCCGCCACGAGCGCCCGCAACTGCGCGCCGGCGTCGGGCGCCGTCATGATCGACTCGCCGATGAGGACGGCGCTCACGCCGCTGGCGGCCAGCCGCTCGACATCGGCCGGAGTTCGGACGCCGCTCTCACTCACGATGGTGATGTCGTCCGGAATCATGGCGCAGAGGCGCTCGGTCACGGCGAGGTCGGTCTTGAACGACCGCAAGTCGCGGTTGTTGATGCCCACGATGCGGGCGCCGGCGACGAGCGCCTGCTCCACTTCTTCCTCGATATGCACCTCGACCAGCGCCTCCATGCCGAGCTCGCGGACGAGGCCAAGGTCCTCTTCCAAATCCTGCTCCGGCGTCAGGCCCACGATCAGCAGCACGGCGTCGGCGCCGGCCGCCGCCGATTCATAGATCTGATACGCGTCGACAATGAATTCCTTGCGGATCACCGGCAGCTCGCAAGCGCCGCGGGCTTCCTGAAAGTCGCTCAGCGACCCGCGAAAGTATTTCTGGTCCGTCAGCACCGAAATGGCGACCGCCCCGTTGGCGGCATAGTCGGCGGCCTGGGCAGCTGGGTCCAGGTCCTCCACGAACACTCCCGCGGTTGGCGACGCGCGCTTGATCTCGGCGATGACGACGACCGCGTCGATATCCAGTGCGTGCCAGAGCGACCGCCGCGCGCGCGGTGTTTCGCCGCGGCGGCGCATCTCGTGCAGCGGCACAGCCGCGATCGCTTGCGCCACCTCGCGGCGCTTGTGCTCGACAATCTCGTCCAGAATGGTCATCTAGCTACCGGTGGAGTGGTTCGAAATGGCGACCAGGCGTTCCAGGCACTGCGCCGCTTCGCCGTTGTCGATGGCCGCTGCGGCCCGCCCGACGCCGTCACGCCAGGTCCCGGCGACCCCTGCCGCCAGCAACACCCCGGCCGCGTTTGCGACTGCAAGATTGCGCCGCGGACCGCGGTCGCTGCCGTCGAGGATGCCGCGGGTGGTGGCTGCGTTCTCATCCGGCGTGCCGCCGGCCAGGCTTGCGCGGTCACCCGCCGCCAATCCCATATCCTCCGCACTGACGGTGTACGACGCGATCGCGCCGTCGCGCAGTTCAGTCACCTGCGTGGGACCGTCGAGGGTGATCTCGTCCACGCCTCCGTGCCCGGCGACGACCAACACGTGCACAGCGCCGATCTGCCGCAGGGCGTCCGCCATCAGCGGTGTTAGGGCGGGGTCCGCCACACCCAGCAACTGCCGCCGCACCCCCGCGGGATTCGTGATGGGTCCCAGCAGGTTGAATACCGTGCGGATGCCGATCTCGCGGCGCAACGGCGCCGCGAACTTCATACCGGGGTGATAGGCCTGCGCGAACATGAAGCCCATCCCGGCCTCGCGCACGCACTGGGCAACGACGGTCGGTGCGACCGCGAGCTGCACGCCCAACGCTTCCAGCACGTCCGCGCTGCCGCATTTGCTGCTGGCCGCGCGGTTGCCATGCTTGGCGACCTTCGCTCCCGCCCCGGCGGCGATGAGGGCGGCCGTCGTCGTCACACTGAACCAGCTGACGCCGTCGCCGCCCGTCCCGCAGGCGTCGACGGCGCAGAGGTCGCCTAGGTCCACCCGGGTGGCGTGCGCCCGCATGCTTTCCGCCAAGCCGGCGATTTCGTCCGCCGTCTCGCCCTTCAGCCGCAGCGCGACGACGAGGGCGCCGAACTGGGCGGGCGTGACCTGGCCGGTCAGCACGGCTTCCATCACCTCGCGCGCCGTGCCGCGCGGCAGCGGGCGCCCGTCGACCACGGTCTGGATCGCGCTGACGATCATGGGAGCATTCGCATGCCGGCCAGCTTGACGAAGTTTCGGAGCAAATTGGGCCCCACCGTGGTGAGAATCGACTCCGGGTGAAACTGCACGCCGAATATCGGGTGGGTGTGATGCCGCACTCCCATGATAGTCCCATCCGGCGTGCGAGCAGTAACGTGCAGTTCCTCCGGGAGGCTCTCTTCCTCAATGATGAGCGAGTGATAGCGCGTGGCCGTGAACGGGTCCGGCAAGCCCTCGAACAGTTCCTCCCCGTCGTGGTGAATCGGTGACGTCTTGCCGTGCATCAGCTCCGGCGCCCGCACGATGCGGCCCCCGAACGCCGCGCCAACGGCTTGGTGGCCCAGGCACACCCCCAGCGTGGGGATGCGCGGCCCGAGGGTGGCGATCAAGTCAACCGAGATGCCGGCCTCGGCCGGCGTGCAGGGACCCGGGGAGACCACGATCGCCTCCGGGGCCTTGGCCTCGATATCAGCCACGCTCAGCGCGTCATTGCGGTGGACGTCGATGTCGTCCGTGATCACGCTGAGGAACTGCACCAGGTTGTAGGTGAACGAGTCGTAGTTATCGAGTACGAGCAGCATGGCCAGCCTCCTCCGCGATCTCGATCGCCCGCAACAGCGCCCGTGCTTTGTTGAGGCACTCGTGAAACTCCTGCTCCGGGACGGAGTCCGCCACGATCCCCGCGCCGGCTTGCACGTGCGCCACGCCGTCGCGGACCACCATCGTGCGGATGGTGATGGCCGTGTCCACGTCGCCCGAGTAGCTCACGTAGCCGACGGCGCCGCCGTACGGCCCGCGCCTCAGGTCCTCCAGCTCGGCGATGATCTCCATCGCCCGGATCTTGGGCGCGCCGGAGAGCGTCCCCGCCGGGAAGCACGCGCGCAGCGCGTCCAGGCCCGTGCGGCCGGGCGCGAGCGTGCCCGTCACGTCGCTCACGATGTGCATCACGTGCGAGTACCGCTCGATGCTCATGAAATTGCCCACGGCCACCGAGCCCGATACCGCCACCCGGCCGACGTCGTTGCGGCCGAGATCGACGAGCATCACGTGCTCGGCGCGTTCCTTCGGGTCCGCGAGGAGCTCGCGCGCCAGCTCCGCGTCAGCGTCGGCGTCCGCGCCGCGGGGCCGAGTTCCCGCGATCGGGCGCGTGCGCACCTGACCGTCCTCGTACCGCACCATCATCTCGGGCGACGCGCCGGCGAGCTGCATGTCGCCGAAATCCAGGTAGAACATGTACGGCGACGGGTTGATCCGTCGCAACGCCCGATAAACCTCGACGGGGTCCACGCTCAGCGTCCGGCTCAGGCGCAGCGACGGCACGGTCTGGATGATGTCCCCCGCGGAGATGTACGCCTTCGCCCGGTCCACGGCCTGCATGAATTCGGACTGCGACATGCTCATGGCCACGTGGCCGTTGCTTGGCGGAGTGGCTGACGGGCGCGTCACGGGCGTCGGGCCGGCGATGCGCTCGGCGAGCGCCCCGAGCCGATTTCGCGCCGCGGCGTAGCCCGAGGCTGGGTCGCCGTGCGGACGAGCGACCGTGACGAGCTGCATGACGTCGCGGGCGTGATCGAAGATCACCAGCTCCTCGCACAGCATGAACATCCCATCGGGCACGCCCAGGGTGTCCGGCACCGGTACCGGCAGCTGCTCGAAGCTGGCCGCGGCGTCATAGGCCAGATAGCCCACGGCGCCACCTTGAAATCGGGGTAGCTGGGGATTGGCGGCGATGTTCGCCTCGTCCAGCATCTGCGCCACCAGGTCCAGCGGATCGGTGTAGGTCTGCGTCTGGGGCTCGCCGCCGGCCTCGCTAAACTTTGCCATGCCGTCGCGGAAGCTGAGGCTTCGCGCCGGCCGCGCGCCCACGAATGAATACCGCGCCAGCTGCTCGCCACCCTCCACGCTCTCGAGCAAGAAGGCCGGATCGCCGGCCCGCAGCTTGAGGAACACCGAGACCGGTGTGTCCAGGTCGCCGGGGATCTCGTCGAAGATTGGCACGGCGCGGCCGTGGGAGAGTTGGTCGAGGGCCCAGGCGCGCTGATCCGTGCGCGCGTCCACCAGTTGCGTCATGCCCATTCGACCCCTCCTTACCGGTGCCAACGCGGAGCACAAAAAAACCTCTCGCCTGAGGGGCGAGAGGCTCATGCCTTCGCGGTGCCACCCTGCTTCGGGTGCGTACGCACCCCTTCGCAGATACGGAGCTTGCGCTCGATATCCTGCCCTGCGCTAACGGAGGGCCTCCGGCGGAGCCTACTTGGGCATGCCCGTTGGGTCCGCGGCTCGTGGGGCCATTCGCCGTCGTCGCCGCGACCGGACTTGCAGCGCGAGGTCCGGATCTCTAACGCGACTTCTGACGGGTACTCGTCCCAGTCATCGCCTTTACAGCAAGATCGAGCCTACGGCGGGCAGTCGGCGCGTGTCAATGCCAATTGCGTCAAGTCCGGCTGGCGCGTCGGGGCGCCTACGATGCTGCGCGCGCCTGCCCGTACGACAGTGCTTCCAGCACGCCGAAGAGATCGTCGAGGTAGGCGTCGGTGGTCGAGAGACCCATGTGGCCCACGCGAAATACCTGCCCCGCGAGGTCGGCGATCCCGCTCCCGAGTTGAATGTTCACGCGCTCGCGCACGGCCGCCACGACATCGTCCGCCGCGATGCCCGGCGGCGGGCGCAGGGCCGTGACCGTGGGCGAGGCCCACTCCTCCGCCGCCAGCGGCTCATATCCGGCGGCGCGCGCCCGCGTGCGCACCCTGGCGGCAGTTTCCCGATACCGCTGAAAGCGCTGTTCGAGCCCCTGGGCGAGGATGCGATCGGTCGCGACGCTCAACGCGGCGATGACGTTGACGGGCATCGTGGCCGGCTGGGGGTGGAAGTCGGCCATCTCGGTGGCGTAGCGGCGCCACACGCGCAGGTCGCTGTAGAGCCCGTGGTGCGATGCGCCGCTTGATTCCAGAAACTGCCACGCCTTCGGATTGACGATGACCGGCGCCGTGCCCGGCGGCGATTCCAGGGCCTTCTGCGAAGCGGTGCAGCAGATGCCGATGCCCCAAGCGTCCACCGCCACCCGCACCGCGCCGAAAGTCGATACCGCGTCGACGATGAGAAAGCGGCCGGCATCCGCCACTACGCGCGCCAGTGTCTCCAGGTCGTTGAGCACGCCGGTCGCCGTCTCGCCGTGGGTGAGGCCCACGACCCTGGCTTCCGGGTGCGCCTGCATGAAGGCCGCGAGTTCCTCCGGCCGCACCGCATCGCCGCGCGTCGTGCGCAGGATGTGGGTGGTGACGCCGTAGCCGTCGGCGATCTCGCGCATGCGGCCTGAGAAAAAGCCGTTGTCGACCACGATGAGATGCCCGCCGGTCGGCACCGCCGTGCCGATGGCGGCGTCGAGACCCACGATGCCGCTGCCCGCGAGCACGAAGGCGTCGCCGTCGCTCTCGCCAATCGCCAGCAGGTTCTTCCGCAGCCGGCAGTAGGCCGCCACCCAGGCGTCGCCGTAGTGGGGAATCACTTGGCCGGCGAGCGCCTCCAGCACTTCCGGCTCGAGATCGATCGGCCCCGGGATCATCAGCCGCGGCGGCTGCCTCATGCCGTGGCGGACCCCGTTCGGCTTGGCAATGCGGCGCCGAGGGGCCGAGGGCGCCTGGGCGCTCCCCGATTCATCGTCGAGTTGTTCATGCGGGCTGACGCATTTGTGCCGTGAAGCATAGCGGCTTGGCGACCTGGTGAGCATGCTATACACGCACGGGCCGAGCTATCGGGCGACATCATGCAGCGCACGCGACCGCCGAACCGTGTCTACGCCGAGTTGGGCGTGCCGCTCGTGATCCACGCCGGTGGCCCCACCACCAACTACGGCGGCTCGCTGATGCGTCCCGACACCCTGGCGGCGATGGCCGAGGCTGGACGGGCCTTCGTCTCGGTCGAGGCGCTCAACCGCCGCATCGGCGCCTACATCGCCGAGGTGACCGGTGCGGAGGCGGGCATGGTGGTGGCCGGCGCGGCCGCCGGGATGGTTCTTTCGCTGGCCGCGTGCATAACAGGCGCCGATCTCGCGGCCATTCGTCGCTTGCCGGATACGACGGGGCTCAAGGACGAGATGGTCATCCAGAAGATCCATCGCGGCCCCTACAGCCACATGTACGGCTTCACCGGTGCGCGCCTGGTCGAGGTGGGCAACGTGTCGTCGTGCCTTCCCGAGGAGCTCGCGGCCGCGCTCACCGAGCGCACGGCGGCGGTGGCGTTTCTCATCGCGCCGGGAAATCCGCGCGGTGGTCTGACGTTGCCCCAGGTGGCCGAGATCGCCCACGCTCGCGGCGTTCCGGTGATCGTGGATGCGGCCATGACGGTGCCGCCGCGCGACAACCTCACGCGCTTCATTCGCGACGGCGCCGATCTGCTCACGATGAGCGGCGGCAAGGTCATCCGCGGTCCCCAGGCGACTGGGCTGCTCTACGGCCGCGCGGACCTCATCGAGGCGGCCCACCTGAATAGCAGCCCCAACCACGCCATCGGCCGCCCGTCCAAGGTCGCCAAAGAGGAAATGGTGGGCCTCTACGCCGCGCTGCGCAGCTATATGGACAGCGACGAGGACCGGATGATGCGGGACTTCCGCGAGCTGGTCGAAATCATCGTCGACGACGTGGGCGAGATCGACGGCGTGCGCGCAACTGTCGAATTCGACGACGACCGCTACTTCGTACCGACCGCGGTTGTCGGATTCGAGTCCGGCTGGACGGGACCCGAGGTGCAGACCATTGGCGACGCGCTCCTGGCCGGCGACCCGCCCATCTACGTCCGCGTCGACCCCGCGCGCGACTTGCTGGAGGCCTACTCGGCCAACCTGCAACCCGCTGAGCCCGAGATCATCGCGCGGCGTCTGTGCGAGGTGCTGACCCAGACGTCCTAGTCGGGCCAGGCGACCCGGGCCGAGCGCAGCCTGGGATATCTAACTGCGGCCGGTCTCGCGCCGCGAAGTTCCCGACCTTGAGGCCGGGGGTTTTTATACGTGTTCGGGGGTTTTCTTCGTCTCCGAAGCGACAGCCTGGATGTCCGCGCGTTCATGATTTGAGGCTGCGCGCAGCCTGGGATACGCCCTCGCGAGCGTCGTCCTGTCACCGGCCGGGTACCCGTTGGCGATCAGCAGTGCCGGCGAGCGCCGGCGCTACCGATTGCGGCTCGAGAACAGCGGCCCCAAGGCGATGACGCGACGCCAGGGTGGGATCCCGGAAACCGCGACGCCAGGCCGGTTGCACTGGGCTTTCAAGCTACATAAACTAGTTTGTGACACAAACCAAAGGCCGCCCGGCGACCCCATGACGACAGGCAGGCACGCAATGCAAGGCTCAGGACACCAGACGGACGCGCTCACTCCTGATGAGAGTTGGAGCGCCGTGCACGCGACGCTGGACCGGGCACGGAGTTCGATGTATGTGGCGGGGACGGCGACGATATTGCTCCTTTGGGGCGCCATCGTTTCCCTGGGCTACTTCTCGCAGTACGCCATCGCGACCCTGGCGTCCGACTTTGCGACGCGGAGCCCATGGTTTCCCGGGCCGCTGTGGGGCGGCCTGGCGGCGGTTGGGATGCTCGGCAGCGCCCTCATCGGTCACCGCGCGGGCAGGGAGAACGCGGCCGGCCAAGCCGCTCGCAGCGCTGGCATCCGGGTATTTCTTTTCTGGCTCGCGGTGTTGGCCGCGGCATTCCTGCTGCCGGCGGCCGCGGGCTTGTGGACGTCAGGGGACGCCGGTGACGCCATACCGCGGGTCACGGTGGGCATCGTGGCACTTGGTCATGTCTTGTTCGGCATCATGCACCGCCCCGTGATAGCGGCTGTGGGCGCAGGATTCGCGGCGGCGTTCTACGTACCCAGCTATCTCGTGGGCGACGCGGCGCTGGCGGTGTCGGGGGTGGCGATGCTGATCGTGGTCGCGCTGGGCGCGGTGGGGGTACGCAGGAGCGGCGTCCTTTGACCGACGAGGCCATCGTCCTCAACGAGACCATCCATCAGTCGACCCGCCTGCGAATCATGACGCTGCTGGTCATGCAGCCCGAAACGGATCGGCTCGCGTACGGATTCATTCAGCAGACGCTCAACCTGACGGGCGGCAACCTGACCATCCATCTGCGAAAGCTCGAAGACGCCGACTATCTCGCTATCACCAAGGAATTCCTGGGAGCCAAGCCGCGCACATGGGTGCAGGCGACCGCGACGGGCTGCCGCGCCTACGCTGACTATCTGGCGAATCTGGAGAGGGCGCTGAACGGGAAACTGCATGGCTAGCCCACTGGTTCGCGCTACGAGGCTGATCCCACGCTGCACGCAGCGCGGGCCACCGGACAATGCGGTGGCTGCGCCGGACGCGGTTGCCGACCTTGGGCCGCGAGCCGCTTGCGTGTTCGGGTAGTTGATGCGGTAACGAAAGAAAATTCCGGCAGCCCCTACGGCGCCGTTAAGCGGTTGCTTGTCGACCGGACGTGACGGAGAGCTCGCGGATAACCGCGATAGTCCGCCGCATCATCTCGCCAATCGCCGCGTCTGAGAGGCTCGACGTGTCGAATGTGAGCGTCTCGCCGGAGACTGCGAGCGGCTCGAACGGCGCGTGCAGCATCGCGTGCATGTCCGCCAGGCGATCATGGTCGAAGTGGCTCGGGTGCCGCTCACCGCGCTCGGCGCGCGTCCGGTAGCGCTCAAAGAGCACGTCGGGATCGCCTGTGAGTACGACCTGAACCGTCAGGCAGCCGGTCTCGCGTTCCAGTGCGCGGACGCGGGCGTCGTCATACGACGGGATCAGCGGCGATTCGATGATTGCCGACGTCCCAACAGCCAGCAGCTCGCCGGCCACCATGAACATCACTTCGATCGCGGCGATGCCTAGGCGTTTCGAGTCCTGGTAGTTGGTCGCTCCCAGCCGGTCGAACAACTGCTCCTTGATGACGTCCTTCGTCACTACCGGCCAGTTCAACTCGCGCGACAGCGCCCGCGCGAGCGTGGTTTTGCCCGACGCCGGATATCCGTTGACGATCAGCAGCACGGGCAGTCGCCGGCGCTCGTGTTTGCGATTCACAGCCAGCCGTCCCGCGCGAGTGACGCGATGATAGGTTCGCGGCCTAGAATCGCCTATGGCCACCACGCCCAACTCTGGAGCCCCCGCCGGCTTTCGTCTCGAGGCGCCCTATGGGCCGGCGGGCGACCAGCCCAAGGCGATTGCGCAGCTCGTCGAGGGCGTTCGCACCGGTCACCGCCGCCAAACGCTGCTCGGCGTCACGGGGTCCGGCAAGACCTTCACCATCGCCAACGTTATCAACGCCGTGCAGCGTCCCGCGCTGGTGCTGGCGCACAACAAGACGCTGGCCGCCCAGCTGACCACCGAGCTCTCCGAATTCTTCCCGCACAACGCCGTCGAGTATTTCGTCAGCTACTACGATTACTACCAACCCGAAGCGTACGTGGCGCGGACCGACACCTTCATCGAGAAAGAAACCGACATCAACTGGGAGATCGACAAGCTGCGGCTCTCCGCCACGCGCTCCCTCTTCGAGCGGCGCGACGTGATCATCGTTGCGTCCGTTTCGTGCATCTACGGCATCGGCTCACCGGAGGACTACGGCCAGGTGAGCCTGGCGATCGCGGCCGGCCAGGCGTATGACCGGCAATGGCTGCTTCGCCGGCTCGTCGCCATGCAGTACCAGCGCAACGACGCCGGATTTCAGCGCGGACGCTTTCGCGTGCGCGGCGATGTGGTGGAGATCCACCCGGCCTATGACGACTTCGTGTTGCGCTGCGAGTTCTTCGACGAGGAGCTCGAGCGCATCGCCAAGATCGAGCCGCTGACGGGCGAGATTCTCGAGGACGTTGAGTCCGTCACCATCTACCCGGCGCGGTTCTACGTCACCCCTGCCGAGCGCCTCAATGAGGCTCTGAAGGCCGTCGAGGACGAGTTGACGGAATACGCGGCCCAGCTGGACGAGCGCGGCAAAGTGCTCGAGGCCGCCCGGCTGCGGCAGCGCACCAATTTCGACCTGGAGATGCTGCGCGAGACCGGGATGTGCTTCGGCATTGAGAACTACAGCCGTCACCTGAGCGGCCGGCGCCCCGGTCAGCCGCCATGGGTGCTGCTGGACTATCTCCCGGACGACTTCCTGCTGGTGGTCGACGAGTCACACGCCACCTTGCCTCAAGTGCGCGGCATGCTGGCCGGCGACCGGAGCCGCAAGCAGTCGCTCGTCGACTACGGCTTCCGCATGCCGTCGGCCTTTGACAACCGGCCGCTGGCTTTCGACGAATTCGAGACCTACATGCGGTCGTCAGTCTTTATGTCCGCCACGCCGGGACCCTACGAGTACGAGCACAGCGAGCAGGTCGTGGAGCAGATCGTGCGGCCCACGGGCTTGGTCGATCCGGCGATCGAAGTGCGCCCGACCGAGGGCCAGATCGACGATCTGATCGGCGAGATCAACAAGCGCGTCCAGGTCCATGAGCGCGTGCTCTGCACCACCCTCACCAAGCGCATGGCCGAGGACCTGGCCGAATATCTCGCGGAGATTGGCATCAAGGTGCACTACCTGCACTCGGAGATCGACACGCTGGAGCGCGTCACGATCCTCAGCGAACTGCGGCGCGGGGTTTACGACGTGGTTGTGGGGATCAATCTGCTGCGCGAGGGGCTCGATCTGCCCGAGGTGTCGTTGGTTGCCATCCTCGATGCCGACAAAGAGGGATTCCTGCGCGCCGACACCTCCCTCATCCAGACCATCGGCCGTGCCGCGCGGCATCTGCACGGCCGAGTCATCATGTATGCCGACATCGTGACGGCGAGCATGCAGCGGGCCATCGACGAAACCTATCGCCGCCGCAGCTTGCAGGTTCAGTACAACGCCGAGCACGGCATCACGCCGAAGTCAGTGGTCAAGGCGCTGCGCGATCTCACCGACCGGGTGGTGGAGGCCGAGGCGCTGCCGCGCGCCGCCGAGACCGCGCCGGCCTATGAGCTTGGCTTCCGCCGCGTCGACGCCATGAGCCGGGCGGAGGTCGCGGCTCATATCAAGCAGCTCGAAGCCAAGATGCGCCTCGCCGCCGAGGCGCTCGAATTCGAAAAGGCTGCGCAATACCGCGACCGCATCAGCGAGCTCCGCCAGGACCTCGAAGCCGCGAGGGCCTAGCTCCGGTGTCCACGATCGAGTTCCCGCATTCCCCGATCCCCGCCGCCAATGTCGCGTCGGTTCCGCAACGCAGCCCGTTGCGCTATCCGGGCGGCAAGACCTGGCTGATCCCGCACATCCGCGCCTGGCTTGGGGGTCTCGACCGGAAGCCGAGTTTGCTGATCGAACCGTTCGGCGGCGGCGCCATCGTCTCGCTCACCGCCGTCATGGAGGACTTGGTCGATCGCTGTCTGCTGGCCGAGCTTGACGCCGACGTGGCGGCCTTCTGGCGCGCTGCGCTGGACCACAACTCTGACCTGTGCGAGCTGGTCCGCGGGTTCGAGCCCACGCGCCAGGCTGTGGAAGCGCTGGCGAACTCGCAGCCGGACGAGACGCTGGAACGCGGGTTCCGCACGCTGGTGCTCAACCGCACCCGCCGCGGCGGCATTCTGGCCCCCGGCGCGTCGCTGAGCCGCGCCGGCGAGAGCGGCAAGGGGCTCGCGTCCCGCTGGTATCCGGAAACCATCGTGGCCCGCCTGCGCGAGATCAACGAGCACAGCGACAGGATCGATTTCCGCGAAACCGATGGCATGCGATTGCTCGAAAAGTTTGCCGGGACGCCGGGCTCCGTGGTCTTCGCCGATCCGCCCTATACGGCGGGCGGCAAGCGGGCCGGCCGGCGGCTCTATACCCACCACCAGATCGATCATCCACGGCTGTTCCAACTGCTGGCCGATACCGCGACCGATTTCATGCTGACGTACGACCACGCCCCCGAAATCGCGGCCCTGGTCGGCCGTCACCAGCTTCACGCTGTCCAGGTGACGATGAAGAACACGCACCATGACCGGGTTGGGGAGTTGGTGATTACTAGCGCGTCGCCGGGTGTCGCCGGGAATCTGCCCCGGCCTCCCGTGCGATTGCGGCGGCCCCAACGCGCGGTGCGTCAGGCTCTTTGGCACTCCAAGCGCAGCGTGGCATCGAGGCCTGTTGATCCGCGGGCGCGGGGATGAGCCCTCCCAGGCTGCGCGCAGCCTGGGCCACCGGGCAGCCTGAGTCACCGGGCAGCTTGGGCGACCGGGGAACGACCCGTGTTGCTTGGCGGTCAGTTCTGCGAAAAGTGCGTAGCCACCACTTGATCGAGCAGGTCGTTGGTGCAGTCGCGGCAGAACACGGCGCGTGATCTGTGCTCTTGGCGCGCCAGCTCCAGGATGTCCTCGGGGCGCGGCGCCGCCCGCATGACGCAGACGTTGGTGCATACGCGGCGGCCATGCACCAGATCGACGGCCTGGGTGCGTTTCACGCCGGGCAGGTCGAGCACTTGGCCGAAGCTCCGCGTCGCGAGCCGGCGCACGGCCATCCGGCGATCGTCGTGGTCGGGAATGCGCCGCAGACGGTGCATGGAGAGCACGGCGGCGAGATTCGGCTCGACCGCCGCGAGCACGTGGGGATCGCTGGTTCCGCCGGCATTGCGCTCGGGCGCATCCAGGAGATCGGGGTGCACGATCGCCACGTCATAGTGGGGCCCGATCTGCTGCCACGGCTCGTGACGCACCACGTTGATGAACTTCGGCGCGTAGATTTGCCCCGAATCCCGGTCAAGGCTTTCTTGGACGTACCAGCTTGTGCTCCAGTACGGCGACCCGCGAGGCACCCCGGAAATCACCCACGTGCCCAATGGCCGAAGCTGTCCTCGCGACAGGCCCAAGCCGGCCCGCTGGCCGAGCACGAGCATGATCTCTTGGATGTGCGCCACCGTGGAGACGACGGTTTCCGCCTCCCAGGGCGACACTTCTTCGGTCCACTGGAACGAAATCGACTTCATGGTCGAACCCTGTGCGCTCTGTGCCGTGCCGCTGATGCCTGCCCTTCATGGTAGGACTCCCACGCCGCCGATTCCCGATTTGAACAACGTGCGGAGGTTTGCTCCGGCAATTGCTACGCTCGCCCCATGCAGCTGAGCGACGAGCGCGCAGTGGCGCCGGGCGCTGCCGGTCGCGTCTCCGTGGTCGAGCTCGGTGCGGAGACGCGAATGGGCGTGTTCGCGCGGCAGGACGGTTCGTTCCGTCTCCTCACGGTGGCCGCGGCGCCCAGCACCCTTGACGCGCCCGACTTCGATCTGACACCGAGCTTCGAGCGGGCCGCGGCGGAAGCCGAAGCCCTGGCCGGGGCCTACTACGCGCTGCCCGAGTCCTCCCCGCGGCCGCATGGGGCGCCGCGCACGCCGCCGGTGGCCGCCGCGGTTGGCCGCGGCTTGGCGCCTGGGCCGTCGTGCTTTGTTGTCAGCAATCTGGTCACCCGCGATCTCGAAGCGCTCGAGGCTTCGCTCACGGACCGCGAGTTCGCCGTGCTTGGCCGCGCCACGACGGCCGTCCGGGAATTCCGGGACCGCATCGACGGTCCCTCGACCATCGACGTCATTGCAGCGCAACGGCCCAACATCGTAGTGGTGGCGCTGACCGAGGACCGGGACGGGCAGGGCTTGGCCTACATGGCCGACCTCCTGGTCGGCGGTCTGGCCGGCCGCGATGCGAGCTACGTGCCCGTGGTCGCCATTCTCTACGGGGGCGAGCTCGATGAGCGGAGCCTCAGCGTGCTCGAGCAGGCGTTTCCCGTGCACGCCGTATCCGTGCAGGGCGGCAGCGTGGACGTGCCCCTCGACATGACCGAGCCGGATTCGCTGCTTGACGACGTGCTCCAGACCGTCAAGGCTCGGCGATTTGCCGGCCGCCGGGTGCCGGCGGAGGTTGCCGACGCTCCCGCCTATTCGACCACCGCCGCCTTGGGTATGGCGGCGCAGGCGTTGGCAACCCAGCAGGACCTTGAGGTCGCGGTGGTATCGCTCGATGACGATCAGGTGTCGATCGTTGGCTACCAGGGCGGCGCGGCGGTGAGCGTGGGCCTGGGTCACGGGCACGAGATCGCGCGCGCGTATCACATTGCCCTGCAAATACCGATCGAACGGGTGGCGCAGTGGGCGCCTGAAGAGCCCATCCCGCAGGCTTTGCGCCTCAGCGCCTTGAATCGCTCGGCGCATCCGGCGGCGGTTGCCGCCACCTCGATGGAGCTGCAGCTGTCCCATGCCGTGTGGATGGCCGCGGCGCGCCAGGCCCTGCGCGCGTCGGAAGACGGCCGGAGCCCACTGAACCATGAGGCGCTCGATCTGGCCGTCCTCACGGGACGCGCTGCGCGCACCGCCGGACGGCCGGTGCAGGCCGCGTTGTTGCTCGTGAACATCCTGGAGCCGGTCGGCGTCACGCAACTGGC
Organism: Chloroflexota bacterium; assembly: GCA_965262745.1. Lineage (GTDB taxonomy): Bacteria > Chloroflexota > UBA11872 > UBA11872 > UBA11872 > JAJECS01. The sequence continues at coordinate 1,436,945 of OZ253558.1, read as the reverse complement.
GCTCGATCCGGCATCGAGCCTGGCCATGCAAGGCGCGCTGGCCCACACCGGCGCTCGTGTCGCCTTCGAGTCGGCCCTCGTGCCGTTGGGCGTATGCGTCGCCCCGCGCGGCCGCGCCAAAGCCGGCGAGCCGGCCGTGCTGGTGGACGTTCGGCCGAGCTCGGGCGCTCGGATCGAACGTGAAGTCAATGCCGGTGCGCTCGACGTGATCCAGTGGGACGCCCGCGTGCCGGCCGAGGTCCGGATTTGGCCGCAGCCGCGCTTCGACGTGGGGTTGGGCAACGGCCGCCCGGCGCGGCTCAAAGCAAACGTCGGCTCCGGCATGGTGGGACTGATCGTGGATGCGCGAGGGCGACCCCTGGTTTGGCCGGACGAGCCCGACGAGCGCCAGGCGCGGCTGCAACAGTGGCTGCGCTCGATGGACGCCTTTCCTCCAGCCGCCACGGGGACCGCGCCGCCGAGGCCTCATGGGGCCTGAGCGCGTCGAGGGCGTCATTCGGCGAACCGTGCGGAGTGGCGATCTCCGCCGGCGGCACGTCTTGCCAAGCGCGGGCCGCATCCTGGTGAGTGAGGGTGACGAGGTCGTCATGGGCCAGGTCTGGGGTCGCGGTCGCATGCGCACCGGGGTGACGGTGGCCGACTTGCCGCGATTGCTCGGCGCCCAGCTGGCCGACGTGCCTCGACTGCTCAAGGTGAGCCGCGCCGAAATCGTCGAGGAAGATACGTTGCTCGCCGAATCTCCCGGACGGATGGGGATTGGGCGGCAGTGGCGGGCGCCCGCGCGCGGCATGCTCGCCAGCGTCAGCGCGCGCACCGGCGTCGCGGTCTTCGTGCGCGAGGTGCGTGAGGTTGCCCTGCACTGTCGTCTTGCTGGGACCGTCATCAGCGTCACCACTGGTGAGTCGATCGTGATCGAAGGCCGAGGCGTGGCCGTCGCCGGCGCGCTGGGCGCGGGCGGGCGCGCCGTTGGGCCCTTGCGCGTCATCGAGTCGGGTGATCGGCCGGAGGACGTGGCCGACGGTGGCGAGATTCTCGTCACGCCCGACCCGCTGCGCGTCGATTGGATGCAGCGCGCCGTTGAAGCCCGCGCCGCGGCGGTCATCGCTCCATCGGCTGATGACGAGACCCTTTCGGAGCTGGCGCTCGCCCCTACCATCGTCGGCTTGCCGTTGCCACCCTCCGCACCGCTCACGCCGCCCGTGCCCACGCTCTTGACGGAGGGCTTCGGCCACACCCGCATGCCGCGCGCCCTGCAGCGCATATTCCGGGGCAGCGCCGACGAGCTGGTGTCCGTCGTCGGGAGTCGTCAGCCGGGCGAGTCCGAAGTGCTGCTTCCACCGGGGCCGTCCGAGGAGATCGTCGCTGAGCTTTGCGCCAGCGGACTTCCAGTGCGCATCGTGGCCGGGCCGGCTGCCGGCGAGGAAGGTGTCGTGGTTGGGGCGGCGCCCGAGGCGGCGCGCGCGCCCTCGGGTTCGCCAGCCGTGTGCGTGCGCGTGCAGCGGACGCAGGGAGGCACGGTGACCGTACCCGTGGCCAACTGCGAGGCAATCGCGTAGGTCGATCCATCCACTCCGCGACTTCGATTGCGGGGCGGTCCAGCGGGCTCGGCGAGGGCGGTTCGCGAACCGCCCCTACATCCGCGCGGGCGCTTCGATCCCCAGGAGCTCCAGGCCGTTCGCCAGCACCTGCCGCACGGCCGCGACCAATTGCAGCCGCGCGGCGGTGAGCCCGGCGTCGTCGCTCACCACGCGGTGGTCGTTGTAGTAGGAGTGGAAGGCCCGGGCCAGCTCCAGCAGGTAGTGCGCAATGCGGTGCGGCTCCCGCGAATCCGCCGCGTCGACCATCACCTCCGGATAGGCCAGAAGCTGGCGGACGAGGGCCGATTCCGGGGCGCCTAGGCGCGTGATGTCGGGCGGCGCGGTCGGGGGGCTCGCCGCCGCCGACCGCTGAATGCCCGCGCAGCGTGCGTGAGCCATCTGGATGTAGTAGATCGGGTTCTCGGGATCCTCACGCTTGGCGAGTTCCAGGTCGAATTCCATCTGGCTGTCGATCGCCTTGGAGAGAAAGAAGTAGCGCGTGGCGGCGGGTCCAACCTCGTCGAGCACCTCGCGCAGCGTCACGAAGCGGCCGCTGCGCTTGCCGGCGCGCGCCAAGCCGTCGCCGCTGCGCACCCCGACCATCTGCGCCACGAGGATCTCGAGCTGCGACGGGTCAAAGCCCAACGCCTCCATCGCGGCCTTCATCCGCGGCACGTGACCCTGGTGGTCGGCGCCCCAGATGTTGATCACCAGGTCGAATTTGCGCTCGCCGAACTTGCCCTGGTGATAGGCGATGTCGGTGGCGAAGTAGGTGGGGTCCCCGCGTGACCGCACCAGCACGTTTTCGCGGTCATCCGTTCCCTCGCCCCCCACGAACCAGGTGGCGCCCTCGCGGTGCGTCACGTGTCCCGTGTCGGCCAGCGTCTGCAGCACAGCCGCGACATCGCCGCGGGCTCGCATCTCGCGCTCCGAGTACCACACGTCGAAGTCGATACCCAGGTCGGCTAGGTCGCGCTTGACCGAGGCCAGCGCGATGGCGATGGACCGCAACTCAAACGCCTCGGCGCCCTCGCGTTCTTCGGCGTCGAGCCAACGCTCGCCATCCTCGGCGGCGATGGTCTGGCCCCATTCCGCCGCGTAGGCGCCCCGGTAGCCGTCCTCGGGAAAGGGTCGGCTCGCGCCCAGGGCGGCGGCGTAGTGGTGGTGGACGGTCTGTCCAAGGACTTCGATCTGACGGCCCGCGTCATTGACATAATATTCGCGCGTCACGTCATGCCCGCGCGCGGCCAGCATGCGGGCGATGGCGTCGCCCACCACGCCGATGCGTCCGGCGCCGACTGTGAGCGGGCCCGTGGGATTCGCACTCAGATACTCGACCTGCACCCGTTGAGGATCTGCGACTGGCGCCGGCCCGAAGGTCGCCCCGGCGCGGATGATCGTCTCGATCTGTCCCAGTACCCACTCGTCATCGAGTCGGAAATTGATGAATCCCGGACCCGCGACCGTCACGTCGGCAATTGCCGCATCGGACGCGATATGCGAGGCAATGGCTTCCGCGATGGCGCGCGGCGCCATCTTGGCCACGCGCGCCAGACGCAGGGCGTCGGCGCTGGCGTAGTCGGCCAGCTCGTCTCCCCGACGGTCCAACCCAATCTGAGCGGCTGGCATCGGCGGCAAGTCGCCGCCCGCGAGCGCGGCGGCTAGGGCGTTTCGCAGGAGCGCGGCCAAACGTTCACGGAGTACAAATTCAGGCACAGGAATTCGCGCAATCTGGGACGGACGCCCAGCGCGTCACTTCGGAATTATACGGACGAGCCATAGCGCGTAGGGACCGTTCGCAGCCTGTCGTTCGCGGCTAGCGTCCCCAGTCGCGCGGATAGCGGAAATCCCGATCGATCGTCCGGTCGGAGAGCTTCGCGATCACGGGCGGGCGTCGCTTGAACTGGGTGCGCTGGATGCGTTGGCGGATTCCCTCGACGAACGCGGCGTCGTAGCCGCCCGCGGCAATCTCGTCCGCCGTGTACCACTCGTCGATGAGCAGATACAGCACCTCGTCCGCTGCCGCATAGCTGAAGCCCAGTTCGTCCTCGTCGGACTGGCCCTGCCACAAGTCTGCCGACGGCGGCTTGCCGAGGATGGCGGCGGGAAGGTTGAGAGCCGCCGCCAGCTGGCGCACCTGCGTCTTGTAGAGATCGCCGATCGGATTAGCGGCGCTGGCCATGTCGCCGTGCAGCGTGCCGTAGCCCAGCAGCAGCTCGGTCTTGTTGCTGGTGCCAACCACCAACGCGTCAAACGCCTCCGACTGATCGTAGGTTGCGATCATGCGAGTGCGCGCCATCACGTTGCCCCGGCGCACAGGTGTCGTGGGGCCGTCGAGCTCATCCAGGTACCCATCGACGGCTTCGCTGATATCGATGACCTGGGACTCGACCCCGACGGCCTGGACCAGCGTCTCGGCGTCGCGGCGGCTGGCGGGGTTGCTGGTGCGATAGGGCAGCATGAGCGCCAGCACGTTTTCCGGGCCCAGCGCCCGGGCCGCAAGGCCTAGGGTCAGAGCCGAGTCGATGCCGCCTGAGGTGGCCACCACGGCTCGCGTGAAGCCGAACTTCGAGATCGCGTCGGCGATGAACCGCACCAGCACCTGCTCGGCAAGCGCCGGGTCGAGCTGCAAGCCGTGGCGGGCGCTAGCGCGCAGCGGGGCTTCAGTGATCGATGCCATCGCGGCGCTCCGCGGCGATGCGCGCGAACTCGCGGCTCACCAAGTCAGTGTTCTGGTCCCGGCGCAACGGCAGGCGGGTTCGCTGGCGGCGCAGGCGGCTATCGGGCAAGTCGGCCACGATCAAGGCCTCCTCGAAATCGGGCGCTCGCGCCACGCACGTGCCGTCCGGCGCCACCACCTCCGACCCGCCCCAGAAATTCACTCCGTCCTCGAATCCCACCCGGTTCACGTGGACCACGTAACAGACGAGCATCTGGGCGTAGAGACGGTTGAGCGCGTGCCAGGTCTCGGCGCTTCCCAGCTCGCGCGAGCTGCCGCCCACGCCGCGTCCGGGACTGCTCGACAGCCCGTAAATCACATCCGCGCCATCCGCCGCGACTACCGCCGCGCTGGTCGGGTGCCACAGGTCCTCGCAGATGAGCATGGCCTGTCGCCCAAAGGGCGTGTCGAAGGCGCTCAGCCGGCGCCCGGCCGCCAGGTCGCGCGCCTCGTCGAATAGTCCATACGTGACCAGATAGACCTTCTGGTGGACGTGCAGCAGCCGTCCCTCGAACGCGCAGGCCGCCGCCGGAACGAAGCGATGGTCGGAGGTGCGCTCGATGAAGCCGAAAATGATGGCAATGTCGCGACTGGCTTCCAAGATCGGCGCGAGAATCGCGTCGTCGCGCGTGACAGCGACCTCGGCCACAAGGTCGCTCAGGAAGTATCCGGTTAGGGACTGCTCCGGGAATACGACGACATCGCAATCGGCCTTCGCGGCGCGGTTGGCATAGTCGACGTGGATGGCCAGGTTGTGCGCCACGTCGCCCAGGCGGGGGCGAATCTGCGCCAGCGCTACCCTAAGATCGCGCACGGGTGCCCTTGTGGTGACCAGCGTGGCGCCAGTCTAGCCACTGGACCGTCGCTTCCGCGGCGCGTGCTGCCGCCGGGCGCTGCCGTGTCGCGCGCTCCCAATGGTTGACGGGTTTGGCTATCGAGCCTAAATTCAACCGTTACGGTTTGGCGGCGAACCACGTTCGGGCTCTGGGGGCAGTAACCCAGCGGGCGCCGTCACTACGTCTGCCTCCGAGGAGTTCCGCGCATGCGTAAGTGGTTCGTCGCAGCCATCGTCAGCCTTCTCGTCGTCGGGGCGGTCACGTCCGTCCAGGCCATCGGCTGCGATTCCCATGAAGGCACGCCGATCGCGGACGGCTGCCTCTACACTATTACTGGCGGCGATACGCCGGACCCCAACGACGGATTCCCGGTCGTGAACACCGGTGAGATCGACTGGTACTCGTGCGTGCGCACGCTCGATCTGCAGGATGTCGGCTACCCGATCGGCCAGCAATTCGAGTTCAGCGGATTTCAGATTCTCCCCTTGCAAAAGGTGATGCTGCAGTTCCGGCCGGATTACCAAAACCGAGGCGGCTGTAGCCAGTTCGCGTATCTCAACTCCATGGATCTGTTGGCAAACCGGTTCGGGGTCAACCTGGCTGGCGTGCCCGCGCACCGCGCACTGCCAGAGGATGCGGGGGTGAGCTTCTCCCAGATCATCGACAACCACTTGCGGCTGCTGGACGCCAACGCCGTCCTCAAGGCCAAGTTCTTGGCGAAGTCGAACTGGCTCGATCTCTATGGCTTGCCGATTGCGTACGAGGAGCAGGAGATCAACGGCAACCCGCAGGGCGCCCAGGTCCTGCGGGCCCAGCGGGCCGTGTGGCGGATCTTCAACGTGTCGGCGCCTGGGACCAGGGTCGGAGTTCCTCACCTGCTGAACGTGCCGGACCAGATCAAGAAGCTCAACGGCATCATCATTCCCCAGAACGCCAAGCGCCCGATATCCGCCGCTCAAGCTGAGGGTGTGGTGGTTGAGCCCACGGTGCTGTCAAGGGGCCTGCAGGGCTACGGCATGCAGGGCGAGTTCCGCCGACCGGACGGCCAGCAGCTGGCCAACCTCGTCGTCGGTGCCGGCTTCGGCTGGGTGAAGCAGCAGGTGTCGTGGGAAGAGGTGGAGGTCTTTGCGCCGGGCTGTAACCCGCGCCCGCCCCGTGATTGGTTCTGGGACGACCTGGACCGCCTTGTCAACACCGCGCGGGCCAACGGCCTGAGCATCCTCTTCAGCGTCGTGAAGGCCCCGTCGTGCCTCAAGCCCGCGGGCTCGCCGCCGGGACACGGCCCGCCCATCGACCCCTCGACCTTTGGCCGCTTCATGCGCGAACTCGCCGGCCGCTATAAGGGTCGGGTTCAGGCCTACGAGCTGTGGAACGAAGCCAACCTGCAGCGTGAATGGCCCTCGTTGAGACCGACCGACCCCAACAACACCGCCCACATTGAATTCCTCGAGCTGGTCAAGCAGGGATACATCGGCGCCAAGCGCGGCGACCCCAACGCCTACGTGGGGTTGGGCGCCATGACGCCGGCGGGCGACACGTCAACCGCCATCGACGACCGCCGCTATTTGCAGCGCCTCTGGGCCGCCAACGGTGGCGAGGTCGCCAACTACTTCGAGTTCCTGGGCGTTCACCCGAACGGTGGTCCGAACGCGCCTGACGACACGATCCAAAACCCCGCGGCAAGCCGCGCGAAGTGCGACAGCGGCTGGTCAACCCACGACAGCTTCTTCTTCACGCGCTACCAACAGCTGTACGCCGACATGATCCAGGCAGGTCCGGCGTTCCGGGGCAAGACGCTCTGGATCACCGAGTTCGGCTGGGCCTCGACCCCCAACCCGGCGCGGGGCTACGGGTACGCGAGGTGCAACACCGAGCAGGACCAGGCGAACTACCTCACCCGCGCCTATGCCAAGGTGCGGGCGGAAGCGCCCTATATCACGCACATGTTCGTCTGGAACCTGAACTTCCAACAGGTCGTGGGTCCGGAAGACGAGAAGTGGGCTTTTGGGATCGTGGATAGCAACCTGAATCCGCGGCCGGCCTACACCGCTCTCAAGAACATGCCGAAGTAGGCCTCGCTGACAGCGGGGTAGACGAGGCGTGACTCTAGAGCCTGAGCGACGGCGGAACCGGCGGGGCTTTTAGCCCCGCCGGTCCTCCGCGGCCCGACGCCTCGGCCGCCGGCAGGATCCGTCGACGGCTGAGCGCCTACACTTACCGCCATGGGCGTGCTCTACGTGGTGGCCACGCCGATCGGCAATCTCGAGGACCTGACGGCGCGCGCCGCCCGTGTGCTGGCCGCGGTGCCGGTGGTCGCGGCGGAAGACACTCGTCGGACCCGCAAGCTGCTCGACCACCTTGGCGCGCGTCCGCGGCTTATCTCCTATCACGCCGACAGCCCAGCTCGCCGGGAGGATGCCATCGTCGCCTGTTTGCGCGAGGGCGACGTCGCGCTGGTCACGGACGCGGGCACGCCGGGCTTGGCCGATCCCGGGCCGGACCTCGTGGCGCGAGCCCGACGTGAAGGGATGTCCGTGGTGCCGATTCCCGGTGCATCGGCCCTCGCCACCGCCCTATCGGTAGTGTCGTTCGCGCAGCAGCCGGTCACATTCATCGGTTTCTTGCCGGAGCGGAAACCGCGGCGCGAGCGCCTGGTGCGGCGCGCCGCCGCGGTCGCGCGCACGCTCGTCATCTATCTACCGCCGCATCGCGCCGCGGCGCGCGTGGCCGAGCTGCTCGAGTGGCTGGGCGACCGTCCGGCGGCGATGTGCCGCGAGCTGACCAAGCTCCATGAGGACATCCGCGAACTGTCGCTGTCCGAACTGCACGAGGCCCTTTCGGACGGCGCCGCGCGCGGCGAGATCACGCTGGTCGTCGACGTGGCGGGGCGCGAGCCCGAGGCAGTGCCGGAGGCCGCCGATATCGAGGCGGCGATCACGGACGCCTTGGCGGCGGGCGTGTCGCCGGCCCAGGCCGCGGCCGCGGTAGCCCGGGAGCTTCAAGTTCCGCGGCGCGAGGTCTACGCCCTGGCCCAGCGACTGCGCCGCGCGACCCCGCCCGAGGCCGCTGGCTAGCCTGGGCTAGAATCGCCGACTCGCCTCTGGCGAAAGCTCCTGTGTCGAAGTACTACCTCACCACTGCCATTCCCTATCCCACCGGCGAGCCGCATGTGGGCCACAGCTTCGAGATGATCGCCTCGGACGCTGTTGTGCGCTTCAAGCGGCTGCGCGGCGTGGATGCTTATTTTCTCGGCGGACTTGATGAGAACAGCCAGCGCGTCAGCCGCGAAGCCGACGCGAAGGGCGTCGATCCCAGGACCTACGTCGATGAGGCGGCTGAACGCTATCAAGCCGTCTGGCGCAGCGTTGACGTCGAGTTCGACGACTTCGTCCGCACCACCGAACCGCGGCACCACGTGACCGTGAATGAGTTCTTTGCTCGCGTGCTCGCCAAAGGCGACATCTACGAAGGCGACTACGAAGGCTGGTATTGCGTGCCATGCGAGGCGTTCTACACGGACGATGATCTGGCTCACGGACTGTGTCCGGTGCACAACGCCAAGCCAGAGTGGGTCACCGAGCGCAACTACTTCTTTCGCATGTCGAACTACCAGGAGGCCATTGAAGCCCACTACGAGGCCCACCCCGAGTTCGTGATCCCCGCCACGCGGCGCAACGAGATGCTCGGAATCATTCGCCAGGGCCTGCGGGACTTCAGCATCTCCCGTGCCTCCATGACCTGGGGCATTCCGCTCCCGAGCGATCCGAGCCAGCGGATATATGTCTGGTTCGATGCGCTGATCAACTACATCACCGGCGTCGGGTTCGGCCAGAACGGCGGCGAGGCCGACTTTGGGCGCTGGTGGCCGGCCGACGCGCACGTCATCGGCAAGGACATTGTCCGGTTCCATGCGCTCTACTGGCCCGCGATGCTGATGTCGGCGGGTCTGCCGCTGCCCCGCCAAGTCGTCGTCCACGGCTGGGTGGATTTCGAAGGCGCCCCAATGAGCCAGAGCAGCGGCCACATGGTGCGGCCGGCCGACGTGATCGAGCGGCATGGATCGGATGCCTTGCGCTACTACCTGCTGCGCGAAGTGCCGTTCGATCGGGACGGCGACTTCAAGTGGGAAAACATGGGCCGCCGCTATCAGAACGACCTGGGCAACGATCTAGGCAATCTGGTGCTGCGCACGACATCCATGCTCGGGCGCTACTTCGACGGTGTCGTCCCGCCCGCCGAAGAGCCGTCCGAGCTGGAGAGCGAACTGCGCGCGGCGGCCGAGACGGCCTGGACACTCGTCGAGGCGCACTATGAGGCTTGGCGGCTCCACCTGGCGCTGGGCGCTTCCTTCGACTTCGTGAGCGCGGTCAACCGGTATATCGACCGCACCCAGCCGTGGCGTCTGGCCAGGGACCCGGGGCAGCCCGAGCGGCTGGCAACCGTGTTGGGCGCCGCCCTGGAGGCGGTGCGCCACATCGCGATTCAGATTCAACCGGCCATGCCGCGCACCTCCACGGCCATCCTGGAGAATTTGGGCTTGCCGCCGGCCGAACCCGGCGACTGGGGTGCGGGCGGCTGGGCCGGATTGCCGGCCGGGCACCACGTGCCGGGCGGCGGGGCGCTCTTCCCGCGCCTCGAAATCTCATAGCCGCGCTCTTCGATTCGCACGCGCATCTCGCGAGTGCCGCCTTCGCCGACGAACTGCCCGCGCTGCACGCCCGTGCCGTCGCCGCCGGCGTCGGCGAAGTGCTGGTCGTGGCCAGCGACCTTGAGGAGAGCCGGCGGGTTATCGAGCTCACGGAGTGCTTTGAGGGCTGGTTCGCCGCCATCGGCGTGCATCCGCACGAATGCGGGAGTTGGGACCGTGGCGCGGCGCGCGAGCTGCGCACCCTGGCCGCTCACCCAAACGTGCGCGCCATCGGCGAAACCGGCTTGGACCATCACCACGAGTTTCAGCCGCGGGATATTCAGCGGCGCGCATTTGCCGAGCAGTGCGAACTAGCGGTCGAGCTTGGCCTCCCAGTCGTCGTGCACTCGCGCGCGGCGCTCGACGCCGTGGCGGCTGTCCTGGAGTCCGTGCCGGGCATCCGGGGCGTCATGCACAGCTACGCGGGCGACGCCGCGCACGCCCGCGTGTTCACCGACCTTGGCCTGCACATCTCACTCTCGGGCATTGTCACGTTCCGTCGTGAGCGCGACCTCCGCGCCGCGGCGGCGGAGATCCCTCTCGAGCGATTGATGCTCGAGACCGATGCGCCCTATCTGTCCCCGGAGCCGGTCAGGGGCCGGCGCAATGAACCCGCGCACCTGCCGCACACGGCGGCCGTGGTGGCGGCGGCCGTGGGAATATCGGTACCCTCACTGGCCGAGAGGACTACCCGGAATGCGCGCGCCGTCTTCGGTGCCCCCGCCGTCAGTGCCTGACCATTCGCCGCCGGCCGCTGCCGACGATCCAGTGACCCCGATCGCGCCGCAGCTTGCCGCGGTCGAGCGGGTTATCCGCGACTGCACGCGGGTTCCCGAAGTTCCCATGCTCGAGGAAGTCCTCCAGGCGGTGCTCATCGGCCCGGCCAAGCGCCTGCGGCCCGCGCTAGCGCTCCACGCCGCCCAAATCGTTGACGGGCGGCCCGATGACGTGGCCAAGCTCGCCGCGGCCACGGAGGTGTTGCACTCCGCCACGTTGGTGCACGACGACATCGTCGACAGCTCCGCGGAACGCCGCGGGCGCCCCGCCGTGCACGTGACGTGGTCGCAGAAGATTGCGGTCCTCGCCGGTGACTATCTCTTCGCGGCGGCCGCCGACCTCGTCGCGCAACTTGATCGGCCAGCGATCGTGCGGCTCTTTGCGGCCACCATCCACGACATGTCCGTGAGCGAGTTCGTGATCCCGACGTACGACGGCAACGTCGATATTGCCCGTCGGCAGTACCTCGAGAAGATCGGCCACAAGACGGCTTCGCTGTTCGCGCTGGCCTGCGATGCCACCGCCGCGCTGGCCGACGCGCCGGCGTCGGAGCGCGAGGCCTTGCGCGACTTGGGCTGGAGCCTCGGGATGGCCTTTCAGATCACCGATGACATTCTGGATATCAGCGGGTCGGTTTCCGAGACCGGCAAGCCGGTCGGCACCGATCTTCGCGCCGGTCTCGTGACCCTTCCGTCCATCCTGTACCTCCGCGACGAGCCGAGCGGCGGTGGTCCCGTGCAGGTCGTTCTCTCGGGTCGGACGACCGATGACGACGCGGTGGCGCGAGCCCTCGACGCCATCAAAGCGTCCGGCGCGGTGGAAGAAGCGGCCGGCGTTGCTGGGAGCTATGCGGCGCGCGCCTATGCGGCTCTGGACCGTGTCCGCCCCGCGCCGTCGCGCGCGTCATTTGCGGCTTTTATTCGACAGGCGACCGAGCGCCGCCGCTAGTCGCCCGCGCGGCCGATAATGAGGCATGGCCAAGTCGCCATGGGCGCGTCCCATGTTCGATGCGATCGCGCCCCGCTACGACATGCTCAATCGGCTTATGAGCTTCGGGATGGACCGGGGCTGGCGCCGCCATGCCGTGGCCCAAGCGCTTGAGGGCCGGCCCGCAACCATTCTCGACGCCGGTGCCGGGACATTCGACCTTGGGCTGGAAATCTGGCGCAGGTCGGCGCACCCTCCCCGAGTCATTGCCCTCGACTTTGCCGGCGAGATGCTGGCCCAGGGGATGGCCCGCGTCAGGCGCGTTGGCGCCGACGTATGTGCGGTGCAGGGCGACGCGCTCCGCCTGCCGCTGGCATCTGGCTCCGTCGACGCGGTGGTCAGCGCATTCCTGTTGCGCAATTTGGACAGCCTGCCGCTCGCCTGGGACGGCTTCGCGCGGGTGCTGCGCCCCGGGGGTGTGCTGGTCATCCTTGAGATGACCCAGGTGCGCACGCCGCTGTTCCGGCGACTCTTTCGGCTGTATTTCCATCGTTGGGTTCCCTGGATTGGGCGGCGCCTGAGCGGCCACGCGGCGGCCTACGACTGGCTGCCCCACTCGGTGGACATCTTTCCTTCAGCGAAGGAGTTGGCCGACCAGATCGAAGCCGCCGGGTTCGTCGACGTGCGGTTCCGCAAGCATGGCTTGGGCACCGTCGCCGTTCACGTGGCGCGCCGCGCATGACTCCCGACGTTTCTCCAGTTGAGTCCAGTGACGCATGGGAGGAATTCGTTGCCGAGCATCCGGACGGCGGATTCCTGCAATCCTGGCGCTGGGGGGAACTCAAGGCGCGCTACGGGTGGCGCGCGATTCGGCTCGCCCTGCGTCGTGATGACGGCGGCCTCGCGGCCGGGGCCCAAGTGCTCATCCGTACCCGGCGCGTGTGGCCCGGCGGACCGCGTGTCGGACTCGCCTACGTGCCCCGCGGACCGCTGGCCGATACCGCCGACGATGCGGCGGCGGTGGTGCGCGCGGCCGTCGCCGTGGGCCGGGACCAGGGCGCTTCGTTCGTGCGCATTGAGCCGCCGAGCGGCATGGCCGCTGCCGCGCTGCCGCGCTGTGGATTCCGTCCCACCGATCAGTTCGTGCAGATCCCGCGTACCGCCGTGGTCGATCTCGGGTGTCCGGAGGCCGACATCCTCGCCGGGTTCAAATCCAAGATGCGCTACAACATCCGGCTTGCCGGCCGACGCGGCGTGGAGGTTGCGGTCAGTGAAAAGGACGCGCACTTCGAGGACTTCATGCACCTCATCGGCGGCACCGCTCGCCGTGAAGGCTTTGCCATTCACCACCCGACGTACTACCGGCACGTGTGGCATGCGTTTCGGCCCGACCACGGTGCGCTGCTCGTTGCGAGCCACCAGGGAACGCCGCTCGCGGCGCTGATGGTCGTGGGCGCCGGTCGCACGGCCGCCTATGTCTTCGGCGGGTCGTCGGACCAGCACCGCAACCTCATGGCGCCCCACGCCGCACAGTGGGCGGCCATGCAGTGGGCCAAGGCGCACGGATTCGAGCGCTATGACCTCTGGGGCATGGCGGACCCCGGCGACCCGGCCGATGCGATGGCCGGCGTGCACCGCTTCAAGCTCGGATTCAACCCCGACCTGGTGACATATCCGGGCGCGTTCGACGCCACCTTGCAGCCGCTGCGGGCGTGGCTGTTGACGGGTGCGGTGCTGCGCCTGCGCAATGCGCTGCAATCCTGGCGCGGGGGCCGCGCCGCCGCGCCGTGACCGGCGACGCGCCGCCCACGCCGCGGCCCTTCACGGATCTCTTGTCGGCTTGTCCTGACGCGCGCCTGCAACAACCGGCCCGCGAGCCGGTCGCCTCGGTGCACTTCGACTCGCGCCAGGTTGGCCCGGGAGCCTGCTTTGTCGCGCGGCGAGGCTTGCGGGACGACGGCCATGCCTACATTCCGGCGGCCGTCGCCGCGGGCGCCGTGGCCGTGGTCGCCGAGCGTCCCGTCGAGGTGCCTCCGCACGTGGGGCTAGCGGTCGTGCCGGACGGACGGCGGGCGCTGGCGGCGCTTGCCCGGCGTCTCTGGGGCGAGCCCGATCTTGCTCTGGGCACGATCGGCGTCACCGGCACCGACGGCAAAACGACCACCAGCCACTTGATCGCGGCGATGCTCCAGGCGCACGGGCCCCCCACCGGAGCGATGACCACCGTCGGAACGTGGCTCGCTGGCGAATGGCGGCCGCCCGCCGGACGTCTGACGACCCCCGAGCCGACGGTGATCGCCCAGCAGCTACGCGGGCTGGTGGCGGCCGGCGCCGCCTGGGCCGTGATCGAGGTGGCCTCCCACGCGCTTGAGCTCCAGCGTGTGGACGGCTTCAGCTTCGACCGAGCAGTGATCACCAATGTGACCCACGAACACCTCGACCTTCACGGCAGCGTCGACGGCTACCGGCGGGCCAAGCGCCGGCTGCTCGAACTGCTTGACGCGACTCCGGCCACGGCTCGCGGTCGCGCGGCCATCCTCAATGCCGACGATCCCGTGGTCGCGGGCTTCGCGCGGCATACCCGCAGCGACGTGATCACCTTCGGCCGCCTGCCGACGGCCGACGTGCAGGCCTCGTGGACCGAGCTCGACGATGGACGCCGGAAGGTGACGCTGAACTCTCCCTGGGGCTGCTGGACCGTTTCCACGAATCTCATCGGTCCGTGGAACGCCGCCAACATCGCCGCCGCCGCCGCGTGTGTGGGCTCGATCTGCGGCAGCCTCGACGATGCCATGGCGGCACTGCCTCACGTCACCCCTGTCCCAGGGCGGATGCAGCCGGTGGACTGCGGTCAGCCGTTCCGCGTCATGGTGGACTTTGCGCACACGCCCGCTGCGCTAGCGGCCTGTCTGCAAGCGCTCCGCCCGCAAACCGCTGGACGGCTCATCGCCGTGTTCGGCAGTGCTGGCGATCAGGACCGGAGCAAGCGGCCTCTCTTGGGACGTGCGGTTGCCGAACTGGCGGATTGGATCCTGGTGACCGACGAGGATCCTCGCAGCGAGGACCCGCAGGCTATTGCCGACGCCGTCGTCGCCGGAGCCCGAGCGGTCCGGCCGGATATCTGGATTGACATCGTGCTCAATCGGCGCGCTGCCATTCATACGGCCATCACGGCGGCCCGTCCCGGCGACACGGTGCTGCTGGCGGGCAAGGGACACGAAACCAGCATCGCCTACGCCGATCGAACCATCGCCTGGGATGAAGCCGCCGAGGCGCGGGCGGCGCTGGTCGCTGCCGGTTACCCCGCGCCGTAGCCCGTCGCCGGACCCGCCGCCCCACGGCTGCTAGGGTATGCCCGCGACGAGACCGTAGTAGCGCCAATCCACCCGCCAGGGACCGCTCGATGAAAATCGCCCTCTATCAGGAATTCGGCGAGGGATGCCGCCGCCTGACCCATGAGCTGCTGCCGATCACAGCCGGCTGGGAGCTGTTGGACGTGCCGCACGCGGGCGCCGATGTTGCCTCGCTCGCCACTGGGGACGCGGAGACCATCCGCAGTGCCGAGGTGGTGATTGCATCGCCCCTCAGCCCCCTCCCGGACGCCATCTACGATCCACGCGGGCGGGTCCGCCTGATCCAATTGCTCTCCGCCGGCTACGACAAAGTTGACCTCGACCGCTGCCGGGCGGCTGGGCAGCTTGTGGCGACCAACGGCGGCGCCAACGCGGTGGCCGTGGCCGAGCACACGGTCCTGCTGATCCTCTCGGTGCTCCGGCGGCTGCCGGTCATCGACCGCGATACCCGGGCCGGCCGCTGGACGGCGGCCAAAACGCCCGAGTGGGAGCCGCACGAGCTGGAGGGTCGCACGGTTGGGCTGGTGGGCCTGGGGCAGATTGGCCGGCAGGTCGCGCGGCGGCTGCTCCCGTTCGACGTGCAGCTCCAATACCACGACGTGGTCCAGGCGCCCAGCGATGTGACCGAGAGCCTGCAGATTCGCTACGTGTCGTGGTCCGAGCTGCTGCAGACCTCGGACATCGTCTCGCTGCACGTGCCGTTGATGGAGAGCACGCGCGGCCTGATCGGTGCTGCCGAGCTAGCCCAGATGAAGCCGGACGCGATCCTGATCAATACGGCGCGGGGTGGCGTGATCGACGAAGAGGCGCTTGTCGACGCACTGCAGAGCGGGCATCTGGGCGGCGCCGGCCTCGATGCGTTCGACGCAGAACCGTTCCCAGCCGGGCAGCCGCTGGCCGAATTCGATGAAGTCGTGCTTACGCCGCACTTCGCCGGGCCAACCTACGAAAGCTGGCCCAAGCGCGTCCGCTTCGCCTACGAAAACGTGGCGCGAGTGGAACGCGAGGAACGGCCCGGAGCGGTGGTGCACGAGCTGGCCGATTTGCCTTTGCGCGCTGCCGGCTGCACCGCGCCTTAGCTCCTGTCCTGAGTCGGTTTCTGGTGGGGCGAGTTGACGACCAGCCGGTCGATGAATGCCGACGCCGCTACTCAGCTTCCGGCTGCACGTGTGGTTCCAGATGGGAGATCAATGCTGGCAAATCCTCGTGCACGGTCCGCCATACCACGCTAAAGTCGACTCCGAAATACGCGTGAACAACTCTATTTCGCATGCCGATAAGCTCATGCCAGGGGATCATCGGAAACTGGTCTCTAGCTCCGATGCTCACCTGTGACGCGGCCTCTCCGACAATCTCAAGCGCCTTCAAGATTGCGTGCTGATGCAGGCGGCTCTGGGTCAACTCCGGCAACGTCAGTCCCGCGGTGAATTCCATCGCATCCCGCGCTGCCTGAACCATATCGCCCAGATAAGCGGCATCACTCCGCATAGATGGTCTCTGCGGATTGGAGGACGGCTCTGCGGCGGATGTAGTTGCGGCTCGATTCGACGGCGGCGTATTCGACCAGGTCGGCCTTGCGATCCAATAGCCGAGTCAACTCATCCTCCATGCGCACCAAGTCCAGAAGCGTGGGCGTCGCGCTCGGACGGAACCGCACCAGCACGTCGATGTCGCTCTCGGGCCCGAAATCGTCTCGCAGCACGGATCCAAAGAGCGCCAGCTCCGTGATCTGCCAGCGCTCGCAGAAGGCGGCTATCTCTTTTGAGGGCATCTGAATGTCGCGCTTGGCGAGTTGGCTGCTGCGGTCCATATCAGGATCCCGACGGCGGGCGCTCAAGCAACTTCATGAGCTCGCTCCATTCGGCGCCGGATAGGCCGCTGGATTCTTGATCGACTGCCTCGCCGTTGAGCATGCGGCGGAGGACGGCGAGCGCTGGGCCTGAGATTGAGGCGGCGTTGACGCGGTAGTCCATGAAGGCGTCGTAGGTGAGCGGCACCCAGCGGCGGATGACGTCGAGCAGCACGTCGGCGTAGGCGCGGATCTCGTACTGGGCGTGGGGGTCCGAGCGCAGCCAGACGAAGTGCAGCAGGTTCAGCAGGTCGATCTTCCAGTACCACTGGGTGTAGAAGTTGAGCGAGAGGTTCATCCGCGCCAGCTCGCGGGCGAGGCCCTGGCGGGCGGGGTCGAGCGCCGCTCCTTCGGCGTCCAGGTTCAGCATTTCTTCGTAATGCTCGTAGGCCTGGCCGGCGTCGGTCGTCAGCAGCTCGAGCACGCGCTGCGCCTCGTCGTCGTCGAGCACGTCGCCGCTGCCCTGGCTGTTGAGGGTTGACTGCGCTTGCAGGCGCTCGCGCGCCGGGACGTAGAACTCGTGATCGAGCACGGAGTAGCGGGCGGAGTATTCGTTGACGCTGGCGGTGCGGTGCCGGATCCATTGGCGCGCCACGAAGATCGGCAGCTTGACGTGCAGCTTGATCTCGCACATTTCGAAGGGCGTGGTGTGCCAATGCCGCATGAGATAGCGAATGAGGCCGCGGTCGCGCCGCTGCCGCTTGCTGCCGCGGCCGTAGGAGACGCGCGCCGCTTGCACGATGGCTTCGTCGTCGCCCATGTAGTCGACCACGCGCACGAAGCCATGGTCGAGCACCGGCACGGGCTCGAAGAGCAGATCTTCGAGTGCCGCGACCGTCGTGCGCCGAGTGGTGTGCGCTTGCGCGCGCTGCTCGGCGATGCTGGCCTGTTGTTCGGGCGCGATGCGTGGCGTCTGGGCGGTTCCGGGAGTGCGGTCCCTGGCGCTTGGAATCTTAGCCACTATGGGTGACCTTTGCGCATTCCGGTCAGGCTGGGGACGCCCGTCAAACTCTGCGGAGTTCCGCATCGGGTAGGGCCTAGATTCCCGCTTTCGCGGGAATGACGGAGTGGGAGGCGGGAATGACGGAGTGGGGGGCGGGAATTACGGAGGAGGAAGCCGGAATGACGGAGGAGGATGCGCAGGTCTCCTATGGCAGCAGCCCGCGCTGGCGCAGCAGCTCGGCGCCGATCGACCCCAGGCGGACCTCACCGAACTCTGGGAACCACTCGAAGCGGGCTCGCTGGAAGTACTGCACGGTGCGTCCGTTCTCGATCATCTCATCGGAGATGGGGTAGCCGAAGCGGTCGAGCGCACCCTGGGAATTCCAGTACGCCAGGAACGCGTAGTGCACGGCCTGCCTCGTCTCCGGGAAGTAGCGGTGGTCGGGCGCGGCTGGGATCGGCTCGGCGCGTGGGAACGGCCGCCGTCCGACTGTCACTTCATCGCCCACCAGCCCAAGCTGGACCTCATAGCGGGTGCCGGCATGCTCGGGGTGGTACTCGAAGCGGGCCTTCTCGAAGTACTGCACGGTGCGTCCGCCCAGGATGAATTCCTCGGTTAGGGGGGGGCCGAATGTCGCGACGCCGCCTTGTGCGTCGAAGTAGCGCAGGAATCCGTGGTGGATGTTGTGGCCGGTGGCCTCGAAGTAGCGGGAGAGCCCATTGGGGAGATTCAGCGGAACCACCGGCCGCGTGAGCGGGTGCCCCAGCAGGAGGCGGAAGTGGGCGCTCGGAATCGAGCCCACAGCCGACGCGTGTTCGTTGATTGCGCGTCTGATGTCGCCGGTGCTCACGGTCGCCGAGCCGGCGGCGCCGCTGATCTGAATGCGCACGATCCGCCCGCCGTCGGTGCGTCGTATCTCCAGGGTCTCGATCTGGCCGAGGGTCACCTCAGCCGCGGCCTGCAGCGCCTCGCCCAGCACCGTCAACGCGAACGGCTCGGTGCGCCAGGTGCCGAACGGGGAGTCGGCGTCCCATGGGCGTCCCGACGGGTCGACATCGGGTATGGCCTGCAAATAGGGCCGTGGCGGTCCGCCAAACTGGTCGCTGTTGTTCTCGGTGTGCCCATTGCTGGTGCTGAAATAGAACGGGCGCACCGGTTCGCCGGCGTGGGTCACCACCTGTCCCGCCGTGGCGTCGACGGCCGCGTTGGTCGCCTCCGTCTCGTGGTTGGCGCCCAGGTAGGCCTGGTGGTTCGGCGTGTCGTCGATGTCCCATATGGAGTCGTGCGGCCGCAGCCCGGTGAGGGCATAGCCGCGGGCGGCGATGGCCTGGGCCTGCAACGCGGCCGCCGGCCAGTGCAGGGGCATCTCTGCCGGCACCACGCCGCGGATATAGTCCTCGATGGGGAGAACGTTGACGGTGTCGACCCGGTCTGTTCCATTGGCGTGCAGCACGAGCGAGCCGCGGTAGGTGTCGAGATAGGCGCCCGGGACCTGCTCGCTTTTGGCGGCGGGCTTGTGCACCGCGCGCAGCCGCGTCGTTGGTTCAAGGGGCTTGATGAGCAGCACGTCAGGCAGCTGGAACCCCTGGACCCAATTGCCGCTGGGGTTGATCACGCCGACGGTAATGCGCCCGCTGCTCGGATCCCGGAGCAGGCGCAGGCGGGCGCCCGCCGCCAGCGGCCCGGTGGCGCCTTCGGCTTGCCAGGTTCCGCCGATACCAATGATGTCGCCCGGCAGGCCATTCGATGAGCCCGTTGAGCCATCGACGGCTGGGGGTCGATACTCGCGATCAATGAGCACTCGGATCAGCGTGCCGGCGGTATCGGCCTGGCCGATTTCGGTGCCCTGGTAGTACGCCTGGATGATCTCGGCAGCCGACTGCCCGGCATGCGCCCGCCCGCGAGCGCCCCACTGCGACATGCCCACGCCGTGGCCCCACCCCGCGCCTTCGAGCCGGACGGTCGCCTGGGGATGGAACGGGACGACCAGGGTGCTCACCGCCGCGGCGCGTTCTGGCCCGGTCGCCAGCAACGCTACCGACAGGGCGACCAGGCCGGCGAGCGCCCCTGCCAGCCGGCGCGCCCGGCACCAGCGGAAGATGTGGGCGTGTCGTCTCACAGAGCAACGAGTGTACGGCCCGCGGAGGGGCTGGTGACGCACATGTGCAATCGCGCTCCGGCACGAGCCGTTACGGCAAGTGGACCGGAGGCCGCGCCGGCGACCCATATACTGCGGGGTGACGTCGCGCAGCGGCCGGTTTTCATGAGTGCGCCCGCGGCGCGGGGTCCGGTTGTCACCATCGACGGCCCGGCCGGCTCAGGCAAGACGACGGTTGGCCGCATGCTGGCCGAGTCGCTGGGCTACCTGTGCCTGGACAGCGGGCTGTTCTACCGTGCCGTGGCGTTGGCAACCGCGCGCGCCGGCGGCGATCCGGATGCTCCGGACGACGCCGTCGCGGCCGCACGATCGCTACGCTTGCGCTTCGCTCCGGATCCGTCGGGGCGATACGCTGCGCGCGCGTTCGACGGCGAATGCGACATTACCGAAAATCTTTTCGGCCGCGAAGTGGAACGGACCGTGTCGCTGGTTTCGCGAATTCCCGAGGTGCGCGCCGCCATGCTTGATCCTCAGCGCGAGGCGGTCGGTGACGGTGACATCGTGGCGATCGGCCGCGATCTCGGGACCGTGGTGTGCCCGGACGCCGACCTCAAGGTCTATCTGGATGCCAGCCTGGAAATCCGTGCGCAACGCCGGTGGCGGGAACGGCGGGACGCCGGAGGCCAGCTTGAGTTATCCGACATTCGGGAAGGCTTGCTGGCGCGTGACCGCATCGACTCTCAGCGGTCGATTGCACCGCTGCGGGCGGCGCCCGACGCCTTGATAATCTCGACCGATGCCTGTCCACCGGCCCAGGTGGTGCAGACCATCAGAGCCTCCATGGCTGCGCGGAGGTTGATCCATGCGGCGTGATATCGCTCGGGGGACGACCGACATCACGCGCGCAAAGATGTGGGCCTATCACGCCGGTCACGCCTTCGGCCACTACGTCTTGTTTCCGCTGCTCTTCGACATCCGCGTCCGCGGATTGGAGCACGTGCCCCCGGATGGACCGTGCATTCTGGCCGCCAATCATGTGAGCAACTTCGATCCGCTGCTTGTGGGCTCCTATATTCCGCGCACGACGACCTTCGTCGCCAAGCAGGAGCTCTATAAGGCCACGATCCTGGCGCTACTGTGGTATCTGTGGGGCGCGGTCAAGGTCCGGCGCGACGGCTTGGATATGGGCCCGCTGCGCATGCTCCTGCGGATCCTGGCGGACGGCGGAACCGTCTGCATGTTCCCGGAAGGCACCCGCAGCCGCGGGCGCGGCTTGCAGCCGCCGGTGCCGGGATCGGCGTATCTGGCCGTCAAGAGCCGCGCCCAGGTCGTGCCCGTGGCCATTTCGGGCACGGAAACCTTCGACCTCAAATCCCGGTTGCTTCATGGCCGCGCCCGCGTCGACATAAATGTCGGTGAAGCGTTCACGCCAGACGTACCGGCGGGCAATCTCAAAGCCGCGGCGCTTGAGCAGGTGAGCGAGGACGTCATGCGACGAATCGCCGCGCTGCTGCCGGAGCGCATGCGCGGGGTTTACGCCACCAGTCCGGCGGGAGCAATCGATGCCTGACGTTGATCGACAGCTTCCGCTCGTGGCGCTCATCGGACGGCCCAACGTCGGAAAGTCCACGTTGTTCAACCGCCTTGTCGGGGAGCGGTCGGCCGTCGTGGAGCCCCAGCCCGGCACCACGCGCGACCGCATCTACGGCGAGCTGGAGTGGCGCGGGCGCGCGTTCGCCGTTGTGGATACGGCCGGCATTGCCTGGCACGACCCAGCGCCCGTGGCCGAAGCGGCCGTGGCACAGGCCAGAGCCGCCTCCGATGAAGCCGACTTGGTGCTCGTCGTGACGGATGTCCTAACCGGGGTGACGGACCTTGACGGCATCGTGGCCCGTGAGGTGCTCAAGCGGGAGCGACCGCATCTGCTGGTCGTCAATAAAGCCGACCACATGGATCTCCGGCTGGATACCGGCGAGTTCTACGCCCTGGGCTTGGGCGAGCCAATGGCCATCTCCGCGATGCACGGAACCGCCACGGGAGACCTGCTGGACGCCGTGGCCGAGCGATTGCCGGCGGTGGCCTATGCCGGCGAATCCGATGCGCTGCCCCGACTCGCCATTGTGGGGCGCCCAAACGTCGGCAAATCGTCGCTGCTCAACGCGCTGCTGGGTGAGCCCCGAGCGCTCGTGCACGAGATGCCCGGGACCACGCGCGACAGCGTCGATACCGTCCTTGAGTGGGAAGGCCAGTCCATTCGGCTCATCGACACGGCCGGAATTCGGCGCCGCGGTCACATCGACACGGGTGTGGAATATCACAGCGTGCTTCGGGCGGTGCGCTCGATCCAACGCTGTGACGTCGGAATATTGGTCGTCGACGCCCATGAGGGGCCCACCGCTCAAGACGCGCACGTGGCCGGCCTCGTCCTCGAGGCTGGAAAAGGCATTGTCGTGCTCGCGAACAAGTGGGACCTGCTCTCTGACGTGGAGCGTCGTCGAGAGGTCAACCGCGACCTCCAGCGGATATTGCACTTCCTACCCGAGGCGCCGTTCCTGCACGCCTCCGCCCTTACCGGACGCGGCGTGTCGGCGACCGTCGGCGCAGGGCTCCGGGTGCATGAGGTCCGACAGACGCGCGTGGCGACGGGCCCGCTCAATCGATTCCTGCGCGCATGGGCCGGTCGGCGAGGCCCGCCCAGCCGCAAGGGGCGTCAGGCGCGGTTCAAGTACGCCACGCAGATCGATGTCAGCCCGCCGTCCTTCGTGACCTTCTTTGCGCGGCCCGAGGACGTGCACCCGTCGTACGTCCGTTATCTCGAAAACGGGCTGCGACAGGCTTACGGATTTGACGGCACGCCAATCATCATCCGCCTGCGGCCGTCCTAGTTCCCCGCCGATGTGTATTCGAGGCGGTGGGTTGACAGGTTCGGCGCCCCATTTCAAGCTTTACGCCACGCGGCGGTAGGCGGGAATTCCCATGTCCGTGGGTGAAATACTGGCGGCGATCGGCCTTGTGCTCGCCGCCTACGTCGTTGGCTCGCTTCCAAATGGCGTGCTGGTGTGCCGGATCGGCTTCGGCGTCGACGTATTCGCGCAGGGCAGCCGACGTTCGGGTGCGACGAACGTCATGCGCGCGGTTGGGTTCGGACCGGCGGCGCTGGTCATCATCGGCGACTTGCTGAAGGGAATCTTGCCCGTGCTAGCAGGCCGCCTCATTTTCGGCGAAGACACCATCGTGCCGGCGTTGGCGGCATCGGCGGCCGTCGCTGGTCACAACTGGTCCATCTTCTTGCGATTCCGGGGTGGGCGCGGCGTGGTCACGTCGGCCGGCGGCTTGGCGGCGATGGCTCCCATCCTTGCCGCGATTGCCGTGCCGGCGGGCCTGTTGGCACTCGCCATTGGCCGCTACGTCTCGGTGGCCTCGTTGACCGGCGCTCTCGGAGCGCTGCTAGGTGCGGTCGTCCTGTACGCGGTGGGCGGCTGGATCACCGGCTATGACCTGCTGCTGACGGCGGGGCTCACGATCTTTCTGTTCACCCAGCACATCGACAATATGCGACGGTTCGCCGCCGGCACCGAGCCGCGGCTGCCAGCCTGGGCCGGCCTCATCGGCGGCCGCAACGGCCGCAATCGCGGTTCGTCCCTGAGCTGAGTCGATAGCCGGCGTCGGGGCTCGCGCGCTACGGCGTGCCACGCCCCTTGCGCACATCCGCCAGCGCCGGCGCGAGTTGCCGCGCCATGCGCTCCACGGCCATTCCTGCGATGCGCTGGTTGCTGGCGAGCTCGCCGGCCCGGGCGTGCAACCACACGCCGAGGCGCGCCGCGTCAACCGGGGCGAGACCCTGTGCCGCCAGCCCGGCCACTGTCCCGGCCAGCACATCACCGGTCCCTGCCGCGGCCAATGCCGGGTTTGGCCGCGCCAGCACATACAGCTCGTTCTCGGCGGCGATGAACGTCGGAGAGCCCTTGCCAATAACGATCGCCCCGCTACGCGCTGCCAGTTCGCGCGTGGCTTCAAACATCTCGACCCCGCTCGGTGTCGTGTCGAGGCCGAGGAGGCGCCGCATTTCCCCGGGATGGGGTGTGAGAATCGTGTTCGGGCCCAGTGTGCGCAGTCGCTCGGCTTCAGCGGCAAGCGCGTTGAGCCCGTCGGCATCGACGACCGTTGGGACGCCGTGACGGGCGTCGGCTGCCAGGTCGCGAGCCAAAGCATCGCTGCTGCCGCTGCGGCCCAGGCCGGGACCGACAAGCAGCGCTGACGGTTCGCCCAATGCCTTGATCGCATCCTCCGATGCGCCGATGCAGCCGTCAGCGTTGCCGGGCAGCGCACGAAAGGTGGCCGCGGGAGCCACCGCTGCGCAAGAACCCACCGCTGCCTCCACCGAGGCGACCGTTACGATGCCGGCGCCGACGCCCTGTGCCGCCAGGGCGGCGAGGGCAGGCGCTCCGCGATAGGCGGCCGACCCGCCGACGATGAGCACTCGGCCAAACGTGCCCTTGTGCGAACTAAGCGGACGCACCGGCGCTAGCTGCCGCACGGTTGCAGCGTCGATGATCTGCGCGGCGCGCGATGCGGCGATCTCCTCGCCCAGGCCGATGTCCAGCGCCTCGACCAGGCCCGCGTGGGCAATGCCCGGATGCAGCACGGTGCCGATCTTGATGGGCCCCGTCGCGAGCGTGCCTGTCGCGCGAAACGCAGATCGATCCGCGCGCCCGGTGTCGGCGTCTACGCCGCTTGGGACGTCGATTGCGAGCCGCAGCTGGCCCGGGACCGCCGGCAGCGCGCGCAGTATTTCCGCCACCTGGCCACGCACTGGAGGCGTGCTGCCGATGCCCAGGAGCCCGTCGACGACACAAGTTGCCGCATGGACATCGCGTCGAAGCGGCCTGGCGTCGCCCGACCATTCGCGCCACCGCGCGCCGGCTGCCCGAGCGGCGTCAACCAAAGGATCGTTGGGTCGCATGCGCGACGCCCAGCAGTAGACGACCGCACCCATGCGGGCGAGCGTGCGGGCCATGATGAGCGCATCCCCGCCATTGTTACCCGGCCCTACGAGCGTCACGATTACTCGCCCGCGCAGTGATCCGATGCGGCGGTGGGCCGCGACGGCCAACGCGGCCCCGGCCCGTTGCATTAGATCGGCCTCGGGTGCTGCCGTCGATTCCAAACGCCGCATGCCGGCGACGTCCACGACGCGGTCGAAGGCCGCGCCGCCGGCGCTCACCACCGCCCGGGGCCGCGTCATGCGCCGATGAGCGCCACGACGAAGGCGATGGCCTGCTCGCGGCTGTGGGTGAGGCTGATGTCGAGATCCGTGATGCCGAGCTGGTCCGCCCGTCGCTGCGCGGCCCCGTAGAGGCGCACCAGGGGCTTACCGCGCGGGTCATTCACAATCTCGATTTCCTTCCACAGGACGCCGCGCATACCCGTGCCCAGCGCCTTGGACACCGCTTCCTTGGCCGCGAAGCGCGCGGCGAGCTCCTCGGCACGCCCGCGACACCTGGCCTGCTCGTCAGCGGTGTAAATGCGGTTGAGAAATCTTGAGCCGTAGCGATTGCGCGCCTGGCGGATGCGCTCGATCTCAATGAGATCTACGCCAGTTCGGGCCTGCACGCCCCTCACGATGGCGTCAGTGCCCAGTTATCTCTATGGATCGAATCGAGGCGTCGTACTCCCACCCGCTGCCAAGCAGCTCAATCCGACGCAGCTTGACGGCTGGCGGCTGTAGCGCCCCGAGGAGGTCATCGACTTCCAGCGTCGTCCACTGGCCACGGGGAATCAGCCGACCCAGCTTGACGCTGAGTCCCGCATCGTTCTGGTGGTAGAAGCCGGCGCCCCAAATCTGCTCACCGCCTCTGTCGTCCACATAGACCAACCGGACCATTAGCGGATATTCGGTTCCCGCAGTGCCCCCGCCGGAAAGGCTTTGCGTGTCGGTGCGTGCCTCCAGGCGCAATCGCAAGGTCATGAGGTCACGTGTGTCGATGTCCAGGACTTGCATGACGCCACTCTCACCGTGCCGGTCGATTGGTGATCCATCGCTCAGCCGCACGAAGCGAAGCGTCCCGTCGGTGGCTTCCACGCGTCCCTGCGGCCCGGCCTCCGTGTCGACGAAACTTTGCCATGGCCTGTTGCCGATCTCCGTGGCGAACAGCGAGTCCTCAATCAGATCGCGCTCGATTGGCAGTGGTCCAACGAGCCCAGAGGGCACGCCGAACTCTGCCCGCGATCGACTCGTGATACGCACCGAGCGACTGCCAAGGCTGACGACGGCCTGGCCGACGCGCACGGCCACCTGATTGGGGCCTTCGACCGGACGCTCCACCAGATAGCTCCCTTCGGCCAGGTCCAACCGCGCGTTGTCAACCAGCACCGTGATCTCGCGCTCCGGCGAATGCGGATGCCGGCTCACGCCCAGGCGCACTTGACCGGTAAACAGCCGCACTGCCGAGTCCTGCGATTGCTGATTGAATCGCCCGAATTGCATGCGCTGCAGCGCAAGCTCGGTTTCATTGAAGAGCAGGAGCGTGCTGCCATCGGGCAGGCTCACGAGAACGCGGGACCGATCGTCCGTCCGCAACCGCGTTCCTTCCGCCAGGTCCGCGGTTGGCGCGAGTTGGCGCCACGTTGCGGCTGCTGGCGGCTGGTAGAGCACCGTGCCCTCAAGCACGACAGCTCGGCTGCCACGCGCCTCCTGCACCAAGCCCAATATCGAGCCGACCCCGAGGGGCAAGAGAACCACCAGCGCGATGAACGCCGCCAGCGACACGAGCAGCGTGACCCACGCGAGCACTTGCATGCCGCGATATGTCTCAGTCTCGGGAGCTGCTTGGTGTGTCGTGAGGTTGGTGTCGGCGCGCATCGGCACAGTTTAGGGGCGAATCGTAAAGCCTGTGAATTCACCGGTCGCCTCGGCCCAGCTGACATCGACGCGCACGACGCGAGCGCTCGGCGGGCCGATCCGCAACTGCTGGAGCCACGCATCGAGGGCCGCCGGGCTGCCCTCGCCGCAGACTTTGACCGAGTGGCCGTCCGATCGATTGCGCGCGTAGCCGCCCACCCCGAGGCGCCGAGCACATGTCTGGGCGAAGTAGCGAAAGGCCACACCCTGCACCCGCCCATGCACCGTTGCGACAAGGCGGGTCACGCCAGCGTCAGAGTAGGGCGCGCTGCTGCGTTTCAGGGCTAGGGGTGGTGGCGAACCCGAGGTGCTCATATGCCTTTGGCGTGGCCATGCGACCACGGGACGTCCGCGCGAGGAATCCGGCCTGCAGCAGATATGGCTCGTAGTGAGATTCCAGCGTCGTGACCTCCTCGGCCACGGTGGCGGCCAAGGATTGGAGCCCGACGGGCCCACCGCCATACGACTCGATGATCGTGGCGAGGATCCGTCGGTCCATGCCGTCAAGACCCTCGGGGTCGACGCCCATATCTTCGAGCGCTTGTTCGGCCACGGCCGCGGTTACGACGCCGTCCGCCTCGACCTCGGCAAAGTCGCGTACGCGCCGCAGCAGCCGGTTGCAGACCCGCGCCGTCCCGCGCGCCCGCCGCGCGATGGCCGCGGCGCCCGCCGGCATGACCGGCACGCCGAGAATGCGTGCCGAGCGACGCACGATTTGGGCGCACTCGTCGGCCGAATAGAAATCGAGACGGTACGACTCGCCAAAACGATCGCTCAGTGCCGGTGTGAGCTGTCCGTGCCGCGTCGTGGCGCCGACGACGGTGAATCGCGGCAGGTCCAACCGATAGGTGCGTGCATGCGGCTTGCCCGCGCCGACGACGATATCCAACGCAAAATCTTCCATGGCTGGATACAGGATTTCCTCGACCGTCTTGCCCAGGCGGTGAATCTCATCGATGAAGAGGACTTCGCCCTGTTCCAGGCTGCTCAACGTGGCGGCGAGATCACCCGGCCGCTCGAGTGCCGGTCCGGACGTGACATGCAGCCGGCCTTCCATCTCGGTGGCAATGATGTTGGCCAGCGTGGTCTTGCCCAGTCCCGGTGGTCCGGCGAGCAAGATGTGGTCAACGGGCTCGCCGCGCTGCCGTGCCGCTTCGATCATCAATCGAAGGCCGCGCTTGACCCGCGGCTGGCCAATGAATTCGTCGTCCGCGAGGCTGACCGGGCGCAGGGTGGTCTCGAGGCTGCCATCCTCCCCGCCGGCATCGGCGGCGACGATGCGATCGGTCACGGTGTGGCTCGCGTGCCGAGGATGCGTAGGGCGGCCGCGATCCGCTCCTCCACCCGGAGGTTAGTTGCGGCTATTTGCTCAAGCGCGAGCTGAGCCTCGACGCGCGTATAGCCCAATCCCACGAGCGCTTCGAGCGCCTCTTCGCCCCCGGTCGGCCCGAGCCTGATCCCGGGCTCGGGCACCAGCTTCCCGCGCAACTCCAGAATCACGCGGTTCGCCAGCTTGCGCCCGATGCCGGATACCGCCTGGAACGGCGCCGGGTCCTCGTCGTCGAGTGCCTGAACGATGCGGTTGACGGGATGACTGGAGAGCACCCGTACGGCCATCCGCGGACCCACGCCGCTTACGTCCAGCAGGTGGCGATACATCTCCAGCTCTTCCGCTGACCCGAAGCCAGCAATGATGGCCGCGTCCGACCCGATATGCGTATGCGTATGGAGCTGCACGGCTTGTCCTGGGGCTTTGCGCACCCGCGCTGGGACGGCGACTTCCAACCCAAGACCCGTGCCGTCGACCTTGACCACCAGCGAGTCATCGCCGGTGCGCACAACGACGCCCTCGATATACCCAATCATCGGGCGCGCAGGGTGCGCTCCAGCGTGCGCGTCCGGATTGAATGCTGGTGGCACATCGCCGTTGCGAGCGCGTCGGCGGCGTGGTCCGAATCCGGTGGAGGGGACATGCGCAGCAGCCGCGCCACCATGGTTTGCACCGCGGCCTTCTCCGCGTTGCCGTAGCCGGTCACGGCTAGCTTGATCTCGCGCGGCGCATACTCTTCCACGGGCAGCCCGTGGTCGGCTGCCACCAGGTGAACCACGCCGGTCGCGTAAGCGACTTGCGCGGCACTCGTCAGTCGCCGCGCATAGCCCAGGCGCTCGAGCGCAATGTCGGTGACGGGATACTGGTCGACGAGCGCCGCCAGCGCGTCTCGGATCGTCGCCAGTCGGGTCCCGAGCGGCTCGCCGGCCCGTGTGGTGATGCACCCGAAGTCCAGCGCACGTGCACTGCGCGGGCCCGCGACGATTCCGAAACCGCACTGCGCTGTCCCGGGATCGATTCCCAGCGTCACCATGTCAGGCACCCGCACCGGACCTTCGCGGGGCGCTAGGAGGCCATTTGCGCGAGCAGATCGTCGCTGATCTCCAGCGTGGTGTAGACGCGCTGCACGTCGTCAAGTTCCTCAAGCGCCTCCGCCATGCGAATGGCCTGCGCCGCCTGACGTGAGTCGAGCGGCATTGGGGTGGTCGGCTCATGGACCAGATCGGCCGAGGCGACCTGGTATCCGGCGTCGGTGAGCGCGGTTCGCATACGCGCCAAGTCCGCGGCCACCGTCGAGACGTGCACCGTCTCGTCCGCCTGCTCCACGTCTAACGCGCCAGCGTCGATGGCCATCAACTCGATATCTTCAGGGTCCGAGGCACCGACCGCAATCGCAATGCTGCCGCGCGCTTCGAACTGCCAGGCCACGGAGCCGGAATCGGCGAACGTACCGCCCAGCCGCGTCAGAGCATTGCGCACCTCGGCCACGGTGCGATTGCGATTGTCCGTGACGACTTCGATCAGCAATCCCACGCCCGCGGGCCCGTAGGCCTCGTAGGTCAACTCGTCGAGCGTTGCCCCGTCACCTGGGCCGCCGCCTATCCCGCGCTCGATCGAGCGCTCGATCGTGTTCTTGGGCATGTTTGCGGTGCGAGCCTTGGCGAGCGCCTGTTCGAGCCGGAAGTTCCCACTGGGATCGGCGCCGCCCGCCTGCACGGCCACCGTGATCTCGCGCCCAATCTTGGTGTAGATCTGCCCGCGCTTCGTGTCGTTCACGGCTTTCTGGCGCTTGATCTGTGACCACTTGGAATGGCCGGACATCGCCTGCACCCCTATGAAGCCACGAAAGACTTCTCGAAGTATAGGATAGAGTTGTTCGCCATTTGTGCGTACGATCAGTCACGCCTACCCAGCGCGGGCTATGCTGGCGCCGAGTTACCGCAGCCTCACGCCATGACCTCCGAGTCCGCAGCTAGGCATTCCGCATCGGCGGCGCTGTTCGCGCGCGCGCGTCGCGTGACCCCGGGTGGGGTCAACACCTCGCTGCGCAAGGTCGCGCCGCAAATCGCGTGGTCCCGCGCGTCGGGCGCCTACATGTACGACGTGGACGGGAACGCCTATCTCGACTATCACGCCGCCTTTGGACCAATCATTCTGGGCCACGCACATCCCGACGTGGCCGCGGGCGTGGCGGAGCAGCAGGGCACGCTGGATCTCACCGGCGTCGGAACCTCTGAGCTTGAAGTCCAGGCGGCCGAGAAGATCGTGGCGCACGTGCCATCGGCCGAGCAGGTGCTGTTCTGCACCTCAGGCTCGGAGGCCACGTACCACGCCGTGCGGGTCGCGCGCGGGGCGACTGGCCGCCGGGCGATTGTCAAGTTCCAGGGGCATTTCCACGGCTGGCACGATCACCTGCTCGCCAACGTCATTTCGCCGCCGGACCGCGTCGGCCGGCTGGATCCGCTGTCGTCGGGCATCTTGCCGGACGTGCACGCGGAGTTGATCGTGCTCGAATTCAACGACCTGGAGGGGTTGGAGCGCGTGGTGGCCGAGCGCGGCCACGACATCGCGGCCGTGATTTTGGAGCCCATCCCCCACGCGATCGGCGTGGTTATGCCCGAGCAGGAATTCCTCAAGCGCCTGCGGGCGTTGACGCGCGAGCACGGGATCGTGCTCGTGTTCGACGAAGTGGTCACCGGCTTTCGGCACGCCTTGGGCGGCTATCAGGCCATCAGCGGCGTAACTCCGGACCTGACGACCTTGGGCAAGGCGATGGCCAATGGCTATCCCTGCGCGGCGATCTGCGGCCGGCGCGACCTGATGCAGCGGTTTAATACGTCCGACGGCGACGTGTTCTTCTCCGGCACCTTCAACGGTCATCCGCTGGCGATGGCGGCCTGCCTGGCCACGATCGAGGTGCTCGAGCAGCCTGGGTTCTACGAGCGGCTGTTCGATTTGGGCGATCGCATGCGGCGCGGTCTCGCGGGCATCATCGAGCGGCTGGGCCTCGAAGCCTTCCCCAGCCAGTTCGGCTCGGTGTTCGTGACGTACTTCATGCCCCCGCCGGCCCGCTCCTACCGCGATCTCCTCAACAATGATGACGAGCTCTACATCGACTTCCACCGCGGCATGCTGGACCGCGGGTTCTACATGCTGCCGATGGCCCTCAAGCGCAATCACATCTCGGCGGCGCATACGGAGGCCGATATCGACCGCACGCTGGAGGCCGCCGACGAGGTCTTGACGGCGCTGGCGCAGGGACGTCCCGTCACGCGCTAGCGGGTCCCAGCTCGTCCTCGATTTCGCAGACCAGCTCGATCAGCTCGTCCGCGACCCGTGCATGGTGAGCATCGAACGCCATGATCGGCTCGCGCACGCGGGCGGTCGCGAATAGGCCCCGACGCACGCAGTAGCGCTTGTAGAAGTGGATCGAGATGTCCACGAACTGGTGCGCGAAGGCCAGAAACGGCACGACGCGGTGAAACAGCTCCCGCGCTTCGTCGCGGCGACCGGCGCGGTGCAGGCGGAAGATATGCACGAATGGTCGGTTGATCGCGGTGGTGGTCATGAAGTGCGTGCCGCGGTCGAGCGCTTCGATCAGCTGCGGCAGCGACCAGCCGCAGCCGATGGTGAGCCGACCGGCCGTCGCGTCGATGAGCTCGGTGGTCTTGGCGCCCGAGGGCACCGTCTCAAGCTTGAGGCACCGGAATGTTTCCAGTTCGTTCCAAAGCTGCAGCAACGTCTCGCGGGCCATGCCGTAGCCGCCCCAATGCAAATCCTGAATCATGAACATCGGCATGCCCGCGCGGGCGACCTCGTGGAAGTACCGCACGGCCCCGTCGTGGTCCTCGATCAGGGGCACCGGCACGGCGCAGAGCACGCCATCCGCGCCCAGCGCCACGACGTCCTCCGCCAGGGCACGCGCGCGCCGCACGTCCGGATCGCTGGCGCCGGCCACGATGGTGACGCGCCCGTCCACGATTCGCAGCACCTCGCGCACGTAGGCGTGCCGCTCGTCGGGCGTGAGCTTGGCCACTTCACTTGCCACCGCGGGAACGATGAACCCGCTCACGCCGTCGGCGATGCCTTCCTCGAGCAAGCGTTCGAGGGATGCGGTGTCGAGCTTGTCGTCGTGCGTGAATGGGGTGTTGACGATCGGTACTACGCCCGTGAGCGGGTAAAGCTCCTTCACGACGTAAACACCGTTCCCTCCACATAGTCGGCCTCATCGGACGCGAGAAAGGCGAGCACGCGAGCCACGCCGTCCGGATCGCGCAGCTCCTGCTGGGCGGCGTCAACGGCGGCGCGCGACCACCCGCGCACCCGACCCTCGTCCTCAACGTTCGCCAGCTTGAGCGGGGTGGCGATGTTCCCCGGACACACGGTGTTGATGCGGATGGGCCGTCCCGCGAGGCGGGCCGGTGCGACGAAGCCCAGGCCATGGACGGCGGCTTTGCTTGTGCCATAGGCCACGGATGAACTGCGGCTGCTTACGCCGGCTCCCGACGCGACGAGGATGATCGTCCCGCCGCGCTCGCCCATGGACGCCACGGCGTGCTTGACGCAGAGGAAGGTGCCTCGCACGTTCACGTCCTGCACGCGCTGGAACACGTCGAGGTCAAGCTCGGCGATATCGACGTAGGCGCCCTGCAAGATTCCGGCGCACGTGATGAGCACGTCCGGCGATCCGAACCGCGTCGTGGTCGTTTGCATCAGGCGTTCGCAGTCGGCCTCGCGCGTGACGTCGACGTGCACGTAGGCGGCGGATAGGCCCAAGCTCGTGAGGTCGCGGGCCAGGGCGGCGCCTCCGGCGTCGTCCACGTCCGCAATCACGACACGCGCCCCGCGCGCGGCGCACAGCCGCGCGGTTGCGCCGCCGATGCCCGACGCGCCGCCGGTGATGACGATCACCCGTCCGGCAAGCGCCGTCACGGCGACGCGTCCCAAGACAGATCGGCGCGGGCCATGGCGGAATCCACGGCCAGCTTGGCGGGCGCGAGCTGGTCGAGCGCGAGGTGCTCAAGCAGCACCCACGCCTGCGGTTGCGCGGCGTGGAGCCGGCGCAGCCACCGCGCGTGGTCAACCACCCCTTGACCCGGCGTTACCTCGTCAATGTGCAGCACGAGTTCCTCGCGAACGGTGAAGTCCTTCCAGTGTGCGGCCATGATGCGACCTCGCGCAGCGTCGAGCAGGCGGTCGAATATCTCGTCGGGCCGCCAGGCCTGCCAGATGCTGCCGATGAAGTTCACTGGATCGAGGTTGAAAGTGAGCGCGGGCGAATCGATGGATTCGAGTATCGCGGTCACGCGCTCGGGTCGATCGATCACGGACAGCACATGTCCCTCGAATGCCAGGACTATGCCTAGCTCCTCGGCGGCACTGGCGGCGGCGCGCAGGCTGTCGAGCGCCCGGTCGAACGTGGCATCCAGATGATGCTCGGGGTGGGGGAACCACGGGCCGCGCGGATTGAGGCCGCCGGGCCGGACGTAGCAGGTGCGCGCCCCGAGGGCCTTCGTGGCGTGCATGTGCGTGATCAGCTCGTCGATCCCGCAGCGGCGATCCACCGCGCTCCGAGCGACAAGCGAGCCATACGCGCCGTTGGCTTGGGCGATGGTAAGGCCGGCGTCGGCCACGATGGCCCGTGCGTGTCGCAGGTCGTCACGACCGGCCTCGCCGGGCGCGCCGAGCGTGACGCTCACGCCCTGGAATCCGAGCGCGGTGAGACGGTGCACGTCGGCCGGAGATAGGTCCGCCGGGCGCGCCGGCAGCGCTCCCGCCACGCCGATCAGCATGTCTGAAGAGCCCCTTGCGATGCGCACGGTCATGGTACGGCTTGCGCGCCTGCCCACTCCTGCGGCGGCTAAAGGGCTGCCGGGCGGGAGATTCCCGTGTGCCACACTCGGCGAGGTTGCTTCAGGAGTGCCACCCCTTGTCGTCTCCAGCCCCTCCGCATGATTGGCATCCCCAGCCGTTCCGCAAGCTCGTCACCCTTGGCGAGAGCACGACGGCCGGCGGGTGGAGCTCCGTACGGGAACGCAGTTGGCCCCATGTGCTCGCTGCGCTGATCTCGGACTTTCAGGATGAGCCCGTCGAGTTGGTGAACACGGGCATTGGCGCAAATGTCATCTCGACGCGTGTGCCCTGCTACTCCTATTCCGGCAAGCCGGCGGCGAACGAGCGCGTGCAGAAGCACGTGATTGATCACGATCCCGACTTGCTCGTGATTTCCTATGGCCTGAATGACGCTCGCGGCGGCACGCCGGCCGAGCTATTCCGCCGCGAGATGACCTCGGTGATTGAGCAGGTGCGGGCGGGATGCGATCCGCTGATCGTGCTGCTGGGGCCGTACTACATGACGGACTTCGGCCTCGGAGAGCATTTTCAAGAAGGCAGTCACGAGGTGTTTGAGGCTTACAACCTCGTTACCGAACAGGTCGCCCGGGCCACCAATTGCCTGTTCAGCGATGTCTACAACGCCTATGGCGGCGCGCCGTGGATGGTGCACTACGACGGCGTGCACGCCAACGACCTGGGGCACCGGCTGGTCGCGCACACCATCTTCCAGACGCTGGCTCAGAATTGCACCGGGCTGGCTATCCGCACCCTGCGCCTGGAGCGCAGCGGCGAGCGCTGGCGCGATGAATCCACGCTGATGGCGGACTACGGATATCTGGGTCGGCGGGCCATGCCGGTCGATCCCGACGACGATGCCTAGCGCCGAGTCGCGTTTGCGGGGTGTTTTCCCCGTCTTGCAGTCACCCTTCGACGACGCGGACCGCCTGGATCTCGACGCACTGGCCGCGGAGGTGGAGTTCTGCCGGCGGGCGGGCGTCCACGGCGTCGTGTATCCCGCCATTGCCAGCGAGTTTCAGTATCTGACGGACGACGAGCGCCGCGCCGGGGTCGAGGCGGTGGTCGGCGCGGCGGCGGGCGCCATTCCGGTTGTGGCCGGCGTCGCGGCGGCCAGTCGTGCGCAGGCGGTCGTGTACGCCGGGCACGCGGCGCGCGCCGGCGCAACCGCCGTCATGGCGCTGCCGCCGATCATTTCACCCGGACGTGCGGACGAGCTGCGGGCGTACTACGCGGGCATCGCCGAGGCCGCCGGGCTGCCGCTGTTCGTGCAGCACTCCCAGGCGGGCATGGACGCCGCGTTTCTCGCGGATCTGGTGCGCGACATCGAGTCCGTGCACTACATCAAAGAGGAAATGCACCCGAGCGCGCACTACATCAGCGGCGTGCTGCGAGCGCTCCCGGAAGGATCGGTGGGCGTATTTGGGGGCTTCTACGGCCGCTGGATGCTCTCGGAGTTGGCGCGCGGCGCCACGGGGTTCATGCCGGCGGCCGACACCGTGGACGTGCACGTGCAGGTGTGGGACGCCTGGCAGCGCGGCGATGCTGCGGGCGCGCGGGACATCTTCAATCGCTTGTTGCCGCTCATCAACCTGTCGGTGCTGCTGGAAACGCCGTTGCTGAAGGAAGTGCTGGCGCGGCGGGGCGTCTTCCCGTCGGCGCGCATGCGGCAACCGGGCGCGCCTCAGCTCGACGACGGCGACCACGCGGAGCTGGACGCGATCCTGGAGAATCTGCAACCGCTGCTGCGCGCCTGACGCCGGACGCGGGCATCGGTCACAATACGCCGCCCCCCGCGAGGGACCTTGCCATGAAGATCACCGCTGTCCAGGCCATCGTTCTCCAACTGCCCGATGTCACCACCGCCGCCGACGGCACGCAGGACACGTGCCTGATCCGCATCGAAACCGACGCCGGGATCACCGGCTGGGGCGAGGTGGACTCGGCGCCGACGGTGGTGCGGGCGGCCGTCGAGGCGCCGCTGTCCAACGGCATCACGCGCGGTCTGGCCAGCGCGCTGGAGGGCGCCGATCCGCTGGCCATCGACGCCTGCATGCAGCGCATCTATGACCTGACGCAGTACTACACGCGCTACGGCGCCGGCGCCCATGCGGTCGCCGGGGTCAACATCGCCCTTTGGGACATCGCGGGCAAGGCCTACGGCCAGCCGATCTACCGGCTGTTCGGCGCGGAGCAGCGACAGGTGCGCGCCTACGCGTCCGTGCTGTTCCAGGACACGCCCGCAGCGACCTATGAGCTGGCGGCGCGCCTGGCCGACCGTGGGTTCACGGCGGCGAAGTTCGGCTGGGGTCCCATGGGGCAGAGCGAAGCCAACGACATCGCCCTCGTCCGCGAGGCGCGGCGGGGCCTGGGAGAATCCGTGGACCTGATGATCGACGCGGGCCAGCCGTGGGACTGGCGCACGGCCCTGGTTCGCTCACGCCAGTTCGCCGAGTTTCGCCCGTTCTGGCTGGAGGAGCCACTGCACCCCGAAGACGTCGCGGGTTACTCCAAACTCACCGCCGTGAGCGAGATACCCATTGCCGGTGGCGAGTCGGAGTCCCGGCTGATCGATTTCGAGGAGTTGATCGTGGTGGGCGGGTTGGACTGGGTGCAGGCCGACCCCGGCCGCTGCGGCCTCTCGACCATGGTCGACGTGGGACGCCTTGCGGCTCGTCACCAGCGCCGGTTCGTGAACCACACGTTCAAGACCGGCGTGTCGATCGCGGCCTCGCTGCACGTGCTGGCGGCGGTGCCGAACACGCAGGTGCTGGAATACGCGATGACCGAGTCACCGATCCGGCACGAGCTGACCTACGAGAACTTCGAGCTCGACGCCGGCTGGGTCGGCCCATCCGACGCACCCGGCCTCGGCGTGACGATCAACGAGGCGACGCTGGAACGGTACGGGGTGGCTTAGCCGGGCTGACTGTGCACGTGCACGTGTGAGACACGGCTGACCGGCGGGTTGGAGTGCCTCCATTTACGCTGCGCGCTGCGAGTCTCAGCGATTGGCGTTGCGGCGCGACCCACCTGGCGACGGCTGGCCGGTGGCGGCGAATACGACGCATGGCATCTGTGCCGGCATGGCGTCTCGGCCGGCGCACGCGACGCATCATGCTGGCCTGCAATCCGGCAGCCCGAGGCTGGCAAGATCGTTGCGTAGAACCGTCTGTAGTGCCGGCGGGATGCAGCCGGTTAGCGGATTGCCCCCTAGGGCCAGATCCGTTGCGTCAATCAATCGGCCGAGCTCAGCTGGGATCGACCCTGTTAACTGGTTGTCGGCGAGGGACAGGCGCCACAGGGCGGTCAGTTGGCCGAGTTCGGCCGGGATGTGGCCCGTCAGCTGGTTGCTGTGCAGATCAAGCTCAGTCAGTTGGGTCAACTGTCCGAGTTCGGGCGGGATCGGGCCCGTCAGTTGGTTGCTATGGAGAGACAGCCCGGTAAAGTCGAACAGTTGACCCCAAGCAATTCGCATAACATCGATGTCGCCCGCCAGGCTATTCGCGAATTGGTGAAGGATCGCCGCGGCGTCGCCGGTCAGGTTGGTCAACTGGCCCATTTCCGCCGGGATTGCCCCCGCCAGTTTATTCCCATCAAGGGACAGCACGAGTAGGTTTTTTAGCTGGCCCAGCTCCGCCGGAATACCGCCGGTCAGCTCGTTGTCCGCAAGGTTCAAGATATGGAGGTTGGCAAGGCTACCCAATTCCGCTGGAATGCCGCCCGTCAGACCTCCTCCGCGGACCACAAGAACCTGCAGCTGGCTGAGGTTGCCGACTTCCGGCGGGAGCGGCCCCGAAAACTGATTGTGGGAGAGAATCAACACCTGCAGTTGCGTCAGCTCACCGAGTGCCGGCGGGATCGTCCCTGAGAACTTATTGTGGGATAGATCCAACATTCGCAGTTGCGTTAAGTCGCCGAATGTTGCCGGCAGCGGGCCAGCAGACTTCAGCCCGCTGAGATTCAACTTTGTCACCCGCAAGGGCGCACCTGAGACCGTGAGACCCACCCACTGGGTGATCGGAGTCCCCGCGCCCCAGTTCCCGAGCATGCTGCCAAACAACGCGTCGCGCAACTCCAGCAACGTCTCACAGTCGCGCACCAACCCTGGATTCTCTACCGGAGCTTCAACCACGACCCCAGCGGTGCACGCCGCCTGGCTGGCCGCCAGGTCGTCGTAGCCCGACTCGGCAGCTATCGGGCCGCCTAAGGCCGCCAACACCAAGACCCGCGCATCGCTGCCGTCTGGCGCCATGGTTTTCACCAATGTGCCGTGCTGGGCGTCGGCCACCGCGATGCGCGAGCCGTCGGGCGACCAGGCCGCAAGGCTCCCGCGCAGGGGCGCCTCGCTCACCGGTGCGCCGTCCAGGCTGACCACACAGATCGCCGAGGCGCACGTATGGAGGATGTGCTTACCGTCCGGCGACCAGGCCAAGCTCTCAATCCAGACGCGGGTCGGGTCCGGCTCCCCGTAGCGGGGTTGCCATCCGGTGATCGTCGTCACCCGCTGGGCGTCCGTCCCATCCGCCGCGATGGTGTAGAGTGCAACGTCGTCTCCGTCGGGCTTGGCGAACGCGAGCCGCGTCCCGTCGGGCGACCAGGACGCACTGCTCACCGTTGCCGAAAGCCGCTGCGGTGGGTCTCCTCCGTCGACAGCAACCGTGTAGAGGCCCACTCCCCCACTGACTTCGCGCTGGGCAAACGCGAGGCGTTCACTGTCCGGCGACCACTGGGGCGGCAGGTGCAAGAGCTCTCCGGCAGCCTCGATGTGCACCTCCGTGACGTCCGAGCCATCCGAACCCATCGTGTAGAGACGCGGACGAATCGACGACGGGCGGCTACCGCCGACCTGAAGATCGAAGTCATAGGCCAGAAACGCAAGGCGCCTGCCATCCGGCGACCACGCCGGATGGTTATCGAAGCGCCCGGTGTTGCGGGTCAGCCGCTGGGGCTGCGTGCCATCGACGCCCACGCGCGCCAACTCGTAGAACCGGTGATAGTCGCAGGTGGCATAGACGACCTGTTCGCCGTCGGGCGAGATCGTGAACGGCGCCATCGGCCACTCTCGCTTCCCCTCCGGGGGGGCCGGCACCACAACGTTCCACAGCCGCGACCCATCCGCTGCCACCGCGAAGATCTTCGATCCGTCGGTAAAAAGCACTGTTGACCCGTCCGGCGTCCACTGGACAGAATCCCGGAACAGCCACGACGGCCGGTCCGATTGCGGGTGACACGCCGTCCCTGGAAACGACGCCTCCACCGGCACCCGCGTGATGCCCACCTGCACCGGCGGCCGCGTCGCGTCGGCCTCCACTGCCGGCGGCGGACGCAGCTCCACCTCACGCACCGGCGGAGGATCGCATCCTCCCGCGCTCAGCACGACGACCAGCCCGGCCAGGACAGTGATGGTGCATCGCCATGTCCTGCGAGGTCGTCTCACGGGTCTGCCTCCCGCGCGCTGATGGCGGTGAATACCAGATGCTCCCAATGGATACTACGCGCGGTTCGGCGGAATCGTTCCATCGTCACCTTCCGGCAGCACGAGATACCTCAAGGGCCGAGGCAAGGGCGGTTCGCGAACCGCCCCTATGCCCAATACTCGGGCGCCTTGTGAGGCGAACAGGGTCGGAGGGGGCTGACTTCCACCGGACGCGGAAGTGACTGCTGTCGGCCCCACGCTGCTCGCAGCGCGGGCCACCGGGCCTGGATTCCCGCTCCCCGCCTTCGTGGGGACAAGCTCCGCGGGAATGACGGAGGGGGTCGCTGGGGTCTCATCCAGGCGACCGGGGGTTTACGCATGGGATCCCTAGCCTTCGGCGAGCAGCTTTCGCAGATAGGCGATCTCGTGGGCGGCGGTTTCTTCCCAGGGGTGGTGGTGAGCGTGCTCGACGCTGATCCAGCCGTCGAAGCCTTGCTCGCGCAGGATGTTTAGGTAGCCCCGGAAGTCCAGATCGCCGGCGTCGAGGAAGGTGAGTTGGCCCCAGGTGGTTTCGGTGGCGCCGATCCAGTTGTGCGCCTGGACCTGGTCAACGTAGCGTCCGAGCTGTCGCGCGCTCTCCTCGGGGGTTTCGCCTACGAGCGGCGTTTGGATGGCGACGCGCAGGTTCGGGCGGTCCACCAACTCCAGGAGTTGGATCGTCGTCGGGCTCGTATCGCTGAGGCAGGGGCCGCTGTGAATCACCTGGTGGGTTTCGAGCAGGAGCGTCACGTCCGACGCGGCCGCCATGTCGCAGGCTTCCTGGAGGCCCTTGACGCAGCGAGCCCACATGGCGTCGTCGGCCTCAGCGCTCGGCGTGACGCCGGTGTAAGCGCGCACGTAGGGAGCGCCCAGGGTTTCCGCGTAGCCGACGAAGGTCGCGGCCTCGCGCAACGAGGCCGCAGCGGTTGCCTCGCTGGTGGTGAAGTCGAAATAGGGGCAAAGCTGGACGACTTGCAACTCCTGGGCGGCGCAGGCGTCCCGCACCCAGGCGAGATCGGCCGTGTCGAGGTATTGCTTCCAGAGATCGATGCCGTCGTAGCCAAGATTGCCGGCGACCTCGATGCAGCGCTCGGCCACGTCCTGGGTCCAGCCAAACCCCATCATCGCCAGGGAAACCTGCATGCTTCGGTCCGATGAGTGCGTGGTGGGGCGAAGTCTAGGAGATACGAGCGGCTCGCTGTCGAGCTATTGTCAGGTCGGCGATTGAATGAGGGGAATGGCGTGGAGTATCGACGGCTGGGCAAGACCGGCCTCGAAGTGTCAGTCGTGGGCATGGGCTGTTGGGGCCTGGGCGGCGGGCTGGGACCGGTGTCGCAGGCGCAGACGAACGCGACGGTGCACGCGGCCATTGACGCGGGTGTGACGCTGTTCGACACCGCCGACGCGTATGGGCCGCGTCTGAGTGAGCTGATGCTTGGCCGGGCGCTGCGCGGCGTTCGTGACCAGGTGCTGATCGCGACCAAGGTGGGCCAGATCGGCTGGAACACGGGGAACCTGCTCAGCTACGAGTCGGTGGAGCACATCCACACTTGTTGCGACGCTAGCCTCTATCGCCTGGGAACCGATGTCATCGACATCTACCAGTGCCACCAGCCGAATCCGGCGCACCCGGAGGTGTTGGTGGAGGCCTTCGAGCAGCTGCTCCAGGCGGGCAAGATCCGGTCCTATGGCGTCTCGACGGACGATCCGGCGGTGCTGCGCGCCTTTGACGAGCGCGGCGGCAACGGCGTTTGCCAGCTCGGATACAGCGCGCTCAATCGCGCGGCGGAGCGCGAGTTGCTGCCGCTATGCGCCGAGCGCGACATCGGGACGCTGGTGCGGGTGCCGCTGGAGCGCGGCATCCTCACCGGAAAGTTCGACCGAAACACCGTGTTCGAGGACATGAACCGGTCCGCCTGGAATGAGGCCGCACGCGCTGAGTTCCTCGCGCAACTGGACGCTGTCGACCAATTGCGTCCGCTGACGAATGTGCGGCGAAACATGACGCAGGTCTCACTGGCCTATCTGCTGGCGCACCCGGCGGTGACGTCGGTGATTCCCGGCATGAAGACGCCCGAGCAGGCGCGCGGCAATGCCGCCGCGGCCGACGTGGCGTTGACGGCCGACGAGCTCGCCTTGATTCGCGGCGTTCCCGAGGCTGCCACGGTGCCGCTGGGCGCATCCGGGCTTCCCATCGACAAGTCGCCGACGTAGCCGCAGCTGGCGCGTCCGGGGTCGACGGTCAGGCGGCCTCGAGATGCAGCATGGCGGCGGCGTCCCGCACCGTGCAGACGGCCACCGGCTCCGGCTTCGAGCGCGCGTGCGCCAGCAGCGCCGGCAGGGCGCGGTTGGCCGGATCGTGCAGGTAGTGCGTGTAGGGATGCCAGGTCGGCACCCAGAGCAGGCCGTGGTCGTAGGCATGGTCGAGCGCGGCCAGGTTGTAGGCGATCCAGTCATCCAGGGCCGCGGCGTCCGTCCAGGGACAGACCCAGCCGTCGGGCACGGGGCGGTGGCCCTCGGAGAGTCGCCAGGCTTCCATCGCCTCGTTGTCGCGGTTGCGCTCGAAGTCGAAGAACAAGCGGTCCATCCAACCCTGGATCGGCATCTCGATCAGGCCGGTCGGATAGACGTAGGGCTGGAGACGAGACGGCGCCGCCACGTCGTGCGCCCACCCATACTTGCCCATGGTCGATTCCATGTGGCTGCTGACCCAGCGGAAGCCGCTGTCGAGGATGGTCTGCTGGTTGGCCAGGAGTCGGTCCAGGCCGCCCGGCAGTCCGCCCGGTCCGCGCAGCACGGTCGATTCAACGCCCAGCCTGGCTTCGAGCTCGCGGTTCGCGGTCGTCAGCTCCCATCCGAGCTGCGCCGGGTCCGGATACGAGAGCAGCATGTGGCTGTAGGTGTGGTTGTCGATTACGTGGCCGCGCCGCAGAATCTCGCGCAGATAGTCGATGTCGGGTTCTTCCAGGCCGTTGACCACGTAGAAGAAGTGCAGCTGCACGCCGAAGGATTCGGCCGTGTCGCATAGCCGCAGGGTGTAGTCGCGCAGCGGCTGCATGA
Source organism: Chloroflexota bacterium (assembly GCA_965262745.1). GTDB lineage: Bacteria > Chloroflexota > UBA11872 > UBA11872 > UBA11872 > JAJECS01. Next base: position 1,394,580 of record OZ253558.1, on the reverse strand, counting down.
TGCGGCCGTGATTGATGAGCACCGGGGAATACCCGGCGCACATTTCCAGGTCGTAGCTGAGCGCGACGGCGCAGCGCACGCCTTCAGGCAATTCAACGCGAACCTGCATCTCGGTCTCTGGAATCTTGGCGTCTGTGGAAGGTACCCCGTTGGACGGTTGGGCGTTTGCGTTGGTGGTTCGACAGGCTCACCACGAACGGCTGGTGAGCTCAGGAGACGCCTCTACGGCGAGTTCCGGACGGACAAATTCAGAGACTGGCCTGAGTTCGCCGAAGGGGTCAACGGACCGGGCTCTTCAGGGCATGCCGATCAGGCTCAGACGCTGTGCACCGCTGGGTCTGACTCGCGGGTAGTGGGTCACAGTGCCACTAATGTGCAGCAGAACGTCGGGTCGGCACGCGCGCAGAGGCTAGATTCCCGCGTCCGCGGGAATGACGGACTCAGAGTGATCGACTAGCGAGGCGCGAGCGATCGGCGCGTACTATGAGGCGTTTCCGGCTCACGAGGATTGAACATGGCCGTCACGCATAGATTCCAGGACATGACCTGGCCCGAGGTCAACGAGGCTGTCGCCCGCGGCGTCATCCCGTTGCTGCCGGTTGGCACGGTCGAGCAGCACGGGCATCACCTCCCCGTGAAGATCGACAACTGGACCTCTACCGAGATTTGCGAAGAGGCGGCCAGGCGATCCAACGGACGCATCATGGTCATGCCGTCGGTGAGCTACGGCTATACGTCCCACGTGATGGACTTTCCCGGCACGGTGACCATCCACCACGAGACGTTCATCCGCTACGTCGCGGACATCCTGAAGAGCCTGGCCTATCAAGGCTTCAAGAAGATCATCATGGTCAACGGCCATGGGTCCAACATCAACCCGCTGGAGCTGGCCGCGCGGCGCGCCATGCTCGAGAGCGACGCCTCGGTGGGCATCGGCGGGTGGTGGCACTTCATGGCCGCCGATCCGGACTTCATGTCTACCTGGCGCGAGTCCGAATTTCCCGGCGGCTGCGCCCATGCCGGTGAAGCCGAGACGTCGTTGGCGCTCTTCTTCGATCCCGACATGGTGTACATGGATCTCGCCAAGGATCAGGTCACCGAGACCAACCAGCGCAAGTCCAAGTACCACTGGGTGGACCTGTGGGCTAGCGGCCCGGTGCGCATGGACGGCTGGACCAGCAGCTATACGACCGACGGCACGCAGGGCACGCCCAGCCTCGCGACCGCGGACAAAGGCCGGCGGATTTTCGAGGAATCGGTGAACAACATCGTCGAGTACGCCGAGGAGTTCGCCGCGCGTGAAATGTGCCCGCGCGTGGACCACCACGGCTCGCCGCCGACGTTCGACCCGCCCGGATAGCCGGCGGGTCGGGAGGCTACCGGCCGACCCTCTCAGACGTGCCCTCTCCCATCGAGGGACGTTTGCATAGATCTGTAGGGGCAGCCACAAGGGCTGCCCCTACGGTGATTGACGGTTACGCAAAGGTCTTGTGGGTGCCCGCGCCGCCGGTGATCCGGGCAGCCACAAGGGCTGCCCCTACAGTGATTGACGGTTACGCAAAGGTCTCATCGAGGGAGAGGAAAGACCCGCGGCGGGGCCGCGTGCCGTTAGTTCATGTAGCCCTCGGCCACCGTGGTGCGGATGTAGCGGATGGAATAGTGCGTGTCGTCGGGCCATGAATCGCTCGCCCAAGCCGGGATGGCGCCCAAGCCCGCGACCCGCACGGTCTTGGACGGTGGGATCTCCAGCACCGCGCAGCTCATGCCGGCGATGGGCAGCGCGTCGGACCGTGCCCCTTGCTCCAGGAGATCGGCGCGCAGGTGCATGCCCCACAGGTTGTCGATGCGAAACCGCACCGGCAGCGCGTGCTCGACTTCCCCATCGTGACGGAAGCCTGGGATCGTGTCGGCCTCGAGCAAAATCGCGCCCGGCGGCGTGCAGGCGCTGCCCATGACGGCTACCCGCACCATGGGCTCGTCCTCGTGGATCACGATCCAGTCGGATGGGGTCTGGGTCGATGCCGTGGAGCCGTCGGTGGTCTTGATCGGGAACAGCTCCATGCCGTGGCGCTCGCCGCCGATCCAGACGCGGTCGACCTCGACGTTGGGGTAGTTGAACGGAAACTCGTACTCGTAGGTCCTGAGCGTGAGCTCGCGCTTCTCGCGAACCGGGTCGTGGGGGTATCCGGGAATCCGCCGATCTGCTGCGACTTGCGACATCCGATGCTCCGCCGTTGGGCGTGTCTGCTGATGGCGGGAGCATAAGGAGCGCCGGGGTGTGGTCGCAACGGGCGCCAGGCCGTGGCGGTACGTCGGGCATTTCTAGTCGAGTGCGGCGCACTCGATTCGTCCGCCGGCAAACCGGGGCTAGATTCCCTAGATTCACAAACGAAGTGCAACACCTCATTAGGGTGTTGCCATGGAACGACGCTATTCGCACCTCACCATTGAAGACCGCTGTGCCGTGGCCCGACGCCACGCCGCCGGGGCCTCGATCCGCCAAATCGCGGCAAGTCTGGATCGCGCGCCATCGACGATTGCTCGGGAGCTGAGCCGCAATGGATCGCGCACCCAGGGCTATCAACCGCGCTACGCCGACCAGCAGGCCCGCGCGCGCCGCTGGCGCGGGCCCCGGCTCGACCGCGATCCCACCCTGCGCCGCCAGGTCCTCACCCGCCTCCAACAGGGCTGGTCGCCCGAGCAGGTGGCCGGCCGTCTGGCCCGCGAGGCCGGCCGGCCCGTCATCTCCCACGAATCCATCTACCGCTTCATTGACGCCCAGATCCGCCGCACGAAGGACTATGCCTGGCGTCACTATTTGCCGCGGGCCAAGTTCAAACGGGGCCGGCGGGGGCGCAAGGGCGGCAGCTCCGCCTCCTTTATCGCCCACCGTCGTCCCCTCGTCGACCGCCCAGCCCTCGCCGCGGACCGCCAGACCCCCGGCCACTGGGAGGCCGACCTCATGCTCTTCCGCACCTACGGCCAGGCCGTCCTCACCCTCCACGAACGCCACTCCCGCCTGCTCCTCGCCGTCCGGCCCCCCGGCAAAGCCGCTGCCCCCATCGCCCGCGCCTTGTCCCGGCTCCTCGCACCCTTACCGCCCCCCTGGCGCCAAACCGTCACCTTCGACAACGGCACCGAGTTCGCCCGCCACCACCAGCTGCACGCCCGCGGCATCCAGACCTTCTTCTGCGACCCCCACGCCCCCTGGCAGAAGGGCGGCATCGAGAACGCCATCGGGCGCCTGCGCCGCACCCTGCCCCGCAAGACCGATCTCGCGAGCCTCCCGGCCGCTCGGTTCACCCAGCTCGTGCAGGCCTACAACAACACGCCACGCAAGTGCCTCGGCTACCAGACCCCCGCCGAGGTGTTTTGGGATCATCTGTTGCACTTGGAATGTGAATCCACCTTCCCGCTTCCGCGGGAATGACGGACTCAAAGTGACCCATGATGCGATTGGCGTTCGATCATCTCTGCGTCTCGGCCAGCAGCGCGTGCAGCAGCGTGCGTTTCGCGTCTACGAACGGCGGCGAGGTGGTCATTTCGCGCTCGCGCGGCCGCGGCAGGTTGATGGCCAGCTCGAGCTTCATGGTTCCTGGCCGCCGGGTCATCACATAGACGCGGTCGGACAGGAAGATCGCCTCCTCGACGTCGTGAGTGACGAATAGGACTGTCTTGCCCATCTCGGTCCAGATATCCAGCAGCCACTCCTGCATCTCGCCGCGGGTCAGGGCGTCCAGCGCGCCGAATGGCTCGTCGAGGAGCAGGGTTTCGCGGTCCAGCAGGATCGTGCGCAGCATGGCGGCGCGTTGCCGCATGCCGCCGGAGAGCATGTGGGGATAGGCGTCGGCAAAGCCCTCCAGGCCAAAGCGATCGAGTTGCGCCAGCGCCCGTTCTTTGCGGTCGGGTTCGCCCCGCAGCTCCGGCCCGAGCACGGCGTTTTCCAGCGTCGTCCGCCATGGCAACAGCAGGTCGCGTTGCGGCATGTGCGCCACCAGGCCGGTGCGGCCAATCGCCGCGCGACCGTCGACCTCGATCTCGCCGGCGCTGGGGCGGTCGATCCCGGCGATGAGGTTGATCATGGTGCTCTTGCCGCAGCCGCTCGGTCCGATCACCGACACGAACTCGCCCCGCGCCACGGTGAGGTTGACGTCGCGCAGCGCATCGACGCGCAGCCCGCGCTCGACATAGGTCGCCTGAACGCCGCGCAGCGCCACGGCCGGGGTAGCTGCGTCTCGGTCCGGCGGTGGGCTCACGCCGTTTCCCAAAGACCCTTGCGCAACCCCTCGTCATTCCCGAGAAAGCGGGAATCTAGGTCCCAATCAACCTGGAACCGCGCAGAGGCACCCCCGGATTTCCTGAGCGTGACCGGGAAAGGCAAACGTTGCCCTCCGCAGCCTCAGGCGTTCTCGATAAACGAGTTGTCGAAGGCGTCGTTGGGGTTGATCGCACGGTCGAGCAAGCCGTAGTCCACCAGCCAGTTGGCGTAGCCCAGCCAGATCTCGCGCCTTTGCTCGCCCCAGCGACCGGCGTCTTCCGCGTAGCGGGGGCTGAGCCAGGCTTGGCTGGCGCGCACGAGGTCGGCGTCGATGCCGTCGACGGCCTTGATCAGCGTGTCGGCCGCCCGCGTAGGCTCGTCGATGGCCAGCTCGTAGCCGCGGGCCGTGGCGCGCACGAAGCGCTGCACGACGTCCGGGTTGTTGGCGATCATCGACTCACTGGTCGCGAGCACCGGCGTGTAGTAGTCCGGGATGCAGTCGAGGTCGGTCAGGCGGATGTAGTCGAGCTCGAAACCTTGGAGCTGAGCGCGAATGCCGTCCCAGGCTTCGAAGATCCACACGAAGTCCACGTCCCCGCGCTCCCAGGCGACGAAGTAGTCGATGGCCCCGATGTCGATGAACTCGACTTGGTTGATGTCGCCGCCATCGCACTGCATGAGCGCCGTGAGCACCTGCCGCTCGGGTCCCCAGCCAAACGCCCCGTACTTCTTTCCCGCGAAGTCGCGTGGTCGCCGAATGTTGCGGTCTTCCGGCGAGGCGAAGCCCGACGTGTTGTGCTGGATGATGGCCGCCAGCGACACCAGCGGCACGTTCTCCGAGCGCGCCAGGGTCACCTCTTCCTGAAAGCTGATGCCGAAATCGGCGGCCCCGCCGGCCACGGCCTGCGCGGCGCCCGATACGCCGGGCTCGATGATCGAGACCTGTAGATTCTCGTCGTCGTAGAACCCGAAATCGCGGGCGACGTAGATCCCGGTGTGATTGGTATTGGGCACCCAGTCCAGCATCAGCGTGACGGACGCGGGTTCCTTGGCTGACTCACCGCAGGCGGCCACCAGCGGCACCGCCGCGGCTCCCAGCATCAACCCCAACGTCCGGCGTCGCGAAATCCTCATCATGTGGTCTCCTCCTTGGCGGCCGTCCACGGTGCGATGGTGCGGCCCACGAGCTCAACGCAGACGAACAGCCCGATGCTGAGCACTGCGATGACGGCGATCACGGCAAAAACTTGGTCGGTCTGAAATGAGTTCGACGCCCGCAAGAGGTAGAGCCCCAAGCCTTGACTGGCCCCGGTCCACTCGGCGATGACGGCGCCGATCACGCTGTAGGTGGCGGCGATCTTCATGCCCGAGATCACCGACGGCACGGCCGCGGGCAGGCGGACCTTCAGGAACAACTGCCGGTCGCTGGCCCCCATGCCGCGCACGAGATCGAGCATCTCCTTGTCGGCCGCCCGCAGACCGCCAACCGTCGCCACCACGATTGGAAAAAAGCACACCAAGGCCACGACTAACACCTTGGGCAGCAGCCCGAAGCCGAACCAGATGGCCAGCAGTGGAGCGAGGGCGAACGTTGGCACGGTCTGCGAGGCGACGAGCAGCGGATAGACCGCGCGGCGCGCCAGCCCCCAGCGATCGATCGCGGCGGCCAGCACCACCGCCGACGCCAGGGCCAACGCATATCCAGCGGCGGCGGCCGTCATGGTGGCCGCCATGTGCGGACCGAGCACCGGTGCGGCCTCGCCAAACGACGCGGCGATGTCCGACGGCGCCGGCAGCAGCCACGGCGGCATTTCCGTGGCCCGCGACACGAGCTCCCAAATCGCCAGCAGTCCGGCAATCAGGAGGATCGCCGGTCCGAAGGCGCGCACCTGGCGACGGACCTTGCTCACGCGCGCGCCTCCTGCCGGAACGGCGCGGTCTTCTCGTGCATGCTCGCGATCCCCGAGGGATTCTCGATCATGCGGACGTTGGTCTGGACGGGTCCGCCGGTCAGCGCAACGGCGGCGTCGTGCGCCCGCGCGGCAATGTCGAGCAGCTCTGGCAGCGAGTCGCCCTCGATGGTGGTCTCCATGGGGCCGACCTCGTGCTCGACGCCACTGCCGCGGATCACGGCAATCGCGGCGTCGACAGCCGCCAGCGCATCGGGCGCGTTCAGCGGCAGCACCTGAAGGGCCAGCGTCGCTCGGGGCATCGGTTCACCGCCATCAACAAAAGACCGCAGATCCCCCGGAACCTGCGGCAGCCAACGCGGTGAACGTCCCTGCGCTGGCATTACCCAGATCAGGTTCCACGGGTCGGCGACGCCCAAGGTCGCCCTCTCAGCCGGGCGTTACCCCAGCTCCCCGCGATCGAAGAGGTCGCCTAAGGATACGACACGGGTGGCCTGGTCGCCTTTTGCCGAATCATTCGGGGCAGCGCCCTCAATCGGTATCGGGAACCTAACGCCCCGCGCGATTCGTTTCCGGCTGCCAGTCACGGATCAGGGAGGACTCCAGATCGCGGGTCTCCCGCTCGCCGGTGGTAAATGCCGCTGAGAACTCCACCCGGTCGCGAAACATCCGCAACTCGCGCCGCAGCTCAGGATTCGTTTCGTTGTTGAGATGATCCAGGAGACGCCGCCGCACGCATGTGGTGGACATGCCCAAGTACAGGCGCTCGTGTCCGCCCTCGGTCTCGGCTGCCAGCCAGAGGGCGTACAGCCCAGGGCGGTCCCGCGGCAGCCGCCGCACTTCTTCGCGGGTGAACGGACGCAGGTCGCGCTCCAGCTGATACTTCGCCGCAAACGGAGTCATTGCACCGCCCCCATTGCCGGATTGTTGGTCGTCCGCTTCACGCATTGCTAGGGGCTATGCAGGTCCAACGCGACTTGAGACGGCTCCGCGGCCTGGTGTTGCGCTTCGTCGCGGATTTGCGGCCACGCCGTGACGAGGGTATTGAAGATGTGCGCGTTGGCGGAATCGCTGGCGCGGTCGTAGTGGCTGTAAAGCAGGCGCGCCAGCCGTTCGGCGGCCTCGGCATCGGCTCGCATGACCTGGACCACCCGGGCCGCGCCGGTCACGCCTCCGCCGTACTCTCGGGTCAAGTGCCAAGCCATGCGGTGGCAGCCCTCCCAGGCCGTCATGGGGCCGCGCGGCCAGGGACGGTCCATGTGATATTCGTCCAGTCGCAGCAGCGTCACCTTGCCGCCGCCTGCGGTCAGCAACTTGTCGGAAGCCAGACTCTCGACGACGACGTTTGCGGCCTGCGACAGGATCTCGGCGTCGCCGAATGTGCCGTCCGCGTGGCCGTGCTGCCGCAGCCAGCGCAGGCAGAAACGGGTCTTGGCGTCCAGCTCGCCTTCCTGCCGTTCCTCGTAGCTGTCGATGATCTGATTGATGGCCGCCAACGCCTCCCGCACGGACACGCGCTCGCCGCTGATCGTCTCCACGCGCCGGTAGCGGGAATAGACCTGCATGCCGGGCCCGATGGCCGCCTGTGCCAGGTCGGTGGGCGCGATATGCCCCTCTCGGGTGAGTTGATCCAGCGCTGGTGGCAGATTGCGCGACAGCTCGTCCAGGAACTGGCGGCGGCTAGCTACCGGTGCAGTATCCGGGCGCGGACGGCAGACCAGCACGACCGATGAGGCCAGCGCATTCGAGCCGAGGGAACGCGGGCGGTTAGCTAGCTCGGTTCGCATGGGCCAGGTGCCCACGATTTGGAAACCGGACTGAATGGCGGCATTCAGCATGGTCTCCCAGCCGGTGGAGCCTCTGCCTTCCCGCAATTCTTCCTGCTGCTTGTAGGCGTAGAAGATCGATACGGGAAACTCTTCGCTCCCGCGTTCACGCATTTGGCCTAGCGCTTGCCGCAGCAGGTTCTCGAACCGTTGCCGCGCATGCTCGAAGCGAGACGGTATGGCTACCATCTCCTCGGACTTGGGCGTGAAGATACCGGCGAACAAGCCCGGATGAATATCTCGCAGCAGCGGACGCAACCAGACGTAGAAGAAATCGGAAAGGTCGGCGTAGCCAATGTTGTCGTAGTAGGGCGGGTCCGTGACTATGATTGGACTAGATTGATTGTGGATGTGAGCAGCGGCGTCTGCTTGGCAAACCTCGCCAACATTCGCATCGGGTGGAAGTCGCTCGACGACCTTCCCTACCCACTCAACCTGAGATATCCAGTTCTGAGTCGAAGTTGAAAAAAAATTTCCTTCGGCAAAATCCCAAATCATCGAAATCGCTTGACGCGCGAAAACGCCGGAGACTTTGTCTCCGGCGTTTTGCCATTTGGAGTAACTGTTCCCACTAGCTGTTGCTCTCCCAACAATGAGGGTCAGATAGGTGCATAGAACATTGGCGTATGCTTCACTTCCGCTATCCTTTGAAATCTGGCTGCGTACTTCAATCAGCAAGTCACTGAGTGTTGTCAATCCGGCTAATTGCCGCTGCGTGAACAACTGAAACCACTCAGTAAAGCCATACGCCTGTACGCGAAAACCCAATGCTTTGTCCGGCAGACTGCCACTTGGTCGCCACTCGCATTCGGCCGCCAGAGCCTCCCGGAAATGCGCATCGTCGGGCGAAAGAAACAGCCGCTTGCGGTCACCCTCGGCGACGATGGCCGTCATCTGCTCCCCGAGCTCGCCGGCCCGGGCCCGCTCGCGCACGTAGGCCAGCGGAGCGGCGCTCCGGCAGGCCAGGCAAACGGCGCCCTTGCGGTTGACGGTTCCGCCTTTTGGTACGCCCTCGTCATGGGCCTGCACCACGAAGCTGATGGTGTTGGTTTCGCGGTCGATCAGCGGCCGCGTCCAATGTTCGTTGGCCTTCTTCTTCGACAGTTGAAAGGTGTGCATGAGCGGCATTCGCACGCCGCAGGCCGGATTTGGGCAGGGGATGGTGCGCGCCCATAGCCAGGCGATCACGGTGGCCTCGCCACCGTCCGGCAGCTGGGCTTTCGGATAGTGATGGCCGATCCGCTTGTAAGCCTCGTCGCGCATCCAGCGGCCGTAGTAGCGGATGTCGTCGGCCAGCCCGGCCGCTCCGCGCCAGGCGACTTGCCGGGCATTGCGTCCCTTGCCAATGGTCATGCCCATACGGTCCGCCTCCGGGTTGACCGGCGGCTGGTTCCTGAACTTGTGCGGCAACTCGATCAGGGCCTTGTTTATGAGCACGGCTAGCGGGTTGAGGTCCGAAGCGATTGCCTGTAGACCGAGCCGCTGGGCTTCCAGCGGAATCGAGCCGCCGCCGGCGAAGGGATCGTGCAGTGGCGGTGCGTGCTCACGCAGATATGCCAGCACTGCGTCGGGTTCCGTCGGCACGGATTCGCCGCGCCCCCGCGCCAGCGAACGGGCGATCTCGCGGCGCGCCTCGCCAAGCACGTCGTCCTGGCTGTCCGGCTGCACGTTCTCCCAGACCACGAGCCGCTCGATGAGCTCATGCAGCCGTTGCCGTTCCGCCTGTTGCTCTTCTTTGGTCGGGAAGTCCTCGGTGCAGTCCTCCGGGTCGTCCACCAGACTGGCAAATATCACCGCCCGGCAGGCGGCCAACGGCCGCCGCGCCCAATACAGATGCAGCGTGGACGGATGCCCATGCCGCAACGACTTCTCGCGCGCCGACTCTTTGTTGATCGCGGCCAGCGGCAGATCGACTTCGATCAGCTTGCGGCGGGAAGTCATACGAGCCTTGTCACCCTGCGGCACACATCGCGGGCGACGTCTACTTTGCCAGCGATGCGGTCATTCTCGTGGAAGCTGGGGGTCGGCGGGTGGTTCGGTAGGTTCCTCGGGATCGTCGAGCGTCGGGTTGAGAGTGTTCTCAAGGCGTGCCGTCCGCTCTTTGCGGCGGGTGTAGGTTCCATAGACGAACACTCCGGCGAGCGAGGCGACGGCAACCGTTGCGGTTGCGGCGCTCCACACTGGCTGCCCAAGCGCCGCGAGCACCCCGGCAAGTGCAAGCGCGGCCAGTGCCACGATGCCTCCCACGAACAGCCCGGCCATGCTGCGCCGCGCATTGTGATTGACGGCGGCCACTTCGAGCGCCTGTCGGTGGGCTTGCTGACTCTCGGCCATTGTCAGGATTCGGTCCGCTGCCCCCGGCAGGGTCTCTTCATATTGAGCTAGCGCGCCAGGCGGTGGAATCGGGCCCGCGTACAGCGACCGCGATTTCCTCAGCTGCATCCGCCTCGCGGGGCGCTTGGCTGGTTCAATAGCGTCGCTGGATTTATCCGCCAACTCGTGGCGCTGCTCCGCCTCGTCTTCAGCCAAGCCGAGCGCGCCTAGTCGCTGGATTCCTCGACTGACTGTGCAATCTCGTCGGCGTACTCATCCTGGAAGGCGCTGAATGCCCATCGCAGGTCGTCGCCGACCGCCAGCCAGTCGCTCCAGAGGGCCAGCACGTCGGCCTGCTCGGGGGAGTTCGCCGTGTTGTACTCGTTGAGCGTGTCGCCGAAGTCCAGAATGCTGGCAACACCGTCGAGCGCTGAAGGGCGCGCGAACAGAATTGCGGCACGCATCCTCGTCGGTTCTGTCACCGGTGATTCCATTCCGTGGTGCGATACCCATAATGTACTACCAAAAGCGGAAAATGGCGTCAGAATTGGTTCAAACGGTCCCAAATGAGCGCCAGTCACATGCCAATCCGTACCACAACTCACATGTCTTCGCACGGGCCATTTGCCCCGCCGATAGGGTGGCGAGCGCATTTCTGGCTTAGTCACCCGGTCGGTAGTCCACCCCTAGTTGGCTGCTGTTCTCGCGCACCGTGCGCGTTGTGCTTTCCGAGAAGCCATCGGCATTTTCGGCCGTGATCGTGATCTCGATGGTTACCTGACCGCCGTCGAGGCGAAGGTTGTCGATGATCTCGTCGCTCAGGCGGTCGATATCGTCCAGGGATACATCGCCCTGAATCGTCTTGACGGCGACGATGCGCCTGGGGCCGCGTGGTCGTGGTGGCGGGTCGGGGCCCGGGTCTGGATCCGGGTCTGGATCCGGGTCTGGATCCGGGTCTGGATCCGGGTCTGGATCCGGATCTGGCGATGGCGGCGTTACTTCCTTGGCCAGATTCGCCATATCAGGGCTGACCAATAGTCCCGGGTCGCGTTCGGCAAAAGCAGCGAGCAAGGGATCGTCCTGTGGCTCGCGGAAGCGGAGGTTCTGGTAGTTGGTGTCAGTCTGATAGCCGCTGGCGTAGCCAAACGCGCCTTCCCGCACGCCCTGGGCGATAGCGCGCTGTAGCACGGTGCGGTTGCGCAGCCGGTGCATGTAGACGTTGCTGGTGAGCATGTCCCACAGAGCGTCGACGCTGATGTGGTCTTGCGGGTTGGCGCCGTTGCCCCAGACGTATTGCCGCAAGAGGCTGGCGAGCGCCGTGGGGGAGATGGTCTCGACCAGCGCTTCGTCGTCGCAAAAGCGGCGGAAGGCGGCGTCGACGATCCCGTCGCCAGCATCCGCCGTGTTAATCTCCGAGACGGAAAGCCGGAGGTCCGCGCGCTGCGGGTCGTCCTGCACCGGGGCTAGCGCCTGCCGATAGGCCTGGATAAGCGCGCCGCGTACCGCGCGTTCAGCGCTGCGAAGGTTGCCGCTGGCCTGAGTGCGACGGTTGCCCGAGAGATTCTCGATCCTAGCCTCGCCGTTGACGATGGAGTCCCAGGCGAGATAGTCCCTGACCTTGTTTCTCAGATCGCGAATTTCGTCGCGGCGGGCCGCCAGGAAGAGCAAAGTATTGCGTCGCGCCCGGGCGGCGTCCCCGCGCTGCCGAAGAACCTGTAAGGCCCAATCACTAGCGTCGTCGTGCTCGCTGGCGCGCGTAGGTCGCGAGGCGTCCGGCGGCAGGATGACTAGGCGGACATGCTGGGCTTCGGATACGTCGGCCGAGTCCTGTGGACAGACAATGACGTCCGAGCGGCGACCAACGGCTTCCTTGATTTGGCCGACGATGTGGGCATTGACCTCCGCCATGCCGAATCCGTCCCGACGGTCGGTGGCGACCTTGTTGAGATTCTCTTCAGCGTGGAAGTAGTAGCGCCCGTCGTTGGCGTAGAGGTAGTAGAGGCTGCCGCTTATGCGGCCAAGAGCTTCGTTGTAAACCGAGACGCCCTGGCCGGGCTGCACCGCGCCCAAACGGATCTGCCGTTCATCGATGCCTCGGACGGCACCGCTGGGCGCGCTGCCTAGGAAAATCGTGCGGGCTAAACGTCGGGCGGCGCCGCCGACCTCGGCGAATCGCTGGAGCGCCTGGTCGACATCGTCAGTGCGCGAATTGTCGCTGTCGACTTCGGACAGTACGGACTGCCACTGCTCGCTAAGCAGCTTGACGAATTCGTCAGCCAGCGCAGGATCGCTGAGAGGCAGACTGGCAGGCTGAATCAGCGGCAGGCGGTCGTCGTCCAGATAGAGGCGGCTAACAGCGGTTGCCAGCATCCGCAGCACGCCGCGCGTGCGTTGGAATTGGGGCATCGACGACCAGTCCGCGTAGAGGCGGTCGAAGATTTCCGGGTGGATGGGGTAGCAGGCTTTCAGGCGTTCCAGATAGCGCTGCTCAGCTGCCTCGCGGGGATAGTCGCTCCGTGAGCGGCCGTACATGTCGGCAAAGGCTTTGCAGGTGCGGTCGCGTGCGGCGGCGTCGCTGACCTCGCCAAAGAGTCGGCGGCGAACCACTTCGAAGGCCTCGTCGACCTCCAGGGGTTTCCAGACGGCCTCGATGCGCCCGAGGAGGCGTTCGAGTCGGTCCAAGACCTCGGCGCCGCCCGTGCCGCCCGCCTCGGCCCGGCTGTCAGGCAGCGTAACCACCAGCGCAACGCCATCATTGCGGCGAGCCGCCTGGGTGAGCGCCTGGACGAAGGTATAGATGTTGTCCTGGGCGGCGCCGGCGTTGCGCACGTAGGCCACAAGCTCGTCGATGAGGATCACGCATGGACCCACGTGCTTGAATAGTTCATCCAGTTGAGCGCCGCCGGGCGCGCTACCCGTGCGCGCCGCCCGGCCGACGATCTCATAGGCGTCTTGCCCGCCGAGCTGATGAGCCAGTTCGCCCCAGAGGGTGTTGAGCGGGTCACCGGTCTCTTCAGTGGCGGTGGCGTCGGTGGGTGACAGATGTGTGCCGTCCAGGACGGCGATGCTGGACTGGAATTCGGCACCCGGTTGCAGGCCCGCTTCGAGCATGATTGCGCTGAGTTCGGCGCTGGTTCGCTGGGGGCCGGATTCGTCTGACGCATTGACCAGGGCATCGGCGTGGTTCACAAGGTGGTAGAGGGCGATCAGGCTGTGCGTTTTGCCGCCACCGAAGCCGGTCTTGGTCTGGATGACCGGATCGCCGCCGCTTCCGCTAAGCCGCTGAAGCGTGTTGGTCAGCAGCGTGCGAATGCCCGGCGTGATGTAGGTGTGGTTGAAGAAGCTCACTGGGTTGCCGTATTCGGTGGCGTTGGCGCGCCCGTCATGCACCTGTTGCAGATCCGCCGCGAATTCGGCCTGCCGGAAGCTGCCCTGGGAGACATCGGGGCTGGGCTTGATGACCTCGCGCCAGGGTTTGAGGTTGTGGGAGGTCCGGGGCGTCCGTCTTCCGTCGGTCGCTGCTGGCCTGACTGGTTCTCTCTCGGGGGCATCGCTCAGGCCGTCCGTGGCGAGCAACTGGTCTCTGATCGTTTCAACTGCTTGCCGCTGGCCCGGCTGGTTGATCAGCCCCAATACCTCTGCGATATGAAACAGGTGGGCGCGGGTGTATTCGGTGTCCAGGTCCTGTAGACCCGGATGCGCGACTTGGTCCCGTGACTCCTTGATGAGCCAGATCTTGCTCTGGACCGACCGATCGTTGGAGAACCGTCGACCAAATGCTTGAGGCCAGTTTCGCGTGATGATTTGCGGAAAGTCGCCAATATCCAGCGCGGCTTCGATATTGCCGCTGCCTCGGCGCAGGTTGTGCTGAACCTGGGCCGCCTGATTGGGGTTCAAGGCATTAAGAATCAGGTCCTCGGCTTGTTGCCCAGGGACGCTCCTAAGGTTTCTGACGATGAACGGCCGCATGGCGTCACGAAAGATGTCCAGCGCCTTGTTGAGGGCCTGCCTGTTTGGACGATCAACCGTAGACGTCATCCGTGGAGACTCCGCTCAGCGACTTTCCGGCAGGCTGGAAGTGCGCCCGCCCAGTTGAGACATGGTACGACCGTATTCTAAGCCGCCCGATCCGCCATAGGGCCCGTTCTGGCAACTTCGGGCTCGGCCGGCTGTGAGCGCGAGCTAGGTTGAATGTGCGGACCGGCCAGTGAGGCTTGGTGCAATGCACCCCGTGGGACCGCGCCGCGAGGTCCAGGTGACGTTTAGACGTCGATGGGAGCCGGATAGGCGAGCGGAATGCCGGGGACGGACATGCGGAGGCGGTTGATGTGCCAGCGGCCGAGGTTGGCGGTAAAGAGGTCGGTGCGGTTGGGGCCGCCGAAGACGATGTTGGTGGGCGAGGACAGCTTCGTGTGGTGCGGATCGTCCACCAGCACCTGAATGCGTCCCGACGGCTCGAGCCGGTAGATGCGGCTTGGGGTGTAGAGCGTGATGTACAGCGTTCCCTCGGCGTCAAACTGCACGCCGTCCGGCACGTCGCCGGGGAGGGTGGCGACGACCTGGCGTTCGCCCAGGGTTCCGTCGGGAAGCACGCGCAGCCGGGAGACGCCCGGCATCTGGGATTCGACCACGTAGAGCCATTCGGCCGCGGCGTCGAAGCACATGCCGTTGGCGAAGAAGCGCGGCGCCTCGCTCACCAGGTCCGTCGACCCGTCGGACCGCACGCGGTAGATCCTGCCGGTGTCGTGGTCCCATTCGCCCGAGTCGGAGACATAGAGGTCGCCGGAGGGATGGAAGCAGGGGTAGTTGGGCGTTTCCATGGGCCGGTCGGCGGTGCCGCGGGTGACCTCGACCACGGTGCCGTCGGCACCGGCGCGCACGACCGAGCCGCCAAACGCGGCGCAGACGTAGACGTTGGCCTCGGCGTCGCAGACGACGCCGCCCAGAAATCCTTCGTGCTGCGCGATCTGCGTGATGGTCCCGCTGTCCGGATCCACGCGATAGATCTGTCCGGCTTCACCGCCGGCGTAGAGCTGGCTGTCGGGTCCCCAGGTGACGCCTTCGGGGTGATCCAGGCCCTCGTTGAAGTCGCCGGCAACCGTCTCAACCTCGGACACATCGCGTAGTGCCATCGTGCGCGCCCTCGATGGTGGCTAGGCGCTCACGGTACATGACGCGGATTCCGGCCGCCCACTGCGTAAACTCAGGGTGAAGACGCATCGGAGACACGAGCCGCGCATGCCTGCCGCCGTCGCAACCCTGCCCGTTGACACGCTGGGCCGCCATCTGCGCGACCTGCGCATTTCCGTGACTGACCGGTGCAATTTTCGCTGCCCCTATTGCATGCCGGCAGAGGTCTACGGCGAGCACTACACGTTTCTGCCGAAGTCCCAGATCCTGACCTTCGAGGAGATCACCCGGCTGGCGGGAATCTTCGTGGAACTTGGCGTGCGGAAGCTGCGCCTGACCGGCGGTGAGCCGTTGCTGCGGGCGGACCTGCCCAGCTTGGTGGCCATGCTCGCCGGCTTGTCGATTGAAGACCTGGCGCTGACGACCAACGCCAATTTGCTCGCGCGGCACGCCGAAGCCCTCGCCGAGGCCGGATTGCGGCGCGTGACGGTGAGCTTGGACAGCCTGGACGACGAGGTATTTCGCGCGATGAACGGGAGGCGTTACGGCGTTGACGCGACGCTGGAGGGCATCGCGGCCGCCGAGCGTGTCGGCCTTTCGCCCATCAAGCTGAATTGCGTGGTCGTGCGGGGCGTGAACGACCACACCATCGTCGACCTGGCGCGCCGCTTTCACGGCACCGGACATACCGTGCGCTTCATCGAATACATGGACGTTGGGAACCTGAATCAATGGAAGCTGGACGAGGTCGTGACGGCGGCCGAGATCGTCGAGCGCATAGGCGCCGAGTTTCCGCTTGAGCCGCTGCCGCCGAACTACCCCGGCGAGGTGGCGCAACGCTTCCGCTATCGCGACGGCGGCGGGGAGATCGGCGTCATCGCGTCGGTGAGCCAGCCGTTCTGCGGGGCGTGCACGCGCGCCCGCCTGTCAACCGACGGCCACCTGCTGACGTGCCTGTTCGCCTTCGGCGGCACGGATCTGCGGACCCCGATGCGCGACGGCGCCACGGACGCGGATATGCGCGAGCTGATCGCCGGCGTGTGGCGCGTCCGCCGCGACCGCTATTCCGAAGCGCGCGCGGGTCTGGTCACCGACGACGGCCACGGGCCGGATGTCCAAAAAGTCGAGATGTTCCAGATCGGCGGCTAGCGCCGGGCTACTTCTTCGACTCCTCGAAATAGGGATTGGTACCCGACGCGTGGTCGGTCACGTCGATTACGCGTGTGATCTCGGGCACGGCCTCGCGGATGGCCACCTCGATGCCCTGGGTCAGCGTCACCGACGCCATGCCGCACCCCTGGCAACCACCGCTGAGTCGCAGGTAGGCCGCGCCATCCTCGACGGAAACGAGCTCGGCGGAACCCCCGTGAGCGGCGATGGCGGGATTGATCTGCTGCTCCAATATTTGGGCAATTTGCTCCGCCACGTCGCCGCTGAGCTGCGGCATGGGGGCGTTTTGGGCGGCCGGCCCCACCACCGGGCTCGGCGTATTGGGATTGTCGACGAACAGGCCGCCGCCATTCGGGGCTGCGCGGTAGTCAATGGTGGCGCCATCGAGCTGGACGATGCTCCCGGCCGACACGACCACGTTGAGTCCGGGGGCGACCTCGACGACTGCGTCATCAGGCCCCGCGTCATGCCAGCTCTTCAGATACATGTCGTAGCTGAAGCTCGCCCCTGAGATTCCGGTGACTTCGACCCACATCGCCAAGTCATCCTTGGCCGGGCTGTTCGACCGCGAGCGAAAATCGAGCACCAAGTCGCGGGCGGTATCGCTGATGAAGACTTCTGTTTCGTGTTGCAGGGTCATGCTCCCCATCCAGCGGACATGCGGCGCGTCCTCCGTTCGTAGTTCATCATAGGACGATGCGCCGAATTCTCCTACTGTTGCCGACGAGGGCGTACCGCGCGGCCGACTTCCTCGCGGCCGCCGGCGAGCTCGGCGTCGAGGTCGTCGTCGGCGCCGAGCAACGTCACGCGCTTGACGACATGATTGGATCGCGTGTGATCGAGCTGCCCCTGCACCGTCCCGAAATCGCGGCGGACGCCATTGTCGAGTTCACCGACGAAATGCCGCTCGATGCCATCGTGCCGGTGGATGACGCGGGCCTGGCGACGGCAACCATCGCCGCCGAGCGTTTGGGCCTAGCGCACAACGCGCCTGAGGCGGCGGCCCTCACGCGTGACAAGGCCGCAATGCGCCGGCGGCTGGCGCAGGCGGGTGTGCCCCAACCGGCGTTCGCCCTCGTGGACGGCGGCGCTGACGCTGCGGTGGCGGCCGCGAATATCGGCTTTCCCGTGGTGCTGAAGCCGTTGACGCTTTCAGGCAGCCGCGGCGTGATCCGCGCGGACACACCGGAATCCGCCGCCGCGGCGGCGGCGAGAATCCGGCGGATGCTCCATCTTGCCGATGGCGGCCCTTCCGCCCCGTTGCTGGTCGAGAGATTCGTGCCCGGCGTGGAGGTCGCCGTGGAGGGGCTGCTCCGACGCGGGGCGCTGGACACGCTGGCCATCTTCGACAAGCCCGATCCCCTGGTCGGGCCCTATTTCGAGGAGACGCTCTACGTGACGCCGTCTCGCCTGCCCGGGGCGACGCAGCGCGCGGTTGAGAACGTCACCAGCTTGGCCGTCGCGGGGCTCGGGCTCACGGAGGGGCCGGTGCACGCCGAAGTGCGCGTGAACGGTGGCGAGATGGCGGTGATCGAGGTCGCCGCGCGCTCCATCGGTGGCCTTTGCGCGCGAGCGCTGCGATTCGGGCTTGGGGTGTCGTTGGAGTCGCTGATCCTGCGGCATGCACTGAATCTGCCGCTTCGCGATACCACCGCGACTCATGCGGCCTCGGGCGTGATGATGTTGCCTATTCCCCGCGCCGGTGTGCTGGTCGACGTGCGGGGACAGGCCGAGTCGCTGGACGTTCCGGGCATCGTCGGCTTGGAGATCACGATTGCGCGGGGTGGTTGGGTCGAGCCGCTGCCGGAAGGCGACCGCTATCTTGGCTTCCTGTTCGCGCGGGGTGATACGCCGTCGATGGTCGAGACGGCGCTGCGGCGCGCGCATGCGAAGCTTGAGATAGACATCAATCCCGACTTAACGCCCAAGCGGCGGAAGGAATCGGGGAGTTCGGAGGCGCAATGCTGACTCGGAGCACGCGCATGCTTGCGCGGTTTCCAGTGGCGGCCAGTCTCTAATGCGAGTTTTGATCGTTTCCACCTACGAGCTTGGGCACCAGCCGGTCCATGCGGCGTCTCCGGCGGCCGCGCTGCAAGCGGCGGGACACGAGGTGCGGGCGCTGGACCTGGCGGTGGAGATGTGGGACGCGGCGGTCCTGGAGGGGACGGACGCGCTGGCGTTCTCCGTACCAATGCACACGGCCATGCGCATAGCCGCCACCGCCGCGCAGGCGGCGCGCCGCCTGCGCCCGGAAGTGCCGATTTGCTTCTACGGCCTGTACGGCGAGATGGCTCCAGTTCTTGATCCAAGCCATCCCAAGGACCGCGCGCTTGCCGGGGAATATGAACTCGCCCTCGTGGCGTGGGTCGACGCATTGGCGGGCGTGAACGGGTCGGCGCCGGCCTCGGCGGAGGTCATCCAGCTCACCAAGCATCCCTATGGCGCTCCGGCGCGCGAGCTGCTTCCCCCGATCGACCGCTATGCGCGGCTGGTCATTGGCGGGCAAGAACGGCTGGCGGGATACGTTGAGGCCAGCCACGGCTGCGTGCACAAGTGCCGCCACTGTCCGGTGCCGGTCGTATATGACGGACGCATCCGCATCGTCGGCGCCGATGTCGTGCTGGCCGACATTGCGCGTCTCGTCGATGCGGGCGCGCGCCACATCACCTTTGGCGATCCGGATTTCCTCAACGGCTGGCGCCATTCGCGCAACGTCGTGCGGGCGATGCACGCGCAGTTCCCGGAACTGACATTCGACTGCACCACCAAGGTCGAGCACATCCTCGAACATGCGCACGTGTGGCCGGAATTCGCCGACGCCGGATGTCTGTTCGTCATCTCGGCGCTCGAGTCGTTGAACGATGAGATTTTGGAACGTCTGGACAAAGGGCACCTTGCCGCCGAGGCCGGGCAGGCGATCGCCTTGCTGCGCCGGCATGGCATCGAGACGCGGCCGTCATGGCTGCCGTTCACGCCGTGGACGTCGTTCGCCGACGTGCTCGACATCCTTGATTTCGTTGCCGCGCATGATCTGGTTGGGAACGTCGATCCCGTGCAGTACACGATCCGCTTGTTGCTGCCGAAGGGTTCGCTGCTGCTCGATCTTCCCGACATCCATCCGCACCTCGAGCCTTACGACGCCGCGCGGTTCAGCTACAGCTGGAAGGCGGCGGACCCGGCAGTTGACGCCCTTCAAGCCGAGCTGTCGACACTTGTGGCCGAGTTGCCCGCTGACGACACGGATATCGCCGACTCCTACGCCGCCGTGAGGGCGCTAGTGCTCGATGCTGCGGGAGCAGCTGCGGCCGGCCGTGCGCGTGACATCGCGGTCGACGCCGCACGCGCAGCTGCACAGCCGCGGCTCACCGAGGCGTGGTTCTGCTGCGCTGAGCCCACCGACGTCCAATTCGCGCAGCTCGCCGGGATCTAGCGCGCGGTGGGGTTTGCTGGCACGGTTTCGGGCTGCGGAGCGTGACAACTCACTGCTGAATTGGGCTATTTGAGCTGAGCCGAGAGATCTCCCAGACAAAGCCCGTTATGCCACACGGCGTTATCGACACGTATCCGTGCCGTGCCAGCGTCGATTTCCAGTTGGATGTCACTGCCCCTGGGAGTTATGGCATCGTCACGCAGTTCATTGAGCGCATTAAGTTCGCCGCAGAGTGGATCTACACGGGGGCCGATGTTTTGCACGAATCGCATTTTGGCGCGCACGTCGTCTTTCTCCGGCTCGGTTCCGCTTTCCCCCACAGGAACTACACAGAGCAGGAATCCATCCCCTCCATTCACGGCGGTTTCAGCCTGCCTCGCTGTCATCCGCACTCGTTGTTCTCGCGTGGCTTTGACTTCAACCAGCCAAGTTCGGCCATTTCGCGACAACTCGATACCTATCTCTTCGTTTTCTTCGATCAGGTCATACTCAATCTCGAAGTCGGAGCCGATACCAGTACGCCTGACGGTGAACCCCTCATTTTCTAATCCTTCCTTTACTAAGTCTTCCACAAGACCGCCCAGGCGTTGATTCTCATGCACAACTCTCCTTCGCTCCCGACGGTCTGCGAGATCCTGAGGGAGGTCTTTATCCGTCTTTATATCTTCCACAAAGTCGCTGACGTGACTGAGATCTCCTCCAGTAGAAACTAAGATATTTGTCATTGTGTCGTCCAAAGCAGATCTGGATTCATCGTCGCCAACGACTAAGTGTCTCATTAGGTCAAACCGTGTCACTCCAATCGCTTTCAGGAGTTCGACGGTGGTAGAGTGATCACTTAGAGAGTCGAGGGTCCAATCACTTTCCCTGAGAAGCTTGGCAAGTGAGTGCGCCGTAGCGCGGTCGCGAATATCGTTTCCCTGGGGAACCCAATTGTTCCTGACTATTGGGATAAGCCAGAACGCTTGAAAATATCTGTGGCTTTCACCACATTCACAGTTTGCGATCCCCGGCACCAAGCCTTCTGGATCTCGAGTGACCAACCATTCTGTGAGAAAACGCCAAAAAAGACGAGCGCGTGTTTGACTGTCGCGGACGCGTGCCATGACCCCGACTCTGTCTTTGGTAAGGAAGGCTACGTCGGTCACGGCGGCATCATCGACTGTTCTGTGTTCACCCTCTGGCTCTGGCAATGGCTCGTCTGGAAGGAATTCGCTAAGGGTTTTATTCCCGGTGAATACTACGTCTGTTCTTACATATCCTTCTCTGGTGAGCATCTGCCAGATGGCGGCGTCAGGCATTACGGCGTAAAAGTCGTCCGCCATGATGTACTGCATCGGAAAGAGGTCTGCGTATGGTTGAAGACTCACTACCCACGCCCTGATTGGAGCAAGGGCCACTTCCGTTTGATCACCTCCGAGTTGAACGAGACGCAACAACTCACAGGTGCCATCACCGGTTTTCCTTGAAAATGCAGGAAAATTGCTCAAATGAGTCCATTCTTGGTTGGCAATGAGCCAGGCTAGAAGGCGCGGACTAGCCTGAGTGAATGCACCTTCAATATCGCCTTTGGTGGAAAGCTCTTGGAGTTTGTTTACTATATGCTGCACCACTTCCATATTGCTCCACTCGCCCTTGCCTATTTTGTCGGCAAGGGAAGTCAAGCGGGTATCACGAAGTTTCTCTCGAATTCGCAAATTGAGGATGTCATCGCCGATCTCTTTCAGCTCGTTGTCTATGTCATTGTCACGATAGAGATTGTCAAGCTTATCGAGAAATCCAGCCTGGTCAAGTATGATGCGGGAATCGCCAATTGCGCTTGCAAGACCATCGCCCTTCAGAAAACTGTAGAGGGCGTCGAGCCAGGTAACTGGATCGACATCCTTTTGGAGTTTCCGTTCGAGCCTTTCGAGGGTTCCGCAGTTGGTGGGAGAAACCCTTGTGATTTCTTCTATATGTGACGCCAGCGAGGTTCCGTTTCGGGCTTCTTCAAATGAGGTTGGCTCACAAGTCAATACCTTCGCCCAACTCTCGATGGCCTCGCACCAGCCGGCGGCTTCCTTTCGGTCCGGTAATCGCTCTCGGAATTCGTTGATCTCACTCAGGAGATCCCAAAGAGCTCCCACGCTTTCGGCGTCGCCTGCGAATGGCAAGATGGAAGCATTGGGCGGGATGGGCCCCTGCGTGGTGAGAATCGCGACGGTCTGGCGAATCTGACAAAGGAACTGATTCAGACAGTCCGCAAGCCATTCTCTCTTGAGCCAGGACTGCTCCGTGATTGGCGGGATGTGCGCCAGTGTATAGGTGTTGCTCCAGCGCGCATTGGTCGCATAGGCGATAAGCTTGAGCAGCAGATTGCAGGCTTCTTCGATTACAGCTTGATTGGTTAAGTTTGCCTCGTCCTCGTTCTGTCCGAGATAGACACCATCACGATTGTCTGTTGGGGTGAAATCGAAGCTGTTAATGACAGCCGGAAAACTGAACGTCTCGCTGCCGACCAGTGGAAATCCCAGGAATAGCCTCGGGAGATTGCCGAGAGGTGCGCAAACCTGGCCATCAATACTCGGCTCTAGAGGAATCGCTACCGAAACTCCCTCGCCTTCTGCTAGCAGGTAATCTCGTTGCTTCTGAATATCTTGAGCGGTTTCGATTACGGTGACCGTCGTTAATCCGACTTGCTCAAGATCGCAGCGGTTGACGACTTCGTAGCTTGCAGGCTCCTCCGCGCACTCTATGGTGATGCAACGAAATTGGTGATTGAAGACGACCACAAAGGGAGCGCAGCGCCTGAGCGTTGCAAGGCCGGCCGCAACTGCGTCGGACGCGTCCGCTCTCAGCCGGTAGCAAAAACTGGTAGCAGGGGAACTTGAGCTGGATCGTTCAGTGGCGTCCTCCGTGGAGTCGCAAAAGCGTTCCCATGCTCGGTCCATCGAAGTCATGAGTTTTTCGACTGAACCTATTTCGCGTTTCAGGCGGAAGCTGAAAGGTTTTCCGTCGTGGAGATGCCCGGAGATATCGATCTCTGGCGACAATAGGTGAGTTGTCAGAAAGCCGCTGCCATATTGACCGATGGCGTTTTCGTCCTCTAGTTTCGTGGTGCCATGGTAGATTAGGTGTGCGACCTCATCCATTGAGAACCCGCGCCCGTTGTGCTGAAAGTTAAGTTCTTCATTTTCAAGTGCAACCGTCGCCACGACGTGGTTCTCTGTGTCGGGCGAAGCGTCGCGCGCATTCTGCAGGAGTTCCCAAATCCAACGTGTTTGCATATGGGATCGGTTGGATTCGAGCTCGCGCAGGTGATTCAGAACTGCCTGTGCGGTATTTTCCGTCAAGACATTGTTCTTGATGTCGTCTCTGTTACTCATAATTAGAAAATATATGCAGGAAGTAGAACGTGTATGAGGTGAGATATGCTAATTGTATATGGCACTGTGAAAGTCAAGTATTAGGTTCGAATCGATATTTGAAGGCAGGCCAAGGGATCGTAAGAATGGTGTGATCCTTCAATTCGGAATCCGAGCAGGCATTGGCTACAAGTCCGGCCCACCGATTATACGGTTGTCGTCCGCATGCTGTCACCGACGATTGTCCTTGCGCAGGGTCGGGTAGGCCATCCCCGGTCCGTCGTGACGGTCACGGCCGCGAGTTGAGGTGCCACGACGTGTGGGGCCTTGGGAATGACGAACGCCATACTGGGCAGGTATTTCGCTCTCAGGGCGGGTTGTTCGCCTGCTAGGGTTATGGAGCGGTGGCGAATTCTCCGATAGGCGACTCAGTAGATTGAGCAGTCGCGCGTCCATTGATGTTCACCGGGCGGGCCGCGTGGCCTATCGCGACGCATGGGCTTGGCAGCAGGCGCGCGCCGCCGACGTGCGCGCCGGAATAGCGGCGGAGGCGCTGGCCGTGCTCGAGCATCCGCCGGTGTACACCTGCGGCCGCCGCAGTGACCCGGCGCACCTGCTAGCGTCGCCGGAACGGCTGGCGGCGGACGGTATCGAAGTCGTGGACGTCGACCGCGGCGGCGACGTGACCTATCACGGCCCGGGCCAACTTGTGGCCTACCCGATTCTGAATCTGCGCCGCCGGGGCATCTACCCGATCAGCTTTGTTCGCGGCCTGGAACAGACGCTGGTGGCAGCGTTGGCCGCCCTGGGCGTGTCCGCGGAGGCCCGAAAGAGCCTGCCCGGCGTGTGGGTGGGCAACGACAAGATCGCCGCGCTCGGCGTACACGTGCGCGGCGGCGTGAGCATGCATGGAATCGCGCTCAACCTCGCGCCGGACCTGACGGCCTTCGAGGCCATCGTTCCCTGCGGCCTCCACGATGCTGGCATAACGTCCGTGGAGCGCTACTGTGGGGCTGCGCCCGATCAGGAAGTCGCCAAGGAGGCTTTCATCAAGGCCTTCGCCCAGACCTTCGATGTCGTTCTGCGGGACGCTGACGGTGAGATGGCGCTTGCCAATGGCAACTGAGGTTCGCCCCAAGTACCCCAAGCCCGCCTGGCTCAAGGTGCGCGCTCCGACGGGCGACCGATTCACGGGCCTGAAACGGCTGATGCGCACGCAGGCGCTGCATACGGTGTGCGAAGAGGCTCGCTGCCCCAACATCGGCGAGTGCTGGAACGACGGCCACGCCACGTTCATGATTCTCGGCGACACGTGTACCCGAGCGTGCGGGTTCTGTGCCGTCACTTCGGGCCGCCCCGATGGGATCGATCCGCTGGAGCCGCTGCGCCTGGCAGCCGCGGTCGACCGCATGGGGCTCGACTACTGCGTCATCACCTCGGTCAACCGCGACGACGTTTCCGACGGCGGTGCGAGCGTGTTTGCCGGGTGCATTCGGGCTGTGCGCCGCGTGCGGCCTTCGTGCCAAGTCGAGGTGCTGATTCCGGATTTCATGGGGAACTGGGACGCGCTGGCTACGGTCATCGAGGCCCGCCCGGTGGTGCTCAACCACAACACCGAGACGGTGCCGCGCCTTTACGGACGCGTGCGGCCCAAGGCGCGCTACGCGCGCACGCTGGAGCTCATCCAGCGCGCGGCGGCGCTGGCGCCGGATGTTGCCACCAAGTCAGGCGTGATGGTTGGGCTCGGCGAGTCTCGCGAGGAGCTTCGGGCGACGCTGGCGGATCTCGTGGCGCACGACTGTCAGCTGCTCACGGTGGGCCAATATCTCCAGCCGACGCGCAAGCACCTGCCGGTGCAGCGCTTCTATCACCCCGATGAATTCGTCGAAATTGCCGAGGAAGCCCGGTCGCTGGGATTCGTCCACGTAGAGGCCGGACCCCTCGTGCGCAGCTCATACCACGCCGGCCGCCAGGCGCTGGCTGCGTCCATGAACCGCTCACGGGCGGGATGAGCGGTCGACGCCGGCGCTACGCACGACTCCGCCGACCCCGTGCGCCGCGCTTGGCCGACCGCGATCGTCCGCAGGAGCATGAAGCGCGCGACCTGCAGCTACTACCCGTCAATAGTCTCTAGGCGGAGCGAATGGCACGGCTAGACACCCACCGCGATAGCGCCTGGAACGGCGATCAGGGTTCTGATGCGTTCGAGACGCAGGACTGGCTGGAGGCGCTGCACGACGTGCGGCGGCTTTCCGGCAACGCGCGCGTTCGCGAGTTGCTTCGCGAGCTTCAGATTCACGCCCAGCGAGCGGGCGGCGTGCTGCCGGTCACCGCGCGCACGCCGTATGTCAACTCCATCCCGCCGGAGCGCCAGCCGGCATATCCCGGTGACGAAGCGCTCGAGGGAAAGATCCGCAGCATCATCCGCTGGAACGCCATGGCCATGGTGGTCGCCGCGAATCGCGAGGCGGATGGCATTGGGGGGCACATCTCCACCTACGCGTCGGCGGTGACGCTGTACGAGGTTGGCTTCAACCACTTCTTCCGTGGGCCGAACCATCCCGACGGGGCGGACATCATCTACTTCCAAGGCCACGCGGCGCCGGGAATCTACGCGCGCGCGTACGTTGAGGGGCGGCTGACCGACGCGCGGATCCACGACTTTCGACGTGAGCTCGCGCCAAGTGGCGGTCTCTCGTCGTACCCGCATCCGTGGCTCATGCCCGACTTCTGGCAATTCCCCACCGTGTCGATGGGGTTGGGCCCTCTCATGTCGATCTACCAGGCGCGGTTCATGCGCTATCTGGAAGATCGAGGGCTGAAGAACCCCACCGGCCAGCGGGTGTGGACGTTCGTCGGCGATGGCGAGGCCGACGCGCCGGAAACCACCGCGGCGATATCCCTGGCGGGGCGCGAGCGTCTCGACAACCTGACCTGGGTGGTCAACTGCAATCTGCAGCGTCTGGACGGACCGGTTCGCGGCAATGGCAACATCGTGCAGGAGCTGGAGGGCCTATTTCGGGGCGCCGGCTGGAACGTGATCAAGGTTCTCTGGGGCCGCGACTGGGACCCGCTGTTCGCCAACGACCACGATGGACTGCTCACGCGCCGCGCCGGGCAAGTCGTCGACGGCGA
This sequence comes from Chloroflexota bacterium, assembly GCA_965262745.1. GTDB lineage: Bacteria > Chloroflexota > UBA11872 > UBA11872 > UBA11872 > JAJECS01. The sequence goes on along the minus strand of OZ253558.1, from coordinate 1,368,064 downwards.
GTACCAAAAATACAGCGTGGCCGGCGGCGCCTACATCCGCAAACACTTCTACGGGGTGGACGACCGGCTGCTGGCCATGGTGGCGGACCGCAGCGACGACGAGCTCGTGCGCATGAATCTTGGCGGGCATGACGCGCGCAAGGTTTACGCGGCCTTCGACGCCGCGGTGCGTCATCGCGGCGCCCCGACGGTGGTGCTGGCGCGCACGATCAAGGGCTATGGCCTCGGCGAGGCCGGCGAAGGCCGCAATGTCACGCATCAGCAGAAGCAGTTGAACGAGGCTGAGCTGCTGCGGTTTCGGGATCGGTTCAGAATCCCGATCTCAGATGAGGATGTCGGCCGTGCGCCGCTGTATCGGCCACCGGCGGATAGCTCCGAAGTCCGTTATCTCACTACCCGCCGCCACGACCTTGGTGGATTCATGCCGGCTCGCGTGGCGGGCAAGAGTCAGATCTCAGCCCCGCCGGCAGACACATTTGCCGAATTCGAGGCTGGCAGCGAGCGTCCGGCCTCAACGACCATGGCCTTCGTCCGCATGCTGGTCAAGCTGCTGCGGGACCCGGCGCTGGGGCCGAGCGTCGTGCCAATCGTGCCCGACGAAGCCCGCACATTCGGCATGGAGGCGCTGTTTCGCCAGGTCGGCATCTACTCGCGCGTGGGCCAGCTCTATGACCCGGTCGATTCGGCATCGCTGCTTTACTACAAGGAGGCCACTGACGGCCAGATCCTGGAAGAGGGCATCGCCGAAGCCGGGGCGCTCAGCTCCTTCATCGCCGCCGGCACGTCCCACGCGACCTATGGCCTCGCGACGCTGCCGTTTTTCATCTACTACTCCATGTTCGGATTCCAGCGCGTCGGTGACTTGATCTGGGCCGCTGCCGACGCGAGGACGCGTGGATTTCTGCTCGGCGCCACCGCCGGTCGTACGACTCTGGCGGGTGAAGGCCTGCAGCACCAGGATGGGCACAGCCATCTGTTGTTCTCGGTCGTGCCGAATTGCCTCGCCTACGATCCCGCCTTCGCCTATGAAATTGCGGTCATCCTGCACGAGGGCATCCGTCGCATGCATGACGAGGATGAGGATGTGTTCTACTACCTCACCCTCGGCAATGAGGCGTACGCGCACCCGCGCCTGCCGCCGGGCGATGATGTTCGAGAGGGAATCCTCAAGGGCATGTACCTGGTTCGTCCCGCCGAGGCGACGCCCGGCCAACCGCGCGCCACCTTGCTGGGCAGCGGAGCCATTCTCAACGAGGTGATCAAGGCGCAGGAGATGTTGGCCGAGCGCTATGGGGTGGCGTCCGACGTGTGGTCCGTGACGAGCTACACGGAGCTTCGCCGTGAGGCGCTCGACGCGGATCGGTGGAACATGCTGCATCCGGACCAGCCGCCGCGCACGTCATATGTGGCGGCACGTCTCGCTGAGTCGCCCGAGGTGATCGTGGCCGCTTCCGACTACATGAAGGCGCTGCCGGACCTCATTGCCAAGTGGGTGCCGGGAGATCTTGTGGCGCTCGGCACCGACGGATTTGGCCGCAGCGATACTCGCGAAGCTCTGCGCGACTTCTTCGAGGTCGATGCACGGTTCGTGACCCTGGCAACCCTGCACGCGCTCGCGCGCGAGGGCCGCGTTGACGCCGAGCTGGTCTCCGAGGCTATTGAAGACCTGAACATCGACGTTGAGAAACCGAATCCGCGGCTGAGTTGATGCGAGCGGCAGACTCCGGCGCGAACCGCGGGCAACGATTGCCATGAGCGTCGAAGTGCGCTTGCCGGACCTTGGTGAGGGGATCGAAGCGGTCGACGTTCTCACCGTGCTTGTGACCGTCGGTCAGATTGTGGCCGCCGACGATTCCTTGATTGAGATTGAAAGTGAAAAGGCCACGCTGGATGTGCCGGCCGACTCCGGCGGCACCGTGACGGCGATTCACGTCAAGGCCGGCGACACGATTGCGGTGGGTCAGCCGCTGCTCATGCTGGACCCAATTGCGGCCGGGCCGCCGCCAGCGTCTGCGGACGTCCAGGCTCCCGTTCATGACGTGCCATCCATAGACCGCGCGCAGGTCGCCGAGCGGCCTGCCCCGCGACCTGCAATGGCCGACTCCGAGACGCGGGCCGATGCGAAGGCCGGCGATGGACGGCCGGTGGCCGCGGCACCCTCGGTGCGCACGTTCGCGCGTGAGATCGGCGTGGACGTGCGGCAGGTCGAGGGCTCTGGCGCGACGGGACGGATATCCGTCGACGACGTGAAGGCGCATGCTCGCCGCCGCGGCCCGGTGGCAGCGCCGCCTGCCGCGGCTCCGCTGCCAAACTTTGCGCAATGGGGTCCGATCGAGCGCGTCCGCATGAGCCGCCTGCGGCGAACGCTTGCCGAGAACCTGGCGCGTTCATGGGCCACGGTTCCCCATGTGACGCTGTTTGACGAGGCCGACGTGACCGACGTCGAGTCCGTGCGAGCCCAGTTCAAGGCACAGGCCGAAGCCCGAGGCGCCAAGCTCACAATCACTGCGCTTCTGCTGCCCGTGGTCGCGGCAGCGCTCAAGGCGCATCCCAAGCTCAACGCCAGCCTGGACCTTGCCTCCGGCGAGATCGTGCAGAAGCGCTACTACCATCTGGGCGTTGCCGCCGATACGGAGCGCGGGCTGCTGGTGCCGGTGATCCGCGACGTTGACACCAAGGGTGTGATCGATCTCGCGGTTGAGTTGACCGGCCTGGCCGAGCGTGCACGAGACGGCAAGCTGTCGCTCGACGAGATGCAGGGCGCGACGTTCACGATCAGCAATCTCGGTGGGCTGGGCACGGGGTTCTTCACTCCAATCGTGAATCCGCCCGAGGTTGGCATCTTGGGGGTGGGCCGCGCGGCGCCGCGCTCGACGCTCTACAACGATGTCATGCATTCGCGGCTCATGCTGCCGCTCTCACTGTCGTTCGATCATCGGGCGCTTGACGGCGCTGACGGCGCACGCTTCTTAGCCTGGATCGTCGATGCGCTTCAGCGGCCGACGATGCTGGCGATGGAGACCTAGGGTCCCGTGACCGAATCCGACGGTCGGCTGCACGTCGCCGTGATTGGCGCCGGACCCGGGGGCTATCCCGCAGCCTTCCGCGCGGCCAAGCTCGGCTGCCGCGTGACGCTGATCGACCCGGAGGCCCGGCCGGGCGGGGTGTGCCTCTATCGTGGCTGCATTCCATCAAAGGCGTTGCTGCACGCGGCGGAGGTGATGCGCGCGGCCGGCAAGGCGAACGTCATGGGGCTCGATTTTGCCGCGCCGCGCGTTGACCTGGACCGCCTCCGTGCGTGGAAAGACGATGTGGTGGCCCGGCAGACGCGCGGTCTTGCCAGTCTCACGCGCGCGCGTCGGGTGACGTATGTGCGGGGTCGAGCGCGCTTCCGCGACGCCCACTCGCTTGAGGTGACGGGCGAGCAGGCGCAGCTCGTCGAATTCGATGCGGCGATCATCGCCACCGGGTCGTCGCCCGCGGCTCCCGACAGTCTCCGCCGCGACTCGCCGCGCATCATGGACTCGACCGCCGCGCTGGCCATTGACGCGGTGCCGGACACGCTGCTGGTGATCGGCGGCGGCTACATCGGCCTTGAGCTGGGCTCGGTCTACGCGGCGCTCGGGTCGAGCGTGACGCTCGTCGAGATGACGCCGGGGCTCTTGCCCGGAGTCGACCGGGAACTGGTGAAGCCGCTGGCGGCGCGCTTGGAGGCTGAGCTTCACGAAGTCTTGCTGAGTACACGGGTCGTTGCCCTGCGACCGACCGCGGATGAGGTGATGGTCGAGCTCAGCGGGGCGGCCGTCGAGCAGCCGCGGCGGACCTTCGATCGAGTTTTGGTGGCGGTCGGACGGACGCCAAACAGCGGCGACCTGGGGCTGGAGCGCACGGCGGTCGCGGTCGATGCCAAGGGATTCATCCAGACCGACGAGCAGCAGCGGACGGCGGTGCCGACGATTTATTCCGTTGGCGACGTTGCCGGCGAGCCGATGCTGGCGCACAAGGCGACGCATGAGGGACATGTGGCCGCCGAGGCCATTGCGGGGCAGCCGTCGGCGTTCGACGCCCAGGCAATCCCGGCCGTGGTGTTCACCGATCCGGAGATCGCGTGGTGCGGCCTCACGGAAGCCGAGGCCATTGCGCGCGGCCTGGAAGTCGAGGTCAGCCGCTTTCGTTGGGTGGCCTCGGCACGGGCGGCCATGCTCGGGGGCGCCGACGGGCTGACCCAACTCATTGTCGAGCCGCGCACCGGCCGGGTGTTGGGCGCCGGCATCGTTGGGACGGGCGCCGGCGAATTGATCGGGGAGTGCGTCCACGCCATCGAGATGGGAGCGACGGCAAGCGACTTGGCGTTGACCATTCACACGCACCCGACGCTTTCCGAAACCATCATGGAAGCCGCGTCGCTCCTGACCGACGAGAGCCCGCATTACATGGCGCGGCGGCGCCGCGGTGTTCCGTAGGCGCCGGACGCGCCGATGACCACCAAGATCGTCTGCTGGAACATCGCCCACCGCGTCGCACCCTGGCATTGCCTGCTTGACATGGATGCGGACGTGGCGCTCTTGCAGGAGGCCGCGGAGCCGCCGCTGGAAGTCGCGGCGCGCGTCGAGATCGACCCGGCGACCTGGGACGTGTCCGGAGGCAACTACTACTGGCGCACCGCGGTGGTCAGACTCTCGGATCGGGTCCGCGTGGATTGGATCGCGGCGGTGCCCCTTGTCGGGGCCGAGTCGGGCGAGTTCGCCGTCAGTTATCCCGGCACGCTGACAGCCGCCACGGTGACGCCGCCGGGCGGCGAGCCCTTCCTGGTGGTCTCGATGTGCGCCTCGTGGGAGCGCCCCCACGCCTCGACTGGAAGCAGCTGGATCGTCTCGGACGCCTCGGCGCACCGCGTCGTCTCCGACTTGTCGGCGTTCATCGGCAGACAGCGCGGTCATCGCATTCTCGCCGCAGGTGATCTGAACGTGCTCCACGGCCATGGCGAGTACGGCAGCGCCTACTGGGCGGCCCGCTACCAATCGGTGTTCACGCGGATGGATGCGTTGGGCGTGCCCCTGGTCGGACCGCAGGCGCCGCAAGGCCAGCAGGCCGACCCGTGGCCGGATGAGTTGCCCCCGGAAAGCAAGAACGTGCCCACATTCCACTCGAATCGTCAGACACCCGCAACCGCCACGCGCCAGCTGGACTACGTGTTTGCTTCGCGAGACTTGGCGGATTCCGTGCGGGTGCGCGCCCTCAACGAGCCGGATCAGTGGGGGCCAAGCGACCACTGCCGGCTGGAAATCCAGATCGGATAACGCCGCGCCGGCAGCTACGCCGCTGTGCCTGCCAATTCGCCGATCTCAGCCAAATAGGCCCGGACGGCCGTCTGCCAACTCCGCAGCGGATGCCCGCGCGTGGCGACCATGCGCTCCGTGGCCAGCACCGAGTACGGCGGGCGCTTGGCCGGCGTTGGGAAATCGGCCGTCGTGATCGGCGTCAGCGAAGGATCGAGACCTGCCGCGGCGAAGATCTCCCGCGCAAACTCGAACCAGGTGCAGGCCCCGGCGTTGACCACGTGATAGGTGCCGTGGGCATCGGCGTGCAGCAGATCGATGATGGCCTCGGCCACGTCCAGCGCGTATGACGGGGTGCAGTGCTGGTCATTGACGACGCGAACTTCGGGGCGTTCCCGCGCGAGCCGCAGCATGGTGCGGACGAAATTGCCGCCTTTGGCCGCCGAGCCGCGCGAGCCGTACAGGCCGCACGTGCGCACGATCAAGTGCCGGGCGTCGGTGCCGCGAATCAGGTGCTCGCCGGCAAGTTTGGACGCGCCGTACACGCTGAGCGGCGCCGGCAGGGCGTCCTCGGACAGCGGCTCGCGTGCTGCCTGGCCACCGAAGACGTAATCGGTGCTCACGTGGACCAGCGTCACGTCGGCCGCGGCGCACGCTCGGGCCAGAGCTAGGGGACCCTCGGCGTTGACGCGGAACGCCCGAGCGACGTCCGTCTCACACGAGTCAACGTGAGTGAATGCGGCCGTGTTGATGACCGCGCCAGGGGCATGCGCCTTGATCGTGCGGTCCACCGCCGCCGCGTCCGCCACATCGAGTTCCGCATGCGTCAGTGCGACCGTCGCTTCGGCCGGCAGCAGCCGCGCCAAATAGCTCGCCAGTTGCCCGCCGCCGCCGGTGAGCAGGACGCGCGCGGCCCCGCGGTTGCCGCTCATCGAACTGCCGCTCGGTTCGGCGTCGCCTGGTCGTGGGTCGGGGTCACGTTGCCTGGGGCCTGGTCGCTGCCGGCTGATTCCGCTCTCATTTGATGAGACATAGGCACAGCCGGGTCAGGGCAAGGATGTTCGGGCGACACCTGCGCGGCTTCAGGTCAGTTCGGGCCTGGATTCCCGCTTTCGCGGGAATGACGAGGGGTTCGCGAAGTTTTCTGCACGGGATAGCTTCCGTCTGGTCCCATCTTCCTTGGTGGGAGCGGGTTAGAACTTGCCCCGTACTGCGAAACGGGGGCGAGGGTGGCGTTCGCCACCTAGCTCCAGACGCTCAGGATGCCCGCCATGAGCGGGATGGTCACCACGTGATAGCCGGCGTTGATCAGGTAGAGGTTCAGGGGCCGGTTCTCGTAGACGTAGGACGATGCGAAGGCGGTGGCCACCAGCCCAATCGCGCCCCAGATGCCGATCACGAAGCCTTCGCCAAAGCCTTCCGCCCCGGTGAGGGCCACGATCTGTGCCAGGAGATAGGCGGTCAGCAACGAGCCGCCGATGCTCACGGTCAGCGCCCGCACCATGTTCCCCTCAGCTTGGATTTGCTCAGGAGTCTTGCCGATGAGACGTGCCCACGCTGTGCCGAATACGCGCAACGAGTACCAGGCAAAGCCCACGGACATTGGCACGAGCGCCGCGACGATCATGGCCGCGTAGTTGATCTCAGCCGTCCACATGGTCGTCCCCGATCTTGCCCTGAGAGTGACTGTGACCGTGCCAAACCGCACTACCAGTGTCAACGCGCGCCATAGAATGGAGCGTGGTCATGTCGGGGTCGGTTGTTGCGGTCAAACGGGTGTCCGGGTGCTGAAGCCCGGTAAGGATTCCGCGGCGGGAGCGGGGTGCGATGGGCGATACCCCTCGCCACCGGGCTTGTCGCGGCGCGCCGGACAACCGGCCCGGCCTCGTGCACGTATGAATGCACGAGAGCACTAGTCGCGTAGGAGATTTCGATGGCTGACGAGAAAGCAGGGCGGTTGTCCCTCATGTGGAGCTGCCTGGCACGCGGCGGGCTGTCGGGGATCCTGGCCGCGCTCCTGGCCGTGGGTGTGAGCGAACTCTACGCGGGCATCTTCGGCGGCTTGCCGTCGCTCATCGTGTCCATGAGCGGCAGGTTCGTCGATCTGACGCCGCGCGCCTTTGAAGAGTTCGCCATCGGCTTGTTCGGCACCAGCGACAAGCTGGCCCTGGTCATTACGCTCGTGGTGCTCGCCGCGATGTTTGGCGCCGCCTTGGGCGTCATCGCCTTACGGTCACGGCCGATTGCCGTGGCTGGCTTCGCGGTATTCGGAACGCTTGCCGGAATAGCGAGTGCCGTCGACGCGCAATCGACGCCGGCCCATGCGGTGGCCTCGGCTGCCATCTCAATTGGGGCGGCGGTGGCCGTGCTGCTGTGGCTTACCCGCGTGACCAACGAGCCCGTGACTGCGGATGACACGGCGGGAGCCATGCAGTTCCAGCGCCAGCGCCGGCTCTTTGTTGGCACCGGCGCAGTGGTGGCGTTCGCCGCTCTAGCGACCGGCATCGCCGGGCGCAACTTGATCGAGCGCGCCAAGGTCGCCGTGGCCAGCCGGGAGGATATCGTGCTGCCGCCGGTGCGCAGCCGCGCCGCGGCGGCCAGCACCGCAACGCCGGTTACGGCCGCTGCTGGACAGGCGCCGGTGGCAACCGCGTCGCCAGCGGCTACGGCCAGCACCGCGACGACGGCTGCGCCGACTGCCGCGGCAACCCCGTCGCCGGTTGCAACGGTCAGCCCCGTGGAAACGGTCGCGGCGGCAACGACCGAGGCGCCTGCGGCAACTCCGTCGCCGGAGGCCGCGGCCAGCGCCGCCGAAACGGCCGCCCCGATTGACGTCGAGGCGGCTACCGGATCGCTGCCGCCATCGACCATGCTCGACGTCGAGGGGATTTCGCCGGTCGTCACGCCGAACAAAAACTTCTACCGCATCGACACCGCCTTCTCGATTCCACGCGTTGACGTTGAGAGCTGGGAGCTCCGGATCACGGGCATGGTGGAGACTCCTTACACGCTGACCTATGGCGAGCTGCTCGACCTGGCCACCGAAGAGGAATACGTCACGCTGTGCTGCGTCTCGAACGAGGTCGGCGGAGACTTGATCGGCAATGCCAAGTGGCAGGGCATTCCGCTGGCCGACGTGCTGAATCGCGCCGGGATAGCGGATGAAGCCACCCAGATTGTCGGTCGCTCGGTGGACGGCTTTTCGGTTGGCTTTCCGCGCGAGGTGGCGTTCGACGGGCGTCCGGTCTTGGTCGCGGTCGGCATGAACGGCGAGCCGCTGCCATTCAAGCACGGCTTTCCGGCGCGCCTGGTCGTCTCGGGCCTCTATGGCTACGTCTCCGCGACGAAGTGGTTGCAGGAGATCGAGCTCACCACCTGGGAAGACTTCGACGGCTACTGGATCCCGCGCGGGTGGTCGAAGGAAGGGCCCATCAAGACGCAATCCCGCATCGATGTTCCGAAACCCTTCAGGCTCGACATCGCACCGGGCTTGCAGCCGATTGCCGGCGTGGCCTGGGCCCAGAACCGCGGTATCAGCAAGGTTGAGGTGCAGGTCGACGGCGGTGACTGGCAGGAAGCCAGACTGTCCTCGCCGATAAGCACGCACACCTGGGTGCAATGGGTGAGCGAGTGGGACTTCACTCCGGGCAACCATTACGTCCGGGTACGCGCCACCGATTCCGACGGCGAGTTGCAGGCCCTGGGTCCGAAGCCATCGGCACCGAACGGCGCTGAGGGTTGGCACCAGGTCAACTTCCGCGTCGCCGACGAATAGACGGTGTCGTGAAATCACGCTTGGCGGCGGCGCTCCCCCCAGCTATATCTTGAGGGGGGAGCGCCCGCCGAGCTTGTGACGCCGCGGGCGCCCATGAGCCAAAAGGTGTTCCTTGGTCAGAGTGCGTGAAGCGCCGGAGCGTCCGAAGGCGGCCGGCGTGCAGCCGAACGCCATCGAGGTGCGCGGGATTTCGAAGGCCTACGGCAAGGTCCAGGCACTCGACGACGTGAGTCTCGACGTCGCGGCCGGAACCATCCATGGCCTGCTGGGTCCAAACGGCGCCGGCAAGACCACGCTCGTTCGCATTCTCACGACGCTGCTCCGGCCTGACGACGGCCGCGCTTGGGTTGCCGGATTCGACGTCGAGCGCGAGGCCACCCAGCTCCGGTCCAGAATCGGACTGGCGGGCCAGAGCGCGGCGGTGGACGAATATCTGACCGGGCGCGAGAACCTCGAGCTCGTTGGCCGGCTCTATCACTTGGGCCGGTCGCGAGCGACGCGGCGCGCCGCGGAGTTGCTCGACCGCTTTGGGTTGGTCGAAGCGGCCGACCGCCGCGCCAAGACCTACTCCGGCGGTATGCGGCGTCGATTGGACCTGGCGGCGAGCCTCGTGGCCAATCCGGAAGTGCTCATGCTCGACGAGCCGACCAGCGGCCTCGATCCGCGCGCTCGTCGCGAGCTGTGGGCGGTGATCCGGCAGCTCGTGTCGGATGGCACGACGGTGCTGCTGACCACGCAGTACCTGGAAGAGGCCGACGAATTGGCCGATCGCATCACGGTCGTCGACATGGGACGAGTGATCGCCGAGGGCACGGCGCAGGAGCTCAAGCAACGCAGCCACGGTGAGGTTCTCAGCATCGTCGTCGCGGATCCCGCGCACGCCGATGCCGCATTAACGATTCTCGCGGTCCACGGCAGCGGGGATCCGCGGATCGATGACGATCCCGCGGCCATCACCATGCCGGTCACAGGCGGGGCGGCCAAGCTGGCCGACATCATTCGCGAGCTGGACGCCGGCGGAGTGGCGATTTCCGACATTGCCTTGCGCCGACCGTCGCTCGATGACGTATTCCTCGCGCTCACGGGCCACGCCCCTGGCGTGGATGGCGCCGCCTAGCCCCAAGGCCCTGAAAGGACCCCCACCTGTGCATGGGACGCTGACAGCGCTGCGCATCGAGGCGCGCTGGGCGGTGGCCGACGCGCTGGCCATGAGCCGCCGCAACCTCATCCGCTATGTGCGATCGCCGGAATTGCTGGTGTTCTCGACCATCAATCCCGTGATGTTCGTGCTCTTGTTCACCTACGTTTTCGGCGGTGCCATCGACGTTGGCTCGTTCAACTACATCGACTACCTGTTGCCTGGAATCCTCGTGCAGACGGTGGTGTTCGGCGCGGTCCAGACGGGAGTAGGGCTGGCCGAGGACCTTTCGAGCGGCCTCGTCGATCGCTATCGATCGCTGCCCATGGCCCGATCCGCGGTGATGGCCGGACGCATCGTCGCCGATACCGTGCGGAACATATTCGTGGTCCTGCTGATGATCGGTGTGGGATATGCGGTCGGGTTTCGCTTCAATGCGAACGTGGCGGCGATCATCGCGGTTCCGATCATCCTCGTCGTATTCGGGCAGGCATTCTCGTGGATATCGGCGACGATCGGCGTTGCCGTGCGCGACACGGAGACGGCGCAGGTGGCCGGTTTTGTGTGGATCTTTCCGCTCACATTCATGAGCTCGATGTTTGTGCCGGTGGAAACGATGCCGGACTGGCTGCAAGCATTCGCGAGCGTGAATCCAATCACCGTGGCCGTCGACCTATTGCGAGGGCTGTCACAAGGCGGCGAGTTCCTGACGTCCCTGTGGCAGACGGCTGCCTGGACAGCCGGCATGGTGGTGGTGTTTTCCACGCTGGCCATCACGCAATACCGCCGCCTGTCCTAGCGCGACGGGATTTGTGGCGGTTGGTGATGCCGCCCTTACAATCGGAACTTGTGACTCTGTTCAACCCGACATGCATGGCGCGAGCGTGATGGACGACTGGCCGCCGATCGAGGGCCTTGAACGCGGGACGACCGTCGGCAGCGGTCCGCGCGGAACACTGTTCCGCGCCGCGCGTTCCGATGGCAGCGGCGACGTGGCGGTGCTCATCCTGCACGAGCATGTCGCGCAGCGGCATGAGCTGATGGCGCGGCTCACGCGCGAGGTCGACCTCGCGCGGCGCGTCGAGCATCCCTGCGTCACGCAGGTCCATGGCACGGGCGAGGCGGCTGGCCGTCGGTACATCGTCATGGAGTTCGTCGGCGGTCTGACGCTGCGCCAATACCTTGAGGCCGTTGGATCGCTCGGCGTGACGGAATCACTCGACATAACACGAGATATTGCCGCCGGGCTTGCGGCGATGCACGCCCAGGGGCTACAGCATCGCAATCTCACGCCCGAGAACGTCAAGCTTCAGCGTGGTCAGATTAAGATTCTCGACGCCGGCACGGCCCCGCAGCATGAACTCGACCCGTCGGGAGCCGCGGCCTACATCGCGCCCGAACGCGCCGCCGGACGCCGCGCGACCGAACAAGCGGACCTCTATGCGCTGGGTACGGTCTTCTTCGAGCTGCTGGCCGGTGTGCCCCCATTCCGGGCCGACACGCCGCTGGCGGTTCTCGATCTGCATCGGCGGGCGGCCGTTCCGCCGCTCGCCGCGTTTCGTGACGACGTGCCGCCGGTTGTCGAGAACCTCATACTTCGCCTGCTCGCCAAGGAGCCCGATGCTCGCCCGCCGTCGGCCGACGAAGTGCAGGCGCGGATTGTGGATATTCAGGCGACGGAGCGTGCACTTGTCGGGACGGCAGCGGCGCCGGCGGCAGACCGCTTTCTCGCCGGCTCGAGCCGCCGGCGTGCGTCGACCGGCGGCACCGTCTCGCGGCGCCAGTTGCTCCTGGCTGTCTCCGCGACGGCTCTGGGAGGGGTTGCCGTCGCGGCGGGAGCCACCGCTATCGGTGTGCTGACGGCCCGCCGCCAGCCGGTTGTGCAGGTGGAGCGGCTGCTCCCGCAGGAAGTCGTGAAGGTCGTGACGGTTGACCGTGTGGTTATACGGGATGTCGTGCGCGAGGTTCCAGTCGACAGGTTCGTGATCCGCGAGGCGGTCCAGGACTCACCCGAGGAGGCGCGCCCTGATCCGACCGCCACGCCCGTACCCACCCAAGTCGCGACGCCGGTGCCGGTGGCCACGGCGACCCCGCCCGCGGCCGCCGAGACATTGGCGGATGCCAGTGGGCGGTTCGCGCTCGATCTCGGAAGTCACGCGCTCCCCAGCGTGCTTGAGCCGATGCGCGCGGACAACCTGGGGCGCGTAGCCCAGCTGCAGCGCATAGGCTTAGGCAAGGCCCAGGCGCTGACGGCGTTGCCGGATGGCAGTATCGCGGTCGGGTCCAGCACTGGCCTGATCAGCAGCTTTGACGTCGACTCGGGCCGCGAGCGGAGTCGCTGGCCGGCTGGCGCTGCCGAGGCTCTCGGTTCCGCCGTCACCGCGCTGGCGGCCGGCGGCGATGCCCTGGTGAGCGGGCAGGCCGACGGCACCCTCAGTGTTTGGGAAGCCGCCACTGGCACCCTTCGCTGGCAGACCCGGCTCGATTCCGACATCACCAGTTTGGCGATCGACGGTGCGGGCGAACTGATCGCCGCCACCGAGCGCGCGGGATCGGTCGGCCTATGGGACGCGACGAGCGGCGGCGATTTTCGGCAGGTGGCGCCGCAAGCTGCGGCCGCACGCGCGGTGGCGTTTCACCCTACGCGACTGCTCGTGGCCGCCGGAGGCGACGACGGAAGTGTCGCGATCTGGGGGGTGCGGCAAGGCACCGCGGAGGCCGTTTTTGGGGACGCCGCGCGACCGATTCGCTCGCTTGCTTTCAATGCCGCCGGCACGCTGTTGGCCGCCGCCGAGGCCGGTGGATCCGTCGGCATTTGGGATGTGGCGAGCCAGTCGCGCCATACCACGCTGACCGGACTCCAATTCGATGCGGACGACGTGGTCTTTGGCCCGGACGGAACCTGGATCGCGGCCGCCGATGGCTCGGATCGAGTTCTCGTGTGGGATGTGGTCTCGGGTGCCGTGATCCACGATCTGCAGGATCGAACCGGCGGCGTGAGCCGTGGTTCGCTGGCGGTCACCGCCGACGGCGCGTCGCTGGCATGCGCCGTCAGGCATCTGGCCGTAGCTCTGTGGAGTCTTCCTGAAGGCCATCTGCGCCACCGACTCGGTTCATATGGCGACGCTACGCGCGTCGCGCTGCGAAGCGATGCCATGCTCCTGGCGGCAGCGCATCCGCATGGGGCCATTGAGCTGGTGCGGCTTCCGAACGGTTCGCCGGCCGGCATCCTTGGCTACCACACAGGACTGGCGCACGCGCTGGCGTTCAGTCCCGACGGGTCGCACCTTGTGAGCGGCGGTGCGGCGGATGGACCGTCGTTGCGACTGTGGGACACGTCCAGCGGCGCTCCCGCGGCGAGTCCTGTGCCCGAGGCGCTGCCGCAGGCACCCATCGGCGCGGCCGCTTACAGCTCCGATGGCGGCCTGCTGGCAACCGGATGGAGCGACGGCGTCATCCGCATATGGCACACCGGGTCATGGAGCCTCGTGACATCGCTGTCCGCACACACGGTGCTGGTCGACCATCTGCAATTCGGACCGGATGGCGGACGACTTGTCAGCTCCGACATCGACGGTGTGGTCGTCCTCTGGGATATCCCAAGCTCGACGCCGGTTCAGTTGCCGTCCCAAGGGGTGCCCGTGCGCGCTGTCGCTATCCATGACAACGGTGGACCGATTGCCGGAGCGCTCGACGATGGTGCGGTCATCCTGTGGGACGGCGTGGACGGCGCTTCGATCCGGCGTCTTCAAAGCCCGGAATCCGGCACGTTGGCCGTGGCGTTCAGTCCCATCGCGCCGTTGTTGGTCTCGGGGCATCGCAGCGGCTCCTTGCGCTGGTGGGACACGGCGTCGGGTGAGCCACTGCACCTCCTGGAGGGGCACAGTGCCCCGATCGTAAATGCCCAGTTCAGCGCGGCCGGCGATCTGCTGGCCAGCGCGGCCTTCGATGGCACCGTGCGGCTGTGGGGCGTTGCGGCCGCGCCGGCGTAGGATTCGCTAGCCGGTCGACTTCAGCTCGGCGATGAGCCGGCGCAGCATGTCATCACCGTCGCCAAAGAGCATGGCCGTGTTCGGCGCGGCGAACAGCGAGTTCGGAATGCCCGCAAATCCGGAGCTCAGGCTGCGCTTGATCACGATGACCGCGCGGGCCTTGTCGACGTCGAGAATGGGCATGCCGTAGATCGGGCTGTCGGGGTCTTCGCGCGCGAGCGGGTTGACCACGTCGTTGGCGCCGATCACGAGTGCCACGTCGGTCTGCGCGAATGCGCCGTCCAATTGCTCGATATCAAAGAGCTGGTCATAGGGCACGTCGGCTTCGGCGAGCAGCACGTTCATGTGGCCGGGCATCCGGCCCGCCACTGGGTGGATGGCGTATTTCACGTCCACGCCGCGCCGCTCGAGCTCGCCGGCAAGATTGCGCACCGCATGCTGCGCCTGGGCGACGGCCAAGCCGTAGCCGGGCACGATCATCACGCGGCGCGCGTCGCGCAGCAGCAGCGCGGTTTCCGCGGGGCTTGTCCGCTTGATCCGTCCCTCGTAGATCTCGTCACCGGGCCCGCCCTCGCTGGCCGCCAGGGTTCCGAACAGGACACTCAGCACCGATCGGTTCATGGCACGGCTCATGAGCGTGGTGAGGATGAATCCCGACGCACCCACCAGCGCGCCGCCGATGATGAGGACGTTGTTGCTGAGAACGAAGCCGGTGGCCGCGGCCGCCAAGCCGGAGGCGGAGTTGAGCAGCGCGATGACGACGGGCATGTCGGCCCCGCCGATCGGCAGGGTGAGCCGCACGCCGAGAATGGCGGCGGCGGCGACGAGTGCCCAGAAGGGCCATTGCAGCGAGACGTCGAATACGACCAGCCCGAACAGGACGAGCGCACCGGCGGCGAGAATTGCGTTGATGCCGTGCTGCAGGGAGGTATTGCGCGGTTGCCAGCGCAGCACTTCGTGCAGCTTGCCCCAGGCCACGGCGCTGCCGGCAAACGTCACCGCTCCGACGAGCCCGCTTATCGCGCCGGCCGCCACGGCTTGCAGCTCCGCGGCTGCGGCGATGACCGTGCCGGAGGCGATGGCGCTGCCGGCAACCAGCGCCGACGCCCCGCCGCCAAACCCGTTGAACGCCGCCACCAGTTGTGGCATGGCGGTCATTGGCACGCGCAACGCGAGTGCGATGCCGAGCGCCGCACCCACACCCAGGCCGATGGCAATCAACTCGAAGCTGACGATCTTGTGGTCCAGCAACGTCACGACCACGGCCACCAGCATGCCGAGCGAACTGAGCGCGTTCCCGCGGCGAGCGGTCCGGATGCCCGAGAGCCCGCGCAGGCCGAGGATAAACAGCGTTGCCGCGACCAGGTAGGCCCCGTTTACCACGCCGTCGGGCACTGCCTATTCCTTCCGCGACTTGAACATCGAGAGCATGCGATGGGTGACGAGGAACCCGCCCACGACGTTTACGGTGGCCAGGATGAGCGCGGCTAGGCCCAAGGCGGCGGCCAGGGTCGACTGGTGCGCGCCCGCCGCGATGATCGCCCCGACGATGGATATCCCCGAGATCGCGTTGGCGCCGGACATCAGCGGCGTGTGCAGGGTCGGGGGAACCTTGGCGATGACCTCGAACCCGATGAACGCAGCCAACAGAAGCACCGTGAGCGCCAGGATGAATACGGCCACCTAGCTCCCCTTCGCTGCAGCGACGCCCGCGGGCGCCTCATCGGCCGCCGGCGCCGTTTGGGTCACCAGCGTGGCGCGGACAATCTCGTCGTTCTCGTCGAGCGTCAGGCCGTCCGGCGCGGCAATGTGCCGCAGGAACGTCGATATGTTGCGGGCGTACATCTGGCTGGCATGCACAGGCGCGGCCGATGCCAGATTGAGCGGCCCCAGGATTGATACGCCGTGGCGCACGACGGTCCGGCCGGGCTCGCAGAGCTCGCAGTTCCCGCCCTGCTCGGCGGCCAGGTCTACGATGACGGAGCCGCGGCGCATGCCGGACACTCCCGCCGCCGTGATGAGAATCGGAGCGCGGCGTCCCAGGACCAGCGCCGTTGTGATCACGACATGGACCTCTCGCAGGGCCGCCGCCAGCAGCTCTTGCTGGCGTGCGTAGAACGTCTCCGACTGCGCGATGGCGTAGCCGCTGGCGGTCGCGCCGGCCTCGTCAACGTCCAACGACACGAAGGCGGCCCCCAGGCTCTCGACCTGTTCGCGGGCGGCGGGACGGACATCATAGGCCTGCGCGATGGCGCCCAGGCGTCGGGCGGTCGCGATGGCCTGCAGGCCGGCCACGCCCGCGCCGAGCACGAATACGCGCGCGGGCGACAGCGTGCCGGCGGCGGTCATCATCAAGGGAAACAGCCGTGGCGAGGCCTGGGCGGCCAGCACGACCGCCTCGTAACCGGTGATGGTCGACATCGAACTCAGCACGTCCATGCTCTGTGCCCGCGTGATCCGCGGCATGAGCTCCAAGGCGAAAGCTAGAACTTCGCAGTCGGCAAGAGCCTGAATCCGGTCCTCGCGGTCGTGCGGGTCGAGCAGGCCGACAACCGCGGCGCCACGTCGGATGGCTGCAAGGTCACGCGCAAACGAGTCCTGGCCGGTTCCTCCAAGCCCACGCACCGTGAGCACGACATCGGCATTCCTGAGAAGGGCTGCGCGATCGTCGACGATGCGCGCTCCACCGGTTTCGTAGGCGCGATCGTCGGCGTGTGACGGCAACCCGGCGCCACGCTCGACGGCGACAGCATATCCGTCGTCGACAAGCTGAGCCGCCGCGTCTGGCACGAGCGCCACGCGCGCCTCGCCCTGGTGGAGTTCACGGGGGACGGCGATCCGCAGCTTCATGCGCGGAGGCGCCCCTGGGCTCGCGCGTGAGGGGGCCCAGCGACACCCGGGCGGTTCTCCGTCAAGCGAGGCATACGGGCTCCCGTGTGCAGCCTGGTGGGCGTATGCGGCCGTCGGCGGGCGTCGTTCCGGCCTCGATTCTGACAGCCAGTCACGGGCATTCAATGCTACCCAACGGTTGGTGCCTGGCTCTTCTGTTCTACACCAGCCGGGTCGGCTTGTAAGTCGGCGGGCCTACATTGCGCCGCCGTGGGGTCGCGATCCGGGCGGGCGCAACCCACCAATCGGTTGCCGCGCCGCGGCTCCGAGAGTCTCGGGCGATCCGCGTTCCGGCGGCCTTACTCGATGCTCATGCGGGCGGTGAGGCCGCCATCGACGAAGAGCACCGCGCCGTTGACGTATCGCGCGTCCTCGGACGCGAGGTAGGTCACCGCGCCCGCAATGTCCGACGGCGTGCCCACCGAGGCCGATGGGATCCCGCCGATCAGGTTCGATTCGTCCACGTTGTCCCGTTCGTACCGCTCGACGTGGATGGCCCCCGGGGCGATCACGTTCGCCGTGATGTTGGGATGCCCGATGTCCACGGCCAGGTTGCGGGTAAATTCGTTGATGGCGCCCTTGGTGGCCGAGTAGATGACGTAGCCCGGCGCGTGCAACTGCGAGTGCACCGAGCTGATGTTGATGATGCGGCCGAACCCACGTTCCAGCATGCCGGGCAGGGCCGCCTGGCAGGTCACGAACATGGACTTGATGTTGACGCTGAACAAGTCGTCCCAGTCCTGCTCGGTGCATTCGGCGAACGGTTTGACCAAGGTGCGGCCGGCGTTGTTCACCAAAATGTCAACCTGGCCGAAGGCGTCCACGGCGGCTTCCACCACATGCGTCGCGTTGGCGGCTCGGCGAAAGTCTGACTGAACCGCGCGCACGTCCGCACCCTCGCGGCGCAACTCCGCTGCCAAGCGCTCAGCACCCTCGAAGCTGCCGGACGCCGATACCATGACCCGCGCTCCCTGTTCGGCGAGGCGTCGGGCGACTCCGGTGCCAATACCCGTCCCCGCGCCCGTGACGATGGCCGCGCGCCCTGACAGATTGGTCATTGATTCCTCCCCAGACGGTGCGACGCGGTCGAGTGCGTCACGCTTGCCGCATCGCTTGGCGAGCGCCAAGCTGCCATCGTGCCGTGCCTGCCTGAATCTCGTGCATGCGGGCATACCAGCCGCCCTGGGCAATGAGCTCGTCGTGCGTGCCCGATTCGGCGACAGACCCGTCCGCCAGCCCCACGATATGGTCGGCCCTGCGGACGGTGGACAGCCGGTGGGCGATCACGATCGTGGTGCGGCCCTTCGTCAGCTTTGAAAGCGACTCTTGAATCAGGCCCTCGGTCTCGGTGTCGACCGATGATGTCGCCTCGTCGAGGATGAGAATGGGTGCGTCCTTGAGAATCGACCGCGCGATGGAAATGCGCTGTTGCTGCCCGCCGGACAGGCGCACGCCGCGCTCACCGACCCGCGCGTCATAGCCGCCGGGCAGGCGCTCGGCGAACTCATTGACGTTGGCGGCGTGCGCCGCCGCCAGGATGTCAGCGTCAGATGCGTCAGGCCGTCCAAAGGCAATGTTGTCCCAAATGCTGCCCTCGAACAGGAAGACGTCCTGCAACACCATTGAAATGTTGGCGCGGAGCCAGGCTATCGGCAGGTCGCGCACGTCCACGCCGCTTATGCGTACGGCTCCACCGTCGACGTCGTAGAAGCGCGGGATCAGGTTGGTGCAGGTGGTTTTTCCCGCGCCCGTGGGTCCGACGAGCGCGACGAGCGATCCCTCTGGGACCGTGAAGTTCACGCCCCGCAGCACCTCCGCACCGCGGTCGTAGGCAAAGTCCACCTGGTCGAACTGCACGGTCCAGTGAGGATCGGCCGGCGGGCGCGCATTTGGGCGGTCCACGATGTTGCTGCGTACGTCGAGCAGCGCGAACACGCGGTCGGTGCTCGCGATGGCCTTCTGGATGTCCTCGCCGATGGCCGCGAGTTGGATGATCGGCTGGTAGATCATCCCCAAATACACCACGAAGAGGAACAGGTCGGCGACGGGCACGATGCCCTCGAGCGTCCAGTTGCCGCCTATGGCCACGATGAGCACCAGCCCGAGTCCAGCGATGATTTCGAGCACGCCGACCGGGATCAACGTAAGCGCCTGGGTGCGGACGATGGTGTCGCGGAATTGAGCGCCGTGATGATCGACTTCCGCCCCGCGCTCAGGCTCGCGGCCGAAGGCCTTCACCACCGCGAACCCTGCAATCCCCTCGGCAACCGCGGCGGTGAGTTCGGCCATGCGCTGACGCACGCTGCCCCACTCGGCTCGTATGCGCGGCATCACGATCCACGTGACCAACAGGATGAGCGGCATGGGGATGAGGCTGATGAGCATGAGCTGCCAGTTGATGATCCCCAGGGCGACAATCATCGCGGTTGGGATGGTTAGGGCGAGGGTCGCTTCCGGAATGCCGTGGGCAATGAAATCCTCGACGGCCTCGATGTCCCCGACCGCGCGCGAAATGAGATTTCCGATGCGCCGGTGCTCAAAGAAACGATGCGGCAGGGACTGGATGTGTCGGTAGAGCGTGACCAGCATCAAGTGCTGGGCGCGGTAGGCCACGATGTGCGAGACCGCCCCGTAGCCGTAGCGGCCCGCGGCGCGCAGCACGAACGATCCGACGAGAATCAAGATGATGATGCTGAGCGCGCCCGTCTCCACGGTGCCCTCGGCGTGCCATAGGAGGATCTGGCGCACGAGCAGGGGGGCGATGAGCCCGGTGCCCGCAAAAACCATGCCAAAGACAATCGTCACGGCCATGAGGCGGTGCTGGCCGCGCAGGAAGACGTGAAGTCGGCGCAGGAACGTCACGGACAAAGCCTAGCGCGTTGCAGGCTTACGAGCCCGTGCGCGGGCTACTCAGCTGCCGTGGGATCCTATGAATCGAGCGCGGAGATCGCCGCCTGAACCTTTGGCGGTGAAGCCGGCAGGTCCCGCATGCGGGCGCCTGTGGCGTCGGCGATGGCGTTGGTGATCGCGGCCAGCGGCGGCACGATGGGAATCTCGCCGACGCCTCGGGCACCGTATGGGTGACCGGGATTGGGCACCTCAACGATGATGCTCTCGATCATTGGCACGTCCAGCGTCGTGGGCATGCGGTAGTCCAGCAAGCTCACGTTTCGCATATGACCGTCGGCGTCGTAGACATATTCCTCGGTGAGCGCCCAGCCAATGCCCTGTGCGACGCCGCCCTCCATCTGCCCTTCCACGTACGGCGGATAGATGGCCGTTCCGGCGTCCTGGATGGCGGTATAGCGCACGACGTCAACTTTGCCGGTTTCTAGGTCCACGTCGACATCCGCAATGTGAATGGCGAAGGTGTTACCCGCGCCTTCCGGCACCACGGTGGCCGACCCGACCGGGCGCAGATCGTCGCCATCGAGAATGCTGGCGGCCTCCTTGAAGGACACCGCCTCGCCGTTCTGGCGAAACGCACCATCCTCGGCGACGATGGACTCGCTGGCGACGTCCCAGTGGTCGGCCAGCCCGTCGACCATCTTTTGCCGCAAGTCGCGGGCAGCTTCGATGGCCGCCCAGCCGGTGGCAAACGTCACGCGGCTGCCGCCGGTCACGCCCGTGAACGCAATGCTGTCCGTGTCGGGCACGATCGGATCTACGTCCTCGACGGGAATCCCCAGCGTCTCGGCGGCTTGCATGGCGACCGACGTGCGCGTGCCGCCGATATCGACAGAGCCTTCCCGCAGCGTCACGGTGCCGTCGGAGTTCAACTGGGCGACGGCGGTTGACATCCCGCCGCCGTTCATCCAGAACCCCGACGCAATGCCGCGCCCGCGCTGCCGTCCCGGCGCCGACCCGATGGGTGCCTGCCAGTGATCCGAGGTGCGAGCCGCCTCGATGACCTCGTGATTGCCAATGCAGTGGTACCGGGTTCCGTTGGCGCGCAAATCGCCTTCTTCCGAAGCGTTCATGGCGCGGAATTCCAGCCGATCGAAGCCCATCTCGTCGCATATTTCGTCGACGAGACTGTCAACCGCGAATTCGCCCTGAGGCGCGCCCGGCGCTCGATAGGCGTGAGACTTTGGCTTGTTGACGACGACGTCGTATCCGTCAATGCGGAAATCGGTGAGCTTGTAAGGGCCGAAGGCGCAGAGGCAGGCCGCGCCCACGGCCGATCCCGGGTATGCGCCGGCGTCGAAGGCATACATCGCCTGGGCCGCCGTAATTCGTCCTTCGTTGGTGACGCCGATCTTGACCCAGGCGTAGCCGCCTGGCGCCGGGCCGGTGGCGCGCAGGATCTCGGAGCGGCTCATGGTGAGCTTGACCGGCCGCCCCGACTTGCGGGACAGCACGGCCGCCAGCGGCTCGAGATAGATGGTGGTCTTGCCGCCGAACCCGCCGCCGATCTCCGACGGGAACACGTTGATCTTCGAGATGGGCCAATGCAGGTGGTCGGCAAGCTCGCTGCGAATGCCGAACTGCCCCTGCGAGCTGCACTCGACGCGCAGGTGTCCGTCGGCGCTCCAATAAGCGAGCGCGTTGTGCGGCTCAATGTAACCCTGGTGCACCATCGATAAGGTGTACTCACCCTCGAACACGCGGTCGGCCGCGGCGAACCCGGCCTCGATGTCGCCTTCCTCGTGGATCGTGCGCGAGGCGACGTTGCTCGGCTGGTCGGCTCGGTTGCCGCCGGTATCCATATAGAGATCGTCCAGCAGCAGTGGCGCGTCGGGCTTCATGGCTTTGCGGACGTCCAGCACCACGGGCAATAGCTCGTAGTCGACGTCGATCAACGCGAGGGCTTCCTCCGCCACGTGCTTGTTGGCCGCGGCCACCGCGGCGATCGGATGACCCTCGAACAGCACCTTGTCGTGGGCCATCAGGCTGGCGCTCTTGTAGCGCTTGCTCTGGAGCCCCGACTCGTTGGCCTCGGCGACGCCGGCCCCGGGATCGGGAAGATCGGCCGCGGTCATGACGGCCAGGACGCCTTCCATGGCCTCGGCACGCGACGTGTCGATCGAGCGAATGCGGGCGTGGGCGTGGGGGCTTCGCAGCACCTTGCCCCACAGCATGCCCGCCATGTGCGCATCGACTCCGTAAATCGCGCGCCCGGTGACCTTGTCGACCCCGTCATGCCGGACGGGTCGAGTGCCTATGACCTTATAGCTGGGATTCGCTTCCGCCATGCAGGCGTCCTCCTACGGGCGTGCGAAGCCGGCGACCGGACGCACGTGATTGTGGCCTGACCAATTGTGACCCATTTCAACTCCGCCACCGCACGAGCCGCCGCCGATGGACTCGAGAAAGAACACTTCGCTGTCCTCGCGCAGCTTCGTGCGCAGCCCGCGGCGGCTGTTGGCGCCATCGACGAACACGGCCAAACCGGGCCGCAGCGCGCCTTCCTGCACCAATCGATTCTGGAGTCCCGGAAAGCGGGCCTCAAGATTCTCAACGACCTCACGCACTGTGCTGCCCTCGACGTCGACCTTGATCTGGCCGTCGGTGAATTCTCGCAGCGGCGTGGGGACGTGCACCCTGGCCATGGCTACGCCTCGGCGCTCCATGCGGTCCCCGCGGCGCGGCGGCCAGAAGCGCCGCCGCGCCATGGTTGAGGTCTATTCGCCAGCGCCGTTCTGCCTCGCCGCCAATGCCGCGTGGACGCGATGGGGCGCCATGGGCAATTCGCGGAAACGAATGCCCAGGGCGTCGTAGACGGCGAGGGCCAGCGCGGCTGGCGGCGGGACGATTGGCACCTCACCGACGCCGCGAACGCCGAACGGGCTGCCGGGGTTCGGCACCTCGACGATGATGGTTTCGATCATGGGCACGTCGAGCGTGGTGGGCATACGGTAGTCCAAGAGCGTGGCATTCCGAAGGAGTCCGTCGTCGTCGTAGAAGTACTCCTCGTTGAACGCCCAGCCGATGCCCTGCACCGCGCCGCCCTGCATCTGGCCCTCGACGTATGGCGGATAGATCGCCACGCCGGCGTCCTGGATGGCCGTGTAACGCAGGACGGTCACCTTGCCGGTCTCGACGTCGACCTCCACATCCGCGATGTGCGTCGCGAAGGCGTTGCCTTCCTTTTCCGGCGTGACGGTGGCCTTGCCGATGATTTGCTGGGTGTCATCGTTGAGGAGACGCGCGGCCTCCTTGAACGTGGCCGACTCGCCGTTCGCCGTGAAGGTGGCATTTTCGTAGGTGATGGCGTCTGCGGCCACGTCCCAGACGTCGGCCATGCTTTCGATCATCTGTCGCCGCATGTCGTTGGCGGCCTCGTGCGCGGCGTAACCCGTGGCAAAGGTGACGCGACTGCCGCCCGTGACATCGGTGTACCCCACGGAGTCGGTGTCGGCGACCATCGGGATGACATCGTTGAAGCCGATCCCCAGGGTCTCGGCGAACTGCATGGCGACTGACGAGCGGGTGCCGCCGATGTCGGGCGACCCCTCAAGCAGCGTCACCGTGCCGTCCTCGTTCAGACGGGCGATGGCGGATGACGTGAAACCGATGTTGAACCAGAACCCCGAGGCCACGCCCCGTCCACGATAGGTGCCCGCTGGCTTCTCGAGCGTCGATTGCCAGTGGTCGGAGTCGCGCGCCGCTTGCACGCACTCCTTGTGCCCGATCCGAGCGTACGCCGGACCGGCGGCGCGCCAGTCGCCTTCCTCAGCGGAGTTCGCCTCGCGAAAGTCCAGGCTGTCGATCCCGAGCTGTTCGCAGATTTCGTCCACCACCGTCTCGCTGGCGAACTCGGCCTGCGTGGCGCCCGGCGCGCGGTAGGCGTGTGTCTTGGGGCGGTTCACGACCACGTCGTAGCCCTCGATCTTCACGTTCGAGAGCTTGTAGGGCGCGAAGACGCACATGCAGCCGGCGGATACGACCGACCCGGGGAATCCGCCGGCCTCGAATGCCAGATACGCCTCGGCGGCCGTGATCTTGCCGTCGCTGTCGGCGCCCATCTTGACGCGGACGTAGCCGCCAGGCGTCGGACCCGTGGCCTTGAGGATGTCCGCGCGGCCCATGGTCATCTTGACCGGACGCCCTGCCTTGCGGCCGAGCGCCGCCGCCAGTGGCTCCAGGTAGCTGGTGGTCTTGCCACCGAACCCGCCACCGATCTCGGTGGGGATGACCTTGACCTTGGATATGGGCACGTCCAGGATGTCTGCCACCTCGGCGCGGATGGTGAAATGGCCCTGGCTGCTGCACCAAACGGTGAGCTCGCCGTCGCCATGCCAAAGCGCGAGGGCATTGTGGTTTTCGATGTAGCCCTGGTGAACCGTGGCGAAGGTGAACTCGCGCTCGACGACCACCGCGGCCTCGGCGAACCCCGCCTCGACGTCGCCTTCCTCGAAGAGGAATTTGGCGGCCACGTTGCTGGGCGCGTCGGACGTTTCGCCCGCGAAATCGGTGTAGATGTCGTCGTGCAGCAGCGTGGCGCCCGGTTCCATCGCCTCAAGAACGTCCATGACCGGCGGCAGGACCTCGTAGTCGACCTCGATCAGTGCCGCGGCTTCACCGGCCGTATGCGCGTCGACTGCCGCCACGGCCGCGATCGCGTGGCCGTG
Organism: Chloroflexota bacterium; assembly: GCA_965262745.1. Classification (GTDB taxonomy): domain Bacteria; phylum Chloroflexota; class UBA11872; order UBA11872; family UBA11872; genus JAJECS01. Next base: position 1,343,417 of record OZ253558.1, on the reverse strand, counting down.
ATAGAGCGCCTTGCCGCGCGCCAGCACGTTGGAACTCTTCCACTTCAGCGGGACGGCCGTCGCTTCGCCGCCGCCGGTCACCTTATCGCCCGGATCGGCAAGGTCGGCGCTCGTGATCACGGCGTGCACGCCCGGCAGGGCTTGGGCTTTGCTGGTGTCGATCGACCGAATGCGCGCGTGGGCGTGCGGGCTGCGCGTGACGGCTCCGTAGAGCTGGCCGGGTTCGCTGACATCGGCGCCATAGCGCGCGGCGCCGGTGACCTTGTCGACCCCGTCGTGCCGAATGGGACGGGTCCCGACAACGTTGTAGTTTTCGGAGTGGTGCTTGATGGTTACAGCTTCTTCGCGCGTTTCAACGGCCATCGTCACTGCTCCCCGCGCATGGATGCGGCGGCGTCAAGCACCGCACGCACGATTTTGTCGTACCCGGTGCAGCGGCAGAGGTTGCCGGCCAGCCACCACCGCACATCGGCCTCGGTAGGGTTCGGGTTGCTGTCCAACATCGCTTTGGCCGAGACCAGGAACCCCGGCGTGCATACGCCGCACTGCAGCGCGGCGTGCTCGAGGAATTTCTGCTGCAACGGATGGAGGCCCGACGGACCGGCCAGACCTTCGATGGTGGTTATATCCGTGCCGCCGGCCTCGACCGCGAGCACGCAGCAGGAATTCACCAGCCGCCCGTCCATGATGACGTTGCAGGCGCCGCAGTTGCCGTCGTTGCAGCCTTCTTTGGCGCCCGTCAGACCCAGGGTCTCGCGCAGCACCTCAAGCAGGCTTTCGCGCGGCTCGGCAAGGAAGTCAGCCGAGTCCCCGTTGATCGTGGTGTTGACATGCACCTTGCCGCTGAGAATCTCAGTGGCCATTGCCGACCTCCATTCCACGGGCGCGGGCTACCGCGCCGCGCAAGGCACGCTGTGTGAGCACGAAACTCAGATGTTTGCGGTGCGGCACCGTGCCGCGCATGTCGCTAATCGGACGCGCCGCGTCCCGCGCGATGTTGGCCGCGGCGGCGTAGGCATCTTCGCCGGCGGTCTGCCCGATGAGCGCCGCGCCGGCCTCGGCCACGAACAGCGGCGTGGGGGCGACCGCGCCAATGGCGATGCACGCGGCGGTGATGGTGTCGCCGTCCAACGTGACGGATGCACCCGCGCCGACTTCGGCGATGTCCATCTCGTTGCGCGGAATGAATCGCAGGTAATGCGAGCCCGAGCCCGCGGCAGGCTTGGGCAGCGTCAGCGATACCAGAAGCTCATTTTCGCCGAGCACGTTCCGCGACGGGCCCGTGCAGAAGTCTTCCGCCGCCACGGTGCGGTTACCGCTTGGACCGGCGATGTTGGCGACTGCGCCATGCACGATGAGCGGCGGGATGGTGTCGCCAGCCGGCCCTGAATTGCAGAGGTTGCCGCCTACCGACGCGCGTCCCTGAATCCCGGTGCTGCCGATAATCTGGCAGGCGTCTGTGAGCGCCGAGTATTGCGCGACCATCGCGGCGTCGCCGTAGATCCGATAGCAGGGAACGGCGGCGCCAAGCGTGGCCGATCCATCCGCGTTGAAGACGAGTTGCGACAGGTCCGGGATGTGCTTGGCGTCCACAAATACCGTGGTGTCGCGCTGCTTTTCACGGACCTGCACGATGAGGTCCGTGCCGCCGGCGAGCATGCGGGCGTGCGCCCCATGCTCGGCGAGGATGGAAACCGCGTCGGCGATCGTCGTGGGCGCGGCGTAGGAGATCGCGTGCAAGAAAGCGCTCCGTTCAGAGGCGAGGAAGGCTGGGCTGCTGCATTGTTGCCGATATTGACCGGCATCGGCTAGTGCCGCGTGCCCGGGCGCGCGCCCGTCGAGCGATGCCGTGGCGCTGGAAACATCTTCCGTGGGCCCGACACGGGCCGCGTGCGCTCCCCACGCTGCACACGCGGCGCGGGCCACCAGAACCGTACGTTTCTGCGAAGGGTCGGCTTTAGAAGAGCGCCAGGAAAACGGCTGTCAGCGCACTCACGATTGCCGCGCCGCCATAGCTCGCGGCGGCGAGCGCCGAGTGAGGCGCCGGTGCTTGCAGGTCGATGAGCGTGTGGCGGATGCGGTGCGCGGCGTGGAAGGCGGCAAGCGCCATGATCAAGCCCAGCACCGCTCGCACCGGAGCATGCCGCAGCAGCGCGCCGATGCCGTCCTCGCCATGACCAAGCGCCGCCGATACGGCATCCAAACCCGCGGCGCCGCCGATGCCGGTGACGAAGATCATGACCGGAATGAACAAGGCGGCGATGACCCCGCCCATGCCAAAGATCGACCACCAAAAGGGCTCGTGCGACCGGCCTCTCATCCCGCCCCGACCCACCAAACCCAGGCAATGATCAGCCCGCTGACGACGGCCCACGCGCCAAACTGCGGCGCGACCAGCAATATCCCTGGGATTCGTCGACCTCTGATGCGGATCGCAACGGTGGCCGGCAGCAGCATGAACCAGGTGAAGGTGTGCAACAGGGCGAACGCGATGGAGATGACGTGGAAGACGACCATTCCCGGATTCCAGAGGAAGTCCAGATACGCCTGGTAGTCGGCGGGCGGCTGACCGGCCTTGTGCACCAGCACCAGCAGCAGCACGACTTGCACGGCGATGAACACCGACGAGGCTTCGCGCAGAAAAACCAGAAGGTACGAAGGCCGCTTGGCCCACCAGGTCCATCCCAGCGACCGAAACAACGGCTGCGTCAAGACTTCACCGTCCAAGGCATGAGCAGCCGCTTGTAGTAGTCGATGGCGCCGGTCATTTTGGCTTGCTGAATCGCGCCGGCGGGGTCCACGTGTTTGGGGCAGACGGCGGAGCACTCGCCGACGAACGAGCACTCCCAGATGCCTTCGTCCTTGAGGATGACGTCACGACGTTGCTCCACGCCCTCATCCCGCGAGTCGAGGTTGTAGCGCTGGGCCAACGCCAGCGCGGCCGGCCCGATGAACTCGTCACTGTGCGACGAAACCGGACACGCCGCGTAGCACAGCAGGCAGTTGATGCACATGCTGAACTGCTGGTAGGCGGCATGTTGGGCGGGCGTCTGGAGGTGTTCGGACGCCAGATCGTCCGCCGAGGGATTCTCACGGACGATCCACGGCTGGACCTTTTCCAGCTTCTCCATGAATCCTTCGAGACCGATTACGAGATCGCGCTCCACGTTGAAGTTGACCAGCGGCTCGACCCGAACGGGTCCGGGCATGTAGTCGGACAGGAAGGCCGCGCAGGTGAGCTTGGGATAGCCGTTGACCATTGCACTGCACGATCCGCAGACCCCCATGCGGCATGACCAGCGGTAGGTCAGCGACCCGTCGATCGTGTCCTTGATGTAGTTGAGGGCGTCCAGGACCACCCAGTCCTCCCGATAGGGCACGTCATAGACCTGGAAGGTCGGCTCGTCCCAATCCGGTTGATAGCGAAAGACTTCAAACTTCATCAAGGTCTCGGTGGCCGTGGTCATGATTCGCTTGTTGCCGCCTTTGCCTGGTCGTCCGAACCGTACGTCCGGGATCCGGGAGGCCATTTTGTGATCACGACATCGCGAAATGACACGCGAGGAGAGCCGTCGGCCTCGCGGACGGCGAGCGAATGCTTGAGGAATTGGCCATCGTCGCGCTCAGGGTGGTCTGTTCGCTGGTGCGATCCGCGCGATTCGGTGCGATCACGGGCGCACGCGGCCAGAGCCGTAGACAAGTCGAGCATGTAGTCAAGCTCCAGCGCGCTGATCAGCTCGGTGTTGTAAACGTTGGTGCGGTCGTCGAGATCAACGCGGCCGAAACGCTCGCGGAGGTCGTTGAGCGTGGCGTAGGTCTGCTCGAGGAGCGGCTGCGAGCGATAGATGCCGGCGCCTTCTTCCATGGTCGTGGTCATCTCACGCCGCAATTCCGCAACCCGCTCGCCGCCGGACGGCTGCTCCAGGATGCGTCGGATACGGGCCCGCTCGTCGTCGATCTGCGGCTGCAAGCGATCAATCGCAGCCGAGGCCGTCTTGGCGGCGAAATGCGCGGCGTTGCGGCCGGCGCGTGCGCCAAAGACCACCAGCTCGGTGAGTGAATTCGAGCCAAGCCGGTTGGCCCCGTTGATGCTCACGCAGGCGCACTCGCCGGCGGCGTACAGCCCCGGGAGCGTGGTCGCGGCGTCAATGTCGGTGTCGATGCCGCCCATCATGTAGTGCACCACGGGCCGCACGGGAATCGATTCCTTGACGGGGTCTATTCCGGCGTAGTTTCGGGCGAGCTCACGCACGAAGGGGAGCTTCGTGTCGATGCGGTGCTCGCCCAGATGCTGGATATCCAGGTGCACGTAGTCGCCGTATGGTCCGGAAAAAGTGTTGCCCTGCTCTTGCTCCTGGATGAACGCCTGCGAAAGCCGGTCGCGGGGGCCGAGCTCCATGCTTCGAAGCTGCGGATGCCGTGGATCGTCCAGAGCCAGCGGCTGTCCAAGGTCATAGTCGGCCAGATACCGCCGACCCTTGTTGTTGGTGAGCACTCCGCCTTCGCCGCGCGACGCCTCGGTGATGAGGATCCCGGTGCCTGGCAAGCCGGTGGGGTGGTACTGCACAAACTCCATGTCTTTGAGCGCCACGCCGGCGCGATAGGCCATGGCCAGGCCGTCGCCGGTCTTGATGGCGCCGTTCGTGGTGAAGGGGAAGATGCGTCCGGCGCCGCCCGTGGCGATGATGACCGCCTTCGCGAAGATGGGGCGCATTTGCCCGGTGCGCAGCTCGATCGCCGTGCACCCTTGGCAACGACCCTCGTCCACCAGCAGCTTGGTCGCGAACCATTCGTCGTAGCGGGTGATGGAGGGGAATTGCATGGAGGTCTGGAAGAGGCTGTGCAGGACGTGAAAGCCGGTCTTGTCGGTGGCGAACCAGGTGCGCTGAATCTTCATGCCGCCGAACGGTCGCACCGCGACGTGGCCGGTCGCCTCACGCGACCATGGGCAGCCCCAGTGCTCGAGTTGGATCAGCTCGCGAGGCGCTTCCTCGACAAACATCTCGACGGCGTCCTGGTCGGCCAGCCAATCCGAGCCGCTGATGGTGTCGTAGATGTGGTCTTCGGCGCTGTCGTCGTCCTTGATGACCGCGGCCATGCCGCCCTCGGCGGCCACGGTGTGACTGCGCATCGGGTAGACCTTGGACACGATGCCGATGCTGAGGTCGGGGTGCTCTTGGGCTACGGCGATGGCGGCGCGCAGGCCGGCGCCGCCGCCGCCAATTACGAGCACATCGTGCTGCAGGTGGTCCACGTCGGCCATGGTAGGCAGCCCGTGAGGCGCCTGCAAAGCTAGCCCGCCGGATCTCCCGCCGCTCGGTCGCGGCGCAACTCGGCGGCGATGGCGGGGTGATGTTCGATCAGATCGATGAGCTCGTCGCGCGTGGCCGCCTGCTCCGGCCCGGCCGCTCGACTCGAGCGCCGCAGGTCTGCAAGCAACTGCCGCGCCCGCGCCAGGTTGTCGGGCGCCGGGCGGGGGCGCCACACCCGGCGGTGCGCGGCGAATACGAGCGTCAGGACCACTCCGCCGCCAGCCGCGATGAGGGCCCACCGATCGGCAGTGGTGGAGCGAACGGCCCGGACGATGCCGGGCAGCGTGGTGTCGGAAACCTCAATCACAAACGTCGTGCGGGCGGCAACGTTGCGGGCTTCCCACAGGTCGACCGCGATCCCGCCGAACGAGGTTGATGCTTGGGACGCCAATCCCTGCGGGGCCGTCGCCAGGACGCCCTGCTCGCTCAACAGCCGCACGACGCCGGCCGGCAGACCGATGAGCCAGTCGAAGGCGGCCGCGCCATCGGTGAGCCGAAGCTGATAGGCGTAGGCGATGGTGATGATGCCCGGTCGCAGCGGGGCCAGCACCGCGAATCCCGGCCCGCCAATGACCAGTTCATCCGAACGGAATCCGGTCACCGGCTGCAGGCCGAAGGCGCCGTCGGGCACGGCGAACCTGAGCGGTGGCGGCGCGGCCGTAGAGACCGCCGGTAGGAATGTCCGGTCTCCGGGCACGATGACGTCGATCACGTCCAGCACGGAGATCGCGTCTGCGGTCTGGTGTCGGAGGAGCCGGGCGACTGATTGCAGGGAGATGCCCGGGTTCTGACTCGTCGTCTCGTGAATCGTGAGCGTTGTCTCGATTTCCGTGTGGCCGTCGAAGCTAATGCCGTCCGTCGTGTAGGCCACGCCTCCGTAGTCCACATGGGCGAAATACGCCGCTTCCGCTCCCGTCGGGAGTTCCGTGAAGGCGAAGGTTCCGTCCTGATTCACACCGGTTGTGAGGGTGGGGAGCGCATCGGGGCCGCGGCGCCCGACCAGCGCCACCACCAGACCGTCTGGAACCGCACTGCCGGCCGTGCCGTTGACGACGCTGCCCAGAATCACGCCATGATCCTCGGCGCGGACCGGCTGCCAGCCAGTGGTGAGGACAACCGCGAGCATCGCGACCGTGAGGAGCCACGGCAGCGGCCTGCGGCAGAGTGCCGCTGTGACTAACCCCATGACGCGCCGAGGTCGCGGCTGCGAAACACGCTGCCGTCGCGGGCAATGGCGTAGATCTCTCTCGGGGCGGCCGCGCTGCCGGCGATGGCGACGATGTCGGCGGCGAGCGGCAGGCGGTGCCAGGACTGCGTGCCGTCGACGGTCTTGAAGACGCCGGCGTCGGTGGCTAGGTAGACCGCGCCCTGGAACTCTCTTCCAGTGGGCGAGATGTAGCGGTCGCCGCTGTTCGGCTCGTAGTGCAGCGAGCGCACGTTGACCGTCGGCAGCGCGCCGTTCACGAAACCGTTGGCGCTGCGCCATGGACCGCTGAGGCTTGTGGCAAGCACGCCTTCGGTGGCCGTGCTCACCAGAATCAGAAATTCGGGCTGATCGACCACGGCAATCCCCGTCACGTTCGGCGGCGCGGCGACCTCAAGCGTGCGCCAACTCGCGCCGTCGTCGTCCGATGTGTGGACGGCTCCGCTGGCGTCGATGCCGACAAGGCGGCCTGTTTGGCGCCCCGACGCGAGGTGCGCCAAGTCGAGCGACGCTGCCCATGGCGTCCAGCCGGTGGCCAAGTTGTCGCCGCGAAACGGCCCGTCGTCACTCAGGGCGACGAAGCCGGTGGGAGTGGTCGCCACCCAATGAGTCGTGCGGGGGAACTCGGCGGGCTGCCACGTTGCTGCGGCGTCCCGACTTACCTGAAGCCCTGACGGATGGGCTGCCACGAGGATTTCGGGGTCCGTCGGTGAAACTGCCACAGCGGTGATTGCCGCGACGCCAACGTTGCCGACGGCGGTCTGGTTGGCGACGCCCTGGCGCGCGCCCAACGTCACGACGAGAACGATCGCGATGAGTCCCCCGACCAACGTCGCCGCCGTGAGCAGCCAGAGGACGGGGCGGCGCACCGCCGCCGGCGACTGGGTGGCAGGCGTGGCGCTCGCGCGGGCCGTTGGCCGGTCGGAGACCAAAGCTTCAACCTGCGCGGCGGCTCGGGCGCGACCCCGTTGTTGCGCATCGAGTGCCAGGGCAGCCTGCTGGCGCAGCTCAGCCGTGAGCTCGGCGTGCTCGGCGTCGCTCACGGCGCCGCGAAGCTGCTCCAGATCGAGGTCGTCCATCAGGTTGAGCGACCGTTGAACGTCATCGCTGAGCCCATGGCTGCGCGGATGTAGGCGACGGGCGGTCTCGCGCAGGAGGGGCGTCGTGATCCAGGCCAGCCCGCCGAGGGCCACGAATCCCAGCGCCGCCAGGAAGACAACGGGCGTCACGCGCCGCTACCGTTCGGCGGCTGGCGCAGCCGGTCGATTTGGGCCTCGAGCTCGCTCAAGTGCCCATCGGTTTGCGGTGTCGGCCGCGGCCGGCGGCGCAGCAGCACCACTCCCACGGCGAGAACGCCCACGGCAGCGGCGATGATCGGTCCCAGCCACAGGCCGAGGGCCAGGCCCTCCTTGGGCGGGTCGCGCAGAATGCCCACGCCGTAGCGCGCGGCGAAGAAGTCGAAGATTTCCGCGTCCGTCGCGCCGTCGGCAATTTTCGTGCCGATGATCGCGCGCATTTGCTGCGCCAACTGGGCGTTGGATTCCTTCACCGACTGGCCTTGACACACGGGGCAGTCCAGCTGATCGGCGATGCGCGACTGGCGTGCGTACACGGCGTCGGCGGTGCTGTCGTCGGCATGTACGACCGAAGCGCCCAGGCTGGCGATGATGAGCATCAGCACGAAACCCGCGCGCAGCTTCACGGTGTCGCCGAACGCCGGGCGGGCGACGCCAGGGCCGGGGCTCGATGCAGCACCGCGGCAGGCCATGCGACCACGAGCACGCCTATGAAGTACAACACGCCGCCAGCCCATAGCAGCGGCACGAGCGGATTCACCAGGATGCGGAATGACGCCGCTGACCCGTCGGGCTCCCAATCGTCCAGGAGGACGTAGAGATCGTCGAGCGCGGGAAACGTCGTGTGAATGGCGACGTCGGACGTGGGCTGATTCTCCCAGCCGCCGTGGATGCGGCGGGACGGCGTGAGCGGCGTCGCCGGCTCCTCACCGCGCCTCACGTCGAGGTCGGCGAACACGGTCGTCAGGCCGGGCTGCGCCTGCGAGCGCAGACCGCGAAACGTCACGGTGTAGCCATCGACCGTTTCGGATTCGTTCTGTGCCAGGCGGACGGCGGTCTCCTGCCCGAAGGAGGCCGAGCCGACGACCCCAATGGCAAAGACCGCGACGCTCAGATGCACGAGGTGGCTCCCGAGCCGACGCCGGCTGCCGATGATCTGGAGCGCAATCGGCGGACCGCTGCTTGATGCATTCGGCCGGGCGCGAAGGCTGCGTGCCAGTTCGCGCAATGCCCCCGCGGCTATCAGGGCCGCCAGACCGAAGCCCAGCACGGCGAACCCGGCCCGCATGCCCAGGGCGAGCAGGATCACGGATACGACGACGGTGACGAGCAGCGGCCAGCGTGTGGCCCGCCACGCGGCGCGTGCCGTCGTGCGCCGCCATGCCAGCAGCGGGCCAATGCCCAGCAGCCCCAGCATGATCAGGAGCAGCGGCACGGTGACCTGGGCATAAAACGGCGGTCCAACGGCGATGCGCGCGCCTTGGACGAGCTCCGACAGGATCGGGAAAACGGTGCCCCAAAGCACCGCCACGAGGACGGCCATCAGCAGCAGGTTGTTGAGCAAGACCCCGGCTTCCTTCGACGCCAGCGACTCGATGGCCATTGGCGCGCGCAGCAACGGCAGCCGGTACAAGAAGGCGAGGACGGCAGCCACGAGCACGACGCCGACGAACGTGAGAAAGATCGGTCCCACGTCTGAGAGCGCGAAGGAGTGCACCGACGTGAGGATGCCGCTGCGCACGACGAAGGTACCGAAGATGGCAAGCGCGAATCCGGCGAGCACGAGCCCAATCGACCATGCCCGAAGCTGACCGCGCCGCTCCTGGGCCAGCGCCGAGTGAATGTAGGCCGTGGCCGCCAACCACGGAAGCAGCGCGACGTTCTCGACCGGGTCCCAGCCCCAGTAACCGCCCCAGCCCAGCACCCGATATGCCCACCAGGCACCGAGCAGCAGGCCGGCGCCCTGGATGGCCCAGGCCACGAGCATCCAGTTGCGCATTTCGCGCAGCCACTCCTGCGAGAGCCGGCCCGCGGCCAGCATCGCCGCCGCAAATGCAAACGGAATGGTGAATGACATGTAGCCCGTAAGCAGCATGGGCGGATGCACCTGCATGCCGCTGTCCCAGAGGAGCGGATTGAGCCCGCGCCCGTCGGGGGGCGCCACGACCAGGCGCTGGAACGGGCTCGAGACGAAGACGAGCACGCCGATGAAGAAGAGGACGATGGCTGCGAGGGTGCCTATGCCCCACGGCGCGAGCGCCTTATCGCGTTTGCACATGCGCCACGCCGCCGCGGCGCTGAACAGACTGAGCATCCAGGTCCAGAAGAGAAGCGAGCCCTCCTGCCCGCCCCATAGGGCGGAGACCGTGAGGCCGAGCGGCATGGAGCGGCTGGACGTGTCGGCGACGAACGCGATCGAAAAGTCCCGGCTGAGGAAGCCCGCCGTGAGCGCGGCGACGGCAAGCGTCACGACCGCGGCCAGCACGACGGCGGCGTTGCGCGCCGCGTCTGTGAAGTCGGGGCCACGCCGCCAGACGGCAAGGCCGCTCGTCGTGAGCTGGATCACCGCTACACCGAACGCCAGGCCGAGCGCCAGGCGCCCAACCACCACCAGGTCGATCACAGCTGTGGTTCCTGGACGCCCGGCGTCGTCACCGGGCTGAAGCCAGACGCTGGCCTGTGGCTACTCACCCGGATCGCCCGTCCAAACGCCGCCGCGTGCGCCCATTGCCGACTCGAAGGTAAATCGCGAAGTCGAGGTTACTCGGAGGCCTTCTGACGTTCGGCGTCGAGCTCCTGCCGCACATCCTGGACCGCGTCGCGGACGCTGCGAATCCGTCCGGTGACGAATACGAGGTATCCGAAAAGCAGCAGCCAGACGGCACCGTAGCCCACGAGCAAAAAAACAAGCTCCTGTGTCATATCCCAGCCTCCGGAGTCGATCTGCCGCCCGCCAGCCGCCATTCATCGAGTTGGTTCCTTAGGCGGGCGCGAAGATCCTCACCCTCATCGTCGGCGCGCTCCAGGAGATAGCGCTGTCGGATAAGGACCGAGAAGAACATCGTGAACGCCACCAGCGTAACCAGCAGCGTGACGAGCATTTCGGGCGGCAGCGCGCCCTCGCGCGTGATCGATTGCACCGGATGCAGGCTGCGCCACCATTGCACGGAGAACCACACGATCGGCACGTCGACGAAGCCCAAGATGCCGAAGATGGCGGCGACGCGCCGGCGCACGTCCACATTGTCGATGTACATCCGCAGCGCGAGATAGGCCGTATAGATGAACCACAACACGAGCGTCGTCGTCAGGCGCGGATCCCACGTCCACCATACGTTCCAAATGACGCGGCCCCAGATGGCGCCGGTCACCAGCGTGAGCGTGGTGAACAGCACCCCGACCTCCGCGGCCGAAAGCGCCAAGCTGTCCCAGCGCGGATCACGGCGCCACAGGTACATCACGCTGGCGACTACGACGAAGCCGAACGCAAGAAAGGCGAGCCACGCCACTGCCACGTGGCCGTAGAGCAGTCGTTGGGCGTCGCCTTGGACGCGCTCCGCCGGCGCAAAGATGAAGATCATGTAGAGCGCCGCCGACATCAGGACGAGCAGCGCCGTATACACGATCAGGCCGCGCCAACCGAACAACGGCGGCTGCCCGATGGCGCGGCGCCCCAGCGCAATGCTGGAGAGACTCATCCCAAATCCCCTATCCGTCGACGGCGTGTGGGTAGAGCATGATGCTCAACGACAAGAATACTGCGGCCACCACGGCGAGCAAGCCGAACCAGGGCGCCGCTCCCGCCGCCGGGGCGCCTTGGAGCGTCTCCAGCGTCGCCCCTATTCCGGCCAGCATCACGGGAATGGCCAGAGGTATCGTCAACAGCGGCATCAGGACTTCTCGAGCCCGACTGTGCAGCGCAAGCGCGCTCTGCATGGCTGTCAGCGCGCTCAAGGCAATGGTCACCAGACCCAAGCTGGCCAGCATGCCTCCCTGGATGAGCTGCAGATCGAGCAGGGCGCTGAGGAGCACCAATTGCACGAGTCCCACGGCCAGCACCTGAGCAGTCAGCACGGCGTACTTCGCAACGAACACGGCGCTCTGGTCGATTGGCGCCAGGCGCAGGCAGGTCAACGTGTTCGCGTCGCGCTCCGCGCCGAACAGCCGGACTCCGGCAAGGCTGGCGGCCAGCAGCAGCGTGGACCATGCCACACCGGCGGCAACCGCCGGCGCGTCTGCCGCCGCCGGAATGACGAATGCCATGTCGAACAACACCGTGACCAGCAGCGTGAACGCCAGCAGCGCCGGTCCTTGCTCGCGCGCGCGCCACTCGACCAAGGCGTCCCGACGCAGCAGCGCCCAGGCGGTGGCGCGGAAGGAGACGCCCATGCTTCCGGTAGGCGTCCGGCGCGTTTGCGGTGCAGGAGCGCTGTCATCGGGTTGGCTGACACGGCCGTGATCCACGATGGCCCGGCGTCCGGCCACCTGGGCGGCTACGTCAGGATCGTGGGTGCTCATCAGCACCGCCGAATCTGGGCAAAGGGCATTGAGCATGGCGGGCAGCGCGCGCACACCGTCGCGGTCGAGGCTTGCGTCCGGCTCGTCCAAGAGCAGCACGGACGGCCGATGCAGCGCCGCGGCGGCCAGCGAGAGCCGTTGGAGCTGCCCGCGTGAGAGCTCGCGCGCGCGCCGGTCGGCCATCGGCGTCAGCCCCACGACCGCCAGTGACTCGGCTACGCGCGATTCGGCACTTGCCACCCCGTAGAGCGCGGCCAGGAACGCGAGGTTCTCGCGAGCCGTGAGATGGCCGACCATGTGCGGCGTGTGTCCGACGTATCCGAGGTGACGGCGCGCCTCGCGCTTGCGCCGCACGACATCCGCGCCTCCGATCTGCGCTTGGCCGCCCAACGGCGGCTGGAGGGTCGCCAGCGTGTGCAGCAGCGTCGTCTTGCCGGCGCCGTTTGGCCCGAGCAATGCCACCCGTTCACCCGCTCGCACGGACAGGGAAACACCTCGGAGCACATGGCGCCGGCCGAATCCCACGGTGAGTTGATTTAGCGAGAGAGCCGGAGTTTCGATGTCCGGCTCACCAGTTGCCAGCGGCGTTGACCGCATGGCAACCGGGTTCACTGCGCTGGGATCTCGCGAGGCTCGAATTCCGGGCCGTGCTTGACGATGAGGTTGCGCGCCTCGAAGACGCCCGTGCTGCGCAGGCGGCCTTCCGCGATCACGTCGGAGTACTTGTCGTCCTCCGCGTATCCAAAGAGATCGGGCGGGGACCCGCGGAACTCAACCGGCAGCACGCCGGTCGCGTCTTCGATCTCGAACCGGATGATGCCCTCGGCGGACGCCTCGTGAATTGACTCGTCCACGACGATCCCGTTGACGCGCACCAGGCGACCTTCGACGTCGGCCCCCATCGCGTGCAGCTCGCTGACGGTGTGGTAGTAGACGATGGCGCCTTGTGTGGCGGTCCAGATCAGGAACCCAAGGGCCGCGGCCAGCGCTCCGCCGACAAATAGAATCTTGCCGGAAAGCAACCGCTGCTGGAGCGATTGGGATGTGGTTGTACTGGCTTGCTCGGAGGCTTCGTTCACGGCGGTGACACGGGCGCGTGGGGCAAATCAGCCTAGCCGATCTGCAACGCGGACCGTTCGATCAACTCGTTGAGGACGATGGACAACAAATACACGATTAGCGCGATGGCGACGATCCAGAAGGTGCGGTCTCGCGCCAACCTGGACCAACCTTCGGTGGGCGGTGCCGCGGCGCGTCGTGATCGCGGCACTGCTAGCCAGAACATCGCAAATGCCAGGCCGATTTTTCCCGCGAGCACGACGACGTAGGCGATCGGGACGTTCGGCTCGGCGAGCCGCGCCGCGGTCAGCAGCGCTCCCGTGATGATGAAAACGGCCACGCCGAGCCGCAGGGTGCGACCGGCCGCGCGGCCCCATTGCGCCGATGACGTGCCCGATCCCAGGCCCCGTGCCCGCAGCGCCAGCAGCAGCAGCCCTCCGCCCAGCCAGAGTCCGGCGGCGACGGCATGCAGCCAGCGGAGAACAACGAGAAAGACCGCGGGGCTCTCAGCCATCTAGGCGACCATTCTGCACGTCGAATGCCCGGAGCAAGCGATTGTGTGATCGGGCCGAGGCGCGGCGTTGGTACCACGCGGCGCGGCCGGCCGTCGACTTTCCACCGGGGGCTGCTAGCCGGTGCTAGTCAAGCGTTCGGATGTACGTCACGAGCACCCAGCGTTGCTCTTCGGTGAGGAGCCGCTGCCAGGCCGGCATGTTGTTGATGCCATTCGTGATGGTCCAGAACAGCGTGCCGTCCCCCTGATTCTTGACGGTGTCCGATACCAGAGACGCCGGGCGCTTCGCGCCATAGCTTTCAAAGGCGTCCGCGACATAGCTATCGCCCGTGCCGTCCATGCCGTGGCACATCGCGCAATTGGCCGCGAACAGCGCACGGCCGCGATCGATCGACGGCCCATCGAAGGGCACCGGATTCTCGAGGGTCAGGGCTTCGACAAAGTCCGTCACCGGAACCTCGGCGCCGCGGGTCGAGACCTGGCCCTCGGGCGGCGCCTCGTACGGCGGTTCCTGCGTGCGATACGACTGCTGATAGTGCATCTCCGGGAACAAGTCGACTGGATACGCCCCCGTTTCGCACGCCGCGACCACGAGCACGGCCAAGGCCAGCCCGATCGACAGGCTGGCGGCTCGCGTCGCACGACGTGCGAGGTGGGTCAAGGCGATGCCGCCGCCGAACTCATGAGGCTGCCCTCTTTGCTGAGCACGTCAATTGCTCCAGCTTCCTCGAGCGCAATCTGCGCATCCGGAATCCGGCGCTCGCGCGCCATGATCGATACACCGATCAGGCCGTCGGCAATTCGGTCGTCGTACAAGCCCACGCCGTCCGGCAGGCGGGACTCGAACAGCACGCCGAGGACGGTGAAGAGAACGGCTCCGAGCATCGTGCCCTCGTAGAGCACCTGAATGATGGCCGGCACCGCGACGATGGGCTTACCGCCGGTCACGATGGGCAGCGCGATCTGGGCGCCGATGTGCCAGGCGATGGCCACCGCGAGCCCGCAGGCCGCACCCGCGAACGGGAAGGCAAAGAGGCGGTGTTTCACATGGTGCTCGCCGAAGGCGCCTTCCGGGTACGGCGTGGCCGAGATGATCTCGAAATCGTTGTCGTCAAATCCCGCGCCGCGGAGCCGTGTCACGGCCTCGGCGGCGTCATCGGGCTCGTTGTACAGCCCGAGCAGCTCCCGCTTTCGATCGGAATCCCTGGCGCTCATGAGTCCCCCTTACGCTTCGCGCATCGTGGCCGGGACCCTCGCACGGCCGACCTTGATTTCGTCACGCAGGATCTGACCTTCCTTGATGTCCGCCGCCGGCATGATCGGCAGCAACTTGGAGAACACGAGGAATCCGGCGATCACGAGTGACAGCTGGGCGGCGATGATGCCAAATTCCGCAAGAGACGGCGCGTAGTCGCCGTACTGGAACGAGAGGTTCGATTTTCGCTCGAGTCCGGGTATCACGATCATGTACCGCTCGAGCCACATGCCGATGTTCACGAGGATGGTGGTCACGAACATCAGGAAGAAATTGCGGCGGACGCGGCGGAACAGCCAGGCACCGACCGGAATGATGTAGGCAGTGGTGATGAAGATGATGGCGAGGGCCGTCCAGGGCGGCTCCATCAGCCGGCGCTGCCAAGTGTCGACCTCGGCCGGCTCAGTGCCATACAAGCCGAACATGAAATCGAGCATGAAGAAGAACAGCCAGACGGTGGCCACGATGATGAGCAGCCGCGCCAGCGAATCAATGTGGTCCTTCGTGATGAAGTTCTTCAGGCCGAAGGCGTAGCGCATGGCGATCATTACGGTGACCACGGCCGATACGCCGGAGTGCACGGCCCCGATGACGAAGTAAGGAGCGAAGACGGTGTTGTGCCACCCCGGAATGATCGTGACGGCGAAGTCCCAGGACACGATGCTGTGCACCGAGACGAAGATGGGCAGGATGAGCGCGGAGAGCAAGATGCCGGCGATGGCTTGAATCCGCCATTGCCGGGTCGTACCGCGGAATCCCAGCGAGAGCACCCCATAGGCGAACTTGGCGATTGGGTTCTTCACGCGGTCGCGGGCCAAGGCCAGGTCGGGCAATAGCGCGATGTAGACGAACATCACCGTCGACGTCAGGTAGGTGAAGATCGCGGCGGGGTCCCATACCAGCGGCGACCGCGGGTTCGGCCAGATGCCGCGCATCCAGTCGTATGGGAATTCCCAATACAGCGTTCGCCAGGGACGACCGCTGTGGATGATGGGGAACGTCATGGCGGTCATGAGCGAGAAGATCGTCAGGACCTCCGCGGCCCGCGTCACGGGGCGCCGCCACTCAGCCTGCGACAGCCGCAGAATGGCCGAAACCATGATTCCGGCGTGGCTGACCCCGATCCAGAACACGAAGTTGACGACCGGAAAGCCCCAATAGACGGGGTGCGCGTAGCCGAATAACTGAAGGCCGAAGATCATCAGCAGAAGGAAGATGATGAGGCCCAGCGTGATCACGGCGCCGAGCAGGCCAGTGGTTGCGAAGAACCACTTGGGCCAGCTGAAGACGAAATCCAGCAGCTCGCGGTTCGCGGTTTCGCGGTCGACGACTACGGGTTCTTGCATGCCCTGATCAGTCCGGCTTCCCGAGCACGAGAACTTCGGTGTGCATGAACTTCTGCTCGCGGCGGTACATGGCGCCTTCGCGCATCTCCCAGCCGCCGGGCGTTGGGATGCGCGACAGCACCCAGAGATAGAGCCCCGCCACCATGCCGACGACGCCGATGATGAACAAGATGTCGATCACGTTCGGGTAGTACGGGGCTGGCAACTCAGCGAGCCCGTGCGCGAACGGGTTCTGATGCGACATCGATGCCACGAACAGCCGGATACGGTCCGCGAGCAGGCCGATCAGAATAATCACGGACACCGCGGCAAGCCGCGAGAGGTTTCTGCGAATTGGGTTGAAAATGAGCGTGAAGAACGGCAAGAGGAATTGCCCGCTGAGCGCGATGAGGAACGGAACGATATACGTGATCGCCACGTTGGTTTGGACTGCCGCCACCTCGCTCGGGATGCGCGCGTACCACACGATCAGAAAGTCCGACCAGAAGAAGTAGAACCAGAACAGCGTCAGCGCCAGCAGCAGCTTGCCGAAGCTGACCGCCTGCTCGTCGCCGATAAACTGCCCCACGCTCGGCGCGAAGCGGCGCAGGAGATACAGCGTAATTACGATGAGTGCGATCGCGCCCTGGAACGACGTGATCACGTGGTAGGCCGGGAAAATGCCGGACCTCCAGCCGGGCAGGAGGCTCTGGCCCAGATCCGTCGTCAGGATCATCGTGACGAACACGTACATCATGAGATAGAAGGCGCTGATCCAGCGGATGGACGTGCGCAAGATGACCCACTGCCGCTTGGTTCCGGTCCAATTCAGGAACAGCAAGCGCTTCCAGGCCGGCATGGCGCGGACACGGCTTGGCGGGCCGGCCAGGTCTGGCACGGCGGCAAACCACATGAGGGCTCCGCCGGCCAGCAGCATCACCGAGACGGCGAGCTGGTCGGTGAGAAACGGCGCGCCGCCGCCAAATCCAAACCACAGGTTGGCGCGCGTGACGCCGTCCTGCTCGAACGGTGGCAAAGAGCCCAGGATCGGTATGAGCAGCACGAAGCACAGCATCGACGGCAGGGCGAAGAGCTCGACCACGCGGCGGGCTGGCAGACCCCAGTTGCCTCGCGCATGGCGCGAGGCAAAGGCGACCAAGGGCGCGGCCGACACCGTGGATAGCACAAACATCGTGATAGCCGCCGGATAGGCCCACTCGGCGCGGTCGCCCCAGCTGAACAGCTTCACCACGTACATCACCACGCCAAGCGCCGCGACCAAGCCAACGCCGATGGCCAGGGCGCTTCTGCGGTTGATGGCAATGGTCGACGGCCGAAACGGCGGACGCAGCGTCAGCCTCAGGCCGGCGGCTTCGGGCTTAATCAATGGCCGGCCCCCTCGTCCTCGTCGACGTGGCTGGGGTCCACCTTCTTGAGGTAGGTGACGGCGGGGGCGGTGCCGAGCTGGCCCAGCAGCGAGAAGGCGCGGTCGGAGTGCGCCAGTTCACTGACCTTGCTGTCCGGGTCGTTCAAGTCGCCAAACACCAGGGCCGTCGTCGGACAGGACTGCACGCACGCCGGCTCGACCTCGCCGTCGGCCACCGGGCGGCCCTGGCGATCGGCCTCGCGCTTGGTCCGGTTGATGCGATGCACGCAGAACGTGCACTTCTCGATGATGCCCTTGCTGCGCACCGTCACGTCCGGGTTGAGCTGGCGGTCCATCGGCGAGGGCCACTCGGGCTCCCAGAAATTGAAATAGCGCACCGAATAGGGACAGGCGTTGGCGCAGAAGCGCGTGCCGATGCAGCGGTTGTAGACCTGAACGTTGAGTCCGTCCGGGTTGTGGTAGGTGGCCCATACGGGGCACACCGACTCGCACGGTGCGTTGCCGCAGTGCTGGCAGAGCACGGGCAGGAACCGCGCTTTCGCGTTCGGCCACTCGCCTTCCCAGTACCGCTCGACGCGAATCCACGTCTTCGCGCGGCGCTCGAGCACGCGGTCTTCTTCGTTGAGCGCCACATTGTTCTCGGACTGGCACGCCACGACGCAGGCTTGGCAGCCGGTGCACTTGTCCGCGTCGATGACCATGCCCCATCGATGACCGTCCGTCTTCGGATGCGGATCGTCGGTGGGCAGGGTCGCGGCGGCTGCAACCACCGGGAGCTCTGCCGTGTCGGTACCGCTAGCCACTGGTTATTTGCACCGGAGGCGCCTCCCCATCGTTTCGCGGACTCTCGATGACCTCAAGAGTGGGCAGCCGGCTGTATTCGCCGGCCGGCCGTATGCGTGCGCGCGTGGCTCCCCACGCCAGGGCCCCGGTGCCGGCTACGGCCTGAGCGGCCAGGGTCTGCATGACGTTCGCTCCTCGGTCGGCGTTCCACCGGCTGCCGAATTTACGGCCTTGCCCGATGGGGATGGCCACGACGTTGGGTGGCACAACCGGCGCCTCGTACACACGCGCACGCAGCGTGCCACTCGGCGTGTCGATGTGCACGACATCATTGCGTTGGACGCCGAGCCGGCGGGCTGTGGCCGGATTCAACTCGGCCCAAGTTGTCCAGGTGACGGTCGTCAGCGGATCGGGGGTGGCCTGCAACCAGGGGTTGACCGACTCGTTCCCGGCGCCAAACGCCACGTTCTCGAAAGGAATCAAGTGAAGATCGAATTCATTCGCGTCGCCGGCGAACGCCGGCTCGGCCAGGAGGCCAATGTGCCAATCGGGTTGGTCGGCTTGGACCTCGCGGCCGTCGCCATCGCGCCACCGACCGCCGGTACGAAGAAGCTCGATCCACTCATGCTCGAACTTGTCGGCCTCGAGCAGCGACTGGGCGCCATCACGGACGGCATCGCGCATCGTGGTCCACGGCGGCGGCGCGTCGGGTGAGATCTCGGATTTCAGCGCCAGCATCACGTCACCGAAGCTGCGCCCCTTGGTCCATGACGTGACCACGGGTTGCTGATAGCCGACGACCTCCATGTTCGGCGCGGGATCGGCTACGAAGTCGCCCCACTCCTCGAAGGGATGGGTGGCCGGCAGCACCAGATCGGCGCGGGCGAGCGTCTCGTTGAGGAAGGTGCCCATGCCGACCACGAACGACATCTGGCCAAGGGCGTCGTCGAATCGAGTTGTCGCCGGCAGCCCGTAGACCGGATCGGCGTCGTAGATGAAGGCCGCGTCGACGGTCTCGCTGCCGTCCAGAAGCCCCGTGGCCAGAGCACCCCATTGGCCGAACGGGGTTGCCGCCGCCGGTCCCGGCACTGCCGCGGGCGCTGCCGGATTGGGCCGCACGCCTCCGGCCACCGCCGTGCTCCCGACGATGCGGTTGAGCAACAGGGCGGCCGCGGCGTTGTCCAGGCCGTTCGTCTGGGCGAGCGCGGGGCCGCCGGCGATGGCCAGCGCGGGTGGATGGGTCGCGAACTCTCGCGCGATCTCGCGCACCTTCTCGGGATCCACGCCGGTGCGTGCCGCGGTTAGCTCGGGCGCATAGGCGTTGACGGCGTCCAGGCCGCCCACGGCGTTGACGGGATCGAACCAGCGGTCGTCGCCGGTGAGATTCTCGGCGACGATGACCTGCGCGATGCTCAGGGCTAGGGCGCCTTCCTGTCCTGGGTTGACATAAACCCAGCTATCGGCATTGGCCCCCGTGAGCGACATGTGGGGCTCGATCTGAATCAACCGGCCACGGTTGGGCGCCTCGCGAAACTGCCCGTAGGCGGTGCTGTAGTGCACCGGCGACAGCCACGTGCCCAGGAAGTCGGCACCAAACGACAGCACCGCGCCGGCGTTGGCGATATCGAAATGCGGCAGCCGGGAGTAGCCGAAGATCAGCCGGGCGGCTTCGCGAATGGTGGCGCTGTCCTGCGTCTCGTAGACGAAGTGACGGCCTTCAGTGCCTTCGAGGAATTGCGCTATCACCCGCAGGCGTGTGCCGCTGATCGGCCCGGTGACCACCAGCGGATTCTGAGCGGACCTGAAATTCTGCACCAGCAGGTCCAGCGCCTCCGGCCAGTCGATCGCTTCAAATCGGCCGTCGCCGCGCGTGCCGCGCCGGCGCAGCGGCGTCTTCAGGCGGTCCGGGTTGTAGAGCGACTGAACGCCTGCCTGTCCGCGAACGTTGGTCTTGCCCCGGTTGACGGGGAAGCCCTTGGTGCCCTCGACCTTCTTCGCGCGGCCGTCCACGGTGCGCACGACCACGCTGTTGCCGCAGGTGGAGTGGGCGCACGCGGTGGCGAACCACAGCTCCTGTCCGGGCAGGGTCTGCTCCGGCGAGTGCACGAAACTTTGCACGCGCGATTCACGCTCGGGGGCTGCGCAGGCCACCACGGTGGCGCCGCCGACGAGCGCGGCTGCCCCCGTCAGAAATCGCCGCCGCGCGATGCCGCTCATTGCCCACCACCCATCATTTGTGACATACCGCGCAATCCAGGGGGGCGCTGTTCTCGCGGTGGCAACCCTGGCAGTCGCCCATGTTGAGCGCCCGTACCTGCTCGACCTCGGTCATTTCCGCGACATCGCCGTGGCACGTGGCGCAGATCTGGGCGGTGCTCATGCTTGGGTGAAGCTCGGACAGGGCGCGGATATGCGGGTCATGCACAAAATCTACGTGGTCGGGCAGCCGGTGCACTCGCGTCCACTCGATGGCGGTGCCGGTTTCCCACGCGGCGCGCAGCTTCTGGACCTCGGGGCTGTCGGTGGCGACCACGGTGTGGCAGAACATGCACTGCTGCACGGACGGGATGGTGGCTGCCGCGGACAGCGGGGCGCTCGTCGCGGTTGGCGGATCACCGATCACCGGAATGCCGCGGTGGCAGAACTCGCAGGCGATCCCGGCCTTCCCCGCGTGAACGGAGTGATCGAAGGCGATGGGCTGCTCCGGCGGACCGGTGACGGTTCCGCCCATGGCGCCGAGCACGATCAACACGATGACGGGCACGATGGCTCCGCCACCCAGCACGGCCCCAAGGCCGCTGATGATGATCAGCTGCTTTGCGGAGAGGCGCGGGAGGAGTGCCCGAAACGAGTCCAACACTCAAATGGCCAGCCGTGGGAGCATCGTCGGAAGGAAGTCGAGGGCCAGCAACGTGGCCTTGATGATGATGGCCGCCACGCCGCCGAGGCCGGCGGTCATGAGGATGTAGAGCGGCGCGCGCATCATCCGCCCGGCGTGCGGCTCGATGTCGCCGGTGAGCACCAGCGACGGAATCATGGCGTGGGCCAGCGCATACACCAATGCCGTCCCGATGAGAATCGCTGCCAGGATCCAGAGGTGTGCGTTCAGTTCGGCCAATTGCGCCCAGTCGCTCGCGCCGAGCTCTCTTAGCTCCACGCCACCGCCTCATGCGAACGGGTGCAACCGGTGCACCGATCGAAGAGTGCGCACAGCGGCACGCGAGCGTCGCTCAGGAAGCTGCGTGCGGGAGATGCGGGACGCGCCCGCATCCGTGCCGTGAACCTGAAGTTCTGCACTGTCGGCAAAATGTTTCACAAATGCAGGCGGGCTGCAAGCACCCGCCCGGAGACAGGCCCTGTGTCGGGCGGCGTCCAGTGACCACATGTGCCACCATTCGCTACCGGATCCGACTGCCGTGGGATAACGCCTGATGAAGATGTATGTGGCGGGTGAGTGGACGAACGGTCGCGACTCGATCGAAGTGCGCAACCCGTACGACGGGTCGGTGGTTGACACCGTGCCCCGTGGCTCGGCTGAAGATGTCGACCGTGCGCTGGCGGGCGCCGAGCGCGGCGCGAAGGTCATGGCGGCGCTCACCGGGTATGAGCGCTACGAAATGTTGCACCGCGCAGGTGACTTGGTTAGGCGCGACCAGGAGTCGCTCGCGCGCATGCTCACCCAGGAAGAGGGCAAGATCATCTCGGAGGCGCGCACCGAGGTTTCCCGCGCTGCTGAGATCCTGTATTTGTCGGCCGAGGAAGCCAAGCGGCTCGGCTCCGAAGTAATTCCGCTCGACGGCGGTCCCGGCGTGCACAACAAGTTCGGCTTTACCGTGCGCGTGCCGTGCGGGGTCGTGGCGGCGGTGGCGCCGTTCAACTTCCCGCTGCACCTGGTCTGCCACAAGGTGGGCCCGGCGCTAGCTGCCGGCAATGCGGTGGTCGTCAAGCCGGCCACCGATACGCCACTCATGGGCGTTCGCGTGATCGAGCTGCTGCTCGAAGCGGGCGTGCCCGAAGAGGCCGTGCATATCGTCACCGGGCCCGGCTCGGAGATCGGCGACGCCCTGGTATCCGACCCGCGCGTGCGCAAGGTCACGTTCACCGGCAGTCGTGACATCGGCGAGCGCATCTGCAAGGCGGCCGGCATCAAGAAGGTCACCATGGAGCTGGGGTCCAACGCGGCGGCCATCGTGATGCCGGATGCCGACCTCGACAAGGTGGCGGAGATCCTGCCGCAAACGGCATTCGCGAATGCCGGACAAGTGTGCATCTCCACCCAGCGCGTGCTCGCGGCCGGCTCGGTCTACGGCGACCTCATCGACGCGCTCAAACCCAAGGTCGAGGCCATCGCGACGGGCAACCCCCTCAACGAGGCGACGGGCATGGGCCCCATGATTCGCGAGAGCGATGCCGCCCGTGTTGGCGAGTGGATCGACGAGGCCCGGGCGGGCGGCGCCGAGGTGCTCGTGGGCGGCGGCCGCGACGGCCAGATGTTCCAGCCGACGCTCGTGACCAACGTCGCGCCGGAGATGCGGATCTCGTGCGACGAGCTCTTCGGTCCAGCCGTTGGCGTGACCCAAGTGGCGGACATCAACGAGGCCATCGCGATCGCGAACGACTCGAACTACGGCCTTAGCGCCTCGATATTCACGGAGAGCCTCGACTCGGCCATGCGGTTCGTTCGCGAGGCAGACTCCGGCAACATCCACATCAACTGGGGCACCCAGTGGCGCACCGATTTGATGCCCTACGGCGGTGTGAAGGACAGCGGTCTCGGCAAGGAGGGACCCAAGTACGCCGTCGAGGAGATGACCGAGCTCAAGATGGTGGTGATGCACCTTTAGGCCCGGGTCGCAGCCAGGGCAGCGCTGCCAGCGCCACGGCCATGCCGCCGGCGCCAACGTAGAACGCCATGTCCGGCGCCGTGGTGGCCAGAGCCGCCACGGTGCCCGCGCCGACGATGACGCCCAGCGCGAACGCACTGGTCTGCAGGGTCATCATCGTCGGCAGTTGGCCGGGTTCGGCGATGTCGCCCGCTATCGCCGGGAGCAGCGTTTGGTGCGTGCCAAATGCCAGGTAGATCGCGCCGGAGAGGATGAGCAGCGGCACGACACCATCGGCGAGCGCGAATCCGATGGCCGCCGTCGCGCCGACGACCAGCGACAACGCGAAGATTGTTGACCGCCCGATGGCGTCAGAGAGACGTCCGATGCCGACCTGCGAGGCGGCGCCGCCGATCGCGCCGATGAGCGTGAACAGTCCGACCGAGCGCAGATCGCCGCCGGCCTCGAGAAGCTTGGGCCCCGTCAGCAGCACGACCACGCCGAAGCTGACGGTCGTGCCGGATCGCGCGGCCACCATGGCCAACGCTGGAGCAGTACGCAGCGCCTGAATCACGTCGCCAGCAGAGCGGCTGGGACCTCGTTGACGAGGCGTGGTCGATGGCAGGAAGAGCGCCACGAGGACAAAAGCCCCGCCGATCATCCCGCCCGCAACGCCGGTCATCACCCGAAGCCCGCCGCTCTCGGCGATTTCGCCGAAGACCAGCCCGGCGGTGCCGGGCGCGGCGATGATGGCGAAGCTCACGATTCCCATGGCCAGGCCTCGGCGCGCCGGCGGCGCCACCTCCAGCACGAACGTCTGTGATCCAGCCCAATGCAGGGCCAGCGCCACGCCCAAGAACGGTGCGGCAACCAGTACCGCGGCGGCTCCGGACGCAATGGTCATCACGAGCAAGAACGCCGTCATGCCGGCCAGCCCGAGCGCGTAGGTCCAGCGACTGCCGACCCGGCGTATCCACAACCCGGTCGCGAGGCCGAGCGTGGCCGTGCCGCTCTGAATCACGATCAGCAGCACGGCGGCTCCCAGCATGTTGCCGCCAAGCTCGTCCCGCACGTAAAGGGAGAGAAAGTTGTTGACCGGCAGCCAGCCCGCGACGCCGATCGCCATTGCGGCGACGATGGTGACGAACTGGCGACTCAGCAAACCGCCCGCCGCACGCGCAGATGTCGCCGCCCGAATGGCGCGCGGCTTGCCGTGACCTGGGATGTTGACGCTGGTGCTCTCTAGCGCTCGGTCACCAGAGCGTACGCCTTGCGCTGCGTCCTTCCGGCTGGCTGGTATGCTCCCGGCGGGATTCGCAACACCCTGTCGATCGTCTGGGAAGCTCTGCACGTGCGCGGAGCTTCGCAGGGGAAGCCGGTGCAAATCCGGCGCTGCCGCGCAACTGTGACCCGGGTCACCCCCGGGAAGCCAGGTCGCCTGCCCCAGATGGACGCAGTTGTCACCTTCGCACGGGAGGGACGCTGATGACGCGTTTACGCGCCTGACTACACGCTCCGCGCGTGCGGAGCGATTCCGGATTCCGGTTCACGTCACATCGGCGGGCGCCGCGTGTTGCGCGTCCGCGCCCTTGGAGGACCTCTTGAGTTCTTGGCGCATTTGCTCGTGGTTCAGGCTTACCCTTCCGCTTGTCGCGGTAGTTCTCGCGGCCTTGGTGCTGGCCGCCTGCGGCCCTGACGACCCTGCGTCGGCGTCGCCGCGCGTACTCGTCGACAGCGCCGGTACGGAGGTCTCGCTGACCGGCGAGATCGAGCGCATCGTGTCGCTGGCGCCCAGCGGCACTGAAATTCTGTTTGCCATCGGCGCCGGCGATCGGGTCGTCGGCGTGGACGACTTCAGCAACTACCCGCCTGAGACCGCCGAAATTGACCGCATTGGCTCGATGACCCCCGATATCGAGCGGATCGTGGCGCTGGAGCCTGATCTGATTGTGGCCGCCTCCATCACGTCTCCTGACGACGTCGAAAAGCTCCGGTCCGCAGGTATCACCGTGTGGGTGGCGGATAGCCCCGACGTGCGCGGTGTCGCCGCTTCTATTCGGGGGCTGGGCGCTGCTGTCGGTCTGGAGCAAGCCGCTGATGCGGTGGCTACTGACGTGGAGGAGCAGATCGAGCGCGTCGTGGAAACGGTGTCCGGGGCCGAGGCCCGACCGCGCGTGTTTCATGAGCTTGACGCATCGGATCCTTCCAGGCCGTTCACCGTTGGCTCGGGCAATTTCGTGCACGACCTGCTGACCCTGGCGGGCGGCGAGAATATCTTCAGTGACGCGCGGTCGCCCTTCCCGCAGGTCGGATTCGAGGAAATCCTCGCCCGGGACCCCCAGGTGATCGTGCTAGCCGACGCCCCATTTGGCACCACCGCGTCGTCCGTGCGGTCGCGCATTGGCTGGGAGGCCATCGACGCGGTCGTCAATGGCCGAATTCTCGAGGTGACCGAGGAGTTAAGCGATCAGATGTCACGGCCGGGGCCCCGCATCGGCTTGGCGCTTGAGGCCCTGGCCCGGTTCTTGCATCCGGTTCTGTTCGCGTGACGGAATCCGGGGACGTGGTCGGGGTGGTCGCGGCGCTGCCGAGGCCGTCCGCCGCCCTGCGTTGGCGCGGTCCCCGCGCCGCGGTGGTCTTGGGCGCGGCGGGCGCCATCATGGTTGTCGCGGCGGCCATCGGTGTCTGGATCGGCAGCGTTGGGATCCACCCGGCCGCGCTTCTCGGGTTGCTATGGAACGCGCTGCCGTTCGCTGACGTCGAGCCCTGGTGGAGCGCCACCGACGCCCAGATTCTGCTGAGCATCCGTCTGCCGCGGGTGCTGGCGGCGGGCGGCGTGGGGGCGTCGCTGGCGATCGCGGGCGTGATGTTCCAGGGCCTGCTGCGCAATCCGCTCGCCGATCCGTTCGTGATCGGCTCGTCCGGCGGCGCGGCGCTCGGCGCCGTGGTCGGCACCCTTTTGCTCGGCCTTCAGTTCACGGCGCTGGGGTTCGGGATCATTCCCCTTCTGGGATTCCTCGGTTCGTTCACGGCGGTGTGGATCGTCTTCCTGCTGTCGCGCCATCGCGGCCGGACAAGCATCAGCGGCCTCATCTTGGCCGGCTTTGCCATCGGCTCGGTCGCCGGCGCGTTCAACGCGCTGCTGGTGCTGCTGAGCGACCAGCTCCAACTCCGCATTGTCCAAACGCTCTCGTGGATACTCGGCGGAATATCGGTCAACGGCTGGACGCCGCTGGCGACCGTGCTGCCGCTGATGCTCGGCGGAGCGATTGCCGGGCTGCTGCTCACGGCGCGTCTCAACGCGTTGGTCTTGGGCGAACGTGGCGCGGCGCGCGTCGGCGTCGATATCGAGCGCACCAAGCTGCTGATCATCGCCGTTGCGTCACTGCTCACGGCTCTGGCCGTCTCTCTCAGTGGGCTGGTCGCCTTCGTCGGCTTGCTGATCCCGCACGCGGTGCGCCTGGTCATCGGTCCCAACAATCGCCTGCTGCTCCCTACCGCGGCGCTGACGGGCGCCGCCTATTTGATCCTCATGGACCTGCTGGCGCGGACCGTGCTGGCGCCGGTGGAGCTGCCGGTGGGCATCTTCACGGCCATCGTCGGCTCGCCGTTCTTCATCGTGCTGCTGCGGCGGACGCGGGGGGCGTATGAATTCTGAGCCCCCAGGCATGGCGATTGAGGTCGAGGGTCTGTCATTTGCGTACAACGGGGACCCGGTGCTGCACGACGTGAGCTTTCGGCTGGCGCCTGGCGAAATGGCGGCCCTCATTGGGCCAAACGGCGCCGGCAAGACCACGCTCATGGCGTGCGTGAACGGACTACTGCGCACTCAGGTCGGAAGAGTCAGCGTCGGCGGAACCGAAGTGCGATCCATGCGCGCGCGTGACATCGCGCGCAGCATCGGCGCCGTCCCACAGGAGTTTCAGATTCCGTTCGCCTATCGCGTGCGGGAGATTGTCGCGCTCGGCCGGGCGCCGTATCTGGGCCGGTTCGGCTCGCTGAGCGAGGCCGATGAGCGTGCCGTCGATCAAGCCCTCGCCGCGACGCACGTCGAGGGGTTGCAGGGGCGGGAATACAACGCGCTGAGCGGCGGCGAGCGGCAGCGGGTCGTGATCGCGCTGGCACTCGCGCAGGAGCCGCGTATCTTGCTCATGGACGAGCCGACGGCCCACCTCGACCTGGCGCACCGCATCGAGTTGCTTCAGCTCGTCGCCGGCATCAGCCGCGAACAGGGCGTGACGGTGATGGCGGCCCTGCACGACATTGACCTGGCGGCCGGATGCTTTCCGAGGCTGCTGGTGTTGAGCGCCGGTCGGATCGTCGCGGACGGCCCTCCGCGCGATGTCGTCAACTCCGCCTTGCTGCAACGGGTGTTCGGCGTGGATGCTCAGGTGATGGACGACCCAGTCACGGGCGCTCGGCGTGTGCTGCCCAATTTGCACGCCGGCGCCGCCATGAGGTAGATGCTGGACACCCTTTCCTCGTGGGTAGTCGACCGGCGCCGGTTGGTCATCGCGCTGTGGATCATTGCCGCCGTGGCCGCGCTGCTCATCGCGCCGCGGGTTGGATCGGTGCTGCGAGCGGGTGGCTTCTCAGCATCGGGACTCGAAGCCGAGCTCGCGCTCGAGCGTCTGACCAACGACCTCGACAACCCCGGCACGCCGATTGAGATCCTCTTTCGCAGTGACCACCTCGACGCCACCGAGCCCCGCTTCATCCAGGCCGCCGCGGCGGCGCTCCAGCCGGTTGCGGCGCTCCCGGAAGTTGTGGCCATCATTCCCCACTGGCAGAACTTCACCCAGATCGCCCCGAGCGGCCGCGCGGGCTATGCCACCGTCTTCATCAGCCTGGAACTCGAGAATGCCCATCAACTCGTGCCGACCATTCGTGAGTTGGTGGCGACGCCGGAGCTCGAAACGCACGTGGCCGGCGCCGCCGTCTTTTACAGCGACATCCAAACGCTGAGCGAAGGCGATCTGCGCCGCGCGGAGCTCATCGGCGGACCCTTTGCGCTGATCGTGCTGATCCTGGTGTTCGGCTCGATCGTCGCCGCGGCGATTCCCCTGGTCGCTGGCGGCGCCACCGTCGTGATCGGGCTGGCCGCGGTGTGGGCTGTGGGCCAGGTCACCAGCTTCTCCGTGTTTGCGCTCAATGTGGTCACGCTGGTCGGGCTCGGGCTCGGTGCCGACTACTCGCTGTTCCTCGTGAGCCGGTTTCGCGAGGAACTAGGGCGGGGTCGGGAGGTCGACGACGCGGTGAGGGTGACGATGAATACGGCGGGCCGGGCCGTGGTATTTTCCGGCTTTGCGGTGCTCGTCGGCCTGGCGTCGCTGAGCGTATTCGAGTTCATGATGCTGCGGTCGATCGGCATCGGCGGTGCGATCGTGGTGCTCATCGCCGTGACCGCGGCGTTGACGCTGGTGCCGGCGATCCTGGCCGAGCTGGGTCCCAACGTGAACCGTTGGGCAATTCCGACTCCACGGCTCAGGATTCGCGATGGGTGGGAGCGCCTGGCGCACGCCGTGATGCGGCGTCCGCTGCCGATATTCCTGGCCGTGAGCGCGCTCTTGATTCTGCTGGGCGTGCCGTTCCTCCACGCGCGGATCCGCGGCGCGGACGCGTCGGTGCTCGGGTCGGGCAGTCTCGCGCGCGCGGCCTACGACGCCATGAGCGAGGAATTCGGCCCCGGTCAGCCCGCCCCGCTCGCGATCGTGGCCCGGCTGGATGCCCCGGCGCTGGCGCCCGAGTCGATTGCCCGCATGCACGCCTTCGGTGAGGCCCTCCGCGCCGACCCGCGCGTGGCGCAGGTCTACAGCCACGTGACCATCGATCCGCGCATCACCCTGGAGCAATACCAACTGCTCTATCGCGATCCGGCGGCCATACCGGAAGCGTTTGCCGCCGCCACGGCGGAGGGGCTAACCAACGGCAATACGGCTCTCATGGTTGTGGAACCTCGCGCGGCCGCCACGTCCGACGAGGCCCGCGATCTGGTCCACGCCATCCGCGAGTACCGCGATGCCAACGGGCTGGACGCGCTGGTTGGGGGTGGGGCGGCCAGTCTGACCGACTTCGTGGACCGCCTGTATGGGGATTTTCCGAAAGCCGTCGGCCTGATCCTGCTCGTGACCTACGTGGCGCTCGTCGCCCAATTCCGCTCGGTCGTGCTGCCGCTGAAGGCGGTTGTCATGAACGTCCTCAGCCTCCTCGCGAGCTTTGGGGCGCTGGTTCTGGTGTTCCAGGACGGATGGCTGGAAAACGTGCTGCGCTTCGAACCGCTGGGCTTTATCGAGTCCACGGCGCCGATCATCTTATTCGCGGTGCTGTTTGGGCTGAGCATGGACTATGAGGTCTTTCTGCTCTCGCGCATCAAGGAGGGCCGTGACGCGGGGCTCGACAACGCGGCGAGCGTGGCGCAAGGCCTGGCGCGCAGCGGGCGCGTGATCACCAGTGCGGCGCTGGTCGTGATCGTGGTCGGCCTGGCGTTCGCGAGCGCCGATATCGTGCTCGTGAAGGCCATTGGGCTTGGTGCCGCGGTTGCTGTGTTCATCGACGCGACAATCGTGCGCTCGCTGCTGGTGCCCTCCACCATGCGGCTGTTGGGACGCTGGAACTGGTGGGCGCCGTCCTGGCTCTTCGAGCGTCCGACCCTCTATCCGCGATGACATGCCGCGTGCGCCTGGTGGGGCTTGCGCTTGTCGTGCTGATGCTTGCCGCCGCCTGCGGGGCGGAGGTGACGCCGCTCGCGTCCGCGCCCACGCCAAGTCCAGGCGAGCGCACATTTCCCGCCATCGACCTGCCTGCCGATGAGGCGCCGCACGGCAACCTGAGCGAGTGGTGGTACTTCACGGGGCGGTTGAACACAGGCGATCGCCGCACCTTGGGCTTCGAGTTCGTCATCTTCCAGGCGGTGCGCGGCGGCGGTCCGCCGGCCTACGCGGCGCACTTCGCGATCACCGACGTTGCGGCGGGGGAGATGCTGTTCGAGGAACGCACGGCCCTTGGCCCGAGCACGGGGCCGTCCGACGCCTTGGACCTCTGCGTCGACGGGTGGCGGCTGGCGTTCGACGGGGACCGCTTCACGGTTGACGCCGCCATGCCGGGCTATGTGGTCAACCTCGCGTTCGACCCGGCGTACCGGGCCGTCGAGCACCACGGCGGCGTGCTCGACTTCGGTGAGCTTGGGTGGAGCTACTACTACTCCTACCCGCGGCTCAGCGTCACGGGCCGCCTGACGGACGCGGGCGGCGCGGTTGGCGTCAGCGGCACCGCCTGGTTCGACCACCAATGGGGTGACTTCATCTCCGTGACTTCCGGGGGCTGGGACTGGATGAGCCTGCGCTTTGATGATGGGCGCGATCTCATGGTCACTGAGATCTGGGATGAGCGTCGTCGGCTCGTGCTGGGCTATGCCACGCTCAGCGGCGCGGGCCGCGCCCTGCATCTGACGAGCGATGAATTCACGACGATTCCGCTCGACATTTGGACCAGTCCCAGAACGTTCACGACCTACCCCTCAGCATGGCGGATTTTGGTTCCCGTGCTAGGGCTGGACGTGGTGGTGCAACCAGTCCTGGCCGATCAAGAGCTCGACACGCGCCAGAGCACGGGCAGCATTTACTGGGAAGGACTGGTTGACATAATGAGGGATGGGCGGTCGGTGGGGTATGGCTATGTCGAGCTCACGGGCTATGCGCACGATCCGGGCATTTCCGGGATGCCCGACGAGCGCAGCGGTGGCCGCACGTGCGCGGGGTCGGCGCTATCCGGCTGAGCCCGGGCGGCGCGCGGCGTACGATGCGCGCCATATAGCCACTTGAGGGACGTGAGCATGTCGAGTGATCGCGCACGCATTGCCGTCGTCGGTACCGGCTGGTGGTCGACCTATACCCATATTCCCGGCCTGCGGGACAACCCGCTGGCCGAGCTTGTCGCGATCTGCGACGCAAACTCGGAGCGGCTCGGAAAGGCGGCGGAGGCGTTTCCGGGGCACGCGGTCTACACGAATGTCAACGATTTGCTCGCCGAGGAGGAGCTTGACGGCGTGATCGTCGCGGTTGCCCATGCGGCGCACCACGCGGTCGCCGCCGCCTGCCTCGACTCGGGGCGGCACGTGATGCTCGAAAAGCCCATGACGCTCACCGCCGTCGACGCGCGCGACCTCGTCGACCGCGCAGCCGCGGCCGAACGCGAGTTGATCATCGGCTATCCCTGGCATTTCACCCGCACGGCCCAGCGCGCGCGCGAAGTCATCACCAGCGGCGAACTCGGCGAGCCGCAACACGTGGTGAATGCCTACGCGTCGATGATTATCGAGTTCCTGCGCGGCAACGCCGAGGCCTACCGCCCGGTGTTCGACTGGAAGGTTGTCGGGCCGGACGAGGTCTACAACGACCCTCGCGTGTCCGGCGGCGGCGAGGGCCACTTGCAGATCACCCACTCGTCAGGGCTGATGTTCTTCATCTCGGGCCTGCGCGCCGAACGTGTGTCGGCGGTCATGAACAACTACGACCTTCCCTTGGATCTCGTCGATGCGATGAGCGTGCGGTTCGAGGGCGGTGCCGTGGGCGCGGTGTCCGGAACCGGCAACATGCCGACCGGTGACGCCGGCCAGCTGGACGTGCGGGTGTACTGCGAGAACGGCTACGTCCTGCTCGACGCAGTCAAGGGCCACTTGACCATCACCCGCCACGACGGTCCGTCCGAGGAGGTGAGTATTCCCAATCCGGACGATACCTACCCGCGTTTCGCCACGGCTGCCAACCTGGTTGACGTGTGCCTCGGACGCGCGCCCAACGGATCGCCGGGCACGATCGGGCTGCGCAGCGTCGAACTCCTGGACGCCGCGTATCGCTCGGCGGCTGCCGGCGGCAACGTCGTCGCCGTCAGCGAACTCTACGGCTAGCCAACCGCCTCGACGTCGGCCCACATGAAGTAGTGGTCCGACGGCCACATGCCGTCGGGCCGGTCGCGCACGACCTCGCAGGCGTGAACGTTCGTGGGACCACGGACCATGATCCAGTCGATGCGCTGCGGATGGGCCGAGGCCGCCCTACCGAACCCGTGCCGCGTGGGGCCTGAGTCTGGCTGATCCGGGTGGGCGGCCGCCCAGGCGTCGCGCCAGCCGGCGCATTCCAGCGTCGTCAGGGGTGCGCTACCCGCGACGGTATTGAAGTCGCCCATGAGCACCTGCGGGGATTCGGTGGGCCAGGCGGCGGTGTCTTCGGCCAGGAGCCGCGCCGCGCCCGCGCGCGCCTGGGCGCACTCGTGGTCGAGATGGGTGTTGCTAACGCGCCAATGCCCGCCGTCGGGTCCGGCGAGAACCACCCAGTTGACATGGCGTGGGTATCTGGCGTCCCAGCCAATCGAGCCCGGCACGTGCGGCGTCGGCGACAGCCAATAGCCGCCGCGATCCGTGACCGTGAAGGATCGATGGATTAGCACGGCGTTCCGAGGGTGCCCGAGCGGATTCTGACGCAGCCCGAGCCACGTGTGGTCAGGCATCGCGGCCGCGACCGCCTCGACTTGCTCGATCGTGGCTTCCTGCAGGCCCAGGACATCAGGCGCGCAGGCGGCAATGACGCGCGTGCAGGCATCCTTCCGGACGTCCCAGGCGTGGCCGTCGTCCGCACGGTCGGCGTTGCGAACATTGGCCGTCATCACCCGCATGGCTGGTCCTGTGGGAGCTGGAAAAACTGGCTGCGGTACGGTGCACGCCAATCATGCTCGTTGTCACGCATCAGGCAGCTCTCGCCTTGCGCGCCGCCGTCAATGACGCAGCGGTCGCCGCGAACCAGGTGATACGGGCGCACGCTTTCCGCAACGCGACTGGCGAGCTGGACGTGCGCCTTGAGTCCGACGAGCTGCTGGAAGGCGACAAGACGATCATGTTCGAAGAGCGAGCCATCTTGGCCGCGGATGCGGAAGCGGCGGCAGTGCTGAGCGGGCACACGCTGACGATTGAAGAACGCGGCGGCCGGGCTCGGTTCGCTCTGCGCAAGTCGCCGTCGCCGGAGCCCTCCATCGACGCCTGACTGCGGTTCGTTCCCCACCGGCTAGGTGCCTTCGAGCAGCGGGGCCACCAGATCGGCGAGCTGCTCATCGTTGATCGGACCCACCCAGCGGCTGACGAGCACGCCGCTCCGCGAGATGACGAACGTCTCAGGCAAGCCCGTAACGCCGAATTCGACGGGGATCGAACGCGTCGTGTCCTCGACGTTTGGATAGGTGACGCCAAACTCGTCCAGGAACGCCCGCGCTTGCGTCTCGTCGTCCCAGACATCGATGCCGATTACGACCAGCCCGGCTGAGTCCAGGCGCTCGGCCGCGCGCTGCAGCACCGGGGCTTCCACGCGGCACGGCGGGCACCACGACGCCCAGAAATTTAGCAGCACGACCTGTCCGCGAAAGTCGGAGAGCTGCAGTCGCTGCCCGTCGTACGTGGTCAGCACGAAATCGGGGGCGGGACGCGGATCCAGGTTCACGACGCGCCCGGTGGCGAAGATGCCGAATTGACCCTGGGCGGTTTGTCCGCGCAACGCCAGAGCCAGGACGGCGATAAACGCCAGGAGCAACGCAACCGACGTGCCCGCGATGGCGACGCGCAGCCGCACGGGCAGCACCGGCGACGGGTCCGTCATGCTCCCCGAGTCGCTGGGCGAATTCGCTTCCGCTGGCTCCGACGCGTGCATCTCAGCGAATATACCCACGGCAACGCGAACACCGAACGCGGCGCTGCTACGTATTCCACACTGAGAAGACACGCCAAGGGCGTAATCTCAGGCAGTGGTCGAGACGCAGGGCTACTCAATCGGCTCAGATGGCGGGCCTGCGAACGCTGCAACCTGGATGACGCGAATCTCAGAGGGGAGCGGAGAGTGAGTACGGTGATGCCGGTGCGGTGGATCTCGCGCCGACGGTTGCTGGTCGGCGCGGCGGTGGCGGCCGCGACCGCACTGGCGGCGTGCCGTGAGGCCGGAGACGACGAACAGGCGGCCGCCGCTCCCGCGGCGACGGCCGTCGCGACGCCGGTAGTGACTGCTGCCGCAACACCTGAAGCAACCGCTGCCGCGCCGCCCGCTGCGACGGCTGCCGCAACGCCGGAGGCAACGGCTACCGCGGCGCCCGCGGCCACGGCCACGTCTGAGCCCACAGAGTCATCTTCGTCGGAATCCGACCTCAGGAGCTTCCCGACCGGCGACCAGATGGCAGCCCCGGATTTCACCTGGCAGCACTATGCACCGAGCGAATCCCTGGGGCGCATGACCATGACGCTCACGGAAATCCTGGCGATCGGCAAGCCCGTGGTGCTGAACTTTTGGGCCGGCCTGTGTCCGCCGTGCCGGCGGGAGATGCCGGAATTCCAAGAGGCATGGGAAGAATTCAAGGACCGGGTGATCCTCTTTGGCGTGGACGTCGGCCCGTTCGTCAACCTCGGCAGCACCGATGACGCGGTCAACCTGATGTCGGAGCTCGGCGTGACCTACCCGCTGGGGACCACCTTCCAAACCAGCATCCTGCGCGACTACCAAATCCTCGGCATGCCCGCCACCGTGTTCATCACGCCGCGCGGCACGATCGTTCGCACCTGGAACGGCGTGCTGGACAAGAACGGCTTGCTCGACCTGGTTGCGGAGCTGGAAGAGGCATCGGAGGCCGGCGCATGAGCGGCGACAACGCTTCGGCGGCGATCCCGACACCGCGCAAGCGACTGCAAGGCGCCGCGATCCTGGCCTATGCCATTCCGGCTGCGGTGGTCGCGGCGCTGATCGGCGTGCTCGTCGCGGTGCAGGGAAACGCCGAAGCCTCACTCGCCGAATTTGCGGGGGCGCTTCCCATCGGGTTTGCAGCCGCCGCGGGGCTGGTGGCTAGCGTGAATCCGTGCGGCTTCTTCATGCTGCCGTCATACATCGCCTACCAGCTGGGCACCGAGGAAGCCGGCTACAACGAGATTGCGGCGCCGCTGCGCGTGGCTCGCGCCCTCGGCGTGGCCATCACGGCCACGCTGGGATTCGTGCTGATCTTCGTCGCCTTCGGGGCGGTTGTATCCGCCGGCGGGTCGGCCCTCGGCCAGGTCTTCCCCTATCTGGGACTGGCCATCGGCCTCGCGATGGTTGGGTTTGGCGCCTTCCTGCTGGTCTCGCACCGCTATGTGGGGATTCTTGCGGCCAGCCGCATCCAGGTGACGCCGCGCCGCAATATCGGCAACGCGTTCGTCTTCGGCATCGCCTACGCCGTCGGCTCGCTCAGCTGTACGCTGCCGATCTTCATGGTTGTGGTGGGCGGGTCGCTGGCGACGGAGGGGTTCGTCGAGTCCCTCAGCCAATACCTGGCCTACTCGCTCGGCATGGGCGTCGTGATCGTGGCCGTGACGCTGGGCGCCGCGCTGTTCCGCGACGCCATCTCGCGCTGGCTGCGCGGCGCGCTGCCGCACGTGCACCGCGCCAGCTCGTTCTTCATGCTGGGCGCGGGGGCCTACCTCATCTGGTATTGGCTGGTCTTCGCGGACATCTTCGGCGTGTTCATCTAGTCGAACGGCGGCCGAGCGTGCGGGCGCTCGACGGAAACCGAGGGCGTCGTGTGGCGGGGCGTCGTCCTATTGTTGGGAGGCGGCGCTCGCGTTCCGCTCCCACTCTTCGCGCAAGAGGCCGTAGTGCACCGAATCAAAGATCTGACCGTGGTACACCCAGTGCTGGCGCAGCACCGCCTCGAATTGCATGCCGACTTTTTCCATCACTCGCGTCGAGCCGACGTTGGCGGCAATCGCGCGGGCGGTGATCTTGCGGATTGGGAGCTTTCGGAACGCCTCGTCGATCACCGCCGACACGGTCTCGGTCATTAGACCACGGCCCCACAACCACCGGGCAAGCGAATAGCCAAGCTCCGCCCGCGCATGTCGGTGCGCCGGTCGCAACCCCAATCCGCCGACCACCCGGCCCTCGTGCTCGAGCGCCCAGGTGTGCCCAGTGCGCCAATCCTTCAATACGTGTGAGGCCACGAAGGCGTCCGCATGTTGCCGTTCATAGGGCTGCTCGACGGCAAGGAATCGTCCCCATTCCGGGTCACGCGCATAGGCGAAGACGTCGTCCGCGTCCGCAAGCCTGAACCGCCGCAGAAGCAGTCGCGGCGTTCGGATGGACTCCGGCAGCAGCGGCCAGTCGTCGGTGGTCATCCCGAAGTGCTCCTCTTGATAGGGGCGGCGTCGGCCTGCCGTTCCCACTCTTCGTGTAGGAGCCCGTAGTGAACTTCGTCGAAGGTCTGGCCGTGCTGGACCCAGTGTTGGTGCAGCAGCGCCTCGCGCTGCATGCCGACTTTCTCCATCACTCGAGTCGAGCCGACGTTGGCGGCGATCGCAATGGCGCTGATCTTGCGGATTGGAAGCCGCCGAAACGTCTCGTCGATCACCGCCGACACGGCCTCGGTCATGAGACCACGGCCCCACAACCAACGGGCAAGTGCATAACCGAGTTCCGCCCGCGCATGCCGACGCTCCGTTCGCAGCCCCACCCCTCCGACCACCCGGCCCTCGTGCTCAAGCGCCCAATTGGGCTCAGCACGCCAATCCTTCAGTACGTGCGAGGCCACAAACTGGTCGGCATGACGCCTCTCGTAGGGCTGCGGGAAGTCGGGGAGAAGGCGCCCCCATTCCGGGTCGCGCGCATAGGCGTGCACATCCTCCGCGTCGGAAAGTCTGAGCCGCCGCAGGAGCAACCGTGGCGTTTGGATGGACTCCGGCAGGGGCGGCCAGTCGTCGGTGGCCACCCCGAAGCGTCCCGCTCGCTCGGAGCGGCGCCCGCGCGCTGCTCCCACTCTTCACGTAAGAGGCCGTAGCGAGCTTCATCAAGGACCTGGCCCCGATGCACCCAGTGCTGACGCAGCAGCGCCTCGCGCTGCATGCCGAGTTTCTCCAGCAGCCGGGTTGAGCGGACGTTGGCGGCGCTCACGGTGGCGGTCACCTTCCGGATTGGAAGCCGTCGAAAGGCCTCGTCGATCACTGCCGACACGGCTTCGGCCGCGAGGCCGCGCCCCCACAACCGCCGCGCCAGGTCATAGCCAATCTCCGCCCGCAAGCTTCGCCGAGCGAGCCAAAGGCTCATTGCTCCGACGACCTGTCCGTCATGCTCGAAGGCCCAAATGGGGTTCTTGCGCCGCTTCGCCAATACTTGCTTGGCCACGAATGCATCCGCATGTCGTCGTTCGTACGGCTGCTCGACCTCAAGGAAGCGCCCCCACTCCGGATCGCGCGCATAGGCGTACACGTCCTCCGCGTCGGAAAGGCTGAACCGCCGTAGGAGCAGCCGCGGCGTTTGAATGGACTTCGGCAGCGGCGGCCAGTCCTTGGACGTCACTCCGAAGCGCGGGGCTTCACGGAAGGCCGGGGAATGATTGCCGGCGCCAGGCTGGCCTCGAGCACGTCGTCGACGGCATTGCGCCCGATGGCGTCCTTGGTCACGAGCAGCGCGTCACGGAACGCTTCCAGCGTCACGCCGAGATCGCGGTCGTCGTGCGCCGAGCTGTGGCGCGGGTGCGTGTTGAGCAAGATGCCTCGCTTGGCGGCTTCCTGCGCCACCAGCGCGTTCAGCTTCTTTGATTCGTCGGCATCGAACGGCGCGGCGAACGTGAATCCTGGGGTTGCCGGCATGCCCGAGATCTCGACCGGCAGCGCCACCTCGTCCAACACCTCCTGCATGCCCGACTGCAAGCGCTCGCCGTAGTCGGCGAGTTGCGCCGGCACGTCACGCCGCTCGATCTCGGTGAGGGTGGTGATGGCGGCCGTGATGCCCACCAGGTCGCTCCAGTAGGTGCTGCTCACGAACATGTCCGCTGCCGGTTCCATGACCCAGCGGCGGCCGACGACCGCGCCCATGGCGTAGCCGTTCGAGATGGCCTTGGCGAAGCACGCCAGGTCCGGGACCACGCCCACGAAGTCCTGGATGCCGTTGGCGCCGTAGCGGAAGTTGGTCGTGACCTCGTCGAAGATCAGCACCACGTTCTCGCGCGTGGCGAGTTCGCGCACGCCTTCCAGATAGCCCTCTGGCGGCCGAGTGGCGAGCAGGATCGGTTCCATCATGATGCAGGCCACCTGGCCGCGATGCTGCTCCAGCAGCCGCTCCAGGGGCTCAAGCTCGCCCCACGGGAACGGAATGGCGGTGCCTTCCAGCGCTTTCGGCACCCCGATCGGCTGGATATTCGGCAGGGCGAAGGGATCGAACGCGCCCTCTTGCAGATGGCCGGCGGCCAGGTACCAGTCGTGCCAGCCGTGGTAGCCGCTGAACAGCACCACGTCCCGGCCAGTGGCGCCGCGCGCGATGCGCACCGCGATGGCGCACGACTCGCCGCCGCCCTTGGAGAACCGCGCCATATCCGCGCACGGGATGCGCTCGATGAGCAACTCGGCCAACTCGATTTCGCGCTCGCTGTTGAGCGAATAGGTCGCGCCCTTGCCGATCTGCTCGATCACGGCGTTGTCCACGACGTCATCGGCGTATCCCAGGATCGCGGAGGTCACCGACATGCCGTAGTCGACGTATTCCACGCCGCGGTCGTCCCAGATGCGTGAGCCCTTGCCGCGCTGGGCATACACCGGGGCGACGCCGTTGGAGAAGGCGTACGGCCGCCGGCTGATGAGTTGCGATCCGCCCGGGATGATTCGGTTGGCGCGCTCCCACAGCGCGTAGGAGTTGGCTACGTCGTGCGAGCGGGGGTCTTTCACGTCATTCCGCCTTTGCCCATGGGAACGAGGCGTCGGATCGCCGTCGCCGGGAGCACGCCTTTACGGTAGCGCCGGGGGTGCCAGATGCCAAGATGCCCGTTGCTAGACTCGCGCGTGCGCTATTCCGCTTTGTCCCGGTGATCCGCCGAATCCTCGAACTACCGGACCCGGAGTTGCGGGAACGCAGCGCGCCGGTCGCCGAGATCACGCCCGACATCGTGCGTCTGGCCGGCGACATGTTCGACACCATGCAGGCCAATGACGGCATTGGGCTGGCCGCGCCGCAAATAGGGGTGCACGCGCGGCTGTTTGTGCTGGAGCTCCCGCCGGACGACGACGACCCGCTGGCCGGCCGCCAGTTCGTGTTGATCAATCCTGAAATGGAGTTGACGGGCGCGCGCAACGAGATGGTCGAAGGCTGTCTGTCACTGCCGGGGTTCCGCGCGGACGTCGAGCGCGCCGAGGGAGTCACCGTCGCGTTTACGCAGCTCGACGGAGCGCGCGTCTCGCTGGATGCGCAGGGGCTCTTCGCGCAAGCCGTGCAGCACGAGAATGATCATCTCAACGGCGTGCTCTTCATCGACCACCTGAAGTCGCTGCTGGACCTCGAA
The DNA here is from genome assembly GCA_965262745.1 of Chloroflexota bacterium. Taxonomy (GTDB): domain Bacteria; phylum Chloroflexota; class UBA11872; order UBA11872; family UBA11872; genus JAJECS01. The sequence continues at coordinate 1,303,838 of OZ253558.1, read as the reverse complement.
AAGATCCCGCCCGAGATGCTGGATTGGACGGAGGAGGCGGAAGCCGAGGCGGCGTAAGCTCGCGCCCTAGCGCGAGACCTCGCGGATGAAGTGGCGCAGCTCCGGCACCAACAACTCGCCGAGCGCCAGCTCGACCGCGGCCGTCGAGCCGGGTGAGCAGACGATCAGTGCCCGCCCAAGCTTGCCCGCGACGGCCCGCGACATCACGGCCGCGGGGCCGATCTGATCCCAGCTTGCCCGACGAAACCACTCGCCGTAGCCGTCGAGCACCTTGTCGAGCATCGGCGTCACCGTGTCCACGGTGATATCGCGGTCACCCAGGCCGGTGCCGCCCGTGCAGAACACGAACTGGGCGCCCGCGGCGAGTGCGGCGTCGATCGCGCCGCGAATCAGGCCCGCGTCGTTCGCTACGAGATCGCGGTGGACGACCGTGTGGCCGCCGTCGGCGATGAGCCGCTCGGCGGTGCGCCCGGAGCGATCAGTGCGTTCCGTGCGCGAGTCGCTGATGACAAGCACGGCACATTGGACCGACCCGATCTGTTCTGATTCGTGCCGGTGCTCTTGGGTCGAGTGAGACCCCGTGTGTCCGTGCGGCATTGAAATCGATTAGCAACTAGGATCGCCGCGATGGTCGCACAGCCCCACGGCAGAGGCTGGTCCATGCAGCCGTGTCGGGATTGCTAGGCTCGAAGCATGAGTGGTTCAACGGCACCGCACGCGGCCGCGGATGCCCGGCCGGCTGGCACAACGATCCGGGTCTCGCTGCTGCTGTTTGCCTCGGTGGCCGAGGCGGCGGGCGAGCGTCGGCGCGAGGCGCGCGTACCTGAAGGCACCACGGCCCGCGGCCTGTTTCAGCTGCTGGCGGCCGATGTGCCGGCGCTGGCCGGCCGTGTTGATTACGTCTCGTTCGCGCGCAACCAGCAGTTCGTGCCGCCGCAGACGGTCTTGGAGGACGGCGATGAGCTTGCGGTGATCCCGCCGGTCTCGGGGGGCGCATGAACATCAGGCTGACACCCGAGCCCATCGATGCCGACGTGCTGACCAAACGGGTCGCGCGGCCCGGCAACGGCGGCATCTGCACCTTCCACGGCATCGTGCGCGACAACATGGACGGCCGTCCGGTCGTAAAGCTGGAATATGAAGCGTTCGAACCCATGGCGCTGCAGGAGCTTGACCGCATCGTGCGGCAGGTCGAAGAGCGTTGGGGCCTGACGGATGTGGAGATCGAGCATCGGGTTGGCGAGCTGCAGATTGGTGAGGCCAGCGTCGTGATCGCGGTCGGCGCGCCGCACCGCGCCGAGGCCTTCGAAGCCTGCCGTTACATCATCGACACGCTCAAGACGACCGTGCCGATCTGGAAGAAGGAGTGGTACCGGGACGGCGCGGTGTGGATCGAGCCCGCATCCGTCGGCCCGCGCACCGGCTAAGACCGGCGCGGCGCTCTATCCGGCCAGCCAGCCTCCGTCGATCGGCAGGACGTGTCCGGACACGAACGCCGACGACTCGGAGGCGAGGAACACCACCGCCCCGGCCAGGTCCTCCGGGAGGCCCCAGCGGTTCATCGGCGTGCGTCCCAGAATCCAGGTGTTCCACACCGGATCGTCGTGCCGCGGCTGGGTGAGGTCGGTCAAGATATAGCCGGGCGCGATGGCATTGACGGTGATGTTCTGCTCGGCAAACTCCACGGCGAGCGCTTTGGTGAGCTGCGCGACGCCGCCCTTCGACGCGCCGTAGACCGAAATCGGCTTGAATCCTAGAAAGCTGGTGAGCGACGCGGTGTTGATGACGCGGCCATAGCCGCCGCGCACCATCAGGCGCAGCCCGTATTGCGACGCGAAGAACACGCTGCGCAGATTGATGTTGAGGACCCGATCCCACTCTTCGGGCGTCACCTCGAGCACCGGCGTGCGCAGACCGATGCCGGCGTTGTTTACCAGGATGTCGAGACGGCCGAACTCGTCGTCGGCTGCGGCGAACAGCGCGGCGAGCTCGTCCAGGTCCGCCACGTTCGTCGGGACTGCGAGCGCGCGGCGACCCAGGCTCTGGATCTCGTCGGCGGTGGCGTCGAGTTGATCGCGCGAGCGCGCCGCCAGCACGACATCCGCGCCCGCCTGCGCCAGCGCGAGGGCAATGCCGCGGCCGATGCCCCGACCGCCGCCAGTCACCAGGGCTACGCGGTTGGTCAGGTCAAACGAGGGGCCGGCGCCGGGGGTGCTCATGCGCGTATAGGGTTTCCAAGGGGCGTCAGGGTGCGCGGCGCCGATGGTCGCACAGACGCCCCGCCAGGGTCGGCCTCACGGGGCCAGGGATGCGATGATGGAGCGCTACGCGAGAAGGGATATGCGCATGGCAATGCCGGCCGTGGGCGACCGAGCCCCCGATTTTGCGCTCGAAGCGACTGACGGAAGCTTGGTCCGGCTCGACGAGCAGCGGGGCCGCAAGGTCGTGCTCTTTTTCTATCCGCGAGACGACACGCCAGGCTGCACCCGCGAAGTGTGCGGCTTTCGGGACCGGATGTCCGAAATCGCGGAGCGCGGGACCGCCGTGTTCGGGGTGAGTGACGACCCGGTGGGGTCGCACCAGCGCTTCAGCAGCAAATTCAGCCTCAACTTTCCCCTGCTGGCCGACGTCGAGCACCAGGCCGTTGAGGCCTATGGCGTGTGGGTCGAGAAGACGATGCGCGGCCGGACGTTCATGGGCACGCAACGCGCCACGTTCCTCATCGACGAGGACGGCATGGTGAGCGCCGTGTGGCCCGACGTGTCGCCCGATGACCACGCGGAGGAGGTAGTCGAAGCGCTGGCGCAGTGATCCGCCCGCGCCTAGCCGACGCCGCGTCGCTTCGGCGACCGCAGCTCGGCGCCAGGCCCACATAGCTCAGTTGGAAGAGCGCGTTCTTGGTAAGGACGAGGTCCCCGGTTCAATTCCGGGTGTGGGCTCCAAGCGGTGTTTACAGGTTTGGGAGAGTTCGTTCGCCTCCTGAGGCGAGGCAGATGACCCTGACACACCGCTTGAAGACACCATAACTAGATACTTCTTAAGTGTCTTCGTCACACACTAAGTCGCTCCGTGCCATAGGCGGCCGACGCCAAATCCAAACTCTCTCCTGACTCGTGCTTCGTCCCAAAGGCCGCCCGCAGATGCGGCGCGCTACCGTCGCTCGGCTGCCGTGACGTGGTCAACCTGGCCCTGTCGTGGCGGCGAACGCTGGCCCCCGAGAGCAAGTTGCAGGCCACGCTCGGCACATACAAGCAGACGGTGCGTCTGGTCGTGCAATTCCTGACTGCAACGGGCATGCGGCGGGGCGAGGTGGCCGCGGTGCGCGGCGACGATCTGGACCTCGACGAAAGCCTGCTGCGCGTGATGGGCAAGGGCGGCCGCGAGCGACTGGTGCCGTTGGGCCGAAAGTAGGGCCAGGCGTTGGATCGCTATCTCCAGGGCCGGCCGGTGCATAAGGACGCCGAGGCTGCGGCGCTGTTTCTGGGGCGGGCTTGGCCGATCACGCCAAGCGGCGTGTATCAGATCGTGCGCAACCGGGCGCGCGAGGCCGGGACCCGCAACGTGCATCCCCACCAGCTGCGCCACTCCTTTGCCCACGCTTGGCTGGTGGCCGGCGGGCAAGAGACGGACCTCATGCGCGTGGCCGGCTGGCGCAGTCGCGCGATGGTGGGCCGCTATGCCGCCAGCGCCGCGTCGACGCGCGCCCGTGAAGCTCCCCGTTGCCTGTCACCCGGCGACCGGCTCTAGCCGCGCGACCAACGACGCGGGGATCTGATTCTGGCGGGGAGTCTTGGGTCGTCCGGCCGGTGCGCCATTCGCGGAGCCGCTCCGGTCACCGGCACTCACCAAGCGCATCGCGAAGGCACGGCGATGGGGGACGTGTGTCAATCAGGACAGCGTTCCGGTGACTCGCGGTTCACCGCGAAGGCGGCAGACCGCTCGCCGATGGCCGCCCCTGGACGTCGGTTGGGTCGACGAGGTGAATGCGCGCTTCCGCACTCGCCGGTGAAGTCCACGCCTCCACCCCCGCCGAAGGTACGTGCCCGAATGCCACAGTTCGACCAGGCGGTTCGGAACGGGCAGGAGATGGCTCCAGCCCGGCTGGACGTTGCGGGTTCGAGCCGCGTCTCCCCTCCTCACAAAAGTGGATCGGCGAAATTCGCCACCGAGAGTGCAGATTCCTGGATTACGTGCACCCGTGACAACGGTCAGACTCTTGCAAGCGGCACGGTGCATTTGCCCTCACGACTCGTGATGTCACGAGGAGTCCGCACCGGCCAAGGAGCTTGATGTCGGCCGAAGACGACCGCCCAATACACGTAGATCCGAAGGAAATGGCGCTGCGCGGGCGAATCGGAGCGTTTCGCTTGCATGCCGCCCATGACCCCCGCATGACGACAGCCCATGCGCGTGCTGTCTTTCTCGCGCGCTTCGAAGCGGAGGTCGATCCCGACGGCGTGCTGGATCCATGCGAGCGCCAACGTCGGGCACTGGCAGCACGCCGCGCCTACTTTGCCCGGCTAGCGCTGCGGTCGGCCCAAGCGCGGCGTCGCCGAAAAAAGCCTCGATCCCGCGATGACATCAAGTGATCGGCAGACGCGAACCGAGGTCGCAGGCCGCCCCGAGCACAGCCTGAGCAGCCGCATCCGCTGCGCTTTGGAGCCATTGCGCAGGCAGGCGCGTTGCTGACACCTGTTGGGGAGGCCAAGCGGGTCGGCTCACCGGAGGTCCCGGGCGGAGCTGCTGCGGCCGAAAGTCTGCCGTTGCGCCGCGGACGGTCGCTATCCGTCCCCGCCTGGCGACGATCCCGGGCGCCTGAGTCACGCGTGCCCACAAGATTTACGGAAACCTGGGTTGGCGGACGTCCTACCAGCGCGGATCGTCGGACGGTGCGAAGGCGGGATTCGAACCCGCACGAGGGGTTGCTCACAGCCTCCTGAGGACTGCGTGTCTGCCAGTTTCACCACCTCGGCCGGCCGGTAGCGGAGGCAGGAATCGAACGTGCGGCCAAGAGCTTATGAGTTAGCCGATCGGCAGTGGGGACAGGGCATTGGCGTCTCCTCGTCACGGCCTCGACGATGCTACGCTACCCACGCGAGCCCTGAGTTCTGACGCAACGACTACAATTCCCGTGCGCCTCTTCTGGAATCTCGATCTCGGTCATGCAACCTGAGCCGGTTCCCACCGCCTACGTCGGCCTGGGCGGTCGCGGCATGCGCTACCTCCGCGCCTCGCATTGGGTCGGCGGCTTCACGCCCGTCGCTTTGGTGGACACGGACGCGGAGCGGTTTGGCGAGGCCCGCAAGTTCACTGAGCTGCCCGAGCTCGCTTGCCACGCCTCGCTCGCCGCCGCGCTGCAGGCGCATGAGATTGCGGCCGTCTTCGTCTGTGCGCCGGCGTCGGCGCACGCCGCCATCATCTTGGAGGCCGTCAGGGCCGGGGCGCACGTCTTCACCGAGACGCCGTTCACCACCAAGTACGCCGATGCCGCCGAGGCCGTGAAGATCGCCGCGGCGAAGGGCCTGGCGATCGTGGTCGCCCAGCAGTACCGGCTCGCGGCGGTGGAACGCACCATCACGAAACTCTTGGCGCAGGGCGCGTTGGGAGGGGTCGGCTTCGGATACCTGCGGCACGATCTGCCTGCACGCGAGCCGGCCGCCGAGGACGGGACTTCGCGACTCTGGCGGGCAGACGTCCACACCATCGATTCGCTCATCGCGATGATGCCCGGGAGTCCGACGCGCGTCTTCGGCCGCCTCTTTTCGCCAGGATTCAGCGATGCCGCGGCGCCCAGCTCGCTGCAGGCGACGCTCGAATTCGACGACGGTTCCGTGGTCCAATACTTGTCCAGCTTCGAATCGCACCAGCCCGGCTATAGATTTCGGATCGACTGCGAAGCCGCAACCTTGGTGCACCGCGCCGCGCATCCGGGGCGCGGTGACGACGTGGCCGAGCTGATCCAGATTGCGCCCGACGGCAGCCGGCAACCGGTGACGCTCGATACGAGCTACGACGACGCCTGGTTAGAGGAGACCCTCGCCATCTTCTTCAGGGACTCCTTCCGGTTGGGCAAAGAGCCTGCCAGCAGCGGGCGTAACAATCTGGCCACCATGGCCGTGCTGCAGGCGCTGCTGCGCAGTTCCGAGACCGGGGAGGCGATTGACGTCGCGGATGTCGCGCCGGAGGCCATTCGTGAGCGTGGCTGAGGTGCCGGCGGAATCTCCTCTGCGCGCCGCGTTCATCGGCATCAGCCACGATCACGCCTGGGGCAAGGCCGAGGCCATTCGTCGCTCGCCCCACATGGACTTGGTGGGCGCGTTCGAACCCGACGCCGCGGAATGGGAGCGCCAGCGCGCACGCGCGCAGTTCAGCGACGTTCGCCACTTGGCGGCGCGTGACGTACTGGAGGACCCAACGATTGAGGTCGTCTTCATCGAGACCCGTCCGCACGACAACCTGCGCTGGGCGCGGGAGGCTCTCGTCCACGACAAGCACGTGCACATTGACAAGGCGCCTGCGCCTTCGCTCAACGACTTGCGCGGCGTGCTCAGCCTCGCGGCCGATCGCGGCCGGCACGTGCCGATCGGCTACCAGTTCCGCTAGGATACGTCAGATCTCAGGTCGCTGGTGGTGAGGGACGAGGAGCCCCCATCGGTCTCCCTACTTACGCCGCCAGCCATCTCGCTGACCAGTGCCTGCCAGCGCGCGACGAACAGCCGTCGCTGCTCGGGCAGCGGGACATGGGCGCCGCCTCGGCGCCGTATCCGGAAGTAGTGTCGTAGCTCGTCAAACGCCGCGCAGAATCGCGCTGCTTGATGGCGCGATGGTCCTGTTCGGCGAGGTTGTTCAGATACTGGTTGCGTCGGTGGAGAACCGTCCGACCGAGGATCCAGCGAATCGCCTTGCGGTAGGCCGGGTGATGATCGATGGTGACCCGCAGCGGCTTGTGGCCTGCGACCTCGAGCAGGATCCGCAGGAAGCGGCGCGCCGCGTGCTTGTCACGATGTTCGCTGAGCATCGACTCGAGGAGTTCGCCATCGCGGTCGATCGCTCGATACAGGTAGCACCAGCACCCGGCGACCTTCACGTACGTCTCGTCGAGGAACCAGGAGACGCGCGCCCTCCCGCGCCGCTTACGGCGGAGCTGGTCGGCCAGCAGGGGCGCGAAGCGGAACTCCCAGGCCCGCACCGTCTCGTGGGTCAGCTCGAAACCACGCTGCAGCAGCAACTCGGCCACATCGCGGAAGCTCAGTTTGTAGCGCAGGCGCCATAGCACGGCGAGCGTCACCACATCCGTCGGGTACTGCAGATCGTTGAACGGCGTGCCGGTTCGCTGGTTGAAGCGATGTCTGCATGACCGGCAGTTGAACCGTGGGTAGCCAAGCGCGGTCCGATCCTTGCGGCTGGTCGTGGCGGTCGATCGGCAGTGGGGACAGTCCATTGGCGTCTCCTCGTCACGGCCTCGACGAGGCTACGCTACCCACGCGAGCCCTGAGTTCTGACGCAACCGTTGGTCGAGCCTGAGCACCGACCTGGCATGCACGGGTCGGGCGAACGTGACCTCATAGGAGCCTTGTCGACGCGGCTCGTCCCTGTCCTGTCCGCCGTCCCAGCACGTGCGGCCACCCCTCGACCTCTGGGTGGCCGACGAAAGGAAGGCCATACGCACCATTACAGATACGCGCCTGTGTGTCACCGTGGGCGTCGACACGCATCGCGACCAGCAGGCGGTGGTCGCCCTCGACGCGCGTGGCGCTGAGTTCGGGCTGCGGGCGTTTCCGACCACCCCGGCCGGTCACCGCGAGCTGCTGGCCTGGCTTCGTGGCTTCGGCACCGTCGAGCGCTGTGGGGTCGAAGGCACGGGCGCCTACGGGTCCAGCCTGACCCGGTACATTCACGCCGCCGAGGTTGCGGCGGTGGAGGTCAACCGCCCCTCCGGCACCTGCCGTTCGCCGCCCGGCAGCGTCTATTGACAGTGCGTCCCATATGAGGAGCATCAGCACCGCTCGTGATCAGGCCCAGGCGTTTCGCCCGAGGCTTGAGCCCAGCTCGACGCAACACGCCCCAGATCCCGTGCGGGCTGATCCGGTGTGGCCAACCCAGCGCGGGCGTCGCTCTCCGCGACCAGGCTAGTCGCGCTCGGTGACGACGTAGGCCAGGTTCGTCGCGTGCGTATTGATGCGCTTGAGGTTGATGAGCACGTCCAGGTGGATGTCGCTGGTGTCGATGCTTTCGGCACGACCGGCGTAGAGCCGCTGGATGTGCCGCCGCCGCATGTCGCGCTCCAGGTCGCTCACGCGCGACTTGAGCGCGATCACGTCCGCCGCCAGCTCCGCGTCGCCGGAGGCGAATGACGACAGGGCCCGGCCCAGCTCGGTGCTCACGATGTCGTGGAACTCGCGTAAATCGGCCGCCCCCTCCGGTGAAAAGGCGTGGCGGCCATGAATCTTCTTGAGAGCCAGTTCGGCGAGATTCTTGTCCAAGACATCGCCGATGTTCTCGAGATCATTGACGGCGTGGAGCAGGCCGATCTCGCGATCGGATTCATCGGCGGACAGCCGCTCGTTCGTTGCCAGGGCCGTGAGGTAGGTGCGAATCGCGCGCTGGAGCTGATCGACTTGGTCGTCGCGTTCGCGCACATCCAGCACCAGCGACTCATCGTTGGTCTCCATCGCCCGCTGCGCGTCACGCAGCATGGCCTGCACGATCTCGCCCATGCGCAGCACGGCGCGCGTGGCCTGGCCGATCGCCACCGCCGGCGATTCGAGCGTGATCGGATCGAGGTAGGCCTCGACGCGGTCGGGCTCACGGCGCGGCTCGGGCACGACGCGCCGGATCAACCAGGCGGCCGGCACGGCCACGGGCAAGAACACGATGAGCAGCGCGAGGTTGAAGAAGGTGTGGCTGTTGGCGATTTGGCGCGGGACGTCGGGCGCGGTGGCGGCGATCAGTGGGCCGATCAGCCCCAACAGCGGAAACACGATCGCCGCGCCCACCAGCTTGAGCATCACGTGCGAGACGGCCACGCGACGCGATTCCACGCCCGAGCCGACGCTGGCGATCAGCCCGGTCGCGGTGGTGCCAATGTTGGCGCCGAGCATCAACGGAAGGGCCGCATCGAGACCAATCGCGCCGTTCAGCGCTAGGCCGATTGCCACGCCCATCGTCGCCGCACTACTTTGCACCAGCGCGGTGAATATCAAGCTGATGAGCAGCAATAGGATCGGCGCGCCGGTCAAATCACTCAGCAGGTCGGCAAACGTCTCATTCCCGCGCAGCGGCGCCATGGCACGCACCAGCAGCCACATCCCCATGAACAGCAGGCCAAACCCGAAGATGGCACGCCCCAGGTAGACGTAGGCCGGATGCCGCGTCGCCATGATCAAGGCCACGCCCAGCGCCAGGATCAACGGCGCCCAGTCGAGCACATTGAAGGCGATCAGGTGCACGGTCAACGTGGAACCGACGCCTGCGCCAAGCAGCACCGCGATGGTCTGCCCGAACGGCAGCAGGCCGGCCGAGGTCAGGCTGACCAGCAGAACCGAGGTCGCGCTGGAGCTCTGCATCAGCGCGGTCAGCGCGGCGCCCACGCCCGCACCGGCCAAGCGCCGTTGGGTCAGGCGGTGCAGCCACGTACGCATGCGGGGACCGGCCATTTGCTCGAGGCCACGGCCGGAGATGCGCATGCCGTAGATCAGAAGCGCGAGGCCGCCCGCGAACGTGGCTACTTGGAGGGTGGGATTGGTTTCCATAACGGGCCGGCCCGGCTGCGCCGCGCGGAACTCGGTGTGTGGACGTTTCTGTATCGAAGGAACAGGCGCAAGTGTCCAAGCGACGCCGAGCGACCCGCAGATCAATTGGTCGGGGTGCGTGCGCCTGTGGCGCTTATCGAGGCCGGATGCCTTCCGCTCGCCTCCAATCGCGTCTCCGAGTCGAGTTCCCGGCGCTTGACGTTCGGATCGTTCGCCGCGCACCGCATCTCGGACGCCATTCTACAGTTGCCTGGTCCTGACGCTCTATGCCCGCTCCTTCTTGCCATCGTGGGGTGCCATTATTCCGTCCGCCCCTGATTGACCTGAGCCGCCGTCTTTGGGGCCCTCCCACTGCGACGGGAGTCTCACATATTTTCGGTGCTCCGGTTCGCGCTCTCAACGCTGCCCCCGGTTACGTAGCGTTCGTCCACTGCCTCCATCGCCGCTTCTGGCCTATCCCTCGGCAGGCATCATCGAATATCGGACTGGGCGAAGTCACCGGAATGCCGGCCTGCACGAGCCACGAAACCTTCAAAGACCGTGGGGCCAGCATAGGGGGCTTCAGCGCCCAGAGCTTCCTCAATGCGAAGGAGTTGGCTGTATTTAGCAAGGCGGCATGAACGCGCCGTCGAGCCGATTTTGATCTGGCCGGCACCAGTGGCAACGGCGATGTCGGCGATGGAGGCATCTTCGGTCTCGCCGGAGCGGGCTGAGATGACTAGGCGGTAGCCGGCGCCGCGGGCAGCGGCGAGGGTCTCGAGGGCTTCGGACAGAGTGCCGATCTGGTTGAGCTTGATGAGGATAGCGTTGGCGACGCCGCTCTCGATGCCGCGCCGAAGGCGAGCACGATTGGTGGTGAAGACGTCATCGCCCAGAATCTGGCAGCGGCCGCCGAGGCGGCGGGTGTGTTCAGCCCACCCGGCCCATTCGTCCTCGGCCATGCCATCCTCGACGGAAATTACCGGGTAGCGTGTGGCGAGGTCGACGAGCCAATCACCGAATTCGTGGGCGCTGAGCGAGAGATTGTCGGATGGTAATTCGTAGCGTGAGGATCGGTAGAAGTGCTGGCAAGCGATGTTTAGGGCGACATAGACATCGATGCCGGGCCGAAGTCCAGCACGCTCGATGGCCCCAAGAATGACGCGGATGGCTTCTTCGTTGCCGGCCAGGCTGGGGCCGAATCCGCCCTCATCTGCGAGAAGGCCAGAGTAGCCGTCTTCTCGGAGGATTTCCAGGGCCTTGAGTCTGACCGCTGCGACCCAACGGAGGGCCTCGTGAAATGTGGGGGCACCGACGGGGACGGCTGAGTAGTCCTGGATATCGAGCTGCTGGTTGGCGTGGAGACCCCGCTGATGATATTGACCATGGGTACGGGCATGGTCATTGCGGAGCCGTCTTTGAGGTAGCGGTAGAGTGGCAGACCGGCAGCGGCGGCCGCAGCATGGGCGCAGGCAAGCGAAACGCCCAGGATGGCATTAGCGCCGAGCCGCCGCTTGTCGGGCGTGGCGTCGAGGTCGATGAGTGCGCGGTCGACGACTACCTGTTCGGCGGCATCCATGCCGATGATGCGGGCCGCGATTTCGCCGTTGACACGGGCCACGGCCCGGAGGACACCTCGGCCTTCGTACCGTTCGGGGTCGCCGTCTCGGAGCTCCTTGGCCTCGTGAGAGCCGGTGGAGGCACGGGAGGGGACGATAGCGCGACCCTGGCCTCGGTCTCTGCAGTGAATCTCCACTTCCACCGTGGGATACCCGCGGGAGTCCAGAACCTCACGCCCAGATACGGATGTTATGGCAGGTATCTTGACTCCAACCAGGCGATTGCATTGTCCTCCTTTTCGAGGGATTGCTCTACGCTCGCAATGTTCTCACAAAGGATGTGTGCGGACAGCTTGCGGATCGCCTGGCGCGATGCATCGTCACGGATGTATTCGGCGGGAGACTTGCCGTCGACGCGGGCGATAAGCAGCCCCCCCCATATGAACACGGTGGTGGACTCGATATCGACCGGAGCAAGATCTCCGAAGCTGCGACGGTAGCTCTCCCAGAACTCGCGGGCCAGGGCGAAGAAGTGGCCGCGATCTCGACAGCGATGAATGGCCTTGAGTACGAAATGGTTGAGAAGGAAGGCGGGGTCGCCGAAGTGGCAAAACTCGAAGTCGAGCACGAACACATGATCGCTGGCGACCAGAATGTTCTTAGGGCTTAGGTCACCGTGAATCAACGCCGGCTTCCGCTCGAGAAGCTTCTCACACAGTTCCTCAAGTGGTTCCGCCAAGGGGCCGCCAGACGCGATGATCGGCCCGAAATACGGGTCGACACGACCCTGAACGAACACCTCGTCGTGGCGAAACGCGCGGGCCAGCCCTTCGTCGGCCGACGTTCGGCGGTGGATTTCGCCGACGGCGCGACCCGCCTGCCGGGCGGTGGCGGGTTCAATCACACCCCGCAGCAGTTGCTGCTTCCAGTTGCTGGCGCCGACCGGAGCGCAGGACATCGCGTAGATGTAGTTCTCCCGCTCCTCGTGCAGCACTCGACGTGCCCATCGTGCGCCAAGGATGCCGACCCATAACTTTGTGGCTGCGACTTCATGCCAGATACGAGCGCGGTCCACCTCCCACCGCTCGCCAACACGCAGGAACGCGTCGGGTTGCTTCAAAACGAAGCAACCCGAAGGGCTGTCAACCATGATCACGACGTTCGATACGCCACCCGTCAACTGATACACCGCTACCTTAGTTGATCGGTCGGCGAGGCCAATCAACCTGCCGTATTCGGCAGCGGTATGCTTGGTTAACTGACACACGAACGTGCGACCCCGCGTGAATTTCAGGCGATCATTTTGACGTTGGAGCCAGTGCTGCTAAAAACGCTCATCAGCACTCACGATCCTCGATCATCAGTCGCCGCATTCGCCGATTTGCCTAAGTGAACACCCGCTCATACAAACGTCCATAGCCGGGTGCCCCGACCGCGCCGCCACCGATTACACGGAGCAAACGTCGAACGTGATAGGTGCTGCATTCCCAAGCTGCTCGCGAACGAGCCCCGGGTGTAGCGCCCGCTGTCCTCAGCGATCAAGCTCACCCGATCGGAGATGCTCGAAACCGGTGCAGCGTTCCCGAACGACGATTCCAAATCTGTCGCACACCGGATACGAAACCGTTCGACATGTCAACACAGGCGATGTGTATGAAACACCCGGGAGGGCCGTTCAGAGCACAAGCGCCGCAGACCGAGTTTCGTTGATGATGACACCATTCGTATACGATATGCGAGGAGCGCATCCGGTTCATCGGACTCGCCGCACCTGCGGTTCGTCAGCGCTCGGCGATCCGTCAACGTTCGGACACTTGACGGTTCCGTTAGCGTTCGCCGAAATAGGCGGGATGACTATGGGGAGCCGTTTTTCCGTCCGCCCATGGATGACCTGAGCCGCCCCCCGTTGAGGACGCTCCCACTGCGAGCGGAGATTCGCACGTTATTGGTGCTCAGGTTAGCGCTCTCAGCGCTGCTGCGGCCCCTGGTCGCCACCACCGCTCCTGACCTGGTCGCGGCCCGTGGGGTGGGCGCCGACACGGCCGGTGCGCGGGTCGTCGCCGCCGGTGACAACCTGCAGCGCCTGCGCAGCGAGGCCGCCTCCGCCCATTTCCGGGGCGTGGCCCCTAGCGACGCCTCTTCCGGACTCACCGGCCGCAAACGCCTCAACCGCGGTGGGGATCGGAGCGCCAAGCAGGCCTCTCGCGAATCGTCATGGTCCGCCATCGCCGGCGAGCCCCGCACCCTGGCCTACGTCGCGCGCCGACCCGCCGAGGGCCGCTCCAAACGCGAGATCATCCGTGCGCTTAAGCGCTACGTCTCGCGCGACCTCTACCGCTGCCTCCCACGAGTCCAACCACCCGCTTGACGAACGATAGGAGCATCAGTCCCTCTCCCGCTTGGCATTCGAGCCCCGGGCCGCTAGGAGCGTGCCCAGCCTTGGCCGGCGCCCATCGGATCGCGCACGGTTAGCGCGCGATTTGGCCATCCACCGCCAGCAGCCGCCGCGGCGCGTCCGAGCATGTCGGTCGCGAAGCGACCCGACGATTGCGCCGATATCGCATCTCGCCGGTGGGTGACGCAAGTCGCGTTCCCCCGCGCAGGCGCGGCTCTGGGGCCTACTCGGAATCGTCTGTGGCGTCGCCGTCGGTCGCGGAGCCGGCCGCTGGCGTGGCGTTCGTCGCGGGATTTGTGCTGTTGCCCGCCGCCGTGTTCATGGGTAGCCGGTCGCGCACACCCGCCAGCTCCAGCTCCTTCACGCGGTGACACGCGACCCAGTGACCCTCCGCCACCTCTTCCCAGACGGGCGTGTCGGTCCGGCACACGTCCTGCGCATAGCGACAGCGGGGGTGGAAATAGCACCCGGACGGTGGCGCCGCCGGATTCGCGACCTCGCCCTCCAATACGATGCGCTGCGAGCGCATTCGCGGGTCCGGCTCCGGCACCGACGACAGCAGGGCCTCCGTGTACGGATGCCTCGGGCTGTTGAACAGACGCTCACGATCGGTCATCTCGACCAGGCGGCCCACGTACATCACCGCCACCCGGTCGCTGAGGTGCTTCACCGCACTCAGGTCGTGCGCCACGAAGAGATACGTGAGCCCGAGTTTCTGCTGCAGGTCGAGCAGCAGATTCAGGATCTGCGCCTGCACCGAAACGTCCAGCGCGGATACCGGCTCGTCGGCCACGACCAACCTGGGGTTCAGGGCCAGCGCCCGGGCGATTCCGATGCGCTGCCGTTGCCCGCCGCTGAAGGCGTGCGGGAATCGGCGCATGTACTCAGGACGCATACCCACCAAGCGCAGCAGCTCTTCCACCCGCTCCTGCCGTTCCCGGCGGCTGCGCATGCCGTTCACCAGCAGCGGCTCACCGACGATCTCCAGCAACGTGAACCGTGGGTTCAGCGAGCCGAAGGGGTCCTGAAAGATCAGTTGCATGTCGCGACGCAGCCGCCGCAGCTCGCGCCGCGTGCTTTGCGCCACATCGAACACCTTGTCTTCGGTCGGCCGGAACAGAATCTGGCCATCCGTCGGGTCGATCGCGCGCAGGATGCAGCGGGCCGTGGTCGTCTTCCCGCAACCGCTCTCACCCACCAGCGACAGCGTCTCGCCCCGGTCGATGTGGAACGACACATCGTCCACGGCTCGCACCGCGCCCACCTCGCGGCGCATAAAGCCCTTCCGGATGGGAAAGTACTTCTTGAGGCGTTTCACCTCGAGGAGAGGGTGTCCGTTCGGCCCTTCGACGGTCATGCCCGCTCGTCCGTGGGCTCGTGATACAGGAAGCAGCTCACCAATTGATCTGACTTTCGCTCATCGAGCGCCTGGAGTTCGGGCGCGTGCCGATCGCACGTTCCCGGAATGAATTGTGGACAGCGATCGTGGAACGGGCAGCCCTCGGGCCGGTTGTAGGGATGCGGGATGGCGCCGCTGATGGTGGGCAGCGGGACACGCGCCTCTGAATGCAGGCTCGGGATCGACTGCAGCAGCAGGCGTGTGTAGGGATGCTTGGGATTGTGGAAGATCGCATCCACGGAACCCTCCTCAACCACCCGTCCCAGATACATCACGACAACGTTGTCGCACATCTCGGCCACCACGCCCAGGTTGTGCGTGATCAGGATGATCGCCATATCGAGGTCGGTCTGAAGCTGCCGCAGCAGGTCCAGAATCTGCGCCTGCGTCGTCACGTCCAGAGCCGTCGTGGGCTCGTCGGCAATCAAGACTCTCGGCTCGGCGGACAGCGCCATGGCGATCATCGCGCGCTGCCGCATACCACCGCTCAGCTGGTAGGCGTATTCGTTAAGGCGCGCCTCGGCTCGTGAGATGCCTACTTGCCGCAAGAGGTCGGCCGCACGTTCACGGGCTTCGCGCTTGCCCAACGGCGAGTGCAGCCGGATGGCCTCGACGATTTGGCTCCCGATCGTATGCACCGGACTGAACGAGGTCATGGGTTCCTGAAAGATCATCGCGATCTCGCCGCCGCAAATCTGCCGCATCTCCGGGCCGTCGGCCGAAATCTGCGCCAGATCGAGTTCGACCTCCCGTCCGTCGGTTCGATGCAGATAACGAATCTCGCCTTCCACGATTACGCCTGGATGTTCGACGATGCGCAATATCGAGCGTGCGGTCACGCTCTTTCCGCAGCCGCTCTCGCCCACGATCCCGAGGGTCTGGCCGGCGCACACCTCGAAGCTCGCGCCGTCCACCGCGCGCACCGTGCCCTCATCTGGGAAGAAATAGGTCTTGAGGTTGTGCACGCGCAGCAGTGGCCGCCGTTTCCCTGCGGCAAGGGTGGCCATCAGCTAGGTCCCGTACGGATCCGCGGCGTCCCGCAGACCGTCCCCGAGGAAATTGAACGCCAGAATCGCGAAGATCACCGGCAGCGCCGGCAGCAGCAGCCAGGGTGACAGCGCCAACGTCTGGATGTTCTGCGCCTGCTGCAGCAGCACCCCCCAGGAGATGGCGGGCGGCCGCAAGCCTAGACCCAGGAATGACAGCGAGGTCTCGCTGATGATGATTGTGGGGATGGCCAGCGTCGTGGCCGCGATGATGTGGCTCAGGAACGAGGGCACCATGTGTCGCAGGATGATGCGCATGCGGCTGGCCCCGGCCAGCTCGGCGGCCATCACGAAGTCCTCTTCCCGCAGCGAGAGAAAGCGGCCGCGCACCACGCGCGCCAGTTCGGTCCACAAGATCAACGCCAGCAGGATTGTGATCGCGAAGTAGATCTGCACGATCGACCAGTCCTTCGGCACCGCTGCGGCAATTCCCATCAACAGCGGAATCTGCGGGATCGAGCGCACGATTTCGACGATGCGTTGAATCACGGTGTCGATCAGGCCGCCGAAGTACCCCGACACGCCGCCGATCACGATTCCCAGAATCTGACTGATCGCCACCGCGATCAGCCCGATCGTCATCGAGATCCTGGTCGCGAAAATGATCCGCGACCACATGTCGCGCCCTTGAATATCAGTGCCCAGCAGCGACACATGCTCCTGCGCCAGCGCGCCACCCGCGTCGTCGCTCACACCGATCAGGTGCCGGTCCCACGGAATGATGCCCAAGATCTCGTACTCCAATCCCTGCGCAAAGAACTGCACCGAGATCTGTTGATCGCCGAGGATCTCGTACACGCGTTTGAAAGTTTCCGGATCGCGACTTCCCTCGAATGCGAGCACATGCGGGTTCCACCCGTCTTCATCGAACAGGTGAATCGGCTGCGGCGGCAATAGACCGCGCTTGGCCGCCGGCAAGTTCGGATCGGCGTAGGCGAAGAAGTCCGCAAACAGCACCACCACGTAATACGTGATCAGCACAATCGCCGCGATGTTCGCGACCTTGTGTTTGCGGAATCGCCACCAGATGAGTTGCCACTGTGTGGCGACCGAGATGCGCTCTTCCTCGCGCGCGGCGCCGACGGCCACTTTGCTCTCAATCGTTCGGGTGGTGTGGTCCTCAGCCACCGCGCGCCTCAAACTTGATTCGCGGATCAAGAATCACCAGCAAGATGTCCGAAATCAGCGTGCCGACTACCGTGATGACGCCCAATAACAGAATCACCGTCCCCGCCAGGAAGGAGTCTTGCGCGATCAGCGACTTCAGGAGAATCGGCCCGAGCGTCGGCAAGCTCAGCACGATCGATACGATCACGCTGCCTCCCACGATGTCTCGCAGCACGAAAGGTACGATGCTCACGAACGGATTCAGTGCCACGCGCACCGGGTACTTGAGCACCGCCCGGCTGTTCGTCAGGCCCTTCGCCCGCGCGGTCACCAAATACGGCTTACGCAGCTCATCCAGCAAGTTCGCCCGCATGATGCGCATCAGGAACGCGGTCCCCGCCAGTCCCAGCACCAGCGCGGGTATCGGCATGTGCTGCATCAGATCCCAGAGCCTGTCCCAGCTCCAATCCGCCTGGGCGTACTCCGGCGAGAAGAGGCCACCTACGTTGGCGTCAAACAGAACAAATCCGAAATACATCAGCACCAGCGCCAAGAGGAACCCCGGAATCGCCAGACCAATGAACCCGATGAAGGTGAACGCATAGTCGCCGATGGAGTACTGCTTGACGGCCGAGTAGATGCCGATCGGCAGCGCCACGATCCAAGTGAGCAGCAGCGCCGCTACCGACACCACAATAGTCAGCAGGAAGCGATCGCCGATCACATCCAGAACCGGCCGGTTGAACTCGAAAGACACCCCGAAATTCCCCTGCGCCATCAGGCCCAGCCAGCGGAAGTACTGCAAGATGACCGGCTGATCGAGCCCGTAGAGATTGCGCAGCGCCAGCGCTTCGTCGTCGGTGAAGATGGTGCCCTGCGACTGCAACTGCGCGATGTATGAGGTCACGTAATCGCCCGGCGGGATTTGAATGATGAAGAACGACAGCATCGAAATCGCCCACACCGTCGCGAACGCAAACAGCGTTCGGCGGATCAGCCAGCCTGCCATCGGATCATTTCAGCCCTAGCGCGGGCGGCTGGCCAAGCGTGGCCCGAGCTCGAACCGCCCGGCCACCCAGCCGTCCGCTACGCGCCGGGCGGCCGCCGCGGCCGCAGCGGGTTCGATGTGGACTTCGAACGTCCACGCACCGTCGAAGCCCATTGTGGTCAACGCCGCGTACAACTGCGCCCAATTCACCTTTCCCTGGCCAGGCATCCAGTGCCGGTCCTCCACGCCGTCCGTGTCCTGCAGATGCAACGCCATGAGGCGCTCGCCAGCGATGCGCGCTTCGGCCGCTGGATCGAGCCCGCTCATGTACGCGTGCCCGGTGTCCAGGCAGAGTCCCACCTCATGGGGGTAGCCGTCGATCACGGCCCGCACCTCTTCCATCTGGACCCCCGGCCGGGGCCGGCCATGTGACGGCATGTTTTCGCAGGCGAGGCGAATGCCGAGCGTCTCGGCCATCCGCAGCAACTCGTCCAGCGAGCGACGAAAGGCATCCAGGTGCGCCGCGCGGTTCCCTTCGTCCCATTCGAGTGACTTGTTAGGTGCAACCCCACTGCCGCTGGGATGCACGATCGCCGCGCCGCCGCCCAGCGCCGCGAACGGCTCGAAGCACGCGCTGATCTCCGCTACCGAAGCCTGGCGTTGGTCCTCGTCCAGCGCGCCCAGATTCGTTTCGCCGATTGGTGGGTGGATGGTTCTGGCCTGCACGCCATGCCGATCGAGCACCGATCGCACCACCGCGACATCGGCAGGGGGCTCCACGTGCTTGGCAGAGAGCTCGCAGGCGCGGATTCCGGCTGCGGCCAGGCCGCGCACAATCGGCTCCAACCCCCCCGCACTCTCATCTTCCATGAAATACTTCGACGAGATGGACAGGCCGAACTTTGGCACGTCTATAACCCCCCGTATCGTGAGCCTACTGAGAAACTCGGTCGATGGTCTGGTGTGAATGCTGGCGATGATGGGCTGTCGCCACTTGAACTGCGAACGCTGCACCCGCTCACCGAGCGCCTGCACGAGCCGGCGCGGCCCGGCCGCCAGGGGATATTGCCGCGCTGGCCGTCTGTCCGCTCATGCGCCAATGTCAGAAGGCGGATCCGGATCCTCTTCCAGCAATGAGACGACGCCCTCGCGATGCACAGCCCCACGCTGCACTGAGAGCCGAGAACTCACGTCTGTATTACCTGCTATCCTAGCCTATCTTCGCTAGAGAACCCTAACGAAACCGCAAAGCGTCGGACTGTTGACCACCACAGATGACGGATCGCCGAGCGCTTACGAACCCCAGGTGCGCCGCGTCCGATGAACCAGCGGCGCCTCCCGGATATCGTATACGAGTAGGGATGTTCAACAACAAATCGTACTCAGCGGCAGACGCAGTCTGAACGGCCCTAACAGGTGGCAGCGTACGCATCGCCTGCGTTGACACATCAATAGTACTCGTGTACGGTATGCACACGATTTCGGAATCGTCATCGGGGATCGTCGCACCGGTTTCAGGCATCTCCGGTCGGCGCAAGCGTGATTGTTGAGCAAAGCGGGTATCGCATCCGAGGCTGATACCGGGGAGGTTGGTTATGCAACGCCAGTCGCGTCGACATTTGCTTCGTTTGATCGGAGTCGGCGCAGTCGGAGTAGCGGGCGTGCCGGTCCTGATGGCCTGTGGCGATACTCAGGTCGTCACCAAGGAAGTGCCGATCGAGACGACCGTGATCAAAGAGGTCCCGGTCGAGAGGGTGGTGATCCAAGAGAAGATCGTAGAAAAGGTCATTGAGACCGAGCGGGTGGTACAGGCCCTCCAGTCGGTCAGCGGTGAGAACGTCGACGTCGTTACTGGCTTCATTCCGGAGGCGTTCTCCGAGGCACCGCAATGGGCCGCGTTGGTGCAGGCCGGGAAGCTGCCACCTATCTCGGAGCGGCTGCCAAAGGAGCCGTTGGTCTACCGACCGCTGCGGCGAATTGGCAAGTATGGCGGCACGATGCGCCGGGCGTTCACTGGGCCCGGCGACCTCGCCAACTTTGACCGCATCCTCCACGACACGTTCTTGTACTGGAACAGCCAGCTAACTAAAGTCGTCCCTTATATCGCCAAGGGGTGGGAGATCAGTGACGGCGGGACCACCTTTACTTTCTACATGCGCGAGGGGCACCGCTGGTCCGACGGCGCGCCGCTTACCGCTGACGACGTCATGTTTTGGTACGAGGACTTGTATCTGAACGCCGACTTCCACCCAGGCGCGTCTACCTGGAATGCCGACTCCCAGGGTGAACAGGGTAAGTGGGAGAAGGTGGACGACTACGCGGTCAGGGTCCGCTTCGGCGCACCCAACTTCATCTTCGTCGAGCAGCTGGCTTCGAACCCGCCTGGCGGCGCGTTCTCCTCGAGTCACAGCGGAAATAGCATCTGGGCACCCAAGCACTACCTATCCCAGTTTCTCCCCAAGTACGTCGGTGACGACAACGCCGCGAAGCTGGCTAGCGACGCCGGCTACGAGAACTGGGTCCAGCACATGAAGACGGTCGCGCACCCCGTGCGCAACCCGGAGTGTCCGGTTACAACCGCCTGGACGCCTCTAACCGCTAACAGCACACCGCAGGTATTGCTGGAGCGAAATCCCTACTATCACGCTGTGGATATCGAGGGCAATCAGCTGCCCTACATCGACCGAATCCGGACCGATCTTGCCGAGGACTTGCAGGTACTGAACCTCAGGGCCGTAGCTGGCGAACTTGACTTTCAGGTCCGGCACATCGTCATCGGCAACGTACCCGTCTTGAAGGCCAACGAAATCAGAAGCGACTACACGGTGAGCTTCTATAACGGGAACCACGGCACCGAGGGTGGCTTTCACTTCAACCAGGCGTGGCAAGGTGATGACCCGGAAATCAAGAAGTGGCTCGAGACCTTTGACTTCCGGCGGGCGCTGTCGCACGGCATCGACCGCGACGAATTAAACGAGATTCACTGGGTGGGCCTGGGTTCGCCCGGCACGACCTCGCCAGCCCCTGGCTCGCCGTACGCCCCTGAGCCCGAGTACCGGACGAAGCATGCCGACTTCGATTCTGCGAAGGCCAACGCGATCCTTGACGATCTGGGCCTGGCAGAACGCGATGCCGACGGTTTCCGATTGCGCAGCGATGGCCAAGGCACGTTGATTCTGGATCTTGTCTCGGTCGCGGCGTCCTTTGTGGACTTTCCAGGCATCGCTGAGTCCGTGGGTCAGATGTGGGAGCAGAACCTCGGCATCCGCGTCAACTTTCAGGTGCTCGAGCGCAGCTTGTTCAACGTGCGACGGGCAAATGGCGAGTTGCAAATCTGGATTTGGTCGCTGCACGGGAACGACACACCGCTCCTCTACCCGGGATCCTCCCTCATGGCCTCCGGGGCCTCTGCCACCCCGCTCTACGGTATCTGGTACGAGACCGGCGGTGCCAGAGGGTTGGAGCCGCCCGCGGGCAGTGAGATCCGGCGCCAGCAGGAACTCCACCAGCGAGCCAAGGGAGTCTCCGTCGAAGAAGCCCGGGAACTCGGCAAGGAGATCCACCGCATCATGGTGGACAACCTGTGGGTCATCGGGACGGTCGGCCTGTCGCCGGCGCTCATTGGTGTGCGAGTTCGGAGCAACCGGCTTGAGAATGTGGCGGAGGTTCTCCCATATGGGCAAGCGGCCTATAGCCCGGGCCCCGCGCGCCCCGAGCAGTTTTTCTTCAAGGACGCTGAGCCGGTCGAGCTCGATTTCGGCGGTTGACACAGAAACCAAACTCCGCCGCAGGCCGGTCGGCCTGCGGCGGAGACCCCTCTCGCCCGATATCCCTTGAGGAGTTCAGGCTGTGACCGTCACCAGGTCGCTCAAAGCGCCACAGGAGGAAGGACGGATGATCGCCAACGCGCGGGGTCTCAGCACGGGCCAAAGGGACTTCTTCGACCGCGAAGGGTATCTCGTCGTCGATGATGTCTTCGACCCGGCCCGCGATTTCAAGTTGCTCAACGAAGAGCACGGAAACATTCTCAACCGGATCGCTCGCCGCCTGCTTGAGGCCGGCGACATCAAACACTACGATTCTGAGGAGTCCTTCGGGCAGCGTGTCCTACGGGTTCTCCGCGCCCCCGGCGTCTTTCCCGTCCAAGAATTCGACATCTCTCTCCCAACGAGATCAATCGACTCCGACACCCCGATTTACCTCGGGAACGGCGCCTTTAGCATCCTCACACACCCGATCCTGCTCGACCTTGTCGAGTCGATCGTCGGACGCGAGATAACCTCCAGCCCAGTCCAACACATCCGCGTCAAAACCCCTCTCTCACTCGCCAGGAATGACAATCAATGGAACGGCACCCCTGATGTAAACACCCTCACCACGCCGGCCCACCAGGATATCGGCGTGCAATCCGCCGATGCCGACGCCAGCGAGGTTCTCACCGTCTGGATGCCCATCACCGACGCCTCCGCCGAGATGGGTTGCCTTGGCGTCTGGCCACGGCGCCACCGGGGCGGAATCCTCAATCACTGCCGCGGCGACGAAGGCCTGGCGATAACTCCACAGGCACTGGATGAAAACGACCTCTTGCCACTCCCGATGCGCGCCGGTTCGGTCCTCCTGATGACTCGCTACACGCCCCACCGAGCTCTTCCCAACCTCAGCGACGGAGTGCGCTGGAGCATGGACCTGCGCTATCAGCCGACTGGCCAGATCAACGGCCGCGCCGACTTTCCCGACTTCGTCGCCCGCAGCGCTTCCAACCCGGAATCCGCCCTCGCCGACCACAACGCCTGGCGCGACCTCTGGTTAGACGCCCGCGCCCGGCTGGCCGGCCAGCCCACCCCCAGTTTTAACCGCTGGAGTGCAGACGCCCCCTGGTGCGCCTGAATGAATCACGGCCGGAACTAGGAATTGCGTGGGACTTCTAATAGTTTTTGCTCCGTATTCTGCGGGTGCCCGACCACGAATTGCGCAACGCAAGCGTGGCCGCTCGCGCATATCGGCGACTGACCATACGTCGGATTTGGTGGGATGATGCCAAATGGCGGTTCAGGACAATGAAAGCGACGGAGTCGTGGGGAGGCAATACTTCATCCGCCGCGACGTGAGGGGTTGACTGGAGGGATGATGGCCGATTCGGAGGAGATCGGCCATGCGTCTGTACATCAGGCTCCTGATCGGCGTGTTGCGTCGCTCGATGCGAGCGCGCAGCGACCTGCAGATGGAGAATCTCGTGCTACGCCAGCAGCTTGCGGTGTACGCAAGGCAGCCGAGGCGAGCGAGGTTGCGGAACGAGGATCGGCCGTTCTGGTCCGTGGTGGCGTGGGGCTGGTCGCCGTGGCGCGTTCGGCTGCGACTGGTGCAGCCGCAGACCGTGGTTCGCTGGCATCGCACGGCGTGGCGTCGGTACTGGACGTGTAGGAGTCGCGGGGGCCGGTCGGGACGGCCTCGCATTGACGCCGAGCTGCGGCAGCTGATCCTGCGTGTCGCGCGCGAGAACGCACGCTGGGGATCCGTTCGCATCGTTGGGGAACTCCGCGCTCTGGGATTCTTGGCGAGCGCGCGCACCGTGCGCCGCTACCGAGATCAGGTGCGACGGCGAACACCGTCGCAATCCTGGCGGACGTTCTTGCGCAACCACGCGCCGGACATCTGGGCGGTCGACCTGTTCACGATGGCCATGCGGACGCTCTACGTCGTGGTGTTCATCGCGCACGGCCGCCGGCGCCTCGTGCACGTCAACGTGACGCGGCACCCGACGGCTGTCTGGCACTGGCGGCAGCTGATCGAGGCGACCGCCTGGGGGGACCGGCCACGCTTCCTGATTCGAGACCGCGAACGCAGCTACGGTCTGGACTTCGTTAGGAGGGCAAGAGGGCTCGGGATCTGGACGATGCTGACGCCGGTGCGCGCACCGAACGCGAACGTGGTTGCCGAGCGAGTGATCAGGACGCTGCGCCGCGAATGTCTCGACCACTTCATCGTCGTGAACGAGCGTCACCTGCGCCGCGTGCTTCGCGAGTACGTGGCGCACTACAACGGGATGCGACCACACCGGACACTGGGCCTTGATTCGCCGGACGGTCGGGAGCCTCGGTCGAGGCCCAGCGAGTCAGCGTACGTCCGAAGACGGCAGGTGCTCGGCGGGCTTCTCAACGAGTACGACTGGGCTGCGTGAAGTTTTGCCACCCCCACGGCCGCTCCACGCGAGATCATCCGCATGCTCAAGCGCTACGTCGCGCGCTGGCAGGCACTCGTCAGCGAGATGGCGGCGGCGTAAGAAGGGAGTCCGGTGGGGGCTCCTCGACCCTCACCATCAGCGCCCTGAGATCTGACAGGGATGATCGCAGGGCGCCACGACCATGCGTCCTGGTGGTGGGCGGTAGGGTGTTGGCAGGCGCTCGGACTCGGCCTGACTCAAGATTCTGACTGGCGCCTCGGCTGCCTGTGATCTGATCTGTCGGTTGAGCCCGAGCACCGACCTGGCACGCACCGGTCGGGCGAACGTGACCTCATAGGAGCCTGTCTGCGCGGCTCGTCCCTGTCCGCCGTCCCGGCACGTGCGGCCACCCCTCGACCCCTGGGAAGCCGACGAATGGCAGGCCATGCGCACCATGACAGATACGCGCCCGGGTGTCACCGCGGGCGTCGACACGCATCGCGACCAGCACGTGGTGGCCGCCCTCGACCAGCGTGGCGCCGAGCTCGGCGTGCGGGCGTTTCGGACCACCCCGGCCGGGCACCGCGCGTTGCTGGCCTGGCTCCGGGGCTTCGGCACGGTCGCGCCGAAGGCACGGGCGCCTACGGGGCCAGCCTGACCCGGGTCCTGCACGCCGCCGACGTGCCGGTGGTGGAGGTCAACCGCCCCAATCGCCAACGGCGGCGCCGGCACGGCAAATCCGATCCAGTCGACGCCCTCGCGGCGGCCCGGTCGACGCAAGCTGGGGACGCGGTGGGTGAAGCCAAGACGCGCACCGGCGCCGTCGAAGCGATTCGCGCCCTGCGAGTCGCGCGCCGCTCGGCGGTGCACGGGCGCACCACGGCCATCAACCAGATGCGGGCGCTGCTGGTCACGGGCCCCGCCGACCTCCGGGAGCGGCTGCGCGGCAGCACCGTGGCGCAGCTGGTAACGACGGCGACCCGGCTCCGTCCGGCTGACCCCACCACGGTGGCCGGCGCTACCCGACTCGCCCTCCGCGAACTGGCCCGACGCGTGCGGCGCCTCGACGCGGGATGCCAGCGGCTCGAGGCCGTGCTGCAGCCCCCTGGTCGCCACCGCCGCGCCTGATCTGGTCGCGGCCCGCGGGGTGGGCCCCGACACGGCCGGCGCGGTGCTCGTCGCCGCCGGCGACAATCCGCAGCGCCTGCACAGCGAGGCTGCCTTCGCCCACCTCTGCGGCGTCGCCCCCATCGACGCCTCCTCGGGCCTCACCACCCGCCACCGCCTCAACCGCGGTGGCGATCGCCGCGCCAATCAGGACCTCTGGCGGATCGTCATGGTCCGCATGGCTGGCGAACCCCGCACCCGCGCCTACGTCGCTCGCCGGACCGCCGAGGGCCGCTCCAAACTCGAGATCGTCCGTGTGCTCAAGCGCTACGTCGCGCGCGAACTCTACCGCTGCCTACCTCGCGTCCAACCACCCGCTTGACGAACGATAGGAGCATCAGATCCCCGTGGTCTCGGTCTTGGTGTGAGATCTAGGCCTCGAATACGCCCGTGCGCTCTTCGGACGGCAGGTGCGACACCTCATTCCACCCAGTGACTACGACACCCCACGGCGAACTCTGAAGTGTCGCAATCGCGGTGTTCTCGACGTTGAATCGCCGCATGTGCGTGCGCGGGTCCAGGCCGAGCACTGCGCAAATCGAAAGCTGTATGGGGCCGCCGTGGGTGAAGACGGCGACGTGGCTGTCGTCGCGCGCCACGATCTCCTCGAGCGCGACGCGGACGCGACGATCCACGTCGGCGATGGACTCACCGTCCTCTGCCTTGGCCGCGAACCATCCGCCACCCTCGAAATCGAACAGTGCGGGATAGCGAGCGCGCGCCGCATCCGCCGGCATCCCGTCGGCGCCGCCAAAATCGCGCTCGCGCCAGACCTGCTCGAGGGTCGCGTCCACTCCGGACCCAAGTACGAGACGAAGCGTTTCGGTCGCGCGCGCGAGGTCGCTGGCGATGATCCGCGCACCGTCGAATCGATCCCTTTGCTGAGCCAGGAAGGCGCATTGCCTGCGGCCGCGGTCGGTCAGCCTGGTATCGGTCTGCGCACCGTACGTATTCGAGAAGTTCGCCTCGGACTCGGCGTGCCGGACGAGCGTGATGCGCATGACTCGATCTGCTCGCGACTGAAAACGCGGGCCATCAGAGTACCGAAGCCGACTCCGCCGGCGCATAAGTCGCGGAGGCAAGCTTCGTCGCAGGCGGCCGAGACAGCGCTCAGCCGGAAGTCGTGCTTCGGCTGCCTCGTGCGCGGACATGGCAGCTTCGGCCGCGTCAAGAGTCGCACCTCCGCTCCGGCGTCGGGCACTGACAATCCGGGTTGGTACGATCCCATGACCGCTCGGCCCCATCGCATCGAGCGGATCGACGCAGGCGCGGGGACGCAAACCATGCCGCTCGTCGAAACCGACACCCTGACCAAGCAGTTCGAGCCGCGCGTGCCGCGCCGGCGGCCCTGGGAGTTCCTGCGCCGGCGCGAAGCGCGCAAACGCGCCGCCGAACCGATCATCGCGCTGGACGGCGTGTCGCTGGCCATTGAGGCGGGCGAGTGCTACGGGCTGCTGGGACCCAATGGCGCCGGCTGTTCCTTGCGCGCTGGCACGGGCTGATCGCGGAGATGGCGACGAGCTAGGGATCCTCGAGCACGGAGAACTTCGCCTCGTTGTGCTCCGTGGTCTGAAATCTGACAGAGCCGCTCGAGGTCCGCGATGCGAGAGCCAACTAGATCGCGGATCAAGCCGCACGTTCGCTCAAACCGCTTAGGCCAATGCGGATCGTAGTCCAAGATTCGAACTGGCCGGCTTAAGAGGTATCGCGGCATTGGTTCTTTGGCCACTCGTTTCGGTCGACGCGAGCATGCCTTACGACGCCTCATTCGCGATGCGGCGGCCACACTACTTCGACGGCTTGTCCACCCAGGCGACGGACGCAGATACGCACGCTTCGCTGCCGGCGACCTCAAAGCCCATGTCGTGGAGAACGCGCTCGGCGACCTCCGGCGTCGCGCTGTCGCCGAGGCCGTATTGCGGCACGATCAGACGCCCGCCCGGCGCAACGGCCAGATCCAGCGTGCGTTGGACCAAGGCGGGCCGGTCGAGCTTGGGCACGGCGTCCGTGAGCACCTGGACGAACCGATACTGGCGCTTCGGCGTCCAGTCCCACGCGTTCGCGACCTCGAAATTCTCGGCCCACCGTGGCAGCCGCAGCTTGGCCAGCTCGATCAGATCGGGCACGAAGTCGATGCCGTGGGGCGTGATGTGGAAGCCACGCTCGGCACACCACGCGAGCAGCGACTCCAGCAGCAGCCCGTTCGCACAGCCGATGTCGAGGTAGTCGCCCTGGGCGTTGACAGCCTTGGCGATGCACTGCCTGGTGACCACCCAGCGTGTATGACCCTGCGAGCGGCCCGACTGCCGATACGGGTTGTCGGGCTCGGCCAGGTAGTACTCGGTGATCTCGGCGTGCAACTGGTCGAACCACGCGTCGCGATCTTCGGGCGCTGCGCGGGCGATTGCGGTGGGACCCGGTTGGAGCCATTCGATCCACGCTGCGTGCGCGTCGGCGAGCCCCAGCAGCTCAGTCGTGTGCCGGCGACCCTCGAACGACACCATTGCGCATGACATATGGATATATGGCCTCGAGGGACGTGGCACGTCAAGCGTGGGCAGTTGCCAAAACCGCCAGCGCGGTGAGTCGCCCTCGGCCACGATCCAGCACAAGTCACGCGTCTCGGCGACCGCCAATACCGCAGCTTCGAGTCGCTGGTGGTCGTCGGCCGACAGATACGGCGCGACATTGGTGTGAAAGACGCACAGCAGCGCATCGTCGGGTGACCGCGCGGCCGTGGCTGCCAGCAGGTCGATACCGTCGCCGTGGATCAGCGTCACCTGGTGTTCGCGTGCGACCCCAACGGCGCGCTCGAGCAGCTCGGTCCGACCGAGGTGCTCGGGCCAGATGCAGGCGCGCAGCCAGCGGATGCCGTCAACGTCATTCACGTCGACAGGTCTCGGATCGATGCCGGCCCGCCACGCGACGCTCGGCATCGTCGGGGGCACCGGCGGCTCGATCGGGCCGCGGACCTCGCAGGCGATGCGGACCACCGCATTGGTCGCTCCCACCCGCACGCCGTGTGAGTACTCGTAGTAGTAGCGGTCGAAGTTGAGGTTCAAGCCGGCGCTGGGCCCAATTTCGAGCAGCGCGAGTGGCCGTCCCGTAGCTCGAGCCGCGGCCAGGCCGAACATGGGAAGGAGGTACGCGCAGCGGCGCACCTCGTTGGTCTGGGTGCCGCGGGTCGCGATCAGCTCGACGAGCGTGTCGCGGTGATCAGCGCAGAAGTCCTGAAAGACCGGGAACGCCTCCTCCGGACGATCCGGCGGATCGGAAATCGTGCCGTAGAACGCGCGCAGCGGGTGATCCACCCCAGACAGAAGGAGGTAATGGACCGCCGCGAAGAGCAAGTTGGCGCGCTGCTCCGTCCGCGGCGCATGCGCCAGCAGCCCTGCGATTTCCGAGTCGCCGGCGATCAGGTAACCAAGATGGAAATAGAGCGGCGAAGACCCGCGGGCCTCGGCTTCGGCAAACCGCTCGAAGCGGGCCTTGAGGCGCTCGATCGTCTCGTCGTCCGGTTGTCCGCGCGGAACCGGCATCACTGGGGGCTGCACCTATTGAGCTGGTTGGGGACCCTTCTTATACACGAACGGTTCTGTCAGATTTCAGAAAACGCGTCCTTTGCTAGCGTCGCGCTGATCAGCAAACCGGCAAGGATTTGCCCGTGAATTGTCCGCACTGTGACTCTGGAGCGACCGGCCGGCGAGGCCGGAGAAGCTCTCTCGGATACCGCACGTTCGCCTGTCACGCGTGCCGCAGGATCTTCAATGAGCGGTCCGGCACGCCGTTCAATGAGCTCCAGTACCCGACGGACATCGTGCTCCTGGCGGTGCTGTGGCGCCTACGCTACAAGCTCAGCTTCCGCGATGTCGCCGAGCTGCTGCTGCAGCGCGGCTTCGAGGTGACCCACGAGACGATCCGTGCGTGGGAGTTTCGCTTCGCCCCCCTGCTGGCGGACCAGCTGCGTAACAGGCGTCGCGGGCAGGCCGGCGTCTCGTGGTACCTCGACGAGACGTACGTGAAGGTCGCCGGGCGCTGGTGCTACCTCTATCGGGCGATCGACCGGGACGGCGAACTCCTCGACTCGATGCTCAGCGAACACCGGGACAAACACGCGGCGCGCCGCTTCCTGCGGCGTCTGATAGAGGTCGCAGGCCGCAAGCCGCTGCGCGTCACGACGGACCATCACCCGGCCTACCGCAAAGCGATCCGTTGGATCCTCGGTCGGAAGGTCATCCACCGGCGCAACCAGTATCTGAACAACCTCACCGAACAGGACCATCGCGCCATCAAGCAGCGCTATTACCCAATGCTGGGCTTCGGGCGGTTCGCGTCAGCCGCGCGCTTCTGTGCGGCGTTTGACGAGCTGCGGCAGTACTTCCGGGTGCGCCGACGAGGCGGCCCCCACGTCCCGCTGCCCGAGCAGCGCCGGCTGTTCCTTGCGCGCTGGCGCGGGCTGATCGCGGAGATGGGAACGAGCTAGGGAGCGTCGAGCACGGGATACGTCGCCTCGTTGTGCTCCGTGGTCTGAAATCTGACAGAGCCGTCGCCCAGGCGTCGACGTCGATCTCGGCCTTCAGCGTCGTCTTGAGCGCCTTGTAGGGATCGTTCGCGCCCAGGAAATACGCGTGGCGCACGAAGAAGCTCTCCGAGTCATAGTCGGTGTCGACGAACCAGCAGGCGATGCCGTCCGTGTCGTCGCTGCGCACCTCACCGGTGCTGGGATCGAACACGTCAACGCCCTTCACCTGCACCAGGACCTGGCCGTCGCCGGCGTCCAGCACGTCGATGTCCGGCTCGCCGAAGATGACGAACAGGTTGCCCTGGCCGGTGTTCTTGAGCTCGCCGGCCATGTGCAGGTCGGCGTTCATGCGGGCCTTGAGGACCGGGACGCTGCCCAGCTTGTCGAACTCGGTGGCGTGGGCCTCGTAGTTGAAGGCGCAGGCGATCAGCAGGTCGAAGCCCGCCTCGGCGGCCTCGCGGGCCGCCTCCACCAGGTCCTGGCGCTGCACCGTGCCGAACTCGGGGCCGATGAATATGCCGGCGCGCCGTTGCGGCCCCGCTTCGCCACCCTCTTGATAGCGCCCCTCGGCGCACACGTGGTCGCCGGGCCAGGGAATCAGCGAGTCGAAGCTGATGCGGTCCTCTTTGTGCGCCTGCTGCACGCCGGCGGTGCGCAGCTGGTCCAGGATGATCGCCGCGAAGTCCTGCGGCTCGCCGTAGTGGCCCGGCGTCTCGGCGACGCGGTCGATCAGCTCGCCGTGCTCGTCCACGCCCAGCATGCGGTGCGGCGACAGGCTCTCGACGGTGAACGGCCCGGCCACGCGCACGGTGCGCCGGTCTTCGTAGGGCTTGTCGTAGAGATACTCGAACTCGGCCTTGGCGGCTATGGAGGCGTCAATCGCCCGTTGGCGGGCGATGCGGGCCTCCCAGAACGCGGCCAGCGGCTCGTGGGCGGCCGCGGGCCAGTCGGGGGGCGCCTCGCGCGGGACCTCCCACTCCAGCAGGCCGTTGGCCGGCGCGGATTCGCCGGAGGGCAGCGTGACGGTCGTGCCGTCGGGCGCGCTGAAGTCGATGTGCTGCCCCTCACGTCCGCCGGTGAGCGCCTCGTAGGGCGTCGGGTGTCCGCGCAGCGCCAGGTTCAGGTCGGCCAGCGCGGCTTCAACGCCCGGCTGCATTTGCCCCCAGATCACGTCGATCTCGGCGTTGTCGGCGATGTCCCTGAGCATGATGTGGGGTACGCGCTGGAAGACGAATCCCTGGCGGATGTCCTTATGGGTGGCGACGAGCGGTGAGTGGTCAGTG
This sequence comes from Chloroflexota bacterium, assembly GCA_965262745.1. GTDB lineage: Bacteria > Chloroflexota > UBA11872 > UBA11872 > UBA11872 > JAJECS01. Next base: position 1,272,481 of record OZ253558.1, on the reverse strand, counting down.
GACAGCGAGTGATCCCGGCCGCTGAGCTCGGCTTCCTTGCGCTGGCCCTCCGGGCTGTCGGCCAGCAGATACCAGGGGTAGCGGGCGCCCATGATGCGGGCCCGGGCCAACGCCAAGGCGACGCGTGAGGTGTCGATAGTGATCCAGCGCCTCCCCCACTGCTCAGCGACGTATCCGGTGGTCCCGCTGCCGCAGGTGGGGTCGAGAACTAGATCACCCGGGTCAGTGGTCATGAGCAGGCAACGCTGCACGACCTTCGCAGACGTCTCAACGACATACCGCTTCTCTGAGGCGAAGCCAGCAATCCCCGTATCGCCCCAGACGTTGTTTTCATTGAGTGCTCTGAAATCGTCGAAGTAGCGAACGTAATAGAGGCCGGAGCTGGTCGCGCTCAGGCGATCGGCCTTCCACAGTCGGGGCATCCCAGTAGCATTGGTCTTCCAACGGACCCTGTCCGACGGGCTATAGCTCTTGCCATGAAAGCCGACCGGAAACCATGAAGCGGCACCTTCGCCCTTCGCCCGACCGACGCTCTGGCTCGTCAGATTGTCCACTCGAAACACAAGTGCATGTTCTGGCAGCCGGGAGGGGTCAAATAACTCCTCACGCGTGAGCGGACGCTCGGTGCCATCAGCGAGCCGGGCACGCTTGTATGCAGTACCGCCCACACCTCCGATCTCTTTCGTTTGGAGCGGCTGGCGATACTTGAGGCGCTCACGATCCTTCGCATAGAAGAGCAGGACATCGTATGTGCCTGCCAAGAATTCCGAAGTGGCGCTCGCTGTCTTCGAGAAAACAATCTGCGATACGAAGTTGTGCAGCCCGAACACCTCATCCAGAAGCGCCCGAAGCAAGTGAGAATTCTCTTCCCCGATTTGCAGGAAGACCGAACCCGAGTCGGCGAGGAGGTCGCGGGCGACCTCAAGGCGGTCTCGTAGGTACGACAGGTAAGAGTGCACGCCGTCGCGCCAGGTATCGCGGAATGCCTTCACCTGCTCGGGCTCGCGCGTGATGTGCTCCCGGTTGCCGTCGCGCACGTCGCGGCTGGTAGTGGACCACTGGAAGTTGGAGTTGAACTTGATGCCGTAGGGCGGGTCGATATAGATGCACTGCACCTGGCCGCGCAGTCCCTCGCGCTCGGCCAGCGACGCCATGACCTGCAGGGAGTCACCCAGGATCATGCGGTTCGACCAGTTGGCCTGGTGCTGATAGAAGTCGGTGCGGTCCGCACCCTCCGGCAGCCCGTTGAAGTCGGCGAAGAAGTCCAGTTGTGCCCCTTCGCGTTGACCAATCTTCCGCAAGTCGTCGATCAGCGCCTTGGGCGACACCTTCTCCTGGATGTAGAGCGGCGGCGCCTGCGTCACCAGGTCGGACCAGTCGGCCGGGTCCTTACCCCGCCACACCAACTGCGGGTCCAGGTCCGGGTTACGGCGTTCAAACGCCGCCTCAATCGGATGCCGCTCCTCATCCTTCAGCAGCGGCTGGTGCTCCGCGCTCGGAATGTTTGGCCGCCCGGCCGCCTCGTGCGTCAGCGACTCGACCTTGAGTGGTTGCCGTCTTTTTGCCATCCAGACTTAGCCTCTCTGAGCGCTGGCAACAGGCCCGGGGTTTGCGCCGGCCCGGGCGACCAGCTCATTCAGGCTCGCCGTGATCTCGGATTCCAGATTGTCCCCGAGTGCGTAGACGTCGGTGAATTCGGCAAAGGCCCAGCGGCCGAAGCTCTCTAGGCGGTTGACGCCGGGGACCCAATAGGTCTCCATGGTCGCCTTCTTCTCCTTGGCGTCCTCGCCTCGGTAGCCCTTGATCTCCACGACCAGCCGCAATGGGTCGGGTTGGCCCTGCTCGTTCATGCGACCGTCGTCCACCAGCAGGATGAAGTCCGGCAGATAGCGTCGGCTGGTCGATCCCATCTGGTAAGGAACCTCCAGGCCCAGCCCCTGGTTCTTCACGTAGGCGCGCACCCTTGGGTGCTTTTCGACCACGCGGCAGAACTCGGCCTCCCAGTCGCTGTCGCAGACGGCCCAGTTGACGTGGCAGCGGCGAAAGTCGGTGCGCCACCGGATCGGCTTGGAGGTGGTGAACCTGACGTGGCGAGTCGAGCCGGCGGGGTTGTAAGGGTCCAGGATGGCCTTGACCGGGTTCTCACCGTGGTGCGACCGGGTGATGGCGCGGGTGATCCGTTCACAGGCCATGTCGGCCAGCTCCCGGTGCATCAACTGCGCGGGTTTAGTGCCGCCCCGGCACACCAGGTGCTCGTCCAGCCAGCGGCGCGTGATCTGCCGCAGCTGACCAAAGAGATGCAGCTTGGGCGCCTCGCCGGGGTCGCGCCACTTGGTTTCGAGCAGCCGCCAGGTGAGGTGGTATTCCAGCGCCGCCCGGCGCATATTCCCCAGGTGCTCGACGGTGAGGTTCTCGCTCTCACCGATTAAGCCTTGGACGAGGGTGTCGGTGGGACCGACCAACTCCGGCGTCAGCGCAAGGGTCGAGTCCGCGGTGAAGTCGGCGTCCAGGCGTTCCTCCGGCAGCTCGACGCGGTAGCCCAAGACGCGGGGAAAGCGAATCTCGCAGTCGTCGCGTTCGGGCGATATTGCCTGGACCTGCACCGTTTCGCGCGGCGTCGGCGGCGGGGTGATCACCGGCTTGGCAGTGAAGTCGAAGGGAATGCCCAGCACGTCGGCGTATTCCGCGTCGAACAGCCCCTGCTCGTTGAGGTCGTAGGACTGCCGCCGCAGCGCGCGGCCCACCGCCTGCTCGCACAGCAGTTGCGTGCCGAAGGCGCGCACGCCCAGCACGTGAGTGACGGTGTTGGCGTCCCAGCCCTCGGTGAGCATCGACACTGAAACCACGCAACGGATGTCGCCGCCCAGTTGCTCGTGCTTGCCCACGGTGTTCATGACCTCGCGCAGCAGGTCCTGGTCGGTCAGGTTGTCGGCCTGGCTGCGGTCGTTGGTGCGCTCAACGATTTCGCGCCGGAAGCGCTCGATCTCAGAAGCGGCCAGCTTGCGGAAGTTGGAATCCAGCGCGTCGCCGGATTCAAGCTGCTCGCTGTCGATCAGCAGCGTGCGCGGGCGAGCCAGCCGCTGGCCGTTTTCGTCGAAATTGCGAAAGTGCTCAAGATGCCCGTTCCGGAAGACGGACGAGCCGTCGGCCTGTTCCTGATGAAAGCCGGACACGTAGTCGTAGACGAGCTTGGAGGTGGCGGTGTTGTTGCAGACGATGATGAAGCAGGGCGGGACCGGGATGTCGGCCTTCTGCCAGAGTTCGAACGTCTTGGCGTAGTGGCCGTAGGAGCGCCTCCAGCGCGTTGGTGAGCTCGATGGGAAGGCTGAGAGGATCGAGATTCCCGGCCTTGCGACGGTTGCCTTTGGGCATTCGCTTGCCGATGTGCTTCCAGAGCTCCCGCAGCACGGGCATGTCGCTGTGCGGCACGTTGTCGGCCACCGGCACGCGCGGCAGCTTGACGATGCCGCACTCGATGGCGTCCATCAGCGAGAAGTCACTCATCGTCCAGGGAAAGAGCGTGCCCTCGGCATAGCCGGAGCCGCGCAGGAAGAACGGCGTGGCGGAGAGGTCGACCACTCGCTGCAAGCCGACCCTGCGATCGACGGCCTCAAGTCCTGAAATCCACATCCGCGCGGCTTCGTCGTTTCTCTTGGCCTCGATTCGGTCGTCGCCGCTGAGCTTGCCTTCCTCGTCGGCCTCCTCGGGTCGCCGCCGGTAGCAGTGATGCGCCTCGTCGTTGATGGCCAGGATGCGGCGCATCCCCATCAGCTCCGTCATCACCCGCTGGAGCATCTGGCCTTCGGTTTCCGTCGTCTGCACCGCAGCTCCGGTGCGCCCCTGCAGCAAGTCGCGCCCGCCCTTTGAAATCGCGAGCGTCTCCCGCAGCTTGAAGGCGTGAAAGTTGGTGATCACGATCTTGGCTTTGTTCAGGTCGGGCAGCATGTCGGAGGGGACAAGCTCGCGGTCCTTGTAGTAGCTGTCCGGGTCGTTGGGTTGGAGCACGCGCAGGCGGTCGCGGATGGTGATGCCCGGCGTGACAACCAGGAACCCGCGAGTGAAGTTGCGGCTGTTGGGCCGGCGGACGGCGTTGAGGGTCTGCCAGGCGACCAGCATCGCCATCACGGTGGTCTTCCCGGCGCCCGTGGCCAGCTTGAGCGCCAGCCGCGCCAGACCGGGATTCGCCTGCTCGTTGGCGCCCTCAAGGTGGTCGAGGAGCGTCCGACCGTCACGACCGCGCTTCGGCGCGACCTCGGTCAGCCAGATCAGCGTCTCCATCGCTTCGACCTGGCAGAAGAAGGGCCGGAAGCTGCTGAAGTGGTGGCTGCGCCAGTGCTGCAAGAGCCGCGCGGTCTCGGGCGTGACGTGCCAGGCATTAGGGTCGGGTATCTGCCGCCACTCGTCCACCCGCTGCCGCAGGCTGGCGATGATGGGCATCGGGTCGTACTGCTGCGCTTCACCGGACAGGCCCTGGCCTTCGTCGAGGACCATCCGGCGCTGAGCGGTCTGCTTGCGTGGAGCGGGAACCGGCGTGACGAACTTGGCGGCCCGGCGGCCGGGAACGATGCGGTTGGTCGGCTGCCCGTCCTCGTCGAGCTCCCAGTGCTCCCCCGGATAGGCATACGGAGAATTCAGGATGGGCTGCGCGAAGAAGTCGGGCATGGTCGATTGCTAACTGGTAACGGTCAGTTCCAAGTAAAGACTGAAAGGGCTGCCCTGAGCAACTCCACATCAGCTGCTTCGTCCAGCAGCGGGGGTATCCGTCGGACGCCTGTTGCCCGAGCCGTCGCAATTCTGGCGCATGGCGGAAGGTGGATTCACATTTCATCTGCAGCACGTGATTCCAGAGCGTCTCAGCCGGAGCCTGATAGCCTTGACGCCTGCGCGGGGTGGTGTTGTCGGCCCGGCGCTGATGGTGATGGGCGAAGTTCGTCCCGTTGTCGAGGGTGACCGTCGGTTGCCGTAGGGCAGGCGGGGCGCCAGAAGCTGGGACACGTTGCGGGCGATGGGAGCGGCGGGGCGATCGGTGATCTGACGGTGGAGATGGGTCTATGAGGCTGGACTCTCACCGTTTCGCCCGGGCCGAACATCCGCCGCAGCGTTGCCGCCCTGCCCCAGCGCAGGCACGTTGCGCCAGTGGGCATGGTGAGCCGCGCGGCGGAACGTCAACAGGACATCCACTCGGCATTGTGGAGCAGCGGGCGGGTCATCTTTTGGTCATCCCTAGGTCATCTCGTTGTTAGAAACCGAAAGCCACGAACCGCCATGGAAAGGATCCAAGGGCGATCCGTGGCTCGCCGTAACAGGTTTGGCGTGCCATCAATCGGTATCATCCGGCATGGACCAAATCGAGACGGAACCTGCCTCCTCGAATCCCGTCTTCCGCTCCATCGACCTTTCCCAAACCTGTTGCGCCCCCTCAGCCGAAGGGGTCCGGGTCATCCCCGCGGGACCGCCTGTCCCGGCTCAGCGAGGCCACGCTGCGCAGCAACGACAACCTGGACGTCGACACCGTGCTTCAGGAGGTGGTGGACAGCGCACGGGCGCTCACCGGCGCCCGGTACGGGGCGATACGGGATGCGGAGCGTGGAGAAGCCCGGCGGCACGGGGGCGGTGCGCCCCATCCTAAAGAGGCTGCGCCGCAACCTGGGCGACGACGCCAACAACCCCCCGGTACAGCTTCAACGAACTCCGCATCGGCTACCGCATAGCGAAGGGGGAGACGCGGGGAACGGAACTGACGGTAACTCTCTGAGCTACCGTCATCTGGCGAATGCAAAGGCAAGAAGTCGAACCCGATGTCGCACCGCAACCTGGCCGTCGTCACCGGAGCCTTTGGCTACACCGGCAGATTCGTCGCCCGTGGTCTGCTCGACCGGGGCGTCCGCGTGAGGACCCTCACCCGCCGCCACGACCGGGCGAACGCCTTTGGCGGCCGGGTTGAGGCGAAACCACTGGACTTCTCCGACCCGGACGGGCTCTGCCGATCGCTTGAAGGGGCCGGCGTCCTCTACAACACCTACTGGGTGCGGTTTGCGCGGGGCCAGACCACCTTCGACCTCGCCGTCGAGAACTCAGCGGCTCTCTTCGAGGCAGCTGCGAAGGCGGGCGTCGGCAGAATCGTCCACTTTTCCGTCACCAACGCCGCGTCAGACTCCCGGCTGCCCTACTTCAGGGGCAAAGGGCAGGTGGAAGAATCGCTGAAGCGCGTCGGCGTCCCCTACGCCATCATCAGGCCGACGTTGGTCTTTGGGGAACGCGACATCCTGGTCAACAACATCGCCTGGGCGCTGCGCCGCTTTCCGGTCTTCCCGGTCAATGGCGGCGGCGACTATCTCGTGCAACCCGTGTATGCCGGAGACCTCGCGGAACAGGCCGTGGAAGCAGGCTCCCAGCGTGGGAACTCCGTGTCGGACGCCGCCGGGCCGGACACGATGTCGTTCCAGGCGCTGCTGCGCCTGCTGGCATCCGCGCTGGGCTCCCGCAGCCGGTTGGTTCACACGCCCCCGTCGATCGGCTTCGCCCTGACCGGGCTGGTCGGCCTGCTGATGCGGGACGTGGTCCTCACCCGCGACGAGATTGCCGGACTGATGGCCGGCCTGCTGACTTCGGAGACTCCGCCGACTGGCTCGACCAGCCTGAGCAGCTGGATCGACCAGAACGCGGACGGCCTCGGTCGCCGGTATGTGTCCGAACTCCGGCGTAACTGGCACCCCTTCAGGCGCTAGCAGCGGCAGGTGGCGACAGGTTGGCGCGTTCGTCTTCTCCAGGCGGCAGAGACGCTCGTACTCGTCCACCGCCAGCTCGACGACCGCGGGCCGGCCCCGGCGGGTCACCCGCTGTGGAGCGCCGGCGAGCGCGGCATCGACCAGGGCGCTAAAGCGATTCTTGGCGTCCTGCACGGGCCAGTCGGTCATGAGAAGCTCCTGGCTAGACTAATTGGCTAGATTCTATGGCCCGAGAGACACGTCCTCAAGACGCCGCACCGGTCTTCGCCTGTCTCCAAACCCAGCCGTGTCGGCTTCGCCCGGCCGCTAAGTGGCGCGCCCGAATCTGCATGGCAAGTGCGGGCGAGACGTTGTCGGCGCTGGCGGACGGGCGTTGCACGGCAAGCGCCACGGTGGAGATCGTCGCAGCCATGGCAAGGCTGTCGGCAACTACGGCGGTGGTGGCAGCCCCCCCCGCGCCCCGGTTACGGGCCGACGCAGGTGCCCGTAGCGTTCAAGATCAGGACCACCGCGACGATCATCACCACGCTCAGGCAGCCCACGCCGTGGCAGCCGTGGCTCCTGGTGCCCAGGTCCGGCGAAGGGTCATCCATCGCTGAGTATCCCGCCGGCCAATCGTTTCAGACGACCCCGGTCGAACCGACAGTATGCGGCGAGTGGGTGAGACCTCCAGGGCACAATGCCACCGGCCCGATAGGAGATTGATGCCATGACCCGCCTGGACCAGACCCACGAACGCAACGACCCGTTCGGACTCTCGAAATTCTCCATCCGGCGCTACTCGGTGTAGCACATCCTGCTGCTCTTCAGCGTCATCGGCCTGCTGATCGCCACCAACGTCGAGGCCGTGCTCCACGGCAACGTGACGCTGATGGTCCTGGCCGCGACGACGCTTGCCGTGACGCTGGTGAAGACGGGTGTGGTTCTGTACGCCGGCATTCGAACCGTGGCCGTCGAGATATGGATTCGTCGGCTGGGGATGGGTGATTTCGAATACCGCATCGAACCCAAGGGCAACGATGAGGTTTCCAAGGCTTGCCTGGCCCTGGAGACGCTGCGGCAGAGCTCCATCCGGGCCATGCAGCTTGACCTGGTGCAGAAGTTGTCCGACGAGCTTCAGGAAAAGAACGCCACGCTGGAAGACACCCTGGACGAGCTGCGGAAGACCCAGGACCGAATCATCAGCCAGCAGAAGCTCGCCGAGCTGGGGGAGCTGTCCGCCGGCGTCGCCCACGAGATCCGCAATCCGCTGCAATTCATCCGAAACTTCGCCACGGCCTCGGAGGAGATTGCCAGTCAGATCAAGGAGGTGCCCGAGCAGCCGGAGGACGGCGATCTGGAGACGATGGACGAGCTGACCAACGATCTCGTTGAGAACATGAGCCGCATCGTCATGCACAGCGACCGTGCCGACCGGATCGTTGCGGACTTGCTAGCTATGGGACGGCGCGGCGAGGGGTTCTTCGAGCGGGTGGATCTGAATCAGCTTTTGGCGAAGCAAGCCAGCCTGGCCTATCAGGCGGCGCAGGCCCAGCTACCGGGGTTCAGTGCCATGGTTCGGCAGGAGCTGGACCCGAGCCTGGGCGAGATCGTCGCGGTGCAGGAGGACTTGGCCCGTGTCTGCACCAACCTGGTGACCAATGCCTGCCACGCCGTGGCGGAGCGGGCGAGGGTCGAGAGAGACGAGTACTAACCGGAGTTGACGATCGGGAGCCGACGGACGGCCGAGGGCGCGGCGATCACGATCCGCGACAACGGCGTGGGCATGACGCCGGAGGTCATGTCCAAGATCTTCAGTCCCTTCTTCACCACGAAGGAGAGCAACTGGAACACGGGGCTGGGATTGACCCTGTCGCACGAAATCGTCCGGGAGCACGGCGGGCAGATCGTTCCCGCGTCCCAGCCCGGCGAATACACCGTCATGACGGTGCAGCTGCTCCGGGACCCTGGGATACCCGGCCCGTCGAACAACCCGGAATCTGACGAGGCCGACGGGAGCGACGCTGTTAGGTCGGATCCGGCAGCGATGGAAGAGTCAAGGGAGCGGACCTAGTCAGTCCAGCGTCCGCCAGGTGTCATGCATTCCTCATGCTAATCTCATGACATGGCCAACCTCCAGGTCCGAAACATCCCGGACGAGCTTCACGAACGACTCCGGCGCCACGCCCGCGAGCACAACTGCACCATGAGCGCGGTTGTGCTCAGCGCCGTGGAACGTGAATTGGTGCGGTGGGAGTGGCGCAAGCGGCTGGCCCAGCGCCCGGAAACCGATCTCGGCGGCGATGCGGCGGCGCTGCTCGCGGACGCACGCGCTCTCCGCGACGCGGAAACCGAGTGACCCGATACGTCGTCGACGCGTCCGTGGCGGTCGAATACCTGCTGCGGACACCCCTTGGCTTGGCGGTGGCAAACATCATCGAAGGCGCCTCGTTGGTCACGCCGGAGTTGATGGACGCGGAGGTGCTGTCGGTGGTGCGGCGAGCGGTGCTGCATGGACACCTTGAGGAATCTCGGGCGCGGATGGTCGTCGATGACCTCTGTCATTGGCCGGTGGACCGAATCTCGCACCAAACTCTAGCCCCATTGGCCTGGCAGTATCACCGGAAAATCAGCGCCAACGACGCCTTCTACGTTGCCGCCGCCCAGGCCCATGGATTGCCGCTGGTGACGGCTGATGGCCGACTTGCCCGAGCGTCCGGGCTGGGTGTCGTCATACAGCACGTTCACCAGGGATGAGCCGGCTCAAGCGCTAAGCGCCACCCGTCGCTGCATGGAGAGACGCGGGCGGCTAAGAGTGTCCTCTTCCCAAGTAGACGCGACACCTGACGTCGGTTTGGGCTAACACCAGCGACTAGGCAGGGCGCCGCCCACGGGCAGCCACAAGGGCTGCCCCTACGCCGAAGGGCTCCTGTAGGGGCGTCCCTTGTGGGCGCCCTCGGGTTGCCGCGGCGGGCAGTCACAGGGGCTGCGCCTGCGCCGAAGGGCTCGTGTAGGGGCGTTCCTTGTGGGCGCCCTCGGGTTGCCGCGGCGGGCAGCCACGAGGGCTGTCCCGTACGCCGAAGGGCGCCCCTTGACCTTAGGCGCCGGCGTCCTTGTCGGCGATGGGCAGCGCCTCGTTCATCGATCCCGAGCGGAAGCCTTCCAGGTCGAGCGTGACGAAGGCGAATCCGAGCGCCTTGATGCCGGCCACGATGCGGCGGCGGCGCTCCGGATCGTCGACCAGCCGCGGCAGCGCCTCCGCGGGCACCTCGATCCGGGCAATCGAGTCGTGGTGGCGTACCCGCAGCTCGTGCAGTCCTTCCGCGCGCAGCAGCGCTTCGGCGCGCTCAACCTGGCTCAGGCGCTCCACGGTTACCTCCGTTCCATAGGCCACGCGTGATGCCAGGCATGCCTGGGCCGGCTTGTTCCACGTGGGCAGGTCGAAGCGGCGGGCCAGCTCGCGCACGTCGGCTTTGCGCAGGCCGGCTTCCACCATGGGCGCGCGGGCGCCGCGCTGCCGGCTGGCCGCCATGCCCGGGCGGAAATCGCCCAAGTCGTCCACCACCGGGCCGTAGACCATGTAGGGAATCCCATGCGCAGCCGCGTAGCTCTGCAGGCAGTCGAAGAGTTCCGCCTTGCAGTGGAAACAGCGCATGCGGTCGTTGCGCCGATAGGCGGCGTTGTCGAGCTCGTGCGTCACGATCAGCTCGTGGCGAATGCCGATCCGCGCCGCCACCTGCGCCGCCGCCGCGCGCTCGGATTCCGCCAGACTGGCTGAAAGCGCGGTCACGGCCACCGCCTGGTCGCCCAGGACGTCGTGCGCCACCTTGGCCAGCAGGCTGCTGTCCACGCCGCCCGAATACGCCACCACCACGCGCGCCATGCGCCGCAAGCTCTGGCGCAGCGCGTCAAGCTTGTCGTCGAGCGGGGTGTCGACCGCGACGAGGGGCGCGTAGCTGCGCGCCGGCGCGGCGGTGCTAATCGTCGGCCCCGTCCGAGACGACCACCAGCGATTCTTCGTCCACCTGGCCGCCGGTGAGCCAGAACGATCGCGCCACCGGGGCGCTCGGCTTCGCTAGCGAGACGATCAGAAAGCGCGAGACCTCGCTGTAGCCCGACTCCAGCGCGTGCCGGATGTCGGTGGCGGAGGGAAACGCCTCGCTCGCGGGATGGGAGTGATAGAACCCCAGGACATCCCACTCGTGCACGTCCTCGATCTCACGCGTGGCCCGGTAGTGGTCCTCGGGATGGATGGTGTAGTGCACGCGGCTCTGGTCGATGTTGCGGGTGCGATAAGTCGCCGACGCGCGGTCGCCCGTGCCGGCGATGATCCCGCAGCACTCCAGGGGCGCTTCGTCGCGGGCGTGGGCCACCATGTCATCCAGCTGGTGGCGGGATATCTCCAGCGCCATGGCTAGATGCTGTAGGCGGGCCGCCGGCGGGCTTCCTGCATGTCCAGGGCAAGATCGGCGAGGCTCACCTCCGCGAGCGAGGTCAAGATCGCTTGGCGCACGCGCACCCACACCGGCCGCTGCGAGCAGGTATCCACGAGATCGCACGCCGAGGCGTCTTCGAGACAATCGAGGATTGGCAGCGGACCCTCGAGCACCGTCACGACATCGCCCATGGTGATGGCGTCGGGATTGCGCGCCAGTTCGTGGCCACCTTGCGGACCGCGCGTGCTCCGCACCAACCCCGCCTTTCGCAGGGCGCTGAAGACCTGGTCCAGATACACCGGCGGGATGGACATGCGCCGTGCCACGTCCGCGCTTTGGATTGGTCCCTGCCCGTGATGCATGGCCAGGTCCGTGAGGGCGCGGACCCCGTAGTCGCTTCGCATTGACAGGCGCATGGCTCAAACCGTCGCGGGAGGGTTCATAAGTGTGGCACGCCGCGAGAAACCGCCACAACGCCCGCGACCCCCGGACGCGGCGCCCAGCAGGTGCGACGGCGATTCAGGCTTGACGCTCGACTCGCGCGCTCCCTACAATTTTACGGGACGGACCCAGTGCGCTCTTTTGATGCGCGCGAATACACCCTACAGCCCTTGCCGTGGCGTCGGAACGCCCTCACCGGCCGTTTGCCTGAGGCCGCCGACGCGTACGCACCGATAACGGGCTGGTCGGAGGAACGACAGAATGCCGAAAGAGATCCTGCTCGATACCGAGGCCCGCGCCAAGCTGGTCAAGGGTATCGATACGGTGGCCAACGCCGTCAAGACCACGCTCGGCCCCAAGGGTCGCAACGTGGCGTTGGGCAAGAAGTACTCCGGGCCCATAGTCACCCACGATGGCGTCACGGTCGCTAAGGACATCGATCTCGAGGACAACTTCGAGGACATGGGCGCGCAGCTGATCAAAGAGGCTGCCAGCAAGACCAACGATGTCGCCGGTGATGGCACCACCACCGCCACGGTGCTGGCCCAGGCGATCATCAAGGCCGGGCTCCGCAACGTGGCCGCCGGCGCCAACCCCATGATCATCAAGCGCGGCCTGAACACGGCTGTCGCGATCGTGGTCGAGCGCGTCAAAAGCGACGCCAAGCAGGTTCGCGGCCGCGAGGAGATCGCGCAGATCGCCTCGATTTCGGCCAACGACGAGCACATCGGCGATCTCATCGGCGAGGTGATGGACAAGGTCGGCAAGGACGGCGCCATCACCGTCGAGGAGTCCCGCGGGCTCGAGTTCGAGATCGAGTACGTCGAGGGCATGAAGTTCGACCGCGGCTACATCTCGCCCTACTTCATCACCAACCAGGACCGCATGGAGGCGTCGATCGAGGAAGGCCTGATCCTCATCACCGACAAGAAGATCTCCTCGGTCAACGATGTCCTGCCCACGCTGGAGAAGGTGACCCAGGCCGGCAAGAAAGAGCTTGTCATTATCGGCGAGGACGTCGAGGGCGAGGGCTTGGCGACGCTGGTGGTCAACAAGCTGCGCGGCGTGCTGAACGTGCTGGGGGTCAAGGCCCCGGGCTACGGCGACCGGCGCAAGGAGATGCTGCAGGACATCGCCGTCATCACCGGCGGCACGGTCATCTCGGAGGACATGGGCCGGCGACTCGACGGCGTGATCCTCGAGGACCTCGGCCGGGCGCGTCGCGTGGTGGCCGACAAGGACGACACCACGATCGTCGAGGGCGCGGGCGAAGAGTCGGCCGTGCAGGCGCGGATCTCGCAGCTCAAGGGCCAGCTCGACGAGACCACGTCCGACTACGACCGCGAGAAGCTGCAGGAACGCCTGGCCAAGCTGGCCGGTGGCGTTGCGGTGGTTCGCGTCGGGGCGGCCACGGAGACCGAACTCAAGGAGAAGAAGCACCGCGTCGAGGACGCGCTGTCCGCGACGCGTGCCGCGATCGAGGAGGGCGTGGTCCCCGGCGGCGGCATCGCCCTGCTCAACGCCGCCAGCGCGCTCGACGGCATCGAGGAGACCCTCAGCGGCGACGAGCTGGTGGGCGCTCAGGCGCTGCGGCGGGCCCTCGAGGAGCCGCTGCGGTGGATCGCCACTAACTCCGGCGCCGACGGCTCTGTCGTCATCGAGGAAGTTCGTCGGCGGCAGCAAGCCGCGGACTCGAAGAACATCGGCTTCGACGTCGTCGACGAGGACTATGTGGATCTCGTCGCGGCCGGTGTGATCGATCCGGCCAAGGTCACGCGGTCTGCCCTTGAGAACGCCGTGTCGATCGCTGGCATGATCCTCACCACCGAGGCCCTGATCGCCGACTCGCCCGACGACGAGAGCGCAGTCGCCGCGGCCGCCGCGGCCGGCGGCGGTGGTGGCATGGGCGGAATGGACTTCTAAGCGGAACGAAGGACGGTTCGAGGCCCCGCCCTTGTGCGGGGTCTCGGCTTTAAGGGGCTTGGGCCTGCAGCGGCCCATTCGCTCCGTGGCCAGGCTGAATCGGATTGGCAGCTGGGTAGGGGCGGTTCGCGAACCGCCCCTTGTATGTTGCGAGACTCTCGGATCGTCCGGGGGAGGCACTTGACCGGGACAGACCGTCCGGCCCTAGGTGTCACGTCTCCTCGAGACGTGGACAGCCAAAATGAATCGCAGGCGCCTCAGCCGCTGGCGGCCGCGTCAGAATCGTCCGGCAGCACGAACACTCGATCGGAGACGGACCGCCCCAGATGATGGATCTGGTCGCCAATGCGGATTTCGAGCGGACCGTCGAAGGGCAGGCGCTGCTGTACCTGGACGCTCGCTCCCGGCACCAGGCCGATCTCGGTGAGGTAGTCCAGGATGGCGCGGTCGCGGTCGGATACCCGTGCCACGGTGACGTGCTGCCCCGACGGCGTTGTGGTCAGCGTGGAAGCCTCGTCGTCCACGGCCTCGAGCGCTTCGGTTGGAATAGGTTCCCCGTGCGGGTCGGTGGTGGGGTCCGACACCCTGGCCGCGATGCGGCGTTCGAGCTCCTCGGATATCGCGTGCTCCAGGCGGTCGGCCTCCTCATGCACGTCCTTCCAGTCGTAGCCCAGGAACTCGACGAGGAAACGTTCGATCAGGCGGTGGTGCCGCACCATTTCCAACGCGAGGCGCTCACCTTCAGGCATGAGGCGCACGCCCTTGTAGCGCTCATAGTCCACCAGGCCACGCGCATGCAGCCGCTTGACCGCCACGGTGACCGTTGCCGGCGAGTTCCCCACAACCCTGGCGACGCGGCCCATCCGAATCTGCGCGCGCGCGCCCCCAGCGTCATAGATCGCACGCAGGTGATCCTGATCGCTCTCTGTCAGTTTGGGTCCGGCCACCAGCCCGGCTTGCCCGCTATAGTGCGAGGACATATCTGCCAATGAGTCACGAGGATATCAGCTTGCCGCCGCCGGGTTGTGGGCGTCGGTGAGAAGCCCAGCATCATTTGGCATGTCGCGGCGCCGACTTCTTCTGGGCGTCGCGGTCGCTGCCGCCGGACTCGCCTCCGGCGCGTGCGGCGAGCCAGCCGAGCGAACCGACGTCAACGTCTTCCTGACCGCCACGGAATTCGTCGTTGGCACCAACCGATTCCCGTTTGCGGTGGTGACGAACGACGGCGTCGGAATCGACCGGGCCAGGGTCGACGTGCGGTTCTCGCTGCTCGACGGCGCAGCGACGAACTTCAAGTTCTCGCGTGGCGGCACATTCCATGAGACCCGCACGACGACTCCGCATATCCATGCGGACGGATTCGTCCACATGCACGTCGACGCGCGGGGCTACTACGTGGTGGAGGCGGCCGACTTCGACACGCCGGGAATCTGGTCCGCCGAGATGACCGTCGATCCGCCCGACGCCGAGACATTTGTCGCGCGGGCTGCCTTCAACGTCATTCCGCAGCCGGCGGCGTTGGGCGTTGGCGTGCCCGCGCCCCCAATCGACCACCCCACCCTGGATGACGTTTCCAATGTCGAGGTGCTCTCCAGCGCCGTTGAGCCCGTGCCGGAGATGTACGCCGTCACCGTGGCCGACGCCCTCGCCGAGGCCCGCCCACTCGTGGTGCAGTTCAGCACGCCGCGGTTTTGCATCTCCCGCATGTGCGGGCCGGTATACGAAGAGGTGGCGTCGCTGCACGAGACCTACGGCGACCGGGTGCGGTTCATTCACCTCGAGCCCTTCGACCTGGCGATTGCCCGTTCGGAGGGGCGGTTGGCGCCCACACCGGCCTTCGAGGCATGGGGCCTGCAAACGGAACCCTGGGTATTCGTGATCGACGGCGCCGGCGTGGTCAGCGCACGGTATGAGGGTTTGGTTGGTGCGCCAGAGATCGAAGCCGCGCTCCAGCGCGTGGCGGGCTCGGCTGGGGCGGGATCGTGAGAGGCACCCATCTTGGTAGTGGGTCACTTTGGTCCGTCATTCCCGCGAAGGCGGGAATCCAGCCCCAACTCCCCCGTAAATGAACCGAGTGCGTCGTAGGCCCGCCCGCAGAAGACGAGTCGCCCTGTGGCCTCCGAATGGCAACGTGATCCACTACCCCCATCTCGGCCTGAAACCGCAGCTTCGATGAGGTGGGCGGGCATCAATCGGGCAAGGCGCCGCACGGCGGCCCTGATCGTTGCGGCCCTCGTCGTGATCGCGCTGCCGAGCGCCGTGACCGCCCACGGCGGCAGCCTGGTGTTCAGCGGCGACCGCGGTCCCTATCAGGTCCGGGCCTTTGCCATTCTCACGGACGGCTGGCTCGACTACTCCATCGACCTGCGCGAATTGGGCAGCGGCGAGCGAGTGAGCGACGCCCAGATCTCAATCGTCGCCCTGACGCCCGACGGTCTGTTGGGCCCCTGGGACGCGCTCTTCACCGGCACGGTCTACGAGATGATCGAGCGCGTGCCGGATGAGTTGGACTGGACCATCCAGGTCGACGTCACAGATGGTGCTGGCCCCATGACCTACGCCCACCGGCTGCGGCTGGCGCCGGGCACCTGGATCTGGCCGACGGTGGCGATCGGCGGCGCATTCGTGCTGGCCATTGCAGCCCACGCCTACACCGGCCGACGGCGCCGAGCCCGCGCGAGACACGGGACTGAGCGCGCAGCGGCGCGTTGACGGTCGGCGCGAATGCGCCATCCAGACGTTTCCAGATTCCTGCGGCATCATGGCCATTGAAATGCGGTGGCGTCGCGGATTCCGACGGTAAGCGAGGGAGTGCGGCTCGATGGCAAAGGCGCGACAGCGACGGCTGAGTCTCGGCGCGGCGGCTGAATCAAACGGCGACGGCGACGCGGATTTCAGATCCGAGTATTGGCGCATGGCCGACGCCCTGCGCGGCAGCATGGACGCCGCCGAGTACAAGCACGTCGTCCTCGGTCTGATCTTCCTCAAGTACATCTCCGACGCCTTCGAGGAGCGCCACGCAGCGGTGCTCGCCGAATGGGGTGAAAACGCCGCCGAGGACCGGGACGAGTACATCGCGGAGAGCATCTTCTGGGTGCCGCCCGAGGCGCGCTGGCCGGTGCTGCAAGCGCAGGCGCACCAGCCCACCATTGGGACGGCCGTCGACGACGCCATGGCCGCCATCGAGCAGGACAACCCGGTGCTCAACGGCGTGCTTCCCAAGGATTACGCCCGGCCCGCGCTGGACAAGACTCGCCTGGGGCAGGTGATCGACATGGTCAGCAACATCAAGTTGGGCGGGGCCGAGGCGCGCGCCACGGACGTGCTGGGCAGCGTCTACGAGTACTTCCTGGAGCAATTTGCCTTGGCCGAAGGCCGCAAGGGCGGCGAGTTCTACACCCCGCGCAGCGTGGTGCGGCTGCTGGTGGAGATGCTGGAGCCGTACCAGGGCCGGGTCTACGACCCCTGCTGCGGCTCCTCGGGCATGTTCGTCCAGTCCATCGAGTTCATCCAGGCCCACGCCAGCGGCAACGGCAACGGCGGCAGGGCCACGGCGGACATCTCCATCTACGGCCAGGAGTCCAACTACACCACTTGGCGCATGGCCCGCATGAACCTGGCGATCCGGGGCATCGAAGGACAGATCGCCCACGGCGACAGCTTCCAAAACGACCGCCACCCCGACCTGCGCGCCGACTTCATCCTGGCCAATCCGCCGTTCAACGTCTCCGATTGGGGCGGCGAGCGTCTGCAGGACGACCAGCGCTGGCGGCACGGCGTCCCGCCCAAGGGCAACGCCAACTTCGCCTGGGTGCAGCATTTCCTGCACCACCTGGCGCCACGCGGCCGGGCCGGCTTCGTCCTCGCCAACGGTTCCATGTCGTCGAGTCAGTCCGGCGAAGGGCAGATCCGCAAGAACATCATCGAGGCCCGCCTGGTGGACTGCATCGTCGCCCTGCCGGGTCAGCTATTCCGCTCAACCCAGATTCCCGCCTGCCTCTGGTTCCTATCGCGTGACCGGAGCGGCGCGGAGAGGCGCGACGAGACGCTGTTCATCGACGCCCGCAAACTGGGCCACATGATCGACCGCACCCGGAGGGACCTGTCCGCCGAGGACATCGCCCGCGTCGCCGACACCTACCACGCCTGGCGCAACCGCACCGACTCCGCCTCCGGTACCCCCTCTCCCTCGATGGTGTGCAGACCGGAGACATGGTTTACGCCCGTTCGGAGACATGGTGGACACATCCCGTGGTTAGGCGGAGGACCCAGATGTGCCATTTGCGGAGCGACGCGTGAGTGACCTGCGGACTGAATTTGTGGCCCTGGCGCGGCGGCCGGGGGCCAACCGGCGGGCGCTGTGCCAGCGCTTTGGGATCTCGGCGCCCACCGGCTACAAGTGGCTGGGGCGCTACGCCGCGGAGGGGGCGCACGGCTTGCAGGACCGCTCGCGGCGCCCGCACCGGAGTCCCGCGCGGACGGCGCCGGCCTTGGAGCAGGCGGTGCTGACGCTGCGCGCCCAGCACCCCACCTGGGGCGCGCGCAAGCTGCGGGTGCTGTTGGCCCGCCAGGGCGTCCAGCCGCTGCCCGCGGCCTCCACCATCACCGCGATCCTGCGGCGGCACGACGCCCTGGATCCGGCGCAGGGGGCCGGCCAGCCGCGCGCCTTCCAGCGCTTTGAGCACCCGCACCCCAACGCTCTGTGGCAGATGGACTTCAAAGCCGGTTGGCCCTGCGGCGCCGGGCGCTGCCATCCCCTCACCATCCTCGACGATCATTCGCGCTACGCCCTCGGCCTGGCCGCCTGTGCCAACCAGCGCACCGCGACCGTGCGCGCCCACCTGGTGGCAGCCTTCCAGCGCTACGGGCTGCCCGACCGCCTGCTGGTCGACAATGGCAGTCCCTGGGGCCAGCGACCGGCGCATCCCTACACCCCGCTCACCGTCTGGCTGCGCCGCTTGGGCATCGCCGTCAGCCACAGCCGGCCCTACCACCCCCAGACGCTGGGCAAGGACGAGCGTTTCCACGGCACCCTGGAGCGCGACCTTGGGGGGCAGCCGCCGCGGCCCGACCTGGGCGCCTGGCAGGCCGCCTTCGATGCCTGGCGGCATGAGTACAACCATGTCCGCCCCCACGAGAGCCTGGCCCTGGCGGTGCCCGCCACTCGCTATCACGTCAGCCCCCGGCCCTATCCCGCCCAGCTGCCGCCCCTGCCCTACGGTCCCGACGACCACGTCCGTCGCGTCCAGGCGGGCGGCTGGGTGTCGTTTCAGGGCCGCGAGTTCCGGCTGCCCAAGGCGCTGCGCGGCCAGCCCGTGGCGTTGCGACCCACCGCCACCGACGGCTGCTGGGCCATCCACTTCCTGACCGACGACCTGGGCACGCTGGACCTGCGGGATCTGGCCTAAATGTGTAAACCATGTCTCCGAACACCTGTAACCCATCTCCCCGGTCTGGACAATGGGAGAGGGCAGGGGTGAGGGTGATACCCGGAGTGACGGTGAGTCCGCCTACGCCGACATCCCCGGCTTCTGCAAGAGCGCCACGCTCGAAGAAATCCGCAAGCACGGCCACGTCCTCACCCCCGGCCGCTACGTCGGCGCAGCACCCCAGGAAGACGATGGCGAACCCTTCGAGGACAAGATGGCCCGCCTCACCAAGCAATGGCGGGAGCAGCAAGCCGAGGCGCGGCGGCTTGACGCGGCCATTGAGGAGAACTTGGCTCGGCTCGGCTTCCTTACGCGGCCGGAGGACGGGGATGGCTGATCGCCTGGACCTGCCGCGCCGCTACCGGGACCGGCTCGAAGCGCTGCTGCACGAGCATGTGCCGGGCGTGGAAGTGTGGGCCTACGGCAGCCGCGTCAGCGGCGAGAGCCACGAGGGCAGCGACCTTGACCTGGTGCTGCGCAGCCCAACCCGAGAGCCGCTGGGGGCCGAGTATCTCGACCTCGTCGAGGCTTTGGAGAATTCCAACATCCCGATTCTGATACAGGTCCACGACTGGGCACGACTGCCGGAGAGCTTCCACCAAGAGATCGAGCGGGACTATGTAGTCTTGCAAAGAGGCATAGGACCTCAGGATGCAAGTCAGCCGCATTCATGGCGGGAGGCGCCTCTAGGCGATCTCTGCCAATTCCGCTCTGGATCGGTCTTCAAGCTGAAATACCAAGGGGAGGCTACCGGAGACTATCCATTCATTAAAGTCAGCGATATGAATCTAGGGGCAAATGGCGTACGAATCCTCGATTCAAACAACTGGGTTAGCCGGGCCACTGCCCGAGAAATTAAGGCTAATCCACTACCTGAGGGAACAACGGCTTTTGCGAAAATCGGAGAGGCCCTGAAGCAGAACCGACTCCGGATGATTGTTCGGCCAACTATTGTCGATAACAATATGATGGGCGCTATTCCAAAGGACGACGTTGTTGATTCCAGATTTCTGTATTATGGGATGCATCAATTCGACTTCGGTGAGGTAGCTTCAGGAACCGCCCTTCCATATCTCACAGTCTCCACGCTCGCTGACCTTACCCTTCACCTACCACCTCTCCCCGAACAGCGCGCCATCGCCCACGTGCTGGGCACGCTGGACGACAAGATCGAGCTGAACCGGCGGATGAATCAGACGCTGGAGGAAATGGCGCGGACGCTCTTCAATTCCTGGTTCGTGGACTTCGACCCCGTCCGCGCCAAGGCCGCCCTCACACACGCCGGCGGGCACGACGCCGTCGCTGACGGAGAACCGAGCGAGAACGGCGCTGCGTCTGCTGGGGAGTGGACCGTCAATCGCGCCCGCGCCTACCTCGCCGGCATGGACCCGCAGATCGCCGACCTCTTCCCCGACCGGCTGGTGGGCTCGGAGATTGGAGAGATTCCAGAGGGGTGGGAGGTGAAGACGCTGGGGGAGGATTTCCGAATCACCATGGGGCAATCCCCACCCGGCAGAACGTACAATCAGACCGGAGACGGGATACCCCTCTACCAAGGGCGCACCGACTTTGGATTCCGCTACCCGGGTTATCGCGTGTACTGCAACGCCCCGACACGGCTCGGGAAGCCCGGCGACACATTGGTTTCTGTACGTGCACCCGTAGGCGATGTAAACATGGCCCTCGACGAGTGCTGCATTGGGCGTGGCGTCGCCGCAGTTCGGCACAGGACTGGGGGCAAGTCGTACACCTACTACTCAATGCGAGCGCTCCGCTCCAGGTTCGAACTCTCCGAGGCTGACGGTACAGTTTTCGGGGCAATCAACAAGACAGCCTTCAATTCTTTGCCGTGGGTGTCCGCCGGCGACCGCCTGGTTGCGGAGTTCGACGCGCTGTGCTCTCCCTTCGACATCCGAATCGAGACCAACGAGATGGAGACTGCCTCGATCGCCGGCCAACGCGAAGCGTTGCTGCCCAAGCTGATCGCGGGCGAGATATCAATCGGATCAGGCCAGTGAGACATTGCTGTAAGAACTGCCACTTTCTTTCGCGATATATTCGTTCTGATGGTGACGGGACGATCCAATATACTTGGACAAAAGATGAGCGTAACAATCTAAGTATATCTGATAAATGGACAGCGGAATGCTTTCGAGGTATTTGGAGTTGTGGAATCGATCCAAGTCTAAAGTCACGCTTGAAGGAAGTTCTTCTACAAGATAGAAGGGATAGATGCTTCTTTATTGAAATGCATCAAGGAATGTCATACGATGGAGCTACTGTTCTTCACAGGTTGCGAAATGAAAACGCGCAGCTTAGGCGCAGTTATCGATATACCCAGATAGCGTTATGGATATCTGCGTCAAGCTTAGCGGCTAACCTGATTTATAACGTCATCATGGATCATGTGTTCGATTGGCCACATTAGCCGAAGCTGACGTTGAGTCCGCGACGCTTGCGTGGCTGGCGGATCTCGGCTCGGGCGGAGTTCACGGCCCGGACATCCCGACGGATCAGCGGAGTGTGATGATTGACCTTTCGCCATTCAGGAGATAGTTGACCATGAAGTGGCATGAGTACATATCCGTTGATCCGAATATCTGTCACGGCCAAGCCTGCATTGCCGGCACGCGAGTGATGGTCACGGTCATCCTGGACAACCTTGCTGCGGGTTTGACCGTTGAGGAGATTGTCGAGAGCTATCCGTCCGTTTCCGCTGATGCAGTGAAGGCGACCTTGCACTACGCCGCCGAGTTGGCCAAAGAGCGTATGGCGCCCTTGGGTGCCTAGGGTTTCCGCATGCGCTTCAAGCTGCTAGCGTAGAGTATGGCTTCTCGGCATGAGAACGTACTGCGGAGAATCCTGGGCGGACGCTCCGACGCGAATATTCGTTTTAGTGACTTGCGGCAATTCCTACTGCACTTAGGTTTTGATGAGCGAGTACGTGGAAGTCATAACATTTTCAGGAGAGAAGACGTCCGCGAGCTGATAAATCTGCAACGCGACGGGAGTCACGCTAAGCCGTACCAGGTGCGGCAGGTGAGGCGTATAGTCTTGAGATACCGGCTTGAGGTGAACGACTGATGCACAAGTACGAAATCATCATCTACTGGAGCAGGGAAGACGGCGTATTCGTCGCCGAAGTGCCCGAGCTTCCGGGATGCGTGGCTCATGGTGACACCGCGGAGGCGGCCCTGCGGAACGTCAACCAGGCGATGGACCTTTGGCTTGATACCGCGCGAGAATTCGGGGATCCAATCCCTGAACCGAAGGGCGAACGCTTGATGCTGGCGTGACGCGGAGCATCCCGTGACACCCCTCAGCGAAGCCGACGTTGAACAGACCGCGCTTGAGTGGCTTGCCGGCCTCGGCTGGCAGATGGCCCACGGACCAGACATTGCGCCCGACACGCCGAAAGCCGAGCGTGCCGACTACGGCCAGGTCGTATTGGAGAGCCGGCTGCGGGACGCGCTCGCCGTGCTTAATCCCAGTCTGCCCGTCGATGCGATTGATGATGCCTACCGCAGGCTGACGCGGCCGGAGGGTTCGATCCTGGAAGCGCGCAACCGTGCGTTTCACCGGATGCTGGTGAACGGCGTCGAGATCGAGTATCGGGACGCCGAGGGCAGTGTGCGCGGGGACCAGGTCCGGGTCGTCGACTTTGAGACGCCGGCCAACAACGACTGGCTGGCGGTCAACCAGTTCAGCGTCACCGAGAACCGGAACACGCGCCGGCCGGACGTAGTGCTGTTCGTCAACGGCCTGCCGCTGGGCGTGATCGAGCTCAAGAACCCGGCGGACGAGGACGCCACTATCCGAACGGCGTGGAATCAGCTCCAGACCTACAAATCCGAGCTACCCACGCTGTTCGCCATGAACGCGGCGCTGGTGGTCTCGGACGGGAACGAGGCCCGTGTCGGAACGCTCACCGGCGGCTGGGAGTGGTTCAAGCCCTGGCGCACCGTCACCGGGGAGAAGCTGGCTGCTGAGCATCAGATTGAGCTACAGGTGATGCTCCAAGGCGTCTTCGAGCCGCGCCGCTTTCTCGCCATGGTGCGCGACTTCATCGTCTTCGAGGACGACGGCGGCGCGCTGGCCAAGAAGATGGCGGGCTACCACCAGTTCCACGCGGTGCGGGTCGCCGTGCGAGAAACGCTGCGCGCGGCGGGACTGCTGCAGGGGCTTGTCTACGAGCGTGCGGGACGCTACGAGGCCGGCCCCCGGCCGGGCGGCGACCCGGGCGACTGCCGCATCGGCGTGGTCTGGCACACGCAGGGCGCGGGCAAGAGCCTGACCATGGCCTTCTACGCCGGGGCGATCATCCGCGAGCCGGCGATGCAGAACCCGACCATCGTCGTGCTCACCGACCGCAACGACCTGGACGACCAGCTCTTCGGCACCTTCGCCCGCTGCCAGGACCTGTTGCGTCAGCCTCCGGTGCAGGCTCGGGACCGGGCCGACCTGCGCCGCAAGCTCTCGGTCAACGCCGGGGGCGTGGTGTTTACCACTATCCAGAAGTTCTACCCCGAGGAGAAGGGCGACACCCACCCCGCGCTGTCGGGGCGGCGCAACATCGTGGTGATCGCCGACGAAGCCCACCGCAGCCAATACGACTTCATCGACGGATTCGCCCGCCACATGCGCGACGCGCTGCCCAACGCCTCGTTCGTCGGCTTCACGGGGACGCCCATCGAGCTGCACGACGCCAACACGCGGGCCGTGTTCGGGGACTACATCAGCATCTACGACATCCAGCGCTCGGTGGAGGACCGAGCCACGGTGCCGATCTACTACGAGGGCCGCCTGGCCAAGTTGGAGTTGGACGAGAGGCTTCGGCCGCGCATCGATCCCGACTTCGAGGAAGCCACTGAGGGCGAGGAGATCGAGCGCAAGGAGAAGCTCAAGACCAGGTGGGCGCAGCTGGAGGCGGTGGTCGGCGCGGAACAGCGCGTGAAGCAGATCGCCGAGGACATCGTGTCCCACTTCGAGCAGCGGTTGGAGGTATTGCGCGGCAAGGCGATGGTGGTGTGCATGAGCCGGCGCATCTGCATCGACCTCTACCGCGAGCTGGTGCGTCTGCGCCCCGACTGGCACGACGACGATGACGCCAAGGGATTGATCAAGGTGGTGATGACCGGCGCCGCGTCCGATCCCGTGGATTGGCAGCCGCACATCCGGAACAAGACGCGGCGCGAAGGGCTGGCCAAACGCTTCCGCGACCCGGACGACTCGCTGCAAGTGGTGCTGGTGCGGGACATGTGGCTGACCGGGTTCGACGCGCCGAGCCTGCACACCATGTACGTGGACAAGCCGATGCGCGGCCACGGGCTGATGCAGGCCATCGCGCGCGTGAACCGGGTGTTCAAGGACAAGCCGGGCGGCCTGGTGGTGGACTACCTGGGCCTGGCGCAAGACTTGAAAAAGGCTCTGGCTACCTATACCGAGAGCGGCGGCCAGGGAGAGACCGCGCTGGACCAGGAGCAGGCGGTGGCGGTGATGCTGGAGAAGTACGACATCTGCCGCGGGCTCTTTCACGGCTTCGATTGGTCGGCTTGGACGACGGGAACCGCGCCGGAACGGCTGGGTCTGCTGCCGGCCGCTCAGGAGCACATCCTGGCCCAGGAAGACGGCAAGGAGCGCTGCCTGAACGCGGTGCGCGAGCTGTCACAGGCCTTCGCGCTGGCCGTGCCGCACGAGGAAACAACGCGGATCAGGGACGACGTGGGGTTCTTTCAGGCGGTGCGCGCGGCCCTGTCCAAGCGGGCGGCGGGCGAGACGCGGCCGGAGGAAGATCTGGACCTTGCCGTGCGCCAGATCATCTCGCAGGCGGTGGCATCCGAGGGCGTGATGGACATCTTCGCCGCCGCGGGCCTGGATAAGCCGGATATCTCGGTGCTGTCGGAGGAGTTCTTGGCCGAGGTGCGCGGGATGCCCCACCGCAATCTGGCGGTGGAGTTGCTGGAGAAGCTGCTCAAGGGCGAGGTGTCAATCAGACGGCGCAAGAACGTCGTGCAGGCGCGCTCCTTCGCCGAGATGCTGGAAAAGACCCTGCGGCGCTACCAGAATCGCGCGATCGAGGCAGCGCAGGTGATCGAGGAGTTGATCGAGCTTGCCCGAGACATGCGGGAGGCCAACGCGCGCGGCGAGCAGCTGGGGCTGTCGGATGACGAGTTGGCGTTCTACGACGCGCTGGAGACCAACGACAGCGCGGTGCAGGTGCTCGGCGACGAGACGCTGCGGGACATCGCGCGTGAGCTGGTGGGGACCGTCCAGCGCAACGTCACGATTGACTGGACCATGCGCGAGAATGTGCGCGCCAACCTGCGCCGTCTGGTGCGACGCATCCTGCGAAAACACGGCTACCCGCCGGACAAGCAGGAGAAGGCGACGCTGACCGTGCTGGAACAGGCGGAAGTTCTGTCGGAGGGCTGGGCGGCAGCGTAGGGCGGCTGCGCGTTGACGTTCGGCGCGGGTTGTGTGCCAGGGCTCGCCGGCACGCTTGCGCGAGACTCCGCACATGCGAACTGCCATCGGCGCCGTCGCGCCCGCATCCCGCTGGCTACTCGCAGCGCGACCTGGACTAGTCTAATCTAGACTAGAACCCGCCGACCTGGGAGATCAGTCGTGCTCTCTTCCGAGCCCCGCCGCGTCTGGACCGTTGCCGAGGCCAAGGCGAAGTTGTCCGAGGTGCTTCGCCTGGCCGAGAGTGAAGGGCCGCAGCGCATCGGTACGCGCAAGCCCTTCATTGTCGTGCCCGCGGCGTCATGGGACGCCAAGGAGGCGCGCGACAGGCACTTGGGTCGATGGCTGCTTGAGAACGTGCCGCGGGGCCTGAACTGGGAAATCCCCCGTGACCGGCGTTCCAATAGGGCGGTTCCCTTTTCCGAGGAAGACGAGCGTTGACGGGTTTTCTCCTGGACACCAACGTCGTTTCTGAATTGACCAGAGACAATCCTGATTCGCGGGTAGTCCGATTTCTCGACGACGAAGGTGACCTATGGCTGTCGTCCGTCGTCGTGTACGAGATGGAATACGGCCTTGCGACAATTCCCCAGGGTCGGCGCCTGGCAACGTTGCGCGCCTTGCAAGCGGATATCCTCGCCGCCTTTGGCGACCGGCTGCTTTCCCTGGACCAATCCGGCGCCCGATGGGCAGCCGAGCTCCGCGCGCAGGCGCGACTCGCGGGGCGGGCCGTCGATGTCGGTGACGCTCTCATTGCCGGGACAGCCAAGGCGCACGGCCTGGCGATCGCCACCCGGAATGTACGGGACTTCGAGGGGATGGACATCGACATCGTCAATCCGTGGGATTACCCATGACCGCGTCCACCGAAGCTGAGGTCGAACAGATTGTCCCAAGAGCGGCCCGCGGACCTGGGCTGGGCAGTGTCGGCATGAGACGCCGCCACCAGGAGCACGTCCCAGCGCGTTGACGGTCGGCGCGGTTGCGTGCCACGGTTTGCCGGCACGCTTGCGCGAGACTCCGCACATGCGAATTGCCATTGGCGCCATCGCGCACGAATCGAGCTCGTTCACACCGGTTCCGACGCCGTATGAGGCGTTTTCGGAGTGGTCCCGCGGGCTTCTGCGGGGTGAGGAGATCATCGACGCCCATCGGGGCGTTAACACCGGGGCCGGCGGATTTATCGCGGGCGCCGAGGAACACAACTTCGAGCTGGCGCCCGTGCTGTGGACGTTTGCCGAGCCGTCGGCGCCGGTGGAGGCTGACGCGTGGCGGCGGCTGAAGAGTGAGTTCCTGGAGCGCCTGGCCGACCTGGCTCCCGTCGACGGCGTGTTGCTGGACCTGCACGGCGCGATGGTCATTGAGGACATCGAGGACGGCGAGGGCGATCTGCTCAGCGGCATTCGCGAGGTGATCGGCAATGAGCCGCCCGTCATCGCCACGCTGGACCTTCACGGGAACATCAGCCAGCGCATGTGCGACACCACAACCGCGCTGATTCCGTGCGACAACTATCCGCACACCGATTTCTTGGAGCGGGGCCTCGAAGCCTCGGCCATGATCGTCGGGACGCTTCGCGGCGAGCTATCGCCCGTCATGGCCTGGCGGCAACTCCCGATGCTCTGGACCGGCGGTCAGTTCACGGGACGCGAGCCGTTCGACACGATCATCGGCCGCGCTCACGCGCTGGAGACGCAGCCGGGGATTCTCACCGCGTCGGTGGCGCCGGGATTCCCGTGGGCCGACATCCACGACGCTGGATCGTCCATCATCGTCGTCGCCGACCGGGACGAAGCCTTGGCGCGTCGCGAAGCCGAAGCGCTGGGCGGCTGGATCTTCGATCAGCGCGAGAAGTTCTTGCCCGATCTCGAGTCCTGGGATGACGCGCTGCGGACGGCGCGCGCCGTGAACCGCTGGCCGGCGGTGTTTGGCGATCCCCAGGACAACCCCGGCGGCGGCGCGCCCGGCGACTCGGTCGGCATGCTCCGGGCGTTTCTTGACGCCGGCCTCACCAACGCCCTCATCGTCACGCTGTGCGACCCAGAGGTCGTGGGCATTGCCCAGCAGGCCGGCGAGGGCGCCGAGATCACCCTGGATATCGGCGGCAAGTCGACCCCCGACCAGGGTCCGCCCCTGCGCGTCACGGCCGTCGTGGAGCGTCTGCTGGAGCTGCGATTCCCGATCTCGGGTCCCATGTATACCGGCATGATGCAGAACTTCGGCCCGACGGCGCTGCTGCGCATCGGCGGCGTCCACATCGCGGTGGCGAGCCTCCGCATGCAGGTGTTCGACCTGGAGGGTCCGCGCATGCTCGGCTTCGAACCCGAGCGCCTGTCGTGGATTGGCGTCAAGTCGGCCAATCACTTCCGCGGCGCCTACGAGCCCATCGCCGGCAGCGTGCATCGCGTCGCGTTCCCGGCGCAGCACCGCTTCGATCCGCGCGAGCACACCTACACGCGCCTGCGGCGGCCGATCTGGCCGCTGGACGATGTCGCGTTCTAGTAGTGAATCTTGGCCAGCGTTCCCCCATCGATGGTGAGGGCGCTGCCGGTCATGAATTGGCATTCATCGCTGGCGAGGAACAGCGCCGCGGCGGCGACCTCCTCAACCCGCCCGTAAGGACGTAGGGGAATGGCCTGGGTGCGCTTGGCCACGACTGCGGGGTCCTTGTACCTAGCCGCGTTCTTGTCTACCAGGATCGGACCGGGCGCCAGCAGATTGACGGCAATGCCGTGGACGCCAAGCTCGATGGCCATGCTGCGCGTGAGCATCCAGAGGCCGCCCTTGCTGGCCGCATAAGGCGCGGCCTGCATCTCGGAGGCAAACGAGTCAACTGAGCCCGTGTTGACAATTCGGCCTTTGATGCCGGCGTCGACCATGTGCCGCGCGACCGCCTGCGCAATCACGAAGGGTCCCGTGAGATTGGTTTCGATGTAGTCGCGCCAGACGTCAAGCTCGATGTCGAGAAACGGCCCGGCGGCGCCCGTGCGTCCGGCGTTGTTGGCCAGGATGTCGAGGCGACCGGTTGCCGCGATCGCGGTGTCGACAAGCGCTCGCACCTGATCGGGCTGGGTGATGTCGGTTGGGACCGCGCGGGCCCAGCCACCGTCCGCCTCGATATCGGCAACCGTCGCGTCGAGCGCCGCGGCGTTGCGCTGCGCGATCACCACGCGCGCGCCCTCCGCCGCGAATCTCAGGGCAATGGCGCGCCCGATGCCCGTGCCGCCGCCCGTGATCAGCGCAGCTTTTCCGTCGAGTCTTCCCATGTGTCTCCGCCAGATTGGGTCGCCGGCCGCCATGGCTCGGGCTCAGGGCGGATATTCTCCCACCCAGTGGCGAAACTACGCGCCCAGGGATTGGGGAGTGCATTAGCGTGACCGTCGGGCGATTGGCGCTGGCCGCCATCCTGCTGGCTTTCATGGCTGGGGCTACGTGCGATGCCGGCGGTGGGGAGGCGGGCGCCGGCGATGCGACGCCCACCGAAGCACCCGTGCTCGCCGCCACGCCAACTGTCGTAGCGGCAGCCGTCGTCGCGCGTCCGACGGCGCGGCCGCGGGTGACGGTACCTGCGGCGATCGGCACGCCCGCAGCGGTCCAGACGGCTGCGCGTGCGACAACCCCTCCGCCGACGCCCGCCGCGGCGCCGGCTCCCGAAGCCACACCGATCCCTGAATCGTCACCAACTCCTGAACCAACACCGAGCCCGGCGCCGGCCCTCACGCCGACGCAGTCCCCCGAGCCGACGACATCCCCCACGCCGGCGCCGTCCCCCGAGCCGACTCCGACCCCGTCCCCGGAGCCGTCACCAACACCCACACCGATCCCCGAGCCAACACCGACACCCGCGCCGCAGACGCTCCGGGGCCTCGCCGCCGACGTTGTCGTGGGCGGCCTCGTCCGTCCCGTGTATGCGGGGCACGCGGGTGACGGGTCGGGTCGCCTGTTTGTGATCGAGAAGGAAGGCCGCATTCGCATCGTCACCGACGGCAGGCTCGCCCCGGACCCGTTCTTGGACATCGCTGCCATCGTCAACTCACGTGCCAACGAGCGGGGGCTGCTGGGTTTGGCCTTCCACCCGGCCTACGTCTCGAACGGCCGATTCTTCGTCTTCTACACCGATGGGCGGGGCGCCACGGTGGTCGCCGAATACGGCGTCTCCAGTGACCCGAGCCGCGCGGACCCCGCGTCGGCGCAGGTGCTGCTCACGCAGGCGCAGCCGTTTGCCAACCACAACGGCGGCATGCTGGCGTTTGGCCTGGACGGCATGCTCTACGTGGCGCTGGGTGACGGCGGCTCGGCCGGCGATCCGCAAGGCAACGGGCAGCGCCTGGACACGCTGCTGGGCAAGCTGCTTCGCCTGGACGTTAGCGAGCCCGGCGTCTACCGCGTGCCGCCCGACAATCCGTTTGTCGGCGTGTCCGGCGCACGCGCGGAGATTTGGGCCTACGGCTTGCGCAACCCCTGGCGCTTCTCCTTCGATCGCGCCACCGGAGATTTGTACATCGCCGATGTCGGCCAGAACAGCTTCGAGGAGATCGATTTCGCCGCGGCCTCGTCGCCAGGCGGCGAAAACTACGGCTGGAAGGTCATGGAGGGGCGGAGCTGCTTTCAGCCCGGACCCGACTGCGACTCGCCGCGCTTCACTCCGCCGATCGCCGTCTACGGGCGCGACGAGGGTTGCTCGGTGACCGGCGGCTACGTCTACCGCGGTGCGGCGCATCCGGCGCTGATCGGCGCCTACGTGTTTGGTGACTATTGCAGCGGCAACGTTTGGACGCTGCGGCGCGACGCGGGCGGCGCGTGGCGGCTGACGCTGCAGGGTGAGCTGGACGCCCGCATCACGTCGTTCGGTGAAGACGAGGCGGGAGAGATTTACATAACAGACGACGGCGGCCGCCTGCTGCGGCTTCGCGCCGTCACGTAGGGCACGCGTATCATCCGATCACAGGTGACGTGAGGGACTCGCATGGCACACGAGTTTGCGTTGGTCGGATGCGGCGGCATGGGGCGGCGGCACTTGCGGGGCTTCGCCGAGTTGGCGCGGGTGCGTCCGGGTCTCATCGAGCTTGCCGCGGTGGTGGACGTGGATCGCGATCGGGCCGACTTTGTCGCCGGCGAGGTCGAAGAGCTGCTTGGAAGCCGTCCGGTTGCGTGCACCGGCATCGCGGAGGCTAAGGCCCAGCGGCCAGAGCTTGTGGCGGCGGACATCGTCACCACGGCGGGCAGGCATCACGTCGCGGCTGTCGAAGCGCTGGACGCCGGTCTCCACCTGCTCGTCGAGAAGCCGCTGGCCGTCACCATGCGGGCCTGCCGGCAGATCCGCGCGGCGGCGTCGCGCGCCGGGCGCATCGTCTCGGTCGCGGAGAACTACCGCCGCGATCCGATCCTCCGGCTCGCGCGCGGATTACTGGACGCGGGCGCCGTTGGCGAGCCGCGCTCCATCGTCGAGCTGCGGGCCGGCGGCAGCGACTCGATGCTCATCACGCCCTGGCGGCACTTTCGGGAGGACGGCGGCCCGCTGATGGACGTGGGCGTTCACTACGCCGACATGCTCGTGTATCTCATGGGTCCCGTCGAACGTGTGGCGGGGATCACGCGGTTGCTGGAGCCGGTGCGCACGACCGGCCGCATTGACGAAGCGCCCAGCGGCATGTACGCGCGATTCCGCCGGGAGTTGCCGGACACGGTGCAGGCCACGGCGCCCGATTCGCTACAGGCCATGCTTGGATTCGCCTCGGGCGCCGCCGGCACCTGGGGGCTCGAGCTCTCGGCCCCGGACCCGGGCATGAGCGTGAGCATGGTGCTCGGTTCGGAAGGTCGGCTCGATACGTTCGGGGTCCGTAGTGGTCGGCCACTGCGGGTTTGGCGCGGCGGCGCGGGTCCGCTCGACGATGCCGATTTGCTCGCCTTGGTCCCCGACTTTGCCCTCGACCCCCTGACGGCCGAGCTGTTCGGCGGTGACCGTCTGGCCCGCTACGACCTCCCGTTCACCCAGGCCGACCGCAAGCTCCTCGCCTTGGAGCTTGGCGAGTTGGCCGAAGCCATCGATTCCGGCGCGCCGGTCGAGGTGGACATCGACGCCGGCGAGGCGGCCGTGGCGTTGGTGCTCGCCGTGCACGAGTCGAGTGAGGCGGGCGCGATGCTCGCGCTTGACGACGTGCGCGGCGGCCGTGTCAGCGCCTACCAGGATGTGACGGATCGAAAGCTCGGACTCATCGATTGAGCCGAGGTCCAAGTGTCGAGGTGGCGTAAGTGACCGTTGACCCAACGGTCATCCCGGGCTTCTTGATACTGGTCCTGGAGCTTTCGGCGCTAACGGCGGTTGGGTTTGTCGTGGTCCGCGTCGCGCTCCGACAGTCCGATGATCGAATGGCGCTGGCCCAGGGCCTGGTGGTGGGTCCCGCGCTCTGGGGCCTCATCGTCAACTTCGCTATGTACGCCGTTCCCGGGCTGGCGGGCGCCCTCGTGGGCTGGGCGGCCATGCTGGTGCTCGGCGCAGGTCTGGCGTGGCGTGCGTCCGCATCCATTCGCCCGCGAGGCCGAGTGGTGGCGGGATTTGTCGTCGCAGCCCTGGCTCTATTGTGGGTCGCGCTCGCTAGCCGCCAGCAGTTGACCATCCCCGACGTGGAGAACCATCTGGGTCTTGCCGCCTCCATCCGGTCCGGCGAGTTTCCGCCGGAGTTGCCCTGGGTGCCAGGCGTTCCCGTTCCCTATCACTATGGCTTTGATCTGCTGGTTGGGCTGCTGACCCCGCCGGTCGGCCCCGATCTGGCGTTTGTGACGGAGCTGCTGGGGGCCTACATCTGGATGACCATTGCGCTCATCGTGGTGACGACGCTCATCCAGCGTGGCTCGCGGATGATTGCGCTGGCCCTGGCACCACTGCTGCTCACGGCCGGCGCGTGGACGCTGGTGTTCGCGACGCCACCGCATGTCCTGCAGATTCCTGTCCCGGCGGGCATCCCATCCGCCGGACTTCGATCCTCGCTGGCGGACACCTATTGGCCCGCTGTGCACTTGCCCTGGGGCTGGCCGGCGTGGGCGTCGGACGGCGCATCGACGGCATCGCCGCCGAACATCTTCAAGCCGTTCTTCGTGCTGGCGTACGCGCTGGCGTTCGTGGTGCTGGAGCGGGCCGCGGCGGGCATGGGCCGCCGGTGGCCTCGCAACGTCGTACTGGCGCTGCTGGTCGGCTTTTCTGGTCTCGTCGACGAGGGGGTCGCCCCCATCGTGCTTGCCCTGTGGATGGTCTTGGAGGCTGCGGCGTTCTGGACGGCCAGGCCGGCGGGCGTTGCTCGCAGTCGCTCGATGTTGCACGCCGCGGCGGGGCCGGCGCTCGCCGCGCTGCTGCTGGCCGTTGGCGGTGGCCTGCTCACGAGCGCCCTGAGCGACGTTGGGGGCTCCGGTCTATCCCTGGGGTGGATGGACGACCCGGGCAGCCGCCGGCCCTTGGGAGCGTTCACCGAGCAGCCCGGCGGCGTTGGCCTGCTGGGTCTCGGCCCGCTCCTCGTGGCCGCCATCGCCGTGCTGCTGGCCTGGCGTGACCGCTTGGTGCTGGCACTGGCTGCGGGCGGCATCGTGTTCCTGCTCGCCGCGCTCATGCTGCAGTACGAGTTTGTCCCGCGCGACATCGGCCGGCTCGACGGACACGCGCGCAACTTCGCGCTGCTGGCGCTGCTGCTTGCGGTCAGCATGCGCCTGGCTGGGCTGCGGCCCCGCTGGCGCTACGCCGCCGTCGCGCTCGTCGTGGCGCTCATCATCTGGCCGACGGTCGTGGCGCCGGCCCGCAACTTCGGCCTGGCGGTCGGCCAGGGGACGCGACTCGCGAATGCCCAGCCGGGGAAGCACGGGCGCGGAGGGCTCATGAGCCGCTATGTGATTG
Source organism: Chloroflexota bacterium (assembly GCA_965262745.1). GTDB lineage: Bacteria > Chloroflexota > UBA11872 > UBA11872 > UBA11872 > JAJECS01. The sequence goes on along the minus strand of OZ253558.1, from coordinate 1,239,201 downwards.
AGCGATTCCCATCCGAACAGGTTGCCGGGTATATCCGCGACCACACGGCGGTTGACGCGCGTGTTTTCTCGCCCAGCCCAACTGTCATGTCAGTCGCCACCGGCCGCCCGAATGCGTCTGGGTTTGCGGGGCATGTCCAGATGCGTTTCCACCTCGGCCCCGAATACCTCGATGTCCTCGGCTATCTCGAGCCGGCGGCCGTCCGGCAGCTTGGCATCGGCTACGTGCACGCGCCCGATGCGTGGGTGGATGGCTTACCGGAGCACGCGGTGCGGCGGCTCAACGATCCTCGCCTGTTCGAGCTCCTGGTGCGCGATGGCGCCGAGGCGCTCTACCGCGTGCAGCCGGAATTCCTAGGGCTTGAGGTCACGCCGAATCCCGAGTCGTTCGAGGCACTGCGGCAGGCCGTGCCGCCGTCGGCCACGGTGTATCTGGCGCCCGCCCTCGGGACGTTGACCGATGATCCCCGTACGGTTCTCCGTTTGGCAGTGTCGCTGGCCCATGCCCAGCTGCTCGGTGTCGTGGATTTTTCCGAGATACACCTGCGGGGGCGCATCCCCACTGAGCCGCTCGGCGGTCATGTGCCGGATCTCGTCGTTACGTCACGGTGGTTCGCGCCCTGGATGTTCCCGCCCGCCGCCCGCCAGCCCATTTGGTGGCGGGATAACATCGCCGTCTTTGCGCCGGGAGGGGCAGTCGATCCGATCATGCCACCGCCCCCACGGCATGACCCTTTGCCCTTCAGCGTCCGGGTATCCGACGTGCGCGCCGCGGCTGGGCGCATCACCTTCACCGCGACTTTCGACAATCGCGCCCCGGAGCGGTGGACCGGCCAGGACTGGGTGGTGATAGCCGTGGATGCTTCGCCTTGGGATCTCCCGCTGGGCTTCCAGCCCGACAGCCGCACGCCGGTGGCCGCCGCCTGGTTTGATGGCTGGCTTGGGCCTAGTGCGGGGACGACGACCCACACGTACGAATTCGATGCGCTTGCATCCCGGCTGGCGGTGGAGGATGGAAGCGGAGAATTCACTGCGGCTACGGGCGCTGGACGGATTGAGGGCGAGGGTGCCTGGTTGTTGGCGATCCGGCTGCGGCACGAATATCGGCCGAACTATTGGCGGGACGCCGCACTTATCCCGGTGCTGCGGATCATGGCCTCCGAGGCCGGCGAAGTGTCGTACCAGGTCTACGCCGACCCGCTCGCCGCCCGGCCTCTTCCCTAGGCCCTCGTGGCGCCGAGCGAATTTCGAGCTAGGCGCCCGCGATGCTTATCCTGGCAATGCGTGTGCCGCCGGAGATGTGGCGGATCGAGAACTCCGACCCGTCGGTTGCATGTGTGGTGTGGAGGCGGCGTGAATGACCGTTGATCCGGCGGTCCTTCCCGGCCTCTTGCTCCTAGCGGCCGAGATCGGCGTGTTGGCCGCCGTCGGCTTCGTCGTTGCGCGCGTGGCGCTGCGTCAGACCGATGACCGCATGGCGCTGGCCCAGGGCCTGGTGGTGGGGCCAGCGCTCTGGGGCCTGATTGTCAACGTTGTCATGCACGCGGTCCCAGGACTTGCGGGGGCCATTGTGGGCTGGGGCATCACGCTGGCGCTTGGCGCCGGCCTGGCGTTGCGCGCGCCCGCTTCCCTTCGCCTGCGGGGCCGTACGCTGGCGGGCTTCGCCATCGGGGTCGTGGCGCTTTTCTGGGCCGCCCTCACCAGCCGCCAGCTTCTCGGCATCCCTGATGTGGAGATCCATCTGGGGCTGGCCGCCTCAATCCGCGCGGGCGGGTTCCCGCCGGAGTTGCCCTGGAACCCAGGGCTGTCGGCCCCCTACCACTACGGTATCGATCTGCTGATTAGTCTGCTTACGCCGCCGGTGGGACCCGATCTGGCTTTCGTGACGGAGTTCCTGGGCGCCTACATCTGGACGAGCTTCGCATTGCTCGTAATCGCGACGCTCATTCAGCGCGGCTCGTGGCTGGTCGCGCTGCCGCTAGCGCCGCTCCTGCTCACGGCGGGCGCCTGGACGTTGTTGCACGTCCCGCCATGGGACATCCTGCAAATTCCTGTCCCGGCCGGGCTGCCGTCAGCCGGACTTCGCGCCTCGCTGGCGGACATCTACTGGCCAGCCGTGGAGTTGCCCTGGGCTTGGGAATTCGAGGCGCTTCCCAATCTCTTCCGGCCGCCGTACGTGCTGGCATACGCGTTGGCGTTTGTCGTGCTGGAGCGCGCGGCGCGGGCCGGGCGCCGGTCATGGCTCTCGACCCTGACACTCGCCGGACTGGTGGGCTCCGGCAGCCTCCTCTCAACCACGGTCGCTCCTGTTGTGCTCGTGCTCTGGGTCGCCCTTGAGGCCGCAGCATTCTGGACCTCGAGGCATGCGCACACCGACAATCGTCGGGCAGCGGTGCGCGGCGCCGCGGGACCGGCGCTTGCTGCCCTGCTGCTCACCGTAGGTGGCGGCGTGCTCACGCGCGTCCTGACGGGCGGCGGCGAATCTGGACTGGCTCTCGGCTGGATCGACGACCCGGGCAGCCAGCGGCCGCTGGCCTTTCTCGACCTGCGATCCGGTGGGGTCGGCCTGCTGGGTCTCGGGCCCCTCGTCGTGGTCGCTGCCGCCGTCCTGCTCGCGAGACGCGATCGGCTCGTCCTGGCACTGGGCGCTGGCGGCGGCTTGTTTCTGCTCGCCAGCCTCACGCTGAACTACGAGTTCGCCCAGCACGACGTTACCCGCTTGGTTGGACACGCCCGCAACTTCGCTCTGCTGGCCCTCCTCGTCGCGCTGAGTTCCCGTCTTCACGCCTTGCAGCCCCGTTGGCGCTACGCTGCCGCGGCGCTCGTCATTGCCCTCATCACCTGGCCGACGGTCGCGGAACCTGCTCGCAACCTCGGCCTGGCGGTTGGCCACGGGGTCGATTTCGCCAATGCCTGGTCAGCCCAGCAGGAGCCGGGCACCAGGTCGAGGGCGCGCTTCGCACTCAAGCCCTTCACGTCCGAACGCATCGCCGCCTATATCCGTGACCACACGGCCGTTGACGCGCGCATCCTCTCGCCTCACCCACATTCGATGTCATTTGCCACGGGTCGTCCCAACGCGGCGGGATTCGTGCAGTCTCTCCATTACTTCTACGCCTCCGGGCCTGAGTATCGGGACGCCGTCCACTATCTCGAGCCGACGGCCATCTGGCAGCTGGGCATTGCCTACGTGCATGCGACGGATGCCTGGCTGGCCGAACTGCCCGACCGAGCCCGACGCTGGCTGGCGGATCCCGACTTGTTCGAGCTTCTGATTCGCGACGGCACCGAGGCCCTCTATCGCGTGCGGCCGGAGTTCTTGCGGCTCGACGCGACGCCCGAGGCCGCCTCGTTCCAGGCGCTGCGGCAGGCCGTGCCGCCGTCCGCCGTGGTGTACCTCTCGCCCACGATCCGGACGTTGGATATCCATAGACCTGAGATTGGAGCGGAGTACAGCCTCCGAGTGGCGTTCTCGCTGTCGCACGCCCGGCTGCTCGGCGTCGTCGATCAGACGCGACTGCATTTGCTCACACCCTTGGACATCGACCCGCTCGGCCAACAAGTGCCTGACCTGGTGGTCGTGCCGGCGACGTTTGTGCCCTGGATGTTTCCGCCCGCCGGCCGCCAACCCATCTGGTGGAACGACAGGATTGCCGTCTATGCGCCGGATGGCGCCGTGGCGACGATCATGCCGTCGTGGCCGGTGCCTTGGGAGGAGCCGCTGGCCGTAAGCGTGCGGGCGTCCGACGTGCGCGCCGCGGACGGGCGCATCACGTTCACCACGACTTTGAATGATCGGGCGCCCGAGCAATGGGCCGGCCAGGACTGGGTGCTGATTGCGGTGGACACCTCGCCCTGGGCTCTCCCGCTCACTCTCCGTCCCGACGGCCTCACGCCCGTCGCTGACGCATGGTTTGCGGGCCAGGCCGTCCCCGGTGCTGGGACAACCACACACACGTACGAGTTCGATGCGAACGCGTCCCGGCTCGCTGTGCGGGATAGGAATGGAACTTTCACCACGGCCGAGTCGTCGGGACGCGTCCAAGGTTCCGGCGTCTGGACGCTCGGAATCCGCCTTCAGCACGAATGGCGGCCGAACTCCTGGCGGGAAGTCGCATTCATCCCGGTGATGCGGATTGAAGTCTCCGAAGCGGGCGAGGTCTTCTATGAGGTCTTCGACGCGGTGCTGGATGGTTCGCTTCCGTAGACTCTCGCGCCGCCGTGGTGATGTCGCGCGAGATTGCCGCGCGGCTCAGTCGTGACGGCGGGCGCAGCGTCGGCGCCGACCAGGATGTGACCGACCGAGGGCTCCGGCGCCGGGGGTGAAGGTGGATGAGTGGCCGTTGATCCGGCGGTGATCCCGGGCCTCCTGCTTCTGGCGGCAGAGCTCGCCGTGCTCGCTGCCGTCGGCTTCGTGGTTGCGCGCGTGGCGCTGCGGCAGACCGACGACCGCATGGCGCTGGCCCAAGGCCTCGTGGTCGGTCTTGCGCTCTGGGGCCTGATTACAAACTTTGTGCTCTACGCCGTGCCGGGGCTGGCGGGCGCGGCTGTCGGCTGGGGCGTCACGCTCGTCCTGGGCACGGTCCTGGCGTGGCGCACCCGGCGCGCAATCTGGCTGCGTCCGCGCGTAGCGGCGGCGTTCGCGGCTGCCTTCCTGGTGCTCTTCTGGCTGGCGCTCGCCAGCCGGCAGTTGCTCGAGAGCCCTGATCCGATGCTGCACCTGGGGTTGGCGGCGTGGATCCGGGCAGGCGGATTTCCGCCGGAACTGCCCTGGAATCCGGGCATGGTGGTGCGCTATCACCACGCGGCCGATCTGCTGGTCGGCTTGCTGACGCCGCCGGTTGGACCCGACCTGGCGTTCGTGCAGGAGCTGCTAGGCGCCTATGGGTGGACGAGCCTGGCGCTGGTTGTGGTGACGGCGCTGCTGCGGCGCGGGTCGTGGAGGGTCGCGCTGGTCATCGCGCCGCTGCTGCTGACTGCCGGCGCCTGGACGTGGACGAGCCTGGGAGGCGGCATTCTGCAGGGTCCCGTCCCGGCGGGGCTGCCAGCAGGCGGGCTCGGCGCGTCGCTGGCGGATATCTACTGGCCGTCCGTGGGGCAGTCCGGGGCTTTGGAGCCAGCGGCGCTGCATGACATTTGGACGCCCGCATTCACCCTGGGATACGCCCTGGCGTTCGTCGTACTGGAGCGCGCGGCGCGGTCCGAGCGCTTGTCGTGGCTCGGCACGCTGACGCTCGGGGTGCTCGTCGGCTTCATCGGCATCCTTGCCACCTCCCTCGTAGCGGTGGTACTGGTCCTGTGGGCGTCGCTGGCAGCGGTGCAGGTCATAAGGGATCGGTGTGCTGGCGCCGCGGTGCGATCGGGCGCGGGGCTGGCGCTGGCGGGGCTGCTGCTCCTGGTCGGCGGCAGCGCGTTCACGGGGATCCTCGATGTTGCGCCGCCGTCCGGCCTGGAGCTGGCGTGGGACCTCAATCCGCGGCACTGGGAGGCGCTGGGCACGTTCGACGCGCGGCCGGGCGGTGTTGGCCTGCTGGGCCTCGGCCCCGTGGTCGTCGCCGGCATCGCCGTGGTCTTGGCCCGCCGCGATGGGCTGGTGGTGACGCTGGCGGCGGGCACCGGCCTGCTGCTGCTGGCCTGGCTGGTCCTGAGCTTTCCACCGGCGCCGTGGGTGCTGAGCCGCCTGGCGGGGCATGCCCGCAATCTGGCGCTGGTGGCGCTGCTGCTCGCGCTCGCAGCTCACCTCTCCGGTCTGGGGCCAACGCGCTGGCGCTACCCGCTCGCCGCACTGCTCGCCGCACTGCTCGCGGGGCTGATCGTCTGGCCGACCGTTGCGGCGCCCCTGCGCGGTCTCGGCCAAGCGGTGGGGAACGGCGTGCAGCTGGCCAACGCCGGATGGGTGGAGCGAGAGTCGCTCGATCGGAGCATGGCGGAATCCACGCAGCGGTTTCAGCTGCCGACCATGTCGGAGCGCCTGGCGAGCTATATCCGGGACCAGCCCCCTTTGGACCTTATGCGGGACCACACCCCTGTGGACGCGCGCGTGTTCACGCCCGAGTGGCCCTATTGGGCCGCATCTTTGGCCACCGGCCGTCCGAACAACGCGGGGTTCGCCGGCCTTGGTCACCTGATCTACTACACCGGCCCGGAATACTTGGACGCCCTCAACTATCTTGAGCCGGCCGCCATCCAACGCTTGGGCATCGAGTATGTCCATGCGACGGATACCTGGGCAGCCGGTCTGCCGGCTCGCGCGCGGCGCTGGCTGGCGGACCCTGATTTCTTCAGGTTGCTCATGCGCGATGGCGACGAGGCGCTCTACCACGTGCGGCCGGCATTTCGGAATCTTGAGGTCGCGCCGCACCCGGAGTCGTTCGAGGCGCTGCGGTCCGTCCCGCCGTCGATGGTGGTGTACCTGGCGCCGCACCTCGGGTGGTTGCACGGGCTGCGAATCGCCTCGGTGCTGTCCCACACCCGGCTGGCGGGCGCCATCGACACGCAGCCCTTGCATCTCATGACGCCCACGCCGTGGACGGTGGAGCCGCTGGGCGAGCGAGTGCCTGATCTGGTGGTCCTACCGGCGTCGGTCGAGCCGTCGATGTTTCCGTCGGTGGAATGGCAGCTCGTCTGGACGGATGCCGCCGACGGGATCGCGGTTTACGCGGACACGCGCGGGGTCAAGACGCTTCCGTAGCCCCTCGCGGCGCCGCCGAGGAGATCTCGGAATCGGGAGAAGCGAAGGACCCTAGCCGGCCTGCGGGTCCGCCGCCGCATCGTCCCGCAGCCGCGCCACGAACGAGTCCTGCACGACGTTCACGGCCGGCAAGGGAATCGCCTGATCCGCGGCCACCGGCTCGTGCACGGTGGCGCCATACGCCAACCCGAGTGGTAACAACCCCTCGCCGCTCACCGCCGTCGCTCGGTCGATCAAGCCATACACCAGCCGTCCGCCGGAGCCGTCGAGCGTGTCGCCCGGGCGCAAGTCGCGCTTGGCGAATGCCAGCACCTCGGAGGTCGGCGTCTCGCGCGGGCTACCCGATGCCGTGTCCAGCAGGGCCGCCTGCGCGATGCTCAGCGGCGTCTCCACGCCGCACAGGTGGTATTCGCGAAACAGAAGTGCGCGCCGCCCGTCGCGCGAGACGCGCGTGCCGTGGATGCGTAGCTCCTCGCGCACGCGCTCGTCCTCGGAAGTGACGACCGCCCATACGCCGGTGGCGATGTGTCCGGGCATATCCGACGTGCCGTCGGGCGCCACGGCATTGGCCAAGTCGACGACGCCGGTGTTTTGCAGCAGACCGCCGGCGTCGAGCGGCGCGAATAGATCCGGCAACTCGTCCAAGCCTGCCGAGGGCTCATGCATCCCGCGACGGTCCGGCGGCAACCCCGTCATGTTGGAGACGGCGCACATCTCGATCTGGGACTTGGTGCCGTCGCGGAAGGAGTTGTACATCTGCGCGTTCAAGCGCAGCCGGTTTGCCGTCTCAGCACCGTAGCCGAGCCGTTCGAGGGCTTGGTCGGGGTCCCCGTGGCGGTCGGCCGGGTAGAGGCGGGTGCCGCGTCCGACGGCCACGGGCTCCAAGCCCAGCGCGGCGGCCCAGTCGAACAGCTCCATGATCGCGATTGGCTGGTCGCCGGCCGCGAGCGTGTACACCACGCCCTGCCGCCGGGCCTCGCGCGCCAAGGCCCAACCGCAGCTCACGTCCGCTTCCACGGTCACCATCACCACGTGGCGGCCTTGGCGCAGCGCCTCCCGGGCATTGCGGGCCGCAACGTCCGGGACGCCGGTCGCGTCCACGAAGACTTCGATTGGGGCTGACGCGAGCGCTTCGGCGTCGGGCGTCAGCGCCGCGCCTCCCGCGGAAACGGCCGCTTCCGCCGCGGCCGCGTTCTCGCACCGCTGCCACTGGTCGTCCGCCCAGCCGGCGGCCCGCAGGGCGTCGGCGGCGTTGTGCGCGTTGGGATCGGCCACCGCCGCGAGCCTCAGACCGTCGATCTGCGCGATCTGCGCCGCGACGCTCGTCCCAAACCGCCCCGCTCCCGCCAGCGCCACCGTCACGGGACGCCCGGCCGACGCGCGCGCCTCCAGTCGTTCGAGTAATAGGCGCATCATTCGGTGAACCCCAGCCGGTAGGCGGGAAGTGGCCCCACCAAGCCTCAGTCTTGGACACGACGCCCGACCGGTCCATCGTCGTCCGCGCCGCGCGCGAACACAACCCTGGAACGACCATTGCGCCTCCCCCGTTTCCGTAGCGCCTCCCCCGTTCGTGGTGAGCCTGTTGAACCATGAACGGGAGCAGGACAAGCACGCGCCGCGCTATCCACGGCGTGCCCGGTGGCCCGCGCTGCGTGCAGCGTGGGACCATTAGCATCTCGATCGTCGACTGGGGGCGCGTGATGTGCAGATTGTTTCGCCGTCGTGAACTGGGCGCCGCCGAGGCGCTGCTCAGCGCGGCCATTCTCGGCGTGGCCTTGTTTGCTTGGGGCACTCAGACCGACATGTTCGACCGGCCGGGCCTCGCCTCGACCTCCAACTGGACTTGGAGACTGTGGCAGCTCGGCGCGTTGCTCATGGGCATACCCGGCGTCTGGTGGATCTGGCGCGGGACCCGCCGCGTGGCCTGGACACGGAGTCTGACGTTGAGCGTCCTGGCCCTGGTCGTGTTTCTCAACGCCTATACCGACTCCCTGTTCGCGGGGCATGTCGGAGACGTTTGGAAGGCAGTCAACCCGCTATTTCTGGGCTGCAGCACCATAGCCGTCGTTGCTCTCTGGAGTCGCGGCGGTTTCTGGGACGGTATCGGCGCCTCGCTCTTTGCCGTGCTCGGAACCGTCTTGTTCATCAACGCCTACTTCGTCAACCACGACATCCTCTGGGAAGTGCTGGATCCCCTGCGGGTCCTGGTCTTGCTGCTGTGGGCGATTGCGGCATTGAGAATGGACGTTCGACCCGAGGCGTCTGGCGGATAGCTTGATCAATCGTCCTGGGATCATGCCGGTCCGGCCATGACCGCCCAGCGTTGGCAGCCCGGGGATCAGGTCGTAGTGCGCAGCATGTGGGGCGAGAAAATCCAAATTGCCCTACCGATGACGGTGATCGCCGATACCGAGCAGATCTCGGCGCTCTACCTGGCTGCCGGCACCCCGATCAAGAACAAGAGCACCTACCGCTCGGACCATTTGCCGATCGGGGAATGGGAGCTTGTCGACGACGTCTGGAGAGACGACCTGGTCCGAATCAAGTACGCGGGCGATGCGCACGCCTCCTACGCCATGTGGAAGCGCGGCCGGTTCCATCGTTGGTACATCAATCTGGAAAGCCCCTACGAAAGCACACCCATTGGCGTCGACTTCACCGATCACGTCCTGGATATCGTCGTCCAGCCGGACCTGGCGGGCTGGGCGTGGAAGGATGTAGACGAGCTGGCAAGAGCGGTCGCACTGGGGCTTGTGACTCAGGCTCAAGCCGATTCGTTTGTTGCGGAAGGGAAGCGGGCAATCCAACGGCTGGAGACGCGGAGCTCGCCGTTCGCCGACGGATGGGAGACGTGGCGCCCCGATCCCATCTGGACGATCCCACCGCTGCCGCCGAATTGGGATCTAATCGAGTAGCCGGTGGCCCACGCTGCGTGCCGCGTGGGACGGGCCCTTGGGAATGACACAGCCCCCACCGGCACCGTACGGCGGGCGAACACGGAATCGATTAAGCTAGGGGGTTATGCCCGAAAACGCCATCGTCGTCCGCGGGGCGCGCGAGCACAACCTCAAGAACATCGATGTCGAGATCCCGCGCGACAAGCTCGTCGTCATCTCGGGCATCTCCGGCTCCGGCAAGTCCAGCCTGGCCTTCGACACCCTCTATGCCGAGGGGCAGCGGCGCTACGTGGAATCCCTTTCCGCCTATGCCCGGCAGTTTCTGGGGCAGCTGGAAAAGCCGGACGTGGACCAGATCGAGGGCCTCTCGCCGGCCATCTCCATCGACCAGAAGGCCCGCTCGCACAATCCCCGGTCGACGGTGGGCACGGTCACCGAGATCTACGACTACCTGCGGCTGCTGTATGCCCGGGTGGGCCAGCCCCACTGCCCCGAGTGCGGGCGGCCCCTCACGCGGCAGACCATTCAGGAGATGGTGGACTTCATCCTGGAGTGGGACGAGGGCACCCGCTTCCTCGTCCTGGCGCCGGTGGTCAAGCACCGCAAGGGTGAGCACAAGGGTGTCTTCGACGATGCGCGGCAGGCTGGATTCGCCCGCGCGCGGGTTGACGGCGAGGTCTACACCCTGGACGCCGTGCCTGCGCTGGACCGCAACTTCTGGCACGACATCGAGATCGTGGTCGACCGCCTCGCCGTACGGCCGGACGTTCATGCCCGGCTGGCCGACTCGCTAGAGACGGCCCTCAAGCTGGCCGAAGGCGTGGTCGTGCTGCAGGTCGTCGATGGCGAATCCTTCACGCTCAGCGAGTCATTGGCGTGCGTCGACGATGGCTTGAGCTTCCCGACGCTCGAGCCGCGCTCGTTCTCGTTCAACACGCCGCACGGGGCCTGCGAAGAGTGCGACGGCCTGGGCGCCAAGCTGGAGATCGACCCGAGCCTCGTGATCCCAAACCGACGCCTATCCATCGACGGCGGCGCGATTGCCCCGTGGGCGCGGGCGAGCGGCACTGGGCCGTCAATGACACGCGCCGTCCTGGACGCACTGGCCGCCAAGTATGGCTTCACCTCCTCGACGCCCATCGAGCAACTCAGCACAGAGGCCGTGGACGTGCTGCTATACGGCAGCGCGACGCCCGTAACCGTCGAGCACGTGGGAAGCCGCGGCAAGCGGCGGGTGTACACCTTCGAGTTTGAAGGCGTGGTGCCGAATCTGCGCCGTCGTTACCAGCAAACCGAGTCCGACTATGTTCGTGGCGAGATCGAGCGCTACATGACGCGGCGCACGTGTGCGGCGTGCAAGGGCGCGCGGCTCAAGCGCGAGAGCCTGGCGGTGACCGTGGGCGGTCTGCCGATCCACGAGGCCTCCGGCAAGACCGTGGAGACGGCGGCTAGGTTCTTCGAGGACCTCGAGCTCAGCGCGCGTGAGGCCGCCATTGCGGTTCAGGTGCTGAAGGAAGTGCGGGCGCGTCTGGGATTCCTGGAGTCCGTGGGCCTGGAGTACCTGACCCTGGATCGCGCGGCGGACACGCTCTCCGGCGGCGAGGCGCAGCGCATTCGGTTGGCGACCCAAATCGGCTCCAGCCTCGTCGGGGTGCTCTACATCCTGGACGAGCCCAGCATCGGCTTGCATCAGCGCGACAACCGGCGCTTGGTGCAGACCCTGCTCGGACTGCGTGATCTGGGCAATTCCGTGCTGGTGGTCGAGCACGATGAAGAGACCATCCGATCGGCGGACTGGGTGATCGACTTCGGGCCGGGCGCCGGCGAGCACGGCGGTCACGTGATCGCGGAGGGGCCGGTGGAGCGCATCGAGCGCACGGATCAATCGCTAACGGGCGCCTATCTCGCCGGGCGCGAGTCGATCCCGATCCCACGCGCACGGCGGTCCGGCAACGGCTCGACGATCATCGTCGAGGGCGCCAGCGCCAACAACCTCAAGGACCTCACCGTCGGCATCCCGCTTGGCGCGTTTGTCTGCGTCACCGGCGTGTCGGGCTCGGGCAAGAGCACGCTGATAACCGATGTGCTGTACCGCGCCCTGGCCCAGCGGATTTGGGGCAGCCGCGAGCTTCCGGGCCCCCACCGCGGCATCCGCAACGCGGAGGCGCTGGACAAAGTGATCGAGATCGACCAGTCGCCCATCGGCCGCACGCCGCGATCGAATCCGGCCACCTACACCGCCGCTTTCACGCCGATTCGCGAGCTGTTCGCCGCGGTGCCGGAGGCGCGGGCGCGCGGCTACAAGCCGGGGCGCTTCTCGTTCAACGTCAAGGGCGGGCGCTGCGAAGCCTGCCAGGGCCAGGGCCTCAACAAGATTGAGATGCAGTTCCTGCCCGATGTGTACGTGACCTGCGAGGTCTGCCACGGCGCCCGCTACAACCGCGAGGCGCTGGAAATCCGCTACAAGGGCAAGAACATCGCCGAGGTTCTCGCGATGACGGTGCAAGACGCGCATGTGTTCTTTGCCAACATCCCGACGATCGAGCGCAAGCTGGGCACGCTGGTTGACGTCGGGCTGGGCTACATCCGCCTGGGCCAGCCCGCGACCACGCTGTCCGGCGGCGAGGCCCAGCGCGTGAAGCTCGCCTCAGAGTTGGCCAAGCGCGCCACCGGACGCACGCTCTACATCCTGGACGAGCCGACCACCGGCCTGCACTTCGCGGATACGCGGCGCCTGATCGCCGTGCTGCAGCGGCTGGTGGATGCCGGCAACACGATTATCGTCATTGAGCACAATCTGGACGTCGTCAAGAGCGCCGACTGGATCATCGATCTGGGGCCGGAAGGCGGAGACGGGGGTGGCGAGTTGGTTGTGGCCGGTACCCCGGAAGACGTGGCCGCGGATCCCGACAGCTACACCGGCGCCTTTCTCACGCGGGTGCTGAGTCGCGGGTCCGGCGACGGACGGGTGAACGGCGCCGCCCGGGCGCGCCGCAGGCAGCCGGCTGCCGTAGGTTAGGAGCATGCCCATGGACGAATCCCGTGTTGCGATTGTGACCGGCGGCGCCACCGGCCTTGGCGGCGCCATTGCGCGCCGGCTGGCCGCGGATGGCGCGCGAGTGCTCATTGCGGACATCAACGAAGAGCTGGCGGCGTCGAATGTCGATCGCATCGAGGCGGCGGGCGGAACGGCTGCCGCACTTCGCTCCGACGTGTCCCGCCATGACGATATTCGGGAGATGGTTCAGCACGCCGTCGAGCGTTGGGGTCGCCTGGACATCCTGGTCAACAACGCCTTCCCCGCCATGGAGGCGCTGCCCGGCGGCGCGGAGGAAGTTACCGAGGAGCAGTGGGACTTCGGCATGGCGCTCCTGGTCAAAGCCCTGTTCTTGGGCGCCAAGTACGCCGTGCCTGAGATGCGCCGGGTTGGCGGTGGCTACATCGTGAACATCGCGTCCGTCCACGGCCTGCTGATGGCCAAGGACTATCTGGTCTACGAAGCTGGCAAATCCGCCGCGATCGGCGTAACCAAGCAGATGGCCATCCAGTTCGGTCCGGACAACATCCGCGTCAACAGCATCTGTCCGGGGCACATGGTCACCGAGAACATCCAGCGCGTGATGTGGGACGACAACCCCAGTGGGCTGGAGTTGGTCGCGGATCAATACCCCCTGCGCCGCGCCGGGCGACCGGAGGAAATCGCCTCGGCCGTGGCCTTCCTGTGCTCCGAGGACGCCTCGTTCGTCACCGGCCACGCGCTGGTGGTCGACGGCGGGCTTTCTATCCAGCTGCAGGAGAACATAGGTATCCAGCAAGCGCAATTCATGCGCCGCCATCCCGAAACGCAGCCGCCCTACTAGTCTCGCTCCGAGAACGTCGGTCTGCGGCCCTCGGGTGTCATTCCGCAGTCCTCAGATGTCATTTCGAGCGAAGCGAGAAATCTAAGACGCTCGTCCCCGCGCGCGGGGATGAGGCGCCAGGGCCCGGACCTGGATGCCGGCTCAAGGTCGGCATGGCGGGATGTCGGCGGGGCACGGGCGTTTACGGACCTCGAGGGAGGGGGGGCATTAGGCACAGGGAAGATCGGATGACGAAGTGCATCGCAACTGGGTCATGCGTTGCGAGTTCGATGTTGGCTTCACAACGTCTGGCGAACCAACTACATTGCGGTTCGCAGAAACCAAGGTCCGTGCAAAACGGAAGCTCCAAGTTATGAAGGATCCACTTGTCAATATATTTGTATACGGGGACGGAACGCACGTCCACGCCGTCGGATGGCGCATGTACGAGAAGGATGGAAGCTACGAAGAGCTAACGAAATTCCTGCAATCCAGGGTGCAGCACGACCATTCAGGCGCATCACGCGAAGACTTGGAGAAGCCAATTCTGTTGCGTGACTTCGAGGTCATGGATCGGCTAAACCCGTTCGTCGAAGCACTTGCCGGGGCGGGTGTCGTCGGTCAGAATCCGGTCTACTGCGTTACACACATCGTGAACGATGAGGTGCGCGTGGACGAGACCCGCGATGTGTCGAGCGTCGGTGGCGTGCCCGACTTCCTTAGAATCTATCTCACCAAGGATGGATTCGACTTCCCTAGCCTCATACAAGACGACTACTTCGAGGCCATCCACCTTTTGTGGAACAACCGCAAGTACGTGTCGTGCTTGAAGTTGGTATTCTCCACGATTGACACCTTCGGGTACGTTGAGTACGGCCCCGACCATAATGACTGTTTTGTGAAGTGGCTTGACGACTACTGTGATCTTAGTATGGTTGGGGTAACCTCGGCTGAACTATGGGAGCTGCGGAACTCCCTGATCCACATGACGAATCTCGACTCACGAAAGGTGCGTTCGGGAAAGACACACAGGCTCCTGCCGCGGTTCACACACCCAGATCGCGATGTTGCGCCGTTCGTCGATGGGATGAAGGTGTTGCACGTCGTGAGATTCGTAATCGGCGTACTGCCGAATGGGATCGAAAACTGGCTGCGGTCGTACAACTACGACCGGGCGAAGTTTGCCGAGTTCGTCGAACGTTACGACACCATTGTTTCCGAAGCTCGATTGCACCAGTTCAACCCGGACGACACGGAGCATGATGACTTATCAGAACGATGGGCATATGAGCAAAGCCAAGTGACGCATCGTCAATAAGCTGCATGAGTCACGTCGTATAGCGTTTCTAAGCGGTCGTAGGCGATCGCCCCGGCGCCGCTAGCGGTAGAGCCGCCAGGCCCACCAGCAAGACCGCCGCGCTCGCGTAGAACGCTATAGCCGGGGCAGCGGCTCCCGTCGCCATCACCACAGCCGCTCCGATGACCGCCCCTGCCGAAAACGCCGTGCCGTCCAGCACCATCACCCGGCTCAGCGATCCCCGGGGCGCCACGTCGCCGCAGAGGCTCACCGCCATGGTGTTGATGCCCCACATCGCCACGGCCCAGACGGTGGCGACGACCAGCAGCCCGGGCACGTTGTCCACGAATCCAAATGCGGCCGTGGCTGGCGCCGCCAGTGCGATCGTGCCAAACAGCACGGTCCGCCGGCTGAACCTGTCCGAGAGCCGGCCAATCGCCAATTGCGCCGCGGCGCCCCCGACCGCCGCGACCAGCGTCATGACGCCGACAGCCCGCAGGTCGCCTCCGACTTCCACCAGCCGCGGCCCGGCCAGCAGAATCATGGCCGCATAGCCAACCGTTGACGCTGCTCGAACGACCAGGACGGCGGTCACTGCTGGGGAGCGCACCAGCCGCGCAAAGCTGATGCTCGGTGGGGGTTGAGGCATCCGCACCGATGTCGGTCGCGGCAGGGCCCCGAGTGTGAGCAGCAGGGCCGCCGCGAGGGCGCTTCCGGCGGCGATGGCGAACACGCGGAAGCCGAAAGCCTCGGCCACGAATCCCTGCACGACGCCCGCGACGCCCGGGACCAGAACCACCACGAAGCCAATAACTCCAACGGCGGCCCCGCGCCGGGACGGCGGCGCGATCTCAATGACGTAGGTTTGCAGCCCCGCCCAGAAGTAGGCCATGGACAGGCCCGCGAGCGGGGCGGCGACGATTACCCACGCCACATCGGGGGCTAGGACCAGCATCACCATCAGGGTCGTCATGCCGGCAAGGCCCAGCGCATACACGGCGCGGCTTTCGAGCCGCGTGACCCAGCGCCCGGTGATCGCGGCGCCGATCGCGCGCGACAGGTGCATCGTGCCGATGACCAGCGCGGCACCCGCGATGCCGCCGCCAAGCTGTTCGCGAACCAGCAGCGACATGAAGTAGGACGTGGGCAGCCATCCCGCCACCCCCAGCGCCGCGACGGCCGCAAAGGTCGCGAACCTTCGAGTGCGTAGACTTGCGGGCTTCGGCGCAACGCGCTCGCTGGCGGGCATCGGGTGACGGTAGCAAGGCCCCGGCAACCGAACGATCAGAGCAGGCTGGGCACCGCGTTTGTGGTGGTCGGCATCCGAGAGTGGGCGTGGTGAGCGAACCTGCCTACGTGCCGGTGGCACTCAACATGCGGGGGCGGACGGCGCTGATCGTGGGGAGCGGGGCGGCGGCTGCGTACAAGGCTGCCTATCTTGCCGATTTCGGCGTCCGTCCGACGGTCCTGGTCGAACCGGCAGACGATGTCGATCCCGGCATTCAAGCTCTGGTTGATGACGGACACGCCGAGCTTCGGCGCGAGCCCTACGACCCATCCCACCTCGAGGGGCATGCGCTCGTGATCATCGCCACCGGTGAGCGCGCGCGTGATCGAGCCATTGCCGACGACGCGCGCAGCCGCGGGGCGATCGTCAACGTCGTGGACGACCCGGATGCTTGCGACGTTTTCGCCGTCGGCTATGTGCGCCGGGGACCCGTGGCCGTGGCCGTAAGCACCGGCGGACGCAGTCCGGCATTTACGGCGGCGCTGCGCGAGCACCTCGACAGCGTGCTGGGGTCGGAAATCGAAGAACAGCTCGATCACTACGTGCGCTGGCGCGAACGCGTGCGCTGTGCGGTGTCGGGCTTTGGGTCGCGCGAGCGGCTCTGGCGTGAACTGCGCGCGGCGGGGCTGTACCGCGTGCTGCGAAGCGAGGGCGCGGAGGCCGCCGGCCGGCTCGTCGACGACGCCATCGCCCGGCACCAAGCCGGCGAATCGGATCGCTAGCCGCGGATCACGGTTGCGTCCCGTGCCTTCACCCGGCGTTTAAGCTGGCGGCATTGGCGAGTCGGTGTAGGGGTGCCCCTTGTGGGTGCCCGGTTTTCCCTCCGCCGTCGGCATTGCGTCGCCCTCGGGCACTACTCCGCGGCCCCCGACGTGTCACTCCGAGCGCTAGCGAGGAATCTAGAACGCTCGTCCCCGGGCCCGGCGACGAGACGACTGCAGAGGCGGTTCGCGAACCGCCCTTACCCGCTCAAGGCCGGCATGACGGCCGTGGTCAGATGACCGCGTCCTCGGACACGACCGCCGGCGCCAGCACCGACTCCGGCGTGCCGTGGATGACCTTGTTTGCCGAAGGCACCACGGTCACCAGCACCCCGGCCAGCGTCACGTCGTCGTTCGCGACGATGTAGAAGGGCGAGATGCGCGCGCGCCCATCCATCTGGCGCACCTCGTCGGCCTCGAAGTCAAAGAACGGCACGGGTACCCGGCGGCTTTCGTAGTACGGCTGGATCACATAGGGGCATGTCGGGAAGCTCTCGAGCGCCTGCTGCACGGCTTGCCCCCAGGCGTCGGCGGACACGTCGTGCCCCACGGTGACCCCCCGCGCGCCCCAGGCGAGTTCGGAGAACCCTGACGGCTTGATCACCAGCCGTCGCTGCCGCTGGGTCAGCCCCGGCAGCTCGTCCCACGTCCGCACGCGGCGGCCAGCGGTCACCAGCGCCGGATCGATCGCCGCAAACGGAGGCAGCGGCGCCGGGTCGAGCACCCAGGTCGGCGCCAGGGCGGTGCGCAGCCGGGTCATCACGTCCTTGCCCAGCTCACGCCGCCAGAACTCTTCCAGGGCCGGGTGCTGGAAGAGGGCCAGCAGCAGCTTCTCTTCCAGGTAGGCCTTGAACGGCGGCGTGACCACGGCGAGCCGATGCTTCATGGCGTACACGATGAGGTCGAGCTTGGGGATGTTCGGCAGGTCGTGCAGCTCTAGGAACCGATACACCACGTCCACGCGCCGCGCGTCGTCTCCGAAACACAGCGCGTTGCCGTGCAGGGAGAGGTCTCGCGGGTGTACGGCGTGCGCGTCGAGCCCCGCCGCCTGCAAGTCACTCGCGATGGAGATCATCTCAGCGCGGTAGTCCTCGGACTCATCCGCCACCACGATGGCCACCGTCGGCGCGTCGCGCTCGGCCACTTCGTTGAACATGTCGGCCAGCGCGCGCGAAATACCCTCGGCGCCGCCGACCGGATCGAAGCCCAGCTCGGCGTAGCGCCGGGTGAGCGCGGCGAGCGTGCCGAATCCGCCGGGCACCGAGTCGAGCTCCGTCGCACAGAGGGTGCCATCGTCCCGCGCCATGAGGTCGGGCCGCATAATGCGCGGCAGCTGCGACCGCATCCGGCGGAGTTGACCAAGCTCGCGGACCCGCTCGGGTTTGCCTCGGTCGAGGTAGCCCAAGACCCAGTTCGGCAACTGTCTCCGCGAGGCGCCGGCATACAACCGGTTGGCAGCCTGGTAGAACGCCAGCAGGTCGCGGCCCAACACGCGCAGCGCCGCCACGGTTTCCTCCCGCAGCGGGAAGGGCTCCGGCGAGACGCGCCATGGGACGAGCGGCGCGTCGGTACTCGCGTCTGGCCGGACGCTCGGCACGTCGCTGCCGAGGTAGAGCGATCGTTCTCGAAGGGAGGCCGTGCGGATGTTCAGTAGATGCGTCTCACACGTTGGGGCCGTCGCGCCATGCGGCCGGCGTTCCGCGGCAGCCGCGGGGAGTCTAGCAAAGGGTGCCCGCCGGTCGGGCTATGGTATCCGCGCATCACCGCCCCAAGGAGGCATCAATGACCATCGTACGCAGCGAGTCCAAGCCACTCGCACCGACGGAAATGCCCGGGCTCGACGCCTGCGAGGCGCTCAACGCCGAAGCCGGGTCGGGCGCGCTCACCGCAGGCGCCTTCGTCCTGCGGCCCAGCAGCGAGCTGCCGCTGCACCGTCACCGCGTTGAGGAAGGCTTCTACGTGGTCGACGGCACCGGAACATTGATGATCGATGACGAGGAGCACCCGGTGGCGGCTGGCGACTTTCTCCTGGCCCCCGCGTGGACGCCGCATGGATTTCGCACCGGCGCCGGGGAGACGTTGCACGTGGTGTTCGTGTATCCGGCGCTCGACCCCTGGACCGAGACGCTGTAGAAGCCCGTGACCCGTCGCGGCTACTCGCCCGTGCCGTAGGTCTCGAAGCTCCAGCCGTCCAGGTCGCGGATCGGAGTGGTGGTTGGCGCCAGGTCGGTCTCACCGGATTCTCGCCAGGCGCGAATCTCGTCCATGTGCCCCAGGCGGCGCAGCCCTTCCCACGACCCCGGCTTGTAGGGGCTCGTGTCCCAGAAGTAGAGATTCTCGACGCCTGCCTCGTAAAGCGCACCGGCGCGGCGTCGATAGTCGGCTGAGGCCAACCCCCGGGGCATCACGTTCGGCGCCAGGCGGGTTCCCGTGCCGGACGTCAGGGTCACCCACGGTTCGATGTCGGACGGGTCGGTCCACGATTGCTGCACGCTGCCCCACGCCGGACGCGACGAGTAGGGAATCAGCGTGTCCACCAGCCCCTCACGCACCCACGTGGGCGCGTCGATGCCGTAGAAGAGATTCTCCTCGGCGAAGCCCGTCACGATGGCCGATACGGCGATTCGGGTCGTTCGACCCAGGCGGGCGGCTTCCTCATCGAGGGTGGCGCGCAGCTCGCGCATGAACTGCGTGAGCGTTTCGGCGCGAAAGGCCAGCCAGCGGGGATCTCGCGGATCGAGCTCGCGGGGATCCTCTCCGTAACGGTCCAGGAAGCCAGTCACCAGCGGCGGCTCGTACTCCAGGACGGGCATGCGCCGGTTGTAGAACATGCACACCCCGTCGACGCCGTAGGCGGCAATCTCCCGAAACAAGCTGAGCACGTACTGGCGCGCTCCGGGATGGCTGTAGGAGATGCGCGGCGTGGGGCGGCCCTGCCGGTCGACGCCGCGCTGGTCGGGATGGGCGGCGATATACGAGGCGTCGTGCAGATCGGGCAGCGGCGGCGGCTCGTGGAACCCGGCGACCCGGTAGCTGGCGTGCAGCTCCAGGCCCACGTCATGGGCGTGCTCCACGGCCACGCGCAGCGGGTCGATGCCCTTGTCGCGGAAGATGCGCCAGCTTTCGGCCACGAATCGGTCGCCCTGGCGTCCGAAATCCTGCGCGGTGTCGCACGTCGCCGGCTGGCCGATGGCGCTGAGATAGTTGGTGCGATCGCCGGCGGCGGCTTCCCAGTAGATCCGGCCGAAGTCCGAGTCGCGGTAGGGCTCGATCTCGCGGCGGATCTCGTCGGCTTCGGTGAGCCGATACGACCAATGCGGCCCGTGCGCGTCGTTGTGCGCAAAGAGCCGCCGCCTGTCGGGAGCGGCGCGGTCCAACTGGAGGGCGCGCACCTCGTCGGCGTCGAGCGGCACGAGCTTGACATAAGCAATCGTCGCGTCCGAGCCCTGCACCGCGCCCGGTGCGTCGCCCGGCGTCACGCGCCAGTTGATCTGGCGGAACTCGAGCTGCCGATCGGTCAGGTCCGCCACCGTCCAGAACAGCTCCGTGAACTGCTCGCTGTCGGCAGCGTGCGTGGTCCAGCCGCCCTCCATCTCGGGAACCTGGAGAATCGAGAAGGCCGAGTCGCCGCTGAGACGCACCGCCAGCCGAACGGTGGCGTCGGGAAACACATACGAGCCGATCGAGATAGCGTGCCAGCCGCGCGCGTTGAGCCGGTAGCTGATCGGCGGCGCGTCGGTTTCCGGACCGGCCAACAGCATCACCCCGGCGAGATCGCCGGCGGTGTAGGACACCGTCCGCCAGCGGCCCCGGGTGGCTGCGGCGCCAATCGCATCGGCGGGCTGGCAGCGGTCCAGGTCGCCGCAATATGTCGCCGGCGCCTTGAGCCAGCGGTCCGTGAATCCGTCCCTGAGCATGTCAGCCATCTACGAATCCTCCGGTGTGCGGCTCGCCCTCACCGCGGGTTGGCCAAGGTCACAACTGCTGAGTGGGCATCTACGTGGGTCCCAGACGCACCGGGCCGAGATTCGCGCGGTCGAGGATCTGGATGCTGTCGACAAAGCGAATGACAGACGACGGCAGGTCCATCACGAGCGAATGGGTGCGCGCGCCTCCGCCGAAGAAGCGCACGCCGCGCAGCAGGTCCCCGTCGGTCACGCCGGTTATCGCCACGGCGATCTGGCTGCCGCTGGCCAGGTCCTCGGTGCGGAGGATTCGTTCGTCGGCGTCGGCAATCCCCATCCCTGCCAGCCGCTCCCGGTCCGCCTCGTCCCGCGGCTTGAACCGAGCCTGAATCTCGCCGCCGAGGCAGCGCAAGGCCGCGGCGGCCAGCACGCCCTCCGGGGCGCCGCCAATGCCCATCACGGCATGGTCGGCGGTTCCGGCCACGGCCACCGACACGGCCGCGGTGAGGTCGCCGTCGCTGATGAGCTTGATCCGCGCCCCGGCGGCGCGGATATCCTCGATGAGCGACGCATGTCGCGGCCGGTCCAGCACCACGACGGTCAGATCGGCGATCCGCCGCCGCAGCGCGCGCGCGATGATCTGCAGGTTTTCCTGCACTGAATAGTCCAGGCTCACGCAGCCGGCCGCTGGGGGACCGACGATGAGCTTGTCCATGTACGTGTCGGGCGCGTTCAGCAGCCCGCCCCGTTCCGCAATGGCCATCGTGGCGACGGCGTTTGGGAGGCCCCCGGCCACCAGGTTCGTGCCTTCAAGTGGATCCACGGCAATGTCGAAGGCGGTGCCCGACGGCGGGCCGACCGTCTCACCGATGTAGAGCATTGGCGCCTGGTCGCGCTCGCCCTCGCCGATCACGATGCGGCCCCGCAGTCCGACCTGGTCGAGCGTGGTGCGCATGGCGTCCACGGCCAGCGAGTCGGCGTATTCGCCGTCGCCGTGCCCCATGGCGCGCGCGGCGGCCACGGCGCCGGCCTCGGTGACGCGGGCCAGGGCCGAGGCGGGCGCGCGATCAGCCGCGGTCACGTATCAATACCTCCCTGCGCGGTTGCCCGATCACATGGGCCAACGCAGACGGCCGCCTTCCTTGGCATGCCATCAGAGGTGACTCCGGCTACTCGCGATGACTGGCCTCGACAGGATTGCCGCCGGATTCGGCAAATTGCTGGAGCCCCAGTCGCAGCGTATTCCAGCCCAGGACCGCGCACTTGATCCGCACCGGAAACTGCCGCACGCCTTCCAGCGCGATGCCGTCGCCGAGCAGGGCTTCGTCTGGCTCGGCGCCCTCCAGCATCATGCCGCGAAGGGCGTTCACAATGTCGTCGATCTCGGCAACGGGCCGGCCCTCGATTGCTTCCGTCATGATCGACGCCGACGCTTGGCTGATGGAGCAACCATGACCGGCGAAGCGCACGTCGCGGACCATCCCGTCCACAATGCCGAGCCAGAGCGTGATCTCGTCGCCACAGAGTGGGTTGGCACCCTCGACCACGACATCCGCGTCGTCGAGCTTGCCGCGGTTACGCGGGCGCTTGTAGTGATCCATGATCACGTCGCGGTACAGGTCGTCCAGCGCCATGTCAGATTGTGCCGAAGAAGCGCTGCGCCTTGACCACGCCGTCGACGAGACGGTCGATTTCCTCGGTCGTGTTGTAGAGATAAACGCTGGCGCGCGCGGTTGCGGCTACGCCCAGCTGGCGCATGAGCGGCTGCGCGCAGTGGTGGCCGGCGCGGATGGCGACGCCTTCGCCGTCGAGCACCGTGCCCACGTCGTGCGGGTGCAGGTCCTCGACTGTGAAGGAAACCACCCCGCTCCGTTCCTCGTCCGCCCCAGGCCCATGGACCGTCACGCCCGGTGTGTCGCTGAGCATGTTTACCGCGTATGCCCCCAGTTGCCGCGCGTGCGCATTGACCGCCTCCATGCCCACACGCTCCAGGTAGTCGACGGCGACCCCCAGGCCGATCGCCCCGGCGATGTTGGGAGTGCCGCCTTCGAACTTGTCTGGCAGGTCCGCCCAGGTGGACGACTCCAGCTCCACCATGCGAATCATGCTGCCGCCGAAGTGCGCGGGCTCCATCGCGTCCAGCAGGGCCTCCTTGCCGTACAGGATGCCGATACCTGTGGGGCCGGCCATCTTGTGTCCGGAGAAGGCCAGAAAGTCCACGTCGAGGGCTTGCACGTCCACCGGCATATGCGGCACCGATTGCGCCCCGTCAATTGCGATCAACGCGCCGTGCTCGTGGGCCAGGCGGGCCATCTCGGCCACCGGCGCGATCACGCCGAGCACGTTCGAGACGTGGTGCACGGCCACGAGCCGGGTCCGCGGACCGAGCATGCCGCGATAGGCGTCCAGGTCGATCACACCCGCCGTGTCGGTGGGGATGAAGCGCAGGCTCGCGCCCCGCCGCTTGGCCAGCGCCTGCCAGGGCACGAGGTTGCTGTGATGCTCGACCGCCGTGAGGAGAATTTCATCGCCAGGGGCTAGATTCGCGTCGCCCCAAGACCGGGCCAGCATGTTGATGGAGTCCGTCGTCCCGTGGGTGAAGATCACCTCGTGCGGGTGCCGGACATTGATGAAGCGGGCGATCCGCACCCGAGCGTCCTCGTAGGCCGCCGTGCCTTTTTCGCTGAGATAGTGGATGCCGCGGTGGATGTTGGCGTTGGTGGTCAGGTAGTAGTCGCGGACGGCGTCGATCACCGCCTCTGGCTTCTGGGAGGTCGCCGCGTTGTCCAGGTAGACCAGCGGCTTCCCGCGCACGTGTTCGGTCAGGATGGGAAAGTCGCGCCTGAGGGAATCGGCGTCGAGCGGGGTGGTCTGGGCGGTTGGCGCAACGGCGCCAGGGGTCGAGGTGCTCATGCCCTAAGTATCGAACAACACCAGGATTCGCCCCTGCTCGACTTTTGTCTCGTAGACCTGCACCGGCAGGATGGCCGGAAATGAGCGCGGCCGACCGCTGCGCACGTCGAAGTGAGAGCTGTGGCGTGGGCAGCGAATGGTTCCCGCCGACGGATTGAAATCACCCTCCGACAAATACGCCTCGTCGTGCGTGCAGAAGTCGTCCATGGCGAAGATCTGGCCGTCGACGTTGTACAAGCCGACGGGCTCGCCATCGATATCGACCGACGCCTTGGCGCCTGCGGGAAGTGACGCGACCGGGCCAACGTCGACATAGCCGCCCGCCGCGCGCTGTGCTTCGGTCATCGCCTTAGATCCCTGCCGCGCCTTGGTCGGCCCACTCGGGCGTGATCAGGACCTCGCGCAGTACGTTGCGCACACCCTCGTCGGGCACGCGGTCGAGGACGGCCTCGAAATAGCCCTCCACGATCAGCGACTGCGCCTGCGCGTCGGTTAGGCCGCGTGAAGTCAGGTAGAAGAGCTGGCTGGGATCGATGGTCGACGTTGTCGCGCCGTGGGTGCAGCGCACGTCGTCGGCCATGATCTCGAGCCGCGGGATCGAGTCCGCGCGAGTCCCGCTGTGCAGCAGCAGGTTGCGGTTTTTCTGGTAGGCGTTGGTGCGCTGGGCCTTGGGCTCCACGACGATAGTGCCGGCGTATACCGAGCGCGCGCGGCCGTCGAGCACGCCGGTGAACAGCAAATCGCTGGTGCCGTCGGTGGCCAAATGGTCCTGCGTGGTGTGGTGATCCACGAATTGCCGGCTGCCAAGCCTGAAGGCGCCGTTCATGACGACGCTTGCTCCTGGCTCGGTCAAGCGCGCCTCGACCTTTGCCTTGTGGAATCGTCCTCCGACCGTGATGTTCGTGCTGGTGAAGGTCGCGTCGCGGCCCACGATGGCGCGTTGCGACAGGATCGATCGCGCGCTGGGTGCCAGGGCCTGGACGTGCGTATACGTGAGGTGTGCGCCGGAGTCCGCAAACAGCTCGGTCGCGCCATTGACGAGCGCCGGGGTGCTCCCGTCCGCATCGACCCACCACTCCACGACCGACGCCTGCCCTCCATCGCCGAGCGAAACCAACACGTGCGGCTGGCGCAGCCCGGCGTCGCTGCACACGATTATCAAGATCGGTTGCGCCAGCGCGACGCCCCGCGGAACGTGCACGAGCGCGCCGCCTTGCCACAGCGCGGCGTTGAGGGCCTGAAACTTGCCCTGGTCAGGTCGCACGGCGGTGGTGCTCAGACGGTCGTGCACCAGCTCCGGCTGCACGCGCGCGGCATCTGCCAGGTCCAATGCAACGACCCCTGCGCTACGGGCCTCCGCGGTGATCTCGACCACGCGCGCGCCCGCCGCGCCAAGCAGCAACGTGACGCTTGGCGCCAGCGCCGCCGCAGGAACCGCCGCGGGCACGCTGCTGACGACTTCCTCGGGCAGCGTGGGCGTCAGAGATTTCCACTGCAGCCAGCGCAGATCGGTGCGCCGCCATTCCTCCTCGGATCGCCCGGGATCCGGCGTGGCCTCGTAGACGTCCCACGCGGCGTGTCGGCGCTCGCGGAGCCAGTCCGGCTCGTGCTGCGCGTCGGCCACGTCGTCGACGGCCCGTCGCGTGAGACCGGGCGCCCGGGCGTCAATTGCCATGGGCGAACGTTCCTCGTTGACCGACGGACGGCGTGCTGGGCCTGCTCGGGTCGAGTCGGGCTATCCGATCGAGCCTTCCATTTGCAGCTCGATCAGGCGATTCATCTCCACGGCGTATTCCATCGGCAGCTCGCGCACGATCGGCTCGATGAAGCCGCTGACCACCATTGCCATGGCCTGCTCTTGCGTCAGCCCACGGCTCATCAGGTAGAAGAGCTGCTGCTCGCCGATCTTGCTCACGGTGGCCTCGTGCTGCACGGACGTGTTGCTCTCCTCGATATCCATGTAGGGATACGTATCGGAGCGCGACTCGTCGTCGAACAGGAGGGCGTCGCACACCACGTTTGATTTCGAGCGCTCCGCGCCCGGCAACACATTCACGTGCCCGCGATATCCGGCGCGGCCGCCGGCCCTGCTGATGGACTTGGACGTGATGATGGACGACGTGTCCGGCGCGGCGTGCACCATCTTCGCGCCGGCGTCCTGGTGCTGGCCCTGGCTCGCGAACGCGATGGAAAGCACTTCGCCGTGCGCGCCGGGCTCCATGAGGTAGACCGACGGGTATTTCATGGTGACCTTGCTGCCGAGGTTGCCGTCGATCCACTCCATCGTGGCGTCGCGATAGGCGACCGCGCGCTTGGTCACGAGGTTGAAGACGTCCGTCGACCAGTTCTGGATCGTCGTGTAGCGGCAGCGCCCGCCTTCCTTGACGATGATCTCGACCACGGCCGAGTGCAGCGAGTCCGTCGCGTAGATCGGCGCCGTGCAGCCTTCCACGTAATGCACGTACGCACCGGGCTCGACGACGATGAGGGTGCGCTCGAACTGCCCCATGTTTTCCGCGTTGATGCGGAAATACGCTTGCAGCGGAACGTCGACCTTCACGCCTGCGGGGATGTAGACGAAGCTTCCGCCGCTCCAAACCGCGCTGTTGAGCGCCGCGAACTTGTTGTCGCCGTTCGGGATGATCGTCCCGAAATACTCGCGCACGATGTCCGGGTGCTCGCGCAGGCCGGAATCCATGTCGAGAAAGATCACGCCCTGGCGCTCAAGGTCCTCGCGGATGCTGTGATACACGACTTCGGAGTCGTACTGGGCGCCCACGCCGGCCAGGAACTTGCGCTCGGCTTCGGGAATGCCCAGGCGGTCGAACGTGTTCTTGATGTCGTCCGGAACGTCTTCCCAGTTGCGCGCCTGACGATCTTGCGGCCGGATGTAGTAGTAGATGTTGTCGAAGTCGATGCGCGACAGATCGGCGCCCCAGGTCGGCATCGGCTTGCGCTCGAACTGCTGCAGCGACTCCAGCCGGAACTCGAGCATCCACTCGGGCTCGTCCTTTTGTCGGGAGATCTCGCGCACCACGTCGGCGCTCAGGCCCCTCGGTGACTTGTAGACCGGTTTGATGTCGTCGTGGAACCCGAATTGATAGGAATCGAGTCCGAAGTCGGTCGTTTTCACCGCCATGCTCTATGCCTCCTGTGTCGCGGTCAGGGCCTCGTAGCCGATCTTGTCGAGCTCCAGCGCCAGTTGCTTGTCGCCCGTGCGGGCGATGCGTCCGTCGATGAGCACGTGCACGACGTCCGGCACGATGTAGGCCAGCAGCCGTTGGTAGTGCGTGATGACCAGCGTGGCCATCGCCGGGCCGCGGAGCGTGTTGACCCCGTCGGCCACGATGCGCAGCGCGTCAATGTCGAGGCCGGAGTCCGTTTCGTCGAGGATGGCCAGCTCGGGTTGCAGCACGGCCATCTGCAAGATTTCGTTGCGCTTCTTCTCGCCGCCGGAGAAGCCTTCGTTGAGGTAGCGGTTGGCAAACTTGGCGTCCATGCGCAGCATCCGCATCTTGTCCATCATGAGGCGGCGAAACTCCATTGCCGAAATCTCGTCCTCGCGCTGGGCGTTCAGCGCCGTGCGCAAGAAATTGGCCACGCGCACACCGGTGATCTCGGAGGGATATTGAAACGCCAGGAACATGCCCAGGCGTGCGCGCTCGTCGGTGGCCAGATCCAGGATGTCCTGGCCCTTGAACGTCACGCTGCCGCTGGTGACCTCGTAGGCCGGGTGGCCCATCAAGGTGTTGGCCAGCGTGCTCTTTCCCGAGCCGTTGGGCCCCATCAGCGCGTGCACTTCGCCCTTGGGCACGCGCAATTCGACGCCCTTGAGGATTGGCGTGCCCTCGACGCTGACGTGCAAGCCTTCGATGACGAGCGCGTCGCCGCCGCTTCCGTTATGCATATCCAAGCCTTGGCTGTCTCAGGTTGACGGGATCCTCACCGGCGCCGGGGCGTTGGTCGAATGTGGCAGCAGAGGCCCCCGGGCCACCTAATCGAAGCTATCACCGGCACGCCTTCAACCGCAAATAACAACAGAAGATTCTGCAAAAAACCCTCGGGCCTGCCAACGGCACCGGAAGGACGGTGATTCGCGGCGCCGCAACTCCGCCCGCGCTGCCTGACGCTTGCGACGGGTGCCGCCCGGCACCGGACGGCCATGGCGCACTACGCATCATCCCCGGCGGTTTCGTAGGCTTGGACCGGGACACGGACGGTGACGGCGGCCGCAGTTGGCCGGGCAAACGTGCGTGCCCCGAGGAGCTATGGCACATCGGCGAAGTCGTCCCCGCCCCGAGTGGCAAGAGCAGCTTGCCACGGGTGTGCGCGATGTCCGCGAGATTCCGGATCTCACCGAGGAGCAGTACCAGCAACTCGAGGCCATTGCCGAGGAATATCCCTTCTTCACCACGCCGTACTACCTCAGTCTGATCGAGAAGTGGGACGCCAGCGACCCGATCTTCCTGCAGCAGATGCCGGACGCGCGCGAGTTCGAGAACCCGAGCTTCCTCGAGGACGATCCGCTGGACGAGGAAGAGGACATGCCGGTGCCCCATCTCACGCACCGCTATCCCGACCGGGTGCTGTTCGTGGTCACGCACACGTGCGCCATGTACTGCCGCTTCTGCACGCGCAAGCGCAAAGTGGGCAAGAACCCGGTGCCGCGGCCCGAGGAGTTGCAGCGCGCCATCGACTACATCGCCGAGCACGACGAGATCCGCGACGTCCTGCTCAGCGGCGGCGATCCGCTCACCCTCACCGACTCCGCGCTTGAGTGGATCGTGAGCCGACTGCGCGCGATCCCGCACGTGGATCTCATCCGCATCGGCAGCAAGATCCCGTGCGTCAACCCCGAGCGCATTACGCCCGAGCTGTGCGAGATGCTGGCGCGCTACCACCCCTTCTACATGAACACCCATTTCAACCATCCGCGCGAGCTCACGCCCGAGGCGGTGCGCGCCTGCGGGTTGCTGGTGGATCACGGCATTCCCGTGGGCTGCCAGACCGTGTTGCTGCGCGGCGTCAACGACGATCCCGAAGTGATGAAGGAACTCATGCACGCGCTGCTCAAAGCGCGCGTGAAGCCCTACTACCTCTATCAGGCCGACCTCGTGAAGGGCACCGACTACTTCCGAACGTCAGTTCAGAAGGGGCTTGAGATCATCGAGTCGCTGCAGGGGCACACCACTGGATTCGGCGTGCCGACCTACGTGATCGACGCTCCCGGAGGAGGCGGCAAGATCCCCGTGACGCCGGATCGCGTCGAAAGTTTGACCGACGACGCCATTACGCTGCGAAACTTTGAGGGCGGCGTCTACGAGTACCCCGCGCAGGGATATTCGCGGGATCATGCGGCGGGCGACGCGGCCTGTGCCGATGGCGATCCCGAGGCGGAGCCCGCGAACCCGATCCACGGCTAGGCGCTCGGCCGTCGCTGCAGTGACGGAGCCTCGGGCCCGGTAATGCGCATGCGGCTGCCACGCCAGGGTGACCTCGGCTCGTCGGTGCTCGCCCTGTTCGCCGCGTTTGCCTTCGTCTCGTTCAGCACGGCCGTCGTCGGACCGGTGCTCGGACAGCTCGACGACGAATTCGGGGTGAGCTACGCGTCCTTGGGATTGATTGCCGGCATGCAGGCGATCAGTCGCGGGGTGGCCATGATTCCGGCCGGGCGTCTGGCCGACCGCTACCCGCCGCGCGCGCTCGTGAGCCTGGGCGGGATGCTCATGGTCGTCGGGTCGCTGGTGGCGGCGGCCGCCCCGACATTTCCGATCTTGGTGCTCGGCACGGCCGTGATCGGCGTCTCCATGGCATTGATATTCACCGCCGGCATGACGCACTTGGTCCGCAGCTCGTCGGCCGACGACAGGGGGCGCACGGTGGGCCGCGCCATGGCCGGTTGGGGTCTGGGATCGTTCCTAGCCCCCGTTGCCGCCGGCGCGCTCGCCAGCGCCTTTGACTGGCGCGCGGTTTTCCTCCTGGCGGCAGTGTTCAGCGTGGCCGCGGTGCCACTTGGGTGGACCATTCGCGGCGCCCTGCCCAGCCCGCCGGAGCCCTCACCGGCTGAATCTCAGCGGCGCTGGGCGCTGGGAATGACCCGGCCTCTGATTCCGGTCGTCGTCTTAAGTGCGCTCGTCTGGGGCAGCGGCAGCGCGATCATGCGCCTGGTGCTGCCCCTCTATGGCAGCGAGGGCGCGCAGCTGACCCCGGCGCTCATCGGAGTGTGGCTCAGCCTCTTCGCCGCCGTCACCTTCGGCATCATGCTGGTGAGCGGGTCGATTCTCGATCGAGTGGGACGCCTGCCGGTGCTGCTACTTGCCGCGATTCCCGGCATCATCGGCGGGCTGGTCCTGCTCCTGCCCGTCGGCTTGCTGCCGTTCGTCTTCTTCGGCCTGACGAAGTCCGGCATCGGCTTCTCGATGCCCCTGATTCCCGTCCTCGTCGCGGACCGGTCCGCGCCGGCGCACGTGGGGCGCTCCATGGGAATCGTTCAGTTCCTGACGGACATCGTGAATCTGGCGCTGCCGCTGGCCCTCGGCGCGCTGCTGGACGTGAGCGGCTTCGGCGCCCTGGGGATCTTCTTTGTCGTGGCGTTCACGGCAGCCGCGATCATCGGCGCCCGCGTCATTGTCTCTACACCGCGGCAGGCATCGGCTCCCGAGTCCGACCCGGCCGCGCCGGCCGCCGATCCCGCGCCGCCGCCCGTGGCTTGACGGGTCTCGCATTGCTCATTGCCGTCAACACTGCCAGCACCAACGCCGACGAGCGGGCGGCAGTGCACACGGCCGATCGAGACGGCACGCGACGCGAATCCGAATCAACTCTCGAAGGCTAGTCCCCAGAGTAGGGGTCGACTGCGGGAACGCGGCACCTGGCCAACTGGCGTCGTTACGGCGAGCAGCCGAAACCCTCGCCGATATAACACAAGAAACCGATCCCCACGGTGGCGGCGCCACGCGGCGGGCGACGCCGCCCGGATAGGCGCGGGGCCTCACCAGGCCCCGCGCCCATGTCCACTATCGGGTCGTCGCGGCTACAAGATCCTCCACACCGCTATGGAAGCGTGACCTGCACCCCCTCGAATGCCTGGTCGGATCATGTCGCGCCGGCGTCGATGAGAATCTGCACGATCTCCGAGTTGTTGTAGAACCTCGCTCTGCTCAGGGGTGATCGTCCCTCTGAGTCAGGCGCATTCACGTCAACACCGGCGGTGACCAGAATTCGCACGACCTCGGTATGACCTCGCCAGACCGCCTCATGGAGCACGGGGTCGCCGTCAGCGTCCTTGGCGTCAACGTCGGCGCCCGCGTCAACCAGGATCTGCACGACATCCGCATGATCCCGCCAGATGGCCTCATGGAGCACTGGGTCGCCGCCAGCGTCCTTCGCGTTAACGTCGGCGCCCGCATCGGCGAGGATCTGCACAATCTCCTCGTGGTCTCGCCAGATCGCCTCGTGTATGAGGGGATCGTTGTCCGAAGTCCGCACATTGACGTTCGCGCCCCCGGCAACGAGTTCTCGTACCCGTTCGGTCTGGCCCCGCCAGACGGCTGAATAAAGGTCAGGGTCGACGAGGGGCAAGGACGACGTGGGCACGGATGCCGGCGTTGGGGCCGGGCCTGGGGGCGGCGCTCCGCCCTCGGGCTCCGTCACCGTGTAGCCGAGTTCACGCAGGCCGCGAATGGCCGAGTTGCGCTGGTCCTGCGCCCACGTGACGCACGGGTCCCAGCCACGCCGCTCGGCATAGCCGCGGTAGAAGTCCGAGTGGAACGGGTGCATTTGGCCCAGGTAGGTCCCATTCGGCCAAGAGGGTGTGTCCTGGCAAAAATCTTCGCCCTCGTAGTTGAGAGCGAACGCCACGCCAGCAGAGCTCGCCTGGCTCGGCCATACCGCTGAGTAAAGGTCGGGAACGACCAGGGGCACGGACGATGTGGAGACGGACGCCGTTGGGGCCGGGCCTGGGGGCGGCGCCCCACCCTTGGGCTCGGTGACCGTGTAGCCGAGTTCACGCAGGCCGCGAATGGCCGAGTTGCGCTGGTCCTGCGCCCATGTGACGCACGGGTCCCAGCCACGCCGCTCGGCATAGCCGCGGTAGAAGTCCGAGTGGAACGGGTGCATTTGGCCCAGATAGGTCCCATTCGGCCACGAAGGCGTGTCCTGGCAAAAGTCTTCGCCCTCGTAGTTCTGAGCGAACACCACTCCAGCAGTGATTGCCGCAACGATGCCAGCACCGCCCAACGCCAACAGAATTCGCCGCATGTCACCCCCCTAACGGATGGCTGCCCAGCCCGGGGCGGTCGGCGTGGTCCCTACGCCCGGGTACCAAGGCCGCACGAGATCGGCGCCCGTGATCTCCGAACGCGGCGCGACCCCACCCAATAGCGGCCGGATAGTACCAATCGCGGGAACTCAAGCAGACGGCATGTCCAATCAGCGGCGGGTCGCCGAATTGCCGCGGTTATCGGCCCGGACGGCGACAACGATGCGCGCCCGGCCGACCCTGCGGCTCGCGGACCGCTCCGGCCGCTGATCCCGCGCCGCCGCCCGCAGCCTGACCTTCGCGAGCGGGCGCGACCCCGCCGGCTTCGCCCGGCTGCTAGGGAATCGCCGCGCCCGAGACGATCAGTTCACCGTCGCTGAGAATCAGCGACTCGATGCGCATGGGGATGCGCGGCAAGCCCGCGTCGACGGTCCGCGTAATGAGCTCCAACAGGGCGTTGGTGATGAATCCCGGTGCGTGAATGTCACCCACTTGCATCCGCCGTATCGCCACGCGCCGCTCGCTCTGCTCGATCACGACCTCAAGATCGATCCGAAAATCAATATCCAACGCCAGGGACATGAGTTCGCCGGTCAACACGATTACGTTCTGGCCAAACGCCACCTGCAACCGATCGATTGATCCCCACCAATCCGACTCCCGTCCCCAGTCGCCGATCAGCGCGCTGATCTCAGCATCCGTGAAGATGATCTGCACCGGCTGTGCCTGGCCGCTGCCGCGGGCTCGCACGCTCACCACGCCGAACTGCGCAATCTTGGCGAGCGCCGAGTCGGCAGCCTCGGCTGATACGTCAACCTCAGGCAGGTCCGAACGGTCCACCGTGCCAATGGCTGCAAAAAACCCAACCACGATCACCAGGGCGGCCAACGCGACGATCAGCCACATGACGAAGACGAACAGCCGCCGCATCTAGACCCCGGCCCAACAGATGGTTGGTCGCGGGCCTTTCCGGCATGTTGGCGTCCGGCAGCCCCGCACCGGAACTTCCATATTTCGGCTGTCTTCCCTCATCGACCCGGCCATCCATCTGGGAGAGCGATCGTTCCCACGGCTTGAATCGGCCGCCGACGTAGCATGTGACGAGGCCTCACGGCCGCGATCGTTTGCGAATCGCGCTACTCCGTGACGGTATGCTGCCAGAAGGAACGCGGTGCGGGTGCGGCCGCGTTGCGCACAGTCGCGCCGAAAAGGGATACGCATGGTTGATCGCTCGGATGCCTGGGCCCCAGTGCGCCACCTTGACGATGACGTGCTCCTGGTCGACGGCGCCATGGGTTCGACGCTCAATGCCCATGAGGACCTCGACTGGGAAGCCCCCGAAGAGGCCACGCTGCGACACCCCCACCTTGTGACGCAGGTCTATGCGGCCTATGTCGCCGCCGGCGCCGATGTCATCTCCACCAATACCTTTGGCGGCAACCTCATCCGGCTCAAGCGGGCTGGGCTACTGGATCAAGCCGGTGAGATCAACCGCCGCGCTGCCGAGATGGCACGCGCGGCGGCGGGCGATGCTGCCTGGGTGGCGGGCACTATCGGCCAGAGCGGCGACTTTCTGGAACCGCTGGGAGAGATCACGACGGACGAGATGTATGAGGCCTTCGCCGTCCAAGCCGAGCACCTCAAGGCCGGCGGCGCCGACCTCTTGCTGTGCGAGACGTTCAGCGACATCCAAGAGGTGCAGATCGCGATCAAGGCCGCCAAGGAAACCGGACTGCCGGTCCTCGCCACGATGACCTACGACATCAACCTGCACACGATGATGGGGGTGACGCCGGCCGACGGCCTGCGGGCCTGCGAGGAGGCCGGCGCCGATGTGGTGGGCTGCAACTGCGGCAATGGCCCTGAAGAGATGTCCCAAGTGCTGCAGCAGATGGTCGATGCCGGCCCGACGCGGCCGCTCATGGCGCAATCCAATGCGGGCGTACCCGAGCTCATCGCTGGCAAGGTGTGCTACACGTACCCGCCGGAGCGAATGGTTGAGTTCGCCGAGCAGTGGATCGAGCTAGGGGTCGGTGTAATCGGCTCCTGCTGCGGCAGCACCAACTACACCACCACCTTGCTGCGCGAAATGATCGACCGGCGACAATCTCCGACACTCGCGGAGGCGCCGTCCCGCGGCTGAATCACGCGCCGCCGTCGCGATCGCCTCCAGTCGAGCGCCCCACTGCTCAGCAGGTCAGCGGACGATCTACTACGAACGGGAGCAGGCGCTGAATCACGTTGTCGCGGTACTCCACCGACCGGTCCAGACTCTGAACCAGCCCGACCACGGCGTGAAGGGAAGCATCCGACGGCACGGGAGCGCCGGCCCCCTGGACCTGCCCACCAGCGTACGTGCGGATCAGCCTGGACTGAGTCTCGCTGGCCGTCAGCGCCAGGCTCCGCAGGAGCTTGAACTGCTGCGCGTATAACGCCGGACCACCGTAGTCGTGCGGTCCCAGGGCGGGGGCGTGGAGCAGGGCGTCGCTCATGGCGCCGCTGGCCGCGATCAGGCGGACGGGCTCGATGTGTCCCCGCAGCGTGCCATCGGCCAGCAGCGCCAAGTGTCCAATGGCCCCATCGAGCGCAAAGATGGCCTTATCCACGCTCGTCAGGAATTCCAGCAGCTCATACGAGGCGGCATGGTGCCCAACAAACGGGCACACGCGCGAAAGGCGAAACGGCTCCGCCTCCACCGTTGGTGGGGACGCGGGTGCTTGGTCGGCAGCCTGGACGCGGGGCGTCTCCGCCGGTACCGCAAGCGTGGCGTCGAAAAACTCCGCTGGAGAAGCCGGGGTCTCCGATGGCGTGGACGTCCGCGCCGTCTGGCTCGTCGCGTCGGCGCCCTGTTGCACCACGGTCGTGAGCAGAATGACGGCGGCGACCGCCGCGAGGCCCACGCCCAGGGCGGCGATGGTGAGAATCCTGGACCGGCCGGTCACGCCGACCCGACCGGATCCGGCTGGCCGCCGTCGCGGCTTCCGAGCGAGCCTGCGAGGACCCACGACGGCGCAGACTCGTCGCGCGAGATTAGAAAATCCGACAATGGCAACCCGCTATCCGCGGCCCACATCGGCGAATGCGGTTTCAGCGGAAGTATACGGACAGCGCCGCCCCGTTCCGGCCGCTCGGCCTCGGCGCTGCCGCGGGCGAACCTGAAAGCGGTCGCCGAAACCTCAGCCTGACGCGGTGCGCCTAAAGGCCGGCGGCGTATCCGTCGCGACGCGGGTCGGCGCCGCCGGTCAACACGCCCGTTGCCGGATCGCGAGCGACGCCCTGCATGCCGCCGACGTAGTTCGTAAACGCGTCCAGCACGTCGATGTCGTGCCCGCGAGCCCGCAGCTCGTCGATGGTCGCCGGGGCGACCCTGGACTCGATCCGCACCGCCGTCCCATCGTCCAGAACCCCCCGCGGCGCCTCGATGGCCTGCTGCAGCCCCAAGCCGTAGTCGGCCCACTGCAGCATCACCTGGGTTTGCGTCTGGCAGATGCCATGCCCACCGGGGGTGCCCAGCGCCAGTACCGGCTCACCGTCGCGGGTCGTCACGCTGGGCGCAATCGGCAGGGACAGCGGCGCGCCCGGCGCCATGTAGTTGGGGCTGTCCGGATGCAGCTCCCCCCAATTCAGGAAGTTGTTGAGGACCACGCCCGTGCCGGGCACGGCGATCCCCGAGCCAAACGGCGATCCCAGGCTCTGCGTCACGCACACGAGGTTGCCTTCCGCGTCACCGACCGAGAGCGACGTCGTGTGGTCACGCGACCCGGCGATACCGGATGTCGGCTCGCCATAGAGCTGGGTGCGGGCGCGGATTGGCTCGCCCGACTCCAGGCGTGCGCGCAGCGACGCCACGACGGCATCGCCCAGCAGCTCGTCGATCTCATCGCGTGAAGCGTTGGCGTGCAGGATGCGCTGCTCGGCGGCAAGGCGGATGGCGCGGAACGCGGCGTCGAGATGCTCAACGCCGTTCGGCGGCATCGCGGCGACGTCGATGCCCGCGAGCAGCCGCAGCGACTGCAGCATCTGGAATCCTTCGGACTGCGGCGGCGGCGTGTGCACGCGAAGCCCGCGGTAGGCCGTGGCGACCGGGTCATCCCAGCGGGGCTGGACCGCGTCCAGATCGGCCAGCGAGACGCTCCCGCCAAGCGCCTGCAAGCGCGCCACCAGCTTGCGCGCCAGCTGGCCCCGGTGCAGGTCATCCGGCCCATCGGCCGCCGCGGTCTCCAGCGTGTCCGCGAGGTCGCGCTGCCGCAGCACCCACCCCGGCGCCGGCGCCTCGCCGCCATCGGTGTAGATCGCGGACCAGGCCTCGTCCGCCGCGCACACGGACATTGACTCGCCGATGACGTAGGCGTTGAAGGTGGTGATGGGATACCCGTTCCGAGCCAGGTCGATGGCCGGCGCGAAAACCTCGGCACGCGTGCGCCGGCCATGGGCGGCCAGCAACTCGCACCACCCGGCCAGATTGCCGGGGGTGCCGGCGCTATGCGGCCCGCGCATCAAGTCCGCGCGCGTCTTGGTGGTGGCGTCGTAGGTGCCCGGGACCGGCGGAATGAAGTCCAGCGTGCGAATCCGACGCTCGCTGGCCACGTACAGCGTGGCCACGCCCATGCCGGCAACGCCCGACATATACGGCTCCACGACGTTGAGCGCGGCGGCCGCAGCAACCGCGGCGTCGACGGCGTTCCCGCCCGCCAGCAAGAGTCGCAGGCCGGCTTGCGTGGCCAGCGGGTGGGCGCTCGACACCACGCCACGCAACGATGCAATCAGCGGGCGCGATCCCTGCATACCCATTCCTGCGGCTGTCGAGCGGCGCATTGTGTCACACCCCCCGCGCGGGACAGGTCGTCGCCGTCGGCGGGTCAGTACGACTCGGCGATGGCCTCCAAGCCCTCGCGATCCAGAATCTCGATGCGCTTGCGCCCGATGGCGATCAGCCCGTCGGCCTTGAGCTCATTCAAGGCCTGCGTGGCGGTCTCTCGCGACGTTCCCACGCGCTCGGCCAGGTCGTTGTGCGTCAGCCCCAGCATTTGCCGGGCGTCTTCACCGCTATGACGCAAGATGTAGGTGGCGAGTCGCGAGGCCAGCGACTTGAGCGCCAGGTCCTCGAGTTGCGTCTCCGCTTCACTCAGCCGCTGCGACAGCGCCTGCATCATCCGCACCGCAACCGCCGGATGGCGCTGCAAGAGCTGCTCGATGTCGTAGCGGCTCATCACGCACAGCACGGACGCTTCGGTCGTCTCCGCAAACGACCCGTACATCGATTGGCCGAGGAAAGCCATTTCGCCGAAGAACGTCCCCGGCTCGACCGTCGACACCACGAACCGCTTGCCCTCCGGCGAAATGCGGTAGACCTGCACGCCGCCGGATTTGAGGATGAACAGTCCTTCGCCCGTCTCGTCCGGCTGGAAGACGATGCGGCCCTTGGGCACCGTGGTCATGCGAAAGATCTGCTCGACATCTTTGAGCTGCTGTTGCGACAAGTCGCGGAAGATGTCGACCGCCGAGAGGTACTGGCGCTTGAGCTCGGCGGTGTCGTGGGATGTCGACCTCGCCCGCAAGCGACCGCCGGCTGGCTTGGGTTCAAGACCCACGCAGTGCTCCCTTCTTCAGACGCGACAGAAGGTCGCCGCGCCACGCCGGGCTCGGATTGCCCAAGTGAATCAGACGACCGTCCAGCACATATGTTGGCACAGCGACAACCGACGCCGGCACGGACGCTGGCTCGGCGTGGATGTCGATGACCCGGACGACCAAGTCTGGCGCGGCGTACGCCACATCGGCGGCGATGCGCCGGGCCGCCGCGCACGCGGCGCAGTCGGCGGCCACAAAGACTTCGAGAGTTCGCATTGGGCTGTTGCCGCAGCGTACGTTCGCGCGGTAGCCAGGCGGCAGTGAGATAGCGCACATTGCCCGTGGAGATGGCCTAGTTGTACTGACTACACGCCAGTGAGACACCTCACGGCAGGGTGCGATGTGGGTGGTGCAGCCATAGCTCTGCGAGCGCCTTGACCGTAGGAATCGCGCCGGTAGCGACGCCTACGTGGACAACACTACCGCTACGACGACCGCTACTGCGGCCGCCTGTCCGGCCAAGAGCACTGTTGTTGCTATCCATAGCGTTCGAGTGTGTTTGGCATGGGATTCCTGGATCGACCGCCGTAGAAGGTCGCTCAATCTGGCGAGATCCTGCTTCGTTTCTCGCTGTGCCCTGGACTGGGCCTCGCGGAATGCCTCCATCTCCCGTTGCGTGACCGCCTGCGCTGCGGCTTGGGCATCACGGGCGGAGGCAATTTGCTCGCTTAGCGGGGCGACGGACGCGCTCAACTCCGCCAGCGCAGGGCTGTCCAGAAGCCTGGCACCGGCCTGTAGAATCTCACCCGCCTGGCCTACGTTCTGCTTTACCTCGTCCAGCAAGAGCCTAGCGCTGGCGCTGTAGTCTTCGACTGCCCGCGCCGTCTCGGATAGCGCCCGCGCGCGGGCGTCGGATTTCTCCTCCGCTGCGAGCAGCGACTTGAGGTGCTGCCCTGTCTGATTCAGCAGCGTCTCGGACTCGGCAAAACGCCGCACGACCTCATCCAGTTTCAGCGAGCGGTCATTGGTCGGTTGCTCAGCCGCCATGCTCGGCCTCCTGTAGTTGTTCCACCACTCCGTCAAGCCGTTTCACAGTCCGTCGCAGCCGTTCGGCAAGCGCCAGCACGCAGAGCCCTGCTTCTCCACAGCCACCTTTGAGCGCTCCGTTGACTAGCTGCTTGCGAAATGCAGGTGCTTTCCTTGCTCGCTCTAGCGCCAGCACCAGGGCCGTGAGCGCGTCGAGTTGGCGCTCCGTCAGCAAATCGTGGAGCATTTCCGCCATCTGCCTGACATCACTGTCGGTCACGCCGTAGCGCTCACGGGCGGACTTGATCGACGATGCGATGTTCGAGATGAACTGTTCGAGGTTGCCGATGGCGAGCGATGCCTCACTGAGGCCGCGGGCTAGCAGTAGACCGGGATGGTCCGGGGCGTCCTCAAGCATCCGAATGCTGCTGCCGCGCAATTCTTGCGCCTCGGCAGCCCAATCACCGTCAGCCGCTTCCTGCAGCCAGTCGTCGTAGATAAATCGAGGGCGCTTGCGCAACTTCTCCAGCCTAGGCGCGATGTCGCCCTCGGTCAGATAGTTGAGGATGCGCTGACGAAAATCCCTGTCGGGATCGGCCTGCGTCTCACGAGCGGCCAGCAACATCTCATCCAGCGCCCGCCGCCGCGAACCCGCGATTACGTCATAGACGAACGTCAGCAACAG
The DNA here is from genome assembly GCA_965262745.1 of Chloroflexota bacterium. GTDB lineage: Bacteria > Chloroflexota > UBA11872 > UBA11872 > UBA11872 > JAJECS01. Next base: position 1,200,069 of record OZ253558.1, on the reverse strand, counting down.
GCGCCCGCAGCCCAGTACGGCGTCACGCAGCGGCACGGTCGCGAAACTGCGCGCGTTTCGGCGTTCATCCTCGACGCGCTGGCTGTCCTGGCGCCTCACGTAGTCGAGGTAATGCTCGACAACGGTCGTCGCACTGGCGGGACGAAGATCCAGCGTGAATGTCTTGTTGCTCCAATCTACTTCGTACTCACTGACAACACCGAGAACCACCAGTCGGTGGATAGCGTGTTCGCGTCGTTCTTGATCCTTTTGCGTAGTCCACACGAGCTTGGCCTCGTCACGGATGCCGAGGTCCGGAATTTCATCCAGTACGTCCCGCAACGTCTTATGGTCTGCATCTACTCCTGGGTAATTGCTGCGGTGAAAGTAGTCTTGAGTCTTTTTGTCGTCGTATTCGATCATCATGAGAACACACTCAGCATGTTTTTTGTCGCGGCCCGCGCGCCCCGCTTGCTGGTAATAGCTTTCAATGCTGCTGGGTGTTCCGTAGTGAATGACGTAGCGGATGTTTTGCTTGTCGATGCCCATGCCGAACGCTTTGGTCGATACGAGCAACGGGTTTTGGTTCTCCATGAACCGCCGAGCATTCTCGCGCCTTATCGTCTTCCAGTCGTCGATGCCATACCCGTTGGGTTCTGTCCCTGAATAAATGCTAGGAGTGTTGCATCCATCCTTCAAACTGTCTAGTATATCAGCTACTATATCACCCAGTAAGTCAGCCAAATCGACAATTCCATAGGATCTATAGTAGCTATTCACGCGAGGGCAAAAAACGATCCCAGAATGCGTATTGAGTTTCTGTGGAGAGAAGAATACGTCCGGTTGGCGGTTGAAGCGAGACGGCAGCGATCTCAACACATCGTTGAGCGTAGTATGTACATCTTTTGGTAGAACCACTTTTATCTGGTAGTGGAGCTCTGGCCGATCAAAGGTATGCGGTCTGATTACCGTGTGCGCGGATTGTGTGGCGTCTATTTCCAACTCAATCAGCACATCCTTGAGCACGGCGCGCGAGGCGGTGCCGGTAAGGGCCAGTAGCGGGAGCGTGGGATTCTTGGCGACCTTGCGCACCGTGGCGCCAAGGCCGAGATAGGCAGGGCGGAAGTTGTGCCCCCACTCGCTCACGCAATGGGCCTCGTCAACCACCGCAAGATTGACTCGGCCTTTGGCTCGTACCATAACGGACATCCGCTCGCGGAACTTCCATTGCTGGAGACGCTCGGGCGTACAGAAGATGAACAGCGCCTGGCCGGCACCTACAGCGTCCAGCTGTTCCTCTCTTTCCCGTGGTTTCTGGTCGGAGGAAAACTGCGCCAGGCGATCAATTCCGTAGTTGCGCAGGGCCTTCACCTGGTCATCCATCAGGGCGATCAGTGGATCGATCACTAGGGTATGGCCCGGCAGACACAGGCCGGCGAGCTGGTAGATCAGACTCTTGCCCGCGCCAGTGGGCAGTAGCACCGCGCAGTCGCGCCCTTGCAAGACTTCCATGATTGCCTGCTGCTGCCTCGGTCGGGATTCTGCCTTGGGCAGGAACTCTTTCTTGGCGAATACGGACTGCAGCACCTGGATCAGCGCCCACCGCAACTCTTCCGACTCATGTGTCGGCGGCGAATCGAACGGAATATCGTCCCAGGCGAGATCCACGGGCAAGACGGCGCTGCGAACTAAGACCAGCGGCGTCTCGCCGAGCGCGGGCAGCGTTTCGCCGGGCGCACAGTAGGGTTCGAGACGGATCACGAGGTCTGCTCTCTCCCAGTTCCTGGACTCCTCGTCCGCATGCCCATCGACTGGCCCGTAGCCCTGAGACATGCGTAGGAGGCCGAGCGAAAACTCGCCGCTTTGCAGCTGAATGCGGTCTGGGCAGGCACCACTGCTAGCTATCACATCCAGGGCCAGCATGAGGTTCAGGTAACGCGGCAGAGACTCGATCGACCATGCCGAGCAGCCCTGGAACTCGACGCGCCAGCAAGCGCCAGACAGCAATCCGGCACCCAGAGCTTCCGTAACCGCAGCTATGATGCGGTGCAATTCGACTGAGCCGTAGGCCAGTTGCCAGTCGGTGTCTGAGGCCGGCACGACGGCGGGCCGCAGTTGATCGCGGACCGCATCAAGTTTGGGGCCGCCGCCGGCACGCACCTCAGCAGCGGGAACCCGCACGACGTCGACGTCGGACGCTTTCAATGCGGCGTCGCGCCTTTCGTCCTCCGCAATCGACGCTTTGTGCTGCTCGCCGTCGATCTCCACGACGAGCGATCGACCGCGAGGCGGGTGGATGAGGAAGTCGACGCGTCGTTCCGTGCTAGCCGGCGTGGCGCCAGTGAGCGCATCTAGCGGGCCCTGCGGCGTAGTCCAGCGCACCGCCCACGGCGCGGCTTCTATCAGCCACTTCGTATAGAAGTCCCGCTCTTCCTCTGAATCGAAAGGCAGCATCGGGTCGGGATTGGGTAGATCGCAAGGCTCGATCATGCGCGGGTCGAACCGTGGCAGCCGCGGTGAATCTTCGATCCATGGACTGATATCACCGCACTGCGGCGATTCCGCGATCTGGGCTTCCAGACCTTCCTGTCGCAGCAGCGCGCGCTCGGCTTTGGGGTCAAGCGGTGGGGCGCTCCCGCGCTGCAGCACTCTCCACATCACTGCGGCCAGGCGCTTGGCACCTTCGGATGGCCCCTGGGTAACTTCGGGACGGGCTATCCAGCACTGTTGCAGTGCCGGCTGCCGCGTGTGAATGGAGCGCAGCGAACCGCCCGCATTCAGATAGCGGCAGACCCATCCTCGGCGCTGCTGGCTGGTCGCATCCGTCCACGCGACGCGACGTTTCGGGACGTCGGTGTCCGCAGTCTGACCTCGGGTAGCGCTGTTGGACTCATCGATGTTGATGAATCCCTTGCAGTGTGGCCAACCAGTGCAGATCCAGAAAGAGCGGCCTGCGACCTTGCCACTTTCGGCGACACGATGCTCGGTTGCCAATCCGCAGATTGGGCATCGGGGCGGAGGGGCAGAATGCTGGGTCATCACACTCCGCTGGCCTCTACGTTTGCGTGCCCGCCTGGTGGCCGTAAGTTAGCGCACACTGCTGCGGCCCGAGGGCTAATCGTGAACGAACGGCGCCAAGGTTTCTCTTGGAGGGAGTTGCGCGGTGCGCACCGCTGCCACGTCTTGCGCAATCGTCGTTGCCAACTCTTCGGTGTCCGCGAACGTGCGCTGGGGGCGCAACCGTGAGACGAAGAAGAGGCGCATCGGGCGGTCATAAAGATCGGGCGCCGCGTCCACCAGATGGGCCTCCACGACACGGGGGTGCTCGCCATAGGTGGGGCGGGTTCCGATGCTGATGGCGGTCCGCAGTGGTTTGGAACCGTTGACCACGCTCAGGCCGGCATACACGCCGTCGCCCGGCGCGCGCAACCAGTCGGCAAACGAGAGGTTCGCCGTGGGGAAGCCCAGCTTCCGGCCCTCGCCCGCGCCGCGCACCACGACTCCCGGGAGACTGTAGGTTCGGCCCAATCCCGCGTTTACGGCCGCGACGTCCCCGAGTGCCAGGGCGGCGCGGATCGCCGAGCTTCGATTGGTCGTGGCAGGCCCATGCCACGCGATCTCCTGGTAGCGGTACCCCAGCTCGTGGCCTAGTGCGCGCAGGACTGGGGCAGTGCCGGCGCCGCCCTTGCCAATCCGGGCGTTGGGCCCCGTCACCAGGTTGCGCATGCCGATGTCGTCCCGCAGTCGGGTCAGGAACGCACGCGGGCTTTGTTGGGCGAACGCGAGGTCGAATCTGAGGACCACGATCGCGTCCACGCCGGTGGTCGCCATGAGCGCCAGCCGGTCCTCAAGCGTGGTGAGCAGGGCGCGGGGATCGTCCGGGCGCAGCAGCCACTCTGGCGGCGGCCACAGGGTGAGGGCCACCGCACGGGGTCCCGACGTTTCGCGCGCCGTGGCCACCGTGGCCCGCAGCAGGGCTCGGTGACCTTGGTGTACGCCGTCGAAGCGGCCCAGGGTGACTGCCGTCGGCCCATGGGCGCCGAGCGCGCCAAGGTCCGTGTGCACGGCGCATCCGGCGATCTCCTCCGGCAGGATCATGCCGCCGCCAACATGACCCGGCGCTTCTCCCAGGTGCCGCCTGCACGTTCCGCGACGCCCAGGAAAACGCCGGCAGCGTCATAGAAGCGGTGGTGGCCGGGCCGCTCAGTCTCGACGCTCAGGCAGCGGCCATGCACGAAGTCGTCCCGATCCTTCGCCGCCGCGATGCAGGCGGGAATATCGCTCAAGGCAACGTCCGGTGCATAGACCAGATCGGCGAGGTCGGCCGTTGACGCCCGGCTCAGCATCTCGAGCCCGATCGCGCCGGCCAGGGTAAATGGGCCGACCGCGGTGCGCACCAAAGCCAGCAACGTTGCGCCGCAGCCCAGCGTGGCTCCGATGTCACGGGCGAGGCTGCGGATATACGTCCCACGGCCGCACCGCACCTCCACGGCGACGACCAGCGCTGGTTGTCCGGCCCCGGCGCTATCCAGCACCAACCGGTCCTCGCGCACCCCTATTGCGATCGCGGCCTGGGCCAGCGGCGTGATCGCATGCACCACGACCTTCCGCTCGGCGAGAACGAAATCCTCGCCCGCGCGTACGCGCGCGTAGGCGCGTCGTCCGCCAACTCGCACGGCCGAAGTTGCCGGCGGGCGCTGTCGCAACACGCCAACGAACCGCGGTAGAAGTCGCCGTACGTCCGCCGCGTCCGGTGACGGTTGCGGCTCGTCGATGACCGTGCCCTCCAAATCGTCGGTCGTGGTTTGTACACCAAAGAGCACCGCCGCGATGTAGGTCTTCGGCGCGCGCAGCACGTGCTCGCTGAGCCGCGTGGCGCGTCCGATCGCCAGCGGCAGCACGCCCGCTGCCAGCGGGTCGAGCGTGCCGCAATGGCCCACGCGTCGCCGCCCCAGGGCGCGGCGCGCGGCACTCACCATGTCCGTTGACTGTGCGCCGACCGGCTTGGCCGACACGATGAAGCCGCTCAGGCCGTCCGATGTCGAGGACACGAGACCCTATTCCTGTGGACGAGCCGCGCGTCGGCGTCCGTCGCTCACTCAGGCCGATCGGTCGGGAGGTCCACGCCATGATTCGAGTCATCGCCGCGCTCGTCCAGCAGCTGTCGCATGCGCTCTTCCGTCACCATCGCTGGGTCGAGCTGAAAGCTGATCGCGGGCGTGAACCTCAGCCGCAGCCGCGCGCTCAACTCGCGTCGCACGACGCCCGTGGCGCGTTCCAGCGCCGCGAGCGACTCCTCACATTGCTCGGCGTCGCCAAGCACGCTGACGAAGATGGTCGCGCGGCGGAGATCGGGGCTCATCTGCGCACGGTTGACCGATGCCGGCCGGATCTGCGGGTCGGCGAGCGTGAACCTGACGATCTCGCTTGCTTCGCGGGCGATCTGGGCGGCGAGGCGCTCGGGGCGGCGCGTGGGCATGCGGACAGCTCCGACAATCAGGGCAGACGAGTATCGGTGTGGAAGACCTCAACGACATCCGCGAGCTCAATATTCGTTGTTGTTTGCACACCCAGCCCGCAGTCGAATCCTTCGCGCACTTCGTCCACCGCATCCGAAAACCGCCGCAGGGTCTGGATCCGGCCTTGGCCAATCTCCGCGCCATTGCGGAGGATGCGCACGTCGGCGCCCTTATAGATGCGCCCGCTGAGCACCATGCCGCCAACGATTTGCTGGGTGCGTTCGCTGCGGAACTCACCGCGAATCTCAAGCCGCCCGTCGACGACCTCGAACTGCTCAGGCTCCAAGAGCCCTCGCAGGGCCGCATCGACCTCGTCGATGAGCTCGTAGATCGTGAAGTAGACCCGCACGTCCACGCCCTGCCGGTCGGCCTCGGCGCGCGCGGCCGGATCGATCCGCACGTCGAAGCCCACGACGATCCCTTCAGCGGCGGAGGCGAGATTCACGTCTGATTCGGTGATCGTGCCCACACCCTCGTAGATCACCACGGCTCGTGTGCGGGCTTCACCGACGTCGGCCAGCGATTTGACCACCGCTGCCGCCGCACCATCCGTGCTCGCCTTAACCACCACGCTCAGCTGATGCAGCTGCCCGGCGGTCATCTGCGCCGCCAGTTGCTCCAGGCTGAGCCGGATAGCCTGCTCGCCGCCGCCGCGTTGCGCCGCCGATCGCTCGACGCGCCGGCGGCGCTTGCTCCGCTCGACCGCCCGCAGCTGCTCGCCGGCCCCGGGGGTTGACTCCAGTCCGACAACTTGCACCGGCGTGGACGGCCCGGCCTCTTTGAGTCGCTGCCCGTTATGGTCGTAGAGCGCGCGCACGCGTCCCTCAACGTGGCCCACCTTCACGTGGTCGCCGACACTGAGCGTTCCGCTGGTGACGATGGCGCTGGCGATCGGTCCCTGGCTGTGGTCGAGATGGGTCTCGATCACTGTCGCAACGGCTGGGCCGTCGACCGGCGCCCGCAACTCTTCAAGTTGGGACGTCAGGTTGATGTACTCCAACAACTCGTCGATGCCATCGCCGCGCTCAGCCGACAGCGGCACTGCCACGACGTTTCCACCGTAAGCCTCGACCACAACTTCATGCTGGGTCAGCTGCTGGTAGGCGCGGTCCGGATTGGCTGTTGGCAAATCGATCTTGTTGACGGCAATGATCATCGGCACGCTGGCGGCTTTGGCGTGCCCGATGGCCTCGACCGTCTGCGGCATCACGCCGTCATCGGCGGCCACGACAACGACCACGATGTCGGTCGCGCCGGCGCCGCGCGCCCGCATCGCGGTGAAGGCCTCGTGCCCGGGCGTGTCGATGAAGGTAATCGGGCCTTCGTTGGTCGCGACCTGATAGGCCCCAATGCTCTGGGTGATACCGCCATGCTCACCGGAGGCGATCTGCGTCTGACGGATGGTATCGAGCAAGGTGGTCTTGCCATGGTCGACATGGCCCATGACCGTCACGACGGGCGGGCGCGGCTCGCCGGCGGCCGCCTCGGCGTCCGGCGTCGCGGCTTCACCCTCGTCGGTCGCCGCCGACGCAATGCCGCTCGGTTCATCGGTAACTTCGACTCCGAGCTTCGCCAGCACGGCGCGGGCGGTATCCCGGTCGATGGCGGCGTTGATGGTCGCCAGCACATTGCGCGAGAGCAGCTCGAGGATGACGTCGGTGCTTTCGACCTGGGCCCGCTCCGCGATTTGGGCAATGGTGGCGATCTCGGGCAGCGGAACCTTCCGCATCGGCGCGGCCTCGGGAGCCACGGGCGGCGGGGCGGGCGCCGCCGGCGACGGCTGAGGGGCCTTGCGACGGCCGCCGGGTCGCGGGGGGGCGCGCCGCGCCGGGCGGCGTCCACGCGCCACGCTAGCCGCCCATCGTCGGTAGGAGGAGCCGCTCGCGCGCGGCTGTCATTTGATCGGCGAGCTCATCGATGGTCTCGTCCGGAATGGTCACGCGAAGCTGGGCCGCCAGTGCGCCGCGCCCTATCGCCGTGGGCCAACAGGCCTCGTCGGTGCAAATGTACGCCCCGCGCCCGGCCGCGCGGCCGCTCGGGTCGAGCCGGATCTCCCCAGTGGGCGTCCGCACGATCCGGACAAGCTCGCGCTTCGAGCGCTTGGTGCGGCAAGCAATGCAGGTGCGCTGAGGCTCGTGACGCAGAGCTATGTCTCCGCGGATCCTGCGGCGGTGCCTGCCGTGCTGGCACTGACTTCCCCGGTGCCGTCGGCGGTTTCGTCGGCGATTTCGTCCGATTCGTCGCTCGTTGAAGCAATTGCGTCGTCGCCCTCCTCGTCGGGCGCCGCCACCCCTCGCGCTTCGGCCGGCGCCGACGCGTCGCGAATGTTGATGCGAAATCCGGTCAGGCGTGCGGCCAGGCGAGAATTCTGCCCTTCACGGCCGATCGCCAGCGACACCATGTCCGGGTGCACGAAGACATCGGCCGTGCGTTCCGTGGGACTGATATGCACGGTCTGGACCCGCGCCGGACTCAGCGAATTCGTCACGAACGCGCTCGGCTCGGCCGCCCATTCGATGATCTCCGCCTTCTCCTGACCGAGCTCGCGAAGGATGTTTTGAATGCGCGTGCCGCGCATACCCACGCAGGCCCCAACCGGGTCCAACCCATCCTGCAGCGAGCGCACGGCAACTTTCGAGCGCACGCCCGCGTCGCGAGCGATGCCCATGATCTCCACGAGGCCGTTCTGAATCTCCGGCACCTCGCGCTCGAACAACCGGCGCACGAAATCCGCGTGCCCGCGTGAGACGCGCAGTTGCGTGCCCCGTCCGCCCTCGGCGACCTCCAGCAAGAGCACGCGCAATCGCTGCCCCACGCGATAGAACTCGCCGGGAAGCTGCTCGGCCAGGGGCATGATGGCCTCTGCCCGACCCAACTCGATGAATACCCCGCGAGATTCCACGCGCGTCACTCGCCCCACGAGAATCTCGCCCTGGTGCTCGATGAATTGGGTGTAGACCTCCATCTGCTCGGCGTCACGCAACGCCTGCTGCATGGCCTGTCGCGCGCGCTGGGTGGCGATGCGCCCGAAATTGGGCGGCGTAACGTCAATCTGGAAAATCTCGCCCAAGGGGACCGTATCGTCGTAGGCCTGGGCATCGCTGAGCGCGATCTCGCGAACCGGGTCCGCGACCTCGGCAACGACAGTCTTGTTGGCGTAGATCGTGGCCTCGCCGGTGTCCGGCGAGATCTCAACGTCGATGTCGTCGTACTCGGTGTTGGACTCGAGGTAGGCCGACGCGACGGCCGTACGAAGGGAGTCGAGGACCGCGTCGACCTGAATGCCCTTCTCGTCGGCAAGCTGCTGCAGGGCGAGAATGAACTCGCTGCGCACGGCCGCCTCCTTTGGCCAGAAGTTCTGGTCCCTCCCCAGAGATAAAGAAAAGCGGGCCACGTCCGCCGATTGCGCCGCCAGGCCGCTCAACGAAACTATATCACCAGGCGGGACGCTCTGCTAGGCCGGGCGCACCGCCGCTGCCGCACCGCAGGTGTTTGTTAGGTCAAAACTCACCTAGAAAGGCTGATTGTTCCTCTTTGCTTAGACAAAAGTGTGCGACGCCTACGCTCGGCGACGCCGCGTCCCGCCGCTGCCGCCGCTGCCGCCCGATCGCAGCACCGCGGTAAATGCCTCCTGCGGGATGTCGATCCGGCCCACCCGCTTGAGGCGCTGCTTCCCGGCCTTTTGGGCTTCCAGCAGCTTGCGTTTGCGCGTCACGTCGCGCCCGTAGCACTTGGCGAGCACGTCCTTCCGCATCGCTCGCACCGTCTCGCGCGCCACGATGCGCGAGCCCACGGCCGCCTGCACGCTGACCTCGTACTGCTGCCGCGGGATCTCGCGCTTGAGTCGCAAGGCCAAGTCGCGGCCGATCTCGGTGGCGCGGGCTCGAGGCACGATCGTCGACAGCGCATCGACTGCCTGCCCATTGAGCCGCATGTCGAGCCGCACGAAGTTCCCCGCCCGATACTCGCTAAACGCGTAGTCGAGTGATCCGTACCCGCGGGTCGACGACTTGAGCGCGTCAAAGAACTCCGTCAGCATCTCGGCGAGCGGCAGGCCGTACTCCAGCAGCACGCGCGTTGGATCCAAGTATTCGAGCCGTCGATGCTCGCCGCGCCGAGCCTGCAAGAGCTCAATCACCGCGCCAAGGTGGGCCTCGGGTGTCACGATGGTGGCGACCATCCACGGCTCGCGCACTTCCGCGATCTGCGAGGGATCCGGGAGGTCCGCCGGACTGTCCACCAGCACCACCCGTCCGTCGCGAGTGGCGACTTGGTATTCGACCTGCGGCGTCGTGAGCACCAGCTCGAGCTCATACTCGCGCTCCAGCCGCTCCCGCACGATGTCCATATGCAGCACGCCTAAGAAGCCGCACCGAAATCCGAAACCGAGCGCCGCGGACTGTTCCGGTTGACTGACGATCGCCGGATCGCTGAGCCGCAGGCGATCCAGCGCCTCGCGCAGCGCCGTGAATCCCTCGGGATCGGTTGAGTACAGGCTGGCAAACACCAGCGGCTTGGGCGTGCGGTATCCAGGCAGCGGCCGCGAGGCCGGTGAATGCTCGTGGGTCACCGTGTCGCCCACCGGCCACTCGCGAACTTCCTTGAGCCCCGTGGCCACGTAGCCCACGTGGCCGGTCGTCAGCTCCTCACGGGCGCTGGCCGCCGGCGCGAACACCCCGGTCTCGACCGCCTCCGCCCGCGTCCCGGCTTGCATGAGGCGCAGCCGGTCGTGCCGCTGCAGCGACCCATCGAACACCCGCACGCTCGCCATCACGCCGCGGTGCTGGTCATAGCTCGAGTCGATCACCAGCGCCCGGAGCGGGGCGTCGGGCTCACCGCCGGGCGGCGGGACGGCCTCGACGATTCTGCGCAGCAGGTCGTCGACCCCGGCGCCGGATTTGGCGGAGACCCGCAACACGTCATCGAGGCTCGTGCCCAGAAAATCCGCCACCTCCTGAGCCACCAGGTCCGCTCGGGCGGTCGGCAGGTCGATCTTGTTGACGACCGGAATCACGGTCAGATCGTGCTCCACCGCCACGTAGGCATTGGCCAGGGTTTGGGCCTCGATTCCCTGGCTGGCATCCACCAACAGCACCGCGCCCTCGCAGGCGGCCAGGGCGCGCGAGACTTCATAGCTGAAGTCCACGTGTCCCGGCGTGTCGATGAGGTTGAGCGTGTAGGCGGCCCCATCCAGGTCCAGCTGCATGCGCACCGGATGCGCCTTGATGGTGATGCCACGCTCGCGCTCCAGGTCCATGGAATCCAGCACCTGATCGCGCATCTGGCGCGGGGTCAGCGTGGCCGTGCGCTCCAGCATGCGATCGGCCAGCGTGGATTTGCCGTGGTCGATGTGCGCAATGATGCAGAAGTTGCGCGTGTGCGCTTGATCGAGTTCGTTGCCGGTATTCATGCCTGATTCTATTCAGCGATCGGCGCGGCGGAGATGTCCGGCGACCTGCCGCACGACTTCATCGAGCTCGGGGTTGCGCATGAGGCGAGCGGCGCCCGCGTACACCATGATCGCCGTTGTCAGGTAGGCCGCCAACCAGCCGACGGCCGCCGGCCCGTCTCCCGGCGGCCAGGTCGCGAGCCGCAGCCCGCCGATTGCCGCGCCCATCAGCGCCGCTGCCAGCCCGATGCTCATCAGCCAGCGCGCGTCGCCGCCGTGAATGACAACGCCGCCGCGACGGCGGAGGACGACCACCAAGGCCACCGCCTCGACGAGCACGCCGATCGACAGCCCCAGGGCGATGCCCGCGTTGCCCATGCTCAGTGAGAGAGCCCACGACAGCACCATATGCAGCACCAGCGAAGCTGCGCCGACGGCCACCGGCGTGCGCGTGTCGTGCATGGCGAAGAAGCCACGCACCAGCACCTCGACCGCCGCGTGACCGACAAGGCCCACGGCATAGAACCGCAGCGCGCTGGCCGTGAGCTCGGTGGCGCGGGCATCGAAGTCACCTCGCTCGAATGCCACGGTCACGATTGGTTCCGCCAGCACGGCCAGCACAACGGCCGCCGGCACGCTCAGGAAGAGCACATGGCGGCCCACGCCGCGCACGCGGCGAGCGAACGCGACGCGATCGCCGCTGATCCAGCGATGGGCCAGATCCGGTAACGCGGCCTCGCCCAGCGCCATGGCGAACACGCCCAGCGGCAGCAACATGAGCAGAAACGCGTTGTTCAGCACCGCCACGGCCGACGGACCCTGGAGCGACGCCAGGATATTGATGTAGACCAGACTGGCCTGCAGGACGGCCACGCCGAGCATGCGCGGCACCATCAACCGGATGACCTTGCGCACGTCCGGATCGGCCAGCGCGGCGCCGGGATGCCAGGTCATGAACTCGGACCAGCGCGTCTTGGCGTCGCGCGCGGCGAGGATGGCGGGAAGTCCAGGCGTCTGCACCAGCAGGTGCAGGCCCGTGCCGATCAGCGTGCCCCACACCAGCCCGGTGAGGCCGAATACGCGCGCCAGCCCCAGCGCGCCGGCGATGATTCCCAGGTTGTAGAGCACCGGGCTCAGCGCCGGGAGCGTAAAGGAGCGTTCGGCCTGCAGCGCCGACTTCGCCACGGCGCTGACGCCCAGAATTACCGGCGAGATCATGAGCCACCGCGCCGCATCGGCCGCCAGCGCGACGGTGGATTCCGAGAATCCCGGCGCTACCAGGCGCATCAGCGGATCGGCGAACAGGGCGCCGAGCCCCGCCGCGATCGCGGTGGCCGCGGCGACCAGGCCGCCGATGCGGCCCACGAAGCGGGCGAGCGCTTGCCGGTCGCCACGCGCGCGCACCTCGGCGTAGACCGGGATCACCGCGGACAGCAGCGCGCCGCCGGCCAGCAACATGAAGATCGAGTCGGGAATGCGAAACGCCGCGAACCACGCGTCCGCTTCGGCTTCCACGCCAAACTCGGCATTGATGGCGGCTTGGCGCACGAATCCCAGCAATCGGCTGGCCAATATCGACGCGATCACGATTGACGCCGCCCGGCCGACGCCGGCGCCCAGCGCCTCGCTCGACGGCTGGGAGGTCTCCTCGCGCGGTTGGATCACCGTGACACCGGCGCTCGCCCTCCGCCGCTACAGGGGCATCGCAAGCCCCTGCCCGCCGCTACTATGACGACACCACACCCTGCAAGCTGCGAGGCGTCGGCCCGGCGCATGTCATTCACTCCTGACGACCTTGAGTTCGTCTTCCTGTCCTTCGAAGGACCCGACCAACCCTACGCGCAGGCCGGTGGCCTGGGCGTGCGCGTCGCCCAACTGACCCGAGCGCTTGCCAAGCACGGCTTCGACACGCACCTGATCTTCGTCGGCGATCCGAGCCTGCCCGGCACGGAAACGCGCGAGGACGGCCGGCTGCATCTCCATCGCTGGTGCCAATGGATCAGCGCCTCGCATCCAGAAGGCGCCTATGCCGACGAGGTCGCGAAGGTTCATGACTACCAGGATTCGGTGCCAGCCTTTGTCACGCAAGCCATCGTCGAGCCGGCCCTCGGCGCCGGGCGGCGCGTGGCGGTCATTGCCGAGGAATGGCACACCGCCGACGCCCTTGCCCGGCTCAGCGACTCGCTGTACTTCCTGGGCATTCGCGACGCAGCCGTCCTGCTCTGGAACGCCAACAACGACATGTCCTTCCACCGCATCAACTGGGATCGGTTGGGATACGTGGCGCAATTCACCGCAGTATCCCGCTACGTAAAGGCCCAGATGTGGTCCCACGGCGTGAACCCGCAGGTGATTCCCAACGGTATCCCGTCGGAGCTGCTTGAGCCCGTCGGCGTCGAGGCGCGTGACGCCATTCGCGCCGCCATTGGGACTGGGCCCTGGTTCTTCAAGCTCGGGCGCATGGACCCGGACAAGGGCTGGCTGGCCGCGGTCGAGGCTTTGCACCGCCTGCGCGAAGGCGGCGTGTCGGCCCGCTTGGTCATGAAGGGCGGGAAGTTGGAAGCGCATGCCTCCGAGGTATACGGCCACATGGCGTGGCGCGGGCTCCAGTCGGTGGACGTGCACACCGACGATCGGTCGGTCGAGGGCATCGCGGCGGCCCTCGCCGCTGCCGATCCGGAGGCTGCGGTGCTCAACATCGATTTCTTCCTTCCCGACGCCGTCTTGCCGGTGCTTTACGCCGCCGCGGATGGCGTGCTCGCCAACAGCGGCTACGAGCCCTTCGGCTTGGTCGGCCTCGAGGCCATGGCGGCGGGCGGGGTTGCCTACGTCGGGTCAACCGGGGAGGACTACGCCATTTCCCTGCGCAACGCCGTCATCCTCGACACCGCCGGCGACCCGGAGGAGATCGAGCAGGTGGCGCTCCGGCTTCGTGACGATCCCGAGTTGGCGCAGCGGATCCGAGCCGGTGCGCGGGAGACGGCGCGGCTGCACACGTGGGACGCGCTGCTGCCGCTGCTGCTGAGCAAGCTGGAGCTGGCCGCGCGGCGGCAGGGGCTGCGCGGGCTGTAGCATCACGCAGGCCGACTGCCGACGTCGGCCGGGGAGTTGACGAACTCTGGCCAAACACCTGGTCATCTACACGGTGCTGCACCAGCCCCGCCGCGTGCGGCTGCCGGCGGTTGCCCTGCCCCGGGGCGCACCCGCCGACGATCTGGCGCGGCGCATGTTCGACCACGACCTCAACCAGCACTACTTCCAGAAAGTCGCGCGCTGGTGCTACCAACCCGCGCTGCCCATCTGGCGCCGGCTGCTCGACGAGGGCCTGACGCTGGCGCTGGGCGTGCCGCTCGCCACGGTCAACCAATTCGAGTCGTGGGCGCCCGATCTGCTGGAAGAGATGCAGGGGCTTGTGGCGCATCCGCGAGCGGAGCTCGTGGCGGTCGAGCCCCATCACGCCATGACCATGCTGATCGACCTGCCGACGTTCGCGGCCCAGATGGAGTTGGCCCGCTCCGGCGCGGCCAAGGCATTCGGGGTCGAGCCGGTCGTGGCGGACACGACCGAAATGCTCATGTCCGCGGACATCTATCGCGCGCTGCAAGCGGCCGGCTATCAGGGAACGTTCGTCGACGGCCGCGGCTGGGTCATGCAGTGGCGCGAGTCCACCCACTGCTACAACTACGACGGCGGCTCGCTGAAGATACTGCCCCGGCACTTTCCCCTCAGCGACGACGTCGGCTATCGCTTCTCGAACCGGAGTTGGGATCGCTGGCCGATCATGGCCGATACCTATGCCCAGTGGATCCGTGAGGCGCCGGGTGAATTCGTACTGCTTGCCTGGGACTTTGAGACGTTCGGCGAACATCACAATCGCGATACCGGGATCTTCGAGTTCCTCGAAGCCTTGCCGCAGGCGCTCGCACGGCAAGGCGTCACCTGCATCACCCCGAGCGAGGCCATGCAGGCTCCCAACCGCGAGGTGCACGACCTGCCGCTCTCGCCGTTTCCGACGACTTGGGCGGGAGAAAGCGGCGGCCTCGAGTTCTTTCTCGGCAACCACGCGCAGCAGGCCATCTATCGCCTCATGAGCGTGGCCTACGGCGCGGCCCGGATGACCGGCGATCCCGAGCTCGTTGAGATCGCCCACTGGCTGATGCAATCCGACAACCTGCACTGGCTGCAATGGGTCGGCCGCGTCGGTTCCGAGGCCGACGTGTCGGCCTACTTCACGCCGCAGGAGTGGATGTGGATGGGCACCGACCGCCTGCTCTGGGAGCACCAGCGCGTCTACGTCAACTTTCTGGACGCCATTGCCTAGCCGAACAGCCGCGGCTGCCCGTCGGAGCGCCTAGCGCCTGATGCGCATCGCGATCGTCGCCTGGGAATACCCGCCCCACGTCGTGGGCGGTCTGGGCACCTATGCCGGCGCCATGGTGGTGGCCTTGCGAGCCGCCGGGCATGAGGTGGAAGTGTTCGCCGCCCTGCGTGCGACGGACCCCGACCCAGCGGACGGCACGCATTGGGTCCGGCCGCTCGACCTCACCCCCCTGTACCCCTCACTCTTGAGCGGCGAAGCGCAGGCCTGGGGACCACTGCTGGGAGAGTTGGCGGCCACGAACATCCTGTGGGCCGACCGTGTGACCAGACGCCATCGCCGCGAGCCCTTCGACGTGGTGGCGATTCATGACTGGCTGGCCGCGCCGGCTGGGCTGGTGCTGGCGCCTTTGCTCGATGTGCCGTTGGTGTTTCACGTGCATAGCACCGAGCGTGGACGCCAGCCCGTGGCGTCGTCGCCCATCGTCCAGTCGTGGGAACTGACCATGGGGCAAACGGCTGCGGCCGTGGTCACCGTCAGTGAGGCAATGCGCGAGGATTTGGTCGCGCACGGCTGGCCGGCCGACCGGGTCCACGCCGTCTGGAACGGCGTGGACCATCGCCGCTACCACCCGCAGGCGCCGGGCGGTCCGGAGGTTCGCGACCGCTACAGCATCCCGGCGGCGGCCCCGGTGGCGCTCTTCATCGGCCGGCTCACCGAGGTGAAAGGCGTGCGGCAGCTTGCGGCGGCGTGGGGGGCGGTTGCCACGCAGCGCGCCGGGGCCTGGCTCGTGGTGCTCGGGGCCGGCGAGCTCGAGCAGGAGCTGCGCGAGACCTTCGCGCGATCCGAGGGCGCGGACCGCGTGGTCATGCGCACGGAGTTCATCGACGAGGAAGAGCGCATCGCGCACTACGCCGCCAGCGATGTGGTGGTGGTTCCGTCAACCTATGAGCCGTTTGGCCTCGTGGCCGCCGAGGCCATGGCCTGCGGCAAGCCCGCTGTCGTGGGCGCGCAAGGCGTGGTGGGCTTCCGCGAACAGGTGGTCGCGGGCGGCCCCGAGCAGACCGGCCTGCACGTGAACGGCGGCGACCCGGACGACATCGCCTGGGGCGTGAGCGAAGCCCTGCGGGACCGCGACCGGCTCGCCGTATGGGGCGCCAACGCCCGCGCCCGCGCCGCGTCCGTCTTCACCTGGGAGCGCTCCGCGTCAGCGACCGTCACCGTCTATCAAGCCGCCATCAAGGCTCAGGCCTGCGTCTGACGGCCACACTCCGTCATTCCTGCGGATGGCCGGAATGACAGAAAATCGAGCCGCGCCCAGCGGGGACGCCCAGTGGAGGTTCAGACCTTGGGGGCGGGAGTTTTTATACGTGTTCGGGCGTTTACTTCGACGCCAAAAGAGAATCGCCTCCGGTGGCCCGGGCTGCGCGCAGCCCGGGCAGCCCCCAAGCGCGCTCGGTCGGCCTCCTCCGTCACATCGCAGCCGCGAATTCCTACTCATCCCCGTAACGCGGTACGGGGCAGGCTCTGTCCTTTTCCCACCAGGGGAGAAGGGACCGGACTCACGCGCACGCTCGAACTACCCACGCCGTCATTCCGAGCAACGCGAGGAATCTAAGGGTCGGGAACAAGGCACGGCGGCTCTAGCGGTCTGGCTGCTTCGCCCACATGCCGTCCGACGCTCTCTTTGGAGTCGGAATCACACCGGTCCCTACCACATCACGGGGAGCAGTCCGCCTTCCTCTCCATTGGCGAGGCGGCGAACCGGTCGCGGACAAGTATCCTCCTCAGTAGCGTCTCCAGCGATTGAAAGAGAATTGGCAAGACCTCCGCGGGCATAGCGGTAGGATTCCCCCCGAGTACATAGGGTTGGCATAGTGGTCTTTATCTGGGCAAGGCCTGCAAACCACGTGTATCGGTCACACTTGAGTGCTAGGATAGGATCGAATGATTGAAATGCTCCCGATGTGATGCCCGCCGGAGGAATTTGCAATGAACTCACTATTGCTTAAGGCAGTTCGCGGAAGGCATTTGGTAAAACTGAACTACCCGCCTGGTGTACGTATTGTCGGGTCACATACCTACGGCGCCAACATTTATGGTAATGAGCTTTTGCGGGCATTCCAAAGAAGTGGTGCAAGTAATTCGGGAGAAGTCGTTGGGTGGAAACTCTTCAGAGTTGACCGCATCAGATCGTTGACTGTGCTACCTGGGGTGTTTGATGGTCATCGGCCGGGCTACCGGCGTGGCGATTCGGCGATGACCCAAAGGATTTTTGCCGAACTCTGATTCCGCCACAGAAGCATCGACGAGGAGTCGATCCGGTGGCATTGGCGACCTCTGGCCGCCACACGGGCTTGTGAATTGCCGCCGGGCTCGAGGGATGGGCCGAGGAAGGCGTATGGCCCGAGGCCTAGACGCCGGGCCGCGACGCGGCGAAATCTGGCACTACGGCAACAAGTCGTCCGACGAGCGGCGTCCGGTCGTGGTTCTGACGCGCCAGGAAGTGCTGCCGCTGCTGCACACGGCGATGGTGGCGCCGATCACCTCCACCATTCGTGGCCTGCCGAGCGAGGTCGTCGTCGGCGCGGACGAAGGCCTGCGGCACGACTCCGCCGTCAACCTCGACCACGTGCAGACCGTCGAGCAGCGCCTGCTGTACCGCTACGTCGGGACCCTCAGCCCGGCCAAGATGCGCCAAGTCTGCCGCGCCCTCGCCGTCGCCACCGGCTGCGCCTAGCCATTCCGACCACCGGGACAAGAGAGCCGCTGAGAGAGAGGCGTGAAATGAGTAAGCTATGGTCCGCCTGCCAGAATGAAGACCTGACTAGAATGTTAAGCTAATCTTGTGTGCTCCGACTCTACTTCACGGGCGAGCACACTCTCAATACTAGGATTGACTAGTCGCCATCGTTGCCCAACCCGCTCAAGATCTCCGGTGGCAACTACTGTCGCTTTGTCACGATGCGCATCGACAGCTCGATTATAATCTGATTGACTGAGAACGGCAGTTACTGACTGATTTGAATCTTCAACCTCTCCACGCATTGTGATAGTTCCCTCTATCTCCTGTTCCTCACGTGTGAGCTTCCAGACAACCCCTACTAGGCGAACGCCTCTCATCGGTTTTCGGTCACGGAAAGCATGCGCAGCTGCTTGCAGGATTGGTGCGTCTGCCGAAACAAACTGCACAGCCTTTCGCGCAGAATCTCTTGGGTATGTGCGTGCCCAAGCAAAGCTTATATTCAACTCGGAGAAGGGCCCAATCAGTTGCACAATGGCCTCGCAAAGATTTGCGCTAACGCCGTATGATATGGCATCAGAGAATGCTTGGTCTTCGCCAGCGATCGTTAGCTCGGTCGCTTCGCGTGCAGATGCAAGGGCTTCGGCCAGACGACACGTGATCTGTCGCTCGACGGGCTCAACACCAAGATTTTCCTCTGGAAGATATGTCAGTTGAATCGGTGGCGCGATCACTGGTGCGATCGCTGGTGATAAGATGGTGATGACAAAACTTCCCTGCTCGGTTTGTCCAAGACTCACACGCCGCAAATATTCGGCCGCATCTCTATTCGCTCCCGATCGGTAGAGCGGCTGTGGGTTTGAGAGCGAGCATGCGGCCGCTAACAGCATTTCGCGGGATCCGTTTAACAGATCTATTCCGGAATCGAATGGGATGCTCCCGTCGTTATAGTCAGCTGGGGTTCGAACACGTATCACATCTCGATCGGCCGTGATCAGGTCCCTATACACGGAAAGGTGGTCCATATTATTAGTTTTTGAAAATATCTCGATCAGCTGCATTACTGTGCTTGCATAGTCTCCGAGAAGTTTAGTCCTAGGCAGAATGAGTTCTGGCATATTCTCGGCATTGTACACGTCGGAGTGCTCACCGAATGGTTCAGTCTTTAACCACCCTAAGTCGCGCGCGTATGCTGACAAGGCTGCCGGTGGCACGGCTCGCAAATAATCCTGGTGGAATAGGTTCCCGTTCATTGAAGTCTGCCGTGTCGGGACTGTGCCATGAGGGTCTGAAGGCTTGCTACATCAAAACGATTGGCTATCGGAATTGTCACTGTTACCGAGGAGGTGTTACTTGTTTCAGGTTGACCCTTTAGATTCAACCAGTAGGCACGTCTTCTCAAAATCAGGTTATCATTGGTGATTGACATCCATTCGTTCTGGTCACGTGGTAAATCCAACAACACAAGGATGCGTGGAGTCTGCGTGTCGCCAATGAGGAGGTCGTAGTTCCTACGCTTTAGAGGGAATTGTACGTGTCCATGCCGTGGCTGTCCCAGGTTCGTTGTCGCTTTTAGCTGTACATCTAGTGCGGGGCGCATGGGACCTCCTGCATGAATGTGAAGGTCGACCCCGTCGCGATCGAAATCAGTGGTTGACGCGAGGTAGCCAGCCCTCGCGGCGACAGCATGGGCATAGACGCGGGAGAGAGCTTCTTCCTGATCATTTCTTGTCAGGAGTTCATCGGACATGAAAAAGCCCTGGTGCGCCTCCGGAGGGCGGTCACGCGCACCCTTCGGGATGCATAGAGGGGCAGCAGGATATCACGGAAGATGCAGAGACTAGGGATTTGGGACGTGTGCTGCTTTTGCTCGTCGGTCGGAGTTTGGAGTGCGTGGATTTGGCAGGGCGAGCTATTGTATCACCGTAGTCGCGAGCCCAGCGCTGCTCGATTCCAGATGAATTGCGGCATGCGGCGCTCTAGGACGTGCAGTGCGAGCTGCGCACAGTTGCTCGGATAACGGACCCATGCGACGCGGCCGATGCAGGAGCAGTGGAGGTGGTTACGGGGACTCCCAGGGATTCACGACCGCCACGTCAAGGTGCGCAGAGTCGACGGTGTTGCGGGTGGCAATGGCAAGGTCATGGGCCTTTGCCGTACCGGCGATAAGCGCATCGCCCAGGTCGAGCGTGAGCCCCGCATGCTGGGCTTGCGCGCGGAGTTGGGCTGCCCACTCCGCACTCGTCCTGTCGAGGGGGAGGATGGGGTCGTCGTATTCGGTCGTCAGGCGCAGGAGGCTCGCTTGCAAGTGGGAGCGCCGTTGTCCCTGTGGCAAGCGCCGCACGCCGTATTCCAGCTCATGGACCACGATCGACGACAGCCAAAGGTCCCCGTGCTCGGCAAGGAACGTGACGACGCCTGGGTGCGGAGCGCCCCGGACGATCTCCGAGATCGCATTGGTACCGAAGAGATAGCAGATCACTCGTCGTCTTCGTCGCTGAACGGGATCTTGCGGGTTGACCGGCGGTCGGGCGCATCGAACTCCACCCCGCGCGGCATGTTGTCGATGAGCCACTGGCCCAGATGCTTGCGCGGCGGGGCTTGGGCCTGCCGGCTACTCGTCCGCCAGGCTCACCTGGTCCAGCACCTCGCGGTTCCAGATGAACTCGGGCATGCGGCCCTGCAGGACGCGCACGACGGCCTGCGCCGCTCGGCGTTCTAGCTCTAGCACTGATTCCTCGGACATGAAGGCGGCGTGCGGCGTGACGATGGCGTTGGGCTCGGCGAGCAGCGGGTGGCCGTCGGGCGGCGGCTCGGCCTCCAGCACGTCGATGCCGGCGCCGGCGATCCAGCCTTCGGACAGCGCTCGCGCCAGCGCGTATTCGTCCACCAGCGGACCGCGCGCCGTATTGATCAGCACGGCCTCCGGCTTCATCGCGCGCAGCTCGGGTTCGCCGATCACATGCCGCGTCTGGGGTGTGAGGGGGGCGTGCACCGAGATCGCGTCCGACTCCGCCAGCAGCCGCTCCTTGCTCACCAGCTCGGCTCCGATGTCGGCCACGCGATTGGCGGTGATGTACGGGTCGAACACCAGGATCTTGAACCCGTGCGGAATCGCGCGCAGCGCCAGCGCGTGGCCGATGCGGCCATAGCCCAGGATCCCCAGCGTGCGTCCGCGCAGCCGGTGGAGGGGGCGCGCGGGCTTGGTCTCCCAGCGCCCGGCCTTGGTGAGCCGGTCCAGCGCCACGATCTTGCGGGCGAAGGCCATCAGCAGCGCCATGGCGTGGTCGGCGACTTCTTCAATGGCGTAGTCGGGCACGTAGGTCACCGGAATGCCGCGCCGCGTGCAGGCGTCGACGTCGATGTTGTCCGTGCCCACGCCGGTGCGTCCGACCACGCGCAGGCGGGGCGAGGCCGCGATCACCGGCTCGGTGACCTTGGCGAAGCACGTCAGGATGCCGGTCACGTCCTGCGCCAGCTCCACCAGGCGCTCCTCGTCGGGGCTGTCGGATTCGACGACCTCCGCGTCGAGCTCGGCCAGCACCTCGCGCTCCGGCGCCGTGCTCGGCCAGGCGATGTCCGTGATCAGAATCCGATGTCGGTCGACTCCGTCAGACATGGTGTGCCACGCGCGCGGTTCGCAAGCAGGCCGACTGTAGAGAGGGCGCTTTCGGAGTGTCAACGTGGGTGCGGGTCACCTGACCAGTCCAGAGGCCTCCAGCCATTTGGGCAGCCACAAGGGCTGCCCCTACGCGGAACGACGTGTGGAGGGCTTTCCTCGTGGACGCCGTCAGGTGCTTGGCTGGCCATGTCCGGTGTGTGGTTGCCGGCAACCTGTTGCACAGCCCTTGACCGGTCTCCGCGAGGCAGCCAACGCGGACCGCATCGTGGCCGGGCCTCAGGCGCCGGCGGCTTGATGAGCCGCGAGCCGGTCGACCACGCGCCGCACGATGGCCTCTGCATCCACGTCCACAGCCGCGCGTACGGTCGCCCGTGCCGTCATCTCGGAGGTGCGGCTCTCCTTGCAGTTGACGGCGCCCCGGCGGTCGCCGTGACTCAGATCAACCGAGAGGTCGAACGGCCGGAGCGTGAACAGCTCCGGCCACAGCACTCCCGCCACCGCTCCGGGATCGTGCAGGATCAACTGACCATTGCCGCACCCTTCGTGGCGCGTCCGTTTTATGAGCTCTCCCAGGAATCTGCTCCGCCGATCCTTCAGCGACAGCAGGCGCCCTTCGACGGTTTCGTCCCGCACGACCAATTGGTGCGTCACGTCCAGCGGCACCAGCGTGAGCGGCAGGCCGGAAGCCAGAACCGCGTCCGCCGCCTCGGGGTCCACGTAGAAGTTGAACTCGGCGTAGGGGGTTACGTTGCCGCCCGCATACAGCGACCCGCCCATGACCACCAGCGAGGAAACCTGCCGCATGGCCGCCGGGTCGCGGGTGATCGCCGCCGCGATGTTGGTCAGCGGTCCAAGCGCGATCACCGTCACCGGCTCGGCCGAGCCCTTGATTTCATCCAGCATCACATCCACCGCCGACCCGCGCGCCAGCCGGCGCGAGGTGTCGGGGCGATGCCAGCCGTCGAGGCTCGTGATACCCGCGAGGCCGTCGGACCCGTGAACGTCCTCCGCGGTCACGAGGGCGCGTGCCAGCGGCTTCGCGCACCCCT
Source organism: Chloroflexota bacterium (assembly GCA_965262745.1). Classification (GTDB taxonomy): domain Bacteria; phylum Chloroflexota; class UBA11872; order UBA11872; family UBA11872; genus JAJECS01. Next base: position 1,177,450 of record OZ253558.1, on the reverse strand, counting down.
TGGCCAGCCGGGGAGCGTGGCCGGGCGCCAGCAGGTCCAGGAGGTAGACCGCGTTTGCCGTGGCCGTCTCCAGGTCGACGTTGCCCGCCACGGTCGTCACCGCGCGCACCGTGAGCTCAGGTGAGGCGAAGGCCAGAGCCAGCGCCAGGGCGTCATCGACACCCGGATCGGTGTCAATGACGACGGGAATCGCGTCCGTGCGGACCTTTGACATCACACAGCTTTCCTGAGACTGCCGGCACCACTTCGCCGGGCCCCGGCCGACGGGACGATCGCGGTGCAGTGCGTCGCGTTGACCAGAATATGTTGGATGCCGGCCCAGTGCCTCGTCGAGGGCCTCGGGATCGCTCACTTCGTGCGCTGGTGAGCTGGGGGCTGGATTCCCTAGATTCACAAACGAAGTGCAACACCTCATTAGGGTGTTGCCATGGAACGACGCTATTCGCACCTCACCATTGAAGACCGCTGTGCCGTGGCCCGACGCCACGCCGCCGGGGCCTCGATCCGCCAAATCGCGGCAAGTCTGGATCGCGCGCCATCGACGATTGCTCGGGAGCTGAGCCGCAATGGATCGCGCACCCAGGGCTATCAACCGCGCTACGCCGACCAGCAGGCCCGCGCGCGCCGCTGGCGCGGGCCCCGGCTCGACCGCGATCCCACCCTGCGCCGCCAGGTCCTCACCCGCCTCCAACAGGGCTGGTCGCCCGAGCAGGTGGCCGGCCGTCTGGCCCGCGAGGCCGGCCGGCCCGTCATCTCCCACGAATCCATCTACCGCTTCATTGACGCCCAGATCCGCCGCACGAAGGACTATGCCTGGCGTCACTATTTGCCGCGGGCCAAGTTCAAACGGGGCCGGCGGGGGCGCAAGGGCGGCAGCTCCGCCTCCTTTATCGCCCACCGTCGTCCCCTCGTCGACCGCCCAGCCCTCGCCGCGGACCGCCAGACCCCCGGCCACTGGGAGGCCGACCTCATGCTCTTCCGCACCTACGGCCAGGCCGTCCTCACCCTCCACGAACGCCACTCCCGCCTGCTCCTCGCCGTCCGGCCCCCCGGCAAAGCCGCTGCCCCCATCGCCCGCGCCTTGTCCCGGCTCCTCGCACCCTTACCGCCCCCCTGGCGCCAAACCGTCACCTTCGACAACGGCACCGAGTTCGCCCGCCACCACCAGCTGCACGCCCGCGGCATCCAGACCTTCTTCTGCGACCCCCACGCCCCCTGGCAGAAGGGCGGCATCGAGAACGCCATCGGGCGCCTGCGCCGCACCCTGCCCCGCAAGACCGATCTCGCGAGCCTCCCGGCCGCTCGGTTCACCCAGCTCGTGCAGGCCTACAACAACACGCCACGCAAGTGCCTCGGCTACCAGACCCCCGCCGAGGTGTTTTGGGATCATCTGTTGCACTTGGAATGTGAATCCACCTTCCCGCTTCCGCGGGAATGACGGACTCGGAGTCACCCACTACCCGCTCGTTGACCGGAGCGACCGTGTCTCCACTAAGATGGAACCGGGCAATTCCGGGCGCCTCGGCGCCCGGGTCCTCCCGCTTGGAGGGCGGTCATGCGTCGCCTGATCGGGGTCGCGGCGGTTGTTGCAGCCGTCGCGCTTCTGGCGTGGCAGTCCACCCACTCGGTGCGGGCGGACGAACCCACCGTGCTCGTCATCGAGATCGACGGCGCCATCGAGCCGCTTTCCGCCGCTCACATTGCGCGGGGACTCGACAAGGCTCGCGAGGACGGCGTCTCGCTGGCCGTCATCCGCTTGGACACGCCGGGCGGCCTCGTGGACTCCACCCGCGAAATCGTCGAGCGGCTCCTGGAAGCGCAGGTCCCCGTCGCGGTGTACGTATCGCCCGCCGGCGCCAGAGCGGCCTCGGCGGGAACCTTTGTGGCGGCCGCGGCCAACTTCGCCGTGATGGCGCCGGGCACCAACATCGGCGCGGCCGCGGCGGTTGGCGCCGGGGGCGCAGATCTGCCCGAAACACTCGCGCGAAAGATCGACGAGGACACCCGTGCCTTCATCCGCAGCATTGCCGAGATCCGGGACCGCAACGGCGATGCCCTGGAGGAAACCGTTTCGAGAGCCAGGGCCTACTCGGAGCAGGAGGCTCTCGACCTCAATGTCATCGATCTCATCGCTCCCGATATGGATGCGATGCTCGAGCAGCTCCACGGCCGCACCGCCGAGACCGCGGCCGGTCCCGTGGTGGTCGAGTCCGCCGGTGCGCGAGTGGATCAGCTTGGCCGCACGCTGCTGGAACACCTGCTGGGGATCCTCGCGAATCCCAACCTGGCGCTGGTGCTGTTCCTGATTGGGGGTGTTGCTCTCTGGGCGGAGTGGTCCGTTCCCGGCATGATCGGCCCAGGGGTCATTGGTGTTATCGCGCTCATCCTGGCCTTCGTCGGATTCTTCAATCTTCCCGGCAACTGGGTCGGCCTGGTGTTGCTTGCCCTTGCGATGGGACTGTTCTATGCGGAGACGACGGCGCCTGGATTCAGCCTCTTCGGTGCGGGCGGGATCGTCTCTTTCGTCCTAGGGTCGATCTTCCTGTTCGGCAACTTCTTCAGCCCATCGGACCTGCCGGAGCTGAACATCATGGTGAGTCCGGTCGTCATCGCGGTGACGTCCGGACTCATGGCCGCGGCGTGGGTGCTGTTCATGCGTCTGGCCATGCATGGCGGCGGGGTCTCGACCGGATTTCAGACCGAGGAAGACGTGCTGCTGGAAGGAGCTTCGGGCGTGGCGCTGTCCGATCTGGACCCGGCAGGCAGGGTCAAGGTGTCAGACAAGGAGTGGTCGGCGTCGGCCGGTCCCGGAGACTCGATCCGGGAAGGCGAGGAGGTGCGCGTCATCGGGGTGTACCAAGGAGTGCTCAAGGTCGAACGGCTCTATCGGCAGGGGAATGGTTGAGCCGTGCATAATAGAGATTCGTAGCATCTCGTCAGGAAAAACGCATGGCAGGCTTTCACACTGTTGGACCCAACCATGGGCTGATCGTCTCGGGTGGCAGCGCCAAACCGAGGCTGAAGGTCGGTGGGCGGATCTTCGTGATCCCGATTCTGCAGAAGGCGCAGACCATCTCCCTGGAAGTAATGACGCTTCAGATCAACACGGCCAGGGTCTACACCAAGGAGGGTGTGTCGGTCTCGGTCGACGGCGTCGCGCAGGTCAAGGTCGGACGCAGCGAAAATGCGATTCGCACCGCGGCGGAGCAGTTCTTGGGCAAGAGCGTGCGCGAGATTGCGGAAGTTGCCCTGCAGACCCTTGAGGGCCAGCAACGCGCCATTCTGGGCACGATGACCGTCGAGGACATCTACCGCGACCGTGTGGCCTTTGCCGAGCAAGTGCGCGACGTGGCGGCAACCGACATGACCAACATGGGGTTGGAAATCGTCAGCTTTTCGATCCGCGACATCCAGGATGAGCAGGGCTATCTCGAAGCCCTTGGCGTAAGCCGGACCGCGGAGGTCAAGCGGGATGCGGCGATCGGTGTAGCCCAGGCCGAGCGCGACGCCGGCATCAAGGAAGCTCAAGCCGACCAGGAGCGGCAGGCGGCGCGCTTCGCGGCCGACACCGAGATCGCCGAGTCCGAACGTGACTTCCACACGGAAAAGGCCGCGTATGACAAGCAGGTCAACGCCCGGCGGGCCGAGGCCGAGTTGGCGTATTCCCTGCAAGAGGCAATAACCCGCCAGCGAATCCGGTCGGAAGAGTCGCAAGTCGAGGTCATCGAGCGGCAAAAGCAGATTGAGGTCCAGGTACAGGAGGTCGCCCGGCGGGAGCGCGAGCTAGACGCGACGATCCGGCGTCCCGCCGAGGCCGAGCGCGACCAATTGGAATTGCGCGCGGAAGGGCACCGCCGCGGCACACGCGTCGAGGCCGAAGCGGAACGATACAAGCTTGAGACGGTGGCGGAGGGCGAGCGCTCACGCGTCATTGCCGAGGCTCAGGCGGAATCCGAGTCGACCAGGCTCCGCGGACAAGCCGATGCTGACGCCATCCGAGCAAGGGGTGAGGCGGGTGCGGACGCTACCAGAGCCCAAGGCCTCGCGGAGGCCCAGGCGATGAACAAGAAGGCCGATGCCTGGAAGGAATACGGCCAGGCGGCCATGATCCAGCAGCTCTTCGAATCGCTGCCCGATGTCGCGAGTGCCGTGGCGCAGCCCCTCGCCAAGACCGACAGCATCGTGGTGATCAGCAACGGCGGCCCCGACAGCGCGGGCGCCGGCGCCAGCAAGGTGACGCAGGACGTATCGGCCACCATCGCGCAGCTTCCGGCCCTGGTGGAGTCGCTCACCGGCATCGACCTCATCAGCACGCTCAAGAACCTCCCCGGCATCATGTCGGACATGTCGGCCAAGGGCGGCGAGGCCGACGCGGCGCCGGAGGACGACAAGTAGCCGAACCTCGTTAGCAGACGCAGGTGCAAGGGCATAGGGCCCTTGCACCTGCGCCTACGAGGCCGGCGGTGGCGCGGCGCTCGGCACACTACCTTGGACGCCCAGATTCGATGCGTCGGCCGATATGGCGTCCGTCAGCGTCGTCCCTAACACCGATGTGGTGGGTACAACGGTGCACGGCCCTTGGCGAGATTGGCTGAGGCGACGAGGTCGTTCCCAGTCGCCTTTCTGAACGAAAGGGCCAATCCGTGGGTAGGCTCGGCCGGTCTAGGTTCCGAGCTTCGTTGCCACGTCTCCCACCCGAATCGTCCCCGAACGGACGACTCGCGTGTTGATGCCGCGCAGCCGCATCTGCCGCCCCATTGGCGTGCTGATAAACCGGAGCGCGGCGTCTCCAAACCGTTGGGCAAACTTTGCGCAACCCGTGTGCGGCTCCTCGGAGATCTCGATCACTGCCGAGCCAATCGAAAGCCGCGCCCCTGGCGGCAGGTTCTCCGTGCTCATGTCGATATCAATCACGAGCTGATCGCCGGCCAGCGGCCATCGCTCCTCGGACCGTGCCAACAAGGCGAGCACGCGGGAGTTCATGATGGTGACCTGCGCAGCCGGGTTCGGTCCGCCGTCCGGGGTGCGCGTGCTCCCGCGATCCTTCCAGCCGTCCCCCATGAGACCGGTGGCGATATCGAGCTTGCCCTCCGCCGCCACCTCACGCGCATCGACATCGGGGCGTTGCACGATCATGCGCAAGGGGCCGCCGTCCGCCGGAGACTGCCGAATATGGTCGAGCCCGGTTTCGAGCTCTTCCACGGTCAGGTGACGCGCCGCGTTCGCTGAGTCGCCCACCTCAGGCTTCTCCAGAAGTGTCCGAAGCGGCGTTTTCGACCGCTTGATTCCGAGCACCCGGGTCAGCGGCGCCGGGCGATTTCCCTAGCAGCCTTGGACCCACATGCTCACGTTGGGCAGACAGCCTTCGATGGCCTTGACACTGGTGATCGTTACCGGGTCCGTCGCGGCCTCGATTTTCGAAATCGTCGCCTCCGACGGGGCGTGATCCTCCTTCACAAGACCGAAGACGGTGTAGTCGCGTGGCGGCTCGCCGTTCCCCGCGAGGTCGCCGAGGACGATGAAGAAGCGCGACCCGTTGGAGCTCGGCGTCCCATCGTTAGCCATGGCCAGGCTGCCGCGGATGTACGGCCGCTGCGGCGGCTCGACCTCGAAGGTGTAGCCCGGCCCGCCAGTGCCGGTGCCCGTCGGATCGCCGGATTCGGCAAGCACGCCTGGAAGCACACGATGAAATGTCATGCCGTCGAAAAATCCCTCAGTCACCAGGAACGTGAAGCTGTTGACCGCAAGCGGCGCCTCCGCGGGCAGCAGCTTGAAGGTCATGCGCCCGATGTTCGTGGTGAAGATGATGCTATAGGGCCGTTCCGGCTCGACCCGCATCTCCGGATAGGCTTCGAACGTGGCAGGCCCGTCCGGCCTCGATTCGCCGCAGGCGACCGCAACGACCACCATTGCCGACACCAGCATGAAGCCGATCACTCGCCGCATCACGCGCCCTGTTCGTATGCCCTGCGCTACACACGGGTATTTTGCCGCGATCGCCGCATGATCGCCACTCTGGAGCCCCATTGGTGGGTGAACCGCAACCGACCCGCATCCGGCGGCCCATGTCCGGTGGCCCATATGCTGCGCGCAGCATGGGCCGAGTCTCCGCCCTACCTTCGGTGTCGCAGGCCGACGCCCACGCCCGCAACCGCGCTAGCACTCGGGGCAAGCGACCACCCTGCCATAATGCGGCTTCCGGTGATGCGTTCCGGCGCGGAAGGGGCAGGCGATGCCGCGTGACCTAGCCATCGGCAATGGGCGTCTTCTCGTCGCGTTCGACGCGGACTATCAGATCCGCGACATCTACTTTCCCCATGTCGGTCTCTGGAACCACGGCGGCCACGATCCATTTCGGTTCGGGATTTGGGCCGACGGCGAATTCGCCTGGATCACCGCGCGCGCCTGGAACGGAACGCTGCGCTACCGACCGGACACGCTCGTCAGCGACGTTCGCCTCGTCAACGACGACCTCGGGCTCGAGCTCACCTGCGCCGACGCGGTCGACTTCCATCGGCCGATCTACCTCCGGCGCATCGTGGTTCGCAACCTGCGCGAATACCCGCGGCACGTTCGTCTCTTCTTCCACCATGACTTCTACCTGTTCCGCGATGGCGTGGGCGACACGACCTATTTCGATCCCCTCACGCGCGGGCTGGTCCATCACAAGCGAGACGTGCTGTTCATGGCCAACGCTTGGGCGGGCGAGCAGGCGGGTTTCAGCGCGGTCAGCACCGGCACCAAGCACCTGCACGGGCTGGAGGGAACCTGGCGTGACGCCGAGGACGGGGATCTCTCCGGCAACGCCATCGCCCAGGGTCTCGTTGACAGCACCGGGGCGGTGGAGGTGCACGTCCCGCCGGGCGGTGAGGCAACTGCCCACTACTGGCTGGCGGTCGGCGACGAGTTCTTCAGCGTCAAGGACGACAACGACATGGTCGTGCAGCGCGGCCCCGACACCCTGATCGAGCGTACGAACCACTACTGGCGCCACTGGGTCACCCGCGAAGCCCTCGACCTCACGGGCCTTGACCCGGCCATTTGCGATCTCTACCGCCGCAGCCTGCTCATCGTCCGCACGCAGACCGACGACGGCGGCGCGATCATTGCGGCCAATGACAGCGACATCCTGCAGTTCGGTCGCGACACGTACACCTACATGTGGCCGCGGGACGGTGCGCTGGTGGTCGAGGTGCTCATCCAAGCCAACCACCGTGAGTTGGCCAGGCGCTTCTTCGACTTTTGCCTCCGTGCGATTCAGCCCGGTGGCTTCATGCTGCACAAGTACAACCCCGACGGAACGCCGGGCAGCAGCTGGCACCCCTGGGCCGACAAGGACGGCAACCGCATCCTGCCGATCCAGGAGGACGAAACCGCCCTCGTGCTGTGGGCCCTGGGCGCCTATGACGAGCGCTTCAAGGACACGGAGGTCATCAAGCCGCTGTATGCGCCGCTCATCAAGCGGGCCGCCGACTTTCTGGTCCGCTTCAGACATCCGGCAACCGGTTTGCCCGCGCCGTCCTGGGACCTGTGGGAAGAGCGGTACGGCATCCATGCGTTTACGGTCGCGAGCGTCTACGGCGGGCTACGGGCTGCCGCCGCGTTCGCCCGTGGATTTGGCGAGCATGCGGAGTCCGAACGCTACGCGGCGGCCGCCGCCGAGGTCCGCGAAGCCGCGCTGGAGCACCTCTACCACCAGGGCGAGCAGCGGTTCATCCGTCGCCTGGAAGTCGCCGACGACGGCTCCCTCATACCCGATATGACTATTGATGCCAGCGTCTACGGCCTCTGGCGCTTCGGTCTCTGCGAGCCAACCGACAGCCGCTTCGTCGCCACCATGGAGTCGCTGCGTGATCGCCTTTGGGTCAAGACCGACATCGGTGGAGCGGCCCGATACGAAAACGACTATTACCACCGCGTCTCGGATGACATCGACCGCATCCCCGGGAATCCATGGTTCATCTGCACGCTGTGGCTGGCGCAGTGGGAAGTGGCGGCAGCAGCGACCATGGCCGACCTGGAGCACGCGCATGAGCTGTTGCGCTGGGTCGTCAACCGCGCTCTCCCCAGCGGCACCCTGGCCGAGCAGGTGCATCCGCTCACTGGCCAGCCCATGAGCGTGAGCCCGCTCACTTGGAGCCACGCCGAATTTGCCTCGACCGTGCAGCAATACGCGGCCCGAGCCCGCGAGCTCAGCAGCCAGACCGGCTGACGCATGCCCGCCCGCCGCGTACGGATTCAGGTTGCCGACTACGCCGTTGATGCCCGGTTGCATGACACCCCGGCGGCCGATGCCGTCTGGCAGGCCCTGCCGCTTCGCGTGTCCGTGAGCACGTGGGGCGACGAGATTTACGGCGACATCGGGATTGACGTGGACCTGACCGCTGGGGCAACGGATGTCGCCGACATTGGCGACCTGGCAATTTGGCCACCGGGTCGCGCGCTCTGCATCTTCTTCGGCCCAACGCCGGTCAGCCGCGGCGCCGAGCCGCGCGCCGCCAGCCCGATCGCGCCGGTCGGACGCATTGACGACCCCGACGTCCCGGCGCTGCGTGGCATCCGCTCGGGCGCGACGCTTACGGTCGAGGCGCTCGCAGAGCTACAGCCGTGACGCGCGCGGCGCCGCGGGGCTCTTGAAGCGGAGTTGACGCGTTCGCATCCTGTATGGTAGCTTCGGCGTGCGTGGAATCACTTGGCGCGTGACCGTTGGTCATGCAGTGTCGCGCGCCGCGGAGGATGTTGCCCATGGGCGACCCGCTCACCCAACGGCAGCATCGTGTGCTGGTTACGATCGAGCGCTTCGTGCGTGACGAGGGCTATACGCCCAGCGTGCGGGAGGTCGGCAGCATCGTCGGCCTGGCGCCGGCGACGGTGCAGCAGCATCTGGACGCTTTGGAGCGCAAGGGCTACATCCGGCGCAGCGGTCAGTCGCATGGCATTGAAGTCCTCGACAATGGCGCCGACGCCGGCGTGGTCCACGTGCCAATCGTCGGCGAGATTGCCGCCGGTTTGCCGATCGATGCATTTGAGGAGCGGATTGACACCGTGCCAGTTGCCTCGGGCCTCGTGCCTTCCAGCGACACCTATGCCCTGCGCGTGCGCGGCGACAGCATGATCGACGACCACATCTGTGACGGCGACTTGGTCATCGTTGCGCCCGCCGAGACCGTCCGGGACGGCCAGATCGCCGTGGCCATGCTGGAGGACGGCAGCGCAACGCTCAAGCGTCTCTTCCGCGAAAACGGACGTGTGCGCTTGCAGCCGGCCAACGCCAACTTCGACGCCATTTACGCCCGCGACGTGCGCGTGCGCGGCCACGCCGTCGCCATCCTGCGCAGCCTCTAGGGAAGCTCTGAACAACCGGCGCCTCTGATCGCCCGGGGGCTTGTGACGGGTGCGGATCAGTGCTTGGGGCGGTGATCGGGGCGGGTCCGCCCCGCAAGCGGCGGTTCAGGTCGCCTTCGGCGCCATCAAGGGCGCACGACTCCCGCCTACGCGGGCGCGGCGCGCTCCGCGAGCAACAGATTCGCCAGCCCAAACAACAGGCAGAGCCGGTTCCGGTTCTTCGCCAGGCCCCGATACCGCACCGTCGCGTAGCCAAAGTGGCGCTTCACGTACAAGAACGGATGCTCGACCTTCGCCCGCATCGCCGCCTTGCGCCGCTCCATGCGCGCGGCCGCACTGCCCGGCGCCAGCTGCCGTCGGCGCCCGGCCCGCAGGGCGATCTGCCAGTCCATGGCCCGGCCCCGGTGCTCCGGGCGCCGCGCCACGCCCTGATACCCCGCGTCCCCCCACACCCGCGTCTCGCCGCCGTGGAGCAACTGCGGCACCTGCGTCACGTCCGCCACGTTCGCCGCCGTCGTTGCCACGCTATGCACCAGGCCCGTCTGGGCATCCACCCCAATGTGAGCCTTCATCCCGAAGTACCACTGGTTCCCCTTCTTCACCTGATGCATCTCGGGATCGCGCTGCTGGGCGTCGTTCTTCGTTGACGCTGGGGCCTCGAGGATGGTCGCGTCCACGATCGTGCCTTCCCGCAGCCGCACGCCCCGCGTCGCCAGATGCCGGGTGATCTCGGCCAGCAGCACCGCGCCCAGGGCATGCTGCTCCAGCAGGTGCCGAAAATTGAGGATCGTCGTCTCATCGGGCCGCGGGTCCCGCGCCGCGAGGCCCACGAAGCGCTGCACCGCCACGCTGTCGTAGAGCGCGTCTTCCATCGCCGGGTCGCTGAGGTTGTAGAACAGCTGCACACAGTGGATCCGCAGCATCATGGCCAGGGGATAGGGCGGCCGCCCGCGCTCGCCGGCGGGGTACACCGGGCGGAGGCGCGCTTCCAGCCGCCGCCACGGAATCAAGCCGTCCATCTGCTGCAGAAACTGCGCCCGTCGCGTCTGGCGCTTCTGCCCGTCGTACTCCACATCGGCGAATGATCGCTGCGGCTGCATCGCGTGTCCTCACCCGGCGCCGGTTGCCCACGAGCATAGGCGCTGCCGCGGCCGCCAGACTTATTCAGACCATCCCTAGACCAGGCACCCGCCGACCCGGCGCAAGCTAAGCGATTTCTTCTCCTGGCCGCGTACCCAGCGATCCGGCTATGTCGGGAGCGCCCCTTGGGCTGGTGCCGCACCCGACGGTGGGTATTTACCAGCCACTTTTTTCATCCCGGGCATCGCGAGGAGTCTCAGGCACCGGCCCGCGGCCGCGCGGGTGTTCGGGGGGAAACTCCGACGAACTGGGAATCAGAATAAAGCTGCCGAAGTCCGACTACCAATACCTATCCTCGTACGGAATCTCCCAATACTCGGACTCAATGACCTCTCTGATGTAATCCAGCATGTGAGACGGAGCATCCATGCCCTCAAGGGCGTTGAGTTGAGCTGCAAGGCACTGTGCTTCTGCATCTCGGCCCACGTATACTTCACCTGGTACCCAAGAAACTGAATGTGTGGCTAGATAGTCATGGTACTGCTTCGAATGGCAAGCATCATGGACGATGGTGCCTGCATACCATATTCTCCCTGAATCTCTGGTTAGCGTACCGACGAGAAATACCGGTGGGTCCGAGCTAACTAGCATAGCGCTTCCAGCGTCTACACACCGTATTTCTCCGATGTATTGGTTTGCGACGCCGTAGTGGTTTGGGATTTTACTTTGAAGGTGATATAGGGCTTTTAGTGTAAGTGATACGCAGGTGGAATCGCCAGTAATGGCAAAATCATGAGGTATATCTTGGAAAGGATAGGTTGGAGGATAAGAAGATATCCATACGACGGACACGTATGGCGACTGAGTAGGCGATGGGGCCGGTGTTGGGGTGGGTGATGGTGTGGGGATGATTGCAGCCGGGGCGGCGGTCGCAGTGGTTGTCGGCGGCGGGGCGTATTCGACGACTTCTAGTTCGTACGCTTGGTCGTTGCCGAGCGGCTCCGCCGCATTGAAGGCCGCGAATTGCTGCCACGCGTCGTTGGGGTAGCGGCGGTTGCGCAAGTCGTCGCCCAGCAACCGCAAGCGCACGCCGGCCCCGGGGTGATATTCCAAGACCGCTGCCTGGAAGTATTGCCGGATGAATCCGGGCGTGGCCGTGGCGATGTGCAGCGTGCCTGGATCGTTCGTATCGGCCCGCGCCTCGGACTTCGGATAGCCGAACGAGTTGACGCCGCCGTAGGACCGGAAGAAGTCCAGGAATCCCGTCCGCACGTCGCCCACTGAGAAGTTGGAGACCTTGTGCCCCCAGGGTCCGTGCAGCTCGCCCGGGTTGCTGTTCGTGGTCCCGGGTTCGACGCCCAAATCCTGGCTGCCGCCCAGCCCGCCGCCGAAGTGGTCCCAGGTCAGCCGCCGCTCCAGCCGGTAGACGTTCCCGAGATCCGCCCGCGGGTGGAAGTCGACCACCCCTCGCTGGTAGTACTGCGTCAGTGCGCCCGGCCGTTCGACAAACACCTCGGAGGTCGGTAGGCCCCAGCGCGTCAAGCCGCCGGTGGACTCGTAGAACGCGGCGAAGCCGGCCATGAGTGTCTGCCCGCCAATGTCTACCTCGAGCCGGGGGATGTTGTGGCTCAGCAGCGTATTCGCGGTGTCCGTCATCCATACCGAGCTGACGACTCGCGTGGCGTCAAAGCCCGATGGCGTCTGCGCCAGCAATCCGACCGGCGCGACGATCGCAAGGGCGAGCAGCAAACCCAGCGCCAGCGGCCCGCCCAGGCGCAGCGCGGCGCTCACGATCAGCGGGCGCCTCAGCGGAGGCGCCGGTGTCCTGGCGATGGCGGTTCGTCTGTCCTGGTCGTGAATCGTTCGGCCGCCCTGGCAACCCCTAGCGAATTATAGGCAGCGTTGTTAGGTGATTGAGGCCAGTCCGCCCGGCCATCCTCGACTAATCGAACCGCACCCCGCCCGTTCGTTATTTGTTCGTTCGGTATTTGTCCGGTAATATAGGCGCGAACCGTGGGAAGTCACAGCGCACATGCAGCAGTCTGGCTCAGCCGCCTGGACCGATGACCGGGTGGTCATGCACGCCGACATGGACGCCTTCTACGCAGCCGTCGAGCAGCGCGAGCGGCCCGAGCTGCGCGGTAAGCCCGTGATTGTCGGGGGTCCTCGCAACGCACGCGGCGTCGTTACGGCGGCTTCGTATGAAGCGCGTGCGTTCGGCGTGCACTCGGCCATGCCCCTGCGCCGGGCCGCGCGCCTGTGCCCGCAAGCAGAGTTCCTACCCGGCCGCATGGACCTCTATGCCGAAGTGTCGTGCCGCGTGATGGACCTGTTTCGCTCCTACACCCCGCTCGTCGAGCCGCTGTCGCTGGATGAGGCGTTTCTCGACGTCACCGGATGCGAGCGCTGCTATGGCGCGCCGCCGGCGATAGCGGATCACCTGCGCACCGCCGTGCGCGACCGCGAAGGACTTGCGGTCTCCGTTGGCGTCGCGTCCACAAAGTCCGTGGCCAAGATTGCATCCGACGTCGCCAAACCCGACGGCTGCCGCGTCGTTCTCCCCGGGACCGAGGCCGAGTTCCTCGCCCCGCTGCCGGTCCGCATGGTGTGGGGCATCGGCCCAAAGACGGGGGCCAAGCTCAAGCGGCACGGCGTGACCACGATTGGCGACTTGGCCCGCATTGCCCCGGAGCGTGTCCACGCGGGATTCGGCGGCACCGCCGGCCAGGCGGCCGTGCGTTCGCGCGGCGTGGATCCCCGCGCCGTCGCGCCCGCGCGGGAGCGGCGCTCGGTTGGCAACGAGGTCACCTTCGATCGCGACGTGGACGACCGGACGATGGTCGTGGACTACCTGCAACAGCTCGCGGAGCATGTGGGCCAGCGGCTGCGCGCCAAGCAACTGCGGGCGCGCACGATCAGCGTCAAAGTTCGCTACGCCGATTTCCGCACCATCACTCGCCAGACCACCGTGCCCGCGGCTGTGGACATCGGCGCCTCCATCTTTGCGCTGGCCCGCGAGCTGTTCCTACGGGTAGCCCGCATGGGGGACGCTTACCGCCTGGTCGGGGTCCACGCCACTGGGCTTGAAGCCGTTGACTACTGCCAACTGCCGCTGCGGCCGGCCGAGACGCGCGAGCGGCGGCGACTCGATCAAGCGCAAGACCTGATTCGCCGGAGATTTGGCGACGCGGTGCTGGCGCCCGCCTCGCTGCTTGCCAGCCAGGCCCGGATGAGCTCGAGTCGATATGCCTGGCGCGATGCGGTGCTCGCGTGACCGCGCGCGGGCCGATCGCTCGTTGGTGGATCGCCAGTTTGGTTGTTGCGTCGGTTCGGGGTGCGCCCACCACAAATGTCAGCGCCAGATTCGATTGGAGGCCAACATGAGCCGATTGCCCGACACGTTTATTGGCCTGGTGGAGCAGGTCGCCGAAGCCCGAGGCGGCGGCGCGGCCGTCGTGCGATCCCGCCTCGCGGCAGCGCGCCGCGACCGCCGGCGCCGGGCGCGGCTCGAGCGCCTCTATGGCTACGCCTTGCGGCATCCGGCCCCGGAGCGCGATCGAGTGCTGCGCGAGGTCGCCGGACAGGTGCTGGAGCATGGCGCCGCTTACGTCCTTGGCCGCGGGTCGCGTGAGGCGCATCTAGCCTTGAGCTGGGGGCATCAGGTCTACCGCGAAGTTCATGCCGCGCGGCGCGACCTGCGCTTCACCCACGGCCCGGGACCGCGCCAGCTCGTCGCCGAGTGGCATTTCCAATTCCCCGTCGTTGACCTGGTGCTGCGGCACTTCCGACGTCGCTGGCGCGGCCACACCCTCATGATCCGGGACGGGCAGCGGACCTACGTGCAAGACGGTTGCGGGATCAGGCTGAAGCTGGCGTCAAGCCACCGCGCGGCGGCGCCGTCGATGTGGCCGCGACCATGGGGCAGTGATATTCTGTCAAGTCAGGCGCAAATGGCCGCCGCACCTGGGAGGCAGGGGATGGCGTAGCTGCGTATGCGGTTCCTGCGGGGATCGGCCGCACCGGTCCGTGCCGTGCTCACCGCGGGCAACCTCATCGGCGCCGCGCCGCCCTCGCTGAGCCCCGAACAGCGCGCGCTCTACCAGGCGCATACGCGCCGCAGCCTCGCCAGCGTCCTCGAACAGGCCACGGCCGACGACGCTGATCTTGTCCTGATCGCCGGCGGCCTGTTTGCGCGATCTGAGCCCGCGCTCGAAGACGTTCGTTTCGCCTCTCAGTGCCTGCGGCGCGTGCGTGAAGCCGGAATCGTCGTGATCGCCTTGGACGAGGCGGACGAGCCGGCGACTGACGGCACCGGCATTGCCTTCCTCGAAGAGTTGGGTCTATTGGCCAGCGTGCGCCCACAGGGTCGCGTTCGCAGTCGGACCGTCGAGGTCGCGGGGCTTGTCCTCGACGTCGGCGCCGATCCTACGTTCAGCCATGCCGAGATTGGCTCGCACGGCAGCCCCCTTCGCATCGCGCTGACGACCGAGTCCCATGCGCTGCAACGCCGTGAGGCAACCACCGCGGCCGACATCATTGTCGTGGGAGACCTGCCGAACCCTGGGCAGCGCCGTCTGGGAGACGGGCTGGTGATCTGCCCCGGATGGTCCGCCCCGTCGGCGACCGAGCGGCGCGCCGAGTCGGGGTTCGCCATGGTCGATCTCGACCACGACGGCGTGATTTCAGCCGAGTTTCGCGAGCTTCCCAGCGCCGCGCAGGTCGTCGTCAGCTTTCGGGCGGGCGACTTGCTCGATGGCGACCCCGCGGCCGCCATCCGGGAGCGCCTGGCCCCGCTCATCGGGGACACGCCGCTGGTGACGCTCGAGTTCGTCGGGGAATTCTCGCGTGAGCTTTGGCATCGCTGCCGGGTTGGTGACCTCAGCCGACGAGCGTCCGCCGCCGGAACGCTGGTGCACGTCGACCTCACGCAGCTCGACGTGCTTTCCGGGCCGGCCGACGCACGCCCGACGCGATCGTTCGTTGTCGAAGTGCGGCGTGCCGCGGACAAGATGAGCGACGGCGCCGTGCCGGGGGAAAACGCCGGCGCCGTTGCACGCGCGCGCCGGTCGGTTATCGATGGATTCCGCCGTCGCGCGGTGAGCCCAGCCGCATGATTCTCCTGGAGCGGCTGACGGTCCGTGAGCTAGGCGCCTTGCACCGGGTTGACTTGAAGTTTCAACCGCAGGGACACCACCTGATCAACATTCAGGGTGAGCAAGCGCAGGCGTTGCACGCGGCGCTGATGACCTGTCTGTACGGACCGTCCGACAGCATGCGGGCCCAGTCCGACGGTGCGGTGGTGGAATGCAAGCTGTCCGCGGGCGGGCGGCCCATCACCGTTCGCCGCACTCTGCGAGCGACCGGACGCGATGAGGCTGAAGTGGTTGTCCACCGCGGCCCGAGATCGACCACCATTCGCGGCGGCGCCCAGGTGCGGGCAGCCATTGACGCCATGCTGGGGCTCGATCAGGAGACGCTGCGATTGTTGACTCAACCGCAGCCGCGCTCCGAGTTGCTCCCGCCGACCCAGGTCCGGGCGCTTCTGCGTTGCCTCCTTGGCGAGCAGCGTATCCAGGGGCTGGAATACGAATTCGCTGACAGCCCAGCGCATCTGGAGGAGGAGGCTGTGGCGCGAGCGCGCGTCGAGTTGGCACAGGCAGTGGCCCAGGCCGGCGCGACCGAGGGCGAGATCGCCCGGCTGGACCGCATGCTGCAGCAATGGCGCGTGCGCCAGGCGCTGCAAGCCCTGACCGCAGCTTCAGAGCGTGCGGCGCAGGCCGATGCCGCCGAGCGCCGGGACCGCGGGCTGCGCCGTCGCTTTCGGGAACAACGCGATGTCTTGGCCGCCCGCCGCGAGCTTGCCTTGCTCTGGGCGGATCACGCCCGAACGACCGCTGAGGCGGCGAGTGCCCGAGACGAGGTCGAGCGTCTGGATGCGGCGCTGGCCGAGATCGCGCCGCTGGCCCAGCATGCACGGGCGGGCGCCGCGCGGCTGGCGGCCCTCGATCGCGCCTGCGATGCCGCCCAGTCGGGCGCCGCGGCGTCACGCGAGGCAGACCGGGCCAGCGCGCAGCGCGATGAACACCATCAGGCCGCCCATGAGCTGCGGCGGGCTCGCTCGGATCTGGTTGAGGCCGAGGTGGTTCATGGCAAAGCGAGCGCTGCCGCCGAGCGGGCGCAGACGCTACGCAAGCGCGCTCACGAAGACGAGCACCTGCCCGCCGCGCACCAGCTCTGGAGCCAACTCTGCGAGATTCTCGATGCCGAGCTTGAGCACACGCGCGACGGGGTCGATGATTCGTCCCTCGCGCTCGAGATCACTCGCGTCAAGCAGAGCTTGCGAGGGCTGGCCATTGAGGCGCAACGCCGTCGAACCCGCCTCATGACCTCGGCCAGCAGCGGCGCTATCGGCATTATTCTGGCCACCATCGGGTTCACCGGCACAGCGCCGCTTGCCGTGCTCGGCATTCTGACCGTCCTGGCGAGCGCCGCCGCTGCCGCGTGGTCGCTGTGGGCCCAGCGTGCCGACCAAGTCGCCGAAGCCGATCTGTACGACCGCTTGGCCGCGCTCGAGGACGATCGCCGCGTCGGCGAGGATGACGCCGCGCGCGCAGCGGCCGACCACCGGCTGCGGGCCAAGATCGAGCAAACCTTGCAGCGGCACGGACTCGAAATCCCCACGTCGCTTGAGCGTGCGCGCATCCTCCGCGACAGCGCCACCGCTAGATTGCGCCGGCTTGCCGACGGCGACACTGCCGCCGTGACGGGCGACCTCGAAGCCGCCTGGGTACGCGCGCAGCAAGAGCTGGCCCACGCCGAGCGCGAAGTGCAGCGATTGCGGGCTCGCATCCAAGCACTGGAGGCTTCCGGAGCGGAGGAGCTCGCGGCAGCCGCCGAGGCCGAGCTTCGTCGACAAATCGAGGCGAGCGGCCGTGCCCGCCGCCAGGCGTCCGAACTGGCCCGTTCGCTTGGTCTCACTGACGACCATCGGGTCTTGACCGAAGCGCGTGAGGCCCAGCAGCGCGACTTGGACGCCCTGCAAGACCGCCTCGACCAGGGCGCACGACTCGAGACGGCGCGGCCGCGCGCGGTGCAGCGCCAACGCGAGGCTGAGAACGCGCTGCCGGGCATCGCGCAAGCTGTCGACGCGTTGGTGAGCACTGATCCCGAGTTGCCGCGGTTCGAACCGTCGGCGGGAGCCATTGGCCGCCTCGACGGCCTGGCCGCCGTCGCGGAAGTCATCGCCGCCGTGGGTGAGACCCGAGCGGCGTCCCAGGTGAGCCAGGCGATTGGCACGGCGCGCGCGGCGCACGATGCGGTCGCGCCGGCGACCGCCGAGCTGGCCAGCGCTGTACAGGCGACCGGCGCCCACGTCGATGCCGCACCCACCGTCTCGGAGGTTCGAGCCATCTTCCCCGAGCTCGAGGACGACCATCTCGACGACCCGGCCGGGGCGCGCAAGAGGATGCAGCAGGCCCGCGCCTCCCGGCGTGAGCTCGATGCACAGGTCCGGCAATTGGAACTCCGCACCGGCGCCGTTCGTCACGAGGTCGACCTTGAGGCATCCCGTGCGGCGCTCGACGATCTCGTCGACCAGCGTCGGGTGCGGGCAGCCGCAACGCGAATGATGGCCCAAGCTTTCGATGCGCTGGCGGGCGGCGTCCTGCCGGCAACCGAAGCTGCCCTGCGACAGATCATCGGCCGCGTGACTGGAGGGTCGCACTGGGACGTGCGCATCACCGAAAACCTGACCGTGAACCTGTGGGACGAGGAACGCGCCGCGTGGATGCCCGTCCGGGAGGTTGCCGCCGGGCTGCGCGAGGCGGTCATGCTCGCTGCTGGGATGGCCTTCATCAGCGCCCTTCGCCCGCATGATGCCCCGCACGCTCCAGCCTTCCTGTGGCTGGACGCCGCCGCGAACGGCGCCAACGCCGAGGCTATCGAGACTGTGCTCGACGCGCTGGCGCAACCCGGATTTCAGCGGCACTTCCCGCAGGTCATCGCCACGGCCACGCCGGGCGGCCTGTCGCGCGCGGGCTTCGACCGGGTCGCGACCATCGCCGACGGCATATCGGAACCATCCACGGCTCACGCGGCCACCGCCCGCTGGCTGAAGGCCGTTGGCTGACCAGGCGCTCACTATCAGGCGTGGGACTCCGCCGGCCCCGGCGCCCAGCCGCACCCGGCCGGACGAGACGCCCAGTCCCACTCCGCCGGCCGCGACGACCGCCCCCGCCAAGCCGGCGGCGACGGCTAAGTCCGGCAAGCCGACCGCGAAGACGAGTCCCGCCGCTCCCCGAGTGCTCGACCTCGCAACGCCGACCCCACGCGGCTACCGGTCGCGCGGAGCGCGCCCGCGTACCGGACGTGATCTAACTCGAGTGATCCACAGTCTCATGTGGCTGGGCGGGTTGGTAACGGTAGGTCTGTTGGGATACGTGCTCGTATTCACGTCGCCCGACCGGACAGAGAATGTGATGGCGTTCGTGGGTCTCAGCGGCTTCGGCGCGTTCTTCTTCGCCTGGGCCATCGGCGCTTGGTTGCGAACCAGCGACGACGCGTCGGCGCCCCGACCGTCCGGGTTGCTCGTGACGCGGCAGGCGATTTTTGTCGCCGTGGGCGCCGTGGCGCTGGCGACGGCGGCCCTAAACCGGGTCGTCAGCCCCGCGGCTTGCATATTGATCGTGCTGGTGGTTATCAGCGCCGAGCTGCTCATTCGGCGCATGCCGTTTAGCCGGTGAGCGCCTGCCGTCCCGAGACTGATCCCTACGCGGCCGTCGCCGATCTCTACGCGGCTGAGCATGAGGACTGGGATGACGATCTCGCGATGTATTGCCACCTGGCTGAGCGCGCCGGCGGGCCCATCCTGGATTTGGCCTGTGGCACCGCGCGCGTCGGCAGGGCACTGGCCGCCGCTGGATTCGAGGTGGGCGGCATCGATGCGTCGACGGCGCTCCTGGCCATCGCGAGCCGACGTGCAAAGGAGCGCGGTCTTCAGATTAAGCTCGACCGCGGCGACATGCGGCGTTTGCCGCCCGGTGCGGAATTCAGCGGCGTGTTCTGTGCTCTGGATTCATTTCTGCACCTGACGTCGCTGCAAGATCAGCTCGACACGCTCCGCGGCGTGCTCGGCGTGCTCAAGCCGGGCGGAATCCTGGCGCTGGACGTGTTCAATCCCACCCTCGACCGTCTGGCGGCCTGGGACGGCGTGCTCCGAACGCACGGTGTCTTTCAGGATCCGGACGGAAATGCGGTGACGCATCTCGTGTCGTGGGACGTGGACCCCGGCACGCAAGGCATCGATGCGCTGCACATCTACGACGCGCTTCGAGCCGACGGCCAACTGCAACGCCACGTCACGCGCATGGCGCTGCGCTACGTGCATCGGTTCGAGTTGGAGTTGGCCCTGCGCTGCGCCGGCTTCACAGAGATCGAGACGTACGGCAGCGAGGTGCTGGATCCCTTCGACGGCCAGGGTGATCGCCTCATCGTCGTGGCGACGAGGCCTTAGGCCAGCCCGGGCTAGAGCGACCAGCGCCCGAGTTCCAGCAAGCTGCTCGACTCGCGGCGATAAGCATCCGCCGGCCGGGCGAGGCGCAAGGTGCTGGCAACCGTTTGGAAGCCGAGTTGGAAAATCGCGGGCAGCCCGTCACCTGATCCTAGTGGCAGGTCGAGCTCGACATAACGCAAACCATGAGCTAGCGAGATCCTGCCTAGTGCGCGGCACGCGGCCGCGATCAAGTCGCCATCCCGGCCCAAGAGTCCGAGTCGCACCTCAAGCGCCGCGCTGGCGGGACTCGCCTCGGGGTCGCAGACCACGCACACGCCTGGGCCTATAGCCATGAAGGCGGCATCCGACAGGGGCACGGCGGCTGCCAGCAGCGCCACCCGGTCTTCACCGGCTTGCCGGCCATGCGATCCCATCGGACCCTGCAACGGTGTCAGTTGAAGGTCGGCGGCGGCGCCCGAGGCTGCCAGCGCGGCGGCGCCGGCACGCAGCCGCAGGGTGACGTCCACCGGCCGCAGGCCGCGCCGGGCATAGGCTCCAAGCACGGCGCCGTCGTTCGGCGACGCTTCGAGGCCGACGACGGCGCAGCCCGAATCGTCGAGAAAGCCAAGCGCCGCCGTCGTCAGGGCGCGTCCGACGCCCACGCCTCGATAGGCCGGGTGAACCCCCAGGCCTCCGATCCAGCCGACATCCGGCTCGACGACGGCGAAGGCCGCGCCCACGGGTCCAAATCCAGGGACGTCGACCACCCAGGCACCGGCGCACTGGGCCAGCCAGCGGGCGACGGCGCGGTTCGTGATCATTGGGCGCGGGCCCGAAATGATCTCCGTGGCCGCCGGCGTGAAGGCCCTCGTGAGCAGGTGCGCGACCGCATCCACGTCATCCGGGCGCATGCGCTGCACCGCGGGCGCCGCCCCGCTTGCGCCGGCGCCGGCCCCCGAGCCCGAAACGGCCGATTCCGGCACGCTAGAATCGCCCCCGTTGCTGCGGCCCCGTCGGCCGTCCGCGTGGTTCACCGGTGCAGGAGGCAAGTGTGGCGTTGCTGACCCATCCCGGCCTGGCGCCCGCCATGGGGCGGCTGGGCACCGAGACGGCGTTTGCCGTACTTGCCCGCGCCCGGCAGCTCGAAGCAAAGGGCCGCGACGTCATTCACCTGGAGATCGGCGAGCCGGACTTCGACACGCCCGGCAACATTATCGAAGCGGCCAAGCGTGCGCTGGATGACGGGTTTACGCACTACGGCCCGTCGCCGGGATTGCCGGAGCTTCGCGCCGCCATTGCGTCCCACGTGGGCGATACGCGGGGCATGGTCGTCGACCCCGATGAAGTTATCGTGACCCCCGGCGCCAAGCCGATCATGTATTTCGGCATCACGGCCTTGTGCGGCCCTGGCGACGAGGTGCTGTATCCCGACCCTGGATTCCCGATCTACGAGTCGGTGATCGACTTTGTCGGCGCGACCCCGGTGCCGCTGGCGCTGCGGCCGGAGCGCGGCTTCCGGCTCGACCTTGACGAGCTGCGCGACAAGCTGTCGCCGCGGACCAAGCTGTTGATTCTGAACTCCCCCCAAAACCCAACCGGCGGCGTGCTCGAGCCCGACGACGTGCGCGAGATTGCCCAGCTGCTCGCCGACCACGACGCCTACGTGCTCTCCGACGAGATCTATTGCCGGATTATGTACGGCGAGGTCGAGCACGTATCGATCGCGGCGGAGCCGGGCATGCGCGATCGCACCATCATCCTCGACGGCTTCTCCAAGACCTATGCCATGACCGGTTGGCGTCTGGGCTATGGGGTGATGCCGCGCGGCCTGGCGGACGCGCTCGCCCAGTTGCAGACCAACGCCACGAGTTGCACGGCGAGCTTCATTCAGATGGCCGGTATCGAGGCCCTGCAGGGACCGCAGGACGCCGCCGCCGCCATGATTGCCGAGTTCAAGGCGCGCCGAGACCTGGTCGTGGACGGCCTCAACGCGATCCCTGGGGTGACGTGTCAGCGGCCGGCGGGGGCGTTCTACGTGTTTCCCCAGATCGAGGGCTTCGGCGGGAATACGGACGAAGTTGCCGCGCGGCTGCTGGATGAGGCCGGGGTCGCCGTGCTGGCCGGGAGCGCGTTCGGCGAGGTAGGACGCGATTCGCTGCGGTTGTCCTACGCGAACTCGCGGGACAACCTGCGGCAGGCCATCGAGCGCATGGGCGCCTGGCTGACCGCCGCCCGGTCCTGAACCGGGGCTAGAGCGGCTCGAATCGCTCGACGTCGAAGCCGAAGATGGTCGCCCCGCCCACCTGCACCTCAACCGGGTAAGGCACTGCCAGCTCGCCTGGTTCCAGCATGGCGGGTACCGGACTCACCATCTGAACCCGAGTGGTCGCCCCGCGCTTGATCACGCCCAGCAAGTCGCCGATGCGATCGTCGTCCACGCCGGTCAGGAACGTGACGTTGCCCTGCTGTAGGAAGCCGCCCGCCGAATCGATGCGGGTGAAACGAATGTCGGCGTCCACCATCAACGCGGCTAGCCCGTCGGCGTCTTGCTGCTGCACGATGATGACGAAGAGTTTCACGCGCGCTCTGCTCGATCGGTCGCCCGTTCCGAGAGGGTAGCCGAGGGCGCCGCCAACGGCAGCGGCGGCTGGACCGCCTCCGCCCCCGGACGCAGCGTGCGTGCCTCGATTTCGGGCTCCACGCGCTGCCAGGCGCTGTCACTGAGAACCTGTGGCGGTTGCGTTGCATCGAGCACCGCCCAGCCATGGGCGTCGGCCTGTTCCAGGTAGCTGCGCCGCACGCGCGCGTGAAACCCCAGGTGCTGCGCGTTCATGCCGCCGGCTTTCTCCCAATCGTCACCGCGCTGCTTGAGGCTGCGCGTCAAGCCGAGTTGAACGTCCAGGTCGAGCAGCACCGTCAGATCCGGAAGGACACCCGCGGTGGCGAACGCGTTCATATGGTCCAGCGCCTCGGCGTCGAGACCAAAGCCGGCGCCCTGGTACGCCAGCGTCGACGCGGCGAACCGGTCGCACACCACGACGCCGCCGCCGCTGAGCCAGGGGCGGAGGCGCTCAGCGACGTGCTGGGCGCGCGCCGCGAGCATGAGCAGCGCCTGCACGCGCGGCTCCAAGTCCGGCAAGGATCGCTCCCGGAGCATGAGCGTCCGCAACCGTTCGCCAAAATCGGTGCCGCCGGGCTCGCGCGACAGCAGCACGTCCAAGCCGGCGCGCTGCAGGCGATCGGCCAGCAGCCGCGCCTGGGTGGATTTTCCGCAGCCCTCGGGCCCTTCGAAGGCAATGAACAGCCCGCGCCGCTTGCCGTCGACGCTCACGTGCGTGGTTGTGTGAGGGCCAGCCGCAGCCGCTGTGCGGGACCACTGGGCCCAGACGCGTCTGGGCGGGGCTGGGCCGACGCGTCACCGTTGGCTGCCGCGCCGGCCTCGACCATCTCGGTCAGGCACGACTCCATTTGCAAGACGGTGTTGCTGCGCAGCACGTAGACCGGCGTTCCCCGGGCTTCAGCATCGCGCAGCAGGCGGGGACGGCGGCGGAAGAAGCTGCGCAGCGTCATCACGACCTCTGCGCCGCCGAGGTCCCGCACAAGCCGAGCGTCGACGCCCGTGTTCACGATGGCCTGCTCCAGGCGATTGCGCCCGACGCCGAACGGGAGGATTTGGAGACTGCCGGTCGCCGCGCGGTTCGGATTCGCGGCGCTGGGCCCGCGCAACGCGAGCGGAGGGCGGGCGGGATCACGCGGCGGCTGGTTGATCTGCTCGCGCTCGGCGCGTCCATCGGCCAAGCGCACGCGGCGCTCGCCGGGAGCCGGCAGCCCGCGCAGCAGCGCGTCAACCGTCTCGGCGACGTCGGTGTAGATCACGAACGTGTCGCGGCTGTGCAGCTCGATGAGGATGTGGAAGCTAGGCGGCGCGCGGCGCTCCAACACGGTTTTCTGCGTGCCGCGGCGGCGCGCCTCGTCATCGCCGAGGGTCACCGCCTCGACGCCGCCGACGAGGTCGGCCAGCAACGGGTTGAGCAGCACGTTTTCGAGTGTCTGGCCGTGGGCCGTGGCCACGAGTTGCACGCCGCGCTCGGCGATCGTGCGGGCGGCGCGGGCCTCGGCTTCGGTGCCGATCTCATCGACGACCACGACTTCGGGCATGTGGTTCTCGACCGCTTCGATCATGACGCGGTGCTGCAGGTCCGGCTGCGCTACCTGCATGCGGCGCGCGCGCCCGATGCCCGCGTGCGGAATGTCGCCGTCGCCCGCGATCTCGTTCGACGTGTCCACCACGACGACCCGGCGGTCCTCGTCGCTGGCCAAGACGCGGGCAATCTCCCGCAGCATCGTGGTCTTGCCCACGCCCGGCGGCCCGAGCAGCAGCAGATTGCACCGTGAGGTGACGATGTCGGCCACCACGTGCGTGGTGCCGTGCAGCGCCCGCCCCCGTCGGATGGTGAGCCCGACGATGCTGCCCGAGCGATTGCGCAGCGCCGAGAAGCGGTGCAGGGTGCGGGCGATACCCGCGCGATTGTCGGCGGTGAAGGCGCCAATGGCCGCCACGACCTGATGCAGATCGTCTCCCGTGACCTCGCGGTCCATGAGCGCCACCGACCGGCTGTCGAGCCGCGCTTCAGGACAGCGGCCGATGTCGAGCACGAGTTCGACGAGCGTCTCCCATTCAGGCAAGGCCTGCAGCGCGTCCCGCATCGCGGACGGCAGCGCGGCCACGAGCCGGTCAAGCTCCTCGCGATCCGAGGCCGCCGGATGCGGTATCGGCCCGGCGGCGGCCGTGAGCGGTCCGGCTGGATCTTCCATGGGATTACCCAGGCGCTCCATCCAGCACCACGCCGGGCACCCGGGCGGCCACGCGCTCGGCCACGTCCTTGACCATGAGCGCACGGGTGCTGGCAAGCGTGAATCCCAACGCCTCCAGGGCGGCGCCGATTGGCGAGTGGGCCTCGCGGACCCCGATGCGCACGGGGCGCGGCGCCGCGGCGGCCAAGCGCCACAGGGCCCAGCGCACCATCGCGGGTGCCAGGTGATTGCCGCGCGGGTGGAGCATCAGCGTGAGCCGATGACTCTCCCCGGCATCCAGGCGCAGCTCCAGCCAGGCGACGAGTCCGTGCTCGTCGGCGACCACGTTGCGTTCAATGTCCATCGCGCTTAGCCAGGGTCTGAGTCCCGACGTGCGCGGCGGCGGTTGCTCCATCTCCTCCATGGTCCGTGCCTCGGCCCGCAGCACGGCGGCCGGTGTAATCGCACGATAGAGTTGCATCACGTCCCAGGCGTCGGGAGCTTCCTGAGCGCGCAGCCCCTCGATCGCGGGCGGGTCGCCAACCGGCCCGGGCGATCGCTCATATTCGTTTTCGATTGCCGCGGTCGAGAAACCGTTGGCCGTGAAGGCCGGGGCGTATGGGCTGTCCTCCCACAGACGCGCCACGAGGATTGGACGCCCCTGTGCCGCTGCGCATACGGCAAGGCGTTGCAGCATGGCCTCGGCGATTTCCAACTGCAGTGGGCGCGCTGAGTCGCGAGGGGTGCGCGGGGCCAGCAGCGTAAGGGCCTGCACGCTGGCGCGGCGCGCCGCCGGTGCACAGCGCAACAGGCCGAATCCCCGGAGACGGGGTCCGGTCCACGCCCCGACCGCTTGCAGGTCGGGCGCCACTCCGGGCAGCGCGGCGCCGGCAGCCATGAGCGCGGGGACATGGCGACCGTGGTAGGTCACCACGTCCACGCGCGGCAGGTTGGCCAGGACGAACGTGCCGACGAGCGTGGGCACGTGCCAGGGCCCGAGCATGGAGCTGGAGACGTTCACGAGGCCTGCGCCATTTCCACGAACAGACTGTGCAGGCGCGTGTCGGGTGTCAACTCGGGGTGGAATGCCGTTCCCAGCAGGTTTTCTTGCCGCACGGCCACGATGCGGCCGTCGTCGAGCCGCGCGAGCACCTCCACGCTGTCGCCCACGCGACTCACGATGGGTGCACGGATGAACACCGCATGCAGCGCGCCGCCTGACAAGCCGCAAAACTCGAGATCGGTTTCGAAGCTATCGGTCTGGCGTCCGAAGGCGTTGCGTTCAACCGCGATGTCCATCAAGCCGAGCACGGGCTGGGGGGTTCCGACGTCCCTGGCGAGCAGGATCAGCCCCGCGCAAGTTCCCCAGATGGGAAACCCGGACGCGCCGCGAGCGCGGACCGGCTCGAGCAGCGCGTAGGTCTCCAGCAGCTGCCCAATGGTCGTGCTCTCGCCGCCCGGGATCACGAGCCCGTCCAACCCGGTGAGATCGCGGGGCACGCGCACCTCGCGCGTTTCGACCCCCAGGCTCCGGAGCATGGCGACATGCTCGGCAAAGTCGCCCTGCAGGGCCAGCACGCCGATGACGGCGGTCACGCTCGCGGAGGCCTACCACCCACGACTAGCGAGTAGCTCCTCCGGCTCGAGGGTGTCGCGGGCAATGCCCGCCATCGGCTCGCCAAGGCCGCGCGAGGCGGTCGCGATGATGCTGGCGTCTTGAAAGTGCGTGGTGGCCTCGACGACCGCCTTGGCTCGCGCCGCTGGATCGCTTGACTTGAAGATGCCGCTGCCGACGAAGACGCCGTCGGCGCCGAGGCGCATCATCAGCGCGGCGTCGGCCGGAGTCGCCACGCCGCCCGCGGCGAAGTTCACCACCGGCAGCCGGCCTTCGCGCGCCACCGCCGCGACCAGGTCGATCGGCGCCTGAATGTCCTTCGCAAAGGTTGGCCATTCGTCCTCGCGCATGGTCGTGAGGCGGCGCAGGTCGCCCATCACCGCGCGCATGTGGCGCACGGCCTCGACGATGTCCCCGGTGCCGGCCTCGCCCTTGGTGCGGATCATGGCCGCGCCTTCGCCGATGCGGCGCAGCGCCTCGCCAAGGTTGCGGCAGCCGCAGACGAACGGCACGTCAAATCCCTGCTTGTCCACGTGGTGCGCCTCGTCGGCGGGCGTAAGGACCTCCGATTCGTCGATGTAGTCGACGCCGAGGGCCTGGAGCAGCTCGGCCTCGACGAAGTGGCCGATGCGGCACTTGGCCATGACCGGAATGGTCACCGCCGTTTGGATCTCGATGATCTTCTCGGGATCGGCCATGCGCGCCACGCCGCCATCCGCGCGGATGTCAGCCGGCACGCGCTCGAGGGCCATCACGGCCGCCGCGCCGGCGTCCTCGGCGATCTTCGCCTGCTCGGCGTTGACGACGTCCATGATCACGCCGCCCTTGAGCATCTGGGCCAGGCCTCGCTTGACGGTGAGAGTGTTCTTTTCCATATGCGGCGCTTCTTGTTGCGCGTGGCGATCACGGTGATCGCACTTCGACGACTTGCCCAATTCTATGCGTCCGCATCCCACGCCGCACGGGACGTGCTGAGGGGCTCGACGTTTTGCAGGGCCGCCGAGGCGCGCGGGTGCGGTGAGCGGTCGCGCGGAAAGGGATTCAACCTGGGGCCGGAGCCCGAAATGTGGTCTGGATCCGATGAGCGCCGCTAGCCTAACGACCGGGTCAGCGCATCGCCGGAAGCTCCAGGCCGGCTGTCATGGCTTCTGGTCGGCGGGTTCGGTCCAGTCGTCCATCGCGCCGGCGAGGTATTCGTCGGTCGAAGAGCCGAGCGCCGTGTCGATCTGGGCGTGAATCGCGGGAGCGTCGAGGCCAAGGGCCTTGAGCACGCGCGCCGTCATTTCCGTTCCGCCTTCCACTTCCTCGCAGACGACGTGGCTGGCTCCCAAGGCGACCAGGCCGTCACGCTCGGATAGGTAGCGAGTCCGGGCGAGGATTGGCACGTCCGGCGAATCTGTCCGCACGGCAGCGATCGCGCGGCGCACGGCGAGCGGGTCGTTGATGACGAGAACCAACACGCGTGCGTGGTTGAGGCGTGCATGCGCCAGTGCCTCCGGGCTGGTGACGTCGCCGTAGTAGACGTGGGCATGCTCGCGCCGGCCCTCGCGTACGCGGTCGGCGTCGACTTCCAGGACGACGTAGGGAACCTCGGCCTGTGCCAGCGTGCGCGCGAGCAGCCGCCCCGCGACCCCGTAGCCCGCGATCACCGCGTGGTCAGTGAGGTGCGCGTCCTGCACGGTCGGCTCGTCGATGCCGCGCGCGCGCAGCAGCCGTTCCAACGGGCGCAGCAGTTTCTCCCCCGCATGCAGGCCGCCGGTCCAATGCATCAGCACCCGCGACAACACCATGCTCACGACCCCGGTGGTGACGACGAGGCGTAGCTCCGGGGCGGAGACCAGGCCCACGCTGGCGCCAAGGAGGAGCACCACGTAGCCGAACTCGCCGAACTGCGCTAGGTAGATGCCCGACCGCCAGGCCACGCTCGCCGGATTTCGCATCGCCAGCGCCGCCACCGATGCCACGAGGGCCTTGCCAAATACGAGGCCGAGCACGATGAGCACCGCGAGGACCGGATGGTCCACGAAGACTTGCCAGTCGACAATCATTCCCAGCGAGATGAAGAAAAAGCTGGTGAAGGCGTCGCGGAGCGGGATGATGTCGCTTGTCGCGCGGTGACCGTAGTCGGTGTCGGCGAGGAGCATGCCCGCGAGGAACGCTCCGAGGGCGACCGATAGCCCCAGTTGGTTCATCAGCCACGCGGAACCGAGGGCGATCGAAATCACGGTCAGCAGAAACACCTCGCGCGTGCGGGTGGCGTCCACGGCGCGGAAGATTCGCGGGATCAGGAATCGAGCCACGACGAGCAGGGCGACCACGGCCAAGACCGCGCGCGCCAACTCCCACGCGACCTCCAAAGCGACGCCACTGTTGTTGCCGCCAGCCAGCGCCGGCACGAGCAGCGTGAGCGGGATCACCAGTAGGTCCTGGAAGATCAGCGCGCCCACGATGAAGCGTCCGTGCGGCGCATCCAACTCGCCGCGGACCGTGAGCACGCGCAGCACGACAACCGTGCTCGACAGCGCCACGACAAGCCCGAAGACGATGCCGCGCGGGACCGTGTCTCCCGCGATCAGGAGAATGGCGAGCGTCGCAAGGGTGGTGACGCCGACCTGCAAGGAGCCTCCAAACGCGACCGCCTTCCAGATGAAGCGCAGACGCGAGAGCGAGAACTCGAGCCCGACCGCGAACAGGAGCAAAATCACGCCGATTTCGGCGATTTGCTCAATGTGCTCCGAGTCGCCAACCAGCCCGAGGCCATGCGGTCCAGCGATGGCGCCGGTGATCAGGAACCCGACCGTTGAGGGAAGTCCGAAGCGGTGCAGGCCGATTGCGGCGGCCACGGCCAGGCCGCCGATAACCGCCAGCTCGCCGAACAGGTCCAGTTCCGCCACGCGTGCTCCTGGCCGGGCGGGACCCCGTGCCTCCCCCGCTCAAGTCTATGGGCTGCTAGGGCCGAATCCCGCGGGGCGTGGGGCGAGCGCTAGTCCCCGGACAGTCCAGACGTGGCGGGTGATAGGCATTTCCGGTGAGGGTTGTTCGTGCGTGGTGGCAGTTTTTTTGCCTGTTCGGGGTTTAACTTCGTCGTCGAAATACCTGCCGGGCCGGGAAAGTGGGTTTGGAACAAGAGGGAATCTGTAGTTACAATAGTAACGCATGGCTCGACCAACGAAACTCACTCCGACGGTGCGCCGCCGCTTGGTGGCGGCGGCCGGCGACGGCTTGACGCTGCAGGATTGCGCGGCGCTGGCAGGCGTCACGCGTCATACGCTGCGGAACTGGATTCGCGTCGACGACGAGTTTGCATGCGCCTTTCTGCGAGCTCGGGCCGAGGCCCGCCTGGAGGTGCTGCGGCAGCTCAAGAACGGCGGTGGCGGCGGGCAGTGGCGCGCGCGGCTGGCCTGGCTGTCGCGGACGTCGATGAGCTATCGGGAACAGAGCTACCACGGTGACCCCGATCTGCCTGCGGATGCGTCGACGGTCCGCGAGAGCATGCTGGCGGGGGAGCCGTCGGCGAACTGAGGGGCGGGCGGCCCTGGACTGACCGGTGCCGAGTCTCGACTGCCTTAGACCCTCGTCAGGCGCCCGTACGCCGCTGTTCGTACTCCCGGTTCCGATGCCCTAGATATGCAAAGGCCCGCCAAGCTACGGTGAGCATGAACCATAGGACGGCCGCGACAGCGCTGATGTAGACCACGGCGACAAGCGTGGTTGCAATCCCAGCGGCGAAGTTTTCCGCGGCGATCTCTGGACGAAAGGTCGTCGTGGTGCCGTTGGGGATCGCCACGGCCTCGGTAGACGCTGGTATGGGCGACACCAGCAGCCAAAGCCATATCCCGAGGAGCGTCGCGACAACGGCGGCGAAGAGCACTGCGGTCCCAATGAGGACCTGTTTCCTGGATCCCATATGCGGCCTCCAGATTCACCTGGCCGGGCGCCATTGCCCGCCGGCACCAGATTCTACACCGCACTTTGCGGCCTCAGACTTTTCTTTCGGCGCATTCATGCTTGCGTGGTCCGCGGTGGGCCAGGTTGGGGCCGCCGGAGGTTCACTGCTTGCGTCTGGAGACGAAGGTCTTAGATTCCTCACTGCGTTTGGCTTGACATAAGGATCTGGAAGGGCAGGTGAGGTTGGGAATGGCTTTTTGGTGGTATTCCTGGGCGGCACGTCGACTGGGATGTTGGACCGTGGCCGGTCCCACGCTGCACGCAGCGTGGGACACCGGGTAGAGCGTGGGCGGCGGGGCATCTCGTAGGCGGCGGGCGCCGTGGAGAGGGCGATTCGCGAATCGCCCCTACCCGGATTGCGCTGCGCGAACCGTCCCTACCCGGATTGCCGTTGGTGGATGACGAGGACCGAGCCGCGGGCGACGGAGAGCTCGGCCCGCGGGGCGGTCATCTCGTTGCTGACGCCGAGGCTGGAGCCGTGCCGGAGCGTGCCGTCGCGCAGGGCATAGCGCAGACCCTGGGTGGTCACGCCGTGCGCGTCGCCGGCGACGGCCAGCAGCGTGACGCGGTCGGCGACCTCGCCGCGCCAGGTTGAAGATTTGGTCACCAGCCAGAGCCGTTGCGAGGCGTCCTCGATCACGGTGTCCAGGCGGCGGAGGCTGGGGTGCGCTAGCAGCGCGACGTTGGCCAGCAGGTGATCCACGCGCGGGCCTCCGAGCGCGCCCACGATGGTGATGGACGTCGCTCCGCGGCTCACGGCTTCTTGGAGCGCCAGCTCGCCGTCGGTTGCGTCCTTGGCGGTGGGAAAGTCGCGGATGTCCGCGCCGGCGTTGCGCGCTTGGTCCAGCGTCTCCGGACACACCGAATCCATATCGCCGACGATCACGTCGCACACGCCGCCGGCGGCCTCGACGTGCGCTGCGCCGCCATCCGCGGCGATGACCAGTTTTGCGCGCGCGAGCGCCCGGCGAACGTGGGTTGGATCGGCGTCACCGCCGAGCGCGACGACGGCGTGCATGGAGCCTGCCGGGAGCTAGTGCCCGGCGATGGCGTCCCGTACGCCCTCGGCGCTCTGCTGCCACCAGTCGCGCAGAATCTGGACGTCGGTGCCGATCGAGAAATGGCGCACGCCCTGGTCGAGGTAGTACTTGGCTTCATCCGGCGTGGTGATCTCGGCGCGCGGATGCTTGCCCATGGCGAGCGCGGTCTTGATCACGTGCTCCTCCGCCGCGCGGCAGCGCGGATGCCAGTAGTCACCGGGCAAATCGATGCTCATGGCGTAGTCCGCGGGTCCGAACTGCAGCATGTCGACGCCCTTGACCGCAAGAATGTTCTCGATGTCCCTGACGGCGCCGTCTTTCTCGATCATCAGCGCCACCACGGAATCTTCAAGGGCCTGCACAAAAGCCTTGCCGCCGCCGGCATTTTCCCAGCCATAGCCCACGTCGCGGCGGGCGCCGGCCCCGTGGCGTCCGCCGGTGGAGGGAGTCTCGGCGCGCACCGCGGCCACGCAGTCCGCAGCCTCGGCCGGTGAGTGCACATCGGCAAAGAGGACATTCTGAATGCCCGAGCCGATGGCACGAATGGCGAGGAAGGTGCGGGGTTCTTGCTCGATCTTCATCATGGCGCTGAGGTGATCGAACAGCTCGACCGCGCGTCCGAGGTTCTCGAGCGCGTAGAGGTCGTAGGGCGCGTACTCGCCGACGAATTCCACGTAGTCGAGGACGCCGGTCTGTCCGGCGAGCTCCACGACGCCCGGCCAGGAGGTCAAGATGTGGGTGCCGACCGAGGGCTGGCCGGTGTTGAGCAGTTCTCGCAGTTTGTTTGGTCGCATTGCACTCGCAGCGGAATCGAACTGCGCGATAGTTCCACACGGCTGGCGCGTGGTCGAACGGGAGATCGCGCTCGATACGCCCGGCTACGAGCGATTGGGGCAGGGCGCTTCGCGAACCGTCCCTACGAAAGCGCGGTCGCAGGACGCGGATGCGAGCCCTCCCAGCGCTATTCCTCGCGGTACTGCTGGAGGGCTTCCCAGTTGAACTCGACGCCCAGGCCAGGTCCCTGCGGCAGCATCACGGTGCCCCGGTCGGTCAACTCGAGCTTCTCGTGGAACATGACCTCGTTGAGGCCGGCGACGTTCGGGTTGTAGAACTCGAGGATGAGCGGGAGGGGGAACGCGGCGAGCAGGTGGATGTGAATCTCCTGCAGGCCGTGCGGCGCGATGGGGATCTCGTAGGCCGCGGCCAGCGCGGCCACGCGGCGGTACTCGGTCACGCCGCCCAGCACCATGGCGTCGGGATTGGCGATGCGCACGGCGTCGGTCTCAAACAGCTCGCGAAAGCCCCAGCGGGTGTACTCGTTCTCGCCGGCGGCGACGGGCACGCTGGAGGCGTTGGCGACGGCGGCGCTGCCCCGCATGTTGTCGGGCGAGACGGGTTCTTCGAACCAGAAGGCGTTGTAGGTCTCGAGGATGCGCGCCATGCGCACGGCGTCGGCCGCGACATACGCGTTGTTGGCGTCGACGAGCAGGTCCACGTCGTCGCCGATGGCGTCGCGCACGGCGGCCACGCGGCGCTCATCCTCGCGCAGCGACACCGCGCCGATCTTCATCTTGACGGCATTGGCGCCTTGCTCGACGTAGCCGAGCATCTCGTCTTGCAGCTCGGGAATGCCCTTGCCGGCCTCGTAGTAGCCGCCGGCGATGTAGGCGCGCACTTCGTCCGTGTAGCCGCCGAGAAGCCGGTAGAGCGGCTGTCCCACGGCGCGGGCTATGACATCCCACAAGGCGATGTCGATGGCCGAGAGCGCCCGCGTGGTCAAGCCCTTGCGGCCAAAGATCTTGGGCTGGTAGAGGCGGTCCCAGATGCGCTCGACGTTGAAGGGGTCCTCGCCGATGACTGCCTCGGACATGTTCTCGATCAGGGAGACCAGCACGTCGCGCCCTGAGGGCAGGCCGAGTCCGCCGCAAATGCCGACACCTTCGATGCCTTCGTCGGTCTGAATGCGGACGACGACGTTCTTGGAATGGGTGTAGGTGTACTTGCCGTTGGTGATCGGCGGGTCATGCGGCTTGGCGTAGACCTCGGCGGAAACGCGGGTCACCTTCACGGGGCACCTCGGGCAATCGTGGAGCGGGGATGTACGCAGCAAACCACCGGCGGCCTCAGGGGTCAACCGATGGGCTGGGCGGCTCCCACGGCGAAGGTGGTCTCGGCATGGGCCACGCCATCCACCAGGATTTCCACCACGTAACGACCGATGCATTCGGTCTCGTCGATGAAGAAGCCAAAGAAGCCACGCCGCAGCGCCGACCGAGGCGGCAGGGTGTAGCTGCCGGCGCAGCCACCATCGGCCTGCCAGGAAAAGCCGAGCTCGGCACCGGTCTGCACGTCGATGAATTCGACCGCGATGTAGACCCGCTGCGTGGGCTCGAAGGTGCTGGTCTCACCCACCGGCCGCTGTAGACCATCGACATTCTCCGCGGTGGCCACGCGACCGACGGAGGCCCGCGCGCCGGGCGGGGGGACGATCGCAGTCGGCGTCGTCGTGATGGGTGGGGGCGGCGCGGTCAGCGCCGGCGTGGCGACGGGCGAAGCCGTCAGCGGCGGCGCGATGGCAGGCGAGGCAGCTGCGGTGGCCAGCGGCGTGGCGCTGCGGGTTTGCAGCGTCTGGGGGATTGCCTGGCGGGTCAGTACCGGGGAGGGCGCCGCCGTTGGCGTGAGAACTGGGGCCGGTGTGGTCACGGTCGTCGCCACGGTGGTCCGCGGCGATGGGGATGGCGACACGGACGGCACATTGCCGGTGTCGGCGTCACCGCACGCAGCTAGCAGCAATGCCGCCACGCCCACGATGATCGTCGGCGCCAGCCGGGAGAGCCGTTCGCCCATCGACCTCGCCTCGGGGTCGTGCCACCACCCACAGGGTTTTGCGGGCGGATACCAGGACCGGATTCAACGCCGGCAGCTTCGCCGCGCGCCGGAGGAGTCTAGCAATCGCCACCGGCACTCACGCGGCGGCGCTCAGGCGTCGAGCAGCAGCTTGAGCCGATCGAGCACCAGCCGCTGCGCGACCGCGATCGGCTGCTGGATCGTGAGGCCGGCCGCGAGCTGATGGCCGCCGCCACCGAAATGCTCCGCGACTTCCTGGATCGGGCGGCCGGTGGAGCGCAGACTTCCGCGGGTGGTCGCTGCACCGATTTCATAGAAGACAGCCGCGATCTCCGCGCCCACGACTTCTTGCAGGGCATTGGGCAGCCCGTGTGAGTTTTGAACGCTGGCCCCCACCGACGCTGCCATGGCTTGGGTGACGCTGGTCCACACGATGCGACCGTCCGCGGACGTCGTCGCGGCCGCCAAAGCCGCCCCGTAGAGGCGGGTGCCCACCATGGTTCGCGCGCTGAGGACCCGGCGTGGGATGCCATGCGTCTCGCCGCCGGCTTCCAGCAGGCTGGCGGCCGCCCGGAGGGTCCGGGGCGAGGTGTCGGCGATCTGAAATCCCAGGGTGTCGCCGACGAGACCCGCTTGGAGATTGGTCGCCATGTCTGGGGTCAGCGGTATGCCGGCGACCGCCAAGATTCCCCACAGCACCTCGGCCGTGGCCGCGGCCATGGACTCAACGTAGTTGATGGTGCCGTAGCCTTGATTCGAGTCGTGATGGTCGATGTTGACGACGGGCCGGTCGGTGAGCAGCGCTAGGCGCGTGGCCGGCTCGCCGCCCAAGAGGGCGGGACTGGCAGTGTCGACGACAAACACGATGTCGTGGTTGGCGGTAGCCAGCGCGGTGCTCAGGGGAACCACGCCGGCGACCCCGGGCAGCTCGTTCAACGGCGCCCCGATGCGCTCCGAGGCGTGGATCGCGAGCACGGCCTCGACGCCCAGCTGGGCGAATGCACCGCCGAGCGCGAGGGCGGACCCGAGGCTGTCCGCATCCGGATCTCGGTGTGAGAGCACGAGGGGGCGCCGGGCGCGGTGGATGGCGTCGAGCACGCGGCGCCGCGCGGAGGGGAGCGCTGATCTGGCGAGTATGGGGGGCGACCTTTGGCAGGAACTGCGGCGGCGGATTATTTCACAGGCAGCGGCCGCGCTGGAGTGGTGCACGGGCGCCGCGGTTTGTGGTGGTGAGGCACTTGGACTTGAGGATGCGGCAGGGCGGCCCATGAACCGAGGGCGATCGCGCAGGACGCTCGCTTGATCCGCCGGTGAGCTGAGCCTGGATTTCTGCTTCCGCGGGAATGACGGGACTAGCGTGGCTCGCTACCCGGCTCGCCGTGGGGCCGCGCTCGTGCTAGCTTCGGAATGAGGCTGCGAACGACCTGTCCAGTAAGGAACGACGCACGATGAGCGCAGTGGAGACCGACGAGCGCATCGCTCTGCCGATGGATGGACCGGCTGAACAACGACTCGGGCTGCCCATGGCCGCTCCGCCGCCGCCCTCGCCGGTGACGGTCACCAATCGAGCGGCGCGCGCGTTCGGCGAGATCCTGACGGAGCGCGGGCACGCACAGGGCGCGCTCAAGGTCGCAGTTACGGGCGGTGGCTGCGCGGGCTACGAATACGCGATGGCACTGGCCCACGAGCCGGAGCCGACCGATATCACGGCGCAGTCGAACGGCATTGACGTTTACATCGACGGGCATACGGCGCATTTGATTGCCGGCGCTGAGATCGACTTCATCGACAGCATGATGGGCCGCGGATTCTCGGTGCGAAATCCCAACGCGGAGACGACCTGCGGCTGCGGCAGCTCGTTCAACACCGACGGGGCCGGAGTTACGGCGGGG
Source organism: Chloroflexota bacterium (assembly GCA_965262745.1). GTDB lineage: Bacteria > Chloroflexota > UBA11872 > UBA11872 > UBA11872 > JAJECS01. The sequence continues at coordinate 1,141,399 of OZ253558.1, read as the reverse complement.
GCCTGCGGCCACTAGCGTTCGGCCCGCGTAGGTCGTGGGAGTGGCTGGCGGGTTGAGCGATCCGGCAGCCTCACCCTATTCCTCTGCCATCAATGGAGAGGGGACCGGAGTCTTCTTTCACCAAGGGAGAGCGGACCGGACTGTCTGGTGAAACGGGTCCAGACTGCTGTCGCTCCAGGCCGACGCCAGGTTTCGCGCCTCGCCGGTTACAGGACCACCTAACGGGGAAACGCTCCGCGCAGGCCGCCATCAACGGGGATCACGGCGCCGGTCGTCTTGGCGGCCAGGTCCGATGCGAGGAAGGCCACGGCCTCGGCGACATCCTGGCCGGTGACGCGCTGGCGCAGCAGGTTCCGCTGCGCGTAGAACGCTTCGAGGTCCTCAACGGCCACGCCGTGCGCTGACGCGCGCCCGGCGCGCAGGTCGGCGTCCCATAGGCCGGAGTTTTCGAACACGGCGTCAGGGTTGACCATGTTGACGCGAATGCGGTCGGGTCCCGCTTCTATGGCGAGCACGCGGCCGAGCTGAAGCTGCGCCGCCTTCGCGGCGCTGTAGGCGCCAAATCCGGCTCCCGGATCGAGCGCGTTTTTGGTGCAGACGAGCACGATGCTTCCGCCAATACCCTGCGCCCGCAGCTGGCGCAGCGCGGCGCGGCACACGAGAAAGTGCCCGGTGGCGTTGACGTCGAGGCTTCGTTGCCAGGTGTCGAGCGCCAGTTCGTCAATCGGCGCGGCGGCCGCGATGCCGGCGTTGGAGACCACGATGTCCACGCCGCCCGTCTGCGCGGCGGCAGTGGCGAAGGCTCGCGTCGTGTCGTGCTCGCTCGTGACGTCCAGCGGCAGCGCCTGCGCGTGATCGCCGTGGGCGGCAATGGTCTGGGCGACATCTGATGCGGCCTCGAAGTCGACATCGGTGACGAACACGTAGGCGCCGCGCGCGGCAAGCGCCTCGGCGATGGCGCGGCCGATACCTCGCCCAGCGCCCGTGACCAGCGCGACCCGGCGCGCCAAGGCTCGTTCCGGCGGCGCCCGGGTGAGCTTGTAGAGCTCGAGCGGCCAGTACTCCATGGCATATAGGTCGTGCGGCGGGAGGGCACGGTAGGACCCGATGGCGCTGGCGGCCTCGATGACGTCCATTGTGTGGCGATACATGTCGGCCACCATGCCGGCCTCATCCCACGAGGCGCCGGTGGTGAGCATGCCGATGCCGGGAACCAGGATGACGCGTGGTGCGGAATCGTGCCGGGGTGTAGCGGCGTCGCCGTACTCATCCAAGTAATGCTCGTAGGCCGAACGGTAGGCGGCAACGGCGCCGTGGACGCCGTCGGGGTCTGTGGTTCGCAGGACCAGCGGCAGCCGCTTCGTGCGCAGCACGTGGTCGGGCGTGACCGGGCCTTGCTGCGAGATCTGCTCTAGGTCGGGCCGGTCGATGAACGCGCGCACCCGAGGCGACCCGTCGTAGCGCACGATGACCCGCGATGCAGTAGAGAGCGCGCCTCGCAGGACCGGCGCCAGCTTGGCCGCCGCCGCGTGATCGCCAGGCTCGCTCCCCCTTGTCGGCAGGTGCGGCTGGACACGCTTCTCCGCCAAGGTCACAAACTCGATGTGCCGCTCGTACGACTCGCGCGCCGTCGCGCCGAACGTGACGAGGCCGTGCATGTCGAGCACCAGACCCTCGGCGCCGGGGTGGGCGGCGTAGACGTCGGCGGCGAGCTGCGCCAAGCTGAAGCCGGGCAGCACGTAGGGCACGATGGCTACCCGATCGCCATAGACCTCGCGCAGGAGTCGGTGGCCGTCGGCCTGGTTGGTGAGGGCCAGCACGGCGTCGGCGTGCGAGTGGTCGACCCAGGCATCGGGCAGGAAGGCGTGAAGCAGCGTCTCGATCGACGGGCGCGGGGCATTCGGGTCCAGCACGCTGCGCGCGAGATAGGCCACCATGTCGTCGTCCGGCATCTCGGTCCGAGGGCGCAATGCCTGGAGGTCATCCAGACGCAGGCGCGCGAAGTCCGCGGCTTCGATGGTGCGCAGGTCGGACCCGCTGCCCTTGATCGCCAGCGCGCGGCAGGGACGTCCGCGGTGGTCGCGGTCGTCGAGCTTGACCGACGTGTTGCCGCCGCCGTGCAGCACCAACGCCGGTTCGGCGCCGATGAGCCTGGAGGTGTACACCCGAAGTCCGAGGGCGTCGAGGCCGCGCGCGTCTTCGTCCGACCAGCGGGACTGCATGGGAATCGCCATGGCGGAAACCGATCAGGCGGGCGCAGTCTACTGCGGCGGTGGGCTACGACCCGGCCGGCGCCTCCAGGGTTACGGTCTTGCCCGACTCGGCGGCCACGGCGCAAAACTCGTCGTAGGTCTGCTGGAGCAGCGCGTTGGGCGCCACGCCGTCCATGCTGCGCACGACGATGTCGACGGGCAGCCCGTGGGGGTTCGAGAGGCCGACGTAGGCTTTGAGGTAGGCGGACGGGATGCGGCGCATGACCGACTGCATGAGCGGCGAGGTCTCGGACTCGTGAGCGTCGATGAAGACGCGCATCCGCGCCGATTGGCCCGCGAACAATTGTTCGATGACGGGCTGGATGTGGGTGCGGAAACAGCCCTCAACCTCGCGCGGCGGCCCCGGCGTGCACCAGATGCTCGACTCGTCGACCTGCACTGTGAAGCAGGGCGCCCATCCCACCGGATTGAGATGAACGCGCGCCGCCGCCGGCACGGTTCCCATCTTGATTCGCGGCGGGGTCGAGGCTTCTTCGAGACTGATGCCGCGCCGGCGCGCATAGTCCGCGAGCACCTCGGGCGGCGTCGCGACGCCACAGCCCGCCAGCTTGGCTACGGCGTCGACGGTCAGGTCGTCGGGCGTCGGTCCCAAGCCGCCGGTAGTAATGATGACGCGGGCACGGCGGGCGACCGCGGCGCGCAACTCTGCAGTGAGCACCTCGAGGTCGTCGGCCAGCACCGTGATGCGTCGCACCTCGCCGCCGGCCACGGCAACCTCGCCGGCCAGCCAGTGCGAATTGGTGTCGAGGATCAGCCCCGTCACAAGCTCAGTGCCGATGGCGAAGATCTCGACGTCGTCGTTGCGCACGCATCATGGTCTCAAAGACGGCTCGGTATTGTACGGTCGAGCGCGGGCCGCGAGCTGCCGTTTCTGATATCCACATGACCACACCTTTCGCTGCACACGTCCGCCGGGCCGCGCGCTGATGGCGGCCGACTGGTACGCGTTCCGCGAATTCGGTCCCGAAATGGTCCGCGACGCGCGCGCCTGGTACGCGCGGTTCCTGCCCGCGGCCGGACGGATGCTTGACGTGGGCTGCGGCCGCGGCGAGTTCCTGGATGTCGCGGCGGCGGCGGGACTGGAGACGCACGGCGTCGACCTGGATGGAGCCATGCTGGCGCATGCTGGGGCGCACCAGGTCATCGAGGCCGAGGCGCTCGACTACTTGCAGTCGACGCCCGAGACCTTTGATGTGGTGAGCGCCCTGCATGTGATTGAGCACTTTCCGGTTGAGGAGGGCGCCGCGCTGGTGCGGCTCAGCGGAAGCCGCCTGGTCGCTGGTGGGACATTGATCCTTGCCACGCCGAATCCGGGCAGCCTGCCGACAATCTCCCACGAGTTCTGGAAGGACCCGACGCACGTGCGGCCCTATGACGTCGATCTGCTCGAGTTTCTATGTCGGCGCGCGGGGCTTGAGGTGCAGGCCTCTGGTGTCAATCCGACCTCCGCGCGCGGGTTGCCGGTGCGCCTCGACGATCTTGACATAACGGCGGGGCCATCGCCGGATAGCACAACCGTGCCGGATGAAGACACCGTGACGCGCTGGTTGGGCGGCCGCGTTGCGCGGACGCGCTACGCGGCGGATCTCGAGGCGGCGCTGCATGAGGTGAGCGCGGAGTTGCGCCACACGCGCGACGAGTTGACGCGGGTGGCCGGTATCGTGCGCCGGGCGCTGGAGGTTGCCTACGAACCTTCCGAGATCTACGTCGTGGCCCGGAGGCCCGAGGAGTGACGCGCTAGGGTTCGAGGTGCTGGCGGTCGGCGAATTGGGGTCCGTCCGCCGTGCTTTCCGACGCCGGCAGGGCCTCGCCCTGGCGGACGAGCTCGGCGGCGTAGGCCTGGATGAGCGGCACGTTGGGTTCGAGCACGTAGGCGCCGTTTTCGGCGATAACCGTGGCCGAAAGGCCGCGATCCAACCCCACCGCTCCCTGGACGACGCGCGTGGAGTCGATGGCAAGCGCGAGCTTCAACATCGAGGGCACGAACTCAAGCGGCACGTTGGTCTTGAATGTATCGCGGAGCCGCTCGAGGAACGCCGGCGACTGCAGGAGCGTGCGAGGGGTCAGGATCTGCTCGCGGAGCGCGAGCAGAATCTGCTGCTGCCGTTGATCGCGAGCAAAGGCCCCGTCCTGATGCCGGGAGCGCGCGTAGCGCAGCGCCTTGTCACCGTCGAAGAGGTTGATGCCGGCCTCGACGTAGAAGGGCTCGAAGCCGGTGTCGGTGGCGTTCGGAAAGCTCTCGTCGTAGATCGTCTTGGTCACATCGATCTCGACGCCGCCGAAGAAGTCAATGAGCTGCCGAAAGCCGTAGAAGTCAAGCACGATCAGGTAGTCCACATTGATGCCCATGATTTCGCCGACGCGCTGCCGGAGCACGTCGGGTCCTTCATTCTGGTAGATCGAGTTGATGCGATAGGGTTCCGTGCGGCAATTGGCCACGCACAGGTCGCGCGGGATCGAGATGAGGGCCGCGGATTTGTTTGCCGGCTCGACTCGGGTGAGCACCATGGCATCCGTGCGCCCCGTGGCCTCGCCCGGTCGCTGGTCCAATCCCAGCAGGAGCAGGGAGAACGGCCGGTCGCTGGGCCAGGTCGCGATCAGGTCAAGAGGATCGGGGATCTCTTCCTTGGTGATCGTGATCGGATCGACGTCTGGGCTAACCGCTGGGGTTGCGCTGGCGACCGATGTCGCGTCGGCCGTGGGTTGTGGCGGGGGAGCGGGCGGACGCGCCTTGACGGTAGGGGTCGATACCGACACCGGCGCCGCAAGCTCCGTGCTGTTGCTGCGCCAGACGAACAGCCCAATGGCTCCAACGATCACGAAGACGGCCAACGCGGCACTGAGACTTATGATCTCGCCACGGTGCAGTCGCGAGGCAAGCCGTTCCGAACCGTCGGGCATGGGCTGTTCAGGCATTATGTCGAATTGTTTCGTCACTATACGACAGGCATGAGCCGTGTGGCGTACATGTGACGTCAGATGTGCGGGGAAACACTGTCTCTGGCGCTAGATCGCCGCGCGTCGGCGTGATGTTACGCACCGTGCGCGCAAGTCGGTGTCGAATATGAACGGCGACGCCGGGTCCCCACTGCCGATTGCGCTCATCGGGTGCGGCAAGATGGGCGGCCGCCTGGCCCGAGCGGTGGCGCAGCGATCGGACAGCCGCCTGGTGTGGTGCGTCGATCAAGACATCGAGGCTGCGGAGCGCCTTGCGGCTGAATTCGAGGGGCCTCGGGCGGACGACGACGTCGAGGCGGTGCTGCACCGAAGCCAGGTCAAGGCGGTGCTCATCGCCACCCGGCCGGACTCGCATGCGCGGCTGGTAGCCGCCGCGGCTCGCGCGGGCAAGCATGTATTTGTGGAGGCGCCCCTGGCGACGAAGCTTCCCGAGGCGCTGCGGGCGCATGCGGCGGTGCGCGAGGCTGGCGTGGTGGCCTGCGTCGACTTTTCGTTGCGCGCGGCGCCCGGCGTCCAATTGGTTCGCTCAACGGTGACGCAGCCGCAGACGACTGTGCTACAGGCCACCGTCGACTCCTTGGGCGGCATGTGGGAGGGCGAGGCCGAGCACGGCGGAGTGCTCGGGACGATTGGCAGCCACGCGCTGGACCTGGCCGGTCATTTGCTTGGCTCGCGCCCGCTACGGGTTTACGGGACCGGCGGCCGCTATGTGCGCCGCGCCCAACTCCCCGACACCCTCACGGCGACGATCAAGTTTGCCGGCGGTGGGCTGGCACAGGTCGTCGTGGGCGAATTTGGCAAGTCTGAGAGTGGCGGAACCTACTGGGGCGGCGTGAACGATGCCGTGCGCCGCGCCGAACTCTGGGACGATATGAACCACGCGCGGGTCGTCGACGGCGGCGGAGGCGTGGTGGTGGAGACGCCGGAGCGGGTGAGTGAGTCTTGGGGCCCTGCCGACATGCTGGGTTCGTTCGTCACGGCTGTGCGGACGGGCGAACGGCCGCTGGCCGACAGCGCCGACGGCGTGCGCGCGGTCCAGTTGGCCGATGGGCTCTATGAGGCAATGCGTCTGGGGCGGGCGGTCGATCTGGAGCCGGTGGCGTAGCGCGCGGCGGCGTATGCTTGCGCCGCGTTCGATGGCTAGTGCGCGCCGCCCGGGCGCATGTGAGTGGTGACCTGATGGAAGCGATCCCAAATGTGCACGAGCTGTTCATGCACGTGCGACGGCTCGACCACGTCGGCTATACGGTCGTGCCAAACGCGATCAGCGCCGAGCGCCTGGCGCCGATTCGCGAGCGCTTCGACGCGCTGATCGCCGACTACGAGAACGTGCCGTCAGCGGTAGTCGACGGCGCGTCCACGTCGGTCAAGGGCGTCGGGTCGATCGACCTGCACCGGTTCTTCGAGCTCGATCCGTTGTTCGAGGAACTGATGGACCTGCCGACGGTGTTGCCAATCGTCCAGGCGGCGCGGAACCACGACGTGGTCCTCTTGTCGAGCGGGATGGGCAACTATCGGGCGCCGAACTCGCCGGCCGCGACGCTCTGGCACCGTGACGGCGGCCCGTATATGCGGCTGACGATCTATCTGGACGACGTGACCGAGGACGTTGGACCGACGGCGGTGGTCCCCGGTAGCCACAAGGATCCAAACCGGCCGCCGCCCTGGGCTAACCACGACGGGCAGCCGCGGGCGCTGCCCGGCATGGTGCCGCTGCCGGCGCCGGCGGGGACGTGCTTGATCAACGACACGAATATCTGGCATACGGCGATGCCCAACCGGACGTCGCGCCCGCGCCGGCTGGTGTGGGTGGTCTACAAGTGGTCCACGCAGGTCTACGACGTGCGCCCGGAATGGCACCACTCGCCGGAGTTCGTCGCGCGACAGACCGATCCGATGCGGCGGGTGCTGCTGGGGTGTACCGACTAGGCGGTCCTCCGCGCGAGTAGGCGCGACCCCTTGGGTCGGAGCGGGCTTGCGCCCGCGAACGGGCGAAACAGAATCCAAGGGCAACCACGAGGGTTGTCCCTACCCGGTCGTTTAGCGCCGCGCGCGTGGACCCGGAGGGCGGTTCGCGAACCGCCCCTACCCTCCGGTCCAGGCACGCCGGGACGTGGTTCGACAGGCTCACCACGAACGGGTTTGGGGCGCCGCGGGCGGGGGCGTACGGTCGGTTCCGGCTCGGTGCTTCCCCCGGACGAACCGAGGGGCTTGCAACATACGAGGGGCGGGATTGAAACCCGCCCCTAGGGCTGAGCCGTTGCGGTGCCGCGTGGGCGATGGAACTTAGCCGGTGCGTTTCCAGGGCGTGGCGAGGCCCAGCGCGTCGGCGAGGGTCTCCAGGTCGCGGCGGTGCTCGTCTCCAACGGGGATGCCCTCAACCGCGTAGCGGCGCGCGCGCTCGGCTTCCGGTCCGCCGGCGAATTGCGCTTTGGGGAAGCCCGGGAGCGGCGCCAACTCGGCGATGCGCTCTGCCAGCACGTCCATCTGACGCCGGAACTCCGCTGGGTCGAGGAACAGGTCGATGCGGAACATCATGAATGCCGCGGCCTGGTGCGCCGATGCGAAGCGGGGCGGCGGGGCGTCAGCCTCTTGAGGCACGCCGGCCAGAATCCCGCCCCACGCTTGGGCGATGTTGCCCAGCCCGATGCAGCGAAAGATCGTGCCGGGGATCCAGTCTTCGAGCTGCTCGCGGTGCGGCGACGAGCGCAGGTCGTACACCGGCGAGAAGTCGACCACCAATGGGTCCGCTTCGCCGGCGGGGGCGCTGATGCACAGCGGCGAGCCAATCGCCGAGCTGTAGACCGGCATGCCCGGCTCGAGGTTGGGACGCGAGCCGCTGGTGACGAAACACAGCAGGTCGTGCGGAAGGGTCATGCGGGCGTAGATGCCGGCGGCGCCGATGTGACCGTGATTCCGCGTGACGGCCACGGCGACGCCGATGTCGAGTGACTTGGCGATGGCCCGTTCCGTGGCCAGGTGGGAGGCGAAATACCCGAGACCGCCGTCGCCGTCCACGGTCAGACTCACCGGAGTCTCACGGGTGACGCGCGGATTGGGGGCCGGGTTGAGCCGGCCGCCGCGAAGCTCGTCGGCATAGTGGGCGATCATCCGCGTGCCGTGGGAGTGGACGCCGCGCAGATCGTTGGCGGTGAGCATCTCGGCCAGTTGGGCGGCGTGGGCGTCGGGGAGGCCCAAGGCCAGGGCGGCGTCGCGCACGAAGCGTTGCAGACGGTCGGCCGGGACCGAGACGTAGGTCGCCGGCGGCAGGTTGAGCTTGTAGACGGACGGTGTGGCGGTCATGGCTCTGCCTTGTCAGTCGTGCGTGCGGTAGTGACTAGTTTCTTAGGTGTGAGCTTGCTGGCCCGCGGCGCAACTCGCCAGCGCCAGCAGCACGGCCATCCCAAATAGCACAAGCCAACCGGCGACGGCTGCCCGTCGGGGGAAACGGCGAGTTGCGCCCTCGTGGGCATGCCGTGTCAGCCGGCCCAGGCGACGCATCATCCCGCCTCGCACGCCGGCAGCCATTGGCCATGCAAATCAGTTCGGGGACCCGTCAGTAGTGCGGGCGGGATGCAGCCAGTCAGGCCATTGACTCGCAGGAAGACAAATTCTAGGTTGGCCAATTGGCCAACCTCCAGCGGGATTGGACCCGTCAACTGGTTGTTGTTGAGCCGCAATTCGACCAGACGGATTAGCGCGCCTAGCTCGGGGGGAATGCTTCCCGTCAACGAGTTGTCGGACAAGTCCAGCCGCGCAAGCTGTGTCAACTGGCCCAACTCGGGCGGGATTGCGCCGCTCAGTTTGTTCCCACTGAGATTCAGCCGCCGCAGGTGCGTCAGCTCGCCCAACACCGGGGGAATCTCCCCGGTCAGGCCGCGCCCATTGAGAGAGATCTCGAAGATTCGCCGTGGCCACCCGCTGACCTGCAGGCCGTCCCACTCGCCGATGGAGCGGTTGGAGGCCCAATTCAACTCGGCGGTTCCGCGTAGCGCATCCCGCACCCGAAGCAGCGTCTCGCAGTCGCGCACCAAGTCGGGATTGGCCTCCGGCTTGGGGACGGCCGTCCCCGCGCTACACGCGGCGATCTCCGCTTGTCGTAAGTCGTACGCGCTCTGGAGATCTCCCTCCGTGTCCGGCGCCACCAGAGTTCGCAGGTCAGAGCCGTCGGGGGCCATCGTGCGCACATTCGAGTATTTGTCGACAGTCACGATCCGCGAGCCGTCCGGCGACCACGCGGCCACGTCCCCGGGCAGTACTGTCGGGCGTTTCTCCGCCTCTCGGCTCGGCACCGCGCTAACATCGTCATTGGCCGACGACGCTTCCTTGGACGGAGGCGCTTCACTCGCCGGTGCGTCGTTGACGTCCACCACACAGATTCCACCGCACGAGTACAGAATCTTCGAGCCATCCGGCGACCAGGCCACCGTCTCGATCCAGGCGCGAGTCGGGTCCGGCTCTCCGTAGCGGGGATGCCAACCCGTGATCGTCGTCACCCGCTGGGCGTCCGTCGCGTCAGAGGCGATGGTGTAGAGCGCCACCTCGGCGCCATCAGGCTTCGCAAATGCCAGCCGCTGACCGTCCGGAGACCAGGATGCGCTGCTGACGGCATCCGAAAGCCGCACGAACTCCTTTCCGGTCGCGACATCGACGAGGTGGAGGGCCCAAGCTGCGGCTCCCTCAAGCTTGCGCCCCTCCCGGCTGGCCAATATCCACTTCTCGACGTCGCCGACCCCCGTGACGGCCAGCCAGCGACCATCCGGCGACCACGCCGGCGCTCGGCCGGCCACGAAATCGAATCCCCCCGGTAGCATTCGTTGTTTGTCACCGTCGGCCTGCATGATGTACAGGTGCGTAAAGCGTTCTAGCGATGGTCGCTGGGTGGAAACATAGGCAATCTGTGTGCCATCGGGGGACCAGGCCGGGTGACTCTCCCATGACTCGTACCGCAAATAGGTCGGGAGCCCCTCAAGGGCCGCGGAGTCCGTGAGCCGCCGGCGCTCCCCGCCATCGAGACTCGCGACTACCAGATCCTGCTGGTAGTCCGAAGAGTGTGGCTGCGACCCCGCACCAAGTCTCGGAAACTCGCACGTGGCGTACGCCAGGCTTGCGCCGTCGGGAGCGACATGGAATTCGGTCGCCGTCCCCCAAGATTCATGAGAAGACGACTGCGTCCGCGCGTCCGCGAAATGCCGCAAGCTGCTCCCATCAGCCGCCGCAGCATAGACTCGAGCATTGAAGATAAAGATGATTTCACCACCGTCGGGAATCCACTGCACCACGCCCGTCGGCGGATTGCCCCAGCATGGCGTCGTTGCTATTGAGCGCTCCACCGAAACCTCTCGGACCACTTCCCTCGTTGTCAACGGTGCTTGGGCCGGTGTATCTGCGGGATCTGCCGCGGACGCCTGTTGGTTCGTCGGCGACACGGACGGCGTGGTGGATAAGGGGGATTCGGCCGCTCCCGCGGGCAGCGGCGATCGGACTGCATGGGCAGATCCATCGACTTCCGCCGACGACGCCCCAGGCGCAACCGGGCTCGGCGCATCCGGTGTCTCCGGCCCGCAGCTTGACAGGCTCGCCACCAGCCCGACCGCGGCCAGTAAAGCGACGATCGGCCGCCAAGCCAGGCGATGGCCTCTCACGGATCCGCCTCCCGTGCGTTGGTGGCGTTGGGTGCTGGGTGCTTCAATGGATAGTACGCGTGGATCGGTAGATTCGTTCCATGGGCGGGGCGGCGATGAGCGCCAAGCGGTTGAGCCGGTTAGGCGGGATCTGGCCTAAATGTGTAAACCATGTCTCCGAACACCTGTAACCCATCTCCCCAGTCTGGACACTCCCATGGGGAGAGGGAGTCGGACGGCGTGGGCCACCGGCTCACGGGCGTATGACGAGGGGTCGCGCGGGGATTCCATCAAGTACGGGCCAGATCGTCCGTCAAGGGGGGAGACTGGACGGTGCGATACGAGGCGGGCGCGCACAAGGGGCGCCCCTACATCACGTAGGCGGTGGCGCGTGCGCGGCGGCGAGGCGGGCGCGGACGATGGGGAGGACGACGATGCTCAGGCCGAAGAAGACGGCCATCATGGCGAAGACGGCGCGGTAGCCGAATAGGTCGAGGGCGATGCCGGCGGAGAGCGTAGCCAGGCCGTCGCCGCCGGCGGTGGCGACGTTTGAGAGGCCCATGTAGAGACCGGGCGCGCGCTGGTCGGGAATGAGGTCGATGGCCACGGCCCAGTCCGCGGCGGTGAAGAGGCCGACGCCGACGCCGAGCACGGCGGCGAACAGCACGACTTGCCAGTACGAATCCGACGTCATGAGCACGGCGGCGGCGAGGAGCCCCAGCCCGGCGGCTGCCGCCACCAGCCGCAGCTTGCCGTAGCGGTCGGCCAGCCATCCGGCGGGAACGGTGGTGATGAGCGCCGTCAAGAGGACCGCGGCCAGGACGATGGTGGTCTTCAACTCGGGGTCGGTCTCGGCCAGGCCGCCGTCCGCGCGGTCCCCTTTCAGGAAAAGCTGGATGAAGTTGTCCATGGCCTGCAGGCCCATGAAGTACAGCAGCCGCGAGAGCATGAGCCACACGAAGGCCGAGTTCTGGGTGAGCTCGCGCAGTCGCAGGCGAACCTCGTGCAGGACTCCTTCGAAAGGAACCGTCTCGGGCGGCGGCTTCTCCCGCGCGGCCAGCCAGGCTGCTACTGAGAACACGGCCAGGACGACCATGATGGTGAAGAGCGCGGGGGCGAAGAACGGGTTGGGTTCTTGGCCCTGCTCGGCCATGCTGAGCCACATGCCGGCGATGCCGGCGCCCGCCAGCGTGCCGGTGAGGTTGGCGAGCCCGAAGAATCCAGACGCGCGGCCACGCGCCTCGCGCGGCACCTGGTCCGGGATCACGCCTTGATAGGGGCCGTGGGCGATGTTGGCGGCGATTTGGAGCAGCACCATCGCCACGAAGAGCAGGCCGTAGTTGGGCGCGTAGGCGACGAACAGCAGGCACGGGATGGTCGCGGCGATGCCCGCCGCCATGAGGGGCCGCCGCCGTCCCCAGCGCAGGCGCGCGCGGTCGCTGACGGCGCCGGCCAGCGGCTGGACGATGATGGCCACGATGAGGCCCACGACGACGATCACGCCGATGGCGGTGCCCTTGACCTCGTCGCCGACCAGCTCCGGCACGCGGGTCGGCAGGAGCTGGATGTTCATGCCGCCCCACAGGAACGACAGGCCGAACCAGAAGAGGCTGATGCGGACGAGGAAGAACGCGGAGCGGCGCGCGATCTCTGCGCCGCGGCTCATGGGGCTACCGCGGGACCGGGTGAGGGTGCTGAGTCATCACCAAAGCGATACACGAAGAGGCTCCGGCCCGAACCATCGGCCCACATCAGCGCCAGATTAGACGAGTCGGGATCAGCCGTCACATAGATCAACGCGCGGCCGTCCGCCGTCCAGACGGGGTCCCGATCCCCCACGGTGGATCTGAATTCGGAAAGCGCGAGCACGGCCTTGCCCGTGCCGTCGGCGTTGACGATGGCGACGTACGGGATGCGGTCGCGGAATGTGGTGTAGGCCACGCGCTCGCCGTCCGGCGACCAGCTCGGCTCGAGGTCGTGGGCGGCGGCGTCGGTCAACCGCTGTTCGTCGGTGCCATCAACGGCCACCGTGAATACGTCGTACTGCCCAAATCGATCGGCGCTATACGCCACCCGGCTGCCGTCGGGCGCGAACGATGGCGAGGTCTCGGCGCGGCCGCTGCCAACCACCAGCGTTTCGGTTGCCGTCTCGACATCCACGATCCAAATGTCGGGGCTGCCTCGGCGCTGAGACTGGAAGGCGATCTGGCGGCCATCGGCCGACCACGCGGGGCGGGAGTCGCCCGGACCCTGGGTGAGCGGACGAATACTGCGGCCGAGGTCGTCCATCAACCAGATGCGGAATTCCCCGTCCCGGTTGCTGGCGAAGGCGATGGTTGTCCCGTCGGGCGACCACGCGGGCTGCGCGTCGTCGGCGGGGTTGAAGGTGAGCTGCCTGCGGGCGGTGCCGTCGCTGGCGATGACGAAGATTTCGAGGTTGCGGCCGGTGTCCGCTTGGTAGGCGATCCAGCGGAGCGGGGGCGGGGTCTCGGGAAAGGACGGCGTTGGAGTGGGCGTTGGCGTCGCCGCGGGCGTCGGGGTCGGCGTGGGTTTGGGTGTCGGCGTGGGCGATGGCGTGGCCGTTGGCGCCGCGGCTGGCGTGGCCGTGGGTGCGGGTGTTGGGCTCGGCGTCGGGGAAGGGCTGGGCGTGGGGGTGGGCACGCTCACCGGAGACGTGGGAGTGGGGCGGGGTCGGCCGGCAGGAAGATCAGCTACAGGGCTCGGCGCCGGCGACGATGCAGCTATCGTGATGCGCTCGAGCGGCACGCGGATCACGGACGGCGAGCCGCCGTCGCAGGCGATGGAGACGGCCAATGCTGATCCAACCGCCGCCGCTGCGAAGGCCCGCGGTCCGGTCCGTGCTAGCGCACACGCCAGGGTCGAGCTCGCGCAGCGTTTCATACGGAGACCTTTGCCTGACTCCCAGGTGGAGGCGTCTGTGTCGATGAACCAGTGTCCGCCAATGTGTACGCACTGTTGCTGGCTTCCCGGTTTCGCGGAAATGACGGTTTTGCAAAGGTCTCCATACGTGGGGACCTTTTCGGCCGCTCTACGCCGCCGCGCCCCGATTGCCCGCAGGCGAGCGCCGGCCCAGCGCTGCCAGCTGTTTGGGCGTCAGGAACCACCGAACCATGGCGCATTGCCGCAGCCCGATGGCATACGTCTGGAGCTTGCACAGCCCGCCGGGCTTGAGATCGAGCGCCCCGCCCGGCGCGCCGAACGCCAAGATCGAGATCAGCTGGCTCAGCGTTGGCTCGTGCCCAACCAGCATGACGCCCTTACTGCGCTCATGGGACCGGACCGCCGAGAGGATGCCCATGAGATCACCGGTGGCAAGGGCGTCGGAATATTCGATCTCCGCGGCGACGCCGAGTCCCAGGTGAACGATCTCGGCGGTTTGGCGGGCGCGCAGCAACGGGCTGGAGATGATCGCGCCGACGGCGACGTTCGCGGACGCCATGCCCTTTGCCGACCGTTCGGTTCGCCGCCATCCTCCAGGGCTGAGCGGGCGCTCGTCGTCGCGGGGATACGCCGGTCCCAGGGGTTCAGCCTTGCCGTGCCGCAGGATGTAGAGATTCATGCGACCTCCTGAGGGCGCGGGGTTCCGGCGCCGGGATGCGCGGCGGCGGTCAGGCCTCCGCGGCGGACGTGGAGGTGATGGGGTCTCCAGCAACGACCACGCCACTGGCGCTGACGTTGGCGAGCATGCCCCGGCGTCCGCGTATCTCTTCCTGAAGTCCGGGCCGCAACGCGTCCATCTTGGAGCAGGGGTCGCAGGGATGGGAGATCACCACCTCGGCCTCCGCGCCGATGCCCAAGCGGTCGCCCTCACGCAGCGACGCGAGGTCGATGCCGCGCGTGGCGACGTTCTCGCGAATGTCACCGGGCGCGAGCTCCAGCGCGTCGAGGGTTTCGGTGTCCATGAGCAGCACTTGATTGCGGGTGTCGGGCTTGGCGTGGCGGTCGCCCTCGATGCCGACGTCGGCGACGAAGCTGAGGCTGCTGACGTCAAGGTTCTGGCCGGAGCGTGGGGACAATCGGAGCCATGCAACGTGAGCGGTGCTTGACATAAACACTACCGACAGGCGTTCAGTTTCATTCAGCGTACGCCATCCGCCTGCGCGGGGCGCCCGGCCAAACGACCCTTCGCGGCCGCGCCTATAATCAACCGCCCGGCCGAGGTGGCGGAATTGGTAGACGCGCTAGCTTGAGGGGCTAGTGGCCTCCGGGCTGTGCGGGTTCGAGTCCCGCCCTCGGCACCCGTTCACACCGCGCGGCCGCGCCGTGAGCATCTGCGAGACTCGCTTGTCGGCGCCATCAGTACCTACGCCCCCACAGCGCCACAGGGAGAACCGATGCCGCTCAGTCAGCAGGAACTGCAATCCAAGCTCTGGCAGGCCGCGGACATCCTGCGCGGGCAGATCGACGCGGCGGATTACAAGAACTACATCTTTGCGGTGCTGTTCCTGAAGCGGTTGTCGGACCGGTTCGACGAAGAGGTCGAGGCCGCCGTGGCCTCGGGCGTGCCGCGCCAGACGGCACTGACGGACCACGACGAGCACGAGTTCTTCGTGCCGGAATCCGCTCGCTGGCCCGCCCTGGTGAGGGCGTCCATGAACCTGGGCGAGACCCTCAACGTGGCCGGGCACAACATCGAAATTGAGAACGTGCAGCGGCTGGACGGCGTGCTGACCAGCGTCAACTGGAACGACGAATCCCGGCTGGGCAGCCCGGCCAACCGCGAGCGCATCATCCGCCAACTGCTCAACCACTTCAGCGAGCTTGACCTGCGCGACGCGAACCTGCGCGGCGCGGACGGCGGCTCGGACAACGTGCTGGGCGACGCCTACGAATACTTGATCAATCAGTTCGCCGACGACGCCGGCAAGAAGGGCGGCGAGTTCTACACCCCGCGCCCGGTGGTGCGGCTGATCGTCGAGCTGCTGCAGCCGCGTGAGGGCATGCGCATCTGCGACCCGACGGCCGGCTCGGGCGGCATGCTCATCTACACCGCGCAGTTCGTGCAGGAGCAGGGGGGCGACCGGCGCAACCTGGTGCTGCACGGGCAGGAGCGCAACCGAGGCACGCTGGCCGCCGGCAAGCTCAACCTGCTGCTGCATGGGCTGTCCGCCGCGCGGCTGGAGGAAGGCGACGTGATCGCCGAGCCGCGCCTGCTGGACAACGCCGGCCGCCTGCTGGCCTTCGACCGGGTGATCGCGAATCCCCCGTTCAGCCTCAAGAACTGGGGCCACGATTTCGCGCCCGACGACCCGCATCACCGCTTCGACCGCTATGGCGCGATTCCGCCGCGCACCAGGGGCGACCTGGCGTTCCTGCTGCACATGCTGGCCGTCACCACCATGACGGGCATGGTGGGCGTGGTGATGCCGCACGGGGTGCTGTTCCGTGGTGGCGCCGAGGGCAAGATCCGCCGCGGCATCGTCGAAAGCGACCTTTTCGAGGCCGTGATCGGCCTGGCGCCCAACCTCTTCTACGGAGCCAGCATCCCGGTGGCCATCTGCGTGCTCAACAAGGCCAAGCCCAGCGAGCGGCGCGGCAAGGTGCTGTTCGTGGACGCGGCGCAGGAGGGCTATTTCCGCCAGGGCAAGGCGCAGAACTTCCTGGACCGGGAGCACATCCAAAAGATCGTCGCCGCCTACCGCGGCTTCGAGGATGTCGAGCGCTTCGCCCACGTGGCCGACCTGGCGGAGATCGAGGCCAACGACTTCAACCTCAACATCAGCCGCTACGTGGATACCAGCGAGCCCATAGAGGTGCTCAGCGTGGAGGAGGCGCTGGCGCAGCTGCGAGAGGCCGAACGGCGGCGCGATGAGGCGGTGGCGAAGATGGACAAGCTGCTGGCGGAGCTGGGTTATGAGCGCTAATGCAGCCGGTCATGACCGTGCCTGATGAGCCGAATGGGCGCGATGGCGTGAGCGGCTTGGCCATGAACACTGGCGGGAACTCATGCGCGATCTGAGTGAGTTGCCGGACGGGTGGCGAGTGGTGCAGCTGGGGGACGTGGCAGCTATTGCCTTTAGTGGAGTAGACAAGAAGAAAATGGACAGTGAAATACCAGTTCAACTCTGCAACTATACGGACGTGTTTTACAATCGACTCATCGGACCTGGAATGCCGTTCATGGAAGCTACGGCGACTGCGAAAGAGCACAAGCGCTGGAGCCTGAAGCGTGGTGACGTGCTCTTCACAAAAGACTCCGAAACCCCTGACGAAATAGGTATCGCCGCTTATGTCACAGACACGATGCCTAATGTCTTGTGCGGCTATCACCTTGGAATGGCGCGACCGCGGCCGACGGTCGTAGAAGGTCAATTCCTTGCAGAAGCATTGGGCTCTCAGGCATCACGCCGAGAGTTTGCTCGTGTGGCGAACGGGATCACGCGATTCGGTCTGACGCTGGATGCAACGCGTTCCCTACCGATTCTTCTACCACCGCTGTCGGAACAGTGTGCTATCGCCGCCGTGCTGGATGCCATTGACGAGGCCATCGAACACACCGAGGCGGTCATCAGCGCCACCGAGCGCCTGCGCGACGCCCTGCTCCACGACCTCCTCACCCGCGGCGTTCCCGGCTGGCATACCGAATGGCGCAGCGTGCCCGGCCTGGGAATCATCCCGGCAGACTGGCAAGTCGTGCGGCTGAAGGCGATATGTGAGCGAATCACCAAGGGAACGACGCCAACCACCTTGGGCCACGAGTACGTGCCAGCAGGTGTGCGATTCCTGCGCGTCGAGAACATCGCTGACGGGTTGGTGACAGGTGGAGAACTGCGCTTTATCACCGGTGAAACCCACCAGATGCTTTCGCGATCGATATTACAAGCCGGTGACATCCTCTTGAGCATTGCTGGTGCACTCGGTCGATCAGCTCTGATTACGAGTGAACACCTTCCCGCGAATGTTAATCAGGCTCTCGCAATTGTTCGATTGGCCAAGAATCAGCGGGCTACGCCCGAGTTCACGGCGCTCATGCTAAGCGGAAAGATGGTACAGAAGCAGGTCGATGATCTTCGCTCAGAGTTGGCGCAGGCGAATATCAACCTTGAGCAAGTAGGATCACTCACCGTTGCCCTCCCATCGCTTTGCGAGCAGCGGGCTATCGCCGAGATCATAGCCGGTGCGAGGGGTGCGATTGAAATGACGTTCCAGGAGCGATTCTCTGTACAATCGCTAAAAGCGTCAATGACGGACACACTGTTGACGGGATCCTTGAGGGTTCCGATAGCGACAGAGGGGGAACGATGACAGATTCCAAGGACACCGCATCGAGCCCGCGTCGAAGCCGCGGTCCATCCAAGACCTATCCGACTGTCACCTTTGAGGACGCGCTATCGATTGCACGCACCATCGCCATGGAAGGCGCGGGAGACCGGATGCGGCGACTAACCCTGTTTGACAGGCTGGGCCGTGCCCCGGAAAGCGGTCCGAGCCGCGAGCTTGTTACGAGTTCAGGACGCTATGGCCTTACATCAGGAGGCTATCAAGCGGATTTCCTGGAACTCACACCAGAGGGTAGATCTATCGTCGATGAATCGGTTGAACGGCAGGCGAAGCTACGGATGGAATTCGAGCATGCGATTGGTCGGATCGATCCGTTCAACCAGCTGTACGGCCGGCTAAAGAACCAGCGAGTCCCTGCCGACGATGTGCTGAAAGATGAACTGGGTCTGGTAGGGGTTCCCGATGGATACCGTGCGGAAGCTGGGAATATCGTTATGGCAAATGCACGCTACCTTGGGATCATCCAACAGGTAAGTGGAAGTGAGCGGCTGATAACGATCGGCCATGCCCTAGAAAACATGCCAGACGGTGCGAAATCACAAATCCCGGATGATGTTCAGCCAAGCGCGGACCCATCGCCTCAAGGCAACGATTTACTGAATTCGGCTACTACGGTATCTGTAGCGACTGCTGACCCATCTGTACACATTGACAGTCAGATTCATATTGATTCTAGCGCTACAGCCGATCAAATTGACCAAATCTTTCGAAGCATGGCACGACACCTGTACGGTCGGAAGGATGAATGACGCTTGGCTAACCGTGGAGGTTATCGTGGCTGGCTCAAGGCAGCCAACGATGTTCAAATGGATGCAGACGAGGCAGGCTTGGGGAGAACGTTATCAAGGCGGGATCGTGCTCACTCCGACGAGCGAACCGTCCTTGACCGATTCGACGATGTGGTGACAAGCGAGGCGCTTCGTTCAGTGAGCCGCCAATTGTTTGCTGATGGTCACTATGCGCGGGCTGTTGAAGAAGCTTTGAAATGCATGAACAATGAAGTCAAGCAAAAGTCGGGTATATTGGGTCAGGATGGTGCGAGTCTTATGCGAAAAGCATTTAGTGTTAATTCACCCACTCTTTGTATGAATGATTTTCAGTCGAACTCTGACCGTGACGAACAGCTTGGCTACATGGATATCTATGCCGGGGCGATGACGGGCATTAGGAATCCGCGTGCGCATGAGCACGGGCTCGAGGATGATTCTGACGTTGCACTTGAGCTTCTGACGCTGGCGAATCACCTAATGCGTCGGCTGGACGGTGCAAGTCGAGCCATCAGCAAGGCCACAGGGTCGAATAGGTCGTGAGCCAGCCCGCGAAGCTCAACGCGCTCCATCACGCCGAGAACCCGGCCCGAGAGCTGCTTGAGAAGCTGGGTTCGACCTTCGTGCCACGGGAAACACTGGCGGCGGAGCGCGGGGGCGAACACGAGGATGCCAGGCTGCCAGTCGTAATGCATGCGCCCGCCTCGACGGAGTGACGCCATGACCAGAGCGGAAGTGCTGGAGATGCTCCGAGCCCACCGGCCGGTGCTGGCGGAGCGATTCGGCGTCGCGGATCTCGCCCTGTTCGGCTCCTATGCCCGGGACGAAGGTACCGACGGGAGCGACGTTGACATCCTGGTGCGGTTCGACGCTCCTCCGAACTGGCGGACCTACTTCGGAGCCCAGTTCTACCTGGAAGACCTGCTGCAACGACCGGTGGAACTGGCGACCCGGGAGGACGTTCGGGCCGAAATGCGTCCGCACGTGGAACGGGAGGCCGTGGATGTGTGAGACCCATGAAGAAGGTCGACGCTGGAATCTTTACGTTCAGGACATGATCGAGTTCGCCGAGAAAGTCCTGTCATATACGGATGGACTGGATCAGGACGCCTTCGCAGCCGACGGTCTCATCCACGACGCCACGTTGCGCAACATCCAACTGATCGGTGAGGCGGCAACGCATATCCCATCCGACGCGCGTGAGGCATATCCCATGATTCCCTGGCGCGCAATCATCGGGGTCCGCAATCGCTTGGCGCACTCCTATTTGCACATCAGTGACGTCATCATCTGGTCGATAATTCAAGATGCGATCCCAAGCATGCTGCCGCAGCTGCGAAAGATGTTGGAGGACTCCCGCGGGGAGAGCCCATGACCACTCCCGCCAGGCTCAATGAGCTCCATCACGCCGAGAACCCGGCGCGGGAGCTGCTTGAAAGACTGGGCTGGACGTACGTCCCACGCGAAACGCTGGCGGCGGAGCGCGGGGACGAGCGGGAGGTGTTGCTAAAGGGGCGGTTGCGGCGGGCGTTGCTGCGGTTGAACGCCTGGATGACCGAGTCGCAGGCGGACTGGGTGGTGGCTGATCTGGAGCGCAGCGACTTCAGCGGCATGGCCCGCAATCAGCGCGTGCACGAGCACCTGATCTACGGCATGCCGCTGGGGGTGGACACGCCCAGTGGTCGCCAGAGCCGGATTGCGCGCTTCTTCGACTTCGATCATCCGGAGGGCGGGCTGAACGAGTTCGTGGTGACGACGCAGTTCCGGGTGCGTCGGGGTAACGAGCGGCGCAACCAGGAAGACGACCAGCGGGTGGTGAAGCCGGACCTGGTGTTGTTCGTGAACGGCGTGCCGCTGGTGGTGATGGAGGCGAAATCGCCGTCGCTGCTGGACGTGTGGCGGACGCAGGCGGTGCGCCAGCTGCGTCGCTACCAAGAAGCGGGGCCCGAGTGGCACGGGACGGGCGCGCCGGAGCTGTTCCACACCAACCTGCTGTGCGTGGCGCACTGCGGAGCCGCGGCGGCGTACGCGACGCTGGGCGCGCCCGAGAACGCCTACGTGGAATGGAAGTCGGTGCTGCCCTATTCGGAAGCCGAGGCGCGGCAGCGCTTCGGGGTGGAACCAGAGGGCCAGGCGCGGCTGATCGTGGGGCTGCTGGCGCCGGCCACGCTACTGGACATCCTGCGCGACTACGTGGTCTACGAGCCGCAGGCCGGCAAGCTGGTGAAGAAGCTGCCGCGCTATCAGCAGTACCGCGCGGTGCGAGCGGCGCTGGAGCGATTGTTGACGGGCCGCCGTCCCGAGGAGCGCGGCGGGGTGGTGTGGCACACGCAGGGCTCGGGCAAGTCGCTGACGATGCTGTGGCTGGCCACCAAGCTGCGGCGCGAGCCGCGGCTGCACAACCCGACGATCGTGGTGGTGACCGACCGCACGCAGTTGGACCGGCAGATCAGCGGCACCTTCCAACGCTGCGGCTTTCCGGCGCCTGAGCAGGCGACCAACGCCCGCAACCTGCGCCGGCTGCTGAGAAGCGGCGGCGGCCGCACGGTGATGACGACAATCCAGAAGTTCGAGGACGCGCTGACGACTCCCAAGGGCCGGCTGGATGTGCTGAACCCATCGGAGCAGGTGGTGGTGATGGTGGACGAGGCGCACCGCACGCAATACGGATTGCTGGGCGCGCGCATGTCCAAGGCCCTTCCCAACGCAGCGCTGATCGGCTTTACGGGCACGCCCATCGACAAGGACTTCGGTCACAGCACGATGCGGCGATTCGGTTCGCTGATCGACTCCTACACGATTCCGCAGTCGGTCGCCGACGGCGCCACCGTGCCGATCCTCTACGAGGCGCGGCTGCCGGAACTGCACATCGAGGGGCCGGAGACGCTGGACACGCTGTTCGAGGAGATGTTCGGCCAGGAGTCCGAGGAGACGCAGGCGCGCATCCGGCGGCGCTACGCGAACAAGGAGACGGTGGCGGAGGCGGAGCGTCGCATCGAGATGATCGCGCTGGATATTGCCCAGCACTTCAAGGCCAAGGTGCAGCCGAACGGGTTCAAGGCGCAGGTGGTGGCGCCCAGCCGGGCGGCGGCGCTGCGCTACGCGGAGCGCCTGAAGACCTTTGGGCTGAGCGCCTATCCGATCATCACCACCGATAACAACGACGGCCCGGAGTTCGCCGCGGCGCGCGATCTCAACCAGGAGCAGATCACCGGCGCGTTCGTGGACCCCGAGGGCGAGCCGCAGATCCTGGTGGTGGTGGACATGCTGCTGACCGGGTTTGACGCGCCGGTGGAGCAGGTGCTCTACCTGGACCGTGGGCTGCGGGAACACGGCCTGCTGCAGGCGATTGCCCGCGTGAACCGGCGCTTCGCGCACCGGCCGGACAACGTGGACACGGAGAAGCGGCACGGCCTGGTGATCGACTATCACGGGGTCTCGCGGGACCTGGAGGCGGCGCTGGCGACGTTCGACTGGCCAGACGTGCAGGACTCCATGCGCGAGCTGGAGGAGGATCCCGGGCCGGCGATCGAGGCCGCGGCGGTGCAGGCGGAGTCGCACTTCAAGGGCCGCGACCTGAGCAACGTGTGGGACTGCGCGGCGCTGTTTGCGCCGGATGCCGCCTCGGAGGACGCGTTCAAGGCCGACCTGTTCGAGCGATTCAGCGCGGACTACCGTCAGTTCGCCCGCCTGATGGACCGCTACCTGCCGGACCCGGGCGCCGAGCCCTACGTACAGCGGTTGGCGCGGCTGACGGCGATTCGCGCCTATGTGCGGGCGCAGTTCCTGCGCGAGGACGCGGAGTTGGATTGGACCGATATTGGCGCGAAGGTGAAGGGCCTGATCGACGAGCGCATCGACGCCAAGGTGCGCAGCCTGATGCAGCCGCTCTCGATCCTGGATCAGGACTTCGAGGCGAAGATTGCCGACCTGCCGCACGACGAAGCGCGGGCGTCGCTGATGGAGCACGCGGTCCGCGCCCAGATCAACGAGCGACTGGCGGAAAACCCGGCGTTCTATGAGAAGCTCTCGGAGCAATTGGACCGCATCATCCAGGAACTGCGTCAGCGGCTGATCGACGCTGCCGAGGCCTGCCGGCGACTGGCCGAATTGCGCAAGCAGGTCCAAAGCGAAGCGGACATCGCCGCGCAGCACGGGCTCTCGCCAGTGTCGTTTGCGGTCTACGAGTTGCTGGCCTCTCCGAGCGTGGACGCGGGCGAAGCTTCAGGCTCCTATCGCACTGCCCTGGACGAGCAGACGACGGCCGTGGCGCGCGCGATCGAACGCGCCATCCAGCGTCACAGCGACGTGATCGATTGGCAGTCGAACCTTGAAGTGCAGCGCGAGATGCGCCGGGATATCAAGCGGGAGCTGCGAGGCACGGGGGACTTCACGGAAGAGCGCTTGGACGAGCTGGCGCACCAGATCGTGGACGTGGCGCGTCAGAGGTCGGGATCGTGAGTGAGCGGGGATCCGTCCGTTTCGGCGAGAGCACGATCGAGTTCGAGGTGCAGCGCAGTCAGCGGCGCAGGAAGACGGTGCAGATCACCGTGGACGGGGGCGGGGTCCAGGTCGCCGCGCCTGTTTCGACGCCCGCCGAGGAGTTGCGGGGGATCGTGCGCAAGCGGGCGGCCTGGATCATGCGCCGCAGCACCGCGGAGACGCTGGCCGCCGCGCCGAAGCGCTTTGTGAGCGGTGAGACGTTGCCTTACCTGGGCCGCAACGTGCGTTTGCTGGTCGAGCACGCCGACGTCAGGTCGGTGAGCGTGCGCTTCGATCACTGGCGGTTCCGCGTCACGGTGCCAACGGGGGCGTCCGATAGTGAGCGAACCCGCAGTGCCCAGCGCGCCCTCGTGGCCTGGTATCGGAGGCGGGCGGCAGACCGCCTGCCAACTAGCGTGGAGCGCTGGTGGCCGCGCCTGGGTCACGGCGACTGGCCGCGCGTGCTGATCCGCGATCAACGCCGGCGCTGGGGGAGCTGCGCGCCGGACGGCACGCTGCGCTTCAACTGGCGGGCGATGATGTTGGAGCCTGCCCTTGTCGAGTACATCGTGGTGCACGAGCTGGCGCACCTGTCAATAAAGAACCACGGGCCGGACTTCTGGGGGCTGGTGGTTAGAGCGATGCCGGACGCGCAACAGCGGCGTCAGCGGCTGCGCGAAGCGGGGCACCTGCTGCCGCTGTGAGCGTCGCCCCAGCTTCATGCCGCGGCAGGCGGCCCACAATCTGGCCCGGTGTCGCCTCGCGGAGTATGTTGGCAACGCGCTCGCGCTGATCGCACGCGTGGCCGGGGTGAAGCCGTCGGCCATGGGGACGGGCTGGTGAATCGGCGATGCAACTGATTGATAGGCGTCTGGTCTACTCCGCCACCGATCTGGTCGCGTTCCTGGAGTGCCGGCACCTGGCCAACCTGGAGCGCGCCGCGGTTCTGCATGACCTCAAACGGCCGTTTCGTGACGACCCAGTGCTCGACCGTTTGGCGCGGCGCGGTCGGGAGTATGAGGCGCGCTTCCTGGAATCGCTGGACGCCGAGAACCTGGGAATCAGGGAAATCCGGCCGCCCGACACCGTGTCTCCGTCCCGAGTGGTTGAATCCGAGCACGCCGCCACGCTGCAGGCGATGCGAGATGGCGTTGACGTGATCTACCAGGCCGTGCTGCTCGGCGACCGGCGGCTGGGGTACGCGGACTTCCTGCGCCGCGTCGAGAAACCCAGCGACCTCGGGGCATGGAGCTATGAAGTCTGGGACACCAAGCTGGCGCGGCAACCCACGGCCCCCGCCGTCTTGCAGATCAGCATGTATTCAGACCTGCTCGGGAGAATGCAGGGGCGGCCGCCGGAACGGATGCATCTGGTGCTGGGCGGCGTCGCGCGCAGGACCGCGAGCCTTCGGGTCGCCGACTACGGGGCCTACTACCGCCTGGTCGCGCGGCAGTTCGAGACGCTGCTCGACGACTCCGAATCGGCGTTTCCAATCTCGACCAAGCCGGAACCCATGCAGCACTGCGACTTCTGCAGGTGGAACCAGGAATGCCGAGCCCAGTGGCGTCGGGAAGACGATCTGGCGTTGGTGGCCAACCTGACGTCCCGCCAGCGACGCGCCCTGCACGCCATTGACGTGACCACACGGGGTGGGCTGGCCGATCCGTCGCGGCCGCTGCCGGAACAGCTGGACGGCGTCAGCCCGGTTTCGCTGGCCCGGGTGCAGGCCCAGGCGGCGATCCAGGTGCGCGGCGAAGGCCAGGTGATCTCGGAGCGCATCCCGCCCGAACGCGACCGCGAGGACGTGGTTGTTCCGGACCGCGGTCTCTGGCTGTTGCCGGAGCCGTCGCCCGGTGACCTGTTCCTGGACCTGGAGGGCGATCCGTTCTATGGCTCGGACGAGATCGACGGCATCGACTACCTCTTCGGCGTGATCGAGCCGGGACAGACGGACGCCGCGGGCGACCCCAGGTTTCACGCGTTCTGGTCGATCGCGGACGGCACCGTGTCGCCGGCGGCCGAGCGTAAGGCGTTCGAGGACTGTATCGACCTCATCATGGAGCGCCGGACTGGCCACCCGGACATGCACGTCTATCACTACGCGCCCTACGAGACAGGGGCAATGAAGCGGCTGGCGGGGCGCTACGCCACGCGTGAGTCAGAGGTGGACCAGCTGCTGCGGGGCAGTGTGTTCGTGGACCTCTACCGCGTCGTGCGGCAGGGCGTTCGCGCTTCGGTGGAGAGCTACTCCATCAAGCGGCTGGAGCCGCTCTACGGATTCAAGCGGGAAATCGATCTACGCGATGCGGGCGAGAGCATCGTGGAGTTCGAGAACTGGCTCGAACCCGAGGACGGGACCGACCGGGACGGCCTGCTGGAGAAGATCAGGGCCTATAACCGCGACGACTGTCTTTCCACCTGCTATCTGCGCGAGTGGCTGGAAGTCCAGCGCGCCGCGCTGGTGAACGAAGTCGGCGCCGAAGCCCCGCCGCGTCCTACGGTCAAGCCTCCCGAAGAGACCGAGGACACGGAGGCCCAGCGGGAGGTGCAGGAACTCGTGGCCCAGCTGACAGCGGGCCTGCCCGAGGACTTGACGGACGGCAGGTCGCTCGAAGATCCGAGCCAACGCGGGCGGTGGCTCCTGGCGCAGCTGCTCGACTGGCACCGG
This sequence comes from Chloroflexota bacterium, assembly GCA_965262745.1. Taxonomy (GTDB): domain Bacteria; phylum Chloroflexota; class UBA11872; order UBA11872; family UBA11872; genus JAJECS01. Next base: position 1,115,325 of record OZ253558.1, on the reverse strand, counting down.
CGCGAGGATAAGGCGTTCTGGTGGCGCTATTTCCACCTGAAGGACGAACTCACCGACGAAGAGCGAGTCGGCGAGACGGACGCGCTGGGCCAGCTCAGCTACGTGCGCAGTCGGGCCGATCCCAGGCCCAAGTCGCGTTCCAAGATCTACAGCTTTCGGTTCCCGCCACAGGACCACAAGATCGAAGTCGGCGACCGGCCACGCGATCAGCACGGAAATTCGATCGGCGAAGTGGTCGCGGTAAACGATCGAGACGGCGTGATCGACCTGAAGGTTGGGTCCAACCGGGCAGCACCGGCGCCGACATCACTGATCGCCTACGAATATGTCAATCCAGGGCCAAAACCGTCGAGCCTTCGGAATCTGGCGACGTGGGTGATTGAGCACGGGATCGACGCGCCCGGGCCGTACCAGGCGGCCCGAGACCTGTTGATGCGCTGTCCGCCACGGGTTGGACAGACCGACGGATCACCGCTGACGGCGGACGGCGAGGATGCGCAGGATGCGGCCCGGCGGCTGGTGCAGATGCTGGACGAGAGCTACCTGGCGATCCAGGGACCGCCCGGCTCGGGCAAGAGCACGGTTGGTGCCGAGATGATCGTGGACCTCGTGGAGGCGGGTAAGCGCGTGGGCGTGACGGCCAACAGCCACAAGGTGATCGGTGAGTTGCTGGAGAAGACGGCGCGGGTGGCCCGCGAGCGCGGCGTCCCGGTCAGGATCGGCCAGCGGACCCGCTACCGGTCAGCCGAGCCCGAATTCGCGGACGCGGTACCCCTCGCGAAAACCGAGGATGCGTGCATGGCCCTGGCCAGAGGAACGCTTGACGTGGTGGGCGGAACTTCCTGGCTCTGGGCGCGTGACGACGCGGAGGGCTTGGTGGACGTGCTCTGCATCGACGAGGCCGGGCAGATGTCGCTGGCCGACGCCTTGGCCTCGGCACGTTGCGCCAAGAGCCTGTTGCTGCTGGGCGACCCGCAGCAGCTGGATCAGCCGCTGCAGGGCGTGCATCCGCCAGGCGCGGATCGTTCGGTGCTGGCGCACGTACTCGATGACGCACGAGTGATGCCCAAGGACTTCGGACTGTTTCTCGACGGCACGTGGCGCCTGCATCCCAGCATCTGTGAGTTCACCTCGGAAGTCTTCTACGAGGACAACCTGCGCGCGCATCCCGGCCGCGAGAACTTGGACCTGGCCGGCTCGTCCCCGTTCCTCGGGACAGGACTGCGCTTCGTGGCCGTGTCGCACGAGCGCCGCATCAGCGACTCCGAGGAAGAGGCGGCGGCGATTGCCGAGAGCGTCGACCGGTTGCTCCGGTCGCGCGCCTCATGGACTGACGCCGAAGGCGCGACCCACGCGCTGACCGCTCAAGACGTGCTCATCATCACGCCCTACAACCGCCAGATCGGGGAGCTTGCATCCCGACCTGAGCTCCGGGAGTTGCGAATCGGCACTGTCGATAAGTTCCAAGGCCAGGAAGCCCCGATTTCCATCTACTCGATGGCCACAAGCTCTGCCGACGAGGCGCCGCGTGGCATGGAGTTTCTCTACAGCCTCAACCGCTTGAACGTCGCCACCAGCCGCGCCAAGTGCCTGGCGGTAGTCGTGGCCAGTCCGGGCTTGCTCGCCGTGCGCTGCCGCACGCCCCGCCAAATGCACCTGGCCAACGCCCTGGCGCGGCTGTTTGAAATGGCCCACGACGAGGCTGAGAGCCCGCTCACACCCGCGTAGTGCAGGGCGACAGAGGCTGTGGCGGGTATCAGGCATCCGCGGAGCAGCGCCGGGGATTACGCTTCTCAGCGTCCGATCAACAGGTCGTGATGCGGGCGATCGCCAATCCGGTCGGCACGAGGAGCCGTGAGCAGCGACCGGCCATGGTCAAGGCGCTGCGGCAGTGCCTGGCGGTGGGTTGACCTCGGTTTAGGGTCTGGTGGCCTCCGGGCTGTGCGGGTTCCAGTCCCGTCCTGGGCACCATTCGAAGTGGCGACAGTGCGCAATCTGTTGGAGGCCCGAGAAGGTCCGCGACGTCGACCGCGGGCGCTTGGCCAACGCCCTATCCGCTCTCTGTCCTCGCGGCAGTGGAAACAAGCCTGCTCGACGCTATGCTGCTAGCGGTGCTGCGCTAAACGAGAGAAACTGACCGCATGGCCCGTATCGAAGGCATCGGCATCAGGAACTACCGGGTGTTGCACGACATCACCCTAGGCAAGCTGTGGAACACGCCTGCCGCCCAGCCGTTAGAGCCGCTGACGGCGGTGATTGGAAAGAACGGGGTTGGCAAGAGCTCCCTATTCGATGCTTTCGGATTCCTGGCGGATTGCCTGAAGCTCGGTGTCGAAGAGGCCTGCGACGTGCGTGGGCGCGGCGGGTTCGACCGCATACGATCACAGGGTAGCGACACCCCCATCGAGTTCGAGGTCTATTACCGGCAGGATTCGAAGGCTCGACCGATCACATACGAATTTGCGATCGACAAGGACGATTCGGGCCGCCCCTATGTTTCACGCGAACGCCTGCGCCAGCGTCGTCGAGGACAGAGACGCGGCTGGCCATTTTCGTTCTTGATGCTGAACGAGGGCAAGGGAATGGCCTGGGCAGGCGAGGTGCAGGGTTTGCAGGTCGATGAAGATGGCCGACTGGAAGTGGACCTTTCAGCGCTACTGAGAGGGTTAGAAAACGAGGAGGGCGCGGGACGGGAGATTATTGAACTTCAGGACAAGCGCAAGCTGGGTATTGCAACCCTGGGGGCACTGAAGCAACATCCGAGAATCGCGGCTTTTCGTCAGTTTATCGAAGGCTGGTATCTGAGCTACTTTACGCCGGACGCCGCGCGCGGGTTGCCAATGGCTGGACCCCAGCGGCATCTGAATATCCACGGAGACAATCTGGGCAACGTCGTGCAATTCATGGAGCGGGAGCACCGCGATAGGTTTGAACGCATCCTTGGACGGATTGCCAGGAGAGTTCCCGGCATCGACCGCATCGATACGGAACGCAGTCCTGACGGTCGCTTGCTGCTGCGCTTCAACGATAAGGGCTTCGCTGACCCGTTCTACGCGCAGCAAGTGTCCGACGGCACACTCAAAGTCTTTGCGTATCTGCTGATGCTGGAGGATCAGCAGCCGCCGCCGTTCATATGCATCGAGGAGCCGGAAAACGGTCTCTATCACAAACTATTGGAATTGCTGGCCGATGAGTTTCGCCGCCACGCCTCGGGGCGCCGGAACGCGCCCCAGATATTTGTCACGACCCACCAACCCTACTTCGTCGATGCTCTGACACCCGAGGAAACGTGGATCTTGGAGAAATCGGCGGACGGCTTCGCGACCATTACTAGGGCGAGCAACGATCATATTGTCCGAGCTCTGGTCGAAGAAGGTCTGCCGCTTGGCGGTCTCTGGTACAGCGACTACTTCGATCAGCAGTAGACAAGTGCATTTCGAAATATTGGTTGAGGATAGATCTGGAAGTATCACGGTCAAGGCTATTCTGGAAAAGATTCTAGGTCAAAATAATACCATGCATTCGTGGAGGATTCATTCCTACCGAGGTATTGGTCGTATACCGAGGAATCTGTACGGTGTGCCGGATCCAACGAAGCGACTGCTACTGGATCACCTGCCTCGCCTCTTGCGCGGATATGGTAGGAGTCTCGGATCTTGCCAGGCAGTACTGGTGATTGTGGACTTGGACGATAGAGATTGCCTGTCATTCAAGCAACAACTGCTCAATGTGCTCCAGGCATGCTACCCGCGTCCACAAACGGTATTTAGGATCGCCATCGAGGAAATTGAGGCGTGGCTACTGGGCGATCGCGACGCTATAAAGGCTGCCTATCCCAACGCAAAGAATTCAGTTCTGAACAGATACTCTCAGGACAGTATATGCGGAACGTGGGAGGTTTTGGCGGACGCCATATACCAAGGTGGATCGGCGCGGCTCCTTAGAGCGGGGTACCCCGAGATGGGGCGGGCCAAGGCTGAGTGGGCTGAGCAAATAGCGCCTTTCCTGGACGTGGATAGGAACCGATCGAAAAGCTGTCAAGTGTTTCGGGACGCGGTGCGGAACCTCGCGCGTATCTACTAAATGCTTTATGTGACGGCGAGCATGGGTTGGTAGGTCTGCCGGGGCAAAGAGTACGCTTGCCGCTTCGGTGATGCGACGATGTAGACGTGCGGACGCCCTTGACCGTTGGCGACGGCCTGCTGGGTGTGTGCCGGGTGCTGTCGGAACTAAACGGCGACAGACTGTGGAGTGCCTTGTTGGAGCGGCTTTGTTCGGCTCCCGATGCACAACATGGCCAGAGCACGCCGTGGTATTCGAATCCGGTCGACCGTTGAAAGCGAGGCTCGTTGGAACCGTACTGGCGGGAGCCACCTAATATCCAGCCCGCACGTCGAGCTGGTTGCGGAGGGGCTCGCCGCGATCAAAGCGGCGGAGGTTGTCGGTGAAGATTGCGTAGATGCGGTCGAGCATGGTGTCGGACCAGTCGGCGTAGTGGGCGGTGAGCATCACGTTTGGCAGCGCCCACAGGGGGGAATCCGGCGGCAGCGGTTCGGGCGTGGCGACAGCCTGGTGAGTGCGATCTATCGGACTTGTGAGTAGCTCCCGGAACAGATCCAGGCAGAGATCCCGCTCGAACGAATATTGAGGCTCGTGGGCGACGACGGAGCGGGGTGATCCTCCCAAGTCGCCTGCCGGGAGGGCAACCCAGGATGGCTCGGATCGAGCATTTCGACTACGAACTCCAGTACCGCGAGAGAAACCGTCCGAACCAGGAATGACACGATGTAGGCATCATCAATCCACACAGCGAGTTCGTCGTGGGTCAGGTGCGAGACGCCAATCGCCTGGCTCTTGGGCCGCCCGGAAACGATGGATTCTCGGGCCGGACCCATGGTCGAACGAATGCTGAACTGCCTGCCGGGAGAACCCCATGAAGATCGTTTGCTGGAACATGGCGCACTCGCGCAAATCATGGAACGAGCTGCTCCGGATGGCCGGTGTCGATATTGCGCTGCTGCAGGAGGCGTCACCCCTGCCCGACGAGCTCCGTCACGACGTCGAAGTCGACCACAGGCTTTGGCCCGACCACCACAACGCCTCCCTGGGGTATCCCTCAGTCGTGGCCAGGCTTTCCAACCGGGTCTCCGTCAGCTTCATCGCGACTCTGCCGATGGGCGATCACTTCAGCCACGACTTCTACACGAGCGAGTGGGGCACGCTCGGAGCCGCGATAGTGAACCCGATCGACGGAGACGAGTCGCTTATCGTCGTCTCCATGGCCCCCGCGTACAACGCCTTTACGCGCGAGTCGGGCTCGCCGAGTCGCCGAGAGTGCATTGGCTCGGTTCACCGGCTGATCTCTGATCTGGCGCGCTTGGTCGGCCGCCAGAGCCGCGTCATTGCCGCTGGCGATTGGGTCATCTACCCAGGCTGGAGTGCCCATCCGACAACGATCTGGAACGAACGCGAGGCCCTGCATTTCCAGACAGCCTTCGACCGGATGCAGGCGCTGGGCTTTCGCGAGGTCATGCCTGAGGGGCGCCGCAGCGACCGCGGCGATGTGGTGACTTTCCAATCCATCGGCGCGACGCCCGCGCAGGCCTGGGCGCAAGCCGACTACGTCTTTGCCACGGAGAACATCGCCGACCGCGTGTCGGTGCACGCCCTCAACAGTCCTGACGACTGGGGCCCGAGCGACCATTGCCGCCTCATCATTGACCTTGACTGAGCCAGCGACACGGGACCGTTTTCGCGGAAGCCTGCTAGGTCTAGCGGCGGGTGACGCGCTCGGCACCACGCTGGAGTTCAATCGGCCCGGAACTTTCCAGGCAATCGACGACATGATCGGTGGCGGACCGTTTAACTTAGAACCCGGCCAGTGGACTGACGACACATCCATGGCCCTGTGCCTCGCCGCGAGCTTGATCGAGCGGGGCGAGTTTGACCCGATGGACCAGATGCGACGCTATGTGCGTTGGCGTGATGAGGGCTATCTCTCGTCCACTGGCACATGCTTCGACATCGGGAACACCGTCGCACGTGCGTTGTCACGCTTCATGGAGTCCGACGAACCCTTTGCGGGCTCTTCCGACCCTTATTCCGCCGGTAATGGGTCACTCATGCGGCTGGCTCCGGTGCCGATGTACTTTGCAGGCGATGTTTCCCAAGCAATCAGAAGAAGCGCTGATAGCTCGCGAACCACCCATGGGGCCGAAGAAGCAGTTGACGGTTGCCGCTACTTCTCCGGCCTGCTAGTCGGGGCGTTGCGTGGCGTCGACAAAAAGACGCTCCTGTCCGCACGCTATTGCCCGGCGGAAGGTCATTGGGAAAGAAGCCCCTTGGCGGAAAAGATTGCCGACGTCGCCGACGGGTCGTTCAAGCATCGAGAACCGCCAGCAATCAGAGGAACGGGCTACGTTGTGGAATCGATGGAGGCGGCTCTCTGGGCCTTTCACAAGTCCGAGGACTTTCGTGAGGGGGCTCTTCTGGCTGCAAACCTCGGAGACGACGCCGACACCACCGCTGCAATCTACGGGCAGATCGCCGGCGCCACTTATGGAGCCGAAGCAATTCCGGTGCAATGGCGAAACTTGCTCACGATGGCGACGGAGATCACGTCAATGGCCGACAGCCTCTATGACCACGCGCGGCAGTCCTTGCCCGCTGTGCTGCACCAGCGCCACTCGTCATGACCGCCGAGGTCACTGAGCGAACCGGGCAGATTCGGGGCGTAACTGTGCGATGGATCGATGTCATCGTCGAGGGTCACACTGTGGAACAGGTTTTGTTGTTCGACGTAGCCGAGGCGGAGGCAGTACATGGCCGGCCGTTCGATGACGAACTGGACAGACACATCCAGATGGGGATGTTCGCCATAGATCGCATTTCGGGAGATGGAACTATGCATAGGGTCGCGTCTGCGACCAGCTATGTCCTCGACGGCAAGTGCATTCGGACGGCGAAGATTGAGCATTGCAGAGACATTGAGCCCGAAAGCGCGAGCTGGCATATCACCCGAGCCGATGGCAGCGAGGTTCACCGGGAACCGTGGAGCTGCGTTCCCGGAACGCCACCGATATCACATAGGGACCTTACGGCGGATGAGGACTGATCAGGTTGAGGCTTGTCGCGAATCGGATCCGGATTGCCGAACCCGACGCGCAAATCGCAGAAAAGGTTGGTGATCCGTTCTGGCCAGCGCGGAGCTGATCAATAGCCGGCGCGCACATCCACTTGGTTGCGGAGGGGATCGCCGCGATCGAAGCGGCCTAGGTTGTCCGTGAAGATCGCGTAGATGCGGTCGAGCATGGTGTTGGACCAGCCGGCGTAGTGGGCGGTGAGAATCACGTTGGGCAGCGCCCACAGGGGTGAATCGGGCGGCAGCGGCTCGGGGGTGGTGACATCCAGGCTGGCGCCGGCGATGACACCGTCGCGGAGCGCGTCGATGAGGGCGTCCTGATCCACCGTCTCACCGCGGCCCACGTTGATGAAGCACGCGGTCGGCCGCATGCGCGCGAAATGTTCCCGGACGAAGAGGCGCACCGTTGCGGGCGTCAACGGCGCGGCGTTCACCACCACGTCGGAGTCGCGCAGCAAGTCGTCCAGGCGGTCGGGTCCAACGATCTCGTCCGCGAGTGCCGACGGATCGTCGGGGTCCGAGCCGGCGAGCGGGTCGAGCGGCAGATTCGGTATCAACGGGTGGGCTACAGGTGAGCCGCGTGGCCGTCGCCGCATGGCGATTACCCGCATGCCAATCCCACGCGCGCGCCGCGCCAGCGCCTGGCCGACGTCGCCGAAGCCCACGATGCCAATAGTCTTGCCGGCCAGCTCGAACAGTTCATCGCGGGGTTCGGGGGCGTAGTGCCGGGCCGCCTGCGACCGCAGCGCGCCAGGCAGGCGACGGGCCAGGGCGAACATGAGCGATAGCGCGTGCTCGGCTATCTGGGCGCCGAAGGCGCCGCTGGTATTCGTGACGACGATGTCGGTGGCCGCGAGATCGACGGACAGCAGCACGTCGACGCCGGCGCCCACCGTCTGAATCCAGCGCAGCGCGCCCGCCTGTCGCAGCGCCGACGGGGCGAGGTAGTTGCCAAAGAAGATCGTCGTGCCGGGCATCGCGCCGGGCACGGCGTCCGCCGACAGCGCCCGGACGATCTCGAGCGAACGGTGCGGCAGTGCGGCGCGGACGCGGTCGACGAGCGTCCCGTCAGGGTCGTAGGTGAGAACGATGCGGTGGTCGGGCAATGCGGAGGTTCGGTAGGCCGGGTCCTCGGGCACCGAGCCGGCGCCCATATGCGGATCAGCATAGCTCTGGACCACCGAAAGGAGTGAGCAGGCGACAGGCGCTGAGCCTGATGGCCTGCCCCTTAGATTCCTCGCCTGCGGCTCGCGGGCCGTGGTGGCTAGGTGAGGCTCCGGCCTGCGTCAGGGTGACCCGCTTCCCGCACTCTGAGGGCCAGGCACGGGCGATCTGAGTACGCTGCGGTCACAGCTGCGGACTTTGCGACCAAGACGCGTCGGCCGCATGCCCGAGAAACGAGGCACGAATGATCATCGACACCCAAGTCCACATCTTGGAGAAGGCGCACGGCGTTGAGCGCAGTATCCGGATGCACTACACCTGGCACCCGATGTCGGCCGAGCTGCTGCTCGACGAGATGAACTATGCCGGCGTGGACAAGTGCTTTCTGATCAGCTACACGGCCGAGGACATCTGGCCGGACCTCGGCGACACCTGGGACGATCCGGCCATCAACCGGATCACCAAGGAGTATTTCCTCGACGCGCTGAAGGCGGCCGACCACGATCGCTTCATCTGGTTCACCGATCACATCAACCCCGATCGACCGGGCTACCTCGACCGGATCCGGGCGGATCTCGACGCGGGGGCGGTGGGGCTCAAGCTGTTCCCGGCCTATACCGGCCACTGGCCGTCCGACCCCGGCCTGCGCAAGGTCTACGAGCTGTGTGCGGAGCGCGACGTGCCGATCGTCATGGCCTGGGAACGCTGGAACGATCCTCGCTTGCGTGCCTGCGTTTCGGACTATCAGGAGTTCCTCAACCTATTCGAACCGGTCGCGCGCGACTTCCCGTCGGTGCGGTTCCTGCTGACCCATTGGGGGTGCTTCACCTGGGGCGACCAATGGCTGGCGAACTGCCGCCCGCCGTTTCCGTCGTTGGAGCCCTTCGTGGGGCTGCTCAACAGGCACGAGAACCTCTACACCGACATCGCCGCCATCACGATCTTCTTTGGGGATGAGATCGCGTGGACGAACGGCCGGCTGAAAGGCCCGGAATGGGAGTACCCGTACGCCAACGGACTCGCGCTACTGGAGGGGCTGGTCAAGGGCGCCGGCGCGGAGCGTGTGATGTGGGGCACGGACTGGCCATGGACCGAGGGCCGCTGCACGTACAAGCAGAACCTCACGATGGTCACGACGCATGCGAACTTCCTCTCGGACGAGGAAAAGCGGCTGATCCTCGGCGCGAACGCGGCAAGGTTCGCCGGGCTGTCGGAGGACTAACTAGCGATGAAGCGATGAGCCACGATCCGAACGAGCGCGTCGAGTTGAAGACGGAGCGGCTCTTGCTGCAGCCGTTCGAATTCGGTGATGTCGACGACGTGCTGGCCTACGCGTCGGGCCCCGAGGTCGGACGATATCTGCCGATTCCCCATCCGTACACGCACGATGATGCGGTGGAGTACGTCGCACGAAGGATTCTTGATGATTGGTCGACCGAACCAACGTTCGCGATAGTCTGGGAGCGGCAGGTTGTCGGCAGCATAAGCTTGCATGTTAATGTGCGGCACGAGATAGCTGAGATGGGCTACGCACTGGCTAGGCAGGCGTGGGGTCGCGGAATTGTGCCGGAGGCAGCTCGGGCCGTCATCGACTGGGGGTTCGAGAGATACGCCCTGCACAAAGTCTTCGCGCGCTCGGATGTGAGGAACCGTCAGTCGTGGCGCGTCATGGAAAAAGTCGGCATGACGCGTGAGGGCTTGCTGCGGGGCCATCGCAAGATGCGGGACGAACATGTGGACTTTGTCTACTACGGGGTCCTGCGCGAGGAGTGGGAGCGGATGCCCGAGAGCGCGGTCTAGATAAGTGCTGCCGCCACTTGCGCCGTGTGCTAGGTTCGCGTCGCAGGCGCGTGCGTGGGGGGGCAAACATTGGACGCCGACTGCCTGAGGCATGCGCTCACCGCGGAGGAAGGGAAAGCCTTCGAGCGCAACGGGTATTTGCATGTCGAGGGCGCGCTTACCCAGGATCACGCGGCAGGGCTGGTCGATGTGATCGACCGTCTGCATCGAGACGGCCGACTCGCGGCCGGCGAAACCTATGCCGGCGTCACCAACCGGGTGCAGCACTTGAACGCGGTGGGGCTCGCTCCGGCATTCGTAAACCTCATCGATCACCCGACGACCTTTCCTAAGGTTTGGGGGATTCTTGGCTGGAATATCTTCCTGCAAAACACGCATCTCATGCTCACGCCGCCAGAGCCGTGCGACGGTCCACGGGGACCCGGGGGGTGGCATCAAGATAACGGCCGCAGATCTCTTGACATGGCCGAGATCGAGATTCCAGCGCGACTGTCGCTGAAAGCCGGCTATTTTCTGACGGATGTCACCAGACGCGACATGGGCAATTTCTGGGTGATTCCGGGAAGCCACCGACGACGAAGCATCGAGGTCAAGCCGGGGGCCGGCGGTCTTGTTCCCGGCGCCGAGCCCATTCTCTCGCGTGCCGGTGACGCGGTGATCTTCGATGCCCGATTGTGGCATAGCGGCAGTCCAAACTACTCGCAAGTGACGCGGAAAGTCTTGTTCTACGCTTATGCATACCGCTGGTTGCACTCGGACAACGTGCTACCGCACGGGCACGAGGCGCGCAACCTAGGGGACCCGATTCGCCGACAGCTGCTTGACACCATCGAAGGCTCCGGTAGGCGCATGGAGACCTCCGACGAGACCGTCCCGCTGCGAGCGTGGCTGAGCAAACATCAGCCGGAGTTTGCCGCGCGGTATGAATACTGAGGCAGGCCTGGCAGCCGGTAGCTCCAAATCGCTTGGCGGCGTCGTCCTGTCGAGGAGACATACGAGGTGCCTGACGGCATGATGCCGAGACACGCTAGAGCAGTCGTCGTTGGCGCCGGGATCGCCGGTTGCAGCGTGGCCTACCACCTGACAACGCTCGGGTGGCGGGACATCGTTGTCGTCGATCAGGGCCCACTCTTCGAAACCGGCGGTTCCACGTCTCACGCGCCGGGACTGGTCTTCCAGGTCAACCCTTCCAAGACCATGACGAGCTTCGCGCGCACCACCGTTGATCTGTGGTCGCAATTGGAGCTCGACGGCGTTCCGTGCGCCAAAACCGTCGGCAGTCTGGAGGTGGCTTGGACTCCTGAGCGGCTCGCCGACCTGAAACGAAAGGTCGGCTACGGCCTGAGCTGGGGCGTAGAGGCCCACCTGCTCAGCGCCGCCGAGGCGCGCAGTCTCTTCCCGCTGCTTTCCGAGCGCGTGCTGGGCGCGATCTATGTCCCTTCAGACATCCAGACGAACGCGACCAGGCCGGCCGAGGCGATGGCGCGCGAGGCCGAGCGAAACGGCGCGGCGTTCCATGGCAACGTCAAGGTCACCGGCTTCGGAATCGCCGACGGCCGCATTGCCGCGGTGCACACCACCCAGGGCGACATCACGACAGACCTGGTGGTCTCTGCCGTCGGCATCTGGGCACCGAGGCTCGGCGCCGAGGCCGGGGTGCCCATACCGCTGTCGCCACTGCAGCACATCTACGCGGTTACCACGCCGCTGCCTGACCTGACCGGCAGCACCGAGGACATCTCCCTGCCGATCGTGCGCCACCAGGACAAGTCCATGTATTTCCGCCAGGTGGGTGAGGCCGTCGGCATTGGCTCATACCGCCACGAACCCCTGGTTGTGGAAGCGGATGACATCCTCGACCACGGGGAGGCGCCCATCGCCCCGGCCGAGATGTCGTTCACGCCGGAACACTTCGAGAGTGGGATGGCGGCGGCGCGGGAGGTGCTTCCCAGCCTCGTGGGCGCGGGCTTGACGCGGAAGTTCAACGGCCTGTTCTCGTTCACCACCGACGGGTTTCCTGTGCTTGGCGAGTCGCCCGAGGTGCGCGGATTCTGGTCGGCGCAGGCCGTGTGGATCACGCACGCCGGAGGCGTCGGCAAGGCGGTCGCCGAGTGGATCGTGAACGGCGAGCCGACCACCGACCTTCGAGAGTGCGACATCAGGCGCTTCCACCCCCACGCGCTCAGCCGTCCCTATGTCCGGGCGCGGGCGGCGCAGCAATACCGCGAGGTGTACGACATCATCCACCCGCGGCAGCAGGCGACCAATCCCCGGAACATCCGGCTGACGCCCTTCTTTGCGCGGCAAAGGGAACTCGGCGCCGTGTTCTTCGAGAACGCTGGTTGGGAACGGCCGCAGTGGCACGACGCCAACCGGGACCTGCTCGACTCACTCCCCGTCACCGGCGAATCGCGTGCCGGCTGGGCGGCGCGTGAATGGTCGCCGACGGTGGCGGCCGAGCACGTGGCCACCCGTGAGCGCGCGGCCCTGTTCGACCTCAGCCCATTCGCAAAGTTCGAGGTGACCGGGCGCGGCGCGCTTGAGGCACTGCAACGACTCGCGTCCAACCAGATGGACAGGCCCGTCGGGTCGATCACCTACACGCCGATGCTCACGCCGAGCGGGGGAATCAAGTGCGACCTGACGGTTACGCGGCTCGGCAGCGAGCGCTTCCTGGTGGTCACCTCCGGAGCTACGGGACCGCACGATCTGGACTGGATCCGGTCGCATCTGCCGGATGACCGCTCGGTGAGCGTGGCCGATGTCTCGTCGGGGCAATGCTGCCTCGGTCTGTGGGGACCGAAGGCACGAGAAGTGCTCAGCCGCGTCTGCGAGGACGACGTGAGCGACGCCGCATTCCCTTACATGACCGCGAAGGCGATCACCGTTGGCGGGGTTCCCGCGCTGGCGCTGCGCATCTCATATGTGGGCGAGCTTGGGTGGGAGATCTACGCTCCCGCCGAGCAGGGGTTGCGGCTGTGGGACGCACTCTGGGAGGCGGGCCAGCCGCTCGGCCTGATCGCCGCGGGCGGCGGCGCGTTCGACTCGCTGCGGTTGGAAAAGGGCTACCGGCTCTGGGGAAACGACATCCACACCGAGTACAACCCATTCGAGGCGGGCCTGGGATTCGCGGTGCGGATGAGAAAAGGCGAGTTTGTCGGCAGGGAGGCGCTCGGCAAATTGCGGGCGCAGGGACTGACGCGCCGTCTGTGCTGCATGACGCTCGACGACTCCAGCTGCGTGGTCGTGGGCAAGGAGCCCATCCTGGACGGCGACCGCGTGCTGGGCTACGCGACCAGCGCCAACTACGGCCACTCCATCAGCCGCGGCATCGTGTATGGCTATCTGCCCGTCGACCATGCCGCGGCAGGAACAACCGTCGACGTCCTTTACTTTGGCGAGCGCCTGCAAGCGACGGTGGCGAATGAACCGCTATACGATCCGGACGGCAGGCGGATGAAGGTGTGAGCCGCAGGGGTCCCTCCGAATTGGGGACGTTTGCATAGCCCTCACAGGCGATGAATGTGCTGCGAGAAGCCTTCGCGGTTCCGGAGATCCGCTGCGGTCTTTCCGACAATGACACGTAAGGCGCGCGGGCGACCCAGGCGCACCACCCCACGCCCACGCCTTAGGAGGACCACGATGCCGCCTTGGCCCCGCATGCTGCCACGGCGCGCCTGGCGGTGCCTGACGCTCGGTCTGCTGCTCGCCTTGGCCGCCGCCTGCGGACCGGCGGGCGCTCCCGCGACCGCCCCGGCCACAGATATGGCGGCACCCGACCCCGCGCCGGCAATGCCCGCGCCCACGCCGGCGCTCCTGCGGCCGACGCCGACCCCGATCGTGCAGGACTATCCGGACATCACCTGGCAGGTCGCGCCGTCGCTGGAGGAGCAGGTCTTCACCTCGCCGGTGATCGTGCGGGCCTCGCTGCAGGCGGCGGCGGCGGCAGTTGAGACGGTGCCCAGCACTCCCGGCGTCGCGCCCACCTATCGCCCGGTGCAGGAGCTGCGCTTCACGGTGCACGAATACCTCAAGGGGACGGGGCCGGCGGCGCTGGTGGTGGTGGTGCGCGGCACCCATACCTTCCTGACCGAGGCCGAGGCGCGCGCGGACGCGGTCTATGCGGTGGCGCAGCGCGTCACCGCCTGGGACGACCGGCAAGGGGTGCTCTTCCTGCAAACGCCGCTCGAGCCCTATACCTCCGCCGCGGCGAGCGGCGGGGCGGCGGGGCGCGCGACTGCGCCCGCGCTGCAATTCACGCGATCCAACTTCTACCGGGAGCAACAGTGGGACTACAGCGTGGACACGCTGAGCCGGGCGTGGCTGCCGGCGCGGGACGCGGGCGGGGCGACGGGCCAGACGCGGGCGGCGGACGGCGCCGGCACGGTGTTCATCACCGACGGGGCGGAGTCGCCGCCGCCGCCGGTGGTGTCCATGACGGACCTGCGGGCCAAGATCGCGGCGCTGGCTGCCGAGCTGCGGGCTGGGGAAGGCGTCCCTGGCTACGAAGACTGTGTCCGCGGCAGGATTCTGTTGGAACGGATCAATCGCGCCGATCCGCTGACCCCAATCCCCTTCGACATTCCGCTGGCCTCGGGGACGGCGACGGTGACCAACGTTTACACGCAGACGATCGAACGATCGGACCCACAGTACAACCAGTATTGGCTCAGCGGCCCGGACCACGAGCGCTTCCAGGCCCGGATCATCGACGACGACGACCAGTCCAGCACTGGCTACGACCACGCGCTGGCCACCGCCCGTCCGCTGCCCGCCGGCACCTATCGCGTGCACTACCACACGCAGCACTACAAAGATATTCCGTGCAACTTCATGCCGGACGACGCCTACATTGCCTTCACGATCCAGGTCACGGCGCCGGCGCGAACGGTGCATGAGGCGTTCTTCGATCCGGTGGCCATCGGGGCCGGCGTGGGTGCGGACGGCAGCCGCGGCGTGCTCCAGCCAGCGGCGTTCACCGTCGGCGACACCGCCGCCACCATCCAGCGGCTGATCTGGGAGGCCCAGCAGCTCCAGCTTGAGCTCTCCGTGGCCGCGCCGCTGGCCAACCACTACCTGGACGTCATCGCGCTGGACGGCACGGTCACCCTGCGGCTGCGCCTCGACGACGCCACCACGGCCGCCACCGACTCCGGCGGGCAGGCGTGGCGCTGGCGGGCCTGCGCCGCGCCCTGGCAGGCCGACGACCAGCTGATGCTGCGCCTGCATCACAGCGCCACCGCGCTCCCCGACGTCGCCACCGCTCCGGGCTGCGGCCCGCCGCCCACGCTCGGCGCGGCGAGCTATACGTTCACGGTGGCGAATGAACCGCTATACGATCTGGACGGCAGGCGGATGAAGGCGTGAGTTGCACTGGTTCCCTCCGGATTGGGTACGTTCGCATAACCCCGACTGGCTATGAATGTGCTGGGAGAACCCTGCGCGGTTCCAGGTTGGGTGGGGCCTGGATTCCGGCCCGGTATCGAGTACGGGGTAGGCTTTTCGCTGGAATGACAAGAAGTTACGCGACGCCCTCGGTTGGCGACAGGCCGAAGCGGTACAACGACCGATGGCGACTGGAGGTCCTCAGGTGACGCAAACGCTGGTGATCGACGGACTCAAGCGGCGTCGGGTGCCGATCAACCTGCGGCAGAGCGGGGACAGCGACGCACGGATCCTCATATCGACGCGCATCAGAAAGTCTCCGTGGTGGCACCTGTCGAAGGCCGCCGGATGTTGGGCCTACACGACCTACAACCACCTGTACCACCCGCGCGCGTACATCAAACCCGAGGATGGCGGGCTGCTCGAGGAGTACCGCTACCTCACTGAGCACGTGAGCATGTGGGACGTTGCGGTGGAGCGTCAGATCCAGGTCAAAGGCCCGGACGCCGCCGACTTCGTCAACCTGCTGATCACGCGTGACGTTCACGCGCTATTGCCACCGATGCAGGCGCGCTACGTGATCCTGTGCAACCAGCACGGCGGCGTCATCAACGACCCGGTGCTGCTGCGGGTCGCCGATGACGAGTTCTGGTTCAGCATCTCGGATTCCGACGTGCTCCTCTGGGCGCAGGGGGTCAACGCCAGCGCCGGATACAACGTCGACATCAACGAGATCGACGTGGCCCCGGTCCAGATTCAGGGGCCCAAGTCGGCCCCGCTGCTGGAGAAGATGTTCGGCTCGCACGTGAGAGACATTCCCTACTACGGACTGATTCACGAGACGCTGAACGGCCACGCGGTAACGATTTCGCGCACAGGCTTCTCGGCTGAGGTCGGCTTCGAGATATACCTGCACGACGCCATGCTTCACGCGGACGATGTCTGGCCTTACATCCTGGAGCAGGGCGCGGAGTTCAACCTGCGCGTGATCGCTCCCAGTCACATCCGGCGCCTGGAGGCCGGAATCCTGTCCTACGGCCAGGACTTGGACATCGAGAACAATCCCTATGAAGTCCGGCTCGGCTGGCAGGTGGATCTGAACAAGAGCAACTTTATAGGTAGAGACGCACTGGCCAGGATCAAGGACGAGGGAGTGCAGCAGCGCCTGGTTGGTTTGAGGGTCGGCGGTCAACCGATCACCTGGTACAACGAGGACTTCTACCTGGTCAAGGACCTCGACGCCGGCCATGACGTGGGCTACGTCACCAGCGCCTTCTGGTCCCCAAGCGTCGGATCGAATATCGCCCTGGCGGTGATGCCTCGGACGCACTGGCGGCGAGGCACCCGTGTCAACGTGCTGCTCCCCAAGGACGGCATCGTCGACGCCGAGGTGGCACGCGTCCCCTTCTTCGATCCGACCAAGGAGCGCCCCAAGACGGTCCTCTGAAGCAACTCCAGGGACGAATCGACGACGGCAAGCTCCGTGGCCGCGCCCCCCTGGCGTCGGTCTTTTGGGTGTGGGCGTACAGCAATACCCGGTGGTGGGTCGCGTTGCTCGTGGGGTGCGGCACAGATTCCGCCACCGGACGTCGACACGCCGGCGGTTGAGGCTACGGTTAGCGCACGACGGCCGCGCTGGAGGCCAAGCTCCGGGGCGCCGGTATGGACAACTTGATTCGCCCAGGGCCGAGGTAGCCCGCCGCGCCGGACGGCTAGCCCAGCAGCACTAACTGGACGAAGGCACCGCCGGCCGCAATGACGACGCCGAAGATTAGGGCGTTGAGCACGGCACTTTTGGCCGACTCAGCGGCGAGTTCGCCGCGCGTGGGGGTTCTCGCCGGTGGCGGGCAGGGGTCGCATCCCATCTGGCGTTGGTGCGCGAGTCACTGCTCGCCTGCGCGCTGGCTGCGCGCCTCACGCTCGATCGCCCACGCCGCCCGTTCCGCTTTCGTCCAGCGACGGACCAACTGGCCGCGCCGCCGTTCGTAGCGCACGTGGGGGCGCTGAGGGGGCTGCTCTGGATGCTCGGCTGGCGTGGCCGCTGGCCGCAGGTAGCTCACCTGACGCGGCTTGTTGCCGTGGGCGCGGATGTGGCACGGCTCGCAGAGGGCGGCAAGGTTGCTGGCCTTATCCCACGCGCCGCCCCCGGAGACCGCGGACACGCTGCCCGACGGCAGCGCCGTTGCCGAAGCGATGGATGAGACCAACGAGCTCTTCGGAGACCACGGTGAGATCAGCGCCGTTACGCTTCTATTTCGAGGGGAAGCGCTCACGCCCACCGGCCTCTCCCAGATGGACGCCCTCCTCAATGACGTTGTCAGCGACCCGGGCGTGCAAGAGCTTCTGGCGCCTGCCGATCCGGTCATCGCGCCTTCGTCGCTGGTCAAGTTCCTGCTCGGTGTGGACGGCTTCGAGTCGGTCACGCAGGCGCAAATCGACACCGTTCGCGTACTCCCGGAGATCCAGCCGGCCCTCGCGGCGATGACCGGAACCGATACGGACGGCACGCGGATCGCCATCGCCAACATTCGCCTGCTCGACACCGGCGACGCGCGAGTTGCAGACGCTGAGCGCAAGATCAACGAACTGGCCGCCGCGGCTGAGGGGCCGCTGCGCGCAAGCAGCGTGTCGTTCATCGTGATTGAGGACGAGAACAAGGTAGCCACCGAGACGGGGATGATGCCGCTGATAGGCGCGGCCTTCCTGCTGATCGCGTTGCTGCTGCTGCTCTTCATGCGCACGTTGTCAGACATGTGGCTGACGCTGGGCGGACTTCTCACGTCCATCATTTGGATTATCGGTGCGGAAGGCTGGCTGGGGCCGAATGCCCTGGGTCTGATCGGCCCACCGAACTCGCTGACCACGATGGTGCCGATCATCGTGATCGGCCTCACGGTGGACTATGCCATTCAGACCATCTCGCACTATCGCGAGCAACGTGCGGAGGGTGAGGATGTGCTCGTGGCCATTCGCTTGGGACTGCGTAACGTCGCCGTCCCGCTGCTACTGGCCGCCGTCACCACCATCGTAGGTATGTTGGCCAGCCTGTTCTCCCCGATCGGAATCGTTGGCGACTTCGGCATCGTCGCGGGGCTGGGCGTCGGGATGAGCCTAGTCGTCATGCTGACGCTGGTCCCGGCCGGACGATCATCGACCGGCGGCGCGAGTCGCGCGGCACGTTGAAGCCAGCCCACCCAATCGTGAATGCGTTGCCGGGCATTGAGCGTCTGGCTGGGCTGCTGGGCCGGAGCGTGACCCGCTGGCCGGCCCCCTACATCCTCGTCGTGCTCGCGGTCACCGTTGGGCTCGGGATTGCAACCCCCGGGCTGAAGTCGGAATTCAGCATCCGCGACGTCCTCCCCAGAGGTGGAACCGTGCTCGCGGATATGGACACCCTCGAAGCGGCCGTCGGTGGCTCGAGCGAGGTGACCAATGTGCTCATCAAGGCCGAGGCTACGGAGACCCGCACGCTTCTCAACGTGCGCGACCTCACAACCGCCTTTCAGGACGAAACCCGGCGCCCGTCGACCGCCGCTGGACCGATTCAGACATCGTATGAGTTGCTGCTGCGCGACTGGACCACCGACAGCGGGGAGCCCGGCGACAAGTACGACCCAGAACTTGCGGCGCTCTTCCGGGAAGCCTCGGCAGGGGTGCAACTCGATCCAGCGCTGATGCAGGCAGTCCTCGACAGGCTTGAAGCCCTGGGTCCCGCCGTCGCGCGCGTGCTGGTCAACAATCCGCAGGGCATCGACGCCATGCTGCTCCAGTTCCCGAGCTACCGAAGCGATCCCACGCAAACCAAGGAGCTTCAGCGGGAACTTGAGGAACTCTGGGCCGGCGACGACGACGCCATTACCGCGACATCGGAGAGCATCATCTCGATCACTGTCACCGACTCAGTCACTGCGCGACAGACAGCGGCGGTCGCCACGACGATCGCGGCGGCCCTTACCGTCCTCGCCGTCTTCTTCTGGGTGACGCTTGCCAGCCGGCGCTGGCGATCGTCGCGGTGGGTCCCATCGTGCTCGTGCTCATCTGTGTGCTGGGCACCATGGCGCTGCTGGGTATCCCCTACTCGCTCATCACGTCAATCATCACGGCGCTCTCGATCGGGATCGGCGTGGACTACACCATCCATGTGATTCATCGCTACCGGGAAGAGTTCGCCCGCCTGCGCAACCCGGAGGAAGCGGCAGTCCGCACGCTCGCGACCACTGGGTCGGCGCTGTTGGGCTCTGCACTGACGACCGCGCTCGGGCTGGGAGTGCTGGCGGCCTCGCCGTTGGCTGTTGCCCGACTCCCAGCGGCGAACCACGTCCACTAGCTCCACTCTCGGCCCCTCTCTGTCCGCCATCGCTGCTCCTTGCATCCAGGCTCCAGCAATGGTTGTCAATCTGGTTCCCAGGGTGGTCAATCCTCCTGGCTAAGTGTTCTATAGCTTATGGCGATCTCTCCTTCTACTGGTACATAGATCTTGGTGATTGACGCACCGGGCGTGCTTTGACGGCATAGAGCTATGACAATCGGTTCACTCTTGCGCACCCAGCCCCTGAATTGATACTCTAGCTAGGCATGCAATTCCTATTTTCACAGGGAGCTTATGCAACTCCGCAAACTATCCAACGGGCTGAAGGCTGCGTACCGTGGGATGGACACCCGCCGTCGTGTGAAACACTTCGATGGATGGATGCACAGAACGACCGCGGAGAATGCCGGCGCGACGGCCTACGACCACACCCAAACCGTCAAGGAATACTACGACCTTTGCGGCGAGTTCATGGTGTTCGGTTGGGGCGAATCCCTCCACTTCGCGCCGCTGTCGCCGCGGGAGAGCCTGGAGGACTCCAAGACCCGGCACCAGCGACTGATGATCGCCAAGCTGGAATTGCGCAAGGGCATGACGGTGATCGATGTCGGTTGCGGGATCGGCGGCCCGATGCGCCGGGTCATCCGGGAGGCTGGTGTCAGGGTCGTCGGGGTCAATAACAATGAAATCCAGTTGGACAACGCGAAATCGCTAAACGCTGAGGCGGGACTCGACCACATGGCCGACTACCTCGCATGCAACTTCATGGACATGGGCGCCATCGCGGACGACACGTTCGACCGGGGCTACGCGATCGAATCGACGTGCCATGCTCCGGACAAGGCGGGCGCGTTCGCCGAGATCTACCGCGTGCTGAAACCCGGAGCCCTCTTCTGGGGTCAGGAAATGTGCATGACGGACAAGTTCGATCCCGACGACAACCGGCACCGGGCCATCAAGCAGGATCTGATGCACGGCATCGCGCTCAAGGATATCGCGACTATGGGCGAGGTGAACCGAGCCCTTGAAACGGCGGGATTTCAGATCATCGAGGGTCGGGACCGGGCCGTCGCGGAGAATGGCCTGACCACGCCGTGGTATCAGCCCATGGTGACCCGGCGTAAGGCGCTGGGTACCACCCTGTACAGGACTCCGCTAGGCCGCAAGGCGTTCATCGGGACATCTAGGCTGGTCGAGGCGCTGGGGATTTTCCCGAAGGGCTCCGCGGACGTCGTCGGGCTGCTGAATCGGACCGCCAATGCCTGCGTCGCAGGCGGCAGGGCCGAGATCTTCACGCCGTTGTACTGTTTCCTGGCTCGCAAACCCCTTTAGGCTCTCGCTGCCCCTGTCACTCGGGCGATCCCAGGTGCATTAGACGCTTACCTCGCGCCTCCGCTCAGCGATAACGAACTTCAGCTTCTTGCTCGGCTTCATCGATGGAAGTGGGCTGAACCGGAGCTTGAAGTTCGCGGGGGATATTTCAAGGTTGAAGTAGTGCGTGATCATCAGCACGTTGACCGCCCGCTGCAGGTCCATCCACCGTGAGCCGAGACAGGTGTGCGGGCCCGGCCCATACGGGGCGTACCCGGGGCTACGATGCTCATTGCGCGGAGGCTTGTAACGGTCGATATCGAATGAGAAGGGGTCGGGGAAGACATCGCTCATATAATGCGCGGCTGTTTGGGCGATGTAGATCCGTGACCCTATTGGTAGTTCGTAGTCCTTGACCACACACGTATTCATCACGTTTCGAATCGACATCGGGACGATCGCGTACATACGCAGGCACTCCATGAGGAATCGGTGCGTGACGTCGATTCCGCCTGCCGATGGGTTGAGGTCTTCCTGATCCGGGTCGCCGTTTGCAAATAGAACATCGGCTTCATTCCGAATCTCTTCGTAAAGCTCGAGTTGTGACGCCATGGCGTAGACCGCGAAGCTCAGCGCATCGCCAAGGTACACACTGGCAGTCAGCGCTGCCGAAAGGGCGAAACGCAGATTCGACTCAGGGAGGAACTGCGGATCGCTGGCGTGTAGGCTTAGGATGTCATCCGCAAGGTTCCGCGGACATCCAGCCCGTTGGGCGGCTGTATGGACGCTCTGAACCCGTTCCAGCAAGGTGCCGATGGCTTTCGCCCGGCGTCTCATTCCCGGGGTATACAGCATGAATTTGGGCAAGACGTTCACGATGTGTGTGTTGAGCGCTCGCTCCTTGTACTTCATGAGATCGTCGATGATGTCCTGCGAATCAACGCTGACCGAAAGTGGCGAGATCTGCGCGTTAATCATTCGCCGGCACATGGTGGTCGCTGACGCCGAGTCTCCAACCGTCCAATGCGCCATATATGTATGGACATGGTGATAGAGCTGATCCAGCTGCCCAGCTAGTCTCCCGTGAGAATACGCCGGCCCCATGGACTTGCGAAGCCGGAAATGATCGGCGCCATCAAGCGATGGTAGTACTCCAGAGGCACCATAGACCTTCTCGAAATCGGCGAAAAGTCCTTGGCGCGCAGGTGCATGCGCCCGCTCCGATGCACCCAGCGGTTTGTCTCGGGACCAGCCAAGAAGATCAAGGGTTCCGCCAACGGCGGCCGGATCGCAAACACAGGGCCGTAGTCTTCTGCGAGATCTGCGAAGAGGGCGGGAATGTTTCCGCTGCGGACATGTGGATTGAGAAGCAATCGACGCAGCGAGACCGTCGGAATCTTCTTGGTCAGGGAGGAACGTCGAAGCAACGGGCCGGCAAGGCTTTGGGCAACCGCATCGGCGATGGATCGGCCGATCAAATCCATCTTGCAGATGAACTGGATCCGTTCTTCATCCTCGTCTTCAAGCTGGAATATAAAGCGAAATACATCGCACGTATTGATGAGGCAAACAATTATGATATCTCTCGGGTCAGGAATCTCGTTGTTGAAGATCGCCTTGCCGATGCGCGTTCTTACGAACTAAACCGCAGTGCCTTCTGGGGAGCTGTTCAACAGTTCCGTCTGCAGGACACTACGAGACAGCGTCCAGAATTCGCCCTCGTGGGAGTCCAGGATCTTCAGCCTAACCAAGCGATCCAGCGTCAAATCAATGATTGACTCCGCGCGGGGTGCGAGCCGTTCGATCCAGAACTGGGCATTTCGTTGCACTGGTTCGCTTGCAATTTCCTTGAGGATAAGGTCCAGAGCGGGATTGCCTGTTGCTGTCTCTTCCAAAAGGAACAGAGATTCCATATCCGTATCAATGCGAGATATGAGTGAAAGTTTCGCGAGGACGGCGTCGACGACGGCGCAGTTCAAATGCCAGCCGGGGACTTGGTGAAAATAGCCGGTCTCCTCGTTGAGGAGCATCAGCACGAGTTCTTCGGACAAACTTAGCTGTTGGGTCGCAGTGCTTTCTGTGAGAGTCATGGGTCTTCGTCTTCGTGCATCCGTCTGGATACCCAAAGCTCGCTTACGCTTGCCGCACGATAGGACGGCATACCGCTTCGGCTGGGTCATGGTAAATACACATCGGAACGGGACGGGGAGCACATTGCGGGTTCCCGAAGAAAGCGACGGCAGAACCGTGCCCACGGCTCACTGCCAATCACGAGCGGGCGGCGCGCCCAGGCTGTTGGACGTGACGGGTGTGCAGGTGTGGGCCATGACCTGCACGGCGCCGTGCTCGTCCTGGAGCTCGCCGACGACCAGCATCACCGGGGAATCCAGGATCGCGCGCTGGTAGCGGGTGAAGACCGGCGGGCGAATGATGACGTTGACCAGCCCGGTTTCATCTTCCAGGGAGAGGAAGGTGTAGCCACGCGCGGTGGGCGGGTGCTGACGGTTGATCACGATGCCGGCCACGGTGACCATGATTCCGGTGCGGGCCTGTTCGCGCAGGGTTTCGGGAACACCGCTGTCGCCCAAGCCCTGGAACTG
Organism: Chloroflexota bacterium; assembly: GCA_965262745.1. Classification (GTDB taxonomy): domain Bacteria; phylum Chloroflexota; class UBA11872; order UBA11872; family UBA11872; genus JAJECS01. The sequence continues at coordinate 1,091,615 of OZ253558.1, read as the reverse complement.
CCGGCCGCTGCTCCGCCCGTCGTAGCTATTTCCCGTGCGGTGGGCCCGCTCGCCGTAGCGTCCTGCCATGGGTTGGCGTGGCGGTCGGCCTTGACCGTGGCGCCTGCGGCGGTTCGGTCGGGGCACGGTTGTCGGGACTGAGACCCGGTGGATGTGAGCGCGCCGCCGCCTCTTGGGCGTGTGTGGCTGCGATGCACCGTCCGGGCCTGCACGCCGCCGCGTGGCGGCGAGGTCTTGCAGGTCGGCGGCGCGCAGCACGCCGGCTTGTGCCAGAGCCGGCCGCAGGAATTCCAGGCCGCGCCAGCGGGTTGAGAGGCCGGTGGCGGCGAAGTCCATCCGGACCTGCACCAGCGCGTCGGCCGACGGCAGCGCAACCGGCTCTTCCAGGTCGGCCACAAGGCCGGGAAACTCCCCGCCACGGGCCGTGGGCGCGTAGGCCCGCACCTGCCAGAGAGCCGCACGCCGGCTCAGCCCCAGACTGCGGAAGGCTCCGGCGGTGGCCAGCGCTTCCAAGACGTTGATCGGCAACCGCGTCCGGCGGCAGAAGTCTTCCAAGGAGCGATACGGCCCGCGGGTGAGACCCCCATCCAGGCGCTTGCGGTGGGCCTCGCCCAAGCCCTCCACATAGCGATAGCCCAAGCGCACCGCGCCGTCCGGCTCGACCGTGCACTCGAAGCTGCTGTGCTGGATGTCCACGGGATGCACGGTCACCTCGTGCCGCTGGGCGTCGCCGATCAGTGTGTGAGGGCTGTAGAAGCCCATGGGCTGGCTGTTGAGGATGGCGCAGGTGAACTCCGTGTGGTGGTGCACCTTGAGCCAGGCCGAGACGTACACCAACAGAGCGAAGGCGCAGGAATGGGCCTCGGGAAATCCATAGCCCGCGTAGCCTTCGATCTGGGCATAGATCTGCTCCGCCGTCGGCGCGGGGATGCCGTTGCGGACCATGCCCTGCATCAGATCGTCTTGGAGCGCCTGGATATGCGCCAGGGAGCGCTTGCGGCTCATTGCCCGCCGCAGCGCATCGGCCTTGGTTGCCGAGAACCCGGCCGCCACCATGGCGATTTGGAGGCACTGCTCCTGGAAGATCGGCAGCCCCAGCGTGCGTTGCAGCACCGACGCCAGGCCGGGCCACACGGGATCGGCCGCCTCCTGTCCGGTGCGGCGCAGGATCCAGCGCCGGTGCATCTTGGTGGTCATCGGCCCGGGCCGGATGATCGCGATCTGCACCACCAGGTCATAGAAGCACCGGGGCCGCGTCTGCGGTAGCACGTGCATCTGGGCGCGGCTTTCCACCTGGAACATACCGATGGTGTCGGCCGCGCAGATCGCGTCGTAGACCTTGGGGTCGTCGAACGTGAAGTCCGCGAGCGCGAGGCGCCGGCCGCGCCGCTGCTCGATGAGCCGGAAGGCGCGCTGGATCAGGGTCAGCATGCCCAGCCCCAGCAGGTCGATCTTCAGCAGGCCGGCGTCCGCGCAGTCGTCTTTGTCCCACTGCGCCACGGTGCGTCCGTCCATCGTTGCCGGTTCAATCGGCACCGACGCATCCAGCGGATGTGAGGCGATGATCATGCCCCCGGTGTGGATGCCCAGGTGCCGGGGGAAGTCGACGATCTGCCGGCTGAGCTCGATCAACTCGCGGCCCACGCGATTGGAGACCTCGCGCGGCGCGTCGCCACCCGCCTGGTCCGGGTGCGGCATCTCCACATCGGGATGCCATTGCAGCCGCTGCGCCAAGCGGTCCACCTGAGCCAGCGGCAGCCCCAACGCCTTGCCGACATCGCGGATGGCGGAGCGTCCGCGAAAGCAGATGACGTTCGCCACCATGGCCGCGTGTCGGCGGCCGTAGCGCTGGTAGACGTATTGAATGACCCGCTCGCGCTCCTGGTGCTCGATGTCCAGGTCGATGTCGGGCGGCTCGTCCCGGTCCGAGGACATGAACCGCTCGAACATCAGCCCGGCGGCGATGGGATCGACCATTGAGATGCCAAGGGCGTAGCAGAGGATCGAGCCGGGCGCCGAGCCGCGGGTGTTGACCAGGATGTCGTTGCGGTGACAGAAGGCCACCAGATCGCGGACGGTGAGGAAATAGCCGGCCAGCCGGAGGTCCTTGACATAACATAGCTCGCGACGCACGCGCCGGCGCACGGTCTCGTCAAGGTCGGGGTAACGCCGCCGCGCGCCCTCCCAGACCAGACGCTCCATATAGAGGTATTCGGACTCACCGTTGGGCGTGGGATACGCGGGTAAGCCGTAGTCGAGCCTGTGGCTCAGGTCGAAGTCGCACATCTCGGCAATGCGCAGGGTGTTGCTGAGCGCCTCGGGGACGCCGGCGAAGTGCCGCGCCATATCCGCGGCGGACTTCAGCGCGAACTCGTGGTTGGGCCGTAGCCGCCGCCCCGCCGTTTCGAGCGTGGCGGTGTGCTTGATGCAAACCAGCACGTCTTGCAGTCGCGCACGGGCGCGGTCGTGGTAGTGGACGTTGTTGGTGGCCACCAGCGGCAGGCCGGTGTGCCGCGCGACATCCAGCAATCCGGCGTTGGCCAGATATTCCGTCTCCAGGCGATGGTCCTGAAGCTCGAGAAAGAAGCTGTCTGGCTCGAACAGCGCGGCGTAGGTCCCCGCTGCCTTGATGGCCTGGCGTTTCTCGCCGCGCCGCGCCGCGGCCGGAATCGCGCCCCGCAGACAGCCCGACAGCCCCACCAAACCGCGCGTGTGCCGCGCCAGGGTTTCGAGGTCGAGCTTCGCCGATCCCTTGGGCCGGTCGTGGTGCGCCGCGGTGGCGAGCCGGCAGATGTTGGCGTAGCCCTCCCGATTGCGCGCCAGCAGGGTGAGGTGGCGGCCCCCGGCCAGGCTGGCTTCCATGCCGACGATGGGGTGCAGGCCGTGCGCGCGCGCCGCGTGGGAGAACCGCACCGCGCCATAGACCCCATCGTGATCCGTGATCGCCAACGCGTTCAGCCCAAGCTCGGCGGCGCGCACCGCCATTTCCTCGGGATGCGACGCACCATCGAGAAACGAGAAGTTGGTGTGCGCGTGCAACTCGGCGTAGGCGAGGCGGGTCAGTCGAGGGCTCCCTGGGCAAACCAGCGCGCCTGGGCGCGGTCGTGGTAGAGCACGAGACCGCGGCCGTCATCCAGCCGCACGTGCAGGTAGTCGCGATCGACGGGTTCTCCCCACCACCCGGTGCGTACCCGCTGTGGCCCGTAGCTGGCGACGACTTTTCTGGTCGTGCCCTGGAGCGTCACGCAGCGGGCGCCGTCGATCGTGCTGATGCGCACCGGGCGGGGCGGGGTGAAGAGCCGGGTGAGGCCGCGCGCGCCCACGAGGCCGGCCAGCCATGCCGTGGAGGGCTGGGACGCATTGCGCGTGGAGCTTGTCTCGACGTAGGCGTCAATCCGTTGGGCGGCCGTCTCGAGGGTCCAGGCGTCGGGGCAGAGCGCGATGCGGAAGAGCGCGGCACCGCCCAACTGCGACCGCAGGCGGCTGATGGCGTGGTTGGCGCGCGTTGCGCGCTCCGACCGGTTGCCGAGCAGCGGCCGCTGCGTGCCGGCGCCCGGCACCAAGTGCTGCACGTCCAGGCTGATACGCACCACGCCGGGCCGGTGGGGTGACATTTCCGGCATGGCGGCGTCAGCCTGGGCGGCGCCGGCCCACGCCTCGAGGCGCCAGCGGGCCACGTCCCGCAAGGTGGCGACGGCGGCGGACGGCTCGGGCAACGGCAGCGTGAACCGCTGGACCGTGCCGTCGGCACGCTCGATCCGGCTGCCGACCTGCTGCGCCATCAGGTCCCGGCGGGCCAGTCGCGCGGCCAGGCGCTGGGCCAGGGCCTGCAGGGCGAAGGCGAGGCGGTCGACGTTGTGCTCCTCCCACTCGAACTCGACCGCTTCATGGAGCACGAGCGGCCGCGCCCGGCCACGCAAAGGCCGCGGGTCCTCACCGTGGGCCAGCCGCCATGCCTGCGCGCCCTCGACCCCGTAGCGAGTCCGCACGGCGTTGGCCGGCAAGGCGGCAAACGCGCCGATGGTGGCGATGCCGAGCGTTTGCAGATGCGCAAGCGTCCGCTCGTCCAGCGGCAGCCGCTCGACGGGCTGCTTGGCCAGGTAGTCCCGGTCGGCGCTGGAAACGACGGTGACGGTTGCGACGCCCGCCGTGCGGGCCGCGACCTCCGCCGCCAAGCGTCCCGCCGCCAGTCCGATATGGGCCGCTTGGCCGGTTTCCGCCGCGACATCGCGGCGCACCCGCGCGCCCAGCGCCGCGTCGGGGCCATACAGCGGCTCCAGGCCCGCCGCGTCGGCAAACGCCAGTCCTACGTCGGCGTCCTCCACCAGCGGGGAGAAGCGATCCAGCACGTCGAGGACCGCCGCAAACGCACGGGTGTAACGCGGCGGATCGTCGGGGACGTAGACGCCGTGCGGGCAGCGCTGCGCCGCTTCCTTGACCGCCATCCCTGGGCGCAGTCCCGCCCGGTGGGCGGCGTCGGAAACCTCGATCAGCCGCCGCTGGTTAGCTTGCGGCGCGTAGATCGCCAGTGGCTGCGCCGACCACGCCGGGTGCGTTTGCGATTCCACCGTGGTGCGGAAGCGCGGCATCCAGAGGCAGAGCGTCTTGCGATCCACCGGACCTCCTGAGAAACGGGCAGTCGATGACGAGCTGTTGAACCCCCGTCCCGCTGCGCGACTTCAGCACCCGGACCTCGAGCGTCAGCCCGACAGGCACCTGGGTGAGGCGGCTGGGCTGCCAGCGCCAGCCGCGGCAGGCCACGCCGAGGCGCAGGGAGGCGAGGTAGGGCAGTCCGGTAACGCGCCGACCAGCGGACGCCGTCACCACGACGAGGCCCGCCGCCCCGCGTCCCGCCAGGTCGGCCAGATGCGACCAGCGATTGGCGCGCGGCCGGGCGGCTTCCAGGTCCAGCAGCAAGGCCTCGAAGGCGTTGCTGCGCAGCAAGGTCGCGGTCGCCTGCAACGCCGTATCGGCGTCCGGCGGGCGCACCAGCACCAGGCGTGAGAGATCAAGACCCAAGGCCGCGCCCGCGGTGGGGGCGAAGGTGCCCGGCAGATCGACGTAGGCCGCCAATCCACCGTGATCGAGCGCTGTGGCCAGAGCCCGCAGCCCCAACGTCAGCGCGCCGCTGCCGGGCGGACCGGTGAGCTCGCTCACCCGGCCCCGGGGAATTCCATCGAACCCGGTGGCGCGGTCCAGCTCGGGGATGCCGGTGGCAAAGCCAGCTTCAGATGGACTGAGGCCGAACAGGCGGCCGGCGGCGTGGAGCCCCCAGCGCTGCTCGATTTTGCGGACGGCGTGCCGCAGGGCGGTGGGGTGTTCGGTGTCGGCTGGCGGCAGTGGTGAACCCTGGGGAGAACGGGACGCCATGATACCAAACAAAAACCGAACATAGGGGCCAATTCACCGCGGAGCGATGAGCGGACCATCGCTCCGCCGCACGGCCTTTGGCGACTGGCCGATTGACGGCCGCGCGGCGCTCAAGCTAGGCTAATTATCCAAGCTGCGGATTCGAGCACCCTCGCCTGTCGACGCAGCTAGGGAGGCTGTTCCTGTCGGGATGTGCAACGGGAATCCCGTTTCACGGACGCGCCAATTACGTGGCGCCCGCTTCAGCCTCTCGCAGTATCCCGGCTTCCTGTAGCGTCTTATGTTGAGAGACGCACCCCGCCGGCCCATCGCGAAATCCTTGCGCCGGTTCGTCATGTCGGCCGCCATCGCCGGGCTGGCGTTGCTGACCGCTCTGTGGAGCGTCGCGCCGCCGGCCGCGGCCAGCAGCCACTGCGCCACGCAGGACAGCGCCGCCCTGATCCGGGACTGCCGCACGCTGATCGACCTCAAGGACGCCCTGGATCCCAATGGCCGCCTGAACTGGTCCGAGTACCAGCCGATGGTGAATTGGGACGGGATCTTCAGTTCACAAGCGAACGGCGTCTACCAAATCGAGCTTTACGGATCGATGCGGGGCGACCAAAATCCGCTGACGCTGGGCGGAACGGTCCCCGCAGGGCTGGGCAGCCTTCCCAATTTGCGATATCTCAAAATGTGGAAGCTTGGGTTGACCGGCTCGATCCCCGCCGAACTGGGCAACCTGTCGAACCTGGAAGGGCTGCGCCTGGACCAGAACGAGTTGACGGGCAGCATTCCCACCGGGCTGGGCAGCCTCAGCAACCTGACGAACATGAGTCTGTCCATCAACAAGCTGAGCGGCGGGATCCCCAGCGACTTCGGCAACCTGAGTGCGCTGGATTACCTGTCGTTGGATCGAAACTTCCTGGGCCTGGAGACCCACCCCACGGCTGGGAACCCCGCACCCAGCGTGGTCCAGAACCCCATCCCCGCCAGCTTGGGGAACCTGCCGAAGCTGCAAGGCCTGGACCTGCTTGACAACAACCTTTCGGGGTCCATTCCCGCGGCGTTGGGCAACCTCGGGGAATTGAGGTCCCTGTACCTCAGCAGCAACGATTTCAGCGGGAGCATTCCCTCCGCATTGGGAAATCTCACGAAGCTAGAGGCACTTAGCCTCTGGAATAACCAGCTGAGCGGTTCCATCCCGTCGCAGTTGGGCAACCTTGCCGCGCTCGAGTTTCTCGACCTGTCGTACAACGGCTTGCAGAACAGCATCCCGGCTCAACTCGGCCGCCTGAGCAAGCTGAAATACCTGAGCTTGGTTGAGAACGATTTGAGCGGTCCCATTCCGTCGGCGCTTGGTGACCTTACGCAACTCACGAAGATGTTCTTGGACACGAACCGGCTCAATGGCGCCATTCCGTCGGATCTGGGCGACCTCACGCTGCTCACAGACTTGAACCTGGCGCGGAACGAGTTGAGCGGCGCCATTCCGTCGGAGCTGGGCGACATGACGAGCCTGGAGAGCCTGAACCTGAACGACAACGGGCTGAGCCTTGACATTCCGTCCGAGCTGGGCGACCTCCAGAACGTGGACTACATAAGCCTCTCGTGCAATTTCCTGAGCGGGAACATCCCGAGTGAACTGGGAGATATTGGCAACGAGAAGCCGGTTAATCCTGGCAAGTTGCGGGTCCTGCTGCTGGACAACAACAAGCTGAATATCGAGGCGGCAGACGTACCCGCCAGTCTCGATAACATCGGGTTCGCTCGGTTGACCAGCGGCAATGTGTGCCCCCGGGGCCAGCCGGACTCGGACCCGCCGTCGACTGACGAAGTGCCGCCGACCTTTGAAATGGCGGAGCTGTCGCGCGACGGTCTGACGATCGTCCTGACCTACAACGAGTCGCTGGACAGCTCGAATGGGCCCGCGACCACTGACTTCACGGTCAAGGTGGACGGCCAGGCCGTGTCGGTTTCGACGGTGGACGTTCGAATCCGGGAGGTCAGGCTGGACCTGTCCGCCGCGGTGACGGAAAACCAGCGCGTGACGGTGGCCTATAGGGACCCGACGACAGGCAATGACGAGAAGGCGATTCAGGACCGGTACGGCAACGACGCGGCGAACCTGTCCGAACGGCAGGTCACGAATGACTCCACGGTCGGCGACGACGTTGCGCCCAACTTCGAGAGCGTGGCGTTGTCGAGCGATGGGAACACCATCACCCTGACCTACGACGAGCTTCTGGACAGCCAGGCCGGGCCGGGCACCGCGAGCTTCGTGGTGACGGTTGAGGGCGAACGGCGCGACGTCTCGCGGGTGAGCGTCAACGACCGACAGGTCGAGTTGCGTCTGGCCAGCCCGGTCACGGTGAGCCAGACGGCCAGCGTGAGCTATTTCGATCCCACCACGGGCGATGACGGGAACGCGATTCAGGACCGCTCCGGCAATGACGCGGCCACGCTCGAGAACGAGCCGGTGCCCAACGATTCCCAAGCCCAAGACACCCGCGCGCCCAGATTTGAGCGGGCGGTGATGTCCAGCAATGGCCTCAGCATCACGCTCGTCTATGACGAGGTTCTGGACGACCAGAACGGGCCTGCGGCTAGTGACTTTACGGCGGAGGTGGATGGGGAGTCGGCGGACCTGTCGTCGAACTCACCCGTCACGCTAAGCGGTCGCACGGTCGCGCTGCGGCTGGCCAGTGCGGTGCGGGAGCTGCAAGACGTCACGGTGACGTACACCGATCCGACGGGGGACGACGACACCAACGCCATTCAGGATGCCGCCGGGAATGACGCCGCCGATCTGATCGACCACAAGGTCACCAACGCCTCGACGGTGCTCGACCAGGTGGCGCCGCTATTCCAGAGCGTGGCGATGTCAACCGACGGCGCCACCATCACCTTGACCTATGACGAAATCCTGGACGGCGACAGCGGGCCAGCCACCGCCAATTTCCAGATCATGGTGCAGGGCGAACGGCGGGACATCTCCACCGCGACCGTCAACGGGAAGACGGTTGAACTGAGGCTCGCCAGCGCGATCACCACGGGCCAGACGGTGACGGTGACCTATAACGATCCGACGGTCGGCATCGACGACCTGAACGCGATTCAAGACCGAGCCGGCAACGACGCGGCCAGTCTGATCAATGAAGGCGTCACGAATACATCCGAGGTCAGCGACAGCACGGCGCCGAAGTTCCTGCGGGCGGTGATGGCCAGCGATGGCCGCTCGATCACTCTGACCTACGACGAGGTGCTGAACGACGGGAATGGACCGGGGACCACCGACTTCACGGTCAAGGTTGACGAAGTATCGGCCGAGCCTTCGCAGGTGAGCCTGAGCGGCCGGACCGTTCTGCTGCGGTTGGGTACGGGGGTGCAATCACGCCAGGACGTGTCGGTGAGCTACACCGACCCGACGGGGGATGACGACGCCAACGCGATTCAGGACGCGGCGGGCAACGACGCAGTGAGTCTGATCGATCAGGAAGTTGCGAATGCCTCCACGGTGCTTGACGAAGTGGCGCCGGTCTTTCAGAGCGCGACCACGTCCGGCGATGGGACCAAGATCATCCTGACCTACGACGAAATCCTGGACAGCGCGAACAAACCGGCTACCGCGAACTTCGATATCACGGTGGAGGGCGAAGAGCGGGGCGCTTCCACGGTGACCGTGATCGGGAAGACGGTTGAATTGGGGCTTGGCAGTGCGGTCACTACCGGCCAGGTGGTCACCGTTGCCTATACCGATCCCACGGATGGCGTGGACGACACGAACGCGATCCAGGACCGGGCCGGAAATGACGCGGCCGACCTGACCGGGCAAGAAGTCACAAACGCCTCCGGGGCTGCCGACACCACGGCGCCGAAGTTCCTGCGGGCGGTGCTCGCCAGCGATGGCTGGACGATCACCCTGACCTACGACGAGGTGCTGGACGACCAGAACGAACCGGCGACCACCGACTTCGCGGTCACGGTGGACGGGGATTCGGAGGCGATTTCCACGGTGGACGTCAGGGACCGGACCGTCCTGCTGTTCCTGGGCGGTCTGGCCCCGTCACTCAAGGACGTCAAGGTGACCTACACCGATCCCAGCGCGAACAACGACGCGAACGCCATCCAGGATCCGGCCGGCAATGACGCCGTCAGCCTGACCGACCAGCAGGTCACCAATGCTTCCACGGTGCTCGACGAGCGGGCGCCGCAATTCGAGGACGCGACGACGACCAGCGACGGCACCAAGATCATCCTCACCTACGACGAGGTGTTGGACAGCGAGAACGAGCCGGCCGCCGGAAATTTCGAGATCAGGGTGCAGGACGAACCTCGAGACGTGTCCACGGTGACCGTGAGCGGGAAGACGGTTGAGCTCGGGCTCGGCACTGCGATCACAATCGGCCAGGACGTCAGGGTGTCCTATAGCGATCCGACGTACGGCGTCGACGACACCAACGCGATCCAGGACCGCGCGGGCAATGACGCGTCCGACCTTTTCCAGGTAACGTCGCGAATGCCTCGACGGTTGCCGATACCAGAGCGCCGCGGTTCGATCGGGCCGCCATGTCGAGCAACGGCGCCAAGATCACCCTGACCTACGACGAGGTGCTGGACGACGCGAATCAGCCGTCGACCGGCGACTTCGCGGTGACGGTGGCCGGGCAGGCGGCTGAAGTCTCCTCGGTGAATGTCAGCGGCCGGGCAGTTTTGGTGGGTCTGGTCAGCGCGGTGACGGCGGGCCAGGACGTCAGGGTGACCTACACCGATCCCAGCACGGACAACGACGCCAACGCCATCCAGGATCCGGCGGGCAATGACGCGGCGACTCTTACCAACCAGTCGGTCGCCAATACCTCCACGGTGCCCGACGAACGGGCACCTGAATATCAAAGCGCGGCGGTGTCGAGCGACGGCCTGACGCTGACGCTGACCTACGACGAGAACCTGGATAGCGGCAACGGACCGGCGCCGGCTGACTTCGTGGTCTCGGTGGAGGGTGAGCGGCGGCAGGTCTCGACGGTAACGGTCAGCGGGACTGACGTGGCGCTTCGGATGGCCAGAGTGATTACCTCGTTTCTGAACGTCGCCATGACCTACACGGATCCGACGGTCGGCGTGAACGACACGAAGGCGATCCAGGACTTGGCCGGCAACGACGCGGCCAGCTTGAGCCGGCCGGTCGTGGTGAATGACTCCACCGTCGCCGATACGACGCCACCTGGCTTCGTGCGGGCGGTGATGTCGAGCGACGGCGGCACGATCACGCTGACATTTGATGAAGTGCTGGATGCCGACCGCGGTCCGAGAGATAGCGACTTCACCGTCAAGGTTGATGGCGAGTCGGTGGCCCTGTCGGTGGCTTCGACGGGGGCCGTGCGCGGCCGGACGGTGGTGGTTGGGCTGGCCACCGCGGTGAGGACAGGCCAAGACGTGACCGTGACTTACACGGATCCGACCGCCGGCGATGACGGCTCCGCGATTCAGGATGTCGCAGGCAATGACGCGGCCACGCTGACCGACCAGATGGTCACGAACGCCTCCACCGTCCCGGATGAGCGAGCACCGGAATTCGTGAGCGCTTCAACGTCGATTGATGGCCTCACGATCACGCTGACGTTCGATGAGGACCTTGATAGCCAGAACGGGCCGAGGACCGCCAACTTTGGGCTCACGGTGCAGGGCGAGCGCCGGGACGTCTCGACGGTGAATGTCAGCGGCAAGACCGTGACCTTGGGGCTTGGCGGTGCGATAACCACGGAGCAGGCCGTCGCGGTCATCTATGCCGATCCGACCGCGGACGTGGATGACCGGAATGCGATTCAGGATGAGGCCGGCAACGACGCGGCCAGCTTGAGCGAGACGGTGACCAATGCTTCCACGGTCGCCGACACGACGGCGCCGACGTTTGTGCGGGCGGTGCTGTCGAGCGACGGCGGCACAATCGTGCTGACCTACGACGAGGTGCTGGACAACGAGAACACCCCGACGACCAGCGACTTCGAGGTCACCGTGGATGAGCAATCGGCGGCTCTCTCGTCGAGCACGCCGGTGAGTGTTCACGGGCGCACGGTGGCGCTGGGCCTGGACAGCTCGGTGACGGCGGACCAGGACGTCAGCGTGACCTACACCGATCCGAGCGCAAACAACGACGGCAATGCGATTCAGGACTCGGCGGGCAATGACGCAGCCAGCCTGACCGGCCAGACGGTGACGAACGCCTCTGCGGTCCCCGATGAGCGAGCCCCGCAATTCGTGAGCGCGGTGACGTCCAGCGACGGCCTGACGATAATCCTGACCTTCGACGAGGACCTGGATAGCCAGAACAAGCCCAGGACCAGCGACTTCAGCGTCACGGTGCAGGGCGAACGGCGGAACGCCTCCACGGTGAGCGTCAGTGGCAAGACCTTGACCTTGGGGCTTGGTAGTGCGATTACGACCGGTCAGACGGTTGCGGTCATCTACACCGATCCGACCGCCGGCGTGGATGACAGAAACGCGATTCAGGACTCCGTCGGCAATGACGCGGCCAGCCTGACCGGGTCGGTCATGAACAACTCCACGGTCAGCGACACGACGGCGCCGATCCTGGTGAGCGCGGAGACATCAACCGACGGCGGGCGGATCGTTCTGACGTTCAGTGAGGTTCTGGACAGTACGAACGGGCCGGAAGGCAGCGCCTTCACGGTCACGGTGGATGAGGCATCGGCAGATCTCTCGTTGACGTCGCCGGTGACCGTCCGCGGACGCACGGTGGCTCTCGGCCTGGAAACCGCGGTAACAGCCGACCAGGACATCACGGTGACCTACACCGATCCGACCGCCAACGATGACGCGAACGCGATTCAGGACACGGCCGGCAACGACGTCGCAACCCTCGCCGATCAGTCGGTTGCGAACCGGGTCGGACAGCGGCCACGTCCTCCATCGACCCCCGGATCGCCGCACACCCCGCCGTCTGGCTCCACGCCGTCTGGTTCCACGCCGTCGAGCACGCCGCCGTCAAGCGCACTGTCTTGGCTCGACGTGACGTTGACGGTGCCGGAGGGACCGGCTGAGGTGGGACAGACGCTGACCTACACGGTGACCGCAAGCAACACCGGCGCCCAGGGCCTGACGGGTGTGACGTGGCGCGACGTGACCTCCGGCACGGCGGCGCAATCGCTGGGCAACCTGGCGGCGGGCGCGTCGACAACGGCCACTGGTAGCTTCGGGCCGATGGATGACAGCCACATTCCGCACATCATCCTGACGGTGGCGGTGGATAGCGACCAGACGGACGAGCGATTGGTCAGCCTGCAGGTTGAGGTGGTGGCGGCGACATCCGAGTCGTCCACCTTGCAGACGCCGCCCGTTGGGCTGTCCGGAGAGCGGCAGGTGACGGGCCCGCAGCCGCGCGTGCCGTCCTCGCTCCAATTGCGAGTGGTGCGAGTGCTGTACGAGGTGCCGGACGTGCACCTGGCGCACAACATTCCCGACCTGTTGTTGACGCTGCCCGATGGGTCCGAGACCACCTGCAACTTCCTGACGCACTACGAAAGCACCGGTGGGCTGGCTCGCTGGGGCTACACGACCTCCGAGGTTGTCGAAGAACGCCCCGGCTCGCTGACGCAGTACTACCAGCGTGGCGTGGTGGACTGTCATGAACGCGAGGGCTCCTGGCTGATGGAACGACGGCTGGCCTGGGACCACTTCGGCGGCGGCGTGGACGGCTCCGAGGACCTGGGAGTGGAACCGCACCTGCTGAGCGATCAACCGGGGCAGCTGCTGGGTCCCTGGAGTCACCGGGTTTCGGACTACGCTGTGGATGGCACGTACACCGGCTTCCTGAACTTCTTCACGGCTCTGGGCGGCGTCCCGTCCTTCGGTTACCCGAAGAGCGACGCGCGCTACGACAACGATCCACGGCGGCAACTGGGCATCGCGGCCGCCACGGAGGGCTTCGTCCGGCAGTACTTCCAGGCGGCGGTGATGGAGTTCCACCCGAACACGCTGGCCCCGGTGATGCTGCGCCTGCTCGGTGACGACCTGCGCGACCGGCGCTATCCCGGTGAGTCGTACAAGTGGTACTCCAGCTTTGCGTCCGTGGCTCCGCTGCGCGTGGGGCAGATCTACGTCGCGGAGTACGTGGCCTCCAGTCCGGTGACGGCCCCGCCGCTCGGGCCGCCGGTAACCGCGCCGCCCACGCCGGGTGTCCCGGCCCAGCCGTCCGCGCTCTCGGTGCGCGTGGATCGGGTGCTGTTTAGCGAACCGGACGTACACCTGGCCCACAACATCCCCGACCTGATTCTGACGCAGACCGACGGGGCGGAGGCAAGGTGCGATTTCCTCAGCTACTACGAGGCCACGCAGGGGCTCGCCCGCTGGGGCCACGCGATTTCCGAAGTGCTCGAGGAATACCCCGGAACGCTCTCGCAGTACTACCAGCGCGGGGTCGTGGACTGCCATAACCGCGAGGGCGCCTGGCTCATCGAGCGCCGATTGGTCTGGGACTACATCGGCGGCGGCGCCGAGGGAGCGCCGGACCTCGGGGTGGAGCCGAACGTGTTGAGTGACCAGCCGGGCGACCTGTGGGGACCCTGGGGTCACCGGGTATCGGACTACGCGGTGGACGGCACGTACGTTGGCTTCCTGGACTTCTTCACGGCGCTGGGCGGCGTGAGTACCTTTGGCAATCCCAAGACCGAGGCACGCTATGACGACGATCCGCGGGCGGAGCTGGGTATCGCGGGCGCGCCACCCGGAGTGATCCGGCAGTACTTCCAGGCGGCCGTGCTGGAATATCACCCGGACGACGAGCTACAGCCGGTGAAGCTGTACCTGCTGGGCCACGACGTGCGCGATCGGCTGTATCCCAACCAGACCTACACCATCATCGCTAGCTTCGGGCCTGCCGCTCCTTTGAGCGAAGGCCAGATCTACACTCCCGAACGCGTCAGGCTGGCGGCTGCGGTGGCGCCGCTGCCGTCCGGACCCTCCACGACGCCGCCGGTGATACCGCCGGCAACCCCAAGACTCGGGCTGCGCGTGGGACGGGTCCTGTTCAGCGCGCCGGATCGACACTTGTCCCACAACATCCCCGACCTGACCATGACGTTGGCCGACGGGTCGGAGGCGCAGTGCGACTTCCTGAGCTACTACGAGGCTACCTTTGGGCTCGCCCGTTGGGGCCATGCGATCTCCGAGGTCTTGGAGGAGCAGTCCGGCATCCTGACGCAGTACTACCAGCGCGGGGTGGTGGATTGCCACCAGCGCTACGGCGGATGGACCTTGGAGCGCCGTTTGGCGTGGGACTACATTGGCGGCGGCGTCGAGGGCGCGCCGGACCTGGGTGTGGAGCCGCACCTGTTGAGTGACCAGCCCGGCGAGCTGCTGGGACCCTGGGGTCACCGGGTGTCGGACTATGCGGTGGACGGGACGTACGTGGGCTTCCTGGAGTTCTTCACGGCGCTGGGCGGGGTGGAGACCTTTGGCCATCCCAAGACCGAGGCGCGCTACGACAATGATCCGCTGGCGGTGCTGGGGGTGCCCGACGGCGATCCCGGGATCATTCGCCAATACTTCCAGGCGGCGGTGCTGGAGTATCACCCGTCCGATACGGTCCAGCCGGTCAAGCTGTTTCTCCTGGGCGACATCCTGCGCGACTGGCGCTATCCCACGTACCGGGCGTTCGTGGCCTTCGGGCCCTATGGGCCGCTTACGCCGGGCCAGTCCTACTATCCGGTCGCGACGTCCAACGTGATCCGCCCCGCCGGCTGAGGCCGACCGCTCGAAGGATTTTCCAGGGGCTGCGTCTGGCTCGGTGAATCTGGCGGAACAGCATGCGCCGGACGCTACGTGAACTCGGGACTAGGACCGGCCGCTATCGACGGACAGGTCAAATGGGGCCGCAGGTGGAGAACCGGGCGGCCTGGCGAGCGACGACCTCAGGTTGTAGCGATGCGACCCGGTTCGCCGACGTGCCGTGGGTGGTGTCGAGCGCCCTTCAGTCGAGCCTTCGCCACAGCCTCCGGCCCGCAGGCGCATACCTAAGGTTGCGATAGAGGTGCAACGCGGGTTCATTGAAGTCATACACGGTGAGCTCGACCTCGTTGATGCCGCGGTTTCGTATCCAGCCGTGCGCCGCGCCCATCAGACGCGTAGCGATGCCGCGTCGTCGATGCGCGTTGGCAACCACAAGCTCCTCGATCTCGGCGTAGCGCCGTGGAACGAGCACCGGCATGTCCGGCTGATCAGCCTGCTCGTAGACGTGGACGCTCACGAGCGCGACGACGGCGTCATCGAGTTCGGCAAGAAGCAATGCGCTCTCGGGGTCCTCGATGTTGCGGTCAAACGCACTTCGCGAGCGGGCCGACAGATCAGTGGTCCGGAATAGGTCAGGAAGCTTCGCCGCGTGCAGAGCGTCGGCTTCCGACCAAAGCCGGCAGGCGTCGTCGTAGTCGTCAGAGACGGCGTGGCGTACCCGAATCTGCATTGGATCTCCAGCACAGGCACCCGGTGGCAGACAGCGGGCCGCTGCCTCCTAGCAGGCCGACCAACTAGCCGAACAGCCGTCGTCAAACGACGACCCGACGGTCACCGACACGATGGTGATCTCCTGCTGTGGTACCGACGTTTCCCCGTCAGATCCTCCGCCGACCGGCACCGCCTCGATCTTGGCCAAGGTATCGAGCGACGGTTTGTGGTCTTCCTTGAGCTGGCCAAAGAGCGTGAAGTCCGGCGACAGCCGTTCCTGCGCTGTCAGGTCGTCGAGGACGATGAAGAACTGGGAGCCGTTGGAGTCGGGGGCGCCCTTGTTGGCCATCGCCAGCCCGCCGCGGACGTAGGGTCGCTGCGGCGGTTCGATTTCGAACGTGTACCCCGGGTTCCCCGTGCCCGTGCCGGTGGGGTCACCACCTTGCACCATGAACCCCGGGATCAGGCGATGGAAGCCGACGCCGTCGAAATAGCCCTCGTTCGCGAGGAAGATGAAGTTGTTCACGGCCAACGGCGCTTCGTCATGGAACAGCGTAAAGGTCATGCGCCCCAGGTTGGTGGCGATGATGACCCAAGGCTTGCCCTTGGGTACCTCCACTGGCGGGTAGGCCTCGTAGGTCTTGCCATTCGTGGACCCGGACGATCCCGTCGAGCCCTCGCCGCAGGCGGCCAGCAGCCCGACGAATACCAAGGCAATCAGACCTGCTCGCCACATCACGCACCAACTTCCGCATGCCCGCAGCGACCGGCATTGTTCCAGAGCGGCGCGCCGTTTGAAAGCCGCCGGACCCCAGGCAGCCTTCGGCCCGTTGCCGTGGCTCCATTGGCTGGCTGGGCCAGCGGCGAGCTCGGCCTTAGCCGGAGGAATCCTCCGGCACCAACTCGCGCCGCCCCTGATACAACTCCAGCCCGATGACGAACAGACAGATGGCGCCGACCATCAGGAAGACGTTGTTGAGCAGGAGAAGGACGTTGAGGTCAAGACCGGGACCGTGCTGCGCCACCACAAAGTTGATCAGCCCCGCCGCTCCGATGATGACAAGACCGTAGGAAGCCGCCTTAAAGATGTCCAAGGCGCCGAATCGAGCAACCAGCCCAAGCCCTACCAAGATGGACGCGATTGGGTAGACCCACAAGAACCCAAGGAGCAGCCCAGCCATGTCGACATGACCGGCCAGGGCAAACGCCTCAAACTGCGCCTGCACGTCGGGAGTTTCGGCGGGGTTCATGCTGCGTTGCATGAGGTGGATGACCATGTGCCGCCGGCCCAGGGCAAGAAGGAAAATGCCCCAGCCGAACAGACTGGCGATCACCCCCGTTCGCAAGGCCGTGCCCGCCAGGCACCGCTGTCCGTTGCCAAGGCGGAAGAGCGCGAACAGGCCGTAGCCCTGGAGCAGCATGCCGGCGACCGCCAACATCGTCATCACGTGCCCGAGGTTGGGTTGGTCGCCCAGGGCGGCAATCGCGGCCGGAAAGTCAGTTTGGATCACCGGGTTAATCAAAGGCCCCCCCGGGGTAGAACAGGGACCCGACAATCGTGAGGATCACTGCCGCCATCAGCGCGAGGCCCGCGCCTTTGTTCCCCACCAGCATGCTTGAACTCAATGCTCCCATCGCCCCCTCCAGTGCGCACGGTTCTCGCCTTGGACGGAGAAAACGGTGGCACTCAACGCATATGCACGCAATTTAAACGAACTATGTGCCGCCACAGCACGTCGGAGAATGGCTTGAAGTCGGTCATTCTTCGTGGACGTCTAACTCCGGACTGCTAGTGCTGTTTTTCGAGTATCTGGCTGAGACGTCTGTAGCTATACGACGACTTAGGTTACCAATGTCCTGCCGGTAGAAAGAGTCTCAGGGTTCCCGAGACGCTTCTTATCGATGTTGAAAGTAGTCGAATGACGTGGACACATCATTAGCCCATCCACTCTTTGCCAGCTGGCGTCGCAGAAGGACCATCAGGTCCTGTGCCAAATCACGGCTTCGTTGACCGATCTCCACTCGAGGCCGAATGCTTGGGGTGAGGTATGCAATTGCGGAGTCCCCCCCAGTTCTAAGTGTTCCAGACGACGGACTGCGAGCGTGCTCCGCTCGAGTCCGCCATGGTGCATGGCCCAGGCGGGTAAGTGCTGCTACGGCCACAACGTGTGACAGACGCTTAGCGGAATCGATTTGGTCAAGTACGGCTGCAGCGAACACCAGTGCTGAGACGAGCTTCTCCTCAATGTCTTCTTCGATCAAAGCCTGGAGTTCGTAGTGATTCCGTTGAGTGACTGCGGATTGGTGGATCACGATGTTCCCAGCCGAGTTGATTCCTACCGATTCCATTTCTTGCGAAAGGACCAGCCATCCTCCACGAAGGTCGGTCTGAGTCCCGGCTTCGATGGCGAAGAGCTCATGCGGACCAAACAAGATTTGGTGCTGGAGCCTACGTGCAAACCCCCTGTCCTCAAGCACGCTGGGCCGCAGTATCTGTTGGCTCGGGCCCATTGCGAGGCTGAGGGTTAGTTGGGGTCCCAGCTGGCTCGTGGTTGAGGCGCTGAGAACTCCTTTGGCTTGTGCTAGCAATTCCTGCTCATCGATTGGGCTCGTCGCTGCCGAGACGGCTTGACGGTGAAGGGCAAGCGTTACGGCACTCTGCAACTCATCCTCGGTGGTGAAATCGACCGTCAGGTGCCCAGTCTCCCACTGGCGCACCTCGTGGACAAGAGCCGCCTGATCGGGCTCGTGCTCGACCCCTTCCTGCACAAACGCTAGCACCCGTCGATGCTGTCGGGCTTCCCGATACTCTTCATGTGTCGCCGACAGTCCCGACGCTTGCTTCGCTCCGTATCTTCCACCGAGTAGAAGAATTGTGAGATCGGCACCGCGAACGCCTTCAAGGCAGGCCTGTTTCGGTGAACTGGGTGAAGCATGGAAATCCTCGGCGCGGAGTGCTGCATACCCAAGGCTGCGAATTGCGCTGCCAGCCGCATCCCTGAATTCCTCGAAGCCACTTACGACAGAGCTTATGAAGACTTTCATACTCGAAGGCTATCGTTTCACGCCCACATATGGCAACTCATGGATGTCACTATGGGAAATTGGCTTAGTACAATCGTGCAACGGCCCAAAAGGGTAGGCTACGACCCATGATCTTCAGATTACGATCGCTATGCTCGGTCAAGTGAGCTGCCGCCCCCAAGCGAGACTCCATGAGCGCACTTCAGAGACACGAGGCCATCGGCAGCGATCCCAGCCTCGGCATGCGCAAGGGGATACACGCGCCCCACTCGTTGACAATGTCCTAGGCTGCGTTCGCGGACGAACGCGGCGTGGTTTCGTTAGAGTACTGCTGGTGGGGGCCGAGTTTCGCTAATGTCGGTCGACCGGACTTCCCAACCATGAGTGAGGGTGCGGAGTTGGCGGCTGGTGCACGCGACGGTGAGCGTGAGGGCATCCCCGAGATCGGGGTTGGCGTGGTTGGCACGGGCTTTATGTGCACGGCGCACGTGAATGCCTGGCGCACGCTGCCCTACATGGCCTATCCGCCGCCGGCCCGGCCCAGGCTCACTGGCATTGCGAGTCGCCGCAGCGCAGACGCCGAGGCTGCCGCCGGTCGCTTTGGCTTCGAGCGCGCCTATGCCGACTGGCGGGAGATGATCGCCGATCCGGCGATCCAACTGGTCGACAACTGCGGGCCAAACAACATCCACGCCGAGGTGAACATCGCGGCCCTGGACGCGGGCAAGCACGTGCTCTGCGAGAAGCCGCTCGGGCGCAATGCGGCGGAGTCGCGGCGAATGCTGGAGGCGGCGCGGCGCGCCGACGGGAAGCACATGGCGGCGTTCAACTACCGCTTCGTTCCCGCCGTACGCAAGGCTCGATTGATGATCGAGCAAGGGGCGCTCGGCCAAATCCATCACTTTCGGGCGCGGTACTGCCAGGACTGGCTGGCGGACCCGGAGCATCCGCGCGTCTGGCGGCTGCAGAAGGCGCTGGCGGGCAGCGGCGCCCTGGGCGACCTTGGTTCGCACATCGTGGACCTGGCGCGGTTCCTCGTGGGGGAGCCAACCGTGGTGAACGCGCGGCTCAAGACGTTCGTGTCGGAGCGACCGCTGCCCGAAAATCCCAGCGAGCGAGGGCCGGTGGACGTGGACGACGCCTTCGTCGCGCTGGTCGAGTTTGAGAACGGCGCGATTGGGACCCTCGAGGCGACACGCTTTGCCGTGGGTCACCGCAACGCCAATATCTTTGAGATCAACGGCTCGAACGGCTCGCTCAAGTTCAACTTGGAACGTCTCAACGAGCTTGAGGTGCACTCGCGAGCCGGCGCGGCGAACAGCCAGGCGGGATTCCGCAGCGAATTGATTACGGAGCCCGACGACCCGTTCATCGAGTGGTGGTGGCCCCCGGGCCACATCATTGGGTGGGAGCATACGTTCGTGCATGAGATCCACCACCTGCTCGACGCCGTGGCGAATGACGCCGACGTGGCGCCCTACGGCGCGACGTTCGAGGACGGCTGGCGGTGTGACGTGATCCTCGAGGCCATCATCAGGTCGGCCGCGGAAGGCGGAGCCCCCATCGAGATTGAGTGCGACCCATGAGAATTGGTGTGCTGACGGTTTTGCTGAGCGACCTGCCGCTGACGGAGGCCCTGGACTATTTGGCGTCGATCGGCGTGCAGGACCTTGAGATCGGTTGCGGGGGCTATCCTGGCAATGCGCACTGCAACGCGGCGGAGCTGCTGGCGGACGACGAAAAGCTCGCGAAGTTTCAGGAGGCGATCACCTCGCGGGGGCTCAACCTGAGCGCGCTGGCGATGCACGGCAATCCGCTGCATCCCGATGCCGAGTTCGCCTCCCGGCATATCGCGGAGGAGCGCGACGCGATCCTTCTGGCCGAGAAGCTCGGCGTTGAGACCGTCGTCGGCTTCTCGGGGTGTCCCGGCGATCACGAGGGCGCCAAGTACCCCAACTGGGTCACCAACGCCTGGCCGACTGACTATCCGGCAATCCTGGAGTGGCAGTGGGAGACCAAGGTGATCCCGTACTGGCGGGAGTCGGCGGCGTTTGCCCGCGACCACGGCATCACCAAGATCGCGCTCGAGATGCATCCGGGCTTCGTGGTGTACAACACAGAGACGATGATGCGATTGCGCGACGCGGTGGGCCCCGAAATCGGCGCCAACCTGGATCCGAGTCACCTGTTCTGGCAGGGCGTTGACGTGCCGGAGGCGATTCTCGATCTGGGACGCGCGGGCGCCATTCACCACTTCCATGCGAAGGACTGCCGCATCGAACCCACCATCGCGCGAAAGCACGGCGTGCTCGACACCAAGTCGCTGGCCAACACGGCCGACCGCGCCTGGATATTTCGGACGGTCGGCTACGGCCACGGGGCGGAGGTTTGGCGCGAGATCGTGACGGCGTTGCGGACGGTGAACTATGACGGGCCGCTGAGCATCGAGCACGAGGACGCGCTCATGTCGCCGCGGGAAGGCCTGGAAAAGGCGGTCCGGTTTCTGCGCGAGATCATCATCGAGCAGCCGACCAGCGAGGCGTACTGGGCATGACCATGACGCTTGCGGCGGCGCTCTACACGATCAGGCGTCATATGACATCGGCCGCGGCGGTCGAGGATGGGCTGCGGCGCTTGCGCGACATCGGCTATCAGGGCGTCGAGGTCTCGGGCGTGCCGCTGCTCGAAGGGCCCAATCCCGCCATCTCGACGCGCGAGTTCAAACGCATGGCGAATGACGCCGGCCTGGCGTGCCTTGGTGCGCACGCCCGGTGGCGCGAGATTCGGGACGACACGTCCGCCGTCATCGACCGGCTGGCGCTGCTCGACTGCCCGATGGTCACCGTTTCGGCCTTCGTCGATGAATACGATCGGTTCGAGCCAGCCAGCTACGCGACGTTTGCCGGCGAGGCGGCGATGGTGGCGCAAATCCTCGGCGAGCACGGCATTCGGCTCGGCTATCACAATCACGCGCATGAGTTCCTGCGCTTTGGCGCTCAGCGCAAAACGATGTTTGACGTGGTCATCGATGAACCAAGCGTGGCGCTTGAGCTCGACGTCTATTGGGCGGCGTTCGCCGGCGTGGACCCGGCGAGCTTGATCGAGCGGATTCCCGGGCGAGTGCCGCTGCTGCATTGCAAGGACCTGGAGATGATCCGGGACGACGAGGCCGGTGCGCGCCCGTTCTATGCGCCGGTCGGCGAGGGCAACCTGGACTGGGACCGCATTCTTGCCGCCAGCTATGCTGCGGGGACCCAAGCGTGGGTTGTCGAGCAGGACGAGTGCTTGCGTGATCCGTTCGACTGTCTGCGATCCAGTTTCGAATTCCTGCGAGCGCGCGTTCGATAGGGTCTGTCGGGCGCCGGACGCTGTTTCCAGTGGACCTGAGGGCCTTCGGCGACTCGTGAACTCGGTGCGTACCCGCTCGTCATTCCCGCGGAAGCGGGAAGGTGGATTCACATTCCAAGTGCAACAGATGATCCCAAAACACCTCGGCGGGGGTCTGGTAGCCGAGGCACTTGCGTGGCGTGTTGTTGTAGGCCTGCACGAGCTGGGTGAACCGAGCGGCCGGGAGGCTCGCGAGATCGGTCTTGCGGGGCAGGGTGCGGCGCAGGCGCCCGATGGCGTTCTCGATGCCGCCCTTCTGCCAGGGGGCGTGGGGGTCGCAGAAGAAGGTCTGGATGCCGCGGGCGTGCAGCTGGTGGTGGCGGGCGAACTCGGTGCCGTTGTCGAAGGTGACGGTTTGGCGCCAGGGGGGCGGTAAGGGTGCGAGGAGCCGGGACAAGGCGCGGGCGATGGGGGCAGCGGCTTTGCCGGGGGGCCGGACGGCGAGGAGCAGGCGGGAGTGGCGTTCGTGGAGGGTGAGGACGGCCTGGCCGTAGGTGCGGAAGAGCATGAGGTCGGCCTCCCAGTGGCCGGGGGTCTGGCGGTCCGCGGCGAGGGCTGGGCGGTCGACGAGGGGACGACGGTGGGCGATAAAGGAGGCGGAGCTGCCGCCCTTGCGCCCCCGCCGGCCCCGTTTGAACTTGGCCCGCGGCAAATAGTGACGCCAGGCATAGTCCTTCGTGCGGCGGATCTGGGCGTCAATGAAGCGGTAGATGGATTCGTGGGAGATGACGGGCCGGCCGGCCTCGCGGGCCAGACGGCCGGCCACCTGCTCGGGCGACCAGCCCTGTTGGAGGCGGGTGAGGACCTGGCGGCGCAGGGTGGGATCGCGGTCGAGCCGGGGCCCGCGCCAGCGGCGCGCGCGGGCCTGCTGGTCGGCGTAGCGCGGTTGATAGCCCTGGGTGCGCGATCCATTGCGGCTCAGCTCCCGAGCAATCGTCGATGGCGCGCGATCCAGACTTGCCGCGATTTGGCGGATCGAGGCCCCGGCGGCGTGGCGTCGGGCCACGGCACAGCGGTCTTCAATGGTGAGGTGCGAATAGCGTCGTTCCATGGCAACACCCTAATGAGGTGTTGCACTTCGTTTGTGAATCTAGGGAATCCAGGCCCGTCCCAACCTGGAACAGCACTGGCTATTCCCAGGTCGTACCTAGCGCGATCGGGGTATGCCAACGTATTCCGGGTCGGGTTAGTTAGCCCGGCGCGTGACCGTGTCAGCCCACCGCCCATGGCCAACACTCGGATCTTGCTGACCTTTACGAGGAGCGCGCGGTATGGCGGGTGAGCTTGGCATCGGCATCGTTGGGGCGGGCTCGATCGCCAAGGGCGGGCATATTCCGGGCTACCTGAGCCTGCCCGACCGCTGCCGCATCGTGGCCATTGCCGATATCGAGATCGGGCGCGCCGAGCAGCTGGCGGCGCAGTTCGGTATTCCGCACGTCTTCGATAGCTACGAGCAGCTGCTCGGTGTCGATGAGATCGACGCCGTGAGCGTGTGCACCCCGCCGAACGCCCACGCGCCGGTGACGATTGCCGCGTTGCAGTCTGGACGCCATGTCATGACCGAGAAGCCGATGGCTTTGGACCTCGACGCCGCGCGCGCGATGGTGGCGGCTTCGCACGCGGCCAAGCGCATCCTGGCCGTGGATTTCCAGACCCGCTTCATCCGGCAGGCCCAAACCATGAAGCGGTTCGTCGACGCCGGCGACCTGGGTGAGATCTACTTTGCCCGCGCCCGCTACACGCGGCGCCGAGGGATTCCGGCCTACGGCGCCTTCCACTCGACGGAGCTCAGCGGCGGCGGTGCGCTGATGGACATCGGGGTCCACATTCTCGACACCGGCCTCTGGCTCATGGGATTCCCCACGGCCGTGTCGGCGTCGGGATCGACGTTTCGCAAGCTCGTCACGCAGGACGACGTCTTCAACCCCATGGGGCAATGGGACCGCGCGGCGTCCGACGTCGACGAGAGCGCGGTTGGGCTGATCAAGTTCGCCAACGGCGCGGCCATGACGCTGGAGTGCGCCTGGGCGCTCAACGTGGGGGAAACGGACTTCGGTATCGACCTGGCAGGCGACAAGGGCGGCGGCGAGGTGCGATTCGACGAGGCGAAACACGCTGCGCTCGGCACGCATCCGGTGCGCGTCTTCAAGGACACCGGCGAGATGCTGGTTGACTGGATTCCAAGCTCGGGCAGTGCGATGCCGGCCTATCCGCCGGGCGACGCGCCGAAGCCGCACACCCTGTCGATGCAGAACTTTGTCAGCGCTGTCATCGAGGGAACCCCGCCGCTGGTCACCGGCGACCAGGGACTGATCACGAGCACGATCATCGACGCGCTGTATCGGTCGGCGGAGTCGGGCGCACAGATTGACATAAAGCTCTAAGGCGGGTCGAGGTCGGCGCGGCGTGCCGGCGGCGGCTAGGGCACGTCGATGCTTGTGAATCCCCGCCCTCGGCTAACTCAAACTCAGACTTTGAATTAGCCGATAACTATCCCACGCGAGTTCAAACCGCGGCCGCTGGGAGCGACACTGCCGTGAACAGGGAACGATTGTGAAGGTCCGCGCGTAGTATCCAATGGAGTACCTGGTAGCCACGGCCATGAGGGTGTGAGAGGCGGACTTGTGAGAGGCCATCGTCCGGCGTGGCGCGCTGCGGTCGCTGTGATCGCCGTGCTGGGCTTGGTCGTGAGCCTCGCAGGTTGCGGGCCGGACCCATCTGGTGCCGAGAGTGTGGTTCCGGCCACGGCTCCGTCACAACTCTCTGCGACTGAGCCAACCGTCACCGCGACCGCCAGTTCGTTGCCAAGCGGCACCGTCACCCCGACCGCGACCATCTCGGCGGAGCGCTCGCCATTTCCTGCTGAAGCGACGCCGCAAGCTAGCCAGGCGGATGAGCAGTCTGACGCGGGGCGGCAAACGGAGGCGGAGCGCCGGGCGGCTTTAGAGGCTGCGCCGGAGGTGCAGGGCGTGGCGCGCATTGTGACTGTGCCGGGATGCAGCTCACCGAATGGCCTCGGTGGCCCACCCCATGCGCCCGTCCTGCAGTGGTTGCCGGATGGGTCGGGGGTGCTCTTCGGCGGGCAATGGCCGCAGTTGTATGTGGCAATGGCGGATGGCACCCAGGTGCAGTCGGCCGTCGGCCCTTCCATCGGCACGTCGGGACGGTATCAGAGGCGGCTGGACGGAGACGTCTCCCCCGACGGGACACGGATCGCCTATGTGAGGTGTGAGAGGCAGGCAAATGGTGGCGATCTCTACGAGATCGTGGTTTGGCATCGCGCGACCATGACGACGAAGCGGGTCACCAACGGCCATGTGCCGGTGTGGTCGCCCGACGCCACCCGGCTCGTGTTTGCCAGCCGCCCGGGTTATCGAAAGCCCTTCAACCTTTACGTCTACACCATGACTCATGGCGGTGCCGACCGCCGGCCGCTGGCGACGACGATCGTTCGGCCACCGCAGTGGTCGCCGGACGGGGAGCGGCTGGCGTTTGTGCGGGATGAACGAGATGAAGAAAAAACCTGGATCCCTGCCTACACGATCTACGTCATTGCCGCTGACCGATCAGCCGAGGCGCAGGCGCTTACGCCCACGGTGAGCGATCCGTCGTGGTCGCCAGATGGGATGCGGATCGCATTTGCGAAGCCTGAGGCCGACGCGGTCGCGCTCTACATCATCGCGACGGACGGGACCGATGCGCGGCGGCTGACGACGATCACGGGTTGGGAGCCCTCCAGACAGCCAGCCGAGCCGATCCGCGCCTGGATTGGGACGGTGGCCTGGTCGCCGGACGGCACAAGGATTCTCTATACCTGCGGCGACGTGGCGACTTGTGTGGTTAGTGCAGACAGCACGCCGGTGAGCAGGGCGC
The DNA here is from genome assembly GCA_965262745.1 of Chloroflexota bacterium. Classification (GTDB taxonomy): domain Bacteria; phylum Chloroflexota; class UBA11872; order UBA11872; family UBA11872; genus JAJECS01. Next base: position 1,065,524 of record OZ253558.1, on the reverse strand, counting down.
CCCTGCCCGGAAATCCGGCGGCCTGGTCACCGGACAGCGCGCGGATCGCGATCCTCGACAACAAGGGAACCCTGTCCACCGTCGCGCCCGACGGTAGCGACGTGCGGGTCCTGGCGCGGGCAGCTTTAGGCGGTCCGATTGCCGCAGAGTTGGGCTCCGAGGATGCGGCGGCCAGCCAGGCGGCGTGCGCCGACGGGCTCGTGGTTGACGCACCGACGGAAAACCCAGGGCTGGTGCGTGATTGCGAGACGCTCCTGGAGATGCGGGACGCGCTGTTTCCGAACACTGTGGTGAACTGGGGCCCGGGGACGCCGATCGACCAATGGGCGGGCGTGACGGTGGACGGGGCCCCGCCGCGGGTGACCGGGTTGACCCTGGTGTACACGTCCTCCCGGGGCGGGCGGATTCCAGCGGCAATTGGGGCATTGACGCACTTGCGGATCCTCAACCTGTCCTCAAATGAGCTCACCGGCCCGATCCCACCTCAACTCGGCCAGTTAGCCAACCTGCAGCTGCTGAACGTCCTGCACAACCAGTTGACCGGACCGATTCCAGCAGAGTTGGGCGGGTTGGCGAACCTCGAGGTGCTGGATCTCGGTAGCAACCAATTGACCGGGCCGATCCCGCCGGCGTTGGGCGCGTTGACTGAGTTAAGGACCCTTGATCTGTCCTTTAATGATCTCGCCGGCCCGATCCCGCCGGAGTTGAGCCAACTCGCCAACCTGACCGAGTTGAACCTTTCCGACAACCAGTTGGCGAGGGCGATCCCGCCCGAGCTCGGCCAGTTCGCCAACCTGCGGAAGCTGCACCTCGGACAGAACCAGTTGACGGGGGCGATCCCGCCCGAACTCGGTCACTTGGCTTACCTACAGGTGTTGAATCTCAGATATAACCAGTTGACGGGGATCCCGCCGGAACTCGGCCGGCTGGCCAACCTGTGGGAGCTGCATCTCGAATTCAACCAGTTAACGGGGGCGATTCCGCCCGAACTCGGCCAGTTAGCCAACCTGCAGCAGCTGTACCTGGGGCACAACCAGTTGACCGGAGCGATCCCGCCGGAACTCGGCCAGATTGTCGACCTACAGAAGCTGGACCTCGGATTCAACCAGTTGACGGGGCCGATTCCGCCCGAACTCGGCCAACTCGACAACGTGTGGCTGATGGACCTCTCCTTCAATCAGTTGACGGGGCCGATCCCGCCCGAGCTGGGCCAGATGGGCAAGCTGCAGTCGCTGCGCCTTGGGGACAATCAACTCACGGGCTGCCTTCCGCGATTTCAGAGGGATCTATGGGGCGATCTTCCCAGTCTCGGGCTGCCCGAGTGTGAGCCAGGGTGATGCATCGGGCGCAGCGGGCCATGGAATCGGCGGCCTCGCGTATGCTGCCGCCCATTTGGCGGTTGGGATCGCCGCGGTCAGCGGGGTGAAGTTGCGAGCAGCCGTCCTCGTGAAGGCGTGGTGGATGGGGCGTCGGCGAGTTTGGCGAGGCGCCAGAGGGTGGCTTGGTTGGCGGTGACGACGGGCTTGGACAGTGATTGTTCGAGTTCGTCGATGATTGCCGCCATGCGTAGGCCGGTGCAGCTGATGAAGATGGCCTCGGCGGCGGGTGTGTCGACGCGTGAGGTCACCAGGTCGCGCGTTGCGTCGGGCTCGATTGCTTCGATATCGCCGCGTTGATTCAGCCCAACCATGTTGACCACGGCGAAGCCGCTGGCTTCGAGGTAGGCGCGCAGGCGCTCGTTGAGCGCGTCGACGTGTGGGGAGAGCACCGCCAGTCGCCGCATGCCCAGCTCGCGCATGGCGGCGACCGCGGCGGTGGAGGTTGTGGTGGCTGGTACGCCGGCGGCGGTGCGCATGTCCGCCACGATGGCCGCGTCGCCGTCGGGGCCGAGGACGTAGCTGCCGGTGGTGCAGCCGTAGGCCACGGCTTGGGCGCCGCGCTGGGCGAGCCGTCGGGCCGCGTGGCCGATGCCCGGGTCGCGGGCGAGGCGCTCCACGTGGGCCAGCGTGATGCCCTCGGGGCCAAGCTCGGGCGCGGATTCCGCCGGTTCGATATCGAGCTCGAGGCTCGGTGGGACGAACAGCTCCAGTTCGGCGAGATGCCTTGCCTGCACGGCCTCGGGCCACACGATGCCGATGCGGTGCGCGTCCATGGGCGCTAGCGCTCGATGAGGACGCGGTCGCCGTGGGTGAGGACTTCGCAGCCGTCCTTGGTGATGACGCTGGTCTCGCTGAAGGCGACGCCGAATTGCCCGAGGCGCCGCACGGCGATGGGGTGGTGGAAGACCATGCCGGGCTCGAGCACGGTGGTCTGGTCACGCTGGATGAACGCCGTCGCGTCGGCCCAATTGGGTGGGAATCCGGCACCGATGCCGTAGCCGAAATTTCCGTGAAACACGAGGTCGTCGCCTGCAACCGCGAGTTCGCGCCAGCCGGTTTCGGCCACGTCGCTGGCCACCGCTCCAGGCCGCAGGACGCTTAGCACGGCGTTGAGGGTGGCGATGCACGCGTCGGCCGTGCGGCGGACTTCGTCGGAAGGCGGGCCGATGGACAGCGTGCGCATCTGTGGCGCGGTGTAGCGCTGATGGCAGGCGCCGATCTCGAGCAGCACGTTGTCCCCGCGCTCGAGCGTGCGGCGCTTGTGGGTGGAGTGCAGGATGCCCGAGCGGCGGCCGCTGGTGACGATTGGAGCGAGGCAGGGGTACTCGCCGCCCGCGCGCGCCATGGCGGCGTAGGCCGCACCCGCCACGTCGCCGTCGGTGACGCCGGCGCCCGCCGTGGACGTGGCGGCTTCGGTGGCCGCCCGGGTAGCCAGCGCCGCCCAGCGGATGTGCTCGATCTCGCCGGCCGACTTCAACCGCTTGAGCTCGATCAGCAGGTCACCTGCATTGACGAGTTCTGCGTGCGGCAGCGCTTGCGCCAGTCCGGCCCGAAAGGCCACGGTCTGTCCCCAGCTGGCGTCGTCGGTGCCGATGCGGCCGCGGTCGAGTCCGTGCTCGGCAAGCATCGACGCGGCGTAGGCCGGTCGATCGCTCCCGGGCGGATAGCCGCGCAGGTCCTCGAACCACACGCTGAGCCAGGCACTGCCGAACTCCGGTGGGTCGATCACGATGGCCGGCTCGCCCTGTCGCGGCACGATCAGGCACGCGCCGCCGTCGACGGCAAAGGTCTGGAAGCCGGAGAGGTAGAAGACGCTGGCTGGGTTCATCACGACCAGCGCGTCGAGCCCGGCGGCGTCCATGGCGAAATGGGCGCGCCGCAGCCGGCCGCGGTACTCGTCGGTGGAAAACGCCAGTTCTTTGCCGACGCCTTGCAGGCCGCCTTTAGGAAACGGCCCGCCGTCGAGGCTGGGATGCAGGCGCATGGCTAGGTGCTCCGGAGACGCTTGCATGCCCCGGATGGGCTAGGGATGGCCGGGAGAAACCCCGCGCGGTTCCAGATTGGGTGGGGGATGGATTCCCGCTTTCGCGGGAATGACGAGGGAGTCCGCAGGAATCGCGAGGTGTTGTGCAAGATTGTGCTCCCCGGCATCAGCGGAAGTCGTGGGGACCCCAGTCGGCGTTGTAGTACGTGGCGATGGCGCGGCCGGGGGGCGCCACCGCGTCGAGCCGCTCGCGGTCGGCGTCGGTCACCGCTACGTTGATCGCGCCCAGGTTTTCCGCCCACTGCTCCGGGGTGCGCGGTCCCACGATGGGGCTGGTGATGCCCGGCTGCCGCATGTTCCACGCCAGGGCGAGCTGGCCGGGCGTGCAGCCCTTGTCGTTGGCGATGTCCGTCAGCTCCTCCACGACGGCATACGCCGCGTCGGTGAAAAGGCCGCGCTGCCGCTGGGTCTCGACGCTGCGCTCGTACCGCGATCCGGACGGCGGGGTTGCGCCGCGGGCGTACCTGCCGGTGAGGAATCCGCCGGCTAGCGGAGCCCAGGGAATGATCCCGATGCCGAAGTTCAGCGCCATGGGCACCAGCTCGCGCTCAATGCGGCGGTCGAGGAGGTGATAGGGCGGCTGGTCGCAGATCGTGCGATTGAGTCCCAGCTCGCGCGAGACCCAGAGTGCCTCCACCACCTGCCACGCCGGGAAGGTGCTGGTGCCGGCGTAGCGCACCTTGCCGGCGCGGATGAGGTCGTCGAGCGCGCGCAGCGTCTCGTCCAGCGGCACCTCCGTCCCGGGACGGTGCACCTGATAGAGGTCGATGTAGTCGGTTTGCAGGCGCCGCAGCGATGCCTCGCACTGCTCCAGAATGTGGCGGCGGCTGTTGCCCTGCGCGTTCGGGTCGTCGTCGTCCATGGGGAAGTGGACCTTGGTGGCAAGGACCACGCCCGCGCGGCGGCCCGAATCGCTGAGCGCCTGCCCGACCATCGTCTCGCTGGTGCCGCGGCCATAGGAGTTGGCCGTGTCGATGAAGTTGACGCCGGCATCGAGCGCGCGGTCGATGATGGCCTGCGCCTGGTCCTGGTCGGTCACCTGGCCGAAGTTCCAGCAACCCAGGCACAGCGGGCTGACCTTGACCCCCGTGCGACCGAGATTCCGGTACTCCATTGCCCTGTCTCCCCATGCGCGTCTTTGCTGCCGCGGCGAGTGTGTCATGTCGCCCGTCGTCGCGCAGGCCAGTACGCCGGCAACCGCCACCCGTACCGCCGCCGCGCCGATCCCTGATACGGTGAGAGCCGCCGCCAGAGGCTCCCGTTCCTGCGACCACCCCGGCTTCCGGGGCATCATGGCGGCCGAGGGGCTGCTCGCCACGGACCATGCCAGTGGGCGACCACTTCGAACGAGGATCACCGCCATGCCGCGAGAGCTCATAGCTCCCGGCCGCGAGCAAGTCGCCTTCCGCGACTATGCGCGCGAACCGCTGGCGTCTGACCAGATTCGCGTGCGTAGCCTGTTCGGCGCCGCCAAGCACGGCACCGAGATGTCCATGTACCTCGGCTACGGGAGTCCGCGCGGCGCCTACGACAAGGAGCTGGGCATCTTCACGCCCGGCGACGGCGGCAAGCCGAGCTACCCGACGCTCCTGGGGAATATGTGCGTCGGCGAGATCATCGAGACCGGTGAGGCCGTCTCCGAGCTAAGCGCCGGCGATCGGGTATTCGCCCACGGCGGCTTCCGCCAAGAGCACGTGTGGCATGCCGACCGCGTACGTCGCCTCCCGGACGGCGTGTCCTGGCAGGCGGCTACCTGTCTCGACCCGGTCGGATTTGCCCTCGGCGCCGTACGCGACGGGCAGGTGCGCATCGGTGACGCCGTGGCCGTGTTTGGGATGGGCGCGATCGGACTCATGGCGCTGCAACTGGCGCGACTGGCGGGGGCAAGCCCGATCATCGCCGTGGACCCGCTCCCGCTGCGCCGGCAGGTGGCCCGGGAGTGCGGAGCCGACCTGGTCCTGGACCCGACCGCGTGCGACGCGGGCAAGGAGATCCGATTGGCTACCGCCAGGCGGGGCGCCGATGTATGCATCGAATACAGCGGCCATCACACCGGTCTGCAGGCGGCGCTGCGCGGCGTCTGCTACCTGGGCACGGTGGTGGCCGGCGCCTATCCCGCCGCCTATCCGGCCGGACTTGATCTGGGAGCCGAGGCCCACCTCAACCGCCCCAGCATCGTGTTTTCCCGAGCCAACTCCGAGCCCAATCCTGAATACCCCAACTGGAACGAGAACCGACTGCTGGACGTCGCTTGGCGGCTGCTCAGCGACGCCAGCTTGCGCTGTGAGCCCGTGGTGCAACCGGTGGTCGCCTTTGACGACCTGCTCACCGAATACCCGAAGATCGCCACCGCGCCCGACAAAAACGTCAAGCTCGGCGTGCGGTTCTAGGGACAGCGCACGAGGCACGACGCATGCAGATCGCCTTGCAGGAGAAATTGCTCCCCGGGACCGAGCTTTCCGCGAAGCTCGACTTTGCCGAGGAGATCGGCGTCTACGGGTTGGAGGTTGAAGGGCGCGGGCTGCCGGATCGGGTGACGGAATACGATCGGGCTCTCGCCGGGCGCCGCATCCGCGTGGTGTCAATCTGCGGTCAGGACAGCTTCGATTGGCTCGACCCCGACCGCACCAAGCGAGATGCGAGCATCGCGCAGACCCGGCGCAACCTTGAGGCGGCGGGCCACTTCGGCGCCGTGGGAGCGATCGTGCCGCCGATATTCGGGCCGCCGCGGCTGCCCGATCTCTCGCCGTTGCGGGATGCCATCGCGCTGGAGAAGGAGCTGCTGGTAGAGATCGTCAAGGAGCTGGCGCCGTTCGCCCACCGGCACGGCACGCTGCTGTTGCTGGAACCGCTCAACCGCTACGAACAACACCTGTTGCGCCGTCAGGCGGACGCCATCGAGATCATTCAGGCGGCGGGCGACCCGCAAGGCGTGGCCCTCATCAGCGACTTTTTCCACATGCATATCGAGGAAACCAACACGCCGGACACCATTCGGGCGTGCGGGACGCCGTACGTCGCACACGTGCATGTGGCCGACAACACCCGCATGCAGCCGGGCACCGGCGATATCGACTGGCACGCGGGTCTGCAGGCGCTGCGGGACATCGGCTATGAGGGCTGGCTGGCCTATGAGTGCAGTCTCCAAGGCGATCCGCGGCAGGCGCTCGCCAGCTCGGTGAACTTCATCCGCGAGATTCTCGACACCCTGGACTAGCGACCACCGGCGACGACGCGGCCAGCGCCGGTCACGGGACTTGCATCATCGACGGCAGCGGCACATTCTTAGTGTCGGAAGTTGTCTGATCCGTTCGGATACTTGTCGGTAGCAAGACAAGAAGGATGGGATCCAATGCCGATGTCTCCGCCGAGTGTGCCGCAAGTCGCGCCCCTTACGGCTCGTCAAATCGCCCAGTTCAAGCGCGACGGCGTTCTTGTGCTTCCCGCAGCGCTCGACGCCGACCTTTGCCGCCGGGCCCGGGACGACATGTGGGAAACGATTGCGGCAGACTTTCCCCGCATGAAGCGAGACGATCCCTCGACGTGGGGCCCGATCGCTGAAGAGGAGACCGCAGGGTTCAGAGCCCGGCGGCCCGCGAATGGCGGCGAGCCGCTGTTGAGCGGCAAGGGCCACCGGCTGACTATTCGCAATGGGGCTGAAGAGCTCTTGCTCGACCTTGGTCCCCGCGCGCTGTGGGGCGTCGCTGAGCAACTGCTTGGGGAGGGCTCGGTGGTATGGCCTACCGGTTCGGACGAGTCCGGATTCACGACGGGCCCCTGCTTGATGGACGACGGCGCCATGGAGGGGCTGGCCAGCCACATGGGCCAGGAGGTCGAGAACTTCCGGGAGCAGGCGACCTTCGCGACGGAGGATCTGCGGCTGCCCAAGACTGGACCGGTGTGGATGAACGGACAGGGGACGCGCGGCCTGTATTGCACGCTGCCGAACAGCCCCTCGCCAGGATCGAACTGGCGCGGCGCCCACTCCGACGGCCCGTGCTACGGCCGGCCGCGCCTACAGTTCGCTGCCTACATCGACGACCTTCCGCCCGCGTCCGGCGGCTTCACCGTGTGGCCGGGCAGCCACACGAGGATCTGGGAGCAGCAGTGGAAGGCCTTTCACGAGCACGGCCTAACGCACACGGGCGAGCGTGAGAAGGTGCGCGAGGCGGGAGGCTACGAATACCGCCCGGACACCCTCTTCGAGCAGATCAAGGCCGACAGCCAACCTGCCGATTCCTACGGTCCGGCGGGCACCGTGGTCCTGTGGCACACCAAGATTCTGCACATCCCCGGACAAAATACGTCCAGCGACGTCATCCGCCAGGCAACGATCTATGGCTATCTCAAGACGCTGGAGTCTCTCTCGGATGCGATGGCGATGGACGATACCGGCGGCGACATCTGGCGCGACTGGTCGGATGACGTGCGTGCCATAGACGAGTGGAGCTAGACGGCCGTCTTGGGGAGTTGACGCGAGGCCTGGAGCCGGTTTGATCTGGCGCCCGCGAGCGGTGCAGGCGGCATCGCGTCGGGACCAAGCGATGGTCTGGCCGGGAGGCGCCGCTCATGGCCCCCGACGGCCGCCGTCACTCCGGCCTTGCGCCGGAATCCAGGCCCGGGCCGCCGGTGGCCCATCCCCCGCGCCTGGGGCACCGGGCTGTCGATGACTCCCCGGCGTCCGGCCGCCGGCTCGCAGCCAGCCCCGCGGCTGCCACGACGGCCCGGATGAGCGCCGTCCCGAACCGCGTAAGGTGTGCCTAGTTGACTGCTCGCGGAGTCGCCCCCATGGCAATCACCAAGCCCAACGGCCGGCGTGAGGCGCGCGGCCGCGGTTCGTATACGTTTCCCGGTCTCACGATTCAGGTCGAGCGGACCGAGACGCTGATCCCCGCGCATGAGAATCAGTGCCCGTGCGGGTTCCTCTTCCAGCTGGCCGGCGGCGAGCTGGTGGTCGGTGGCCCGCGGACCGTTGAGCCTGAGCTCACCTGGCGCAGGTCGCGGGACGGCGGCCGCACTTGGTATGCCGCGCCCTCCTGGCCAAGCTTCTACGTGCATCAGTTCGACGACGGCGAGCTGCTGCACGTGGGAACGCCGGGCGATCCCTGGCTCACGCGCGGCGACCAGCCCGGCGCCTATCGCTTCCCGATCTACCGCTCACACGACAACGGACACACGCACGCCGCCGAATCCGCGCTGATCTCCGGTGTTCCGCAGCTGGCGGAGGACGAAAGCGAGCAATGGGGACGGCACGTCTTCGCCTATGTGGACCACGGTCTGGTCACGCTGCGCGACGGCAGCCTCCTGGCCACCGTGCTCGGGAAGTTCGCCGGCGACATCAAGCACCGGGTGTTCGTCATTCACTCGGACGACCGCGGCGTCACCTGGCGCTACCGTTCGAGCGTGGCCTTCGACCTCAACCCGACCCACACGCACCGCATCGAGGGTTTCACCGAGCCCGACTTGCTGGCGCTGCCGAACGGCGACGTCCTTTGCTTCATGCGTACCGGTGGGCGGTACGAAGGGCAGCACACCGCGCTCGCCGTGAGCCGCTCAGCCGACGATGGTCAGTCGTGGAGCGCTCCGGAGCCCGTCGCCGACCGCGGTGTCTTGCCCAAGGCGTGCCGCATGTCGAACGGCGTGCTCGCCGTGATCTATGGGCGACCCGGCGACTGGCTCGCCTTCAGCCGCGACGACGGCCACACCTGGATCGGGCACACGTGTCTCAACCTGGGCACGCAGGCCTGGGATTGTGGCAACTACGACTGGATCGTGGAGGTGGCGCCCGACACGCTGCTGGCCGCCTATGCCGAAACCGATCGCAACGACCCGCGGCTTAGCTCTATCCTCGGCACCTGGGTCACGGTGAAGCCGACCTAGCCGGCTCCGGCCGCCGGTGCGCGAGTGGTTGGTCTCGGGCCTAGGTCGGGCTAGCGCCGCCGCATGGGCAAACCACCATCGCTCTGGCGATGCGAGCTGAGCCGTGCGAGCTGTTCGCGGGCTGGAGCTAGCGGGCGACGCCGTAGCGATAGGTTGGGTCGATCACCTGCCGCACGCTGGTGGGGAACCGGCTCACAATGTGGGGCGCCAGGCGACTCGTCCAGCCTTTGAAGTAGCGGCGCAGGAACAACGAGCTGGCCGTCATGGCGGCGAGCGAGCCGAGAACGGCTCCGGCGCCGATGGAGAAGCCGAAGATGGACCCGGAAAGTGTGCCGGCCGCCGCACCAAGCGGCTTGACGTCGATGCGGAAGTAGAACGACTTCACGCCGAATCCCCAGTCCAGGCCCCACCCCAGGGCCGTTGACAGCCCCGCGCATAGGCCGGCGGCGATGGCGAGGACCAGGCCGATGCCAATCGCCCAGGTCACCCCGCCGGTGTGGCGAAACAGCAGACCCCAGATGATGCCGGTGACGACGATGCCAAGGACGGGGATTTGTACGGTCATCGAAAGGTCGTACAGATCGCCTTTGCCGACCTGAGACGCGGTGAAGACGAGCGGCAGCCATACGGCGACGATGATGGCGCCGAGGACCAGTCCCACGCGAAAGCCATTCCAGCCTTGAAGCCAGTCGACGACGAGCTTGTTCTCGGCAAGGTCGTAGAGCACGTGCGGCAACCTCACACTGTGGACCGAAGGACGAGCATCGGCATCCGAACCTGGCCCCTATCGTGCCACGTTTACCGGGGGGTGGCGCCTGCGGGCGCTGCATCGGCGCGAGGGACGCGGTGGCTCAGAGCGGATCGTGCCCGCCGCGCCAGCCGTCTAACGCGACCACAGCCGGTAGTAGAGGCCCTGCATCTCCAACAGTTCCTCGTGGGTCCCTTGCTCGACGAGGCCACCGTTATCCAAGACCAAGATGCGATCGGCGTCCCGCACCGTCGAAAGCCGGTGGGCGATGACGAAGGACGTGCGCCCGCGGAGCAGGTTCTGGAGAGTCTGCTGGATGTGCAGCTCGGTCTCCGAATCCACGTTGGCCGTCGCTTCGTCAAGAATCAGGATCCGAGGGTCTCTCGCCACGGCCCGGGCAATGCTGATCAACTGGCGCTGGCCGACGCTCAGGTTGCCGCCGCGCTCTTCCATCACGGTGTCGTAGCCGTCGGTCAGGCGCGAGATGAACGTGTGCGCCCCAGCGGCCTGCGCCGCGTTGACGACATCGCTGTCGGTCAAGTCGGTGCGGTTGTGCCGGATGTTCTCCCGCACCGTGGCCGAGAAGAGATAGGGCTCCTGCGGGACGATGCTGATCTGCTGCGCAAGCGAGTCGAGGGTGAGGTCCCGCAGGTCATGCCCATCCACGGTGACGCGCCCGCTGGTGACGTCGTAGAGCCGTAGCAGCAGCGATACGAGGGTCGTCTTACCGGAGCCGGTGGGTCCCACCACCGCCACGGTCTCGCCCGGCTCCACCGCCACGCTGATGTCGCGCAGGACGGGCTGCCCGGGCTCGTACTCGAACTGGACGTTTTCATATTGGACCCTGCCGACCACGGGCGGCAGGGCAACCGCATCCGGCGCCGTGCGCACCTCAGGCTTGACCTCGAGCAGCTCGACGGCCCGATCAGCCGCCACCAACGCCCGGATGAGTTGGCCGAATTCGCCGGTCAGGTTGCGAATGGGCTCGAAGAGCCGCTCGATGTAGAGGGCGAAGGCGATCAGCAGGCCGGCGGAGAGGGAGGCGCCGATCGCCTGGCCCATGACGAGGACGATGAACGCCAGGGCCAGGGTGGCGAGGAGCTCAACGGACGGCCACAGGCCGTAGCGGTAGCGCGCGGACCGCAGCCTGGCATCCAGGTTTTTCCGGTTCACCCCGCGGAAGCTGTGGGTGTTCTGCTGCTGGCGGTTGAGACTCTGCACGACGCGAATACCCGCCACGTTCTCTTGGATGCTGGAGTTGACCTCGGCGATGGTCTCTTGAGCTCTTCGAATGGGCCGGTGCGCAAGCCGACGCCAAAGCGCCAGACTGGGAATCAGCAGCGCCACGAACGCCAGCGTGATTGCCGCCAGCAGCGCGTCCAGGGCCAGCATCACGGCCGCGATGCCGAGCACGCTTACGAAATCCGCCACCGACAACGTGAGGACCCAGAGGGAGTCTTCCAGCTGCTGCACGTCGTTTTGGACGCGCGACATGATCTTGCCAACCTGGTGACGGTCGTAGAAGGACATGGACAGGCGCTGCGCGTGCGCAAAGAGCTGGGTGCGGATATCGAACAGCACCCACTCGCTGATCCGCACCATGATCCGGCCATGGGTCAGGCCCGTGGCGAAGCGGGCCGCGGCGATGAGACCGAAGAGCCCCACGCTGGCGGCCAGTCCCGGCATGCCGCCTCCGGGCGTCGTCACCAGGTGGTCGATGGCCTGCTTGACGGCCCACGGCAGCGCGACGACCGTGCCGCTGTACGCCAACATGGCGACGACCGCCACCGCCACCCGCCCGCGGTAGGGGCGAAAGCACCCGAGCAGCCAGCGCAGCGTCCGCCAGTAGTGCGTCTGGCGCTCTTGGTCGAGGTCGAGCTGCGCCCCGCCGCCGGTCGCCGGAACCGCCGATGTCGCCATCAGGCCCAACCTCGGTGGTCACGCATCCGCATTGAACCCGCGCATTTCATCAGCCGGACGTAGCTGGAGATCGTGGATTCGGCGATAGGGCCCATCCCGTTGCAGCAGGTCGTGGTGGGTGCCCTGCTCGACGACCCTCCCCTGATCGAGCACCAGAATGAGGTCGGCGCGTCGCACCGTGGATAGCCGGTGGGCGATGACGAACGACGTTCGCCCCCGGAGCGCCTGGACCATCGCCTGGTGGATCAACGCCTCGGTGGCGACATCGACGCTGGAGGTGGAGTCGTCAAGAATCAGAATGGGAGGCCCCAGAAGGAGCGTGCGGGCAATGGCGAGCCGCTGCCGCTGGCCGCCGGACAGGGTGGCGCCGCGTTCGCCGACCCAGGTGTCATAGCCGTCCGGCAGGTTCTCGATGAAGCCATGCAGCTGGGCCGCCTGGGCGGCTCGGACCACGTCAGCCAGGGACGCATCGTCGACCCCGTAGGCGATGTTGTCCCGGATGGTCGCCGAAAAGACGAACACGTCTTGCATGACGATCCCAACGCTGCGACGTAGCGACTCGAGCGTTACGTCCCGGACGTCCAGGCCGTCGATGGTGATGCGGCCCGCCGATACGTCGTAGAACCGGGGCAGCAGGTGCGCGATGGTGCTCTTGCCTGAGCCCGAGCCGCCGACGATCGCCACCGACTGCCCGAGCCGCAGCTCAAACGAGACGTCGTGCAACGCGGGCACGCCGTCGGTGTAGGCGAACGACACCGAGTCGAACACGACGTGTCCGGTGGCGGCGAGCTCGCGAGCATCCGCGGCAACGACGAGCGGGTTCCTGGTGTCGAGAACCTCGAATATGCGCGCGCCCGCGGCCGCAGCTCTGGAAAAGAGCCGCACCCTCGACTCCAAGCCCATGGTGGTGCCGGCCAACAGCACCGCCAGCAGCACAAAGGCCGACAGGGTGCCGACCGTGAGCACCCCCTGCTGCACCTGCCATCCGCCAACGAGCAGGATCACCGCGGTCAGGATGGCGTACAGGAAAAGGAGGGCAGCCTCTCTGGTGACGGAGAGACGGTCGGCGAGCACAAAATTGGTGGCGACTGCGGCGGCCCTCTCGCGAAACCGCCGCTGCTCGAAGTCCTGGGAGCCCAGGGCTTTGACGGTTCGAATGCCCGTCATGCTCTCTTGGAGCAAGATATTCATACGTCCTGTTTCTTCATGGGCCTGGCGATAGATTCGAAACAATCGGACGGCCAGTGCGACCCCATACCCCGAGATCAGCAGGGAGCCGACAAGGACGATGAGACCCAGCTGCCAGTTCATGATGAGCATGGTGATGATTGGCAGAAAGAACAGGGTCAGAAACCCGATGCCGTGCATGACGCCGATTGAGATGAACCAGGCGCAGGCCTCGGCGTCGACGGTGGCCCGCGACATCAGGTCGCCGGTCTTCTGGCGGTCATAGAACCCGAAGTTGAGCCATTGCAGCTTGTCGACGAAGTCGTTCCGAAGCCGATACTCGGTCACCCGGCCAACGCGTTCGGCCAGGTAGAGGCCCAGGTAACCCAATACGGCCCTGACCACGCCGGCCAAGATCATCTGGGCCGCGATCAGCGGCAGCACGTCACGGCCTTGCGTCAAGAGAGCGTCGACGGCGTCGCCGGCAAGGCGAGGAAGCACCACGAGCGGCACGATCGAGGCGGCAAGCACTAGGGCCGTGACGATGGCGAGCGCCCGCTGCGTCAGGGCGTACTTAACCAGACGGACGAGGATGGGCATGCAGGCTCAGGCGGTGTCGAGATACCTGGGAGGAGCAAGACCCTACCATCGACGCCAACGGCGCTGGCGCAGCGCGCCGATCGGATCGTGGCATTGGATGAGGACCGGGTCGTGGGCACGGGCCGGCATGAGGATCTCTACAACCGCACCCGCTCTATCGGCGGCTGTGCGATCTTCAGTTCGTGCAGCCGACGCCTGGGAGTTGAGCCATATGCCGCTGTTCCGCGAGCTTGAGCGTCCGGCGGATGCCGGCGACATCCGGTCGCTGACGTTTGACGAGGCCGAATTTCGGCGGCGCCATGATGCGCTGCGCGCCGCCGTGCAGTCCGAGGGCTTGGACGCGCTGGTGTGCACCTTTGCGCCGAGCGTTTGCTACGTCAGCGGCTACGAGACGCTGGCGTCGTTCGCGCCGGCCTTCCTCATCGTTGGGATCGAGCGTGAGCCGACGCTGCTGGTGGACGACTTCGAGTCGTTCAACGCGCTGGTGTCGAGCTGGGTCGAGGATGTGGTGACGTATCCGTGGGCGGGGGACCCCGGGGGCGCGCTGATCGACGTGCTGCGCCATCGTGGCTGGTCCAAGGCAAGGCTTGGCTGGGAGCACCATCAGCATGGCGGGGCGCATGAGAGCTTTCAGCGCGCCGCGGAGTCCGTGGGCGCGTCCTGGAGCTATGTCCATGGCCTCGTGGATGGGGTGCGGGCGCGCAAGAGCGCGGCGGAGATTGCGGCCGTGCGGTCCGCGGGGGCGATCACGCCGCACGGGTTCGGCGCCGCGGCGGCCGAGTTGCGACCGAACGCGCCCGACACTGCCGTGGCGTCGGTGATCTATCGGGAGCTGGTGGGTCGGGGCAGCGAGCGCATGTCCATCCAGCCGATCGTGACCGCCGGCCGGAACTCGGGCATTCCACATACGACGTTCGGTCGCTCGCGACTCACGCCCGGCCACCCGGTGATTCTCGAGTTCGGGGCGTGCCTGAAGCGCTATTCCGCGCCCATGATTCGCACGGGCGCGATCGGCGAGCTGGCCGATCCGGTGTGGGGCGCGATGTACGCGGCGTGCCTGGAGGCGGTCGAGCGGACGATTGCGGGCATGCGCCCCGGCGTGTCCACGCTCGACCTGGCGCAGCACGCCTCGGAGCCGCTGACCGAACTGCCGCCGCGGGTGTTCACCGACAGCAACCGCGGATATTCCGTGGGGTTGAGCTTCGAGCCCGACTGGGCGGACGTGATGGGCTTGCAGATCTGCACCCGCAAGTGGCGCAGCGAGCGCTCGCTTGCGGCCTATCCGACGCTGCAACCGGGCCATGTGTTTCACGTGCGGGCGGTGGCCCGCGACGTGGGACGCGCGGGGATGGGCGTGAGCGAGACGGTGGCCGTCACCGCCGACGGCTGCGAGGTGCTGACCGAATATCCCCGCGGTCTGATCGGCCTCGGCTAGGGAGGACGCATTCGTGCGCTATCGTGCCGCTGGCTGTGCGGATGGACTCCAGGTGTGATGAGAGCCATGGCGATTGCGCGGATCGGCGTGGTGGGTGCCGGATGGTGGGCCACCGAGGCCCACATCCCCGGCCTCATCGACCACCCGCAGGCTGAGGTCGCGGCGCTCTGCGATAACGATGCCGTGCGGCTCGCGCGAGCGGCCCGGCATTACGGCGTTGACGCGGTCTACGACGACCTCGAACGCATGCTGGCTCAAGAGTCGCTGGACGGCTTGGTCATCGCCACCAGCAACGCTTCCCATTTTGAGCTAGCGCGCACGGCCATCGGCGCGGGCCTGCACCTGCTCATCGAGAAGCCGATGACCGAGACCGCGCCCCACGGCCGCGCGCTCTTGGAGGCGGCCGAGCGCGCCGGCACGCAGATCGTGGTTGGCCACACGTTTCACTACACGCGGCTGGCGCGCCGCGCCCGCGAGTTGATCACCGGCGGCGCCATCGGCGACGTCGAGCTGCTTCAGAGTCTATTCGCGTCGTCGGCCATCCAGCTTGTGCGGCATCCGGAAGCGCTCGGGGGCGTCCACGCATTTCCGGTCCACGGACCCACGAGCCAGAACTTCGAAGCCTATGGGCAGGGTCAAAATCAACTCACACATTCGGCCGCGCTCGCGGCATTCGTGATCGACGATGGGCCCGAGTCCGTCCATGCCTACATGGCAAACGCCGACGTGTCGGTCGACGCGGTTGATGCGCTGAGCGTGCGCTTCACTGGCGGCGCGTTGGGCACGCTGGCCAGCGTCGGCACGAAGCCCGGAGACGATACGCCCCACAACGAGCTGCGCATCTTCGGGTCGCAGGGCTGGGTGGAAATCGACATGGAGCGGGCCACGATGTTCACGCTGCATCGCTATGACGGCGGCGACGAGCAGATGCGCGAGGAGGATTCTTCGCTGCACTACCCGTTGCGGGCGCCCGCACAGAACCTGGCCGACGTGGTGCTCGGCCGGGCGCCGAATCTGTCGCCGGGCTCGATTGCCCAGCGCTCGGTGGAGATTGTCGACGCGGCCTATCGCTCGGCGGCCAGCGGAGAGCCGGTGACGATCGCCGACCTCTATGGGGGCGCGTAGCTTCCGTCATTTCGGCCTTGCGGGCCGTGTTTGTCATTCAGAGGAATGTTTGGGATTTGGGGTGTGCAACCGCGCGGCCGGGGTGGGGCGTCTGAGACTCCTCGCTGTGCTCGGAGTGACCGGTTGGGCGATTCGAGCGTGGTCGGTGGGGGCCTCCTGGGCTGCACGCAGCCCGGGCCACGGGGTCGGGAGTTTACTTTGGGAACGAAGCAAACGCCCGAACACGTATAAAAACCCCCGCCCCCAAGGTGTGGGATTCGGTAGGGCGCACCCACTATGCGCGGCCGTATCTCCCGTCATTGCGCACGTGAGCCGCCGCGCCTGTTCGGGACACGGCGGCGAGACTAGCCGCCGATGAACGTGGAGTCCGGGTAGAAGTCGCTCCAGGCCCAGTCGAACGACGAGGTCCAGGGCACGGGGCTGAGAGCTTCGCCCACCAGTGGACCGCTCACGGCCAGGCCGTTGGCCGCGCTCCACAGCGATCCCGTCTCGCGATCGCGCAGCGTGCCGTCGCCCGTTGGCTCAAAGGTGAGCAGACGGTCCGCGACGCGGCGTAGATAGGCGCGTACGGAGCCCGTGTCCTGATCGACCCAGACCAGCACTGGCTCGTCGCCGACCGTTAGGTGCACGACTCCGGCAGCCTGCGCGTGGGTAAAGGTGACGGCCGCGGCGGCCTCTCCCAAGGCGAGGCCAATGACCCAGTTCTCCCGCGGCGTCGCGAGGATGAGCCGCGGGCCGTTAAGACCATTCGCAAGCACCAGCGCGTCGGGATGGCGCGTGCTGAACCCGGCCCAGGTATCAAGAGTCGAAGGTAGCTGCGTGAGCGTCGCGCCCCGCAACTCACCGACCAGGGCCTCGCCTATCGGTTGGCTCCAGATGCTGCCGGTGGTGTGGTCGAACCAGGTCATGGCCGTCTTGTACAAGGCCTAGATTCACAAACGAAGTGCAACACCTCATTAGGGTGTTGCCATGGAACGACGCTATTCGCACCTCACCATTGAAGACCGCTGTGCCGTGGCCCGACGCCACGCCGCCGGGGCCTCGATCCGCCAAATCGCGGCAAGTCTGGATCGCGCGCCATCGACGATTGCTCGGGAGCTGAGCCGCAATGGATCGCGCACCCAGGGCTATCAACCGCGCTACGCCGACCAGCAGGCCCGCGCGCGCCGCTGGCGCGGGCCCCGGCTCGACCGCGATCCCACCCTGCGCCGCCAGGTCCTCACCCGCCTCCAACAGGGCTGGTCGCCCGAGCAGGTGGCCGGCCGTCTGGCCCGCGAGGCCGGCCGGCCCGTCATCTCCCACGAATCCATCTACCGCTTCATTGACGCCCAGATCCGCCGCACGAAGGACTATGCCTGGCGTCACTATTTGCCGCGGGCCAAGTTCAAACGGGGCCGGCGGGGGCGCAAGGGCGGCAGCTCCGCCTCCTTTATCGCCCACCGTCGTCCCCTCGTCGACCGCCCAGCCCTCGCCGCGGACCGCCAGACCCCCGGCCACTGGGAGGCCGACCTCATGCTCTTCCGCACCTACGGCCAGGCCGTCCTCACCCTCCACGAACGCCACTCCCGCCTGCTCCTCGCCGTCCGGCCCCCCGGCAAAGCCGCTGCCCCCATCGCCCGCGCCTTGTCCCGGCTCCTCGCACCCTTACCGCCCCCCTGGCGCCAAACCGTCACCTTCGACAACGGCACCGAGTTCGCCCGCCACCACCAGCTGCACGCCCGCGGCATCCAGACCTTCTTCTGCGACCCCCACGCCCCCTGGCAGAAGGGCGGCATCGAGAACGCCATCGGGCGCCTGCGCCGCACCCTGCCCCGCAAGACCGATCTCGCGAGCCTCCCGGCCGCTCGGTTCACCCAGCTCGTGCAGGCCTACAACAACACGCCACGCAAGTGCCTCGGCTACCAGACCCCCGCCGAGGTGTTTTGGGATCATCTGTTGCACTTGGAATGTGAATCCACCAGGCGCCCTGGTTGCCGAAGACCAGCGTCTGGCCCTCTAACTGCCGGTCGTGCACGAGACCGGTGTAGCAGAGCGGTCACCAGGTGACGAGCACCGGCGTGCCGCCGACGACGTCATTGACCATCTCACGGCGGTTGAGCGTCGTGACCGGGTAGGCGCGCGCCTCGCCGCCGATGACAAGCCCTATGACCAGCTCATCCTCGCGGAGCGGCGCGGCGGACGCGGCCACGAATTGCGGGGTGTAGATGGGCGGGATGGCGTCGCGGCTGAGTCGCTGGTCGTAGTTGGACGCGAACATCATCCGCTCCTGCGGATCGGGCAGGTCGTTCGGTGGCCGCGTCGCTTGCGGGGTGCCGTCGGGGCTGCGTCCGATCCATATGAAGGCCAGCGTGCCGAGAACGATGAGGACCGCGCCGAGCGCAAGGGAGAACGCGATGCCTAAGCGACGGGGCATTTCAGTCTGCGGGTGGGCCGGGGACGACGACTCGGCGGTTGAGGCGCCAACCCTTAGCGCAGGGCGACTTGCAGCGCCTGCGCGATGTCGTCCACCGGAATGAAGGTGATGTCGTCGTGGATCTGGGCCGGCAGGTCGTCGAGGTCGCGCTCGTTTCCGCGCGGCAGCACCACGCGGCGCACGCCGGCGCGATGGGCCGCGAGCATCTTGGGCGCGATGCCGTTCGTGGGCTCGATCCTTCCTTCAATTGACAGGCTGCCGGTCGCGGCCAATTCCGGGTCCACGGGGCGATCGCGCGCCAGGGACACGATTGCGATGGCCACGGCGAGCCCGGCGGCGCCCGCGTCATCGGCCAAGGCGCTCCTTGGCACGTGCACGTGCATGTCAAACTCCTGCATGAAGCGCGCCGACACGTCAAGGTCCGACAGGCGCGCGCGGATGACCGCGGTGACGACCGCCAGATTGTTCGAGACGTTGGCGCCGGTCGCGTCGAGCATCGTTATCCGACCCAGCCCGGGTATCAAGGCGCCGCCGAGTCCGGGCATCAACACTGCCGTCACGGTGCCGTGCCGGGCGCCGTGCTCGTCAACCACCAGGGCCGACGTTTGACCGCGCCGTTGGGCGCTGCGGTCGCGACGCCGAGGCGCGGGCGGCCTGCCGGCAAGATCGAAGAGGTCCTCGCTCTGAACGACTCGCGGTGAGGCGCCGCCGCCCCGCGCGCCGGTGACCAGGGTCCGGCGGACGACGCGCCGCAGAAGCTCGTCCAAGTGGGCGACGCCAGCCTCATCGGTATAGCTCTGGATCAGTACCAGAAGGGCGTTCCCGTCAAACAACAGGGTGCTGGCCGCCAAGCCATGGTCGGCCAGCGCTTGCGGGAGCAGAGTTCGCCGCGCGAGATCGACTTTCTGAGCGCTGAGAAATCCGGGGAATTCCGCGACATCGAGCCGCCGCAGGTCGTCGGCGGCGAGCGCCTGGGTCCAGCGGCAGGTGACGACGAGGAGCAGGCGCGAGAGGTCGAACGGAACGCCGAAGAATGGATCCAAAACGCTGGCGCGCCGGCGGGCGTCCGTGAGCCGCGCCACAATCGCACTGGCGTTGGCACCCCAACGTTTCGCCGCGCGATCAAGCCCCGCCAGCACGACCACGGCCTCCGCGGACTGCGCCTGCTCAACGGCGCCCATGAGCGCGCCCGGCTGGCCTTCGCGCCGCCAGATCTCCTCGGCCGCGCCGAGTTGCTCCAGGTCAATGACCTCAATCGGCTTGCCAAGGGCGCGCGCGATGGATCGGGCGGCGACTGTCTTGCCGACGCCGTCGGGACCGGACAGGCAGAGCAGGCGCAGCGGTGCGTGCGAGGATTGCAGGGCAGATTCTTGGGCGTGGTGAGCCGTCACATGCTCGACGATGGCGGTCACGGCTTGCGGGGGCGCGAAATGTTCGGACTCCAGGGCGCTTTGCACCGCCGCGATCGCGGGCGGTCTGGCATAGCCGCGCGTCCATGGAAGACTAATGGCGCGCGCGACGCTCGCAGCGTCCGCGTTGGAATCCTCCAAGCGCGCGGACAGCGTCTGCAACACTTCGCCCGACACATCGGCCTTGGCGAGGCTGATCCGCAAGTCGGCTGGCTTCAACCTGATCTCCGCCCGGGCGGCACCTACCCTGAATCATAGCCGCGTCTGGCGGACGGCTGTTGGTGAGAAATGCCGCAAGCGTCTCAACGGCATTGAGATCTTTCGGGAGATCGACCGCCGAAGGGGCGCGGGGATTGACTCGCGGCGGGCACGGCGCGAAGATCGCAGCAAGAGGCGAAGTTTTCCGGCGATGAGGTTTTAGCGTGGCTGCAGCACAGATGCCTTCGAACGAAGTTGACGTCCACGAGGCCAAGCGCTTGGTCGAGCAGGGCGAGGTCCGGGTGATCGATGTTCGGACCCAATTCCCGTTTCCGGCCATGCCGGGGGCGGAGTATGTGCCGCTCGAAGACATCCTGGCGCGGCCCACCGAAGTGG
Organism: Chloroflexota bacterium; assembly: GCA_965262745.1. Lineage (GTDB taxonomy): Bacteria > Chloroflexota > UBA11872 > UBA11872 > UBA11872 > JAJECS01. Next base: position 1,044,810 of record OZ253558.1, on the reverse strand, counting down.
TGCCAACCGATAAGCCAATCCTGTTTATCTGCAATGTCGGCCAGACCAGCGGCGTTGCGACGCAAATGGCGACGGCGCTGGGCCTGAATCAGGCCTACAACATGCAAGGCGGGATGGAGGCCTGGGCGGCGGCGGGATACACCACCGAGGATCCACCGGCCGGTCACTAGGGGCCGACTGGGCACGGTTGCGGTCTAGGGAACGAGGGTAAGCGCGTGTTCAACGTCGAGCAGGTCCAGCGATATAGCCGGCACATGTTGCTGCCGGAGGTTGGCGTCGTCGGCCAGCGCAAGCTACTGGACGCCAGCGTTGTGGCGATCGGGGCCGGTGGGCTGGGTTCGCCGGTGCTCTACTACCTGGCCGCGGCCGGCGTGGGCAAGCTCGGCGTCGTCGACTTCGACGTGGTCGACCGCTCCAACTTGCAGCGGCAAATCTTGCACCGCGAGGACCGCGTGGGTCTGCCCAAGACCGGGTCGGCGGCCGAGACGCTGACCGGGCTCAACTCGGACGTTGAGGTGATCCAGCACAACGAGCCGCTCACCTCCGAGAACGCGATGGAAATCCTGGGCGCCTACGACGTGATCGTGAACGGCTGCGACAACTTCCCCACGCGCTATCTCGTCAACGACGCCGCGTACATGCTGGGCAAGCCGGTGGTCGACGGCAGCGTGCTGCGGTTCGAGGGTATGTCGACGATCTTTGTGCCCGGCGGCGGCTGCTATCGCTGCCTCTATCCCACGCCGCCGCCGCCCGAAATGGCGCCGAGTTGCTCCGAGGCCGGCGTCCTGGGAGTGCTTCCGGGTTTGGTCGGCCTGATTCAGGCGACGGAGACGATCAAGTTGATCCTGGGCATGGGCGACACGCTGGCGGGCCGCCTGCTGCTGTTCGACGCGCTGGCCATGGAGTTCCGCGAGCTCAAGCTCCGCCGGGACCCCAACTGCCCGCTGTGCGGCGACGCTCCCACCGTGACCGAATTGATCGACTACGAGGAGTTTTGCGGCTTCGCCGGCGGCGACCGCGCCTCGCAGCCGGTCGAAGCGGGCGTCGCGGGGTAGGGCGAGCCCCGCCGCAAGAGCTGTTTCGGGTCCCGATACGGTCGATGACGTCGCACGAGGCCATGTTGCCGAGCTCGACCATCGACCGCGGCATCTACGTCATGCCGCAATTCGTCACGTTCGAGGTGTCCGACATGGCAGCGGCGCGCCGCTGGTACGTGAACGGGCTGGGGTTCGTGGAGCTGGCGGTGCTTCCGGGTCCCGCGGGCGATCCGGCGCTGGTTCACCTGCGCCGGTTCCGCTATCAGGACATCTTGCTGGTGCCGGTGAGCGAGCCCAGCAGCGGGGCATCGCCAGGCGTGCGGGTCTCGTTTGCTGCGGGTGACGAAGACCTGGATGCGCGGGCGGCCATAGCTACGGGCGAGCCGGGCGGCGAGGTCGAGGGACCCATGCGCACGCCGTGGAATACGCGCGATCTGCACTTCCGCGACGCCGACGGCTACGTGGTGGTCTTCACGGCGGTGGATATGAACGCCGACATGGATTCGGACTTTGCCCGGAGAATGCGTGCTTCGCTGCGAACGGCTGAGGAGTAGGTCTCGCTGACGTTGGGTGAGATCCGGCGGTCCGCATGCGCCGGCGCAGGGAGATCGCGAAAGGGCAACCACTAGGGTTGCCCCTACGCGGATCGTCTAGGGACGCGAGATTTCGCGAAGGCTTGAGAGAGCGAGGAGGCTCCCATGCTGCGCGCAGCATGGGCCACCGGGCCCGCATGGGCCACAGCCGCCGCGGCTGCTACACGTGATAGATGTAGAGGTCGCGATCGGTCAGCGGCAGATCCACCCATGCCCCGCCTTGGCGATGGCTTTCGGCAATGGCGAAGCACGCCTCGGTGACGTGGTGCGCCTGCTCGATGTGGTTCAGCGTCGGGCGTCCCGACTCGTGGGCCGCGATGAGGTCCTCTAAACAGGCGACGACTGAACTCGACTTCTGCGTCTCGGGCAGGGGCTCGGTGTGCCACTCGCGGTGGCTCGGCGAGTCGGTGGGGCGGTTGACGCGCAGGGCCAGACCCTCGGCATTGTTGAGCGTGCGCACGGTGCCCTCGGTGCCCACGATCTCGAACTCGTGGTGCCCGGCGGGAACGGCCCATGCCTCCACCCCGTTCTCGAACTCGACGTGATACGTGGCCTGCGGGTCGTCGTCGAGCCGGCCGTCGACTATCTCCAGATCGCGGGGATGGAGCTCGCCGCGCACGCGTGCGATGCGGGGATCGCCGAGCAGATAGGACAGCCCGTCGACGGTGTGGATGTGGCCGTGGAGCAGGCTCCGACCGGCGAACTGGATTCCGATCCGCGGCTCACCAATGCGGCCCTGGACGATCAGATCGCGCGCCGCGTTGAAGGTCTTCGAGAACCGGTTCAGGACGCCCGAGTTGAACGCGGTCCCGTGCGCCTGGCAGGCGGTGAGCACGGCGTCGGCCTCGCGGGGCGAGCAGGCAATGGCCTTTTCCAGGTACATCATGGGTACGCCCGCGTTGGCCACGCGCACGGCCAGATCCGAGTGCACGTCGGCCCGCGTGCAGATGGCGACCAGGTCGGGCTGCTCCTTGGAAATCATCTCGTCGAGGTCCTCGTAGACCGCGGGCACGCCCCAGCGCTCGCTGAAAGCGGCGCGCTTTTCGGGCAGCAGGTCGCACCCGGCGACCAAGTCGAGCCGCTCCACGGCCTGGCAGGCGCCGGGCAAGCCATAGGGCAGCATGAAATCGCGCGACGGTGGAATCTCGTCGTCGATGGTGTTGCCCATACGGCCCAGGCCGAGGATGGCGGCGCGGTAGGTCTTCATAGCGGTCTCCTGCTGACGGCGGCGGTGCTCGCTGACCGGCATGGTGCCAGGCTCAGCCGGGCGTTGCGTGGTCAAGTGACTGGATGAACTCCGCCGTGACCGCGGATGCCTCCGCGAGATGCTCGGCCGCGGTGTGGCCGGACTTCTTGCGCGGGACAAACGAGTGGTCGCCGTCGGCGAGCCAGTGGATGCGGATGGCGTCCGAGAGGTGGTAGGTGGCGACCTCGGCTCGGGATCCAAAGGCATCGCGCTCGCCCTGAACGATGAGCGTGGGCGTGCACAGGGCGGCCAGGTGCTGCGTGCGGAGGTTCTCGGGTTTTCCCGGCGGATGGAAGGGGTAGCCCAGGCATATGAGACCCCGGGCGCCCACCGCCTCGGCGATGAGGCTGGCCATGCGGCCTCCCATCGAGCGTCCGCCGATCACGAGGCCTTCGGCTCCGCCCAAGGCGTCGATGACCTCGTGCCAGGTCTGGAGCAGCACGGCTTGCCGGTCGGGCGGCCGCCGACCGCCGCCGGTGCGGCGTTGACGCATGTAAGGGAACTCGAATCGCAAGACGCGAATGCCGGCCGCGGCTACGCCCGCCGCGATCGCCTGCATGGATGGGTGGTCCATGGGCGCCCCGGCGCTGTGGGCCAGCACCAGGCGGTCCCGGGCGTCGGCCGGACCGTCCGCGAGGAAATGCAGCTCGCTCATGGGAGACGTTTGCGTAGCTTGGGAAGGGCGGTTCGCGAACCGCCCCTACGGCAAGATCGGGCGGTTCGCGAACCGCCCCTATGGCAAAACAGGGAGGGTCTCAGACCCGCCCCTTTGGCGAAATCAGGGCAGGCTCTGAGCTGTTTGAACGGCCGTTCATGGTTCGACAAGCTCACCACGAACGGGGACAAGCTCACCCCGAACGGAAGCCGGTGCGGTCTTGGACGCTCAGCTAGCAAAGGCGGATCTCGGCTGACGTCAGGGCGTCGCGGAACTCGTCGAGCGGCAGGCCGTCGCGGGCCATCACGATCGATGCGGGGATTGGCGTGTGGCCGCCGGAGCCGACGCTCAGTTGCAGCGGTCCCTGGCGCGGCGGCACGTCGACGCCGCGGGCGCGGGCTTCCGGGAAGCCCCAGAGGTTGACGATCTGGGCGGCGTCGCTTGGCAGATCGACGATGGCTTCGTGGGTGCGGTCCATGATGCCGCGTATGCCCTCCCAGAACTGCGCCACGAAGCGCGGGCCGTGGGAGTCGGTGTATTCCCAGACGAACAGCCGGATGTTGTCGGCCAACGGGATGTTCTGCTCGACCACCTTGGACTGCAAGAGCACCGGACCCTCGGCCGGATTGATGAGGTCGAAGCGGCGCTCGATGGGGTTCGCCAGGCCCATGGCGCGGCCGATCTGGATGGGGAAGCTCGCGGCGCAATAGGACCAGTCGCCGCCGAAGGCTTCCATCTCGACGGTTGTGGGATCGAACTCGAGACCACGGCTCGCGGCCTGGGCCAGGAGGTCGAGGCCCCAGGCCTTGGCCTGCATCCAGCCGCGAATCTCGGTCTGCTGCAGCCCGCCCGGGGGCAGATCGGGGGCGGCGTCGCGGGCCGCGCCATCCAGCCGTAGCTGGTCGGAGGTGAGCACGCCGTCGGGCAGCTCGCGGTTGCGGATGGCCGCCCGCTGATCCGCTTCGATGCCTTGGATGAATTCGCTGCCCAGCGCGCGCTCCTTGGCCTCGGCGCCGCCCTCGACGCGGGAGACCATGGACCGGTCGCCCAGCCGTGCGTCGGCGTATTCGATGATTTCGTCGGCGGCCTCGAAGTGCGTCGGGAGGAAGTAGATGGCCTCGTCGTCGCCGGCGGCGTCGATGAGGCGTTGGTATTCCCGTTGCAGCTTTTGCTCAAGTGGATATGCGAAGGGGATGCGCTCGACGAACTGGTTCCACTTGCGGTCCATGCGCTCGCGGTTGTCAGGCGGCAGCGCGAGCCAAGTGAGGGAGTGGACCGAGAGCCAGATCTTGCGCAGTTGAGTGGCCATGGGCGCGGCTTCCGCGTTGGGCCGGGACATCGCGCGTCGGCGACGGCGGCCGCCATATCGCGGCGATTATGCCCAGGGCCTGAGGCGGCGGGTCATATGGCCGGCTCCCGTCCGACCCGTCGCGGCATCTGGCGGCTATTGCTCGGCGGTGCTTCCCCAGCCGCCTGCGCGAGGGCACCCACTAGGGGTGCCCCTACACGACCCTGCCGACGCCTACAATCACCCCTAGTTGTCGCCGGAGGCGTCGCCTATGCAATGGATCGCGCTGCCGTCGTCGGATGTCGAGATGCGGGGTCTGGTGGGCGCGCCGCGGGCGCTGCTTCACCGTCTGCCGGAGGACTACCGGGATAGCTTGCCGGCTGACACCTGGGAGCGTTCGGAGATGGCTGCCGGCGTGCGGCTGGCCTTTCAGACCGACAGCTCGCGCGTCGCGCTGCGCTTCGAATACCTGCAACGACCGGTCCGCGCCGCCATGGTGGATGCGTACGTCGACGGCCGGTACACCGCGACGATGGGCGGCGCCGACGTGGGACCGTGCGAGGCCGACTTGCTGAACGGCATGACCGGCGAATACGAGGTCGAGCTGCACATGCCGCCCTACTCCGAGGTGCGGCTCGAGGCGCTGGGCCTCGCGCCCGGCGCGAGCCTTGCCACGCCAACGCGCCGTCCTTCCCGATTCATCACGTTTCACGGCGACTCGATCACCCACGGCGCCATTACCAGCCGGGCCGGGCTGGCCTATCCCGCCAGGGTGGCGCGGGCCCTCGGAGCTGATTTCATAAACCTGGGGTTCGGCGGATCGGCGAGGGGCGAGCCGGGCATGGCGCGGATCGTGGCCGGGCTTCCGGCGGACGCCATCGTGCTCTACTACGGCATCAACACGTTTGCGATCGGACATCCGGGTGCGGCTGAATTTGGCCGCGTCTACGCCGACTTCCTCGAGGCGATTCGCGCGTCGCATGCCGAGACGCCCATCGTCATCATCACGCCCACCTGGTACGTACCCGAGGGGCATCAGCGAAATGCCGCCGGCTCCAGCGTGGAGGATTATCGGGTGGCCATCCGCCGCGCGGTGAGCGCTCGGGTTGCCGCCGGCGACGCCAACCTCGTCGTGCTGGAGGGATGCAGCGTCATCGGCCCCGGCGACGAGACGCGCCTGGCGGATTTGGTCCACCCGAACGATGAGGGCTTCGCCGCGATAGCCGAGGGGCTCACGCGGCTCATCGCCGGGGCGTGGCGGATGGCCTAGCCCGGCGTCTCCCTGAGATGTCGCGACGGATGCCAGGCATCTCGGCGGCCCTGACAGCCTCTCCCGTCACGGGAGAGGGGGACCGGACCGCGCGCTTGGGCGGCGGTTCGGATATCGTGGCCCTTGGGATTGCCTGGCACGGAGCCTGAGCCATCAAGCCGAAGGATGAGTTCGACGCGCGGCTCGTGGGGCCGTGCAATTCGGTGCCGACGATCTTCCATGAAGACGGCACGGTCGACTACCCGGCCATCCGCAACCTGATTGACTTCAGCATCGACGGCGGCTGCGACGTGATCATGCTCACCTGGGGTGACAGTCTGATTTCGCTGCTCACCGACGACGAGGTTGCGGAGCTGCACCGGGTCGTCATCGACCAGACCGGCGAGCGGGTGGTCACCATCGCCTGCGACAACCAGTGGGGCCGCAACAAGGCCGTCGAGTTCGGCCGCTACGTGGGCGAGCTGGGGTTCGACGTCTACATGGTGCGCCCGGCTGAGTGGGCCAAGGGCACGCCGGAATCCCTGGCGGACTTCTTTGGGGCCTGCGGCCGCGAATCGCCGGTGATGTTCGTGGGCGACGTGCCGCTGCGGACGCTTGAGCTGGTGGCCGACGACCCGAATATGTGGGCATTCAAGGAGGACCTGGGCCTGGACTACGCCCACGAGATCTTCATGCGCTGGGGCGACCGCTGGCCGATGGTGGGCGGCGGCGGCATGAAGCGCCACCAACTGCTCTGGGCGCATGGGCACTGCGACACGTGGCTCGACGGCTTCTGCCGCACGTTCCCGGCGGTGTCCCAGGACTATTGGCGCGCGCTACAGCGTGGGAGTATCGGGGCGGCCTGGGCGCAGGTGATGCGCTACGAAGTTCCCTTGCGGGCGCTCGCGCAGCGCGTGCGCTATGGACCCGACGGACTTATCAAACACGCGATGGTCGAGGCCGCGGGCGTGGCGCCGCGCTGGCGACGTGCGCCGGCACCCAACCCAACGGAGGCTGAGATGGACGAATTGCGGGAGTTTTTGGCGGGACTTGGTCCCCAGACGCAGCCGGTGCCCGCATGAAGTCCCACGATGAAATCCGCGGGCGCATGCAGGGGCCGTGCCTTTCGCTGCCGACGGTGTTTACGCGCGAAGGCCCGATCGACCACCAGGGCATGCGAAACGTCATCGACGTAGCGCTGGACGCGGGTTGCCAGATCGTGATGCTCACCTGGGGTGATGGTCTGGTCTCGCTGCTCACGGACACCGAGCTGGCGCAGGTGCATCGGAACGTAATTGAGCACGTCGGCGACCGGGCCGTGACCATCGGTTGCGACAACCAGTGGGCGCTGCCCAAGGCGCTGGAGTTCGGCCGCTACGTCGAGGCGCTGGGGTTCGACCTCTACATGGTGCGTCCGGCCGACTGGGGCGCGGCCAGGGGCACCGCCGAGACGCTGGCCGAGCACTTCCGGGCGATTGCCGAGGTTACCCGCGTGATGCTGGTGGGCAACGTGCCGCTGCGCACCTGCGAGCTGATCGAGGACGAGCCCAATGTCCTGGCGTTCAAGGAAGACCTGGCCATCGACTACGCGCACGAGGTGCAGATGCGCTGGGGCGACCGCTGGGCGATGGTCACCGGCGGCGCGCACAAGCGGCACGTGCTGTTCCATCCCCACGGTCCGCGAGCGTGGCTGGATATCTTCATCCGCTCGCATCCGCAGCCGACGGTCGACTACTGGAAGGCACTCCAGCGCGACGACACGCGCGCGGCCTGGGACATCGCTATGCGCTACGAACAGAAGATCTGGGACTACGTCAAGCGCGTGCGCTACGGACAGGACGGACTGTTCGCCCACGCGCTGCTGGAGGTCTACGATGTCGCGCCGCGCTGGCGCCGCTCACCCGCGCCCGATCCGACCGATGAAGAACTCGACCAGCTGCGCGACATGCTGCGCGGCATTGGCCTGATGTAGACGCTTGGAGGTCTGTGATGCGTGACCACGATGAAGTCCGCGCCCTGCTCGACGGCCCCGTCAACTCACTGCCCACGATCTTCACCGAGTCCGGCGAGATCGACTGGGACGGCACGCGAGCGGTGATCGACAAGTCGCTCGAAGGCAACTGCAACGTCATCATGCTCACCTGGGGCGACAGCCTCATCTCGCTGCTCACCGACGATGAAGTGGCGGAGTTGCACCGGGTGGTGATCGAGCACGTGGACGGACGCGCGCTCACCATCGCCTGCGACAACCAGTGGGGCCTCAACAAGGCGGTGGAGTTCGGCCGCTTCGTACGCGAGCTGGGGTTCGACCTCTACATGGTGCGCCCGGCCGACTGGGCCAAGGGCACGCCGGAAACCCTGGCGGATTTCTACAAGGCCTGCGGCCGCGTGGCACCGGTGATGTTCGTCGGAGACGTGCCGATCCGCACGCTCGAGCTGGTGGCCGACGACCCGAACATGTGGGCCTTCAAAGAGGACCTGACGCTGGACTACGCGCACGAGGTAATCATGCGCTGGGGCGACCGCTGGCCGATGACGGGCGGCGGCGGCATCAAGCGCCACTACGTGCTGTGGCCCCACGGCAACTGCAACGCCTGGCTGGACGTTTTCATCTACTGCAACCTCGCGCCCCAGAAGCTCTATTGGGAGGCCATCAAGCGCAACGACTTGGCCGAAGCTTGGCGCCTGGCCAGGCACTACGAGCAGCCGATCTGGGACCTGTGGCCGGTGTTCCCGGCCGGCGGCGACGGCCTGGTGCACACGATGATCGAGGTCTGCGGCGTAGCCCCGCGCTGGCGCCGCTCGCCTGCGCCCAACGCCTCCGAGGAAGACATGGAGCAGGTGCGGGACATGCTGCGGGGGTTGGGGCTGCTGTAGGGGGTTCCTAGACGACGTTCGGTGGCCCACGCTGCGCGCAGCGTGGATTTTCTGAAAGTCTTCGTATCGCGGCTCGAGCGGCACTAGGCTATTTGGAAGCGGGAGTCGAATGTCTCCTGAGTCGCACGCAGCCTGGGACGTCAGGCATGAGCCGATGCTTTGTGCACTAGGCCTCGAATTGAATGGAGCATGAATAGCTATGGATCACATGGAAAAATACAAGATTCAGGAATCAATAAGAGACGCGATCGTAATCCTCGATTCCGCGCCGATCCAGAGAGACTTGGTGCCGGAGAGAAATATCGTACAGTTGACAAATCGAGCTCCCATAGCACATCTTGCAATAGAGCGAGGACTAAAGGCGCTCATCAACGATGCTAGTGGATGCGCAGAGCATACACATGGACTTCATAAACTATATCGAGACTTAGCCAATTACGATGTCGACGCATTCGATTACCTCGACAAGGTGTTTTCTGACGCCGTAGAGTTTTTCGGATACGACGTCAACGTGAAGGGATTCGGCCAACTCCGTTCGATCGAAATATATCTTTCTAGTGTTGGTACCTGCAAGGCCTTTGGAGTGCTGCGATATTGGGTGCTCGGTGAATCAGGCAACGGACAAATGTCTTTTCCAAACATTTTTCTCTCTATACACAGGGAGTTGCTCTGCGCTTTGCGGCTGATATTCTCATCCGGCCGCTGGGAAACGGTATCTGGCCGAGTTGAGGCCATTGTGACTCATGCAATGTTTGACGGAAGGCGTCTAGCTCACAGTTCCGATGACACATCGCGAAAACAAGTCATCGATCGCTATTGGAAGTGGCTTTTTGATGATCACGCTACTCGAAGGGATGCACTCAAGAGTGCTATCGAACAAGAATTTGATGTGATAGATGACGAATTCATTAGAGGCATGCTGCGCGATGTTTATGGCGAGCTTCGGGAGTCCAAGGATCCGGTGGTGCGGTACTTCGCTCAGTCGCTCAGCTATCTCCCCCTAGATTCTCAGCGGCGAACTCCTGGTGTGGCCCCGAAAATGCAATGGTTTTCCGACGATCAGGTTGCGGGTATCGTTTTGTCGCCTGCAGGGACGAGTCTGGGGGATGTAGAGAGGGGTGGTGATGGTGGATGGGCCATTACCCCGTATAATGAAGGATTGGTGCGAGTAGCTGAAATTTCGAGATCTTTGAGAGATGCTAAGAGATATTTGGTTAATCGGATGAGTCGTACAGCATCGTGTGTTATCAACGGTAGGCGAAAGCAGCTACGAATCTGCGTTACCCACGAAGGATTCTTTCCTACCAATATGTCTGATCGTGTATGGAGCGATACGGATGAAGGCCAGGATGTGATGACTTATGAAATAGACTTTTGGGACACAAATCATTGCTTGCAGCCTGACGATCAAGTTGCTGTTGGTGTTGTGTGGGATGAGGAAATGGGTTTGGCCGCTGTCCTGGAGGGCACCGTGGTGAAGGTGCAACAGCAGAAGGTCTTGATGGTCGGATCCGATATCTTGACTTCTAAGAATGGTCTTGGAAGCTGGCTCGACCGATCAGTGGAATCTTAGTCGATTCGATCTTGCAATGACGTTGCGGACAGAGGGCTTTCAGTGTCTGTGGTTCGGTGGCCCGCGCTGCGTGCAGCGTGGGGTTCACCCAGGCCGATGGCGATGAATTTCTCCGTTGGCGTGGATGAACGGTTCGAGGGTATCCAGCTCGGCTCCATGCCACCCGAGAGGCGTCCTCGGTGACCGCTGACGTAACGAGAGGCATAGCCGGAGCACAATCCCAGGCTGCACGCAGCCTGGGCCACCGGGCAGCGTTGACACAGAGGCTCTGGCAAGCGTATTGGCCGAGTGAAATTGCTGTAGCAATCCCAGGCTGCGTGCAGCCTGGGCCACCGGGCAGCGTTGACCCACAGGCTCCGGCAAGCACATTGGCCGAGTGAAACTGCTGTAGCAAGCCCAGGCTGCGCGCAGCCTGGGCCACCGAATTCAGGGTCGTCGAGCTCCGAGTTGATCCGGTGGCCGATATAGCAGACCGATCATGGCGGCCGTAATCATAAAGATGGCTTGGACGAGGAAGGCGACGCGCCAGCCTTCGAGGAAGGCGTTGGTGGCGGCGGGGTCTGAGGCCACGGCGTTGATGCTGGCTTCGGCGCCGGCGTTGTCCATTACCGCGGTGACGATGGCGGTGATCAGCGCTAGGGCGACAATGCCGGCGATGGTGCCGGCCAGGTTGATGAACGCGACGGCGACGGTATAGACCTGCTTCGGTACGGCCGCGAGCAGGGCGCTGGAGCTGGGCGAGGTCACCAACGAGAGGCTGGCGCTATGGACGACCAGCACGAGCACCACGACGGCCAACGGGGTGTGCGGGCCGAAGCTCGCCAGCCCGAGTACGCCGACGAGTCCCACGAGTGGCCCGGCGATTAGAAATGGACGGGGCGTCCAACGATCCGAGAACCTGCCCGCGAGCGTGGCGGTGAGGGTGTAGACCGCGAACCCGGGCACGAGGATGAATCCCAGATCGCGCGCGCTCAGTCCCAGGACGCCCTGGATGTAGAACGGCACCAGAAACCCCGCCCCGGACAGGCCCATCAGCAGCACGACGCGCGTGCCCAGCGGGGTGACGACGGCGCGGCGCCGCAGCAAGCGAAGGTCGAACAGCGGATGGGGCGTGCGCAGCTCCCACCACACGTACGCCCCGCCGAGCGCCATGGCGGCCGCGATGGTGCTCCAGACGAGCGGCTCGCCCCAGCCGATCAACGGCCCCATGGTCAGGCCCAGCACGAGCGTGACCGCGGTGCCCGCGATGGCGCTTGACCCGAACCAGTCGAAGCGAGACTGCCCATCCGCGGCTTCGTGCGGCCGGCCGGCTTCCAGCACCAGCCAGGCTCCGATGGCTCCGATGACCGCCGGCACTGCGATTGCGTGGTAGGCCCAGCGCCAGCCGGCGGCCTCGACGATGACGCCGCCGACGGCGGGCGCCACCAGCGCGCTGAATCCGACCGTGCCGGACGCGAGCCCGAGCACCTTGCCGCGCTCGGCTTCCGGGAAGAGGGTGACGGCGATGGCGATGCCGTTGGCTCCCACGATGGCCGTCGCCACGCCTTGCAGCAGGCGCGCGGCGATCAGGCTTTCGAGCGACGGCGCCCAGCCGGCCATCACCGACGCGGCCGCGAACAGCGCCATGCCTCCGATAAAGAAGCCCCGGCGCCCCAGGCGGTCGGCCAGGTAGCCCGCGGGCATGACCACGGCGGCCGTGGTCAGCGACACCGCGATGGACACCCACTGCACCTCGGCCAGAGTGGCGCCGAAGTCCGCCGCGATGCTGGGGAGCGTGACCGCGGCGACGTTGTGCACGATCACGCTCAGGAACGTGCCGATCAGGATTACGCTCAGACCGCGCCATCTGGGCTCGCGCACGAGACGCAGCCAGCCGTTGTTTCCGCCCTCCGCCACCGCCGAAACGTCCACTGGCGGCTGCTCCTCAGGCATAGTTCGAGCCCGGCGATTGATGGTCGTGTAGGACGCGGCGTAAGGTACACCAACGTTCAGCAGGCAGGAGGCGTCGATGGGTCGGCGACGCCGGTGAGCGCAGCCGCTCGCGGCCCACACCCCGCGGCGCGAGTCGTTGCCGCGCCTCGCCAACAACTGTCGCTGTGATCGACCGCTTTGGCGACACCTGGCTGAGCGGCACGCCGCGCTACCTCACCGATCTGCATCGGAGCGAGCCGGCGACGGCGATTCGCTCCAGGCCCGAGCCGCGGCACTGGCGCGCCATGACCTATCGCACGGACTCGCTCAGCGGCACCATGCTGGCCGCCGGGCCCGAGACGGCGGCGCCCACCGTGCGGTACCCGCTCGACGCCCGCGGTTTGCACGCTATCTCGATCGGCACCGTGCCGATCCGCACGCCCGACGAGGGGCTGATGCTGGGCGTGCCGCTCAAGCTCAGCGGCGACGACACGTTCTCGTTTTTGACGATGGAGCCGTACCGGCGGCCCGACCACGGCGTGGACGTGGTTGAGTTCTATTGGAAGATCGCGGACCTCACCGACCAGCGGTTGGATATCGGCCAGGTGAGCGCGCGGGTCGGCGAAGGCGATGGGGCCGGGTCGTTTGCCTGTGCGGCCGCGCGCGTGGCCTACGTCAAGCTGGTACCACTCACGGATGCAGAAATCGCGGACTGGCGCGCCGATCAAGCCCGCGCCGACACGCGGCGACTATTTGCCCACAACGACGCGCACTTTGCCCACTACAAATTCCGGCTCACGAACTCCGCCGACGTGCGGCGCGAGATCGAGCCATACCACGAGAGCGACTTCTCGCGGATGTATTGGGAAGCCGGGGGCGGCGATCTGCTGGCCTATTCCAGCGCGATTGGGCGGCGGCACACGCTGGACGGCCTGGAGGACTATGGGCGGCGCGGCGATCGAATGCACGCCGAGAGTTGGCGTGTGTTCCGCAAGGAGGGCGTCGACCCGTTTGACGTGGCACTCGAAGAGACCCATGCGGTCGGCATGGAGTTTCACGCGGGATATCGCGTGGCCGGATTTCAATACCCGCCGCCGCTGGACCATCACAACCACGGCGACACCTACTTCCAGCGGCACCCGGAGTTCTACGGCCAGGACCGGGCGGGCAACCGGACGCCGCGCATTTCGTACAGCTATCCCGAAGTGAGGGCGTTTGTCGTCTCACTGCTGCGCGAGATGGCCGAACGTCCGATTGACGGCGTGTGCTTGCTCTACAACCGGCGCCCGCCGCTGGTGGAGTACGAGCCGCCGCTGGTCGACGGCTTCATGCGAGCGTTCGGTCGCGATCCGCGGACGCTGCCCGAGGACGATCCGGACTGGCTGGCCTATCGGGCGGGCACGCTGACGCAATTCATGCGCGACGTGCGCGCGGCGATGGACGAGGCGTCGGGCGGTCGTCCGCGGCGGCTCGCGGTCTCGGCGATTGTGGCCGCATCCGAGGCGGAGAACCTGATGCAGGGGCTCGACCTGGCGGCCTGGGTACGCGAGGGTCTGGTGGACACGCTGATTCCCTATAGCCCCCGGCCCAACTTCCGCCCGTTCTTCAACGAGCCCGGCGGCATGGTCCGGACCGATCCGGCGCAACTCGACTTTCTGACGCAAACGGTGGCCGGATCGTCGTGCGTGGTGGCGCCCAACGTGATGCCGCGGGTGATGTCGCCGGAGGACTATCGCCGGCAGGCCGCCACCATCTACGGCGCCGGCGTCGATCACTTGTTCTTCTGGGACTCGGCGGGCGGTGGGTGCCGCGCGGACTTCGGGCATGCTTGGAAGGCCTTGCGTCGACTGGGCCACGTGGACGAGGTTCAGGCGTGGCTCGCGGCCGGAGAGCCCGCATTGCCCCGTCCATCAATGCCGCTGCGCGAATGGGCCGGATGGGACCTGTCGTACGTAACTCCGGGATAGAGAGGTGAGCGCCATGTCTGATGCCATAGCCGACCGTGGACTCCGCGCCGGGCCGCGGTACGTCGCCGATTTCGACCGCTGCACGCCGGCCGACGCGCTGGCGCCGGACGCCACCCGCGGTCGGTGGCAGACGCTGCCGTTTGAGGCCGAGGGGGTCTCCGGGTCCATGCTCTTCGCCGGACCGGAGACGCTGGCCCCGGACGTGACCTATCCGCTGCGGGTCGAGGGCTGGCACGCGGTCTCGGTGGGGATCCACCCAACGGCTGAGGCTGAGAGCGAGTTTGCTCAGGTTCCGGTGAAGCTCAGCGGCGACTCCGCCTTCACCATGCTGACCTGGAGCACGGAAGGCCATCACCTGCGCCGCAAGGAGTTGCAGGAGATCTATTGGAAGGTTGCCGACCTCACCGACCAAACGGTGGTGTTCTCGCAGCTGCGCCGGCGCATCGATCCCGGCGATGGCCTGGGATCGGTGCAGGCGGGTTCGGCGCGCATTGCCTATCTGAAGCTGGTGCCGCTGGCTGACGACGAGGTGCGGCAGCTGCGCGGTGAGCGCGCCACGGGTCGCGACCGCCGCCTCTGGGCGCACAACGATGCCCACGGCCCGCACTACGTCTACCGCCCGACGACCGCCGACGAGATCAAGCGCGAGATCGAGCCGTATCGGGACACGGACTTCAGCCGCATGTACTGGGAGTCCGGCGCCGGCGACCTGATGCGCTACTTCACGAAGATTGGCCGCACGGCCACGGCGGACGGGGTCGAGATGTTCCCGCGCGTCGGAGACCGCCTGCTCGCCGAGAGCTGGCGCAGCTACCACGAGCAGGGCGTCGATCCGTTTCAGGTGGCGCTTAATCACACCCACGAGCTTGGGATGGAGTTCCACGCCGCCTACCGGCTCGCGGCTTGGGCCTACCCGCCGCCGATGAACCAGGAGTACGTCGACGGGTACTACCACGAGCATCCCGAATGGCGCTGCCTCGACCGCGATGGGCGTGAGTTGCCGCGCATGTCCTATGCATTCACCGAGGTACAGGACTACTGCCTGGCGGCGCTGCGCGAGATGGCGCAGTTTGACCTTGACGGCATTTGCCTGCTGTTCAACCGGCGCCCGCCGTACTTGTTCTACGAGCAGCCGCTGATCGAGGGCTTTGCCGCGCGTCATGGCGTCGATCCACGCGAGTTGCCCGAAGACGATCCGGAGTGGTTGGCCTATCGCGCGGGCGTGCTCACGGGGTTCATGCGTCGGGTGCGGCAGGAAATGGACGCCGTTGCGCGCGAGCAGGGCCGGCGTCGCATCGAGGTCTCCGCCTGCGTGCAGGGGCTGGCCGCCGAGAACGAGCTATTCGGCGTCGATTGTGCGACCTGGGCGCGCGAAGGTCTCATCGACGCGCTGATTCCCTACAGCGCCGCACCGCTGGCGATGCCCACGGACGAGGACACCTGGGCAACAGCCGGGCAGCTTGCGCCGTTCGTTGAGGCCACCCGCGGCACCGCCTGCACGCTGGCGCCGAACGTGATGCCGCGCCATATGAGCCCGGAGGACTTCCGACGCAAGGCGCACATGATCTACGGCGCCGGGACCGAGCACCTCTTCTTCTGGGACTGCGCCGGTCCCAGCGGACGCGCCAATCTGCGACCAATGTGGAACGCGTTGCGACGGCTGGGCCACCGCGATGAGATCGCCGCCTGGATGGCCGCCGGCGAGCCGGCGCTGGGCGACTGGACGGTGCCGCTGCACCGCCTGGGCGGCTGGGACATGACGGTCATCGCGCCGGGATAGCGAGGGCCGGCCACATCCTTGATTAGCCGCTGAATGAGCCTAGCGGGGAGACCGGAGGCATGAACAGGATTGAGAGAGAATTCAATAGGGATTTCGCCAACTGGGACATTTGCCTGCCGCCTGGCGCCACCGCTTCCAGAGAGGCCGGCCGCAGCGTCGAGAACGGTTGGACTGTTTGGTACGCCTTCGGCTGCGACGAAGGCACCGAGTATCTCGACTATTACGCGAGCCACCGGATGACCAATGACCGGCACGTTCGGCTCTACGCCGATGGTCGCACTGAGGGGCTTGAGGCAATCAGCGAGCTTCACGTCGTCCCTAAAGACCCTGACGAAGCCGCGCAAGCCCAGGCTGACTTCTACGCCCGCAACAGAGAAGTGAGACGCATGCTCGATGAGAAGGGGTTTACGCTCGAGGGCGTCGTGCATCCGAGCGTTGCCATCAATCACTACTTCCTAACCGGGGGAGCTGAAGAGGATGGCGGATCCGAACCCTAGCGATTCCGACCTGCGGACGCGTCGAAGCCGCTAGGGGCTGCCGTCGGTCGGCGGGCGCATCCGCTCGCTGAAGATCGTGCCGGTTAGGTCCGCGCCTTCGAGCACGGCGCCGGACAAGTCCGCGCCGATCAACTCGGCCTGCGTAAGATTCGCATTCGTCAGGTTGGCGCCGTCCAGCCTTGCGCCCTGCAACTTCGCGCCCGTGAGGTCCGCGTCGGTGAGCTGCGCGCCGCGGAGATCGGCGTTGGTGAACGATGCACGGATCAGCTCCGCGCCGCTGAAGTCGGCATGCTGGAGGTTCGACCGCCGGAAGCCCACGGCAAACGTTCGCGTATCGGCCACGATGGCGTGCGAGAAATCCGCGTCGTCAAAGCTGGACGCGCGCAAGTAAGCGCCGCGGAAGTCGGCGCTGGTGCCGTACTCCTCGTACCCGGAAAAATCAGACCCCGTGAGCAGGGTGCCCGACATGATCGTGTCGGTGAGCACCGCGCCGCTGAAGTCGGTGCGGCGGATTTCGGACCCGTAGACCCGCATGCCGCTCAGCTGAGCGCGCGACAGGTTCGAGGCGTAGATGTTCGTGTTGATGAGCGTGGCCCCGCGCAGCGCGCCGCCCGACAAGTCGACCCGAATCATGACGGTGTTGGTGAGCGCGACATTGCTGAGATCGGCCCCGGGGAGATGGGCGTCGTAAAACCGAGCATGATTGAGCTTGGCGCCATCCATGACGGCGTTGGCCGCGATTGCGTTGTCCAGTTGGATCCAGTCGGCATCGACGTTGCGCAGGCTCGCATCGCTGAGGTCCGCTTCCTGCAAGTTCGCGCCGGTCATCGTGGCTTGGTCGAATTGGGAAGCGATCAGCTGTGCTCCGCGAAACGTGGCGCCGTAGAGATTAGATTCCGACAGGTCGGCGCGGTCGAGTGTGGCGCCTTCGAAATTGGCGAACCGAAGGTCCGCGCCGTTGAGGTTGGCCCCGGTCAGATCTGCGCCGGCAAAGTTGGCGTCGCGCAGAAACACGCCGGGCAGGTCCGCGTCGGTGAGGTCGCTGCCGGGGCAGTCAGTTGGCTCATCCCGCCATACCGCCGTGAATTCCGACTGGATGGTGCACGCGCCCACGACGGCGGACGGCTGACTGATCGCGAGACCCACGGCGATGGCTGCGAGCAGCAGCACGACGAGTGCGATGGTCAAGTAGGCGGCGACGAATGCCGCGGTGCGGCCGATGGGCAGCGAATTCCTCCCGTGCGGCCAAGCCGCGCTGTCTCAATGGTAACGAGACCCTGCCCGTCGGATCGGAAGAGCGCTTACCGAACGCCGCTGGACGGCCCTACCACGGCTCCCGCTCCAGCGGCTGCAACACCACCTCGCGGCCGGTAACGCTCGAGCGCTCGGCGGCGAACAGGATTTCCATGATGTGGCGGCCGTAGGCGCTGCTGGCCGGCGGTCGGTCGTTGGTTGCGATCGCGGTGACGAAGTCGCGGTACTGCTCGGCGAAGTCGTTGATGGGCTCGATCGCCAGGTCGCGCCATGAGCCGTCCTGGCCCACGCGCACCTGGCCGTGCGGCCCGGCGTCGCTTACGAAGTGCACTTGGAGGCGCCCCTGGGTGCCGTGGACGTCGATCAGCGCCGTCTCCTCGGGTCCGCGTGAATTGGCGACCAGGACCACGACCCCGGCGACCCCGTTGGCATATTGGATCAGCGCCGTGGCGGTGTCGTCTCCCGCCATGTAGTGCATGTATGTCCCGAGGACCGCCTTGACCGAGGTGGCCTTGGTGCCGACGAGATGCGTAACCCAATCGACCATGTGGACGCCGTCGCCCATCCACTCGCCGCCGCCCATGGCCCGTGTCCGCAGATATCGGTCGTGGTGCTCGTAGGGCAGCTTGGCGCTCACGAGCGCCAGCACCTGGATGACCGGCCCGAGCGCGTTGGTATCCAGAAAGGCGCGCGCCGTGCGTAGGGCAGGCCGATACTGACCGGTGAGGCCGATCTGCAGCAGCCGTCCGCTGCGCGCTTCGGCCTCGATCATGCGGTCGCATTCGTCCATCGTCACGGCCATGGGTTTTTCGACGAGCACGTGCTTGCCCGCCTCGAGGGCTTCGATGGTCACGCTGGCATGCAAGTGGTGGGGCAAGAGGATGCCCACGGCCTCTACGTCGGGGTCGGCCAGCAGGTCTCGGTGACTGGCATAGACTTTGGAAATCCCAAAGGCTTGGCGGCGCTCCTCGCGCCGCTCGGCAACCGGCTCCGCGCCGGCCACGCAGCGGGCAAGGCCTTCGGCTTCCAGCAAGGCAAGGGCCTTCAGATGGGCCTCGGCGATGCCGCCCAGTCCGATGAGCCCGATTTGCAGCATGTGAGCTGTCCCCGCGGACGGTGAGCGCAAGTTTACGTGCCGTCAGGCGTGCGGCGGGCTGCGTTCCGGTCCCGCGGCCAGCGCACCGCTTGGAGTGTGGGCGAAGTCCTCGCCGGTTGGCACGTCGAACACCAGGTCGAACACCAAGCCCAGCTCGGTGTCCAGATTCACCCGCACCACGTCGTCGCTCACGTTGGCCGTGGCCGGATCCACGCGCTGGGTGACGTAGGCGAAGTCCGCAAACCGCCCCAGCGGATAGGCGTAGCGCAACCACACGCCGCGGTGCAGCACGGCGCCGCGGCCCGGCTCCAGGAGAAAGGCCTGGGCGGCAGCGACGTCCGGGCCGCCGCTCGCGTCGTCGGGGGCAACCACAATCGCGCTCACGCCGCTGACGGGAATTAGCGTGACGGTGCTGCCGGGGTGCTTCTGGAGGAACTCGCAGCGGTTGCCGCGGTAGTAGTAGCGCAGGCTGCACATATGGGCCGCCTTGGGAAACTCAAGCTCCTTGTGCACCCAGAGAAAGCCGAGGTTGCCCGGCGAGCGGTTCAGGCTTGGCGCGTCGGCCGTCTCGGGCGCGATGACCGCGCCGAACGGGCTGAACGCCGCCGGCTCCAGCGGACGGACGGTGAGCGGGCGCACGGTTAGGTTGGACACCGGTGGCTTCTCAGGCAGTCGGCGCCTCGGCACGATGCCACAGGCGGGCAAGGGTGTCGCCTACGCCGATTCCTCGATCGAGGAGGGTCGCACAGGGCGGCCCGTATCACTGGACTGGCGCAGCGCGACGTGCGTGCGCATGGTGCGCAGTGCCTGCGCGGCGCTGACCCACGGCTCGCGACCCTCGTGGATGGCTTGCAGGAAATCGGCGCGGGACGCGAGAAACGACCCGGGCGCGAGGGTGTGGTGCAACGGCAGCTCGACGACGAGACCCCGTGGGGCGTGCGGTCCATAGCGGAGTGTCGGGCGCCGCATGGTTGCTGGCGGTGGCGCTCCGGCATCCTGGCGGCCGTCAACGCTGGCGCGCTCGCCCACGGCCACGAAGTCCATCTGCCGGCGATGGCGCGTGGCGAAGTCAAAGAGGATGGTGGCGTTGGCGCCGTCGGCGAACTTGAGCGTTCCGGTGAACACCGAGCCCACCCCGTCGACCCGGCGGCTCCAGTGGGCGTAGACCTCCTCCGGCTCCTGCTCGAACCACGTCAGCAGGGTGTCCGCGGCGTGGACCACGTTGTCGAACGCGGCATCAAAGGCGTTGGTGTGCTGGCGCCCTACGGCCGAGTGGTAGAGGTAGGCGGCGGAGATCAGGGGGCCCAGCACGCCGGCTTGGATCAGCGACCGGATGCCATGGGGAACCGGCGCGAAGCGCGTGTTGTGGTCGACTGCGAGCGTGACGCCGCCGGCCCGGGCCGCATCGACCATGGCGCGGCACTGCGCGTAGGTGGCGGCGAACGGCTTGGCGATCAGGACGTGAATGCCGCGGCTCGCGGCCTCTTGGACCGCGTCAACCCGCGTCGGGGACAGCCCCACGTCCCAGCGGATGTTGATGTCCACGACGTCTAGGTCGACCGCGTCGAGCATCTCTCGGTAGTCGGCGAACACCCGACCGACTCCCCAACGGTGCTGTGCGGCGGCGCGAGCATCGGGGTCGGGATCGGCTGCCGCCACGGGCGTGAGCCCCGCTTCGCGATAGGCCGGCAGGACTGAGTGCTGCACGACGCGGCCGGTGCCAATGAGCCCGATCCGGAAGTCTTGCGGAACTGGCTTGCCGAGGGAGGGAGGCGTTAGCGGAACACTGAGCACTTCCTCGAGAGAAGCCGTGGGCGGCGTTTCCGGCTCCTGGAGGATCATCCGAGTCGCTCCAGCAGCGGCCGCACGTAGGCGGCGGCATCCCGAACGCCATCGGCGTAGCTCTGATAGGGGTCCTCGTTCTCGAGGCTCAGCGCGCCGTCGTAGCCGATGTCTTGGAGCGCCTGGAAGAACGAGGTCCACATTTCGACGCCATGTCCGCGGCCAACCGTGCGATGCACCCAGGCGCGCGGCGCGTCCGCGCCAAATGGCCGCCCGTCCAGCACGCCTGCCGTGGCGACCTCGTCGGCGACCAGTTGCGTGTCCTTGACGTGCACGTGCGCGACCGAGTC
Organism: Chloroflexota bacterium; assembly: GCA_965262745.1. Taxonomy (GTDB): domain Bacteria; phylum Chloroflexota; class UBA11872; order UBA11872; family UBA11872; genus JAJECS01. Next base: position 1,023,655 of record OZ253558.1, on the reverse strand, counting down.
ACCCAAGGCGCGCACGACGGCGACCGGATCCATGCCCTGCCAAAAGAGGTGGCTGGGGTCGACGTTTGCGGAAATGGTGGGGCCGACGGCTTGGTGTAGCCGTTCAAACGTGGGGACGTTGTAGACCAGATGCATGGGGTGCAGCTCCAGGGCCACGCGCTCGACCCCACGACTGGCCGCGTAGCCGGCCAGGTCACGCCAGAGGCCCACTGCCGCTTGCCAGTGTCGCTCGCGCAGCGCCACCGACTCCTCGGGCCAGGGAAAGCTGACCCAGTTCACCGTGCTCGCCGCCGGTCCGTCTCCGCCGGTCCCGGACATGCTGAGGACGGTGCGCACGTCCAGCAGGCTGGCCAGCTCAATGGTTCGCCGGATGAGTCGGCGGGAGCGCCCGCCGGTGCGCGGATGCAGCGGCATGCCGGCGGCGTTGAGCGCCGCGATCGAGAGACCGCGGTCCGCAACCATGGCGCGCAGCTCCCGCCGCAGTTGCGCGTTGGCCACGAGGAGCTCGGCCGCCGCCAATTGGCCGGCCTGCGTGATCTCTACCACCTCGGCGCCGATCTCGGCCGCCAGGTCCAGCGACGCCTCGAACTCACTTTGAGTGACCGTGGATCGTTCCCATCGAGGCTCGGCCGCGGCGGCGCTCTGCTCAGCGTCGATGCGGCCCTGCGACACCGTGAACAAGCGCACCAGCAGGCCCAGCCGCATGGCTATCGCACCGCTCGGGGTAGCAGCGGCGGGCTAGGGCGCAGGGCTCTGCACGTCGATCACCGCGCGGCAGATTCGCTGCGACGGCAAGCCGATGGTTCCAAGGTCGCGCGTGAAATCGGAGTCCGAGTAGACGACGTGCAGGCGGTCGTCCCGGTACATCTTGGAGGTATACGAGCAACCACCGCGCGTGTGGAAGGCAAACGGCGCTTCCCAGTGCTCGCCACTGCCGTCCAGGCTCAGCATGACGTGCGTGATCTGCGGGTGTCCGTAGGCGCCGCGGCCGGAGGCGCAGGCGAGGACGCCGTTGGGCAGCAGGGTCAACCGCGGCTTGACGGCCTGCCAGCCGGTGTTGGTGGGCGTCGACCAGGTGTGACCGCCGTCGCTGGAGCGTGACTGGAACATGGGCGAGTAGCTGCCGGTGCGCATCACGCAGAGGATGTCGCCGCTGGCGGTGAAGCTGAGGTCCGCCTCGTCGAACCCTTCATCGACCGCGCGGTCGCCGGGTCCATAGACGGGATTGATCTCGCCGGCGTCGAACTTGGTCACGAAGTCCCAGTTGTACCCCTGATCGCTCGAACGAACGATGAAGACGCCGATGCGCGAATTGCGGACACGGCCGCGCGAATCAGTGGTCCACTCGTCCTCCGGCAGGATGTCCACCCACTCGAGGGCGGTCAGATAGTCGCCGTTATCCAGCTCGAGGAGCGAGCTGTACGACTGATACGAGGCGCGGGCGAACGGCAGGCCGCGAACCTTGAAGGTGTGCTTTTCCAGCGGGTGGCCTTCCTTGGACCAGCGCCGCCAAATGAACGTGGGGCTCTCGACTTGCCCCACCTCGTGGTAGGAGCCCGACGTCCGGTCCTTCCAGCGCTGGGCCAGCTCCACCGTGTCGTGGTCGATATTGACGATGCTGCCGTCGCGCGGGTGCCCCACAACGCCGGACGCGAAGTCGAGGCCGTTGCGATCCGTCTCGGGGTGCACGTAGACGAGCGGGTGATCGCTTGGCGCCTCCCGCCACGTGGCGCCGGCGTCATCCGAAAGGGCGATTTGGAGGGGCTCGTGGCCGCCGTGACGCCCACGGTGGTAGGTCAAGAGCAGGTTGTCGCCGTCGAGTTCCACGAGGCCGGGGAAGTTGATGACCGAATCGCTGGTCTCAAACCAGGTGTCGATACGCTCAACGGTGATCGACGCCGAGCGTCCGTTTCGTTCGTAAACCGCTTGCCGCAGCATTGGCGCGACTCCAGTTTGTTGGGCGCCGAAATGCTAGCCCGGGGCTTCGAGTGTGTCGAGCCTCCGCGTCCGTCCGGCCTGGCGCCGACATTTTGGGTCCGGGCCGGGGGTGCTTGATTTGCTGCGACGGTGATGAAGCGTCCTAGATTCCTCGCTCCGCTCGGAATGACGAGTGGGAGGTGCGGAACGACGAATGGCGGGTGCGGAATGACGAGTGGGGTGTGCCGAGTGGAAGGTGCGGAATGACGAGTGGCGGGTACGGAGTTCCGCCGGGGGCGCGCGGCTGAGAGGGCCGGTCGCGCCGCTGCTTAGCTGTCGTGGACGCGCACGTCGATCACGGCTCGCCGGATGCGCTGCGAGGGCAGGTTGTGCGTGCCGAAGGGCCGGGTGAAGTCGGAATCCGAATACACGACGTGCAGCTGGCCGTCTCGGACCAGGGTGGAGGTGTAGGAACACCCGGGGCCGGTGTGGAAGCAGAAGGGTGCTTCCCAGTGGTTCCCCGTGCCGTCGAGGCTCATGGTCACGTGGGTGACTTGCGGGTGGCCGTAGCCGCCGCGGCCGGCGGCGCACGTGAGGACCCCATTGGGCAACAAGTTGAGTCGCGGCTTCACGCCCTGCCAGCCGAGCGGCTCGGGCGTTCCCCAGGTGTGGCCGCCGTCGGTTGAGCGCGTCTGCCACATGGGTGAGTACGAGCCGGTGCGGTTGACGCACAGGATGTCGCCGTTCGATGCGACGACCAGATCGGCCTCCGTGAGTCCCTCGTCGACGGGTCGATCGCTCACGCCATAGACCAGCGGCAGCTCTTCCGGCCGGAAGGCGGTGACGAAATCCCATGTTTGGCCGCGATCGCGCGAGCGGACGATGAAGGTCGTCATCCGAATCTCCCAACGGGGCCGGCCGTCGGGTCGAACTTCGTCGGTCTTCATCGGAGGGCCGACCTGAGCCTCCATGGCGGCGAGCAGGCTCCCGTCGTCGAGGTCCAGGATCTTGGCGTAGGTCTGGTAGGAGGCAGTGGCCCAGGGCAGCCCGGCTACCTTGAACTCGGTCGCGTCCATGGGCTCGCCGTTCGAGCGCCAGGTGCGCAGCCGAAACGTCGGGTCTTCCTCTTGCATCACCAGGTGGAACGGGCCGACGTACTTGTCCCAGGCCCGACGGGTGGCCTCGACGGTGTTGTGCTCCAGACGCATGATCGTGCCGTCGCGGAGATATCCCAGACTTCCCCCACCGAACTCCATGCCGGGCGGCGGGTCACCCCACGTCATGCCGTCATCGGTCGAGAAGACGTCGTACTTCGGCTCCACCGCAGCGATGGCGTGCTGCGATCGGCTGATGCGCATGAAGAGGCAGTCGTCCGCCAGCTCCACGACAGCTGGAAAGTTGAGGATGACCTCGGAGTCTTCCTGCCAGGTGTCGATGTGCGCGACGCTGACGGTTGCGGTGCGCTCGCCGTCGCTGTAGGTGGCGGACTTGATCATGGGAGTGGTCCTCCTGCGATGCGGCTGGTGGCCCTCATCGGGCGCTGCGCTCGATCAGCCATCGAGAACGGTGACGTCCAGAACGGCCCGGCGAATGGTCTGCGACGGCAACTCGTTGGTGCCCATCTCGCGGGTGAAGTCCGAGTGGGAATAGACCACGTGCAGCCGGTCGTCGCGCTGCATGGTCGAGGTATAGGAGCAGCCTGGGCCGGTGTGGAACGCGAACGGCGGTTCCCAGCGACGGCCGGTGCCGTCCAGACTCAAGATCACGTGGGTCACTTGCGGGTGGCCATAGGCCCCGCGCCCGGCGGCGCAGGCGAGAACGCCGTTTGGCAGCAGCTCAAGGCGGGGCTTGACGCCCTGCCAGCCGGCATTGACGGGCGTCGACCAGGTTCGTCCGCCGTCCTCGGAGCGCGCCATGTGCATGGGCGAGTACGACCCGGTGCGGAACATGCACAGGAGATCGCCGTTGGCCAGCCTGACGAGATCGGCTTCGTTGAACCCCTCATCCATCGGGCGGTCGCTGTGGCCGTAGGTCGGCTTGAGCGCGTGGGCGTCGAAGGCCTGCACGAAGTCCCAGCTCTTGCCGCGGTCATTTGAGCGGACGATGAAGACGCCGGTGATCGTCTTGCGCACGCGTCCCCGAGGTTCGGTCGTCCATTCGGCTTCGGGGAGCATCGCGACCCACTCGAGTGCGGTGAGGAAGTCGCCGTCGTCAAGCTCGAGCAGGCGCGAGTAGCACTGGTAGGAGGCGCGATCCCAGGGCAGGCCGCGCACCTTGAACGGGTGGCTCTCGATGGGCGTGGCGTCCGCCTGCCAGCGATGGAACCGAAACGTCGGGTCCTCCTCCTGGAATTGCTCGTGGTACGGGCCGTTTGCACGGTCGTACGCCGCGGTCAAGGCGTGCTCGGTGCTGTGATTGATGCGCACGAACGAGCCGTCGCGCAGGTGCCCGGTTACTCCCGAGTCGTGTGTCTCGTTGATAAGCCCCGTGCGAGGGTCGCGTGAGAGCAGCGGAAAGTCGCGGGGCGCACGGCGCCAGGTAGCGCCGGCGTCATCCGACAGGTAGGCCCAGCATGGCTCTTCGCTGCCGTGGCGGCCGTGGTGGATGGTCATGAAGAGCCGGTCGCCATCGAGCTCGACGACGCCGGGGAAGTTGATGATGGATGCGCGGTCTTCCAGCCAGGTGTCGATGCGCTCGACGGCGATGTGCACTGAACGAGAGCCGTTGGTGTAGATCGCGCTCTGAATCATGAGTCCCCGGTGGCCCGCGCTGCGTGGTCCCTATCAGTCATCTGCCGCCTCCACGCTAATGACCGCGCGCCGAATGCGCTGCGAAGGAAGCTGATTGGTGCCCATTTGACGGGTGAAATCGGAGTGCGAGAACACCACGTGCAGCTGACCGTTCTTGACCATCGTCGACGTGTAGGAGCATCCCGGTCCGGTGTGGAAGGCGAACGGCGCTTCCCAGTGATGGCCGGCGCCGTCGAGGCTGAGGATCACGTGGGTTACTTGCGGATGCCCGTAGCCGCCGCGGCCCGATATACACGCCAGCACGCCACCCGGGAGGAGATGGAGCCGCGGCTTTACGCCGGGCCAGCCCACGTTTTCCGGCTCGCTCCAGGTCTCGCCACCGTCGGTGGAACGCGTCTGGAACAGCGGTGAGTACGAGCCGCTGCGCATGATCAGCACTAGGTCGCCGTTGGCGGCGATCTCCAGATCGGCCTCGTCGAATCCTTCGTCAACGGGTCGGTCGTTCAAGCCGTAGACCTGCTCGTGCTCCCAGGGATGGAAGGCCGCCGTGACTTCCCAGGTCGCGCCGTTGTCATGGGAGCGGATGATGCCCACCGAGAACCGCATGTCGTAGTGCGCGCGGCCGCGGCGGTCCACGCCCGGCAGTCGCGGGGGCGCTCCGGCAAGCACGCCCATGGCCGTGAGCAGCTCGCCGTCGCCGAGCTCCAGGATCCTCGCGTAGTTCTCGTATGACCCGGTCTCCCACGGCGCGTTTTGCAGCGTGATGAGGCGGTTTTCCAACGGCTCGCCGGTTTGGCTCCAGCGCCGCCAGCGAAAGGTCGGATCGGCAGTCTGCATGATGGCGTGCAGCGGGCCTTCGCGCCGGTTCCAGTCGCGCCGCTCCAGGTCGGCCTGATGAACGTCGATGTGGGTGATGGTGCCGTCCCGCATGTAGCCATGGTTGCCGCCGGCGAAGGTGAGGTGGTTCTCGCCGGTCAGCGGGTGGGCGTCCAGGAACGGGCTCTCGAGCCCGAGCGGCGTCCACATGGCTCCGCCGTCCTCGGATAGAAACGTGCGCAGCGGCTCGCCCTCGACTTCACCGTGACGGGCATGATTGGCGCTTAGTACCAGCCGATCACCGTCGAGCGCGACGATCCCGGGAAAGTTCACGATCGTGTCGGTGTATTCGAGGAACGTGTCGATCCGCTCGATCGAGATGGTGGCGTGTCGGCGGCCTCGCGCATAGGTTGCTGTGGTCAGCATGGGCCTGAGCTCCTTCGAGCCCCACCGGGCTGCGGAGGCGTTGCGAGTTGAGTACACCACGTTGGCTCGCGGCGCGCGAATGGCAACGACGGGACGCATACGCCGGACTGCCGAGCCATTGGCAACTGTTGGCATGTTGCCGGTACGTGGTCAATTGAGTAGCATGCCCGTGGTCGGGATTTCGCTGCGCAGCGGTCGCGCGACACAGGAACCACCCCTAGGCGTGGGGCGATGACATGACCCAATACATCATTCGCCGGGTGCTGATCTCGATCCCGCTGCTGTTTTTGCTGTCGTTGACGTCGTACATCGTCATTCAGCTCGCGCCCGGCGACCCGATCCAGGCGTTGATCGACCCCGAAGAGATGCTCTACATGGGGCCGCATGACATCGACGAGCTCAAAAAGCGGTACGGGCTCGATAAGCCGCTGCCGGTGCAGTACTTCATCTGGCTGGGCGAGGTGGTGAAGGGGAACCTGGGCTACTCGATCCAGACGCACAACGTGCCGGTGCTCGAGTTGATCCTCGACCGGCTGCCGCCGACGATCAGCCTGATGGCGGCCACGGTCGCCGTGGGTCTGTCGCTCGGGCTGCTGTTCGGCGTGATCTCGGCGCTCTATCAGTACTCCCGCTTGGACTACACGCTCACGCTCGGCGCCTTTTTCATGCTGTCGGTGCCGGAGTTCTTCTTCGCCCTGATGGGAATGTTCATATTTGCCGTGTGGCTGGGCTGGCTGCCGACCTTTGGCATGTGGACGCCCGGAGGTGAGGTGGGCATCAACTGGGACCTGCTGCGCCACGCGATTCTTCCGGTATTCGCCCTCGCGATGAACGACATCGCCGGCCTCATGCGCTATGCGCGGGCGTCGGTGCTCGACACGATCTCAGCCGATTTCGTGACCACGGCCCGGGCCAAGGGGCTGGGTGAGTGGCTGATCCTATGGAAGCATGTGTTCCGCAACGCGCTGATACCGATTGTCACGCTGATTGGGCTGCGGATCCCGGTGCTGTTTGGCGGAGCGCTCATCGTCGAGACGATCTTCCGCTGGCCGGGCGTCGGTTTGCTGGGCTACACGGCCTTGCTGCAGCGCGACTACCCGGTCATCATGGGCGTGCTGATGATTGCCTCGGCCATCACGCTGCTGGCGAACCTCCTCACCGACATCGCCTACGCGTGGGTAGACCCGAGGGTGCGCCACTCATGAGTCAGCGCCGAGGAGGAGCATGAGCACCGAGAGCGACGCCATGGCCGAATCCGGCTCCGAACCGCGCGCCGTTTCGAGTCAGGCGGCTCCCGACCTCGCGGCGGACGTGATCGTCGACCTTCCCCCGGAGCTTTCGCCGTTTCGCCGGGCGTTTCGCCGGTTCCTCTCCCACAAGCTGGCGCTTGCGGGGTTCATCATTTTGTTGACCATGGCGCTGCTTGCCGCCACACAGGCGGTCGTTGCGCCCTTTGATCCTGAGAAACCCCACCTGTTCAAAGTCAACAGGCCCCCTGACACCGTGAACTGGCTGGGTACGGACCAGGTGGGGCGCGACGTGTTTAGCCGGATTCTGCAAGGCGCCCGCGTCTCGCTGTCGGTCGGGATTGTGGCGGTGTCGCTCTATGTCGTGATCGGATTCATCATTGGGTCCATTGCCGGGCTCGCCGGCGGTTACGTCGACGACGTACTCATGCGATTCACGGACTTCGTGATGACGTTTCCGACGTTCATTCTTATCATCATCTTGGCCGGCATTACAGGGCCGAATATCTTCAACATCATGGTGATCATCGGGATTTTCGGCTGGCCCGGCCTGGCGCGGCTCTTCCGCGGCAATATCCTGGTGATGCGTGAGTTGGAGTACGTCATGGCGTCGCGCGCGCTGGGCGCCACTCAACGGCACATCATCGTGCGCCACATCCTGCCGAATATCGTTGGGCCGGTGACCGTGGCGATCACCCTGGGCGTGGCCGGTGCGATTCTCGCCGAGGCGGGTCTGAGCTTCCTCGGATTCGGCGTTACCGAGCCCGCGGCGAGCTGGGGATCCATGATCAACAATGCACGCGGCATTGCCTTCTTGGCTGGGTTCCCGTGGCTATGGATCGCGCCCGGCGCGGCGATCAGCCTTGCCGTGCTCTCGATCAACTTCATGGGCGATGGCCTGCGCGACGCCTTTGACGTGCGTGGCCGCAGCCAGTCCGGCGAGTAGGCGCAGCACTCCCCCAGCCAGTCGTCAGGATCTGAGGGCCCTCGGGCCAAGCTCATGGGGCGAGCCCTCACGATGCTGGCCTAGCGCGAGTCCTTGCTGGTCAGGTGGGGCGCGGGTAGCGACAACTTCGCGCAAACGATGCTGTCAGGAGCGTGCCGCTGCGCGGTGTTTGGCAGATCACGGCTGCGGGGCATGAAAGACGACCGGGCGTCGGACTTGCTGATTGGTCGTGGAAAGCCCTGGGTGGGACCGCCCAGACGTCGCTCAGCCGGAGGACGACCCCAACAGCCCTAGTCGCTGGAGCTCCGGCTTGATTCGTTCGAGGTCCGCCTCGGAGCCTGACCTGTTCGGCAGCCGCAGGTACCGGGACGCGATTCCGTTCAACTCCAGACACGTGCGCCACAGCGATTGCCATCCGCCGGGATATTCCTGGCCTGTTCGGACCACTTTGGGGTGACCCGACAGGTCGAACAGCGGCGTCTCGATGTCGCGCACGACCTTCGCGGCGGCCGGCACGTCGCCGGATTGGAGCGATTTCCAGAGCCGCATGCCGACGTGGGGCGCAAAGCTGGTGGACCAGTCCATGAAGCTGCGGCAGCCGTAGGTCCACTGCAGCAGGTGGCGCCCAAGCTTGCCGCCGCTCATGAACTTCCAGTGCCGGTCAAAACTCTCGATCGTCTGGACGGCGTAGGCGTCCGTGCCGTCTTCTTTCATGCAGCAGACGTTCGGCTCGTCCACAAGCCGCTCGAGCATGGCGTGCGGGGGGAAGCCGACGATCATCACGGGCATGACGGCCGCGATCGCCTGGTAGTGCGCCGCTACCGCCACGGGATCAGCTATTTGCCCGGCCGGCGCCCCCATCAGCACGTCGGTGCCAATGTCGCGCGCGTAGTGCGCGAATTCGACGGACTGAGCCGTTGCCCATAGTCCCGTTGCGGCGACAACCATCGCGCGTCCGCCCGCGCGGTCGACGACAAACTGCGTGAGGTCCGCCACTTCTTGCTCGCGCATGAACGCAAACTGGCTGTCGCCGACGGTGAGCAGCGCGACCTGCGTGCCGCCGTCGATGCCGGTCTCGATCACGTTGGCGACGCCGTCATAGTCGATCGCGCCGTCGGCAAGAAAGCTGGTGGGGATCGACATCACCGGGCCTTCGAGTTTGGTCTTGATCTCGTCGGGGGTCATACGGTCTGGCTTGGCCATGTGCGGCTCTCCCGGCACTGGACTCCGCAGGGTATCCCACGAGCGCGCCGTGATGCCGCCGCAGGCGGCGGGTGTTGGTAGTCTTGCGCGCCGCTCGCCGGCTCCGATCCTTACAGGGAAGGACGATCCAATGCTCGCGACCCCACGCTATCGCGGTGGTACCAAGCTCGGGCAGATCATTGAGTTGCCCGACGGGCAATTTTTCACCATGACGGCCGAGGGCAAGCCGCCCTTTCAGGAGACGCTGGGCTACGAGAGCTTCGACGATCCATGGACCCCGGAACACCTGGTCGTGCGGCGTGGCCGCGGCGTACCCATCGTCTGGTCCACGCCAGAAGTGGTGCATACCATGCCGGGGAGTGCCGGGCTCTGGGGAGTCGGTCGCGCTCTCGTCGATCAGAACGGCGATCTGCACGCGATCGGGCTGCGGTTTCTGAAATGGCCCAAGGACATCGAGCGGCCGGGGCGCGACGAAATGCGCTGCGATGTCTTCCACGTCGCGTCGCGCGACGGTGGCGTGACGTGGGAGCCCCCGCACCGGGTGGATTACGGCCGTGAGTACACCGGAGCGCTGCTGGGGTTCACGCAACTGTCCAGCGGGCGCCTCGTGCTGCCGATCCACTTCTACGACTTCGACCGTGCGGCGGGCAAGAACGTTGCCAAGTCCTGCTATTCGGACGACGGCGGGCGCACGTGGCATGCCGACTCGACGGAGGTGCCGGTGCCGTCGGGCGGGCGCCATAGCCATTCAGGGGCGGTGGAGCCGACTGCCGTGGAGCTTGGCGACGGCCGCGTCTGGATGATCATTCGCACCCAGTTCCGTCGGTTCTACGAGGCGTTCTCCAGCGACGGCAAGACATGGAGCGAAGCGCAACCGACGCGCTTCAGGGCGCCGAATTCACCATGCGCGGTTGAGCGACTGGCCGACGGCCGGCTGATCTTCGTCTGGAACAACACGCAGGGACCGCCGTTTGGCGGTGAGGCGCGCGACGTGCACGCGTCCCGGCACGTGATGAACGCCGCGGTGTCGCATGACGACGGGGTTACCTGGCATGGCTACCGCGAGTTCGCGCGGCAAATCGACCGGGACAACGTGGACGACCAGGTGAGTTATCCCAGCATAACGGCCTTGTCCGATGGCCGCGTCCTGGTCCAGTTCGCCCACGTGATCCAGGGCTGGAGCCTGGTTGAGACGGACTACGTGGTGTTCGATCCGGACGTGCTGAGCGAGACCAGCGACGCGGATGATTTCACCCATGGGCTTCGAGCGTGGTCGATCAACGGCTGCGGCGGGGTCAGTATTGTGCGTGAGGATGGCGAGGCGATGCTGCGATTGCAGCGCGTGGCCGAGCAGCCGCTGGGGGCCGAGCGGAACTTTCCGTTCGGCCGGCGCGGCAGGCTGCGCTTTGAGATTCGACGCGCGGCCGACGCGGTCGGCGTCGATGCGGTGCTGGACGAGACGTTTTGGCGCCCAAACGACCGCCGGACGGACGGCGCGCTCGATGCGCCCTTGGGCATCGCCGAGTTGCCGGCTGACATGTGGATGCCGGTGAGCGTGGCCTGGGACGTTGGCCGCGGCGAAGCGGTGGTGAGCGTGAACGGCTCCGAGCGCCGGGTGCCATTGCGGGGCCAACCGCTGGGGCTGTGCTATCTGTCGCTGTACGGGCGGGCGTCCGGGCCTGAGCGCGCCGCGACCGATATCCGGCGCCTCTCGGTCGAGGTGTCCCACGAGTAAGCTGGGCTAAACGCCGAAGAGCCGGCGGCTGTGAGGCCGCCGGCTCTTCGCTGACAGGCGCGTCAGCTATCGCTGCGCGCGTCCGTCGCTTATGACCGCCGCTCTTCCCAGTACGGGTCCAGCCAGACCCGCTCGATCGGCGAGTGCACCGGCATGGCGTAGAACTGCATGTAGAACGCTCCCTGCAGGCGCCTGTGGTACAGGTTCCGCAGCGAGCCGCGCCACAGCAGGCCGGCCACCATGTTGCCCTTGGAGTGGATCCGCGTGGCGAACTCGATCCAGCGCTCGCGCAGCGCCTCGTTGTTCGGCGCCGCCAGCATCTCGGCGTAGGCCTCGTCGATCCACGGGCGGTTGATGTTCGAGTGGTTCCAGCCCCCCAGCTCGTAGGTCCGGTCGCTGCACACGCGCAGGCACGCGTCCACGACGGACTGGTCGCCGCCCATGTTCGCCGTGACCATGTCGTGCACGCGCTCCTGGTAGAGCTTCTCGATCACCGCTGAGCCGTCGACCAGGAAGAACTTGGTCTTGATGCCCACCTGCTCCCAGTAGTTCTTGAGCGCCAGGTCCGTCGGCGACGGCGGCCCCCACTTGATCCACTGGATCTCCTTCTCCGAGTCCCACTGGGCCTCTTCGACCAGCGCGCGCGCCGCGTCGGGGTCGTAGGGCATGGCGCGGAAGGTGCCATCCGGCGGATCCTGCATCAGCGCCACGTGCTCGAAGATGTAGTCCGAGACGAACAGCGTGCCCGCGTGGAGCTCGTTGTTGATCGTGTCGCGGTCCACCGCTCGCACCATGGCCTCGATGATCAGCGACTGCTGCTCGAGGGTCATGTCGGAGAAGACCTCGGCGGACTGGTTGAGGAACACGTGGCCGCCGAACGGCGAGCGCTGCGGGAAGGGCCGCAGGTGCGCCAGGCCTGCGAGGCGCTGGAAGGTCTCGATGTTGCTCGCGCGGTGGAAGTCCTGCTCACCGGCCTCCATGGCCGCGTCCAAGGCGTTCCGCTCACCGTAGCGGACGATGTAGTCGTCGACGTACGGCGCGCCGAAGGCGAACTTCTTGTTCGCGGTCATATCGGCGAACTGCTGGGTGACGTAGCGGTTCCAGATCATGGGGCCGTTGCCCAGCAGGTGCAGCGCGCGCGTCTCGAGCGCCGTCGCCGGATCCAGATTGGCGTAGTGATGGCGCGCCATCGGCGGCAGGTGCCAATCGCGGCTCGCCCACCACGCAGGGTCGGGCCTGTCGATCGCGACCTGTACGGTCATCTCGTCCAGCTTCGCCAGCCCGGCAACGTCCTCAATGTTGTCCGTGGGGTTTTCGCCCCAGGCTTCGGCACCCTCGATCCGGCCCCAGGCCTTTTTGTGCTGGCCCGAGCCGTAATTCTTGTCGAGGCCCATCCGGGCGCCGAACAGCACGTCGTCCGCCGTCACCGGCACGTCGTCATGCCAGGTGATGGCGGGGTTGATGTGGAAGTTGTAGACGCGGCCCCTCTCGACCTCGTCCCAGCTGTTGGCCACGCCTTGATCCCACGCGCCCGACATGGCCGGCGAATCGCCCGTACCCCAGGTGTTGCCGTACCACAGCGGCAGGAACACGTAGTCGGTGATGTAGGCCTGCGAGCTGCTGACCTGCTTGAGCGGGTTGAAGATGTCCTGGGTGTTTCCGCCGCCGGCGCTATGCCGCAGCGTGCCACCGCTGAGCGGGCCGTCCGGGATCATCACCTCCTCGGTGACGATCTTCTCGACTTCCTTGATTTCGGTGACCGTGACGACCCTCTCGACCGGGACCTCTTTGATGACTTCCTGGGTCACGATCTTCTCGACCGGAACCTCTTTGATCACTTCTTTCGTGACCACGGTCTCGACCTGGACTTCCTTGATCACCTCTTTGGTGACGACCTGGGTCTCACCGCAAGCTGCCAGCACGGCGGCACCCGCCGCACCAAACGCTCCGAGCGCAGCGCCACGCAAAAGATGCCGGCGCGTCATGGCCTTTTGGCTGATACTCGTCATAAGCAAACCCTCCCGGATGCTCCATCCGGCCGAACATGCCACAACACTGCGGTTCAACGTATCGATGTTGCACCGGCCGGTGCCGCTATTGTACGCACATCGCAAGTGACCGGGTTGGTGGGGCTGCCGCGGCTTTGCGTCGGACGATTTCGGTGACGGTCGGCGTGCCGCGGTCGGCGCTACCATGCGGCGGCTGGGCATTGCTTGGAGCGAGTCATGTATTCAACTGCGCCACCCGAATTGACAGCGGTTTCGCACTGGCCGGCCCGCTGGATCTGGACTGACGGTGATCCCAAACCGCGTCATTGCTATCTCATGGCCCGGCGTAGCTTCGACCTGGATGCCGCGGCCGCGCAGGCGCAGCTGCACATTTCGGCGGCCGACCGCTACGTGCTCTGGATCAACGGGCGCTATCTGGGCCGTGGACCGGCGCGCAGCGATCCACGGCGCAAGAGCTACGACACCTATGACGTTGCGGCGCACCTGACTACCGGCCGCAACGCGATCGCGGTGCAGGCCTATCACTACGGCATGGAAGGCAGCCGCGGCACGGGTTGGGGCAGCAGCAGCGGCTCCAGCTATTCGGTGGGTGAGCGGGCCGGACTCTGGGCGCAGCTCGATCTCACCCTGGCCGACGGGGCGGCACGCACCATCGGCACCGACGCGGACTGGGTGCTGCTCCCCGCCCGCGGCTGGCGCCGTGACGTCGAGGTCAGCAACAACCTTGTGGGCTACATCGAGGTCTACGACGCGGGGGCCGATCCCGTCGATTGGACCGAACTCGACTATGACGACAGCGGTTGGGTGGGCGCGATCGAGCTCAGCGGCAGCGACGTGGAGTGGTTCACCTTCGAGAAGCGCGAAATCCCGATGATGGAAGAACGCATGGTCTATCCGCGAAAAGTCGTGGACGTCGGGGAGACCATTGACCTTGGCCGGGCGGGGCAGATCGACATCCCCGAGCTGCTGTACAGCGAGCCGCACCTGCGCCTGGAGCACGCGATGATGCACGAGGCGTCGGCGGCGCTGGAACCGGACGAGTCCGCGGCGTCGTTGCAGAGCGTCTTTGCGCCTGGTGATGGAGTTCGCGCGCCCTTCCTGGTGGTGGACTTCGGCCGCCAGCTCTTTGGATTTCCCCGGCTGGACTTCGACGCGCCGGCGGGCGCCATCCTGGACGTGACCTATGGCCAGCAGATGCTGGGCGGACGCATCCCGGCGGCGCTGCGCTACGGCGACCGCGTCATTGCCCGTGAGGGCCGACAAACCTGGCAGGTCGCCGAGTATCGACAGTTCCGCTATCTGCACCTGACCGTCCGCAGCCGGCATGCGCCGGTGCGGCTGCAGTCAATCGGCCTCAACGAATATCGCTATCCGGCCGAGGTCCGCGGGCAGTTCGAGTGCTCGGACGAGGTGCTGACCAAGCTTTGGACGGCGTGCGTCGACACCATGGAATCGCATATCGAGGACACGCTGGTGTGCGACTCGTATCGGGAGCGCGTGCCCTGGAGCGCCGGCGACGGCAGCCACGGGGGGCAGTTCACCTACGTCGCCTGGGGCGACTTGCCCGTGGTGGACCGCTACTTCCGCATGTTCACGCTCAGCGATCGCGGCGACGGGAACCTGATGATGGCCTTCCCGCCCAGCTTCTGGCCGACGCACGTGAACCAGCACTTCATGCTGCAGTGGAGCCGCGCATTCGCGAGAACTATCTCTACGCGGGGCGCCGCTGGGTGCTCGACGAGCTGTACCCCAGCGTGCGGCGGCAGATCGATTGGTTTGTCCCGCACCGCGACCGGACGACGGGGTTGCTGACCTGGGTGCACCCGCTCTATCACATCGATTGGACACCCAACGACTTCCGGGGGGCGAGCGTCATCACCAACTGCCTCTACGTCGCAAGCCTGGAGGACGCGGCGGCGCTGGCTGACGCCATGGGGCGAGATGACGACGCCGTTCGCTGGCGCGAGATCGCGCGGCACGTGCGCACGGCCGTGCGGGGCAGCTTCTGGAACGAGTCGCGCGGCCTTTACGTTGACGCGCTGCGCGACGCTGAGCAATCACCGGTGGTGAGCGAGCTGGGGAATGCGCTGGCGATCATGTACGGCGTGGCCACGCCCGAGCAGACCGCCCGCATTGCCGACCACCTGGCGAGCCCGCCGGAGGACATGGTGCCGACGAGTCCGCTGTTCTACGGCTACGTTGCCGACGCGCTGATGCTGGCCGGGCCGCGGCCGGGTGGGACTGAACGATTGAGCGAGCGCTATGCATTCATGATGAGCTCCTCCGACCAGCCAACCGTGTGGGAAGGGTGGGACAACTTCACGGCGGGTAACGGCATCGTGCGCGACGAGCAGATGGCCACGTGGGCGACCGAGCAGCGCGTGCGCCCGGCGGGCGTCCGAAGCCTGGTCCATAGCGGCGGGGTGCTCACGGGCACCGTGCTTGCCGCGCGCGTGCTTGGCGTGATGCCAACCGGCCAAGGGTTCTCGCAATGCCGCATTGAGCCGCGGCCAGGGGGGCTGACGTGGGCGCGCGGCGTCCACCCCGCGCCACAGGGCGATATCGAGATTGCGTGGGAGCGGCGCGGTGAGGCCTTCGAGTTGACGGTGACGATTCCGGAGGGCGTCGCGGCGGAGGTGGTGCTGCCGCGAACGGACGCGGCGCAGCGCGAGTTGGTGATCGACGGCCGCGCCACGCCGCTTGACGGGACGCCGCCGGGCGTCGCGGTTGCGCCGGAGACCGTCACAATCGCGGCCGCCGCCGTGAGCGCCGGCGCTCACACCTTCCAACTTCGCGCCGGCGAGGAGTAGGCACAACGATGGCGAACGCTCAGCGACCGAACTTCCTGTTCATCACGACGGACCAGCAGCGCTGGGACGCCATGGGTCACAACAACCCGCACATCCGCACGCCGGCGATGGACGCTTTGGCGCACGACGGCCTGCGCTTCGACCGGGCCTATCCGACCAATGCGATCTGCATGCCGGCCCGGGCCAGCATGATCACCGGCCGCAGTCAGCGCGGGCATCAGGTCTTCGACCATGCGGTGAATCTCAGCGAGTCGATTCCAGTCATGGGCGATTCGCTGCGCGCGGCCGGCTATGCCACGTCGTTGATCGGCAAGGCGCACTTCAAGACCGCCGATCTCGAGGACGTGCTGCCGGATCAGCCGCCGCCGGGGGCGCCGGTCAGCGACGAGGATGGCCTGTGGTACGGGCCGTATTTCGGATTCGACTATGCCGAGATTCACACCGGCCACGCGTATCCTGCCGGGCATTGGCGCGTGTGGCTGGAGCGCAATCATCCCGATGGTCTGCGGCTCTGGCGGCAGGATCAAGCGCTGGAGGAGCCCAGCGGCGCCTTCAGCAGCTGGAAGAATTCGATCCCCGCCGAATGGCACTACACCCACTGGACGGCTGATCGCACCATTGCCTGGCTGCGCCAGCGGGACCCCGACCAGCCGTTCTTCCTCTGGATGTCATTTGCGGACCCGCACCAGCCGTTTGCGCCGCCGCGCCCGTATTGCGACATGTACGACCCGGCGGCGATGCCCGGTCCGGTTCCGCGTGAGGACGTGAGCCGCAAGCCGCCCGCCTATCAGTGGGCCCGGGACGGCATGCCCTATGGCGGCTACAACACGCACGCTGGGTGGTCGGGGGATCACTTCGGCGAGATCGTGGCGCACTACTACGGGCTCACGACGTTCATCGACGACGAGATGGCGCGCGTGCTCGAAGAGCTTGACCAAATGGGCCTGCGCGATTCCACGCACGTCGTGTTCACGTCAGACCACGGAGAGGGCCTGTCGGATCACGGCGTGGCGGCCAAGCCGATGATGTCCTACGAGGCCGTCAATCGAGTGCCCTGGCTCTGGCGGCACCCGCCAACGGTCGACGCTGGCAGGCAGCACGACAGCGTGATGACGCATCTGGACTTCGTGCCGACCGTGCTCGACCTTGCCGGGGCCGACCCCCTGCTCGGAATGGAAGGCCGCTCGTTCGCGCCCCTCCTGCGCGGCGAGAGCGACAGCCATCGCGATGCCGTGATCGTGGAGCGCATCACAATTCTCGGCGGCGGCGGGGGCGCGCGGCTGCTCGACGCCAAGGTGGGCAAGAATCTGCGGGCAGCCAACAGTTGGACGCGCGATCACGACCGTCCATTCGAGTTGCGCGTCAAGATGCTGGTGACGGACCGCTGGAAGCTGTTGCACTACGGCGGGCAGCCCCACGGTGAGCTCTACGACGTTGTCAACGACCCGGAAGACATCCACAACCTGTGGGACGACCCTGAGCACGCGGACGTGCGGCGCGAGCTGACCGATCGCCTGCTGGCGGAGCTGATCGATTCAGAGCTGGGCGACGCGGTCGCTATCCGCCAGGCGCAGGCGCTGGGAGGCGCGCTGCGCGATCAGAGACTATTGGAGGGCCAGCCCGAGGCGCGCGCCTCGCTGGGGGAGCGCACCCGCGGAATGTAGCCGCGGCGCTAGGCGTGTAGCTCTTCCACGTCGCTCTCGCCGCAGATGTCCATCAGGGTGTGGTGGACGGCCAGATCGTGGGCATAGTCGAACCACGGTTGCTGCTCACCACGCACGCAGGCGGCGAAGTCTTCAATGTCGGCCCGAAATGACTCGAACGGATCGGCGCCATAGGTGTGCCAGCCGTCGGGTCCGGCTCCAGGTCCGCCGGTATGGATGGCGGCTGCCGGCACGCGGCCGGCGGCGAGCATGAACGGCGTCACAATCGCTTGGGCCTCTGAGCCGTAAACCTCGAAGCTGCGCGGACGCCGATTCTCCGTCTCGAGGAAGCTCAGCTCGATCGAGGCGAGTGTCTCGGGATACTCCAGGACGACGATGTTCAGGTCGTAGTAGTCCTGCGCTTGGGACTCGGGGCGCACCTGGCGCCTGAATGGATGCACGGCGTCGGGCGTGCCAGCAACGGCCATGACCATATCGAGCGCGTGGCAGCCGAGGTTGTAGAAGGCGCCACCGCGGAAGTAGGGTCCGCCGAGCTGCCGCGGGAGCACGCCGGCGCTGAACGGCGAGCCCATGTGCGCCCGTACCAGGTGCACGGTGCCGAAGTCGCCGGCCCGGACCATGTCGATGACGCGGCGAAACGGCGGCAGCGGGCGGAAGTTGTAGCCAACCTGAAAGATCAGGCCCTTGCGTTTGGCGGTGCCGATGAGCTCGTCGGCGTGGGCCTTGGTCCAGCCGCAGGCCTTCTCCATCAGAACGTGCTTGCCCGCCGCGAGCGCCCGGCGGGCGTATGACGGGTTCTCGACCTCGGCTCCGCCGATGACGACGCCTTTGATGGAATCGTCGCCAAGCACATCGTCAATGTCGTCGATCCACGTGATGTGCTGATAGTCGAGCGTGGTCTCCCGATCGGCGCGGAATTCGAGGCTGGGCTCGTAGATGCCGACTAGGTCGATATCGGGAATGTCTCGCAGCCAGCGCGTCTTGCCGCGCGCGTGCCCGTGTTTCGCACCCAGCATGGCCAGGCGGAGTTTGTCGTTCATAGGGAGAGTCCTTGCGGTGACGCTGGCGGATTGTCACGGCCAGCCCCGGCGCTGGCAACCGACACCGCGTGCTCAGTACCCCGCGTGCTTGTCGACGAGGCTGTGAAGCGGCTGGCCAGCCTGAAACCGGCGCACATTGTCGACGAAGAGGCTGAGCCAGCGATGCTCCTCCTCCGACGAGGTGGCCCGGTGGAAAGAGAGATGGAAGGTGTCGAGGTCCCACAGGGGCGAGTCGTCCGGCGGCGCGGCGATCTGCAAGCTCGCGCCCGCAATGCCGTTGTCGCGGAGGGCGGCGGCCAGGGCGTCCAAGTCGTAGATGACGTCACGCCCGGAAATGTCGATCAGATAGGCCGAGGGCTTCATAAGCGCGAGCTCGTCCGCGCCGATCAAGCCGCGGGTCTCGGGCGTGTTGGGAACGGCCACGGCGACGTAGTCCGACTCGCGGAGCAGGCGCGGCAGCTGGTCTCGCCGAAGCATCTCGTCGACGTGCGGATCAGCACTGCCCTCCGAGCGGCGCGTCGCGATCACGCGCATGCCGAAGGCCTGGGCCAGGCGCGCCAACTCACGCCCGATGCGGCCCAGACCGGCAATGCCCAGGGTCTTGCCGCGCAGTTCGGTCGGCGAGCCGTAGACGTAGTCACGCGTGGCGCGGTGCTGGACGTCATAGATCAGGCTGCGGGCGAATCCGAGCATCGAGGCCAGCGCGTGCTCAGCGCCCGGCGTGTCGAATACGCCCTTGGAGCAGGAGAAGGGAATGGGACTGGCCACGAATTCCGGGAACAACATCTTTTCGACGCCGCCCGAGGCCGCATGCACCCAACGCAGCCGGCCGGCTTGGGCGAGCATGCCGGCGTCGAACGCACCTGCGAGCAGGACATCCGCCGCGGGCAGGTGCTCCGCCACGGCGGCCGCGTCCCCGGCGGCAAGGAGGCGCACGCCCGGCACGTCCGCCAGGGCCTCGGCCACACCGGACGCGTCGAAGGTGGCGACGACTTGGAGCGGTTGCGTGGTCATGCAGTGTCCTTGGATGCGGTGGGACCGAGTGATCGTATCGCGCGGCGCCGAACAACCGGCGCCGGCGCTGCGATACATTGGCGCGGCTTGAATCCACGCCACCGAGGGTCTCCATGAGCAGCAGCCTTGTCCGTCCCGCGATCACCCATGAGATCAACCCCGTGACACGCGCCCTGCGGGCAGGCCAGGTGTGTCTCGGGGCGTGCAGCATCTCCTTTGCCTCCCCGCCCGTGGCCCAAGTCTTCGGCTCGGCCGGGTTCCACTTCTACTACATCGACATGGAGCACGGGCAGCCCGGCTATCCCGAGCTTTCCGTAATCTGCATGGCGTCGAAGCTCACCGGGATGGTTCCGATTGCGGGCACCACGAGCGTGGAGGACCACCTGATCGCCCGTCCATTGGATGCCGGTGCGATGGGGGTGATCGTGCCGCACGTCGAGACGGCCGAGCAGGCGGCCATGGCGGTGCGCTACAGCAAGTATCCGCCGCAGGGCAAGCGGGGCGTGCTGACGGCGGGGGTGCACACGGAGTTCGCGGAGCCGGACGCACGCGACCTCACGGCGGGGCAGAACCGCGAGATTCTGACCGCGGCGAAGGTCGAGAGCGGGCTCGGCATCGAGAATATCGACGAGATCGCCGCGACGCCCGGTCTAGACGCCATCCTCATTGGCCGCACCGACCTGTCAGCCACCCTTGGCATTCCGGGTCAGATTCATCATCCGGACATCCGGGACTCGGTCGAGCGCATGCTCGCCGCAGTCAAGCGCCACGGCATTGCCGGCGGCCCGCACATTGGCTCAATCAACGAGTCGCTCGAGTGGGCCGACAAGGGCGCGACCTTCATGAGCTACGGCTATGACGGCGACATGCTCTTGCAGGCGTCGAAGCAGTTTGTCGGCGGGGTCCGCGAGCTGCTGGGGGACCGGCTGCTCGACGGCTAACTAGTCCAAGCCCAGCAGGCTCAGGCTGTCGCGGTGGATGATCGCCTCGATCTGCTCGGGCGGAATCTTGGGCAATCCGGTGCCCGCGGTGACGTCGTTGATGTGACGCAGGGTGTTGATGATGCCCTCGACGGTGCTGAACGGCAGGTCGCTGCCGAAGAGCACGTTGTCGATTGCGCCGAATTCACTGAGGAGGGCCAGTGCCTGGTAGATCCACCACGGTCTGTTTGCGAGACCCGACACGTCGGTGAAGACGTTGGGGTGCTTGCGGACGACGACCATGGCGTCGGTGAACCACGGTAGGCCGATGTGCGCCAGGATGATCTTGAGGTCCGGGAACTCACGCGCCACGGGGTCGTAGAGGAGCGGATTGGCCAACTCCATGGGCGTGTTCGCCATGCCCTGGTAGGCGGCGTGCGTGAGGATCGGCAGCCCAAGCTCCTGGGCGCGGGCGTGGATACGCCCGGCCTTTGGGTCGGCCGGGTGGTAGTGCTGGTAGACCGGACTCATCTTGATGCCGCGCAGGCCGAGATCGGTCACGGATCGATCGATCTCGTCGAGCGCGTCCGGTTGATTCGGATCGATTGACATAAAACCAATCATCTTCTCCGGGTGCTGACGCACGTAGGCGGCGATGTGGTCGTTGGGCGTGGACATCTCCATGGCGATCGAGTTGATCCCGAACACGATCACCCGGTCCGCGAGCTTCTCGGCCTCCCAGTGCCGCTCGGGCGTGACGTTGATGTCCAGCACGTCCGGCGGATAGGTCAGCTCGATGGCCCGGCGGAACTGCGGCCCCCACTGCTCCGAGGTGCTCAGGTGGGTGTGGACGTCGACGATCATGGGGTCTTTGCCTGCCAGAGCAGCGGCTCGTTGGCGATCAGCCGCCGCACGTTTTCGGCGACGCCGGCCGCGGTCTCGCGGACGAATACGTCGCAGGCGTTCGAGGCGTGCGGGGTGGTGAAGACCTCATAGTCGAAGAGCGGGTCGGCAGGATCGACCGGCTCCTGCCAGAAGACGTCGATCCCGGCCGTGCTCAGCTTCCCGCTCCGCAGCGCGTCGATGAGCGCCTCGCGGTCGATCACCTGACCCCGAGCTACGTTCACGATGACGGCGTCGTCGTCCATGGCGGCGATGGATTCGGCGTTGATCATGCCCTCGGTCTCGGGCGTCAGGGGCGTGACCAGCGCAATGAAGCGACAGCCGCGCACCGCGGTCAGCAGCTCGTCCGGTGGGTGCACGGACGCCAAGCCCAACTCGCGCACATCCGAGTCACGGGGCGTTCGGCGCACGCCGACAATCTCGCACCCGAAGGGCTGCAAGAGGCGCACGAGCTGGCTGCCGATGCCTCCCAGTCCGATCACGCAGACCCTGGCGCCGAACAGCGAATGTCCGAACGGCACGTTCCAATCCTGCGTACGGATGGCCTTGAGCAGATGGGGATAGCGGCGTCCGGCGCCGATGAGCAGGAAGAGCGCCATCTCCGCCACGGCCTGGGCCAGCCCGCCGTCCGCCGAGGGCACGTTGGCGACCGGTACGCCGCGGGCGTTCGCGGCCACGACGTCGATGCGGTCGAGCCCGACGCCGGGCTGCTGCACCAGGCGCAATTGCGGCGCGGCATCGAGGACGGCGGTGTCGATGATGGCGCGAGCGGGGAGCAGGACCGCAGCCTCGGCCGCGGCCTCCGCAACCTTGTCCTCGGGACAGGTCCTCACTCGATGGCCGGGGAGCGCCGCCTGGATGCCGCCGGCCAAGTCTGGCATGTAGTCGTTGCAAAACAGCAGGTCCACGCGACGGTCCGCCTTTGCTCGCCCGCGGCCCACCGGCAACGGGCGCGGAGCTCGTAGGGCAGCATGCGATCATAGGCCGCCGGTTCCGCGGCTGCGAGCGGACCCGAACCCTTGTGGGGGAGGCGACATGCGGATCACCGACGTCAAGCACTTTGCCCCAACGGTCGGGATGCGGCCGCAGAGCATCGTGAAGATCGAGACCGATGCCGGCATCTCGGGATTGGGTGAAGCCGGCACCGCGGGCCGAGAGCGTGCGGTTGGCGGCATGTTCGATCACTACCGCGAGTTCCTGATCGGCAAGGACCCGCGGCGGATCGAGGACATCCACCAGGTGCTGTACCGCAGCCAGTACTTCGAAGGCGGCACGGTGATCACGGCCGCCGCGTCGGCGATCGACATTGCGCTGTGGGACATTCTCGGTCAGCACCTCAACACGCCGATCTGGCAGCTCTTGGGCGGGGCGTCGCGGCAACGGGTGGCGTGCTTCGCGGACGCCATCGCCGGCGAGGGCACGACCATGCCCGAGCGCGCGGCGGATCTGGCGGCCAAGGGGTGGGGGACGATTCGGTTCACGCCGGTGATGTCGACCGATCTCGATCCCGACGCCCCCGAGGACGTCTACGAGCCCTGGGAGTCCGTGGTGGCGACGGCCGAGATGCTGCACGCGGTGCGCGCGCGCGTGGGATCAAAGGTTCGCCTGGGGGTGGACTTTCATCACCGTCTGAGCGTTGCCGACGCCGCCGAGTTCTGCCGGCTGGTCGACGACATCAACCTGATGTTCCTGGAAGAGCCGATCAGGTCCGAGAGCCCGGACGCCTATGCCGCGCTGCGGACGATGACGGACATTCCATTCGCCATCGGTGAGGAGTTCTCGGGGATCTACGTCTTCGCGCCGTTCATCGAGCGCGGCCTAAGCAACTACGTGCGGCTGGACGTGTGCAACGTCGGCGGATTCACGGCGGCGCGGAAGGTCGCGGGCATGGCGGAGGCCCACTATCTCGAAGTGATGCCGCACAACCCTCTGGGACCCATCTCGACGGCGGCGGCGGTTCACTTGTGCGCGGCGATCCCGAATTTCGCCCTGCTCGAATACAACTGGAATACGCGGGCGCGCCCGCCGGATCTGTTCCCACAGGGGCACGACATCGAGGGCGATGCCTTTCCGTTGCCCGAGGCGCCGGGGCTTGGCGTGACGCTCGATGAAGACGCGCTGGCCGACCATCCGACGGTGTTCTGGGAGGCGCCCCACCTGCGCCGCCGCGACGGCTCGTATACCAACTGGTGAGCGGCGCTCGGCTCGGGCGGTTCTACTCGATCCTGCAGACGCCGTTCGACGCCGGCGGCGCGATTGACCGCGCCAGCCTGGTGCGGCTGCTGCACCACCGCGAAAACTGCGGGTGCGATGGGTTGTTTCTGCTCGGCGTGGCGTCGGAGGCCATGTTTCTCAGCCGGGCTGAGCAGGAGGAGATCGTCGGCCTTGTGATGCGCGAGCTTGGCGGACGGCTCCCGGTGCTGGCCGCGGCGTACGCGCCCGCGACTGCCGCGGTTGTCGAGCTGGGCCGCCTGTGGGCGGATCTGGGGGCTTCGGGAGTGGTGGTGCTGCCGCCCTACGCCACTGCGCCCACGGATGATGCGGTGGTGCGCCACTACGCCACCGTTGCGGCGGCGCTCGACGTGCCGGTGATTGCCCAGGACGAGCCGAACACCAGTGGCGTGGCCATGAGCGCCGCGCTGCTGGCGTGCCTTGCGCACGAGGTGGAAGGTGTGGCCGCGTTCAAGGTCGAGGGGCAGCCCGTGACGCAGCGCCTGAGCGCGGTGCGGGCGCTGGTTGGCGATGCGCGTCCGCTGTATTCCGCGGCCGGGACCTCGTTCGTGCAGGAATTGGCGCGCGGATCGAGCGGCATGATGACGGGCTATCCCTATCCCGAGGTCATCGCCGAGACGCTGGCGCTGTTCCATGCCGGCGATTCCGCCGGCGCCAACGCGCTCTGGGATCACATGATGCCGTTGACGGCGATGGACGCCCGGCCCGGCCTGATGTGGGCGGTGCGCAAGGAGATTCTCAAGCGGCGGGGGCTGATTGACCACGCCGCCGTGCGGGACCCGGCGCCGGCGATCGATGCGGCGACACGCGACGAAATTGGGCAGCTGATCGACCGGCTTGAGCTGGGCGCGAGATATCCGGTGGTCGGCTAACCGTTGACATCCCGTACCGGCGTATCATGGCCCCGGGCCGCAACGGTGGAGATAGGTGCGCATGATTCTCGATAGCCGGAAGTGGGATGCTCGCTACGGACACGGGCTGCTCGCGGCCTATGGACCCACGTACACGTCCTATACCGCCATCACGTCCCCGAGCGCGTGGGCCGTGGTGGAGCAGTTCCTTCCCAACCCGCCGCGGCAACTCGAGTTTCAGCACGGAATGGCTGAGGGCTACATCGAGCCCCTCATCGAGCGCTTACCCGATGCCGACGTCGTGCTGGGCATCGGCGGCGGCAATGCGTTGGACGTTGGCAAGTACGTGGCCTGGAAACTGAACAAGCCGCTGGTGCTGATTCCCACCATCGTCTCGTCAGGCGCGATCTTCCAGGCGCCGGTCGCGATACGCCGGGCGGATATTTGGGAATTCTGCCTTGACACCGTGGCGCCCGACTACTTGCTGCTCGACTACGACGTGATCGCGGCGGCGCCGCCGCATCTCAACCGAGCCGGCATGGGCGAGTGCATCTGCAACCTGGGGCACATCGGATCGTGGCGCTGGTGGGTGGAGCAGGGCCTGGACGCCCCGCCGATGGACCAGGCCGCGGCGGATGCGACGCTGACGTGGGTGCGTGAACGCTGCCGGCAATTCAGCGAAGGGCTCGACGCCGAGGGCCGGCCGAACGACGCCGCCATCCGCATCGCCAGTGAGATCAACCGCGAGCGATACGACGTGCCGACGTTTGACATGAAGATCTCGCGCAGCATCGATCACAACTTGGTCATCGCGTTCGAGTGGGTGCACGGGCGCGAGCTGATTCACTCGGAGGTGGTGTCGCTGGGCGCGCTCATCAACGCGCACGTGTACGAGTGGGGATTCGACGAGACGAAGTCGTTGCTCGATGCCTGCGGAGTGCGCTACCGCCCGGCCGAGATCGGCTGCACGTGGGACGAGGTGAAGGCGACGGTCGCCAACATCAACGATCTGCACGATCGCCTGGGGAATCCGCCCAACTGGTTTCACCATCGAACGCTCGACGACGCCTCGTTCGAGCGGATGGCGGCCGCCATCGACGCCGCGTAGCGGCAGGAACTAAGAGATGTCGCAAGCGCGCGTGCGGGTCGCCCTCATCGGCGCCGGGAACTTCGGCGGCGAGGTGGCCAAGATCATCGCCCGACGCCCGGAGCTGGAGCTGGTCGGCGTTGCGGACGTAAATCTGGACGCCGCGCGGAATCGCGGCGAGATGTACGACGCGCCTTGGTGGAACGATTACCGCGTCCTGCTGGCGGAGTGCGACTGCGACGCCGTTGCCGTCGCCACGCCGCATAACACGCACCGGGATATCGTCGTGGACGCCGCCGCGGCCGGCCGCCACGTCTTTTGCGAGAAGACCATGGCGATCACGGTGGCGGAATGCCACGACATGATCGAAGCGGCGGAGCGGCACGGCGTGAAGCTGATGGTGGGTCACAAGCGGCGATTCCGCAGCGCCCACGCCGAGATCAAGCGCTTGCTCGACAGCGGAGACTTCGGTCGACCGCTTTCGATCAACGTGCACGGCTACTTCGGGCGGCGGATCCTGGGGTTCTGGTCCAGAAAGGCCACCAACGGCGGTCTGTTGTATTGGGCCGGCACGCACGACGTCGACACCATCCGCCATTACCTGGGCGAGGTTGACGTGGTCTCGGCGATGGCCGGTCCGAAGGTGTTTCCCGACGTGACCGACTACGACGACGCGATTGCGGTGAACCTGCGGTTTCGCAGCGGCGCGCTGGGCTCGCTCCAGGTCACGACGGCCTTTCCCATGGCCACCTACCGCACGTCCTTCAGCTATCAGATCGCCTGCGAGCACGGCGGCATCGCCTACGACCCGCGGCAGGTGGCGGTGCACTACGCCACGCACGACGGCCCGATGCAGACGACCTTCTTCGAGGGCTATGGCTTCGAGGAGGCGTTCGACACGGAGTGGGACAGCTTCGCCGCTTGGGTGCTGCGCGACGAGGCGCCGGTGCTGACCGGCGAGGACGGTCTGAGGGCGGTCGAGATCATGCAGGCGGCGTATATGTCCGTCGAAGAAGACGGCCGCCCGATCACGCTTCCGCTAGACCGGAATGAGCGCAGGCCCTTCGGATAACTGGCGCGCACTAGTCGCGCGAGCCGTCGTATCGAGGTAAACGGCTAGCGAAAGCCAGGTCCTACGCCGCCACGGGTGTAGTGCTGTCGAATCGCGTCGTGCGCCTGTTGGCGCGCCTGCTTGCGTAGCTGCGTTGAGCGCATCTGCTGTTCCGGTGACGGTGCGAGCCAGCGCCAGGCGCGGATGACGAGCCGTGCGGGCAGGGTGACTACCCGCCATGCCGCAGCTAGTGCGCGCACGAAAGGCCTCCACTGCTTGGCTCCGGTACGTCCGAGAGCGGCTGTCGCCCTGAGTTTACGCCGTCGCTGCGTGATCGCCCGGCGGCGTTGCTAGTCATCCCTCGAGCTCATCAGTGGGCCGGCCGTGGACGCGATGGCGCGATAGCGCTGATTGAAGTCGACGCTGCCGTCGTCCTCGCGCGTGGTGAGGGTGACGCCGCGCTCGAACGGTGGCTGGTTGCCCGACATGAAGTCGCGTTCGTAGGCGCGGACCGACACGTATTCGGCGGTGCGGCCGTTGGGCCAGCGGACCGAGTAGATCGCGCGCGGCAGGGGCTTGGGTCCCGTGGCGTCGCGGCGGAAGTTCTCCAGCGCCTGCGCATTGATCTCGATGCCCAGGCCGGGCGCGTCGGGCACGCGGACGTAGCCGCGCCGGATCTCGAGCGGCTCGCGGAGCAGATCGTCGGCGTAGATGTTCAGCGCGGTGACGGCGGGCCAGCGGGCGGCGGGCAGCGCGGCCGCCAGGTGGGCGGCGAAGGCGGTGGTGATGCCGGTGCCCACGAGCTGCACGAAGAAGGGCATGTTCGTTTCGTGGGCCAGGGCGGCGTAGTGGAGCGTGGCGGCCAAGCCCTCGCCGTGACCCGCGAAGCCGTCGCAGACGCTCTCACGCATCGCGGTGAGGAAGTCGGGCTCGTGGAAGTGCAGCGCGATGGCGCGGCGGGAGCTCGCCCGCAGCGTCGCGTTGCCGGCGACGTCGCGCTGGGGGATGGGCGTCTCGAACATGTGGATTTTGGGGAGCGCCTCAAGCTCGGCCAGGACGTGCTGGGCCAAGCCGGCGTCGAGCAGAAAGCCGTTGAAGTCTAGATCGAAGGTCGCGTGATCCGGTGTGACGGCGCTGATCGCATCCATTTGCGCCATGAGGTCGAACCACGGGCGAGGCTTGAGCTTGAACGCGGTGTAGCCCGCTGCCAGGGCGTCCTCGGCCTCGGCGGCCCAGTCCGCGGGCGGCATGTCGTAGCACCACCAGGCCAGCGGCACCCAGGCGCGCGCCTGGCGGCCGATGAGCCGGTGCGCGGGCACGCCGAGCGACTTGCCGGTGACGTCGAACATGGCCTGCTGCAAGCCGCTGCCGAGTTCGTCGCGCCAGAGCAGCTCCGCCGGATTTCGGCCTACGACGCCGGCATCCACGGCGGCCATATCGCGGCCCCAGTTGTGCATCGCGCGGGACTCGCCCCAGCCGACGATCCCGGTATCGGTGGTGACCCGGCAGATCTCGATCAGCGAAAAATCGGCAATGCCGCGCCGCATGTGCGGCTCCGTGCGCGGGGTGAACCCGACATCGAGCTCGATGCGCTCGACGCCCGTGATCTTCATGCCGAGTCCGAGTAGCGGTTCCGCTCCAGGTAGTCCTCGTCGATGTCGACGCCAAGACCCGGCCGGTCGCTGACCGTCAGGAAGTCGCGCTCGAATCCCAGCGGCTCCCGCAGCGGCGCGTTGTAGGCGGGAATCCAGTTCATGGCGTGCTCCAGCCGATAGAAGTTCGGCGTGGTCAGCGCCACGTGCGAGCCTGCCGCGATCTGAATCGGCCCTGCGGCGTTGTGCGGGCTCAGGGGCACGTAGTGGGCCTCGGCCAGGGCGCCGATTCTCCGCAGCTCGCTGATGCCGCCGGTCCAGCACACGTCGGGCATGATGAAGTCGGCGAGACGCCGCTCGAGGATGGGCGCGAAGTCAAACCGCGTGAACAGCCGCTCGCCCACGCAGATCGGCACGGCCGTGTTCTCGCGCACCTGCCGCAGCGCGTCGTGGCTCTCGGGCGGCACCGGCTCTTCAAGCCAGGCAATGTCCAGCTCGGCCAGGCGGTCGGCCACGCGAATGGCGCTCGGCACGTCGTATTGGCCATGCGCGTCGATCAGGATGTGAATGTTTGGCCCCACGGCCTCGCGAATGGCCGCGATGCGAGCGATCCCGAGCGACTCGTGCTGGGGCGTGATCTCGCCGCTCACGTACGCGTAGAACGCTTCCGCCATTTCGAAGAAGGGATCGAGCTTCAACGCTTGGTGGCCCCTGGCGACAGTTTCCAGCGCCGCGTCGGCGAACGCCTGTGGCTCGTGCGCATCGTCCGGCCACCACGCGTTGGCGTAGACCGGAACGTTCTCGCGCACCTTGCCGCCGAGAAGATCGTAGATCGGTCGACCCAGGTCCTTGCCCTTGATGTCCCACAGCGCGATGTCGATGGCGCTGAGCACCTGCGTGGGCAGTCCCCGCGAGCCCATGTAGGTATAGCGGCGGTAGATGTCGTGCCAGATGGCCTCGATCTGTGAGGGGTCGCGGCCGATCAGCATGTCGCGAATCTGCCGCAGCCCGAATTCGGTGATCAGCGCCGAGCCGCCGGCCCAGGTCGATCCCTCACCCCAGCCGGAAATGCCCGCGTCCGTGTCCACCCGCACGAACAGGATGGGTCCAAAGCGCCGATCAGCCTCGGGGACCGTGTAGAGAAAGGTGCGGATGTCGGTGATCTTCATGGCGGGGCGCTCCTGGCGTGCATCGGGCCCTGGCGGTGATTGTGGACGACCGGGCGGGTGGTGTCATTTGGCCGGCCGGCAAGGGCCAGGCAGCGGCCGAATACGACGGAAGTCATTTTGGGGATTGCTGCGGCGGAACTCTCTGCCAAACAGGAGACCGGCTGGCGATGCTTGACGGGATAGCCCCGGTTTCCTAGCGTGGCGATGCGCATAGAAGATAGGGCAGAGCTATCTGGGAAATAGGCCTCTTGGCGGTTGTGGCTGTGTCCGGAGCCATCACTGCCCTCATTGCAATTGGCAAGCTATGCAACTCTTGGAGACGGAGGCGCGAACAGGATAAATTGAACAAGCTCATGCAGCGATATGCCCGCGAACGGGTTGAGGTTGTAGTTGCGGAGCGTGACGTCGCTGATCTTGTGAAGATCAGAATTCGGAACCGCAGTCAATTCGATGCATGGTTGGAATCGCCAACAATAGGATTTCGAGGTCGAACTGTGAAGGTGATTGATATCGGGAAACCAATAGTACTTAAGCCGGGTGAACAGGAAATTGTTGAAGCTGAGATTCCAGACTACGATATTGAAGGCGTTGATGCTAGCGAATACAAGATCGTCGATACAGGGCATGCGAACAGAGTCTAGCTAGCTGGACAACGCGACGTTTCTGGTCGAAGTCACTTTCCGCCCTTCGGATTTCGAAATAGGCTAATTGCATCAACCGGAGAGCTAATCATAGGTTGATTTGCAAGCGAGCTCCAACCTTCCTTCCTTGCGATTCTCTTGGCCCTCGTATAAAACTTTGCTTGGAATCCTCTGCTACTCATGACCTTCTTGCACTGAGGGCAAACAACGAATTCCGGATCATCGGTTTCAAACACTGAAGGGATTATCATGTCCAATGTAGACTCTGGTTCTGCATCGCACGAAGTCCGAACCATATGGCTGCATCTCATTTGCTTGGCGAGTCTTACGGCGCGACGGCATAAAACAACAACCTCTTTGCATATCGACAAGATGCGGTTATACAAAACTATGAAGAATACAATTCCCGTAACCGGTATCAGAAGCCACGAGTCTTGATCAATAAGACGTGTCACCAATATCTTGAGAACAGTCACTTATTCCGACCTCAAGCGCTTGAAGGCGTCACTAAGCATACGAAGTATCGGTTGGCGGCCATTCAGAGTCTAGGACTCACCAAGCGCGTCTAGGACGCGCAGGGCGTCGATGTCGCGGGAATAGTACGCCGGCATATCAGCGCTCTGCCGACCGTGGTTGACTTGGGAAAGGGTCGGGGAGATCCGGGCCCGCGCGTGGCGCTGGGCGGAGGAATCGCGGCCCGAATGGGCGGCTTGGCGCTTGCGCGGGCGGACTGTGGGGCGTTTTGGCCTCAGTTCGTGGCGCGGCGGTATTCGTAGGTGGCGGCGGCGATTAGGACGGCGCTGGTTGCCAGCAGAACCCAGAAGCCGGGGACGATGTGTTTCCAGATCCAGCCGTCGATGATGATGGTGCGCACGGCGACCAGGATGTATTCGACGGGGTTGAGGCCGACGGCGAACTGGAACCAACCGGTGAGTAGATCGCGCGGCATGAAGGCTGAGGTGAGAAACGCCAGCGGCATGAAGAGCAGCCAGCTGTTGACGGTGACCTGCACGCTGCGGGTGCGCACGGCGATGATGAGCCCCACGCATCCCATGGCGACCCCCAGCAATGTGGCGGCCGCGATGACGGCGAGGATGCCCAGGAAGCCGCCTTCAAACCTGACGCCGATGGCCGTGGCCACCAGGATGATCGCGACCACCTGGGCGATGGCCCGAGTGGCGCCGATGGCGAGCGTTCCCAGCAGGATCGAGAAGCGGTTGACGGGCGACAGCAGCAGCTTGTCGACGTAGCCGGACATGATGTCGGTGAGAAGCACCATTGCCATGTCGCTGCCGCTGAAGACCACGGCCATGACAATCACCATGGCGGTCAGGAAGGCCTGGTAGTCGGAGGAC
Source organism: Chloroflexota bacterium (assembly GCA_965262745.1). Classification (GTDB taxonomy): domain Bacteria; phylum Chloroflexota; class UBA11872; order UBA11872; family UBA11872; genus JAJECS01. The sequence continues at coordinate 992,277 of OZ253558.1, read as the reverse complement.
GGGAAGCCGGGCAGGGCGGTGATGTTGCGCAGGGGCTCGCCGAAGAAGAGATACATGACGGCGGACGACAGCACGGCGGCCACGATCATGGTGGGCTGCGCCAGCCAGGTCTTCAGATTGCGGACGTAGATGTAGGAACTTTCGCGCAGGATTAGCATGGTTATCTCCGGTTGACGCCCATCCATTGGCCCCAGACGCGCGACTCGGCGTCCTCATCCGCGCCGGCCTCGCGAATCTCGCGTCCCGTGTGGTGCAGAAAAACGTCGTCGAGCGAGGGGCGGGTGACGGCCAGGTTGGCCACGGGGACGGCCGCGTCGTTGAGGGCGCGCAGGATCGTGGGCGCGGCGGCGCCGCCGTCCTCGACCGTGGCCGTCAGCCCGTCGGGGGTTAGATCCGTCTCGCGCACTGCCGGCATCTGGCGCAACGCGTTGATCGCTGACTCGGCGCGGCCATCGGCGGCTTCCATGGGACCAAAGGTCACGCGCACGACGTCGCCGCCGACTCCGGCCTTGAGCGTGCTGGGCGAGCCTTCGGTTACAAGACGCCCGTGGTCGATGATGGCCAGACGGCGGCACAGCCGGTCGGCCTCGTCCATGTGCTGGGTCGTGAGCAGCACGGTGACGCCCTGGGCGTTGAGGTGTTCCAGGTGCTCCCAGATCGCCAGGCGGCTCTGGGGATCGAGGCCTGACGTCGGCTCGTCCAGGAACAGGATGGATGGCTGGTGCATGAGCGCCCCGGCCAGGTCGATGCGCCGCCGCATGCCGCCGGAGTACGACCCGATCTTGCGGCGGCCAACGCCCGACAGCCCCACGAGATCGAGCAGCTCATCGGCGCGGTCGTTGGCCTCGGCGCGTCCAACTCCATAGAGACGCCCTTGCAAAACCAGGAAGTCGTGTCCCTTTGAGAGATCGTCCAGGCCGACTTCTTGCAGGGCGACGCCGATCGACGACCGGACGGCCCGCGCGTCCTCGTCGATGTCGATGCCGGCAACCTCGACGCGGCCGGCGCTCTGGGACAGCAGCGTGGCCAGGATCTTGATTGTGGTCGTCTTGCCCGCGCCGTTGGGGCCGAGGAAGCCGAAGAATTCGCCTTGATCGACGGTGAAATCAATGCCGTCGATGGCGCGGGTGCCGCCGGGATAGGTCTTTTCCAGGCCCTGGACCAGGACAGCGGGATGACGCTGCAATTCGGCCTCCAGAGGACTGTGTGACGTGCTGCGGCGATGCTACCAGCGGGTGAGGGTCATATGAATGTGAAAGGGCGACGACCGAGACCGCATCATGGGAGATTCACCAGGGCGGGTCCCACGCTGCACGCAGCGCGGGCCACCGGATGCCGGATGTGGGGCGGGTCCCACGCTGCGCGCAGCGCGGGCCACCGGGCTTGGATTCTGGGGTGCGCGTGGATGGTGAGAGGTTCTGTCGCGGAGGAACGGGCGCTTCGCGAAGCGCCCCTACGCGGCCATGTGAGTGCGTGAATTGCGGGTGTTGGGTCCCACGCTGCGCGCAGCGTGGGCCACCGGATGCGGGAAGCGGAGCGGGCGCCCACAAGGGACGCCCCTACAAGGAAATGGTCGGTGTCGGGGCAGCCCTGGTGGCTGCCCGGATCGCACTAGCCGTACGGCTGGAGCGTGGCGAGGTCGATTTCGATGCCGAAGCCGGGGGCGTTGGAGGGGCGGAGGTGTCCGTTGACGGGGTGGGCCGCGCCTGGGACGGATACGGCGTCGGCGAGGTCGGTATCGGGCCCGGAGGCTACGAAGTACTCGCCCCAGGGAATGCCGGGCAGGGCGTAGCAGGCGTGCTGGCCGTAGGGCTCGTTGGCGCCGGCGTGTGGGATGACCGCCAGCCCGGCCGCGTCGGCTATGGCGCAGATGCGCACCAGGGCGGTGATGCCGCCAACCCACATCACGTCCGGTTGCAGGACGTCTACCAGGCGGCGGCTGGCGGCGTGCTGGAAGGGCACCGGGGTGTACCAGTGCTCGCCCGTGGCGAGGGTTTGCCAGGGCACGCGGCGGCGCAGCTCGGCGTGGCTGTCCATGTCTTCCGAGCGCAACGCTTCTTCGATCCACTTGAGCTTGAAGGGCCGCAGCTCCTCGATCAGGCGCACGGCGTACTCGACGTCCAGCGACATCCAGCAATCCAGCATCAGCTCGACGTCGGGGCCGACGAGGTCGCGCACGGCGGCCAGGTCGTCGACGTTGCCGCGCAGTCCGTCGAGGCCATCGGACGGGCCGTAGCGGCAGGGGTGCTTGGTGCCCGTGAATCCCAGCTCCATGTGCCATTCGTGCTGCGGTCCGGTGGCATAGCAGACGATCTCGTCGCGGGCGGGGCCGCCGAGCAGCTCATAGACCGGACGATCCAACACCTTGCCCTTCAGGTCCCAGAGCGCGAGATCGATGGCGCTTACGGCGTACGAGGCGATCCCCGTGGCGCCGAAGGGCGAGCAGAGTCGCAGCATCATGTCGTAGATGCGCTCCGTGGCCAGCGCCGGCTCGCCGATGATGCGGGGACCGAGGTAGTCGTCCACCAGGGCGGCCAGCGGTCGGCCCAGCGTGGAAATACCAAGACCCTGGGTGCCGTCGTCGGCGGTGACGACAACTCCCACGCCGGGCCACGACGGCGTCCAGCTGGATCGGATCTCGGCGTAGCGCGGATAGGGAGCCATGGGCGATCCCACGCGGGCTTCGGCGGTCCATGACGGGCGGCGTTTGCCGGTGGCGCGTCGTTCGCCGAAGTCGAGCGCGACCGCCTGGACGTTGGCGATCTTCACGGCGTGGCGGCTGATGGTCTCAAGCGAAAGGAGACCCTTGCGTGAACTGGTCGCCATCCCACTCGCAAGCCTCGGATCACCCTCACCCTAGCCCTCTCCCTTTGTCCAGACCGGGGAGATGGGTTACAGGTGTTCGGAGACATGGTTTACACATTTAGGCCAGATCCCGCAGGTCCAGCGTGCCCAGGTCGTCGGTCAGGAAGTGGATGGCCCAGCAGCCGTCGGTGGCGGTGGGTCGCAACGCCACGGGCTGGCCGCGCAGCGCCTTGGGCAGCCGGAACTCGCGGCCCTGAAACGACACCCAGCCGCCCGCCTGGACGCGACGGACGTGGTCGTCGGGACCGTAGGGCAGGGGCGGCAGCTGGGCGGGATAGGGCCGGGGGCTGACGTGATAGCGAGTGGCGGGCACCGCCAGGGCCAGGCTCTCGTGGGGGCGGACATGGTTGTACTCATGCCGCCAGGCATCGAAGGCGGCCTGCCAGGCGCCCAGGTCGGGCCGCGGCGGCTGCCCCCCAAGGTCGCGCTCCAGGGTGCCGTGGAAACGCTCGTCCTTGCCCAGCGTCTGGGGGTGGTAGGGCCGGCTGTGGCTGACGGCGATGCCCAAGCGGCGCAGCCAGACGGTGAGCGGGGTGTAGGGATGCGCCGGTCGCTGGCCCCAGGGACTGCCATTGTCGACCAGCAGGCGGTCGGGCAGCCCGTAGCGCTGGAAGGCTGCCACCAGGTGGGCGCGCACGGTCGCGGTGCGCTGGTTGGCACAGGCGGCCAGGCCGAGGGCGTAGCGCGAATGATCGTCGAGGATGGTGAGGGGATGGCAGCGCCCGGCGCCGCAGGGCCAACCGGCTTTGAAGTCCATCTGCCACAGAGCGTTGGGGTGCGGGTGCTCAAAGCGCTGGAAGGCGCGCGGCTGGCCGGCCCCCTGCGCCGGATCCAGGGCGTCGTGCCGCCGCAGGATCGCGGTGATGGTGGAGGCCGCGGGCAGCGGCTGGACGCCCTGGCGGGCCAACAGCACCCGCAGCTTGCGCGCGCCCCAGGTGGGGTGCTGGGCGCGCAGCGTCAGCACCGCCTGCTCCAAGGCCGGCGCCGTCCGCGCGGGACTCCGGTGCGGGCGCCGCGAGCGGTCCTGCAAGCCGTGCGCCCCCTCCGCGGCGTAGCGCCCCAGCCACTTGTAGCCGGTGGGCGCCGAGATCCCAAAGCGCTGGCACAGCGCCCGCCGGTTGGCCCCCGGCCGCCGCGCCAGGGCCACAAATTCAGTCCGCAGGTCACTCACGCGTCGCTCCGCAAATGGCACATCTGGGTCCTCCGCCTAACCACGGGATGTGTCCACCATGTCTCCGAACGGGCGTAAACCATGTCTCCGGTCTGCACACCCTTCAAGGGAGAGGGTATAAGGCAGTCTCTCCAGCCCTTGAATGAGGCAGTCTCTCCAGCCCCTTATGGAGGAGTTATGCAAAGGTCTCCTTCCGCGGGAATGACGGTCACGCAAACGTCTCCAAGAGGCGGGATGACGTGCTGGGACGTTGGCGAGCTTCACGGTGCTGTGGCTATGGGTAGCTGACGGCGTCGCCCGGCTTGAGCTCGATCACCGCCGTGCGCGGGGTGAGGTCGGCGATGCGCCGGCGCAGGTCGTCGATATCCGCCGCCTGGTTGGGGAAGGTGTCGTAGTGGCAGGGGATGACGGCCCGGGACCGCGTGAGCGCGGCGGCCATGGCGGCTTCCTTGACGCCCATGGTGTACTTGCCGCCGGCGGGCATGATCACCAGGTCGGGCGCGTAGAGCTGGCTGATGAGCGCCATGTCGCCGAACACGCCGGTGTCGGCGGTGTCGTAGATCACCGGCCCGTCGTCGAACGTCAGCACGAAGCCGCAGACGCTGCCGTCGGGCTCGGCGTAGACGGTGCCGTCTTTGTATGCCTGGCCGTGCATGCCGGTCGAATGATCGGCGCGCACCATGGTGTAAGCCACGCCTCCCAGCTTGGCCGTGCCGCCGATGTTGAGGGGACAGGAGTCGGTGTCGAAGCCGATGCCGTGGGTGTCGGCGTATCCGGCAACCTCCGGGCTCGCGATCAGCGTGGCGCCGGTCTTCTGGACGATGGCGATGGCGTCGCCAAGGTGGTCGACGTGGCCGTGCGACACGCACACGACGTCCGCGCGCTCGACGTCGGCAAGGCCGATGGAGCACATGGGGTTGTCGTCCAGCCAGGGGTCGAAGTAGATGACTTCGCCGGTGGGAGCGGTGAACCGGAAGGACGCGTGGCCCAGGAAGTGAATCTCAACTGATTTCATGGGGATGAAAACCTCCGTATGGCTGCTCGGGCGTCTCCGGCGCGGCTAGCTCACGCCGAAGACGAGCGTTTGATGCTGAATCTTGCCGTCCTGAATGATGAACGAATCCGTGCCTGACGCGCTGCGGCCGTCGGCGTGACTGCCCTGCCATTCGAGCACCACGATCGGGTCCGCGGTGGTCACGGACACCTGCTCGATGGCGAACCCGTCGAGCGCGCCGCCGATTTCCTCGAAGAACCGGGTGATTGCCGCGTGACCTTGGGCGGTCTTGCCGGGTCGCACGAATAGCGCGTCATCGGCATAGTCGGAAAGCAGGCGATCCATGTCGCCGGCCATCACCGCGTCCCAGTGATGGTCGAACACCTCTTGGGCGGTACGCATCTGGCGGCCTGGCTTTGGGGGCGCCGGGTTGGCGTGTCGGCGCGGAGGGAACCTTATGATACCGGGGCGGCGGGATCGCCTCGCCGTGACTCGTCAGCAGTTGCATGTCCCGAGATACGACGCCCAAGCGCAACGTCGCCGATCTGCATATCGACGATCCGGTAGAGCTGGAGATTACCCGCAACAGTCTCGTCGGCATCTGCGAGGAGATGGGCGTGGCCATGCTGCGCACCTCCTATTCGACAATGTTCAACGAGGCGCGCGACTTTTCCTGCGTGGTGTTCGATGCCCAAGGCGAGATGATCGCCCAGGGCGACTTCTGCCCGGCGCACATCGGCGCCATCGTTCACACGGTCGAATGGGCCATCAAAGAGGTCGGTCCGGACAACATGCATCCGGGCGACGTGATCCTGCACAACGATCCGTACCGCGGCGGCTGTCACCTGCCCGAGTTCATGACGTTGAAGCCTTGCTTCTACAAGGGTGAGGTGGTGGCCTACGCGGCCAACATCGCCCACATGACGGACATCGGCGGCATGGTGCCGGCGGCGTTCGGGGACACGCGCAACATTTTCCAGGAAGGGTTGCGGCTGCCGCCGATCAAGATCTACCGCGACGATCAGCCGGTGGAAGACATCTTCGCGATCATCACGTCCAACGTGCGCACGCCGAAGGTGTCGCGCGGTGATCTGATGGCGATGGTGGGCTCGACCTATCTGGCCGAGCGCCGCATCGTGGGCTTGGTGGAGAGGGTCGGGGTCGAGCGGTTCCGCCAGCTTGCAGGCCAGACCAAAGACGTATCGGAAGTTCTCATGCGGCAGGCGATCGAGCGGCTGCCGGACGGCGAGTACGTCGCCGAGGGATTTCTGGAAGACGACGGCGTGATTCCCGACCGTCCCTGGAAAATCCGCGCCGCCGTGGTGATCCGCGGCGACGAGATCATCGTCGACTACACGGGGTCGGATCCCCAGGCGGCCGGCGCCATCAACCAATCGTTTGGGACCACGGCGTCGGCCACCTATGCCGGCATCTTCCACATGATCGACATCGCCATCCCTTGGAATCACGGCGCCTACCGTCCCATCGCCATCGTGGCGCCACCGGGGTCGATCGTGAACGTCAACTACCCCGGATCGTGCGTGGGCGGCAACTCTGATACCTATCCCACGACGGTTGATATCCTGCTGGCCGCCTTTGCGCAGGCCAGCGATCGCAGCTCCGCGGCCGATGGGGGCACCTGCGGCCTGCTCGGGTTCTATGGGACAAATATCGACACGGGCGAGCCCTTCGTCATCCTGCATCACGAGGGCATGGGGTGGGGCGGCCGCCGTGACGCCGATGGCAACGACGCCCAGATCGTGAAGAACGGCAATTGCCTCAATGCCCCGTGCGAGGTGTGGGAGACGCGCTATCCGGTGCGGTTGGACGAATATTCGCTGGCCGAAGGCGGCGCGGGTGCGGGCGCCTATCGCGGCGGGCATGGCGTGCAACGCACCTGGACCTGCCTCTCGCCGATCACGGTGAGCGCGCATCTCAACCGCACGTCCAACCGGCCCTGGGGGCTCCACGGCGGGACCGAGGGCGGGACAACAGCGCTGCTCTTCCGACGCGCCGGTGCGACCGAGTGGCAGACGGCCCGGGAGATGTTCGGCACGATCTCCGACGGGAAATTCTCGAACGCCGAGCTCGAGCGCGGCGATCAGATCTTGTTGCGTACGCCCGGCGGGGGCGGTTACGGCGATCCGTACGAGCGCGATCCGGCGCTGGTGCTTGAGGATGTGCGGGACTTGCTCCTCGAACCGGAGGCGGCGCGCGAGTTGTACGGTGTGGCCGTCAACGTGGAAGCCGGGCGCGTGGCGCTCGACGAATCGGGAGACCAGCGCCGCATGGGCGCCGGTCGCACTGATGATGGAGCCGCTCAATGAGCCAGGGGCCGGATTTCGACGACGCGATGCGCCAGCGATTTGAGGCGCTGCACTCCGCCCTGATCGCGGATAGCCTGGACCGGATGGGCGTGCCGGTGCAGGCCATGCGGCCGGACGTGCGTCCGATGTATCCCGGCGCCCGCATCGTGGGTCGAGCGCTGCCGCTCCTGGAGACCGCGGTCTACCGGCCGCCGGACGAGCCGTATCAAGTGCTGTTCGAGGCCTTCCGCGCCATGCGTCCCAATGACGTGCTGGTTATCACCACGACGGGACACTACGCCTCGGGCGTGTGGGGCGGTCTGCTGAGCACGTCGGCGCAGGCGCGCGGCTCCGTGGGCTGCGTGATCGACGGCCTGACGCGGGACGTGCATGAGATCCAAGAGATCGACTTCCCGGTGTTCGCGGTTGGCCAAAGTCCGGTCGACTCGGAGGGCCGCTGCGAGGGCGTCGAGTGGGGCAAGCCCATCGACTGTGCCGGCGCGCGGGTTGAATACGGCGACGTGATCGTCGGCGACGACATGGGCGTGGTGGTGGTTCCGGGCGAGGCCGCGGCTGAAGCTCTGGATCGCGCCGAGGCCAAGGGGCGCGGTGAGTCCAACGTGCGGGAGATCCTGGCCACCGGTCGCGACGTCGGCGAGGTGTTCAAGAAATACGGCATCCTTTAGAGAGGAGCCGTTGGCCGAACGGCGGGCGGCGGACGAACTGCCCCGTGATTGGAAGGCGCCAATGACCGAGCCACGTTTCCGGGTTGTCATCACCGACTGCGACTTCGACATGCCGCCTGTGATCGAACAGGCCGAGCTTGATCCTATCGGCGCTGAGCTGGTTGTCGAGCAGTGCCTAACCGAAGAGGCATTGATCGAGAAGGTGCGCGACGCCGATGGCTTGCTCGAGCAATACGCGCCCATCACGTCGCGCGTCGTGGACGCTCTCGGGCGATGCAAGGTGATCGTGCGCTACGGCACCGGCATGGACCCGATCGACGTGGCGGCGGCAACGGCCAAGGGCATCGTCGTCTGCAACGTGCGCGACTACCAGATCGGCGAAGTTGCGGACCACACCATGGCGATGTTGCTCGCCCTGGCTCGCCACATCGTGGTCTACAACGATTCCATTCGCGACGGTGTGTGGGATGCGACTCGGGTGGCGGAGCGTATGGAGCGCATCGAGGGTCAGACGCTGGGGATAGTCGGTCTGGGGCAGACCGCGCAGGCAGTGATTGAGCGCGCGCGGGCCTTCGGATTGCGGGCGATTGCGCATTCACCGCGCGCGCCCGACGCGGTGTTCGAGACGGCGCAGGTCGAGCGCGTGCCGCTCGATGAGCTGCTGCGGCAATCGGACTTCGTGTCGGTGCACACGCCGTTGCGGGCGCAGACGTTCCACCTCATCGGTGAGGCGGAGTTCGCCGCGATGAAAACGAGCGCGTTTCTCATCAACACCGCTCGCGGCTCCGTCGTCGACAATGCGGCGCTGGCGCGGGCGCTGGAGCAGGGGCAGATCGCTGGCGCCGGGCTCGACGTGACGGAAGAGGAGCCGCTGCCGATGGACTCGCCGCTGCGGGCGGCGCCCAACCTCATCATTTCGCCGCACGGCGGGTTCTACTCGCTGACGTCCATACGCATCCTGCGGCGCGAAGCCGCGGCTGAAGTCGCGCGGGTGCTTCGCGGCGAGCCGCCCAAATCACTTTTCGAGCCGGAGTAGCACGCGTAGGCTCCCATCCTGCGTGAGGGTCGGAGGGGCGCGTGGTTCGACAGGCTCACCACGAACGGCAGGCTGCGATCGCCCTTCATCCGCGCGCGAGTCGACGCCCCAGGGCCTGGGTCGGCGTAGGCCGCCTATCGCGACTAACGGTCGAACGCCGTCCAATCGACGTCAACCCAGCGGCGCTCGCGGGCGCTCTGCAGGGCGGCGTCGTGCACGATCTGAATGGCGTATCCGTCCTGGAAGGTGGGGAAGGTCGGATCGTCGGGGGCCTGTCCGTCCTGCGCGACGGCGCGGTAGACCTCGCGAAACAGGAGCCGGAAGGTGTCGCCGAAGCCTTCGCGGTAGGCGCCGGGATTGTCCATGAACCGGCTTCCTTCTTCGGTCGCTTGCCGCGAATCCGGCACGACGATCTCATTGGGCTCGGTGCGGTGACCGAGCCAGAGCTCGTTGGGTCGCTCCGAATCCCAGCTCACGCCCATGCGCGAGGCGTCGATCTCGACGCGGATCCGGTAAGGGTGCCCGACGGCCACGTGCGACAGCGAGAGCACGCCGCGGGCGCCATTGGCCCAATGCACCAGCAGGTTCGAGACATCCTCACCTGGGGCGTGAAAGTCGTCCGTGCCGCCGTCGGGGCGCGGGCGCTTGCGCGTGGCGTGCGCCGTGAGGAAATCAGCGCACACGGCGACGACGCGGCTGCCGATGAGGAAGCTTGTGAGATCGAGCAGGTGGCTGCCGGTTGTCGAGGTGACGATGGTGGGCCCGCCCATTTCGGGGAGCAGGCGCCAGTCCCAGTCCGTCTCGAGCCAGAATGTGTCATCCGCGACTGACGCCCGGACGAGCATCACGCGGTCGAGCGTGCCGAGCCGCCGCCGCGCGGCGAGCTCCTGAACCAGCGTATAGAACCGGTTGTTGAAGCAGATGGCGTGCACACGGCCTGACTCGACGGCGCGCCGATAGAGTTCGCCGGCCGAGCCGGCGTCGGTGGTGAGGGGCTTCTCGCACACCACGTTCACGCCTGCGTCGAGAGCCGCGTTGGCCTGCTCGAGGTGGTAGGCATCGGGCGTGCAGATGTGAACGACGTCTGGATTGGTTGCGCGCAGGGCCGTGGCCAGGTCCGGATCTCCGCGGGGGACGCCGAAAGCCGCGGCGGCAGCGATGCTGCGGGCCTCGCTACTCGCCACCACGCTCACGATGTCCACATTGTTGCGGCGCAGAGCGTCGATGTGGACGCGCCCGATGACACCCGTGCCCAGCACGATGGCTCGCGGTCTCTCCACGGTACGACCTCGTTTCAGAAGCAGCGGCGACGATCCAGGCGGGATTGCCGCCATGGTAGGCAATGGGCGCACGCTGCGGGCGTTTCAGTCATACTTGAGTTCCGTGCCCGCATGCGTCGCGGGCGCACGGTTGTTCGGGACCAGGGGGCGATCGAATGAGACTCGGCCTTTCGCAGGCGTCATATCGCTGGGTGTCCTATCCGGGGCTGCGCATCGATCAGCCCGAGTACGGCTTTCGCGGCTTGCCGTACCCATATGGAACCACCGCCGAGCCGCCCGCCGAGCTGGAAGGCGCGCTGGCGTGGTGGGTCGAGCGCTGTGAGGAATGGGGCCTCGACAACCTCTATACGTCGGCCGCGCTCTTGGACGGCAAGGACGAGGCGGCCGCGGTCGGGCGGCTGCTGGCCGAGCACGGCATTGAGTGGGTCGGCTCCGTGAACGGCGCCTGGGCCGTCGACCGCGATGAGTGGCCGGCGGTTCTCGAGCGCACGGCCATGCACTTCGAGTGGATGCAGGCCGGCGGTGTGCGAACCAGCGCCATGGTGAACGCCGACCCGCCGGGACCTCCAGGCCAGCCCATGCCCAATGGCGGTCTCCGGTTCGGCCATTTCAGCACCGAGACACCGATCGCCGTGCAGATCGACCGCATGATTCACAACTTGTCGCAACTGGTGGTCGAGGCGGAGAAGCGCGGCATCGTGGTGGCCTTCGAGAACCACATGGACTACCGCATCAGTGAGATCGTGCAGGTCGTGGAGGCGGTCGCGTCGCCGTGGCTGCGGATCAACTACGACTTCGCCAACTGCTACTCCGTGGTTGAAGACCAGGTCGATGCCGCCCACATGGCGGCGCCTTACACCGTCATGACCCATCTCAAGGACATGCGCGTGCAGTCCATCACCACGACCGGCGAGCCGCAGTTCTTCCACGCACCCGTTGGGTACGGCAGCGTCGAGATTGCCGAGATCATGGAGATCCTGCAGCAGAACGTCCCGGACCCGGACTACTTGCCTCACTGCATCGAGACGTGCTGCCTGCCGCAGTACGACCCGCAGCTGTGGATGAAGCTGACCATCGAGTGGCTCGAAGCCAACTGCGCTGAATATTTCCCCAAGCGATTTGCCGGGGCCGGCGCGTGAGGCGGGAGTTAATGGTCAGGCCGGGTGACGCTCGCGGATGAGCCGTCGGTTCCGCGTCGTGGTGGCCGATGCGCGGCTTCCCCATAAGGATCGTGAGATCGAGGCGATGGCGGACATCGCCGACCTTGAGGTTCTCGTGGGCGATGCGCCGCGTGACGAGATTTACGCGGCCGTGGCGTCGGCCGACGCGATGCTGACCGAGCTGACGCCGGTCGATACGGAGTTGCTTGATCACGCACCCAAGCTGCGCGGCGTGGTGGTCTACGGCGTGGGTACCGAGAAGGTCGATCTGAACGCGGCGCGCGAGCGCGGCGTCGTCGTTGCCCACACGCCGGATGCCTTCACCTGGGAAGTCGCCGAGCACGCCATCGCCCTGCTGATGGCGCTGACGCGCTGCATCCCTTCCGCGGACCGCGACGTGCGTGAGCGGCGCATGTGGCGCACCTACGACGATACGTTTCAACCACGGCGCCTGCGCGACTCGACGATTGGCGTGCTGGGTTACGGGCGCATCGGCCGGGCCACCGCGGCGTTGGCCTCCGGGCTTGGCATGCGGCTGGTGGTCTACGACCCGTTTGTCGCGGCCGCTCGTCTCACGCCTCCCGACGGAGCGGACATGCGCGTGGCGAGCGATCTCGACGATCTACTCGAATCGGTTGATGCTCTGACCGTGCATGTACCGCTCACCGCCGAGACCGCCGGGATGCTTGGCGCGCCGCAGCTGGCCCGCATGCGACAGGGCGCGCTGTTGATCAACGTGTCCCGCGGCGGGATCGTCGACCACGGCGCCTTGCAGAATGCGTTAGCCTCTGGCGCATTGGGCGGGGCCGGTCTGGACGTGTTCGAGACCGAGCCGCCAAACTTTGATCATCCGCTTCTCCGTGAGTCGAACGTCATCGTCACGCCCCACATTGCCTGGAAATCGGAATCCGCGGCCCTCCGCTGTGAGCTCACGGCGGTGGCCGAGGTGCGTCGTATCCTGCTTGGCGAAGAGCCGCTCCATCGAGTGATCTGAGGCAGGCGCGCATTGGCCATCCGCATAGGCATAGACACGGGCGGAACGTTTACCGACCTCGTCGCCATTGACGAGGAGTCGGGGGAAGCTCTGGTGATCAAACGGCCATCAACGCCTGACGCTCCCAGCGACGCGATCTTCGACGCGCTCGAGCACAGCGGCATTTCGGCCGACAAGATCGGCTACTTCGTGCTGGGCACGACGGTGGGAGTCAACGCGCTGCTCCAGCGCAAGGGCGCGCGGGTGCTGTACGTCACCACTGGCGGCTTTGAGGACGTTCCGTTCCTCCAGCGAGTGGACCGAAAATTTCACTACGACCTCGAATGGGAGCGGCCGCAGCCCCTGGTCGAACGGCGCGATTGCCTGGGAGTGGCGGAGCGCCTTGACTACGCCGGCAATGTCGTCGACCCGCTGACGTCGGATGCGCTGGCGCGGCTTGGCGACAAGCTCCGTGCCCGCCTGGACGAAGATTCGAACGGCGCGGTGGCCGTGGCGGTCAACTGCCTGTTCTCATACGTCAAGCCCGACCACGAACGCCTGATCCGCGAATACCTGCGACGCGAGTTTCCCGAGCTATCCATTTCCTTGTCGCATGAAGTCGCGCCGATTTGGCGCGAGTACGACCGCGCCAGCACGACGATCGCGGACGCATATATCCGGCCGCTGTTGCAGGGGTTCATCCACGCGCTGGACCAGGGACTTGCGGCGCGGGGGAATACCCGCTCGTGGGCGGTGATGAAGTCCAACGGCGGCCAGATGCTGGCGGAGTCGGCCGCGGACCGTCCGGCGCAGACGGTGTTGTCCGGGCTGCCGGGCGGAATCATCGCCGCGAAGTATTACGCCGAGTCGCTGGACGACGACAACATCATCAGCTTCGACATGGGCGGAACGAGCACGGATGTCGGGGTGGTTGACGACGGGGCCATTGGCTACACCACGGCCTGGGAAATCGAATTTGGCCTGCCGGTCGCGGCGCCGTTCATCGAGATGACCACCATGGGCGCCGGCGGCGGGTCGATCGCTTGGGTCAATCGCGGCGGACTGCTGCAAGTTGGGCCGCAGAGCGCGGGCGCCGTGCCCGGCCCGGTTTGCTATGCGCAGGGCGGCACCGAGCCCACGATCACCGACGCCAACGTGGTGCTCGGCCGGCTCAATCCCGAGAACTTCCTGGGCGGCGAGGTGCGACTCGACGCCGACCTCGCCCATCGGGCGCTCACCGGCCTCGGCGACCAGCTTGGGCTCGGTCCGGAAGCGACGGCGCAGGCCGTGCTGGATATCGCCGTCGAAAACATCGCGGAAGCCATGCGATTGCTCACCGTGCGCCGCGGGCTCGACCCGCGCCGGTTCAGCCTGGTGGCCTTTGGCGGCGCCGGCCCGCTGCACGCGGCGGCCATCGCGAAGGTTATCGGGGCGCGCCGGGCGCTGATTCCGCCGCACCCGGGTCTTTGCTCCGCCTTCGGCGCCTTGCTAGCCGACATGCGCGTTGACAAGACCTGGACGCATATCTTGCGGTCCGACCGTCTGGATGCGCCCGCGATCGACGCGAGGCTCAACGAGCTCGTGGCGGAGGCGACCGCCGATCTGCAACATGAGGGCTTTGCGGGGTCGCCGCAGGTCCAGCGGTCGGTGAACATGCGCTATCTCGGTCAGAACTATGAAGAGGAAATCCCGATCCCCGGAGGTCAGGTCACGGCTGAATCGCTGCCTCAGTTGTTGGCGGCGTTCGAGACGCACTATGAGGCGACCTACGGTTACCGGATTCCCGACGAGATCATCGAGCTGGTGCAGTTCAACGTGACCGTGCTCGGGGATACCGCCAAACCGGAGCTGCCACTGCTACCGGAAGGCTTGCCCGCGTCGCCCGCCGGAACGCGCCGCGCCTGGTTCTCGGCGGAAGGCGCCGTCGAATGCCCGGTCTATGCCCGTGACGACCTCTCGCCGGCCGACCGCATCGCGGGCCCGGCCATCATCGAAGAGCTAGACTCCACCACCGTGGTACATCCCGGCCAGCACCTCACCATCAGCCAGCACGGCACCGCTGTTCTGGAGTGGACCGGCGGCAGCGCATGAGCACGGCCAGTGCCCCAGCGAGCATCGATCTCGTCACGCTCAACGTGGTCTACAACCGTCTGGTCGGCATCTGCCGCGAGATGGGCACCACGATGATGCGCACGGCCTACTCGCCGATCTTCAGCGAAAGCCGCGACTTTTCCTGCGTGCTGTTCGACCGTCATGGGCGGATGCTGGCGCAAACCGAATTCTGCCCGGCGCAGGTGGGGGCGATCCGCTTTGTCGTCAAATGGCTCATTGCGGAGATCGGCGAAGAGAACGTCCGCAAGGACGACATCATTGTCCACAACGATCCCTACCGGGGCGGCGTCCACATGCCGGAGCATGTGGTCATCAAGCCGGTCTACTACGACGGCGAGATCTTCGGCTACGTCGCCAACATCGCCCACCTGGTTGAAATCGGCGGCATGGCTGTCGGCGGGTTCGCGGCCACCGCCACCGAGATCTACCAAGAGGGCCTGCGTCTGCCGCCCGTGTGGCTGATGCGCGGCGGCGAGTACAACGAAGACGTGTGGCGCATCATGATGTCGAACCACCGCGCGCCGCGTTACACCTGGGGCGACTTGCACGCCATGATGGCGTCGCTCAATGTGGCCGAGCAGCGCACGCACGAGCTTCTGGACGCCTACGGCGTCGAGCGCATCTCGCAGGTCAGCGACGAACTGCTCGACTATGCCGAGCGTTGGATGCGGGACGAGATTCGTGCCATCCCGGACGGCGAATACACCTTCGAGGGCTACATGGAGGATGCCCGCGACACGCCGCTGCGCGACTGGATTCGGCTGCGGCTTGTCGTGGAAGACGGGAGCTTGGTGGCCGACTTCAGCGACAGCGATCCCCAGGCGCAGCACGTGCTGAACTGCACCTACGGCGTGACGGCCTCAGGCACCTACAACGCGGTGTTCCATTTTGCGGACAACAATGTTCCCCACAATGACGGCGCCTATCGGCCGATCACGGTGATCGCCCCGCCGGGCACGATCACCAACGTCGTCCATCCGGGGCCTTGCGTTGGCGGGAACACCGAGACGCACCCGCGGGTGTGGGGCATCGTGATCGGCGCGCTCTCAAAGGCCGTGCCGGAGCATGTCTCGGCGGACACCGGCGGCACGTCCTGCAACTTCCTCTTCGGCGGCACGCACCCGGATACCGACCGCTACTACGTGCACTACCACTTCGACGGCGTCGGCTGGGGTGGGCGCGCGCATGCGGATGGCAACAGCAACCAGGTGATTCCCAACGGCAACTGTCCGGCGACGCCGGTCGAGATCTTCGAGACGCGCTATCCGTTTCTCGAACGCTCCTATCGCCTGCGGCGGGACTCCGGCGGCGCGGGGACGCAACGGGGTGGGCTCGGATCGGAACGAATCCTGGAAGTGCGGGCGCCCGAGATCACCATGTCGGCGCTCTTCGACCGCATGGTGTCGGGCGCCTGGGGCCTGTTCGGTGGGAAGGACGGCCAGCGATCGGCGTTGCTCGTCAAGCGCGCCGGCCACGACACATTCGAGACCTTCCGCGAGGCGTACGCCACGGCCAGCAACTCACGCGTGGCGAACATTGTGCTGCGAGAGGGCGATCAGGTTATGCTCGCGAGTCCCGGCGGCGGGGGATATGGCGATCCGATGGCGCGCGCCACGGAAGCCGTGCGCCGCGATGTCTTGGAGGGCTACGTGTCGGAGATGGCCGCGCGCGAGATTTACGGCGTGGCGCTGCAGCGCCTCAACGGAACGTTGACCATCGACGCCGACGAGACGGCGCGGCTCCGCGCCGACGCGCCGCTTTCTGCGCCCCCGACGATCACCGATGAGTCGCGCGAGCCCGTCGCCGCCGTCCCGCGATCTGAGACCGGTGGGCATTGGGAGCAGCTCAAGGGCGATTGGTGGCAAACTAGCGTCACGAATTGCCAGCTTTGCGGGCAGGTCGTCCCGCGGGATGTCTGGGTGAGCGCCGGCGGGATACGATTCTGTTCCGTGGACTGTGACGATCGGTATCACGACTACTGGCTGCCGCGGCATCCGAACCAGATGATCGAGCAGACGACATGAGCACGAACGGCAACTTGCTTGAGGTTCGCGACCTCGCCGTCCAATTCAAGACCGACGAGGGCATTGTTCGCGCCGTCAACGGGATTGCCTATGAGCTCAAGCCCGGGGGATCCCTCGGCATCGTGGGAGAGTCCGGCAGCGGCAAGAGCGTGAGCTCGCTGGCGGTGCTGCGGCTGATCCCCCGACCCGCGGGTGAAATCTCCGGCGGCGAGGTGATCTTCGACGGCGAAGACTTGCTCCAGATCGACCCCGATGAAATGCGAGAAATCCGCGGCGGCAAGATCTCAATGATCTTTCAAGACCCGATGAGCTCGCTCAATCCGGTGCTGACGGTTGGCCGTCAGATCGATGAGGCGCAGCGCCTGCATATGGGCGTGAGCAAACAAGAGGCCCGCGCGCACACGGTGGAGCTGCTGGATCGGGTGGGCATTCCGTCGCCTGCCGAACGCGCTGACGACTATCCACATCAGCTCTCGGGCGGAATGCAGCAACGGGCCATGATCGCGATGGCGATCTCGTGTGAACCGCAGCTGCTCATCGCCGACGAGCCCACAACCGCGCTGGACGTGACGATCCAGGCGCAGGTCATCGAGCTCATCTCAGACCTTCGCAAAGAGCTGGGCATGGCGGCCATCCTGATCACGCACGACCTGGCGCTGGTGGCCGGGTTCTGCGAGGAGATCGTGGTGATGTACGGCGGCTTCATCGTCGAGCGCGCAGCGGCCCGCGACGTGTTCTATACGCCCAAGCACCCGTACACGATCGGCTTGCTGGAGTCGATGCCCAACATCGCCGCGGCGCGAGGCGACCGCCTGAGCGCCATCCCCGGCGCGCCCCCCGACATGACCAACCTTCCGGTCGGATGCCCGTTTGCGGAGCGCTGCCGGCATGTGAAGGACAAGTGCATCGAGGAAATGCCTCCGGTAGAGACGATCGGAGACGGTCGAACGATCCGCTGCTGGGTCGACGTGGATACGGGTGAGCTGCGATGAGTGACGCAACGGCCGGCGAGACCATGACTACCGCCCAGAGCGGCAACGGCGCCCCCGCCAAAGGGGAAACGCTGCTGACCGTGAACGGGCTCACGAAGTACTTCCCGGTGATGCGCGGCTTCATCGTCCGCCGACAGTCCGGGTTGGTGCGGGCGGTTGACGGGGTCAGCTTCGAGATCAATGCGGGCGAGACCTTGGGCCTGGTTGGGGAGTCTGGCTGCGGCAAGACGACAACCGGCAACACCATCATGCAGCTCGAGCCGCCGACGGCCGGCGAAGTGGTCTTTGAAGGCAACGATCTTGTCCAGCTCTCACGAGACGATCAGCGACGAGCGCGCCGCAAGATGCAGATGATCTTCCAGGACCCCTACGGCTCGCTGAATCCCCGGATGTCGGTCGGCAGGATCATCGAAGAGCCGCTGCAGGTGCACGATCTGCACGGGAAGCGCGACGAGCGCCGCGAACGCGTGCGCGAGTTGCTGCGCCTGGTGGGGCTCGACCCGCGCTTCTCCAGCCGTTACCCGCACGAATTTTCCGGCGGTCAGCGGCAGCGCATTGCGTTCGCCCGCGCGCTGGCCGTGCAGCCGTCATTCATCGTCTGCGACGAGCCGGTATCGGCGTTGGACGTGTCGATCCAGGCGCAAATCATGAACTTGCTGCTGGACTTGCAGCAGCAGCTTGGCGTGGCCTACCTGTTCATCTCCCACGACTTCAAGGTGGTGCGGCAGATCAGCCACCGGATCGCGGTGATGTATCTCGGCCAGATCGTCGAGATGGCCCCCAGCGAGCAGTTCTATCTGCGCCCGCTGCATCCCTACACGAGATGCCTCTTGTCCGCCGTGCCGGTTCCGGACCCCGACTTGGAAGCGAAGCGCGAGCGCATCATCCTCACGGGCGACGTGCCGAGTCCGGTGAACCCGCCGTCGGGATGCCGCTTCCATCCCCGGTGCCCGTGGGCGCAGGATCGCTGCGCGACGGAGGAGCCGGAGCTTACCGACGTGGGCGGCGGTCACTTCGTGTCCTGCCATTTCTGGAAGGACATCGAAGACAAAGGCGGCGCGCTGCCGATGGCCGCGAACGGGGCGTCGGCGGGCTAGGAGGCGCCGACGGCTAGCCGACTGCGTGCGGCGTGCACGATCGGCCAAGCTCTCGACCATCGTCGTTCTGGCCAGCGGATTCAGTCGTCTCAAAGGTCAGCTGAGACTGCGATTGGGGCGGCGCAGGCGATGAATAACTCCGAGACGCTTGACTACCCGGTCCCCGTGGGCCGCTGGCGGCGAATCCTGGGGCTTGCGGCGGTGGTCGGCGGGGTGTTCATTGCCGTACTCGCGATTCAAGCACCATCCGAGGGCGCGTTTCGCATACCGATCCTCCTGCAGAAAATCTGGGGAGGTCCCCATCCCTTCGTCCAGTTGCTGTGGGGTGCCGTCTCGGTGGGCCTCGTGCTCGTGAGCCTGCTCCTGTGGGGCAAGCTCTCGGACGTCTACGGGAGACGCCGGCTCTGGCTGGTCGGACTGCTGCTCTTCATGGTGGGCTCAATCGGACGCGGGACGATCAACGAGATTTTCCCGGCGCAGTTTCATCTGGCAGGTCTCGTGACATCCCTGGGCACGGCGGCGGTCGTCGTGCTGGGGCCGGCGCTGATCGGCGATCTCTATCCGCCATCCGAGCGCGCCAAATGGCACGGTGTGTTGGCCGCAGCCTTTGGACTGGGGCTGTTTGGCGAGCCCACCGTCCGGCATGCGCTTTCGCAACTGGCGCCCGCGATCGAGACCGCCGGCGACGCCGTCCTTCCCGGCGTCGGTGGCGTTAGGCCATGGCCGCTATACGTGAATCTCATCGTCGGCGGCGTGGTGGTGCTTGCCGGTTGCTTCGGCTTGCCGTCGGCACGGTCCGGCAGCCGTACGCCGGTCAGACTTCGGGAAATCGGGGCTTTGGTTGGGGCGGGCGTTCTGTTCTTCGTGCCCTTGCAGTTTGCCTGGCCTCGCCATGACGAGTGGACTGGAATACTTGAGTTGTCCCAGATTTATCTCGCCGGCGGAGCCTGCATGCTTGTCGTGCTGGCGCTCTCGCTGCCGCGGGCGCCCAACCCCATCTTCAACCTGCGCCTGCTGACGAGCCGCACCCACCTCATCGCCATCTTTCTCGGCTTCGTTGTCAGCGTCGCGCTAACCAATGCGCAACACCTTGCCTGGTTCTTCAATCCGGACGTGAGCGGCAGCCCGACTGACGACGCCAACCCGCTCCGCTATCCGGAGCAGGTTGCCGCCGGAGTGGCTATGGCGGTAAGCGCGGTGGCGGCTGGGCGAATCGTCGGACGCACCGGCCGCGACAAGCGGCCGATCCTGGCGTTCTTGCTGTTTGGCATTGTCGGCGCCGTGCTGCTGTCCCGGCTGACCGTCGAGGCGACGGCGGCTGAACTCGCGCTCGGGTTGGCGATGACGGGGCTGGGGCTCGGCGGGATGGTGGCCCTGCTGATCGCGGTGGTTCAAGACATCGTGCCCCGCCGCGGCTTGGGCGAGGCCACCGCCGGTCTGTGGTTCTTCGGAGCGCTCGGCGCCGCCGTGCTGGCTCCGTTCCTTCCCTGGCCGGCGCGAGGCACTATGCGTGATTCGCTTGGCCGATCCCCGGAGACTCTGCCCGACTTCTGGAACTACATCATCGCGGAGCCGGAGACCCTGGGCGTGGTTTCCCTGGTCACGGCGCTCCTCATGGTCGTTGGACTTGTGCTCGTGCGCTGGCTGCCCGAGACGTCGATGCGTGCGACGCTCGACCCTGACAGTCCGCATCCAAGTGACCTCGGCCAACTCAAACGACCTAAGGCAACGCCTCCTCCCCGGGACATCCCGCGAATCGCCGAGCGTCGCCGCGCCCGTGGTGCGCAGCAAGGCACGACCAATCTCGCCGCCGACGGCGACGGCCGCGCCGAACCTCCCAATGGAATCGAGCCGCCGCCGGCTACCTAGCTCCGGCACGCGGGCGACGGGCACTTCGTGTCTTGCCACTTCTGGCAGGACATCGAGGACAAAGGCGGCGCGCTGCCGATGGCGGCAAATGGGGCGTCGGCGGGCTAGGAGTCGGGGCTGACAGGCGGGCGGTTTCGGGACTTAACCGCCGGCGATCACAAATCCTGGAGACGATTGTTGGCGGCGTAACGTCTCGCCGGTCTTCAGGTGGGCCTCTCGTGGCGGGATTGACGCATCATTTCTTGTCGCAGACCGGCAGATCAACCCAGGTGGTGCCGCCAAGCTCGTATATCGCTGGCGGGATGCAACCGGTGAACGGATTGCCATCGAGCTCCAGATACTCAAGGTTGGCCAGTTGGCCCAGCTCCGGCGGGATTGCCCCGGTGAGTTCGTTGCCACGGAGGTCGGCGTTTTGCAGATTCGCCAACTGGCCCAACTCCGGCGGGATTGCCCCGGTGAGTTCGTTGCCACGGAGGTTGAGGGCTACTAAATTTGCCAGCTGGCCCAGCTCCGGCGGGATCGGGCCAGTCAGGTTGTTCTCGCTGAGGTCCAGCGCTTCCAGATTCGCCAACCGACTCAACTCGGCAGGGATCTCGCCGGTCAGGCGGTTGTCGTGGAGAAACAGACGCTTCAAGTTGGCGAGCTGGCCCAGTTCCAGCGGGATCTCGCCGGTCAGGCGGTTGTCGTGGAGAAACAGACGCTTCAAGTTGGCGAGCTGGCCCAGTTCCAGCGGGATCTCGCCGGTCAGGCGGTTCTCGCTGAGGTCCAGCACTTCCAGATTCGTCAACCCATTCAACTCGGCAGGGATGGGGCCCTGCAGGTAGTTATTGTCAAGCCACAGACCAGTCAGGCCGGTCATTTCGCCCAATTCGGCCGGGATAGCTCCGCTGAGAAGGTTCCTATCCAGCCGCAGCACTTGGAGGTTGGTCAGCTGCCCCAACTCGGGCGGGATCGTCCCACCCAACCTGTGCCCGTTCAGCTCCAGCACTCGGAGGTGGGCTAGCTTCGCTAGCTCGGGCGGAATGATGCCCCGCAGCAAGACGTCCTGGGAAAGAGAGATCGCCGTGACTCGCGCCGGCGACCCGCCCACGACCACGCCCTCCCAGGTCGTGATCCGATGCTTGTCGCTCCAGAGCAGTCGGGCGCCGCCCGCCAGACTCCCTTGCAACCGCAGCAGCGTCTCGCAGTCGCCGACCAAGCCGGGGTTGGCGGCCGGGTCGGGGACGGCCGTTCCCCCGGCGCACCACCCGGTGACGTCCACCGGGCCCTCCGCTCGTCGGGGCCCGATCGGCTGGGGATTGCCGTCCCCGTCTGTCGCCACCAGGATTTTCAGGATCTTGCCGTCGGGGGCCATGATGTAGAGCAGGGGGCCGTAACGAGTGCCTACGTTTACGGCGATTCGCGTACTATCTGGTGACCATGCCGCCCTCAGCCCGTACGTGTCGTACGTGTACAACAGGGGCGGCGATCGGCCCAGGACGTTCCCATCCACGTCAACCACGCATATGTCCAACCCACACGTGTAGAGAATCTTCGAGCCGTCGGGCGACCAGGCCACGGTGTCGACCCAGGCATGGGTGGGATCCGATAGGAAATTCACATGGTTGCCATAGGCGTCCAGCTGCAGATGCCAGTCAGTGATCGAGGTCAGGCGCCGCGCGTCGCTGCCGTCCGCCGCGATCGAGTAGAGCGCCACCCCGTCGCCGTCGACTTTCGCAAACGCCAGCCGCTCGCCGTCCGGCGACCAGGACGCGCCGCTGACGGCGTCCGCTAGGTGGATGACCTCCTCGCCGGTCGGCATGGCAACGAGCTTCAGCGCCGGAATGTGATCTAGGAACTCTCGCACCGCAACGGCTAGCCAGCGACCGTCCGGCGACCACGCGGGCGGCTGACTGGTGGCGAGATTGCCGAGGTTCTCAATAGGCCACCGCAGGTTGGTACCGTCAGCCCGCATGACACCCAGATCGGCAGTTTTCCGTGTACCCACGAGAAACGCGATGTGCGTGCCGTCCGGCGACCACGCGGGATTGTGTTCAGATGATCTAGTGGCTGTGAGTCGCTGACGAGTCGACCCCAGGATCGTCGTTCGGGCCAGGTCGAAGTATTGGCCGGCGAATTGACGGTCTATACGGGACAAGGCGGGAAACTGGCAGGTGGGGTAGACGATGTGCTCACCATTCGGCGAGATGTCGAAGCTCGCCGCCACCCCCTCACGCTGGCCCACCTGTCCCACCCGCCACATCCGAGAGCCGTCCGCGGCAACCCCGAGTATCTCCACCAGCCCTGACTCGACGTACTCGAACTTTTCCACCGACGAATCAAACCCGAAGCCGTCCGCGGCAACCCCGAGTATCTCCACTCGACGCCAGCCTCCCCGGCCCTGAGACGAATCCACCCCGAAGAAGATTGCCGTGCCGTCGGGCTTCCACCTGACGGTTCCGGCCGGCTGCCCGACGACCCTGGGTGCGCACGGCACATCTGCCACCGACTGCTCTACCTCCACATAAGGCTCTCTAAGCGGCGAGACTTCCACAACCACTTGCGGTGTCACGGCAGCCTCCGATGTCGCTCTGTCGTCGGCATCTTCGGGACCTTCGACCACCGACGGCGCATCCCGCGATCCCAGGCTTCGTGCCACGTCAGCCGGTGCGCTGCCGGGGGTAGGCGTCCCCCCCACGACCATTGAACCTGGGCTAGGCGTCGACCCCACGACGGAGCTACTAGGCCCACAGCTCCACACGCCAAGAGCCATTGCGACAACGACGACTGCCGTGCACGACCTCTCCACCATCTCAGCAAAGCGACGCTGTGCCGGAATCAATTGCCCTGGCCCCGCATGCCGTATGTTCATGCCGTCTCGTACCAAGTGTTCCAATTGATACTACGCGCGGCGTGGTGGAATCGTTCCATGGCTGCGAACGAAGGGAACTCCACTTGATCGAAGCGCCGCGGTGCGCTTGCTGTCGCGATCTGCGGCTGGACGGGATGGAACGCACTGACTACGCTCGCGCGCGGTGCGGCGGTTCTGAGGTGGGCCTAGGTGCGAATCCGTTCCGTCGAGGTGCGAACCGCGTCGGATACCCAGCACAACGCCAACTACGTCACCGTCACGACCGAGTCGGGGCTGGTGGGCCTGGGCGAGGCTTACGCCGCCGGACCTGATTTGGCGGTTGCCGAGACGGTGCGCTACCTGGGCGAGTGGCTGGTGGGGCAGGACGCCACGCGGCGCGAGCGGCTCTGGCATCTGTGCTACCGCGGGCTGCGCTTTCCGGCGGGGGCGGTGGGATGGGCGGCCCTCAGCGGCGTTGATCTGGCGTTGTGGGACCTGGCGGGAAAAATTGCCGATCAGCCCGTGTATCAGCTGCTGGGCGGCCACTATCGGGACCGCGTGTGGGTCTATTACGACGTGGTCACCGGCGAGCCGGCGGAGATGGCGGAGGAAGCCAAGGCGATGGCGGGCGGCCACGGGTTCACGGCGTTCAAGCTTTTCCCCTACGCGGTGGAGGATGACCGCCTCCCCTGGGCGCAGATCATCGGGCTTGTGACGGAGCGCGTGGAGGCGGTGCGCGCGGCGGTGGGCGATGCGGCGGAGATCGGCGTCGATTTTCACGCCAAACTGGAAGAGCCGGCCAAGGCGGCGGAGCTGGCGCGGGCGATCGAGCCCTTCCGGCCGATGTTCATCGAGGAGCCGATCCGGCCGGGCAGTCACACGGTGATGGCCGAGGCGCGGCGGGCGATGAACATTCCCGTGGCCACCGGCGAGAGCCTCTACGGCAAGCACGAGTTTCAGGCGTTGATCGAGGCGCAGGGCGCCGACCTCTTGCAGCCCGACATCCTGCTCTGCGGCGGCATGACCGAGATTCGGAAGATCGCGGCGCTGGCCGAGGCGCACATGCTGTCGCTGGCGCCGCATAACCCATTCGGCGGGCTTTCGACCGTGGCCACGGCGCACTTCGGCGCGGCCACGCCCAATTTTCTGATCATGGAATCGCCGCAGACGGTCGGGCCGCGGGCGGCGGCGCAGGCGCTGCGCTCCAGCTTCACCCATGGCGGCATCGAGATCGAGGACGGCTATGTCAAACTGCCGCAGGGTCCGGGCTGGGGCGTGACGCTTAACGAAGCGCTGGTGGCTCAGCACCCTTATCAATCTTGGCGACGCCCCGTGCCGGCAAAGGCCGACGGCGGCTTCGGCTACTACTAGGAGCAGCGGGTATGGACTGGGCGCCGCGATACTCGGTGGGTCTGTATCACCACCTGGGCATGGTCGACGGCCCTTCAATGGACCAGATCGACGAGGCCTTTCGCGCTGTCGACCAGATTCCCGACCTCGCGGGCGTCGAATTCTTCAGCGGCACGTGCGTCACGCTGGATAACGCGCACCTGGTGAAGCAGCGGCTCGACGACCGTGGGCTGAAATGCTCCATGATCCACCACGGCGAGCCTTACATTCGCGGCTCGTTCCCGTGGGCCGCGTTCACGTCACCCGACGCGGCAGAGCGGCGCGAGGCCATCGACATGTGCCGGCACGCCGTTGAGGTGGCCCGCGCGTTGGATGGCCTGGGCATCTACGTGTTTACGCCCATGGACGGGGCCGACTACCCGTTTCAGCAGGACTTCCGCGCCGCGCGCGAGCGGACGCTGGACGCCCTACGCGAGATCTGCGAGGCGGCCGGCGAGCTCAAGGTGGCGCTCGAATTCAGGCCCTACCTGCCCCGCGGCTGGGCCATGGTGGGATCAATGAGCAAGACGCTCGAGATCATCGGCGAGTTGAACCTGCCGAACCTGGGCGCGCAGCTGGAGGTGAGCCACACGCTCATGAGCGGCGAGAACGTGGCCCAGGCCGCGTGGGAAGCCGCCCGCCGCGGCCTGCTGTATCACGTGCACCTCAACGACACCCAGCTGCCGCAAGACCTGTCCACGATCTTCGCCAGCCACCACCTGTGGGAATCGCTGGAGATGCTCCACTGGCTGCGCGAGGCCGACTACCCGTATTTCCTGGGCATGGACGTGGTCTGGACGCGCGAGGAACCCATCCGCAGCGCGCAGCAGTTCGTGTCGAACACCAACTACCTGCTGCGCGTGCTCGACGCGATCGATGCCGACCGTCTGGCCGACGCCATGAGCCGCAACGACATCCTCGACACGCAAGAGCTCGTCTGGCGAGCACTGCGCGAAACCTCGTGAGGTTGCGCCAGTGAAGCTCGGCATCTCCCAGGCGTGCTATCGCTGGATGTCCTACCCATACATGCGTCGCGACCGCCCGGAGTTTCTCCAGGATGGGATGCGGACACCGTACTTGCAGTCGTTGGACCCGCCGGGCCCGGACGATCTCTTGGAGGATTGGCTGCTCGATCGGGTGCAGTCGCTGGGCGTGGAGTCGCTGTACATGGCTTCGCGGACGTTCGCCGGCCGCGCGGCGGCGCAGGACTTTCGCGAGCGCGCGGAGGCCGCCGGGGTCATGTATGTGGGCAACGCAACCTTCAACATCGCCGCCAGCGCCGAAGAGTGGGAGGGCGGGGAGTATCACTCGACGATCCAGCAGATATGGCGCTGCGCCTGGGGCGGAGCCAAGGTTGCGGCGGCGGTGCATACCCATGCGGTGCGGCACAACCACTTCACGAAGGACCCGCCGATCGAGGTTCAGCTGGAGCGGGCGATTGCCAATTTCAGCTCGCTGATGCCGGTCTGCGCCGAGTACGGCGTGGTGCTGGCCTGGGAAAACCACATCGACTATCGACTGGCCGAGATCGTGCAGGTGGTCGAAGCCGTCGACTCGCCCTGGCTGCGGATCAATCTCGATACGGCGAATCCCATTGCCGTGATCGAGGACCCGCTGGAAGGGGCGCGATTGGCGGCCAAGTACGCGGTGAACATGCACCTCAAGGACATGCGCTTGCAGCCGGCCACGGGCACCGGTGAGCCGCAGGTGAGCTGGGCCCCGCTGGGACGCGGCCACGTCCCGATTGCGGAGATTCTTGACGTGGTGCAGGCCGAGGCGCAGGACCCGGAAATGATGCCGGTATGCGTGGAAGTGGCGCCGCCGCCCGACCACGATCCCGATGTGTGGGTGCGGGCGAGTATTGAGTGGGTGCGCGAGGTGCGCGGCCACTTGTTTGAGTCAACGTGAAGCTCGGGCTGTCGCAGGCGTCCTATCGCTGGGTGGCGTATCCCTGGCTGCGCACCGACAGCGCGACGTACCGGTACTCAACCGGCCGCCTGCCGTATTTCGCTTCGGTCGACCCTCCGGCGACGGCGGATGACCTGCCGGCATGGATGATCGCGCGAGCGCGGGCGCACGGGCTGACGGCGCTGTACATGGACCCCGGGTGGTTTGGCGATGAGGCGGGCGCGGTGCAGTTTGGCGAAGTCATGCGCGACGCGGGTATTGAGTATTTCGGATTAGCCGATCCCGATCTCGCGGCCGACCCTGACGCCTGGGGCGCGACGGACATGGCCGCGCAACGCGGCGCCCGGGACGCCATGTCATATCGGCTGACCGAGACGGCGACGGGCTGGAGCGGCGGCTCGGACTTTCAACGGTGCGTGCGCGCCATGGAGATCGCGGCGGCCGCCGGCGCGACGATCGTCAACGTGGTCCATCGCGAGGCCGCGCTGCGCCATCGATTCGTCAAGGACCCGCCGCTGGCGCAGCAGATCGACGCGATGATCCGCAACCTCACCTCGCTCATTCCCATTGCGGAAGAGCTGGGTGTCGTGCTCACCACCGAGTCGCACATGGACTATCGCGTCGCCGACTTCGTGAAGGTGATGGAAGCCATAGATTCGCCGTGGCTGCGGCACAACTTCGACTTTGCCAACTCGATCTCCGTCGTCGAGGACCCGCTCGTTGCGGCGCGGCTGGCCGCGCCGTACACCGTGATGACTCACATCAAGGACATGCGCGTCCAGCCCTATACGCTGATCGGCGAACCCATGTTCTTTCATGCGCCGATTGGTGAGGGCGACGTGCCCGTGCTCGAAATCCTTCAGGTGCTGCAAGACGGCGCGCCGGACCCCGACAGCTTGCAGCACTGCGTGGAGGTGGTCACGCCCCCCGAGCACGACGCGGAAGCGTGGACCGTCGCCAGTTTGGCCTGGTTGCGCGAACATGCGGCGCCGTTCTTTGCTTAGGGCGTCGGGATCGTGGTCTGGGTGTATTTCGGTGAACGGCCTCATCTAGGGAGAATGTCCATGTCTTGCTCACGTCTCAAGGTCCGCTACCAATGACCATGCTTGATCGCCAGCCGGTTGCGCAGCGTCTTTCGGCGAGAGAAGGCGGCACGGTTACCTCGCTGGCCAGCACCATTGGCCCGGACGGCTCGGCCACGGTGTTTGCCGGCACGCTCACTGGCGTGTTTCGCTCGAACGACGGCGGTTGCACGTGGTCCCCGACCACCGCCTCGCTGCGGAGCCCGTTTGTCGAAGCCGTCGCGGCGTCGCCGGATTTCGCCAACGACCAGACGGTCGTCGCGGGCACCACCGATGCCGGGCTTCACATCTCGTATGACGGTGGGGAGCGCTGGGAGCGTCGGATGTTCTGGGGAGAGCATCCAACCGTCACGGCGTTGGGATTCTCCCCCGCCTATGCCGACGACGACACCATCGCCGCCGGGACCGAGGGCCGCGGCGTCTATGTCTCCGACAGTATCGGACGGTCCTGGAACGGCTATGGACCAGAGCTGGCCGATGCGCAAATCACCGCACTGGCGGTGGCGCCGCACTCTGCCGACGTGATGCTTGCGGGTGGGGCTGACGGCGGGATCATGCGCAGCGTCGATCAGGCGCGATCCTGGTCGGCTGGAACCGGCCTGCCCGCCGACGCCACGGTCTTGGGCATCGCCATGTCGCCGGCCTTCGAGGACGACGGTCTGGCGCTTGCCGGAACGGAATTGCACGGCCTCTATCGCTCGCACGATCACGGCGCGACGTGGACCGCCGTCGACGATGTGCCAGCAAACCGTCCAATCAATGCCGTCACGCTGCTGGCGGGCGCCGCCTTCGCGGTATCGGGCAACACGTTGTGGCGCTCGCAGGACGGAGGCGCGACGTGGCACCGCCTGCGGCTGCGGGGAGCGCGTCGCGCGTCCCTGCTGGCCCTCGCCACCGCCGGTGACGGCGTCGTGCTGGCGGGCGTGGACGGCGCCGGAGTGATTCGTTCCGAGGATGGTGGTGACACGTGGGCGGCAAGCAATGCCGGTCTGACCAGTCAGCCGTTGCTCGACGTGCAGCCATCGACGAACCATGCCCGCGACGGCGTCATTCTGGCCGCGTCGGCCACCGAAGGCGTGCTGCTGTCCCGCGACGGCGGTCGCCATTGGACCGCGGTGACCGAAGGGTTGCCGGCAGCCACCGTCAACGGCTTGGCGCTTTCGCCCGCCTTTGCTTGTGACGGCATCGCCCTGGCGCTCTCGGCGGACACACTCGTCCGCACGTCGGATGGCGGAGCCACCTGGGAGCTAGTGACCAGCGTGCCGAGTGACCTGCCGATCATGTCGGCGGCGTTTTCACCCGCGTTTGCCGACGATGGGCTGATTGCGCTCGGTTGCCATGGGGGAGTTGTGCTGACCAGCACCGACGCCGGGAAGACCTGGGCAGCGGTTGACGAGCGATTCAGCGGGTCCGCGGTGGTGGACCTGGCGTTCTCACCTCGCTTCGCCGAGAACGGCACGTTGCTGGCCGGAACGACCGGCGATGGAATCGTTGCCGTCTACCGGTCCACGGATCGCGGCGCCTCGTGGTCGCGCTACGTGCAGCTGGAGGGGGCCTACCACTGGGCATCGCTGGCGATTCCGGATGCCGAACCTGACGATGAAGAGTTCTTTTGCTTGGCAACGGGGGCGCAGGTGCTCCGGCCGAGCGGCACGGTCGTTGGCCACTGGAACGCTGTCCATCCCGGTGGGCGGGAAACGGCGATTCGCTCGGTCGTCGCCTCGCTTGATTTTGAGGACGACGACACGCTATTCGCGGCCACCAGTTCCGGTCTGCTGCGGTCCTCCGGCCGTGGCCGTCTGTGGTACCCATCCGTTGCCGAGCTTGACGGCACTCCGCTTGAGTCGGTGGCTGTTGCCCGCGATGCCGCGGGTGGGCAAGTGTTGATTGCCGCCACGATTCACGGCGAAGTGTGGCGCGTCGACGATCCGGCGGCTTCCCCTAGGTAGCCGAGGCGCTCACTGCGGCGGGTCCGGCGCGACGGTGTCGGAGGCTTCATCCGTATCGGCGTCGCGGCGTTGGCGTAGCTGGCGCCACAGCTCGGACTCATGTCCCGAGCCGCGGCCGTCGTAGAACCGGACGTCACGCAACGAAGGCGGCACGTACGGTTGCTTGACATAATTGCCCACGTGGTCGTGTGGGTTTAGGTAGTTTGGGCCGGTGTCGTGCGGGCCCCGCGCCGGCGTATTGCGCAAGTGCGACGGGACTTCCAGGTCCGCTCCCGCGGTGATCGCGTGCTCGGCGGCGTCGAGCGCCCGTCCGGCGGCATTGCTTTTGGGTGCGCAGGCGAGATAGATCGTCGCCTGCGCCAGGGCGAAACGACCCTCGGGCAATCCGACGCGCTCGACGGCGGCCGCGGCGGCGGTTGCGAGAGGCAGGGCGTGCGGATCGGCGTTGCCGATGTCTTCCGAAGCCAGAATGACCAGACGTCTGGCGATGAACTCGGGGGCCTCGCCGGCCTGGATCATCTTGGCGAGCCAGAGCAGCGCAGCGTCGGGGTCCGAGCCGCGGACGCTCTTGATGAACGCCGAGATCGTGTCGAAGTGGTCATCGCCCGCGCGGTCGTAGCGAACGCCGCGTTCGAGCACCGCTTGACGAACGGTATCCACGCTGACGTCGGCTGAACCCAGCACTGTGGCGTGCAGCGCTGCCGCCTCGGTCCAATTCAGCGCCGTGCGGGCGTCGCCGGCAGCGCCCGCGACGATCGCCTTGATCGCCTCGGGCTCGAAGGCGAGTCCCGACGTGCCGAGGCCGCGGCTCGCATTCGTAACGGCCCGCTGGACGATCAGGCGCAGGTCGTCGCGTGTGAGCGGCTCGAGCCGCAGCGCCCGAACTCGCGACAGCAGGGGCGCAATGACGCTGGTGTATGGATTTTCGGTGGTCGCGCCCCACAAGACGATCGTGCCGTCTTCGACGTGAGGCAGGAGCGCATCCTGTTGGGCTTTGTTGAACCGGTGAATCTCGTCGATGAACAGGACGGTGCGGCGCTGCTGGTATGCCCGCGCCTCGCGAGCCTTGGCGATGGCGTCGCGGATATCGCGCACGCCGGAGGTGACCGCGCTGAGCTGGACGAAACGCCGGCTGGTGGCAGCGGCCGCGAGCCGCGCCAAGGTCGTTTTGCCGGACCCAGGCGGTCCCCAGAGGATTGCCGACCACAGGGTGTCTCGCTCGATCGAGGCGCGAAGCGAAGAGCCGGGCGACAACAGGTGGCGCTGACCGACAAACTCGTCGAGGACTTGCGGCCGCATACGTGCCGCGAGCGGGGCCTCGGCTTCGGTCGCCTCGCGAGAGGCGTGTTCGAAGAGGTCTTCAGCCATTGGCAGGTCGGAACGAGCGGACGGATGCCTGCCGAGGGCGATGCCCCCGGCTATACGTCGTGTCTAGCGATCGGGCTGCACGCCCAGCATGACTTCGGTTCGTTGGGGCTCGTCTCCCGCATCCGTCCGCAGGTACCAGACTGTAACGGTAGTGCCAGGTCCGTACTTTGCCAGAATGCGGCCCAATTCGCCGATGTCGCCAACCGGGTCGTCGTTGATGCCCACAATGATGTCGCCGGCCTGCAAGCCAGCACGCTCGGCGCCGGCGCCCACGGTGATCGCTTGGATGAACAATCCTTGGCTCACTGGCAAACCGAACTGTCGCGCAATAGCCGGCGTAATGGTGGAGGATCGGATGCCCATGAAGCCTCGGGAGACGACGCCGTCCTTGATCAAGGCGTCGATCACCAGCTTGGCGTTGTCGATGGCAATGGCGAATCCAATGCCCTCGGCAGCGCCAGCGCCCGCCGAGTTCACGCCAACAACCTCACCGTAGAGATTGAGCAGCGGACCGCCGCTATTGCCAGGGTTGATTGAGGCGTCGGTCTGGATGAGATCGCTGAGGGTGAGGCGCTGCGGACCGATGCCGGTCAACACCCGGCCCAGCGCGCTCACGACGCCTGCAGTGACCGTCGGGCCGCCGGGCAGGTCCAGGGCGTGGCCAATGGCAACCACCGTTTGACCCGCGCGCAGATCCGACGATGCGCCCAGCGGCAGCGGTGTCAGGCCGTCCACGTCGATGCGAAGCACGGCCAAGTCCGTCTGTGGATCGCGGCCGACGATTTCCGCATCCGCCGCCTGGCGTGGGTGGCGTCGGCTGG
The DNA here is from genome assembly GCA_965262745.1 of Chloroflexota bacterium. GTDB lineage: Bacteria > Chloroflexota > UBA11872 > UBA11872 > UBA11872 > JAJECS01. The sequence goes on along the minus strand of OZ253558.1, from coordinate 960,365 downwards.
TGTTCGGCGTAGCTTGTGTCCCGCTCGCCGCTGCACTGATGGGGTAGGTGACGACGATCCGGTCGGCGCCCTCGACGACGTGGTTGTTCGTGACGATGTGGCCCTCGGCGCTAATGATGAACCCGGTGCCAACGCCGCCGCCGGGCGTGGGCTGGCCACTTGCGTCCGGGGTCGCCACCTCGGTCACGATGTGCACCACGGAGGGACGGACATGCTCGACGAGGTCCGGGATGGTGAGCTGCGTGCGCTGAACAACCTCGTTGGCAGTGGGCTCGCGGGTAATGTCCGGCGACGCCTTGGCCACGGTTGGTGTCGCCGCGAGAAGTTGGGCCAGTGCTGTCGGAGTGGCGATGAGGGCCGATCCCGCCGGTGGAGCAGGGGTTACCGATGGATCAAATGCCGATGCGGCGGGAGGCGCGGCAGCGCCGTCACACGCGGCAACCGTCAGCGCCAGGCCAGCGGCGAGCAGCGCCGTGAGGGCAAATCGGGGGAGTGTCATGCCGTCTCCCTCTGCTGCTGAAGGACCATTGGTCGAGGCTAGCACCGGGATCTTGGGCAGATCGCCGGCTTTCTCACGTTCGAATCGGGCTGTGCGTGGCGCGGGCTAGGATGGTCTGTCGTCCCACCACGAGATGAAGCATCGATTGATGACGGGGCCTGAACTGCCGCGCGAATCGATCCAAGACGTGGTGCGCCGCGCGCTGGCGGAGGACATTGGCGCGGGCGATGTCACAACTATGACCGTCGTCGACGCGCGCGGCTCCGCACAAGCGCGGATCGCATTTCGGGAGTCCGGCATCATGGCCGGGCTGCCGCTGGTGCGCGAAGTGTTCGCGCAGCTCGACGCGGCGGCGGACGTGGATGCCGCGGCGCTCGACGGATCGCGCGTGAGCGCCGGCGAGACCGCGGCGGTCGTGCGCGCCTCGACCCGCGCCATGCTGACGGGTGAGCGCGTCGCGCTGAATTTTCTGCAACGCCTCTGTGGCATCGCCACGCTTACACGGGCGTTTGTCGACGCTGTTGACGGGACTGGGGTGCGCATCCTCGATACGCGCAAGACCACTCCGACGCTGCGAGCCCTCGAGAAATACGCTGTGCGGATGGGCGGCGGCGCGAATCATCGCGCTGGGCTCTATGACGCGATTCTGATCAAGGACAATCACGTCGCCGCCGCGGGGGGCGTAACCGCGGCGGTTGCGCGCGCGCGGCGCGCGGCTCCCGAGAGCATGTCGATCCAGGTTGAGGTCGAATCTCCGGACGAAGCGGTGGCGGCCGTTGCCGCGGGCGCGCCCGGCTTGCTCTTTGACAACATGTTGCCGTCGGACGTGAGGCGGGCTGTTGCGCGGGTCACCGGCAACGTGCGCTTGGAGGTCACTGGCGGCGTGACCTTGGCGAACGTGCGGGAATATGCCGAGACCGGCGTGCACGATATTTCGATCGGCGCGCTGACGCACTCGGCGCCGGCAATCGACATTGGGCTGGATATGTAGGCGGCGGGAATTGCCGAGTTTGCTGCGAGCGGCGTCGCCGCTCGCCTGGGACCCAGGGGGCAACGCGCCTCGCGAGACGCAGGCTTGGCTTGAAGGCCGCGCTTACGGTCCCAGCAGCGGCCGCATCCGCGGCCAGGCCTCTTCGTGATCGAGCAGTTGCCGTTTCACGCTGATGCCGCGGGCGTAGCCGCCCAGGCCGCGTGAGCCGACGATGCGGTGGCATGGGACGAAGATGAGGTTGGGACTCGACCCAACCGCTCGGCCTATCGCTCGCGTCGCATGGGGGCTGCCCACGGCGCGGGCCAGCCATGCATAGCTGCGGGTCTCGCCAAACGGCACCTGCCGAATAGCCTCCCACGTTCGGCGCTGGAAATCAGTGCCGGCGCGGTGGTCCAGGGCGATTTCCAGGCGCTGGCGACCTGCCGTGAGGTACTCCCACAGCTGTTCGAGGCCGTGGCCCGCCGATTGGTAGGCGGCGCGGCCCGCCGGGGGCCATTGGTCATGCTCGGCCCGTCTTTGGCGAAGGCGGGCCGAGCCGCGTGCCCTGGCACTCGCGGCGCTTGAAGCTTGCTGTAGGGCGGTGACGCATGCTGATTCGCGCGTATGGGCCAATGTTGCGCACACAAGTCCCACTTCGGTCGCCGCGACGCCGCACCATCCCCAGTCTTCAATGGTCCTGACCGCCAGTGCGAATTCGAGGAAACCGTCAGTCATGTGGTCAGGCGGCGCTTGCTCCCGGGACCGGCAGTGTATCGAGGACCTCCCGCACGATGTCGCGGGTGTCCACGCTGCGGATGCGGGCGGCGGGGCTCACGATCACACGGTGGGACAGGACGGCCACGGCTAGGTCTTTCACGTCGTCCGGGATGACGTAGTCGCGACCGCGGATCGCCGCGAGCGCTTGGCTGCCGCGATACAAAAAGAGGCTGCCCCGCGGGCTGGCTCCCAGGAAGATCTCGCCATGCTCTCGGGTGGCCCGGACGAGATCAACGATGTACTCGTGCACCAGTTGGTCGATGTATATCTCCCGCACCGCTGCTTGGGCGGCCAGGATCGTGTCGTCATCGACCACCTGACTGACTTCGCTGAGGGGATGCGTGTGCTGCTGGGCGCCGAGGACTAGAACTTCGTCCGACCGCTCCGGGTACCCCAGGTTGATGCGCAAGAAGAAGCGGTCGAGTTGGGCCTCTGGCAATGGAAACGTGCCCTCGTATTCGATCGGATTCTGGGTGGCCATGACGAGAAATGGGCTTGGGAGCGTGTGCGTAGTGCCATCGACGGTGATCTGGCGCTCCTCCATGGCCTCGAGGAGCGACGACTGCGTCTTTGGCGTTGCGCGATTCACCTCATCCGCCAGGAGGATCTGCGACACAACCGGACCCGCACGAAACTCGAATTCCTGCGACTTCTGGTTGTAGATGGTCACACCCGTCACGTCGCTGGGCAGCATGTCCGGCGTGAATTGCACCCGGCTGAACGTGAGGCCCAGCGACCTCGCCATGGCTTTCGCTAGCGTTGTCTTCCCGACGCCGGGCACGTCCTCGATCAAAATATGGCCGTTGCTCAGCAGAGCAACGACGGCCAGCTCAACGGCGTCGCGTTTGCCAACGATGACCCGATTGACGCTATCGGAGACGTGTTGTGCGACCGTGCCGATGTCATCCATATGGGGCTCGCTTACTTGGGGGCTCGTCCCGCCCGCGTCAAGCCAGCGAGCGGCACTATAGCCGAACCGGTATCAGTTGACGGCCGGCCGGGCGCGCGTGAAGCTTGGGGCACGGCCCGGAGGTGTCCCTGGCGGGGATAGTTGAGTGGCCCAACGTGGGCTTCCCAAGCCCAAAACGCGGGTTCGATTCCCGTTCCCCGCTCCAATGCGAGCCGAGCGACGCTTCTAGGTCCCCGCGCCGTTGGCGAGGCGTGGCAACACAAACTGACGCAGCTTGTCCTTGCCGAGCACGATCAGCCGCCCGTCGATCTCACTGACCCAGAGACCCCGAATGTCACCGAAAAAGTCATCCGAGCCCGCATACTTGAACTGCCGCACGAAGGCCCCGGCGGTCCCGTCGCGCTTGTCGATTTCGACAATGCGTTTGCTGGCACGGTCTGCCAGATAGAGGCTCTCGGAGTCGGGGTCGGTGAAGATCCGCGTAGCACGCAGCGCCTCGCCCTCTAGGCCCGAAATGCTGAATCCAACTTCCGAGCCACCGCTGAGCTTTCGAATCGAGCCGTCATCGAATAGGACATATATGTCACCGTCAATCGCAAAGTCAATAGCGTCTGAAATATCAATCTCATCCCTTGGGTCCAAGTAGCTGGTCGGACCTAATTCGTACCCACCGGCCGTCCACTGGTATTTGAATATCGTATTCGCACCTGGATCGAGCACATAGAGGTTATTGTTGAAGTTGTCAAAGGCTACAGGTGTACGCCATTCCTCCGTGCCAGTGATGCGAAGGAGCCGTGAGCTTCCGCCTTCGTCAATACTGAAGATATTGTATCGGTTGTCGATGGCAATTGGGCTCAACGATCGATCGACCACGGCAATCAGATCCTGAACGGTAACCGACCCCACGACGTCTCCCTTCCTGAGGAGTGAGGAGCCTTGTCGAGCGGTTTCATACGATAGTAATAGACCTGAAATGGCATCAATGACATACTTTGAATCCAAGCGAACATCCAGGGGCTCGACTGCGCCACCGATGCCTGCACTATCGAATTCGTCAATGGTAGAGCTTGGAACAATCTTATAAACGCGATTGACACGTTCTTCTTCCCGGGTAATATCATCAATCAGGCCATTGATATCTTGCGCGAGAAGCCGGGCCGTATCCGAGGCGAGTGCTTGATTTGCCAAGTCTTCGGCGTCCCGCAGCATCAACAGCGTGGCCGCGCGGCCTTCCGTTGGGCCGCGGTCTTGCGCCTGCCGGAACAAGTCTTCGGCTTGGGTGAGCAGTTCCGTGGCCCGGCCGGCTGCGACCACCGGTGGGAGGTCGGGCGGAGCATCTGTGGCGGTGAGTGCCGGTCCGTCGGGGGTTGGCGTTTCTCCCGTAGTGCCCGCGTCCGGCGACGGTGAATTTCGCAGGATGAGCACGACGGCCATGACCACGAGCAAGGCAAGCGAAAGGCCGAAGAGCAGGGTGCCGGGTCCTGGGAAGGAGCGGCGCCGTCGTACCAGCAGCGGATCGCGGCGTCCTTGCAAGTCGGTTCCTACGTATTCCAGGGGACGGGTAGGCTGCGCCGGGCTGCCCATGGTTGGGTGCGCCCCGGGGCCTGCCGATCGCAGGTCACGAAGGCTTGCCCAGTCGTCGTCAAGGTTATCGGATGGTGATTGCGGAGCCTCACGGGAGTGCGCAATGCGATTGCGGCGGCCTCGGCCGGCAACAAGGTCGACAAGCGCACGCACGCCCACCATTGGCAGCACGACGATGAGCGTGAGCAGCGTAACCGGCAGCGAGACTATGCGTTGCGCCAAGGAGCGCTGCGGCGCCGGCCGGCCAAGGGGGCGGTTCGGCGGGAAATCGTCGGCATACCGTCCCGTTGGTTCGACCGGCCGACCGGCAGCCGGCTCGGCGACCCAAGATGATCGGGCGTCGGCGGTATCCGTGCTCATTGCCGATCCGCGCCGATTCGCCGGCGATTGGTCCACATCCATCAGCAGATCTTCGGGCGCCGTGTCATCGAGGACGCGTGGGGTCCCGCCAACGGCGGTGGCGCGGCGGGCAGCAAGATCCTTGATTTGCACCACCAGGACCTCGCAATGCTGCCCCCCGCGCTGTGCGATGAGCGCGCACATGTCGTGGGCTGCTTCCTGGGCGGAGCGGCGCCGCAGCATGCCGAGAATCTCGCGTTCGGTCAGCTCATGCCGAAGGTCCGTGGAGGCTAGTACCAGGCAGTCACCGGCTTCGAGGTGCGCGCGAAAGAGGTCGATCTCTTGCTCCACATCGAGGTCAGATTGGAAATCGGCATCGAAGTCGCGCTCGTCGGGCAGGGCGTTGATCACGCCGTTGCGCAAAATGTACACCTGGGTGGGCATGATCTGGGCGATGTAGACGACGCGATCGGCGATGACGGCCCCGGTTGCGCCGACGCTCGTGGACGCCTCGCTTGGGCCAGCCGCCACTGCCACGCTGTACGACGCTTGCCGCATGCCGGTGACCAACGCCGACGCGATGTCGTCGGCCTCTGCGGCGTAGTAGGTAGAAGTGGCAGCGTTGACGAACGCACGTCCCTGACGATCCGTCCCGCCCTGCACCACGACGTAAAGATCCCCGAGTGCAGCGTGCGCCGTCGGTGCGCGGGCAACCTGAATTTGGGGGCTATCGTGGCGGGGGGTGCCGCCCCTAAGGCTTGCCTGGCCAGTATCAACCAAGCGTGGCTATGTCCTTCGAGCGCGATGGGGCCGGGCGCCGCGGGCGGCCGGCAGGGCATTTGCTAGTGCCCTTGTCCTCATATGCTAGCGTTAATCTTAGTCTTGGTTGACGTAAGGCGCTTTTGCGCAAGGAGTTGTCTCTGCCAGCCCCCCACCATAGATTTGCGGAACCGCGTACCCGACCCAAGGGCCCGCGGGTGAACGATGAGATTCGAAGCCGCGAAGTCCGACTCATCGACGAGAGCGGCACTCAGATCGGAATCGTCCCGACTGAGCAAGCCCTCGAAGCGGCGCGCGCGCGCGGTCTCGACTTGGTGGAAGTCTCGCCCGACGCCACTCCGCCGGTCACCAAGATTCTCGACTATGGCAAGTTCAAGTACGCCCAGACGCGTAAGCAGGGGGAAGGCAAGAAGCGTCAGAAGGCCGGCACTGTCAAGGAAGTTCGCTTTCGTCCGGCCACCCGCGAGCACGATCTCGAGTTCCTGATCCGCCGGCTGGAGCGCTTTCTCAAGGATGGCAACAAGGTGAAGGCCACCGTCCGATTTCGCGCCCGGGAACGCATGCACCCGGAGTTCGGCGTCCGGATCCTCGATCGCGTCAAGCAAACCTTGGCCGAGAGCGGGGTCGTCGAGCGGGACATCATGCCGGAGCAGGACGGCCGAGTGCTCAGCGTGATCCTGGCGCCAAGCGGGCGGCCCTAGGCATCGATCGACAGCGTCCAGATACAGCCGCGCCGTGACTTCTGCCGAGCGACCCACACCGCTGCGCGCCACATGGCCCCAGCGCACGCACACGTGCGGTGAGTTGCGGCTGTCGCACGCGGGCCAGGCCGTCACGCTCAACGGCTGGGTCCACCGTCGGCGCGATCAGGGCGGGCTGGTCTTCATCGACTTGCGCGACCGTTACGGCCTCACCCAGATCGTGATCAACCGTGACGAGTCGCCCGCGGCGCATGAAGCCGCTGGCCGCGCGCGATCGGAATATGTGCTCGGCGTAGGCGGCCAGGTTCGGGCGCGGCCCGACGGCACGGCCAATCTCGACCTGGCCACGGGCGAGGTTGAGCTTGGGGTCCACACCGTCACCGTGCTGGCGGAATCCAAGGCGCCGCCGTTCGAGATCACGGCTGAGACGAACGTCGACGAAAGCGTCCGGCTGCGTTACCGCTATCTGGACCTGCGGCGACGGCGTTTGCGCGAGCTCATTGAGCTGCGCCACGAAATCGTGCGCGAAATGCGGGAGTATCTGTGGGCGCGCGACTTTCTGGAACTCGAGACGCCCACCCTGGTGCGCAGCACGCCCGAGGGGTCACGCGATTTCGTGGTGCCCAGTCGGCTGCATCCGGGGAACTTCTACGCCCTGCCGCAGTCGCCCCAGCAAATGAAGCAGCTAATCATGGTGGCCGGACTGGACCGCTACTTCCAGCTTGCGCGCTGCTACCGGGACGAGGACTTGCGGGCGGACCGCGTGTTCGAGCACACGCAGCTCGATATCGAAATGGCCTTTGTGGACCGCGAGGACCTCCTCGAGCTCATCGAAGAGCTGTATTTGCAGATCGTCGACAAGTTGGCGTCACAGGCTCTCGCGGAGGTTCCCTTCCCACGAATGCGGCACGCGGACGCGATGCGCCGGTTTGGCACCGACAAGCCGGATGTCCGATTCGGACTCGAGCTCGTCGACGTTGCCCCGAATGTTGCGGGACGCGGATTTCGCGCATTCGATGACGCTCTGGACGCGGGCGGGCAGGTAAAGGCGGTTGTGGCGCCCGGCATCGCCGGCTACTCGCGGCGTGAGGTCAGTGCGCTGCAAGACATCGTCAAGGACGGCGGGGCGGCCGGTTTGGCCACCATCGCGTTGAACACCGATGGCACGATTCGCTCGCCCCTCAGCCGCTTCTTCGGGGAGGACGCGCTCCTGACGGCGGCGCGGAACGCCGGAGCGGCCCCCGGTGACCTCGTCTGTATCGTCGCTGGATCGCCGCAGGTTGTGGCTGAGGCACTAGGGGCCCTGCGCCTGCACCTGGGGCAAGCCTTGGACTTGATCCAGCCGAATGTGCTGGCGTTTGTCTGGATCATCGACTTTCCGCTCTTCGAGATCGATGAGGAGTCCGGGGGCTTCACCTTCAGCCATAACCCGTTCTGTTCGCCCGCCGACGACTCCTTCGACTTGCTCTATGAGGATCCAGGGCGCGCGCTGTCCAAGCAGTACGACCTCATCTGCAACGGTCACGAAATCGGCGGCGGCAGCATCCGCGCGCACCGAGCCAAGGACCTGCGGCGCATCTACCAGGTCATGGGCTACAGCGACGAGGAGCTCGAGGACAGCGTGGGCCATATGCTGGAAGCGTTCACCTACGGCGCGCCGCCGCATGGCGGGATCGCGATGGGCGTGGACCGACTGGCGATGCTCATTGGAGGCACCGGAAATTTGCGCGACGTCACCGTGTTTCCCAAGAACCAGGCCGGCTTCGACCTCACGCTCGGCGCTCCCGGGCGGCTGCTGCCGGAGCAGCTCGCCGAATTGCATTTGATGGTTCGCGACGAGCCGGCAGAGACTCCTCCGGCGGAATAGGTGCGGCCCGGTCGGCGGTTACCCAGGCGGAGTTGTGTCGAGCCGGGCGTCGATCCAGGTGCGAATGTCTTCCAGCTCAACTGGAGCAATCCGGTGCGCGGTCGGGTACTCGCCGTAGGTCACGTCGGCGCCAGCGGCCGTGAGGGCATCGCGCGCGCGGCGTCCTTCGTCGACGGGAATCAGCGGGTCGGCCTCTCCGTGTCCGATGAACACGGAGAGGCGCCCGATATCGGCGCTCGTCGCCGCGTCGACCGCCACGGGCAAATACCCGCTCAGCGCGACGACGCCGGCCAGACGCTTGGGCTCGGCAAGGCCCACGGCCAGCGCCATCACCGCGCCTTGACTGAATCCAAGCAGAAACAGGCGCTCCGTAGCGACGGGATACCCCGCGATGGCTGCGTCAAGAAACTGCCGCAGCAGCTCGAGGCTGGGCGCAAAGCTCGCCGGGTCGGGCTCGCCGATCTGGTGCATGTCGTACCAGGCATATCCAATGCCAAACGGGCCTGGAAGCGCAAATGGCGCTTGGGGGGCCAGTATCAAGAGGTCGTCCCGACCGAGCTCGGCCACCAGTGGCATGAGGTCCTGGGCGTCGGCCCCTCGCCCGTGGAGCAGCACGAGCGTCGCGTAGGCGTCGGATACGGTCGTCGGCGGGGCGACGAGATGCTCAAGGGGAGCCGAAATGGCGGTCCACGGAGCCGTCACGCGGATGACTTCTGGTTGGCGTGCCGCACGGCAGCGCTGTCCAACTCGTCCATCGAGCCTAGTCCCATGGTGTGCAGGCCGTAGTAGAGCCCGCCGTGGCCGAGCAGCTCGGCGTGCGTGCCGCGCTCCACGATGCGACCGTGCTCCAGAACGACGATCTCGGTGGCCCGTTGCACCGTCGAGAGTCGGTGCGCGATCACGATGGCCGTCCGGCCGGCCATGAGGATATCGAGTCCGTGCTGAATCTTGGCCTCGGTTTGGGCGTCCACCGCACTTGTTGCCTCGTCTAGGACGAGCACGCGCGGGTTCAGCAGCAGCGCGCGCGCGAAGGACACGAGCTGCCGCTGGCCAATGGAGAGGCCGCCGCCGCGCTCTTCGATCGGGGTGTCGTAGCCGAACGGCAGTGACTGGACGAAGTCGTGCAGGCCGACCGTTTGGGCCGCCGCGACCACCTCGGCGCGCGTTGCCGTGGGACGGCCGTACGCAATGTTGTCGTGTAAGTTGCCGCTGAAGAGGAACGGCTCCTGCAGCACCAGCCCCATGCGACGCCGCAGTGAGTGCTGGGTGACGTCTCGGACGTCGTAACCGTCGACCGTGATTGAGCCCGAGGTCACGTCATAGAACCGGAATAGCAGGTTGATGATCGTGGTTTTCCCGGCGCCGGTTGCGCCGACCAGCGCAATCGTGTCACCGGGCCGCGCGTGCAGGTCGACGTCGTGCAGTACTGGCGATTCCGGGTCATACGCGAAGTCCACATTCCTGAACCGGATCTCGCCCTTGATCTCTCCGAGCTCGTGTGCATTCGGGGCGTCGGTGATCTCCGGCTCGATGTCCAGAATCTCGAAGATGCGCTCGCCCGACGCCATGGCGCCTTGCAGTGTTTCGTAGCGCATGGCGAGTTCCTGAATCGGGGCAAAGAAGCGCTCGATCAGCAAGGCAAAGGTGGTGACGAGGCCGACCGAAATGCCACTGGCCCCGTCGATCACCAAACTCCCGCCGAACCACAGGACGAGGCCGGTGGCGATGGCGGTGAATAGCTCGACGACGGGCACGGTGGCGGACGAGATCGTGAATGTGCGGAATTGCGCTTGGAGTTGGGACTGGCTCACGGCGTCGAAGCGCTCGAGGTTCACGGTCTCGCGGGCGAAAGCCTGGGTGATGCGCATGCCGAGGACAGACTCGGCGAGCACGCCGTTGAGCATGGACCTGCGGGCTCGCATGGTGCGGTACCAGCGGCGCGCCAGGCGGGCGACGAAGCGCGCGCTCAGGTACAGCAGCGGCGTCACCACCAGGCAGAGCAGCGTGAGTTGCCAACTCAGCAGGCTCATCGCCACCAGAATCCCCAGCAGCAGCGCCGAGTCGGCGACTGCCCCCAGCACACCCTCGGTGAGCACCGCGCCTATCGCCTCGATATCCGATACGACGCGGCTGATCAGTCGGCCGGTGATCTGCCGGTCGAAGAACCCCAGCGAGAGGCGCTGGTAGTGCTGAAAAATCCCAATGCGCAACCGGTGCAGCACGTGGTTCCCCAGGCGTGCCGCGGTCACCCGTTGCACGCCGAGGGCGACACCGTGCCCCAGCGTCACCGCTGCGTAGGCAATGACCGCGAATAACAGCACTGTGCCGTCGTTGGCCTGAACGCCGTCGTCGAGCGCCTTGCCGATGATCACGGGCTGCACCACGCCAAACGCGGCAACGGCGAGAAGTGCCGTGAGCGCGATGCCCACCCGCCGCCGGTCGGCAGCGAGCAGGCCCAGAAGTCGCTTGGCAACGCCGGTGTCGAGACCTTCGGGTTGCGCCACCTCTTCGGCGAAGGTCCCGCGGGCGTCCGAGCCGCTCATCCCCATGGCGCCGCGCCTAGCCGGGACCCGCGGTCCCGGCACCAGCGGGTTGCCCAGCTTCCGAATGGCCCCCCGCCTGACGCTGCCGCTCGACCAATCCGCGATAGAAGCTCGAACGCGCCGCGAGCTCATCGTGCGTGCCACGGTCGGTTACGCAGCCCTCCTCGATGACCAGAATCTGATCCGCGTGTTGCACGGAGCTCACCCGCTGGGAGATGACGAATGTGGTGCACCGCTGGGCGCGCACCTGGAGGGCTTTCTGGATGCGTCGTTCGGTCTGCGTATCCACGCTGGCGGTCGCATCGTCGAGGATCAGCACCGGGGCCTCGGTTAGCAGGGCGCGGGCAATGGTCACCCGCTGCCGCTGGCCGCCGCTCAGCCCCACGCCGCGCTCACCGACGACGGTTTCAAAGCCTTCGGGCAGGTTGGCGATGAAGTCCAGCGCTTGCGCGTCGCGCGCCGCGGCGACGACGCGGTCGGTATCGGCTGTCGGATCGCCATAGGCGAGGTTGTTGCGCAGAGTGTCGGAAAACAGCATGGCGTCCTGGGGGACGATGGCCACCTGCCGGCGGAGGGCCGCCAGGTCGTACTGGCGTACGTCGATGCCATCGAGCCTGACGGCGCCCGAGGTTGCGTCGTAATAGCGCGGAATGAGCTGCACCAAGCTGCTTTTGCCAGACCCTGTGGGGCCAACGACGCCAATCATGGAGCCAGCCGGGGCGTCGGCGCTGACGCCGCGCAGGATGGGCTCGCGGCGTCCGTACGCCAAGTCTACGCCGTCAATCTCGACGCGGCCGGCCACGCGGTCAGGCGCATGGGCGTTCGGTGGCGACGTGATGCGCGTCGGCTCATCGAGAAGCTCGAACAGGCGCCCGCCCGACGCGATGGCAATGGCGATGCGCTGGACCACGAATCCCATCTGCTGCGTTGGAGGAATCAGCCGTGCAAAGTAGTAATAGAACGCTACCAGCACGCCGATCGACACCGCTCCTTCGAGCGCCAGACGCCCGCCGACGCCAAGTACGATGACGGTGCCGAAGCCGGCAACAGCCAGCATGGACGGCATGAATCTCGCATTCAGCCGCGCGGGCCTCATGGACCGTTCGAACAGCTCGTTGGCCGCGCGGCCATAGGTCTCGGTCTCGGACGACTCCTTGGCGAACGCTCTGACGACCCGCACACCGTTGAGGTTCTCGGAGAGCACACGGGTCAGCGCGGCCTGCTGTTGCTGAATGCGCCGCCACATTGGCCGCACGACGTTGCCGTACCACAGCGACATGGCCACGAGAACCAGCAGCACGGGGACGATCGTCAGCGTCAGAGTGACGCTGGTGATGGCCATGCCAACGAGGATCGCAACGTAGAGTCCGAGAATGCGGACCGTCTCGGTGAGGCCCACGCCGGCGAACATCCGGGCGCGGTCCAGGTCGCTGATGGCTCTGGTGATGATGTCGCCGCTGTCGACGCGGTCGTAGTAGCTGAACGGCAGCCGCTGGAGCTGCCCGTAGAGATCGAGGCGCATGCGAGCGGCGACACGGGTTTCGTAGACGCGCATCGTCATGCGGCTGAGGAAGAAGCCGCCGCCCCGCACGATGATGAGCCCGGCCGCGAGCCCGACCAGCGCCGCGAGACGCTCGCGGTCGCCCGCCCTGATGCCCTCGTCGATGACGCGAGCGATGACCTGGGGAATCAGCACGTCCATGGTGATTGCCACGCCCCACATAGCCAGCCACAACAGCACCCATCGCCAGTGCGGCCGCACGTATTTGAGAATGCGGACCAGCGACCTTATGCGTGAACCCCTTGCGAAGGCTCTTCGGCGCCCGAGGGCAGCGTCGCGCCGGCGGCACCGTCCTGCCCTTGTGCCGCCGATGCGGCTGGCGGGGCCGGCGGATCGTCCGGGTGCTCATGCAGGCGGGCCTGCGCGTGGAGCACTTCGAGGGTGGCCCAGCGTGCGAACGTCCAAATCAGGGCTCCGAGGGGAATGCCGAAGACGATGCCCCAGAATCCTGCGGCCACCCCGCCGACGATCACGCTCAAGATCACCACGAGGGGATTCACTCCAAGGGCAGTGCCCATGACCCGGGGCTTGACGATGTTCTCGATGATCATGGAAGTAACCACCACGCTTATCCCCACCCAGATCGCGAGATCGAGCCGGAGTGTCAGGGCCATTACGATCGGGAGCCCGATGCCGATGGCGAGTCCGACGAACGGGATGAACATGAGCAGGCCGGTGGCCACGGCAACCAGCAGGCCGAACGGCATGTCGGCGATGAAGTAGATGAGGGCCACCGCGCCGCCCCACGCGGTTGACGCCACGGCCTGGCCGCCCAGCCAACCGCCAAAGGTGCGCTCGGCAGAGCGAATGCCGCGGTCAAAGCGGGCGCGCCAGTCGGCCGGCAATTCGCGGCGCAGGCGTTGCAGATTCCTGTCCCATCCGAGCAAGATGTAGAACGAGATGATCAAGGTCAGGATAGCCAGGCCAAGGCCGCCGAGGACGGCTCCCGTCGATGCCACAATCCCTGAGGCAATATCCTGACCGAGCGAGATGATCTGGGTGTTGAAGCCGGTGACCAGCTCGGTAACGGTGTCCTGAGGTACGCCCCACTGCAGCAGTTGCGCGCGCAGGTTGTCAAGGATGTGGGTGGCGTCGGCGGCACCGGCCGTCAGGTTGCCGGCCGCGCGGCCGATCTCGGCAAACAGCGGCGGCAGGATGAAGAAGCTGGTCACGGCCGTGACGCTGGCGAACACGAGGTACACGAAGGTGGCCGCGATTGCGCGGGGTATCCGGAGGCGGCGCATGAACCGCACCGGCCCGAGAGCGATGAGGTTGATAATCCAGGCCAGGAGCAGCGTCACGACGAGGGCAGCAAAATTCCCAATGAGTCCCCAGAGAAACTGCAACAGCCAAATGCTGGCGACGGCGATCCCCAAGACGAGCAGGATCGTCCGCAGACGCTGATAGTTCACGCGCGCGTGGGCTTGCCGCCCATGGTTTTAGTCGACTGACCGTCATTCTACCCGCGCCCACTGCAACTTCCCGTGGGCGGCACGACGAACGTCCGAGCGAACGGCGGGCGGGCGGCGGCGTCATCGCACTAGAATCGACCGGAGGCGTGCCTCACGTGGCGCGCCGACGCGGAGATTGTTCACCGTGCCTGCCGCCGTCAGCGCCGCCGTCGAAGAGAAGCTCGCCGGGCTGCCCGACGCGCCCGGTGTCTACCTCATGCGCGGCGAGCGTGGCGACGTGGTGTACGTCGGTAAGGCGCGGTCCCTGCGGAGCCGCGTGCGCAGCTACTTCCGGCGCGGCGATCGAACGGCCAAGACGATCTCGCTTGCGCAACGGGTGGCCGATCTTGAGGTGATCGTCACCGATTCCGAGATCGAGGCCCTCCTGCTGGAGAACAACCTCATCAAGGAGCATCGCCCGCCGTTCAACGTCACGTTCCGAGACGACAAGGGCTACCTCTACGTCAAGGTGACCACCAACGAGACCTATCCCCGGATCGGCACGACCCGCCGCCTCCTCAAAGACGGCGCGCTGTATTTCGGTCCCTTCACCAGCGCCAAGTCGCTGCGCCAGACGCTCAAGCTGCTCAACCGGTTGTTTCCGTACCGGACGTGCACCATCGACATGGGCACGCCCATACCGCGGCCGTGCTTGAAATATCATCTGGGACTGTGCCTCGCGCCCTGCACGCGCTCCTGCACCGTTGAGGAGTATGCGGCGGTTGTCGATGGCGCTGTGGGCTTCATGCGCGGCGATTATGACCACGTGGTGGAAGGACTCACCGCGCAGATGTGGAGCGCCGCCGAAGCCCACGAATACGAGACCGCCGCCAAGCATCGCGACCGGCTCAAGGCGATTGAAAAAGTGGTGGCCGAGCAGAAGATCACGGACCTTCGGGGCGGCCAGATCGACGTCATCGCCGCGGCACGCGAAGGACGCGAGGCCCAGGCGACGGTGTTGCGAATTAGGGGCGGAAAGATGATCGGGCGCGGCGTCTACGAGCTGGCGGTGACCGGCGAGGAAACGGACAGCGAAATGCTGGATGACTTCGTGCGCGAGTACTACGACCGGGCGCCAGAGGTGCCGTTGCTTGTGCTCACGTCGGCGCGGCTCTCGGACCCAGGCCCACTCGAAGCTTGGCTGGGCACTATGCGCGGCGCGAAGGTCGAGATCCGCGCCCCGCAGCGCGGCCAAAAGCGCAAGCTCGTGGCCATGGCTTCCCGCAACGTGCGGGAGACGCTGCAACTCGAGCGCTCCCGATGGCTCAGCACGAGCCGCAAGCTCCGCCAGGCGATGCTTGACGTCGGCACGGCGCTCGGGCTCGAGCGGCTGCCCCGGCGCATCGAGGCCTATGACATCTCGCACATCCAGGGATCGTTGGTCGTAGGCTCCCTCGTCGTCTTCGAAGACGGCGTGGCGAAGAAGGGCAAGTACCGCCGCTTCAAGATCAGAAACCTGCCCGGGAATGACGACTTCGAATCCATGCGAGAAGTGCTGCGCCGCCGCTTTACGCGCTTCACCAAGATCGCCACCGCCGATGGTGGGCTTGGGCGGAGCGCGCTGGCCAGCGTGCCGTTGCGCGAGCTGGACCCCGACGCCGAGTTGCCGGTCCCGACCAACGTGACGGCGGGTTCGAGCAACGAGTGGGGCTCGGCGCCCGACCTCGTGCTCATTGACGGCGGCAAAGGGCAGCTTGGCGCGGCTCTGGATGTGTTTCGAGAATTGGACATCGATCCGGCGGATATCCCGTTGGCCTCGATTGCCAAGCAACGGGAGGAGCTGTTCGTGCCGGGGCGCTCGGCGCCGATTCGACTCCCCCACGACAGCGATGGAATGCACCTGGTGCAACGCATTCGCGATGAGGCGCATCGCTTCGCGGTGAGCTTCCATATCAAGCTGCGCACCAAGAAGGGGCGGCGATCGATACTGGACGAGATTCCGAGCATCGGCCCCAAGCGCAAGCGGGCGCTGATGCGCGCGTTCGGCTCGCTCGAGCAAATTCGGCGAGCGTCCGCGGCGGAGCTCGCAACCGTTGAGGGCATGACCGCGAGCGCCGCGCGCGCGCTGAAGGAGGCGCTGTGAATTCAATCGGGGCACGCCAACACATATCGTCGCGCCATACGACCTATGAGTTCGACGCCGATGCGGCGCCGGTTGTCTGGATCCCCTCACACGCCCGGCTTACGGTCGCGGCGCGCGATGCCTACGACGGACATTGCGACGACCTTGACGTCGCCGGGTATGCCCGACGACGAACGCCCGGCCGCATGAACCCGTGTACGGGTCCGATCGGAATCGAGGATGCGGCTCCCGGCGACACGCTGCGCGTGACGATCGACGCGATACGCCTCACGCCTCGCGGATACGTGGCCGCGCTGCCGGGCACGGGAATCCTCGGCGATCAGGCGCTGGACCCGGGCATAGAGCCCTTTGACGTGTGCGGCGAGGGTGTGCAGTTCGCCGGCCGCGTCTCCCTCCCGGTGCGTCCCATGGTGGGCACGATGGGCGTGGCGCCGGCTGTGGGCAGCATCATCACCCTCAGCCTGGGCGACCACGGAGGCAATTTGGATTTCAACGAGATCACCACCGGCGCCACGGTGCATTTGCCGGTGCGGGTTCCGGGCGCACTCTTCGGTATCGGCGACGTCCACGCCACCATGGGCGACGGCGAAGCGCACTCGGGCGTGAATATCACCGCCGAGATCGATCTTACGCTCGACCTCGTGGCCGGCGAGTCGCTGACGCAGCCGTGGTTTGAGACGGCGACGCACGTTATGACGGTTGGCGTGGCCGACGAGCTGCCCGAGGCTCTGCGGCGAGCCACGGCCGCGATGGAAGGGCGGCTCACACACGACCTCGGCGTGACGCCAACCCAGGCCCGCATGCTGGTGGGAGCGGCGGTTGACCTCAGGCTGGGCCAGGCCGGGGGATATGGCGTGCCGGTGAGCGCGTACGCCCGCTTTCCAAAGTCGGCCCTTTAGGGATTTTGGTCTAACGCCCCGGCATACCCGCGCCCATGGGCCGGGTGGGGGAAACAGGGCACCCACAAGGGGCGCCCCTACACCGGATTTTTCCAAACACCCGAAGCCTCACCGGGTTAGTCAGCGCCCCCCTCACGCGTCGACTGGATCGCTGCTTGCGGCGCCGGTGTCTGCCCCACGCTCCCATTGCGAGTGGAAGACGCCCGGCCGGTCCACGCGCTGGTAGGTGTGCGCGCCGAAATAGTCCCGCTGGGCCTGGGTGAGGTTCATTGGCAGCCGGTCCGAGCGGTAGGCGTCGTAGTAGTCCAGCGAGGCGCTCATGGCGGCGAAGGGCAGCCCGGCGTTCTTGGCGCCAGTCACGACCCTTCGCCAGCCCTCATCGGCTTCCGCGAGCTGCGCCCGGAACTGCTCGTCCAGCAAGAGATTCACCAGCGCTGGGTCAGCGGTGAAGGCCCGTTGGATATCTCCCAGCAGGCGGGCGCGAATGATGCATCCGCCCTTCCAGATGCGCGCCAGCTCCGCCGGCTTGAGCTCGTAGGCGTAGGCCTCGGATGCGGCGCGCAGCAACGACATGCCCTGGGCATAGGAGCACACCTTGGCCGCGTAGAGCGCCTGCCGCACGGAGTCGACCAGGCCATCGAACCGCTCGATCCGCGGCGCGCCGTCGGGTCGCAGCACGGCCGCTGCCGCGACGCGTTCGGTCTTGCGGGCCGAGATATGGCGCGACCAGACAGCGGCGTCGATGGTCGGGATCGGCGTGCCCAACTCAAGCGCGTCGCGCGAGGTCCAGCGCCCGGTGCCCTTCTGCCCGGCCTGATCGAGGATGGCGTCGACCAGGAAGCCGTCATCACCGGCGTCGCGAACCTTGAAGATGTCCGCGGTTATCTGGATCAGATAGGACTCGAGTTCGGACTCGTTCCAGCTGGCGAAGATGTCGGCCAGCTCGTCCGGTGCATAGCCCGCCGCGGCCAAGTAGCTGTATGCCTCGGCGATGAGCTGCATGTCGCCGTACTCGATGCCGTTGTGGACCATCTTGACATAATGACCGGCGCTTCTACGGCCGACGTAGGTCACGCAGGGGCCGTCGTCCACCTGGGCGGCGATCCGGGTGAGGATGGGCTCGAGCCGCTCATACGCCTGCTCGTCGCCTCCGGGCATGATCGACGGACCGAATCGCGCGCCCGTTTCACCGCCGCTGATGCCGGTTCCCAAGTAGCGCATGTGGGCGCCCTCGACCATGTCAATGCGGCGCTCGGTGTCGGCGTAGAAGGAATTGCCGCCATCCACGATGGTGTCGTCGGGATCGAGCAGCGGGATGATCTGCTCGAGAACCGCGTCGACGGGGCGGCCGGCGTCGACCATCAGAATCACCCGCCGCGGGCGCTCCAAGGTGGCTACGAAATCTTCCAGGCGCTCGGCCCCCCGGATGTCCGTTTCGCAGGCGTCGCGCTCCAGGAACTGCGTGGTGCGGCGGTAGGTTCGGTTGTAGACCGCCAGCGGAAAACCTCGCGAGGCGATGTTGAGGGCGAGGTTTCGACCCATGACGCCCAGGCCGATCAATCCGGCGGCGGCGGTGGAAGGCATTGGGCGGCAGTCCTCTCAGATAGTTCGGCGGCGGTCGCCTGTCATTCTCACGCAGATGTTCCGTTCTGTGGTCTGGGGTGTCCGAAGTGGCGACCACGGCGCTGATGGCACAATCGCGGACGCGTCGGATCAAGGGTGGGGGCGTCGTGGCGAGGCCACGCGGAACCAGGGCCGCGGACAAACTCGAGCGCCGCCGCGACGCTCGAGAGCAGCGCCAGCGGGCCGCCCGGCACCGCCGGTGGCGTAAGCGCCTACTGATCGGCGCCGGCGTGGCGCTTGTGGTTGGCGGCGTCGCGGCGTTGATTGTCCTGCTGGTCGTGTCGAGCATCCCGTCCGCCGAGATCGCCGCCCGCCGGGTCCGGATCGACGACGAAGGCCGCCTCCACGTGCCGGTGGGGACGGCCACCGAATACGAAAACGTGCCGCCAGCATCGGGACCCCACTACCCGATCACCGCCCCGTACGGGGTCTATGAAGAGCCCGTCGAGGAAGGTTTGTGGGTGCACAATTTGGAGCACGGCGCCATCGCGCTGCTGTATCGATGCCAGACCGATTGCGACGAGGTTGTGCCGCAGATGGAGGCTATCTATGGGGGCCTTCCCAACGCGGCCTTCGGTGAAGTGAAGTTGATCGCCCTGCCGTATGCTGGCCTCGTGCCCAAGTTCATGCTCGTCGCCTGGCACTGGCAGGAGCCTATGGACAATTTCGAGCCCGAGCAGGTGCGCGACTTCTACCGCGACCACGTCGACCGCGGGCCCGAGCAGGCGCCGTAGCTCAGCGACACGCCATGCGATTCGCCATTCTCAGCGATGCCCACGTTATTTCTCCCGGCGTGGCGCCGCAGCACGGCGTGGACGCACGTGCGCAGCTCGAAGCGGCCGTGCGCACCCTGGACGGCATTCGTCCAACTCCGCGCTTCGTTGTCAATCTGGGGGACCTGACGAGCACGCCGAGCCCGGCGGCCTACGCGGAGTTTGTTCGCATCACGCGCGACCTGCCGATGCCGCAGCTCTATGTGCAGGGCAATCACGACGATGGCGCGATGCTCGCGCAGGCGCTCCTGCTGCCGAGCGACGTTGAGCCGGCGGGCGCTCCCGACGGCTACTACGCGCTCGTCCGCTGCGGGGTGCAGGTGGTGGTGCTCAACTCCAACCCTGCCGGCGGCGGGATTGGGGGTCGTCTCGGCGGCGAGCAACTTGCCTGGCTCGAACGCATTCTTGCCGCCCGTGATTGCGAGCCGACGGTGCTGTTCGTCCATCACCACTGCCATCCGATCGGCATCGATTGGCTGGACGGCGTCGCGCTCCAGAACGCCGACGAGCTATTTGGCGTCCTCCAGCGCCACGATCGCGTGCTGGGTGTCTTTTCAGGTCACGTGCACCGGCGCACGAGCGCCACGGTGGGCGGTATTCGCAGCGAGACGGCGCCGTCGACATGGGTCACCCTCGGCCCGGATCGAGCCAACCCAAGCGTGGACGCCCACCAGGGGATTCTGGTGGTGGACGTGCACGACGATGGGCTGGGCATAACCGACGTTCCGATCTGAGCTAGACCGGGCGCGTAGCGCTACCTCGGCGACTGCTGGCCTGGATTCCGGCTCAGGGCCGGAATGACGAACGCGCTACGCCGGCTCTCCCTCGCCGAAACGATTGCGCAGCCCGGGCCGGCGGTCGAAGTCCAGGGCGATGACGGTGTCGATGGGGTCCGGCGCGAAGGCCGGCAGTCCGCGCAGCCAGATGCGGTGCTGGCGCTGGTCGAAATCGATGGGGGTCCCGTCGTGTAGGAATCGGGCCGAGAGCAGCGTGCCGTCAAGATTGCCCAGCACCATCTCTTGGCCGGGCCAGCGCCAGCAGTGCAGATAGAGCGTGTCGCCCTTGATGGTGTGATGGCGTCCGACGCTGCCGACGCGCATGATCCGCTCGGGCATGCGCTCGGAGCCGTAGATTGACTCGCTGTTCGCGCGCATCCAGGCGCCCATGGCGCGCAGCCGCTCCACGGACTCGAAGGGGATGTGGCCCTCGGCGTTGGGTCCCACGTTGAGCAGATAGTTGCCGCCGCCGGCCGCCGCTGTGACCAGGAAGTGAATGAGCTGGCGCGGCGTGCGCCACTCGTGGTCGATGGTGGAATAGCCCCAGGTGGTGTTCAGGGTCATGCAGCTTTCCCACGGCCGGCCCGGGGGCGACGCGGTCACGTGCTGCTCGGGCGTGTCGAAGTCCTCGGGCAGCAGCGACCGGTCGTTGATCAAGATGTTGGGCTGCAGCTCGCGCACGCGGGCGTTGAGTTCGGCGGAGTGCCAATCCTCCGGGGTGTAGGGCCAGCCGCCGTCGTACCAGAGCACGGCAAGCTCGCCATAGTCCGTGCAGAGCTCTTCGACTTGCGCGTGGACGTAGGCCCGGAACCGCGCCCATCCTTCGGGGTCGGCCTGCGGCCCGCGGAAGTATTCCGGCCAACGCCAATCGAGCAGGGAGAAGTAGAACCCATAGGGCATGCGCCGCTTCTGGCAAGCGGCCACGAACTCGCCCAGCACGTCGCGACCGGCCGCGGACTTGGGCGCGGTGAAGTCCGAGACCTTCGAGTCCCACAGCGCGAAGCCTTCGTGATGGCGTGAGGTCAAGATCATGTAGCGCATGCCCGTATCCTGGGCGAGCGCCACCCAATCATCCGGGGAGTAGCGACTGGCTGTGAACTGGTCAGCCAGGTGGGCGTAGTCCGCGGCCGGGATCTCCTCCTGGTACATGGTCCATTCGTGGCGGGCGAGCACGGAGTACAACCCCCAGTGAATGAACATGCCGAAGCGAGCGTCGTTGAACCAGCGAAGGGCGTAGGGGGAGGCCATGAGACGGGGTCTTTCACAAGCGCTGGGCTGGACCGCATCATCAACGGCGCCACATCGAATACGCAAGCGCATAGGGATGGCTTCGCCCCTTTGTGAAGTCAGGGAAGGCTCTGAGCGAAGTCGTCGGCCGCCGTTCATGGTTCGACAAGCTCACCACGAACGGTGTTCTCCTGTCCGTCACGCTCATGGGGGATCGTTGTCAACAGTCAGTGTTTGAAGAACAGCTAGACGCGTGATCGACTCGGGTCCCGTTCTTGTGGTGATGGCGGTTCGCGCCGAAGTGCGTCAGCTTCCGGGTCAGATCAAGCGCGGATCGGCATGGAGCACGCCGCCTGCGAACCAGGTCTCGCCCGCGATTGCCGTGCGCTGTGGGATCGGTCCGGCGAACGCCGCGCGCGCGACGGAGGCGGTGCTGGCGCGCTGGCGGCCTAAGGCCGTCGTGGTCGCTGGAATCGCCGGCGGGCTTCAGCCGAGCCTTCGGCCGGGCACTGCCGTCGTGGTCGAGACTCTGCACAGCGCTGATTCCTCTGTGTCGGCCTCGCCGCACCTCAATGAGGCCATTGCGGCGGGTTTACAAAACGCCGGCGTCACCGCGTCGCGCGGTGACGGCTGGAGCGTGGACGGCGTGGCCGATACGGCGGCGAAGCGTCGGCTGGGAGCTGACGGCGCGTTGACCGTCGACAGCGAGTCGTTTGCCGTTTTCGACCGGGCGCAGGCTCACGGGGTTCCCGCCGCTGCGTTACGCGTCGTCGCTGATCCGTTAGAGCGCGGCGTGCCACGTTCCGTCGCCGCGCTCGCGTGGATCGACGGCGCGGCATGGTGGCCGCACGCGGTCGATCTGTGGCGGCTGCCCTTCGAGATTCGCGAAGTGGCGCAGTTCCGAGGTGACTTGCGAGATGGCCTGTCGGGACTGCGCCGCGCGCTGCCGCCGGTGCTTGAGGCACTGATGTCGTGACACCGCTTCCCGACAGGCTACGATTGCGCTGGCCAGCTTGGTTTGTCCCTCAGGGCATACCGGCTGGCGTTATGCCGCCCGCGGCGCTTGACGCGCCGCTCTCCATTAAACGGATGCCATGACCGAACACGCTGACCCCGGCACTGCGCTCCTCGTCGCAGGCATCGTGATTTTCGTGCTCGCGTACGCCGCTATTGCGAGCGATCGCGTGCCCAAGTCGGCGGTCGCCATCGCGGGCGGCGTGCTGATGATCATGATCGGCGTCACGGATCAGCACCTCGCCTTCGAGCACATCGATCTCAACGTGATCTTCCTGCTCGTCGGCATGATGGTGCTGGCGGGATTGATCAGCGAGACGGGCGCCTTTCAGTATCTCGCTATCGTCGCGGCGCAGCGCACGCGAGGCAACGGATTCCACCTGGCGGTCGTGCTAGCGCTCATCACCGCCGTGCTCTCCGCGTTTCTCGACAACGTCACGACTGTCATTCTCATCGCGCCCATCACCTTGATGGTGGCGCGCCAATTGCACATCAATCCGGTGCCCCTCTTAATTGCCGAGATCCTGGCGTCAAACATCGGCGGCGCAACCACGTTGATTGGCGACCCCCCAAACATCCTCATTGGCAGCGCCGGAAACATCGACTTCGCCGAATTCGCGGCGCACATGACGCCGCCAATATTGATCATGCTGCCGCTGATGTTGCTGAGCATGCGTTGGATGTTCGCGGGGCAGCTGACGGTTGAACCCGTGCACGCCGCTGCACTCGCGAAGCTGGATGCGCGGGACTACATCACCGACCGACGCGGCATGAAGATCGGCCTGGCGGTGCTAGCTCTGACCGTCGTCGTGTTTCTGATTCACGGCGCTCTGGGATGGGAACCCGCCACGATCGCGCTCGGTGGCGCCGCGCTGGCCATGCTGCTGCTGCGGGCAAATCCGCATAAGGCGCTGGGCGCGGTCGAATGGCCCAGCGTGATGTTCTTCGTCGGGCTCTTCATGATGGTCGGCGGCTTGGTGGAGCTCGGGGTGCTGGACGCAGTCGCGACCTTCATTCAGGACCTGACCCAGGGCAACGTATTTGCGACCGCGGTGCTGACGATCTGGGTCAGCGGCGTCGCGTCGGCCGTCGTGGACAACATTCCCTTCGCCGCCACGATGCTTCCCGTGGTGCAGAATCTTGAGGCCGCCGGGCTCAATCCCGACAACATTCTCTGGTGGTCGCTGGCGCTCGGCGCCGATCTCGGCGGCAACGCCACGATCATCGGCGCCTCGGCCAACGTGATCCTGGCCGGGATTGCCGAGCGGGAGGGCTGCAAGATTGGCTTCGGGCAGTTCATGCGGTATGGCGTGCCGGTCGCCGTGGTGTGTATGGCGATCTCCACCGTCTGGATCTGGCTGAGGTACATCGCCTTCGCCTAGCGGCGCGCCTGGTGAAGGGGTGTCCCGGCTCGTAGGTCGCTTCGTGGACGGCGCGCTACCGTGGTGAGCCGCTTGCGCCGCAGGATCACCAGCCCATGCGCTTTTGCCTCGTTGGATCCGGTGCCATCACGACGTTTCACCGCGACGCGCTGCTCGAAATGGACGGAGTCGCCATCGACAGCGTCGTGAGCCGGCTGCTGCCGTCGGCCCGGGAGTTTGCCGACACGTGCCAGGCGGACTTCGCCACGACGGACCTAGCGGAAGCTTTGGCGCGTCCCAACGTCGACACCGTGCTGATCACGTCGCCGAATCGGATGCACTACGAGCAGGCTATGGCGGCAATCGCGGCGGGCAAGCACGTGCTGCTAGAGATCCCGATGACGCTTCGCCTCGATCAGGCCGAGGAGCTCGATCGAGCAGCCCGCGCCGCAGGCATCACGCTGATGATCTGCCACACCGAGCGGTACTACGCGCCCAACCTATGGCTGCACGAGCGCATTTCCCGAGGCAGCCTCCACCCTTTGCACCTGCATCGTGACTGGCATTTCTTCCGGCGCGAGAACATCGGCTGGACCGGGCGGCAGCGCAGTTGGGTGGACGACATCCTGTGGCATCACGGCGGGCACGCGGTCGACAACGCGCTGTGGATGTTTGGCGAGGAGCCGCACGTCGCTCGGGCGCTGTTCGGTCCGCCCTCGGGACCGAATCAAGTGCCGCTGGACCTGTCCATGCAGCTCGGGTTTCCCGGCGGCGGTCTGGCGTCGCTGGTGCTCTCGTACAACGCGATGGTTGAGAAAGTGACGACTCGGACGGTGCTTATCTGCGAGGAAGACACGTTCACCTTCCTGGCCGACGTGCTGGTCAACCATGAAGGGGAAGTCGTGGCGCAGGAGGTGCAGATGAGGGCCGTGCCGCGCCAGAACCGCGAGTTCGTGAGCGCGGTGATAGAGGGGCGGGAGCCGCGCACCGGAGTTCCCGCGCTGATGGCTTCATGGCGCACGCTGGACCGCCTGGAGCGCAGCGCGCGGGAATCGATCGCGTAGCGGTGTCCGCCGGTCGAATCCCGGTGGTGTGGTCCGACACCCACCGGGACCATGTGCCCACGTTGCAGGCCATCGACGGTGTGGACCATCCGCATCCCGAGGTTCGGTCGCGGCCCAGACTGATTCGCGAGGCGCTCGTTGCGGCCGGTCTGGCCGATTTGATTCCGGCCGACTCCCATGCCAACCGGCATATTGACGGGGTCCATGCGCCGTCCTATCGCCAATTCATCGAGAAGACATGTGCGGAATTGGCTGAGGATGAGCAGCTCACGCCCGCTGGAGTGTCGGCGGATCCCGCCGTGCTGGGCAGCGACCGTCTGGCGATGAAAGCGAGCTATTTCGCGTTCGGCACCGACGCTCCGCTCATGCGCGGGACATATCGGGCGGCGCGGTCGGCGGTTGACGTGGCCCTGACCGGCGCGACTCTCGTTGCCAACGGAGCGCCGCACGTGCTCGCCCTATGCCGCCCGCCGGGCCACCACGCCGAGCATGACCGAATGGGTGGGTTTTGCTATTTCAACAACGCGGTGATTGCCGCGCACGCGCTGCTGCATGCCGGTCGGGTGGCGATTCTGGACGTGGACTATCACCACGGCAACGGGTCGCAGCATCTCACGTACGACCGAGGCGACATTCTCTACGCGTCGCTGCATGCCGATCCCCGGTGGGCGTATCCGGGCTTCTCCGGAACCGCGGTGGAGCGCGGCTCGGGCGCGGGAGAGGGTCTCAACCACAACTTTCCGCTGTGGCCGGGAACCACGATCGACGCTTACGCCGGCCCGCTGGCGGATGCCTGCGAACGGATTGCCGCGTTCGCGCCGGCGCGGCTAATTGTCTCACTGGGATTCGACACCCATGCCGACGACCCCATTGCGTCGTTTTCGCTGCGCAGCGAGGACTTCGGGCGTATCGCCACGGAGATCGCCGCGCTCGACATTCCCACGCTCCACGTGCTCGAAGGCGGCTACGCGCTGGCGCGGCTGGGCGAGAGCGTCGTGTCGTATGTCGGCGCGCTCAGCTAAGGAGCGCCCTGCCGTGGGCGAAGTTCTAGCCCTCGGCCTCGCGCTTTCGCTGGATGGCACGTGGAATACCGCCGCTGTTGATGACCTCTGCCGAGACAATGCGCTCGCGGCGATCCTCAACCGGCAGGTCCACGCGCACAATCCCGCGTCGGTGCGATAGACGCGTGGCGATGGCGATCTCAAGGGCTTCACGGGCGTCGTCGCCGCTGCACTTGGGGGTGTCGCCCGTTTCGATGCAGTGCAGCAGGTCATAGATCACGTTCACGCCCCCGGCGCGGATTTCGCGCTCGGGTGGAAAGAAGCGACGCGCCGCCTGAGCGTTGCGCTGCGCGCCCGCGGGCGCTTCGCTGGTCCAGAACTCGGTTGAGCGCCCGTCGCCCATGAAACGAATCATCCCGGTCGTGCCGGTGATGTCGTATGAGTGGTCGTTGGGCCCGTTCTCCAGCGCGCGAAAATAGCCGCGCACTCCATTTGGAAAGGCGATGTATCCGCTGCCCGCGAAATCGTTGTCGCTGTCAGGGTCTTCGTCGGGACCCATTTCCCCCACGACCCATTGCGCGCGGCCGCCGGTGAACATGGTGAGCGTGGTGAGCATGTGACTGCCGTTGTGCGACAGGCCCGATCGGGCGCGGGCCTCGACATGCACCACGTCGCCGATCAGCCCGTCGTTCACCATGCGCAGGGCCTGGGTGTACACGCTCATCCAGCGGCGGGTGCAATTCACGGCCAGCGCGATGCCGGCGTCTTTGCAGGCGGCGATGGCGTCGTCGGCCTCTTGCAAGGAGATGGTGATCGGCTTTTCGGCCCAAATGGCCTTAACGCCATAGTCTCTGCGGGCAATGTTGATGAGGACGGACCCACGAGGCTCCGCCGACGTGCACACGCTCACGATGTCCGGGCGCGTATCCTCGAGCATCGCGCGGTAGTCGGCGTAGATTGCGTCGAATCCCCAGCGCTGTCGCGCGGCTTCGCGCTGCTCCTCCCAGGTGTCGGCCATGCCGACGATCTCGACCTCGGGGACGGCTCGAAGGCACGCGATGTGGGCATAGGGGAGGGCGTGCCCGTCATAGACTTCAATTTCGTCGTCGATGGTGCTGGCGATGCGGCCAAGACCGATGACCGCTGCCCGTATGCGCGCCATGGCGCCTCCTGGAGATGTCCGTGGTCAACCGCCGCAGTATGACCGCACGGGTCTCGATGTGCATGGTCGCCGTGGGGATGGTTGCCAGCGCGTTCCTGCTGGCAGCATGCGATCCGACCGCCGACGAGGTGGCGGAACTCGCGACGGCCCCTGCGCCGCAACCGACGCTCACGAATAGCGACTGGCTGGTCGACCATGGGGACGCCGCTGAAATCGTTGGGCGCGAGGTTGAGCTTCGCGGCTGGGTGTTTGACGTCACCGATATCCCCGAGAGCGATGAGACCGTCTTCGCGGCCTGGGTGGACTTCGACAATGACGAATTGCCGACAGTGTTCGTCATTCGTGGGGCGCCGCCCGAACTCGCACGGGATGCGTTCGTCGCCGTGCGCGGCGCCGTCGAGGCGGTTGTGCCGCACATGTATCCGGACGGAAGCGAGGCGCTGGTGCCCCGCGTCCGTGTGACGGCGCTGACCATCAGCGACCGACTCGGCATCCGGCCCGCCTTGTGGGCGATCGATGTCGATCAACCGCTGATGCAGTTCGACATTCGCGTGACGCTTGAGCGAATCGAGTTTGCCGCGGAGGAGACCCGGCTCTTATTCGTGGTGGAGAACGGTCGGGATGAGACCATCAGCGCCATCGGCACGGGAGTGCGTGTGCGGCGGGGCGACGCGGAGTTTCGCGCGGCGTTTCCGACTGGGCACGGGGTTCCGCCCCCAGGCGGCCGCGTCGAGGTGGGGGGCGTTGAGCGCGGCTGGTTTCAGTTTCCGCCATTGGAGCGAGCGGGCCCGCCGCTGATCATCACCTGGGACGGCGCGCGCGCGGAATCGTTGATCCAGCGCTTTCGGCCGTGGCAATGGGTGGTCGATGCCTCGGGCGGTCAGCAACCGGAAGGCTAACGCGCGCTCGCGCCGCCGTGATCAGGCGTCGGCTCATCGGCGTCGACGGTGGGATGGTGAGGCGCTAGTCGGTCGTTGCGCTTTCGCCGCCCATCCGACGGTGGATTAGCACGAGCGCCGTGACCGATGTCGCGGCCATGAATCCGGCGGAAACCGCGCCGGCGTAGTCCAACCAGTTGATCTCCAGCCACAGGTAGATGAGCAAGAACGGATAGAACGACATCCAGGTCTTGACCGCCAGCGGGACGTCGGCGTCGTAGCGATTGGCGGCGTAGAGCAGGAAATTCACCAGCGGATACAGCAGCGCGTAGGCCACGCCGATTTCGCCGCGCAGCGCGCCGGCAGCCACGAGACCGCCGACGAAGGTGATCTCTCGAATGTGGTCGGACACCTGGTCCGCTAGGGCCCCAAAGGACGAAGTGCTCCCCGATTTTCGAGCAAGGGCGCCGTCGATGGCGTCCAACAGCAGCGTGCCAACGAACAGTCCCAGGGCCACGCGCGGCGCGTGCGTGATCAGCGCCGCGGCGGCAAACCCGATTGGAATCTGGCTGACCGAGACGGCAGTGGGCGGTACACCCATCCGGGCCAGCACAGCCACCACCGGCGCGAGGACGATGGCCATTCCCCGACGAAATGGGCCGAGGACGATGCGCTCGGCCCGCGAGTACGATCCCGCCGCCGGCTGATCGCGGTCACCGCCCTCGCCGGCCATGATCGCCTACCAGGCCAGCCGCTCGGCCAGGAAGCCGTGCAACTGGTCCACAGCTACGCGGTCCTGCGCCATCGTGTCGCGGTGGCGAATCGTCACGCTGTGGTCGTCGAGCGAGTCGTAATCCACAGTAATGCCAAACGGCGTCCCGGCCTCGTCTTGGCGGGCGTAGCGCCGCCCAATGGATCCGCCGGCGTCGTAGAACACCGGCCATGACGCGGCGAGGCGTGCATGGATGTCACGCGCCAGCTTGACCAAATCGGGCTTGTTGCGCGCCAGCGGAAATATGGCGGCCTTTGTCGGCGCCAGACGCGGATCCAGGTTCAAGAACACGCGGGTCTCGCCGCGCACCTCTTGCTCGGTATAGGCGTCGGCGAGGAACGCGAGCGCCGCTCGGTCAACGCCGCTCGACGGCTCGATGACGTAGGGCCGTACGTGAGTCTTGGAGGCCTCGTCGAAGACGGTGAGCGATTCGCCGCTGGCTTCCGCATGCCGTGCCAGGTCGTAGTCGGTCCGGTTGGCAATGCCTTCGAGCTCACCCCACCCAAAGGGGAACGCATACTCGATGTCTGTGGTTCCCTTCGAGTAGTGCGAAAGCTCGTCGGTGCGGTGCGGGCGCAGGCGGAGGCGACTGGGACTCAAGCCGAAGTCTTGCCACCACGCAAAGCGCTCGTCGATCCAGGCCGTGTAGGCGGCCGAATCCTGTCCCGGCTCCACGAAGTATTCCAGCTCCATTTGCTCGAACTCGCGGCTGCGGAAGATGAAGTTGCCGGTGGTGATCTCATTGCGAAAGGCCTTGCCGATCTGGGCGATTCCGAACGGCAGCCGCACGCGGGTCGAATCCAGGACGTTCTTGAAATTCACGAAGATTGCCTGGGCCGTCTCCGGGCGCAGGTAGGCCGTGTCGGCCGATTCCTGAACCGGCCCGACTTGCGTACTGAACATGGTGTTGAATCGTCGCGGCTCGGTAAGCGCCGTTTCGTCATGCGGGCACGTGCCTTCCGGCACGTCGTCCTGCCGATAGCGCCGCTTGCAGGCCGGGCACTCGACGAGGGGATCGTTGAAATTCTCGACATGGCCCGACGCCTCCCAGATGCGCGGGTGCATGAGGATCGAGGCGTTCAGTCCGACTACGTCTTCGCGGGCCATCACGACGCGGCGCCACCAGGCCTCTTTGATGTTGCGAATGAGCTCGGCGCCCAGCGGCCCGTAGTCCCAGGTGCTGGCAAACCCACCATAGATTTCGGAGCTTGCGAATACAAAGCCGCGCCGCTTGGCGAGCGCGACCAACGTGTCGAGATCCGGCGCAGCCATGATTAGTCCTTCCGATTGGGCGACGGCCCGCAGTCCGACGCGCCTTGGGCCTGGCGGGTCAGTGTGCCGCCAGTTTCCCTAGTACCGCTGGCGACAGCATGCGGGCGGACTTGATCTCGCGTTCGAGGATCACGGTGGAATATGCCCGCAGGATGTCGTGAACCTCCTCACGCTGGGCGGCGTCCACCCGCAGGCGCCCAGCGGCGTGAAATCCGTCGCGCGCGAGGTAGCGCAGCACCTTGAGCCCCGAGACGCTCAGGGGGCGGGTCTCATGTTCGCGGCTGTCTGCGCGACAGACCACCCCGCCGGCCGCGCTGGCGAAGCGATGATCGCCCGGCTGCACGGGCTGCCCGCAAGCAGTGCACCGGCCAAGCTCGGGCAGGTAGCCATGCAGCTGCAACAGGATGAGCGCCAATGCCGCGAGCCAGAGCTCCGGCGGGTCCGTGCTGAGATCAAGGCCGCGAAGAAACGTGAGGAGTGCGTCGTAGGCTTCGATTGAGGGCTCGTTGTCTTCGCTCAGACCATTGAGCAACTCTACGGACCATCCCGCGGCGGCGAATGATGCCAGATCGGTCCGCAGGCGCGGATGGGATTCCAACTCCTCGGCCTGCGAAAGAATGTCGAGCGACGAGCCCACGACGCCAAGAATGCGGACGCGGTTGAACAGCTCGATGCTGGGCGCCAGATGGCTGGCGGGCCGTCGCGATCCGCGTGCGACCAACCGCCGTCGTCCGAACTCGCGTGTAAAGAGCGTGACGATCCGGTCCGCATCGCCCAGGTCGTGCCGGCCGAGCACGATGCCCTCGGCGCGATATGTTCGCGACCGTCCCATTTCCCGCATGGCTTCAGCCTAAGCGGCGCCGGTTCTCCGGGCAACGGCCGCCGTTATGCGGGCTCGTCGGCATCGCCGGTGTTCATGGATGTCTCCGGAGGCACCAACTCAATCTCTGCCACCCGCGGACCCTCCATACGGCGGACGCGCAGCTGCCACTCACCGTAGTGCACGGTCTGTCCCACGCGGGGCACGGCCCCCAGCTGCTGCATCATGTAGCCGGCGACGGTGGAGTAAGAACCCTCGGGGAGCTGAAGGCCGGTCTGGAGCTCGAAGTCAGCGGGTCGCAGGCTTCCGGCGACGACAACTCGCCCAAGCTGTCGCGGCGGCGCCTGTGCCTCTCGATCAAATTCGTCGGCGATTTCGCCCACGAGTTCTTCGAGCAGATCGTCCAGCGTGACGACACCCGATGGTCTGCCGTGCTCATCGATGGCGAGCACCATGTGGCTGCGCCGGCGCCGCATGTCGAGCAAGAGTGTGCCCAGCGTGGCAGTTTCGGGCGCCACGGGCAGCGGGCGGATCATGGCGGACGGCAGCGGCGACGCCGGACGCAGGTCGGTGCGTGCCAGCAGATCCTTGATGTGGATGAACCCGCGAACGTCGTCAGGTTGGTTGCCGAGCACCGGAATCCGGGAGTGTCCGGTCTCGGTCGCCAGGACCTCGATTTCGCGCATGGTCGCGGTGGCGGGAACGGAGACTACCGTTGATCGGGGCAGCATGATGTCGCGGGCCTTCCGCGTCTCGAGCCCAATCGCGCCCTGAGCCATTCGATAGTCGGACATATCGATGGCCCCGATGCGCCGGAGCGCCGTCAGCATCTCGGCGATTTGCGACGCCGTGTAGCGAGCTTGAAGCTCCTCGCGCGGTATTACCCCAACCGCGCGTACGACGAGATTGGCCATGCCGTTGAGCGCCCACAGCACTGGTCGAATGGCATTGGCGTAGGCGCGGAAAGGCACAGCCACCCACAGCATGGTCCGGATGGGCTCGGCGATGGCGATGTTTTTCGGCGCCATCTCGCCGAGCACCATGTGGAGGAAGACGACGAGGGTCAGGGCAATCGCCGCGGCAATGCCGTGGACCACGATCTCGGGTAGGCCGATGTGGTCGCCCACCGCGCCGGTGATCAGGTCGGCAATGGCCGGTTCGGCCACGAAGCCAAGCCCCAACGAAGCCAAGGTGATCCCGAATTGCGCGCCGGTGAGCATGAAGGCGAGCTCACGGAGCGACGTGCTGGCCAGCCGAGCGCGGTAGCCGCCAAGCGCCGCCTGGGCCTCAATGGCCGATCGCCGTCCGGCGGCCGCGATTATGGCCACCTCGGCCGCAACCATGAAGGCGTTCACGCCGAGCAGCACTATGGCCGCCAATAGAAAGACGACGTTCATGGCAGGACTCGCAGGCGTGCCGGCGACGTCAGCAGGACCCGTGAGATGCGCGGCCCGTCCATTTCGAGAACTTGGCAACGCCACCCATCGATCTCGATTCGCTCGCCGACGCGCGGCACGCGTTGGAAGCGCACCAGCAACAGCCCGGCCAAGGTGTCATAGCGCCCCTCGGGCAATTCGAAGCCGGTTGCTTCGAGCAGCTCTTGCTGCCGGATGCGTCCGTCGGCTTCATAGACGCCGGTTCCGGTCGGCGTCGCGAGGCGCACGGCTGGCGGGTCGTACTCGTCCTCAATCGTCCCCAGCACCTTTTCGACGATGTCCTCGATCGTGACGATCCCGGCTGGGTCGCCGAATTCGTCGAGGACGATGGCCATCGCCTGCCCGCGCGTCTGCAGCTCGATGAGCAGGCTGCGAAGGTCGGAGGACTCGGGCACGACGACGAGTGGTTGGGCGCTGGGGGTGATAACTGTCCGCGCGCGATCGTTTGGCGCAACCCGGAGCGCGTCCTTCACGTGTGCAATGCCTGTAAACCCAGAGCCGTTCGGGCCCTGAATGGGGAAACGCGAGTGTCCAGTGGTCTGGGAGGCCGAAATCAAGGCCGCGTACGTTGCATCGCGGTCCAAGGCCACGACGGACGAGCGAGGGACAAGGACATCTCGCGCCACGCTGTCGCGCAGGCCCAACGCGCGGTCGAGCAGCGCGTGCTCCACCCCCTCGATCTCGCCCTCGAGCGCGGCCCAGCGCAGCGTGCTGCGCAGCTCTTCCAGCGATTCGACGCCGGGTAGCTCTTCGCGCGGCTGAATCCCCACGCGCTGCATGGACCAATTCGCGGCGGCATTCAACAGCTGGATGAGGGGGCGGGCCAGCGTGTTGACCAGCAGGACGGGCGGCACGAAGATGATGGCGGTGCGGGCCGGCCGCGCGATGGCGAGATTCTTCGGCGCCAGCTCACCGAAGACCATCTGCAGCGCCGTGGCAAGGGTGAGCGCGATTGCCGCGGTTACCGCGCCGATCGATCCTGGCGGCACCCAGCCCAGCAGCGGCCGCAGCAACGGTGAGAGGGCGCCGTCGACGACCCATCCGAGAATCAGCGAGCTGACCGTGATGCCGAGTTGGGCGCCTGATAGCTGGAACGACAAGGTCCGCAGCGCCCGTAACACCGGGCGCGCGCCGCGCACCTCGCGGCTGACCATGTCTTCAATGCGGTAGCGATCCACGGCGACCAAGGCGAACTGGCCGCCGGCGAAAAGCGCGTTGATGGCGATGAGCACGACGAACACCGCGAGCCCGACGACGATTTCGATGGTGGGGTTCCCTACGCGAACCGAGGGCGCCGCGTCCGGCCGCGCCGGCCCACCGTCTGGCCTCGGCAGGGACTAGCGGCTGCGCGCGCCACGGGGTACCTATCGGGAGGCTGGTCAGCCTTCATGCGATGGCTCCGATGCGATCTTGCGCACGCGTACGCGCATGATCCGGTTAGCGTTCGTGGTGAGGACTTCCAGCGCCGCGCCGTCCACGGCAACGGAATCGCCGGGGTTGGGGACGAGCCCCATGGTGTTGTAGACGAGGCCGCCGATGGTATCGACGTCGTCGGCGGCGAGGTTGAGCCCCAGCGCCTCGTTGACTTCGCTGATGAGCACGCCGGCATCCGCCTCGACGATCCCGGCGCCGGCGGGCTCGATGAGGACCTCGGGCGAATCGAACTCATCCTCGATCTCGCCCACGATCTCTTCCAAGAGGTCCTCAATCGTCACCAGCCCCACGGTTTCGCCGTGCTCGTTGACCACGATGGCCATGTGCGTGGTCCGGGCCCGCAACTCGCGCAATAGCAAGTCGACGCGCTGGGACTCCGGCACAAATAACGGCGGACGGAGCAGCGATGTCAGGTCCGGGGGCGGATTGCCGTCGAGCAGCGCGGCGCTGCCCTCGCGCACGTGCAGGATGCCTGTGATTGAATCGAGGTCGTCCTGGTACACCGGAAGTCGCGACAGCCCGTGCTCGTGGGCGAGAGCCAGCGCGGCACGGACCTGTTGTATTTGCGGCACGGCTACGATGTCGGGTCGCGGCGTCATGACCTGGCGCGCGACGCGATCGCCTAGCTGAATCACGTTGGCGATCATCTGGGAGTCGTAGGCGTCGATCGTGCCCTCGCGCGTGCCCGCCTCCACGGCGTTCAAGACCGCGGCATCCTCCGGGTCGGGCGCCTTCCAGGCTTCCTGCTCCGCCGGGCTCATCAGCCTCTCGAGAAGCCGTGTGGCCGGGCGGAATGCGGCGTAGATGAGCCAGGAGACGAACGAGAGCCGCTCCGCCAGAGTTCTTGGGTATCGCTGGGCCAGGATGCGCGGCAGGATGCGGGCGAAACCCGCGTGGAGCAGGGCGAGCCCGACGATGGCAATGGCGACGCTCCCGGCCCGGCTTGGAA
The DNA here is from genome assembly GCA_965262745.1 of Chloroflexota bacterium. Lineage (GTDB taxonomy): Bacteria > Chloroflexota > UBA11872 > UBA11872 > UBA11872 > JAJECS01. Next base: position 925,839 of record OZ253558.1, on the reverse strand, counting down.
CCACGGTAATGAGCGAATCGGCGATCAGCGTGGTCGCCAGCGTGGCGGAGACGAGAATCGCGACGGTGTCGCTGAGACGCTGACCAACCCAGAATTGAAACCGATTCGTCAGAAGCTCGTGGCGCCGCCGAACGGATCCGGGGGCGTCGGGCGGAGGCGGTTCGAGGTCAGTGCGCGCAGTTTCGTTGAGCGCGCTCTCGCCTGCGCTGGCGAGCGCTGAGAATCCGGTCAGAATGAAGATGCCGACAAGACCGAGCCAACTAACAGGATCCAAGAAGGATCCACTCCTCGTTCAGACGCCGCACGGACGGGTGCGTACGCCCTGGGGTGGCGCGCGGTCCGCAGCTGCGCGCCCCACTTGCGATCTCCCACATTCGGGCCGTCACTTGAACAGTGCGGTGACGGATTCGTCGTTGTGAATCCGGCGGACGGCCTCGCCAAATAACTCGTGTGTGTGGACCAATTGTATTTTGCCGTTCACGAGACCGTCCTCGATCGGGATCGTGTCCGTGATGAAGATGCGTTCGATGGGCGCGTCCTGCAGCCGCTCGAGCGCGTCGCCGGCGAAGACGGGGTGCACGGCACAGGCATAGACGCTGCGGGCGCCGCGTTTGCGCAGGGCCTCGCTGGCCTCAACGAGCGTGTGCCCGGTCGAGACCTGGTCATCGACCACGATGGCATCGCGTCCTTCGACGTCTCCAACGATTTGCAGGTGCTCAATCCTATCCGCTGCGGTGCGGTTCTTGAAGACGACGGCCAGGGGAGCGCTGCTGACGCGCTGGCTGAAGTCGTGCGCTCGGGTCACCCCGCCCGCATCGGGTGACACGATCACCGGCTTCTGGAGCCCCATTCGTTCAATTGCATCGGCAAGTAGCGGCGCGGCCAGCAGATGATCGACTGGAATGTCGAAGAATCCCTGAACAGCCGGGGCGTGGAGGTCAAGGGTGACGATGCGTGATGCGCCGGCCGCTTCGAGAATGTTGGCGACCAGCTTGGCCGTGATCGGCTCGCGACCGGTGACCTTCTTCTCTTGCCGCGCATATCCGAAGTAGGGGATCAGCGCCGTGACGCGTCCCGCGGAAGCTCGCCGCAGTGCGTCGATCATGATCAACAGCTGCATGAGGTTGCGGTCTACAGGCGCGCAGGTCGACTGCACCACGAAGGCGTCGGTGCCGCGCACGTTTTCCAGGATCTGAATGTGCGACTCGCCGTCCGGGAAGTGGCCGACCGTCGCTTCCCCCAGAGGGCGACCTAGCGTCCGCGCAATGCGCGCGGCCAGTCCCCGGTTGCTACCGCCGGAGAATATCTTGAGTTCGCCGTCCACGGAGGCCTCCCACCTACTCCGCTAGCGACGCATTCGTGCTGGAATGCCCACCGCCAGCATGCCCGGTGGGACATCCCGAGTGACTACGGCGCTGGCGCTGGTTCGCGCGCCTTCTCCCACAGTCACGGGTGCGATGAGCATGGTGTCGCTGCCAATGAAGGCCCGAGCGCCGATCACGGTGCGGTGCTTGTCCGTCCCGTCGAAGTTGCACGTCACCGTGCCGGCGCCGATGTTTGCACCATCGCCAATCTGCACGTCGCCAAGATAGCCGAAATGATGCACGTGTACGTCGCTGCCGATCTTTGCCGACTTGAGCTCGGTGTGCGATCCGAGGCGGCTGCCGGTCCCGATGTCGCAGCCTTCGCGCACGTGAGCGAATGGGCCGACCGTGACGCGGTCGGCGAGCATCGAGTTCGCCACCCGCGATGACTCGACGACGCAACCGTCGCCAATGGTCGCGTCGATGAGTCGGGTGTTTGGCCCGACGGTCGATCCGGCGCCCACAACCGTCGCACCTTCGAGGGAGGTTCCTGGGAGCAGCACGGATCCCGGGCCGACGGTTACGCCGCGGTGCAGATAGGTCGTCGCTGGGTCCCGCAATTGCACGCCCTGCGCCATAAGCGCCTGACGCAGACGCGTCTGCATGGCGTGCTCGGCCGCCGCGAGGCGAACGAGATCGTCACAGCCGATTGTCTCCGTGTCATCGGTGATCAGGTAGGAGGCCACGCGCCGGCCGTCGGCGAGGGCGAGCTCGATTACGGACGTCAGGTAGCGTTCGCCTGTCGTGGGGCTGCAGGGCACCCGGGGCAGGGCGGTACCAAGCCACGCGGCGTCAAAGGCCATGACTCCCGAATTTCGCGCCGTACTACTGAAGGTGGCCGGATCGGCGTCGGCCGCCTCGACGATTGCTTGCACCGACCCGTCGTCGGTCATCACCACCCGGCCGTAGTCGCCGGGCTCGGGCGCTTGGGTCCATCCCACGACGATTGCGGCGTCGTGCTTGTCGCGCAGCGTCGTCAGCTCCCGCACGGTCTGGGCCGTGAGCAGCGGCGAGTCGCCGTACATCACGATGGCCGTCCCCGGTTTCTTCCAGACCCCAGCTGCCTGCGCACCTGCCGCGGTTCCGTAGTCCTCGGCCGGTTGCTCGACGATTTGCACGTGCTCGCCCACGGCATCGCGCAGGCCAACCTCCGGCGATGCGACGACGACAATCGGGTCGCAACCGGCCTCGCGCGCGGTATCGACGACGTGGGTCACCAACGGCCAGCCGGCGACCTGGTGCAACACCTTCGGGCCTGAGGCTGCCATGCGTGCACCGCGTCCGGCGGCCAGAATTACGGCTGTGCCTGTCATGAGCGGCTCGCGGCTGGGGAGGGAGGATTCGAACCTCCGAATCGCGGAACCAAAATCCGCTGCCTTACCCCTTGGCTACTCCCCATCCAGCTTCAGCGTAGGGATCGGACCCCTACGGGTCAACGGATGCTATCCCGCGCCTGCTACGCGTCGGCGGCCGGGCGAAACCGCGTGAGGTGCGTCCAGTGGCCGGCGGCGCGCACGCGCTCGAGCGCCTCCTGGGCTGCCATAGCGTCTGTGAACAGCCCGAAGCAGGTTGCGCCGCTGCCGGCCATGAGCGCCGGGCGGGCGCCTGCCGTGCGCAATGCCTTGAGGATTTCGTCGATGACCGGCGCCAGACGCGCGGCGGCCGGCGTGAGGTCGTTGCACAAGAGGTGTTCGGGCAGGCTGCCGACCGTGATCGCTTCGGCCAGGGCCAGTGCTTGTCTGCCGTCGCTCCATTCAGATTGCCGCAGCTCGGCGTAGACATCGGCGGTCGCCAAGTCGATAGCCGGTCGCACCAGAACCACGTGCCGCATGGGAGCTTGCGGCAGATCGCGTATCGCGTCGCCGCGTTCGGTTGCCAGCGCGGTGCCGCCGCGCACGAGGAACGGCACGTCGGCGCCCAGCGCGGCGGCGATCTCCTCCAGCCGCGTGTGATCGGCATCGGCGTCCCAAAGCTGGTTCAGCGCGGCCAACACGGCGGCTGCGTTCGCGCTCCCGCCCCCCAGACCGGCGGCTGCCGGAATGCGCTTCTCGACGCTGACGTGCGCGCCGGTACGAACGCCGAGCGCCTGACGCAGATGATGAGCCGCCCGAAGCGCGAGGTCGTCCTCAGCCGCGAGGCCCGGCAGCGACGGTCGCCCCGTCACCGTGGGAGCGGATTGCGCGCTCACCACGTCCGCAAGCTCGAGCGTCTGCATGACCGTGATCACCTCGTGATATCCGTCCGGGCGGCGACCCGTGACCTGCAATCCGAGGTTGATCTTGGCCGGTGCCGCGCGCGTGAGGCGGCGCATCGCCTACGCCGCCGACGTGTGGTCGCGCATCAGCCCAATCGACGCCAGGATCCGCTCCTCGAGCTGTCGCATATCACGGTAGTCGGGCGCCTGATCGTGCCTGAAGCCTGCGAGATGAAGCAGAGCGTGGGTGATGAGATAGGCGAACTCGCGCTCCAGGCCGTGGCCGTACTCACGTCCCTGGCTGATCGCGCGTTCATACGAGAGGGCCACGTCACCAATCGTCGCTAGGTCGGCGCTGGAGGCTGCGGCGTCGGGCGGGAAGGCGAGCACGTCCGTCGGTTGGTCGACATTGCGAAACTGCCGGTTGAGCCGCCGCATCTCGGCATCGCCGCAGATTCTCAGGGCCACGGTTCCCTGAAGCCCGGCGGCGGCTGCCGACGCCTCCGCGACGCGCGCCGCCAGCGCACACATCGGTTGCGGCAATCTTTCGGCGTCGACAAGCTCGAGCGTCAGGCCGCCCGAGTTCACGAGCCGGACAGCAAGGCGCGCACGGTCGCGCTCACGGCCTTGCCATCAACGGTGCCCTGTGCGTGCAGCCGGGCCATCAACGGTCCCATTACTCGGCCAAGGTCGCTGGGCCCGGAAGCGCCCGTGTCGTCAATGACGGCGCGTGCGGCGGCCTCGATGGCCGCGGCATCAATGGCTGGTGGCAGATATGTGGCGATGACCGCGAGCTCCGCCTGCTCGTCGGCCGCCTTGTCAGGGCGTCCGCCAGACTCAAAGAGCTTGATGGCCTCGTCGCGCCTGCGGGCCTCGCGGGCGAGCACGGCCCGTACCAGGTCGTCGTCAGGATCCCGCTGGTTGTCCTTGGCCTCGTAGGCAATGGCCGAGCGCAGTGTTCGCAGAAGTCGCACACGCGGCCGATCACCGCCGCGCAGCGCGGACGTGAGGTCATTGGAGATTCGGTCGATCAGGGTCATGGGGTGATCGTGAGACGCCGACGGGGGCGTCGATCGACGCTAGAGCGCGTGGCTCTCCGCCTGCAGGGCCTTGAGTGCAGCGCGACGCGCCTTGCGGCGTTTGGCCGCCGCCTTCTTCTTGCGCAGCACGCTCGGCTTGTCGAATGCGCTCCGCCGGCGAGACTCCGTAATAATGCCTTCTTGCTGCACCTTCTTGTTGAAGCGGCGCAGGGCGGCGTCAAAGCTCTCGCTGGCGCCTACGGTGATATGAACCAAGAACTCCTCCTCGGCGTTTTCGCCAAAAAAAGACCCGCCGCGCGGGCAGGCTTCAATTGGTCGCGATCAACGCCCGGGGGTATCGAAAAGGGTGCCTCCCGGCGACGCACAGCCATATCCACCAGCCGCCTCACAGCAGCTGCCGATATCTTAGGCTCCGGATGATTCGTCGGTCAATGCGATATCCGATAGCGCGCGAGTTCTATTCATGATGGACGTGAACTGGCTGGCGCTGATCATCGGGGCGCCGCTGGTGCTCGTGCTGACGCTGGCGGTTCGCACCCTGGCCCGACGGCGTGGCTGGATGCACGAGCCGGGGCCGGATCGGATCCACGCCAAGCCCGTGCCGCGGCTGGGCGGGGTGGCCATGTATGCGGCCTTCGTCGTCGTAGCGCTGGTGGTGGCGCGGCCCTACGACCTGGCGCTTGCCGGCCTGCTCGGCGGCGCGACGGTGATCGCCGGCGTGATGCTGGTCGACGATATCCGTGGGCTGCGTCCCCGGGACAAGTTCTTGGCACAGATCGTGGCCGCGGCCATTCCAATCGCCTGCGGGATTCGCATCGATGCGGTGAGCAACCCGCTCGCCGGCGGCGTGATCGACCTGCCGCTGGTGATCGTGGTGCCCTTCACCTTGTTCTGGATCGTCGGCATGATGAACGCCATTAACTTCACGGACGGCCAGGACGGGCTGGCGGGCGGCGTGTCGACCATTGCCGCGCTGGTGCTCGTGATCCTCTCCAGCCGGCTGGGCCTTCCTGACGTCGCCACGCTTGCGCTGGCGCTCGCCGCGGTGTCGTTCGGGTTTCTGCCGCTCAACATCTATCGCGCGAGCATCATCATGGGCGACAGCGGCTCGCATTTTCTGGGCTTTAGCCTGGCCGTGATTGCCATTCTCGGACCGGCGAAAATCGCGACGGCGATACTCGTGCTCGGAGTGCCCATCCTGGAGGTCGCCTGGTCCATCGTGCGTCGGCTGGCGCGGGGCGGAAGCCCCTCCGCCCGTGACGCGCAGCACCTGCACCATCGGCTGTGGGAGGCGGGGCTGGCGCAGCCGGTGGTGGCGCTGTTCTACTACGTGGTGGCGGGAGGACTCGGCGTCATTGCGTTGCTCGTGGAGCGCCTGAACAAGATCTACGCGTTCGTGGGCCTGATCGGACTGCTCTTACTGCTGCTCTTCGTGCTGGCGCGATTGCCGCGCCGCCGACTCATCGGAGGCCGTGCCAAGCCGCCGCACATGGCGGCGCGCTGACCCTGTGATAGGTTTGGCGGTGTCCCTTGGAGACCCTGAATGAAGTCGGATATTCACCCTGAATACGTCCCGTGCGATGTCACGTGTGCCTGTGGCAACAGCTTTGCGACGCGTGCCACCGTTCCCAAGATCAACGTCGATGTCTGTGCCGAGTGCCACCCGTTCTTCACGGGGCAGCAGCGGCTTGTCGACACCGCTGGCCAGGTGGAGCGATTCGAGCGGCGCCGCAAGCGAGCGCGCGCCAACGTCTAGCTACGGATACGCGGCGCCTGCGCCGCTAGCCGCATGCGGAACGATCGACGGCATACGTAATGGCCGCTGACGCGCAGAGCAACGAGCTTCGCATCAACTACGGTGGCCAAGCCGTGCTCGAGGGCGTGATGATGCGGGGTCGTAAGGCGCTGGCCACCGCGGTGCGACATCCCGCGGGCCACATCGTGATGCGGGCGGAGACGCTCGATCCCGATCGGCTTTCCCAGCGGCTTCGCCGCGCCTATTTCTTGCGCGGGGTCGTGGCGGTGTGGGAAATGCTGGTCATCGGCATGCGATCGCTCAACTTCTCCGCGCGCGTGCAGATGGCGGAGGCCGACGGTTCCGAGCCCGACGAGGACGAGGCCTCGTCCTACGTCACCGGCAGCATGATATTCGGACTGGCACTCGGGGTGGCGCTCTTCTTTGTCCTGCCGCTGGTCCTAACCTCGCTCGCCGACGCGAGTGTCGAATCCGATCTTGTGAGCAACATCATCGAAGGCGGGATCCGGATGGCGGTGTTCATCGCCTATCTCGGCGGTATCGGCTTTCTGCCTGACATTCGGCGCGTCTGGATGTATCACGGCGCGGAGCACAAGACCATCAATGCCCTGGAGGCCGGCGAGCGCCTTACGACTGCCAACGTGCAGCGGCAGGGCCTGGCGCATCCGCGCTGCGGCACGGCGTTCCTGGTGATGCTGGTGGTGATTTCGATCATCGTGTTCGCGTTTCTCGGTCGGCCGCCATTCGTGCTGCGGGTCTTGTCTCGCATCGCGTTGCTGCCGCTGATCGCTGGAATCGGCTTCGAGCTGATCATGCTGACGGCGCGATATCGCTCCAACCCGCTGGCGCGGCTCGTCGCGGCGCCCGGTATGTGGGTTCAGCGCTTGACGACCCGCGAGCCTGATGACGATCAGGTCGAGGTGGCGATTGCCGCGATGGATCGCGTGTTGGAGGACGAGGGGCAGCTCGCGTCGCTACGACCCCAGGTTCAGCCGGTGGTGGTGCCGCATGCTTGACCGACTCCACACGATTCACGCGCGGTCGGAAGAGCTCACGACCGAGCTTTCGAACCCGGCGGTGACCAGCGATCTGTCTCGGCTCGCGGCGCTGTCGAAGGAATTGTCCCGCCTCGCACCGCTGGTTCGTCTGCGCGCGCAATGGCTGGAAACCACGGGTCGCCTTGAAGAAGCGCGTGAGCTGATCGACTCATCGGACCCCGAACTTGCCGAGTTGGCCGCCGATGAGCTGTCGGCGGCAGAGGCGGCGCTCAGCGCGCTTGACGACGACGTGCGCGAGCGGCTCGTAGGTCGAGACCCGGATGACGACCGCAATGCCATCGTGGAGTTGCGTGCCGGCACGGGCGGTGACGAAGCCGGCCTGTTCGCCAAGGAGCTCATGCGGATGTATGTCCGGCTGGCCGAGCGCCGCCGCCTGCGCACCGAGGTGATGGCCGCGAACGAGACGGGCATCGGCGGTCTCAAGGAAGGCGTCCTGCGGATCGTTGGCGAGGGCGCCTACGGCCTCGTCCGGCACGAGAGCGGCGTCCACCGTGTGCAACGGGTTCCGGTGACGGAAGCGAGCGGACGCATCCATACGTCAGCCGCGAGCGTTGCCGTGCTGCCGGAAGCCGAGGCCATCGAGCTGAACATCCCCGACTCGGATATCCGGGTGGACGTGTTTCGCTCCAGCGGCCACGGCGGCCAGAGCGTCAACACCACGGACTCCGCCGTGCGGGTGACGCACCTTCCCACGGGCACTTCCGTGAGCATGCAGGATGAGAAGTCGCAGCTGCAGAACCGCGCCAAGGCCATGGCAATCCTGCGCGCGCGCTTGCTGCGGGCGGAGCGTGAGCGCCAGGCCGCCGAGCGCGGCGAGCTGCGCCGCGGACAGATCGGATCCGGTGACCGCAGTGAAAAGATCCGTACCTATAACTTCCCGCAAGACCGCGTGACCGATCATCGAATCGGACTCACACTGCACAATCTGGATGGAATTCTGGACGGCGACTTGGATCGGTTGGTCAATGCCTTGCAAGCTCGCGCGGCCGAGGAGCGTGTCAAGGCTGCCGCCCTCTGAATCCAGGTCTCGAACCGTCGACGAGTGTCGGCGAGAGGCCGTGATCAAATTGCGCGAGGCAGGTGTCGATACGCCGCTGCTGGATGCCAACGTGCTGCTGGGTGAGGTCTTGGACGTCGATCCGGCTCGGGTTCCGCTTGCCGGCGAGCGACGCTTGACGGTGGGCCAATCTCGTCGCTTTGATGCCATGGTTCGGCGGCGCGCGAGGCGCGAGCCGGTGGCCTACATCGTCGGACGCAAGGCGTTTGCGGACGGCTCGATCCATATGACCGCGGATGTCCTGGTGCCGCGTCCCGACACGGAGACTCTGGTGGCGGCGACGCTCGTGGCGACTCGTGAGTTGCGGCCGCGCGCGGTGATCGACGTGGGCACAGGGTCGGGCGCCGTGACGGTGGCGCTGGCCCGTGCGATGCCGGAGATGCTGGTGATTGCCAGCGACGTGTCGCGCGCGGCGCTCGCCGTCGCCCGGCGCAACATCGATGCCTGGGGCGTGGGCGCTCGCGCGGGCCTGCTGCGGGCCGACGGGATGCGCGCGCTGCACCTCGCAGGGACGGTGGTGGCCGCCAACCTGCCGTATGTTCCGTCCTCCGTCCTCGCCACGCTGGCACCGGAAGTATCCACGTGGGAGCCGCGCCAGGCGCTGGACGGGGGCGCCGATGGACTTGCTGCCATCCGGCGGCTCATGCATCAATGCGCCCGAACCCAACCGCTCGCCCTGCTGCTCGAAGTGGCTCATGACCAGCGCACACGCGTCTCGGCCCTTGCCGCGGCTGCCGGATTCGCCGGTCATGCCGTGCACCGAGACCTGGCCGGCCACCCGCGCGTGCTCGAGTTCCGCCCGATAGGCGTGTCGTGATGCTGGATTCCGCACCGCCGCCGCGGGGCCTGCTGATCCTGGTGACGGCGCCGACCGCGGCGGGCAAGGACAGCGTGTTGCGCACGCTGCGGCGCCGCGGCGTGGACGTGGCCTGGGTCACGACCGCGGTCACGCGCGCCCCTCGGGAGGGGGAGGTCGAGGGCCGCGACCACTTCTTTCTCGAACCCGCCGAATTCGAATCACGCCATCGCGCGGGATGGTTTCTCGAGACTGCGCGTGTCTATGGCCGCTTGTACGGCACGCCTCTGCATCAAGTCGCGGAACCGCTTGCTGCCGGCGCCGACGTGGTGCTGCGGCTCGACGTGCAGGGCGCGCGCGCGTTGCAGCGCCTGGTGCCGGAGGCCATTGCCATATTCATCGAGCCGCCGTCGGTCGGGGAGGCAATACGGCGCATTCGAGAGCGCGGCACCGAGTCGCCGGCCGAGGCCGAGCGGCGCTTGCAGGCTATGCGCGACTACGAAATGGGCTTTGCCTCCCAGGCCGACTATCGCGTTCCCAACCTGACGGGCCAGCTTGAGGCCACGGCGGATCACGTATGGGCCATCATTACGGCTGAGCGGTTGCGGGCGCGTCCGCGGCGCGTCGATCCGGCGACGCTGCGCCCCTGGAGCGATCCTCCCATCGAGCCGTGACGACGGCGCCGGCGTTCGCGGAGGTCGTTGTCGGCGCCGGCGACGTGCGCGGCGCGCAGACCTTCCACTACGAAATTCCCACGGCGCTCAGGGGGCGGGTGCGGCCGGGTCGGCTCGTGCTCGTGCCGTTTGGGACGCGCCAATCGCACGCCATTGTGATGCGGGTGGGCGACACCTCGCCTGTCGAGGCGACCCGCCCCATTCTCGACATCATTTGGGACGCGGAGCTTATCGACGCTGTCCATCGCGAGCTCGTCGGCTGGACCGCGCGACACTACGCCGCGCCGGTCCTGGACACGGTCAATCTCGCGGCGCCGCCCGGGCTCGCGCGGCATCTCCGGTCCACTTATGCAATGGCACAGGTTCACGCCGAGCCGCAGATGAAGCTTTCCCGGGCGGAGACCCGAGCGCTGGAGCTGATCCGCGAGCGCGGGGAGGCGCCCGAAGCCGAGATTCGACGCGTCGCCGGAAAAACCGCCGCCCGGGCGGGAGTCCGTCGGCTCGTTGCCATGGGGCTCGTCACTCGACGCATCGCCCTGCACCTGCCCCAGCCGGCGGGTGAGCGCATGGTGTCCGCAACGGCAGCCAATGATCCCGCCTCGGTCGACGCAATGCTGACTCGTGCCCCCAAGCAACAGGCGCTTTGGCAGGTGCTGGAGGCTGAGGACCAACCCATCCCCGTGTCACGCGCACTGCATGCCGCCGACGTCGGCCCGTCGATCTTGCGAGCGCTGGTTGCACGAGGGTTGGCCCGCATTGAGCGGCGGCCGACGATGCCGTACCTGGCGGACGCGTCTCGTCAGCCGAACGCGCCAGCGGCGGCTGTCGCCGAGACCGCCTGGCACCCGATCCAAACCACGCTGGAGGGCCCAAACTCGACGGTGGTGATGCTCCAAGGCGATGAGGGCGACCGCTGGCCGATTTACGCGCGGGCGGTCAATCACGTCGTCGACGGCGGCCGCCAAGCGCTGGTCATTGCACCCGACAGTCGTACGGCGACCAGATTGGCGGACTGGCTGGCGCCCCGAGTTGCGGCGAAGGTCGCGGAGGCCGGCCGGGCGCGAACGGATGCTGAGCGCATCGCGCTGTGGCTGGCCGTGCGCGCAGGGACGGTGGATGTGCTGGTCGGTACGCGCTCGGCGGTCTTTGCCCCAGTGTCAACGCTCGGACTGGTGATCGTGGACCGAGAGGAAGACCCGGGTCATAAGAACCGCAACTCGCCGCGCTATCACGTGCGCATGACGTCGAGGCGGCTGGCTGAGTTGAGCGGGTGTCCGCTGCTATTGGGAACAGAGACGCCTAGCGTGGAGTCGTTCTACGAGGTTGCGGCCAAGCGCTCGCAATTGGTCGGTGCGCGCCCGGCCGAAGTGGCGCCGCAAACAGAGCGGCTCAATGGGCCTTCATCGGACATGCCGCAGCCCATCGGCTGCGTCGACGTCGTGGACATGCGCCGGGCGGTTACGGTCGGCCGGCACGGGGTCATCTCGCGGCGGTTGTTCGAGGCTCTGGGCCGCGCGCTGCACGACGACGGGCGCGCGGTGCTCTACGTGAATCGCCGGGGTACGGCCACTCTCACCGTGTGCCGCGACTGCGGGCATGTCTTCGGCTGTCCCCGCTGCAGCACCGGGCTGGTGCAGCATCGGGATGCGACGGCTTTGCAGTGCCACGTGTGCAATTGGCGTGAAGACCCGCCGCGTGAGTGTCCCGTGTGCCGGGGACGACGGCTGCGGCTGTGGGGATACGGCACCGAGGCTGTCGCGGAGGCTGTGGCCCATCTTTTCCCGAAAGCCCGGGTCGCGCGCGTGGATAGCGACCGCCCGGCGCGTGACGTGGAGGCTGCTGCGAGTGCCTTCGAGCGGCGCGCCGGCGTCGACGTGCTCGTCGGCACGCAGCGGCTCGCGGCGTTTGGCGAGGCGCTGCGTGCATCGCTACTGGGCATCGTGCAGGCCGACATCGGACTACGGTTCCCCGACTTCCTGGCGCCGGAACGCGTGTTTGTCAACCTCATGCGCCTGCGGCGGATGGTGACGGGAGCTGAGCCGGGAGGCCGGATGGTGGTGCAGACCTTGATGCCGAGCCACCACGTAACCCAGGCTCTGCAATCCAGCGACTATCTCCAGTTCTTCCGCGCCGAACTGGCGGAGCGCCAGGCGGAGGGACTGCCGCCATTTCGCCCCGTGGCGCGCGCAACGTACGCGCATGCCGACGATGGGCGGGCGGCGGCAGAGGCGCAGCGGGCGCGCCTTGAGCTCGAAACCATCGCCAGCGCCGCCCAGCCGTTGGACCTCGAAATTCTTGGTCCGGCGCCGGCCGCGCTCCATCGTCGACGCGGGCAATATGTGTGGCAGCTCTTGCTCTTCGGTGCGGATGCCAGCCGGGTCTTGCCAGAGTTGCACCGCGGATGGACGATTGACGTTGACCCCATCGAGTTGACATAAGACATCCGCATGCCCGCGCTTCCCGTGCTTCCGGTCGATCACCCGATGCTGCGACGCAAGTCCAGCCGCATTCGCAACGTGACGCCGGGCGTTCGCCGCATGATCGAGGACATGTTTGCCACGATGGACCAGCAGCACGCCGTGGGCCTGGCGGCGAACCAGATCGGACGACCGTGGCGGCTGGTCGTCGTGGGCGTCGATGACGACCGGCTGGCGCTGGTGAACCCGGAGATCGTGTGGACCAGCGGTTCGGAGGTAGCCGACGAAGGCTGCTTGAGTCTGCCCAATTGGTACGGACCCGTGGAACGCGCCGTGATGATCAGGGTGCGTGCGTTGGACGCAGAGGGTCGACCGCTCCGGTGCGAGGCGACCGGCCTTTTGGCGCGCGCGATCCAGCATGAGATCGACCACCTCGACGGCGTGATCTTTACGGATCGGTTGACGGATCCGGAATCGCTGCGGTTTGTCGATCCTTCGTCGGACGAAGCGCAACGCTTGCGGGCGTCGTAGGGATGCCGCGGCGGCGCACAGTAGAGGACGGCTGAGGGCGTGCGCGTCGTCTTTCTGGGAACCCCGGAGTTCGCGCTGCCGGCGCTACGCCGTCTACATGCGCGGGGTGTCGTCGATCTCGTCGTCTCGCAACCCGACCGACCGGCTGGCAGGCGAGGCTTGGTGCACACGCCTGCGGTTATCGACCTGGCGCGATCGCTCGACCTCGAGACCATGCAGCCCTCGAACCCCAACGACGAAGTGAGTTTCGAGCGCATTCGAGCCGCGCGGCCGGATGTCGTGGTGGTCGTGGCCTATGGTCGGCTCCTGCGCCGGCCGCTCCTTGAGTTGGCGCCGGCAGGCGTCATCAATCTTCATCCGTCGCTGCTTCCCGCATATCGGGGCGCGTCACCAATCCAGGCGGCCATCTACGACGGGCGTCCATGCACGGGCGTGACGCTCATGCGGATGGATGCTGGCTTGGACACGGGGCCGATCGTTGCCGCCCGTGCCGAGGCCATCGCTGCGGGGGACACCTCACGGGTGCTGCACGACCGTCTGGCCGACCTGGGCGCGGCGTTGCTTGACGACGCGCTTGATCCCTGGGTCGCCGGGAGCCTCAGTGCCCAGCCGCAGGACTCGGGCGCTGCCACCGTCACCCGCCCGCTGGAGCGTGCCGATGCCGAGTTGGACCTCCGGCGCCCGGCGCGTGCGCTCTTCGATCAGTGGCGAGCGTTTCAGCCGTGGCCGGGGGCGTTCGTGCGCGCTGAGGGGCATCGGGTGGTAGTGACGGCGATGGGCCAACCGCTGCCCGAGGCCGCCCGCGTCGATCGGGCGTCGCTTGATGGTGATTCGGTCGTCGTCGGCTGCGCAACCGGCGCGCTGCGGCTGCTGCGGCTGCAACCGGAGGGCCGCAAGCCCATGTCGGCGCAGGCCTTCGCCAACGGCTATGACGCGTTGCTGCAAGCCTCGTGGGGCGACCCGCCGCCTTCCCCGCGGCCGCCCCTGACGCGCCCCGCGAGCTAGATTCGGGAGCGCGGATTCGGTTCGAGACCGAGGAGCCCCATGACGATATTGCTTGCGGGAGCCGTGCCGCTGGTTGCCATGCTGGCGGTGCTGTGGGCGCAACATCGCGTGCGCGCCAGCTTCGCGCGGCATGCCGACGTCGTCTCCACCTACGGCCAACCTGCCCACCTGGCGGCGCGCCACATGCTGGCGTCGGTTGGACTGCGCGACGTTCGCGTGACCGAGACTCCCGGAAGCCTCACGGATCACTACGACCCTACGCAACGCGAGCTTCGCCTTTCCGCCGCGGTCTACGAGGATGCCTCGATCGCCGCGCTGGCCATTGCCGCGCATGAAGTTGGCCACGCCATGCAGGACGCGCTGGGTCATCCGCTGCTGCGCTTGCGGGGCATCGTTGCCAAGGCGACCTCAGCGGTCGCCGCCGTCGCGCCGCTGGTCATGGTGGCCGGGTTGGCCGGCGGTATTGCCACCCGGCACCCGACGGCCTTTGCGATTGCGGCGTCGGGAGTCGTCGGGCTCCTGCTCGCCCTCGCGCTTGCCGCCGTCACGCTGCCGGTTGAATTCGATGCCAGCCGCCGCGCGCAACGGTCGCTCGACGCCACCGGCATGATTACGGCAGACGAGCGCCCGCGTGTCCGCGAGCTGCTGGATGCCGCCGCATGGACGTATCTCGCATCGCTTCTGGGCACGTTTGCCCGCGTGCTGGTGGGTGCGCTGCGAATATTTGGCCGGTTCAGATGAGCTCCAGACGGCGGCGCGTGGGAGAGATTTTGCACAAGCCGGGAAGTCCCCCGGTGCTAACCTTGAGCGACCGGATCTGAGACAGCGGCCTACGGCTCGCGAGGGGCGTACGCGCGGTGTTTTTCCCCTTCTTCGACATTTCGTATCTCCTGCTCATTGCGCCGGCTTTCATCCTGGCGATGTGGGCCCAGTCGCGCGTGCGGGGCACCTATAAGAAGTACTCGCAGGTGGTCTCGTCAACCGGCATGCCGGCGGCGATGGCCGCGCGGCGGATTCTCGATGCGGTCGGGCTCTACAACGTGGAGGTCCGGCGCGTGCCCGGCGAGCTGACCGACCACTACGATCCACGGCAAAAGGTGTTGCGGCTTTCGGAGGGCGTCTACAGCAGCAACTCGCTGGCGGCTGTCGCTATCGCGGCGCACGAAGCCGGACACGCCGTGCAAGACCAGACCCGCTATCCGTGGCTGGTGATGCGCAGCGCGATGGTGCCGGTCACGACGTTTGGGTCAAAGCTTGGTTACGTGCTGCTGATCGTTGGCTTCTTGCTGGCGGCGTTGATGCAGCAGACCGAGATCGGCCTGCCCATCGCCGTTGTCGGGCTGGTGCTCTTCAGCACGGCGTTCGTCTTCTCAGTGATCACGCTGCCGGTGGAGTTCAATGCCAGCGCGCGCGCGCTCAAGCTCATGGAGTCGGTGCGCGTCGTGAGCAGCCCCGAGCGGGTTCACGCGAAGAAGGTGCTCGACGCGGCGGCCTTGACCTACGTCGCGGCGATGGTCATCGCCCTCATGCAGGTGGTGTACTTCGCGCTCCGCTTGCTGGCCTTGTCGGGAAATCGAGACTAGTCGGATCGGCTCACGCGCTGCGCGTCAGGTGGAATCGTGACGCCTGAAGCTGTGGCCGACGGTGATCGCGCGCTAGCGCCGCGGCCCGCCGCCAGTGCGGTGTCCGATGCGGACCTGGCCGCCATGATTCCCTCGGAGCCCCGCTACCGACGCGACCAGGTCCGACGCGGGGTCTATGACGGAGCTGCACACGGGTTCGACCAGATCACGCCGCTGCCGCGTCGGCTTCGCGAGCGGCTCGACGGGATGCTTGCCTTCAGCACCGTTACTGCCGAGCGCGTGCGGGTCGCCGGCGACGGAACCCGAGCATTCCTGTTTCGAGCTGGCGATGGGACGGTCTTCGAGACCGTGCAGCTGCCGAGCGAGCGAGGTCAATCCACAACAGTCTGCATAAGCTCGCAAGCCGGATGCGCGATGGGTTGCACCTTTTGCGCCACGGGCACTCTGGGACTGACGCGCAACCTGAGTGTCGGAGAGATCGTGGACCAGTTCCTGCATGTGCGGCGCGAGAGCCAAGCGGCGACAATTCCGAACCGCGTCGTCTTCATGGGCATGGGCGAGCCCCTGGCCAATACGGCCAACGTGCGTGACGCCATCGCGGCGCTGGCAGACCCGAACCGCGGCGGGCTCGGCTCGCGCCACATCACGGTTTCGACGGTTGGGCTCCCGGCCGGAATCGAGGAGCTCACGCGCTGGCCATGGCAAATCGGCCTGGCGATCTCACTGCATGCCGCGAGCGACGATGTCCGCGCCACTCTTGTGCCGCTCGCGAAGCACGTGGACCTGGCGACGCTGATGGCGGCCAGCATCGCGTACCAGCGCGCGACGCGACGGCGGGTATCGTACGAGTACACCATGCTCCGTGACGTCAACGACCATGTCGGCCAGGCTCGCGATCTGGCGCGGCTCGTGGACGGGCAGACTTGCCACGTGAACCTGATTCCGTTCAATCCCTTTCCCGGGGCGGCCTACGAGACCCCGGCGGCGGGAACGACGCGCCGCTTCCGTGACGAGCTGCTTCGTCACGGCGTGTCCGCGACGATTCGTAGGACGCGGGGACGCGACATCGCCGGCGCGTGCGGGCAGCTCCGGGCCGATGGCGCGGCATGGCGGAGCCGGTCCCCGGCAGCGCCAGGCGCGTCCGGTTCACCTACCGCGGGCCGGGGGGACTGCCTCAAGCCGTGAAAGCCCGGTAACGTGCCGGTGCGCATCGCGCCGTCCATCCTGGCGGCGGACTTCGGCCGCTTGGGCGAAGAAATCCAGGCCATTGACGCCGGCGGCGCCGATTGGATTCACATCGACGTGATGGATGGCGCGTTCGTGCCGAGCATTTCGTTCGGCACGAACGCGGTTACGGCGGCGCGATCCGCGACCCGGCTGCCGCTGGACGTGCATCTGATGATCCAGCCGGTCGAGCCGCACCTCGAGGCCTTTGCGGCTGCGGGCGCCGACGCGATCACGATTCACGTCGAAGCCGTCGTCGATCCTGCCGAAACTCTGCGGCGTATCCGCGATCTCGGCGTGCGCGCCGGGCTGACGCTGCGGCCCGGGACGCAAGAGTCATCGCTGTGGCCGTATCTGGATGCTGTTGACCTGGTGTTGGTGATGAGCGTGGAGCCAGGGGCGGGCGGTCAGGCGTTCATTCCTGAAATGCTCGATCGCATCGCCTCACTCGCCGAACGGATCAGTGCGCAGTCCCGCAGCATTGACTTGGTGGTCGACGGCGGCATCAATGCCGATGTTGCAGCGCGCGTCGCTAAGGCGGGCGGAGATGTTCTCGTCGCCGGAACCTCGATCTTCGGCCATGCGGACGGACCGGCTGCGGGAGTGCACGCTCTCAGGCGCGCCGCGGGCTAGGCCTCTTTGTCGAGGGTGCGGATGCAGCCGGTGCAGATGCTCATGCGCTTGTAGCGCCCGTCAACGAACACCCGCTTGCGTTGGACGTTCACGCGCCATCGGCGCGGTTTCTTGGTGGCTTTTCGTTCCCAGCGCCCGGAGGCCTTGTGACGAATATAATGGCCAAATTGCGTACGCGTGCCGCAGACCTGACAACTCGCCACGGGACCCACCATCTCGTTACGTTGCGGAGAAATCGAGGCGTTCCTAAGATCGCCCGCAACAGGCTAGCACGGAAAAAGGACAGAACAGTGGCGCCACGCGACGAGCACGATGCCGAGGCCGTGCAACCCGAGGTCCTGTCCGGAACTGCCTTTCAGCGGGGCATCGCCGCGAGCCTGCAATGGCTTGAGGCGAACTCGGCGCGCATTGACCGCCTCAACGTCTTTCCCGTCCCTGACGGCGACACCGGCACCAACATGGTGATGACGCTGCGCGCCGCGGTGGAACAGGTCTCTCGTCTGGACTCGCCCACCGTTGCCGAAGTGGGACGCGGCCTCGCGCGGGGGGCTCTGCTGGGGGCTCGCGGCAATTCCGGAGTGATCCTCTCCCAAATCCTGCGCGGCATGAGCGAAGGGCTGGCGAAAGTTGCGCACTGCGGTCCGGCCGAATTCGCCCGTGGCATCGAGCAGGCGTCTCGGGCCGCCGACGAGTCGGTGACGAATCCGGTCGAGGGCACCATTCTCACCGTGGCGCGTGACGCGGGGAAGGCGGCGGTGGCGAACGCCGTAGGCAGCTTGGAGGACATGGCGACGGCCGTCGTCGACGCGGCCCGCACGTCGGTTCAGCGGACGCCCGAGCAACTGGCCGTGCTCAAGGAGGCCGGGGTCGTCGATGCGGGCGGCCAAGGCCTGCTTGTTATCTACGAGGGGCTGCTGCGTGACTTGCGCGGCCTGCCGCCCCCGGAAATGGCCGTTGAAGACCGCGCCACCGAGACTTTCTCGGAATTTGCCGCCGCTCACGGCGCCGACGAGCACGGCTATTGCACCGAGTTCGTGATCCTCGGCACGGACATGAAAACCGATGTGGTCCGCGAAAAAATGGGCGAATACGGCGGCTCATTGTTGGTGGTGGGTGATCCGACGCTGATTCGCGTGCATGTGCACACGGAGACGCCGGGTGAGGTTCTGAACGCGGCGCTGGCCTATGGCCCGCTGGACGCCGTCAAGGCGGAAAACATGGATATGCAACAGGCGGCGAGTTTTGCCGTGGCCGCCACCGAAGTGTCCACCGTGACGGCTGCGCGGGTCCCGGTCGTGGCAACCGCCACCGGAGAAGGTCTGACGCAAGTCTTCGACAGCCTCGGCGCCACGGTCGTCGAGGGCGGGGCCAGCATGAATCCGAGCGCCGGTGACATCCTGCAGGCCGTCGAGGCACTGGAGGGTGACTGGGCCGTGGTCTTGCCGAACAACAAGAACATCGTGTTGGCCGCGCGTCAGGCGGCGGATCAGTCCAGCAAGGACGTGCGTGTGGTTACCACGCGCACCCTGCCCGAGGGTGTTGCCGCGCTCGTGGCGTTCAACGCCACGGCATCGGTCGATGTGAACGAGCGCATGATGCGGGCGGCGGCGGATGACATCACCACGCTGGAAGTCACCCAGGCCGTGCGGGATGCCAAGATCGGAGGCTTGGCGATCAAGCAGGGCGACTACCTGGGCCTCAAGGACGATGAGCTCGTTATGACCGACCAAGATCGAAACACCTTGGTGAAATGCTTGCTGGAGGACCTCGGCGAGCTCGAGCCGGAACTGGCCACCGTGTACTACGGCCGCAACGTGGCGGCGGCTGCCGTTGACCAGCTGAGTGATGATCTTCGGGTGAGCTTTCCGGACCTTGAAGTCGAGATGTTTCGGGGCGGCCAGGCGCTCTACGACTACGTCATCTCGGTCGAGTAGCAGGTGAGTGGCGCCGGCGCGCCAGCCGCGCAGGCGATGGTCGAGCGTGTCGCGCAGATCCTTCGCGATGAGCAGCGCGCCGGGTATCGCGACACCACGCTTGCCGAGGGGCTTTCCCGCTGGCTCGAGGGCAACTTCGGTGACTCGCCGCCCGACATTGCCGCCGCGCTGCGACGGCTTTCCAAATACTCGACGTTGCAGCCGGCGACGCGGCTCCGGTTGGCGGAAGCCGTGCTGCCGCTTCTCAGCAACGGCGATGCTCCCGCCTCACGGGGCAGTCCGGACGATCCGGTTACCGAGCTCTGGGGCGTCGGCGCTGCGGCGGCTAAGCGGCTGCGCAGCCTCGGCATCGCGACCATCGGCGACTTGCTGCGGCATGCGCCTCATCGCTATATCGACCACAGCACGACCGTCCCCGTTGCCTCCGTCAATGCCGGGGACGACGTGACGCTCGTCGGGGCGGTTATCGATGTCGCATCCCGGCGAGCGCAATCCCGGCGTCTCACCATCACCGAGGCCGTCTTGCAGGACGACACGGGCCAGATCAGCGCTGTGTGGTTCAACCAGCCGTACCTGGCGAACACGCTGGCGGGTCGCCCCAACGTCGCGCTCGCCGGCCGCGTCGAGTACGGCCGGCAGGGGCTGCAGCTGACAAGCCCGGAATACGAGCTGGATGCGGCTGAACGACTCCACGCTGGCCGTCTTGTGCCCGTCTACCCCTTGACCGCTGGGGTGACCCAGCGTCAGTTGCGGCGGTGGGTGTCCGCGGCCGTTGATTCCCACGCGCACGTCCTCGAGGACCCGTTGCCGGACATCGTGCGGCAGCGCCACGAGTTGCCCGGCCTGACGGACGCGGTGGTCACGATGCACCGCCCGGACTCGGCGGCCCGTGCCGAGGCGGCGCTGGCTCGCCTAGCGTACGACGAGCTACTGGTGTATCAGCTGGCAATCCTCACCCATCGGCGGCGCTGGCGCGACGCCCAGCCGGGGCAGCCGGTCGTGTTTGACCGCGATGCGATGGCGGAGTTTGGCGCCCGCCTGCCGTTCAAGCTCACCGGCGATCAGCGGGCGGCGCTGGCCGCCGTCCTCAACGACATCCGCGGCGACATACCGATGAGCCGGCTTCTCCAAGGTGATGTGGGCTCGGGGAAAACGGCCGTTGCGGCGGGCGCGCTCTTTGCGGTGTGCCGCGCAGGCTGGCAGGGCGCGATGATGGCACCCACTGAAGTTCTGGCTGAGCAGCATACGCAGACGCTCGCAGCCTTGCTGGAACCGCTCGGCGTGCGGGTTGAGCGCATCTCCGGCGGGGTTCCGGCCGCGGCGAAGCGTCAGTTGTGGCGGGACGTGGCTGCCGGCGAGATCGGCGTGGTCGTGGGCACGCAGGCACTCATCCAGCAAAGCGCACGGTTCGCTCGCTTGAACCTTGCCGTGGTTGACGAGCAGCATCGGTTCGGCGTCCAGCAGCGGGGTGAAATTCGGGCCAAGGGTTATAACCCGCATCTGCTGGCGATGACCGCCACCCCCATTCCGCGCACGCTGGCGCTCACGTTCTATGGCGACTTGGATATCACCTCAATCCGTGAAATGCCGAGCGGGCGGATGCCGGTGCGCACGGCGTGGGTGCCGCCGTCGCGTCGGGCGGACGCCTACGCGTTTGTGCGCAAGTGCGTGGAGGCCGGTGGACAGGCGTTTGTGATCTGTCCGCTCGTTCAGGAATCCGAGACGCTGCAAGTGCGGTCCGCCAAGGACGAATACGAACGCCTCACCACGCTGGTCTATCCCGACCTGGCGCATGCCGTCGGTCTCATGCACGGGCGGCTGAGCGCCAAAGCCAAGGACGCCGCGATGCGGGCCTTCCGGGACGGTGAGGTAAAGATCCTGGTTAGCACGGCCGTTGTGGAAGTCGGCATTGACGTGCCGCAGGCCACCGTGATGATGATTGAAGGCGCCGAGCGTTTCGGCCTGTCGCAACTGCACCAGTTGCGCGGGCGCGTTGGGCGCGGCGACCAGCAGAGCCATTGCCTGCTGCTCAGCGATACCACCGATGCCAAGGAGAATGCCAGGCTCCGCGTTCTGCAGACCGTGCACGATGGATTCGAGCTCGCGGAACGCGACCTTGAGTTGCGTGGCCCAGGCGATATCTTGGGCACGCGCCAGCACGGGTTGACGAGCTTTCAGTTTGCGAATGTGAGCGACATGGCGATGATTCGGCGGACGCGCGAGGATGCGGAAGCCATCATGCAGTCGGACCCTGAGCTGCAACGCCCAGAGCACGCAGGGCTGGCGGCCGCCGTTCATTCGATGCTCCAGGAGAGCGAATGGAACTGAGCCTGGAGCCCAGTATCTCGCCCAGCCGGCCCTGAGTGCCATCCAGGGGGCGCGGTCTCCGCGTGGTCGCGGGCGAGTTTCGCGGGCAGCGCATCGACGTCGGGGGTGCAACGCGTCCAACAATCGATCGCATGCGTGCGGCCATTTTCGATTCACTGGGCACTCCGCCGCCGGCGCGGGTACTTGACTGTTACGCGGGTTCTGGCGCCCTTGGCCTTGAGGCCCTCAGCCGTGGCGCCGAACGTGTGCGGTTCATTGAGCGGGACGCCCGCGCGTGCGCGGCGATTCGCGCCAACCTGCACCGGCTGGATCTGGAGCATTGCGCAGGCGTCGACCGCGCCCACGTGCTCCGCGCCGACCTGGCGGCTGGCGGCCCATTTGGACTGGTTCTAGCAGACCCGCCCTACGATGATGACCCGTGGGTCTCGCTCATGGAACGGCTGGCGCAGCCGGGCGTGCTTGCCGCCGGGGGATTGATTGTCGCCGAGTACAGCGCACGGCGTGCCGCTCCCGACCCGCCGCCGGCATGGTCGGAGTGGAAGACACGGCGTCATGGCGATGGAGCCTTTGCCGTCTATCGCCGTTGCGTGAAGGACGAATCCGAGGAATATTGAATGTCGCTATAATCGCGGTCGCACCTCCAAGGGCATTCCGGCATGCGGGCACTTTTTGCTGCCACATTCGATCCAGCGACCAACGGGCATTTGGACCTGATCTCTCGCAGTTCGGCCTGTCACGTCGAAGTGGTGGCGGGGGTCTACGAGCAGCCGGAATCGCGCACGCTCTTTTCGACCGAAGAACGCGTGGCGCTATTGCGGGAGGCAACCGCGCATTTGCCCAATGTTTCCGTACGCGACTATCGGGGTCTCACGGTAGACTTTGCGAGGGAGATTGGAGCGAGCGTCCTTGTGCGTGGTCTGCGAGCAGTGTCCGACTTCGAATATGAATTTGCGCTGTCGGCCATGAACCGCCGTCTCGCGCCAGAGTTGGATACGGTGTTCTTCCTCTCAGCGCCTGAGCATGCGTACGTGAGTTCGTCGTTGGTGCGGGAGATCGGTGCCCTTGGCCGTAGTGTGGGGCCGTTTGTGCCATCAAACGTTGCCACGGCCGTGGCCGCGAAGTACGGCGATACGTCGCCGAGGAGGTAGCTTGCCATCGATCTCATCAATCTGATTGAACGTCTTGAGGCCCTCGTCACGGCCGCACAGCGCGTGCCGATGATGCGCCGCATCGTGATGGACGAGCGCGCCGTGCTTGAGGTCGTCGACGAAATGCGCATTCGGATCCCGGAGGAAGTCCGGGAGGCGCGGCGCGTGCTGCGCGAACGCGAGCAGATTCCGCAATCGGCCCAGATGGAGGCGGAGCAGATCATCCAGCAGGCGCGTGAGCAGGCCGACCAGATGCTGCGCGACGAGGAGATTGTGCGCCAGGCCGAAGCGCGAGCGGAGCAAATCATCGAGGCGGCCGAGGAGCGAACCGAGTCGTCCCGTGAGGAAATGGATGTCTACGCGCTCAACATGCTGCGCGATATTGAGCACCGCCTGATTTCCCACCTCGCCAGTATTCGACGGGGTATCTCGGCACTCGACGAGGAATCGGGCGGCATTACGGAAATTGACGACGAAGAGGCCGTCTAGGCCACCCACTCGCACCGCCGCCGTGAAAGACTTCGTATTCAACGTCGCGACCTTCGTGCGCGAGCCGCCCGGGACCAGCCGCAGCCACGATGTGCTGGCCCCGCCGGAGGCGCTTGACGTGCGAGAGTTGGTGGGACCGGTGGAGGGTAGGGTGCGCCTGGTGCGCTTGAGTGACGCCATACACGCAAGCGGTGACTTCGAGGCGGCGGTGGAGCAACCGTGCGCGCGGTGTCTGGAGCCCGCTCGCACAACCCTTCGGTTCCAGGCTGACGGCGAATTCGTGATCGCTCAGGGTGAGGTTGCTACCGAGGAAACCGGCATGGAGCCGATCTGGCCGATTGACGATCGCCACAATCTCGATCTCACGCCGCTGCTGGCTGAGGGCGTCATTGCCGCACTGCCGCTGATGCCCGTTTGCCAGCCCGCCTGCCCCGGCCTGGACGCCGCGGACGGGCCTGCGGAAGCGGCCATAGATCCGCGCTGGAGCCGGCTTGCGGAGATTCGCGCCACAATGTTTCCTGATATGCCTCGAACTAAGTGATAATGGAGACCTATGGGAGCCCAACCTAAACGTCGACTGACACGCTCGCGCCGCCGACGGCGCCGGAATCAGATTCGCATCGCCAGCCCGACCCTCGTGCGCTGTCCCACCTGTCATGCGCTCATGCGGAGCCATCATGTCTGCGAGGTCTGCGGCAATCTGCGCGGCACGGTGGTCGTTGAGCCGAGCGAGCAGGCTGCCAAGTATCGGTAGCGGGCGCGGGCGGCGGTGACGGCGGCCGGCAGGCCAGGGGTCGCCTACGTCTTTCCGGGACAGGGTGCCCAAGCGGTCGGCATGGGCGCGGATCTTTTTGCCCGATCAAGTGCCGCGCGCGACGTGTTTGCGACAGCCAGCGAAGCCTTTGGCGATGATCTTGCCGCGCTTTGCTTTCACGGACCGGCGGAGTCTCTGCGCCCAACCCGCGTGCAGCAGCCGGCGATCGTCGCCGTGGCTCTCGCCGCGTTTGCCGCGTTCAGTGAGGCCCTGGGCATCCCGGATGCGGCGCTGAGTGACGATCACGTCATTCCCGTGCGGGCACTGGCGGGTCACAGCGTGGGCTTGTGGGCTGCGGTTGCCGTTGCTGGAGCGGTCGACATTCGCACGACGATGACCATGGTTGCCGTGCGCGGCCAGGCCATGCAGACCGCCGCGACGCAGCGGGTGGGAAGAATGTCCGCCGTCTTGGGCCTGTCCCCCGAGATGGTTGAGCAAGCCGTGGCTGAGATTCGCGCGTGCGTGCCCGGCAGCTATCTCTCGGTGGCCAACATCAACACGCCCGGACAGGTCGTCGTGGGGGGCGATCTGACGTCGCTGAGCCAGCTACCCGAGGCGGCGAAGGCGGCCGGAGCACGGCGGGTTGTGCCGCTCGAGGTGACCGGGGCCTTCCACACCGTCGCCATGCTGCCGGCGCGCGACGTCATGCGCGAGCGCCTGCTTGCCGTTCCGTTTGCGGATCCCCGAGTTCCGGTGATTTCGAACCTGGATGGCCAGCCCATGCGCACGGCCGCCGAGTTGCGCGTGGATCTCGCGGAGCACCTGGCGGCCCCGTTGCAGTGGTGGCCAGGCGTGTGCACACTCGGTGCCATGGGCGTGACCCACATCGTGGAGTTTGGTCACAAGGGCCTTCTGACGAGCATGCTGCGCCGCGCTCGGCAAGACGTTTCCCTGTTCAACGTCTACGATGCTGATTCGGCCGCCGCCGCGGCGAAGGAATTGCGCAATGTCTGACCCCATAGCAGGCCGCCTGACTGATCGGCGGACGTTGATTACTGGGGCGTCGGGTGCGCTTGGCGAGGCATTTGCTCACCGCTTGGGAGCCGAGGGTGCGCGTCTGGTGCTGCACTACAACCGGAACGAGGAAAAGGCGCGGAAGCTCGCTGCCGCCATTCAGGAGGCAGGTGGATCGGCCGTGATCGTGGGGGGCGAGCTGTCAACCACCGAGGGCGCCAACTTTGTCGTCGATGAAGCGATTCGGATTTTGGGCGGCTTGGACGTTCTCATCAACAACGCCGGCATCATCCGCGATGCCCTGCTGATGCGGATGCGAGATGAGGATTGGGACGACGTGATTCGCACGAATCTGCGCTCGGCCTTTGCCTGCTCACGTCGGGCGGTGCGGGGCATGCTGCGACAGCGCGACGGCCGAATTATCAATATCTCCTCGGTTGCCGGCACCGGGGGCAATGCCGGCCAGACGAACTACGCCGCCGCCAAAGCCGGACTGGTCGGGTTTAGCCTCGCCTTGGCCCGCGAGGTGGCCGCCCGCGGGATAACCGTCAACGCCCTGGCGCCTGGCTTCGTCATCTCACCACTGACCGATGACCTGGATGGTGAGCTGCGTCGGATGATCATCGAGCGCATCCCGCTAGGACGGTTTGCCACGCCTGACGACATTGCAGGCGCGGTGGCGTTTCTAGCGTCCAGCGACGCCTCGTATATCACCGGGCAGGTGCTGACGATCGACGGCGGCCTTCACATGGGTTGATGCCGGGTGCTTGACAAGGTGCTGGTCGCCAACCGGGGCGAAATGGCGGTGCGAGTCATTCGGGCGTGTCAAGACCTTGGGATCGGTACGGTTGCGATCTACTCGGAGGCTGACGCCGAGAGTCTTCCGGTGCAGATCGCGGATGAGACCGTGTGCATCGGCCCGGCGGCTTCCAGCGCGAGCTATTTGAATGTCCCGAACATTATTGGCGCTGCCCTGAACACGGGCGCGGACGCTGTGCATCCCGGCGCAGGATTCCTGGCGGAGAATGCTTATTTTGCCGAGGTGTGCGCCCGCTACAACCTGACGTTTGTGGGACCGGACGCGGCCAGCATTCGCACGTTGGGCGACAAGGTTCGCGCGCGCGCGGCGGCGGCCGCGGCGGACATCCCGGTCGTGCCCGGGTCCGGCGAGCCGGCGCGTGACGCCACCCACGCCCGCGAGGTTGCGCGCGAGATTGGGTTTCCCGTCGTGCTCAAGGCCGCGGCGGGCGGTGGGGGCCGGGGAATCCGGCCAGTTGCCGATCCGGACGAGTTGACCGGCCTGTTTTCGCTGGCCCAGGCCGAGGCGCGTGCATCCTTCGGCAGCGGCGATCTCTACGTCGAGAAATTGATTGAGTCGCCCCGTCACGTGGAAGTGCAGGTGATCGGCGACGGCAACACGGTGCTGCACGCGTGGCATCGGGAGTGCTCGATTCAGCGTCGATACCAGAAGCTCATCGAAGAAGCTCCGGCGCCCAACTTGCCGGATGGTCTGAGCGATCGCATCACCGAGGCTGCGGTTCGGCTGATGCGCGGCCTCGACTACCGCAGCGCGGGCACCGTCGAGTTCCTGGTCGACCCGGGCGGCGACTTCTACTTCATGGAGGCGAATGCCCGAATTCAGGTCGAGCATCCCATCACCGAAGCAATCACTGGGCTCGACATAGTTGCGGCGCAGCTCCGAATCGCCGGCGGCGACACGCTCGGCGTGTGCCAGGACGACATCCACGGCAACGGCCATGCGGTGGAGTTTCGGCTGACCGCCGAAGACCCGGCACGGGACTTTCGGCCCGATTCGGGCCGCATTACCCGGTTGCACCTTCCGGGCGGTTTTGGCGTACGCGTGGATACTCACGTGTTCGCTGGATATGAGGTGCCGCCGTTCTACGATTCGCTGTTGGTGAAGCTGGTGGTCTGGGGTGAGACTCGTGCGCAGGCGCTCGACCGCGCGCGCCGGGCGCTGGACGAGACGGTGATCGAGGGCCCGGCCACCAACCTGGCCTTTCACAAAGCGGTGGTGGACGATCCGCAGTTTGCCGCGGGCTTGTACGACATCGGCTACGTCGAGGCATTGCAGGACCGGGTGTCCGGGGCCACGGCCTAGCGGTGGCTGCCCACCCGCTCAGCGACCGTCGAGCCGCCCGCGAAGCCGTGATGCGACTGCTGTTCGAGGCCGCGATTCGCAACGGCGATCCGCTGGACCTCTACGCGGAGCGCCAGGATGAGCTTGGACTTGCGGCGGACACTCGGGCCTACGCCGAGACGCTGATCCACGAGATCGCCGCACAGTGCCACGATCTTGACGCGACGATTTCTGAATTGGCCCCCGCGTGGCCGATTGCACAGATGGCCCAACTCGAAGTGGCTATTCTGCGAATTGGCATCACCGAGATCGACTCCGGCCGCGTGCCGCCGGCCGTCGCGATCAACGAGGCTGTGGAGTTGGCGAAGCAATACTGCACTGAGGGTGGACGCCGCCTCGTCAACGGCGCATTGGGGACCCACGTGAGGCGCCGGGCAGACTCCCCGGCGTCATAGACAGTAGGCTTGGGTATGGACGCGGACCGACCTGCCGAACGCCCGCAGGAGCCCGAGGAGGATCCTCAGGAGGGCCCCAGAGGCGTGATGACGCTGCGCGAGCACCTCCAGGAGCTCCGCACGCGGCTCACGATTGCCGTGGTGGCCGTCATCGTGGGGAGCTTGGTGGTGTGGCCGTTCAAGGACTTTGTGTTCGATGTCGTGCAAAACCCGCTGCCGCGCGGAGCCATCTTGCAGCAGATCTCCCCCACCGAGACCCTCTTTACCTTCTTCATGATCTCGATCATCGTCGGGTTGGGCCTCGCGAGCCCCGTTGTGCTGTATCAAGTTTTGGCCTACGTTGCGCCCGGGCTCTATGCGCACGAGAAGCGCTGGCTCTACCTCAGCATCCCGGCCATTGCCATAGCCTTCCTCATCGGCGCGGCCTTTGCCTGGTTCGTGGTGTTGCGGTTTACGGTGGGATTTCTGGCGGGCTTTGCCCCGAGGTCGATCGCGACGGAGTTCTCGGTTGCTACCTGGGTCACTTTCGTCCTACGCATTCTGCTCGCCGTCGGCATAGCCTTCGAAACTCCCTTCTTCATTTTCTCGCTGGCGAAAATCGGGGTGGTGAAGGCCAGCACGCTCGGGAAGTACCGGCGCTATGCCATCGTCGCAATCGTGATTCTTGCCGCCGTCATCACGCCTACGCCGGACCCGTTCACGCAGCTATCGGTGGCCGTGCCGGTATACGCGCTGTATGAGATCGGCGTCGTGCTGGCCCGAGTGGCGGCACCCGAGGATGAACCGGAATCGGCGGACGACCAAGCGGGCGCCGAGCCGGCGGTGAGCAGCTCGTAGCCGGGCGTCAGCCCTTGACCGATAGCTGCTGGGTCGGCGGCGTGGCCGGAATCTCGAGGTCGACTTCTCGCAGGTCGCGCTGCATGTCATCCGGCGGTGCGGCTGCTACTCGCCATTGAGCGCCTGACGGATCGGTGAATTCAATCGTCCAGGCATGTAGCAGGAGGCGATTCGCCAGCGACGGGCGCGGTCCATAGCGCGGATCGCCCAGGATTGGGTGCCCGATGGACGCCAGGTGAACACGGATCTGGTGCGTTCGACCGGTATGCGGGCGTACGTCGAGCAGCGCGGTCCTGGCGCTCGTGGCGAGCACCGCATAGGACGTTTGGGCCGCGCGCCCGGAACGAGTAACGGCCATGTGCGTGCGGCGAGTCGGGTGGCGGCCGATGGGGGCTTCGATCTGGGCGACGGCCACGGGCGGGCGGCCGTGCACCGCGGCCAGATACTGTTTCTTGACCAGCCGCTGCTCGAACGACCGCTGAAACGCATGGTAGGCAGCGGCAGTCCGCGCGATGAGCACGACGCCGGATGTGTCTCGATCCAATCGATGCACGATCCCCGGGCGTCGCGGATTGCCGACATGGGCCAACTCCGGATAGCGGGCGACCAGCCGATGGGCCAACGTTCCCGGCTCGTCGGCCGCTCCAGGGTGCATGACCAGCCCTGCCGGCTTGTCCACCACAGCGAGATCCGGCGTCTCGAGGAGGACGCGCAGCGGGCGGGGATCTGGAGACAGCGTGCCACCAGTCTCAGCGACCGCGACCCGGACGTGGTCGCCGGTCGACACGCGATAGTCGGGGTCACGGAGCTCGTCGTTGACCAGCACTTGATGCGCCTGGATGAGGCGCGCGGCTCGTGAGCGGCTCAGATTTGGGGCGGCATCGGCCACAAAGCGATCCAGGCGGCGCCCGGCGGCGGCCGCTGGGACGACAAGGCTGTGCACGGCGGCGCTCACGGTTGCCGCTCGCTACGCGATCCCTCGCCCCCGGCTAGCCGCTGCCTATACTCGTGACAGGCGTGCCCGATTCGGGCCGTCTTTCTCATGCGGAATGGCTCCGGGAGTGCTGCGGCGCAATAGCAACGTCCTGCTAGAAGTCACGGAAACGGTGCTCTTGGCGTTGCTCATTTTCTTCGGCACGCGGATGGTCGTGCAGAACTTTCGCGTCGATGGCGGCAGCATGGTGCCCGGGCTCGAGAATGGCGAATTTCTCCTCGTGAACAAATTGGCGTACGTGGCTGCGCAACCCGGCCGCGGTGACGTGGTGGTATTTCGATCACCGGCCAAACCCGATGAGGATCTGGTGAAGCGCGTCGTCGGGCTGCCCAGTGAAACCGTGGAGCTCCGTGACGGCGGCGTGTATATCAACGGGCGCCGACTTGCTGAAGATGAGTACTTTAGGGGCGTCACGGGAGCTCCAGCGAGCCGCAGTGTCGTCGTTCCGGAGCGTGGGTACTTCGTCCTCGGAGACAATCGGGCCCAGAGCATCGACTCGCGGAGATTCGGAATCGTGCCGGAGGGGTCGATCGTCGGCAAGGTATGGCTGGTGTATTGGCCCCTGGACAAACTGGGGGGGCTGCCCGGCGTCGCGCCCGGCTTCGCGCCCGCACCGGAACGCATCAGCTCGCTCCGGGCGGCATAGTTCCCGACGCCTCGTCGTCGGCCGGCCACGCCTCAATGAGGCGGCGCTTCGTTTGCTCCAGCGATTCCGGGAGTACCTTCGTGTCGGCAGTCACCGCCATGAAGCTGGTGTCGCCCTCCCAGCGCGGCACCAGGTGAAAGTGCAGGTGGGCGGGAATACCGGCGCCCGCGGCGCGGCCGAGGTTCATCCCCACGTTGAAGGCGTCTGGTCCGAGAGCGTCGCCCAGAGCCTGTCGTCCTTGTGTCAGCAGGTGCATCAATTCAGCGGCTTCGTCGCGGGTGAGGTCCACGATGTCGGCCACGTGACGGTAGGGCAGGACCATGAGGTGCCCGTTGTTGTAGGGGTAGAGGTTGAGCATGGCGTACGTCAGCCGACCGGCCTTGACAACAAGCTCTGGATGGCCGGCCGCGGTCTTACGGTCTCGGCAGAATGGGCAATCCGAGGTTCTGTCAGCAGCGGCCGCTACGTACTCCAATCGCCATGGGCTCCAAAGTCGCTGCGAGACCATCTGGGTGTCCCGGGGACCTGCCTGCGGATGGTACCGGGACCAAGGGGCTCGCGCTGATACGATCTGCGGATGAGCCTTAGCCGCTTCCATAGCCCGGTGGCCCGGGCGATGGAGCAGAATCCGCTGCGGCCGAACTGGTCGATGCAGCGGCCCGGACTGCTGAGCCTGGCCTTCGGGTTTCCAGACGCCGCGAGTTTCCCCTACGACGACCTCGGGTGTGTGACCCGCGATCTCATGGCGCGGCGGCATGCCGACGCGTTGCAATATGGGCCGGTCGCCGGTCCTGAGCCGCTGCGGGCCTTCGTCGCCGATTGGGCGCGGGCCACGGAGGGCCTACCCGTTGGTCCGGAAAACGTCCTCATCACGAGCGGGGCGTCGCAGGCCATCGTGCTCACCGCGCGGCTCCTCGTGCCGGCGGGCGGAACGATCCTGGTCGAGTCGCCCACCTTCATTGGTGCGCTGTGGTTCTTGCGGGGACTCGGGCTTCAGGTCGTCGGCATTCCGGTGGACGAGGAAGGTATCGATCCGGATGCCCTGGAGAGCACGGTGCGCCGGCTGCGGGCTTCCGGCGTGGAGGCCAACGTGGTCTATACCATGCCGACGGTCCACAATCCGATTGGGACGAATGCAACGGTCGCCCGCCGCGAGGAACTCGCCGCCGTCGCGCAGCGTCTCGATCTGGTCTTTCTCGAAGACGATGCCTACGGCGATCTGATCTTCGAGGGCGACCGTCCACCCGCGCTGTACACGCTGGCCGGAGCCGAGCGGGTCATCAAGATGGGCA
This sequence comes from Chloroflexota bacterium, assembly GCA_965262745.1. Taxonomy (GTDB): domain Bacteria; phylum Chloroflexota; class UBA11872; order UBA11872; family UBA11872; genus JAJECS01. The sequence goes on along the minus strand of OZ253558.1, from coordinate 894,515 downwards.
CGTTCTCGAAGCTGGTCGCCGGCGGCATGCGGCTCGGATGGGCGCTGGCCGATCCGGACGACGTGGCGATGATGTGCAGCTTGAAGGCCGACAGTGCGAGCAGTCCGTTTGCGGCTTGGGCGGCGGCCGAATATCTGAGAGCGGGGGCCCTGTCCGAGCGCGTGCCGGCGCTACGGACGCTCTATCGAGCACGGCGCGACGCCATGCTCGACGAGTTGCAGCCGCTGGAGCGGCTCGGCTGTACCTGGTCCCGCCCGGTGGGGGGATTCTTTGTGTGGCTCACGCTGCCCGAAGGCGTGGATAGCGAGGCCATCCGCAGCACCGTTGAAGATCACGGCGTCACCTATCTGGCGGGTCACCATTGCTTTGCCGACGGCGCGCGGCGCCGAGACATCCGACTGGCGTATAGCTACCTGCCCGACGACCAGATTCGGGAAGGTTCGCGGCGACTCGTACGGGGGCTGCAGGCAGCGCTGGCTGGCTAGGAAGGGCGCCCCGCCGCCGTTGTCGCGGACCCATCGGAGACGGCTGCCTCCACGCTGGGCGCTGGAGCGCCGCCGGGCGTGACGGGGGCGGTCCACTCCACGGCCACCGCGGCCCAGGAGAGCCCGGCCCCAAAGCCGACGAGAACCAGGCGGTCACCCGGGGATACGCGCCCTTGGTCGATGGCTTCGCAGAGCGCGATCGGAATCGACGCGGACGACGTGTTGCCGTAGACGTCGGCATTGATGACGACCCGCTCTGGCTCCAAGCGCAGCTCATCAGCGATGGCGTTGATGATTCGAACATTGGCTTGATGCGGGATGAAGAGATCGAGGTCGGTGGGATGCCAGCCGGCGCGAGCCATGGCCACGGCGGCTGCGCGGACGGTGGCCTTGACGGCAAACTTGTACACCGCGCGCCCATTCATGGAAAGCAGGTGCAGGCGGTCACGCACGGTTTCCATGCTGGCAGGGCGTCGGCTGCCGCCGGCGAGAATATGCAGCAATGGGGCGCCACTGCCGTCGGACCCCAGCGAGTTGCCGCAGATTCCGCCGTCGGCGCTGCCTTGCAAGACGACGGCGCCGGCGCCGTCGCCAAACAGAACGCAGGTTGACCGGTCCGTCCAGTCGACGACCCGCGACATCGTCTCGGAGCCGATGACCAGCACGGTCCGGGCAGTTCCGGCGTCGATGAGCGCCCGCCCGAGTTCCAGGCTATAGGTGAAGCCGGCGCAGGCGGCGTTCAGATCGAAGGCACCCGCGCTGCGGGCGCCGATCGCGTCCTGAATCAGGTTTGCCGTGGCGGGCATGGGCGTTTCGGGCGTGAGCGTGGCCACGATGACGAGATCGACGTCGGCCGCGGACACGCCGGCCTGCGCCAGCGCGCGAACGGCGGCCGTGTGCCCCAGCGTGAAAGTGGTCTCACCATCAGTGGCAATGCGCCGTTGGCGGATGCCGGTGCGTGAAACGATCCAGGCATCCGTGGTGTCGATCATCGACTCGAGATGCGCATTGGTCCAGATCTGCTCGGGGACCGCCATTCCCCAGCCAACAATGGTGGCCGACATGGCACCTCTCGTAGCAGCGGGAAACAAGCCGCCGTGGCGGCACGCGTCGCAGAATAGCGCGGAGTTGGGACTTGTTCGACCAGCTGGAGCGCCGCAGTCTTGGCGGTGGCCCGCGATATACTCAATGAGGCGCGCTTACCCCACTCTGGCGCCAGCCCTCATGGCAGCACGGAACTCCATGGACAATCGAGTCGTCGTTACAGGCTATGGGGCGGTGACCCCACTGGCCGACAACGCCGCGGACACGTGGCGCGCTGTTCTTGACGGGCAGAGCGGGATCGCGCGGATCACGGCGTTCGATCCGGCAGCCTTCACGTCGCAGATCGCGGGTGAGGTCACCCCGTGGGACCCAAAGGCCCAGCTCGGACCCAAGCACGCTCGCCGCACCGATCGCTTTACGCAGTTTGCGATGGCGGCGTCGCGGGCAGCGCTCGAGCATGCAGATCTCGAAATCACCGATGCCAATCGCCATCGCATCGGCGTGTACATCGGCACCGGCGTCGGTGGATTGGTGTTCTTGCAGCAGCAGACCGACGTGCTGCGCGAACGCGGCCCGTCGCGGGTGAGCCCTTTCCTCATCCCGCTCATCATCGGGAACATGGCCGCGGGGATGGTCTCAATGGAGCACGGGATCGAGGGCCCCAATCTCGCCATAGTCTCCGCGTGCGCCACCGGCGCGCACGCCATCGGCGAGGCGGCCGAGGTAATCAAGCGCGGCGAAGCGGACGCAATGCTCGCGGGTGGCACGGAAGGCGCGATCTGCCCCATCGGTCTCGCCGGCTTTTGCGCCGGGCGCGCGCTGTCTACCCGAAACGATGAGCCCGAGCGCGCGTCGCGTCCCTTCGATAGGGGGCGCGATGGGTTTGTCGCTGCCGAGGGGGCTGGCGTGGTGATTCTGGAGTCCTACGAGCATGCCACCGCACGCGGAGCGGAGATCTGTGGCGAACTCTTGGGATACGGCGCCTCCGCCGACGCGTTTCATATGACCCAGCCGCCCGCGGACGGTCGAGGCGCGCGTCTCGCCATGGAGAATGCCTTGCGCAACGCCCGGCTCGACAGCTCCGACATCGACTACATCAACGCACACGGCACCTCCACCGAACAGGGTGACGCAGCAGAGACGCAGGCCATCAAAGGCATCTTTAATGGCGCGGCCGCCGACGTTCCCGTGAGCTCCACAAAGTCGATGATGGGGCATCTCATTGGAGCCGCCGGCGCCGTGGAGCTTATTCTGTGCTTGCAGGCCCTGCGAGATAACGTTGTGCCGCCGACGATCAACTACGAGGCCCCGGACCCGGCATGCGATTTGGACTGTGTGCCGAATCAAGCGCGCGAGCTACGACTCCGGCGAGTCATGTCGAACAGCTTCGGATTCGGGGGCCAGAATGCCGCGCTTATCGTCGGGTCCGACGCTGACTAAGGGTGTGGTGACGCGCAGTGACGATCAGCGTGCGGCGGCGTGTGACAGCCGTGCTCGACGCGATGCGCGATCTGGATCTTGCCGAGCTCGAGATTCGCATCGGGTCGGAACGGGTGCGCCTGCGGCGCGCCAGACTGTCGGCCGTGCGCGCGCCAGCGGACGCGCCGGTCGCAGCCAAGCCGGATGAGCCAGCCGGCCACCTGGTGCGCGCACCGCTCGCGGGCACCTTTTTTGCGACGCCCAAGCCAGGCGATCCTGCGTTCGTGAAGGTGGGACAACGCATTCGTGAGGGTGACTTAGTCGGTCTTGTCGAGGCTATGAAGGTCTTCAATGAAGTCGTGTCCGATGTCGATGGGCGCGTGGCGCGCATTCTCGTGCGCAGCGGTGACGGCGTGGCGGCCGGCCAACCGTTGCTGCGCGTCGATGCTGAGGCCACTACGCCAGGAGGGTATCCCTAGAGCATGTCAGCCGTGATCTCTGCCGTACGCAGCCGGCGTGTCGTCGTGGTGTCCGATGCCCTACTGATTGGGGCATTCGTGCTGATCATGTGGCCGGCGGCACACGCCAAAGTCGAGGCCGAACCCATTCCGTACACCTTGCAGGTGCTTATGGTGCTGCTCTCCGGCTTGCTACTCGGCCCGTGGCGCGCGGGAGCCGCCATGGCCCTGTACGCCATCGTGGGGTTTGCCGGCGCGCCCATATTCGCTCGCGGCGGCGGGCCGGCCTATTTCTTTTCGCCGACCGCCGGCTATATCTATGGGTTTGTCGTGGCCGCGGTTGTGGTCGGGCTGACCGCCCAGTTCCTAGGTCGGCGCTTCGAGGCATCGTCGGACGGGAGCCAGGGGGTGGTCGAGCGTTTCGCCAAAGTTGAGCTGCCGGCCGCGCTGGCAGGCATTCCCGTGATTTATATCTTTGGCGTCAATCACCTCGCCCTGTACTATCTGCTGGCCACCGACCAGTCCAATCCATGGGGGCAGGCCTGGCTCAACGGAGCCGGGATATTCATCTGGTACGACGCCATCAAGGCTGCCATCGCTGCCACAATTGCGAGCAGTGCCGGGTTACAGAGAGAGGTAACGCGTGGGGACGTTTGAACGTGTAGTGGCCGTGATCGCGGACAAGCTCGACACTCCCGCCGAGGACATCGCGGAGGACTCGAAGTTTGTGGAGGACCTCAACGCGGACTCGCTCGACCAGGTTGAGTTGATCATGGCGCTCGAAGACGAGTACGACATTACGATTCCCGACGAGGACGCCCAAAAGATCGTCTCCGTCAAGGATGCCCTGGACTACATCGACACGAACGTCGAGACGGGCTAGGACGATCGCGGATCGGCGACAGCCTCTGAGTTGAGCGTCGGCCGTCCGCTCGTGTCGAGCAGCCAACGAATGGCGGTCTCGCCGCTTATTGCCGCCCCACGCAGGAGTACTATCGTCGCCACAGGCGACGGGTCGTGATGCTGGGAGCAAGCTGATGACGCTGGTGCAGCCGGCCGAGACCGTTTCAGCCGCCGCCCACTTCGAAGCGGCACGCGAGGTTCTGGTAGCCGGAATCTCGGGGGCGGCGCGTGAGAACGCGGCGCTGGGCCACGCCATGCTCGCGACTGGCGGCCAAGGTCCGTACATCATTGCGCCGGATGGGCGCCGGTATCTCGACTATTTCACCGGCTTCGGTTCCGTCATCCTGGGGTACGACCACGCCGGCGTGCGGGCGGCGATCGAGCAGGCGCTCGATATGGGCATCGTCCACGGGCCCGAGACGGTCTATCAGGAGCAACTCGCCGGGCGTCTGGTGGACCTGGTGCCCGCCGCCGAACTGGTGCGCTTCGCCAATTCGGGCTCGGAAGCCACGATGGCTGCCATCCGTCTGGCGCGAGCGCATACGCAGCGGACGAAGATCCTCAAGTTCGAGGGGCACTTCCACGGCATCCACGAGCATGTGCTCTACAACACGCATCCTGAGCCTCGCGCGGTTACGCCCGGCGAGGTCGTTGCGACCTCGCCGGACTCTGCCGGTATGCCGCCGGCGTTTGCCGACGCCGTCATCGTGGCGCCGTGGAACGACCTGCAGGCCGTTATTCATGCCTTCGAGCGCCATGGCCCGGACATCGCCGCCGTGATCATGGAGCCCATCAACTACAACGCCGGCGCTCTGCTGGCGGACCTGGGGTACCTGCAGGCGGTACGCGAGCTCACGCGCGATCAGGGGAGCCTGCTGATCTTTGACGAGGTCTTGTCGGGTTTTCGCACCGGGACCGACTGCGCGCAGGGTTTCTATGGCGTCACACCCGATCTGACGCTGCTTGGCAAGGCCGTGGCGAACGGCGTGCCGCTGGCGGTCATCGCCGGTCGGCGAGATGTGATGTCGGGGCTTGCGCCGCTGGGCCCGTCGGCGCATAGCGGGACCTACTCCGGCCACATCTTTGGCGTCATGGCCGCGCTGGCCACGCTCGACGCCCTGGAGTCGCCCGGCGTCTATGACGGCGACATGGGCCTGCTGGCCATGTCAGAGCGGCTCTACGGCGGCCTCAGGGAGATCTTTGCGCGCCGAGGCATTCGTTGCCGGGTGCAGGGCGTGGGCCCGCGATTCGCGCTGTATTTCGGCCTGGACCCGGATGAGGAGCCGCGTGCGTATCAGGACATTGCCGGACACGACTCCGACGCCCTGAAGCGATTCGCCCGGGCGTGCTACGCGCGCGGCGTCTACTTCCACGTGTACGACGTCGTGGTTGGACATCACGGGTTTGGGGCCGCGCACGACGCACAGGTCATCGACGACACGCTGGACCGGGTGGACGCGGCGTGCGCGGACCTCGCGACCAGCTGAGAAGCGAAGGTCCTTAGAAGAGCCCCGTGGCGACGGCTGTCTGAGCCCAGGTAAAAATTCCGCCGCCGACGATGCCGAGCACCAGCGTGGCGCCCGCGGTGGCCGCCACGACTGCCGTGTGGGCGTCAGCCACGGCCGCGGTGCCGCTTGGCGCCGCCTCGGCTTCTGGGTCGGTCATGAACATTTCCACGATGACGCGCAAGTAGTAGAACGCCGACACCACGGAGGTCAGGACCAGCAGCACGGCGAGCCAGCCCAGATCGGACTCAACCGCCGCCTGAAGAATGTAGAGCTTGCCGAAGAACCCGGATAGCGGCGGAATGCCGGTCAACCCGAGCATGAATACCGCCATCGCAACCGCGGGAAGCGGGGAGCGCTGCATCAGGCCGCGGAACGCGGAGATGCTATTGCTGCCGGTCTGGTACTCCACGATGTGGGCGACCACGAACGCCCCAAAGTTCATGAAGGCGTAGACGAAGCCGTAGAACAGCACCGCCGGCAGTCCGACGAAGTCGAACGATGCTACGCCGGTGTCGGCGTCGACCCGCGTGACCGCGGCGAGCCCGACCAGCATGTATCCCGTGTGGGCGATGCTCGAATACCCGAGCATGCGTTTGATGTTCGATTGCGAGATGGCCACGAGATTCCCGAGCACCATCGTGGCGCTGGCGATGATCGCGATAGCCAAGGCGATGTTGGGCACCACCGAGGGCTCGGTGCCCGTTGCGGCGCCCTCGAATCCGAATCCCAGCCCGACGACGCGTGCGAGCAGCGCCACGGCCGCCACCTTCGGACCGACGGAGATGAATGCGGCGAGGGGCGTGGGCGCCCCCTGATAGGCATCGGGCGTCCAGGCGTGGAACGGCACCGCGGCGACCTTGAACCCGAAGGCGACCAGGATGAGCCCCGTCGCGAACAACATCCACGGACTGGCGCCAACGATCATGATGCGCTCGGCTAGCTCAGGGAAGTACGTCGTGCCGGTGAGGCCGTAGGTCCAGGCGATGCCGTAGATCAACACCGCGGTGGCGAACGCGCCCAGCACGAGGTATTTCATGGCCGCTTCCACCGATTCGCGGCGGAATCGGGTCATGGCCGTCAGCACGTACACCGGAACCGCCATCAGCTCAAGCGCGATGAACGCCGTTACCCAGTCAACCGCCCCGGCCATGAGCAGCATGCCGCTGAGCGAGAACTGCAGGGTGGCCACCGTCTCGGTAAACGGGACGCGCTCGAATCGCTGGGAAATGGTGATGACGGCGAGCGATCCGACGATGAGGAACAATGCGCGGAAGAAGGTGGAGAAGCCGTCGATGACGAGCTGACCGCTGAATACTTCGAGCGCTCCACCATCAATGGGTTGGCGCAGCGCCATCACGATGCCCGCGGTTGCATTGGCGCCCAGCGCCAGGCTGACCGCCCACCAACGGTCGTCGGTGCGCAGTATGGCCGTCCACAGCAGCAGCAACATGCCGCTGCCGGCGACGATGATCTCCGGCAGGATCCAGGTCAGGTCGGAGGCTTGGACTTCGCCCATGGCGCTAGTTCACCAATCCGGCGGTGGCGCCGCTGATCATGTCGACGAAGGTGGCCGGATAGATGCCGATCCAGAGCACGAGCACGGCGAGGGCGGCGAAGGCGGCGCCTTCCACGCGATTCATGTCGGTGATCGAGCTGAGGGCGCTGTTGCGCAGGCGACCCAGCACGACGCGCTGGTACATCCAGAGCATGTAGGCCGCGGCGAGCACCACGCCGATCGTCGCGGTGACGCCGGCAGTGATGTGGTAGTCAAAGGTGCCGACGAGCACGAGAAACTCGCCCACGAAGCTGCTCAACATCGGCAGGCCCAAGGAAGCGAGCGTGAAGAATCCGAGCGTGACGGCATACGCGGGCATTCGCGTTACCAGGCCGCCAAGCTCTGCGATCTGCCGCGTATGTGCGCGTTCGTAGACAACGCCGACGGCGAGGAACAGAGCGCCGGTGACGAGGCCGTGGCTCATCATCAGGATGATGGCGCCGTCGATGCCCGTCTGAGAGCCGCTGAAGATGCCCAGGGTCACGAAGCCCATGTGGCTCACGCTGGAGTAGGCGATGAGCTTTTTGAGATCCGGTTGCACCATGGCAACGAGGGCGCCGTAGATGATGGCAACCACCGAGAGCGCGATCAGCAGTCCTCGAAGGTCGGCCACGGCGTCGGGCGTCATGGGCAGCATGAAGCGCAGGAAGCCGTAGGCGCCCATCTTTAGCAACACGCCCGCCAGCAGCACGCTGCCGCCGGTCGGGGCCTCGACGTGGGCGTCCGGCAGCCAGGTGTGGAACGGGAACATCGGAACTTTGATCGCGAACGCAAGCAGGAACGCCACGAATACCCAGCGCTGCAGTCCGATCGCCGCATCTTGCATCTGTGCCGGAATGGCTTCGATGTCAAAGGTCCCGGTGTTGAACCGGAGCGCCAGGATCGCGACCAGCATGAGCACGCTGCCGGCGAAGGTGTAGAGGAAGAACTTGATCGTCGCGTAGATGCGGCGCTCGCCGCCCCAGATGCCGATCATCAGATACATCGGGACCAGCATCATTTCCCAGAACACGTAGAACAGAATGAAATCGAGCGTGACGAACACCCCCATCATTCCGGTTTGGAGAAGCAGGAGGTTGAGGAAGAACTCGCGCGTCCGGCTCTTGATCGTGAGCCACGACGTGGCTGCAACCACGGGTCCCAAGATGCCCGTGAGGAGCACCATCAGGATCGAAATCCCGTCCACGCCAAGCTTGTAGGTGATGCCGAGCGCCGGAATCCAATCCGCGGCCTCGCCGTGTTGGTAGGCGAGCTCCGGATCAAATTCGGTATTGAAGGTGATGACGACGATGATCGCTAAGACAAGTTGAGCGAGCATGGCGCCAAAGGCCGCCAGGGCCTGCAAATCCCGCGTGCGCGCGAGCAGCACCGTGGGAATGCCGATCAGCAGTGGCAGCCACAGCAGGAGCGAGAGCAGCGGGAGGTCGAGGGCGTCTGCGCCGCTCATGTCGGGTTCCCTGTGAAGATCATGAGCCCGCCGATGACCAGCACGATGCCCACCACCATGAGCAGGGCGTAGTTTTGCGCCTGGCCGGTCTGCAGTCGACGCATCTCGCCGCTCAGACGGCGTGTGACCGTGCCTGAGGCGTTGACCAACCCGTCGATGACGCCGACGTCAAATCCCCACGACACCACGGCGATGGCGCGGGTCGTCATCACCACGAGCCCATCGCCAAGGTGGTCCATGAACCACTTGCGCTGGAATAGGCCCTCGGCGCCCGGCAATAGGCGGCGGGCAACCGCGGGGATCGGTACACCGACGCGGTACGCCAAGTAGGCGAGCGCCACGCCGGAAACGGCCACCACTGTCGAGATGATGGCGAGGACCAGCGTCGGGGGATCGCCGACGCCCTCCAAGTGCGTAATCCCGGCCGTCGCGTCAAGGTATCCGTGGAGAAATCCGTGCTCGGGCGGAATTCCCAGCACGGCACCCCCGGCGATCGCGCCGACGGCCAATATTCCAAGAGGCAGCGTCATCACCCACGGGGATTCATGGGCGTGGTCGAAGAGGTTCTGATTGCGCGGTTTTCCGTGAAACGTCATGAAAATCATGCGCATCGTGTAGAAGGCCGTCATGAGGGACACGACAAGGCCGACAACCAAGAACAGCCAGAAGATGCTGGCGCCGTGGTCGGCGGCGAGCGCCGTTCCAGCGGGTGCCGTGGCTTTCAGGAAGGCGCTTGCCAGAATCTCATCCTTGCTCCAGAAGCCGGCCAGCGGAAATACGGCGGCCAGGGCAAGACCGCCCAGCACGAACGTTCCGTAGGTCAGCGGCAGCTTGCGCCACAACCCGCCCATCTGACGCATGTCCTGCTCGTCGTTGAGGGCGTGGATGACGCTGCCGGACCCAAGGAACAACAGCGCCTTGAAAAATGCGTGCGTCACCAGGTGGAAGATGGCGATGGAGTACGCACCGGCCCCAAGGGCGAGGAACATGAGCCCGAGTTGGCTCACCGTCGAATAGGCCAGTACGCGTTTGATGTCCGTTTGGACCAGGGCGATGGTCGCGGCGACAAAGGCCGTGACCGTCCCGATGGCGGCGATGAAGACCAGCGCCTCTGGGGCCACGGAGTAGAGCGGATTCATGCGGGCCACGATGTAGACCCCGGCAGTGACCATCGTGGCGGCGTGGATCAGGGCGCTCACCGGCGTCGGGCCTTCCATCGCGTCCGGCAGCCACACGTGGAGCGGGAATTGCGCAGACTTGCCCATGGCTCCGACAAACAGCAGGAAGGCGATGGCCGTTGTCAGGGTCGGATCTGCGTCCCCGATTACTTCGAAGATCTCACGGTAGCGCAGGGTGCCGAAGTGAAGGAAGGCCAAGACGATGCCGATGAGGAAGGCAAAGTCGCCGATGCGGTTGACGAGGAACGCTTTCGTGGCGGCGACATTGGCGCTGTGCCGGTCGTGCCAAAAGCCAATGAGGAGGTAGGAGCACAGCCCCACCATTTCCCAGAAGACGAAAAGCTGGAGCAAGTTGTCCGACATGACCAGCATGACCATGCTGAAGACGAAGAGCGGAATCCAGGTGTGGAATCGAGATTTCGCCGGATCGTGGTCCATGTAGCCGACGGAGTAGAGCGCCACCAGCGTGCTGACGCCGGTAACCACCAGCAGCATGACAACGGCGAGCGGATCGAGCAGGAATCCGATATTGACGGCTAACGTTCCCGAGTCGACCCAGGGGTAGAACGTCCAGCCGGGCTGGTCGGCGGAGATGCCGCCAATCCAAAGCGCGCCGGTCAGCAGGAATGACGCCAGGATGGCTCCGGTTGACAGCCAGCCGGTCATCGACGGCACACGCCGGCCGGCCAGGCCGTTGATGATGAACGCCAGCAGCGGCGCCAACGGGATCAACCAGACGACGTCAAACACATCCACCGCCATACAGCGATTGGCTCAAGGTCATCCGCGCAGATCGTCCAGTTGGTCGATATTCACAACTGGGAACACCCGGCTGAGGGCGACGAGGATAGCCAGACCCACGGCGACCTCCGCCGCCGCCACGGTGAGCGAGAACACCACCATCACGTTGCCGGCCATGTCGTCGAGGAACGCGGAGAACGCGGCCAGCGTGAGGTTGGCGCCGTTGAGCATCAGCTCAATCGAGATGAGCACCACAATGATGTTGCGCCGGAGCAGCGTGCCCAGAACGCCCAGTGAGAACAGCAGGCCGCCGACGACCAGATAGGCGTTGAGGTCCATCAGGACGCGGTCTCCGGCTCGGGTAGTTCGTTGGTGCTCTCAGCGGGCGCCTCGAGCTCACGATCGAAGCGCCGCGCCAAGACGATCGCCCCGATGGCGGCGACCAAGAGCAGGACGCTGGCGACTTCGAACGGCAACAAATATTCACTGAAGAGGACGGCGGCTATGGCTTGCGTACTGCCGCCGAGGTCGGAAATGGTCTGGGGCGGAAACGCGCCCTGGAAAGCCTCTCGGACTTCTGGCGTGCCTACGCCGACGAAGACGGCCTCGACGGCCAGCAATGTCGCCAGCGGCAAAGCTAGCCACCGCTGACGATGGGTGAAGCGCTCATGCGCAATGCCGCGCATATCCAGCATCATCAGCGTGAAGAGAAACAGCACGACGATGGCGCCGGCATACACGATGATCTGGACCACGGCGAGGAAGCCGGCGCCCAAGATCACGAACAATCCGGCCACGTGGAAGATCACGTACACCAGCGACAGCGCGGAGTGCACCGGATTGCGCAGCGCGAGCACGCCCACGCCGCCGGTCACCGCCATGAAGGCGAGATACCAGAACGCGATGATCTCGGCGACGTTGTCAGTCATCGCCGAACCATAGTCGAGGGCGCGTACCCGGGCCGATGTTCTGTTCCTCCAGCGATCGATTCTTGAGATCGTGCTCGTAGATGTCGATCATCTTGAAGCCGTCGATCACGAGCCCGCGGCGATCTTCGGTGACCAGATGGAAGTCGTGGGTGCGCTGGAGAGCATCCACCGGGCAGGCCTCGACGCAGAAGTAGCAGAAGACGCAGCGGCCCACGTCGAAAATGTAGCGGTCCACCACACGCGTGCCATCGGGCGCCTCGCTGGTGTCGACGCGGATCACGTCGTTCGGGCACGCCGTCTCGCACAGCCCGCAGCCGACGCACGTCATGCCGTTGGTGACTTCGTCCCGACGCATGCCCACTTGGCCGCGGAAGCGATACGCGATGTCGCGCACGTTCTCGGGGTACATCACCGTGGCGGGCCGGCGGCGCCCGACCTGGAACACGGTCGCGAAGCCCTTGAGGATGCCTGAACCTAGCGGCACGGTGATCTCAATTCCATGCCATCCGCAGCCCGGCGGCGACCAGCAGGTTGATGATGCCGATGGGCATCAGAAACTTCCAGCAGAAGCTCATGAGTTGGTCGTACCGCAGCCGCGGCAGGGCGGCCCGGAGCAACAGAAAGAGACCTATGAATACGCTGGATTTCAGGAGGAACCAAAAGATGCCGGTCAGACCGTCCATGCCCGGGATCGTCCATCCCAGCCAGCCCCCGAGATAGAGCGTGGTGATGATGGCCGAAAAGAGGATGATGTTGGCGTACTCCGCGATGAAGAACATCGCGAAGCGCATGCCCGAGTACTCCACGTGGAAGCCCGCGACGATCTCGCTCTCGGCTTCCGGCAGGTCGAACGGGGCGCGATTGGTCTCGGCGACGCCGGCGATCACGAAGAGAAGGAACCCCACGAACTGCGGCACGATGAACCATAGCCCACGCTGCTGCTCGACGATGTCGATGAGGCTGAGTGATCCGGCGTAGACGATAATGGCCAGCACCGCGAGCCCCATGATGAGCTCGTAGCTGATGACCTGGGCGCTGGCACGGAGTGCGCCGAAATGGGCGTATTTGCTGTTTGACGACCATCCCGACATGACCACGCCGTAGACCCCTAGGGAGCCCATGGCGAGGAAGAAGAGGATGCCGACATTCAGATCGACGGCCCACAGCCCGATCTCTCGTCCAAGCTCGACCTTCGGCCCGATGGGCACGATGGCCCACGCGGCCAATGCCGGGACCACCAAGAACACCGGCCCGAACCAGAAGACGAGCTTGTCGGCGCCGCGCGGAATGAGGTCTTCCTTGATGCCGAGCTTGAGGCCGTCGGCCAGCGTCTGGAGCGACCCGGACCACCCCACGCGGTTGGGTCCGATGCGGGATTGCAGCCGGCCGAGCGTCCAGCGCTCCACGAGCACGAGAATCAGCGGCGCACCAAGGAAAATTAGCAAGATGAGCAGACACTTGATGACGACGATGAGCCATTCCAAGCCGTCCATCGCCTAGCGCTTGGTCACTTGCACGGGAATGCCGTTGGGGGCTGCGGAATCGAGCCGGCGCGGTGGGGCCTCCAGAAAGCGGTCGGGCAGGTTGACGACCCCACGCGGCACGCGGCTCGCGACCATGGTCTTCAGATTCAGCGCTCCGGCGTGTGATGCCAGGCTGATCGCGTCGCCATCCGTCACGTTGAGATTCTTGGCGTCCTCGGGATTCAGCTCGGCGACGGCGTCCGGCAGCATGAGGGCCAGGCTGGGCGCGCGTCGGCCGGTGGCGCCAGCGGTGTAGAGGTGCTGCTCGGTCGCGAGCGTGAAGGCCCCAGAGTCGATCGCCGGGGACAGCGCTCCATTGAAATCGCCGATTGGCTCCCCGCCCTCAATGTCCGGCATGCGCCACAGGCGTTCGATCTCCTCGGAGATCGGCTCATGCGAGCGCCAGCCAAAGTCGTTGCCCAGCGCGGCAGCCAGCCGCGCGATGATCTCCCAGTCCGGCCGCGCATCGCCGACCGGGATGATGGCGGGCGCCAGGGCTCCGCGCCGACCCTCGAAGTTGGTGAAGTGGCCGCCTTTTTCGGCGAACGAAGCACCCGGAAGCACGACATCGGCCAACTCAGCTGTCGGGCTCATGAAGATGTCTTGCACGATGAGCAACTCGAGATTCGCCAAGCTCTCGCGCAGGGCCTCCGGATCGCCAGCGCTGCTGATCAGATCCTCGCCCATCACATAGAGCGCCTGACCGCCGCCCTCCAGCAAAGCGGAAAGTGCCGCCCCGGCCTCCTCAAGCGCCGGCGCGCCGGTCACGGTTTCCACTTCGGCGCGTGCCGCGGCATCGGCGACTGGCCGCATTCCCGGCAGCATGTCGGGGCCCATGCCGGTGAGCAGCGTGCCCACGGTGTTGGCCCGTTCCGCCAATGGGAATAGACGTACGTCCGCATGAGCCTGCGCGAGGCTGGCCGCGGCCCATGCCAATTGCTCAGCGCGTCCCAACGTCCAGATCCCGGTGTCCCATACGACGGCGACGGAACCGGCCGCGTCGAGCAGCTCGCGCATGGCGCCGAGTTCAGCGTCGGATACCCCCGTCACGTCCTCGGAAACGTCGTCGCGCCCGGCCAGCGCGATTAGCAGGGCCGCCTCGCCGCCCGGCCGTACTCGTGCCGTCGCGTCGGCGTAGCGATCCAGGGTGCTTGCAAGCCGTGTCGCCATAAGCAGCTTGCGGCCGTTTCGCCGCACGGCGCGTTTGATGTGTGCGCCCACGACGTTGTGCGTCTGGCCGATGTCGGCGCCCACCACCAGAATCACGTCCGACTCAAGCAGTTCACCCTGTGACCGCAGCACGGCCTGAGATCCAAGCACGGATGCGAGAGCGTGGAACGTCTCGTGAAAGCCGTGTGACTGGCTGTAGACGTTGTTGCTGCCGATGACCTCGCGCATGAATCGCTGCAGGGTGTAGTTGTCTTCGTTCGTGCAGTTCGGCGAGCCAACCGCGCCGATGGCGCTGGGGCCGTGGCGGTCGATCACGCCGCGCAGCCCGCTGCTCACGTGCGAGATGGCCTCATGCCACGTCGCGGGCTGTAGGCGCCCGTCCCGCCGAATCAGCGGCTGCGTCAACCGGTCGCCGCTATTGACGAACGAGTGGCCAAAGAACCCCTTGGCGCAGAGGATGCCGTTGGCCGGCTCCTCGAGTCCGTTCGTGCGCGTACGGACCACGTCGCCGTGGCGCGACTCCACGAGGAGGGAGCAGCCCACGGAGCAGTGCGGGCACGTCGAGGCGGTCTTGTCCGTCTGCCAACTCCGCGCCGCGTGCTTGAACGGTCGGCTGAGCAATGCGCCCACCGGGCATGTCTCGATGCACATGCCGCACCGTTCACAGTCCATCTCTTTGTGCTGGGCGGGCGCGATAAACGTGCCGATCGCCCGATGGACGAAGTCAAGGGCGTATACGCCAATCTGCTCGTCGCACATCCGCACGCAGCGACCGCACAGGATGCAGCGGTTGTGGTTGATGAGGATCATCTCGTTGAGGATTTCCTCGGGATGAGCTTTGGGAACGGTTTCGTAGGGGCTTTGATGGATTTCCTGCGCAAAGGTCTCGTCCTGCAACTCGCAGGTGCCGGCCTGGTCGCAGTACGGGCAGTCGAGGGGGTGGTGCTGGAGTTGCAGCTCGATCACGTGCTTGCGGATGTCCTTGATCGCGCGGCTGTTCGTCACCACCGTCATGCCGGGCGCGGCCTGCATGGTGCAGGAGGCCATTGGACGCGGCGGCCCCGGCTGGATTTCCACCACGCACATGCGGCAGGCTCCGTATGGGTCGAGTCGCGGATCGGTGCAGAGCGTCGGAATCTCGACTCCAATCGACTCGCAGGCTTGCAGCACCGTTGAGCCCGCCGGCACCTGCACCTCGATGCCGTCGACCGTCAGGCTCATGAGTTCGTTGCTCATCGGTCCACCTCACCCAACACGATGTCGATGCTTCCGATCAGCGCCACCGTGTCGGCGATCAGGCCGCCGACGGCCGCGTCCTCCATGATGGCGAGGTTGACGAACGATGGCGAGCGCACGTGGCAGCGATAAGGCATGCCACTGCCATCACTCACGAAGAAATAGCCCAGCTCGCCCTTCGGGGACTCGATGGCGAAATACGCCTCACCGGCTGGGGGCTGCACGCCGTGCATGACCAGCTTGAAGTGATTGATCATGGCTTCCATGTCAAAGGGCACTCGCCCCAAGTCAGGCGGAACCAGGTCGGGACGGTCCGCGTTGGACGGAGCGTCCGATGGCAGGCCGCGCAGGTGCTCCATGCACTGCCGCACGATCCGCGTCGCCTGATACATCTCGTTGAGCCGCACCAGGTAGCGCGCGTAGACATCGCCTTCGGGAAACACCGGGATTTCGAAGTCGACCATGTCATAGGCCGCATACGGACGGGCCTTGCGCAGGTCCCATGCGATTCCGGACCCACGCAGACTCGGCCCGGTGAGACCGTAGGTCAGCGCCTGCTCGGCGGAAATGATGCCCACGCCGCGGGTGCGGATTTCGAAGATCTCATTGCGAGTCAAAAGGCTATTCAGCTCGTCGAGGGTATAGCTGTCGAGAAACGCGTCGACGTCTTCGATCCAGCTTTCGGGGACATCGTGCGGGCCAGTGCCGCCCACGCGCATGAATGACGTGGTGAGGCGGGCGCCGCAGGCCTTCTCGAAGAGATACAGGATCTTCTCGCGTTCGCGGAGGGACCAGAGGAAGGCCGACATGGCGCCGATATCCAGCGCGTGGGTGCCGATCCAGATGTGGTGCGAGGCCAGCCGGGAAAGCTCGGCAATCGCCGTGCGGAGCAGCTTGGCCCGCAACGGAATCTCGTCCTCGATGCCCATCAGCTTCTCGATGGCCATGAGATAGCCCATGTTGTTGGACGGTCCGGCCGTGTAGTCCATGCGGTCTGTGAGCGTTATCCCGCCGCGGTAGTCATGGGTCTCGATGAGCTTTTCGACGCCGCGGTGCAGGTACCCCACGTCGGGGGTGCACTTGGTGACGGTCTCCCCGTCGACCTCGATGAGCAGACGCATTACGCCGTGCGTGCTCGGGTGTTGCGGTCCCATGTTGAGAACCATCTGGTTCTCGCTGATCTGCTCGATGTCGCCGAACATGCTGGCGGTGCCGGTCTCGACGGTCATGGGCTCGGCGCTCCCGGCTTCGGCTCGTCCCAGAAATCATCGGGATCCAAGTGGCCGAACAGGTCATTGCGATGGGCGTCCTCGGGGAATGTCGGGCCTTCGACCGGGTAGTCCTTGCGCAGCGGGTGGCCCTCGTACCCGTCGGGCAAGAGCACGCGGCGCGGGTCGGGGTGGCCCTCGAATCGAATGCCGAACAGATCGTGAACTTCGCGCTCGAGCCAGCGCGCCGATTGGTAGGTGTGGGCCAGGGTGGCGACCACGCCGCCGTCGCACACGCGCGCTTTCACCCGCAGGAACAGGTTGTTGCTGAGCGACCGGTACTGGTAGATCAACTCAAATTCTCGCCCGACATCCGCGGGCCAGTGCACAGCCGTCAGATCAACAAGTTGCTCGAAGCGAAGATCGGGGTCATCACGCAGCGCTTGAGCCAGCGGGGCAATGGCGTCGGGGCTGATTTCGACAACGGGATCGCCGCGCACCACGCGGCCGTTCACGAACGCCTCGCCCGCGAGCTCGCGCACGCGGCTCACTACGGCGGTTGCATCAAGCGTGGGGGTTGGCGCTATATCGATCATGGGCTAGCGGCTCCAGTCCAATGCACCCTTGCGCCACGCGTAGACATACCCGACGCCGAGGATCGCGATGAACACGACCGCCTCGATGAACAGGAAGAGATGCTGGTCAAGGTTGCTGTAGAGCACGGCCCAGGGATAGAGGAACGCGAGCTCGACGTCAAAGACGAGGAACAGCATGGCCACGATGTAGAACCGGACGTTGTGGCGGCCGCGCGTATCCCCGGTCGGGGCAATCCCGGACTCGTAGGCGTCGCCCTTCACGGGGTCCGGACGGCGCGGCTTGAGGAGCATGGTGCCCACGAAGCTGCCGATGGTGAAGAGAAGCGCGAGCGCGATGAGAATGACAACGGCGATCCAGGACGGCATTAGGTCGCGCTGCTACCCCTCGTCGATTGACAGTTGGTGAGAGATTTCACAAGCCGGCTTCATGATACGTACCACGACCCGCCTGCGCCACGCCGACCGTCGGTGAGGGCGTGCGTGAGCGATTCCACTTCCATGGAGAGGTCCACGTTCGAGATTCGGACATCGCGGGGAACGCGCAGCTGCGCCGGCGCGAAGTTGAGAATGGCGCGCACGTCCGCGGCCACGACCTGATCGACGACGGCCTGCGCGGCCGCCGCGGGCACGGCCACCAACACGATTGCGACGCCCAGTCGCCGGGCCTCGGTCCTGAAACTGGCGACGTTGGAAACTCGAACGCCTTCAACTACCGTGCCGATCTTGGCCGGATCACTGTCGAACGCCGCGGCGATCTTGTACTCCGGTCCACGAAAGCCGCGATACGCCAGCAGGGCCTGGCCGAGATTTCCGACACCCACGAGTCCCAGCGGCCACGAGCGGTCGATTCCGAGAATGCTGGCGAGCTGCGCACGCAGCGAATCTACGGAGTACCCGACCCCGCGCGTGCCGAACGAGCCGAAGTACGCCAAGTCTCGACGGACCTGCGCCGCCGTTGATCCGGCCAGGTCGCTTAACACCTTCGACGACACGTGCGACACGTCCCGCTCCACCAGCGCGCCAAGGGCGCGGTAGTAGGCGGAGAGCCGCCGCACGGTGGTCGGTGGCACACGTTGCGACGAGCGGCGATCTGCCATGCGATGGCGCCAAAATTTCCGCAGGCGGCACCACGAACGCGAGACGGCGGCAATCTAGCATGCTCGATCCTGCCGGGCTCGCGGCGGATACCATGTGACCGGCCCGAGGGTGGGGAACGGAGCGTGCTGAGATGACTGCAGAGCGTAGCTTTGGCATTCCCGAGGTGCCGTTTCCGGTTGGGGTGGCCTACTACCGCGCGCCGATGCCCAAGCTCGACGTCTGGGACGGCGACTTCGCGCGTTTGCGTGCCGCCGGATTCCACGTTGTCCGCAGCTTCTCCTACTGGAACCACATGGAACCGCGACCGGGCCAATATGAGTTGGAGGACTTCGACCGCCTGTTCGATCTGGCGGAAAAGCACGATCTCCGCGTCTGGCTCGACCTCACGCTGGCCACACACGGGGCCTGCCCCGAGTGGCTGACCCGCGAGCATCCCGACATGCGGGTGGTTACCTACCGCGGGGAACGGGCCCGGCCGAGCGCGGGCGCTTCCGCGCCGCAGGGCACCCAGATGCATTGCTACGACCACCCGGCGTGGCGCGACTACGGGGGCGCGCTGCTGCGCCACGTGGTGCGGCGCTACCGGGAGCGGCCCAGCCTGCTGATCTGGGGTCTCTGGGACGGGGTCAACCTCTCATCGGCATTCTGCCGCGACAGCGACGGGTATCCCTGCTACTGCCGGCACACGCTGGCGCGGTACGAGGCGTGGCTGCGGGAGCGCTTCACGCTGGACGAGCTCAACGAGCGCCTGCTGCGCCGCTACCGCCGCTGGGAGGACGTGGAGCCGCCGCGGTCGAATGGCAACGTGGTGGAGATGCTGCTGTACCGGCGGTTCCACTACGAGAACCTGGCCGGTCACCTGCAATGGATGGTTGACGAGGCCAAGCGGCACGACCCGCTCCACGAAACCCGCTCCCACGGCTGGTGGGCTCCGCGGCCCTGGGACGAGGTCTGCGGCGCCATCGCCGACAGTTGGGGCATGTCCATGCCCTCGAACAACCTGCTGACCTCCAGAGACCCGTACCAGGTTTCAGGGCGAGCGTTTGGGTTCGATTGGTCGCGCAGCGCGGGCAAGCAGGGGCGCTGGTGGAACGAGGAGATCTATGCGGGGATGTCGCGCGGCGGCGTTACCTGGAAGAAGCAATCCGACCCGCGCGAGCTGACCATGCTGCTCTGGATGACCTTGGCGCATGGCGCCGCGGGGGCCATGTTCTGGCAGTACCGGCCGGAGTACCTCAGCTTCGAGTCGCCCGGCTACAACCTGGCGGCGCTGGACGGTGAGCCCACGCCGCGACTCGAGGCCGTGACGCAGGCCATCCAGCAGATCGACGGCTTGCGCGGGCACCTGCCGCTGGAGTGTCCGCGCGCCGATGTCGGGATCGTCTACCACTCTGCATCGCAGGAGCTGTTCGGCTACAACGATGAGGACGAGCGCTATGTGGCCGACCTGCGGGGCGTGTACCGAACGCTGTGGACGCACGGCGTGCCGGCGGACGTCGTCACGGAGCGCATGGACTGGACGGGCTACCGGTTGCTGTTCCTGCCCAACGTGACGCTGATGACCGACGACCTGCGAGAGCGGATCGAGCGCACGCTGGAGCAGAGCCCGCAGACCCGGCTGGTGGCGGAGGGCAGCTTCGGGCTGTACGGGGGCGACGGGCAGTCCAGCTACGACCCGCCGGAGGGCCTGGGGGAGCGGCTGGGGGTGCGGGTGGCGGACTTTTCGGCGGTGACCGAATACGACATCGAGCAGGGACGCAACGTGGTGCAGACGCCGCATGGCCCGCACGCGATCACCAGCCCCTGCGGCTACGCCGTGCTGGAGCCGCGGGGGGAGACGCGTGCGATTGCCTCCCTGGACGGGGCCACGGTCGCAGTGCAGACCGCCGACGGCCGCTTCACGTGGTACGGGCTGAGCCTGTCGGCGGGGTTTGGCGATGTCGGACAGCCGGATCTGGTGCTGGGGATGGTGGGCGAGGCCGGCATCGCGGCGCCGGTGGCGATTGAAGGCGACCGGGTGGTGCCGGTGGTGCGGCGCTCGCGGCAGGGTGGCTGGCTGGTGTTCGTGTTCAACGTGGAGCGGGCCGCGGCGCAGGTGAAGCTGTGCCCGCGCTGGCGGATCACGCGGGCGCGCGACCTCATCGCACAGGGCGATCTTGCGGTCGAGGACAACGCGTTCCGGCTCGAGATCGATCAATGGGAGGTCGCCGTCATCCATTGCACCGATGGCTGAGCGGAGCAGGGGAAGCATCATCCGGCTTGTGGTGCGGTCATGATCGGGCCGCGTCGCGGTCGTGTCCGCCCGCGGGATCGGGCAGCGGTTCTCCACCGGCCGGAGGCTCATCGTGCGCGGGCTGATTTCTGGCGTTGGATCCCGAATCATGGCGCAAGGACTAACATTCGCTCGGAGACGGCGAACCTTGACATCACGAGGCGTCGTGGCATGCGGGCCGGCGAAACATCGCGGGCGGCAGCCCGCCGGCCATGAGCGGAGACCCGCTCATGGATGAAAGGACCGAGGCAGATGTCTGACCAGCAGAGTTTTGGCATTCCAGGGGTCCCGTTTCCGGTCGGAGTGGAGTATTACCGCGCCCCGATTCCCAAGCCCGACGTCTGGGACGAGGACTTCGCGCGTTTGCGCGCCGCGGGCTTCCGCATTGTCCGCAGCTTCTCCTATTGGAACCACATGGAGCCGCGGCCGGGCCAGTACGAGCTGGAGGACTTCGACCGCCTGTTCGATCTGGCTGAGAAGCACGATCTCCAGGTCTGGCTCGACATCACGCTGGCGACGCACGGGGCCTGCCCGGAGTGGCTGACCCGCGAGCATCCCGACATGCGGATCGTCACCTACAGCGGGGAACCGGTAGCGCCGACTGCGGGCGCGGCCACGCCGCAGGGCTCGCAGATTCACTGCTACGACCACCCGGCCTGGCGCGACTACGGGGGCGCGCTGCTGCGCCACGTGGTGACGCGCTACCGGGAGCGGCCCAGCTTGCTGATATGGGGCCTTTGGGACGGTGTCGGCCTGGCGTCGGCACGCGGCTATCCCTGCTACTGCCGGCACACCCTGGCGCGGTACGAGGCCTGGCTGCGCGAGCGCTTCACGCTGGACGAGCTCAATGAGCGCCTGCTGCGCCGCTACCGCCGCTGGGAGGACGTGGAGCCGCCGCGGTCGAATGGCAACGTGGTGGAGATGCTGCTGTACCGGCGGTTCCACTACGAGAACCTGGCCGGTTACCTGCAATGGATGGTCGACGAGACCAAGCAGATCGATCCCGACCATGAGACCCGTGCCCACGGCGGTTGGTCCCCTCGCCCCTGGGACGAGAGCTGCGCGGCCATCGCCGACAGCTGGGGCATGTCCATGACCTCGAACAACCTGCTGACCTCCAGAGACCCGTACCAGGTTTCGGGGCGAGCGTTTGGGTTCGATTGGTCGCGCAGCGCGGGGAAGCACGGGCGCTGGTGGAACGAGGAGATCTACGCGGGCATGTCACGCGGCGGGGCGGCATGGAAGAAGCAATCCGACCCGCGCGAGCTGACCACGCTGCTCTGGATGACCCTGGCGCACGGTGCTTCGGGGGCCATGTTCTGGCAGTACCGGCCGGAGTACCTCAGCTTCGAATCGCCGGGCTATAACCTGGTGGCGCTGGACGGTGAGCCCACGCCGCGATTCGCGGCCGCGACACGGGCCATCCAGCAGATCGGCGGCCTGCGCGAGCACCTGCCGCTGGCGTGTCCGCGCGCCGAGGTGGGGATCGTCTATCACCCTGAGTCGCAGGAGCTGTTCGGCTACAACGACGAGGCCGACCGCTTCCTGGCGGACCTGCGGGGCGTGTACCGGACGCTATGGACGCGCGGCGTCCCGGCCGACGTGATCACCCCGTGCATGGACTGGGCGGGCTACCGGCTGCTGTTCCTGCCCAACGTGACGCTGATGACCGACGAGGTGCGGGAGCGGATCGAGCGCACGCTGGAGCAGAGCCCGCAGACCCGGCTGGTGGCGGAGGGCAGCTTCGGTCTGTACGCCGGTGACGGGCAGTCCAGCTACGGCCCGCCGGAAGGCCTGGCCGAGCGGCTGGGGGTACGGGTGGCGGACTTCTCGGCGGTGACCGAATACGACATCGAGCAGGGACGCAACGTGGTGCAGACGCCGCACGGCCCGCACGCGATTACCAGCCCCTGCGGCTATGCCGTGCTGGAGCCGCGAGGGGACACACGCGCGATCGCTTCCCTCGACGGGGCCACGGTCGCAGTCCAGACCGCCGACGGCCGCTTCACGTGGTACGGGTTGACCCTCTCGGCGGGCTTCGGCGATGTCGGACAGCCGGAGCTGGTGCTGGGGCTGGTTGGCGAGGCCGGTATCGCGGCGCCGGTGGCGATTGAAGGCGACCGGGTGGTGCCGGTGGTGCGGCGCTCGCGGCAGGGCGGTTGGCTGGTATTCGTGTTCAACCTAGAGCGGGCTGCGGCGCAGGTGAAGCTGCGACCGAGTTGGCCGACTGGCAGAGCGCGCGACCTCCTGGCCCAGGTCGATCTTGCGGTCGAGGACCACGCGTTCCAGCTCAAGGTCGATCAATGGGAGGTCGCCGTCATCCATTGCACCGAGCACTGATCGCGGTCGAATTCCTCCAAGTTTCGACTTGCAGTTGGGTAGGCAGGCGACGACGCCTTGGTGGTGATTGTCAGCGTGCATGTCATGTCGCGGCGTAGGCCACAATGCCAACCACGCGGCATCCTCAGCACCTACGTGGGTGCCTGGGGCCTCGGCGGGATATAGGAGGGACGGCGTGCGGGTTGGCGTGGACGTGGGCGGCACGTTTACCGACTTTGTCGTCATCAGCGACGGGGAAATGCGCGTCTTTAAGATCCCCAGCACGCCGGGCGCCCCGGAGCAGGCGGTTGTGGATGGGCTGCGCGCGGACGGCATCACGTCCGCCGCCGCGATTGTTCATGGATCGACGGTGGCAACCAACGCGCTGCTCGAACGCCGTGGCGCTCGTGCGGTATTGGTAACCACGGAAGGGTTTCGGGATGTCCTGGAGATCGGCCGCCAGAATCGGCCGGTGCTCTATGAGCTCGAGCCGGAGCGGCCGGCGCCGCTGATTCCGCGGGCGCGGCGGCTCGAAGTTACCGAGCGGGTCGGCGCGGACGGCAGCGTCGTCACGCCGATTGACCGAGCATCGCTTGATCGTCTCGAAGCCCGGGTTCGACGACTGGCGCCGGTCTCGGCCGCCGTGTGCCTGCTGTTCAGCTTTCTGCAACCGGACCATGAGCGCGCCGTACGCGAGGCGCTGCATCGGGCGGGCGTCTCCGCGGTGTCGATCTCGTCCGAAATCCTGCCGGAGTACCGGGAATACGAGCGCACCAGCACGACGGTCGTCGACGCCTACGTGGCGCCCGTCGTTGCCCGCTACCTGCGTCGGCTGGAGCCGGCCATGCCTGGTCCCTTGTGGGTCGTGCAATCCAATGGCGGGGTGCTGCGCTCGGTCGAAGCGGCGGCGGCGCCGGTGCGCACCGTGCTCAGCGGTCCTGCCGCCGGGGTCGTTGGCGCGCAGCACGTCGCTCGCGCCTCGGGCATTGCCAATATCGTCACGTTGGACATGGGCGGCACGTCGACCGACGTTGCGGTCTGTCCCGGCGAGCCGCTGCGCACGACCCATGCGGAAGTTGCGGGCCTGCCGGTGGCGATTCCCATGACGGACATCCACACGGTTGGCGCTGGGGGCGGATCGATTGCCCAGATCGACGAAGCGGGCGCCCTGCGAGTGGGTCCGCGCAGCGCCGGGGCCCTACCCGGTCCCGCCGCCTATGGTCGAGGCGGTACGGAACCCACGGTGACCGACGCGAACCTGGTCCTGGGCCGCCTTGCCCCGGACGCGGCGCTCGGAGACCGCGTGCATCTCGACGTTGACAGAGCCCATCGGGCGGTTGAATTGCTGGTGCCTGACGGCGACCGCTCCGACGCCGCGCGGCGTCGCGCGGCGCTGGCGGTGGTCGCGGTGGCCAATGCGCACATGGATCGAGCACTGCGCGTGATCACGCTCGAGCGCGGCTTCGACCCGCGGGACTTCACCTTGCTCCCATTCGGCGGCGCCGGCCCGATGCACTGTTGCGAGTTGGCGGAACGGCTTGAGATCGAGCAAGTGCTGGTGCCGTTGCATCCCGGCGTACTCTCCGCGCTCGGCGCATTGACCGGAGCCCACACCCGCGAATACGCGGCCACCGTGTTTGACGAGGCCCAAACGCTCACGCCGGACCGCCTCGAGGACCTGTTCGCTCCTCTGGAGCAGGCCGCGCGGGACGACTTGGCACCGGCGCGCCAGCCGCGGCTGCAGCGGCTGTTGGACGTGCGGTACGTGGGGCAATCGTTCGAGTTGAGCGTGCCGCTGGGACCCGAGGGAGTGCCGGAGGCGGTGCGATTGTTCCACGAACGGCACGAGCAACGATACGCCCACAGCCGACCTGACGCCCCTGTTGAGATCGTGGTGGCGCGGCTCGTCGCATCCGTGCCGCAACCGGACATTTCGACCGCGGCGCCATTGGCCGCCGGGGCTCCGGAACCGCGCACGACGCAAGCCACGCTGGCCGACGGTTCCGTGCACGAGGTGCCGTTGCTATCACGCCATGATCTTGGACACAGCTTCGAACTCGACGGGCCGGCCGTGGTCACCCAGTCCGATGCGACCACCTGGATTGCTCCCGGCTGGCGCGCAACCGTGGATCCGCAGGGGGCGATGATCCTCCGGCGATTGGCCTAGGCCCGCGACTCGTCCGCTGGTGAGATTGGTCACTCTCGCGCGGTCACTGCAGCCATACTCTTGACTCCCAGCATGCCCATCATCGAAGTCCAGGACCTGCGCAAGTCGTACGGCGACGTCAAGGCCGTGGACGGCGTCTCGTTTTCGGTCGAGGTTGGTGAGGTCTTCGGCATGCTGGGTCCCAACGGCGCGGGCAAGACGACGACGGTGGAAATCCTGGAAGGTCTGCGGCTGCGTGATTCCGGGGCGGTGCGCGTGCTGGGGCTCGACCCCGGACGCGAGCAACGAAATCTCAAACGCCAGATCGGCGTCCAGCTGCAGCAAGTGGCGCTGTACCCACGGCTGCGCGTGGTCGAAGTGATCGAGCTCTTCGCCTCGTTTTATGGACGCGCCGGCGTTGCCGATCATCTCGTGGCCCTCCTCGGCCTCGAAGAGCGCCGCCGGGCGTTCGTCAAAGACCTCTCGGGCGGACAGCAACAGCGGCTGTCGGTGGCGCTGGCGCTGGTCAACGATCCGCCGATGATCTTTCTCGACGAGCCGACCACCGGCATGGACCCCCAGGCCAGGCGCAGCCTCTGGGAGACGATCGAGCAGTTCAAGGCCCAGGGGCGCACAGTGCTGCTGACGACGCACTACATGGAGGAAGCGGAGCGCCTATGCGATCGGGTCGCGGTGATGGATCACGGCCACATCATTGCCGTGGACGCACCCGAAGGGCTCGTGCGGGCGCATTTCGCCGAGGATGCCATCGAGTTCACCCAGCGAAATGGCATGACATCCGACGAGATCGAGAGACTTCCGGCTGTCGTGAACGCGTCCGTCCAGGCCGACCGGGTGAGCATGTTCAGCGACGACGTGTCGACGTCAATGTCGGCGCTCTTGCAACTCGGTCAGGAGCGCGGTGAACCCATTCAAAACCTGCGGCTGCGCCGGGCCACGCTCGAGGATGTGTTCCTCAAGCTCACCGGTCGGACGTTACGGGATTGAGAGCCCTCGTCCAGCTCACGCTGGCCAACACGCGGGAGTTCACGCGGGACCGAGCGGCGCTGTTCTGGACGTTCGCGTTTCCCCTGCTCTTCATCCTGATCTTTGGCCTGGTCTTCGGTCGCGACAGCGGCACGCAGTATGAGGTTGGCCTGGTCAACGAAGACTCATCGCCGCAGGCCAGCGTGCTCGTTGAGACGCTCAGGTCCATGGATGCGTTCGACCTCACGCAGGGCAGTCTTGCGGAGGAGATTGCGAGCCTGGAGGACGGCGATCGCCGCGCTGTGATCGCGATACCGAGCGGATTCGGCGCGTCGATCGACGCGGGCGGCCCGATACCCGTGGGGATCCATTTTGACGAGACCCGGCAGACGACGCAGCAGGTCGTCTTGCCGGTGATTCTCCAAGCTTTCGAGGTCGTGGATCGCACGCTCACGCGGAGCGAGCCGGTCGTACGGCCGGCGTTTCACACGCTCCAGAGCGAGCGGCTCTCGACAATCGACTTCATCGTGCCCGGCATCGTGGCATTCAGCGTCATGAACGCGGGCGTTTTCGGCGCCGTGAATGTCGTGTCGCTTCGCGAGCGCCGCGTCCTGCGCCGTCTGCAAGCCACGCCCGTTTCCCGGCTCACGCTGGTGAGCGCCGATCTGATCCTGCGCATGGTGCTCGTACTGGCGCAGGCGGCCATTCTGATTCTGGTCGCGCGCTTGGTATTCGACATTCGCCTCGACACGTCCGCCGGCTCGCTGGCTGCGCTGGCGGGGGTCGTCATGCTGGGCGGGCTGGCGTTCCTGGCGATCGGCTTCTTTTTGGGGTCGTTCACCAAGACCGAGCAGGGGTTTTTCCCCGTGGCGCAGGTGGTGACCTTCCCCATGATGTTCATCTCGGGCGTGTTCTTTCCGATCGAGTTCATGCCCGACTGGCTGCGACCGGTGATCAACGTGCTCCCCCTGACGCATCTGGCCGAAGCGACGCGCCAACTCATGATCGGTGGGGCGGCCACGCTTCCAATCGGGGTGGCCGTGGCCGGAATGGCCGCCTATCTGGTGGTGTTCGTGGCGCTGGCGGTGCGCCTGTTTCGCTGGGAGTGATGTCTAGGCGCTGAGCGCGCGGTGCAGCGTGCGAACTTCGCGCACGAGGGCCGGCGGATCGAGGCCGACCGTTTCGATCATGTGCAGCGTGCCCGGATTTCGGCCCACAGTGCGCATGAGCATGCCGAGATCGATCCCGTCCTCAAGTGGGCGATGCAATGGCACGCTGGGACGCTCGCCCGGTGCGGTGTTGTGCCACCGGATCTCCGCGATCTGATCGACAAAGCGCTGCAGGTAGTCCATCCGTGCTTCGAACGCCAGGTGATTCGCGTCCACCGAATGGAAGGCGAATCCGGTATGCAGGGCGAAGCGGAAGTGGCGGGCGCTGTCCAAGGCGTTGAGCACGCTGTCGATGCGGCCGAGCACCGCCTGTCCCCCGGCGTTCGCGATGGCGACAGGCAGGCCTGGGAACAGGTTGTGCATGGTGCGCATGCTCTCGCGCAGTGCGTCTAGGTGCGCCGCCTCGTGTGTAACCCGGCGCCCTGGATGAACGACGTACATCTCCATGGCGTGCCGATGCTCGAAGAATTCCACGATCTGGACGATCTGCCGCAGAGCCACGCTCCGCGAGTAAGCCGTGACGTCGGTTACTGATGCGCGATTTCTCGTCGTGTCGTCGGCGAACAGGTTGAGGTGGAACCGCAGCGGCGCGTCGTCGAGAATCTCGATGGATTGGGGGTCAAACACCGTGCTCAGGCCCAGGTCATACATGGCCGTCGACATCCCGAGTTCGACGACATCGAACTCCAGGTGCACCGCCACCTCGACGACGTGGCGCAGTCGTTCATGCAGACGGCGCCGATTCTCAGGCCTGATCCGGGGATTGAACCCAAGCCGCAGGGGCTTCACGCGGTAGCTCCATGAAAGTCAGACTCCGCGCCTAGCGTGCCCGTCAAGTCCGGCATCGGCGATGCGTTGCTGATGTGTGTCACGGGCTAGGGAAGGCGGGCTGGCGCCACGTCCCAGAGGCCGGTGCTGAAATAGCGGTCGCCGGCATCGGCGAACACGGTGACGACCACGGCGCAAGGGTCGTCCTTGAGCACGGTTTCGACCGCATACGTGTAGGCGCCGGCCGATTGCCCGACGAACAATCCTTCCGCAGCCAACTGCACGGAGTAGTCGCGAGCCATATCCACGTCGATATCGACCCAGGTGTTGATGAGCGAGGCGTCAAATATATCCGGTACGAGGTGGCCGGGCCCCATGGGCTTCAGCCCCTCGATCCCCGGAAACTCGGGGGGAGCGGCGCACACGATCTGCACGTCGGGACGAACCTCGTCGAGGCGGCGCGACACGCCGGTGATCGTGCCGCCGGTGCCGACGCCCGCGACGAAGTGCGTCATGTCGGGCGGCGCCTGCGTCAGGATTTCGTTGGCGGTGCCGTCGTAGTGCGCCTGCCAGTTTGAGGCGTTGCTGTATTGGTCGGCGAAGTAGTACCGCTCCGGATCGGATTGGTGGCGCCGCTGGACCTCGCGCATGGCCTCGTCGTATCCCAGGATGGCGTCGGTGAAGCGGATGCCGGCGCCGTGCGCCGTGATGCGCTGCACGCGCTCCCGGCTGGCGTTGTCGGGCATCACGATCTCGACGTCGTGGCCCAGAAGCGACCCGATCATCGCGTACGCGATGCCGGCGTTGCCGGATGACGAGTCGAGAATTGTTTGACCGGGGCGCAGGTCACCGCGCGCTTGCGCGTCGGCCAGCATCCGCGCAACGGGACGATCCTTGATCGACCCGCCCGGATTGAAGGCCTCCATCTTGGCGAAGACTCGGGCCGTCGGGTAGCGATCGCGAAACAGGCGCGTCTCGACCAGCGGGGTGTGGCCGATGAGTTGCAGCGTGGGATGGCGATCAATCACCGGGTCTGCGGTCATCCGGCCTCCACCTCAAGCACTTCCAGGCCGTCGAGATACGGTCGAAGAACTTCCGGCACGCGGACGCTGCCGTCCGCGTGCTGGCCGTTCTCGAGAATCGCCACCATGGTACGGGCCATGCCAAGGCCGGACCCATTGAGCGTATGCACGTATTCGGTGTGGCTGCCACCCGGCTTCCGGGTTCGCGTGCCGGCCCGACGCGCCTGAAACGCCTCGCAATTCGAGATCGATGACACCTCGAGCCAGGCGTTGACGCCGGGCGCCCAGGCTTCGAGGTCGTAGGTCTTGGCGGCCGTGAATCCGAGGTCGCCGCCGCACACCTCCACCGTGCGGTAGGGCAGCCGCAGCGCCTGGATGACAGCTTCGGCATGTTGGCGCATCGTCTCCAGCTCGCTATACGAGTGTTCGGCGAGGGCGTAGCTGTATAGCTCGACCTTGTCGAACTGATGCAAGCGCTGGAGGCCGCGCGTGTCGATGCCGGCGGCGCCGGCCTCGCGGCGGAACGCGGGCGTGTAGGCGACGTATCGCAGGGGAAGGGCGGAACCGTCGAGAACCTCTCCACGGTGCATGGCGGTGAGCGGGACTTCGGCAGTGGGATTGAGCCAGAGGTCGTCGGTGGCCACGCGATAGGAATCGTCCGCGAACTTTGGCAGTTTGCCGGAGTCAGTCATGCCGCGGCTCGTGACGAGCGCCGGGGGGAGGATTTCAACGTAGCCATGCTCCCGTACCTGAAAGTCGATGGCCCAGGAGACCAGCGCGCGTTGCAGGCGCGCGCCGGCAGCGCGAAATAGCCAGAATCCCGACCCGGCGATCTTAGCTGCGCGGGGAAAGTCGAGCACGCCAAGCGCCTCGCCGATCTCCCAATGTGGACGCGGCTTGAAATCGAAATTTGATGGGGCGCCATGCGTGGCGACGAGCGAGTTGTCATCGGCGTCGCGGCCTGCCGGGACGGATTCGTGCGGCAGTGCTGGAATCTGCAGCAGCAGGCGATCGATTTCGTCCTGGATGTGCCCGAGCGACGGCTCAGCCTCATCGAGTTTCTGGGACAACGTGCGGGTCTGCGCGATCAACTCCGTACGTTGCGCCGGATCGGACGCGGCCCCGATAGCGCGCGAGAGGCGGTTTCGCTCGGCACGCCACTGCTCCACTTCAACCAGCAGGGCTCGCCGTTGCTCGTCGACCGCGAGCAGGTCGTCCAGCGGCGCCTCGTCACCCCGGGCACTTAGCCCGGTGCGGACGAGGTCCGCGTTCTCACGAATGAAGCGCAGGGGAAGCATGTGGGAGCAACGTAGCGTATGGCAACGGCCGGCTGGCCCTGGGCGGTGTCGCCCGACCCTTGATTCTACGCAGGCGTCCGCAGTTGCGGGAACAGGATCACGTCGCGGATGTTTGCCGCGCCGGTGAGCACCATGGTGAGCCGGTCGATGCCCAGACCCATGCCGCCCGCCGGCGGCATCCCGTGTTCCAGCGCTCGGATGAAGTCTTCATCCATCGGATGCGCATCGGCGTCGTTGCTCGCCTGCTCGCTGAGGCGGCGGCGCTGATCAATAGGGTCGTTCAACTCCGCATACCCATTGCCGAGCTCCATGCCCAGCACGAACGGCTCATAGCGCTCAACGAAGCGCGGGTCGTCCGGCGCGCGCTTGGCAAGCGGCGTGGTCTCCGCCGGATATCGCGTGAGAAATGTCGGCTGCACAAAGGTGGGCTCGACGCAGGTCTTCATCAACTCGTCGAGCATGCGCGCGCGTGACGAGTCGGCGTCGAGCGAGATGCCGTGGCATGCCGCGGCGTTGCGGATCTGCTCGTCGCCCAAGGTCTCGCTGTCCAAGTCGAGTCCGGTGGTCGTCAGCAGGGCGTCCCGATAGGTCACTTGCCGCCAGGGCGGCGTGAAGTCGAGCGTCATCTCGCCGTGCGTGACGCGCGTGTCCCCTGTGACGGCCGTGGCGGCCTCGACCACCAGCAATTCGGTGAGCTTGAGCATGTCGCCGAGATCGGCGAAGGCTTGATAGGCCTCGAGCATAGTGAACTCGGGGCTGTGGGTGCGGTCGATGCCTTCGTTGCGATAGTCCTTGCAGATCTCGTAGACGCGCTCATAGCCGGCGACCAGCAGACGCTTGAGGTACAGCTCGTCCGCGATGCGCAGGTAGAAATCGCGCCCCAGGGATTCATAGCGGGTGGTGAACGGCACGGCGTTGCCGCCGCCGTATACCGGCTGCAGGGAGGGCGTCTCCACCTCCATGTACTGCTGCGAATCGAGCACGCCGCGAATCGCGCGCACGATCCTCGTCCGCGCCTCGAAGCGCTCGCGCACGTCCTGATTGGCAATGATGTCGAGGTAGCGCTGCCGGTAGCGCGCTTCGGGGTCCTGCAAGCCGCGCCATTTCTCGGGGAGTGATCGGAGCGCCTTCGCGGCAATCGTCAGACGCTGCACCCGCACGGACGGTTCGCCGGCGCGCGTGCGAAATAGCGGGCCGCCCGCCGACACGATGTCGCCCACGTCGATCACGTCGAGGATGCGGCGATACTCGTCGGCGCCCAGCTCTCCGGCGTTTAGGAAGAGTTGAAGCTCACCCGAACCATCGCGCAGAGCGGCAAAGCTGGTCTTGCCCATGCGTCGCAGGGACATCACGCGGCCTGCGACATCGACTTCGGGGCGGTCTGGGGCGTCGATCAGCGAGCGCGCCTCGGCTGCGGGATGGGAGCGAGGCACGCGGACGGGAAACGCGGGCTCGCCCGTCGCGGCGATGCGGTTGAGCTTGGCGAGCCGTGCCTCGTAGAGCCGGTCGCCCGGCGCCCTGGCGGGGTCCGGCGCTACCTCCGCGATCAGGTGATTCCTGTGATCTCGTAGGCGTGCGGGCCTGCGGGCGTCTCGACCGTGATATTCTCGCCGACTTTGCGCCCGACAAGCGCCTGGCCGAGCGGCGATTCATTCGAGATCTTTCCGGTCGCGAGATCGATCTCCTCGGTGCCGACGATGGTGAACTCGCGGTCGCCGCTGCCGTCGTCGCGGACACTGACCGTGGCACCGATGCTGACCGTGTCGGACGAGTGCTCGCTGACGATGATGGCGTCGCGCAGCAGGCGCTCAAGCATCATGATGCGGCCTTCGGTAAAGGCTTGGTCGTTCTTGACCTCGTCCGGCTCGTTACCTTCGCTGAGCTCGCCGAACTCCTTGGCCTCCTGGATGCGCCGGATGATCTCTGGCCGCTTCACCGTCTTCAATTCGTGAAGCTCGGCCTCGAGACGCTTTCCCCCGTCTTCAGTCAAGAACTTACTCGCCATGGGCGTGGTTCGCCTCCCCAATACCGAAGCCGGGCCGGCATGTTGCGTTGCGGTGGAACGGGCCGATTATAGGTGAGAGGGCCG
The DNA here is from genome assembly GCA_965262745.1 of Chloroflexota bacterium. Classification (GTDB taxonomy): domain Bacteria; phylum Chloroflexota; class UBA11872; order UBA11872; family UBA11872; genus JAJECS01. The sequence goes on along the minus strand of OZ253558.1, from coordinate 861,947 downwards.
TTTGAGGTCGGCTAGACGTGGTCAGGCTCTGTTGCCGTGAACCGAAAGCGCGTTTCCATGAGATGCGCGGGTGTTTCGGGATCATCGCCGTCGAGGCTCCAACGGCGCTCGTCAACGTCGATTGAGGGACCGTGCGCGCCGGCTGAAGCTGCCGCGGCGGCGGCGACTCGGCGGCCTGCGGCGAGCGCATGCTCGCGGGCCTGCGTCTCGGAGGCAAACATGGCGCGTCCCTCCGGGCTGTGCACTGCGTAGTCGATAGCGCCGCCGCGTCGCAGGTACTGCGGTCGCAGCAGCACCTCGACCTCCTGCACGATCCGCGTCGACGCCGCGCCGACGGCGCTCGCGACGGCTGCGTGATCGGGAACGATGACCTCGGTGTGCAGGCGGTGTGCCACTTGGGGCAACCACGCGGCTCCGGCGGCGCCCAGGGCAATCAGCGGCAGTGTGAGTCGCAGGCCAACATCCAATGGCCCGACGCGGCTCGACGGCGACGCGCTGGTGTCGAGCAAGTACGTCCCAAGCTGCTCGTCCGACTCGGCGAGATCGGGGCGCCGTGCGGAAATGGCGCGGCGGAGCGTCGCGGTGCACAGCGCCCGAACGACGGCCTCATGCGCGCGGGCCACAAACGTCTCGGGATCGGCGCGGCTCTCTCGGGCAGCAATGCGGCTGGCGATGGTCGCCGCTTCGACGTCGAATTCGGTGTATTCGCCGCGTACATGGAGCAGGTCGGTGGGCGTGAGCCCGATGCGCGTGATGAGCCGGCGCGCGATCAGCCCGTCAATCGGGAGCAGGCGGGCGTCTCGGGCGCCTGCCTGCTTGGCGAGCGTCAAGACATCCAGCGGGCCGTGCGCCAGCGCCTCCAGCACCCGTTGCTCGGGGGCCGAGATCACCTCGTCAGCAAGCGGTCTGGCCGCCGCGAAGAACTCCCACACCGGAACAAGCCGATGCGATTGATGCGCCGCGTCAAGCTCCGCCAGGCGTAGTCGAATTTCCGGTTCCTGGTGAGCCGCCCGTGCCAGCGGCACGACTCGTTCGGGTCCAATCACCAGGTCCAGGGGATCCGCGCGGATGCGGCTGTCGCCGCCGATGGCCGCTGAGCGAACAGCGGCGGCGCGCACCGCCGTGCGCCAACCCGCCAGCCACGCCCCACGGTCGGTGAGGGTCGGGCGTCCGTCATGGAGGATTCCAACGTCGGTGGATGTTCCGCCCATGTCGACCACGACCGCTCGGTCGATGCCGGCCAGGCGAGCCCCGCCAACCGCGCTTGCCGCGGGACCGGAGAATAGGGTGTCGATCGGGCGGTCGCGCGCCAATTCCAGCGCCATCAGCGTCGCATCGCCGCGCACGACCATTGCCGGCGCTGACACGCCGCGCCGCTGGACCGAATCTTCCAGCGAACCGAGCAACTCGCTGGTCACGGCCAGCAGTCTGGCGTTGAGCGTCGCCGTCGTCGCGCGGCGTATGGAGTCCAGGTGCGACGTGAGCGAGGCGCCGGCCACGATCGGAAGGCTGGTGACCTCGCCCGCCAGCCGCACGGCGCGCTGTTCGTGATCGGGATTGCGCGGCGCTAGGTAGCTCGAAATGGCCAGTGCGTCGACCTCTCCCGCCAAGTGCACTACGGCCTCGCGCAGCGCGTCCTCGTCGAGGGGCGTCACTTCCTCCCCGAAGATGTCGTGGCGTCCTCCCACGTGCGCAACCGCGGATGCGCGGATATGACGATCGAGGCGATAATGCCGCATCACGCCCGCGTCGTATCCGATGAGGATGCATCCGACGCGGCTTCCCAGACTCTCCAATGCCGCGTTCGTGGCGAGCGTCGTTGAAAGGGCCGCCCGAGGCACCTTCTCCCAGGCGCTGTGGGCAAGGCCGTTGAGTGCCGCGTTGATCCCGATCGCAAGGTTGTGATGGGTCGTGAGCGACTTGTGGGCGGCCGCGACGGACCCGGATGCGGAATCGACCAGGACGGCGTCGGTGAAGGTTCCGCCGGTGTCCACCCCCAGGAGCAAGCTCATCCGGGCGGGCCTGTTTGGAGCGCGCGGCGGCCCCGCGGCGGGGCAACGTGCTTCAGTTGTCGATCCCGTCCGAGGACGCGCCGCTAGCGCGGCGCGTGATAGTTGGGCGCCTCTTTGACGAGCACGACGTCGTGCACGTGCCCCTCATCGACGCTGGCGCGGGACGAGCGGACGAATCGGCCCTTGGTCTGTAGCTCGCGAATGTCTGCCGCGCCCACATAGCCCATCGCCGACCGGAGCCCGCCAACGAGCTGGTTGATCATGTTGACGGTGGGACCGCGATACGGCGTTTCGGCTTCGACGCCTTCGGCGACCAGTTTGGCGGAATCGTGCACCTGGTGCTGACCGTATCGGTCGCGCGACGCGCCGGCGCGTTCCATCATGGCGCCGATCGAGCCCATCCCACGGTATTCCTTGTACCGCTCGCCCTGGCGATACACGATCTCGCCGGGACTGTCGTCGGTGCCGGCGAACATGTTGCCGATCATGACGGCGGAGGCGCCGGCGGCAATGGCTTTGGCGATATCGCCCGAGTAGCGCACGCCGCCGTCGGCGATGAGCGGCACGCCGTGCTCGCTGCATGGCCCCAGACAGGCCGTGATCGCCGTGAGTTGCGGCACGCCCACGCCCGCAACCAGGCGAGTGGTGCAAATGGCCGCGGGCCCGATGCCGACCTTCACACAATCGGCGCCGGCTTGGATCAGCGCGCTGGCGCCGGCCGCGGTGGCCACGTTGCCGGCGATGACGTCGACGTCCAGCGACGCCTTGACGCGGCGCACCGTGTCGATGACGGCGCTGTGGTGTCCATGCGCCGAGTCCACCACGACGGCGTCGACTCCCGCTGCAACCAGCTCGCGGGCGCGCGGCAGCCCTTGGTCGTGGGTGCCGATGGCGGCAGCGACCACGAGTCGACCCGAGGCGTCGTAGATCGCGCCGGGGAACTCCTCGCGCTTGGAAATATCCTTGACGGTGATAAGACCGCGGAGTTGGCCGTTCTCGTCCGCCACCGGCAGTTTCTCGATGCGGTGGATATGCAGCAGCCGCTCCGCTTGCTCGAGCGTGGTGCCGACCGGCGCGGTTACCAGGTTTTCCGTGGTCATCAGATCAGCGACGCGCTTGGTGTCATCCCGGCAAAAGCGCAGATCGCGATTGGTGAGGATGCCGACCAGCTGACTGCGTGAGTCCGTAATCGGCACGCCGGAGATGCGGTACCGCGCCATGACCTCGTTGGCCTCGCGCACGGTGGCGGTCGGGGGCAAGGTGATGGGGTCGACGATCATGCCCGACTGCGAGCGCTTGACCTTGTCGACTTCAAGCGCTTGATCCTCGACGCCAAGGTTGCGATGGATCACGCCCATCCCCCCGGCCCGTGCCAGCGTGATAGCCATGCGGGCTTCAGTGACGGTGTCCATGGCGGCGGAAACCAAGGGCGCATTGAGCTTGATCCGCGGGCTGATACGCGTGGTCGTCTCCACTTCCGTGGGTAGCACCTCCGACCGACCAGGGACCAAGAGGACGTCGTCGTAGGTGAGGCCTTCGACGATGGTTCGGCTGCCTATGGAATGCAGTTCTTCGGTCCGCAGCGGATCTGAGTCAATGCTCACGCCTTAGCCTCCATGCCCGGAGCCCCCCGGAACGCAAAGCACCCCGATCGCTAGGCGATCGGGGTGCGATTTCAGCGACGTTCGGCCGCGTCAGGCCCACTGGCAAATGCGCCCTGGGTCACGATGCGGCACAAGACCACTCAACATCGCGGCATTGTACAACGCACCGTGCCCGGGCCCAACGGATTGGGGACCGCGTAGTCGTTATAGAATTCAGCAGTGCATGGTGGGCGTAGCTCAATTTGGTCAGAGCGTCTGGTTGTGGCCCAGAAGGCTGGGGGTTCAAGTCCCCTCGCTCACCCCAGCCTGATTGCCTGCGGGCGCACCCCGGGGCCGGGGGTTCGTAGCTGTCCGCCAGCTTGGATCGGCCGTTGTTAGATTCCGCTGAGGTGTCGCAGTCCAGTTCGGATCGTGACCAACGCCGCGTTGGGCGGCCTGTCGCGCCATCTCCCTCGGACACTCCCGACAGCGGCGTGGCCAGCACGGTGGTCATCGTCGTGGGCGCAATCCTGGTCGTGGCCGCGGTGGTGTTCATCGTCGTGGCCGACAATGTGCTTCGTGCCCAGGGTCAGGTCCCGGAGATCCTGCAACCGACCGCGGCACCGCCGCCGCGTACGCCAACCGTGTCGGGGCCCGGTCTGGCGGTGGTTACCCCGCCCTCCGTCACTATCGATTTGCCGCTGCCCGAGCTGACGCTAACCGTGCTGCCCACACCCACGGTCGTGCCGGTGCGCACGGTGCGACCCGCGCGCTACACGGGGTATGTCGTGGAACCTGGCGACACGCTGGCGGGCATCGCCAGCAGGTTCGGGTTTTCGTTCGAGGAGATCGCGGCGGTGAACGGGATCGACGAGCCGTTTACGATCCAGATCGGGGAGACGATCCTGATTCCGCGTCGCTGACGCCGCCGTCGGCCGTCGCATCAGACTTTCCCTGCCTTGTGCTGTCGCGGTCGTCGGCGGCAGGGGCATCGTCATCGACAGCCGGCTCGGTGGCGACGTCCTTCGCTGGCGGATCAATGATCGGGGCCACGTCTGCCGCCGAGGCCGTCGGCTCCTCGCCATCAGGCGTGGATTCCTCCGGTGCCGCCTCCTCCGCTGCTGCGCCGCCGGCATCGACGGCTTCGGGAGGCGCAACGTCCGCCGAAGCGGCTGTGGCTTCTGCCGGCGCTTTCTCGCTGCCGGCGTCCTCGGCTTCGGTTGCCGTCGCTGGCGTCTCGGCGGCTGCATTCTCGGAGCTGGCATTGGAAGCCTCGGCGGCCGGGACTGCCGGCGAGTCGGCGGCGGCATCCACGGCAGGGGCAGGGACCGGGTCCGGCGCCGGTGGTTCGCCGGGATCGAGCGCAACTACGCGAACCGGCCAGGCTTCGACACCGTCAATCCGCATGGGGAGCGCCATCACGGCGAAGCGCTCGTCGCTGAGCTGATCGGTATTCGTGGCGCCTCGGACCACCGGAATCTCATTGGCAAACAGGGACGTGAGGACGGTGCGCTCTTCGTTCCATGACGGAGACGAGCCAATGCCGATGCGGTGATCGAGCACCAGCATTTTGACGCCCTTGTCCCACAGCCACTGCGAGGCGAATACGGTGAGTTTGGCGCGGCCGGATGAATTCGGCGCCAATGCCAGGACGGCAATGTCGTCGCGGCGCACGCGGTCGCCGGCGGCGGCGTCGAGGTCGGCCGGGTTAATCTCCGCCGCACCGGGTGACGTGGGGAGACGCATGACGATCCCCTCGCCAAAAAAGCGTTCGATGGGCACCTCGGCAAGCGAATAGCCGGACGCTAGATATCGCCTGGACGTGACCACGTGCGTGCCGACGGTGGTCTCCATGGCGACCCGATGAAACACCCCATGGCCGCTTCGTGGACGCTCGTATTCACGGATGCTTAACGCACCGTCAGATCCGTCGTGAGCGAGCGGCTGAGTGAGGTCGACGATTCGGCGGGCCACTAGCGCCAGGCCGAGGAGGAGGCGTGAGACACGCTTGATGGTCGCCGCTGCGGTGGGGCCGCGTCAACACATCCCGGTGCTAGCCAAGAACTTCGACCGGCCGCCCCCACGTTGGTTCGGCAAGCGCGATCCCCAGCGCCGGAACGTGCTCGCGGTAGAAGTCCAAGCCGGCCGCTTCGAGATGGACCGGCATCAGGCGCCGCGGCTGGGCGATCTCGATGAATTCGAGCAGGTCAGCCCCCGAGGCGTGGCCAGAGGCGTGAAAGCGCTCTTGGCTGGCGTCGTCGCCCAGTCTGCCCAACATCTGCATGTCCAGGTGATCCACCCAATTGCGCAGCCGGTTGATATCCAGGACCTGCTCCTCGTTGTAGGGCTCACTTGTCGAGTAGATCCACGTGCCGCCGCGAGTGTTGATGTCCAGGAGGCGCAGCACGTCATAGAAGCTCAACGCCATAACGAATTCGCCGGGCGACCTGGCGATCTCGTCCGGATCGACCATGGCGGTGTCGTACGTCTCGGCGACTAGCTGGGCCCAGGCCCTGCGGTTCTCGCGCCGCTCTCGATAGATCAACGGGCCTTGCACCGGGTCGGGTAGGGAAGTTGCGGCGTCCGCCGTGTGGAGCGCGTGCAACAGAAAGGCGTCCTTTTCCGGCACCACCAGCCGCCGTCCTGCATTCCGCGCGGCGTCAAGAAACGTCTCGAGGCGCTCGAAATTGCGTGGACTGAAGTCGCCGACCACCAGCCCGTCGGCCGTTCCAACCGCTTCGTGAACGTCGCGACGGACCTCCTCCTCGGTGGCGCCAGGGCCGTAGGGCGCTTGGGTTCCTTCGCAGATCAGCAGTGCCACGTCGAGGTCCCGCAACGCTTGGGCGAACTGTCGCGTGAGGTCCCCCGCATGTCCGTGCATGCGGATGTCTCCCGAGTAGGCGACCCAGCCGACTGACGTTTCGATGGCAAACCCACGCCCGCCGGGGATCGAGTGGTCCACCGGATAGGCGCGAATGCGATGACCGTCGATACTTCCACCGAAGGGCGCGGTCCCGCGCAGGGCCCAGCCCGCCGTCGTCTTGTTGAACAGCGGCGTTGTCCAGAGTTGCTCCGCCTCGGCCGTCCAAACATCGCGATCTAGCAGCAGCCACGAACGCTGTTCGCCGGCCGTCCGTTCAGTTTTGAGCACCGCCCCGTCGGCGACTCTCGGCCGGACGATGACGGTCTCGTTCTCGATACCAGCCAGTCCGCTGTCCTGCATGCCCTTCACGATCAGTGCGGTGGCGGAGCTGCTGACGATGGGAATGGTTGTGTCGAGGAATGACAAATGGCCGTGATGGTCTTGATGGGCGTGTGAGAGCAAGACGGCTCGCGGCCGCACGTCCGGCCGGTAGCCGACCTGGTTCTTCGCGTGCGTCCAGAAGGCCTTGACCTCCGGCAGCGACTCGAGATCGGGCCTATATAGACCCTCCAGAGGAGGCAGCAGCCCGGTTCGCAAGTAGTCGAGCGCACCTGTTGTCGTGCGAGGGCTCAGGAATTCCTCGAAATAGCGGGCATGGGCGCTGAATGACTTTCCGAAATCGAGCAACACCTGCCAGTCGCCGTCTTCGAGCAGCAGCTTGTTGCCGCCGATCTCGCCGATGCCGCCCCAACCGGTGACTCGCACGGACATGGGGTTAGGGCGATCGCCGGACGCGCGCGCCCGCCATATCGCGAATCTACGCGCCGTCCCGGCTGAGCGCCGCCGGATTCTGCAGCGATCGAGGCGGATTGCCTCGAAGCACGTGGGCTACGTCGTTCATGGCCGCCTCCGGGCCAAAGGCGTGCATTTCGTCGGACTCGCCGGCATGGTGCGGCGTCGTGATGACGTTGGGCATCGCGAGCAACGGATTGTCGTGGGAGGCGGGCTCGACTTCGAGCACATCCAGTCCGGCGCCGGCGAGTGCGCCCGCTTCGAGCGCGGCGATAAGCGCCGCTTCCTCCACAATCGGACCCCGCGCGGTGTTGATGAGAAACGCGCTCGACTTCATCTGCGCAAGCGCCGCGGCGTCAAACAGATGCCGCGTGCTCGGGTTGAGCGGGGCGTGAATCGATAGATAGTCGGAGCGGCGCAGCAGATCGTCGAAGGCGACCGGCTCGACGTCCATCTCGCGCATCACGCTTGGATCGGTGTATGGGTCGTGCGCGATCACCGACATGCCCAGCACCTGGCAGCGGAGCGCCATGGCGCGCGCGATGTTGCCGAACGCGAGCAGGCCCAGGGTGAGCCCGCGCAGCCGGGGCCACGGGTGGGCGGCGGCGCAGATGTCTTCGCGCGAGAGCGGCAGGCACTGGTGGATCTGCGCGTAGGCGAAGCCAAGCCGGCGGTAGCCGGCGAGCAGGAGCATCAGGGCGTGGTCGGCCACTTCTTCGATGCAGAGGTCGGGAACGTTGCCAATGGGGATCCCGTGCCGCGTCGCGGCTTCCAGATCCACCGTATCCACGCCGTCGGACCAGCAGCACACGGCGCGCAATCCGGCTCCGGCAACGAAGTCTTCCTCCGCCATCGTGTGTCCCTGCACTAGGACGACGGTCGCCTCGGCAAGCGCGGCGCGGCGCGTGGCTTCGTCGTGCAGATCGGCGTGCCGGATCGTGCCTCCCGCGTCATCGACGACCTGGCGGTGCTGCAGGAGCATGAGGTGTTGCGGTTCGGGGATAAGAACGACTCGCTCGGTGGTCATGGCGGGCTCCGGCGACCAATGGGCGCGGCAAGGGTACGGCACCACGGCTTGACGCCGCGCCGGATGCTAGCCGCTGTCGACGGCCTGGTCGATGTCGAGCAGATGGACCCACGTGCGGCCGGGCCGCAACTCCAGCGGGTCTCCGCGCGTTGTCCGAAAACGAGTGACCGCCTGCGCATTCGGCCGTTCCCATGTCCCATGAATCCGCAATCCGTCACGAAATACCGTGGCCGGACCGGATCCGGTTGTGGGAATCGCCAGCGAAAGGTTGCCCAGCGAATCCTCGATGAAGGCGGTGACCCGGACCGCCACGTGCTGAATGATCACGTTGGCAACGGAAATGGCCTCACCGGTTGCTGCGTCGATGTCCCTGACGCCGCCGAGGCTGCGCTGCCACCGGCCGTTGAGTGCGTCATAGCTATATGTCACTTGAAAGGCTGTGCGCGGGCCACTCGGCACGGTGATGGACCGCACCGCACCGATGCCTTGCGGCCCTTGTGCAAACTCGAGGCTCTCGATCGGGCGCCGGCTCCCATGGCTCGCGGCGCCAAACTCGCGCAGGCTGGCCAGGCTCAGGTAGGCGTTGAACGGCGACGGACGGCTCGTGAGGCGCGTGTAGGGGAGATCTCCGGGATAGAAGAATTCGTCCATGTCGGCGACTGGGGAGGCTTGCAGGTCTTCACGCACCGGCGGGCTGCCGCCGACGTGGGCGAACAGCGCATCGAACTGTTGCACCAAGTCGCGGTCCACAAACCGCGAGCTGCGGATGGGACCGACGAGTTCGACCTCGCTATCCAAGAAGAACGCGGTGTAGCGAGTGACCGAACCCTCGGTTTCGTGCTCGTAGACGATGCCCGCCGTGCTCAAGCCGCTTTGGGGACGAGCCCCGGGGGCATTGTCGATCTTGACCGCGACTACACGGCGGCCGAGCGCCTCCGCCGAGATTGGCAGGCCGGTTAAGGGTGACCGCAGCGGCGACGGTGTGGGTGTCGGGGTTGCCGTTGGGGCCGGCGTCGGGGTCGCCGTCGGGGTCGCGCGCGGCGTTGGCGTCGGAGGAGCGGTTGGCCGCGCGACGGCAACGGCCGTGGGTCTGGGAGATGCCGTGCCCCCGGGTGTCGTGGCGGTTGGCGCCGGTGGCGCGGTGGACTGCGTGGGCGGCGCCGAAGTCGACGGTGCCGTTGAAGTCGGCGGTTCGGTGGCCGGCTGAGTCGCTGGAATCGAGACAGGCGTTGACCCGTCGGTGGGGATGGCGGTTGCCACCGGCGGAGGCGATGCCACTGGTGGTGCCTGGGTCGCGGGTGTCACGACAACCACCGGGCGGCTCGTTGGGCTCGGCGCCGGCGCAGCCACAATCGTTGCTTGCGGCTGTGGCGTCGCCGCCGGAGTGGGGTTCGTCTGCGGCGCCGGCGCGCCTTCGCTGCACGCGACGGCCAGAGCGGCCGCCGCTGCGCCCAACGATCCGCGCAGCACGGCGCGTCGAGAGGAGCGTCGTCGAGGGGGATTCACTGGCGGTCGCTCATCCTGTCCGTTCAAGGGCTCTTCCAATTCGCTCCAACCCACCACTCCAGATCGGCGGGCATCGGCGTTGTCCGTGCTGCGTCGGCCCCAGTATCAACGCGAAACGGCCACCGAGGGTTATGGACGCTCCGTGAAGGACACCGTCGCTGACGCTGCACGCAATGATTGCGGGCGGACGCAAGATTGCCGGAATCAATGCCAAGCGGCTGTCCTAGCGCGCTCGGCCTCGCGCCCCGCCCAGGGCCTCGCGCACGATGATGTCGTCGATCAGTCGTTCCACGGGCGCCAGGTCGTCGGTGTAGACGACCACCGATTCCGCCCCCGGTCGGAGCCGCCACGGGCGCAGCGCGATTTCTTCGAGGGCGGCATTGCCGGTCGCCAGGGCGGCGGCATGAAGCTCGTCGTCGGAAATGGGGTGCAGCGTGCCGTAGATCAGGCTGTTGTTGTAGCCCGTGGGAAGGTCGAGCACGTAGATATACGGAAATACGGCGCGCATGGTCGATGCCAGAACGTCGACGAGGCGAAAGTCCTGGCCCGTGCGGCCGGCATTGAGCGCCAGCACACCATTGGGCCGCAGGTGGTCGCGGGCCTCCTGGAAGAATTCACGCGTGACGAGGTGAAAGGGGATATAGGGCTGCCGGTACGCATCCACGGCGATCACGTCGTAGCGGTCCTTCGAGTGCTGCAGGTACGTACGGCCGTCGGCAGCAATGGCGTTTAGGTTTTGCTCGTTCATGTCGAAGTAGCGCCGGCCTAGCTCGATGACCTTGGGATCGAGCTCGACCCCGTCGATCTGCACGTCGGCGCCATACACCGCGGTGAATTGCTTGGACACGGTGCCGGCGCCGAGCCCCACGACAAGGAGCGAGTCCATGTCGGCCATGGTTTGCCCGGCGACAAGTGGCGCTAGAAGGAAGTAGTCCCACGGCCCGCCCGTGAGCAGACGATCGGGGTTGTAGATCGAGTGAGTCCCGATGCCCTCGTTGAGCACGAGCCGCAGTCCGCGTCCAGGATCGTCAATGACCTGGATGAACTGAGTCGCCGAGTCACCCTCCCACACGAGGCCGTCCACCGGTCGAACGGCGCCCGGCCTGATGGCGAGCCACAGAATGATCAGGATGATCGCGAACGCGGCGTAGATTCCCTGTCGCACCCTGGTGCGTGCTCCGAGCAGAGCCAAACCCAGCAGCACCCAGGCAAAAAGCAGGAAGGTCAGCCGGGTGCCAAAGGTTGGCACCAGGGCGAGCACCGGCAGGAACGCGCCGGCGATGCTGCCGATGGTGCTGAGGGCGTAGACCTGGCCCGCGCGGCGGCCTGCGTGCTGCACGTCGCGCGTCACGAGCCGTATGGCGAATGGGGAAACCATGCCCAGCATCGTCAGGGGCACGGAGAACAACAGCAGCACGCCCAGCAGTGAGCCGAAGAACAAACCGCCGCTCAGTCGCGCAATCGCCTCAGACGAGACTTCCAGCACCGGGCCGGCCACGAACGGAACGAGCCCCACGCCGAACGCCGCGATCGCGATGATGTGGAACAGCGTGGACTCTCGCGGCCGCCGGTCCGCCACCACGCCGCCGATCCCATAGCCCACGGACAGGCAGAGCAGCGTGAGGCCGATGACGACGGCCCAGATGATGGTGCTCGTGCCAAAGAACGGCGCCAGCAGACGCGAGGCCGTGATTTCGACGGCGAGGACCGACATTCCGGAAAAGAATGTTGTCACCAGCACCAGCGCAATGCGCGCGGGGGCGCCGCGAGCATTGCTCGGCGTGGGCGGGTGCGGCTCGCCGTCTTGGGCGGGGGAGTCGATCAGCGTTCTCCGAGGCGTCGCGGCAATCCGGCCATCGGCGCGGAGTTCAGCATATCGCCAGCCCGCTCAATACCCCAGAACCTGTCCGTGCCAGCGCGGGTCGGTTGCGCCGAAGCGGGCGCCACTCGCAGGATCGAGCATGATGCCCTGACTGCGGGCGCGCGCTGTGAACGCTGGGTCCCAGGCGACGCGGTGACCGCGCTGCTCCAGGGCGCTCGCGACATCCAACTCGAAGCGGGACTCGAGCGTAACCGTGTCGGAGTCTTCATCGTGGTACCAGCGCGGCGCATCCATCGCGGCCTGCCAGTGCATCCCATGGTCGATCACATTGGTCAAGACCTGAAAGTTTGCCTGAGTTTGAAAATGGCCGCCCGGTGAGCTTCCCAGCATCACCAGGGCGCCCTCCCGCTGGACCATGTAGGTGTTGAGGGTATGGATGGGACGTTTGCCGCCAGCGAGGGTATTGGGGCTTTCCGGGGCTAGCGAAAACCCATTCATGCGGTTGTTGAGCAAGACACCGGTTCCCGGAACGATGTAGGCCGAGCCGAACTGCTGGAAGACGCTCTGGATCAGCGTGATGGCGTTGCCGTCCTCATCGACCGCGGAAACCGCCGTCGTGTCGCGTCCTGACGCGCTTGGGTCGCCCACCGTGGGCTGTTGTGACGCCCGCGCCGGGTTGAGCATCATGCGCCGCCGGGCGGCGAACTCCTTAGAGACGAGGGTGCGAATGGGGACATCGACGTGGGCGGGATCGCCGATGTGCGCCAGGCGGTCCGCGAACGCGAGTTTCTGCGCTTCCACCATGATGTGCAGGCTGTGCACCGTGCCGAACCGCAGCGAGCGAAGGTCAAACCCCTCGGCGATGTTGAGATCGGCGAGCAGCAGGTAGCCCTGCGACGGCAGCGGCTGCTCGAGCACTTCGTATCCTCGGTAGAACGTCCGCAGGGGTGGGAGAATTACAGCGGGAACCGACGTCAGATCGGCTGCCGACCAATCTCCGCCGTCCATTTCCGATGCCTGCAGCAGGCGCTCCGCGAACATCCCACGGTAAAACCCGGCGCCCCGACTGGCCGCGATCTCGCGAAGCGTCTCTGCAAGGTCGGGCTGAATCAGGGTTTCGCCGGGTCGAAGTGCGCGGCCATCCGGGCAGAGCACCCTGGAGGTCGAAGGATAGCCACTGAGCGTCTCCAACGACTGCCTGATAGTGGCGGCCAGCGCCGTATCGACGGGAAACCCACCACTCGCATATACGATGGCGGGCGCCAGCACCCGCTCGAGCGGCATGTGTCCATACCGCCGGTTGATCAAGTCCCACGCGGCGACGGCCCCCGGCAGCGTGGCCGACCGTAGGCCATGCGTTGGAATGCCGTCGGCATAGCCTGGCCGATCGGCGGACGCCGGCGCGGGCCCGCTGGCATTGACGGCCTCGACGACGCCCGTGGCCGCTGGACGGCAGAGCGCGAACACATCCCCACCGACGTGGTTGGAGCTGGGCTCGACAACCGCGATGACGGCGGCGGCTCCGATCGCGGCGTCGAAGGCGTTGCCGCCGTCGAGGAGCAGGCGCAGCCCGGCAGCGGTGGCGAGCGGGTGGCCCGTCGAAATCATGGTGTGGTTCGTCACCACTGGGCCTCGCCCCGTGCTCACGAACGCACGGGTTCCCAAGCCGGCCGCTGAGTTCACGCCGGAACCTGACGGCGAAGGTCGCCCGCGATGCCTAGCTCACCGTGTGCATGGGCATGATCACGTGGCTGTGCGTTTCAATCTCCTGGTCGCCGTCCATCGGTCGAAACCGTCCGGGGCTCGTGGCGCCGGAGGTGCCGACCGAGATTCGCTCGGTTGAGATGGAACTGAGGCACTCGGACAAGAAGCGTGGGTTGAAGGCAATGAGCCCACCATCGCCGCTGACTTCCGCGTCCAGCTCTCCGGAGTTCTCGCCGAGCTCGGCCGAGTTTGACGTCAGCACCATCCGTCCGGATTCGCCGTCGCCACCCGGCTGCACGTGCAGTTTGATGACATTTGCCCCCGAGCTCGCAAACAGCGAAGCGATGCGGGCGGCCTGTGCGAACGCCTGGGTGTCAACGACGACGCGGGTATCCACCTCGCCTGGGATCAGCTGCGGATAGTTCGGAAACTGCCCGTCGATGAGGGTGGCGATGAAGGTCACGGCGCTGGTCCGGAACAACACTTGCGACTGCGTCTCGCTCAGGCCGATCGTCACCGTGCCTGGATCATCGGCAAGCATTCGCTGGAGTTCGACCATGGCCGGACGGGGTACGACGATCTGGACCGTCTCGGCGAGTCCGGTTTCCACCGCCTCACGACGCACGGCAAGCCGATAGCCGTCCGCGGCGGCCAGCTCGATGTGATCGGCGGCGATGGTCACCGATACCCCGGCCAGCACCGGGCGGCTGTCGTCGGTCGCGGCGGCGGTCACCACCTGGCCGATCACGTCCGCAAGGAGGTCGGTGGCCAAGTCGATCTCACGCTCGTCACCCGTGGTGGGAATGGGCGGAAAGTCGTCGGCGTTGAGCCCCTTCAGCTTGGCGTTAAACCGTCCGGACGCGACGCTCAGGCTGTCCGTTTCGTCATCGCTCGCCAAGGTCACCGGGCCTTCTGGAAGCTGCGCAACGAAATCGCTCAGCAGGCGTGCGGGGACGGTGATCGCGCCGGCGTCTTCGATGCTCGCACCAAGCCACACCGACATGGCGAGTTGCTGATTCATGCCCGAGAGCCGGAGGCCGCCGTCTTCCGACTGAAGCAGCACGTTGCTCAACACCGGGAGCGTGCTCCGGGTGGCGACGGCGCGGCTCACGAGCGCGAGGCCGCGTCTAAGATTTTCTTGCAGGCAGGTCACACGCATCCGCATGCCCTCCGAACCGAAAGCGAATTCTGTTGGCCGTGCACCCTATCCATAGGGTGTGCGGGCCAGCGGATACTAGGGGTTGTGGGGTCCCGGCGTCAACGAGTTTTGGATGCTGCTAGGCTGGCGCTGCATAGGCTGATCGACCCAGCCTCCGCTCTGAAGGTGATAGTGGCGTGTCCTTGCGTGTAATCGTGGCCGAAGACGAGACCATCATCCGGATGGATCTCACCGAGCGCTTGCAGGCGTCCGGCTATCAGGTCGTCGGCGAGGCCGGTGACGGTGAGAGCGCGGTCAAAATGGCCCGCGAGTTGCGTCCGGACGTCGTGGTCATGGACATCCGGATGCCCGAGACCGACGGCATCGAGGCCGCGCGCCGCCTCACCGACGAAAGGATCGCCCCCGTCGTGCTGGTCACGTCGTACTCCGACCGGCACCTCATCAATCAGGCGCTCGAAGCCGGCGCGATCAACTACGTGCTCAAGCCGCTGCGCGACAACGAGCTCGAGGCGGCCTTGGAAGTGGCCATGTCGCGCCATCGGGAATTCCTGGCCATCAGTGATGAAGTGGCGGACCTCAAGGACCAGCTCGAGACGCGCAAGGCCGTCGAGCGCGCCAAAGGGCTGTTGATGTCGCGACTTGGCCTGGACGAGCCCGAGGCGTTCCGACGCATTCAAAAGCTCAGCATGGACCGTCGCAAGCCCATGCGCGAGGTCGCCGAAGCGATCATTCTGTCGGAAGAGATTTAGCAAGCGGCGGCGCGCGCACGGTGAGGACGATTGACGCGCGGCCGCGTGGATCGCGCCTCCACGCCGTAGCGGCCGCGGCGGTCGTGCTTGCCGGCCTGGTCGCAATTTACGGGCGATTAATCTTCGAGGGCCTGGTGCTCTCGGGCTACGACGTGCAGACCTACTTCTACCCCTATTGGGCCTATACCGCCGCGTCGCTTGGCGACGGCCGCCTTCCCCTCTGGAATCCGCATGTGTTTATGGGGGTGCCATTCCTGGCGAACCCGCAAGCGGCGGTGCTCTACCCCCTCAACTGGCCCCTTTTTCTGCTCGACCCGGCGCGCGCCATCCCCGCGGCGCTGATGCTGCACGTGGCGCTGGCGGGAATGGGGACGTTGGCTCTTGTGCGTGTGGGCTTGCGTCTGGGGTGGCCGGCGGCTGCCACCGGCGCCGCGGCGTTTGCCTTCAGCGGGTTTTTTGCCGGGCAGATGGAGCACATCAATCAGATAAGCGCGGCGGCCTGGATTCCGCTGCTCGTGCTGGCGCTCGAACTTGGGATCGCCGGGTGCAAGCGCTGGTGGCTCGCGACGCCAGTGATCGTGGCGTTGATGATCCTGGCGGGTCACCCACAGACGGCGTATATGGGCTTGACGTTTGGTCTGGCCTGGGCGCTCGTTGCCGGTGCGCGGCGGATCGCTTCCGGGTCGCTGCGACAACGCGCACAGGGAGCACTGGCGGGGCTCGTCGTCTGGCTGGGCGGTGTCCTGGGCGGTGCGGGACTTGCCGCCGCCCAAATCCTGCCGTCACTGGCGCTCTCCCGCGAAGGGATTCGTGCCGGGGGACTGACATTTCAAGAGGCAATTTCGTTCTCGCTGCCCACGGGGGAGGCGCTGCCCGGACTGCTCCCAACGTTTCTGCATCTGCCGTCAAGCACGGAGTTCGTGGCCTACGTCGGCATCGTGGGTGTCACGCTGGCTGTGCTTGGCGTCGTGCATCGGTGGCGTGAGCCGCGTGTTGCGTTCCTGGTGCTCGCGGCACTCGTGGCAATTCTGCTGGCATTGGGTCCTGCTACCCCTCTGTTCAGCCTTGGGCATACGGCAGTGCCTGGCATGGGGCTGTTCCGGGTTCCGGCTCGCTGGCTCCTCATTGCCGTGTTCGCGCTGGCGCTGCTGGCGGCCTATGGCATTGACACGCTGGCGACTGCGTCACGCCAGCCGCGGAAGCAGCGCTTCCAGTGGCTTGGCGCTTGGCTTGTGGTGCTCGCGGGGCTGGGTGGGCTGTCCCTTGGCGTGGCCGTCGCGGAGCCGCCGCTGCGTGATGGCATTGCCTGGACGTGGGGGCTCGTCGCCGCCGTCGCCGTCGCCTTTGTGGTGGTTGCACTTCTGGCGCCGCGCCGCATCTACGCATGGCTGGCGCCGCTGATCGTGATCGCCGAGCTTGCCGCGGCAGTCGGTCCGTCAGCAATTCGGGAAGCCATTCCCATCGACGCCTACGAAGCGCAAGGCCAGCTTTTGCCGCGCCTCGACGAACTTCCGAGCCACGGGCGACTGCTGTCGATCGCCGATCCGTCGTACGAAATCAACGACCCCGACCGCGCGGCCCTTGCCAGCGCTTGGCTGGATCAACTGGGCGAAGTGCCGTGGCGTGAATTTAAGGTGGCCTGGAAGAACCGGGACATCCTGAATCCGAACCTCACGATGGCCTACGGGCTGGCAACTCCCGATGGCTACGACGGCGGCCTGCTACCGCTGTCGACCCATGTGACGTTCCGTGAAGTCGTGATCCCCGGCTCCGCGAGACACCCTGATGCGCTGCTCATGAATCAGCTCAAGTCCGTGCCCTCAAACCGCGTATTGGACACGCTGAGCGTTGACCTGGTCATCGACGATCGGTTCGACACCTTCGAGACCGATGTTGCGGCGTTTGATGTGCGGCTGGCCGTGCGACTCACCGAGCCGCTGCACATCGATTCCCTCGATGTTGCCGGCGTCACCGGCGTCGCCATACTGGCGGCCGGCGGACCGAGCGACGGCGGCCCAGATGCCGGCCGCATCGTGCTCACCGACGCGGCCGGTGGGCAGATCGAACGACTGCTGCGGCGCTCGGCTGGCGATCCCACGTTTGTGGGGCTGGCGAACGCGTTCCCAGCACCCCCGCGGGACGGCTTGCCACCGCTGACCGTGGCGTCGAACGCCGCGGTCGATTCCCCGGTGCACATCGTTGCCGTCACCATCGAGCCGCAGGGTGGAACTCTCGATGTCCGTGGGCTCTCGCTGCTGCTCGAGGATGGCTCGTCGCTGGGGGTCCTTCTCCGCGGCGGGCGCGGCATGACGGTTGAACTGGCCGGTGACGTGACCATCACGCGCCGAGCCCAGGCGGCACAACGGATATGGATGCCACCGCGTGTCGGGTTGGCGGCAACCGCGGCCGGGACGGCGCGCGCGCTCTCGCACCCAGGCTTTAGTCCCACCGAGGAAGCATGGCTGCTCACGTCGACGCGGGACCCCGCGCTAGCCAACGTCTTTCGGCGGGCGCTGGCAGATGTGGGCGTCGTGCGGCGCCGTGAGCCGGTGGGATTGGTTACCCCGGACGATGTGCAGCGCCTTAGGCGCGACTTCGCAACGCGTGATGCCTGGCTTCGATTTGATAGCAAAGCGACGGCGGTGGTCACGGAGGACACGCCCCATCGCGTGACCATCGAGGTTGAATCTGAGGGTCCTCGAATGCTAGTGCTCAACGACACGCTGTATCCCGGCTGGCAAGCGTTCATCGACGGCGGACGCACGACGATGTGGCAAGCGAACCTTTCCCAGCGGGCGGTGCTGATTCCCTCGGCGGGGCGGCACACTCTCACCTTCGAGTTCTCGTCGCATCCCCTTCAGATCGGCGCCATCATCAGCGTCGTCACAGCCGGGATTTTGGTGCTGGCGGCAGCGGCGCTGCTGGCATGGCGACGCGCCGCCTAGCGTGAAGCTCGTCTACGTCGCGCCGTTCGGCCTCGCCCCAAAAAACACCACCGCGCGCCGTGTGATGCCAATGGCCCGCGCCATGGCGGCACGCGGCCACGATGTCCGGGTCGTGGTCCCGGCTTATGACGACCCGGAGAGCTGTGGGCGGCGCTGGACCGAGGCCGGCGTCGAGGTTCACACGCTCCCACGGCCGCGGGTCATGGGGCTGCCAGTGGTTGGCGTCCCGCTCACCCAGCTGGCGCTGGCCAAGAGCGCCATGCGCCGGCTCAGGCAATGGCGTCCCGACGTTGTTCACGTCTTCAAGCCCAAAGCCGTCTCTGGATTCGTGCAGGCCATGCTCTGGCGCACGCGCGATCGCCCTGGGCTTGTGTTGGACTGCGACGATTGGGAAGGCAAGGCCGGATGGAGTGCCAACGAGCCGTATTCCTGGTGGCAGCGCGAGATCTTTGAAAGGCAAGAGCGCTGGGGCGTGGGGGCCTGCGATGCGCGAACCGCCGCCAGCACGGCGCTGGCGCAGCGACGCGGTGCGGAACCGGTCGCGTGCATTGTCAATGGCTACGACGCGGCCACCTATCAAGCGTGGCCCGAGGTCGCCCGGCGCGCGTCCGCTCCTTCACGGACGCATGCGGTGATCTACACCCGCTTCTATGATCTTCCACCCGAGGCCTGGGTGCGACTCATGCTCAGCACGTTGACGCGCGTGCCGGAGCTCACGCTATCCATCGTGGGCGCTGGGCCGCGGTCGCCAATGGAGCGCGTGTTGCGGACCCTTGAGGCGCAAGGGATGTCTGATCGTCTCCGTGTTCACGGCTGGCTGGACTTCGCGCGGCTCGGAACGTTTTTTGCAGGCTGTGATATCGCGCTCATGCCGATGGCGGACACTTTGGCCAACCGGGCGAAGTGCTCCGTGCGATTCATGGATTTGATGATTGCTGGGGTGCCAGTCGTCGCCTCCCCGGTTGGCGAGGCGACCACCTACGTGCGCGACGGCGAGACCGGATATTTGGCGAGTGACGACTCGGCGGAGGCTCTGGCGGCTGCCGCCGTGCGGGCGCTCGAGGATCCACGGCGCAGCTCAATGGCGGCGCAAGCGCGGGCCTATGCGATGCAAGATCTCTCGTGGACCCGGCTCACCGCGCCGCTGGCTGGCCTGTACGAGGCTGCGCTGGGGGCGCGAGCGAATCCCCGCGGCTAGCTACCCAGCGGATTCCGTCGGGGTAGGCGTCGCTGTTGGCACGGCACCGCCCGGTCCCGGGATGGCGGTTGCCGCCGGGGTGATGCTCGGTATGTCCAGCGGCGAAATCCGCACGTCGACGACCGCTGGTATGTGCAGCACCATCCGCAGGGCGTCCGGGGCGGGATGCGCGATGACCGGCCGGATTTGATGGAGGCCGGGCGCCCGATTGCTTAGATCGACCTCTGCCAGGATGTCGCCGCCGCGCAGGCCTTGAAGCAGTTCGGCCGGGCCCGACATCACGATCTGTAGAAACGGCTGGTCGGCTATTGCCTGCAGGCCGGTGCCCAGGTTGGTCAAGACCACGGCGACCTGAACCGTCGTGGTCTCGTCGAGCGGCTCGACGACCACCGCAACCTGCGCGAACGGCTGGTCGCTGCGGATGGTCACGCCTTCCGGCGCCTCGAACCCGACCTCGCGCTGGACGTCGCTGCGGGCGTCCGCGATGTCGACGGGCAACGTTTCCACGGCGTCCACGCGCTCAAGCGCCCCGGGCTCGCCTTCGATCTCAACGCTGGTGGGGACGACGCCGATTTGTGCAATGACGAATGATGGCGCCACAGCCCCTTCGATCTGGGGCACCACGGGCACGCGTTTGCGGCTGGTGATGCGCGTGACAGGCACGTTCACCAACGCGGTAGGCGGGTCGATGCGCACGTCCTTCACCTCGAGCCCCTCCCGATCCACGGGAATCAGGAGCCCGTCAACGCTGACATCCCGTGTCGCTCCTTCCAGGCTCAGCGCGGCCACGACTCGGGCCACGCGCTCAACGGCCGACGAGGCGCCGCTGACGGCGGCGTCGGCCGGTTCGGCGGTGATCTCGGACAGGTCAGCACGAAAACCGGTCGCGACGTCGCTCTCGATCCGCGCATTGATTCGCAGCGTGCGCTCCACGATGGGATCGAGCTCGACCGTGATGTTTGCCGGCGTGACGAGCACGACTTCGACCGACGAATCCGACACGACCACATCGACGTCGGCCTGATGCCGTCCGGCAGGAAGTCCTGTGAGATCGACTCTGGCCACGAAGTTGGCGGCGGTGAGGCGGGCGAGGTTGACCTTTGGACCCTTCACGCTCACGTGCACCGGTGTGATCCCTTCCACCAGGACCAGTTGCCGTGTATCAAGACCGACCGGCTCGACACTCAGGCCGCCTGGAAAGGGCTCGGTTGCATTGGGGTTTTCGTCGAGCGTCAGGCCGATCCACACCAGCGCCGAGAGCGCGAGCGCTACCAGAAACCGGACCCCGAGGCTAGTGCGCGCGAACCGAGCGGCCCGCGCCGCCCAGAGCGCCTGTGGACTGAGGCGGCGCACTTAGCGGCGCGAGATCCAGGCCGGCAAGTTCTGCAGAGCCGCCCCGCGGGTCTGCACCCGGAAGGCCGTCTCGAGGCGGCGTCGGAGTTGGTCCGGCGTCAGATGCCGCTCGAGCCGGCCGTCGGCGGCGAACGAGATGCCGCCGCTCTCCTCCGAGGTCATCACGGCGATCGCGTCGGACGTCTCGGTGATCCCCAGACCGGCGCGATGCCGCGTCCCGACGTGATCTTGCGGGCCGAGGGCGTCGCTCAGCGGCAGCATCACGTGCGCCGCCGTCACCATCCGACCGCGCACGAGCATGGCGCCGTCGTGCAACTCCGAGCCGGGGTGGAACACGGTCAGCACGAACTCCTGCGATAGCTGCGCCTCGAGGCGGGTGCCGGTGGCCGCATACTCGTCAAGGCCACCGGTGCGCTGCACGACGATAATCGAGCCCCACACGCGGCTCGAAAGCGATTCGACCGCCGTGACCAACTCTCCAATCACCACCTCAGTATCTTCGGCCGTTGTGGTGCCGAAGGGCCGCGCGACCAACGTGCCCGTTCGCCCGACGCGCTCGAGCAGCCGACGGATCTCGGGCTGAAACACCACCACCATGGCAAACGACAGCAGGATCAGTCCGTTTTCAACGATCCAGTTGATCAATGGCAGCTGGAGCACACGCCCAATGACCAAGGTCGCCACGAGGACGAGCATCGCGCCGCGAACCAACAGATCCGCCTGAGTGCCACGAATGAGCGTCAGAATGCCGTGGAAGATGAGGGCGACGAGCAGAATCTGGACGGCAGCGCCCAATTCGAACTCTTTGATGAGGTATTCGAGCTGTTCCACCGCTCGCTTTGCCACCGTGGGCGCCTAGCGCGAGTGTAGCGCGCCCTCGACGACGGCAACTACGGGAGTTCCGGTAACGCGGCCTCTCCGCGAACCAGCAGCAGAAGCAAAGCCTTCTGGACGTGGAGGCGATTTTCGGCTTGATCGAATACTACGGACTGCGGACTGTCCATGACCTCGTCGGTGACTTCTTCGCCGCGGTGCGCGGGTAGGCAGTGCATGAACACGGCGTCCGACCGAGCACCGGTCATCAGCGCCGCGTTGACCTGAAACGGCCCGAAGGCCGCGAGGCGCTCGGCGCGTTCGTCTTCCAACCCCATGCTCACCCACGAGTCGGTGTATACCGCGTCGGCATCTCGCACGGCCGCCTCCGCGCTGGACAGGAGATCGATGCTGGCGCCCGAGGCGCGGGCGAGCCGGCGGGCCTGCTCGACGATGGCCGCGTCAGGCGTATAGGCGTGGGGCGTTCCGACCTTCACGTGCATTCCGGTCAGGGCACCGGCAAGCAACAGCGAGTGGGAGACATTGAACCCGTCGCCAACGTACGCCAGGGTGCGGCCGGCAACAGAGCCGAAGCGCTCTCGCAGCGTCAGCAGGTCGGCGAGAACCTGACATGGATGGAAGCGATCACTTAGACCGTTAATCACGGGCACGTGCGCATATTCGGCGAATTCTTCCAGAACCTCGTGGCCGTAGACCCGCGCCATCACGGCGTCGACCCAGCGTTCGAGGTTGCGCGCGATGTCGGGTACCGATTCGCGGACGCCAAGCTGCGTGTGCTCGGCCATAAGGTCTACCGCCTGTCCACCGAGATGAACCATGCCCACCACAAAGGTGGTGCGGGTACGCAGCGACGCCTTCTCGAACAACATCCCAAGCGTCCGGCCGGGTAGGAGGGCGTGCGGCAGCCCCTCATGCTGGGCGCGCTTCAACCGCGCGGCCGTGTCGAGCACGGTCGCAATGTCACGGCTGGACAGGTCTGCCAGGGACAGCAGATGCCGACCCTGGAATCGGCTGGCGCCTTGGCCAGACTTAGTAGACGGCACCGAAGTCGATCTCGGAGTAGTAGCTGGCCAGGATCTGTTCACCATTGGCTCCTGTCTCCGCCATAGCGTTGGCGCTTCGCAGCGGCAGCCCGATTCCATGGCCCAGAAGCGTCTGCCCTTCGCTGTAGGAGTCGGGGACGCCGATGGCCCAGGGTTTCCTGGCGCCGCCCCATTCCTCGTGCCAGCTGCGCGTGCGTCCATCCGCGCGTGAGAAGTAGACCGCCATTATGGTTTCGCCGTCGTACGTCATGACTTGCCCGTGCGTATCGGCAACTGCCTCGCGCAGCCGTGTTCCCGAGAATTCACGCGCCATGCCGTGATAGACCTGATGCCGGGTGTACATGGTGGGGGTGTGATGGGTGGACCCAGCCGCGTCGAATAGGAGGTTATTGGCGCGGCGCTCCGCGCGCGTTACGAGAGCGAAGCTCCGAAACGCAATCGCCGATGCGCGCAGTGCTTCCCACGGAATGTAGTCACCCTGCTCGGCGATGCCTGACAGGTAGTCATCCAGCGGCAGGATGTTGACAAGCCAGGCGGATTGATAGCGCGCGAGCCAGGCAAACTCGAACGATCCCCGATAGGTTTGCCAGGGCTCCGTCTCGGCCAATCGCAGCATTGAGCCTTCCAGCGGAACTATCGAGACCCGGCCGGCGGTCGATTCGGTCACGTCTCCCGGAAGATCCAGGACTTGCCGCTCGCCGGGAATGTCGCGTTTGATGACGACGGATTGGTCACCCGTGAGCGCGCCAATCTCCGACCCGCCCTCGTCCAGAATGCGCAGCCCCTTAGTAGAGTTGATGGTGGCAGCGGTGACTCCAGGGTTGTCGTCGCTGATGTCGAGCAAGCCGACGCGCATCTCCGGCACCGCAAGCTCCGCGTGACACGCGATGATTGCCGCCTCGACGCCCTTGGACGTGAACCACTCGCCACTCTGGTGCAGGTCGGGCTGCAGACGGTATTGCCCCGGTGAGTCAGGCAGCGTGACCGAGGTCTCCAACTCGACCATATCGCCGGCGGCGACGTCAGCCGACAACGAGATGGATGCGGGCGGCTCACGGTCGCGCGGCGGATGACGATCGGCCCAGCGGAACCCCAAGGTCACCGCGTCATCGCCCGTGGATGGCCATGTGTCAGACCCGCTATTGGTTATCGCCAGGCGCACTTGGGCCGATCCGCCTGGCGTCCTGACCCCCGGCGCGTCGGCTGCGTAGGTGGCCGCCAGGCCGTCTTGTGTCTGGCTCTGCCACGTCCGGCCCAGGTCAGCGATCTGAATCGACGGCGTGCGCTCCGAATCGTAGGTGAGCTTGCCGCGCTGAAACCACTGCGCAGTGACGCCGCCGTCCATGACCTCTTCGGAGATCGGGTAGCCGAATAGGTCGGCGCCGCCGTTGTCGCGCCAGAAGCTGAGAAAGCCGAGGCGGAGTGATTGTCGAGTGTCCGGCACATAGATAACGTCGCTGCTGTCGCCGAACGGTTGCGCCTGCCCGAAGTATCTAGCGCCTGAAACCCGCACGCCCAGGAGGGCCGGCTGCACCTCGTAGTCGGTGCCACTGTTCTCCGGCCAATGCTCCAGCAGAAAGTTCTCAAAAAGTTGCACCTGCCGCCCATCGAGCTCGTAGCGAACGGTCAGCGGATTGCCCAGCACGTCGGCTCCGCCCATGCGGTCGT
Organism: Chloroflexota bacterium; assembly: GCA_965262745.1. Taxonomy (GTDB): domain Bacteria; phylum Chloroflexota; class UBA11872; order UBA11872; family UBA11872; genus JAJECS01. The sequence continues at coordinate 837,689 of OZ253558.1, read as the reverse complement.
GAAAATCCTGAAACTGCGGATCGACGCCAATTGCCGTTTCCTGGGCCGACACCGCGGCGCTCCACGGCGGTACGCCCGCAGCCGCGGCCGTTACTGCGGTATACAGGAATGCCCGCCGCGAAACTCGCATCCGAGCGATAGATCGAGGGCTGCTCATTGAAGGGGGTGTGCGTCACTTGGCCGCGAATGCCGCGGCGGCGTGCGTATGGTGACGCGTGATGGACAATAGGCAATGTATCACAGCAGGCCTCGGCCGGGCGGGTTCCAACAGTGAACGTTGCACGGGGCGACGCCGTTGCGTGACGCCTTGGTGATTGGCGTCGAGAAATGAGTTAGGCGCGGGACGCTATGACGGCTCTATCCTGAAGCCTGATGACGTACTCCTTGGGCGATCGCATCTACTTGGACCACGCGGCCACCACGCCGCTGGATCCGGACGTTCGGCGGACTATGGACCAAGTCTTGGACGGACCGTTCGGCAATCCGTCGAGTATTCATGCGACGGGGCGCCGCGCCCGCGCCCAATTGGACGGCGCGCGGCGACAGGTCGCGGACGCCCTCGGTGCGCAGCCGCATGAAATCGTCTTTACTTCTGGCGGCACGGAGGCCAACAACCTGGCCATCGCGGGAGTTGCGCGGGAGCGCGGTCGCGGGCATACCGCCGTGGGCGCCATCGAGCATCACGCCGTGCTGCGCGCGGCCCGTTCCCTGCGAAACCGCGGCATCGACGTTTCTGAGATCCCAGTTGATACGCATGGCCGGGTGTCCCCGGACGCGCTGGCGGCACACGCGCGGCCGGATACCGCCCTCGTCAGCATCGCCCTGGCCAACAATGAGATCGGCACGGTGCAAGATGTCCCCGCGCTGGCCAGAACCGTGCACGACGCTGGAGCGCTCTTCCATACCGATGCTGTCCAGGCCGCGGGGCAACTCGACATAAATGTTGAACGGCTGGGTGTTGATCTGTTATCAATATCAGGCCACAAGATCTACGGGCCCAAGGGCATAGGCGCGCTGTACGTGCGTGACGGCGTGGAGCTTGAACCGCTGGTTTTGGGCGGTGCGCAGGAGATGGGGCGGCGCGCGGGCACCGAAAACATACCTGCGGCCGTCGGTTTGGCGCATGCGCTCACCAAGGCCTGCGAGACTTGGCGCGCCTATGGCGCACGACTGACCGAATTGTCCGAGGTGCTGGTGCGCGCCGTGCTGGCGAGCGTGCCCCATGCATGCTTGACCGGTCACCCAACCCTGCGCTTGCCCTCAATCGCTAGCTTCGCGTTCGCCAACGTCGACGCGGAGGCCCTCCTAATCAATCTGGATCTGGACGGCATTGATGCGTCGTCGGGGGCTGCGTGCGAGGCCGGCTCAATTGAACCCTCACACGTCATCGACGCCCTTGGGCTGCCGTCGCCCTACGGTGGAGGGCCGCTGCGTCTGAGTCTCGGCCGGGATACGACCCGAGCCCAGGTCAGGCAGGCGGCGGCGGTGATATCCCGGCATGCCAATCGTCTGTGCACTGCGCCTGAGCCGGCCCTGGCGGCCGGGGGAGCGCCCTAGCGTGGACGTTTTTTTGCTCGTCCCGCCGCACGTGTACTTGGGCCTCGTGCTGGCCACGATCGTGGCGTTTCTCTTCCACGCCTTCGTGGGACGGCGTCAGCGCGCGGGGATCTTGTACTGGCCGTTTGGCATCGGCGGATTCGCCGCCGGCGCGCTGATGGCGGCGCCGCTCGGTGCGACCTATCTCATGATCGGGGGGCTGCCCGTGCTTGCCGCGCTGCTTGGATGCATTCTCGGGGTGGTGATCGCGCACGTGCTCCTGTCGTAATCGACCGCGGACGTTGACCTAACATAATCGTCATGCTAGGTTTCGCCGAGGGGGAAACTGCCCGGTAGATGCTTGGACGCCTAATCAAGTTTGCGCTTGGATTGACGGTTGGGTTCTTTCTCGGCGTGGCGCTGCGCTCGACCCGGTCAGGCGTGGCGGAAGATGCTTGATGGCACACAGGGAGTGACGAGCAGGACAAGAAGCCGCACCGGCTAGACGGCCGGATCTGACGCGAAACTTTAGAGGCTGCTGGGGAGGCAATCTCCGGCGGTCTTTTGCTATGCCCGACCGGCGAGGAGACTGCCTGAGTCATGAAGACCGACGAGATCCGCGAGATGTTTCTCAAGTTCTTTGCGGATCGTGGACATGTGGTGCTCCCAGGCTCCTCACTGATCCCCATCGGCGATCCGAGCGTCCTGCTCACGAGCGCGGGTATGCAGCAATTCAAGGCCTATTTCAGTGGCGAGCGCCCCGCGCCGTATCCGCGTGTCGCCACGGTGCAAAAGACGTTTCGCACGACCGATTTCGACGAGGTTGGCGACCTCAGCCACATGACCTTCTTCGAGATGCTGGGCAACTTTAGCTTCAACGACTATTTCAAAGAGCAAGCCATCTCGTATGCGCGCGACTTGATCCTGGATACTGCCGGCATCGACCCCGCGCATGTTTGGGTCACGGTCTTCGAAGGCCGCGAGGGCGTCCCGCGGGACGACGAATCCGTGGAGATCTGGGCCGACTTGGGGCATCCGCGCGAGCGAATTGCTTTCGAGGGCGATGGCAACTTCTGGGGGCCGACCGGCGACAGTGGCCCCTGCGGACCAACCAGCGAGGTCTTCGTCAATCTCAGCCCCGACGAGCCGGATGTCGGACCGGTGGTGGCGCCGAACCGCTATATCGAGATTTGGAACCTGGTTTTCAACCAATACCTCCAGGATGCGTCGGGTGAGCTCCGTTCACTGATGCCGGGAGTCGACACGGGTGCCGGGCTGGAACGGTGGGCCTGGGTGCTTCAGGGCGTCGATTCCGTCTATGACACGGACGTGTGGACGCCGCTACTGACGCTAGTCAGCTCGCGTGCCGGGCGTGCCTACGCTGCGAATGATCCGGCTGGACGCTCGATGCGCATCGTGGCGCAGCACGCGCGTGCTGCGGCGTTTCTGATAGCCGACGGCGTGATGCCCGGCAACGAAGGCCGGGGCTACGTGTTGCGGCGCAGTCTGCGGCATGCCGTGCGCCACGCCGACACGCTGCGCATGGGCGATGACGCGCTCGCGCCGATCGCTTCGGCAACCGTGGATGCGTTTGCCTCCGCGTATCCCGAGTTGGAACGGCGGCGAACATTCATCTGCGATGCGGTGGCTGATGAAGAGGCTCGGTTCCGCCGCACGCTTGAGACCGGCATGACGCTGCTCGACGAAATGTTGGCCGAATTGCCCCGCGGCGGCACGCTGCCTGGCGCGAGTGCCTTTCTCCTGTACGACACCTATGGCTTCCCGCGTGACGTAACACAGGAGGTAGTCGAAGCCCGGGGCGTGGCGCTTGACGGTGAAGGATTTGAGCAAGCGCTTACCGAGCAGCGCGCGCGAAGTCGCGCGGCGCAACGGGGCGATCGCGGGGTGCGGCTCCCGGCCGGCTTCGGTGAGACTGTCTTTCTGGGGTATGGCGGGCGGGTGTCGGGTGATGGGACGGTCGTTGCGATCGACGTCGACGGCAGCCTTCAGGAGTCAGCGAGCGCGCCCAGCCGCGCCATGATTGTGCTCGACCAGACGCCCTTCTATGCCGAGGCCGGCGGCCAGGTGGGCGACACCGGTGTCCTGCGCGGCGACGGTGGCGTGGCGCGGGTGCGCGATACGCAGGGGGCTCCAGAGGGCACGCATGTCCATCTTGTTGACATAAGTGAAGGGGCTCTGAGTGTCGGGGATGTCGTTCAGGCGGAGGTCGAGGGCTCGCGCCGGGTGGACATCATGCGCAATCACTCGGCGACGCACCTGCTGCATGCGGCGCTCCGCACGACGCTAGGCACGCACGTGCAGCAGGCGGGTTCGCTGGTAGCGCCCGATCGTCTCCGCTTCGACTTTACCCATCCGAACCCGGTGGACCGGGCGCAGCTTCGGGCCATCCAGCAATGGGTCAACAACCGCGTCCTCGACGACCTACCCGTCGACACTGAAACGGCGGAGGTTCGCGAGGCTGTGGAACGCGGCGCCATGGCGCTCTTTGGCGAAAAATACGGTGAGGTGGTGCGCGTGGTCGCCATGGGCGAACAGTCGCTGGAACTCTGTGGGGGCACGCACTGTGCCGCCACGAGCCAGATCGGCGCGTTCACCATCGCGAGCGAAGGCGGCGTCGCGGCCGGCGTGCGACGCATCGAGGCGCTCACGGGGCACGGGGCGGCCGACTATCTGCAGCGGCAGCAGGCCATCCTCAACGAGGTGGCGGATGAAGTTGGGGCATCGCCGGCCGAGTCCGTGGATCGCATCCGGCGACTCAAGTCCCAGCTCGCGGAGGCGCGCCGTCATGTCGCCGCGGCGGAGCGGGCTGAGGCCCGGCGCGCCGCGGCAGTCCTGTTGGAGGGACGTGAGCGTGTGGATGGCCTCACGCTGATCGCCGGGCAGGTGAGCGTGGCCAATCGCGACGCTCTCCGGCAGCTCACGGAATCGCTGCGCGGCGCGCTCGATGAGCCATGGGTGATTCTCCTGGCCACCAGCGTCGCGGCGAAGCCCGCCTTTGTGGCGGCGGCTTCCACGCAGGCGGTTAATGCCGGCGTGCACGCCGGCGACTTGGCCCGCACGGTCGCCAAGGTCACCGGTGGCGGTGGCGGTGGTCGACCGGAGCTCGCGATGTCCGGCGGCACCGACGCCGCGAAGATTGCCGAGGCGCTTGACGCTGGACGGCGTTACGTCGCCGCCATTCGGACGGCTTCATGAGTACGCGAGGCGAACCGACGCTCGAACGGCTGCCGACGCGTTCCGGGCGTCACGCGCGCCGATCCGTTCGCCCGCGCCACCGCCGCGTTCCCACAATGCGCGAGCCATTGTTTGAGCGCCTTGATGAAGCTGATGGGCCGCGCACGGTCCGCACGTACCGGCAGTGGGACCGGGACCACCACCCAGTGCGCCTGTTGGCGCCCGTGGCGGCCACGATCCTATGCGTGACGGCGGTGTGGATCGTCGTTGCTTTTTGGGTCTGGCCGTCGTCAAGCGTGCAGGTGTCACCGCTGGCCACGCACGTACCGATCACGGTTGACGTGCGCGTCGATCCTGAGCTGTCGGAGGTCGATACCGAAGTGCGCGCCATTCCCGGAACGGTGGTGGCCGCGGTGAGCGACGGTGAGATGTCCATGCCAACTACGGGGAGGCGGCGCGAGCCTGTGGCGTTCGCCCAAGGGCGCATTACATTGCGGAATCGCACCCGCGCGGCCGTCGTGGCGCCCCGCAATACGCAGGTTCGCACCCAACAGGGCACGGTTTTTCTGACCGATGCCGAAGTCCTGGTGCCGCCGACAGTTGAGATCATTGGGCAGACGGTCCCGGGTGAGGCGACCGTTAGCGTGACGGCAGAGCACCCCGGCACCACCGGGAACGTGCGAGCGCTGGCCATCGTGGCGGTCGATGGCCCGGCGGCGGACATCCTTGACGTCTTCAATTCACAACCCATCACGGGGGCGGCGGAGCGGGAAATCGCGCTGGTGTCTGAACGCGATGTTGAGGAGCTGGAACGAGTCTTGCTCGAGCGGCTGCAAAGCGCGGCGGTGGAACAACTTCGGCGCGAACGCCCCGAGCAGCAGACGTTGGTCGTGTGGTCGCCAGCGGCCGGCAACCCGGAGGTGATGCAGAGGGAGTTCAGCGCCGATGTTGATCAGCTCGCGGCGGTCTTGCAGCTGGAACTGGAAGTCCGTGCCCGTGGGACGATCTTCGCGAACGACGATTTGGAGCAAATCATCGTCAGCGGGCTGGCGACCGGGGGTGCCGATGTCGAGTTTGACGAGATTCACGTCTTGCGGACCGAGGTCCTCGACGAGTCGTTTGGCCGGCTGGACATGCGTATTGAGGCGGTTGGCGAGTCCGTCACGACGGTTGACACTGATGCGATTCGCGCCATGCTGGCCGGCGCCGGCCTGGAAGACGGAGCGGCGACCCTGAACGGACTGTCACAGGTTGCCTCGTGGCGGGTGACGCATGATCCACCCGACACGGAGAACTTTCCACGCTGGGGATGGCGCATTGATGTCCAGGTCACGGAGCCGACGGCCATCCCGGCGGGTTGAGCCCGCCGAGCCGCCGCCACCGCGCCGCCGGCGCATCATTGGGCTTGACATGGGATCACGCCGCATTGGCGTGGCAATCTCGGACGGCGCGGGTGGATTCGTCGCCCATCACCGGGTCATCCAGCGGAGGGACCTCATGCGTGATCGGGCAGCCCTCGCGGCGATCGTGGCGAACTATCCCGACGCAACTATCCTGGTCGGGCTGCCGTTGTCGATGGATGGAACCGAGGGCCCCCAGGCAGCGCGTACTCGCCAGTGGGCCCGTGACCTGCTGGAGGGATCGATGGACGCGGTAGTGTTCCGCGACGAGCGGCTCACGACTGCCGCCGCGCAGGCGCGGATGGCGCCGCGTCCGGTTGATGCGATCGCTGCCGAAGTGCTGGTGTCCGACTATCTGAACGATCGGAGCGCCTGGTGAGGGCCGTTGCGCTTCTTATCCAAGCGTTTGTGATCGTGCTGCTGTCGGTTGGCGCGATTGCGTTCCTCGGTTTCAACGTGGTGAGCCGGTTTGCTGACTCACCGGCCCCGGTGGCCGCGCAAACCGTGTTTTTCACCATTCCACCGGGCGCGACAACGAGCGACATTGGGCGCGCCCTGCAGCGCGATGGCCTGATTCGCAGCGATCTGTTGTTTCGCCTCCTCGTCGATCGGCGCGGGCTCGACGGGCGGCTGCGGCAGGGCGCCTATCTCCTGCGGCAAGACATGTCGCTGGACGAAATCCTTTCCACGCTGGAGGCCGGGCAGGCCGTGGAACAGACCGTGACGTTTCCGGAAGGATTCCGCATCGAGGAGATGGCCGAGCGGCTTGACGAGCAATCCCAAATCTCCGGAGACGAATTCCTGGCGATAGCACGGAACGAGGTCGCCGAGCTTGCCAACGAGTTTCCCTTCCTGCGCAGCATCCCGCCCGGCGTGTCGCTCGAGGGCTACCTATTTCCCGACACTTATCAGATCAACGCTGGAACGGTCGCGGGAGACCTGATCCGGGCCATGCTGCGACGCTTCGATGATATTGTGACGGTCGACATGCGTGCTTCGGCGGCGGCGCGCGGCTGGAACTTGCACGCCCTCATAACCGTCGCGTCGGTTGTCGAGCGCGAGGCGCGAATCGACGAGGAGTACGCATTGGTTGCCGGTGTCTTCGCCAATCGCCTCACGCTCGGCATCCCCCTGCAGGCAGACCCAACCGTGCAATACGCCCTGGGTCGCGCCGATGGTGGGCGGGGGTGGTGGAAGCCGGACCTCACCAGCGCGGACTTTCGCGTGGACTCGCTCTACAACACGTATCTCCACGCCGGCCTCATGCCGGGACCGATAGCGAACCCCGGCCTCAAATCGATCGAGGCAGCAGCCAGTCCGACCGACACGCCATTTATCTTCTTCGTCGCCAAGGGCGACGGATCCCATGCGTTTTCGGTGACGCTCGAGGAGCATGAGCGCAACATTGCGCAGTATCGAGCCCTGCCGTGAGTAATAGCGATCTGACGAGCGGAGCTCGTCCGGGGCGGGTCTCGTCGCAGCTTGCTGAGCTCGGCGTGGACGTTCTGCTGATCCACGGCGCCGCCAATCGCCGCTACCTAAGTGGATTTGCGGGAAGCGCCGGCGTGCTAGTGATTGGCGTCGAGCAGCAGGTGCTTGTCACGGACTTTCGCTACACCGTGCAGGCGGGCGAGCAAGCGCCGGCATTCACCGTGGTGGAGGCGTCGGACCCGCTTGAAGGGCTGGCGGATGCGGTGGCGGCGGCGGGCGCGACCCGCGTCGGGTTTGAGCCCGAGCATCTGACCTATGCCGGGTTCCAGAAGCTTGAAGCGCGGCTTGCCGAGCTGACGACGCCGGCGCGCCTGGTGCCATGCGCGGACGTCGTCGAGCGACTCCGAGTGATCAAGGACCCAGCCGAGACCGCTGTGATGCGCGAGGCTGTCGAGATCGCCGACCAGGTGATGGCACGAGCAGCGGCGTGGATCCAACCAGGCGTCAGGGAGCGCGAGCTGGCCAATCGGCTCGAGACGGCCATGCGCGACCTTGGCGCGGAAGGGCCGGCGTTTGACACCATCGTCGCCGCCGGGCCGAACGCGGCAATGGCCCACCACCAGCCGGGCGACCACGCCATCGCTGAAGGGGAGCCGGTGATCGTTGACCTGGGCGCCAGGCTCAAGGGCTATTGTTCCGACATCACGCGGACGTTTGTCGCCGGTGAAGCGGATGCGACCTTTCAGCGGATATACGGCCTCGTGCTCGAAGCGCAGCGCGCCGCTGAAGCCGGCTTGCGCGCCGGTATCTCGGGGCGGGACGCCGACGCGCTGGCGCGCGATCCGATTGCAGCGGCGGGGCACGGCAAAGATTTCGGCCATGGCACGGGGCACGGCGTGGGGCTCGAGATTCACGAGGCCCCGCGACTCTCGGTGCGCTCCGACGACACGCTCGCGTCAGGCATGATCACGTCGGTGGAGCCGGGTGTGTATCTCCCCGGATGGGGCGGCGTACGCATTGAAGATCTGGTGCTGGTGCAGGACGGCGGCGTCGATATCCTGACGCAGGCGCCCAAATGATTGCCGCACCGAGTCGCCTGAGACCATCTCGTGGTTGACCCTGGCGAGCTGCGGCGCGGAAATGTCGTGCGGATCGACGGCACGCTCTATTCGATTGTCGAGCACCAGCATCAGAAGGTTGGCCGCGGCAGTGCTCAGACCAAGCTCAGGCTGCGCGACATTGTCAACCAAACAACCACCGACCGCGTGTTCCAAGCGAGCCAGCGCTTCGAGCGGGTGCGGTTGGATGTTGACCCGGCGCAATTCCTCTACCGGAGTTCCGACACCTATCACTTTATGAATATGCAGACCTTCGAGGAGGTCGCGCTTGCCGCGGCTGAGGTCGGCGCAGCCGCCCAATATTTGGTTGACGGTCTTGAGCTTGAGCTGACAACGTTTGAGGGGCGCACGATTGGTCTTACGCTTCCCGTCGCCGTCGACATTGGCGTTGCTCACACGGAGCCAGGCCTCCGCGGCGATACGGCGACGGCCGCGGCCAAGCCCGCGACGTTGACGACGGGCCTTCAGATCGACGTGCCGCTTTTCATTAACACCGGCGACGTCATCCGCGTCGATACGCGCACGGGCCAGTACATGACGCGCGTCGGCCAAGCATGACAAGGCGCGCTTGGGGTGTGCTCGTTGACTGACGAGTGGGAACGCGCGCTTCGCGACGTGCTTCCCGGCCTTGTCGAGACGGCTCGCAGCGCGCGGCTCGAGGAGCTTGAGATTGCCGACGAGCGTCACACGATTCGTCTAAGGCTCGCGGACCCGACCCCGACATCCGCCAGCGCGCCGGAGCCGGAGGAATCCGAGGCTGCCGATGCACCGGTGGCCCGAACCGGGCATGTCGGGATCTTTCATCGGCGGCCCGAGGACGCTGCCGATCCGATCGCGGAGCCTGGCGACGCATTGGATGAAGGGGCCCCGGTTGGCTTCGTGGACGTGCTGGGTGTGTTTCATGACGTGCCGGCGCCGTTCGATGGCACGATCGAGGCTTTTCTGGTGCCCGACGGACAGCCCGTCGAATACGGCCAAGCCATCGCCCGACTAACGCCCTCGGAGTAGCGTTTCGGCCTCTCGAAATCTGATTGTTGGCCGATTGCGTCCGCTCGTGCCGGCGAAAGCGGGAGGCCAAGTGCGACTCGGCCGCGGATGAATCCACACGAGCCCGCGGCGCCGCCCGCGGGCGGCGGGCTGCCCATCCGCACTTTAGTGGTGAATTGCCTCACCCCTGGCGATGCTCAGTGCCAAGACTCTCTGAGTGGTAAAGTCCGCGCTGGGACGGACTGGCGAACTCGGCCTCATGCGGGCGATTGTCAGGAGCGTCGAGTTCGGCTGCGACGACTGTCGCGGGAGGGAAAGAGACAAATGTCGAAATCCATGAACAGGCGGCAGGTTGTGCGCCTCGGAGCACTTGGCCTCGCAGGCGGTGTCGGTGCGGCGGCGCTGGCTGCGTGCGGCGAGACCGAGGTCCGCACCATCGAAGTTCCGGTCGAAGTTCAGGTCGAGAAGATCGTCACCGTCACCGAGATCAAAGAAGTCCAGGTCGAGACGGTGGTGGAGAAAGAGGTCATCAAGGAAGTCCAGGTCGAAAGGGTCGTGACCCAACAAGTCGAGAAGATCGTCGAGAGGATTGTTGAGGTCCCCCAGGAGACGCAGGCTGAGGGCGTCTTCGAAATCGGCCCCGTCAAGGCCGTGCGCTTCGGCAACTACCGTGACCTCACGCCCTACAACCCGCAATACGGCGGCAAGATCACGCACGCGGCGCCCGGCGCCATCAACAACCTCGACCCGCTGCATTTCCCGGACGGCTGGTCGCTGATGGGTGGAGGCCAGCCCCTCTTCGACGCGCTGATTGCACACGGGCCGGGTGGGCAGTTGGCCCCTTGGCTCGCGGCGGACTGGACGGTTTCCGACGATCTGCTGACCTACACGTTCCAGCTCCGAAACGACGTGCAGTTCCACGACGGCACGCCGTTCAACGCCGAGGCGGCCAAGTTCAATTTCGACTTGTGGATGGACCCCAGCATGAATCCCGGCTGGAACGCGAACATTGGGAGCCAGCTGGCCAGCACGTCGGCGCCCGGTGAGTTCACGCTGGTGCTCGTGCTGACCGAGGTCAACGTATTTTTCCTTGACCTCCTTGCCGGTGGCTCCGCCGTGTTTGCATCGCCCAAGGCCGTGGCGGAATACGGTGAGGATCTCACGCGAAATCCCGTGAGCACCGGACCGTACAAGTTCAAGGAGTGGAAAGAGAATATTTCACTCACGATGGTCCGTAACGATGACTACAACTGGGGTCCGCCCTGGGCGAACAACCAGGGGCCGGCGTTCGCGGACGAGTGGACATCGTTCGAGCTTACCGACGTGTCAGCCAAGGTTGCGGCCTACGAGGCCAACGAGCTGAGCTGGATGCACCACTACAGCCTCACCGAGCTGCAGCCGTTCTTCCAGGACCCGGCGCATCAGGTCTTTATCGGGCTTGGCCCCGGGCAGCCGTGGTACTTGCAGACCAACACCTCCAATTTCCCCACGGAAGACTTGGCGGTGCGCAAGGCCCTGATCCACGCCACCGACCGTGGCACGGTCACGCGAAGCGTCACCCTGGGCTTTGGCGCGATCGCGGGCAGCCTGCTCACGCCGGGAACCGTCGGCTACAACCCGGACCTGGACGGCTTCTACGACTTCAACATCGAAAAGGCCAACCAGATCCTCGATGAGGCTGGCTACGCGCGCGGCAGCGATGGTTTTCGCTACGACTCAGGCGGACAGCTGCTGGAAATCTCATTCCCCGACACGCCGAATCCGTTCTCACAGCCGTACAAGCTCAACATCGAGAACGCGATCGGCATTTCGGTGGCCACGCCCAACATGGAGTGGGGCACCGCTGTCGAGCAATACCTGCAAGGCTTGCACACGCACAAGTGGCAGGGCGGCGTGGGCCTGGAAGGCGGCTTGGTGCTCGATACCGTCTATCACTCCCGCAACTTCGGCGTGCCGGGCAACCGTGCCTACACCTGGTTCGTCAACGAGGAGATCGACAGCTTGCTCGATGCCGTGCGCAGTGAGCCCGACCAGGCGCAGCGCGCGCAGATGACGAATCGTGTGCACACGATCCTCATGGAGCAGGCCCTGGGTATTCCGTTGGTCGAGTGGGGATCGCTCTTCCCGGCCAATACGAACAAGGTCGGCGGACGCATCTTCCACACGATTCTGACGGCGCCCTACCCCTTCGACATCTACTCGACGGAGGGCTAGGACTAGGTCCCACAAGGAGGGATTGAAATCGCCGGACGGTGATCTGGCGCAGGAATGGGCAAATACATCATCATCCGAGTGCTGGCCGCAGTGCCGGTACTCATTGGAGTCTTGCTCCTCGTATTTGTCCTCCTGCGCCTGATCCCCGGCGATCCCGTCTCGATTCTCCTCGAGTCACGCGGCGAATCGTCGATTTTTACGAGCCGCATTCCATTGGAAGCGGTCGAGCGGCTCCGCGAGTCCTATCACCTCAACGACTCCATCCCCGTGCAGTTCGCGCTGTACGCGAGGGATGTGGTGACCGGTGATTTCGGCCGGTCATTTCAGACGAATCAGCAGATCGGCGAACTCGTCAAGGAGCTGTTCCCCGAGACTTTGAAGATCACGTTGGCTGGAATGGGTGTCGCGTTGTTGGTGGGGCTTGCCTCGGGCATGGTCTCGGCCATCAGGCACCATTCCTGGATTGACTACACGGGACAGGTCGTGGCTGTGTTCGGCGTGTCGGTGCCCGACTTCTTCTTTGGGATCGTGCTCATCTACGTGTTCAGCGTCAACCTTGGCTGGCTGCCCGCTCTAGGGCAGGATAAGCCCGAAGGGATCATCATGCCCGCCGTCACGCTTGGCGTGAGCGCAGCCGCGATCATTGCTCGGATGACTCGCTCATCCATGCTCGACGTCATGAGTCGCGATTTCATAAGGACGGCTCGCGCCAAGGGCCTCCGGGAGTCGGCTGTGGTGATTCGCCATGCGCTTAAAAACAGCTTGATTCCGGTCATCACCATCGTTGGCTTGCAGTTCGGCAGCCTGCTTGCCGGCGCCATCGTGGTTGAGGTGGTGTTCACGCGGCAGGGCCTCGGCTTTGAACTCGTGGAGGCCGTGCAGCGCCGGAACTATCCGGTTGTGCAAGCCCTTGTCATGTTCGCATCACTCGTCTATGTCGCGGTCAATATCGTCGTGGACGTGCTCTATACCTACGTGGATCCGCGCGTGCGGCTACAGACATAACGTGAGGCATCTTCGGGGCGCCGTGCGGCGGGGTATCGATCGGCTGGTCTCCCTGGTCGCCGCCGTCTCGATGGCGACCACAACTTCCCTCCGAGCAGGCAGCCGTGGCGTCGACTGACGACCTGATGGTCGAGCAGGCGCTCGCAAGCGGCGACGCGGCGGCCGCGCGTAGCGAGTGGGGACTCGCTTGGCGGCGGTTCCGTCGCAACAAGGCAGCCATCGTCGGCGGAGTTGTGCTGATCGCTATCGCTATCGTCGCGATTCTGGCCGATGTCATCGCCCCCTTTTCCCTCAACTACTACAACCCAGACTTGTTCAATTCGCCGCCTGGCGAGGGAGGGCATCTCCTGGGTACGGATCGTGTGGGGCGAGATGTCTTCACCCGCGTCGTTCATGCGGCACGTATCTCGCTGCGCATTGGCTTTCTTGCGGTCGCCATAGCCGCCATTGGGGGCACGCTGGTCGGCTTGATCGCGGGGTTCTTGGGCGGCAAGACCGACTGGCTGATCAGTCGTGTGCTGGATGTGATGCTGGCCTTTCCCGGCATCCTGCTCGCCATCGTCATTGTCTCGACGCTGGGACCTGGCATCAACAACGCGCTGGTCGCGCTCGGAATCTCGGCCATTCCCTACTACGCGCGCGTCGTGCGGGGTGCCACCCTGTCGGCGCGTGAACTGGTGTATGTGCGTGCGGCGCGAGCCGTGGGCATGCGCGAGACCCGCATCATGCTGCGCCACGTGCTGCCCAACCTCATGAGCCCCATCATCATCATGGCCACCCTTGGACTCGCGTCGTCGATCATCGCGGCCGCCGGACTAGGCTTCCTCGGGTTGGGCGCCGAGCCTCCGACCCCCGAATGGGGGCTGGAGCTCTCCGAGGGCCGACGTTACCTCCGCACGGCGCCGTGGGTATCCATCCCACACGGCGTCGCGATCTTCGTCACGGTCATGTCGATGAATCTTCTGGGCGACGGGCTCCGTGAGGCGCTTGACCCGCAGGCCAGCGCCTGGACCAACTGAACTCCAACCTATTGGCCTGGGTGCTCCGGCAAGCTCAATACTCTCGCGTCACGCATCGCCGACGTGCCGGGCTCGTGCCTATCTGATCGCACTGAGCCGGATGTCTGAACAGCAGCCGCGGTCGGCCGTTTACGGGTTGGCGATGAACGTCAGGCCGAACGCGCCGCGACCGGTGTGGGTGGCGACCACTGGCCCCATCTGGATGCCCGGCACCAGCTCTCCCGTGACCCCGAACTCGCGCTGGATGTCGGCTTCGAGCGCGGCGTACATCTCATCCGCGCCCACATGGATTACCGATATGGCCCGCAGACCGTTCGGGGCATGCTCGCGCACGTAGTCCACCAGCGCGCGGCGAGCCTTGGTGAACGAGCGCACGCGGACAACCGGTTCAACCTGTCCGTCTTGCACGTGCAGCACCGGTTTCAAGCTCAGGATGGATCCCACGAACGCCTGGGCTCCGCCGATTCGGCCGCCCCGACGCAGGTACTCCAGCGTTGGCACGACAAATACAACAAACGTCCGCGCGCCTTGGTCGTTGACGTGCTGCACCACCTCCTCGGCACTTGCCCCGCTGCTGGCGGCCTGTGCTCCCTCCAGCGCCAGGAGGCCAACCCCGATCGGCGGCAGATTGTTCGTGGCGAGGTGGACTTCCACGTCCGGTAGCTGGTCGGACGCCAGCCGTGCCGACTCGAGCGTTCCGCTTAGCTTTGCCGACAAGTGGATGGACACGATGGCGCTGCCGTCCGCTGCCACGCGGCTGTACGCGTCCATGAACGCGGCCGGAGCCGGCTGCGACGTGGTCGGGTGCTCGGGTCGACTCTCCAGCATGGTGAAGAAATCGGTCGGCGTGATGTCGACCCCATCGGCGTAGTCATCGGTGCCGAAGTGCACGTGCAGCGGCACCACTTCGATCCCGTGCTCGTCGATAAGCTGCCGAGGCAAATATGCCGTGCTGTCGGTCACTATCTTGACGGCCATGCTGATGCTCCAATCAAACGCCGACGCCTGGCTGTTGTCCTGCTGGCGGGTAGACGCTCCGCAGCCAGGCTCTATGAAGCCACGCACAAAATGATACTCCCCCAAAGGTTGGTGCGCCCGGCCGACCGCAGCGTCCGTCCTCTTCCCTCGCACCTCACCGGGGTCTGCGCGGCCTGGGCGAAAACCCACTCCGAATCGACGGTGACGGGGTGCGGCGCAAACATGTGCTTCGAGGCCGGCAGACCGGGCCGCTGGCTCGCGTCAGATTCGGGCGGTGCTGATCCCGTCCCGCTAGTCGCTGCGCGGAATGTAGCGATTGGCTAGCTCAACATAATCTTCACGCGGTGGGCTGAATACGTCCAAGACGACCGCCGGACCATTCAGCGGACGCGCCCGGTGGGGCACGCCGCCTGGAATGATGAACATGTCCCCTGGGCGGCATAGCCGGGTTTCTTCGCCGATGGTGAGCTCCATCTCTCCTTCGAGCAGCATGCCGGCCTGCTCGTGGGGATGGTGGTGTGTCGGAACCACGCTGTCCGCGTCGAGCTCCAGGCGCGACAGCATCACCCGCTCGCCGAAGGGCGTGCGGGCGCGGGCTCCCGGGGCGAGCTCGACTTCGGGGTGATCGTGGATATCGATGAATGGCATGCGCGGACTCCCAGAAAGCAGGCCGCTCCTCTAACGCACCGCAATTGTGCTAACGGCCCCGTGTCGGCCTGCGAACGGTACTCTACAGGCTGGTGGCGCGTCTTCATGGGGTGAGCGGTGGTTGTCGGGGACCTTGTTGGCAAGCGCGTGGCGCTGGCGGCCTCCGGCGGCCTGGATAGCTGCACCATCACCCGCTGGCTGGTCGAAGAGGGGGTAGGGGTCGTCGCGCTCACGGCCGACCTGGGTCAGCCCGACGAGGCGAACATCGCCGACATTCCCGAGCGCATGCGGGCCGCGGGCGCCGAGGACGCCGTTCTCGTGGACGCGCGCGACGAGTTGGCCCGCGCCGGACTCGAGATCTTGCAGGGCCAGGCGTGCTACGAGGGTGGGTACTGGAATACCACCGGCATTGCACGGCACGTCACCGTTCAGGCCTTGCTGCCGGAGGTGCAGCGGCGGGGCATAACCGTGCTCGGGCACGGCGCCACGGGCCGTGGCAACGATCAGGTGCGCTTCCAACTGGTGACCAACATGCTCGCGCCCGAGGTGGAGGTATACGCCCCGTGGCGCGACAGCGAGTTCCTGGAGCTGTTTCCGGGTCGGCGGGAGATGATCGTCTACTGCGAGCGGGAAGAGGTTCCCATTCGCGCGACGCTCGACAAGCCGTATTCCACCGACGCCAATCTTTTGGGGCTGACCCACGAGGCCGGGCAACTCGAGGATCTCGAAACTCCGGCGCACTTCGTCCGACCGCAAATGGGCGTGTATCCGCACGAGGCGCCCGACGAAAGGCAGCGGTTTGAGGTCCGTTTTGAGCAAGGCGTTCCCACGGCTGTTGACGGCCGCCCGGTCACCCCGCGCGAGGCCATTGAGCAGGCCAATGCCATCGGCGGACATCACGGCGTGGGCATCGGGTTGCACGTGGTGGAGAATCGCTTCGTCGGCATCAAGTCACGCGGCGTCTATGAGGCACCGGGCATGGAACTGCTCGGTACGTGCTATGCCTATCTTCAGCAACTCATCCTGGATCGACGCGCGCGTGCCGTCTTCGACCAGCTATCGGCACAGCTTGCGCGGCAGGTCTACGAGGGCTATTGGTTCGACCTGGCCAGCAGCGCGATGCGGCGAGCCATTGGCGCGTTCACGTCGCTGACGACCGGCACGATCGTCGTGGACGTGTACAAAGGCACCATTGCCTATGCCAGCGCGCGCGATGTCCCACACTCGCTGTACAGCGACGCCTCCAGCATGGAGGGCGTCGGGGACTTTGATCACCGCGATTCGGAAGGATTCCTTGGCGTGCTGGGCGTCAGCGCGCGCGCCCTGAGCACTCGTGGCCACATCGATTCGGTGTAGGCAGGCCAGCGCGACGCACTCGTGCAACCTCACCATCGCTCGAGAACAACTATGGCGGTAACGCAGGCCCGCTCGGTAGGAGACGCGGTGCGACGAGCAATGGGAACTGACGTGCTGGTCGTGACGGCTGCCCTCCTGCTCGGGTTCCAGGCAATCCGCGTCTTCACCACGCACACGGTTTGGCTGATTGGGGAAACGTCCAGCCGTGAGGTGCTTGCGATCGTGGTGCTTGGCGGATTCGCGGCTGCCATTCTGGCCTGGCCGATTGCCCGTGCCGTTGGCGTGAAAGCGGCACGGCTGTGGTCGCTGCGCCTGCTGGCGGCCGGGGCGGCTATTGGACAGATTTCCGCCGTGCCTTGGATCGATTTCGGAGCCGGCCTGGCTGGCACGGTTGCCCTGGGATGGTTTCTGGCGTTGCTGCCATCGCTCGGATCGTCGGTGCGCCTCGGTCTCAGTCTGGCGCTGGCGCTCGATCTCACGGTCCGCGTGAGCTTCATCACGGTTGACGCCGCATTCGCCCACCATCCGGCGGCCGCGGCGGTCGTTGCGGTTGCCGTGGCCATCGTCGCCCTTGGCGCGCCGGGCGTTGCCCGGACGTCAGCCGGTCTCCCCGGGTGGCGCAACGCTTGGCCCCTCATTGGGCTTGGTCCGGGCCTCGTGGTGTTCATGTTGCTGAGCGGCAACCTCGGGCAGGTCATCGTTGGAGCGGGTCTTGATTTCCGAGCTGCGGCGCTTGCGCTGGCCGTAGGCGCCGCGGTTGGCGTGGTGTGGACCTGGGCGCTGATTCGGTCCGGCGTGGCTGTCGGCTGGGCCTTGCTCAGCGTGGCTGCCGTTGTTTTCATCGTGGGCTTCATGCTCATTGACGCCCGAACGCCGGCGGCCGGCGTCGGGGCCGGCCTGCTGGCAGCCGCGTTGCCGGCGTTGCTTGCGCCGATGGTGCCGCGACTGAATGGATCGCCCCGCGTCGCTCCCAGCGTTGTGGCGATGACGATCGGTCTGCTGCTGCTTGTGGTGCTGTTGTTTGTGTTCTATTCGTTCTACGGTCCTGATTGGGTGCTGTGGGCCGCGGTCATCGCGACCGTCGTCATTGGAATCGGCGGCTATGCGAGAAGGGCTCGGGCAGTGGCTCCAGCGCGGCCGATGGCCATGCGCGGCTGGCTGGCGCCAGTAGCCGTTGCCGCCGTGATTCTCCTTCCCGCGGCAGCGGTCGCCGGCACCGCCGCGCCGCCCGGCAGTGGGTCCATGAACTCCGACGGTCTCCGCGTCGTCGCCTATAACATCCGGCAGGGATTCGGCGTGGAAGGCCGCTTCGATCTCGAGGCTGTTGCGCGGACGCTCGAGGACAACCCCGCAGATGTGATCGCGCTCCAAGAGGTTGGTCGAGGCTGGGTGATCTCAGGCGCGGTGGATACGCTCACCTGGCTTTCGCAGCGGCTCGATATGCCCTATGCCTACGGGCCGGCGGCGGCCGATCTGTGGGGCAACGCCGTTCTCACTCGATTGCCCATGCGGAGCGCCGTCCATCACTTCGACAATCCGGGTCGGATACCTCGGGGCGCCGTCGAGGTCGAGGTCGAGGCGCCCGGGCTGACGTACACCGTTATCAACGCCCACCTTGACCATGCGACCGACGGCGGCCCGACGCGCGAGGATCAGGCGCGGACGCTGCTCGACATTTGGGGCGGCCGGGCCCACACGCTGGTGGTGGGCGATATGAATGCGGAGGCGGACGAACCGTCGATGCAGTCGTTGTTCCGGGTTGGATTCATCGACGCGGACGCCGGCGGGCCGCCAACGTTTCCGGAAAGTGGCCGACGAATCGACTACGTGCTGCATACGCCGGACCTTGCGACGGTTGAAGTCCGCAGGCCCGTCACTGCCGCGTCCGACCATGAGCCGGTGTGGGTGAAGCTGACGCCGCACACGTTGGCGGCCATAGTTCCGCGCTAGCGCGGCAGGTCGTAGGCAAGACCCACACGTGCGGCCATACCCCTCAGTCGCTCGTCGCTCGTCCACAGGGGCGACGGTGTGGCAAGCGCCGTAGCTGCCAGTAGATGGGCGTCGATGTAGCCGATCCCGCATCCCATCATATGGTGCCGTTCGATAAACCTGAGCACTTCGTCATCGGCTGCCACGGGCGCTTGCGGCAAACCGCCAAGCAGACGGAGCACGTCATGCCGATCGCGCAAGTTTCCGCACGCCAGTTCACCGGCAACCATGGGGTGAATTAGAACTTGGTTGTCGTCCAGGAGGGCCGCCAGGCGCGGCTCGGCGCCGCGCAGGTGATCGATCCAGACCGCCGTATCGACCAGGATCATCCAGACGCAGGTCGCCGGCGTGGGATTGGCTTCAGCTGCGGCTCGCTTCCGCCCAGTCTCGCCAGTCGGCGGGCGCTTTCCCGTTCGATGAGCGCGCGCAGGCTTTCTTTCACCAGCGCGGTTCTGCCGTCGATGCCGGTGAGTCGCTGGGCTTCATTCAACAATCGTTCATCGAGATTCAATGTCGTTCTCACCGCAACCCCTGTGGTCATGGCTGTGTGCACCATATTATGTATCAAACGATGCTTGATCCGACACCTCGATTTGAAGCCACCGCCGCGGGCGCGACCAGACGAGCTGACCACGCGCGTTGGCGGGTCCCACGCCTCCGCGGCAAAAAAGTCCCGGAAATAGGTCGCTGACATGGAACGATTCCGTCGAAACGCGCGTAGTGTCTAATGGAATACCTGGGGAGAACGGGCAATGAGGGCGGCATATGACCGATGAACAAGCGGTCCTGCGTTGCCAGGACGGCGAGCGTGAAGCCTTCCGCCATCTAGTGGAGCGCTACCAAGATGTTCTCTACGGCACGGCGGTCCTGATGACCGGGGATCGGACGCTGGCCGAGGAGCAGGTCCAGGAAGCCTTTCTCGCCGCCTGGCGCGGCATCCACGGCTTCCGCATCGGACATCCCGTCAAGCCCTGGCTCGTGCGAATCCTGGTGAACACCGTCGTGTCCCAGCGCAGAAGGCCAGTGGTTGCCACGGTTCCACTCGAAGACCACAGCCAACCAGATGACTTCCCCCAGCCGGCCGACGCTGCGGAGGCTCAGCTCAATCGCGAAGAGATCCGGCAAGCCCTGGCCGGCCTGAATCCGGATCAGCGGCAAGTTGTGGTCTTGCGCTTTTTCGCCGATCTCACGGTTCCGCAACTGGCCGAAGCCATTGGCGTGCGCGAGGGCACGGTCAAGTCGAGGCTGCACCGGGCGCTTGGCAACCTCAGAGATCAGCTAGCAACGGGAGATGCCAGAGAGGCGTACGGCCATGGCCAGTAACTATTCGTCCGAGCAAGACATGGAGCACACGCTGCGCCAGCATTTTTCGGAAGAAGCCGACGATCTTCGAGCCCCCACAAACCTCTGGGATTCGCTGGAACAACGTCTCGAGCCTCACCCCCCGCCGAATCCCGTCACGCGGATTCGACGCAAGATCCTGGCTGCCGCCAAGCAGAACTGGCTGCCGGTCATGGTCACCGGCGGTGCCGTTGCCGTTGCCGCCTCGGCGGTCTTGGTGGCCGGAAATCTTGGGCAGGAGACGTCCGTCGTCGAAAAGACGGTGGTGGTCACCGAAGTCAGAGAGGTGATCAAGGAAGTTCCGGTCGAGACCGTGATCACGAGGGTGGTAATCAAAGAGGTCCCAGTCGAGACGATCGTGACCAGGGAAATCATCAAGGAGGTGCCGGTCGAGGCCGTGGTCACCAAGCAAGTGGTCGTGGAAGTCATCAAGGAGGTGCCGGTAGAGGCCGTCGTGGTCGAGAAGGAGGTCATCAAGGAGGTTGTCAAGGAGGTCGAGGTCATCAAGGAGGTCCAGCCCGCGTACAACACCGTCGAGAAGGTTGTGACCCAGGAAGTGGTCAAGGAAGTCGCAGTAGAGAGAGTGGTCACCGTGGCCGCGATGATGGAGGCGGCCACTCCGGCTGCAACGGTGGCGCCCGCGGCCGAAGCGCCCGCTCCCGCCCCCACCGTGCGGCCGGCGGACACCACGTTTCAGGACTACGGACGGCAGCCCTTCGTCGCCACGTCGGAGGACGCCGTCTCGACCTTCAGTCTGGATACCGACCGCACCTCGTACCACTTGGCGCTCGGCTGGGCCCGGCAGGGCTATGCCGTCGAGCCCGACTCGGTGCGGGCCGAAGAGTGGATCAACGCCTTCAACTACCAGTACGCGCCGCCGGCGGACGCGTGGGGCTTTGCGATCACGAGCGATCTGGTCGCGCATCCGCTGGACGAGGGCAAGCACCTGGTCCGCCTGGGCTTTCAGGCGGCGGAAGTGCCAGACGACCGGCCGCTGAATGTGACGCTGGTACTTGACGCCTCCGGCTCGATGGGTGACGGCAACCGCGTGGACATTGCCCGGGCGGCGGCGGAAGCCATCCGGCAAAGTCTGCGCCCGCAAGACCGGGTGGCGGTGGTCCACTTCACCACCGATGTGCTGCACCATCTCACGGTGGAGCATCAGGCACCGGACGACTACTCCGTCGAGTCCTCGATAGCGCAACTGGCGCCGCATGGCAGCACCAACGTACAAGCCGGGCTCAACCTTGGGGTGCAGCTGGCCAACCAGGCGCGCATGGAACGGCCCGAGGCCACCAACTACGTCATCTTGATGTCCGACGGCGTGGCGAATGTGGATGCCACGAACCCGTTCGCGATCTTGGAGTCGGCCTATGACCGGGACGCGAGCAACCCGCTGCGGCTCATCACGGTCGGCGTGGGCATCACTAACTACAACGACGTGCTGCTGGAGCAGCTGGCGCAGCATGGCAACGGTTGGTACCGCTACCTCAACGACCCCATCCAGGCGCAGGTGACCTTCAGCCGGGACAACTGGCTGGCGCTGTCGACGCCGTTCGCGGATCAGACACGGGCGCAGGTCACGTGGGACCCGGAGGTGGTCAAGACGTGGCGGATCGTCGGTTATGAGAACCGGGTGACGTCGGACGCGAGCTTCGCTGAGGACCGCAAGGAATTCGCGGAGCTGCCGTCGGGCGCGGCGACGACGGTCTTCTATGAGCTGGAGCTGCACGACCAGTGGCGCGGTCGCGCGGCGGAGGATCTGAAGCTGGGCCGAGTGGAGCTGCGCTGGGTGGTGCCGGAGACTGGGCAATCGCGCAGTCAGCAGGTGGAGGTGACAGGTCGCGACATCGGCTTCGACAGCTTCGAGGCTGACCCGCTGTTGCGGCTGGGGGCCATCGTCGCGCTATCCGCCGACCGCTACAGCAGCCTGCCGCGAGGCGCGGACGGTGCGGCCGGGGTGTCCACTGATCTGGCCATCTTGCACGAGGAGCTGCTGGCGCTGGGCGGGTCGCTGGGCGGGCTGGACGCCTACCAGGACTTCCGGTTCCTGCTGGAGCGCATGGCGGAGCGCGCCTACGCCGCGGCCCCGCCGGAAGCCCCCTCGGGCTACAGCCGCTAGCTCTACGGCGCCTGCCGGTCGTGATGACCGGCAGGCGCTTGGCCTCGGCCGGTTGGGGGAATTCAACGAGGGCTTGCTCGCCGACGTCCGGATATACACCAGGGACTCCGGCGTAGTTCCCCAAATGATCTCGATACGGGCAGACTTGCGACGCTGTCCAGATTCAGGACAATGCCGCTCTGGCAGCAATAGTTCCGGTCACGGCATCTCTGTTTGTGACCGTCGCCATGCGCACTTGGCCTGATCTTGGATGGGTCTGGAGGGCGAGCCGTTGATCAAACCGCTTCACGATCCAAGATACAGGGCTACCTGGAACACCGCCGACTGGCGCCGCTAGACACTGATGGCTGAGGCACACCTCAACGAGATCGTCCGCTTCGAACCCGACGAACGCCCTTCCCCGTTCCTGGCGTTCGGCGCTGGCTTCCAAGCCGCCATGATCATGTTGGCGCCGATCGTCCTGACCGTGGTCATTGTGGTTCAGATCGCCGGGCAGTCCGAAGGCTATCTGTCGTGGGCAATCTTTGCGGCGCTGCTGGTCAGCGGCGCAACCACCATTCTCCAGGCGGCCGGCGTTGGGCGGTTCGGTGCTGGGCACGTGCTCATCATGGGAACCTCGGGAGCCTTCATCGCGGTTTGCGTGACGGCGTTGAAGGTGGGCGGCCCGGCGACGATGGCGAGCCTTGTCGTTCTGTCGTCGCTCGTTCAATTCCTGCTGGCGGCGCGGCTTCCGCTGCTGCGGCGCATCTTCACGCCGGTTGTCTCCGGCACGGTGATCATGTTGATCGCCGTCACGGTAATGCCGCTCGTATTCGATACGCTGGCGCAAGTGCCCGAGGGCACAGCGCCGGCTGCCGCGCCGGTAGCGGCGCTGGCTACCCTGGCGACGGTGACGGGACTGGTGTTGCGTGCCCCGCCGGCATGGCGGCTGGGTCGCCGCTTCTCGGCATCGTGGTGGGCTGTCTGGTGGCCGCGCCCTTCGGCCTGTACGACGTGCAGCCGGGTTGGCCACATAACCAACCGTCCCGTCGGCGACAAATCCCTTGACGACGTGCATTGCCATGCGGCGCATGAGCACGTCCCGAATCTGCGGGGACGATGTCCGAGGTTACGTGAGTCCTGAAACCCGGCGGCGCCATGCCTGACAGCACCGCCTGGGTGGGGCATCCTTGTCGTTGCACGCCGTCAGGTGACCGAATCTCTGCCGCGAACTGCCTGTCAAATTGTCTTCCCGTCGCCCAGCGAGGTGCGGATCGTCGAGACGTCGGTCGAAGAACCTGCGCCGTCGCAACTCCTGGTTGAGGCGTCGCGCACGCTCATCAGCGCCGGGACCGAGCAGAACTTACTGGAGGGCGACCACCGGGCCGCCGGTCTGACCGAGGCTCCCGACGCCTTGCGTCCGGGCTACTCGTGGGTTGGGCGCGTGGTCGCGGCGGGCGGCGAGATGTCGGGATTTACCGCGGGTGACCGGATCGTTGCGTCGCTGCCTCACGTGAGCGCGGCTCTCATTCCGCAGGCCGCCCGCCAGATGACGAGGCTCGAGATCCCGCATCTGCTGCCTGACGCGGTATCGGATGACGCGGCCACATTCGTCTCGCTCGCCGACGTCGCGCTGCATGCGGTGCGACGCGCGCAGCCCGGTATTGGCGATGCCGTTGCGGTCTACGGGGTTGGGGTTGTCGGGCAGTTGATTGTGCAGTTCGCCCGGATGGCGGGCGCCTATCCGGTTGTTGCCGTGGACCTCGATGACCGGAGGTTGGAGGCTGCCGTGGCGAGTGGCGCTTCGCATATGGTGAACGCGGGTCGTGAAGACGCCGTAGCGGCCATACGCCAGGCGTCTTATGGCGATGGTGCCCGAGCGGTCTTCATGGCCACGCGCACGCCGCACGTGCTGCCCGACTGCATCCGTGCGGCCGACAACGGCGGCGTGATCGCAGTGACTGGGAGTGCACCCGGCGCCGTCGGAATTGAATTGCAGGTCGACCTCTTGCGTCGCGAGCTCACGATCTTCGGGACCTATCAGGCGTTCTACCCCCACGAGCCGTATCACAAATTTCAATGGCCGCGACCGCGCAATCGGGAGTACGTGATCGAGTTGATGGCTCGCGGCGAGCTTCGCGTCGACCATCTCATTTCGCATCGCGTGCCGTACACCGGAGCCTCGGACATGTATGCCATGATCGAGCGAGGGCCTGCCGGCTGGTTGGCGATCGTGCTCGACTGGACGGGCTCGTGAGGATGGGAGATGAAATGACGCCACGGTTCTACTTCCGCAGTAGCTGAGACGCCTGTCGCAAGGCCCGTGTGGCCTTAAATCAGTCCGGCGTCGTCTACGAACCGCATGACTACGCCCGGCGGCAGCTGACATCCGAAGAACTGGCGGACATTGTTGGCAACGCTCCGCCGGCGTCATTCGTCAATCCGCGCAGTCCTGCCTTCCGCCGGCTTGGCATTTCGCACGACGACCTCGAGGATGAGATGGCCATTGAGATCATGGGCGCGAACAACGTGCTGGTACGCCGGCCAATTGTTGTGCACGGCGACCAGCGCATCATTGGACTAGACGCGGACGCCTATGAGCGCCTCGCGCGGCAGCAACAGGAGAGCGGGTCAGGCGAGGCGCGAGCCGACGGCTAGGGTGCGTCGATCACGGACACCGTGGTCGAGGTCTCCTTGTTAGCGCCAACGCGCCGCTCGGGAAAGTCGTCTTGGCCGACAACCGGATACATGGTCTCCTGCCGCAGCGGCACCGGTTCCTTGGTGAGGTCTTGGCTTCCTGTCGCATTGCGCAGCAAGTGGCCGGACATGATGGTGTAGAGGCCTCCGCCTGACGCACGAGCGTTGTTCAACTCAAAGTATTTGCGCGACATGACGGCCATCTTCTCGAGCTTCATGTCCTCACCGGCCTCCGGCTGTTGCCGCAGCCGACCCAGGAAGATCTCGCAGAACATTCTGGCGCCGCTGCCGAGTTCGGCCCGGCCGTAGGCGCGGCACACGAAGGGCCGGACTGGGTAGATCTCGCACCGGTTGTCGTCGCCCAGCATCGGGCAGCGAGTCGCTTCCGTCTTGAAACCCCGACCGACGGCACGAACGAAGACCCGCGGTGTTTTGGACCCCATGCCGAGCCAGCGACGCAAAGGGTTTCCCGGTTGTTCCATCTGCGCGTGAACGCGGCCAACGATCTGCTGGCGATGCTTCTTGGTGAGGTTCTGGCGCATCCAAGAGTGGATCAGGCGCCACTCCTGCTCGCCCACCAGCACTTGGTGCTTGCAACAGCGGGCGCAGCCGTCCTGGCATTCGAGGATGGGATTCTCTTTGACGACGAGCTCCGACCATCCCTCGAGCGCGGCGTACATCTCCGGAAACGTCCGTGCGGAGCCAACCATGCGCTCGTGAAACGCGTGCAGATCAACGGCTTTTGCCTTACGCCTGTTTGCCACAGCCTCGCATCAGGTCGCGTCGATGACTAAGTATCGCGGCGTGGACCCAGCGCCACAACCGCGCTTGGCTCAACTCCGACGTAATGTGGGGCCATTCGCCGCCGAAGGCAGACTCGCCGACGACGGGAATGCGGGTGTCGGCGGCCAGCAATGTTGGTTCGGCCGCGCCGTCATCGTCATCAATGGCGTGACGCGGCACATGCGCCGTCGCAATCGTGAACTGGCCCGACGCATCCCCCGCGATGCCTTGCCACGGGCCACGCTGCGGATTCAGGCTCCGGTCGGTCGACCGTGCCTGTCGAGCCAGCGCGACATCGGAAGTCCGGACTGGACAACCAAGGCGCGAGTGCGGCGGACGATCCGCCGACGATGCTCGGGCGTCAGCTTTGTAGCATCCAACTCAGGGGATGGATCTACTCGTGCCCACCCACCAGGATCTGGTGGGCGCAGCAGCACGCACAGCCGTCCTCGCATTCGAGGACGGGGCTGGCGGTGACGATGGCGCGCGACGAACCGTCGGTGGCGGCATAGAACTCATCCACGGTGCCGGCGCTGCGCGCCATGCGGGCGCGGACATGCCTGAGGCTGATGGTTCGTGGCTTAGGCGCACGGACCCATTCGGGCGCGCGCGCGTCGCCTGCGGAATCAGGCGACGGATCCTTCCGGCGTCGGATTTCCCGGCAACGAGCTATCTTCCCACCAGGTTGCCCCGGCAGTATTGTCGCCGCTGACGAACTTAACGACTGTGTTCGGGATGGGAACAGGTGTGGCCTCGTCGCTCGAGTCACCGGGAAACCCAACGCCGGAAGGATTGGCAAAGCTGCACTGTTGCCGGTCTAACGAAATCATAAGCCCTCGACCGTTAGTACGGCTCTGCTCAACGGTTCTCACCGCTTACACATGCCGCCTATCAACCAGCTCATCTCGCTGGGGTCTTACCTGGTTAATCCAGTGGGAGGCCTCATCTTGAGGTGGGCTTCGCACTTAGATGCTTTCAGCGCTTATCCCTTCCGGACATAGCTACCGAGCAATGCCGCTGGCGCGACAACTCGTGCACTAGAGGTCCGTCCAATCGGCTCCTCTCGTACTTCGATCAGATCCCCTCAAGCCTCCTGCGCCCGCGGCGGATAGAGACCGAACTGTCTCACGACGTTCTGAACCCAGCTCGCGTGCCACTTTAATGGGCGAACAGCCCAACCCTTGGGACCTTCTTCAGCCCCAGGATGTGACGAGCCGACATCGAGGTGCCGAACCGCGCCGTCTATGTGAACTATTGGGCGCGACTAGCCTGTTATCCCCGGGGTAGCTTTTATCCGCTGACCACGGCCCTTCCACTCGGGACCGTAGGGTCGCTAAGCCCGACTTTCGTCTCTGCTCGACGTGTATGTCTCGCAGTCAAGCTCCCTTGTGCCTTTGCACTCTACAGCTGATTGCCATCCAGCCTGAGGGAACCTTTGGGCGCCTCCGTTACATTTTGGGAGGCGACCGCCCCAGTCAAACTGCCCACCTGAGACTGTCCCTACGCCGGATAACGGTCGCAGGTTAGGGACGCAACTGTGCAAGGGTGGTATCCCAAGGTTGACTCCACCGAGGCTAGCGCCCCGGATTCACCGTCTCCCACCTATCCTTCACGTGCACAGACGCGACTCAATCCCAAGATGCAGTAAAGCTCCACGGGGTCTTTTTGTCCTGCCGCAGGTCGCCCGCATCTTCACGGGCAATGCAATTTCGCCGGGTGGTCTGCCGAGACAGTGCTCAAGTCGTTACGCCATTCGTGCGGGTCGGAACTTACCCGACAAGGAATTTCGCTACCTTAGGACCGTTAGAGTTACGGCCGCCGTTCACCGGGGCTTCGATTTCGAGCTTGCACCCGTCCTCTTAACCTTCCGGCACTGGGCAGGCGTCAGCCCCTATACATCACCTTACGGTTTCGCAGGGACCTGTGTTTTTGTTAAACAGTCGCTCGAGCCTGTGCACTGCGACCTCCTCGAGCTCCAGCGCGCGAAGCGCTTTCACCCTACCGAGGCACCCCTTCTCCCGAAGTTACGGGGCTAATTTGCCGAGTTCCTTAGCAGACCTTGTCCCGATCCCCTTCCGGCTTTCACCGGTGCCCACCAGTGTCGGTTTGCGGTACGGACACCTCAAGTGCTCGCTACGAGGCTTTTCTAGCCAGGTCGGGTCAATCGAGTTGCTCGCGGGTAACCTTGAGCTTCCCATCGCGCCTCGGAAATAGCGTCGTGGATTTACCTGCGACGCCTTCCTACACGCTTGGACGTACATAGCCATAAGTACGCTCGACCTACCGTCCCGGGTCCCCCCTTCGCTGATATCGCATCTGAGGTGGTACGGGAATATAAACCCGTTGCCCTTCGCCTACGCCCTTCGGCCTCGGCTTAGGCCCGACTAACCCTGAGCGGAGTATCCTTCCTCAGGAACCCTTGGGCTTTCGGGGTGCAGGATTCTCACCTGCATTGACGCTACTCATACCGGCATTCTCACTTCTGCGCGCTCCAGCCGTGCTTCCGCTCGACCTTCGCTGCACGCAGAACGCTCCCCTACCGCCGGCGGCTTTCACCGCCGGCCCGCGGCTTCGGTGTCTTGCTTGAGCCCCGTTACATTTTCGGCGCAGGGCCCCTGAACCAGTGAGCTGTTACGCATTCTTTAAATGATGGCTGCTTCTAAGCCAACATCCTGGCTGTCTGAGCGACCCCACATCCTTTCCCACTTAGCAAGAACTTAGGGACCTTAGCCAACGGTCTGGGCTGTTTCCCTCTTGACCATGGAGATTAGCCCCCACAGTCTGACTGCCGGGCCGATGTCGCAGCATTCGGAGTTTGATAGGACTTGGTATCCGTTAGGATCCGTACCCAGTCAGTGCTCTACCTCCACGACACCATAGCCCGACGCTAGCCCTAAAGCTATTTCGGGGAGAACCAGCTATCTCCAGGTACGATTGGCATTTCACCTCTACCCCCAGCTCATCCCCCAGATTTGAGACTCTGGTGAGTTCGGGCCTCCACGGAATGTTACTTCCGCTTCACCCTGGCCAGGGGTAGCTCACCTGGTTTCGGGTCTACTCCACATGACTCAGCGCCCTATTAAGACTCGGTTTCCCTACGGCTCCGGACCAGAGGCCCTTAACCTTGCCATGCAAAGTAACTCGCCGGTTCATTCTCCAAAAGGCACGCCATCACGCATTCCGTGCTAACGAGGCGCTTGTCTGGCGGTTTACTGCCCGTTTGGCCATCCGAAGATGGCCGCCTGGGCCTCGCCCCACCAGTCCGCGCCTCACACGGCATAGCGCTCTGACTGTCTGTAAGCGCTCGGTTTCAGGTTCTATTTCACTCCCCTCCCGGGGTTCTTTTCACCTTTCCCTCACGGTACTCGTTCACTATCGGTCGCTAAGGGTATTTAGTCTTGGAAGGTGGTCCTCCCAGGTTCCCACAGGGTTTCTCGTGTCCCGTGGTACTCAGGAACTCCGGCCCAGATCACACCGTTTTCGCCTACCGGACTCTCACCGTCTCTGGTGGGGCCTTCCAGCCCCTTCGGCTAACGGATGATTTGGTAACTGGGTGCCGTACCCACACACGGCTCCGGCTCCTACAACGCCCGGTCGGCAACGGCGTGGGCCTATCACACCGACCGGATTTGGACTATTCCCGTTTCGCTCGCCACTACTTCGGGAATCTCGTTTGATTTCGTTTCCTCGGGGTACTTAGAGGTTTCAGTTCCCCCGGTGCCCTCGACGCGGCTACTACGGTCCGAAGACCTTCAACGCGTCGTGACGAGGTATTACCCCCGCCGGGTTTCCCCATTCGGGAATCCACGGATCAGCGCCTGCTCGCGGCTCCCCGTGGCTTATCGCAGCCTGCTACGCCCTTCGTCGGCCCTTAGCGCCAAGGCATTCGCCGAGCGCCCTTTGTAGCTTAAAAATCGTTAGACCGGCAAAACTGCAGCTTTGCCTGTTCTTCAGTTGTCAAGGTACGTCCGCTCGCCTCAGCAAGTGCTGAAGGCCGCGGTGACGCAAGGCATAGCTCACGCCAGAGACGCGAGAGTACCGCTGCCGGGTCGTTCCGTCAATGAGAAGCCCGCCGGCGTGCCCCCGTCCGCTGAAACTTGATGTTCTCGGGGAACGCAGGGAGACGTCGTGACGTGCCCCGGGCGTAGGTCGGCTTCGAATCCGTCGTCAAGCATTCATGTGCGGGGTGCGTCGTTCCGGGCACCGCGGGCAACGTATGCTCGTTCGGGCGCGCGCCACTGGTAACGATTCGCCAGACACGGTTATGGGCTCTCGGACCCTGGTGACGCACCGCAACCTCGTGGACGGTCTCAACACCCTCGGGCTATCCGGCGTCGAGATTGTCGTCGTCCACTCGTCATTGAGCGCCTTTGGCTGGGTGGCGGCCGGTCCGCCCACGGTGATCGCCGCGCTGCGGTCCATGGTCCCCACGGTCCTAGTGCCCGCTTTCACCTATGACTCCGTGTTGCCGTCGCCACCGGATAGCGACATCCCATTCAACGGCGACGCGCCGGCCGCGACGTGGGAGGAGTTTCAGCAAGCGCTGGCCCGAACGCCGCCGCACCGCATCGACGGACCCATCGACCGCAACATGGGCGCCGTAGCGGCAGCCCTCGCAGCCGAACTGGACGCATCTCGCAGCCCAGCGCCGATCTGCGGCTTTTCCGGCGTTGGCCCCCGCGCGCCTGAGTTGCTGGCCCACGGAACCGCGGAGCATCCGCTTGGCGTTGTCGAGGCTGCCGCCGGGCAAGGCGGCTGGATTCTCCTGCTCGGCGTCGGGCATGAGTCGAACACGACGATTCACGTCGCGGAGAACCTCGAGCAGCGCGGCGGCTTCACGCGCTATGCGCGCGTCGCCGAAGATCCACCCGGCTGGACGGCCGTCCATGCTGTCGGCGGTTCGTCATCAGGCTTTCCGGCGATCGAACCGCACTTGGCCGGTATTCAGCGTGAGACCACGATCGGCGCCGCGCGATGCTTGGCCATGCCGGCCGCGGACACGATCCGAGTGGCGCGAACCCTGATCCGCCGTGACCCGGCGGCCCTGCTGGCGCTGGAGAAACGCACCCCAGGCAGTACCGCGTCTGATGCCTTCGCGAAGCGTCTGGCGCATTTGCGGCGCTTAGCCCAAGGCTAGGCATTCACACCCAAAGCTCGTCCGCGGGCGTGCCGCAGCGGGTGCTGGATAGCGCCATTGCGTGCGTCCGGCGGCGGCGGTCTTCTAAGGGGCAATCGCCCTGGTGATATTCTTCTACTGGGCGTGGCTATGGATGGGGGTGGCTATGGACCTTTTGGCCGGAGAACGAGACGGGTCTTGCGGCCCAGTCCCACATCAGCCACTTTCCATGGGTCGACGTGCTCTTCGCGTGGGTCGTTGGGAATACCGGCGTCTATCTCTGGGGCGGCGCCTCACGCCAACAGGCTGACCGCGGAGAGCATGTTTAGCCTCCCCGGCTCCACCATCGGCGACGCCTGGTTTGCCGTACGCGATGGCGTGGCCCACTGTTTCTTCTGCACCTCACCGGCGCCCGATGCCGGCTGGCACTGGGATATCGGCCACGCCGTCAGTGGCGACTTGGTGCATTGGCAATACGTCGGCCTCGCCTTGGAGCGTGGCGCCGGCGAGTCCTGGGACAGTCAAACCCTCTCCACCGGCTCCGTTCTCGCCTGGAAGGGGCGCTTCTGGATGGCCTACAGCGCCGTGCGCCGGCACGAGAACCCGATCACGCGCACGGTGCATCGCGTGGGGCTGGCCGTCTCCGACGATCTATATGCCTGGACCAAATACGAGCACAATCCGGTCAACGAGCGCGACCCGCGGCTCTACGAGCGGCTCGGCCCCGTGCACAAGGCGTTCGGCCAATGGCGCGATCCGATGCTCTTCGACGCGGGGGACCGCGTGTATCAATACGTATGCGCCCGCAGCAAGTCCCCGGACCGTAACCGCCGGGGCACGGTCGGGTTGGCGACCAGCCGGGATATGCGGACGTGGCAGGTTGAGCCGCCGCTGCAGGTTGACTCCATCGCCACCGAGATCGAGGTCCCGCAGGTGTACCGGATCGACGGGCGGTACTACCTGCTCTTCTGCACCTCGACCAACCGTCTACTCCCAGCGTTCAAGCGCCGGTTTCCCGGCCACCCGTTTCGCAACGCCGACTTCTCGATGGTCGGCGAGTCACCGCTGGGACCGTTTCACCTCCACGGCACCGGTGAGGTTCTGCCCCCGGACGCGCCCGTGCAGCCCTACGCAAGCCGCCTGATCCGGTGGGACGGGCAATGGGTCATGCTCGGCACGCCGCTCGGCGGCGCCCGCTACATCTGCGATCCGATCCCGGTTGTTGCCACGGATACCGGCATCAGGGCTGCTGGGGCAGGCGCGCCGTAGCTCGCAGCCGACGCATGTCAGATTGGCAGGTGTTTCTGTACATTGCCGGCTGCGGTGGCGTGTCCAAAGACGACCAAAGCGGGGAGAGGCGAGGGAACCGTGGCGCAGACAATCGTTGACTACTTTGCCGATCGGGGCTTTACCAGCCAGGCGGTCTACCGCACCGATTTGGACCGGTGCGAGCCGGGCAACGCGATAGGAGCGCGTCCGCAGCATCGCCGCTGGCGAGCGATGCCCTACGCAACCGACGACCTCGCTGGAACCATGCTGATGGCTGGGCCAAATACGGTCGCCCCGACGGTGCGCTATCCGCTCGGCGCGGAAGGCTGGCACGCGGTGTCCATCGGCGTCATGCCGTCCCGGACCGGTGAGAGCGATGGCCACGGGGTGCTCGTGCGGCTCAGCGATGACGCGGTCGAGACGATGCTCAATACCGGGGGCGCGACATCGGCTGGCGCGCACGATAAAGCCATTGTCGAGATGTTTTGGAGGGTCGCAGACCTTTCGGGCCAGGACCTCCACATCGGCCAGGTGGGCTGGCAGGAGGCGCCGGGCGAGGGCATCGGCACGGTGCGCTGCACACACGCGCGGATCGCCTATATCAAGCTCGTCCCGCTCACCGACGCCGAGGTCGAGGCGGTGCGCGCCGATCAGGCCGCCCCACGGCATCGCACGCTCTTTGCGCATCAGGATGCGCATGGACCCCACTGGCTGTGGCGCATGACGACGGCGGATGAGGTTCGGCGCGAGTTGGAGCCCTATCGCAATTCGGACTTCG
This sequence comes from Chloroflexota bacterium, assembly GCA_965262745.1. Classification (GTDB taxonomy): domain Bacteria; phylum Chloroflexota; class UBA11872; order UBA11872; family UBA11872; genus JAJECS01. Next base: position 804,728 of record OZ253558.1, on the reverse strand, counting down.
CGCGCATGTATTGGGAATGCGGCCAAGGCGACCTGATGTATCACCTCACCGACATCGGGCGCCGGTGCACGTTTGATGGGCTGGACGACTTTGACCGCGTCGGCGACCGCCTGCACGCGGAGAGCTGGCGCGCCTATGCCGCACAGGGCGTCGACCCGTTTCGGGTTGCCCTCGACTATTGCCATGAGATCGGCATGGAATTTCATGCCAGCTGGCGGGTGGCCGGGTTCCACTTTCCACCCCCGCATGACCACTTCGACCACGGCGACGGCATTTACAAGCGGCATCCGGAGTGGCGCGGTGCGGACCGAAACGGGGTGCGCACGCCGCGCATGGCGTACAGCTACCCCGAGGTTCGCGCCTACGCCGTGGCCCTGCTGCGAGAAGTGGCGCAGTACCCGATCGATGGCATTTGCCTGCTGTACAACCGGCGGCCACCGCTGGTCGAGTATGAGCGCCCCATCGTGGAGGGGTTCAAAGAGGCGCACGGGGTCGATCCGCGGCAGCTGCCGTCGGACGACCCAACCTGGCTGCGGTACCGCGCGGAGACGCTGACGGCGTTCATGCGCGAGGTTCGGGTGGCCATGGACGATGAGGCGCAGAAACAGGGCCGGTCGAGCCGGATCAAGGTCTCGGCCATCGTCGGGGCCACCGAGCAGGAGAACTTGCAGCTCGCGATGGACCTGCGCGCTTGGGTTGCCGAGGGCTTGGTCGACACGCTGATTCCGTACTCGTCGGAGTTGGGCATGGATAGCGCGCCGCACGCGTGGACCGACCCTAACGACGCCGCCTGGCTGTTGGATCTGACGGAGGGGTCAACATGCGCGGTTGCGCCGAACATCATGCCGCGCCACCTGGCGCCGGAGGAGTTTCGGCGCCGTGCCGGAGGTCTGTATCGGGTCGGCGTGCCCCACCTATTCTTTTGGGATTGCGCCGGACCGGCAGGCCGTGCGAACTACCGCGACATGTGGTCGGCAATACGGCGCCTAGGGCATCGCGAGGAAATCGCCGCGTGGCAGGCGGCCGGTGAGGCGGAGCTGGCCGCGCCAACCCGCGCCCTCCACCTTTTGGGCGATTGGGATCTGAGCTACCAGACGCCCGGTTGAGCCACCTTAGGTGCGGTCCACCAGCCGCAGCCAGCGGAGGTCGACGCAACCAGAGGCGTCAGGTGCGGGATGCAGCACGCAACCGAGATGCCGGCCGTCAATTGCGGCGATGTCCGGGTAGCCGCAGCGCACGGCGTCTGCCTGAGAAGGTGCGCGAGGAGCTGGGGCGGCCAGCCATCCCAGGCGCCGCCACGTTTCGCCGGCGTCCTCGCTGACGCTGCACGCCACGCCCGAGCGATTGCCGCGCTCATCGCGATAGGCGCAGAGGACCGCGCCGGACCGCAGCCGATGCAGCTTGATATTGGCGCCGGCGAATGCGATGGGACGCGGATCGGTCCAGGTGCGGCCGTCGTCGTCCGAGTGCGCGAACACGCTGAGGTGGCCGCCGAACACGCGCGCTACGGCGAGGAACCGACCGTCCGCTAAGCGCACGATGTCCATATCGCCGAATCCGAGCGTCGGATGCTCGGCGACGATGACCGGTGGGGAGAAGGTGGCGCCCTGGTCGGCGGTAAAGGTCACCCCGGCCCGCCACCCGACATCGCGCCCGGTCGTTCCGATCGCCGCGAGCATGTGACTGCCGTCGGCCAATAGGTGGGGATTGCTGGCGCCGTAGAGCTCCGTCCAGCCTGGGAAGAGGCGGACCTCGGGACCAATGGGCGACCACGTCTCGCCGCCGTCGGCCGATGTCGTCGTTGCTAGGTGCCAGCCCGTGCAGGGTTCGTCGCCAGGCAGCGACGGATCGATCTGGAGCCGGCCCAGGGCCAGCAGCAGCCGCGCGTCGCTGAAGGGCATGAGACCGCCCATGTTCAGGCAGTCCCAGCCCGGATGGGCGTAGAGCGCCTCGGGCGCAGTCCACGTTGCCCCACCGTCATCCGAGCAGGAGACCATCAGCACGCCATTGTTGCGTCGGAGTATTCCCGGTACGCGGCTGAAGCTGAGGACGAGCCGCCCGCGGGGCAGTCGCGACAGGCTGGCCATGTGATGGAGGTGCGGGTCGTCGCTCGGTAGCAGCGTCCGAACGTCCTCAACGCCAATCGGTGCGTTGGTCGGGATGTCAGGATCGCCGACGGTCACCGGCACTGGCCCTCACAAGGCGTTTGGCGGACGATCATATGTCGCGTCCACGCTCCCAACGCGAAATGGCGCCGGCAGCCGGAGAGAGAGGCGCACATGGCAAAGCCGAACATCCTGATCATCATGTCGGACGAACACGACGGGCGCGTGAGCTCACCCTACGGGCATCCGCTCGTTGAGACCCCCGCCATGCAGCGGCTAGCCGATCGGGGGGTGGTTCTCGAAAACGCCTACTGCAACTTTCCAATCTGTGTGCCGTCGCGCTCGTCATTTATGACCGGGCGTTATGCCAGCCGGATTGGCGTGTGGGACAACGCGGCGACGCTGTCCAGCGACGAGCCCACTTGGGCGCACCGTCTCAACGGGCTGGGGTACGACACGACGCTCGTCGGCCGCATGCACTTCGCGGGCCTCGACATGCGCCACGGGTTCCGGCGGCATTTGGTCGGCGAAATGGAGATCGGCCGCAGTGACCCGTTGTTCACCTGGGGAAACGCCGACGAGGTGATATCCAGCCGCGCCGAGCTTATCCGCGAGGCCGGGCCGGGCGAAGCGGATCATCAGGTCTACGACGACTGCGTCGCGGCGCGGGCCGCCGCGTATTTGGCCGAGCCCGAGCGCCATGAAGGGCCTTGGGCCTGCTGCGTGGGGTTCATGACGCCCCACTTCCCGCTGATCGTGCGTCAGCCGTACTTCGACCGCTACTTTCCCGATCGCACGGACCTGCCGGTCATTCCTCCGGGACATCTGGAGCGGCTGCACCCTCACAACCAGTGGATGCGGCGGTTCATGGGCCTGCTCGACGGATTCACCGACGAAGAGGTCCGGCGCGCGCGCGCCGCCTACTACGGGCTGGTGAGCTTTCTGGATGACCGTGTGGGGACGGTGCTGCGCGCGCTGGAGGCCAACGGATTGGCGGACGACACGGTGGTCGTCTACACATCCGACCATGGCGAGATGGCCGGCGAGCACGGCATGTGGTGCAAGCACGCGTTCTTCGAGGGGGCGGTGCGCGTTCCCATGCTGTTGGCGTGGCCCGGGCATGTCGCGGCGGGCCGGCGAATCGGTCAGGTCACGTCGTTGATCGACCTGGTGCGCACGATCCTCGATATGGCCGGCGACGACACCCGCGACCTGGACGGCGTGAGCTTGCTTGACGTGCTTGAAGGCCGGGCGCCGGAATCCGAGGGCCTGGCCATTGCCGAATTCACCGCCCACGGCACCGATCGACCGGGGCGTATGGTGCGCCGCGGGCGGTTCAAGCTCAATCACTACCTCGACCAGCCAGTGGAGCTGTACGACCTGGAGCGTGACCCAGGCGAATTCAACGACCTCGCGGCGGACCCGGCGCATGCCCGGGTGAGGGAAGAGCTGACGGCACTGGTCCTGAGGGACTGGGACCCCGCGGAGATCGACCGCCGCGTGCGCGAGAGCCAGCGGCGTCGGCGGATCATGCTGCGCGGGAACCTGGAACCGGACCGCCGCTGGACCGATGTCTAGCTGCTGGCGCCCCCGATCCGCCGCACGGCCAATCCCATGGCATGCGAAGATGGGGTGATCCGCAACCTTGGAATTCGCGGCACTAGCTACGGTATTCCAGGCGGACGCCCTGAAGGTTGAAGATAGCCGCCACGATGACGACGCAGGATCCGCAGATAGTGGTCGATGGCTTGTGGAAGGTCTTTGGCGACAAGCCCGAGCGAGTGTTTCTGCCTGAGCATGCCTCCAAGACTCGATCTGAACTCCAGGATGAACTGGGCGTAGTAACCGGGCTGCGCGACGTGTCATTCACCGTGGACAAAGGCACGGTCTTCGTGGTCATGGGACTCTCCGGCAGCGGCAAGTCAACCCTCGTGCGCTGCCTTATTCGGCTTATCGAAGCCACTCAGGGTCACGTATTCTTCGACGGAGAGGATATTTCCGGCTACTCGCAAGCGCAGCTCATCGAGTTTCGTCGGCAGAAGACGGCCATGGTCTTTCAACACTACGGACTTCTGCCGCACCGCAGCGTCATCGATAACGTCGTCGTTGGTCTGGAGATACGCGGCGTCGACAAGCCAACCCGATACCGTATGGCCGCCGAGACCGTCGAAACCGTCGGCCTCAAGGGTTGGGAGAACTACCGCCCCCACGAAATGAGCGGCGGCATGCAGCAGCGGATCGGGCTTGCCAGGGCGTTGGCCGTCGATCCCGACGTGCTCCTCATGGACGAGCCGTTCAGCGGCCTCGACCCCCTTATCCGCCGCGAAATGCAGGACGAGCTGGTCTCACTGCAAACAGAGCTGCAAAAGACCATCGTCTTCATCACCCACGACCTCGATGAGGCCCTCAAGCTGGGCGACCGCGTCGCCATCATGCGCGACGGTCAGATCATCCAGCAGGGCTCGCCTGAGGAGATCGTCACTCTGCCCTCCGACGACTATGTCACCGACTTCGTCCAGGATGTCTCGCGCGCCAAAGTCGTTCAGGTCAACGCCATCATGTGCGAGCCCGACGTCGTCATCTACGAGCGACAGGGGCCCCGCGCGGCCTTGCGTGCCATGGAGCGGTACCAGCTCGACGCGGTGTTCCTGATCAGCCGCTCCACCACGCTGCGAGGTGTCCTCACCAGAGACCAAGCCGCCGAACTCGCCGCCCAACGCGTCACATCTCTCGAGGCGGCGCAGGTCGATCCCGCCGTAACCACGCCGCCCGAGGCTTACATTGCCGACGTTATCCTCAACGCGGCCCAGAGCGAGCGCCCCATGGCCGTCGTGAACGACGACGGCAGCCTGCTCGGTGAGATTCGCCGGGACGCCCTGCTCACGGCCGTCGCCGAAAGCGGGCAGGGGGCCTAGCGTGGCAGGGGCCAGCAGAGCGCCGGCTGACAATCACCGCCGGTCCCGTCCGCCGGGACTTTCCGGCGCAACGCCAAGGCAGATCGCGCACCGGCTGTGGGCGCTGCCGCGCTACTACCGCTGGCTCGCCAGCCTCGTCATCGTTGTCATCGTCCTGCTCGTCAGCCTGAGCGTCTGGGGCGCGGAAATGGGCTTCCCCACCACGGTGGCTCAGACCGATGTCGCGACCTCGGGCGGCGGGGTGACGACGCTCGATCGCACCGTGCGCCAAGTCACCGGCAGGGCTATCGACGACGCCGTCGATTGGCTCAACAGAGAGGCCAGTTGGCTCTTCGACAGCCTGAGTGCCGTCATCGATGTGGTGCTCGTGCGCATCGAGAGCGCCATGCGCTGGTTGCCCTGGCCCGCCGTCATCGTCGGTCTTGCCTTGCTGTCCTTCGCCATCGGGCGCTGGAGTCTCCTCGTCTTCACCTCCCTCGCGCTGCTCTTCATCGGCTTCATGGACCTGTGGCGGAACACCATCGACACGGTGGCGCTCATGATCGTTGCGGTCGCCGTCTCTGTGCTCATCGGCCTTCCCCTCGGCGTGCTGGCATCCCGCAGCCGCATCGCCGACAACCTGATTCGCCCGATCCTCGACGGCATGCAAACCATGCCCAGCTTTGTCTACCTGCTCCCCGGCATTCTCTTCTTTGGCTTGGGGAAACCCGCGGGCATCTTCGCCACCATCATCTACGCCGTGCCGCCACTAATCAGGCTCACCAATCTGGGCATCCGTCAGGTCTCGCCCGAAACCATCGAAGCCGTCCGGTCTTTCGGAGCGTCGCCGCTCCAGATCCTTGCGAAAGTACAGGTTCCGATGGCCTTGCCCACCATCATGGCCGGTATCAACCAAACCACGCTGATGGCCCTGGCCATGGTGACGATCGCCAGCATGGTGGCCTCCGGCGGCCTGGGCGACAACGTGCTGCGGGCGCTCCAGAAGAACCAGCCGGGCAACGGGGCCATCGCCGGGCTCGCCATCGTCTTCCTGGCCATCATCTTCGACCGCTTCACCCAGGCCGTGTCCCGTGGCCGCCATGAGACCCGCCGCGCCGGATAGCCCTCCGGATTCCGTCCGTCCATCGCCCGGCTGGCACGTCGAGTGCAGCGCGAAATGACTAGCCAGCGCCTAGCACGACAAGCCCAGGCGCGCCGGCTTCTCGCTTGCGGCCGCCCACTCGCGCCTTGCCCCGGGGCGGAGCCAGTTGTGCGCTGTCGGGCCGCGAGCTACGGTAATCGGAATAGTTGCATTCCATTGAATCGCTAAAGGGACGGTGCCTGATGATTGCTGTACGACGAATGCTCGCGCTCGCAGTCGTGGTGCTTGCCATCACGGCCGTCGCTGCCTGCGGGGAGTCAGAGGCGGAAGCCGAACCCCCACCGACCCTGATATTCAGCGATCTGAACTGGGCCAGCGCCCAGGTACAAAACCGTATCGCCCAGTACATCGTCGATAAGGGCTACGGCTACCCCACGGACGTTGTCTTCGGCGGCACCCTCCCGTTGTTTCAAGGCCTTCGGCGCGGCGACAGTCACATCACCCTTGAGATCTGGCTGCCGAACCAGCGCGAAGCGTGGGATGAGGCCATTGCCAACGGCGAAGTGGTTTCCGTTGGCAAGAGCCTGGGCAGCGACTGGCAGTCCGGGTTCGTCATCCCGGCCTATCTGCAAGAGCAATACCCCGAGCTAGATAACGTCGAAGACCTCAAGGACGAGCAGTTCAAGCAGCTCTTCCAGACGGCAGCCAGCGGCGGGAAAGCGCGCTTGGTGTCGTGCATCATCGGCTGGGCGTGCGAAGAGGCCATCACGGCGCAGATCGAAGCCTATGGACTTGCCGAGCACGTTGACGTCATCAACCCCGGCGACGGAGCCGCGCTGAACGCCGACCTGTACGGCGCTTATGAGAAGCAAGAGCCCTGGCTTGGGTACCAGTGGGGCACCAATGACGCGGCCCTGGTGCTGGATCTGGTTCGCCTTGAGGAACCTCCATACAGCGCTGAATGTTGGCTAACCACCAAGGCATGTGGCTTCCAAGACGCCACCATCCTGATCGCGGTGCATCCCGACATTCTCACGAGCGCACCGGATGTCGTTGAAATGCTGCGGGCCTGGGATATCAACCTCGACGTGTACAAACCGATTGCCAAGTGGCAAATCGACAATCCCGACGCCAGCGCCAACGATGCCGCGATGTGGTGGCTCAAGAGCAACGCCGGCGTTTGGGGCCAGTGGGTGACCGCGGACGCTGCTACCGCGATTGAGGCCGCCCTCGAGGCCAACGAAATACCGGACGGCTGGCCGACGGAGTAGTCCGAAACCACGCGTCGCACTGACGCAGGGCTGAGGGTCGCCGAGCAGCCTCGGCGACCCTCAGCTACGCCGTGCCTGTGGACGCCTCAATCCGAAACGAGTAGAGCTGCGCGTCGCGCAGGATAAAGCGCAGCCGCCGGTGCGGCAGACGGTGGGTATACACCTCACCGCCCAATGAGGGAACGTCGATCGGGAGGTGGGAGTCGCCCAGCCACGTCATGGTGTGCTCGATGGCGTCGCCGGTGAAGACATCGCAATCGTCGCGGCTGCATCCCGGGAGCACTCGGTCGTGTATGTCCAGCGCCTCAACCTTCACGTAGCCCTCCGGGCCACAGGCGGCGTTGATGACCAGCCGATTACCTGGCGCGACCCACGGCTGTGTGAGGATCATGCCCTCCCGCATCCGGTCGGCGTCGAGCGATACGAACCCGTATTTCCGCAGCTTTGTCATGCCCAAGCCGAAGGCCACCCGGTTCAAATCCCACACTTCCGGGGCGTCCAAGCCCTCTTCCCGGCCATGGATCCACCAGTCGTGGTGGGCTCTGGAGCCGCCATGGAACACCAGCCACTCCTTCCCGTCGACGTCGGGGAAGCGCGGCAGGCTGGTGTAGCACTGGTTCCATGAGCCCGCCGGACCCAGCGGCAGCCAGGCCTGGCCGGGAAACAGCCGGTGCCAGATCCGCCCGTCGCGGCTGTGCACCAGCTGCACGTCGAGCGTGTTCTCCACCATGTGGAACACCTGTATGAATCCGATCCACTGCCCGCCGAGCCACATGGCGCTCATGCTGTAGAACGAATCGTCGATGTTGTCGAGCAGCGAGTCCGGCGCCAGGATCAACCGCGGTTCGCTCCAGTGCAGGTAGTCGCGGCTCTCCGAGAGATAGATGCGGCGCCGCCCGCGGCGGTTGGGCGCGCCGGCCGCGGCGTCCCAGGTTGGGTGGCCGCCCAACTCGGTGGCGTGAAGCGGACGTGACCGTGGCGCCAGGCTCATCCACGGATGCCGCGTAAACAGCAAATAGGTTTCGGTCCCGGGGTCGAACGCCGGCTGGGCGGAGTCCCCAATGCGGGTGCCGCTCCGGCCAACGGTGGGGCGCTCGTCGGTCACGGTCCAGTGAATGCCGTCGGGCGAATAGCCCACGCGGACGTGCGCGCCGGGCTCGTCGCTGGCCACGGCATATCCGGGCGGCACCATGACATGAAACCCCTTGTAGCGCCGGTTGGGATCGTGCTCCAACGGGTCCTTGAAGACCGATAGGCCCCACGCACTTCCATAGGTCTCGCTGCCCAGGACGATGTTGGTGTCGTGACCGTGTTCGTTGACCATGCCGAGCGGAGGCTTGACCCACTCAAAGCCGTCGTCCGAATAGGCGTAGCAAACGCGCAGGCGACCGTTGGCCCAGTCGATGAACGCGCCACCCTCGCGGGCCAGACGCTCGCGGTCGACGTTGAGATCGGTATAGGTGCAGTGGAAGCGACCGGTCTCCCGATCCCGCCAGATGCTCCAATCCACACTTGAGAAATACGGCACGTGCTCCCAGGGACGGTCGCGCTGAATGAACGGGCTGCCTTCGACGCTGACGGGTCGATGCATCCGGCGCGTGACGTGCTGCACCTCTTCGATCAGACCGTCGTCGAAGAAGTACTGCGGCGTGTCGCCGATGACGAGTTGAACGGCGTCGAGCTGGCTCATGGCACCCAGCAGTGAGGCGTCAGTCTGGCGTGACCGGCGCGTGTCGGAGCGCGCAGGCGCATGGCACCTAAGCCTGGCAGCGCAGGAGAAGGCGCCAACGCCGTCTGCGGGGTGCGTGCGTTGCGAGCCACTTGCACGGAGGAATGATGCCTGCTCGCGACGCCCGCCGCGAACCCATGCTCGGCTATCCGCCAGCGCATGGACTGACGTTGGGAGAGCGCCGTAGCAAGATACGCACAGCCGCTTCGCCAAAACCGCCATGACGTGAACGTAAAGCGTCCCCACTCGATTGCCGGCCGTTCCGCCGCGTCCCAGCCGCCGGGCCATGGCATCGCCAAAAGCGATGGCCTAACGCAGTACTACCTCCGACGCCGGTTGATTCCGGGGTTTCTCTTTCTCGCGGGCATCTCCGCGATCGGGCTGGTCGGCTTTATCGTGATCGAGGGGATGGACCCGATCGACGCCCTCTACATGGTCGTCATCACCCTCAGCACCGTGGGCTTCACGGAGGTGCACACGCTATCCACGGCGGGGCGCGTGTTCACGTCGGTGCTGATCGTCGCGGGCGTCGGTACACTCGCCTGGACAGCCGCCACCTACATCGAATATCTCGCCGAAGGGCATTTGGCGGCAGGCTTCGCGCGCCGGCGGCGCACAAGGGTCCTAGCGCGGATGCGGCAGCACTACATCGTCGGGTCTTACGGTCGTGTGGGGGCTCGCATTGCGCAGGAGCTCCGCGGCGACGGCTGCGACGTCGTTGTGATCGACCGCGGCGCGGGGCCAGGCGGCTGCGGATGATGGCTTTGTCAGCATTACCGATCGCGCCTCGTCGGACGCCGCGCTCGTGGAAGCGGGTATCGAGCGCGCGGCAGCCTTTATCGTCGCCACCGACGATGACGCCGAAAACGTCTACGCCGTGCTCGCGGCTCGGGTGCTGGCGCCCAACGTGCCCGTCATTGCCCGCGCCGCGTCCAGTGAAGCGGTGCGGCGGCTCGAAGCGGCTGGCGCGTTGCGGGTATTTTCGCCGCCTATCGAGGGCGCCCTGAGTATTGTCGGCTTTGTGCGCCGGCCGCACGTGAGCGACGTGCTCGATCAGCTGCTGAATCCCACTCACCCGGCCTGGACATCCGCGAAGCGGCCGTGCCCGAAGATTCCGGGCTCGTGGGCGAAACGCTCGCCGCGCTCGAGATGCGGGAGTACGGCATCTCGCTATTGGCGTTGGTCCGGGGCGGGCACACGGAGTTGGCCTCGGCGAGCGACCGCGTGGTGACGGCGGGCGACGTTCTGGTGGTCGTGGGCGCTCCAGTGGAACTCGGGCGCCTGTTTCAGCAATACGGTCTGGTCGACGCGCAGCCCGAGGCCCCGGAACAGCCCACAAGCACGGCATAGGTTCCGCAAGGCGGCGGCGCCAGCGGTGGCAACCCCGGTGGCTCGTGCGGCAGAATGGCAGGCGGACCGAGGGGCTGACGCGGAGAAGAGGGTGATGCGGCGAGCGGTCATAGTCGGCCTGGCTTTCTTAATGATCATCGTCGTCGCGGCGTGCGGCGAGCCGGAGCCTGTAGGCCCGCCGACCTTCGACGCCTACCCGCCGATGGAGATTGACGTGCTCCGGCCCTACAGCGTCACCTTCACGACAAGCGTCGGGCGCCTCACCTTCAAGCTGTTTCCCGACGAGGCGCCACTCGCGGTGAACAGCTTCCTGTTCTTGGCGAACCAGGGCTACTACGACGGCGTGACATTTCATCGCGTAGTTCCCGGCGTTTTTGCCGAAACGGGCGATCCCACGGGCACCGGCACCGGTGACGCCGGCTACACCTTCGAGGTCGAGCCACCGCAGCGGCCGTATGAGCGCGGAGGCATCGCCCTGGCCAACGACGGGACGCCAAACTCCAACGGGTCGCGTTTCTTCTTCATCCTGGGCGATCTCGCGGCAAGCGCCGAGGCGCCGCACGAGTACACGGTCTTCGGCCATATCAAGGAGGGCCATACCCCGTCTGAGATGACACTGGACAAGATCGAGGCTGCACAGGCGGAAGTCACCATCCGGTCGTTGCAGGCGACCGAGGGATGCCTGCCGAGCTGGGGCGGCTACGGCCCGTGCTAGGACCGATTGCGGGCAACGTTTAGCTCGCTTCATGCGCGCACGCGCCATCCGATTGGGCGCGTGGTGCCGGTGAGTTGAGCAGATCGGCCGGGCGGCTGCGGATGACGGATCCCTCTGCATTACCGATCGTGCCTCGTCGGATGTCGCACTTCTCGAAACGGGCATTGATCGGGCCGCGGCTTTTGTTGTCGCCACCGACGATGAGGCCGAAAACGTCTACGCCGTGCTCGCGGCTCGGGTGCGGGCGCCCAACGTGCCCGTCATTGCCCGCGCCGCGTCCAGTGAAGCGGTGCGGCGGCTCGAATCGGCTGGCGCGTTGCGGGTATTTTCGCCGCCCATCGAGGGCGCCCTGAGCATTGTCGGCTTTGTGCGGCGGCCGCACGTGAGCGACGTGCTCGATCAGCTGCTTAATCCCCACTCACCCGGCCGGGACATCCGCGAAGCGGCCGTGCCCGAAGATTCCGGGCTCGTGGGCGAAACGCTTGCCGCGCTCGAGATGCGGGAGTACGGAATCTCGCTATTGGCGTTGGTCCGGGGCGGGCACACGGAGTTGGCCTCGGCGAGCGACCGCGTGGTGACGGCGGGCGACGTTCTGGTGATCGTGGGCGCTCCAGTGGAACTCGGGCGCCTATTTCAGCAATACGGTCTGGTCGCCGCGCAGCCCGAGGCCCCGGAGCCGCCCACAAGCACGGCATAGGTTTCGCAGCGCGGCGGCGCCAGCGGTGGCAACTTCCGTGAGAAATGCGGCAGAATGACTGGCGGATGGAGAGGCTGACGCGGAGAAGAGCGCAATGCGGCGAGCGGTCATGGTCGGACTGGCTTCCTTGATGGTCATCGTGATGGCGGCGTGCGGCGAGTCGGAGCCTGAAGGCCCGCCGACCTTCGATGCCTACCCGCCGATCGAGATTAACGAGGTTCGGGCCTACAGCGTCATCTTCACGACAAGCGTCGGGCGCCTCACCTTCAAGCTGTTCCCCGACGAGGCGCCACTGGCAGTGAACAGCTTCCTCTTCTTGGCGAACCAGGGCTACTACGACGGCGTGACATTTCATCGCGTAGTTCCCGGCGTTTTCGCCGAAACGGGCGATCCCACGGGCACCGGCACCGGTGACGCCGGCTACACCTTCGAGGTCGAGCCACCGCAGCGGCCGTATGAGCGCGGAGGCATCGCCCTGGCCAACGACGGGACGCCAAACTCCAACGGATCGCGTTTCTTCTTCATCCTTGGCGACCTCGCGGCAAGCGCTGAGGCGCCGCACGAGTACACGGTCTTCGGCCATATCAAGGAGGGCCATGCCCCGTCTGAGGCGACACTGGACAAAATCGAGGCCGCGCAGGACGAGGTCACCATCCTGTCGTTGAGGGCAACGGAGGGCTGCCTTCCGCACGGCGGTTCCTTCCAGTGCTCATGACGGGTCCTCGACCCGCATGGCGGTCGCGCGAGGTCTAGCAGGCTCCACGAGAAATGCGGCAGAATGACTGGCGGATCGAGAGGCTGACGCGGAGGCGAGGGTGATGCGGCGAGCGATCATTGTCGGACTGTCTTTCCTATTGATCATCGCCGTCGCGGCGTGCGGCGAGTCGGAGCCTGAAGGCCCGCCGACCTTCGACGCCTACCCGCCGATCGAGATTAACGAGCTCCGGGCCTACAGCGTCATCTTCACGACCAGCGTCGGGCGCCTCACCTTCAAGCTGTTCCCCGACGAGGCGCCACTCGCAGTGAACAACTTCCTGTTCTTGGCAGACCAGGGCTACTTCGACGGCGTGACATTTCATCGGGTCGTTCCCGGCGTTCTCGCCGAAACGGGCGATCCCACAGGCACTGGTACCGGTGACGCCGGCTACACCTTCGAGGTCGAGCCACCGCAGCGGCCGTATGAGCGCGGAGGCATCGCCATGGCCAACGACGGGACGCCAGACTCCAACGGATCGCGTTTTTTCTTCATCCTTGGCGACCTCGCGACAAGCGCTGAGGCGCCGCACGAGTACACGGTCTTCGGCCATATCAAAGAGGGCCATGCCCCGTCTGAGGCGACACTGGACAAAATCGAGGCCGCGCAGGACGAGGTCACCATCATGTCGTTGAAGGCAACGGAGGGCTGCCTTCCGCACGGCGGTAACTACCAGTGCTTCTGACGGGTTCTCGACTCGCATGGCGGTCGCGCGAGGTCTAGCAGGCTCCACGAGAAATGCGGCAGAATGACTGGCGGATCGAGAGGCTGACGCGGAGGCGAGGGTGATGCGGCGAGCGATCATTGTCGGACTGTCTTTCCTATTGATCATCGCCGTCGCGGCGTGCGGCGAGACGGAGCCTGAAGGCCCGCCGACCTTCGACGCCTACCCGCCGATCGAGATTAACGAACTCCGGGCCTACAGCGTCACCTTCACGACCAGCGTCGGGCGCCTCACCTTCAAGCTGTTTCCCGACGAGGCGCCACTGGCAGTGAACAGCTTCCTCTTCTTGGCGAACCAGGGCTACTTCGACGGCGTGACATTTCATCGCGTAGTTCCCGGCGTTCTCGCCGAAACGGGCGATGCCACGGGCACCGGCACCGGTGACGCGGGCTACACCTTCGAGGTCGAGCCGCCGCAGCGGCCGTACGCACGCGGAGGCATCGCCCTGGCCAACGACGGGATGCCAAACTCCAACGGATCGCGTTTTTTCTTCATCCTTGGTGACCTCGCGGCAAGCGCTGCGGCGCCGCACGAGTACACGGTCTTCGGCCATATCAAGGAGGGCCATGCCCCGTCTGAGGCGGCACTGGACAAAATCGAGGCCGCGCAGGACGAGGTCACCATCATGTCGTTGAGGGCAACGGAGGGCTGCCTCCCAACTTGGGGCGGCTTCGGTCAGTGTTGAGACGGCTTCGTCGCGTCCCGGAGCTCAATCTCTAGCAACGCGCGCTGGACCGGGTGTGCGGCTCGGCACGCCCGGCTTCGGGTAGGAAGATCGCCATCGACGGATGCCCAGGCGATCCCTGTGCGTGCGCCGCGCTGGTGGAGATGAGGGGACTTGAACCCCTAACCCCTGCCTTGCAAAGGCAGTGCTCTACCAATTGAGCTACATCCCCTTCGAGGGATTCTAAGCTAGCGCTGTGTGAGTGCAGGGCTCTGATACCATCGCCCAGGGCTCGGGGCTCTTAGCTCAGTCGGTTAGAGCGCGCCTCTGATAAGGGCGAGGTCCGTGGTTCGAATCCACGAGGGCCCACCAACCATAAGCCTGACGGTGCACTCATGCCCGGCGTCAAGCCCCTTCCCGATGGCTACACCGCCATCACGCCTTACCTCGTCGTCTAGAACGCCACCGGGTATCTCGATGTCCTCGCGAATGCCTTCAGGGCCGTCGAGCGCATGCGGCTTGTCATGCCGGAGGGCGGCATCGGCAATGCCGAGATCGAGATCAATGGCGCGGTCCTCATGCTTGCCAATGCCGCCCTGCCCAACTTCCCTTCCAACGACACCAAGATCCATCTCTACGTGGAGGATGTCGACCGCGTGTACGCCCAGGCCGCGCGGGCGGGCGCGATTTCCGTGGCCGAGCCCGCCGACAAATTCTATGGCGACCGCGTCGCCCGCATCTCCGATCCCTGCGGCAACCAGTGGGCAATCGCCAGCCACGTCGAGCATGTCGACATGGACGAGATGTTGTGGCGCATGCCTGCCATGGGGCATCAATAATTGGGCCGCTCAGCACGGTCGATCGTGCCCACTTCGGCTCGGTTCGGATCAGCGAAGTGCTACCATCCGCGCAGCCTGGGGGGAGAGGCGTCTTCGTGGGTGTTTGAACAGTGGCGGCGTTCATTCTTCAGCAGCCTCAGGCTGAACGGGCAGGAAATTCGTCAGATTGCGGGGCCGTCGTCAGGACCGGCACGGCGATTGAATCAGGGAAGCTTGGGGAGAAGGAGACTGCCTCGATGGACGAGGATACCCAGTGGAAAGGGTCTCGGCGAACGCTCTTCCAGGCCACCCGGATAGGATCAGAGGGAATGAACACCAAGTGGGAATCGCATGACGGCGCAATTGTCGCCACGGTCGACGGCCGCGTCGACGGTGCCAATGCCCATGAGTTTCAGGAGGCATTGGAGGCAGTGATCAACGCGAGCGAAAGTGCCGTGATCCTCGACTTTGCGCAGCTCGCCTATATCAGCAGCGCCGGGCTGCGGGTGGTCTTGCTGGCCGCTAAAGAGCTCCGCAAGCAGGACAAGCGATTCGCGGTCTGCTCGCTGGCAGGGTCAATCCTTGAGGTCTTCAAGATCAGTGGCTTCGATCAAATCATTCCCGTTCATGCATCTCCAGCCGAGGCACTCGCTACAGTCACAGCCTGATCGATCCTAGCGCTTCTCGGGGCGTGCTGATGCTAAGCCGCATTGGTAGAGCAAGGTAGTCAGAACGGTAGTTGGGCATGACGGATCGGCCATGCAAAATCCTCGTAGTTGACGACGAACCGGACCTCGAACCGCTTGTGCTGTAGCGTATGCGGCGCAGTATTCGGCGAGGCCAATACGAATTCGTCTTCGCACATAAGGGAGTCGAGGCGCTCGAGCGGCTGAACGAGGACGGGGAAATCGACATGGTCCTCTCGGACATCAATATGTCGTCCCGGACGCTGCTCAAGGGCGCGGCGATTGGCCGCGAAGACCCAGGGGCCGTGCTGACCGAGGTCAATGACTTGCTCAATGAGAGCAACGAAGCTGCTATGTTCGTCACGCTGCTATACGGCGTATATGACCCGGCGAACATGCAGTTCACCTATGCCAACGGCGGGCACAACTCACCGCTCGTGGTGCACGCCGACGGCAGCTCAACCGAGCTTCCGCTAACTGGTGGGGTTGCCTTGGGCGTGATGCCCAAGCTCCCATACAAGCAGGAGACCGTGACCCTTGTCCAGGGTGACACGGTGGTCCTCTTCACCGACGGTGTCACAGAGGCCATGAACGAGGCTGGAGAAGAATTCGGGGTCGATCGGCTACGAGAGGTCTTTGCCGCAAGTCCTCCTCAAGACTCTGCGCAGACTAGCCGATCAATATTCGAGGCCGTTCACGCATTCGCGGGCGATACGCCGCAGTCGGATGACGTCACCTGTCTGGTGTTCCGACCCCGCCAGGCAGTGCCGTGAGCGCTACGTTGTCCCTCATGGTCAAGACGAAAGCCGAGGAGTTGGCGCGTATCACCGAGGCGGTTGAAGACTTTGGAGCTCAGGAGCATTGGCCGCCGGAGCTTGTCTTTAGGGTGAACCTGGCGCTTGAAGAACTAGGCGTCAACATCATGAACCACGGTCATGATGAAGGCATCCACGAGTTCGATATCACGCTGACGTCAGAAGCAGATTCGCTTACCATTGAAATCGTCGACGACGGCCGGCCGTTCGATCCGTTGCACGACGCTAAACAACCTGACGTGGGGGCGGCAATCGAAGACCGTCCCATTGGTGGACTAGGCATCTATTTTGTGCGCGAGATGATGGATGAATGCCACTATCGGCGCGAGCAGGGCAAGAACTACCTCACGCTCGTTTCACGCAGGTGAATCAAGTTGAGTGGAGCGGCATGTTGCCGTCGGCGTGATGCCGCTAGGATTGTGTCGCTTGGCGCATTCGATTCACGATTTGACTAACGATATGGCTAAGATATGAATCGGTGGATTGCTTATCATCGATGCCGCAGGTCGTTCAATCCTGATTGCCCTAGGGTGTCCGTACGACATGCTTCGGAACAGCCGCCCGTAACGATCGAGGTGAACTTGTCGAGCTATCCCCGACGCACCCGAAGGGCCGACGTGTGAAGCGAGCGTCACGCTTCCTGTCTCGGGTTGTGGGCATTGCCGCCGTAGGTTTGACTTTGAGCTTGGCCGGCTGTACTCCAGCCGATCGCGGCGATGACACTCAGCGGCCTGCAACTGGCAATGGGGGATCCGAGACCAAGCAAGAAATTCCGCTTGCCCAGGTGCAGCAGCCCGGCGTCTCCGATCAGCGCATACTCTTCGGTCAGTCTGCAGCTTTCAGCGGCCCGGCCCAGGAATTGGGCCGAAACATGCGGCTCGGCATCCTGGCCGCGTTTCACGAGGTGAACCAGCGGGGCGGCGTACATGGCCGCCAGATTGAGCTCACCTGGCTCGACGATGCCTACGAGCCCGAAGCGGCAGCCACCAACACCCTGGAGCTGATCAATGACGAAGAAGTCTTTGCCCTGATCGGCGCCGTCGGCACGCCAACGTCACGCTCTGCCACGCCGGTGGCCAGGGCCGCCGGTGTGCCCTATATCGGTCCATTCACCGGGGCCGAGTTCCTGCGCGACGTCGCCACGCTGAGCAACGTAATCAACATGCGGGCCTCCTACTATCAGGAGACTGAGGAGATGGTCGCCCGCCTGACCACCGACCTCGGCGTCGAGCGCATCGCCGTGCTCTATCAGGATGATTCCTACGGCCTGGCCGGCTTCAACGGCGTGAGGCTGGCGCTGGAGCGCCGCGGGATGGAGATGGCCGCCCTCGGCATCTATACGCGCAATACCACAGCCGTGAAGACCGCGCTGCTCGACCTGCGCCAGGGCAATCCCGAGGCCGTCATCATCATTGGGGCCTACCAGCCCGTTGCCGCCATGATCGCCTGGGGCCGGCAGGTCGGCTTCGATCCCATCTTCATGACCGTCTCATTCGTCGGCAGCAACGCCCTCGCCGAAGAGCTTGGCTCGCGCGGCGCGGGGGTATTCGTCACCCAGGTCGTGCCCTTCCCCACAGATGACTCCCTGCCGGTCGTCGGCGCGTATCACCGTGCGCTTGCGGCGTACGATCCAGATGGCACCCCCGGCTTCGTATCCCTTGAAGGCTATCTGGCCGGTCGCCTGGCCATCGCCGGACTCGAACGCTGCGGTCGCGAAGTCGACCGCGCTTGCCTGTTCGACAGCTTCCGCAGCACCGACGTCTTTGATATCGACGGCTTCCGTCTCAGCTACGGTGCCGGCGACAACCAGGGGTCCGACCAGGTGTTTCTGACGGTCATAGGCCCCGACGCCCAATACCACCCGGCCGCGACGCTGCAGGACGCGCCCGGATGACCGCGTGGTTCCAGCGCCGCCTCGCGAGCCGCTATCGCCTCTCCACCCAGCTGCTGCTCGGCATCTGGGGCGCCGTCGTTCTAACCGTCGCGGCGGGCCTGGTCGGCTGGTTCTCCTTCAACCGCGTTGGTGATGAGCAGAGCCGCGTCAACGAAGGCAGCGTGCCCGGGCTGGCAGCTGCGTTCGGCGTCGCCGACTACAGCAGCACGCTCGTTGCTGCCGCCCCACGGCTCACCACGGCGACCACCCCGGAAGACGTGGCCCTCGTTGCCGCCAGCATCGATGAAGCCTACGGCGCCCTCGAGGCGCAGTTGGCTGTGCTGGAGCGCAGCGCCGCCGGCGACGAGCGCGTGCAGGGCATCCGCGCTCACGCCGACTCCCTGATCGCCAACATTGAAGCGATCGAAGCGGATATGACGCAGATCTTCGAACTCTCCCGGCGCAGCGCGGCCCTGCGCCTCGAGCTTGCGGACCTTCGCTTCCGGCTGGACAGCGTTGTGATACCGGCCATTGACGACCAGTTCTTCTATGCCATGACCGGCTACCGCACGCTGGGTGAGCCACCCGCGCCGCGTGACGAGCATTTCTCCGAAATCGAATTCAGCAGCTACCGCCGCTTGGCGGAGATGCAAGCCGACGCCAGCATCGCCGAGCAATTGCTCGCCACCGCCTTTGCTCTTTCCGAAGCTGCCTTGCTCGAACCCCTGCGTGAGCGCTTCGAGGCCGCCGCCCGCCGCATCGAACGCAACCTGGCGGCGCTGGAGTCCGCCACCATGCGTGACGAGGTCGCTCCCGTCTTCGATCAATTGCTCGAACTCGGCATCGGCCAGGAGACCGGCTTCGACCTGTTGGCCAGTGAGCTCCAGCTTATTGAGCGCCAACGCGATTTGCTCACGAGCAACCGCGACATCACCGTGGACCTGATCGCCGAGGTGAACAGCCTCGTCAGTTCCGCGGAGGCAAGCGTCCAGGAGGCTACCGGGGCCTCGACCCAGGCGATCTTCACCGGCCGCGTCCTCCTGCTGGCGATTAGTGCCGTCAGCGTCAGCGGCGCCCTTCTCATCGCCTGGCTCTTCGTCGGCCGATTTCTGTCCCGACGGCTCCAGCGCCTGTCCGACTGGATGCGCCGTCTCGCCGGCGGTGACCTGCAAACCACGGTGGAGATCGAGGGGCGCGACGAGATTGCCGACATGGCCGACGCTCTTGAAGTCTTCCGCCAACACGCGCTGGAAATCCAGCGACTCAATCTGGTCGAAGAGTTGGCGCAGGAGCTCCAGAGCAAGAACGATCAACTTGAAACCGCGCTTGGCGACCTCCGACGCGCCCAGGACCAGATCATCTCCCAGCAGAAGCTGGCTGCCTTGGGTGAGCTCACCGCCGGCGTGGCCCACGAGATCAAGAATCCGCTGAACTTCGTCAAGAACTTCTCCGAGGTTTCGCAGGAAATGATCGAAGAGCTGCGAGAGATCCTCGAGGAGGGCGGCGAAACGTTGAGCGCGGATGATCGAGAGCTGATCCAGGAGATCTCTACCGACCTCACCGACAACCTCGGGCGCATCCGCTCCCACGGCGACCGCGCCAACCACATCGTCCACGACATGCTCATGATGGGCCGGGGCTCAGGGGATCGTCAGGCCACTGATATCAACCGGCTACTCGACGAGCATGCCCGGCTGGCATATCACAGCGCGCGGGCGACGGACTCAGAATTCCAGCTCGACCTGAAGCAGGACTTGGATCCAGAGGTCGGGGATCTCGAGGTCGTTCCGCAGGACCTGGGCCGAGTCTTCCTCAACATGGTCAGCAATGCCTGCTACGCCACAGATGAAAAGCGCCGTGGCGCCGCGGCTACCGATGGCGAGCGCTACTACCCAACCCTTTGGCTCTCGACTCGGCGTACTGCCGAGGATATCGAAGTCCGGATCAAGGACAACGGGATGGGCATGCCGCCCGACGTCATCGATAAGATATTCAATCCCTTCTTTACCACCAAGCCCACCGACCAGGGCACCGGGCTGGGTCTCGCCATATCCAGCGATATCGTGCGCCAGCATGGCGGCACCATCAGCGTCGAGTCCGAGCCCGGACAGTTCACGGAGATGAGCATCGTGCTGCCGCTGGAACCGCCCGCGGCTGCACTGGCCGGCGCCACTGAGGCGAATATGGCGGCATCGGACGGCCCATCCGCCTAGGGTTGGACCGCGAGTTGCGGTCGCTCGTTCCGATCCAGCGTTCATGCGACTCACCGGCGTCTCGCAAATGGAAGACGGACGACATCGAGTCCTGGCTCGGTCCACGAACGGGTCTTGAGGTGGACGCAGCATGACTGCTAGCCAGCCATCAACGGGCATGCGTGCAGATCACCTGCTCCTGGCTCTTGATACAGACAGTATCCGCCGCGCAATATGAATCGATATCGTAGATTCTCCTCGAAGTGATTTGGTATGCTGCGTAGCTGCCAGATTTGGACCAAACCAACACTGCAGCAACTTCCAGAGGAATCGACGTGGTACCGACAGCACACTTCAGCAACGATCTGTTTGAGTTCTTGGAAGAATTGCAGCTGAACAACAATAGAGGTTGGTTTCAGGAAAACAAGAATCGATACCAAACAGTCGTGCTAAGGCCAATGCTGGATTTCGTTGCCGACTTCGGCAGCTACTTGCCGAGCATCAGCCCTTACTTCGTGGCAGATCCGAGAGCTCACGGCGGTTCAGTATTTCGCATTTACCGTGACGTTCGCTTCTCCAAGGACAAGAGCCCATATAAGACCCATGCCTCCATGCATTTCCGTCACGAGATGGGTCGCAAGGTTCATGGCCCCGGCTTCTATCTGCATCTGGCGCCCGGCGAAGTGTTCGCCGGCGCTGGCATTTGGCATCCAGGCTCGGAGTCGCTAGGCAAGATTCGGGATGCCATTGTCGCGAGCCCCACTCGGTGGGCACAGACGATTTCCGATGACGATTTCGCTGCGGCCTATGTGTTGGAGGGTGAATCGCTCAAGCGACCGCCCCGAGGCTACGACCCCGACCATCCGATGATCGATGACTTGAAGCGCAAGGACTTCGCCGCGGTGACGGAGTTCAGTCAAGAGACCGCCATCGCGCCGGACTTCATCGACATTTATGCAAGAGCGTGCCGCAAAGCGGCGCCGTTGATGGGATTCTTGACCAAGGCCGTGGGCTTAGCATGGTAGTGGCCAGAGGACGGCGCGAGCCGGTCCGACGCTCGACAAGGACAAGCACCCAAACTGAATCCGCGTCATTCCAGTTGACGCGCCACTCCGGCTGGCCGTAGGTGGTTCCTTGCTCGGTGGCCGGCCCGGCGATCTCGCGGCGGCGTGTTGATCAGGGCCGGGCGCGCGGCTCCGGGCTGCAAACGACAAGCGCCGTTTGATGCCAGACCGGCCGGCACTTGTAGCGCCGGCGGGCCTGGTGACCTCGGCAAGGACCGCGCGCGATTCCGGTGGCAAGATTAGGGCGCATCAGTCGACCGGCGGAGGGTGCGGTGCGTGTGGGCTCATGAATGGTTTACGCGTCAGCGTGAAGTTTGACACCTACGACCTTGACCCGTCGGTCTACGACGAGATGTTCTGGCCGGACGGCACGCCGCGGGAGCACTACCGGCTGCTGTATGGGGCCCTGCGCCGCATATCCGCCGAGGAGCTTGGTGGCGTCCAGGAACGCGCCACGCGCTCGTTTTCGCATGAAGGCATCTCGTTCACCGTATATGGCGAGGATGAAGCCCGTGAGCGGATCATTCCCATCGATTGTCTGCCGCGCGTGCTTTCAGGTGCCGATTGGCGGCTGATCGAGTCTGGTCTTTCGCAACGCCTCGCCGCTCTCAATCTGTTTCTCCAAGACATCTACAACGAGGCCCGCATCGTCTCCGAAGGTGTCATCCCGGCGGAGGTCATACGCGGCTGCCCGCAATACCGCATCGAGATGCGCGGCTTCTCCCCGCCGCATGGCGTTTGGGTTGCCATCTGCGGCACCGACATCGTGCGTAGCAACGACGGTTTTTATGTCCTCGAGGACAATCTGCGCGTTCCATCCGGTGTTTCCTACATGATTGCGAACCGCAAGGTGGTCAAGGCGGGCTTGCGCCGCGTGTACCGAAGCGCGCGTGTGCGTGAGGTGGAGCACTACGGGCGCCTTTTGCAGGCAACCCTGCGCGAGTTGGCGCCGCCAGGTCGACCTGACCCGTGCATCGCCTTGCTGACGCCAGGGGTTTACAACTCAGCTTTCTACGAGCACATGTTTCTTGCCGGTGAAATCGGGGCGGAACTCGTCGAAGGCCGCGATTTGCTCGTAAACGACGGCTACGTCTACATGCGCACCACCACCGGTCTGCGTCGCGTCGACGTGATCTACCGGCGCATCGACGACGACTTTCTTGATCCACTGGTCTTTCACCCGGATTCGCTCCTGGGCGTGCCTGGACTGCTGCACGCCTACAAGCGCGGCAACGTCACGGTGGCGAATGCCCCAGGAACCGGCGTCGCCGATGACAAGAGCGTCTACCCCTACGTGCCGGACATGACTCGCTACTACTTGGGCGAAGCACCGATCCTCGGCAGCGTTGAAACCCACCTCTGCCGCCGTCCGGAGGGCCTCGAGTACGCACTGGACAATTTGGAAAACCTTGTGGTCAAGCGAGTGGGGGAATCCGGAGGCTACAGCATGCTGGTTGGCCCCCACTCGACACCTGCCGAGCGCGCGGAATATGCCAACCAGGTCGCGCCAACCCGGAAGACTTCATAGGGCAGCCAGTATTGGCGCTCTCACGCGCCCCCTGTCTGATCGACGGCCGCTTCGAGCCGCGGCACGTCGACCTCCGACCATTCGTCCTCCGCGGCCGCCAGACTCGCATGGTTCCCGGGGCGTTCTGCCGCGTGGCCCTACGCCGCGGAAGCCTGGTGGTGAACTCCAGCCAGGGCGGCGGCGGCAAGGACGTTTGGGTCCTGGACGACTGAGGGACGCCATTGAGCGTCCCCTCTCGTGCGCAACCGACTAGAGATCGCTCGATCGGAGCACTTGCTCGGCGTAGGTTATGCCGAACCGCCAACGCTGGCTGCCGGTTGATCCGTTAGCAATATTTTATTGCAATAACTACACTCGGCGCCGCAAGCCTTCCCGAGTTGAAGTATTGATGCGAGCCCTTGTAAGCCCTTTGGCCAGGCTGTTTCCGCGCCGTCTCGTTCTCATCCTGGCCATGGCCCTTGCCATCCCATTGTTGGTGCCGACGGTCGCTCGCGCCGCGGTTGACGAAGAGACGATGTTCGTCTTCAACACCTTCTCGTTCCTTATCTGGGGCGCGTTGGTGATGTTCATGTGCGCTGGGTTCACGATGCTCGAATCGGGATCGGTGCGCACCAAGAACGCCTCCATGATCTGCCTGAAGAACATTGGCCTCTACGCCATCGCCGGGCTCGCCTACTTCATCATCGGCTACAACCTCATGTATGTGGACGTCGGCTCGGTGATCGGCTCGTTCACGTTCCTCCGTGGACCGTCAGCCGGCGAAATCGCGCTGTTGGCCGAAGAGGAAGGCGCGGTGTCCTCGGTGGTTGCAAACGGCCATTCCACGATGTCGGACTGGTTCTTCCAGATGGTCTTCGTCGCCACGGCCGCCTCGATCGTGTCCGGCGCGTTGGCCGAGCGGGTCAGGATGTGGTCGTTCTTCCTGTTCACCCTGCTGCTCACCGCCTTCATCTACCCCATCGTCGGCGCCTGGACGTGGGGCGGCGGGTGGCTGTTCGAGTTGGGATTCCAGGATTTTGCCGGCTCGACCATCGTGCACGGCGTCGGGGGATGGGCGGCCCTTGCCGGCATTCTGGTCGTCGGGCCTCGACTGGGTAAGTTCCGCCGGGACGGCACAGCGCGACCCACGCCGCCCTCCAACGTCCTGATTGTGACGCTTGGCGTGTTCATCCTTTGGTTCGGCTGGTTTGGCTTCAATGGTGGGTCCCAACTGAAGCTTGGCAGCGCCATGGACGCGGTCGCCATGAGTCATGTGCTCGTCAACACCAACCTTGCGGCGGCTGCCGGCGTCGTTGCCGCCCTCGCCGTCTCACGCCCCATCATGGGGCGCACGGACCTGTTCGTCGGCCTCAACGGCGCAATCGCCGGCCTCGTTTCGATCACCGCGGGCCCTGATATCGTTGAACACTACTGGGCCATCGTCATCGGGGCCGTTGGCGCGATCCTATGCACGGCCGGGCTCAAGCTGCTCGAGAAACTAAAGCTCGACGACGTGGTTGGTGCCGTTCCCGCCCACCTCATCTCGGGCATCTGGGGAACCCTGGCCGCCTCGATCGTCGCCGGCGCCATGTTCCACGTTCAGCTGATCGGTGTGCTGGCCGTGGGCGCCTTCGTGTTCACCGTCTCTTTGCTGCTCTGGCGATTGCTGGAGCTGACACTCAAGGTCCGCGTGTCGCGCCAAATCGAGCAGCTGGGCCAGGATGCCGGGGAGCTGGGAATCGAGGCATACCCCGAATTCGTCCTCATGCCGGAAGAATTCGACGAGGACTAGTCGGCGGCGGCGAGAGCCGCATCGAGGTCGAGGTGCACGTGCGCCCCAGCCAGCCTAGGTGATGAGAGAGGCAAGGCCGACGCGCGGTGCCGTCCCGTCGCCGGCCCGTAGAATTGGACATGGACCGGCCGCCGCCTTCCGACGCCCACCCTAAGCTAGACGCACGATCGACTGACGGGCTGAATCCAGAGCAGCGCGCGGCGGTCGAGCATCTCGTTGGTCCGTTGCTTGTCTTCGCCGGGGCCGGCACTGGCAAGACGCGCGTCATTACCCATCGCGTCGCCAGGCTCATCGCTCACGGTGTGGCCCCCTGGCACGTTCTCGCCGTCACCTTCACCAACAGGGCGGCGAACGAGATGCGCGAACGCATCATGCACCTGGGTGGGCCTTCGGCCAGCGGTGTCAACGTGGGCACGTTTCACAGCCAGAGCCTCCGCATCCTGCGCCGAGACTTCCATCGCATCGGATGGGAGTCGGATTTCTCGATCTACGATGCGACGGATCAACTGCGGGCCGTGAAGCAGGCCATGTCGGACCTGAGCCTCCCGCTCACCACCATCAGCCCGCAGGCCGTGCGGAACGAGATCTCGCGTGCGAAGGATGAACTCGCGACGCCTCAGGAGTACGCGGAGCGCGCCGACGGATTCTTCCAAGAAACGACGGCCACCATCTACCACCGATACCAGCGGATGCTGAAGGATGCGCAGGCGGTCGATTTCGGCGACATGATTGCGTATGCCGTTCGTGTGCTGCGCGAATCGCCCGAGGCGCGCGCGGCGTATCACGACCGGTTCCGCTTCATTCTGGTTGACGAATACCAGGACACGAATCGCGCGCAGTACTACTTCATCCGCGAACTGGCCGCCGGCCACGGCAACGTGTGTGTGGTCGGCGACGACGATCAGAGTATCTACTCATGGCGCGGCGCCGACATCCGCAACATCCTGGAATTCGAGCAGCAATTTCCGGCCGCTTCGGTCGTGCGGTTGGAGCGCAACTATCGATCGACGCAGCGAATCCTGTCGATCGCGAACAACGTGATCTCGAAACTCGCCACTCGCGCGCCGAAGACGCTGTGGACCGATCGAGACGAAGGCCAGGCTCTGGGCATCATCGAATGCCTGGACGAAGAAGACGAGGCGCGCCAGGTGCTCGAGGTCGTCCGCAAGCTGAGTGCCGATCACCGCCTGCCACGGCGGGATATCGCCATCATGTACCGCACGAACGCGCAGTCGCGAGCGTTCGAGGAGCTGTTCGTGCGGCTTGGCGTGCCTTACCAGTTGGTCGGCGCGACCGAGTTCTACAGCCGCAAGGAAGTTCGCGACATCTTGGCGTATCTTCGCGCGGTCGCCAATCCACGCGACTTGATCAGCTTCGAGCGCATTGCCAACGTTCCGCGACGCGGCATCGGCGTTTCCACGCTCAAGAGTCTTCGTACCTGGGCCGAGCAGACAGGGTTGGCCCCGGGTGAGCTCGTGCGCTGGATGGCGCAGCAGGCCGAGACGCCGGACGCCGTGGCATCGGAAGTGCCCCTTGCCAGCCGTGCCCGTCGCTCAGTCCTGGGGCTTGGGCAGGTCATGCGCAAGCTCGATGTGCTCGCCGCCGAGCTGCCGGTGGGCAGCCTGATCAACGCGGTCGTGCAAGAAACCGGGTATGACGAGGTGCTCGACACCGACCCGGACCGCCCGGAAGAACGCTGGGAAAACGTGGTCGAGTTGGCTGCCGCCGCCGGCAAGTACGACGAGTTCGAGCCGCGCGAAGGATTGCAGCGCTTCCTCTACGAAGCAGCGCTGATATCTGAAGTCGACAACCTGGCCGAGCAGTCCGATGCGCTAACCCTGCTCACATATCACGCCGCCAAGGGGTTGGAGTTTGGCGTGGTGTTCATGACGGGAATGGAAGAGGAGCTGTTCCCGCACATCCGATCCCAGGACGACCCAGACCAGATGGAAGAGGAGCGGCGGCTCGCCTACGTGGGGATCACCAGGGCCAAGGACCAGCTCTACATGTCACATGCGCGTTTCCGCTCAGGCTGGGGCACGCCGGTTCGCTTTCCGTCGCGGTTCCTCAACGACATTCCGCCGGAGCATCTGGTGTACGTGCGCCGCTTGAGCGAGCAGCCAGGTCTTCCGTCCGTTGCGCCGTTGACGCCCCCAATCAAGCAGCCGGCACCGGCGGAACGCACGCTCCGAGATGGCCAGCGAGTGCGGCACAGAGTGTTTGGTGATGGGTTGGTCGTGGCCGGCCAGATCACGCGCTTCGATGAAGAGGTGACGGTGATGTTCGAGTCGGCGGGCCTCAAGCGCCTGGCGGTAAACCTTGCCAATCTGGAGGCTCTCAACTGAGCGGCACGCTCGCCGAGTGGAGCTTCATTTTCGATTTCGACGGCACCATAAGCCCGTCGGACATGGGCCACGTGCTGTTTGACGCGCTGGCAACCCCGGAGTGGCGCGTCATCGACGCCCGCTGGGAGCGCCGTGAGATTCCCACCAGCGTGCGGGCTCGCGCCCAATTCGGTCTGGTGACTCCTGACCTAAGCGCCTTCCACCGGCTCATCGACGAGCAAGCCGTCGATCCGGCGTTCCCCGCCCTAGCCCGCGGCCTGCAGAGCGCCGGTGCCGAAGTGCACATCGCCAGCGACGGCTTCGACATCTACATCACGCGCATGCTTGCGGCGGCCGGTCTCTCGGATCTGACGGTGGACTCGAACCGTCTCGACCTACGCTGTGGCGTCATCGCGCTCGAGTTTCCCCACGAAGACAAGGGCTGCGGCCATTGCGGCATGTGCAAGGCTCTGCCGGTGCGGCGGGCAAAGGCGCAGGGGCGCCGGGCCGTCTACGTCGGCGACGGCTTCTCCGACCGCTGTGCAGTTACGGTGGCGGACGTGATCTTTGCGAAGGACAGCTTGGCGGTGCACTGCGCGGCTCAGGGCATTCCCTACCACGCCTTCGAGAGTCTTGCCGACGTTCAGGCGTGGGTAACACGCCGAGCCTTCGTCGGCGAAACCGGCCGCTGACATGACCTTCCGTGAACTTGCCGTCGTCTTCGAGCGCCTGGACGAGATCACCGCCCGTAACGCGATGATTGACATCCTGGCGGAGGTCTACGGCGCGGTTGGTCCCGATGAAGCTGCGCAGGTGACGTATCTCTTGCAGGGCCGACTGGTCCCGAAGTTCGTCGACCTCGAATTCGGCGTCGCCGGACGGCTCATGCTCGATGCGCTGGCACAAGCTTTTGACCGTGAGCGCGCCGAAGTCGAAGCGGTGTCTCGGGAAATCGGTGACCTGGGATCGACGGCCGAGCGGCTGACGGCCCACGACGGCTCGGATCTCTCGGTCGGCGAAGTGTTTGAACGGCTGCGCGACGTGGCCCAGGCTGAGGGGCCGGGATCGCAGGAGCGTAAGGTGCAGGGCATCGCGGCCATCCTGCGCGAGCTGGATGCCAGATCGAATCGCTACCTCCCGCGGATTCCGCTCGGGCGCTTGCGACTAGGCGTCGGTGATCCCACCGTGATGGATGCGCTCTCGGTGGCGAAAGTCGGCGACAAGTCCGAGCGCAAGGTTATCGAGCGCGCCTACAACCTCACCAGCGACCTAGGACTGGTCGCGCACGACTATGTGGCAAACGGGCGCGCTGCCATGGAGGCTGCGGCGGTGCGCGTGGGCTATCCCGTGCGCATGGCGCAGGCCGAGCGTCTCTCCAGCGGCGCCGAAATCATCGACAAGATCGGGCGCGCGGCCGTCGAGGCAAAGTTCGACGGCTTCCGTGTGCAGATCCATCGCGACGGGCCGCGCGTCAGCATCTACAGCCGGAATCTCGAGAACATGACGGGCATGTTTCCCGAGGTGACGGAGGCCGTTCTCACGCAAGTGCGAGCCGAGCAAAGCATCTTTGAGGGTGAAGCGATGGGCATCGATCCGGACAGCGGGGAGTTTCTGCCCTTCCAGCTCACCATGTCTCGGAAGCGCAAGCACGGCATCGAGGAAGCGGCGGCGAAGATGCCCCTGACCGTGCAGGCGTTCGATGTGCTCTTCGACGGTGAAGACGTGACCACCCTCCCGTTCACCGAGCGGCGACAGCGTCTCCAGGCCCTGATTGGACCGGGTGACGGCATCGTGGTCTCGCAGGTGCTCGAGACCGATGATCCAGCAACCATTGACCGCTACTTTGGCGTTCAGGTTGATGCGGGACTGGAAGGCGTGCTCGCGAAGCGCCTGGATGCTCCCTACGAAGCGGGCAAACGCAATTTCAGCTGGATCAAGCTCAAGCGCAGCTACTCGACAGCGCTCAACGACACCCTCGACTGCGTGCTGATCGGCTACTGGCGCGGCCGGGGCAAACGCGCGGCCTGGGGCATCGGCGCGCTCCTGAGCGCGGTGTGGGACCCCGAGAGCGAGACCTTCAAGACCATCGCACGCATTGGAACCGGCTACTCCGATGAGGAGTGGGTCCGCATCCGGGAGATGCTTGACGCCCACGCCGTTTCCGAGCAACCGGATTCGGTTGACTCCCACGTCACGCCGGACGTATGGACCGAGCCCACATATGTCGTGGAAGTCTTGGCCGATGCGATCACGCTCAGCCCCACGCACACCGCCGGCCACACCGAAACCCAGCCGGGCATGGCACTGCGCTTCCCACGCGTGCTGAACTTCGTGCGCGAGGACAAAGACCCCACCGACGCCACCACCGTTGCCGAAGCCAGGGCCATGTTCGAGCAGCAGACGGCCAAAGCCAGCGGGGGCGCTAGCGAGTCCTGACACCCCCGTGTTGCGGGATTGCGTGCCTATGGTTGCGCGGGCGGCCTCGCCGGATCAAAGACCAGCGGGTGCTTCGGCTGATAGATCCCGATCCATGCGCCGCCGGGAATCTCGATGGCGGTCGCGATGCCCCACACCTCTTCACGGATCGGTTGGATCAGCTTGACGCCTTTGGCTTGAAGCTTGGCCACGGTGGCGTGAATGTCATCGCATAGCAGATGCAGCTCGTGGTCTCGGTCGCCATCCTCCGGATGTAGTCCGACCTCCGTGGGCGGCAGCGCGAAGACAAGCCAGCCGTCGCCGGCGTTGACCCACGGAAACTCGAGCACATCGCGAAAGAACGCCCGCGCGGCCTCGGCATCCTTGGTGAAGATCAACGAATGGACTCCGATGAACATTGGCGAATCTCCGGCACGTCTGACGGCGTTCCCATCTTGCCCGACGGGTGGGGCTCGGTCGCCGCATTCCGCGGCCCATTCAAGCTAGGCTGGATGCGCAATGCGGCCTGGACCAGTAGATGTCACTTAGCGATAGCCTCCGCCTCGATGGCCGCTGCGCCCTGGTCACCGGCGCCAGTCGTGGGATTGGCCGGGCAATCGCGGAGGCGTTCGCCGAAGCTGGCGCCGACGTGGCGCTGGCCGCGCGCACGGTGTCCGACCTCGAAACGGTTGCCTCGGTAGTCGAGGCTCGCGGCAGGCGCGCGGTCGTGCTTTCTCTGGATGTGCGTGACGTTGCCGCTGTGCAAGACGCCGTCACCGAAGCCGCCAAGACCCTGGGCGCGCTTGACGTCCTGGTGAACAACGCCGGGGTCTATTTCCACGCGAGCGTCGACGAGTTCACGCCGGAGCAATTCCAGCGCGTGCTCGATGTCAATCTGCGAGCGGCGGTGTTTGCCATGCAGGCGGCCCGACCGTTGATGCGTGAGCGCGGCGGCGGCGTGATCGTCAACATCAGCTCAATCGCCGCGAAGAAAGGCGGGCCAAACGTCTATGGCGCGAGCAAGGCGGCGCTGGAGAGCTTCACCCGCAGCGCCGACCGCGACTGGGCGCCGGACAACATTCGGTGCGTCGCTATTGCGCCGGGCATGATCGACACGGAGATGGAGGCGGAAGTGATCGGCGATCCGGCGCGCATCGGCCCCCTGATCGAGACAACTGCCCGGGGCCGCGTGGCACTGCCGGCTGAGGTCGCCGCTGTGGCCGTTTTTTTGGCGTCTCAGGCGGCCGACTTCATCAGCGGCACCGTGCTCGACGTTGACGGCGGACGGAGCGCGAACTACTAGCCGTGCGCGACGCCTTCTCGCTCGCCGGACGCCGGGCGCTCATCACGGGCGCCAGCCGCGGCGTTGGCCGTGGTATCGCCCTGGCCTTCGCGGAGGCGGGCGCGGAAGTGGCCGTCGCCGCCACCAATGCTCGGAAGCTGCACGCTGTTGCCGCCGAGGTGCGGGAGCATGACGCCGTCGCGCATCCGATCGTGGCCGACCTCGAAGACGTTGATGCCGTGTTTGAACTGGTCGACCGCGCCCATACCGCCATGGGCGGGCTGGACGTGCTGGTCAACAACGCGGCCGTCCACGGCGGCGACGCGTCCACGGACATTTCTGTCGAAGAATTCGAACGTCTCGTCAACGTGAACCTGCGGGCGCCCGTGTTCGCCGCCCAGCGGGCGGGGGTGTATATGCGGGCCGCGGGCGGGGGCGTAGTCATCAATATCAGCTCGACTGCGGCGGTGCGTGGCTTGGGGGTCTATGGCGCCGTGAAGGCAGGGCTCGAGTCGCTCACGGAGAGTTTGGCCCGCGCATGGGGACCCGACGGCATCCGCGTGGTCGCGATCCAGCCCGGGCTCATCAACACCGACGCAACGGCGTCGCTGCAGCAGGACTCCGAGCGACTCAATCGCTTCTTGAGCCAAACCCACCTTCGGCGCATTGGCGAGCCGCACGACGTCGCCAACGCCGCGGTGTTCTTGGCGTCGGATGCCGCTAGCTTCATTACCGGCGCCGTGCTTCCGGTGTCAGGCGGCCGCGTCTACAAGCTCTAGGCAGCCCAACGCCTATAATCCACCTCGGTCTGCCCCACCTGGTTCCCCATGATTGACCGCGAGCAAGTGGTGCATGTGGCGGCCCTTGCGCGACTGGCACTCTCAGACGCCGAGATCGACCGCATGCAGGCTGACTTGCAGCAGATCCTGCAAGCGTTCGAGGCGCTCAATGCGCTCGACGTTTCCGATGTCGCCCCAACCGCCCAGGTCATTCCTCTCGCGAGCGTCGAGCGTCCCGATGCCACCGAGGCGCCGCTCTCACGCGACGACGTCATGCGCAACGCCCCGCGTGTGGAGCGGGACCAGATTCGCGTTCCCGCCGTCCTCCAGGGGGAGTAGCGGGAGTGCCTGTTCGCCTGGCTGACGCGGGGCCATTCCGTGGCTGACGAGCTCTTCAGGCTCACGGTCGGCGAGGCAGAGGGCTCGCTGGCAGCGGGAGACATCTCCTCGGTCGATCTCACGCGCAGCGTGTTGGACCGCATCGACGCCGTCGATGCACGCACCGGCGCCTACCTGCTGGTCACTGCCGACGCCGCGCTGGCGCAGGCGCAGACAGCCGATGCGCGGCGGGCCCGCGGCGACGCGGCGCCGTTGTTGGGCATTCCGCTGGCGATCAAGGACGTGCTCTGCACGGAAGGCGTCGCGACGACGTGCGCCTCGCGCATTCTGGAAGGCTTCGTGCCGCCCTACGACGCCACCGTCGTGGCGCGGCTCAAGGCCGCCGGCGCCGTGCTCGTGGGCAAGACCAACATGGACGAATTCGCCATGGGCTCCTCCAACGAGAACTCGGCGTTTCACCCCGTGCGAAATCCTTGGGACTTGTCGAAGGTGCCCGGCGGGTCGAGCGGCGGATCGGCCGCCGCGGTCGCGGCACATGAATGCCTGGCCGCCCTCGGCTCGGATACCGGGGGCAGCGTGCGGCAACCTGCGGCGCTCTGCGGCTGCGTCGGCCTCAAGCCCACCTACGGGCGCGTGTCGCGCTATGGCCTGGTGGCGTTCGCCTCGTCGCTGGATCAGGTTGGACCGCTCACCAAGTCGGTGCGCGACGCGGCTCTGCTGCTGACGGCCATCGCCGGGCATGACGCGCGCGACGCAACGTCGCTGCCAGAGCCGGTTCCCGACTATGTGGCGGAGCTGGACGGAGACGTTGAAGGATTGCGCATCGGGGTGCCCGCCGAGTATTTCGGCGAGGGCATCGATCCAGGGGTGGGCACGGCTGTGCGCGAGGCCATTGGCGTCCTAGAGGCCAATGGCGCCGAGCTTCGCGAGATCAGGCTGCCGCACACCGAATATGCACTGCCGGTCTACTACGTCATCGCGCCTTCCGAGGCCAGCGCCAATCTGGCCCGCTACAACGGCGTCAAATACGGTCTTTCCGACCCGCAGGCCGTCGATGTGGACGAGATGATGGCCTCGGTGCGAGCGCAAGGCTTCGGCACCGAGGTCAAGCGACGCATCATGCTGGGCACATTCGCGCTGTCCTCCGGCTACTACGACGCCTACTACCTACGTGCCCAGAAGATACGAAATCTCATCAAGCGGGACTTTGATGCCGCGTTTGACTCGGTTGACGTCATCGCCGCACCCACATCTCCGACAACCGCATTCGACCTGGGCGACCGAACCGCCAATCCCCTGGCGATGTATCGGGCCGACCTGCTCACGCTGCCCGCGTCTCTCGCCGGGCTGCCGGCCATCAGCATGCCGTGCGGCTTCGTCGATGGCCTGCCTGTGGGACTCCAGCTCATCGCCCCACCGTTGGAAGAGACGCGCCTGCTCCGCGCGGCCGATGCCTACGAACGACTGCGTCCCGAGTTGCCGGCGCCGCTCCAAGCCGTAGGGGCGTGATCGTGCACCCCGGCTACCGCGTGGTCATTGGGCTTGAGACGCACGTGCAGCTCAAGACGGCCAGCAAAATGTTCTGTGGCACGAGTGCGGCCTACGCCTCGGCGCCGCCCAATACGCTCGTGTGCCCGGTATGCCTCGGGATGCCCGGGGTCTTGCCGGTGATCAACTCGGAGGCCGTGGACCTTACGATCATGACGGGCATCGCCCTGCACAGTGACATTCCACCGCACGCCAAGTTTGACCGGAAGAACTATGCGTATCCGGACCTGATGAAGTGGTATCAGATCTCGCAATACGACATGCCGCTCTGCGTGGGTGGATGGCTGGAGATCGACGCGGCCGGTGCGACTCGCCGCATCGGCATCACCCGAGTACATCTGGAGGAGGACACCGCCAAGCTCACGCATGTCGTGGGCGACGACGGCCAGCCGGCGAGCCTGATCGACGTGAATCGCTCCGGCGTGCCATTGATGGAGATCGTGTCGGAGCCGGATATCACCAGCTCCGAGGAAGCGATGGCTTATGGCCTCAAGCTACGCAACATCCTGCGCTGGTTGGGCGTGTCCACGGCCGACATGCAGGACGGCGCGCTGCGGATCGACGCCAACGTCTCGGTGTGGCCGTTCGATGCGAAGGTCGGCAATGTCAAGGTCGAGGTCAAGAACATGAATTCATTCCGCGCGCTGGGCCAGGCGCTGGATTTCGAAGTCCAGCGACAGATCGCGCTGGACCAGCGCGGCGAGCGGCTCGAGCAAGAAACCCGCGGCTGGGACGAGCGCGCCGCGCGCACCGTGCCCCAGCGCACCAAGGAGTACGCCCACGACTACCGCTACTTTCCAGAGCCCGACCTGCCGCCACTTGCCATCACGCGCGAGCGCGTGATGGAGTTGGCGCAACGCCTGCCCGAGTTGCCGGACTCGGTCCGGCAGCGGCTCATCGATGCGCTCGACGTGCCTCCCGGGGACGCCGATGAGCTGATCGAGGACCGTGACCTGGCCGCCTACGCCATCGACGTCATCGAGCGCCATGACGGATCGGCCGCGGAGGTCGTGACGTGGGTGCTTCAGGACGTGCGGCGGTTGCTCAATGTGCGGGAGCTGAAATCCGGAGCAATCCCAATTTCGGCCGCATCGATGGCGCAGTTGTTGGCGCTGCGTGCCAAGGGCGAGCTGAGCAGCACCATGGCGGCCGCGGTGCTGGAGGAAATGTTTGATACCGGGAAGTCGGCGGCGGAAATTGTGGATGCCCGGGGCCGCCAGATCAGCGACACCGACACCCTTGGTCAGGTTGCCCGCGACGTCATGGCTGCGAACCCGCAGGCGGTGGCGGACTACCATGCGGGAAAGGGACGAGCGATTCAGTTTTTGATGGGACAGGTCATGCGGCGCACGCGCGGCCAAGCCAATCCGGGCAAGGTGACCGAATTGCTTCGTGTCGAGCTCAATCGTGACCTGACGACGTGAGGTGGCTATGAGCGCCATGCAGTCGACGGACGCGGACAGCGCCCATCCCAGCGCCTACGAGACGGCGCTACGACAATTCGACGACGCTGCAGCCATCCTCGATCTGCACGCCGATGTTCGCGAGATCCTGCGCCGGCCGAAGCGGGAGCTAGTCGTGAATTTTCCCGTGGAGATGGACAACGGGACGATTCGAATGTTCCGGGGCTATCGCGTGCATCACAACATCACGCGTGGGCCTGCCAAAGGGGGGATTCGCTATCACCCCCAGGCCGATCTGGACGAGGTGCGGGCGCTCGCGATGTGGATGACCTGGAAGTGCGCCGTCATGAACCTGCCCTATGGCGGCGCCAAAGGCGGCGTCGAGGTCGATCCGCACAGCCTCAGCCTGACAGAGCTGGAAAACCTGACCCGGCGGTATGCAAGTGAGATTGCCATCCTCATCGGTCCGGAGTTTGATATCCCAGCGCCGGATATGGGGACCAATGCCCAGATTATGGCCTGGATCATGGATACCATCTCGATGCACGCGGGACACTCAATCCCCGCGGTCGTCACCGGCAAGCCGGTAGCCGTTGGTGGGTCGGAAGGACGGGAAACCGCCACGTCCCGCGGAATGCTCGAAGTGACCCTGGCGGTGCTGCAACGCCAAGGGCTCGATCCTCAGGGTATGCAAGTGGCGGTACAGGGAGCCGGCAACGTTGGGATGGGCGCCGTGCGCCTCTTCCATGATGCCGGGTTCCGCGTCGTCGCCGTTAGTGATAGCCAGGGCGGGGCGTATCGAGCGTCCGGACTCGACCCCACGATCGTCGAGCGCCATAGCGCCGCGGGTGGCTGGATGCCGGAGCTTCCCGATGCCGACCGTATTACCAATCGTGAGCTGCTGGAGCTGCCGGTTGACATTCTGGCGCCGGCAGCCATCGAGGGGCAGCTCACCGCTGAGAATGTCTCCCGCGTCAAGGCGGCGATTGTGGTCGAAGGCGCCAACGGACCGACGACGATGGCGGCTGACGCTGAGTTTGCCGATCGCGGGATCATCGTGATTCCCGACATCCTGGCGAACGCCGGAGGCGTGACGGTGTCCTATTTCGAATGGGTGCAGGACCTCCAGCAATTCTTCTGGACCGAGGCTGAGATCAATGATCGTCTGGCCCGCCAGATGCGGGACGCCCTGGATACCGTCGTCGCCACCGCGGAGCAGAGAGGCGTCACATTGCGGCAGGCGGCCCATGTGCTGGCCATATCCCGCGTGGCCGAAGCTGTGCGGCTGCGGGGCATCTATCCGTAGGAGCTCCCGCCTAGGCTGCCCGGCTCAGTTGGTGGCGCCGTCGCGCACGGCTTGCCATGAGAATGGGCTGCCATCGTCGAAGGCAGCCTCAACGTCCGCAAAAGCGTCGCGCCCTTCATCGGCCGGGTTGTAGAGCCGCGTCGGCGAGTTGAGCAGGACCGCGGGCCGATCGCCGATGACCATGAAGCCATGGTGAACCAGCCGTGGAATCAAGACGCAGTGCTGGGCGTCGTCGCCCGCGATGTCGCCGAGCGGAAGCAAGTCGAGCGTGCCGCGCG
The DNA here is from genome assembly GCA_965262745.1 of Chloroflexota bacterium. Lineage (GTDB taxonomy): Bacteria > Chloroflexota > UBA11872 > UBA11872 > UBA11872 > JAJECS01. The sequence goes on along the minus strand of OZ253558.1, from coordinate 768,302 downwards.
TTGTCGAGCCAGACCGTCCGTCCCAGAGGGCGAGCACGATTGAGCCAGACGCGACGATGAAACGGTCTTCTTGGTGCCGGTGCACGTGCCATTCATCCTCATCGCGTGCCAATCCGGCCGGCGTGACCGAGTAGTACGTCTGGGCGAAAGCCCGCGCTTCTGGTTCGTAGATATCCGGCCAATCGGTTCGGAGGATCTCAACCAGAGTGCCGGACTCGTCCCGATTGACACGAAGGGGCCGCGCGACGGCGTCGTGAATCCGCAGGTGAAACCGCACCCGGCTCCTCCTCTCCTTACCCGGTGAGGCAGTGTAGGCGAACCCTCAGCAGATCCGGGAAACCGAAATATTGGTTGACACACGTAAGCTTCACTTGACATATGTAGCAACGGTGTTGGGCGTCAAGGGTTACATGGGCGGAGGGGTGGGGGCGACCCAGACGGTCTGCTGCTGGCAGAGGGCATTGCAGAGGACGAGCAGCTTGCGCATGCAGGCGGTAAGGGCCACGAGCTTCGGCTTCCCGGCCGCGACCAGGCGCTGGCAAAAGGCGCGGAGGCTGGGGTTGGCGCGACTGGCGGCGAGGGCGGCCATATAGAGGGCGGCGCGGACCGAGGCGCGGCCACCCCAGACGCTGCGGCGCCCGCGCCCGGTGCCGCTGTCGCGATTGAAGGGGGCGACGCCGACGAGGGCGGCGACCTGGTGGCGGGAGAGCGTGCCCAGTTCGGGCAGCTCGGCGAGCAAGGTGCGGCAGGCGACGGGGCCGATGCCGGGGATGCTCTGCAGCCAGGCGGCGCGGGCGCGCAGGGCCGGATGGGCCTGCACCGCGTGGTCGAGCCGCGCATCGAGGTCGGCCAGGTGCTGCGTCAGCCAGGCCAGATGGGCGTCGACGTCGGCCCGGAGCGCTGGCGGGGCTTGGTGGCGCCGCTGCTGCTCCGCCACGCGGATGGCGAGGAGCTGGCGCCGCCGGGTGACCAGGGCGTGCAGGTGGAGGGTGGCGGCATCTGGGCGCGGGCGCAGCGGCGGCTGGACCTCGGCGGCGAAGCGGGCCAGCCCCCAGGCGTCGAGCCGGTCGGTCTTGGCCAGGATATTGCGGCTGCGGGCGAAGTCGCGCACCTGCCGCGGATTGACCACCGCCGCCGGCAGCCCGGCGCCGGTCAGGGCCGCATCGACCGCCCGCTCGTAGCCGCCGCTGGCCTCCAGCACGATGCGGGTCGGCGCGTGGGTCCTGGACCCACCGGACGAGGCGAGCGTGGCCCGCGGGCGTGTTGGGGACGCGCCAGGCGTCTTGGGTCGGATGCACCGCGAGGTCCAGGTGATCGCGGGCGACGTCCAGGCCGAGCGACGGGGGCTGGGGCATTTCGGTACCCTCCCATGCGGCGCCGACCTCTCGCCCAACCTTGCAAGATGCGGGCTCGCTCCGGCGGCCCTGGCAACGGTACGGGCTCTGGGCCAGCGCCACGGGCCGGGACGACCACGCTACATAGCGGTCTCATGGGACCTAGGGGCGGACGGTCTGTCCCGGCCCGGTGCTTCCCCCGGACGATCCGAGGGTTCTGCAACATACAAGGGGCGGAGTGCTAGCATGCACAGGTAGCCTGATTGATAGATCAGGTAACGGGTTCTACGAATGAGTCCGATTCCTGCGACGCGGGTGTCGTATCAGCGCCGGCAGCGTGTTCGCGACAGCGCCATGCGTATGGTGCGCACCATCGGCGCCAAATACCCCGACCTACGCGTCACCATTGACGTGGAAACCGTTGATGGCGAGGACGCGTACGTTTGGATTGAGGCGCTGAACGGGTTGCGGCCGGTCGGCTTGCCTTTGTTCATCGACCGTCTGGCGCGACAGTGTGCCCGCCAGACCGGCTTCTGGATCGTGCCGCGGCTCGTCAGCGCCAGCGTCGAGTCGACGCCGGAAATCCGTCTCCGACCGCGTCTCGGCTCCGCCCGGCCATTCGCCTCCTAAGCCGCTAACCGCCGAGTTCGTCGATGCCGACCCGTCGGCCACTGGCGTGTGACTCGTAGGCGGCATGCACGATTTCGACCGCGCGGCGCCCAATGTCCCCCGGCGATGAATTGCGGTCCGTGAGACCGAGCGTGAGTTCAACCAGCTCATGCGGGGGGCCGTCGCAGCGATAGGCGCCATCGTCGGCGCCGACGGCCAGTTCCTGATTTTCTCCATCATCCCTAAATACGGCCAGCCGCGCCCGATCGATGTCGTAGAGCAGAACGCCCTCGCTGCCGAAGATTCGCAGGTCGAGTTGAAATCTTGCGCCCACAGGCACGGCAGCCGTGCCCGCGATGCACCCGAGAGCGCCGCCCCGGAAGTTCACGGTCAGCGCGTTGTGCAGGTCGACTCGGGCGCCGCCGTCCGCCATGGCCGCATAGACGGCCTGGGGTTCGAGATCGGTCAGCCAGGTGAGCAAGCCCAGCGCGTGGCTGAGCTGCGCCTGGCCGTAGCCTCCCTGGGATAGCTCGGGGTCCGCGTAGTTTTCGAGCTCCGGCGCGACCAGAGGCGGCTCATCGAAGCGATAGGCCGTGCCCATGAAGAAGTCCTTCGACGGCGACCCCATGTGACAGACCACATGTTCGACCGTGCCCACCGCGCCGCTTTCCATCAACCGCTTAGCTTGCGTGGTTAGCGGTCGGTGGTGCCAGCCGTACGACACCAGCAGATGCCGCCCGGAATCGCGTGCCAGCGCGACGAGGCGGCGAGCGTCGCCGGCGCGAGTGCACATTGGCTTCTCGACGAGGACGTGGCAGCCCGCCTTGAGCGCGGCGCTGGCATGAACGGCGTGGAGGCGATGCGGTGAGGCGACGATCACGGCATCAAGACTGTGGCTGAGGAGATCCTCAACGTCCGTCGTCGCGTGCGCGAAGCCAAACCGCTGCTTCACCCGAGCAAGCACGTCGGCGTCGAGACCGCACACAGCCACCAGCTCGACGTCGTTCCGCGCGGCAAGCAGCGGCATGTGGTTGGTGGTGGCCCACCATCCTGCGCCGATGAACCCCAACCGGGCTTTGCGGCTTGGATGCTGCGGGCGGCGCGCCGCCTCCGCGATCATCTCGTCGGAGAGAATGCCGACGTCCGAGTGGGGGGATTCGGTGTGCGACCTCTCCCCACCGGATGTTGCCGTCATGGCGCGCCCAAGAACTTCCGGCGGGTGGCATGTAGACCGCAGAGCTTCATGAGCAGATGGCGTCCAGCGCCTCCCGCTGCGCGGCGGTCAGGGTCCAGCCTGCGGCGCCGCAGAGCTCATCCACGCGTTCGGGCTGCTCCGTCTTGGGAATCGCGATAACTCGGTCGTGATCCAGCAGCCAGCGAATCACGACCTGCGCCGGCGTCTTCCCGGCCGCGTCCGCGACCTGCCGGATGTGATCCGCCTCGGGTCCGGAAACGACCCTCCCCAGCGCCAGGGGCGCGTAGGCGATTACCGTGATGTCGTTGGCCTGGCAGTAGGGGAGGACATCCGCTTCGATCCTTCGATCGAGAACGCTGTAAGGAACCTGGTTCGAGACCAGCGGTGAGGTCTCAAGGGCGTCCTGCGCAGCCGCCATTTGCTCGACGTCGAAGTTGCTCACGCCGATGTAGCGGATCACGCCGTCCGCGACCAACTGTTCCATGGCGGCCATGGTCTCGGTTATCGGAATCGTCGCGCTGGGCGAATGAATCTGGTAGAGATCGATCACGTCGATGCCCAATCGCTCGCGGCTGGCGTGAGCGTGCGCGATCACGCTGTCGTACCGCAAGTTCTGCGCGCTGATCTTCGTCGCCACGAAGGCCGGTGCGCCTGCTTGCTCCAGCTCGCGCCGGACGATGCGCTCGGCCCCGCCTGGCTCATCGCTGTCGGCGTTGTAAGACTCAGCCGTATCGATGAGGGTGGCGCCAAGCTCGATCGCACGCCCCAGAACGCCCGGCTCGCCGTGATAGCGGGCCGTGCCGAACCCGATGCTCGCGATCATCTGATCCGTTGGGCCGAGGGGTACGTGTTCCATGGGAATCTCGCTCATCGCCGTGGTTGCCGTCGTCCAGTGTAAGCCTGCCGCCAGCGCGCCTGGCGAGCCCGCCGCCCTCTCACGCAGCGTGCAGACGAGCCGGACTATCGAAGGGCGATCACCTGCGAGCCGGTGAGGGGCCCGATCCGCACCTGGTCGGGTGTCACTTCGAGGTCGGGCGGCAACCGGGAGACATCGAGCCTTACCGTCTCCCCATCCCGCTCAATGATCTGGCGATTCGATGTCGGGCGGTCGAGCACAACTGTCGCGGCGACACCGTGGGGTAGGTCCACGCTCAGCTCTATGCTGCCTTTGTCGGCACGCCATTCCACGTGCACGTCACCGTGCGGTGTCGGGTAGGCGCCGCGCGCCCATTCCAAGTCCCCGGGGCACGGACGGATCTCACAGGTTGCGAACCCAGGACCGGTGGGCATTACGCCCAGCACGCGCTTGGACAGGGCATAGCCCACGCAGCAGCCGCTGGTGTGCACCAGGCTGCGTTGACCAGCGACCCGCGGCTGGTCTTGCAGGCTGACCGTTGCCTCGCTGTCGATGGCCTGGCTCCCGGTAAACGGCCCCCAGCCCTCCCATATCGTCGGCACGTCCTCCCAGTCGAGCATGGGCCCGTAGCGGTCGCGCATGAGCTTCATCGCCGGCGCCGAGGCACCCGCGATCATCATGCCGTCGACGACGAACCCCATGAACGCCGGCGTGGACCGCACCGTGTCGGGATGCTCGGCTGCCAGGTAGGCGCCGATGCGGAGAATCTGGTCCGCGGTCGCGACGCCGTAGAGCACCGCATAGGCATTGGCGAGTTCGCTCACGACTCCGGTGAGGCTGCCGTTGTGGTGGCTGTCGGCGTAGACGCCCTTCGCGTCGTCCCACAGCACTTGGCGAATGGCTTGCCGCACCTCGCCGGCGATGCGCCGCCAGGTTTCCGCGTCCTTGGCGGTGCCCACGCGGTCGGCGAGCCACGCGGCGTCTTCGAGCGATTTGACATAAAGCGCATTCGTAATCGTGTTGGCCCCGCGCAGGTCCACCGGCGCCCAGTCCTGCCAGTTCCAATACGGCAAGTCACGCAGCAGCCCCATCGCATCACGATGCGGCTCGAACCAGTCCATCACCCGCGGCACCGTGCGATAAAGCTCCTCGAGGACCCAGGCCTTCTCCGTGAACAAATAGTGGTCGCGAACCTTGGTGCTCCACTGCAGGGGGAATGGCATCCACATGTGCGTCTGCGATGACCCAGGCGGGTAGGCGGCTCGAATCAATCCGTCGCCCCGCGTACTGAGCGTTGCCTGGCGCAGGAAGCGGTCGGCCAACTCGATATCGCCCCAGGTCGACAGGACGTGATGCAGGATGGCGCTCGCATCGCCGAGTCGGAACACGACGCGCTCGCGGTAGAACTCGTGCTCCAGATCGTCCTTCAGCCCTATATAGGTCGTATTGACGCAGGCGTCCCAGAGCCGCGTGAGCGTCGGGTCCGAGCACTCGAACGTGGCACGCGGCTTGCGGTCGGGATAGGCGTATTCGTTGACCGACACCCCGTGGATCTGCACCGGGGCATACGCGCTGCGCACGGCCACGTGGAGATAGCGAAACTGGCGATAGTCGCTCAATTCCCACGTCTGCGTGCCTTCGCGCGTGATGTAGCGATCGCCGTAGGCCATGCCGTTGTGCACGCGCCCGCCCTGCAAGTGCTGGCCGTGGGTAATGTCGATCAATGCGCCTTGTGGGGCGGTCAGCTGAATCCGCGGGTAGCCGTCGAGCTGTCGACCAAAATCGAAGATCGCGAAGGGCACGCGCCGGCCTTCAAGGTATCCAGCAAAGCAGCCGCGGAATTCGGCTGCCTCGCTGCCGGGCTGCAGCGCGACGCCTATGTTCTGGATGCTGGCGTGTTCGAGCGGGCGGTGTACTTCAGCGTCGAGCACCCGCGCGATGTCCGTCTGATGAGCAGCGCCCAAGTCGATGACTTCGCCCTGCGCCACGATGCCCTGAGGCCATACCTCGCGCTCGACCAGCATCGGCGTCTCGCGTTCCTCCAACAGCACCCACACGAGTTCGCGTTGCGGAACCACCCACGCCGGATCCCAGGCAGCGTCGTCGAAGCCTGGTTCCATACAGTCGACGGGGTCGGCGGCAGCGTTATAGATCTCACTGGTACCGATGAGATAGGAGATTTCGCGGGCTGAGCGATCCCAGCCTCTGGCCGGACGCACGCGCCAATCGCCGCTCGTTCCGCTGACCTGACGGCTGCCGTCAGCAGAATCGACTTCAAGCTCAACCCACAACCCCGCCCGTTCGCCATAGGCGTATGCCGAGCCTTGCGAGGGCGTCCATCCGATATCGCGGCTGTCCGGGCCGTAGTGGTAGGCCCGTACGGCAATGACGTTCGCGCCAACGTGCAGCAGCGCGCCCACGGCATAAGTGTCGAAGCTCTTGCGGGTGGGGTCGCTGCGCGCGGGGCCGCGTCCCACATAGTGCCCGTTGACGTACAGCACATATCGGTCGGACGCGGTGATATGCAGGCGTGCCGCCACCGGTTCTTGGGGAACGTGCACCCGCCCCCGGGCGAAGAGAAAGAAATGGTGCGGCTTGGCTTCACCCTCGATCCAAATGAACTGGCCGGTGCGATGCCGCACCGGCCAAACGGCTGGCTTACCGGTTGCCTTCATGGGTCACGTCCGCCACGCGAGCCGCATCGAGTGACTCGCACGATAGCGCGCTATGGCTCGACCGGATACACCGTGGAGTCGGGGAAGAAGTTGAACCAGCCGAACCAATAGGCCAGATGACCTGGCAAGCGCTCGAGCCGCTCGCCGCTCGGCCCGAGCAGCGCATCCTCCGTGACCTGCCAGACGCCGCCGCTCTGGTCGATCAGCGATTGCGGATCGGCGCCCGCGGTGAACTCCAAGCCTCCCCCGTCGTAGGCGCGAACTTCGGCGCCCGCCCGCCAGATCGCTCGGCCGCCGACCGTGAGGTCTCGACCCTGCCCCGTGAGATCGCCGCGCGGCGCCAAGATCACGACGCTTTGCCCGGCAAGCTCATCATTCACCACCACGCGCTCCGTCAGCACCTGAGTCGGGTACGCGCGCCGCACACCATCAATGGCAAGGCCGAACACGCGATCTTTGGTACGGAGCACGTCGCTGTCGAACGGGACAGGGAACCGGGTCTCCGGACTGGCGAAATAGCTGCCGTACGCGGCGCCGGGCGAATATGCGCGCTCATGTCCGGTTTCAATGTCGAGCGCCAGCGAGTCTGGGTGTTGTGCCGTCCAATCGGCCCACGTCGAGACTACGACGGGCAGGATGTTGAGCCGGATATCGCTCGTCGCGAGGCGCCCGAGCACCGGCTCGCCGCTCAGCTGATTCCACAGTGACTTGGTGTTGCGGTCGTACATCAGCTTGTTGCTGCGCATGAGGAGGCCGGATGTGCCAAAGGTGAATTCGGTGTCGTCGACCCGGCCGTCGAACAGCACCCCGGCGCCGCAGAGCGTGCAATAGGCCAGCGAGACCGGGACGCCGCCAACGACGTCGTTGGCCATCTCGTGCCAATCCAAGATCCGCAACGGGTAGGCGCGGCGGTCGCCATTGATGGACACGCCGAACAGCAGGTCATCGGGTTCGAGGTAGTCGACCTCCGCCGCGGGGCGAAAGGCCGGGTTCTCCAGCGGCGGTATGCCGTCCACCCGCACGCCGCCCCAGACGATTTCCTCAGAACGAATCTTTCCGGGATCTTCACCCTGGAAGAACTCGGTCATGCGCGGGTCGATGGCTCCCAGCAGCCGACCTTTCCACTGCGTGAACCCTGGCGGCGCCTGCAGGTCGGACCGCCCGTACCACTTCGTCCATTCCGAGGTGTAGATGAAGACATGGCCTGTCATCGCCTTGAGGGCGTCCAGCACGCCCGGGACTCCGGGGCCGGAAATGACGGCGAATTCGTTGAAGCGGATGAACTCGATGAGCACGGCTAAAAACCGCTCATCGCCGGAGGCCACCACGGCGTCGACGATCGCACTGGTGCGAGACATGTTCCGACGCTCCAACAGCCCCTCGAGAAGGACGGCGACATCGGCGTCGTCGAACGGGGGCTTGGGGATCGGAGACTCCGTAGCCACCGGGGCTGCTGTGGGCGCCGCCGTCGCGACGGCCTGAGTCGTCTGCTCCGGAGAGGCGCTGACATCCGGTGTCCGGGTTGACGGGGGTTCAGGGGCGGACGGAGCGACTGCCGTGGGCATTGCCGTCGGGGCGGCCTGAATTGTCTGCTCCGGGGCGGGGCTGACGTTTGGTCTCGCGGTTGCCGCGGGTTCAGGGGCAGCCGTCACGACTATGGGCGTCAGGCCGTCCGTCTGAGTCGAATCGTCGCCACAGGCCGCCAGTGCCAATGCCGCGGCAGCGCCCATGCCGCCAAGCAGCACCCGCCGGCGGCTCGTGAGAACTCGACGGTCGGCCGGGCGGGAAGGTTCGAGTCGCACCGGAGGCGCCGGGAGGTTCAAGGTGGTCCCATTGAATCTGACTACGGCACGCAAGTCTGGACGGTTTCTTAGCATGTGGCGAGTTGCCGCAGTTTCCTGCCATGCTTGTGGCCAGTCTCGCCAGCGGCGATCCGAGAGCGCCCATGCCTGACCCGGACATCATCGACGCGCACCTTCACGTCTGGAGCGCGGACACGTCGCGATTCCCTCTGGCACCGGGATTCGGTCCCGAGGATTTTTGGTTTCCGAGCTTCGACAGTGCGGAGCTTGTAGCGCGCGCGGAGCCCATGGGTGTTCGCCGCTTCAACCTTGTGCAGATGACCTGGTATGGCCTCGATCACTCGTACATCCTGGACCTGATTCAGCGCGATCCGCGGCGCTTCACGGGTACGGGGATTGTGCCGGCAATCGTGGACGTCGGCCTGCCCGATCCCGACCGCGCGATGCAGGCGCTGGCCGAGCAGGGCATTCGGGCGTTTCGCGTTCGCGGGCATTCAGCGCGTCCACCGGTGCCTGACGGCGAGCGCTGGCTGGACCATCCCACGTTCGAGGCGATGTTTCGGATGGCGGCCGCCCGGAACCTGCCGCTCAGCTTCCTATGCGGCGCCCCTGATTTGCCGGAGATCGATCGCATGTGCGCACAGCATGGCGACGCCCCGGTAATAATCGATCACTTGGCTCGTCTGGGACCGGCTACGGACGCTACGCCGGACGACGTGGCGGCGCTGTGCGCGCTCGCGCGTCACCCGCGGACGATGGTGAAAGTGAGCGCGTTCGGCGCGCTGAGCCTCGATGGCGCGCCGTATCTGGACATGCTGCCGGTCGTGCGCCGCGTGCTGGACGCCTTTGGGCCGGAACGCTGCATGTGGGCCAGCGACAGCCCGCTGCAGACCGTGCCTCCCCACAGCTACGAGACATCGATCGGCTTGCTGGCGGAGCACGCCGACTTTCTCAGCAAGGGCGACCTTGCCCAGCTGCTGCACGGCACCGCCGAGCGCGTCTTTTGGCCGGACTGATCTGTGCCGGCGATATCCCTATGGGGCACAATCACGCGGGTCAATGGATTGGAGGCCAACGGTGGCAGGTGAGTTTGACGGTCGCGTTGCCCTGGTTACGGGCGGCGCCCGCGGGATGGGACGAGCGATAATCGAACTCTTGGCGTCCCGCGGCGCGCAGGTAGCGGTCAACGACCTGGACCCTGAAGCAACGGCCGCCGCGGCCCATGCCATCGGGAATGACTCCCTGGCGGTGCCGGGCGACGTGGCCGATCCGAATCGCGTACGCGCCATTGTGGATCAGGTCGCCGACCACTACGGCCGGCTGGACGTGCTGGTCAACAACGCTGGCATCGCCTATCACCGCAGCATCGACGAAATCACCGACGAGGAGTGGTCGCGCGTGTTCGCGGTCAACGTGCAGGCCGTGTTCACGTTTATTCAGGCCGCGATGGCGCCCATGGCCGCCAACGGCTACGGACGCGTCGTCAACTTCTCGTCGACGGCGGGAAAGAACGTGAGCACCGTGGCAGGCGCCCACTACACCGCGTCGAAGGCCGCCGTGCTCGGCATCACGCGCGCGTCGGCCCTTGAGCTCGCGGCACACGGCATCACGGTCAACGCCGTGTGCCCGGGCATGATCGACACGCAAATGATCAAGGACGCGTGGCCCCAGGAACGCATCGATGCGTATATCCCCTCAATCCCGCTGCAGCGCATGGGTCAGCCGTCCGAGGTCGCGGAGCTTGTGGCGTTCCTGGCGTCCGAGCGTGCCGGATACATCACCGGCGCCGCCATGGACATCACCGGCGGCGAGCTGATGGTGTGAGCGCCGTCGCTTGAGTCACTGGCGTGGCGCGGATGAGATTCAGGCTCGGCTGCGCGGGCCGGTGAATCCGTTGCCCACCAAGTTCACGCCGGATGGCGAGATCGACCCGGACGGCATGCGGGCCACGATCGACGTGTCGCTGGACGCCGGCGTCGAAGTCATCATGCTCACCTGGGGCGAAACGCTCGTGTCGCTGCTCACGGACGACGAGCTTGCGGCAGTGCACCGCATCGTGATCGACCATGTCGGCCGGCGCGCGGTCACCATCGCCTGCGATGCGATGTGGGGACTCAACAAGGCGCGCGAGTTCGCGGCGTATGTAGACGAGTTGGGCTTCGACTTATTCATGGCCCGCCCGGCGGAGTGGGCGCGGGGCACGCCCGAGTCGCTGGCGGACTGGTATCGGGGTGTGGCGCAGCAGACCCGCGTGATGTTCGTCGGCAACGTGCCGCTGCGCACCTGCGAGCTGGTCGAGGACGAGCCAAACCTCCTGGCGTTCAAGGAGGACATCGACCTCGCCTACGCCCACGAGGTCCTAATGCGCTGGGGCGACCGCTGGCCGATGACCGGCGGCGGAGGCATGAAGCGCCACCACCTGCTGTGGCCCCACGGGTGCCGCTCGTGGCTGGACGTGTTTGTGCGGTCGTACCCGGAGCCGGCGATGACCTACTGGGACGCGGTGCAACGGGGCGACGACGCGGCGGCGTGGGACGCGATCGAGCGCTCGGAGCTGGCGATTGCGCCGCTCGTCGCGGCTTGTCGGGTCGGCGGAAACGGCTTCTTTGCCTCCATGGGCGAGGCGCACGGCGTATCGCCTCGCTGGCGGAGATCTCCAGCACCGAATGCCACCGACGAGGAGATCGACGCGCTGCGTGACGCGCTCCAGGCGCTGAATTTGGCCTGACGCCGTCGGCGGATCGCTGCCAGAGGGCGTGCGATTGAGCCCCCACGCCGCGCGAGCTACGGTGCCCAGGTCGCCTGCCAGGCACCAACCATGCGCATAACCGACATTCGCTCGCTGCTGCACCATCCCGCGCGGCTGACGCTAATCGAAGTTCACACGGACGCGGGCATCGTGGGGCTCGGCTCCACGGGCTCCCCGCCCGGCATGATCGAACCGATCATCAATGATCCCGGCGACGGTCTGCGCTTGTTTGTCGTGGGTCAGGACCCGACCGACCCCTTTGCGCTGTGGCACAGAATGATTGAGCGATGGCCGGCGCAGCGCGGCCGCGCCGATCGCAGCGGCCTGCAGGCGAATGCCATGGGGGCCATCGACATGGCCGTATGGGACATCGCCGGCAAAGCCGCCGGGATGCCGGTTCACGAGCTGCTCGGCGGTGCGCGCGTCGATCGGGTGATGGCATATGGGTCCGCATCCACGATGTACTACGCCGCCGGCAAGAAGAGCGACGAGACGGAGCGGGAGCGGCAGCTGCGGCGCAAGTCTCCCGAGGAGATCGCCCGTGAGTGCACCGCGCTGCGCGAGCAGGGGTTCAAAGCGGTCAAGTACGGCTGGGGCAACAACTTCGACGATGAAGGCATGGCCAAGCTTGCTGCGGCGCGTGAGGCGCTGGGACCCGACATCCGGCTCAGCGTCGATTTTGGCTGTCCCGCGTACTTCGATCCGGACTGGACTGCCAGCGATGCCATCGCCGCCGCCTGCATGCTCGAGGCGTACGGGGTGTACTTCTTCGAGGAGGCGCTGCACCCACTGGACGTGGACGGCTTCGCCGAGCTCACCGCGGCCACGTCTCTTCACATCGCGACGGGTGAGAGTCTGACCACGACCGAGGAGTTCGACCTGTTCATAGATCAGTACGCCCTTGACATCGTCCAGCCGGACGCGGCGCAGATGGGCGTAACGCAGACCTTCGTGGTGGCCTGCGAGGCCGAGGCGGCGGGAATCATGTGCGTGCCGCACGGCCCGTGGACGGTCTTCACCGTGACCTGCCACACCCAGATCCTCAGCGTCGCCGGCCTCGAGCCGATGATCGAATACCCGGCGCTGATCAGCTATCGCGGTGAAGGAATGATTCAGCAGCGAGCAACCGCGATGGCCAACTACGAGATCGTGGAGACGCCGCCGGAGCTGGTGGACGGACACGTGGTTCTGCCGCAGGGTCCTGGGCTGGGACTCGGCAACTTTGTGCCTGAAGCCGTCGAGCGCTATCAGGCACTCATGGAGGAATCTGCCGGATAGGGCGGCACGCTCACGCGGGCCTGAATTTCAGCTTTCCCGGAGTGTTAGATCGACTTGCCAGACGGTTCGCGAACGGCCCCTGCCACTCGCGTACCATCACACCTGATCATCGTCTTCCCTGAGGCGTCATGCGCATCGCTACCGGCACCATCGCCCACGAGTCCAGCACCTTCACGCCGATTCCCACGACTTACGAGTCGTTCTCCGTCGGATCGCCGCTCGGCATCGTGCGCGGCCAGGAAATCCTGGAGGCGCACCGCGCAACCAACCGCGAGCCTGCCGGCTATCTCGAAAGCGCCGAGGAGCACGGGTTCGAGCTCGTGGGGCTGCTGTGGACCGCAACGCAGCCGTCGGCGCCGATCGAGGCGTCGGCCTGGCGCCGCCTCAAGGGTGAGTTCATCGAGCACTTGCAGGCGGCCATGCCCGTCGACGGCGGGCTCTTCGATCTGCACGGCGCGATGGTCGCGGAGGGCGTCGAGGACGGCGAGGGGGACCTGCTGGAGGCCATCAGGGAGGTCATGGGACCCGATCGGCCGATCTTTGTGACGCTCGACCTTCACTGCAACATCACGCCGCAGATGGTTGCGAACGCCGACGTCATCATCCCGTGCGACAACTTCCCGCATACCGACCTGGCCGAGCGCGGGCGCGAGGCCGCCGACCTCATCGTGCGCACACTGCGCGGCGAGATTCGGCCAACGATGAGTTGGACCCAGCTTCCGCAGCTCTGGGTGGCCGGGCAGTTCACCGGGCTGGAGCCGTTCAAATCGATCATCGGGCGGGCCCACGAGCTGGAGGCCCAACCGGGCATCCTCACGGCTTCGGTGGCGCCGGGCTTCACCTGGGCGGACATCGAGCACGCGGGCTCTTCAGTGATCGTCATCGCGGACGGTGACCAGGCGCTGGCCGATCGCGAGTCAAGCGCACTGGGTGAGTGGGTGTTCGCACAGCGTGAGCACTTCGATGCCCACATGGTGAGCTTTGACCAGGCCCTGCGGGCCGCGCGTGCTCGCGATAGCTGGCCCGCCGTGATCTCGGACCCGCAGGACAACCCCGGCGCGGGCACCCCCGGCGACTCCACCGGCATGCTGCGGGCCTTCATCGAGGCCGACTTGCAGAACGCGCTACTGGCGTGCGTCTGGGACCCAGAGGTCGCGGCCGTCGCGACCGCGGCAGGCGTCGGCGCCGAGATCACCGTCGAGGTCGGTGGCAAGTCCATCGCCTCGCAAGGTGCGCCGGTCCCCATGACGGCGACGGTCGAGCACCTGTGGGATGGCGTGTTCACCATTGAGGGCCCGATGCACGCCGGCATCCGCGAGGACTACGGGCCGACGGCCGTGCTACGTCAGGGCGGCGTACGCGTTGCGGTGATGACCGAGCGCAGCCAGATTTACGACCTGGAACCGATACGCAAGATGGGATTCGACCCTGCCGCGCTGCGCTGGATCGGCCTCAAATCCATCAATCACTTCCGGGCCGCTTTTTCCCGCGTCTCCGACAGCATTCATCGGGTCGAGTTTCCGAGCTGTCAGCCGCACGATGCCCGCAAGCTGCCGTATCGACGCCTGCGCCGTCCCATTTGGCCGCTGGATGACGACGCGGCCCTTTAGTCGCAGCGACTACCGGTCGGCGAATATGCCGGCGGCAGCCGCGGTCCGCTGCGGTCTGTAAATTCGGGTCGGCGGCGTGGGCGAGTTGTCCTAGACCTTGCCCTCGCGGCGGTCCCGCTCGACCAGGGCCGGATCGCGCTCGGCCGGATCGCCGTAGCCTCCGCCGCCCGAGGTCTGCATCGAGATCACGTCGCCGGGATCCATTGGCATATTGGAGACCTTGTTCGGAAGCCGGCGCTCACGCTCGGTCTCGGGGTTGAGCACGTAGCGGCCCGATACGCCCGGCTCGCCGCCCAGCATGCCGAGCGGTGCGAACTTGTAGTGGTCGCCCAGCAGATTCAGTCGCGCGCCATCGGCGAGCACCCGGATGTCACGGCGCAGACCCAGACCGCCGCGGAACGTGCCCGCCCCGCCGGTACCGGGTAGGAGCGCATAGCGCTCGACGCGCAGGCGCGGATTCGACTCGACGACCTCGATGGGCGTGGTTGCCAGGTTGTGGATGTGGGCGCTGTAGGCGTCCAGGCCGTCCGAGGTCGGTCGGCCGCCCCAACCTCCCACCTCAATCTCGAAGTGCACCCAGGGGGCGCCGGTATCGGCGTCGAAGCCGCCGATGTTGCAGATGTTGCTCGCGCCGTAGTAGCCCGCCGTGACGCGGTCAGGAATCGCCTGCGCCAACGCCTGGAGCATGGCGTCCACCGTGCGATGACAGGTGGTGATGCGGCTGGCCACGGGAGCCGGTGGCCCGGCGTTCACGAGGGACCTCTCGGGTGCGCGCACGTCGATCGCGCGGCGCCAGCCATCGTTCTTGGGGATGCCGGCGCCAATGGTCGCCATCGCGACATACATGACGGTGCTGCGCGTCATTTCCATCGTGGCGTTCACCGGGCCGGCTGGCTGGGGCGCGGTGCCGGCAAAATCCACCGTCAGTGCATCGGCTTCGCGCGTGATGGTCACCTCGATGCGCAGCGGGTCGTCCGTTATGCCGTCGTCGTCAACGTGGTCCACCCCGTGGTAGACGCCTTCGGGAATAAGAGCCAGCCGTTGCCGCACTTGGCGATCGGTGCTGTCGAGAATTTCGGCCATGGCGGCACGGGCCGTCGCGGGGCCGTATTGCTCGGCCAGCGCCTGCAGCGTCGCCTCCCCGCGCGAGGTGCAGGCCCACATGGCTGCCAGGTCGCCGCGCAGCTTCTCGGGCTCCCGCACGTTCAATTCGATGAGCCGCAGCAGCTCCTCGTTCAGCTCGCCCCCGCGGATGATCTTGCTTGGAGGGATGCGCAGGCCTTCGTGAAATATCTCGGTTGCCGAGGCCAGGTAGCCGCCGGCGGCGCCGCCGCCCGTATCCAACATGTGCGCGATGGCGCCGGCAAAACCGACGAGCTCGCCGCCCCTGAATGCGGGCCGAAACATCGTGTAGTCCGGGAGGTGCTGCGCCTCGCCCGCGTAGGGATCGTTCATGAGGACCACGTCGCCCGGCTGCCAGTCATAGCCGGTGCGGATCAGATACCCCATCGGCGCCGACATCGTCATCATCTGGAACGGAATCTGCGACGACTGGGCCACCATGCGGCCTTCGGTGTCGAAGATCGCGGTTGAGTAGTCCAACACCTCGCGGATGACGGTGGAGAACGAGCTCTTCCACAACGTGACGGCCATTTGCTCCGCGCCCGCCACAAGTCGGTTGCGTATCAGCGCGAGGGTGATGGGGTCGACGGCGGCGCTCATCGCGGTGTGATCTCCAGCACGATGTCGCCCGTCGATCGCACGTGAGCCGACGTGGCGGGCGGCACCACCAGTGTGGTCTGGTCCTGGATGACGAGCGCGGGTCCCTCGATGTGATCGTCCCGGCCCAATTGCTCGCGGGCGTAGACCGGAGCCTCGCGGCTCTCGCCCGACCAGATCATCGATTGGAGGCCGATCTTGCGCTGGGCGAGCGGCTCCGTGGCGGGCGCCAGCTCCGTGCGGCGTGGCCGAGTCGTGCTCGCGGTGACGCTGGCTCGCAGCGTGACCCATTCGACCGCGGCATCCTCGTCGCGATGGCCGTGGAGACGCGCGTGCGCGCGGTGGAAGTCACGATTTACCTGTTGCCGCAGGGCTTTGTCGAACGTCGCGGGCTCATCCAGCCATACCGAAACTTCATAGGCCTGACCTGCATAGCGAACGTCGACGCCAAGGCGCGCTTGGATGGCGCTGGCTTCGAAGCCGGCGTCGCGCAACTCGCCCATGCCTTGGTCGCGCATCGCAGCGAATCGATGCTGAACTTCGGCAAGGTCCAGATCGGCCTCGGCGCTGAGCATGGCCGACGTGAAGTCTCGGCGCGCATCCGCCACGAGCAGCCCGCGGGCCGATTGCACGCCGGCCTCCGGCGGGATCACGACTTGCCGGCAGCCAAGCTCGCGCGCGAGGTCGGCCGCATGCATTGGCCCCGCCCCGCCGAATGCCACCATCACGAACTCCCGCGGATCGTGACCGAGGGAAACGGATACGAGCTCCAGTGCCCGACCCATCTGCGCGCCGGCCAGCGCCAGGATGCCCTCCGCCGCCCGCTCGACGCTCATGCCAAGCGGCCCGGCCACGTGTTCGGCGACGGCTCTTCGGGCGGCTGCCACGTCCAGTTGGATATGGCCGCCGGCGAACCGATCGGGCCGCAGGCGACCGAGCACCGCGTTGGCGTCGGTGGTCGTGGGACGCGTGCCGCCGCGGCCGTAGCAGGCCGGACCCGGATCGGCGCCGGCACTGCTCGGCCCCACGTACAGGGCGCCCGAGGCGTCCACTTCGGCCAGCGAACCGCCGCCCGTGCCGATCTCGACCAGATCGATAACCGGCGTGCGCAGTGGGTAGCCCGTGCCGAAGCCGCCGTGCAGCCCTCCACCGATTTCATAGTCGTTGTTGATCGTGACGTGGCCGTCGCGGATCAGCGTGGCCTTGGTGCTTGTGCCGCCCATATCGAACGAGATCACGTTAGACGCACCAAGCCGCCGCCCGACCTCCGCGGCGGCGATTACCCCCGCGGCTGGACCAGACTCCACGATCGAGGCGGGCTCGCGCGCCACCGTGGCGGCCGGTGCCATGCCGCCGCTCGACTGCATCACCGACAGCGGCGCGGTCACGCCACGCTCGGTGAGTCGGGAACCGATCTCGCCGACATAGGTCGCGACCCGCGGCAGAATCGACGCATGCACGGCGGCGGTGCTGAAGCGCTCGTACTCGCGATACTCGCGGCACACCGTATGGCTGGCCAGCACGGGCAGACCGGTCTCACGCGCGATGATGTCCGCGGCCTCCCGCTCGTGCTGCGGATACCCGTAGCTATGCAGAAACGCCACCACGACAACTTCCGCTCCCAGGTCCTTCAGCTCGTGGGCAGCACGCACCACGTCGGAAACGCTCAGCGGTTCGACGATGGAGCCGTCGGCGCCTATGCGCTCGCGCACTTCCAACCGCCGCTCACGCGGGATCAGGACCGGCGGTTTCTCGAGGAAGAGGTTGTAGAGATCGCGCCGCTGGTGACGCCCGATTTCCAGCACGTCCCGAAACCCGCGTGTCGTGACCATCCCCAACCGTGCCGTCGTGCCCTCGAGCACGGCATTGGTGGCGACGGTGGTGGCGTGCACGATTTCGCGGATATCGTGTTCACCCGCGGAGGTCGTCCAATGGTCAAGGACGTCCAGCAGCCCGTGAGCGGGATTGGCCGGCGTGGTCAAGACCTTTGCGGACCATGTGCGGCCGTCATCGGCCACGGCAAAAAGGTCCGTGAAGGTACCGCCAATGTCGATGCCAACGCGCGTCAAGCCGCTGTCCGCCATGCGATCGGGTGAGGTGCGATTGTAGTCGTGACCGGTGCCAACCACGGCGCCTATACTCGGCGGCCGCGAGCCTGGGAGGCTTCCCGTGATTGAAGTCATCGAGTCCGGTCTGGTCTACCGCAGCCCGGAGTCTCAGTCGCCGCCGCTGCACACGTGGCACCCCACCGTCGTCATGCTCGAGTCCGGGGAGCTCGTGGCCGCCTTCGACATCGCCGACCACGCCGAGAGCCTGGACTACGCGACCCATATCGCGCGCTCATCCGACGAGGGCCGCACGTGGTCGCCGCCGGTGCGCATGTTTAAGGACTCGGTCCAGGGCCGTGTGACCAGCTTCGCGCGTATCGCCCGCGTCGGCGCCGGTGAGCTGATCGCGACCGGCGCGCGCGCCTACCGGCGTCCTGACGACGCAAGCCTGGTGAACCGAGACACGTTGGGGTTCGTGCCGGTCGAGCTGATCGTGCTGCGGAGCACCGACGGCGGTCACACCTGGAGCGGCCCGGCGACGATCGAGCCGCCGCTGGAAGGACCCTCGTTCGAGATCTGCCACGCAGTGATCGTGCTGCGCGACGGCCGCTGGCTATGGCCCACCGCGACCTGGAAGGGCTGGGACGGCGATGCGCCCAACGGCATGAAGGCCATCGCTCTGGTCTCCACCGACCGCGGCAGAACCTGGCCAACTTATCTGGACGTCTTGGATCAGTACGACCGCGGCGTGTTCTCGTGGGAGCAATCCATCGTGCAGCTCGCCGACGACCGGCTGTTGCAAGTTGCCTGGGCCTACGACGAGGCGACAGGGCACAGCGAACCGACGCCGTACGTGATCTCGGCGGAAGGACGGACGTTCTCTCAGCCACGTCCCACGGGCTTACAAGGACAGACAACCAAGCTGCACGTCCTGGCGGACGGAACAGTGCTGGTGCTCTACCGGCGCGATGACCGTCCCGGGCTGTGGGCCAACCGCGTCCGCATTGACGGCGATTCCTGGATCAACCTGGAAGATCAGGCCGTATGGCAGGGCGCGCCGTCAGGGATGGCCGGCGAAGGCACCGGCGCCGACGAGCTGGTGGACCTGCAGTTCGGATTCCCGCAGATGCACTCATTGCCGAACGGCGACGTATTTGCCGTCTTCTGGTGTCAGGAAGACGGCATCCGCAACATTCGCTGGTTCCGCATCCGAGTGGCATAGGTCGAAACTCGCCGGCGGCCCGTGGGGCCGCCAGCCAAGTCGCCTCTACGGCACGCACCCGGCAAGCGGCTTAGCAATGCCCTTATGCCAGGTGCACCACCGCGTGTTTCCAAGGCGGGATCGAAAGCTCAAAACTACCGTCGGTCAGCGGAAGGTCCGCCTTCGCAAGCAAGTCGCGCGCGGATGAAGGGCTGCGCCTGGGCCGGACGGTGATATTGGCCGTGGAATGCTCGAGATTGAACAGGAATGCCACGTCGCCGCCCTTGGCGGAGCCGCGAACCACCGGCACGACGCCCGTCCCCTCGATTGTCAGGGGCGCTTCGATGCCGGCTTCCTGCACATGGGCGAGCACCAAGTCCGGCTGTCCGGCGTTGCCGAAGCCAGCCGACAGGGAGAGTCCCCACCACGTGAACCGACCATCGGCGCTGCGCACGGCGACCGTTTCGCCCTCCAGGGAGGCAATGGCGGTTGCACCGCCCTTGGGCTCGAGAACGGCGTATCCGCACGGAGTGCTGATTGGTATCGACCCGTCCGGCGCCTGGATCACGTTCCGGCCAAAGGCAATGTCGCGATCGGTGATGGCGTTGAAGTCCGCCACGCGCACGCCAAACCGCTCGGAGAAACCCTCCGGCGGCCCGTAGGACGACTGCCCGTCGGCCGAGTAGAGCCCAAAGCTCCCATCCGCC
Source organism: Chloroflexota bacterium (assembly GCA_965262745.1). Taxonomy (GTDB): domain Bacteria; phylum Chloroflexota; class UBA11872; order UBA11872; family UBA11872; genus JAJECS01. Next base: position 748,519 of record OZ253558.1, on the reverse strand, counting down.
ACCAGTTGGACCTGTGGGTTGGCGTCGAGTGTTTGCTCGATGCGCTCGCGCAACTCGTCCGTCATCAGCGCCGCGTTGGTCAGATAGATAAGGCGGTAGGACGACCAGTCCATGTCGGGTGACACCACGTCGACCGGCACGCCGTTGGTCCAGAGGGCGCGGTGCACGCCGCACATGTCACTGAGGTAGCGGTCGCCTTCATCGTTGTAGGTGAATAGCTCGTTTGAGTCCGCGTGATAGACGACGGCCACGTCCGCTTTGCCGCACGTGAGCGGCAGGTGCTCTTCCATGCCGGCCATCTGGCACAGGGCTTCGGTGGTGGCCTGCCAGCGGGCGGTGGGCTCGCCGTCCAAGGCGATGAGGTTGTAGCCTGGAGACTCGAAGCTGAAGTACTCAGGGCGATACTGCCAGTACATGGCTCCCGCGCCGCCGGACGCCAAGCACATCCACAGCAGCATGGTGGGCTCCTCGGGCGCGGATTGCTTGCGCCAGGTCACCCCACCCCCCGACATGCCCGAGTAGATCTCCTCGTTCCACCAGCGGCCGTTCTTGCCGACGCTGCGCGACCAGTCATAGGCGAACGCCCGTTCCGAAAGCTTGTCGGGGTCCTCGGACGTCAGCAGGTTGTTGGAGGGCATGGACATGCCCCAGCTGTCGGCGATGGGCGCGCATCTGGTGTCCTGGGGCCGCGGATACCAGGCGCCGTGCGAGCGCTTCTCGTGCACGGGGTCCACGTCGTTGGCGACGTCCATGACCCACTGGAGATGCCCAGCGAGGTTCTCGTAGTGGAATTGCTTGTACAGCAGCATCTCGACGACGTTGTTGTTCGAGCGCGGCGGCTGAACGTCTTCCCAGCGGCGATATCGCCGATACACCCGGGCGTTCAACTCGTCGAGCGTGAAGCGCTCCTTCAACCAGGCGTCGTAACGCGCGAGGGTGCTCGGGCAGTAGCACGGCAGGCCATCGGACGTCTTGCTCCAGGCCGCTGACAGTGCGATGCCGTCCCAGAGGCCCCACACGAGCAGAGCCGGGTGGTCCTTGTATCTCCCGATCATGTAGCGCAGCAGCAGCTCGCCGTATTCGCGCCATGCCGGATGGTCATAGCAATGGATCTGGCTGCCCTGGGGATACGCGGGGCTGGCGCTGCTCAGCGAGACGTGGCCCTGGTAGCTGACCACGCGCATGTCGGGGTGCTCCCGCGTGAGCCACTCGGGGCAGGCGCCATGCGTGGCCAGCGGGAGATCGATCCATACGCGCAGGTCGTGCTTGTGGGCCAGATCGAAGAGCAGGTCGACGTCGTCGGTCTCGTAGATGCCCGGCCGCGGCTCGAGATGGTTCCAGTAGTTGAACGTGCGAATGACCCGCATCCCGCCGGCGCGGATGCGCGCCAAGTCCTCGTCCCACAGCTCTGGCTTGGGAACCGGCGCGCGGTAGTACTCCACGCCCACAAGAAACGGAACGCCGGGGATGCCGAAACGGTTATCGCTGGACACGTCAACCCCCTGCTGGGCGGCGCCTTCGCCGATGGGCGAGCAACGTTCGAGGCGTGCACTCAGCATGGTGGTGCGGCCGGCGCGGGGCGTCAAGGGCGGAGCATGCGAGGTGCCGCGGAACGCCCGATTCTGCCGGATATTGACATAACAAACGAAGCGCGATTCTTGTTGAGCGGTGCAACCAGCCGGGCCGGCGCACCGACGAATCGAACTCAGCGCCAGCACCGTCAACGCTTGAGTTGAAAGACCGCCTCGATTGACAACGGCACATTGCGCGGCATGGTGCCCACGCCAACCGCCGAGCGAACGCCGCGCCCGTCCGGTCCGAAGACCTCGAGCATCAACTCCGAGCAGCCGTTGATGACCTCGCTGGCTTCCGTCATCCCCGGCGCGGCGTTGACGTGTCCCAGCAGGCGCACGACGCGCTCGATGCGATCGAGCGAGCCGACCGCGGAGCGCGCGGCGGCAAGCAACCCAATCCCCGCCGCCCGCGCCGCCTGCTTGGCCTCGGCCACCGTGTAGTCCGTCCCCACCTGGCCCGGACGCCAGTCACCGCCCGGAGAGTGACCCGAGACCCAGACCAAGTCGCCCGTGACGACAGCGGGGATATAGGGGGCGTCGGCAAGCGGCGGCGGCAGTTCCGGCAACAAAATCCCCAACGCGGCAAGGCGATCCTCCGGCGACATGGCAACGGCCCCGATGCGTCAGCGGCTCCAGGGAGTCTAGCGGCACCGGATTGTTGGATGCAGAGTCGCCGGATACATTTGCCGGCAGTCGGATTTCCTCGACTCGGGCGCCGGGGTGGTGTAGTCGGCACGAGAAGAGGACAACCGGCATGAAGACCACGGAGGACGGACTAATGCGCTCTGATGACTTTGACCAGCCCGGCGCGACCGGGAAAACGCTGCGTGACGCCGAATTCGACCGCAAGGTCATTCCCTATTGGCGCTGGCTCGTCTCCATTATTCTGGCCGTCACGATTGTGGGAATTCCGCTGATCCCGTTTTGGCTGCTCTATAGCCTCTGGTTTGCCCCGAAATACCTGGGGCGCCTGTCCGCCCGGCTGACGACGCAGGCGCTGGAAACTCGCAAGGGCGTGTTCAACCGCAGCGAGTCCACGATTCCGCTTAACCGGATCACCGACCTGCGGCTGCACGACGGGCCGCTCATGCGCCACTTCAAGCTGCGCGGCTTGAAAGTGGAGACCGCGGGCCAGTCGGGGCAGTACGCCAGCAGCGAGGGCAACCTTATTGGCGTAGTGGACGCGGCGGAGTTTCGCAACGCGATCCTCATGCAGCGGCAACGGGTGCTTGGAGCTGAACCCGAGGAAGTCTCTCCCACGGCGGCCGGCGGAACCACCGAGCTACTCACCGAAATACGCGACATTCTGGCGCGCATCGAGGCCAAAGACTAGCGGCGTAACCGGCGAGCGCCGGGGTTAGCTACCCTGCAAGATCGACGCTGTGATGCCCGGACGATTCGTATGACGGCATGCTAGGTGGACAAGTTCGGCGTCGCTCGTTGCGGCTAGCTTCCGGTCTCTCGTGAGCCAAATTGCCCAGGCATTCGTCGAGGTCGGTCGGCGTTAGATTCCCTTGGCGAGCTCGGGCCATTGGCTTTCGGGAAACGCCTGCAGCGTCTGCGTCCCGGTGCCAAAGCGCTCGCGCAGCGCCAAGATGGCCACGCTGTCGTACTGCCCCATCGTCAGGTACATCTCCACGAGCCTCCCGCCGTGGTCGTCGATCACCTTGCGCGTCTCGGGCGCGCCTTCGTTAAGGGCATCGCGGTAGCTGCCTTCGGCGGCACTCTCGCCAGCCTCAAGATTGATTAGGCCAATGAACGTCTGCATCGAGCTTGCTTCCCTATGGGCGAATCCAAGTAGATCGATTTTGGCACCGACCTCCGTAAGCATTCGGCCCAACGGCACCCGCGCGAATCGGCAGGCCGATGAGCGGTGCACATCCGCATTTGATGCCCCCTGCCTGCATGGTCGGTATACATTCGCGCGCCGCGCCACCTACATTGGCGGGCATGCTGCTGCCCAATGTCCTGATCGTTACGACCCACGACACGGGCCGTTTCATTCAGCCGTACGGCGTTTCCAGCGTGGATACGCCCAACCTGAGCCGCCTGGCCGCCGAGGGTGCGCGGTTCAACGCCTATACCACCGCGCCGCAGTGCTCGCCGAGCCGCGCGAGCCTGACGACGGGGCGCTATCCGCATGCCAACGGAACCATGGGGCTCACCCACGGCGAACATCGCTGGGACCTGCATGCCAACGAGCGCACCATCCCGCAGATCTTGCGCACCGTGGGCTACCGCAGCGGCCACTGGGGCGTTGAGCACGCCGCGCGCCGCCCGGAGCGCATCGGCAACGATTTCTACGACAGGCCCTACGAAATCGCGGCGATTGTTCCGGCGGTCGCCGCGTTCATCGACGCCGACCCTGGGCGTCCGTTTGTGGTGCAGGTTGGCCTCAGCGAGACCCATCGCGTTGACGACCATGGATTCGGCGGCGAAACGTTCGACGCCAAGGGCATCACGCTGCCGCCCTACCTGATGGACGCGGCTGACACCCGCGCTGATCTGGCGGATTTTCAAGGCTGTGTCAATCGTGCCGACGCCCATATCGGACAAATCATCAGGGTGCTGGAGGATCGCGCTCTGCTCGATCGAACCTTGGTGATGTACGTGAGCGACCACGGCATCGCCTTTCCGCGCGCCAAGTGCACGCTCTACGATCCCGGTATCGAAATCTCACTCATAGCGCGACTGCCCGGAACCGCCCTCAGCGGCGGCATCGCTCCGGCAGGCATGGCCAGCATCATGGACGTTGTGCCCTCCCTGATCGACCTCACCGGCGGAGAGGCCCCGCCAAATCTCCACGGAAGTTCCTTGCTCCCGCTGGCCGCCGGCACGTCACCGGGCCACGCGGAGGTGTTCGTCGAAAAGACCTATCACAGCTACTACGACCCCATGCGCGGCATCCGAACTCGCGACTGGAAATACATCCGCAACTTCGAGGCCGGATTGGGCGTCGAAATTCCAGCCGACATTGCCGGGGGCGGGGCCTATCGTGACCTGGCAGGCCGGCTGCAACCGTCCGTCCACGAGCCCGTAGAGCTGTACAACCTTCAGACCGATCCAGACGAGTTGACCAATCTGGCGGGCCGGCCCGAGTGCGCCGCCGTCCAGGCCGGGCTGGAGGCCAAGGTGGTGACCTGGATGCGCGAAACCGGCGATCCGCTGCTGGACGGCCCGATTGCGTCGCCGCCCTACCGGAAGGCGATGCGCAAGCTATCGGCCTAGGCGTGCCACTATGGCAGCCTGACCCTTAGACGACGCGGCTCATGTGCGCACGGTTTAGCCGTCACTCCGACCCTCAGGTCCTGGCAGAATTTTTCAAGGCTCCTCCGCCTGCAGAGGCGGTTGCGCTGCCCCTGCCCAGCTTCAATGTCGCCCCCACGCAAGAGTCGCTCGTGGTGGTCGACGGCCCGCGCCGTCTCGAAGTCATGCGCTGGGGTCTCATGCCCCCATGGACCAAGGACGCCAGGTTTGGCGCGCGCACCATCAACGCGCGGGCCGAGATGCTGGTTGACAAGCCCGCCTTCCGCGCCGCCTTCCGCGCGCGTCGTTGCCTGGTGCCGGCTGACGGCTTCTACGAATGGACGGGACCTCGCAAGCAACGCGCCCCGGTATACATTCACCGAGCCGACGGCCGTCCGCTGGCGCTGGCCGGGCTCTGGGAGTGGCATGAACAGCTTGGTCAGTCGTTCACGGTCATCACTACGGCGCCCAGCACCTGGATGTCGACCATCCACCACCGCATGCCGGCAATCTTGGAAACTGGCGATTGGGACGCTTGGCTCTCAGCCGACGATGATGACCCGGGCTGGCAAGCCGCTCTGCTGCGTCCGGCGGCGGAGGACGTGCTGCGCGGCTTTCCGGTCAGCCGTGCCGTCAACGCGGTCGCCAACAACGGCCCCGAACTCATTCAGCCCGTTGCTGCGGCGCGTCCGACGCAGCAATCGTCCGGCCCGGAAGTCCAGCCGTCACTCTTTGGAAACCAGGGTCCTCATTCGCCTCCCCCAGGCTTCAAACGATGATCTGGCCGGTCGGTGGGCTGCCGCCGCAGGAGCTTGCCCCTGCATCGCTTGCGGCGGTGGTTGCGTGCCAGGTGACGCCTAGGGGACCGAAACGTGTCTGACCCCCGGGACCAACTGCTCGAGCGGGGCTACGTCATCATCCGGCAGACCATCCCACCGGCCAGGCTTGACGGTCTGCGCGCGACGGTCGAGGTCCTGGTCCGGCGGCAATTCGACCAATGGCAACGCGAACGGGACGCCACAGGTGAATGGCCGGCCAGCTACTTTGCCAGCCAGCCGCGGGTCCTGATCCAGAGCGTGGTCGACGCGTCGACTGCCGAGGCGGTTGAGCTGTGCCTGCACGACGGCACACTCGGAGTGAGCCGCCGGCTGATGCAGGCGCCGCATGCCTCGCCGACGTTGATGTCGCTGATGTGTAACCCGTCGCACGACCACGGACCGGACCGCTGGCACCGGGATATCCGACCGTCGGCGCTCGCTCCCCTGGCTCGACTGCAGCACGACGCACGCGCGAACGGCCCCGCGTACCTACAGTGGAACATTCCGCTCTATGACGACGCTGTGCTGTGGGTTGTGCCCGGCAGCCACTGGCGCGTGAACACAGCTGAAGAAAACCGAGTGCTGGCGCGCGACCCGGCCGTACCCCTGCCGGGCGGCGTCCCCGTTGCGTTGAAGGCAGGCGACGCGGTGGTCTATCTCAACACGATGCTGCACTGGGGCAGCGACTACAGCACTAAACTTCGCCGCACGGTCCACCTTGGATACCGCGCGTTTGGCGCCGGCATCTATCCCCACGCACATGCCTTCAATTGGGGCCTCGCTTTCACGCGCCACCTATCCGCGGGGACGCGCCGGCAGTTCGAGCGGTTCTTCGAGCTACACGCCCTGGAGCGGCGGACGGTCGAGTCGGTGCTCCGGGCCACGCTCGAGCGGGATGCCGACCAGTTCGGGCATCACTTGGCCGTGCTGCATCCCGGCGTCGAAGGCCGCATCGTGGCCCTGGTGCTGCTGTCCAAGCTGGTTCTGCGGCTGCCGAGCCTTGCCCAGACCGATGACGCGGGGTTTGATCTCCGCAAGGACATCGCGGACGCCTTCACGGCGGAAGAGATCGAGACCATTGCGGACCGGTTCGCGGCACTCGACGCTGCGCTGCGCACGGAAACCGACCAATTCGTGCCGGGCTTTCAGAACGGAGCTTCGCTCTACGCCTTCAACGATATGCCCGAGGGATTTGGCGTCGACGAATTCATAGCAAGTTGGGGCGCGGCCACCTAAGCGGGCGTGGCCCCGGGCACGGATGTCAGAGGCGGCGGCGTCCTACATTCCGGTCGCCGGCGCGTCCTCCTCGTCTTGCTGCGACGCGAAGATCGAGCGATATCCCCCTGACCAGTCTGGGGGGATCTGGCACGGCCGTGGATCGTGATGGGCATAGCGGGCGGTCTTTCCGCGCACGATGGCTCCGTAGTAACTCGACATAATCGGATTATAGGTGTAGGGAAACGCGTCGGCCGCGGAGTAGGCGTAGAGCAGCAGCGGCCGCCCGGTGTCCGATTGGTTCGGCGGCGATCCGTGGACGGTTCGGCAGTTGTGGATCGTCAGGGAACCGGCCGGTCCCGTCATATAGTCAACGCGATCGAGGTCCAGCGTGGCTGCGTCGGTGTCGGACAGCGCACCGTTCCACGCTCCGTCCTCGTCGTACAGATCGAACAGCGGCCCATTGTGGCTGCCCGAAAGTCCGCCGAGCGGGCCCTGCTCGGGCCCGCAGTCGTAGAGAAGCGTCCCGATGGTCGCTGGCGAGTAGTTCGTGTGCGGCCAGAACTGAACGTCCTGGTGCCACTTCACTTCTTCGCCGCCCTCCGCCCATTTGAAGTTCAGCTTCGAGTGATGGAACTTCACGTCCGGCCCCACGACGTCCGCTGCCACGTCGGCCAGCAGGGACTCCGATGCGAACTCCCAATAGGCCGGGTGCTGCTCGACGGGACTCGTGAGACGCCGCAGCCGCGGGTTCTCGGCCGTGTGATCAGGCTCCAGGTCCCACACGGCGTCGGATTCCGTTACCGAGCGACTGCGTTCGACGAACTCATCCGTGACTTCGCGCAGACGCTGAAGCCACTCGGTGGGCACTACGTTCTCCACAAGAACGTAGCCCTTCTCGAAGTACGACTCGCGCTGAGCCTGGGTAAGCACGCGCGGCGGATTCGCGAGGATTTGTTCAGGTGTCATCCGGTAGCCTCCGAGGATTGCGAGCCCGTTGCCCCGTTGGGCTCAGCGTAGCTGAGTGTCGCCCGAAGCGCTGGTATTTCCAGTGCTGGCCATGGTGACACTTGGTCGCCATGGGAGAAGCAACGACGCAATATTTTCTGACGAGCACTGCTGACTGTGCGATCATCCACAGGCTTCCGCGACGTTCAGTCTCGCTCTCCCACTACGGAATGACTTCGAACGGCTCAACGACCAGCGACATCACGCTGCAGCAGGTCACCGCGCAGCCGACCCTTGTCGTGCGGTTAAATATTGGCTCTCGCGATATGGGAGAGGTCATCAGCCACGCGCTGAATGCGGTGCAGGAATACCTCATGCGCGCGCAGATTCGCCCCGTCGGGCCGCCCTTCACCCGCTATCTGGTGATGTCCGACGAGCTCAAGCGCGCGGAGACCGGCTTTCCCGTCGAGTGGGCCGTCGAGGGCAGTCAGCTGGTTGCGGCCAGTCAGCTTCCGGCCGGCCGAGTCGCTCGGATGGTCTATACGGGACCGTATGGAGGGCTGATGGCGGCGCACAACAGCATGGTGGATTGGATCCGCGGTCGGGGGCTCACGCCGGCCGGCGGTCCCATCGAGATATATCTCAACGATCCCGAGGCGGTGGACGACGCGTCCGAATATCGAACCGAGATCATTTGGCCCATTGAGTGACGCGGGGCGTGAGCGAAGGTCGTCCGAAGCCGGGCGGGCTGGCTGGCGCGTTCGCGGCTGGTCGTTCTAGACGGCGGGTACCACGACGTTTTCGACCTTGCCTGATTCGACCGACCGGTTCATAGCCAGCACCACCGCCAGGCTGCGCATGCCATCGGCATAGGAACTCAGGATGTCTGACTTGTCGCCGGTGCGCACCGCATGCAGGAACGTGGCCATTTCCTGGTAGTGCATGAAGTCGGGTGGGATGTCGGATGGCGCGCCGGTCGAGCGCGAGTCGTCGCGGCCCATGCTTGGGCGCCGGGGAAACTCGTCGCGGACAGCTGTTCCTTCCCCGTTCGGATCGCCGATCGTGCCGAACACGCCCGGTGATCCCGAGACCTCCAGCGCCAGGTGAAAGTCTGGACCATTGACCGCGAACGTGGTTTCCCCCCAGGGCGCCGCCCACGAATGCACGTGGTGGCCGGCAGCGCCGGATTCGAATCGGATAGTGCTTACGGCAGTGTCCTCGACCGTGAACCCGGGCCCCTTGGGGCGCGCCACGTTGTTGCCCAGCGTATGCACGCTGGTGATTTCGCCGACGAGATAGCGCATCAGGTCAACGAGGTGAATGCCCTGGTCGACCAATGGGCCGCCGGAGCGATCCTTGTCAAAGAACCAGGGGCGAAATCCTCCGGTGAGGGCCGGGCAGCTGAGATACGTGCTGAGTACCAGATTGACGGGCCGACCGGTGATCAGCTCGCGTAGGCGCTGGACGGGCGGCAGGTAGCGCATGTTGAATCCGGCCATACACAGGATGCCGCTGTCGCGCACGATGCCCGCCACCGCGTGGGCGTGCTCGAGGCTATCGGCGGGTGGCTTTTCACAAAACACCGCCACGTTGCGTTCAGCGGCCCGCTCGAACACCTGTCGTCGGATGCCGGGCGGCACGCAGATTAGGACGGCGTCCAACCCACGCTCGGCATCGAACATCGCGTCAACTGACGGATACGTCCGAGCGCCGGCCCGGCTTGCCAATTTGGTCGCCTGGGCATCGTCGGCGTCGCACACGGCGACGACGCGATTGCCGCCGATGAATTCGAGATTTGATAGGTGGCGCGTGCCTATGCTGCCCGCGCCGATGATGGCAAGCGCCAGATCATCCGATTGCGTCATGCCGTCCTCCTAGCCACGTGGCACGCCTGCTTCGCGGAAAGCTCGATCCAACGTTGCGTATGAGAATTCAGCGGCCGCCACGGCGTCGTAGTCAGGCTTGCCCCAGACCATCCCGCTGACTTCCAGGGTGATGAAGTCATCCCATCCGGCCGCCTGCATGGCCCGCATATAGCCCGTCACATCCAGCTCGCCCTGCCCGAGCAGCAGCAGGTCGCGACTGCCGTCGTCGTGAACGCGGGTGTCGGTGACGTGGGTGTGCCCGGTTATCGGCACCAGCGCCGGCACGGCCTCTTCCACCGACTCGCCGGCGAGGAAGAAGTGCACCATGTCAAAGTGCAGTCGCACGCGGTCATTGGCGATCTGCTCGATCAACCAAAGCGCCCGGTTTGTCCGGTCGACGGCCGCGCCCGAGTGGGCTTCGACAGCGACGTGGAAGCCCTCGCGCTCCGCTAGCGCCCCGTACTCGCGGCCAGCCGCGGCCAACGAGCCCCGAATCTTGAGCCATTCGTGCGTGGCGCCGCCGATGCCGAAAGCGAGAACCGGCTCCTGCTCAGGAACGAAGTCGCGCATCAGGCCATTGAGTTCCTTGGCCAACTCGATGTTGGCGGCGTGCTTGGCGGCCTCGGGCTCGTGGATGTGCATGGCAGTGGCGAATGTTGCCGGGACGCCCATGCCGTGCTCGTCGAGCAACGCCCGTATGGCTGTGCGCCTGCTCGGGGTCATGGCGTCCGGCAGCGACCCCGCGTGGCGCGGCCCGACGGCAATCTCGACGCCGTCGTAGCCGATCCGCGCCAGGATCGGGATGGCGTCCTCAAGCATGTGGGCCGGCATGGCGTAGGTCCCGTAGGCAATCTTCATGCAGCAGTACTCCATGGGTGCGGGCCACTCGCCCGGTGGCCGCGCAAAATTAAACCACACCGAAGGCCGCGACGGCCGCCAGCGGCCTTCTGGCGAACAGGGTGAATATGTCGCGTCAGGATGGTAGGAGGCCGCTCAACGGCGGGCACGGGGGGCGTATGACGAATCGACGAACTGTCGCCAGCCGGTCTCATCCCATTCATCCCGGCGATCGTGAATGCCGCCAATAAGCACTTCGCGAGTGTCCTCGTCTGCCACCAGGCGCGTCGTCTCCATGTATTTCACGAGGCGATCAAGCTCGCGGCCGATAGACGATCGCGCGCGGTCGGCCACGGCCTCGATTTCGGCCTCCGATCCGCCATCGCGGCGCAGCTCGGTTACGCGCTGCCTATACTTTTCGATCCACGGCGTAGGAACTTCGCCCTCGTTGACAATCAACTCGGCGGCCCGGTGTCGGGCTTCGATCTGGTTCGCGGCACGCTGAACCATCCACTTGGCCCAGAGCACACAGCCAACACCCACGATGGCTATGAGCAGCACGTACGGAGCGATCAATCCGAACACGGTTGACCTACGTCCCTAGCCGCCCGGCTTCGCTCCGCCAACCCGCAGGCAGCAGCCAGGCAATCAGGCTCGCGTGCCTACGCGGTGAAGCTCGAGCTCCTCGGCGAAATGACACGCGGCTGTATGCCCACTGGCGACCTCTCGCAACTCTGGCGTCTCGGTGCGACAGCGGTCCTGCGCGTAGCGGCAGCGCGGGTGGAAGTAGCAGCCGCTGGGCGGATCGGCCGGATCCGCGACCTCGCCCTCCAGGGTGATTTCCTGGAGCTTCATCTTCGGGTCCGGGACCGGCACCGCCGACATTAGGGCCTCGGTGTACGGATGCTTCGGGTTGCTAAAGAGCTCCTCGGTGGTCGCGTACTCGACGACCTTGCCGACGTACATCACGGCCACTTCGTCGGAGATGTGCTCCACCACGCTCAAGTCGTGGGCGATAAACAGATAGGCGATGCCGAACTCGGCCTGCAGATCTTCAAGGAGGTTGATGATCTGCGCTTGGACCGATACGTCGAGCGCCGAAACAGCCTCGTCACAGATGATGACCTTGGGGTTCAGTGCCAAGGCGCGGGCGATGCCGATACGCTGGCGTTGTCCGCCGCTAAACGCATGCGGGTAGCGCTTGAGATAGCGAATGTCGAGACCGACGACCTCAAGCAACTCGCTCACGCGGGTCTCGAGCTCACGACCGCGCGCTACGTTGTGAATACGCAGCGGCTCGCCAACGATGTCGAGCACAGTCTTCCGGGGGTCGAGACTGGAGTACGGATCTTGGAAGACCATTTGCATGTGACGTCGGAATCCGCGCAAGGCCCGCGATCCGAGCTCGGTGATTTCGGTCTCCTGGTCGTCAACGTGCATGCGCACGCTGCCGTCGGTGGGCTCAATCGCACGCACGATGCACCGGCCGAGCGTGGTCTTGCCACAGCCTGACTCACCGACGAGCCCCAGGGTCTTGCCCTCCGCAATCGTTAGGCTGACGTCGTCCACGGCGCGAACATGGCCGACGACCCGCCGCAGCAGACCCTTTTCGATGGGGAAATACTTCTTCAGCCCATCAATCTCGAGAACGACACCATCGGCACTGCCGTTGGATGCCATTGACGACGCGGACGCAGCGCCTTGAACGGGTTCATCGCTATTCATAGAGCACACACCGTACATGATGGCCCGGGGACGTCTCGATCATGTCCGGCACCTTTGCGTCGCAGCGGCCGGGAATGAACTTGGGACACCGGGACGAAAATCCGCACTCCGCCGGCGGATCAAGCGGAATCGGCACGTTGCCCGCGATCGAGCTGAGGCGCTGGCCGCGCGTCAGACCCATACGCGGAATCGATTCCATGAGCGCTTGCGTATACGGATGTTGCGGATCGCCGAAGATCCGCTCAACCGAGCCCTGCTCGACGATGCGCCCGAGGTACATGACGATCATCTGATCGGCCATGTTGGCGATCACACCCAGATTGTGCGTGATGAACATGATCGACATGCCCATCTCCTTCTGCAGGTCCTGCATCAAGCGCAGGATCTGGGCCTGGATCGTCACGTCCAGCGCGGTCGTCGGCTCGTCGGCGATGAGGAGCTTGGGCCGAAGCGTCAGCGCCATGGCAATCATGGCCCGCTGCCGCATTCCTCCGGACAGCTCGTGCGGGAGCAAATCAAGGCGCCGCTCGGCTTCGGGAATGCCCACCTGACGCAGCACCTCAATGGCCCGCTCGCGCGCCTGGTTCTTCGACACATTCTCATGGACCAGGATGGCTTCCATGATCTGGTTGCCGACGCTGTGCACGGGCGAGAAGGCCGTCATCGGCTCCTGGAAGATCATGGCGATATCTCGCCCTCGGATATCGCGGATTTCGCGCCCTGAAGGGTCGAGGCTTGCCAGATCGATGGTGTCGCCGTTGCGCCGCAACCAGATGTTTCCGTGGACCTCACCAGGTTTGGGCACGATCCTGAGAATCGACTGCCCGGTCACGCTCTTCCCGCACCCGGATTCGCCCACGATTCCGAGGGTCTCGTTGCGCCGAATGGCGAACGAAATACCGTCAACAGCCTTGAGCGTGCCCTCTTCCAAGCTGAAGTAGGTACGGACATCGTTCAACTCGAGGACAACGTCCTCGGCAATCGGCGCAGATGCGGTAGTGGATTCGGCGGGTGCGTGTTCGGTTGTCATTCGTTGCCTATCGATACGGGTCCGCAGCGTCACGAAGTCCATCGCCCATGAAGTTGAAGAGCATCACGGCAAGGATCACGAAGATACCCGGGATCATCAGCCATGGGAACAGTGCAATCGTCCGCACGTTCTGTGCGCTCTGCATAAGCGTTCCCCAGCTCACGGCGGGGGCGCGGATGCCCAGACGCAAGAAGCTCAGTGTGGTTTCGGCCAGAATCATCGTGGGCACCTGGAGTGTGAGGTGGACGATGAGGTAGCTCATGAACCCGGGAACGAGGTGGTCGAAGAGCACGCGCATGTTCCCGGCGCCGGCCACTCGCGCGGCCATCACGTAGTCGTTCTCACGCAACTCCAGGATCTTGCCGCGCACGACGCGGGCCAGCCCTGCCCAGCCGACCACCGACAGCACGATGGTAATTGCGAAATAGGTTTGGATCGGCGACCAGGTGATTGGCACCGCGGCGCTGAGCGACATCCAGAGGGGAATCGTGGGCACCGAGACGACGAACTCGATGAACCGCTGAATCAGCAGGTCCACGGTTCCGCCGAAGTAACCCGAGATGCCGCCGATGATGACGCCGAGGACAAAGCTGAGGATGACGCCCACCAGGCCGACGGACAAACTGATGCGAGCCGCGGAGAGCGTGCGCGAGAAGACGTCACGGCCCAGGTCGTCGGTGCCGAAGAGATGGACGGACGCTCCCTCGACGCCGAAGAAGTGCCGGTCCCACTCAAAGAGCCCCCAGAATTTGTAGATATCACCCTGACCGAAGAGGCCAATGGGGTGGGTCTGGGTCAGATCGTCTTCATAGTTGCGCTGGAACGTCTGCGGATCGAGAACTGATTGGGTGCTGTACACGAAGGGCATCTGCCATGTCCCCTCGCTGTCGATCACGTGAATACGCGTCGGCGGCGAGGACAGCTGATCGTGCCGGGCTGTGAAGTCGTAGGGGATCCAGAAGTCGTAGGTCATCGCGAAGAAGTAGGCGATGAACAGTAGGATTGCGCTGATGAAGCCCAGTCGATGGCGCCGGAACTTGCGCCACATGAGCTGCCACTGCGAGGCGACGTAGTACTGCTCCTCGGCTGTGAATTCACGAATCCGCGGCGCAGGGGTCGCCGGCTCGAAAGCGGTAGTTGCCATGTCAGGCCGCTAGGGCGCGTTCTTGGCGGATTCGTGGATCCACCAGCGCCAGCATGATGTCGGAAAGGAATGTGCCGAAGATCACGATCGCTCCCTCCACCATGATGATGCTGCCGGCCAGGAACATGTCCTGCGCCAGCAGCGCGGTTAGCAGCACCGGCCCCGTCATGGGCAGGCTGAGCACGATGGCCACGATGGCGTTGCCGCCGAAGATGGCCGGCAGGATGTAGGCCAGGCTGCTGATGATGGGATTGAGCGCCAGGCGCACCGGGTATTTGAACAGCAGCCGCCGCTCGGAGAGGCCGCGCGCCCGCGCCGTGATGACGTACTGCTTGCCGAGCTCATCCAGCAGCACGCCGCGCATCACGCGCATGGTGGAGGCCATGCCGGCGGTGCCGAGCACGACGATCGGCACCCACAAGTGCGAAATCATGTCCCAGAGCTTCGCCAGGCTCCAATCGGCCAGCGCGTACTCGGGCGAGAACAATCCGCCGGCGCTGATGTCAAAGAGCTGGAAGAAGAAATACATCATGAGCAAGGCCAGCATGAAATTGGGGATCGCCAACCCGATGAAGCCGATGGCGGTGAAGAAGTAGTCGCCGGGTCGGTATTGGTGGGTGGCGGAATAGATTCCGATTGGAATGGCAATCGCATACGTGAACATGATCGCCAGGCTGGACAGCATTATCGTGAAGGGCAGCACCTCAGCGAGAATCTTGGTAACGGGTTGCTCGGCGGCGCGCCAACTGCCAAACGAGCGACCCAGGTCGCCCGTGACGAAGCGACCGGCCCAGAAGAAATACTGCTCGATGGGCGTGCGGTCGAGCCCGTAATAGAGCTTGAGCGCTTCGATCTCCTCGCGTTCCAGGAACGTTCCAGACTGCTCCTGACCGGCGATGTAGGTCGTGAGGTAGTCGCCGGGCGGGAGCTGAATGACGATGAACACGACGACGCTCAGCATCCACCAGCTGGCGACCATGAACATCAATCGTCTAAGCAGATACGCCCTCATGAGCTGCGTCCCTCTCTGACGCCCGACCTCAAATCAGAACCGATGACCCAATCGATTGACCTTGGAGTTTACTAGGTTAGCGCAGACTTTGCGACCGCTGCCACTGGGAGCCGCCGACCGGATCGACCGGCGGCTCCCAGTGACTTAGATCGCGATTACGCGTCCGGGATGAACCACTGGAACGCGCGGTACGGCTTGGTGAAGTTGGACCCGGCGCCGAACCAGAGGTCGTCGGTCGGGAAGTTCTTCACTCGGTTGTTGATGATCAGGGGCTGCGGGGCCAGGCCCACGGTGCCCAAGACCGTCAACTGCTCCGCCTGCCACCCGAAGTACTCCTTGCCGATCGTGTCGTACTCCGGTGTGCCCGGAATCGTGTTCAGCCATCGGAACTTGGCGTCGGCGTTGGCCTTGACATCCGCCGGCGGCTCGGGGCCCTCGGTGGAAGCGCCTGGAGCGAAGCCGCCGTCCGGAGTCCATTCGGTGGTGGCGAACCACTTGGTCCAACCACCGGCCCAGACGGCGCGCTTGCCCTTGTAGCCCCAGACCCACGGAACCCAGCGCGTGAAGTACCCACTGGCCTCCGTGTGCTCGGTACCGATCATGATCTCGGTGAGCAGGTCCAGGCGCTCCTCGTACAGCGGGCGCTTTATCTGGTTCCACTGGGTGTCCAGCCCGACGTCCCGCCAGTTCTCGGCCACCAACTCGGCGATCGAGTCCTTCGGGCCCTCTTCGTCGCCGATCTCAAAGACCAGCGTCAGGCGCTCGCCGTCCGGTCGCAGGCGCCAGCCTTCGCTATCCCGCTGGTCCAGACCCAGGCCGTCGAGCAGCTCGTTGGCCTTGGCAGGGTCGAATTCGGTTGCAATCGACCCCCACTCCTCCTCATAGAAGCTGTAGCTCGGGAGGATGGAGGCCTGGAGCGGAACTGCCTGCCCGAAGTACACGGCATCGTTGATGGCGTCACGGTCGATCGCCACCGAGATGGCAAAGCGGAAGTCAAGCTCGCGGAAGATCTCCGCGACCGCCTCGTCCTTGTACGTCCAGTTGGGCAGGAGCGCCAGGGCGGAACTGCGGAGGGCCTTGCATATATGGGTCGTGTAGTTGCCCGACGCCTCGTTGTCCCGGTACAGCGGCATGTTGTTGAAGTCGAGCTCGAACTGCCCGAAGTCAAGCGCCCCGGCGGTGATCCGGAGCTGGTAGACCTCTTTGTCCGACAGCAGCTCGTAGTCCAGACCGTCCACGTAGGGGAGCTGATTCCCGGCGGTGTCGACGATGTGGTAGTACGGGTTGCGCTCAAGCGCGGCGCGGTCGGCCGCGTGGGCCGTCAGCGTCCACGGGGCCAGCACCGGTCGATTGACCGCATGCTCCGTGAACCACGTCTGGTGCGCGCCCCAGCGCTTCTTCGCCTGGTAGCGCTGCGTCCAGTTGTCGAATCCGTCGTCGGTAGCCTCTTTCTCGGCGTTGGGGTTGTAGTCCGCGTGGAATTGCTGCATGTAGTGCGACGAGATGTAGAGCCCGCGCTCGCTCCCACCGCGACCCAGACGGTCCAGCAGAATCGGCACCGCCTCCGGGTACGAAATCTCCACGGTCAACTCGTCCGGCGCACGCACGGTCGGCGGATTGCCGGCAATCTTCGGACCCGGCCCCGAGGGTGACAGCTCTTCGTTTAGCATGTCGTTCTCGTAGTGCCAGACGAAGTTCTCGGAGGTGAACGGCGCGCCGTCGGACCACTTGTGGCCCTTGCGCAATTGATAGATGACCGTCGTGAGGTCGGAACTCATCTCGTGACTCTTGACGGCGTCGTTCACCAGCTTGGTGCCCTGCATGTTGTAGGCCACGGCGTCCGTGCGGTTGATGTTCCCGATGTCAACCGAGATCGCCACGCTGGCGAAGTTCATGCGGCCCCCGTAGGTGCCAATCTCCTCAAACGGCTGCCACACGAGCGGCTCCGACGGAATGCGTTCCTCGACCGGAGGCAGCTCGCCCGCGGCCACCTTGGCGGCCAGCGAAGGCGCCTCCTGGAAGCTCGAGGGCATGGTCATGGAGGGCCCGAAGTCGCCCATCGGCGCTTCGGTCATGGCCGCGGTCGGGGCAGGTGCGGCGGTCGTGACGGCGGGTGCCGCGGTCGTGACGGCGGGTTCCGCAGGTGCGGCGGTCGTGACGGCGGGTGCCGCGGTCGGCGCAGCCGTCGCCTCCGTAACTTCGTCCTCAGCTTCACCACACGCCGCAAGCACGCCAACGGTGGCGGCTCCAGCGGTCACGGCGAGCATTCGCCGTCTACTCAGCAACAAATCTCGAGTCATCCTCTCCCCCTTCGGGTCTTAACGGTCCCCTCGGCGGCACTCCGGCCGCCGATTCGGCACTCAGCGTGGCACCAGCGAAACGACTGACGCACGCTTGTTCTGTTGTCCTCTGCTTCCGCGCGCGCCGAACCTGCACAAAGCTACGGTAGCCATTGCTTGGATCGGCGGCGTCGCGAAAGCCACGCCGCATAATGCCACAGGCGCCCGGCGCCGTCTGCTTTCGACTTGCGAGCCCCCCTGATCGCGCACGTCAACGTCGAACCCCACCAGCTGGACGAGCCTCCCCAGACACGCGCAACCTAATGCTGCGCCTGCCAAATGGGCGGCAGCCCTACCGATTCGACGGTTCGGCGGCCGACGATACCCTGAGCCGAAATCGCGTGTCAATGGACCCGGTCGCGGGTTGTGCGTCGTTTCGTTCAGCGTCCGTGAACTCGCCGCGGTGCCGACGTCGAGGGCGCTCGTTGCCGGGTCAGCCCGTCAAGGCGCGTTCTTGGCGGATACGCGGATCCACCAGCGCGAGCAGGATGTCGGAGAGGAACGTGCCGAAGATGACGATCGCTCCCTCCACCATGATGATGCTGCCAGCCAGGAACATGTCCTGCGTCAGCAACGCGTTGAGCAGAATGGGCCCCGTCATGGGCAGGCTGAGCACGATGGCCACGATGGGATTGCCGCCGAAGATGGCCGGCAGGATGTAGGCCAGGCTGCTGATGATCGGGTTGAGCGCCAGGCGCACCGGGTACTTGAACAGCAGCCGCCGCTCGGAGATGCCGCGCGCCCGCGCCGTGATGACGTATTGCTTGCCGAGCTCATCCAGCAGCACGCCGCGCATCACGCGCATGATGGAGGCCGTACCCGCGGTGCCGAGCACGATGATCGGCACCCACAAGTGCGAAATCATGTCCCCAAGCCGCGCCAGGCTCCAATCGGCCAGCGCGTACTCGGGCGAGAACAGCCCGCCGGCGCTGATGCCGAAAGTCTGGAAGAAGAAATACATCAAGACCAAGGCCAGCATGAAGTTGGGAACCGCCAACCCGATGAAGCCGATGGCGGTGAAGAAGTAGTCGCCGGGTCGGTACTGGTGGGTGGCGGAATAGATACCGATTGGAATGGCAACCGCATACGTGAACATGATCGCCAGGCTGGACAGCAGGATCGTGAAGGGCAGCACCTCAGCGAGAACCTCGATGACGGGTTGCTCGACGGAGCGAGTGCTGCCAAACGAGCGGCCCAAGTCGCCGATGACGAAGCGGCCGGCCCAGAAGAAATACTGTTCGATGGGCGTGCGGTCGAGCCCGTAGTAGGCCTTGAGCGCCGCGATCTCTTCGAGCTCCAAGAAGGTTCCGGTCCGCGCCTGGCCGGCGATGTAGGTCGTGAGGTAGTCGCCGGGCGGGAGCTGAATGACGATGAACACGACGACGCTCAGCAACCACCAGCTGGCGATCATGAACAGCAATCGCCGAAGCAGGTAGGCCCTCATGCGTTGCGCCCCTCACGGACGCCCGGCCTCAAAGTGGACACCGGCAGCCCAATCGTCCGACCCTTGCGAGCCGCCAGACTAGCGCAGACCTTGCGACCGCAACTAACCAGATCGCGATCATGCGTCCGGAATGAACCACTGGAACCCGTAGTAGGGCTTGGTGAAGTTGGCCCCGGCACCGAACCCGAGGTCCTCGTCCGGAACGTTCTTCAACCGGTTGTTGATGATCGTCGGCTGCGGGGCCAGGCCCACGGTGCGCAAGACCGTCAACTGCTCCGCCTGCCAACCGAAGTGCTTCTTGCCGATCTCGTGGTACTCGGGAGTGCTGGAGCGGTGCTCGGCTACTGAAACTCGGCGTCGGCAATGGCCTTGATCTTTGTCGGTTCGGGGCCCGTGGTGGCCTCGCCTCAGGCGAAGCCATCCTCTGGTCTCCAATCGGTGGTGGCGAACCACGTCGGTGACCGCAATCGCAGGTCGTCTTATTCAGCAGCGCGGTGCCGACGGTCTGCAGGAGACTCGTTCCGTGTCAGCCCGTCAGGGCGCGTTCTTGGCGGATTCGTGGATCCACCACCGCCAGCAGGATGTCGGAGAGGAACGTGCCGAAGATCACGATCGCTCCCTCCACCATGATGATGCTGCCGGCCAGGAACATGTCCTGCGCCAGCAGCGCGTTGAGCAATATGGGCCCCGTCATGGGCAGGCTGAGCACAATGGCCACGATGGGATTGCCGCCGAAGATGGCCGGCAGGATGTAGGCCAGGCTGCTGATGATGGGATTGAGCGCCAGGCGCACCGGGTACTTGAACAGCAGCCGCCGCTCGGAGACGCCGCGCGCGCGCGCCGTGATGACGTATTGCTTGCCGAGCTCATCCAGCAGCACACCGCGCATCACGCGCATGATGGAGGCCGTACCCGCGGTGCCGAGCACGATGATCGGCACCCACAAGTGTGAAATCATGTCCCCAAGCCTCTCCAGGCTCCAATCGGCCAGCGCGTACTCGGGCGAGAACAGCCCGCCGGCGGTGATGCCAAAGGCCTGGAAGAAGAAATACATCAAGACCAAGGCCAGCATGAAATTGGGAACCGCCAACCCGATGAAGCCGAGGGCGGTGAAGAAGTAGTCGCCGGGTCGGTACTGGTGGGTGGCGGAATAGATACCGATTGGAATGGCGACCGCATACGTGAACATGATCGCCAGGCTGGACAGCAGCACCGTGAAGGGCAGCACCTCAGCGAGAACCTCGATGACGGGTTGCTCGTTGGTGCGCCCATAGCTGCCAAACGAGCGGCCCAAGTCGCCGATGACGAAGCGGCCGGCCCAGAAGAGATACTGCTCGATCGGCGTGCGGTCGAGCCCGTAGTAGGCCTTGAGCGCCGCGATCTCTTCGAGCTCCAAGAAGGTTCCGGTCCGCGCCTGGCCGGCGATGTAGGTCGTGAGGTAGTCGCCGGGCGGGAGCTGAATGACGATGAACACGACGACGCTCAGCAACCACCAGCTGGCGACCATGAACAGCATTCGTTTGGCCAGGTAGGACCTCATGCTCTTCGTCCCTGGATATCCAATCTCCTAACCTTCGAAGCGACCAAATTGTGGAAACGCCGCGACCGTTGCCGCTGGGAGCCGCCGACCGGATCGACCGGCGGCTCCCAGCGACTCAGATCGCGATTACGCCTCCGGGATGAACCACTGGAACGCGCGGTACGGCTTGGTGAAGTTGGCCCCGGCGCCGAACCAGAGATCCTCGTTCGGAACGTTCTTGACCCGGTTGTTGACGATCGTCGGCTGCGGGGCCAGGCCCACGGTGCCGAGCACCGTCAGATTCTCCGCCTGCCAGCCGAAGTAGGCGATGCCCAGCTCGTCGTACTCGGGAGTGCCCGGAATTGTCAGTTGCCAGCGAAACCTGGCTGCAGCGTTCTCTTTGATCTCCGGCGGTGGCTCGGGACCGCTGGTGCCGTCGTTGGTGACGAACCCGCCCGCTTCGCTCCAATCGGTGGTGGAGAACCACTCGGTCCAGGCACCGGCCCAGACGCAACGCTTGTCGCGGTAACCCCAGACCCACGGGACCCAGCGCGTGAAGTACGCCGAGGCTTCCGTGTGCTCGGTGCCGATCATGATGTCGTTGAGCAGGTCCAGGCGCTCCTCGTACAGCGCCTCTCGCATCTGGACCCACTGGGTGTCCAGGCCGACGTCGCGCCAGTTCTCGGAGACCAGTTCGGCAATGGCGTCCTTGGGGCCCTCCTCGTCGCCGATCTCAAAGATCAGCGTGAGGCGCTCGCCGTCCGGCCGCAGGCGCCAGCCATCGCCGTCCCGCTGGTCCAGGCCCAGGCCGTCGAGCAACTCGTTAGCCTTGGCGGGGTCGTATTCGGTGTGAATCGACCCCCACTCCTCCTGAAAGAAGCTGTAGCTCGGGAGGATGGAGCCCTGCAACGGGACGGCTTCACCGAAGTAGACGGCCTCGTTGATGGCGTCGCGGTCCATAGCCACCGAGAGGGCGATGCGGAAGTCAAGCTCGCGGAAGATCTCCGCGACCGCCTCGTCCTTGTACGTCCAGTTGGGCTCGAGCGCCAGGGCGGAACTGCGGAGAGACTGGCATATATAGGTTGTGTAGTTGCCGGTCGCCTCGTTGTCCCGGTACAGCGGCATGTTGTTGAAGTCGAGCTCGAACTGCCCGAAGTCGATCACCCCCGAGGTGATCCGGATCTGATACACCTCTTTTTCGGCGAGCAACTCGTAGTCTATGCCGTCCACGTAGGGAAGCTGGTTCCCCTCGGTGTCGACGATGTGGTAATACGGGTTGCGCTCAAGCTGGGCGCGGTCCGACGCGTAGGCCGTCAGCGTCCACGGCGCCAGCACCGGCCGATCGACCGCGTGGTTCGTAAACCAATTCTGGTGAGCTCCCCAGCGCTTCTTCGCCTGATAGAGCTGTGCCCAGGTCTCGAATCCCGCGTCGGTGGCCAACTTCGCGGCGTCGGGGTTGTGGTCCGCGTGGAATTGCTCCATGTAGTGCGACACGACGTAGAACCCACGCTCGGTCCCACCGCGGCCGAGACGGTCCAGCAGAATCGGCGCTGGCTGGGGGTACGCGATTTCGACGGTCAAGTCGTCCGGCGCACGCACGACTGGCGGGTTGCCGCCGATCTTCGGCCCAGCACCCGCCGGCGACAGCTCTTCGTTCAGCATGTCGTTCTCGTAGTGCCACACGAAGTCGTTGGAGGTGAACGGCGCGCCGTCGGACCACTTGTGGCCCTTGCGCAACTCAAAGATCACCGTTGTCCGGTCGGGGCTCACCGAGTGCTTCTTGACGGCGTCGTTGACCAGCTCCGTGCCCTGCATGTTGTAGGCGACGGTGTCCGTGCGGTTGATGTTCCCGATGTCCACCGAGATCGCCACGCTGGCGAGGTTTATCCGGCCACCGTAGTTGCCGATTGCCTCCCATGGCTGCCACACGAGCGGCTCCGACGGGATTCGATCTTCGACCGGAGGCAGCTCGCCCGCGGCCACCTTGGCGGCCAGCGCGGGCGCCTCCTGGAAGCTCGAGGGCATGACACCCATGGCCTCCATGTTGCGCCCTTCCGCCGTCATCGGCGGCGCCTCGGCCGGGGCGGCGGTCGGCACGGCCGTCGGCTCGGCGGTCGGCGCCGCAGTGACGACAGGTGCGACGGTCGCCTCGGCCTCAGGCTCATCTTCCTCGGCTTCGCCGCATGCCGCCAGCACGCCAACGGCGGCGGCTCCGGTGGTCACGGCGAGCATTCGTCGTCTACTCAGCAGCAGGTCTCGAGCCATCTTTCCCCCCTAAGGGCATCCATCTAGCGACCCTCCGGCCGCCGATTCGGCGCTCAGCGCGGCGCCAACGAACGACTAACGCACGCGTGTCCTCTGCACCCACGCACGCCGGTCCTGGCAGACAACCCAATCGAACCACAGCTTGAATATTGTGACACCGAAGAAATCATGCCGAATATTGCCACACACGCCCGACGCCGTCAGCTTGCGATGCGCATGCCCATGCATAGGGCACGCCCACGTCGAATCCCATACGGCGGAGATGCCCCCCTGGCAGGCGCCAAGCGTCGAGCGGCTGCCAGATATGCGGCAGCCCAACTCACTCACGGCCTAAGCGCCGGCGATACCCACGGCTGAATACGCTTGTCAATCGCCTCGTGCTGAAGGTAACGGTGGCGGTTTTGCCCACAATCGCCAGCCGCGAACTGCGAGAACCACGAGGAATCCCAAGCCGCTTCCCACGGACACGCCGGCCGGCTGAGGTTAGCGTCCTGTCTCGGCCTGGAGGGCTTCAGTTCACCGGAGCTATGGAGCCGTTCGCGGGCGAGCGGTCGTGCCGTCGCCACGCCCGCCGCCAGCGTGAGCCGCGCTCATTGACTCGCGCCGCCTGCCGCGGACAAGTAGCATGCCGCGGTACCGCTTGCCCCCGCATCGTGGCCTGCCGTATGCCTGAGCCAGAGTTCGTCAGCATTCCCGAGCATCCGTTTCCCGTCGGCGTGGAGCACTACCGCGGGCCGATCCCCAAGCTCGATGTCTGGGACGGCGACTACGCGCGCATGCGGGCGGCCGGCCTGCGGATCGTGCGCAGCCACTCCTATTGGAACCACATGGAGCCTCGGCCGGGGCAGTACGAGCTGGATGACTTCGACCTGATGTTCGACCTCGGGGAGAAACACGGGCTGTACGTGTGGCTGGACATCATGCTCGGGACCCACGGCGCGTGCCCCGAGTGGCTGACCCGTGAACACCCCGACATGCGGGTCGTGAACTACCTGGGGCAGACCGTGGCGCCGCACGCGGGCCCGGCCTATCCGCAGGGCGGCGTCATTCACTGCTACGACCACCCGGCCTGGCGCGAATACGGCGGCGCGCTGCTGCGGCACGTTGTCAATAGGTATAAGGACCGCCCGAGCCTGTTGATCTGGGGGCTTTGGGACGGCGTGAACTACTCAGCCGCCTGGAGCCCGCAGGGCGGCGGATTTCCGTGTTACTGCGACTACACCCGAGCGAAATACAAGGCCTGGCTGCGCGAGCGATACACCCTGGACGAGCTGAACGAACGATTCCTCCGCCGCTATCGACGCTGGGAAGATGTTGAGCCGCCGCGCTCCCACAACAACGTTGTCGAGATGTTGGTGTACCGCCGGTTTCACTATGAAAACCTGGCTGCCCATCTGCAATGGATGGTGGACACGACGAACGCCATCGACCCCATGCACGAGAAGCGGGCGCATGGCGCCTGGTTCCCGCGTCCCTGGGACGAGGTCTGCGCTCCATATGCGGACAGTTGGGGCATGTCCATGCCGTCCAACAACCTCCTCACCTCCGACGATCCCCACAAGATCGCCGAGCGGGCGTTTTCGTTTGATTGGTCGCGCAGCGTCGGCAAGAACGGTCGCTGGTGGAACGAGGAGATCTACGCCGGCATGTCGCCGGCGGGAGTTACCTGGAAGAAGCAGTCGGATGCGCAGGAGACGACAACTCTCCTATGGATGACGCTGGCCCACGGCGGCGCCGGCGCAATGTTCTGGCAGTACCGCCCCGAGTACCTCAGCTTCGAATCGCCCGGATACAGCCTGACGGCGCTCGACGGCGCCGACACACCGCGGCTCACCGCCGCCGCGGAAGCGGTTTCGCAGATCCAGGGCCTCCACGAGCATCTGCCGCTTGAGTGCCCGCCCGCCGACGTAGCCGTGGTCTACCACCCGGATTCCCAGGAGCTGTTCACCTACAACGATGAGGGCGACCGCTTCATGGCGGACATGCGCGGCGTCTATCGCACGTTGTGGAGCAACGGCATCCCAGCCGACGTGCTGTCGCCCAACATGGATTGGTCCGGCTACAAGCTCGTGGTGATGCCCAATGCGGCGCTCATGACCGAGGCGCTGCAACGTCGGATCGAAGAAACGCTGGAGAATTCGCCTGAGACGCGCATCGTCGCTGAGGGCAGTTTTGGCATGTACTCTGCCGACGGGCAATCGAGCTACGCGCCCCCGCAGGGATTTGCCGAGCGGTTTGGAGTGCGCGTCGCCGACTTTTCGGGAGTTACGCCATTCGATATTCGCGAGGGCCGCAACCAACTGGCGACGGCCTATGGCGACCTGCCCGTAACCAGCCCCTGCGGCTATGCCGTGCTCGAGCCGCTCGGCACAACCAAGGCCGTGGCAACGCTCGATGGAGCAACGGTCGCCGTGCAGACGGAGGATGCCCGCTTCACCTGGTTCGGTCTCACGATGTCGGCCGGCTTTGGGGACGTGGGGGTGCCGGAAGTGGTGCTGGGGCTGGCGCGGGACGCCGGTGTGGCCGCACCGATCGAAGTAACGGGCGACCCGGTTGTTCCAGTCGTGAGGCGTTCGCGTCTCGGGGGACGCCTGCTCTTCGTGTTCAACGTGGAGCGCACCCCGGCGCGATGCCGGTTACGACCGCGCCAGGCCGCCACGTCGGCACAAGATCTGCTGGCGCAGACGGATCTGCCAGTTGCCGACGGCGCTATCAACCTCGAAATCGAGCCGTGGGGACGCGCCGTCATCCATCTTCCAGACCCCGCATGACTCGCGTGAAGCTGACGCTGCATACGCCCGACCGGTCCGCCGGCTAGCTCGTCAGCTCTATGGCAGGACCTCGACGACGCCCGGTCTGGACGCGGCTCCGTGAAGGCAGCGGCGGCAGCGTGACCAGTCTGGCCGCTGCACCTGTCGGCTCGGGATCGTCGGCCGTTCTGGCCGGAACGCTCAGCGGGCTCTTCCTGTCGCGGGACGGCGGCCTGACTTGGGGACGCGCGGCCGGTGGCCTCGGCGCGCCTTACGTCCAGGCCGCGGCGGTTTCGCCCGCTTTTGCCGCCGACCAAACGCTGCTCGTAGGCACGGTCGACGCATCGGCCTTTGTATCGATCGACGGCGGTTCGACCTGGCGCGACACCTTTTTCTGGGGCGCCAGCACCAGCGTGACGTCGGCGGCGTTCTCACCGCAGTTTGCCGAGGATCGGCTGGCGCTGGTGGGCACGGACGACGGCGGGGTGTACGTGTCCGCCAACCTCGGTCGGACGTGGAACGCGCAGAACGACGGCCTGGACGACCAGCAGGTGCTAGCCGTGGCCGTGTCGCCGGGTCCCCCACATGAGGAGCGCGTGCTGGCCGGGACCGCAACTGGCCTGTACACCCGGGGCCGAGGCGCGAGCACATGGCGGCTGTCTGACGATTGTGCCAAGGGCTACCCGATTCAGGCGCTCGAGTTCGTCTCGCATCCCGAGGCGTACACGGCCTTTGCCGCCACGGAGGGCGCGGGCCTCTACCGCACGACGACCAACGGGCTCACGTGGCAGCAGCTTCCCGAGGCTGGTGCGGCGACGACGGTGAACGCGCTCGCCATCTCACCCGACTTCGGCGCGGACGGCACAGTCTTCATCGCAAGCGCGGAGCGGGGCTTCCTGCGAACGACCGATCGCGGCGAAACCTGGCAACAGATTGGCAACATTGACGGTCGCGCGGTCCTCACCCTGGCCGTGGCGGAAACCGACGGCGGGTGGGCGTTGCTGGCCGGTCTCTACGAAGGCGGCGTGTGGCGCTCCGACGATCGTGGGGAGACATGGCGGCGCAGCGACGACGGCCTTGCCAGCCGGCCGCTGCTGGCGCTGGCCGCGTCGCCCGCCTTTGCGGAGGACGGCACGCTCCTGGCCGGCACTGCCGACGAAGGCTTGCTGTGCTCACACGACGGCGGCCGCACCTGGGCCGCACCGGCCGCGTCACCCGACGAGCCGACCATCCCCGCGCTGGCGCTGTCGCCGGAATTCGCAACTGACAAGCGCGCGCTGGCCATAGCAGGGACGGAGGTTCAAGAAAGCACCGACGGCGGCCGGAACTGGGATGTTCTGCCCGGTCTCCCACAGGCGCTATCCCCCGCAAGCCTGGCAATCGGAGCCGAGGGCCGCCTGGCGGTTGGCGGCGCGGCCGGCGACCTGCACCTTTCCGGCGATGGCGGAGCAGCGTGGCGCCGGGTTGGCGAGCAGTTTGCGGGCGGACACCTCGTGGCGATCGCCTATTCGCCGCGAGTTGCTCGTGACGGCACGATCTTCGTCGCCGCCGCAGCGGACGGCCGCATCCGCCTCTATCACACGCGCGACAACGGTGTGACCTGGGTGCGCGTGCTCGAACAGGCCAGCCGTAGCGCTCTTGCGCCCATCGCCGTCCCGCCGACCTACCGCGATGCGCAGGCATTCGTGGGCGTGGTTGCCGGCCGCGACGTATTCACGCCGAACAGTCCACGCCTCGCCTCATGGGTTGAGGGCCGCGTCAGCGTGGATCGGCGGGCAGCGGTTACGAGTCTGACTGTCTCGCCCAATTTTGGTCGCTCGGGCCGCTTCTACGCGGGTACGGGCCTGGGGCTGTTTCACTCGCGTGACCGCGGTCACACGTGGAGCCACACCGGCGGCCGCAACGCTCCCGCAAACGTCACCTGCGTCACCGCGGCCGTCGAGGCTTCGGGCGCCGAGGCGGTGTTCGCGGGCACGCTGGACGGCGATGTCTGGCGCCGCGGACCCAGCGAATCAACCGACTAACGCGGTCAACAGCCCCTATCCGGGCGTGTCGTAGGAAAAGTCCCAGTCGCCGAGCGTCGTCAGCGTGTGTTGGGGCGCCGAGAGATTGGGCTCGCCGCCCTGGCGCCAAGCCTCGATGTTCTCGCGATGGCCCAATGAGCGCAGCCCCTTGAAGGAATCGTGCGCCGTCGTGCAGTCCCAGAAGAACAGCCGCTCGGCGCCCGCGCCGTAGATTCGACCTGCCGCGCGCTGGTAGTTCTCCGGCGTCATGGATCGTTGCAGCACGCTGGGAGCCAGGGTGACCGGCGTGCCGCGAACGAGATCCAGGAAGAACGCCAGCTCGCGCTCGGGTTCCTCCCACGCGGGCACGCGGCTGTTGAGGTCCGGCGCCGATGTGTACGGAATGATCGTGTCGACAAGCCCTTCCGCGACCCAGGCCCGCAGATCCAGCGCCCGGTGCAGATTCTCGGCTTCGTCCTTCATCACGATCGCCGAGACGTGGACCGGCTTGTCGCGGCCGGTGGCCGCCGCAACTTCCGAAAGTCCCGCCCGGAGCTCGCGCATGAAATCGGTCATGACGCGCGCCCTGAACCGCAGCCAGTCCGGGTCGTGCTCGTCCAACTGGTGCGGATCTTGGCCGGACGCGGCCTTGAACGCTTCCACGATGTGCGGCTCGTACTCCGTGAACGGCGGACGGCGGTTGTAGAGCAAGCACACGCCATCGACCGGCTTTTCGGCCATCTCGCGCAGCAGGGAAATGGCAAAGGCGCGGAAACCCGGATAGCTGTAGGACAGCCGCGGCGTCGTCCGCCCGTCGCGGTCCAGACTCCGCCATTCGGGATGCGCGCCGAACACACCCGCGCCCGAGTTGAAATGGTCGTTGGGCGGCGGATAGTGGAAGCCGGTCACGCGCCAGGCGGCATGGAACTCCATGCCCATGTCGTGCACGTGCTCGATGGCGACGTCGTACGGATCGATTCCCTGGTCGCGAAAGCTTCGCCACGCCTGTGACTGGTTCCGATAGCCGGTGTGCGAGAAGTCGTCGTGGTGGTCGAGGGTGTGGTCGCGGCCGATCTTGGTGAAGTAGTTGAGCAGGTCGCCGCCGCCGGACTCCAGATAGATCCGCGCGAAGTCGGTGTTGCGATACGGCTCGAGGAGTCCTTGCACCTCTGCCGGGGTCGTTGGCCGGCTATGCCCCATCCATCCGTGATTGTCGCTGTGAGCGAACAGACGCTTCGTATCCGTCCGTGCGCGATCGGCCTGCATCGCGGCAACTTCGCCATCCGTGAGGGGCACGAGCTTGATGTACGCGGGCCGAGCCGGCTGACAGTCGTACACGCCGTCTTCCCGACCAACTTCTGCCGACACCGCGATCTGCTTGAACTGCACGTCCTGATCCGTAAGATCGGCGATCTTGAAGAAGGTCTCCGTCAGCTGCACGCCGCCGCCGGGCTGCGGGTTGATGCGCTCGGGCATATGCATCTCGGTAAAGCCGCGCTCGCCGCTGAGCTTCACGAGCAGGTTGCCGCTCCACTCGTACAGCTCGTGGTCGTGCACCATCTGGCCAATCGAGATCGCGTGCCAACCGCTCACGCCAAGCGGATACGTCACGGTCGGTGCCGCCGTGTGGTCGCCCGCGTAGAGCAGCGTGCCGGTGAAGGCCGCGGTGGAGTACGCGAACGCCCGCCATTGGCCGGTCCGCGCCTCCGCCGACAGCGCATCCGCCGGCTGGCAGCGGTCAAGGTTGGTGAGATAGATCGGCGGCTGGCTCAGGCCAAGATCGCCAATGTGTGCCGTGGCTGTTGCGGACATACGGAACCACCTTTGCGGCAAAGGGACGCGGCCGCCGGCCGCAGTAGGCGGCCGCTACCGTGCCGCAGTATGCTCCGGTCGCCACGGCCTCGCCACAGCAGACGCGGCGGTGATCTTGCCAAATCCGGTCAGGGAACAGCTTGCCAAAGGCGCCGTGTCCATTGGCTCGTGGCTCAACCTGGCCTCGCCGCTGGCGGCCGAGGTGCTGGCCGAGGCGGGCTATGACTGGCTGGCCATCGACGCCGAGCACACGGCCTGGGATCTGGCAGACATCACCCACACCGTGCGGGCCATCGAGGCGCGGGGTGCGGTGCCGATGGCCCGGGCCTGGTCGCACGAACCGGAGGGCCTCGGCCGCATCCTGGATACCGGTGTGCTGGGACTTGTGGTGCCGCACGTCAGCACGGCCAAGCAGGCTGAGGCCATCTCCCAGGCGGTGCGCTTCGCGCCGCGCGGCCACCGCTCGGGCGGCAACTCGCGCGCCGCCATCGCCGCCGGCTACGCGTCGCAGATCAACGACAACCTGCTCGTATGCCCGCAAATCGAGGATCGCGAGGGCGTCGCCAACATCGCCGAGATCATGGCAGTCGACGGCATGGACATCGCCTTCATCGGTCCAAATGATCTGGCGGTTGCCCTGGGCTACACGCGCGCGGATTCTTTCCGCGCTCCTGAGCACTTGGACGCCGTGGCACAAATCCTTGCCGGCGCGCAGGCCAACGGAAAGCCGGCCGGCACGCCGGCGGCGTCGGCGGCGCACGCACGGCAACTCATCGCTCAGGGCTTTACGTTCATTGACGTTTCAAGCGATCTGCGCATGCTGGCCCAGATCGCGTCGCAGGAACTGCAGGCGGTCCGCGCCTGACCTGAAAGGACGACCCATGGCCTCCGAATCAACCGCTGCCGATCGATGGGCCGACGCCCACGTGAGCGACCCGGACTTCGTGGTCTACATCCCGCAGGATGGCGACACCCCTGCGCACCGCGCAGCGTCCGAGGGCGGGCCGTGGGACGCGGGCAATGTGCACTTCGTGGTCACGCCCACCACCACCGGCGCCTTGCTGGGCACGTGGACACAGGCGGATGCCGACAGCTTTCACGGACCCAACGCGCGCGTCGCCGTGGCGCGCAGCGAGGACCGGGGCCGCACGTGGAGCCGGCCGACGGTGCTCGACGCACCACCGGCGGGCACGGAGCAGACGGCCGTGTGGTCCGTGCCGGTGGTCGTGCCGCACAGCGGGCGCGTGTGGATCTTCTATCACCGCAACACGGGTCCAGTGGACTTCGATCGCGGCATGACCGGCGTGCTCGCCTGGCGTGTATCCGACGACGACGGCTTCACCTGGGGCGAGCGGCACGAGACGCCAATCGCTCGCGCCGCCATCGACGATCCCGATCCGGTGCTGCTCAGCAACTGGGTCACGTCGGGCTGGCAGGCGCCGATCGTCACGGCGCGTGGCAGCGTGCTGTGTCCGATCACACGCTGGGCGGGCAATGCCTTCCAGGGCCAATTCGAGACGGTGACGCCCGAGATCGGGTTCAACGAGCGGCACCACGAGTCATGGTTCCTCCGCTTTGACAACGTGATGACCGTGGACGACCCGGCCGACCTGGTGGTGACGACCTGGCCGGACGCCGACCACGGCATCCGCGTGCCGCAGCTGCGCGATCCACGCATGAGCACGGCCATGGAACCAAGCATTCAGCCTCTCAGCGACGGCCGCATCGTCTGCGTGATGCGGACCATGACCGGCTATATCTGGTATTCGGTGTCGAGCGACGATGGGCAGTCGTGGTCGGAGGCGGACATGCTGCGCTTCCAGCCCGGCGGCCCGCCGATTCCACACCCATCGGCGCCATGCCCGCTCTACAAGCTGCGCGACGGCCGCTATCTGCTGTTCTTCCACAACAACGACGGCACCGGCAATGGCGGCAGCGGGCCCGGCAGCGGCGAGTCGCGCCGCCCGGTGTTCGTCAGCGTCGGGCGTGAGATTCAGAATCCCGGCGGCCAGCCGTTGGTCTTCGGGCGGCCGCATCTCGTTGTCGACAACGACTGGGCTCCATCGGTCATTCGAGGCCGCCCGGGAGGCCTCGCCGCCTACGGCAGCCTCACCGACTTCGCCGACGAACCCATTCTCTGGTACGCCGACCGCATGCAGTACCTGCTCGGTCGGCGGTTGACCGACCTCATGCTCGACGACTCGTGGCTCCCGCGGTGAGCCGCCCGTGAGCAACCGCGCCTGGCGCCCGCGATTCTCGGACGGCCTTTACCGACACTTCCCCACACAGCACGTCGATGGGCCGTCCAACGCGGAGATCGACGCGGCATTCCAGCACATGGACGGCGTCCCGGACGTCGAGGGCGTCGAGTGCTTCAGCCGCACCACCGTCACGCTCGAGAACGCGGCGCATGTGAAACGGCGGCTCGACGAGCGCGGCCTGGTCTGCGCCATGGTGTCGCACGGCGAGACGGTGGCGCGGGGGTTTCCGAAGGCGCTCTGGACATCGCCCGAAGCCACCGAGCGGCGCGGAGCGATCGACATGGCGCTCTACTCGATCGAGGTTGCGCGCGCCCTCGACGCCCGCGGCATCTATCTGTTCACCGCCCTAGACGGGCCCGACTATCCGTTTCAACAGGACTTTCGTCGGGCACGGCGTTACACCGTGGAGGCGCTGCGGGAAATATGCGACGCGGCCGGCGACTTGCTCGTGGCGCTCGAGTACCGCGTCCACACGCCGAAAGGCTGGTCGAACATCGGATCGATGGCGGCCACGCTGGACCTTGCCTTCGAAGTCGGACGGCCCAACCTGGGGGCGCAGCTCGAGGTGGCGCACACCTTGCTCAGCCACGAAAACCTCGGCCAGGCCGCGTGGGACGCCGCCCGCCTGGGACGGCTGCACCACCTGCATCTCAACGACACGCAGCTGCCCACCGACATCGGCACAATCTTCGCGAGCAATCACTTTTGGGAGTGCCTGGAGCTCCTCTTCTGGCTGCGCGAGGCCGACTACGGCGGCTTCCTTGGAATCGATTGCTTCTGGTGGCAGGTCGACTCGGCGCTGAATGCCGCGCAGCAAGTCCGCAACATCCATTTCATGTTGCGGGTGTTGGACGCCCTTGACGACACAGCCTTCCGAGAGGCCATGGCCCAGCAGGAGATTATCGCGACGCAGCGCATGCTCTGGGACGCGCTGCGCCGGGCAAGCTAGGGGCGGCTTCTCCCCAAACCTGCGCCGCCGACCGGCCTAGGTATCCCCGGGGTGCCTCTCGTCGGGCAGCCGCTCGTTGAATTCCACCACGTTGCCCTCGGGATCCTTGGCGTACAACACGCGGCGCCAGATTCGCGGCCAGTCGACCGGGCCGCCCCACACGTCCAGTCCCTCGGTGCGCAGCGCGTCGACGATCGGGTCCAGCTCATCCACGACGAACTGCACGTGATTCGGGCCGTTGCCCGACGGGCCGCGCGCGGGGTTCGGATCGGGGTGACGGTGGTACTTGAGCAGCTCGATGGCTTCCGGGCGATCCTCCGTGCCCAGGAACACGGCTTCCAGCTTGACGCCCCTGAGCCCGGTGAGCGCGTCGATGTGCGCGCCCTCGATGGTCGCGGCGCGGGTTTCGCGCAGCCCCGCCACGCGCGTATAGAAGTCGCGCATGCGGTCCATGTCCCGCACCACCAGCCCAACGTGACCAACGGTGGGAGTGCTGGTAGGCAATGACGACCCTCGGGATCGCGGGGCCGCATTCTTGCACGCGGCCACAGCTCGATTCTGGGACTCTGATACCGTAGGAATAACGAGGCCCATTGGCGCCGCCCATGCGGAATGACCTAGCCGAGAACTTCGACCTCACCGACCGCCT
Organism: Chloroflexota bacterium; assembly: GCA_965262745.1. Classification (GTDB taxonomy): domain Bacteria; phylum Chloroflexota; class UBA11872; order UBA11872; family UBA11872; genus JAJECS01. Next base: position 715,114 of record OZ253558.1, on the reverse strand, counting down.
CAGGGGATGGCCGGGGTTCCGAATTGGCGCCGCGGCGGGAACCGTGATCGCGCTGGCCTGGCTCCATCAAGTCGACCTGGCGCCGGCCGTGCTCGCGGGCGACACGTTTGGGCTGGGCATCGGACTTCACACCATCATCTTTGGCCTCTTGGTCGCCGGCTGGACCTGGGGTTTGCTCTTCAGGCTCAATGCGGGCGTGACCTGGGCGGCCGGTTTGGCGGCGTCGCTCGGGCTGATGACGGGCCTCGTTGCCGGGTTCGACATCCTGCTCGGCTGGGGTGTTGATTGGCAGATTGGTGAAGGTGATCTGCTAGTGCCCGGCGACGTACACTCGCAAAGCTTCGGACTGGCCATGCTGGCCGGTGTGCTGTGGGCCGCCAGCACCGCCGCGTTCACGGTCGTGTTTTCGCTCGCCGCGGCCGTGATCGGCGCTACGGTGCTGCGGCGCTTCACCAAGCCGTGGGCGGGGCGCGTAATGCCACGGCTGGTCGCCAGCCTGCCTGAGTTTTGGCAGGGATATCTGGCGCCCGGCAGACGCGCCGCTCCGTCGCCAGGGATCGACCTGGCCTTGGATGCCGAGCGCCGGCTTCCCGAGGTCGTGAGTGCCTGGCGCGCGGTCTATGGGCGCGCGGTGCTGATTCTGGCGTATGGCGCAGGCGTTATGGCGCAACTCTGGATCGAACCAGCTGAGCGAACGGACGCCGCGTTCATGTTCGGGTTCTTTGCCCTGGCTGACGGCGCGTTGCTGCTGGTGCTCGCGGATACGAGCCGCGCGTTCGCGCCGGCACGACGCCAACTGCGCCTTGAAGCGGCCGCGTCGATTGTGATCGGGCTGATGGCTGCCGGCATGTCGTTCGGCTACGGCCGCCCACTGCCGCTCGACGTGTTTTACGGGCTGGTTGCGGTATGGGCGCTGCTGACGGCCACGGCTCAGCTGTCCACGGCGTTTGCCATGCGCCTGGGGGATTCCGCGCACCTATTAATCCTCTTTTTCGTGCTGGTCGCCGTGACGCGGCTTGCCTATGGCGTGGAGGCCGCCGCGGCGCCGGAGGTGGTGCGCCTGGCCTACGCGCAGAGCTTGATTCTCATGGCCGTCGTAGTCCTAACCGCCATGCTCCACGTGCTCACCGGCAACGTCTTGCGGCGCTGGCCAAGGTCCGAATTCGAAGCGGCGAGGCGCTCAGCGCGCACCTGAGGCCACTGGCCTCGGCCGTAGCCCGGTGTCACACTGCACGCCGGATGTCGCGTCAAGATTTTCGGGGGCAGGCATGAGTCGCGCACAGGACGTGCTCGCGCGCATGAAGGGGCCGGTCGTTCCGCTCAATTTGTGCTTCAACGTCGACGGCACCCCGGACTATCCCTCCATTGCGCGCTACGTCGATTGGCTGGCGGACGAGGGCGTGCCGATCCTCATGCTCACAGCCGGCAGCAGCGAATTCGCCAGCCTGAGCGACGACGAGATCTGGCGCTTGACCGCCGTCGTGGCCGAAGCCAATCAAGGACGCGCGCTGTTCATCGCCTCCTCCGGGCTCTGGAAGCCATCCGTGACGCGCGAGTTCCTGGTCCACGCCGACCGCGTGGGCGCCGACGCCGTGAAGCTCCAGTTCAGCAGCTGGCTCACGCTGCGCCGCGACGTGCTGGTGCGCTACTTCGATCTGGTGCAGGACGCCGCGGACGTGCCGCTGCTGCTGCTCTCCGGGGGCAACTTCCCAAACGATGGGGCCATCGAGCTGGCCTCGCGGCCCAACATGGTCGGCATCAAGAACGACGGGCATCCGTTCTACGACTACTACGAGCTGCTTCGCGGCACTGCCGATCAGGACTTCGGCGTGATCAGCGGGGGCCAGATGCGCAACTTCATGTTCGGGCATCCGCTGGGCTCGCCCGCCTATCTGTGCCCCATCGCTCCGATTCGTCCGGGCCTGGCCAACGAGTTCTACGCGCACGTGGCGGCCGGTCGCACCAGCGACGCCTGGGACTTCGTCTTCAAGTACGAAGACCCGTGGCTCCTATGGGCCGCGAGCCAGGACTGGCTGGCGTCGATCAAAGCGGCGATCCATCTCCAGGGGCTCTACCCCAACAACCTGCTGGGACACGCCTATCCAGCGCCGGCCCCAGAGGTCGTCGACAACGTGCGGGCCAAGCTCACCGAGGTGTTCGGCAGCGCGACCGTCGGCTAGGAAGCTTCTGAGCCTATGGGAGGGCGCTAGTCATGGCCGCTGACCCCACATTGCTCGCCCACCTAGCTCCGCGGGTTACGCACAGTACCGAGAACACCGCGGTCGAGGCCCTCGGATACATCCTGTCCCGATCCGCCGCGTGCAGAGGCGCCCTGCGGGATGTGCTCCGGTCCGGCGGCTCTGACATCGGTCCCATCGCACGGGTGGAGACTCAGGTCAGCGACGAGAAGGGGGGGCGTCCTGACCTCGTTGGTTTTGATGAGCACGGCACGGAGCGCGTGCTCATCGAGGCGAAATTCTGGGCTGGACTTCAGCCGGGGCAGCCGAATGGGTACCTCAGGCGATTGATCCAAGCCGATGCAGCCGGCCCGTCGGCGCTGCTCTTTGTCGCGCCGAAGGCAAGGTCCGAGACGCTGTGGGCCGAGGTGCGGCGGCAGGCGCAGGGTAAGTTCGAGTTGTCGGAGGCGCCGGATCGGCAAAGCGCCGCCATCGTCGGCAGCGAGCGTCGGTTGATGCTCACCAGTTGGGCGGCGTTGCTCGGCCGTATGGCCGCTCGGGCGGGCGAAGCCGGCGAGTCGGGGGCGGAATCGGACATTCGCCAGCTGCGTGGGCTCGCCGACCGGATGGACGAAGACGCCTTCCTGCCGCTGCGATCCGAAGAGTTCGCGCCCGAGTTCCCGCGCCGCGTGCGTGACTTGCGGCGTCTGATTGGCGACGCAACTTCCGGTGCAAGAGCGGCTGGGTGCGTGAGCCGCTCGGGCAATTTCAGGGCGTATCTGGGAGGTTTCGGACGGCGAATTCTGCTGTGCGGCGCCAGCGTGTGGTTTGGAGTCGACTTCGATCTCTGGGCCGAGCGCGGCGATACACCTCTGTGGCTGTACTTTGACGAAGGAATGGTGGGAGCCACGATCAGCCGCAGTCAGTTCCGCCGCGCGCTGGGGCTGTCGAGCGACGAGAATTACGTTGAGATTCACCTGCGGGTGGGCGTCGAGTACGACGCGGTGCTGGACGCCGTGGTCGCTCGCTTGGAAGAAATCGGACGGACGATCAACCCTCAATTTGAGTGATCGCAAGCGCTCGGTGGCCGGGCCGCGCGCAGCCTTAGATTAGTTGACCGCTACGCGAATGCCAGGTTGCGTTTCCGCCCGCGCAGGATAAGGCCCTTGACGCCGGTGTTGTGCCCGTCGATCTGCACGTTGTGGGGATCGCGGTAGCCCGTGCGAACCAAGCGCCGCCAGTTTTCGGTTCGGTTTGGATCCGATCCATGGACGGTGAGATAGCTCATGAAGACCACGTCCCCGGCGTTGGCGGGGACGGGCGAGGCGTCGGCCAGCCGGTATTGGTCCACCGGCAGATGGGGACGCGTATCCTTTGAATCGACCCGCCCGATGTGGGGCAGCGGGCCGAGCTTGTGGCTGCCCGGCAGAAACTTTAGGCAGCCGTTGGCTTCCGTGGCGTCGTCGATGTGGAGCAGCGCGTCGATGTATCCGGGTCCCTCATGCGCATAGAAGGGATGGTCTTGGTGCATCGGGAACGGCGTGCCCATCTCCGGTCCCTTGGCGTGCAGCACGGTGTGGTGGTACTCGACGCTTGTGCCGAGCAGGTCAGCCACAGCCCCGACGAGCTTGTCGTCGGTCACGGCGCGGTAGAACTCCTCGGAGTATGAGGGCAGGTCGGACAAGATATCCAAGCGCGCGCGTTGGTCTTCCTCGGCCGTCATATAGGCTTGACGCCATGGACCCTTCCATCCCGGCCCCTGCGTCGCCCACTCTTGCATGAGCCGCTCGAGCTCTTGAGACTGCCGTGCGACGGTTTCGGCGTCGAAGACCTTTTCGAGTCTCAAGAAGCCGTTCTCGTTGAAAGCGTCGACCTGATCCTGCGTAAGCGTTTCCATGTATTCACCCCCGGGGCCGTCGCCGCAGTCTACCCCTCACGAACGCGCTGCGAGCGCCGGTGACGACTCAGGCTTCCGCGACGGGCACGCCGGCCGAATTGGTTCCCCGATCACGGTGGTGGCTGCTTACGCTGCGCGCCGTGGTGCCGTTGCTCTACGCCAACGCCCAGATTGGCCTGATTTGGCCTCAAGGCGTCGTGGCGCCGCCGGCCATAATCTTCGGCATCTTTGCGCTCGCGGATGGTGCCCTGGCGCTGCTGGTGGCGCTGGCGGTGCGGGAGTTGCGACCGGCGCGAGTTCTGGTCGTGGCGGACGCCGTGCTGGCTGCCGTCGCGGGCATTGCGGCCATCCTGTTTTGGCAGGTGGTGTGGCCGGCGTCCGTCCCGGCCGCGGTTTTTGTCGGGCTCGCGGGGACCTGGGCCTTCTTAAGCGGCTTGCTGCACGCCGCCATCGCCATTCCGCTGCGGCGTCTTGACAGTCCGCAGCTGCCCCTGCTGTTCATCATCGTGAGCGGCCTGGTGCGGATCGGGTACGGCATACCCACGGCCCTCGCGGCCCTCGTCGTGGTCAACGTCGTCGGGTTTCGCCGGATCCTGGGGCTTCAGCAATGGTTCGTGCTGTTACTCGGTGTCGCCTATCTCTTGTTCTATGGCGGGCTGGCCGAAATCTGGCGGGGCCGGCGTCAGGCCGAGGTGCAGACGCAGATCCGGGTGGCGCGCAAGGATTCGCAAGTGCGGTTGGCGCGCGAGCGCCGCGCCGGTCGGGAGCTCCGGGCATCCACCCAACGCGGCGGCCGTCGCCGTCGGCGGCGTGGGCTATGATCCCGCACTCGCCGCTGGATAGGGGCTCATGCTCGGACGTCGGGGCGACGCCCCCGGCAAAGGAGGCGCGCAATGATGATTGACGAGGGCCAGCACCACACCTACTCCGACGATTGGCGGCGCACCAATCCCGACCTCGTGTTCTTTCTGCCGCCCGAACCGCCGGAGTGGCAGGAGTCGGTGGATCACGTGCTCGTCAGCCTCACGCGCGAAGGCGCCCTGCTGGCCATCTGGACCTATTGCACCAAGGAGCATGCCGCCGACGAGTCGATCATGGTGCGCCGTAGCGAAGACGGCGGACGCACCTGGACCGGGCCCGACGTGCTGGCTGGACCCGGCCGCTACCCCGGCCAGGTCGCGTCGTTCGGCTTCCCCGTCATGAGCCGGGGCGGGCGCATCTATTGCTTCTACAACCGCAGCACGGCGCTGGGCGACTCGTACACCAACTCATTCTTGGAATGCAAGGTGTCCGATGACGACGGACGCACTTGGGTGGACGGCAACGTGCAAATCCCATACCGCCACACCCGCTTTGACCTGCCCGATCCCAAGGCCGGCGCCTCGTGCATCGTCTGGCAGAAGCCGATTCGCGATCGCAACAACAAGCATCTCGTCGGCATCACTCGCTGGACGTCGGAGCGCGTCGTGCGCCGCACCCCGGTCACCGCCCGCGCTCCGCGCGGCGTCGGCGACTGCCACGTCGAGTTTCTGCGTTTCGAGAACATCGACGATGAGCCGGACCCGCGCGACCTGGAGTTGACCTGGCTTCCCGACAGCGACGATCTCGTCACGGTGCCGGTCATGTTCGATACCGAATTCACGGCCGGCTTCTCGTTTGCCCAGGAACCCGGCACCGTGCTGCTGCCCGACGGCCGCCTGTTCGCCAGCATGCGCACGCCCAACGGGCAGATCTGGTACGCGGTGTCCGCCGACGACGGCCACTCATGGCGACCAAGCGAGATGCTGCGGTTTCGCGACGGCGGCGCCCCCATGGAGAATCCGGTTTCTCCGACGCCTCTCTATCGCCTGCACGACGGTCGCTTCATCCAGCTCCTCCAGAACCATGACGGTTGGGGTTACAACGGCTTGGGCCCGCTCAACAGCGATAGCCGGCGGCCGCAGTTCCTGTCCGTCGGCGAGTTCCGCCCCGATGCCCATCAACCCATCTGGTTCAGCGAGCCGTTGCTGCTCTTCGACACCGACGGCGTGGGCGTGGCCCCGCACTACCGCCCCTGGCTGTCGATGTACTCCAGCCTCACCGAGCGCGAAGGCGAGCGCATTCTCTGGTATTCCGACCGCAAGCTATTCGGCGTCGGCCGGTACATCACCGACGAAATGCTCGCGCCGCTCACGGTGCCCGAGGGATAGACCCGCGGCGTTGCTGGCGCTACAATAATTCAATCAAGGTCATTGACATTGATTGAATTGAAACGCAATCACGGATGATGCGCCATAACCTGGAGGATGTGCCATGACTCAAATCACGGCGCGTGTGCCCGACGAGCTGGCGGAATCGCTGGACGCGGCGGCCGCAACGCTCAAGCGCAGCCGCGCCGCGGTGGTTCGCCAGGCGCTGGAGCAATACCTCGAGAATTTCGACGACCTCTCCGTAGCGCTGGACCGGCTGCGGGACCCTGCGGACCCCGTTCTGGACTGGGACGAGGTCAGGCGTGAGCTACTCGGTTCGGATTAAGCGCAGCGCGTCACAAGAACTGAAGCGAATTCCCCAACCGGCGAGGACGCGCGTGGTTCATGCCATCGACGGCCTGGGCGGACAGCCGTTGACAGGCAGCGCTCTCAAGGGTGGGCTACGCGGTCTGCGACGCCTGCGCATTGGCGACTACCGCATCGTGTATGAGCTGCTCGACGACGAGCTGGTTGTACTCGTTGTCCGCGTCGCCCACCGTCGCGGCGCCTACCGGCCTATGTAGCCCATCCATCACTCCCGCGCTAAGAGATCGAGGGCATTGCGGCAACGATTCGCCGCAATCGTGCACGTCATCCCCACGGCCGAGCCGAGCACCTGCAATTCCTGGGTGCGCCGGGCAGGCATAGACTGTCGGACGTGCACGCCGGGTGCGCTCAGTGAAGGGACAGCTTCTTGGCCACCGTCGCGTTCATTACCGAGTCCGAAGCCAAGCATCGAAAGCCCTACGCCGAGGCCATCGGCGACCTGGAGCGGATCGAGGCCGCGCACGTGGTCGATGACGGCGCCGACGGGGTGCTCGGCCTGATCGGCTCGAAACTCGTGGGCCGTCACACATCCGTCGATGACTTGCTGGCGGCGGTGCGCCCCGACATGGCCATCGTGTCGCTGGTGGCGGCGAATTCGCCGCCGGTGATCGAAGCGCTCCTCAATGCCGGCGTTCCGATCATGGCGGAGAAGCCCGCCTGCGTGCATCCCGACGATTTTGCGCCGCTGGCGCGGCTCGCGGACGACAAGGGCGTGCCGCTGATGCTGGCGCTGGCGAACCGGATGCGCCCGGACATGAACGACGCCCGGCGCATCATCGCCGAGGGCGGCATCGGGGAGCTATATGCGGTGCGGGCGGTGCAGGTGGCGGACCAGACGCGCATCCAGGAACTCCAAGAGGCCGACTGGACGTTCGAGCGAAACCGAGCCGGCGGAGGCCATTTGGTCTGGCTGGGGATTCACTTCGTGGACGTGATCCGCTACGTCACCGGCCGCGACGTCGATCAGGTGCAGGCGCTGACGGGCGTGGTGGGCGGCGCTCCGATCGACGTCGAAGATCTGGCCCTGGTCAACATGCGGCTCGCCGGCGGCGCCATGGCGTCGCTGTTCTCCGGCTATCTCATGGAGGAGAAGGGGCATCAGGGCTTGACGATCTACGGCTCGCGGGGTTGGATTCAAACCGACGCCGCCGCGGCGCCCAGGCTCGTGTGGTGCACGGGCCGCGGGGAAGGTGCACGAGTGCGGCGGACGCTTTACGAGGAACGGGGCGCACCCTATACCGCCTGGGTGGCCGAGACGCTGCGCGCCTGCCTGGGCGAGATCGACCCGCCGCTATCGGCCACGGACGGCCTCGCGGCGCTGCGCGTGGTGCACGCGGCGTATGCTTCAGCCGCGCACGGGCGGCCGGAGATGGTGGCGTAGCCCGGCAACATCCCGATGTCGTGTCGGCACGTGAGGGCGTTCTGCGGCATGCTGGGCGCCGCAACCGTCGGACATTTCGCTGCAATCCGCAGCAAGGGACCGGTGAGGAATGAAGGTCGTCGGCTACTGCGATCCCCTGCACGTCGCTCCCGGCGACACGGTGCGCTTCATGGTCAGCAGCGCGCACCCCACCTACCAGGCGGACCTCGTCCGGCTGGTGCATTGCGACGACAATCCCCGTGGGCCCGGTTTCAAAGCCCCCTTGGTCGAGTCCGCCATCAGCGGCGACTACGCCGGCCGCGAGCAGGCCATCCGAACTGGCTCCAGCGTGCAGATTCCCTATGCCGACGTGCTGGGCGAACTCGACAGCTTCACGTTCACGGCCTGGATTCTCCCCACGACGCCCGTGAAAGGGGAGGCGCAAGCCATCGTCACGCATGGCCTCGAGACTCCGGCGAGTTCCGGCTATGGCCTCTTCGTGGGAATAGGCGGCGATCTTCAGGCGGTGGTGGGTGATGGCGCGGGCGGCAGGACGGCCGCAGGCGCCGTGACGCCGCTGCTCGAGCATCAGTGGACGTTCGCGGCCATAACCTATGACGGCGCCTCGCGGACACTCAGCGTCTATCAAGTCCCCAGGCATCTCTGGCCGGTCGAGCGCGGCCGCGGCTATGTGACCACGACGGCGCTTAGTGCCAGGCCGGCCGCGGGAACGCCGCTGCTCATGGCCGCCGCCCTCGAGTCCCATGAGGACGGCGCCGTGCTTACGAATTCCCACTTCAACGGGAGGATCGACGCGCCGCGCCTCTACGATCGCGCGCTCTCAAGTGACGAGATCGGGGCCCTCGCGCGTGGCGGCGACTCGCTGGCGGTGGCCGGGTTGGTCGCCGCCTGGGATTTCAGCAAGGACATCAGCACCACCCGGGTCACCGACATCGGTCCGCACGGTCTCCACGGCAGCGCGGTGCAGATGCCCACCCGCGGCGTCACCGGTCACAACCACACCGGCCGCGAGACGAACTTCCGGCTCGCGCCGGACGAATATGGCGCGATTCACTTCCATGACGACGACCTCGAAGACGCCCTCTGGGAGGTTGACTTCGAGCTGACCGTGCCGGATGAGCTGCGCAGCGGTGTCTACGCCGCCTGGGTGCGGTCGGGCGACGACGAGGACTACATCACCTTCTTTGTGCGGCCTGCCGACGGCGCAAAAACTGCCGCCATTGGCGTGTTGATGTCGACGGTTTCGTACGTCACCTATGCCAATTTCCGGGACGTCGACGGCGGGTTCTGGAACCCGGAGCGCGTCCCCAACGCCGATCCCAGCCTGAACCCGGCGTCGCACGAATTCCTGCGGGCGAACCAGATGCCGGGCCTATACGACTTCCACACCGACGGGACGGGCGCGGCGCTGTGCTCCTGGCGCCGGCCGATCTTGAACATGCGCGCCACCTATCGCTACCGCGTCTGGTCGGCGCCGTCGCGATTCCCGGCCGATCTCTACATGATCGATTGGCTCGAGGCCCGCGGCCTGGCCTATGACGTGATCACGGACCACGACCTCCACGCCCAGGGCGCGGATCTGCTCAAGCGGCACCGCGTCATCATCTCCGGCTCGCATCCCGAGTATTGGACCTCCCCCATGATCCAGGGGCTGGAGACCTACCTAAACGACGGCGGATGCATGATGTACCTGGGCGGCAACGGGTTCTTCGGCGTCACCGCCGTCGACCCGAACCGACCGCACGTCGTCGAGGTGCGGCGCTGGGGCACAAGCTGGCCGTTCGAGCACGCGCCGGCCGAGCGGGTGATCGCCACAACCGGCGAGCTGGGCGGCACCTGGCGCAACCGCGGCCGTCCGCCCCAGGCCCTGGTCGGCATCGGCTGCGGCTCGGCAGGCTTCGACAAGGGCTCGCCCTACTTTCGGCTGCCCGACAGCCACGACCCGCGCGCGGCCTTCATCTTTGACGGCATCGGCGACGATGAGCGCATCGGCGACATCCCTTCGCTGGTGGTCAATCACGGCGCCGCGGGCTACGAAATGGACCGCCTGGACTTCGGTCTGGGCACGCCGCCGCACACGTTGCTGCTGGCCTCGTCGCTGGGGCACTCCGACAAATACGTCGGGTTGGCCGACGAGGCGCTGTGGTACACGCGCGGCATCGACGGCGTGAAGGTCTCGGATCCACCGATGCCCGGCGAGTTCCATCCGTTTATTCGCGCCGACATGACGTACTTCGAGACGCCCAATGGCGGCGGCGTGTTCTCCGTGGGCTCCATCGCCTGGCGTTCGTGCCTGTCCTACAACGACTATGAGAACACGGTTTCACGCGTGACCGAGAACGTCGTGCGGCGGTTCGCGTCGCCCGAGCCGCTGGCCGATCCGTCGGCCAATCCCGGAACGTGGATGCACGAGGGCTGGTCCGGCCCGAGCCTTCTGAAGGAGTAGACCCGTGGCCCAGGAATTCGAGCGACATACGCCCCGAGACCCATTGCCCATGCCGCCGCCGATGGCGTTTCCGGAAGACGGCACGCCCGAATCTGAGGTCCTCGGCGAGGTGCAAGCCCGGCTGTCGGAAGATCCCTTCTCCGTCGAGCGCAACTTCGGCATCACCTACGTCGGCCCGCCGCACCCCATCGCGGAGCGCGTCGCGACCCTGGCGCGCGGCACCTATTTCGTGGAGTGGGCGCGTGAGATGAATCCGGGCGCCTACGCGTTCGAGAAGGAAGCCGTGCGCATGATGGCCAGCCTGCTCGGCCGGCCTGAGGCCACGGGCTTCATCACCAGCGGCGGCACCGAGTCGAACATGTCGGCCATGCGGCTGGCGCGCAACCTTGGCGGAAAGGCGGAGCCGGAAATAGTGATGCCCACCTCGGCGCACTACAGCTTCCGGCTGGGCGCCGAGCTGCTCGGGATCCGCCTGGTCGAGACGCCCGTCGACGAGCAGATGCGCCCGGACGTGGACGCCGTCAGGCGCGCCATAACGCCCAACACCGTGGGGCTGATCTGCTCCGCCCCCGAGGGCAACTTCGGTCAGCTGGACCCCGTGCCCGAGTTCGCCAAGCTGGCGCTTGAGCACGAGCTGTACCTGCACGTCGACGGCGCGTTCGGCGGCTTCATCCTGCCGTTCATGCGCGAGCTGGGACACGATCTGCCCGACTTCGATCTCGGCGTGCCGGGCGTGAGCTCATTCATGACCGACGGCCATAAGGTGGGCCTGCTGCCGGTGGCGACCGGGTTCTTCCTCATCCGCGACGCAAGCCTGCTACAGGCGGTGCCGCTGGAGACGACGTTCATCCACACGCTCACCGCCACCAAGCCCGGCGACCATGCCGCCGCGGCGTGGTCGGTTATGCGCCACCTGGGACGCGCCGGCTACCGCGCCTCCGCCGCGCGGCTGCTCGAGTCCGTGCGCATCGTCGTCGAGGGCATCGAAGCTATCGACGAGCTGCGGCTGATGGTCCGGCCGCTGATCGGCGTCGTGAATTTCACGTCTGACACAGTGGACATGGAGCGAGTGTTCAATGAGCTCTCGCAGCGCGGCTGGGGCAGCACCTTCGGCCACATGAACGGCCACGCCCGCATCCGCCTCTCGCTCAACCCCCACCGCGACGCCGAGCACGCGCACGGCTTCGTGGGGGCTCTGAGGGAGTCGGTCCAAGCCGCGAGATAGAGGCTGGCTCGGTCGATCTGGAGATTCGTCATTCCGGCGGAAGCCGGAATCCAGGACCGACCGAATCACCGGCTGGACTCGACTCATGTCCGCAGCTCGGAGCGGCTGTCTCCCGCAGTGGCGGCAGATGCTGCGAAAGGCGCGCAACCGCCAGGCGTTCTCCAGAACGACGACGATGTTGTTGAGGCCCGCCTGCACCGAGGCGTACGGCCCCAGCCCGCTGCTGTCTTCGGCGAAACCAGCGCAGGCCAGGTTAGGGAGAGGATACGTTCCGGCTCGCGTTCAAACCTCTCCTGCTAGGTGTAGGCCTCGACAGGCAGATTGGTCATTGTGCGGTGGGAGTCGTCATCGCCTGATTTCACTCCGGTATCCCTTCTCATTAGTCACAGACCTCGACTGGCCGGTAGTCATAAATATTAACTAGCGGGTAGTCATAGATCTCGACTGGCGAGTAGTCACAAGTAGCGACTGGCGAGAGCTTGACTCTAAACCAATTGATCACCCTTTGGGCGGCCTCTGTTGTTTCAACCCACGCACTCTCGGCGGAATTCTGAAATTCCTCGAACAGCGTCGCCGATCTTTCCCAGGCTTCCTTTGAGATCTCTTTCGATGTGTCCCAGGCGCCCAGCAGCGGATCGAATCCGGCTTCTCTCCACCTCTTGGATGCATCGTAGAACTGGTATCCCACGAGGGCAAAGCTGGCAAAAGTCAATGGCACTACAAAGGCGCTCACAACCGCCATCAGCGGAGGGAAAAGTATCGCCAATCCGGAAATGATTCCCGCAATACCGACTCCAACGGCAGCTCCCACGCTCACCTGTTTCCATACCGACTCATAGAGCTCCGCCCGGGTTATCTTCCCCTCGTGGTACTGCAATCCATATTCCATGACGGCGAACACCCCGGACGTTACCGCCCCAACCAGCGCCCCGGACACTGCGACTGTGGCTGTCATCCTGATGGAACGCACCAGTGCATCCGTCCGGAGCGCCTTTCGCGCCTCTTCTATTTCAAAGTCTTTCATTACCTTCGGGCCTCTGGCTTGGTTCTTCCAGCGGTCCTCGAAGATGCCCTCACTGGCGCTGTCGCCGCCGCCCAGGGCGCGGGGAATGAAGTGGCTCCAGTCCCGAGTACTGTGGAAGTCTCGCAATGCTCGCGGCCCAGCCATACGGGTTTCACGCGGAATCGTCTCCCAAATCGATTGCGCGCCCGCCAGGTCACGGGATGCGACCCCCGCCCGGCGGTAGTAGGTGACCAAATCTGGTGGCACGGATATGAAGTTAAGGTTCGTACGCCAAACGTTGACGAACATTCCCGCGATCCAGAATGGCAAAGCGCCGGTGCGGATGTATTGCTGCACGTCTGGATCGTTGGCGGCCTCGGTCAGGCCGTCAATGACGAACAGATCCGGCTCTTCGCTGGCGATTCTTCTTCTTGCGCTGGTGTCTGCGCAGAATCGCTCGTCAATGATGCACAGATCCGGCTCTTCGTTGGCGGGGTCGGGAGTCTCGGCGAGGGCAGGCCGTTTAAGGGCAACGTGTAGCCCGCCAGCCGCGAGGCTTGCGCCTGAGAGTTGCAAGAAGAGTCTTCGGTTTAGCTCGACGCGCTCTACAGCTTCAGCCATTGGTGGTTCCCAGCCAGGCGAACGCAAAGTCGGGGGCGAGTTGGGAACAGAGGTGGTTGATGATGGTCAGCACGGCGAGAGCGAGTAGCGCAATGCCGATGATCCAGAACAGGATGGGGTGCTCGTGCCGGTAGACCGTCTGCACGACGAACGCCTCGCCGGTGACGATGCCGTACATTGCCCAATACAGGAAAAACACCCCCAGATTCTATACCGGCCCGCCACCGTGGCCAGCAGCAGCAGGGCGAGCACTACGACCGTGGGCCACATGGCCCACGGCGCGGGATTCCGTGGACGCATGGTCACTCCCTCCTCCGTGTTCCGGTGCCGCTCGGATGCCGCGCGGGCCGCTGGTGCGCCACTTGATGGGCGCGACGGTAGTGGGTCAGTCTGAGGAGGCTCAGGTCGCTAGTCGATCAACCGCGATGATGCCCCCCGTGGCCACGCTGATGATCAGCAGCACGCGCAGCGTCAGCTTGAGTTTAAGGTCCTTCAGGTCCGCTTTAGTCGCGTAGTGCTGGAGGATTCGGTCGAGTTCCTCGCGCAAACCCGCCCGCGTCAGTGGTGCTGGGTCATTTGCCATGTCGCCGCTCTTTCGCTCCCAGGCCCAGCATACGGACTAGCCGCGCCTCGACACACCAGGGTTCTGCTACCCTTCCGCCCGGCACCAGGAAGGTAGCGCGTCCAGCGACCTTTCGTTGGACCCTATGCGATCTCCCAGCGGCCTCAGTGCGCCGCTGGACGGCCTGCCGCCCGTCAGCCGCGTCTCACACCTGTGTGGTCAGTACACCTAGTCCCACGGATCAAGGGCGACTTTGACCACGCCGTCGGCGGTGGTGGCTGAGCGGACCAGCTCGATGGCCTCGGCGGCCTGGGCCAGGGGCAGGCGGTGGGTGAGCATGCGTTCGAGCGGGTAGCGCCCGGTCTCGGCCAGTTGGACGGCCGCGCGGACGGCCTGGGTTTCGTGGCTGTTGACGCCCAGCGCGCGCACTTCCTTTCGCACCAGTTCGTCCCAGGGCAGCTCGACCGGCGCGCCGCCTTTCGATCCGGCCATCACAAAGGTCCCAAGCGGTCGCGCGACCAGAGCTGCTTGGCCCGCCGCGTGCGGGCTGGCCGTCACGTCGATTGCGACATCCGCCATCCGATTTTCCGTTAGTTCCGCAATCTCGGCGACGGTCGCCTGTGACGCCACCAGCGTGTCGCTGGCGCCGAAGTCCTCGGCTAGGTCAAGCCGTGTGCGGTCGCGCGCCAGACCGACCACGATGATCTGTCGGGCGCCGGCGGCGTGCGCCGCAATCGTCGCCGCCAGTCCTTGGGGTCCCGGTCCGAAGACGACGACCGTGTCGCCGATGCCGGCGTTGCCCAGTGTGCGCACCCAGCGAATGCCGTTGGCCAGCACCGCGCCGATCACGACGCCCGCCTCGGGCGTGATCCGTTCGGACAGGCGGTGAACGCGGGCGCGCGGCGGCAGGTAGAGAAACTGGCCATAGGCGCCCCAGAGGTGGGGCGGATTGGCGGCCGAAATCCGCCCGCCGTAGCCCCGCTCGTCGGCGCAGATCTGATAGGAACCGCGCCGGCACCATTCACAAGAGCCGCAACCGAAGCTGGCCTCGACGATGACGCGGTCGCCAGCCCGGACCTGCCAGCGCTCGGCCGCCGCCGCGCCCACCTTCTCGATGCGGCCGACGATTTCGTGGCCCAGCAAGGCCGGGACATTGCGACAGACGGCTGAGTGGCCATCCCAATGGTGGATGTCGCTGCCGCAGACGCCGGCGAGCTCGATTCGCAGGAGGCCGTCGTCGTCGTCGATTTCCGGAAGGGGGAAGTCGCGCAGCTCGATGCGGTGCGCGGCCGTGAGCACGGCCCCACGACTCGAGATCATGCGCGGTTTTTCGGGCTCGATTCCCGCGTTCGCGGGAATGACGGATGGGACGGCCTCTCGCGCTTGGGGGTCATGCTCGGCTTGCCAGGCATCCGATGATCGTGTCTACGTGCGCCGCGAATTCAGCGGTCAATTCGATGGTTTCGCCGAGCGTTGCGTTTTGGTCCCAAGACCACGAGCCGTCCGCTTGTTGCGTCTCGACGAACCAGTCGCCCACTCGAGCCGCCCAGGCGCCGTACTCGGCATCCCCGGTGAGCTGATAGAGCAACGCCGCGCCCCAGCCGCTCTTGCAGACCTGGGCGTAGTCGAACTGCCGCAGCGTGCATTGCATCGAGAACGCCATGTAGTCGCGTGCGAGCGATACATAGTTCGATCGCGGGTCCACCATGTGCAGCCGGCAGAGGAACGCCGCGGCGATGCCGCCGACCGTCCAGCGTTGCTTCCGGGCCGCCTGCGCCTCGACGGTGAACCACGATGGCTCGTCGGCCCCGCCGGTGACGAGCGCCTGCCGCTCGCGCGACCACGCGTAGTGCAACCGGTCGGGCAGCTCACGCTGCGCCCGCCAAATCCGCTCGAGAAAGGCGTGCACGGCCCGGGCCGCGTCCAGACGGCCGAGAGCGATACAAGCCAGCCCACAGCCGCAGGCGTACGGAATGTCCATCACGTCGCCCGGTGTGCCGTCCGCCTCCAGGTCGTTCGTGAAACCGCCAGACTGCGGGTCCTGCATGGTGAGGACGAACTCGAGACCGCGGCTGCTCAGGTCAAATTGCCGCGCCATGTGCGCGCCGTAGACGAGCGTGGCGTTTCGGTAGGCGTAGGCGTCGGTCAGCACCCGCCGGCCACGGTCGAAGTCGCCCTCCGGGGTGAACATGTGCCGTCGAATCCAACCGCAGATCGCCGTGGCCGCCGCGGTCTCGCCGGCGACCGTGAACGTCCAGGGCACGCGATAGAACCTGAATCCGTGTGCCGGATCGCCGATGGAGCCGTCAGCGTGGGTCTGCCGCAGCAGCCATTCGACGCCGCGGCGCTTGGCGCCAGCGTATTGCTCCAGCCTGGTGCTCAGGTCGGGCGGCGACGTGCCGGTCGTCATGGGGGCCAGCTTAGCCCCCGGCCCGGCGCGTCGACAGCGGCCGGCCGCACGCGCTACGGTCCGGCTGCCCCCCAAGCCCGCAACGGGAGTTGTCCACGGATGCATAGGCGACACGCTTGACGCTGGCCATCGACGCCTTCTACGGGGGTCATGTCGAGATGCCGAATCTGGGATTTCGGGGGCCGCCGGCGCATGCGCGGCGGCAGAGCGACGCCCACCTCGCGACGGTCTTCGACGAAGCTCTCCGTTTCGCCGAGCTCATGGAGCGCACGGGATACGACACGCTCTGGTTGGCCGAGCACCACTTTCAGCGCGAGGGCTACGGCTGCATCGGCAACGTGCCGCTGCTGAGTCTGCACCTGGCGAATCAGACCGAGCGCTTGAACTTCGGCGCATTCTTCAACACGGTCACCGCCTGGCACCCGTTGCGGCTGGCCGAGGACTACGCGATGGTCGACGTCCTCACCGGCGGTAGGCTGCGCTTCGGCATCGGGCGCGGCTACGTGGCCCGCGAGGTGGAGACCCTGGGCGGACCGCTGCTCGACGACGCGGCCAACCGCGAGCTGTTCGAGGAGCAGGTCGAGATCATGCTGAAGGCTTGGCACGAGCCGGAATTCGCCCACGCGGGAGCGGCCTACCGCGTTCCAGCCGACGTGCCGCACATGTTCGACGATCTTATTGACATAACGTTGGTACCGCGGCCCGCGCATCTTCCGGTGGAGGTCTGGCAACCCATCACCAGCTCGAAACAGCGCGGGTTCGACTACATGGCGCGGCACGGCATCAAGGGCGTGATCGCGGGGGGAACGGCGCCGGGAGGCCAAGCGGAGCAGGGAGCAGCGCTCTATCGCGACGCTCTGGCGCGCGCCGGGCGCGAGACGGAGCTCGGCGAGGGTTTGGCCGTCGGCTTCCAGATGCACCTCGGGGACAGCCGCGAAGCCGCGCTGCTGGAAGCCACTCCATGGGCCGAGGAGCATCTCAAGGGGCTGGCGCCGCTGGGCCGCTATCCGCAGTTGAGCGATGCCCAGGTGCGGGCCACGGCCCAGGGTGAGGCGGCCTACGGGGCGGGACTGCCCACCATTCAAGACTTGGACGCCGAGGGAACCTGGGTGTGCGGGACGCCGGAGCACGTACGCGACCACCTGCTCGGCCTGCTCGAACGGCTTCCGGGCCTGCGCCGCGTATTCATCCAGACCGGTTCCCTGGGCGTTCCGCCGTCCGCCATGCGGGCCGACCTGGAATGGTTCGCGCAGGACGTGATGCCCGGCTTTACCGACGCGCCAGCGGCATCCGCCGAATAAACCCAGCCTCTATTCCGTCAGGCGGCGTTCACGCCACCCGCAAGCGAAACCAGCGGATGTTGTACACCTCGTCCTCTTCGCACCAGAACGCCATGTAGACATCGCCGTCGGGAAGCAGCGCCAGGCTCGGAAAGCCGAACGGGAGGTCGACCAACTCCTGTCCGCTGCTCTCGGTGGTGCCGGTCATGCTGGACGACGCGCCCTCCCAGAGCGGCGCTTCGGCCAAATTTACCCAGTCATCGCCGTCCAGGCGCGAGAGATTGGCCCAGAGGCCCGGGCGGTCATTGTGGCGGTAGACGAACAGGATGCGGTCGTCGGGCAGGACCAACATCTTGCCGGTCTGCCCATGGATGCCGGTGGAGCGCGGCGCGGAGAACGTCTGACCGTCGCTCGAGATGGTGTACGGATTGGGCTCGCTGAGGCCGGTCGCGTAGTCGAACGCCCAGCACGTGGCCACCAGACGGCCGTCGCCCAGTTGGCGCAGCGAGACCTCCCACGAATAGACGCCGCGATGGGTTTCGTCGATCAGCACCAGGTGCTCGGGCCACGTCCGGCCGCGATCGTGCGAAACCAACGCCAGCGCCATCGCCCCGATCGGCTCTTCCCCGTCCCAGCCGCGCCAGGGGGCCATGGGCGCCAGCCAGCGGCCGTCGGCCAGCTCCACGATTTGGTGACACACCTCCCAGGCCGGACTCCAGACCGGCGGCTCAAGCACCTCGGGGGCGCTCCAGGTGTAGCCGCGGTCGGCGCTGCGCACCGTGATCAGGTCCATGGGCGCATGCCCGAGGTTCTCACGATTGACGAGCTGCCCGCCGTGGACGTCGCGATACGTGCGTCCGCCGATGCCGACAATCGTGCCGTCGCGCAGCCGGCTCACGCGCGTCCCACCGGTCGTTGGTCGGGGCGTAGGGCGATCAACAAGCAGCTCTGGTGCCGTCCATGTCACACCGCCGTCGGAGGAGCGCGCCATGTAGGTCCGGTAATCGAGGCCTTCCACGCCCGACGCCAGATCAAAGCTCGCGAACAGCTCGCCGTCGTCGAGCACGACGATCGACGGATGCCAGGCGTGAATGGCACGGCGCTCAGGCTCGGGATTGCGATAGACGAGGCCCGTGGCCCGCGTTTCAATCATCGGCGACTCCCGGCTGCCATAATCCGGGTTGGTGCGTGGTCGAACATGTCGCCGCCGACCTCGGTGCCGCCCAGCGGTGCAGAGGGAGCATGAGATGTCCCCAGTCGAATCCCTGGCGGATGCCCGCCGCAGCATAGAGGCCCACTACCGGGCGCGCACACCCAAGTCCCGGGCGCTGCACGAGCGGGCGCTGCAATCGTTGCCGGGCGGCGAGTCGCGCACGGCGACCTGGTTTGCGCCGTATCCCACCTACATCGCAGCGGGCCGCAGCACTACATTGACCGATGTTGACGGCAATGAGCTGGTGGATTTCACCTTCAACTCCACGGCCGTCATTCACGGCCACGCGCACCCCGACATCGTTGCGGCCGTGCAGAACCGCGTGGCCGAGGGCACTGCCTGGAACGCCCCAAACGCCGGGCAGGTGGAGCTGGCCGAAATCCTCTGCGCGCGCGTTCCGGGCCTTGATCGAGTGCGCTTCTCCGCGTCGGGCACCGAAGCAAACATGCAGGCGATCAAGGCCGCCCGCGCGTTCACCGACCGCGACTTGATTATCAAGATGGACCAGGCCTATCACGGCACCTATGAGGGCGTGGAGATCCACAAGGGCAAGAGCGGTTGGGGCGGGGATGGGGCACCCGTGTCCCGGGGTGTCCCGCGCAATGCCGCGGACAACGTGTTGATCGCTCCCTTCGACGATGCGGAGATCGTGGAATGGCTGCTCGAGTCCAACCCGGGCCAGGTGGCCGCCATTGTGGTGAATCCGGCCCAGACCCAAGGCGGCTTGCGCGCGCCATCGCCCGGGTACCTGGGCGCCCTGCGCGACGCGGCGCACGCCCACGGCGCGTTGCTGGTCTTCGATGAGGTGATCACGCTGCGTTTGGCGCGCGGCGGCGGTCAGGAGCTGTTCGGCGTCGTGCCGGACCTCACCGCCATGGGCAAGATCATCGGCGGCGGGCTGCCGGTGGGCGGTTTCGGCGGTCGGGCAGACGTCATGCAGATGTTCGCCGACCAGCAGCCGCCGCTGCTGCCGCACGCGGGCACCTTCAACGGCAATCCAGCCACCATGGCGGCGGGTATCGCGGCGATGCAGCTTCTCGATACGCCGGCCTACGAGCGCCTGGCGCAACTCGGCAAGGCCCTCGGCGAGAGCATCGTCGACGCCTCGCGGCAAGCCGGCGTAGGGCTCCAGGTGACCCAGATCGAGTCGCTGGTCGGAATTGACATGCCGCGAGCCGGCGCATCATGCGGGGAGATCCTGGACCTCATCACGCTTGAACTGTTGAATCGGGGATTCAAGGCGGCCTCCATGATGACCGTGTCCACGGCAACGACCGCCGCGGAAATCCGCGGGCTGGCGGACGCTTTGACGGCTGTGCTGCACCGGTTGGGCCCGGTGATCGCCCACGTTGCGCCTTCGGCAACCAGGGACGAAGCGCCAGTCGCGTAGCCGTGGGGCTCCGATTTCCCAGCGGTAACGTTTGTCACTTGACCGAAAACGCGACGGCCGTCACGATAGGCTTGAGCGAGTTGGTCCGCGGCACGTCGGCGAACCAGCCCGTCGGCCCGTGTATGGAGCGATAGGAGCCGCCAGTCGTGGCCGCCATTTCCACCAATGCTCGTCGTCTACCAGGCCCAATCGTGGCCATCATTGGGTCGCTTCTCTTCGTTGCAATCGCCCTGCTGATTCTTCGGATCGTGTTTGATCCGAACGAAGAATCGATTCGGACCAGCGCCGAAGCGGCACGGCCCCGGCGCGTTGCGGTCTCGACTCGCACACAGGCGTCGACTGCAACGACGACGGCGGCTGCAACAACACCGGCGCCTACGGACGCCCTGCCTAGCTTGGGCGACACCCTGGTCGCAGTGGATGGACTGGGAGTCACCATGGTGGCGGTCGAAGATTTCTCGATGGTGCCGCAGCGCCAGGGAAGCCCGTTCCGACCGCGCAAAGATCTCATCCGCATCGTCACGATCGAATTCGAGAATGGCAGCGCCGACCCAACGACGGTTGTGAATACCAACATCATGCTGCTGCGGCCGGACGGGTCACGGATCGTTGTCGACGCACGATCGCTGAACGTCCTTAACTCGAAGCCCGCGGGACTCGTCGAGAGCCGCCCGCTCTTTCTCGCCGAGTCGATTGCTGCGGGCAGGTCGATCATCGTCTCGGTCTCGTTCGATGTCGAGCAGTCCGATGACGACTTTCGGCTCGATATCGAGGGGCTGAGGTTCGCCATGCCGGCGATCAATCTCCTAGACGAGGTCGCTGCCGAGGTCGAAACTGAAGCCGAGTCTGAAGCCGAGGCCACACCAGTGGCGGAGGATGTTCGCGATACGCGCGCTGGGAGCTCGCGGGACACGACTGAGAACCGTGGCCGGGCGCGCATTGAAGCCGTGGAGCAGACTGCGGTGTCTCGCACTGGAATTGCCACGTTGGGCGACACGCAGCTCGGGGACGACGGGCTTGAGGTGACGCTGGTCTCGGTGCAGCAGTTCGAGGAGCTGACGCAGGTTCATGGCTCGCCGTTCAGGCCAAAGAACGGTGCCTTCAAGCTCGTGACCATGCAGTTCACGAACACGAACGATAGCGGCAACATTGTCGTGTCCAAAGCCAATATCGTCCTGATCGAGCCGAGCGGCAACGAAATCGCCGTGAGCTCCCCAGGCGTCAACGCGCTCATCGGCATGGCGACCACGGCCACAGAAGGCCGACCGCTTTTCCTCGTCGAGAGCGTGCCGGACGGAAAGACCGCCGTGGTCGCCGTCGTGTTCGATGTCGCCCCCGACTTGGTCGACCTGGAAATCGATATCGAAGGCTTCATCTTCGAAGTTCCCAACCCGTAGGCCCCGTCGCCCGGCGGCGTGGGCGTGGGCGCGGCGTGACGAAGTCGTCGAACGTGGTTGAGTTTCCGCGCACCATTTGCACCCGGCGTCTGATGCTCCGGCCGTTCGCGCTGGCCGACACGGACGCGGTGCTTGCGTATGAGTCGGACGCGGCCTATGGCGAATATCTCGGCGTGCCGCAGCCCTACTGTCGAACCGACGCGGAGCGAAGCGTGTCGTCGCGGATGCTCTGCGACTGGTCGCGGTCACCCATGTGGGCCGTGGACCTCGCTGGCACCGCGATCGGGCATGTCGGCATGACCCTGTTTGCCGCGCACGGACGGGTCGATCTCTACTACGGCCTCGCGCGGGCGCATTGGGGCAACGGCTACATGACAGAGGCCGTACGCGCCGCCATCGATGCCGCCTTCACTTCGCAGCCGCGCGTCAACCGCGTTCAGGCGGACGCCAATCCGCGCAATCCGGGCTCGCTGCGGGTCATGGAGAAAGCCGGGATGACGCGGGAGGGCGTGTTGCGCCAATACGTCGTCATGCACGGGGTGGCCACCGATCAGGTCATGTGCAGCATCCTGCGCCGTGAATGGGAGGCTGCACGTGAGGCGTAGCCGGCTGGTCCAACGCGGCTAAGCGTCGGTCCGACGCTCACCGCCGCGCTATTCGACCGCCGATTTGCTCCAACACCCGCAAGGTGTCGGCTACCGCCCAGGTCTCCGCAATGCGACCGTCCACGACGCGCCGGATGGCGATCACCTCGCCGCAGACCGTGGCCCCCGTGGCCGCGATGCCCAAATACGTCCCGGCGTGCGTCCCGCGCCAGGTAGCGTGCGTCGTCACGAAGTCGCCATCCTCGAGTTGCCGTTCGATGGTCCAGCGTAAGTCGGGGAAGGCATCCAGGCGGTCCTGGTGAACAGCTTTGATCGCCGCCGGCGTCACGCTTGCGCCGCCCCGGTGCACGAGACCTGCCGGGTCGTGCAGTTCATCGAAGACGTCCCAATTGCGGCCGTTGAAGGCCTCATCGGCCAGGCGTTGAACCACGTTCCCGTTCGGTCCGCTCATGCGGATCCTCCCCGCCGTCCAGGCGCCATGCCCTATTCAGGCTCGGGCATAAAGCCCGCGTTGATGAAGCCGCCGTCGATAGTGACGGCCGTGCCGTTGATGTAGGTCGATCCGTCCCCGCAGAGGAACACCACGAGGTCCGCGATCTCCTCCGGCACCGCCTCGCGACCCATCGGAAATCGCCGAATGCGCTGGGCTCGCAACTCCGGGCGGCGCTTGTAGATCTCCTGCACCATTGGCGTCGTCGTCACGCCGGGACATATGGCGTTGACGTTGATGCCGTAGCGTGCCCACTCAATCGACAGCATCTGCGCCAGAGCGATCAGCCCGGCCTTGGCGGGGCTATAGGCGCCGCGATCCGGCACCGTCACCATTGCCCCAACCGACGAAATCAATACCACGCGCCCGCCCTCGCCCTGGCGGACGAGCTGACGCCCGACGGCCTGGCAGAGCAGAAATCCGCCGGTGAGATGGGTGTCGAGGACCGAGCGCCAGTCCTCCTCGGCCAGCTCGAGCAGCGGGGCGATCGCAGTATTTCCCGCGCCGTGGACGAGGAAATCGCAGCGCCCAAAGTGGTCGACGACCTCGTCGACCGCCTGCTGAACGGATGTGCCGGAGGCGGAATCGAGCGTCACGGGCAAGGATCGGCCGCCGCTGCTCGAGATCTCGGTTGTCAGTGCCTCCGCCCGGTCGCGATCGATGTCGGCGATCGCGACAGCGGCGCCTTCGCGCACGAATCGACGGCAGATCGCCGCTCCCAGACCGCCCGCGCCGCCGCTCACGAATGCAACTTTGCCCGTCATCGCGTTGCCTCCTTCAGTCTTGACCGCGAGGGAAGGGATTGGCCCAGTGTGGGTCGGTTCCGGCCGTCCGGCGTCACGTTCGCGCCGCAGCCTATCGCTCAGCGCCGGGCTTGGGCGAAACGGGCGCCAGGCTTCCCGTCCCGCGAGCCGCACAGTGGCTGCGATTTGGATTGCGCAGGCCACCCGCGAAACACGACGTGCGCCTCTGAGCCCTTAGCCGTCGTTGTCCGGCCAGTGTCGGCGCATGAAGTCGGTGATCAACCGCGCCACTTCGCGCGGGCGCTCGAGAGGAAGCGAGTGAGAAGCCCCGGCCAGCCAGCGGAGCTCGATGTTGTCGCGCCGCGGAATGTGCAGTTGCTCATGCGTCGCTGGCTCACGCCCCCGGTCGCCATACAACTCGAGGATCGGCAGATCGGTGCCTTGGAGTAGGTCGTAGCCGTCCCACGTTCTCCAAATGGCGGCGAACGCGGTCTGTTGCGGCCTGGTCCAGCGACGCAGGACGTCTTGTCGTAGCCGCTCCCGCTCTGCAAGCTGCCCGTCCGACAGCGTACTCATGGTGTCGCCCTGAAACGCGTCGCGTTGGGCGTGGTGGTTGCTCCAGCCCTCGATCGAGATTACGCCTTCCAGACTCTGCGGGCGCACTCGTGCCAACTCCAGCGCGATCATTCCACCGATGCTATGGCCGCCAACGAATACGCTGCTGAGCGAGAGGCGATCCACGACCTGCAGTACATCCTGAGCGAACAACTCAATGGACCCATTCGTAGGCGGCGGCCAGCTTCCGCCGTGACCGCGGAGGTCGACGACGATGACAGATAACGCGGCGTCGAGCTGCTCGACGATGGCCCTGAGTGCCCCGGCCGCGTTGAAGCTGCCGGGAATCATGACGAGCGGCGGATTCTTTCCGGCGCGCACGTAATAAGCGATGACGGCGCCCGGTACGTCGATAGCGTGCCGGGCGAACGCCGGCCCAAGGGCGTCGTCACGCCATTGGGGCCCAAGCTCCGGCCTCACGGTGCTGCCGGCGGCGGCGCATTTCGCAAGCCAGCCAGATCGGACGTCCGCACGCGCAGCACTTCCACCGTCTGCTTACCGCCAGCAAAGGCGACCAGCAGGTGGTCCTCGTGCTCGATCACGTGCGGATAGTCCACCCAGCGGCCACCGACCAAGGACGCCATCGTGCGGAAGACTAGCCCATCATCGCTAATCGAAATCGTGAGCGGATCGCGCTTCCTCGGGTTGGAATTCGAGACGAGCACGTAGCGACCGTCGGCTAGCCGCAGACCACTAAATTTGGATGTTGCATCCGGGAAGTTGGTTCGGGCCGGCAGACTCCAGGTGCGTCCGCTGTCCGCGGAGAACGAGCGATACAGGAAGCCGCGCCGCCGGCCGTCGCGGAAGAGCGCCGCCAGGCGTCCGTCCGGTAGCGCCCACCAGTGCGGTTCTTCCGCGGACAGCTCGGTGTTGGAGCCGAGCACCGGAAACGACGCCCACTGGTCGATCGCGTCGACGCCGCCTATCAGGAAGTGGACGCCCACGTCCCGGTAGTTGTGTGGCCTTCGGGACATCATCCACTGGCCGTCGGGCAGCCTCTCCGGCGGGAAGTTGTTGATGGCGTTGCGGCAGACGATTCCCGCGGGTTCCCAGGTGCGGCCCGATGCGGACAGACGAAAGGCGTGCAGCACAAGGCTCGGGCCGAAGAATCCGCCCGCCTCGTCCAGCGATGCCAGAGCCAGCAGCTCGCCGCCGCGCCGCCAAAAGCCGCGTGAGATGTAGCGCAGCCCTTGCTCGCTGCGTTGTCCGTACAGAGGGGACGTCGGGCCACACCCAGGCGGCGGGGGTGTGAGGAACCGCGGCGTTGACCATCGGAGGCCGTCACGGCTGGTGGCGAATTTCACCCGCTGCCCCACGCGATCCTCGATTCCCGGCCCATCGCTCCACATGACCCAGAACTTTCCGTCGTGATGCGCCAGGTAGTTGTGCTGGTTGACGCCGCCTCGGTCGCGGTCGAGTTCGCCGCCGTGGCGGTTCTCGGCGCGCGCGTCGCTCACGAGGACGTGCTGCGACGGCACGCGGGGCAGCGCGGCGAAGTCAATTTGGTGCGGATCGTCGGGCACCCATGGGCCAGCCAACATGAGCGCAGACTGCGGGCGCGGCACTTGCTTAAGGATCCCGGTGCTCAACGACCTGTCCCTGACCGACCAGGATGCGTTGGAGCTGGTCCATCGGGACGTGGCGCGGGGTTACGTCGTGGCGCAACGCGAGGTGCGCCGCCGCACCAGCCGCTTGGCCGAGCGCCATCCAGGTCGGCTCCAGGCGGATCGATGAATAAGCCACGTGCGTGGTGGAAGCGGCGACCGGAACGATCACGTTCTCGACGTCCCGCGGAATCATGATGCGATACGGGATCTCGTACGGCCGCGTGAGTCTGTCGAGCATGCCCAGGTAGCCTTCGAGCACATGCGTGTCGGTCGGCTGGCGCTTGCGGCACGGGAAGCTGTCGATTGGAAACTCGCCCACCGCAATGGCATCGGCATGCCGGCAGCGACCTGTGGTCATATCGTGCTCGGTCAAGGTGTATTTGCCGACGAGCCGGCGGCCCTCGCGTACATAGAGTTGGAACGGAAAGTGCTCGTTGTCGGTGAATTCGTCCAGCGGCAAGTGATACCCGCGTGCAATTTCGCGGTGCGCGACTGGGACCTGGGCGTCGTTCTGTAGAAACCACAGCAGTCCCAGCGACAGGTCGCGGTGGCGCAGGCATATCCGCTGCCGGGTTGCATCGTCGCCCTCAATATAGCCCTCGTTCTCCTCGGGAAACGGGAATGCCAGCGGACGCGGGTTGATGTTCACGTCCGTTTTCCGGTTTGGAATGTCGGTCACCGACAGCGCGCGCATCAGCGTGTCGAAGTGGGCGGGGTTGTAGCCGCGCCCGGGCTTCAGCGTCTTCGGCCCGCCGAGCCGTCCGGCGGCAAGATCGTCGAAGTACCCGAGAAACTCCCCGCGGTCGTAGCCGGGCGGCGGCTCGGTAAGCCGGTAGGCATTTCGCGGGTCCGTCGTCAGGCACAGGCGGTAGGTGTAGGCCGGCAGCCATGCGTCCGCGGCGCCGGTTGTGCCGGGAAGAAATGCGCCCTCCTGGTAGTCGTAATACACGAGCCCAGCGTGCGGCTCGTCGAAGGCGTCGCGCGATTCCCTACCCAAGCGGTAGGCAGCGCCCGCGGCTGCGTACAGGTCCCCTTCGTACGTGGCGTCGATGAACACGCGGCCGTGAACCGTGGTCGGGGCGCCCGTGTGCCGGTCAACGATTTCGATCGCGGTCACCGACTCGCCAGCGCGTTCGACCGATGCCAGACGCGCGCCGCGGCGCACGCCGATGCCGGGCTGTTCGCCGACCATCGCCTCGAAAACCGCTTCGGCCACTGACGGCTCGTAGTAGTAGCCGTGAGCACAAAGACGCACGTTGTTCGAGTCGGCGCCGTAGCGGTCGACGTACGTGGCAAGCACGCGCTCGGTGAACTCGCGGAAGAGCCCGCCGATAAGCGAGCGATGCTCGATGTCGCTCTTGCCCAGTCCGCTGGCCGCCATACCGCCGATGTGGCGGTGGTATTCGATGAGTAGAACCGAACGTCCGAGGCGCGCCGCGGCAACGGCGGCCGCAATACCTCCGGGCGTTCCACCGAGGATGACAACATCCGCCCGCTCCGATGCCCCGGACGGCGCTTGATTGGTGCTTCTCTGAGAGTGCTCTGGAGATCCGGGCATTGCTGCTTGGTCCTGGGGCGGGTGCGCCCTACGAAACGAACGCGACGCGCGCGGCATCGCGTCCGGAGCTCGTCAGATACAGACGCTCCGCATCGTGCGTGACGAGCCCGCGATTGGCGGCCGACTGCACCACGCGTTCGGCAAAGTCGGGCGCCCAGCGCATGTGCCGCTGCATATGGTCGATTCGGCTTTCCTCCACGGCGGCGGGCGTGCCCTCGTGGGTCGCCAAGTGAATCAGCAGCATCTGCCGGGCAAACTCCCAGCGCTGGCGCCGCCGCCGCCGAGCCGTCACCAGCAGCCCGCGCTCGGGCGCCAGCAGCAAAACCACGGCGAACACCATGCCGACAACCGTCGCCATGGCGCCGGCGATGTTGGCGTCGAGCGCCCGCGCCAGCCAGTAGCCGCCAATGGCGCAGGCGGCCCCGATGGCCACGCTCAGGCCCAGCATGCGCGGCAGCCGGTCGGTCAGCAGGTACGCGGCCGCCGGTGGCCCTATCATCAGCGCCACCACCAGGATGCTGCCCACCGTGTCGAATGCCCCCACGGCCGTCACCGAGACAAGCCCCATCAGACCGTAGTGCATCAGCGCAGGCGAGAACCCAAGAGCGGTCGCCAGCCCGGCATCAAACGTGGCGAGCTTGAGCTCCTTGTAGAACACGCTCCCGACGATCACGTTGATGAGCAGGATGCCTCCCATCACCCAGAGCGCGACGGGTCCAAGGTCCACGCCGAATGGCGCGAAGCGGTTGAACGGGGCGAAGGCAATCTCGCCCAGCAGCACGGCGTCGCTGTCCAGATGCACGTCGCCCGCCACGGCCGAGATGAGAATCACGGCAATCGAAAACAGGGCTGGAAACACCAGCCCAATCGCGGTGTCTTCTCGCACTAGTCCGGTGCGATTGACGACCTCCACCAGCGCGACCGTCACCAGGCCGACGATCGCCGCGCCGGCGATGAGCAGCGGTGACCGCAGATCGGCCACGATGAAGAAGGCCAGGACGATCCCCAACAGGACCGTGTGGCTGATGGCGTCGCTCATCATGGACATGCGGCGCAGCATGAGAAAGGTTCCCGGAACCGCACACGCGGCGGCCACAACCGCCGCGACGATCTGAACCTCGAGCTGCGCCGGCGTCACGGGAGGCCCTCGGGAACCATGCGCAGGCGCGCTGCTCGCGCGGCCTCAGCGCGGCCTGCGTCGGTCAGAATCCACGCGTCCCCCATATCGCGGCGCGCCAGCCCTTGCGCGGCAAGCGCCGCCAGCGCGCGGTCAACTCCCGCCCGACCCCGAACGGCGTAGAGCGCCTCCACGGAGTGCGGATGATCGGCTTCATCTGCATGCTGCGCCGAGAGCGCCGCAAGGTCCGCAAGGACAGCCTCAAAGGACAGCAGTCGGCGGCGACGCCACGCGCGAAGGCGCACCCAGGCGACGCCGCGGCTCGGAGCGAACAGCAGCGATACGGCCACGATGCCCATCGCGACCAGCACGATGGTAGGTCCGGTGGCGATATGCGCCGTCGTGCTGATGACCGATCCGGCCACGCCGGCGGTCGCCCCGAGCACGGCCGAGAGGATCACCATGACGCCGAGGCGGTCGGTCCACTGGCGCGCCGCGGCGCCGGGGGCGACGACCATGGCGCTCATGAGAACGACGCCGACAGTCTTGAGTCCCACCACGATCGCGATGACCAGCAGGCTCGTCAGCAGCACGTCCAGCCGTCGGACGGGATAACCCAACGTCGCTGCGAAGTCGGGGTTGAAGCTCAGGAGCTTGAATTCCTTCCAAAGCACGAGCAACGCCAGCACGGCGATGGCGCCTACGGCCGCCATCGTGATCACGTCGTTCTCGAGCAGGGCCGCCGCTTGGCCGAAGAGATAGCGGTCCAGTCCGGCCTTGCCCGCCGCCGGTTGACGTTGGATGAACGTCAGGACGACGAGCCCCGCACCGAAGAACACGCTGAGGATCAGCGCCATGGCGGCATCGGATTTCACCCGCGAGGTCCGAATGATGCCGACGATGGCAAGCGCCGCCAGCCATCCAGCCAGCGCCGCCCCAATCATGAGCACCAGCGGCGCCCGGCTGCCAGTGATCAGGAACGCGAGCGCGACGCCGGGGAGCGCGGCGTGGGACATGGCGTCGCCCAGGAGCGCCTGCCGCCGCAGCACGGCAAAGGCGCCGACCGCACCGCTCACGATGCCCAGCGCCGCCGAGCCAAGCGCGACGGTGCGAAGCGTGTAGTCGAACAGCAGGTCGCTGAGGACCTCCATTGGTTCGGGCCGTCAGCCGCGCCGGCGTCGAGTGGTCATGACGCCGATGTGGGTCTGGCGCCGTTCGAGTGCGCGCCGCCGATCCCCGACACTCGCCCGCCATAGGTCAGCCGCAAGTTCTCCTCGGTGAACACCTCCGCAACCGGCCCGGCCGCGATACGGCGCACATTGAGCAGCATCACCCAATCGAAATACTCGTCCACCGTTTGCAGGTCGTGGTGAACCGCCACCACCGTCTTGCCCTCAGAGCGCAGGGTGCGCAGGAGGCTCACGATCGCCCGCTCGGTTGTTGCGTCCACGCCCTGGAAGGGTTCGTCCATGAGATAGACCTCGGCGTCTTGGACCAGCGCGCGGGCAAGGAACACGCGCTGTTGCTGTCCGCCGGAGAGCTGGCTGATTTGCCGGTCGGCGTAGGCCGCCATGCCCACCTGCTCCAGGGCAGCCAGCGACCGCCCATGTTCTGCGGCGCCGGGTCGGCGAACCCAGCCCAACCGGCCATAGGTCCCCATGGTGACCACGTCGAGCACCGTCGTGGGGAAGTCCCAATCCACGCTGCTGCGCTGGGGCACGTAGGCCACCAGTTGGCGCTGTTGGCGATACGGCCGCCCCAGAATTCGCACGCGCCCCGCCGCCGGCCGGAGCAGGCCGAGGATGGTCCGCAGCAGCGTCGTCTTGCCGGCGCCGTTGGGCCCGACGATGGCCATCAACACGCCGCGGGGAACCTCGAGGTCCACGTCCCACAGCGCCGGTCGCTGGTGGTAGGCAAGCGTGACGTCCGTCGCCTCTACGGCTAGTGGCTCGGCCGCACTCGCAGCGCTCTTGACCGGCCGATGCGCGGCAGACGCTGTCATGGGCCCATCAGCCCGTTGACGATGGTGTCGATATTGTGACGGACCATGCCCAGATACGTGCCCTCCGCAGTGCCCGCTTCACCCATGGCGTCCGAGAAGATCTCACCGCCAACGACCACCGCGTGTCCGCGGGCGCCCGCGGCCTCGATGACGGCTTGCACGCCCTGATCGGGCACCGAGGACTCGACGAAGACCGCGCGAATGCCGCGCTCGCTGATGAATTGCGCCAGGTCCTGCACGTCGGCGGTGCTTGCCTCGCTCTCGGTGCTGATGCCCTGCAGGCCGCGCACCTCGAAGTCATAGCGCCGGGCGAAGTAGTTGAACGCGTCGTGGGCAGTGACCAACGCGCGAATTCCCGCCGGCACCGTTTCGGCCTGCTGCCGAACATATGCGTCAAGAGCTTCAATCTCCGCGATATACGTCCCGGCGTTGGCCCGATACGTCGCCTCTCGCGCGGGATCCATGGCGATCAAACCGTCCCGGACACTCGCGACCACAACCGTCCATAACTCCAGATCGAACCAGACGTGAGGGTCGTAGGCGCCTTCGAACTCGGGCGGCGCCAGGAGCCGCGCGCGGTCGATGCCGTCTGTCACACGGACCGACCGAATCCCCAGGTCCTCCATGCGCTCCAGCACGCCGGTCAAGCCCGCTTCAAGATGCAGGCCGTTCCAGAACACCGCGTCGGCCGATTCGAGACGCGTGATGTCGCTCTCGCTGGCGCGATACAAGTGCGGGTCCACGCCCGGCCCCATGAGAGCGTGAACGTCCACCGCGTCACCGCCAACCCGGCGCACGGCGTCGGCGATTTGTCCAAGCGTCGCCACGATTCGGAGCGGTCCGCCGTCAACCCGGTCTCCCGTGGATTCGGCATTGCCGGTGCCGCCATTGCACGCCGCCAGGAGCAGCACGGCGACGGTGAGGCTTGCCAGCAACCCACAAGCCGGCGCTGCTTGAATGGCTCTCGACAGCAGGCGTGGCGTCTCCACGGGCGTGGTCCAGAGCTATTATTGCACAAGTCAAAATAATGTAGCAATCTTGAGAATACAAAAGTTAATCAACTTAACAATGGCAGAGATACGGCTCTCCACCGGGCAAGACCACCAGCGGTCAGGGCACGCAGGCGACATGACGGCGTCCACGTGGACCATGGAAACATCTTGACATCACTTAACTCAAACATCATGATGTCTCCATGCGAACTACCCTGACCTTGGACGACGATGTCGCCGACTTCCTGCGTGAGCAGGCCCGACTCCAGAGCAAGCCGTTCAAGCAGGTGGTGAACGACACGCTGCGCCGGGGAATGTCGCCCGCGGTCCGCGAGGATCGACCGGTCTTTCGCGTGACGCCGCTCCGAGGCGGGTTCCGGCCGGGGGTTGATCACCTAAGACTTAATCAGCTCAACGATGAGTTGGAGACCCAAGCGTTCATCGGCCGCGACGCCGAGTGATCGTTCCCGATCTCAACCTGCTGGTTTACGCCTACAGCGACGGAGCACCCTTTCACGACTCGGCTCGACGCTGGTGGGAAGGGTTGGTGAACGGAACCGAGCGGGTAGGGATCTCGTGGGTGGTGGCGACCGGCTTCGTGCGGCTGCTGACGCACCCGAGTGTGCGTGAGCGGCCGGCAACGCCGGGGCAGGCGGTGAGCTACGTGGAGGAGTGGTTCCGCATTCCGAACGTCACGCCCTTGAACCCCGGCACGGACCACCTCGCACTGTTCCGTCGCTGTCTCGCCGCTGCAGGCGTAGGGGCGAACCTGGTGACCGACGCACACCTGGCGGCCTTGGCAATGGAGTACCAGGCGGAGGTGCACTCCAACGACATGGACTTCGGTCGTTTTCCGGGCCTGCGCTGGCGCAATCCGCTCTGAGTGGAAACCTCGCCGCGTGACAGGCCCCTGATCAGCGTCCTTGGGTATGGTTCATGAATGTCACGCACCAATGTGGACATCGACGATCGCGCCTGCGCCGAGGTGATGCGGCGCTATCGACTCGCGACCAAACGCGAGGCACTCAACTACGCGCTGCGAACCCTGGCTGCCGAACCGCTCTCCCTCTCATCCCCTACGGCACCGCTATCGGTTGAAATGCGAAGGGTGCTTACTTAACAGCTGCTCAATCTTTGCCTTCACCCGCCTCCTTCTTTCGTCATAGAAACTACCGAACTCGACTATCGCATCAGGTATATCTCCAAGAATGTGGCGTTCTTGATAGTCCAGTCTGCTAGCGGGGTCGGGATATGTCTCGCACAGCCAATCCGACGGCATCTTTGCATTCTTCTCGATGTTCACTGCACCTTCAAGCAACTGAAGGTTAGCGAGTCGATTCATACACCATCTGTACTCTTCTCTCGTATCCTCTGAAACACCGGCGTCCGCAAGCCGTCTTTCGCTGAAACGAGACGTGGGGAAGACGTGGTCGATGTGGAATTGGTGACGCAAGTCAACGAATGGAAAGATCAGCGAAAGGAGGGCACATGTTAGCCTGTTGCCAAATTGCATGTCCACCAAATCTTCCAGTTCTTCCTCCTCAAAAACCAGCGATCTTCCCCTGCGCGCCATTTCTGAATAGATCCGTACAGCGGGAAAAGCGTTGTCGCCATCTTCTCTAATGACCTGTCTGAGGGCAGTCAGGAGCGTATCCAGGCCACTGCCCCAGACGCCAGATTTCATGAGGCTTCGGATCAACCACTCACGAATTGCCTGCCTGTCTTCTTGGAACCTGTGATGTGTCAAGTACATTTCTCCAGGATTCCGCATATAGATGTAGTATGCAATCGGCAAAATGGCGTTATGCGCGCTTAGGTTTTGCCAGCTGAATCCGAAATCGGAAACCAATTGGACTGTCAGCATCAGGGCGCGCTTAATGTCATCCCACTTACCTTCGAATACGGCCATATTCTCTCGGTTGAAGTTCTCCACCTTGAATCCGACGCTGCCAATATCGCTAAGCATCAGGCCAGCCTTGAGAACTAGGTCCTTTGAAAACGTGAATCCGACGCCGATTCTATTGAGTTCGTCGACCAGCGCATGAATCTCTTCACGGGCGTCATGATGTGCCCATTGCGCTACCGCGACTGAAAGCAGCAGGTCCGAGTATGACAGAAACGTCCCACCACTATTTGTGCGGATAAAAATCTGGAGCACTTTTTCCAGCTCTTGGTTCTTTTCCTCGTAATATGCAACGATTGTTTTGGTGTGTACAACGCGGTGAAGTGTGTCGAGAGTTTCGAAGGCTTGGTCTACTTGTTCCTGCGGCAGTCTTTGGTTCAGCCACCGAACCATAGCGGGGCCACTGATCATTGGTAGGATCTGGCTGATGGGAAACCAGCACTCTCCGTCTTCGGTTCGTCCCAACTCCTCCTCCTCGGCCGTCAAAAAACTGAAGTGATATTTCAATCCTTCTTCGTCTTCATCCGGCTGCCAAAGCAGGTCCAAGTGAAGGCGGCGGACGGGGAATGAGCTAGGATTGCTCCATCGCTTTCGCGGTAACTTCCACGCCATGCTCCCGCGCAGGCCGATGTTCAATGCGGTGAGGCGCTGCTGACCATCCAGCACTGCCGTCAAGCGTTGATTCGGCATCGGTGCCAAAGGAGGACAATGCGGACTATTCTTCTGATGATATTCTCGCACGAAATCGTAGATTTTGAACTTATCACTGTTTTCGGGGTCGACACGCCAGTATAGGAAGGTTCCAAAAGGGTAACCCTGCATAAGGCTATCGAACAGACGGCAGATCTGTTCAGGGCGCCATACAAACTCACGCTGGATGGCGGGCAGCACCAAATCATGGCGCTGGATTTCGTCGAGAGTTCCCTTGATGGTGTCGCCAGTTTGATACACGATGCCGCTCCTGGGCTATCCGTCGTCCTTAGGAAGTGTCTTTGCGACGGCGAGGCTTGAGAGTCTGCCTAAATCGGCGCGTCAATGCTCATACTCTATCAGCCCGGTGAGCGTCCAGAACTGGAACAGCCTTCGATGGCGGGCCCGGTGATCCCGACCGGAGCCTCCAGACGCGGAGGTCACTGCCAAGTGGCGCAAGAGGACACAGTGTGGGATTCCACAGGTTCCTCCTTACCGCTAGCGGGCCACCCGACGTTGCATCAAGGTTGGCCCGTCGAGTCAATGGAAGGTCTTATTCATCGCCGTCCGACAGCTCCTCCGACGCCAAGGCCGTGGCCTCCGCGAAGACCTTGAACGCGCGCATGAATTTCAACGACTGTCGCTTGAACAGCGGCCGCATAAACCATGCCGCGATCCGCATGAACCCGCTGAAGTGAAACTCATTCTCGGCCACCCAGCGCGTGGCATCGGGTCCCTCGGCGACAAAACGGTTCACGATGCGGTTGCACGTCCCATTGGTTTGATAAGTTCCGCTCATCTCGTCCGGCAGGTTGTTGCGCGTTAGCGTTTCGATCATCTCGAACGTCTCGCCTTCGCCCCGCTCGAAGATCAGGCGGGACTTGGCGCCCGGCCGGCCTGGTTCGCCGCTGAGGTGCTCGAAGCTCTGCAATCCCTCCATCCACCGCGGCAGGTTGTCGGGGTTGTCGAACAGCTCGACTACCTGCTCGCGCGGCAGGTTGATGACGAGCTTGCAGGTGTACTTCACATAACATCCCCGAGCCGGTGATTGACCATGCTACCGCGAGTCCAGAGCTAGCAGCACGTAGGCTTGGCACGGCGAGCCTTCCATGAGGCCCGGGGATGTCGTCGTTGACCATTTCGCACGCGCCGTCGGACTACAACTGCCCCTTCTGCGCCGTCGCGGCAGGCGCCGAGCCCGAGTTCACTGCCTGGCGCGACGCGCACGTGCTGGTGCAGATCTCCAAGCGCTGGTATTCGAGCAACCCCGGCCATGCGCTGGTGATTCCGCTGGCGCACCACGAGAACATCTATGCGCTGCCCGACGACCTGGCGGGCCGCATTGCCCGCATGGCGCGCCGCGTCGCCATTGCCATGCGCCGTGGGTACCCCTGTGACGGCGTGACCGTGCGCCAGAACAACGAGCCGGCTGGCGACCAGGACGTCTGGCACCTGCACACCCACGTGATCCCTCGTCACACGGGAGACGACCTGCGCGGCTCGCGTTTCGGCCGGGCGGATGATTCCGAGCGCGCCCGCTACGCGGTGCTCCTGCGTGAAAGCCTCACTTCGCTCGATGAGATGGATGGCGCGCCATGACAGCGGGCAGAGGGTCAGCGCTGCACCGTGTAGCGAACGGAATTCTTGGGCACACGCAGTACGCCGTGGCGGTCGATCTCGCGCTGGACCAAATCGGTCAGCGGCGCGGCAATCGCCGCACGGTGGCGATTGCCGGTGGGACGGTCGGCGATCCAGTCAATGGGTCCCGTCGCGTGGTAGCGCAGCGCGTCCTCCACGGTGGGAAACAGGAAGGCGTCATCCCAGGTTTCGATCCGGCTGTCCGGAAACACAGAGGTGACCAGCGGCTGGTCGAGCTCGGTGAACCGCAACGTGCCTCTGGGACGCGGTGTGTAGCCGGCTGCCCGCGCGGCCCGGCGGTGCAGCTCATACAGGACCGCCTGGCTGTCCGAAGCGTTGGTGGTCAGCACGGCGCGACCGCCTGGTCTCAACACGCGCCGGATCTCGCGCAGCGCCTGCGCCACATCGGGCACATGGAACAGCACATAGTTGGCCAACACGCGATCCGCGCTGCTGTCGGAGATGGGTAGCGCCTGGAGGTCGCCGACGCCCAGACCCAACGGAGATCCGTTAGCGCCGGGGCCGCGGTGCCTGGCTCACCATGGCCGTCGAGCGGTCGACGCCGACGATCCGGGCGCCGCGCCGCCGCAGCTCCTCGAAGCACGCCCCGTAGCCGCAGCCCGCATCCAGCACAAGGTCGCCGGGATGCAGCGCCAGGCCATCGACCACCCAGGCAACTAAGGAATCGGACCGCTCCGAGAAGCGTTGGTGTGCCTCGATGCGCGTCGTCAGACGCGACGTGTCTGAGTACTGCTCACGCAGCCAAGCGGCGTTGAAATCAGGCTTGGCGGTCACCGGACCCCCTGCACGTGTCCGCCGTCTGAGCAGCTCTGCAGGCTCGAGCACGTTCGCACGGCGCCCATTGGGCGTCTGAGTTTGTAATCATTGCCGCAGCGCACACCGTGGGGGCTGGCCATGGCTGAGAATACGCGGGTCGTCATCGTTGGCGCGGGGCACAACGGTCTCGTCGCCGCCGGATACCTGGGACGGGCCGGCCTGAACGTCCAGGTCCTGGAGCGCCGGGATGTCGTCGGCGGCGCGGCGGTTACCGAGGAGTGGTTTCCCGGCTTCCATATCTCCACCTGCTCCTACATCTGCCACATCCTGCAGCAGAAAGTGATCGACGACCTGGAGTTGCGCCGGCACGGCTTCCACGTCCACCCCATCGACCCATCACGCATCCATCCCTTCCCCAACGGCAAGGTGGTGACGCTCTGGCACGACGACGAGAAGACGGTCGACGATATCCGCCAGCTGTCGCCGGAGGATGCCGACGCTTGGATGGATTGGGCCGACCTATGGCACCGCGCCGTCGGCATCCTCAGCAGCTACTACCTCCGCCAGCCTCCCTCGCTGGCCGAGGTGACGGAGAGGTTCCGCCAGGAGGGCGAAGAAGAGCTGCTGGAGACGCTGTTGACCGTCCCGTTCAAGGACCTGATCGAGCGCTACTTCGTCTCGGACGAGGTCAAGGCGGCGGTGTGCACGGGTGCGATGGACATGGGAGATATCAGCGCGCCGGGCAGCGCCTACATCACGGCGCTCTACCGGTTCAGCGCCTTCCGGGAGGACACCGAGAACTACGGAATCGTCCGCGGCGGCATGGGCGGCATCACCCAGTCGCTCGCGC
Organism: Chloroflexota bacterium; assembly: GCA_965262745.1. Lineage (GTDB taxonomy): Bacteria > Chloroflexota > UBA11872 > UBA11872 > UBA11872 > JAJECS01. The sequence goes on along the minus strand of OZ253558.1, from coordinate 677,970 downwards.
ACTCCGCCGAGGCGGCCGGCGTGTCGATCAGGACCGGCGCCGACGTGCGTCGCATCCTGGTGCGGCGGGGTCGGACCGTCGGCGTCCAGCTCCACGATGGAGAGGTGATTGACGCCGACATCGTGCTATCGAACGCGGACCCCAAGCGGACCTTCCTCAAGCTGCTGGACGCGGCCGATCTGGACCCGGAGGTCGTCGAGGCCGTCAAGGCGCTGAAGACGGAGTCGGCCTCGGCCAAATTCCTCTGCGCCCTGCGGGAGTTGCCTGACTTCTCCGCCCACCTGGGTGAGGGATACAACCCGGAGCACCTGGCGATGATGAGCCTCTGCCCCTCGGTCGAGAATCCCGAGCGGAGTTGGAACGACGCCAAGCACGGCCGGGTGCCCGACACGCCGATCATCCAAGTTCAGATCCCGACCGTGTACGACCCGACGGTCGCCCCGGAAGGCGGCCACGTCCTGTCGATGTGGGTCTTGTTCGTGCCGCCCCACATCCGGGACGGCTCCTGGGAAGAGATGCGCCGACCATTTGGCGAGTGGCTCATCGACGAGCTGACCAAGTACGCCCCGAACTTCAGGGACGCGATCATCGACTGGACCCTGCTTACGCCAGAGGACATCGAGGAGCGCATCGGCCTCACCGACGGCAACATCAGGCATATCGACGTCATTCCGCAGCAGATGCTGTCGCGTCGACCGCTGCCGGGATGGTCCGACTATCGGACACCCATCGAGGGCCTCTACCTCTGCGGCGCCGGCACGCACCCAGGGGGCGAAGTGACGGGCGCGCCCGGGCACAACGCCGCCCACGTCGTGCTGGAGCAGTTGGGCCGTTGAACACGCGCCACGTTTGACGGCCTGACTAGAACGAGGCCGCTGGCGTATTCAGGTCGGCCTCAATTTCGGCCAAGCTCATCAAAGCACTTCTCCGGCAGGGCAGCGGGGAAGCCTTGCTATACGGTTTCGAACTGCAGGGCGGAGAGGTTGAGGTCCGAAGACCGCTGTGAAAGGCGGAGCATTTCGACGCCAACGACTTCCTTCGCGTCGTTGTAGTCGAGCACCAGTCCGGGAGAGACCTCCTCGGACTCGACGATCTCCGAATCGTCGAGCCGCAAGTAGAGGGCGTCGGCTTCGCGGTCGACATGCAGCTTCATAGTTGGCCTCGCATCACGCCAAGCGCATGCCTCGTGAATCTCAGGCGCATCGAGGTGTAGGGGACGCCTTCCTATGCACGATCTGGCCGTGACCTCGGCCAGCAGTCCAGCGCACGCCGCGCAAGATGAAACTGCCGAGCTCGGCGTGCGTCTGGGTATTCATCCGTCCCTCACTGTTGGCGCGCTCGCTCCGTTCGAGCCCGCGCGATCGACGCGTTTCCCGAAGAGACGTACGCACCTGCGCCGCCCTGCACATTCTTGCCGCTGTTTGCGGCAGCGGCGCCGACTGCTTGTAGAGGTCGGGGCGAGAGGATTTGAACCTCCGACCTCATCGTCCCGAACGATGCGCGCTACCTGGCTGCGCCACGCCCCGATGGTTGCCAGTATAGGCGAGCGCCGGAGCCGCCCGCCGGGGTAGGGACGGTTCGCGAACCGCCCGCCGTGGTATTCGCGGCACCCGGCCCGGTTAGGCAAGCCGCCGCTCGGGGTCCAGGGCGTCTCTGAGCGGCTCCCACGCTTCGGATAGCGGCGTCGCCTCCGCCGGCGGCCGATCGATGGCGGCCCAGCCACCCCGGCGCTGGATCGCGGTCGCCACGGCCTCCGCCGCCGCCCGGTTGGGACAGCCGATCAGCGCGCGGGCGGAGTCGGCGCTCACCACTCGCGGCAGCCCGGCGGCCACGGCCTCCCACTCGGGCTCGCGCCAACCCGCGGGCAACTCCTCAGCCCGTACCTCATAGGGCGACTCGAGGACCTGGGCCAGCGTCGGTCCCGGGTCGGGCGCAGCAGCGTCACCGGCAACTGCTTGCCGCAGGCGCAACGTGACCGCGGCCAGCGCGCCCAGGCGTCCGCCGGAGCCCCACATGGCATGCGTGAGGCCATATCCGGCCGAGAACTTCACCGTCGCGCCGCCGGCCTGAATGGTCTCGCCTGAGGCCAGCACGATCGTGGCGCCCAGAATCCAGCGTCGGGCCGGGGCATCTGCCGCGCGCACGGCCGAGCCGCGTCCGGAAGCGATCAGCCCGCCCACGGTGCCGTTGGGCTCGATCCGCTCGACGGGCCACACCAGCCCCTGCTCCCACAGGCATCGGCGAAGATCGGACAGCCGCACACCCGCTTCCACGCGCGCCACGAGGTCGAGCGGATGGACCTCAAGCTGCGTCAGTGCCGCCGTCGAGACCTGTAACGCATTCGGCGGCGGGGGCGCCGTGCGCGGCGCCATACTCTGCGTGCCGACGATGCGCACCGTGCGGGACTTCGCCAGCGCGGCGCCGAGCGCGGCTATGGTGGGCGGCGCCAGATCGGCTGGCGGATGGCTCATGCGGGCAAAGGTAGCGCGGGGCCCGGCCGCGGCCCAGAATCGGTAGTGGACGGTTGGTGGAGCAGCGTGCGGCGAATGGCTGGGATGCAATGAGGCGGCGATTGCGGCGCGCGGCCGCCACGGCCGCCGGACGCGCCGCAGCGGCCGCATCCCGCTGGACGCGCCGCGGGGGCGGAACGGCCATAAGCGGCCTCGCGGCGCAGGCCATCGCGCCGACCTACGTTCCCGACGGCCTCAGCAGTCTGGCCCGGCTGGTGCTCATCAGCGGCACCAACGGCAAAACCACCACCACGGCCCTCGTTTCAGCCGCCTTGCGCGCCGCCGGCCATGAGGTCTGGACCAACGCCACCGGATCGAATCTCGAGCGCGGTATCGCCGCGGCGCTCGTGCGGCGAGCCGCGTGGCACGGGGGACTGGGCAGCGCGCGGGGGGCGGTTGGCGTGTTCGAGGTCGATGAATGGGCGCTCGCGTCGCTCTTGCCGCGCCTGACGCCCACGCTGGTGGTGCTGCTGAACCTGTTTCGCGATCAGCTTGACCGTTACGGCGAGATCGACACAACCGCCCGCGCCTGGAGCAAGGTCATTGGGGGCCTGCCGGAGACCGCCACCGTCCTGGCCAATGCCGACGACCCCCTGGTCGTGTCCGTCGCCCAAGCTCACGCCGGCCGCGTGGACTGGTTCGGCACCGACGGCCTGGGCGCGGCGTCAACCCTCGACCCCTGGGCCGACGTGCGTGGCTGTCCCCGTTGCGGGGAGCCGTTGATTTACGACGCCGTAACCTTCGCCCATCTGGGCCGCTACCGCTGTCCGGCGGGCGATCTAGACCGTCCGTCGCCCGACGTGGCCATCGTGGCCGCGGAACCTCGGGGCGTCAGCGGGCTGAGCATGACTCTGGCGGCCGACGCCTGGCGGGCCGAGGTGGAGATTTCGTTGCCGGGCCTCTACAGCGCCTACAACGTGGCCGCCGCCGTCGCCGCCGCGCGGGCCTTCGGCTTGGCGCCACTGGAGGCGCTGGACGCGGTAGCGCGCACCGGCCCCGCATTCGGGCGGGCTGAGACGATACCCACCCCTCAAGGCGAAGTGATCCTGCTCCTCACCAAGAATCCCACCAGCGCCAACCAGGTTCTGGACCTGCTGGCCGCCGAGCCGGAAGAACTGGATACGCTGGTGCTGCTGAACGACGGCGTTGCCGACGGCGAGGATGTCTCGTGGATCTGGGACGTGGAGTTCGAGCGGCTGCGGCCGCGGCGGCTCACGCTGGGCGGTCGGCGGGCTTTGGACCTTGAGGTGCGCCTGAAGTACGCCGGGGTACGACCATCGGATGGCGGCGTGGCGGTCGAGCCGGGCATCGCCGCGCCGTTCGATCGGGCGTTGAGCCGCGCCGACGGCCGGCTGGCAGTCATCGCCACTTATACCGCAATGCTCGCCGTGCGTGACGTGTGCGTCGCGCGGGGCTGGACGACGCCCTACTGGAGCGATGCATGAGCGCCGGCGGCCCGACGCTGCGGCTGGCGTATCTGTATCCCGACTTGATGAACCTCTACGCGGACCGCGGCAACGTGACGTGCCTGCAACAACGCTGCGCCTGGCGCGGGATCGAGCTGCGCGTGACGACGGTGGCCTGGGGTGACGGGCTGACCGAGCCGCAGGACATCTACGTGATCGGCGGCGGACAAGACCGCCAGCAGCGGGCCGCCAGCGAGGGTCTGACGCGGCGGCACGCCGAGCGCATCGGCCGCGACATCGCGGATGGCGCGTCCCTGCTGGCGGTCTGCGGCGGTTATCAGCTAATGGGCCGGTCGTATCGCGACGCCGACGGCACGGTCATGGCTGGGCTGGGCATCTTCGACATGGAGACCGTTCATCCCGGGTCCGGCGTCGCGCGCTGCATCGGCAACATCGCCTGCCGCTGGCGCGGCAAGCACCTCATCGGCTTCGAGAATCACGGCGGCCGCACCTACCTCGGCGCCGGCGCCAGTCCGCTGGCGGAGGTTGTGCGCGGCTTTGGAAACAACGGGGAGGACGGCGGCGAGGGCGCGGTTACCGGAACCGCCGTCGGCACGTATTTGCATGGCGCGTTGTTGCCCAAGAACCCGCACCTGGCGGACCACCTGCTGACGGTAGCGCTGCGCCGTGTGGCGCCGGAGTACACGCTCGCGCCACTCGACGACACCGTCGAATGGCGGGCCCATGACGCCGCGTTGCGGATCGCGGGTGTGTCGGAACGGAGCTAGGGACGCGGCTCCACGGCGTCCGCCTCGACCACCGCGGCCTCAATGATCCGGGCCACCAGCCCGGGCTGATCCAGTTGCACCGAATGGCCGGCGCTTGCGATCACCCGCAGGCGTCCATTGGGGACGCGGGTCGCGATCTCCCGGCTCAACTCGATCGAGAGCGTCCGGTCACCGGCGCCCCACAGGACCACCAGCGGCACGCGCACATCTTCGAGTCGGTCGCGAAGGTCATCAACCGGCGGCTGAATGTAGCCTCCGCGCAGGCCTTCCAGGAAGCCAGGCGTCTGGGTCTGGCGAAATAGGTCGTCGATGCGACCGTGCGGCAGCCGGTGGGGATGCGCCATCTGCCGCCGCTGGCGCCAAGCGATCCAGCGACGGCTGAACAGGCTGCGCTCGAATAGCCACACCACCAGCGGCCAGGTCCAGGCGGAGCGCGACGGATACGGGTCCGGCTCACGGACAAATGGCGCAATGAGCACCAGATTTCGTACGCGGGAGCGGTAGCGGCTCGCGAACGCCAGCGCCGTCTGCCCACCCATGGAGGCGCCGACAAGAGTCACCGCGTCGATCTGCAAGGCATCGAGCAATCCGCGCAGCCACTCCACCCGTCCCCACGCGCCGGCAGGCACCGCCGCGCCTTTGGCGGAGCGGCCGAACCCCGGAAGGTCCACTGCCACGCAGCGGAATCCCGGTCCGAGCCGGTTGACCACCGGGTCCCACACGGCAGCCGTGCTGAGAAATCCGTGAAGGAAGACGATGGGCGCGCCGTCTCCCCGAACGCGCGCGAAATACGACGCGCCGTTTACGTCCACGAAGCTCGTCCCGTCGACCGCGGGCCCGGTCGGCGTCGGCGAATCCGGCGGACGCAGCCAGCGCCAGCCCGCAAGCGCCGCTGCGGCAGCGGCCAACGCCGTCGCAAGGAGCACCCGGCGCATGGCAAGTCCCTGGGCAAGCTCGCCCCGGCACGCTAGCACCTCGGCCCGGGGCCTACGGCGCGTCATGCCGGGCAGCGCCTACACTTGCGCCGCGAGATTCGGCCGTGCTCGCCGCGAACGCACGGCCCCGAGGGTCATGCTGGACACTGCACCCGGGCGTGGGAATGGTCGCTATGCGTAACGCGCCCGATTCGCGTCGCTCGCGGCGCTGGTACTTGCGGCGGAGCTTTGTGCCGCCGGTGGCCGCAGCACTCGCCGCCGTTGGCATCGGCGCCGCTTGGCGCCTCGCCTGGACTCCGGCCGCGCGCCGCTTTGGCGGAACGATTCGCGCCGGCCGACCCGACGACTACGCGGTCGGCGAGGCGCGCCATTGGCCCGAAGGCCAGTTTCATCTCGTGCGGCTGCCCGACGGTTTCCTGGCACTTTACGAGCGCTGCCCGCACCTGGGTTGCCCAATTCCGCCCCCGCGCGACGGCGTATTCGAGTGCCGCTGCCACTTTTCGCGCTTCGCGCTCAACGGCGAGCGACTGGCCGGACCCGCCGATCGCCCCATGGATCTCTTTCCAGTCGGCCTCAGCGGCGAGGCTCTGGTGGTGCGCACGGGCGTGTCGGTCGTGCGGCAGCGCGCCGCCTACGACCCAAGCCAGGCGCTCCAGCCGTAGGTCCGTGGCATGATGCGCCGCGTGACGGCCCGGCCACAGTGTGAGGAGCGCCCGAGCTCATGAGACATCCCTCTTACGACGCCGCGTGCGATGTTTGCCACGCCAACGCGGGCGAGGAACCGAGCCACGGCGGCGTAATCTTCGCCAACGATCTCTGGTTCGTGCGCCACTCGCCGCTTCCCGCCCCGCTGGCGGGCTGGATGATGCTCCATCCCCAGCGACACGTGCAGGGACCGGCGCATTTCACGGATGAAGAGGCCGCAAACTTCGGCCCGCTGCTGCGGCATCTCACGCATACCCTCGAGCGGGTAACTGGCGCGCTGCGAATCTACGTCGTCGCGTTTGGCGAAAGCGTGCCCCACATGCACGCCCACCTGGCACCGCGCTACGCCAAGATGCCGAACGACGCCGTGGCGTGGAGCCTCAGCGACACCTTTCGTCAGGTTGCCGGCGGAGACCTGCCGGGCGCCGACCAAGCTGACGTGGACCGCGTGATCGCGGAGTACCGCGCGGCGCTGGAGGCCGACCCGCCGCCGCGATAGGCGCCGCGGCGGCCAGCGTCCCGTTGACATAATTCACAGCCGTCCCGTCCCCGCGCAGAATCGCCGCTAGGGCCGGATGCCTGCCGGCGCCGCGGCCTCCGAACCCGTAATTCCCGCGAACGGAGACCTTTGAATAATTGGGGGATGGCCCGTGGGGAGGGCTGCCGACGGGGCGCGGGAGCTGGCGCAGCTGCCCCAGCGCGCCTCCGCCGCCGCGCTGGGGCGGAGATCACGCCAGCCCGAGGCGCACCGCGCCCGGGGTCAGGCGGCGCCCCAGGCCAAGGTGTCCGCTTTGCGCAGGTTGTAGGCCATGAGCTTGAACCACAGCTCCACGGCGTTGCGCCCCAGGCCGCGGTAGCGGACCCGCTGGTAGCCATAGCTGCGCTTGAGCGTGCCGAAGACCTTCTCCACCAACGCCCGGCGGGGCGCGATGAGGGCGTTGCGCCGCTGCTGCCAGTAGGGGAGGGCCCGCTGATGCTTGTGGGAGCGGTGCATGATCCGGTCGTTGATCCCCTGGGCCCGCAGCCACTGGCGCCGGCGGTTGGATTCATACGCCCGGTCGCCATAGATCGCCTGCTCGTCCCCGCTCACCAACGCGTCGGCCACCTCGCTCTCGTAGACGTTGGCGGGGGTCAACGCCGCCCGCCGCACCACCCCCGTGTCGGCATCCACCCCCAGATGCACCTTGTAGCCGAAGTGCGACCGGCCGCCCCGCCCCGTCTGCGTCCAGGCCGCCTCCGGGTCGGTGGCACTCCGCGCGCCGCGCCCCGCCGCCAGCGGCGGGCGGCGCACCTGGGCCGCCACCAGCGTGGCGTCCAACAGCGTGCCCTGCTTCAGCACCAAGCCCTGCGCGTCCAGTTGGGCCGCCACCTCCGTGAACAACGGCGCGCTGAGCTCTTGGACCTCCAAGGCGGCCCGAAAGCGGCTGATGGTCGAGTGGTCGGGCGTGTCGTCTTGCAGCCCCAGCCCCACAAAGCGCCGGAAGGAGAGCCGGTCGCCGAGCGCCTCTTCCAGCTGGGGATCCGAGAGCGTGTACCACTGCTGGAGCAGCAGCACCTTGACCATCAACAGCGGCGGATAACTGGGCCGCCCGCGCGGTGCCGCGTGCACGCCGGCCACCACTTGACCGAGCCGGTCCCAGTCCACCGCGGCGGCGATTCGCTCCAGCCGCTGGTTCTGGCCGAGGGTCTCCGACACCAACACTTCCGCCAGCGACGGCTGGCCCATATCGCGGTGCATTCGACCACTCCCCAATCGTCAGGACGGCAACGCCCGATTTTCCGCCCCGGCCCTGGAATTACGCAAAGGTCTCCGAACGCGGGAATCCAGAAGCCGTGGGCAAGTCGCGCCGGAAGCTATCGCCGCCGTGGCACGGATCGGGATTGCCTAGAACCAGGACGCCGCGACGAATCGCGCGGCGGTGACGACGCCTCTCGATGGAATGCCCGACTGCCGCAGGGCGTCGTCTAGGCGCATGCTATGCAGTTGCTCGTCGCAATCCAGCGCCGCGTGGAATTCCTCCAGCGGGTCCGCCTCGTGCTCCAGCGCGAGGACCAGGGTTACCGGCGTGCGGCCGCCGTAGATGCCCAGGGCGGCCCGCGCGAACTGGACCAGCCGATCGATCTCCCGCGGCGCCCCGGCGACGAGCACACCGTCCCGTGGCGGCGCGTCGGGCGGCAGCACCATCAGCGGATTCGCGGACGCGTCGTGCACGGAGATCGGATTCAGGCGCGCCAGCATGCGTTCGACCGACGAGCGCCCCGCCCCGTCGACATCGCCGATCACAGCGAGGCCGTCGCCCGCGCCCGGAATTAGCCAGAAGCGCGACTCCTCCGAGCCGTAGGGCGTCTCCGTGACGGCCCGGCGGAAGGGCGGGCGTGCGGCCTTCACGTCGTCCACGATCGCGATGACCGCCTGGCGCACGCGCTCGAAGACTTCAGCCGGCACCGACCCGCGGGCGCCCACCAGCTCCGGAATGTCCGCGATGTGATAGGCCCCGTCGGTGAACGCCTCCACGTCCGCGATCATGTCGCGCCAGGTCACCACGCCGCCGCTCACCTCCACCGGTCGTATCACGTTGACGTACCAGTGCGGCCCGGGCGTCGGAAGCTCCATGACCTGGTGCCACGCGTCATGCCAGAAGTGATCCAGGCTGTCGTCTTGGCTTGTCCACGTCGAGCCGTCCGCCATGCGAAAGTTCGTGTCGGCGGGGATCCAGATCGTGAATCCCTCCGCCGTCACCCCGCGGACGCGCGCCCGGCATTCCCATTTGGGCGTGTCGCTGTTCCACGGCAATTTGCGGACGGTGATCGACTCGCCCGGCCGCAGCACGCCACGGGCGCCCGGCTCGGCGATCGGAGCCTCCCTGCCTTCGACGATGCGCGGTTTTCCCTGCGGGCAGTCTATGTGGAGGCCGACGGACGCCCACAAGCAGCGCCCCTACACGAGGTCCACGCGACGCAGATGCCGCTCCTGGAACGCTTCGAGGCGTTCCTCGGGCATGAGCAGCACCAGGTCGGGCTCAAGGCCGGCCACGAACCCAACGTCGTGCGAGACGACCACCAGCGCGGCTGCGTAGCTGCGCAGCGCTTCGACGAGCCAGGCCTGGGTGGTCTGATCGAGATTGCTGTTGGGCTCGTCGAGCAGCAGGAGGTTGCGCCGCTGGAGCATGAGCCGGGCGATGGCCAGGCGCGCCCGCTCGCCGGCGGAGAGGGTGCGCAGTGGCCGAAAAATGTGGTCTTCCTGAAACAACAGGGTGGCGAGGAAGGAGCGGATGGCGGTCTCGTTGGGGCTGGTAAGCGAGCGAATCACGTCGAAAGCCGATCGCGCCGTCAGCGTGGAGTCAAGGGCATGGGTGAAGTGGGCAAATTCGACGTTGTGCCCGTGCGACACGGTGCCCTGCCTGGCGTTCAGCTTGCCGGCCACGATGTTGAGCAGGGTGGACTTGCCCGCGCCGTTACGGCCGATGACGGCCAGCCGCTGGCCGCGTTCCAGGGAGAAGGAGACGTTGTGCAAGACGGGCTCGGTCCCATACGCGTGGGCGACGTCGCGCACCTGCAGCACCAGGCGTCCGGATCGCGGCGCTTGGCCGACACGCATGCCGATTTCGCCCGGCTTGAGAGGCAGCTCGACCACCTGCTCACGCATGCGGTCGAGCCGGCGGTCCATGACCTTCACCCGGCGGGCGAGCTTGTCGCTCTTGAAGGCGTGGGCGCGCAGCCGATCGGTGCTGGCTTCAAAGCGCTTGATTTCACGCTGCTGCCGCCCGTGGGTCGTTTCCAGCGTGGCGCGGCGCGCCTCGCTCCAGGCCAGATACTCGGAGTAGGCGCCCTTGAACTCGGTGAGCCTGCGCGACCGGCCGTCGAGCTCGTAGACCCGCGAGATCGCGTGGTCGAGCAGGCGCAGGTCGTGGGACACGATAAGGACTGCCGCGTCGGTCCTCGCCAGAAAGTCCATCAGCCAGCGCGTGGCATCGACATCCAGGTGGTTGGTCGGCTCGTCGAGCAACAGCAGGTCGGCGCCGCTGGCGAGCACGCGCGCCATCTCCAGCCGGGTGCGCTGGCCGGCCGACAGGGTGCGGACGGGTCGGTCCGCCAGGCTTGCGGGCAGCCCCAGGCCGCTGAGCACGGTGGCCGCTCTGGCTTGGGCCGCATAGCCGCCGGCATCGCGGAACTCCTCTTCAATGCGGCCGTAGGCATCGACGGCGGCGCTGAGTTCGGGACCGGCCGCGGCGGCGAGCGCTTGCTCGGCCTGGGCAAGCCGAGCGGCCAGTGGCGCCGTGGGACCGCTGGATACCACGACGTCGATAAGCGACATGTCTGATGCCAGCGCCCCGGAGAGTTCCGGTTCCTGCGGCAGGTGGCCGACACGCCGCGGGCGCGTGACCCGTCCGGCGTCGGGTGGCAGGGCCCCAGCGGCGACATGCATCAGGGTGGACTTGCCAGCGCCGTTCACGCCGGCCAGCCCTACTTTCTCGCCTCGCCCAACGAACAGCGACGCGTCGCGCAGGACCTCCTGGGGGCCCCAAGCGTAGGAAACGTTGGTGATGCTCAACATGGGTCTGGTCTGTTCCTTGTGATCCGCCCAAACAAAAAACCGCGGACGATGTGGCGTTGCGGCCCGTCCGCGGCTGGTTTGCTGCTGGTTACTGGTCAGCTCGGACGGCGCACTCCACTTAGGGAACGCCGGCGCACGGAGCAGCGGCGCTGCACTTCCGGGGGGCGCGAGGGAGGGCCTGACGAGAGCATGGCGTTGAGCATAAGCGTGCGCCTTTCGATGTCAAGCCAGCCCGATGGGCGGAGGTCGCAAGCAGCCCAGACAGCCTCGACGGGGTACCGGCGCATGATCGTGCCCGCCCAACTTGGCCAAGCACGCCTGGCCGGCGGTTGTACGCCCCGGGCACGCCTCTGCGCGACAATGGTCGCTATCGACATCCGGGAGATCCCCATGCAAGAAATCGCCCGCATCCATATCGACGCGTCGCCCGAAGCCGTCTTTGCGTTGCTGGCGGACACCGACCGCCGAGGCGAGTGGCAGGCGGGCGTCGAGACGTTCGACTACGCGTCGGAGTTCGACCCGAGCAATGCCGTGGGGGCCGCCTTCACCCAGCGCATCCGCGAAGGCTGGCGGGTCACCGAATATCAGGGCGAGATCACGACCTATGATCCGGGGGCGGCGTGGGGCGCGCGCACGGTTGGCGGTTCCTACGCGATGGTGGTTGAATACCGCCTCACGCCCGTCGACGGCGGCACGGCGGTGATCACCGTCGTCGAGATGGATTCGTCCTCGTGGTTCGTGCGCCTGATGGGATTTCTGTTCGGCTGGTTCACACGCTCGTTGGGCCGCAAACACCTGCGCAAGCTCAAGGAGCTCACCGAAGCCTCCTAACCCGGACCCGATGCCGCGCATTCGCCTGATCCACCGGAACGCTGCCGAAGCCGCGGAGCGGGCAGCACGGCTGGCGCATGGCGGGCTGCGGGTGGATCACGCGCCGCTGGACCCGGCTGGGCTGAAAGCGCTTCGCGCCGATCCGCCTGACGCGGTCGTCATTGACCTGAGCCGGCTGCCGTCGCACGGCCGCGATCTGGGCGCGGCGCTGCGACAGGTCAGGGCCACGCGCGGGGTTCCGTTGGTGTTCGTTGACGGCGATCCGGCCAAGGTCGCCCGCGTCCGTGAGCTGCTGCCGGGCGCCGTCTACACCGACTGGGCAGGGATTCGTACTTCCCTAGCGGGTGCGATGGCGCATCCGCCGCCGAACCCGGTGGTTCCCGCCTCGAAACTGGCCGGATACTCCGGCACGCCGTTGCCACGCAAGCTGGGCATCAAGCCGGACTACGCGGTGGCGCTGGTGGGGGCGCCCGAGGGCTTCGAGCGCATCCTGAGCGAGCTTCCGACCGACGTTATCCTGCGCCGTCGCGCCCAGGGACGCTGCGACCTGATCGTCTGGTTCGTCGGCGCCCGCCGCGACCTCGAGCGGCGCACCGCGCGCTACGGCGCCAAGGCCGGTGCCGGCGGGCTCTGGATCTGCTGGCCCAAGAAGGCCTCCGGCGTGGTGTCCGACCTGTCCGAGCGCGTGGTGCGCGAGGCCGGGCTGGCCCGCGGCTTGGTGGACTACAAGGTCGCGGCCATCGACCAGACGTGGTCCGGGCTGCGTTTCGCTCGGCGCAAATCCGGCTGAGGGCGCACCGCCGTCAGGCAGACGCTTACGCGGGCCTCGGCCAGGGATGCTTGGCGATGGCCGCTTCGTTCAGGTCCGTGCCCAGCCCAGGCGCGGTGGGGATGCGCAGGTGCCCATCGATGATCTCCGGGAGGGCAGTGACGATCTCGTCGCGCCAGGGCACGGAGTCGACGTCGGTCTCCATCAGCGCCAGATTCGTCACGCAGGCGCTCCACTGCGCCGCGATAAACGTCGCCAGGTGGCTGTAGTAGTTGTGCGGCGCGACATTGATCTCATACGCCGCCGCCAGCCCGGCGATTTCCACCGACTGCGCCAGCCCGTTCCACGGCACGTCGACCACCGCCACGTCCACGGCCTGCCCCTCCAGGAAGGGCAGGAAGTCGCGCACGGTATTGAGGCTTTCCAGCGAGGCCAGCGGCATCGGCGCGGCCTCGCGGATGTCTCGTAGCGCCGCCGGGTCGTACATGTCGATCTCGATCCAGCGGAGGTCAAACGGCTCGAGCGCCCGCGCGAGCCTTATGCAGGCCTCGGGGCGGAAACGGAAGTTCAGGTCGAGGCAGATATCGACGCGGGGCCCCACGGCCTCGCGCAGTGTGGCGATCAGGCGCACCGCCGTGTCGAGCGTCTCGTGGTCGAGGTTCGAGTCCCCCACCGTCCAAAACTCCGCCGGCGCGCCCGGCGAGAGGATGTTCGTCTTGAGCGCCGTGTAGCCGCGGCGGACGGCCTCGCGGCCCAGCTCGGCGATGTCGTCCCAGGTCCGCAGCGGCGGCGTGCCGAGGTGCTGCGGGTAGCGCGCGCGATAGCTGCCGAAGTGCGACCAATAGAGCCGCACCCGATCGCGCGTCGGGCCGCCGAATAAGCGGTGCACGGGCACGCCGAGCGCCTTGCCCTGGATGTCCCACAGCGCCAGCTCAATACCCGCGATGGACTTGGGCAGAAGCCCGCCCGCGTTCTGCTGCGTGTGGCGATTGAGGTCGCGCACGATGGCGCGGATGCTTCCGGGGTCGCGTCCCACCACCAGCGGGGCCAGGTCGCGGATGCCGCCGGCCAGCGCATGCGGAGCCCGCCAGTCGGTGCACTCGCCGTAGCCGATGATGCCGGCGTCAGTCGTGATCTTGACGAAGGTCCACGCCGTCCAGCCGGCGTCGCATTGCAGCGGCTCGACCGCCGTGACTCTCACGGGACGCTCGGACCATTGCGGACGCCAGCGGTCATCGCGGGGCGCAAGTGATGCAGGGCTACCATTCCAGGCCCTGCTCGCGCAGGCTCACGTAGTTGGACGGACCGCGAGCGATCACCAGGTGGTCGAGCACCTCGACGCCGAGGATCTTGCCGGCCTCGGCCGCCGTGCGCGTGAGCTTGGTGTCTTCCTCGGAAGGCGCCGGGTCGCCCGAGGGATGGTTGTGGGCCAGGATCACGGCCGGGCAGTCCTGGCGCACGGCGTCGCGAAACACCTCCGCCATGCGCGCGCCCACGGTGTTGACCCGGCCCTCGGCGATCTGGGACACGCCCATCACCCTATGCCGCCCGTCGAGCAGGACCACTTGCAGCGTCTCGCGTGGCAGCGCGGCGATGCGCGGCGCCAAGATCCGTGCGGCGTCATCGGGGCTGCGGATCTCGGGCCGGGCTTCCGCCGGCTCGCGCTGCAGCCGGCGCGCCAGCTCCAGCGCCGCCTTGATCTGCACCGCTTTGGCGCGGCCGATTCCGTGGTGCGCGCAGAGCTCGGCCACGCTCGCGTCCGCCAGCGCCGCGAGACCGCCCATGGCAGCGAGCAACGACTGGCCCAGCTCAACGGCGCTTCCGCGGGCGGACCCTACGCGCAGGATGATCGCGAGCAACTCGGCGTCGCTGAGCGCCGCCGGGCCTTCTTGGTCCAGCCGTTCCCGCGGGCGGCTGCTGGCCGCCATGTCGCGAATACGAACGCTATAGCCGGGCCGTGGGTCGTCAGGCGCGGCGGGCATCCGGCGGATCAGCCCGCCGCGGTGTTGTGGCCGGCGGCGCGCTCGTCGGCCGCCAGTGCGCGGTATTCCGCCGCCCGCTCGATGATCAGGTGTTGGACTTCCTGCGCGGTGACCTCGCGCACCGGTCGCGCCGGCACGCCGATGAGCAGCGACGCCGCGGGAAACTCCCTGTTTTCCGGCACGAGCGCGGCTGCCCCCACGATCGAGTGGCGGGCCACGTGTGCCCCGCTGAGCACCGTCGACTGGATGCCGATGAGGCATTCGTCCTCGATCGTGCAGGCATGCAACACGGCCATATGCCCAACGGTGACGTTGGCGCCGATGCGCAGCGGCCCTCCGGGGTCCACGTGCAGCACGCAGCCGTCCTGGATGTTGGTGCCCGCGCCGATGACGACCGGCGCGATGTCGGCGCGAATCACGGTGTTGTACCAAACGCTGGCACCGTCCCCGAGGCGCACGTCGCCTATCAGCTTGGCCCCGGGTGCCACGAATGCGCCGCGTCCGATGATGGGCGCGCGCCCGTTGATCGCGAGCAGGCTCGCCGCGGCTTCCGCCGCGGGTGGCGGCTGCATCTCTTGCAAGAGCACTTCTTCCTGCAGCGCGCGCAGGTAGGCCTCGTCGAGCGTCTCGCGGGGACGCAGGATCAGGTAGAGCACCGCGCCAATCGGACCGAGCAGCAGCACCATCAGCGTGGCGAACATCCGGATATAGAGGTCTTGGGTGCGCCGCCCGATGTCGTAGTGCGCCCAGATGGCGCCGGCCACCCACGCCGCCGCCGCGAATGCGGCGGCGAGCGCCAGCGCCACGGTGATGACGCGGCCAAGCGGCTCCACGCTACGTTTCCCTTGATCGGCGAGGCATACCGGATTGTAGAGGCGTCGTGCTCATGCGGACGGCGCGCGAATTTCGCGCAGTACGTCGCGCACGATCCGGGGGTCGACGTGATGCCCTGGGCTGGCGGCGCCGATTCGCTCGGCCAGCACCCACTGGATGCGGCCGCCGCGAACTTTCTTGTCGCGTTGCATCGCCGTGAGCAGCTCGTCGGGCTCGACGTTGGCGTACGTTTGGGGCAAGCCGACTTGACGCAGCAGGGCATGTTGCCGGTCCGCATCGGCTGACGCGAGCGCGCCCACGCGGACGCTGATGGCGGCTGCGCCCCGCATACCGATCGCCACGGCCTCGCCGTGCCGGTAGGCGCCGTAGCCGCCGACGGTTTCCAGGGCATGCGCGATGGTGTGCCCATAGTTGAGCACCGCGCGCGCGCCGCGGTCGTGCGGATCCTCGTCGACAACCCGCGCCTTCCAGCGCACGCAACGCGTCACCAACTCGTCCAGCAGCACGGGGGCGTCGTAGGCGTCGGCATGTCGCTCGATGCGCTCGAACATGTCCGCGTCGAAGATGACCGCCGTCTTGATCACTTCCGCGTAGTCTGCCACCAGCTGCCGCCGCGGCAGCGTGGCCAGCAGGTCGGGGTCGATCACGGTTTGCCGCGCCGGATAGAACGCGCCGACAAGGTTCTTGCCCGATGCTAGGTCCACCGCCACCTTGCCGCCGACGCTGCTGTCGATCTGGGCCAGCAACGTCGTCGGCACCTGAATCAACGGGACACCGCGCAGATAGGTGGCGGCCACGAATCCGGCGAGATCGCCCACCACGCCGCCGCCCAGGGCAATGATCGGGTCGGCCCGCTCAGCGCCCTCCGCCGACAGCCAGCCCCAAAGCTCGGCGGCCATCGCGACCGACTTGCTGGGCTCGCCGGGGGGCACGGCCCGCGACGTGACGGCAACACCGCCCCGTGCGAGGTCCGCGAGGATTCGCTCGCCGTGCACCTGCATGACGTTTGCGTCGGCAATCAGCCACGCCCGCGGCGGCAAGCAATCGCGATCCAGCACCTCGGCCAGCCGTGCGCTGGCGCCGCGCTCGATCAGGATGCGGTCGAGGGCGCCCATCAGGCCGGCGGGCTGGCCTGTGCGGCGCGCACCTTGACGGTGAGCGCCTCGGCAACCTCGGCTACCGAGCGGCCATCCGTGGCGATGTGGACGTGGGCTTGCCGATAGGCTGCCGCGCGCGCCTCGATCAGCTCGACAAGCCTTCGTCGCGGATCGGCGCCGAGCATCGGGCGCGGCTCATCCGCCAGCGCGGCCTGGAGGCGGGCGGCGGCGACGACCGGGCTCACTTGCAGCCAGGCGACGAGCCCGCGGTCCAGCAGCCGCTCACGGGTCGCCGCATCCGACATGGCGCCGCCGCCCAGGGCGCCTACGGCGCTCGGCTTGCCACTGAGTCGATTCACGACGTCCCGTTCAAGGGCGCGAAAGGCCGGTTCACCGTCCTCGGCAAAGATGCGCGGGATCGACCGGCCGGCACGCGCCGCAATCTCGACGTCGCTGTCCCAGGCGGTCCATCCAAGTCGAGCGGCCGCGGCCGCCGCGACCGAGGACTTGCCGGCGCCGCTGAGGCCCACGAGGAACAGCCGGTCCACGGGGCCAGGGACGCTCACGTGGCCGCAGGCGCCGCCCGCGAGGCCGCCTGCTGCGCGAGCACCGCGGCCGCGATGTCGTGCATGTTGTCGCCGCCGAATTTTTCCAGCAGCGCGTCCGCCAAGACCAGCGCGACCATGGCCTCGCCGATCACTCCGGCCGCAGGCACCACGCACACGTCGGAGCGTTCGAAGTGCGCCTGGGTTCGCTCGTGGGTCTTGACGTCGACGGTCTGCAGCGGCGTTCGCATGGTCGAGATCGGCTTGAGGGCGCCGCGCACGACCAGCGGCTGTCCGTTCGTCATGCCGCCCTCGGTGCCGCCGGCACGATTGCTCAGGCGCGTCCAGCCGGCCGCTTGCGTGCGGTCGATCGCGTCATGCACGTCGTGGCCGCGCCGCGCGGTGTTGTCGAACGCGCTGCCGATCTCCACGCCTTTGACGGCGTTGATGCTCAGGATGGCTTGGGCCAGGCGGCCGTCGAGCTTGCGGTCCCAGTGCACGTGACTGCCAAGACCGATCGGCAGCCCCCAGGCGATGACCTCGAACACGCCTCCCAGGGTTGAGCCGGCATCCCGCGCGGCGTCGATCGCCTCGATCATCGCGTCGGCGCGATCCGGAGTGACGGCACGCAGCGGCGAGGCTTCGACCTCGTCCCAGGGCCAGGTCTCGGGCTGCAGCGGATCGAGGTCGGGAGTGTCATCGACCGGACCGACACGCGCCGTGCGACTGCGGATCTCGATGCCCGTCGCCGCCAGCAGACGCCGCGCCACGGCGCCCGCGGCGACGCGCGAGCTGGTCTCGCGCGCGCTCGAACGCTCGAGAATGTTGCGCAGATCGTCCGTGCCGTACTTGACCATGCCCGCCAGGTCCGCGTGACCCGGCCGGGGTTTGGTCACCGGCGGAATGACTCCATCGATCGGCTCCACCGCCATCTTTTCGCGCCAGTTCGCCCAGTCGCGGTTCTCGATCAGCAGCGCCAGTGGACTACCCAGCGTGCGGCCGTGACGCACGCCGCTGCGGATGGTGACCTGATCGCGTTCGATCTGCATGCGCCCGCCGCGCCCGTAGCCGCCCTGCCGGCGTGCCAGCTCGGGATTGATGTCGTCCACCGTGAGGTCAAGGCCGAACGGCAGCCCCTCGACGATCACGGTCAGCCCAGGGCCATGCGACTCTCCGGCGGTTAGAAAACGAAGGTTTGCCATGGTGCTACGCCCCCGATGCGGCCAGCGCGCGTCGGGCGGCTTCCATCATAGTGGGCACGGGCGCCGGTCGACCGAGCCAGCGCTCCAGGCTGGCTGCGCCCTGCAAGACCAGCATCTCGAGGCCACCGAGCACGCGGCAGCCGATGGATCGCGCATGTGCCAGCAGGGGCGTTTCGGCGGGGCGGTACACGATGTCGCAGACGAACAGACCGTCGTGCAGCCAGGACGCCGGCAGCGGCAAGGCCAACGGTGCGGGCCCCCCGGCCATGCCGAGACTCGTCGCATTCACGAGCAGCGCCGCGGCGCGCAACTCGCGCCGCAGCAGCGGATCCTCAAGGCCGCAGGGGGTGACCCCGAGTGGCTGGCCGTGAAGCGCGGCCGCCAGCGCCTCGGCACGCTCGGGGCGGCGGTTGGCCAGGGTGAGATGCTCGACCCCGAGATCGCACAGCGCCCAGGCCACCGCGCGACCTGCGCCGCCGGCGCCCAGGAGCACGGCGCGTTTGCCGACGGGATCGAAGCCGCCGTGCTCGGTGAGCGCGCGGGCAAATCCCAGCACGTCGGTGTTGTCGCCAACGAGCCGGCCGCCGGCGGCGTCCACCGTGTTGACGGCCCCCAGACGCTCGGCGGCCGGCGTGCGGCGGTCGACGAGCTCGGCCACGCGGACCTTATGGGGAATGGTCACGTTGAGACCGCGCCATTCGCCCCGACGCGCCGCGTCCAGCCGCGCCTCCAGGTCGTCGGGGGGCGTCGGCACGGCGGCGTACGCAGCCGCGATGCCCAGAGCGTCGAGCGCCGCCTGCTGAAAGACCGGGGACAGCGTGTGCCCGAGCGGCCAGCCAATTACGCCGAAGCGGATGCGGCCGCTCATTCGCACAGCGACCCGAGATCGTCCCAAAAGGTGGGATAGGACACCGCGGCGCTCGCGGCGCCGTCGATGGTGACCGGGCCGTCACCCGCCAGCGCGGCGGCTGCGGCCAGCATGGCGATGCGGTGGTCACCCGCCGCGTCGGGGCGCCCGCCACCGATGCGTTCGCCCCCGGCCGCCGCGAAACCGTCTGGGTGGTCGTCAACCTCGGCGCCGAGCGCCGCCAGCGCAGCGGCGGTCGTGCGCAGCCGGTTTGACTCCTTGGCGGCCAGCTCGGCCGCGTCTCGCAGCCGCGATGCGCCTTCGGCGTGCACGGCAAGCAAGGCAATTAATGGCGCTTCGTCGATAAGCCGCGGCACGAGGTCGCCGCTCACCTCGGTCCCGCGCAAGGACGACGACCGCGCCACGATGGTGCCGGTGGGCTCGGGCTCGCGCCGTTCGATTTCGACAGCCACGTCGGCGCCCATCGCGCGCAGCACGTCCAGCAGGCCCGTCCGCGTGGGGTTGAGCCCGACGTTCCGTATGGTGACCTCCGCGTCGCGGTGCACCACGGCCGCCACGATCCAAAAGGCGGCGGATGAGAAGTCGCCCGGAATGTCCATGTCCAGCGGCGCCAGCGGCCCGCCGGGCGTGCAGGTGACCGTCGCGCCGTCCGATGCGATGGCCGCGCCCTGCCCGCGCAGCATGCGCTCCGTGTGGTCACGTGAGGGCGCGGGCTGCCGAATCGACGTCGGCCCTTCGGCTTGGAGCGCGGCGAGCACGACGGCCGATTTGACCTGCGCGCTGGCGACCGGCGACGTGAGGCACGCTCCGCGCAAGCTGGCGGGTGCAAAGGCCATGGGCGCAAGGGTGCCGTTCGCGCGGGCGCGGATGCGGGCGCCCATCGTGCGCAGCGGATCGACCACGCGTCCCATCGGGCGGCGGCGCAGCGAGTCGTCGCCGGTCACGAACGAGTGAAATGGCCGCCCGGCGAGGATGCCGCTGAGGAGGCGCACCGTCGTGCCGCTGTTGCCGCACTGCAGGACATCGTCGGGCTCGCGCAGGCCGGCAAAGCCGCGGCCGCGGACCACCAGCTCGCGGTCGCCCAGACAGTGATCCACGCCCAAGGCGGAGATGACGCCGGCCGTGGCCTGGGTGTCGGCGCCGAGCCCCGGCCGTCGGAAGCGCGAATCCCCCTCGCCGATCGCACCCAGCAGGAAAGCGCGATGGGTGATGGACTTGTCGCCCGGCACGCGCAGCTCACCGCGCAGGCGGCGGGCCGGTTGGACGACGCGGGTCCGCGCCCGTTGCACTACATCACCGCGGCGGCCGGCGTCACCGAGCGACCCAGCGCCTGCGCCAGCGGCGCGAGCTTGTGCATAAGCTGCGTGAAGTGCTCCAGGCTGAGGCTCTGTGCCCCGTCGATCAGCGCCGTGTCAGGCGAGGGGTGCACCTCGAGCAACACGCCGTCGGCTCCGGCAGCGATCGCCGCCAGGGTCATGGGCTCGACCATGTGCCATTTGCCCGTGCCCTGGGACGGGTCCACGATGATCGGCAGGTGGGTGGCCCGGCGCAGCAGGGGCACGGCGTTGAGATCGAGGGTGAAGCGGGATTCGGTCTCGAAAGTGCGAATGCCGCGCTCGCACAGCAGCACGTTGGGGTTGCCCGCGGCCAGGATGTACTCGGCGCACATCACCCACTCTTCGATGGTATTGCCCATGCCCCGCTTGAGCAGCACCGGCGTCTCGAGCCGACCCGCTTCCGTGAGCAGGGGGTAGTTCTGGGCGTTGCGCGTGCCAATCTGCAAGATGTCGGCAATGCCGGCGACCTCTTCAACCTGCCGCGGATCGAGAACCTCGGTGATGATGGGCAAGCCCGTCAGCGCCTTGGCTTCCTCGAGCAGCCGCAGACCCTCGGTGCCGAGGCCCTGGAAGCTGTAGGGCGAGCTGCGCGGCTTGAACGCGCCGCCGCGCAGCACATGGGCGCCCTGCGCCGTGACGTGCTTGGCCGTCGTCATCAGCTGTTCGCGGCTCTCAACCGTGCACGGTCCGGCCATGACGGTGACCGATCCGTCGCCGATCGCCTGACCGCCGACGGTGACGACGGTGCGCTCGTGCCCGTTGCGCTGCGCCGCCAGCTTGTAGGGCGCCCCGATAGGCATGGCGACTTCGACGCCCGGCATGCGCTCGACCTGCTGGAGCAATTCGGGCGGCCGGCTGCCGATCACCGCGATCACGGTCTTTTCGACGCCGTAAAGCATTCGCGTCTCCAGGCCTTCGGCCCGGATACGCCCGGCGACGGCTTCGATCTGGTCGGGCGAAGCCCGCTTGGACAAGACGACAATCATGGGCGCGTTCTCCTCCGGTCGAATGTAGGCAAGAAAAAAGCAGAGGCTTTGACCTCTGCTGCCAGCGCGTTCTCGATCAGGGGGCTACATGGCATTTGCACCCGGCCGCGCCGGCCGCGTAAACGCGAAGGGATACTGCTCGGCCCAATTGAATCGAGGCATCGGTTCGCACACTACGCCATGCTGCGTCACGAGTGTGCGTGCGGCGTGCCGATTCGTCAACGATCAAGAAGAGATTGCGGCGGGATTCGTACAGCCAGAGAGCACCCAGCGATCAGCGAGCCGCGCGTATATTCTTAACCGCGCCATGCGCTGGAGTACCGTGGACGCTGAGCGGCAATAGGCGACGGCCCGCTTCCGAAGCAGAGCTCGTGGCCGCGTGGCTGCAGCAGGCCACGCGGCTTGGTCCCTGGCGCGATACGACCGGCCGGCGCGTCGCGGTCATCTATCCAGGGCGCTGGACCGGGTTGCCGGGCCCGGACCTGCGCGACGCCATTGTGAGCGTCGACGACGGGCCGGCGCTGCGGCTCGATCTCGAAGTGCATCTGGACGGCGCCGACTGGTGGCGGCACGGCCACCATGGCGACCCGGCCTACGCCGCGGTTGGCCTGCACCTCGTGTGGGAGGTGGACGCGGCGCCGCGCGGGCCGTCCCCGCCGGCGATCGCGCTAGCTCACATGCTCCCCATGGCAGCGGGACCAGTCGACCCAACCCCGACGTCTGCGGCCGAGGCACTGCCCTGCAACGGACCGCATCCCCTCGACGCGGCGTCCCGCCGTCCGATCGTGCAGGCGATCGAACATCAGGGCCGGCGCCGACACGCCGAGCAGACCGGGGTGATGGAAAGCAATATCGCCGCGCATGGCGCGGATCAGGCGCTGCACCTGGCGATCCTGCGCGCCCTCGGCTATCGGCAGAATGCCAGGACGTTCGAAGCCCTCGGCAGCTGCGTCACCAGCGGCCTCACCGAGACACTGGCCAGCAGCGGCGATGTTGCCCATCCCGGCACCCTGGAGGCCGTCCTCATGGGCGCCGCCGGGCTGCTGCCCGTGCAGCGCAGCACGCAGCCGGTCGATGGCTATGGGCGCCTGCTGCAGCACATCTGGCAGTCGTACGGGTCGCTCACGTGTCTGCAGGCGGGCGACTGGACCTATCAGTCGGTGCGGCCGGCCAATCGGCCCACCCGCCGCGTCGCCGCAGCGGCGCGGCTGCTGACGCGCGCGCCCGCCCCCGGTCAGACCCTGGTGGACACGGTGCTGGCGGAGGTGCGTCGTGCGGCCGCCGAGGCGGACGTCCGCTGGCTGGAAGCCCGGTTCCAGGTCTCCGAGCCGCCGGACGCATACTGGGCGCGGCGCTACGACTTCGGGCGACCGGCGCGGCGCCCGGTGCCAACGCTGGTCGGCGCCAGCCGCAGCCGCGAGATCTTGGTGAATGCGGTGCTTCCGTTCGCCGCGGCCATAGGCCACGCTCAGGGACGCGCGGAATTGACGCGGGCGAGCGCGGCTGTCCTCGCGGCGCTCGGGGGCGGCATGTGGAATCAAGACTCACGCTACATGGCCCACACGCTGGGCATCGGGCGCCGCGGACTCGGCGGCGCCAAGGCCCAGCAGGGGCTGCTGCGGCTCTTCCGCCGCTGGTGCCGGGACAAGCGCTGCGGCGTCTGCCCGATGGCCAGCTGCGTCGCAACGCCCGACCGGCCGGCGTCGGCCGTCTCCTAGAGCTGCACGCCGCGGGGGCGACAAACCGCCCGGAAAAGGCCCGATCGAGGCCACGAGGACGGGAGCGTGTCTCGCGGCGGTCACAACCGGTAGCGCGCGCCCCTAACCGTTTGCGGCGGTAGCCAACTCCCGCGCGTGCGCCTCCGCCGCGGCGAGTGCCGCGTCGGCCGATTGCCGGCCGAATATCGCGGCTTGCACCTGGGTCTGCAGTTGGTGCTCCCAGGCCAAGAACCAGCGCTCCCACAGCCGCTCCACGGGACGAGCGGCGGCCAAGATGGACATCAGGGTGCTCGGATCAATCCACGCGGCAAGGTCGCCCTGCAACTCGGGGCGCTCGAGCAGCTGCCGGTAGGCGGGCATCAGCCCCTCCTGCCGCAGCCAAAAGGCCGCCGTGGCGTAGTCGCCCGCGGGTCCGGGGCCTCCGAGGTAGTTCACGAGGTTCACGGCTTCGGCCGGACGCGGTGCATTTGCGGCCACGGCGTACAACGGCGTCCACGCCACGCTGCCCAGCGGCGCGGCGATGCCAGGAATCGCTGCCGCGCCGAAGGCGCCGGGCGACGCCTGATTGAGCCGGCGGAGCACGTGAGCTCCCACGATGCTAAAGACATGCCGCTCCTGCGCGAGGGCGTCGTAGGTCGCGGACACAAAATCGGGATCGACCACGTGCGAGACGGCGGTGGCGTCGCGTAACCACTCCAGCACCGCAACCGCCGCGGCGTCGGGGCCGTCCGGCGCCGCGAGTCGGCCGCCTGACGCATACACCAGCCCCCACCACGGAAGGTTGGTAAACACCTTGGGCGCGAGATTCAATGAGATGCCAAACTCGACGAGCTGTCGGCGCGCAGCGTCGCGGCTGATATCGGTGAGCTCCTCCAGCGTGCGCGGCACGGGCGCGCCCAAGCGCTCCAGCAGCTGCCGGTTGTACGCCAGCAGCATGACGTCGGCGTAGTAGGGGAGACCGACGACCTGGCCGCCGACGCTCACGGCCTGGCGTGCGTGGGGCCACATCGCATCCAGCACCGCGCGCCAAGCGTCTTCGGTGCCCATGGATTGCAGCGCGCGGCCCGACCACCAGGCGCCGACCAGGCCGTCGCGGGCCTGGATCACATCCACCGACGGCTGGCGGGTCAACGCTTCCAGGGCGCGGGCCGGATAGTCTCGCGGCGCCTGCTCATGGACCACACGCACGTCGCCGTGGTATCGCTCGAAGTCGTCCAGTCGCTCGCGGAGCAGATCAGGCCGAAAGGGCCACCCCAACAAGCGCAGCGGTGCCGGGGCCGGTGGCACCGGGGGCGCGGTGAGCGGCGCCGCCGTCGCCGTCGGGAGGACGGGCGGCACCTCCGTCGTCGACTCGCCGCAGGCCGCCAGAGCGAGGGCCGAGCCCAGGCCGGCCCCAAGAATCCGACGGCGGGAGATGCGGCGGCGCCCGCGCACGGCCGTGCGGTTGGGGTTACGCATACGCCGGAAGTGTAGCCCGGCAGAGACCTCGGAGAGCGTGTCGCCGCGCGGGCGCGGCCACAGCCCAAAAACATATAGCGTCTGACTGAGTATTCTTTACATGAACACACTCAATGTTTAGACTTTGGCTCAACGTGTCAGATGCTGGAGGACGCTGTGCCGGGTGACGCAGCCGCGCCCGTCGAGGAAGCGCCGGCCTCACCGGCGACGGCCGCGGAGACGCGGACGGATCTCGCGGTGATGCCTGTCGTGCCGCTGCTCGATTGGGTGGCGTTTCCCGAGATGTCCATGCCATTGCAGGCCAGCCGTGACGCGTCCCTTGCGGCCGTGGCGGCCGCCGAGACGCGCGGGGGCCGCGTCGTCCTGGTAGCGCAGCGGCGCGCCAGCGCCAAGGTGCGCCCAGCGGATTTGTATGCCGTCGGCACCATTGCCGAGATCATCCGCAAGCTGCGCATGCCGGACGGCAGCCAGCAAGTCTTGCTGCAAGGCCGCCAGCGCGCCCGCCTTGAAGCCGTCGAAGAGCGCGAGGGCCATCTCGTCGCGCGCGTCGAGCCAGTCGAGATCAAGCACGAGCCGTCGCTGGAGCTCGAGGCGCTGCGCCGCGTGGTCGTGGCGCAAGTCGAGGCGGTGGCCGAAGAGACCAACACCTTTCCGCCCGATGTCGTGGCCATGACCCGACGCGTGTCGGACCCGAGTTGGCTGTGCGACTACATCTGCTTTACGTCCGATATGCCCATGCGCGAGCGCCAGGATGTGCTCGAAGCGTTCTCGCCCGTCGAGCGGCTGCGGCGCGTCGCACGCTATCTCGCGCGCCAGGCCGAAATCCTCGACATCCGCAACAAGATTCAGGGCGAGATTCAGGACGGGATCGAGAAGGTCCAGCGCGACTTTTACCTGCGCGAGCAGCTGCGGGCGATTCAGCGCGAGCTCGGGATTTCCAACACCCAGATCGACGACACGGACGAGCTCAGTCGGAGGGTGGCCGAGGCCGAGCTTCCGGAGGCCGTGCGGATCAAGGCTGAGCACGAAATCAGCCGCTTGGAAGCGACGCCGCCGACCTCGCCGGAAATCGGCGTCATCCGCGGCTACCTCGACTGGCTGCTTGAGCTGCCGTGGAGCACGGAGACGACCGATCGCCGCGATCTGCGCCGCGCCCGGCGGGTCCTGGAGCGCGACCACTACGGCCTCGCGCACGTCAAGCAGCGCGTGCTGGAGTTTCTCGCGGTGCGCATGCTCTCGGACGCGTTCCGCACGCCGATCTTGTGCTTGGTCGGCCCGCCGGGCGTTGGCAAGACCAGCCTTGGGCGCTCGGTGGCGCGGGCGCTGGGGCGCGAGTTCGTGCGGATCTCGCTCGGCGGCGTCCGCGACGAGGCGGAGATTCGCGGCCATCGCCGGACTTACGTCGGCGCCTTGCCGGGACGCATCGTGCAAGCCATGCGCCGCGCGGGTTCGCGCAATCCGGTGCTGCTGCTCGACGAGGTGGACAAGATCGGGCGCGACTTTCGCGGCGATCCCTCGTCCGCCCTGCTCGAGGTGCTCGACCCGGAGCACAACCACAGCTTTACCGACCACTATCTCGAAGTGCCGCTGGATCTCTCGCGTGTCCTGTTCATCGCCACGGCCAATGAAGGCGAGCCCATTCCCGCCGTTCTGCGCGACCGGATGGAGGTCATCGAGCTACACGGCTATACCGAGGACGAGAAGGTGCGCATCGCCGATGGACACCTCCTGCCGCGCCAGCTGAAACAGCACGGCTTGGGCGGGCGCGGTATCGAATTCTCGGACCGCGCCATCCGCGAAGCGATCCGGCACTACACGCGCGAGGCCGGCGTGCGCAATCTCGAGCGCGAGCTGGGATCGGTATGCCGCAAGCTGGCGCGCCGCGTGGCGGAACGGCGGCGCATCGCGCGGCGCGTCACGCCGCGTGTCGTGCGGTCGCTCTTGGGAGCGCCGCGTCATCTGCCCGAAGACGATGATCGCTCGCCGCTGGTGGGCGTCGCGACCGGCCTGGCCGTCACCTCGTTTGGTGGCGAAGTGCTTGACGTGGAGGCGGCGGCCGTGCCGGGCAGCGGCAAGCTGCGCCTTACCGGCCAGCTCGGCGACGTGATGCGCGAGTCGGCACAGGCGGCGCTCTCGTACGTCCGGGCGCGCGGTGACGCGTTTGGCGTCGACCGTCCCGCCTTCGCGCAGACGGATGTGCACGTGCACGTGCCGGCGGGCAGCGTGCCCAAGGACGGGCCCTCGGCGGGCATCACCATAAGCACCGCCATCATGTCGGCCGTTGCCGGCGTGCCCGTGCGCCGCCAGGTAGCGATGACCGGCGAGGTCACGCTGAGGGGCCGTGTCCTCCCCATCGGCGGGCTCAAGGAGAAAGTGCTGGCCGCGCACCGCGCCGGCCTGCGCACAGTGGTGGCGCCGGCCGAGAATCGGGCCGATATCGACGATGTTCCCGCAAAGGTCAGGCGACAAATGCGGTTTGTGTGGGTGAACGACATGGACGCCGTCTTGACGACCGTATTGATGACACCGGCAAGCAGCCGGACCGCGCCCGTTGGCGCGACGGCCTAGGAGGCAAAGCGTATGGCAACGAAGATCATCGGCATCGACCTCGGCACGACGAACTCCGTCGTGGCCGTCATGGAGGGCGGCGCGCCGACGGTGGTGACGAACAGCGAGGGGTCGCGCATCACGCCCAGCGTGGTGGGCTTCGCCAAGGGCGGCCAGCGCCTGGTGGGCCAGCTGGCCCGCCGGCAGGCCGTCATGAACCCGCAGAACACCATCTACTCGGCCAAGCGCTTCATCGGCCGCCGCCACGACGAAGTCGGCGGCGAGCGATCCGCCGTGACCTTCGACGTGGCCGAGGGCAAGGCCGGTGAAGCCCTCATCAAGATCCCGGAGCGCGGCCGCGAGGTCACCCCGGAAGAGATCGCGTCGATGGTGCTGCAAAAGCTCAAGGCGGAGGCCGAGCGTTATCTCGGGGAATCGGTCACCGACGCGGTGATCACCGTTCCGGCCTACTTCAACGACGCCCAACGGCAGTCCACTCGCAACGCCGGCGAGGTCGCCGGTCTCAACGTGCGGCGCATCATCAACGAGCCAACCGCGGCGGCCCTGGCCTATGGACTGGAGAAGAAGGGCGCCGAAACGATCCTCGTGTGGGACCTGGGCGGCGGCACGTTCGACGTGTCGATCCTGGAGGCCGGCGACGGCGTGTTCGAAGTCAAGGCAACCAGCGGCGACACCCACCTGGGCGGCGACGACTACGACCGCCGGGTGGTCGATCACGTGGCGGACGAATTCCAGCGCGAGCAGGGCATCGACCTGCGCCAGGACCCGCAGTCGCTGCAGCGCTTGGTCGAGGCCGCGGAGAAGGCCAAGCAGGAACTCTCGACCGTGCCGCAGGCGCAGATCAGCCTGCCCTTCATCACCGCCGACCAGCACGGCCCCAAGCACCTCGATCACACGATGACCCGCGCCCAATTCGAGGACCTGACCGCGGACCTGACGGCGCGCTGCGTGCCGCCGTTCAAGCAGGCCCTGCGCGACGCCGGCATCGAGGCCAGCGTCATCGACGAAGTGGTGTTAGTGGGCGGATCCACGCGGATGCCGGCCATCGTGGACCTTGTCACCCGCCTCAGCGGCAAGGAGCCCGACCAAAGCGTCAATCCCGACGAAGTCGTAGCGGTTGGCGCGGCCATCCAAGGCGGCGTCTTGGCCGGCGAGGTGGACGACGTCGTGCTGCTCGACGTGACGCCGCTTTCGCTCGGGGTCGAGACCCTCGGCGGCGTCATGACAACCTTGATCGAGCGCAATACGACGATTCCGACCGGCAAATCGGAGATCTTCTCCACGGCCGAGGATGGGCAGACCGCGGTGGACATCCACGTGCTGCAGGGTGAGCGGCCCATGGCGCGCGACAACACGACGCTGGGCCGCTTTCGCCTCGAGGGCCTTCCCTCGGCACCACGCGGCGTGCCGCAGGTCGAGGTGACGTTCGACCTCGACGCCAACGGCATCGTCAACGTTTCGGCGAAAGACTTGGCCACCGGCAAGGAACAACGCATCACGATCACGGCAAGCACCAACCTTTCGAGCGACCAAGTCGATGCCCTCGTTAAAGAGGCCGAGGAGAACGCCGAGGCGGACCGTCAGGCCGTCGACGCGATTGAGACCCGCAATAACGCCGACAGCCTGGCCTATCAAACCGAGCGGCTGATCAAAGACAACGGCGAGAAGCTGAACGCGGAGGACTGCGCCGCGGCCGAGCAGGCCATAGAGGACGTGCGCGAGGCGCTGAAGGGCGAGGACCTGGACAAGCTCCGCAGCGACGTGGCCGTGCTGCAAACAGCCTCCCAAAAGCTCGGCGAGCAGCTGTATGCCGCGCAGCAAGCGGCGGGCGACGGCGCCGCCGCCGATGGCCCACGACCCTCGTCGGACGCCGAAGATGTCGTGGACGCCGAATTCGAGACGAGCGATGCGGATGCCGAGACCCAGGCAGCCGACGAGAAATAGCCCATGCCAGCTACCGAATCCCAAGCGCACGAATTCGGCATGAGCGACGAATCGCCAGCCGCCGACCGCGAGGCAACGGATGAGGTCGCCGCGCTCCGCGCGGAAGTCGAGGCGCTCAACGGGCAGTTGCTGCGCGTCCGCGCCGATACCGACAACTACCGCAAGCGGCTCGAGCGGACCACGGACGAGTTGGTCCGCGACGCCAAGCGGCGCCTGTTTCTGGATTTGCTGAACCTCGCCGACGACCTCGAACGGGCGCTGGCGGCGCCGCACGGCGACGGCGGAGCGCTCGTCGAGGGCGTGGACCTCACGCTCACGCGGCTGCGCGACGTGCTGGCGGGCCATGGCGTCCGCCGCATGACCTCGGGCGGCGTCTTCGACCCGAACTTGCACGAAGCCGTGGCGACCGTGGCGGCAGGCGATATCCCGGAGGGCAGCATCGTGGACGAGGTCAGCCGCGGGTATCTCTGGGGCGATCTGGTGCTGCGAGCCGCCCGCGTGCGCGTCGCGGTGGCGCCTTCGGAATAGCGTCGCGATGGAGTACCGGGACTACTACAAGACCTTGGGCGTCAGCCGGCAGGCCAGCGACGCCGAACTCAAGCGGGCCTTCCGCCGCTTGGCGCGACGGTTTCATCCCGATGTCAACCCCAGCGACGCCCAGGCCGATGCGCGATTTAAGGAAATCAACGAGGCCTACCAGGTCCTGAGCGATCCCGAAAAGCGGCGCCGCTACGACCGCTTTGGATCGAATTGGCGCCGCACTGGATCGTTCGAGGAGGCCTACCGCCATGCCGGGGCACCGGGCACCTCCCCGGGTGGCTTCGCTGGAGCGGGATTCAGCGACTTCTTCGAGTCGCTGTTCGGCAGCATGGGGTTTGGCGGCCAGCGGCCGCGGCAGCCGCCAAGCGCGGACGTGGAGGATCGCCTCGACATCACCCTGCGCGAGGTCGCCGAAGGCGGCCAGCGCGCGCTTAGTCTGCGCGTGGCCCAACCTGACGGCCAAATCCGCGCGCAGCGGATCGACATCACAATTCCAAAGGGGGTGCGCAACGGGCAGCGGCTGCGCGTCGCCGGCCAGGGCGGCACGCGGCCGGATGGCTCGCGCGGCGACCTTTTCCTGCGCGTGGCGGTCACGCCCGACCCGCGATTCGAGCGCCACGACGCGGACCTGCACGCCACGATCACCATCGGCCTCACCGAGGCCATGCTCGGCGCCAACGTGCCGGTTCCGACGCTCAGCGGCCAGGCGCTGACGATGCAGGTGCCGCCGGAAACGCGCGACGGGGCTCAGCTGCGGCTGCGCGGGCAGGGGCTGTCGAAGGGCCGCACGGCCGAGCGCGGCGACATGTTGGTGCGCATTCAGGTACGGCTACCCCAGCATCTCTCGGACCGCGAGCAAGCCCTGTTCCGCGAGCTTGCCGAGTTGCGCGGCGAGCAGCCGCTGCCCCAGCGAAGCTAAATGCGCGCTCCAGACGACTTCGACGCCGGCATGCGGACCCGTCCGGCGGTGTTCATCGGCGTGGTGGCTGAGATGACCCACGTGCACCCGCAGACGCTGCGGCACTACGAGCGCATCGGCCTGGTTACGCCCGGACGCTCTCGGGGCAACGTGCGCCTGTATTCCCAAGACGACATCGAACGCGTGCGCCTGATCCAGCGCCTGACCAACGAGCTGGGGGTGAATCTGGCGGGCGTGGAGGTGATCCTGAACATGCGCGACCGCTATGAGAGCCAGCGGCAGGAGCATGAACGCCGCGAGCACCGCTTGCGCGAGCGCTATACGGCGGAAATCGAGCGACTGCGCAGCGCCCTGCGACGCGTGCTCGGATAGCCGGCGGGGGCAAGGAGTCGAACCACGATGATGAACTTCGACCGATTTACGGAGAAGGCGCAAGAGACCGTCCAGCGCGCCCAGTCCATCATGCTCGAGCACGCCCACAACCAGCTTGACGCCGAGCACATTCTGCTGGCGCTGCTCGAGCCGCCGGACGGCGTCGCAGTGCGCATCATCCAGCGGATGCGGGTCTCGCCGGATCTCGTGCGGGGCGAGGTACGGCGGCTACTGTCCGACAAACCCCGCGTAACGGTGGAGGACGGCAGCGGCGGCACGGCCCAAGGCCAGATGTTCGTGACCCCCCAGACCCTTGAGCTTATGAACGCGGCCCGCGAAGAAGCCGAGCGTCTCAGCGACGAGTTCGTGGGGAACGAGCACCTGCTGCTGGCCGTGGCGCGCTCGCGCAACTCCGCCGCAGGGCACGTGCTGCGCCGGACGGGTGTGGATACGGAAGGCATCTATGGGGCCCTGCGCGAGGTTCGCGGGGCGCAGCGCTCCTCGAGCCCCTCGGCGGAAAGCCGCTACGAGGTGCTGGAGAAATACAGCACGGACCTCACCGAAATCGCCCGCAAAAACAAGCTCGACCCGGTCATCGGCCGCGATCAGGAGATCAAGCGGGTGATCCAGGTTCTGGCGCGCCGGACCAAGAACAACCCTGTGCTGATCGGCGAGCCCGGGGTCGGCAAGACCGCCATCGTCGAGGGATTGGCGCAGCGCGTCGCCTACAACGACGTGCCACGAATCCTGCGCAACCGCCGCGTGCTGGCGATTGACATGGGCGCCATGGTGGCTGGATCCAAGTTTCGCGGCGAGTTCGAGGAGCGGCTCAAGGCCGTCATCAACGAAGTCCGCGCGGCGGAGGGCGAGATCATCCTGTTCTTCGATGAGCTGCACCAGGCTGTCGGCGCCGGCGCCGCCGAGGGCGCGATCGATGCCTCGAGCATGCTCAAGCCGGCGCTGGCCCGCGGCGAACTGCAAGCCATTGGCGCCACCACGCTTGATGAATTTCGCACGCACGTCGAGCGCGACAAGGCGCTGGCGCGACGGTTTCAGCCGGTGTACGTGGAGGAGCCGTCGGTCGAGGATACGGTGGCGGTGCTCAAAGGACTGCGCCCCCGATATGAAGAGCACCACGATCTCAAGATCGACAACGAGGCGATCGATGCCGCGGCCCGCCTGGCCGACCGCTACCTGACGGAACGCCATCTACCGGATAAGGCCATCGACCTGATGGACGAGGCGGCCGCCAAGGTCCGCGTGGATATCTTCGACACACCCCCCGAGCTGCGCGACGTCGAGAAGCGCATCGAGGACTTGCAGGAGCAAGAGGAGCAAGCCTGGCAGGCCCGAGACTACGAGCGGGCCGCCACGGTCAAGTCGGACGTGCTGCAACTCAAAGCAAAGTTCGAGGACTGGCGCAAACGCTGGCTGGCGGAACGCGAGCTGGACGACGTCGTGAGTCGCGAGGACATCGCCGACGTGGTGTCGAGCATCACGGGCATTCCGGTGACGCGCATGTTCGAGCAAGAGGCCGCGCGGCTGCTCCACATGGAGAACGAACTCCACAAGCGCATCGTGAACCAAGGGGAAGCCGTCGCGGCGGTGTCCGATGCGATCCGGCGTTCACGCGCCGGAATTGGCGACCCGCGCCGTCCGATCGGATCGTTCTTCTTCCTGGGGCCCACCGGGGTCGGCAAGACGGAGCTGGCGCGCGCCCTCGCGGCGTTCATGTTCGACGACGAGTCGGCCATGCTGCGTATCGACATGTCGGAGTTCGGCGAACGGCACACGGTCAGTCGGCTGGTCGGGGCGCCGCCCGGCTACGTGGGATACGACGACGCGGCGCAGCTCACCGAAAAAGTCCGGCGTCGACCGTATCAAGTGGTGCTGTTCGATGAGATCGAGAAAGCCCATCCGGAGATCTTCAACATCCTGCTGCAAGTGCTCGACGACGGGCGTCTGACCGATGGCCACGGCCGCGTGGTGGACTTCAGCCACACCATCATCATCATGACGTCCAACGTCGGCGTGCAGCACATCCGCCGGGAAAATGCGCTGGGGTTTCGGACGGCGGAGTCGACGGCGTCGCCGGAAAGCGAACATCGCGCGATGCGTTCGCGGCTGCTCAGCGACTTGCGCAAAGCATTTCGGCCCGAATTTCTCAACCGGGTCGATGAGATCATCATCTTCCACTCGCTGACGCAGCCGCAGCTGCGCGAGATCGTGGACCTCATGGCCGCGGAATTGGGCCAGCGCATGGCTGCGCAGGGAATTGCCATCGAGCTGACGACGGCCGCCAAGGATCGCATCCTCGAGATCGGCTGGAACCCGGACTATGGCGCGCGGCCCCTTCGCCGCACGCTGCAGCGCGAGGTCGAAAGCCACATTGCGCGCATGCTGCTCGACCAGAGGTGCGAGGCCGGCTGCACCATCGTCGTGGACGCCGCCGACGGCGAGTTCACGTTCGACCTGCAGCACATGGCGTCCGAGGTCGAGGCCGGCACCGAGAGCGCGGCCGACGCTTCTGAACCGGCAGCGGGTCGCGCCTAGACGCGGGACCGGTCGGGGAACGGCCCTCACGGCCTCCCCGGCGCAAGGGCCGTTCAATGACCGGGATTCGCATTGTTCCGCGCCTCGCGCCGCAAGGCAACGAAATTCTGCGGTTGCGGGCGGCGGCGGTGTGGCTCACCATCTGCTACGCGGCATTGCCCTCAGAGGTGCACTGATGGCCCACGTGGCATTTGAACGATTGACACGCGATGAAATCGGCGCCTTGGCGCCCTCGGCGGTGGCGGTCCTGCCCACGGCGGCCATCGAGCAGCACGGGCCGCACAACCCGGTGGGGCTCGACACGATGTGCTGCATGGCTGTCGCCCGGCGCGCCGCCGACGCCGTGGGTCCGGAATTGAACGCCGTCGTCTGCCCGCCGCTCCACTTCGGCAGCTCGCACCACCACCTGCCGTGGCCCGGCGTGCTCACGCTCACCAGCCGCACCTTTGGCGTGGTCCTGTACGAGCTGCTCGACAGCCTGCGGATGATGGGCTTTCGCCGCGTCCTGATCCTGAACGGTCATGGCGGCAACGAGTTTCTGATCCAGCAGACCGCGCGCGACTTCGTCCTCGCCTTCCGGGAAATGCATGTCGTCGCCGGCAGCTACTGGGACATCGCGCGTGAGGCGCTCGAGGCCGTTCCCCACGACGGGGAATTCTCGATCCCCGGGCACGCGGGGTCATTTGAAACGTCGCTGATGCTCCACCTGGACCCCGACCTGGTCCACACCGATCGCATCCCGGTGCGCAGCGGTCGATGGCCGTCCGGCGGCATCGGAAACGTAACCGACGTCCGCACCGGCGGCTTTCCGGGCGACCGCCCAACCGGCGCCAGCGATGACGCGGCGCACGCTACGACCGAGTTGGGCCGTCGCTACCTCGAGGCCGCGGCTACCGTCGTGGCCGCGCAAATTCGCGAGATCGCCGCAACCACGTAGCGGCGATCGGGCTTCGCGGCGACCGCGGCCGAATTGGGCGCCGCAGAGCGCGGCGCACAAGTTGGGCCTAGCCGGCCTCCTCGACAGGCGCCGGAAATCCCAGGGCGTCGCCGAATTGATCCTGGAAGTCGGGGACGGCCGACAGCTCGACATAATGCACGCTGCCAGGCAAGTCCGTCGCGCGTACCCGCGAGGTCAGGGAGAGCAGGCACATGCGCGCGCCATGGCCGGCGGCGTTGCCCACGGCCTTGACTGCCGAGACGGGCACGGGCGGCAGCAGGCCAATGGCCAGCGCTCTGGCCGGATCGATGTAGCTGCCAAAGGCGCCGGCCAGCAGCACGCGGTCGACATCGGATGGCTGCAGGCCGGCTTCGCGCAGCAGGACGTTTGTGCCGCAGCGGATGCTGCCTTTGGCGAGCTGCAGGCGCCGGATGTCCTGGGCATGCAGCGCGATGCTGTCCTCCGCCGACGCCGGATCGCCGGTGAGCACGAATTCGCCGCCGGTGTCGTCTGGACGCACGCGGTCGGCCAGGCCGGGCAGCGCCCGCTCCATCTCGCCACGCGAGAGCAGCCGCCCGTTGGGCAGCACCGCGCCGACCCGCAGCAGCTCGGCCACCGCGTCGACCAAGCCCGATCCGCAGATGCCCTCCGGCGCCCCCCCGCCGATCACTTCAACTTCCACCGATGTCGGGGTCATGCGTACGCGCTCGATCGCCCCGGGAGCCGCCCGCATGCCGCGGTTGATCTCGGCGCCCTCGAACGCCGGCCCGGCGGGCGCCGCCGTGGCGAAGAGCCGGCGCCGATGCGCCAGCACGATCTCACCGTTGGTGCCGACGTCAATGACAAGCGTCGTGCCGCGGCGGCGCCCCAGATTCGTGCTGAGCATCACGCCCACGATGTCGCCGCCGACATAGCTCGCAACCGCCGGCGCCACCCATACCCACGCCGACGGGAGCACCGGCAAGTTGAGCTCGGACGCCCGGAGCGATACAGGGTCCACGGTGGTCGGCGCAAACGGCGAATACGAGATGCGCGACGGATCGATACCCAGCAGCAAGTGCGTCATCACCGTGTTGCCGACGAACGCGGCCTCATAGACGCGATCCGGACGCACGTCGGCGGCCTCGAGGCAGCGCGTCGTGATGCCGCGCACGGTGTCCAGGATCGCCCGGTGCAGCCGCTCGACGAACTCCGGACCGCGCATCGTGGCGCTCATGCGGCTGATCACGTCGCCGCCGTAGATGTGCTGGCCGTTGATGTCCGACGCCACGGCGACCTCTTGCCCGGTCGTCAAGTCCATGAGCGCGCCGACCACCGTCGTGGTGCCGATATCGAAGGCCAGTCCGTAGGCCTCACCGGTGGTATCCCCTCGCTCGACCGATATCACCCGGTTGCCCGCGATCACCACGGTGACGCCCTCGCTGATCGCCTCGCCGATGGCCCCCAGCCGGCTCAGCGCATCCCGCGTCGGATCGAGGTCGCCGGCGGCGGCGGCCAGCTCGTCTTGCAGCAGAGTCCAGTCGGCACGTGGATCGTGGAGGCTCGGCGGTGCTGGTTTGACATAAATCTTCTGGACGTTGGGATCCAGACTGATACGCCCCAGGCCGGCGCTTTCCACCACGCGCACCGCCCGAATCCCCAGCGGATGCGAATAGACGGCGCCCTCGCCCACTGGATGCTGGCAAGCCAAGCGCCAGCCGCCGGCGAGCTGGGCGATGGCCAGCCGGCGCTTGTCATGCGGCGTGGCCTCCGGCACTGCGGCGTCGCGGACGAGCACGCGACAGGTGCCGCAGGTTCCTTTGCCGGCGCACACCGTTTCCACGGGCACGTCGTTCGCGTGGGCGGCGTCGAGGATCGTGGTGCCGACCTCCGCTGCAATCTCGCGGTCTTCAGGCAAGAATCGACAACGGACGGTGCTCGGAGCGCTGATGGGAGGGACCTCCGGGGTCAACGTGGCGACTACGCGCGACAGCACCTGTGAAGACATTGGCGCAACCGCCTACAATTGTCGAGGTTTGCAGTGACGACGCAAGCGGACGGAGGTCCGACCACCATGGCAACCAGCGACGGCGACAGCTCGGCCGGCGAGCGCCGCCACGACTTTGGGCTGGATCAGGTTCCCCTCGGCGTTCAGCCGTGGGGCAAAGCGCCTATGGTCTATGGCGACGACACGATCCCGCTGCGCCAACTGTCGGACCGCGTCGGACTACTCGATGCCATGACGACCACGGTGGACAAGTTGTTCTCCATGGCGCAGGCCAATTCACTGTGGGGCTTGGGTTTCGGGCTAGCCTGCTGCGCGATCGAGATGATGGCGAGTGCCGCGCCGCATTACGACCTTGACCGCTTCGGCACCATTTTCCGCTCGTCGCCGCGGCAGTCGGACGTGATGGTCGTGTCCGGCACCGTCACCAACAAGATGGCGCCGGTCGTGCGGCGGCTCTACGACCAGATGCCCGACCCGAAGTGGGTCATCGCCATGGGCGCTTGCGCCACCTGCGGCGGTCCGTTCCGCAGCTACAGCACGCTCCAGGGCGTTGATCGCATCGTGCCGGTGGACGTGTACATCGCCGGGTGCCCACCGCGACCCGAGGCGCTGATCGACGGCATCGTCATGCTGCAGCGCAAGATCCAGCGCGAAGGCATCATGGGCACCGGCCGGAACAAGCTGCTGCGCGAGGAGCAGGCCGCCGACGTCGGCTAGGTTTCGACCATAGGCGCGCGGCGTTCAGGCACACGTCCGTGACGGCATCCGATGGCCGTATTCGGGTGGAGTTGCACGCGCACACGCATGCGTCGCCCGATTGCGGACTGAGTCCCGCCCGCTTGGTCGAGTTGTTGCAGGCCCGCGGCATCCAGGCGCTGGCGGTGACGGACCACAACACGATGACCGGCGCCTTCGAAATGGCCGAGGTCTCGCCCCTGCCCGTCATCCTGGCCGAGGAAATCAAGAGCACCGACGGTGACATCATTGGCCTCTTCCTGCGGGAAGAAATCCCGCGCGACATGTCACCGCGCGACACCGTGGCCGCTATCAAGGATCAGGGCGGACTCGTGCTCGTGCCGCATCCCTTCGATAGCTTGCGGCGGTCCGCGTTGGGCCGCGAGGCTACCGATAGCATTCGCGAGCAGATCGACATCCTCGAAGTATTCAACGGACGTACCTTGCGCGAGCGCGACAACCGGACCGCGGAAACCTACGCGCGAGACTACGGGCTTGTGGCGTCGGTTGGCTCGGACTCGCATCTCGCCCGCGAGGTGGGCGTGAGCTGGCAGCTCCTGAAGGCCTGGAGCGAGCCGGGAGAGTTCTTGGAACACCTGCGCACCGCTGATCTGCACAAGGAGCTGGCGCCCGCCTGGGTGCACGCCGGCAGCTCGCTGCACGCCTATACGACAAAGTTTCGCAAGCGGCTCAAAACCTGGTTCGCACGCTGACCGGGCGCCCGTGACAGCGGGTGGGGCGGCTGACAGCCGGGCCGCGTTCGGCCGGCGCGCGCTGACACTCTGGCTGCCGGCCTCCGTCAATCTGGGTATGGCGAGCCTGCTCGCCCCGGCCATGAACGCCCTGCTGGCGCGAGCCCTGGCTCCCGAAGCTTCCATTGCCGGCTTCGCGGTTGCGCTAGGGATCATCACCATCGTGGCGCTGCCCCAGTTCCGCATTCAGCAGCTCACGCTGGTGTTTCTGCACGATCAGCAGGCGCTGCGGAGTCTGCGCCGCTTCGTCGCCATCACGGCCGCAGTCGTCGGCGCGATCAGCTTCGTCGTGGCGCTCACACCGCTGGCCGAGGTAATTCTCGAAGGAGTGTTCGCGGCCACGGGCGATCTTCTATCCCAGGCGCGGGGCGCATTGGTCACGCTGAGCCCGCTGCCGGTGTTCATGGTGGCACGCACCCATCTGCACGGAGCGGCGCTGCGATTGGGTCAGGCGCGGCTGGTCTGGCTGGGCACCGGGCTCGGCGCCGGCGGCGCCGTTGCCATATCGGCCGTGCTGATGGGGGCCGGCGTGCAGGGAGGGGCCGCCGCGGGCGCGGGCACCACGTTGGCCGCCGCCGTCGAGACGGTGCTGCTGCTGGCCGCAACCCACGGCCTGTTGCGGCGCGAACTGCCGGCGCAGTCGCCGTTGCACCTCGATTCCAGCTTGCGTGCCGTCACGCGCTTCTTTGCACCGCTGATCTTCGCCTCCATTCTGCCGTCCGCGACCACGCCCGTGATCAATGCGGCGCTGGCGCGCACTGCCGAGCCGGAGACCTCGTTGGCGGCCTTCGCCATCGCCATCGGGCTGTTCCAGTTCTTGACGATCCTGCTCTGGGGCGCCCAGCCGGCCATTCTCGCGCTGCTGGCGCGCGGCGACGGCATGCGTCGGATTGCAGTCGTGACAAACGGGGTCGCCGGCGTTGTCCTGGTCGCATCGCTGGCGGCAGCGTTCGTGCCGCCGTTGAGCCAAGCGATCATCGAGGACGTGAGCGGCGCCCGCGATCGGCTGGCCGAGCTGTCGCTGCTTGGGCTGCGTGTGCTGGCGCCCTTACCACTAATTCTCGTGCAGGAACAGATCTTTGCGTCAGCGCTGATGCAGGTCCGGCGTACACGACCGATTCTCTACGTGAACGTGTGGCGGCTCGCCGCGTTGCTGGCCTTTGTCGTGCTGACGCTCTACGTGGGCGGCGTTCCCGGCGTGGTCGTGGGAGCGGGGGCCTGGGCGGCCAGCCTGATCGTCGAGGCCGTGGCGACGTTCGGCTACGGCCGCGGCGCCTACCGCCAGCTCGCGGGCGCCGAGGCGTTGACATCCACGCGATAAGGCATACGATGCAGGCCAGTGCAACGATGTTGAGATTGCTTGATGGACATGCATAGCCGCCCCCACCGCAGCATTACGCTGCCGGCTCTGGGAGGAATACGCCCCGCGTCCTGACGTCGTAAGCCATCACACGCGCCACCGCGGACGCCGGGCACAGACCCACCAAGCGATCCGCGGTTTTTTGTTGTCGCGAAACGCCGCGCCCAGCCCTGAGGACCAAACATGACCACTGCCATTGAAATCGTCGAATTGGAAAAGACCTTTGACCCGTCGGGTCTTGTGGGAGAGCTGCGGCGCCTGGTTCGACGGCCGACGACGCGGGTGGCCGCGCTGCGCCGGGTGACTCTGCGTGTGGCCCGAGGTGAGATCTACGGCGTCGTCGGTTCGAACGGCTCCGGCAAGTCCACGCTCGCCCGCATCGTGGCCACGCTGTTGATCCCCGACGCCGGACGCGCGGAGGTGTTCGGCCACGACGTGCAGCGCGAGACCGTGCAGGTGCGCCGCCTGCTGAACCGCGTGTCGGTCGAGGCGTCGTTCTTCAAGAAGCTGAGTCCGCTTGAGAACCTCATCTTCACGGCGCGGCTCTACGACCTGCCGCCGAGCGATGCGGAGCCGCGCGTGCGGGAGATTCTGCAGCGGCTGGGCATCAGCGGCGCCACTCTGAGCCGACCGATCGAGCAGATGTCGCGCGGCATGCAGCAGAAGGTGGCGGTGGCGCGGGCCTTTCTAACCTCGCCGGTGCTGTTGGTCTTGGACGAGCCGACGACCGGGCTG
Organism: Chloroflexota bacterium; assembly: GCA_965262745.1. Classification (GTDB taxonomy): domain Bacteria; phylum Chloroflexota; class UBA11872; order UBA11872; family UBA11872; genus JAJECS01. The sequence continues at coordinate 638,042 of OZ253558.1, read as the reverse complement.
GACCCCGCCTCGAAGCGCGACGTGCAGGCCTTTGTCCAAGAAGTGCGCGACAGCCACGACGCCACGGTGCTGCTCATGTCGCACGACATGGATGAGATCGCCCGGCTTTGCGATCGCATGGCCGTCCTTGACGACGGTCGGATCGTTGCCCGGGGGACGCCCGCGGCGTTGACCGGGCCCGGCGAGACGTTGGACGACGCCTTCATTCGCCTGACGGGCCATGCCCTCGGCGACACCACGGAACGACGCACGGGGCGGGGCGAGCCAGCCCGCGTCGGAAAGGAACCCACATGATTAACGCACGCCGCGAATGGCAGGCCTCCTACGCCTTCATCGAGTTGAATGTCCGCGCGATCAAGCGCTATTGGGGCTGGGAAGCCGTCTGGCTGGCATTCGCCATTGTCAACTCGCTGACCGTGGCGTACATCGCACCTGGCGGCCGCGAGGTCACGGGCGAAGCCTTCGCCACTGATCGGCTGGTGCTCTTCCTGGTGATCGGCACCATCGTGTGGGCCTATTTGCAGCAGGTATTCGACTCCGTCGGATTCATGATCGCCTGGCAACGCTGGGAAGGGACGATCGAAAGCACCTTCATGGCGCCGGCGCGGCGGCTCACCATGGTGGCGGGCACCAGCACGTTCGCGATCGTCTACGCCTTTGTCCGTGCGCTGGTTGTGCTGGGCGTGGTATCGTTGTTCTTCGACCTCGATCTGCTTCAGGCCAACTGGCTCACGGCGTTGGCCGTGATCTGCGCCGGCAGCATCGGATTCCTTGGCCTCGCGGTCATGGCGGCCGCCCTACCGCTGCTGTTCCTGGAGCGCGGCGAGCAAATGGTGATGATTACGCTCGCGGCGCTGCTGCTCGTGTCGGGCGTGTTCTATCCGATCGAGGTGCTGCCGGGCTGGCTGCAGGCCGTGGGGCACCTTTCGCCGGCCACGTACGTGCTCGAGGGCATGCGAGCGGCGGTGCTCGATGGCGCATCCCTGGGCGACGTGGCCGGACTATTCCCGCCGTTGTTGGCCATCGCGGCCGTCGCGCTGCCGCTCGGCGTCCTGGTGTTCCGCACCGCCGAGCGATATGCGCTGCGCAGCGGACGCCTGAAGCGGCACGGATGATGCGTCAACGATCGTGGACCAGTGGCATGGGCCACGATCGGACCGGGGCTGCTGCGACACACAGTCCCCTGCGGGCGACGGCGAATGCGCAACAATCAGTCAGCGCGCCCAGGCGGCGCGCCTTGATATGGGAGCGCACAACAGGCATGGATCCGGTACAGCTCGGGATTCCCAGTGGCAGTTTGCAGGACACCACGATCGAGTTATTCCGCCGCGCAGGCTGGAGCATCTCGGTGTCGTCGCGGAATTACGTACCGGACATCGATGACGACCATGTGCGCTGCAAGCTCGTCCGCGCCCAGGAAATCTCGCGCTACGTCGAGGACGGCAGCCTCGACGCCGGCATCACCGGGCTCGATTGGACGCTCGAGAACGGTTCGGACGTGCACGTGGTTGCGGACCTGGTGTACTCCAAGGCCAGCTTCCAGCCGACCCGGTGGGTGCTGGCGGTGCCCGACGACTCACCGGCGCAGTGCGCCGAGGACCTGGAGGGGGGCAAGATCGCCACGGAGCTCGTGAATTTCTCAAGGCAGTACTTCAGCAGCCGCGGCATCAATGTCTCCGTCGAGTTTTCGTGGGGCGCCACGGAGCTGAAGGCCGCCGAGGGACTGGCCGACGCCATCGTAGAAGTCACGGAAACCGAGACCACCATTCGCGCGCACGGGCTGCGCGTCATCGAGACGCTCACCACCTCGAATCCGCAGTTGATTGCCAACCACACGGCCTACGCCAACCCCGACAAGCGGCGCAAGATCGATCAGATTGCGATGTTGCTCAAGGGAGCGCTGGACGCCGAGTCGCGCGTGGGCATCAAGATGAACGTGCCGCGGGCGAAGGTCGAGGAGATCGTGCAGGTGCTGCCCAGCATCACCGCGCCCACGGTCGCGAACCTCTTCGGCACGGACTGGCTGTCCATCGAGATCGTCGTGTCCGAGCACGAAGTGCGAGAGCTGATCCCGGAGCTTCGCGCCAAGGGCGCCGAGGGCATCATCGAGTACTCGCTAAACAAGATCGTCTGATCGGCGGCGCTTGAGGCGCTGGCCAAGAGCCGTCAGGGCCGTGGGATCGGTGCACGGACTGTAGTGTCCCGGAAGCACGACGCGTGCACCGGTCCCCGCCAGGCGCCGGGCGGACGCTCGCTGCTCCGCCAGGTTGGTGGCCAGCCAGGGCACGTTTTCGTGCAGCCGGCCGCGGCTGTGTACCACCGCGTCACCGACCGCGACGACATCGCCGCGCTGCAGCGTCATGCTGCCCGGAGTGTGGCCCGGGGTATGCAGCACCCGCCAATCCCCAATCATGTCGCCTTCGCGCACCGGCGTGACATCGGCTGGAGGACGCCAGCGAGTGATCCAGGTAATGAGCGGCCAGTAGAGCACCGACCGCAAGCCCGGGGTCGTCTCGGGCGCCGCCAGATACGGCACGTCGGCTTCATGAATCACCACCGGCGCGCCGGTTCGACGGTGGAGCGCGGCCGCGCTGCCGCTGTGGTCCATGTCGAAGTGGGTGAGCACAATGCGATCAATGGCCGACGGCTCGATCCCAATCTCGGCTACGGCGCGCAATATCGCACCGGCCCGGCCGGGGACCCCGGTGTCGACCAGCAGAGTCGCCGCTCCCGTGAGCAGGTAGCACCACGCGCCGAGAAAGCGGTCCAGGGCGTAGCAGCCGGGGGCGACCTCAAACGGCAGCCGTCGCCGCTCGCTCATGCCGCGCCTTTCAGGCCAGGCGCGCAGCCGCGGCTACCCCCCGTAGCTCATCCCCGTTGCGGAAAGGGTCTGCGGCTCCCCGCCGCGTTCGGACCCGCCGACAACTTCGCCGAAGAACACGACGTGATCGCCGGGCTGCATGCTGCCCACGACGCGGCACTCGAACCAGGCCACGGCCGCATCCAAGACCGGCGTGCCGGTGTCGTAGGTGGTCACCGGCTCGCCCTCGAGACGCCCCTCGCCGCTGGTGGACTTGGCGGTGAACTTGAGCGAAAGGTCCTTGGAACCTTCCGGCAGGACCGAAATCGAAAACACCCTCGTCGCTTCGATGTTCTGCCGGGTGTGCGCGCCGTCCTGAACGGCCACCGCAACGACGCGCGGATCAAACGACACCTGGGTCAGCCAGTTTGCCGTCATGCCGTTTGGCTCGCCGTCGGCGGACTTCGAGCCGACCACCACGAGGCCGTATACGAGAGCGTTCAGTGCGTCGGAAACCGGGTCGCGGTCACTCATGAAAGATCCCATCTCGTTGCAGGTGCCTTGGCTCCATGCGATTATCCGCGCCCCACCGCGTCTGGGGCAATGCGCGCCTCAACTCGCGCGAAGCCGCGGTTGACCGCACGGCCTACGCTACGATGCCTCGCCGCAGATATCCGCCAGCAGGGAGACTACGTGTCACGCGTCAATCGTTGCATCGAGCTACTGGAGCAGGGACAGCCCGTCTACTACGCCCGCGTCGACCCGCTCGACCTCAGCTATGACCTTGGCCGCGAGCTCAGCGGCACCTGGGCCGACTACCTGCGCATCGAGTTCGAGCATCAAGGTCTCGACGCGGTCGCTCTGTCCCGCTTCATGCGCGGCATGGTCGATGCCGGCCCGACACGGAGCGGCCATCGCACACCGACGGTGATGTGCACGCTGCCCGCCACGGGTACGAGCGCCGACGAGGTGCGGATGAACGCCTGGCAGATTCGGCACATTCTCTCGACCGGCGTCCACGGACTCTATCTAGCGCACGCGCGCGAGCCCGAGGCCGTGCAGGCTTTCGTCGAGGCTTGTCGATTTCCGCACCAGACCGTTGGAATCGGAGACGGGCTGGGCGTCGGCACCCGCGGCCATGGCGCCGAGGGGTATCCGGCGGACATCTGGGGGCTTGACGTTGCGGAATACGTGCGCGTGGCCGATCCCTGGCCGCTCAACCCGGCGGGCGAACTGACGCTGGGCGTCAAGGTCGAGGACCGATTCGGTTTGCCGAATGCCGATGTCTGCATGGCCGTGCCGGGTGTCGCCTTCGGCGAATGGGGCCCCGGCGACATGGGGCTGTTCTTCGGTCATCCCGAGTGGAAGGACGCTCCCTACAGCCCCGAGATGGACGCCGCATGGCGGCACGTCAAAGCGGCCTGCGATCGGGCGGGCATCTTGTTTCTCTGCGCCTGGGACGATCCGGCGCTGACGCCCGAGCAGCGCGCGGATTTGTTGATCAACGAGATCGGCGCCAAGCTCATCGCAGCGGGCGACGGCCCGATCCTGGCGGCCGCCGGCCGGGCACTCACCGGCCGAACCCTGCCGGTGTGACGGCTAGCCTCAAGCAGCGGCGAGAATCGGCGCTATTGACGCGGCGCGAGCAACTTGAGGCAGACCGGCGCAGGCACGGCAGCCTCCCGGTCTGAGAATTCGAGTTGTCCCGAAGCCTTGTCGATCTGGAACACGACGATGTTTCCGGAGTTCTGGTTGGCGGCGAGCAAGAAGCGGCCATCGGGCGTGATGAGGAAGTTTCGCGGGGTCTCGCCGCGCGTCGACGTTTGACCCAGCGAGGTGAGCCGCCCCGTGCCTGCTTCGACCGCGAACACCGCAATCGAGTCGTGGCCACGGTTCGAGGCGTACACGAACCGCCCGTCGGGCGAGACGTGAATGTCGGCGCAGGTAGTCTCGCCGTTCCATTCCGAGGGAAGCGTCGAGATTCGCTGCTTGACGGTCAGTGCCCCCGACGGCGCGTCGTAGTCATAGACGGCAACCGCCGACCCCAATTCGTTGACGGCATAGGCATGGGCGTGCGACGGATGAACGTCGAAGTGCCGCGGCCCATCGCCGGGCTCCGCGCGCACTGTGAGATCCGGAAGCGCAACCAACCGCCCGGTCTCGTGGTCAATGCGGTAGACCACGATCGCATCCATGCCCAAATCGCATACGTGCACCAGAGTGTTCGAGCGGTCGATGGCGACGCAGTGCGCATGCGCTTGGCGCTGTCGCTCGGGGTGAATCGACGCGCCCTCATGCTGGATGAAGTCGGTCCGCTCCCCCAGCGATCCATCCGGCTGGATCGGCAGGATGCAAACGCTACCGCCGAAATAGTTCGCCACTACGACGTAGGAATCGGTGCGGTCAACCTGCAGGTGACAGGGCCCAGCGCCGCCGGTGGGCTGCGAGTTCAGCAATTCCAGGGAACCGTGCGGACCGATCAGGTAGGCCGTGATCAGGCCGTCGCCAAACTGGTGCTCGGACACGGCGTACAGATGCTCGGCGCTCGGGTCGATGGCTAGAAATGTCGGGTTTTCGATGCCTGGTTTGACGTCAAGGCATTCGATGGCGCCGGTCGCGGTCTCCAGGCGGCAGGTGTAGATACCTTCGGCGCCCAGATCGGTATACGTGCCCACGAACATGGTGAGCTGGTCGTTCATGCGTGCACCTCTCCACATCCAGATCGGTCCAGGGACGCTGGCGCGACCATAGCACCAGGTCGGAATAGGGTGTCCCTAGCCGCGGCTTGAATGCACGGTCGCGGCCCGCAGGCACAATGCGGTCCGGGATGGACCTTCGGGAGCAACCGATGCACGCACACGCCCGTGAGTCCCACGGCCAGCATCCAAACCGACGAACGGCCGTTCGCGGCGGAAAGCTCTTCAACGGCGCGAGCCGGACGCTCACCGACGACGCCGTGGTCATTGTCGCTGGGGATCGAATAGCCGCCGCCGGGCCGGCGACGGACATCGAGATTGGCCCCGATGACGCCGTCATCGATCTGCGTCCCTGCACTCTGCTGCCGGGCCTGATCGACGCGCATGTGCACTTGATGGGCCAGAATCCGGCGCACGTGCATCCCGGCCCCATCGAATACCGAGCCATCCGGTCGGCGGCGCAGGCCAAGGCGCTGCTCGACGCCGGATTCACGACGCTGCGGGACCTGGGCTCGCAAACGTCCGTCGCCCTCAAGCGCGCCATCGACGATGGCGCCGTGCCGGGACCGCGGATGATCGCCGCCGGCTACGCCATTGCCCGGACCGGCGGCCCCTGGTTTGGCATGGAACCGTCGTGGCGTTGGGTGCGGCCCGCCGATGGCGTCGACGCCTGCCGGCAGGCCGTCCATCGCTCCATTCGCGAAGGATCGAGCGTGATCAAGATCGGGACGTCGACCGGGCTGGGCGATGCGGCCTGGGGAGAAATCCCGACGTACAGCGTGGCCGAAGTGCAAGCCGTTGTTGAGGAAGCCCACGCCTGGGGCTTGCGCGTGGCGGCACACGCCATGGGCAATGAGGGCGTGCGCCGCGCGGTGCTCGGCGGCGTCGACACCGTCGAGCATGGCTACAACATCGACGATGACACGCTCGGCTTGATCATCGAGCGCGGCGTCTACCTGGTGCCGACGCTGCGGGCACGAGCCTTCGGCGCCAGTGACAACGAGCGACGGACCTACGCCGCGCAGGTGCGCTCGCTGCGCCGCGCCTATGCCGCCGGCGCGCGGCTGGCGCTCGGCACCGACACGACCGGCGGCGCCGACATGCCGCACGGCCACGAAAACGCGGTTGAATTCAGGCTCATGGCCGAAACCATGGAACCCGTCGACGCGCTGCTGTCGGGCACGCGGGTAGCCGCGCAGGCGCTTGGCCTCCATCCGCATGTCGGCAGCCTGCAACCTGGTGCCGCAGCCGACCTGGTTGCCGTGCGCGAGAACCCCTTGCGCGATCTCGATGCCCTGCAACGCGTCGAATTCGTCATGCAGGGCGGCCGCGTCGTCATAGCGCCCTAACCACGCGCGACGGCCCGGGCATTCGGCGCTAGGCCGTCGTTGAACTCCGCGCGGCGTCGGTGATAGCGTCGTGCATCTGGCTGCTCAGTTGCGGCAGCGCCGTGCCTCGCTTGTCCATCTCGTCCGCCACATGGCACGCCACCATGTGCCCGTTCCCGTAGTCGCGCAGGGGAGGCTCCTCTTCGAAGCACACGTCCTTGGCGACAGTGCAGCGTGTGTTGAAGCGGCATCCCGTGGGCGGGTTTGTCGCACTCGGCAGCTCGCCGGAAATAATCAGCCGTTCCCGTTGCTGCGAAGGGTCCGGCACCGGAATCGCGTCCATGAGCGCGCGCGTGTACGGATGAATGGTGTTTTTGAACAGCTCGGACGTCTCAGACTGTTCCACGATCTTGCCCAGATACATCACGGCAACCCGATCGCAGACGTAGCGCACGACAGCCAAGTTGTGGGCAATGAACAAGTAGGTGAGACCAAATTCGCCCTGAAGATCGCGCAGCAAATTCAGGATCTGGGATTGAATGGATACGTCGAGGGCCGACACCGGCTCGTCGCATACGAGAAACTGCGGACGCAGCACGAGCGATCGAGCGATTCCGATACGCTGGCGCTGTCCGCCCGAGAACTCGTGCGGATACCGCTGCGCGTAGTGGCTGCTGATGCCGACGATGTCCATGATCTCGCGAACGCGATCGCTTCGTTCGTCGGCTGCGCCAATCTTGTGGACCTCGAGCCCCTCGCCGATGATGCCGCCGACGGTGATCCGCGGGTCCAGTGATCCATACGGGTCCTGAAAGATGATCTGCATGTTGCGGGCGAGCACCTTACGGTCGAGCGTCGACACATCCTCGCCGCCGAAATAAACATTGCCGCCGGTTGGCGGATAGATGCGCAGGATCGTGCGGCCGACCGTGGTCTTGCCGCACCCGCTCTCGCCCACCAAGCCGAATGTCTCACCGCGCTGGATGTCAAAGGAAATCTCGTCGGCGGCGTGCACGTGGGCGATGGTGCGCAGCAGGATGCCACCGCGCACCGGAAAGTGCTTGGTCAGCTTCTGAACGGAAACCAGCGTGTCGTCAGCAGCGCCGTTGCCCGACATGGAGCTATCGGAAGCCATCAGATTGCCGATCCCGCAGTCGCCCAAGCCTGCGGCAGCGGCTCGCCATCACGCCCGGAGGGACGCTGGGGATACAGATGACAGCGCACGGTCCGTCCATCATCCAGCCGCTGCAACTGCGGACGGTTGTCGCGGCAAACGTTCATGGCCTCCGGGCAGCGGGATTGAAACAGACATCCACGCGGCAACCGCATCATGTGCGGAACCGAGCCCGTGATCGTCGAGAGCCGCTCGTCGCGATCCGTAATCAGGCTCGGAATGCTCGTCATCAAGCCCCGGGTATAGGGGTGCTTCGGCGAGGCGAAGAGAGACTCGACGCCGGCATACTCGACGACTTCGCCGGTGTACATCACTGCCACATCATCAGCCATTTCCGCAATCACGCCGAGATCGTGGGTGATCAGCAGAAGCGCCATTCCCGTTTGGTCCCTGAGTTCCCGAATCAACTCGAGAATCTGCGCTTGGATCGTCACGTCGAGAGCAGTCGTAGGCTCGTCCGCCAGAAGCAGCTGGGGCTCGCACGCCAGCGCCATGGCAATCATCACTCGCTGTCGCATACCGCCGGACAGCTCGTGCGGATAAGCCTTCACCCGCTGCTCGGGCTGCGGGATGCCCACGAGGCGTAGCACTTCAAGCGTCCGTTCGTAGCGCTGCCGACGGCTAAAGTCGCGATGCTCGTGCAAGACCTCGCCAATCTGATTGCCCGTGTTGAAGACCGGGTTCAGCGCCGTCATCGGCTCCTGAAAGATCATGGAGATCTCGTCGCCGCGCACACCGCGCATCTCGCGATCGCTGAGCGAGCGGAGATCGCGGTCCTGCCACCAGACCTCACCTCCGACGATGTCGCCCGGCGCGCGGATCAGGCGCATCACGCTGAGCGCGCTGACGCTCTTGCCGCAGCCGGACTCGCCGACGAGCCCGAGCGTCTTCCCGCGTTCGATGGCATAGCTCACGCCATCGACGGCACGCACCACACCCTCGCGAACTCGAAAATGCGTGCGCAGATTTCGAACCGACAGCAGCAGATCACTTTTTTCGACTCGTTCCGGGAGCTGCATGCCCGGGTCGGGTGCGCCGTTCTCCATCGGTTATGCCGTAGCCGGCACGTTCGCCGGAGGCTGGAAGGCGCTCAAATGGTCTGCTGCAAACATCGGTCGAAGCGTCACTCCGTCGGTCGTCGACCAGGGTGCGCCGGTGACATACGTCACACACGCGTCAGAAACGACTGTTTGGCTGCGGGGACGAGTTTAGGTGCCGGTGCGCCTCGGCGTCAACGTCTGGACTCACGACAGCGCGCGAAGCTCGATCCCCGTGTAGTAGTGGGTAAGGATCTCGTCGTAGGTATGTCCGGCCAGCGCCATCCCCTGGGCGCCCCACTGGCTCATACCCAGTCCGTGGCCGAATCCGCGGCCGGAGAGGATCAGCGAAGCCGGTCGCTCGAATACGGCCACGTGCACTGCCCCGTTCACCAGCTCGATGTCCGGCGGCGCCGTCGCAAACGCAATGCTGCGGCGCACGTCGGCGATACGGTGCCCCTCCTGGAGCAGCGCGCCGAAGCGCCGCGGCGCCGCGCCTATCAACTCGAGCGACGAAACCGGGGCAAGCTCCAACTCGACGAAGGAACTCGGCAATCCCAGCGCCGTGCGGACCTGATCACCAAAGAGCTCGAGCTCTCCCGCCGTACCGACCACCAAGACCCGGAGCGGACGTCCCGCGGGAGTACGCTCGAGAACTCGCAGATCGATCACCGCACCCACGCCCCCGTTGCGGACCGCTCGATAGTCGGCAAGCTCGGGAAGCGGAATCATCCGCGTCCAGCGATATCCCTCGGCGCCCCATGACTCGCTCATCGCGGCGGCGTCCCCGGGCGACGGTACGCTGCGGAGATAGGGGACGGACGTCCCCCACACGTGCTCCGAGCTCTCAGTCACGTCGCCGGCGTTCGCCGAGTACAGCGCCTCAATTGGCGCGCCGTTGAACAGGGCCACGATGCCCACCGTCTCAGCGACGGCCGCCTGCGTCCGGTCGGACTCGCTGCGGATCCCGCTATAGGCCTGGCAGTCTTGGTTATCGCAGATGTCGTAGCTGGCGTCCGGTTGTAGGTGTTGGATGGCGTAGGTTCGCGCCGCCACTGCTTGCGCCTTAAGCGCCTCCATCTCCCAACTGCGGGGCATCTCCGCACCCACGACCGACGCCAGATAGTCGGCGAACTCGACGTGGTTTACGACGACGAAGCCCGAGTCGTCGTGACGTATGTCGAGTCCACCGCGGTAGGGCTTGCCATTGAGCCAAGTGGCGGCACGAGGCTCGTGCGGTCGCAGGTCAAGCCTCGCGGGAAGCTCATAGGTCCCCCACTCGCCAACCGCCAACGTCGGGCGGGGCGGCAGCACTCGGGGCGCAATGCCAACCTCGGTGCGCAGCAGCCGGCGGTGGCGTTCGAGCGCCGCAACCTCCACGTAGGGACCCACGTGGACCAAGCTGGGCTCGGCTGCTTGGACAGGCCCTTCCACGCCCAGTCCGAGGGCCCACGGTGCCGACGCATTCGCGGCAAACGCGAGATATCGCGCCGAACGACCGATAACGATTCGTTGCCCCGGGGCTACGTCCAGCGGACGCCCGTCGACAACTGCCTCCGCCGCGCCTCGAGGCTCGAGCGCCACGTTGTCGCCGATGTCGCTGAGCAGAACCCGAATAACCTCGGGCAACGCCAACTCGTGGTCTTGGGCCTCAACCCGCGACGCTGAGAAGAGTGCGAATACGAGCAGGACGCCAGCGGAGGCGATAGCAGCCGCCCCGACTCGCGGCCGGCGGCTAAGCTCCATTGCTGGGCGCCAGCCTGTGGGCCGGGCCAGCAGCGCGCTGGTCACGCGCTCATGAACCGCAGCCGTAGGTCGATATCGACTGCGGAGCGGGATCCGGCGGTGGCCTAAGCCTCCGGCTTTTTCTCAGCCGGCGTCTCGGTCGCCGCGTCGGTGCTGGCCATGGTGCTCGCGGGGGCCTCGGCCGATTCCTCAGCCATGTCCTCGCCTTCGCCCTCTTCCTCGTCGCCAAGGCCTGCCCGCGCCTCGCTGCGGAACTCCCGCACGCTCTTGCCGAGCGCTTGCCCCACACCGGCGATACGGCCGGCGCCGAACAGGGCGATCACAATGAGCAAGATGATGAGCAACTCAAGTGGACCAAGTGACGTGAACACGGCTAGCTTCTCCCTCGCTGCGGCAGCGAGAGCGCTGCCCATGGCGGCCTAATCCTCATTGTCGGCGTTCCGTCCACAGCCGCCGGAGCCATCGTTCGACGCATCTCCGGCAACACATTTCCGACCACGTTCGACACACCGTACGCCACTTTACCTTCTCCCCGTGCCTGGGGATACGAAATGGCCATCGATGTCATCGCGTGCGCCCCATCCTAACCCTGCGCGTTGAGGAGCTGGAACCCGAAGTCCAAGAGTACCGCGGCGTCCCGCTCGCGTTGGCTGCTTCCCAGGACCACCACCATCAGGCGCCGGCCGTCACGTTCAGCAGCCGCGATGATGTTCGCGCCGGCGTCTTCGGTGCGCCCGGTCTTGACCCCGAGCGCACCGTCGTACGTCCAGAGCAAGCCGTTGAGGCTCGTGGCGGTGTAGGTGCTGTTGGCGGGGCCGGCCGGAATCACATAGGCCCGCGTGGCGACGACGCGGGCGATGAGCGGAAAGCGCTCGATGGCATCGGCGGCGAGCACAGCCAACTCGAAGGCGGTGCTCTCGTGGTCGGGCGCGTCAAAGCCGACCGCGTTGGAAAACCTGGTGTGGCTGAGACCCAGCCGCCGCGCAAGATCGTTCATCTGCGCCACGGTGTAGGCCTCACCGCCGATTCCGTCCGCAATGGCCACCGCCGCGTCGTTCGCTGATGGCAGCAACATGGCAAACAACAGATCCTGCAGCGTGAGCACCTCGCCCGGGACGAGGCCGATGATGTTCGGCGGCTGCTCGGCAGCCGCAGGCGGAACCTGAATCCGAGTGTCGGCCCGCGCTCGCTCCAAGGCAACGACAGCAGTCGCCAGTTTGGCAAGGCTGGCCGGCGCATGCGGCTCGTGGATGTCGCGACCAAACAGAATGGTGCGCTGGCCGAGGTCGACGATCATCGCGGATGCCGCGGTGATTGGTGGGGACTCGACGGGCTGAATAAACGGATCTTCGACAAAGGCGGCGTTGCCGGCCAGTGTCGGTGCGTTGGCCTCGGCACGATCATTGCCACGGTCGAGCAGATTCACCACCCGGCCCATGTCGGGCAGCGGTGCTTCCAGCGCCGAAAAGAGTCGCGTCAGAACCAGCACACCGGCAATCAGCGCCAACACGGCGAGAAACAGCTCGGCCGCACGCCGGAAACGAAGCGCCTGGACGCGGCGCACCTGGCGTCGCTGCGGCCGATCCCGCAGCCGAGCGTGATAGATCGGCGCCGGCACCACGACATCCGCGGTATTCGCGTTGCCGGCGTCGAGCAGCTCATCTTGCCGCCACCCGCTCAGGGCGCGGCGTGCCTGGCGGCCTCGTTTCCTTGATGGCATCGCTTGGCTACACCACCTGATGTTGGGCGATGTAGTCGAGGCTGCGGCGGTAGTCCACCTCCCGCAACAACTGCTCGCTCATGTAGTAGTTGAGCATGGTGCGCAACGACAGGATTGGCAGGAGGTGCAAGCCGTGGTGCTGCAGGCGGCGGCCGGCACCCTGATCGCGATCAATAAGCACAATGACGTCACGGACGATGAGTCCCTGCGCCCGCATCGCCGCCGCCGTTTCGATCACCGAGCCGCCGGTGGTGATGAGGTCATCGACCAGCAGCACATGCTGACCGGGCAAGAACCGGCCCTCGAGCAAGAGCCCACCGGACAACGGCTGGGGTGACAGATAGATGAGCGGGACGTCAGTCGCCAGCGAGTAGGCGGTTGCCAGATGCAATCCGCCCATCGGTACGCCGGCCACAAGCTCGAATGGCTCGGCGGGATGATGGCGTCGCGCCACCGCGAGCTCTGCCGTTTGCCGCACGAGGTCAGCGGCGGTGCGCAGGGCGGCAGGAACGGCAATGAGGCGCTTCGGGTTTACATAAACCGGGGAATCGACCGTCGACCGGCCGAGGGTGAAGCTGCCGAATTCGATGCCGCCCAGCTCATAAATCTGGCGAGCCAGGCCCAGCGTGGTGTTGTCGTCGGACGTCAAGCGCGCCTCGCGCTAACTGTGACGCGACGCGTCCGCCGCTGCGGCCTCCCGGGCGAACCCTGCGTCGCCGCAATTATTGGCGTCTCGCATCGCCCGGTCAAGACTCACCCCGCCGGAAGACGCGTATCCGACGACTTGTGCCGGTTCACACCTTGCCTCCAGGGCTTGTTGGATGCAGGCGCTGGGATCGGCACACCTACAATGCTGCGAACTCTGGTTCGTTCGCAGGCGATTCTCGTGGACCGCGATCCCGGCCAACCTCCCGCAATTGACGGCATGCAAGGGCCCTATGACGCCGCGCGTGTGGAAACCCATTGGTACGGCCGGTGGGAGGAATCCGGGCACTTCGCGCCGTCCGACGACCCGAGTCGCGAGCCGTTTGTGATCGCGATTCCTCCACCGAATATCACCGGCGCCCTGCACAACGGGCACGTGATGTTCGTGGCCTACCAAGACCTGATGATCCGTTGGTACCGGATGCGAGGACGAGCCGCGCTCTGGGTCCCGGGAACGGATCACGCGGCGATCGCGACCCAGGCGGTGATCGAGCGCGACCTGCGGCGCGAGGGCACATCGCGGCACGAGATCGGCCGGGAAGGCTTCGAGCGCCGCTTTTGGCAGTGGCGCGACACCTACGGCTCGCGTATCACCCAGCAACTCCGCCGTCTCGGCGCGTCCGCAGACTGGACGCGTGAGCGTTTCACGATGGACGACCAGCTCTCGCACGCCGTGCGGGAGGCCTTCGTTCGCCTGTACGAAAAGGGCTTGATCTATCGCGGGGAATACCTGGTGAACTGGTGCCCCGAGGACCGCTCAGCCATCAGCGACCTCGAGGTCGAGCATGAGACCGTCAACGGGCAGCTCTGGCACATCCGCTATCCGTTGAAGGACGGCGGTCACCTGATCGTTGCCACGACGCGTCCCGAGACAATGCTCGGCGATACCGCCGTCGCCGTGCATCCCGACGATGAGCGCTATCGCGACGTGGTTGGCCGAGTGGCCATGGTGCCGGGATTGGGGCGGGAGATTCCCGTCATCGCCGATCCGGAGGTGGACCGTGAATTTGGCACCGGCGCCGTGAAGATCACGCCCGGCCACGACCCCAACGACTGGCGCATGGGACAGCGACACCAGCTCCCAGTTATCAGCATCCTCAACGACGATGGTTCACTCAACGATGAGGCAGGGCAATGGGCCGGATTGGATCGCTTTGAGGCGCGCGGCGCCTACGTGGCGTATCTCGAGATCGAGGGATTGCTTGACCGGGTAGAGCCGCACACGCATGCCCTTGGCCACTGCCAGCGTGACGGCTCGGTGGTTGAGCCGCGCGTCTCCCTACAGTGGTTCGTCAACGCCCGGCCGCTGGCCGACCGTGCGGCGCAGGCGGCGCGCGACGGCACGCTCACGTTCCATCCGCGGCGGGCCGCGGACGAATTCCTGCGCTGGATGGAGATGATCCAGCCCTGGTGCATCTCCCGCCAGCTTTGGCTAGGGCACCGCATTCCGGTGTGGTACTGCGGCGCCTGCGGCGAGACGCTGGTCACCCGCACCGATCCGGTGCGCTGCTCGGAGTGCGGCAGTCATGATCTGGCCCAGGATCCGGATGTCCTCGACACCTGGTTCAGCTCGGGGCTTTGGCCGTTCTCGACCCTCGGCTGGCCGGACGAGACCCCCGACTTCGAGCGGTTCTATCCGACCGATGTCCTGGAAACCGGCATCGACATCATCTTCTTCTGGGTCGCGCGCATGGTCATGCTGGGGCTCGAGCTCACCGACCGGCTGCCGTTCCACACCGTCTATTTCAACGGCATGGTGCGGCACGCGGACGGGTCGAAGATCGAGAAATCGAACTATCAGCCCGGCGACGATCCGGCCGAGGTCATCGAGCCGTACGGCGCCGACGCCTTCCGCTTCATGATGGTGACGTCCACCTCGGAAGGTGCCGATCTCCGGATCAACCTCAAGCGCATCGAGGCCTCGGCCCACTTCGCTAACAAAGTGTGGAACGGCGCGAAGTTCGTGATCGGCGCGATGCAACGCACGGAGGCGACCGCCGACATGGCTGCCCCAACCATCGTCGACGAATGGATCACGGCACGGCTGGGTGCGCTGCACGCCGACGTCGTGCGCCTCGTGGAGAGCTATCAGTTCGGCGAAGCCGGCCGCCGCCTGCACGACTTTCTCTGGTCCGAGTTCTTCGATTGGTACGTCGAGGCCGCCAAGATTCGCCTCTATGCGGACACGCCCGACGACGCGCGTCGGGCAGCGGCGACATTGACGCAGGTGCTCGACGGCAGCTTGCGATTGCTGCACCCGTTCATGCCGTCCTTGACCGAGGAGATCTGGCACCACTTCCGCGGCGCCGGCGGTGCGCCCGACGCGCCCGAATGGCTCATCGTCACGCCCATCGGCGAGCCCCCGCCGCCTGGCAACGATGAGGCGGTGCGGCAGGTTCGCGACCTCATCGCGATCGTGCAGGGGATTCGCAACGCGCGGCATGAGTCGAACGTTGAGCCGGGGCGCATGATCGAGGCGCGAATCGTCCTCAATGGCGAGGCTGCCTTCATCGAGCGCGAGCGAGCTTTCGTGGAACGGCTCGCCCGGGTGCAGCCATTGTCCTTCCATCCCCAGGGGACGCAATTTGACGACCCGGCGGTCACGGTGCGCGCGGCCGAAGTCGAAGTGTGCCTGCCTGTCGCGGGGATGATCGACCTGGCGGTCGAGCACGAGCGTCTGGCGCGCGAGCGCGCGGCACGGCTGGCCGATCTCGAACGGGCTGAAGCGCTCTTGGCCAACGCGGCTTTCCGCGAACGCGCGCCCAGCGCGGTGGTCGACAACGAGCGGCAAAAGGCCGCCGCCGCGCGGACGGCAGTCGCACAGATCGACGATCGCTTGCGGGCGCTGCCGTCCCAGTCCCAGACGCCCCGGTCCTAGAGCGCGTTTTCCGCCCGGCCGTCGTCCGCCGCGCGGACGTAGAGCTGACGCAGACTCGTGCCCCCGCGTACGGTCGCACCGTTGACACCCCGCGCCTTGGCCGCCCTGACGTCCTCGAGCGCCGGTCGCACCTGCGACGAGAGTTGGTCGATGAAGTGCAGCGCGATGGCCTCGGGAATCATCGGTTCGACAACAGCCGCGAATTCAAGCGTGCCCTGATGGCTGAGTACAAGATGCCGCAGCACCGTGGCGGTTTCCGCGTCGCATGCGACCTCGGCGATGGCGGCATCGAGCAGCCGCACCCCGTGCACCATATGCCCCTCGAGGTTGCCGGCCGCGGTGTAGGAGAACTCGCTGGTGACGTCGAGTTCAATCACTTTGCCGAGGTCGTGCAAGATCACCCCGGCCACCACCAGGTCGCGGTCGAGCTCGGAGAACGTCTCGGTGACCCGTTCGGCCAGTTGCAGCATCTCGACCGTATGCTCGGCCAAGCCGCCGACCCAGGCATGATGGCGCCCCTTGGCGGCCGGCCAAGTTATGAGCCGTTCCGCAACAACCGGCTGCGCCAGCACGGCCTTGACCACGGACCGCACCGCGGAGCTTTCAAGTGAATCGGCGGCGGCGGTGATGGCGGCGCGTAGCGCCGCGGGCTCCTGCTCACCGTGCGGCAACAGCGCCGTCGCGTCCCACTGCACTTGGGAACGCTCCATCATCGAGAGCTTGACGTTCACCCGCCCCCGAAACTCTTCAGCCCGCCCCTCAACGGTGTATGTCTGGCCCGACTCTATGGCTGATGCAAGATCCGGCGGCACGGAGAAATAGAGCGCGTCGATGGAATCGCGGTTCTCATCCCGCAGCGTCAGCCGCAGGTAGGGGTCGCCGGTCCGGCTCGTACGCACGTCCGGCGCGGCAATCACAAATGTCCCGGTCACGTTTTGGCCGGGGCGAATGTCGGCAATTCTCACGGGCAGTTATCCAAAGGCGGCGCCAGCCAATCCTACCCGCGACCGCCGCCCGCCGAGCAGACCTATGGGTGCTGACCGCCAGCTAGCGACGGCCGTGCCACCAAGAGCGAATCCGGTCTCCAAGTGTCGGCGACGGACGATGGTCATTCAGATCAATCACCTGGCCGCGCCACATCTGCGGACTGGATCGATTGACCGGGCCGGCCCCTGAGCGGCGCTCGACGATGCCGCGGCCTATGGCGAGGAGAAACGTAATGCCACCGGACAGCGCAAACACGGCAGCCACCGGCCGTAGCGGCGTTGCATACAGCAAGAGCCCCAGAACGACCAAGCTGGCGGCCGACACCAGCATCTCGTTGGTGGTGGCGAAGCGGCGGCGAATCCAACCGCCAAAGGCCTCAAGCCACGGGCCGCGCGGCTGGTCTCGCTTGGGCCCCGACCCAGGCGACTCTCCGCCGCCTGTGGACGAGTCGGGGTCGTGCTCATCAAGGATATCCCGAACTTCTTCGCGCCAGTCTTTTGACACTTGATCTCGCCGTTGGAGAACTACGCTAAATCCAATTATACCCGCGCCCTCCGGGACGGCCTGGCCAGATCCTGCAGCACCGGGGCTGTCTTCGATATGCTCCGGGGATCATGGCCGCAGTGGCATTTGAGCTCGAAGTCTTTCGCCATCTCTTTGCGTCGGTAGCCGAAGAGATGGGCGTGACGGTGCAGCGCAGCGCTCATTCCCCCAACATCAAGGAGCGGCGCGACCATTCCTGCGCCGTGTTCGACCACAACGGCCGCATGGTTGCGCAGGCAGCCCATGTGCCCGTCCACTTGGGCGCCATGCCCATGGCGGTGCAGGCGGCCGTCGAGTTCTATGACCAGCGCCCGCCCGCCCCAGGCGACGTCATCATCGTCAACGATCCCTATCTCGGGGGCACCCATCTCCCGGACATCACCACCGTGTCGCCGGTATTCGTTGGCGAGCCGCCGGAGATGTGGGGCTGGGTCGCCACGCGTGCCCACCATGCCGACGTCGGCGGGATGACCCCCGGCTCGATGCCCATGTCAACGGAGCTCTTCCATGAGGGCATCGTCATTCCACCGCTCAAGCTTGTCGACGCGGGTACCGTCGACGACCAGCTCATCGAGCTCATCTGCCGCAACGTGCGCACGCCCGATGAACGGCGTGGAGATCTGGCGGCGCAGCTTGCGTCGCACCACGTTGGCGAGACGCGGCTGCAGGCGTTCGCGCGGCGCTATGGGCCGCGCGCGCTCAGCCGCATGGCGCAAGAGCTCTTGGCATACACCGAGCAGCTTGTTGTGGCGCGGCTGCGCCGCGTGCCGGACGGCGAATACTCGTTTGAGGACTTCCTCGATGACGACGGCACCGGAGGCCCCTCGACACCCATTCGGGTCACCATCACCGTGCGCACAGGACGCTTCATCGTCGACTTTGCGGGAACCGGGGCAGCGGTTCCGGGATCGCTCAACGCACCGTCCGCCGTGACGCACTCGGCGGCGCTGTACGTCGTGCGGTGCCTGGCCGGCGCCGACGTGCCGGCGAATGACGGGGCGTGGGCCGTGCTGGACGTGCGGGTGCCGCCCGGAACGGTGCTCAATCCAGATCCGCCGCATGCCGTAGCGGCGGGCAATGTCGAGACATCCCAACGCGTCGTCGACGTGCTCTGGGGAGCCTTGGCGCAAGCGCTGCCGGGCGAGATCCCGGCCGCCAGCCAGGGCACGATGAACAATTTGGTCATTGGCGGAACCGATCCGCGGACCGGGCGGGCCTACACCTACTACGAGACTATCGCCGGTGGCGTGGGCGGCGGGCCGGCGCGGCCCGGGACAAGCGGCCTCCACGTCGCCATGACCAATACCTTGAATACGCCCATCGAGGCGCTCGAGCTTGCCTACCCGATGCGCGCCCGGCGGTATGCCATGCGCCCGGGTTCCGGCGGCGCTGGCGCGCACCGCGGCGGTAATGGCGTGGTGCGCGAACTTGAGATGCTGGCGCCGGCGTCGGTGACGATCGTGGCCGAACGGCGCCGGATTCGTCCCTGGGGACTGCGCGGCGGCGGCGCCGGACGACGCGGACGCGACCGGATTCGGCGCGGCGGACGCTGGCGCGATGTTCCGGGCAAGGGCACGCATCACCTCGAAGCGGGCGATCTCGTTCGGGTCGCCACGCCCGGCGGCGGTGGTTGGGGCGCTAGCGACGCCGATTGAAGAGCCGAAAGCGGCGCTCGGCCTCGCCGGCGGGCGGCGCGTCGGTGTCGAATTCGACGTGCAGAACCTCGCGGTAGACGGCGCCTACCGGCGATAGGTCGCTCTCGACCAGCGAAATAGCCGCCACCGTGTGGGCGCCGAGCACACCGAGGCGCGCGGCCTCAAAGCGCCGCGCCACGCCCATGCGCGTCGACGGCGTAGCCTGCCGGCCGATGCGCGCGAGTGTGACGTGTGGGCTGAAGGGCCGGGAGCCCATGCGCAGTCCGATGCCCTGCATTTCGCGCGTGATAGCCGCCTGGAGATCGCGCATGGCGTCAAGGTCGCCGGTCACACCAACCCACGCAATTCGCGGCTCTCCGCCCGTCGGGAACGTCCCGCCGCTACCAAACCTGAGAACGAAGGGCGCGCGCCCGCGGGCGGCCGCCACCATCCCGGACTGGATGCTGTCAGTGGCGTGGGCAGGCACTTCGCCAAGAAACGCCAAAGTGAGGTGCAGGCTCTCGGTGGACATGCAGCGCACATCGCGCACGTTGCCGAGCAACGAGCGTGCACGCCGAGCGAGCTCGTCCCGCAGGTGCTGCGGATAGGAAATGGCGATAAAGGCGCGCATACGGTGCGAGTATAATTTGAAGCCTCGGGTGGGCCCGATCATCGGTTGCGCCCGCTGCAACGCTCGGGGCGTTCCCACGCGCGAGGTTCAACCATGGATGCGGTGGCCGAAGGCGTCCTCACCGGAGACGGAACGGCACCGCTTGACGCCGCGCGCCGGCAGGAATTGGGCGAGCAACTCCGCAACCGCATGCGCCGCGCCGGCTCGGACGCGTCCGCAGCCGCGATGGCCGTTGCCGATCTCGCCGTGGCCATCCATACGACCGTTCCCGATCCGGCGTCCACCGTGTTCTGGGATGCTGGTGATCACGCCGAGGCATACCGGCAGCTCCTAGGCCGCAAACCGTCGTCCTCGGCCCCACGAGCGCCGGGGCGCGCCATATCGGATGCCGTGGGCGCTGCCGTGGCACGCATGTTGCACCACAACCCAACGTCAATCGTTGCCGTCATCGACGGACAGGGTCTGAGTGCCGGACTGGCGTTCGAGGCGGTGAATCACGCTGGGCACCTGCAGCTGCCATTGGTGTTAGTGCTGGTCGACGCGCCAACCACGCGTACCCGCAGTGTTGGCGCCGTATCGCGGCATCTAACCCGCTTGCGTGGTCACCCGCGCTATGCCGATGCCAAAGCCCACATTGAACAGGCGTTGAGCCGGATGCCCGCCGGCGGCCAAGCCGTCGAGGTCGCCAGGCGACTGAAGAACTCCATGCGCGAGCTGCTCATCCCAACGGAGATTTGGGAGGAGTTGCTCGGCTTCACCTACCTGGGACCTATCGACGGAGCGAGCTGCGAGGCCTTGTCGGAATCGTTGACGCTGGCGCTGGACGTGCATCGACCGGTGCTGCTGCACGTGGCGGCTCCGGCCGGGACGGCGGTGCGGCGCCAGGCTCCGGGCACCGGCCTCACCACTGCCGCCTCGGATCGTGCACCGTGGTTGGCGGCAGCGGCAGCTGCACTGGCCGACCTCGCGGAAGCGGACGAGTTGTGCGTGACGGTGAGTGCGGGGAGTACGGCCCGCGCGGCGTTGCACGCCGTGGCTGAGCGCGTGCCGGAGCGGTTCTTGGACGTCGAGCTCGGCGAAGCGCACGGCATGTCATTGGCGGCCAGCTTGGCCCAGGAGGGGCTACACCCGGTGGTGACGCTGGCAGCCTCCCGCGCTGTGGCCACAGTCGCCCCGCTGCTCGCCGACGCCGCCGAGGCCTCATCGCCGCTGACGATCCTGGCGTATCCGGATGCGGCCCACGAGACGGCGGCGGACATGCTGCCGCTGTGCGGCGCTCGAGGCCTCGACGTGGTTGTGCCAGCGCATCCGAGTGAGATCAAGGACATGCTCGCGTCGGCGCTGGCAGGCCATCGCTGGACCCTGATCCGATTGCCGGCGCACGCCCCGCGGGAGTAAAAGTCCGTTTCTGACGCAATGCACGGCGATTCTCCTCCGACCATTGACGCGCATACCCACGTCGTCCCCCCAGAAATCGTGGCGAACCGGGAGCGTTATCTCGAAGCCGATCTCTGGTTTCGCCGTCTGTACGCCAATCCCCGGCGCACCCTCGCGACCGCTGATGCCGTGGCGCTCGAGATGGCCCGATCGGGCGTGGATACGACCGTGGCGTTCGGCTTCGCGTGGCGGGACCCAAGCCTGTGCGTCCTCAACAACGACTACATCCTCGAGCAAGCCGCGGCACATCCCGAGTCGCTGGTTCCGTTTTGCGTAGTGGCGCCGGCCGATCTCGAATTCAGCATCGTGGAGATGGAGCGCTGCCGGCGGCGGGGCGCCGTTGGCGTGGGCGAGCTATTTCCCGAAGGCCAAGGGTGGAACCTGCAGGACCGGGGCGCCTTGCGGGCCTTCATCGGCGCGGTTCGTGGGCTTGAGCTGGTGCTCAACCTTCACGTGAGCGAACCGGCCGGCCACGACTATCCCGGCAAAGACTCGACCACGCCCGCGGCAATCTGGCCGCTGATCGAGCTGGCCGGCGGCGAGGTGCCCATCGTGCTCTCACACTGGGGAGGCGGCGCGGCGTTCTACGAACTCATGCCGGAGGTGCGCGACCTCACGCGCCAGATCTACTACGACTCCGCAGCCAGCCATCTGCTGTACCTGCCGGCCGTGTTCGACCTGATGGTGCGGCTGGCGCCCGACCGCATTCTCTTCGGCAGCGATTTCCCGCTGATGACGCAGCGCCGCGCGCTGCGTCACGTGCGCGCGGCACAGCTTGACCCGGACACGATGGCGGCGTTGCTGGGCGGCAACGCGGCGAAGCTCGGCCTGCACGGCGCGCGAAAGTTGACCTAACGGACCAGGCACAGCGTCCCTAGCGCGCCAACTCCCGTTCAATCTCCGCCGAAAGGCGCGCCAGGTGCACCGGGTCGTAACCCACCTCGGCGGCCTGCCCCACAAGCCGGCGCGTTTGCTCCAGTCCGGTGCGGTGCTCCGCCGAGCCAGGCTCCTCACGCACAGCCACCTGCAGGGCGTCCCGCGCTTCGAGATAGAGCTGGCGCCCCTGCTCTTCAGGAGTTTCCTCCTGGACGCCGACGCCGAGCAGCCGCTTCGTCAGCGCCACGGCAGAGGCTGCGTCGGGCGCGTAGCCATCGGCATTGATTTCGTCCGCGTAGCGCTGCGTAACCGGCGCACCGCCGATGATGCAGTGCACCTGCTCGTCGAGGCCCGCCGCCTCCACGGCTTCGATCGTGCTGCGCATGTTCGTCATCGTCGTCGTCAGCAGCGCCGACATGCCCACGATGTGGGCGCCCCGACTCAGGGCTTCCTGCACGTATTCGTCGGGGTGGGTGTCGATCCCCGTGTCGGTGACGTCGAACCCGGCGCCCTCGAGCATCATCGCCACCAGGTTCTTGCCGATGTCATGCAAGTCGCCGCGGACGGTTCCGATCACGATCCTGCCCAGCGGCTCAATCCCGGATTCGGTCAGCAGCGGACGCAGAATGGCCATCCCCGTCTTCATCGCTCGGGCGGAGATAAGCACCTCCGGCACGTAGTACTGGTTGGTGCGAAACAGCTCGCCCACGACATCCATGCCCGGGATCATGCCCTCGTTGATGATCGATCCGAGCGGCACATCGGCTTCAAGGCAAGCCTTGACGAGGCGATCGACGCTTGGCGCGTCGCCCTTGATGATGGAGTCGCTCAACTCCTGGAATGCCGCGTCGGTGTCAATATCCGCCATTGCACGTCCTGGATCGTCGGGGGTTTTTGCCGAGGCTGCTCGCCACACGCTCCACCAACGGGCGCGTGCTGACCCGGCCCAGCCGCGAGCGTACCATCAACGAGCAGCTTTCTACTTCTGATCGAAGTGCCGCCCGCTCGGGCTGAGCCGTGCCACGATTGGGTGACTGCCTGCCGCGAGAGGATGCCGTGCGTCTGGCTGCAGCGGATGTCGTGCTCGCCAGCACCAGCCCGCACAAGCTGGCGGAGTTCCAGCGGCTATTTCGCGACTCACCCGTGCGAATCCTGTCCCCGTCGCCCCTGGGATGCGCCCCGCAGGTCGCCGAGACTGGCGCCACATTCCTGCAAAACGCGCGGCTCAAGGCCGTTGCGTACGCGCGTGCGTGCCAAGCATGGAGTCTGGCCGATGACTCGGGGCTGGAAGTCGATCGCTTGGGAGGCGAGCCGGGTGTGCGGTCGGCACGCTACGCCGGACCTAAGGCCAGCGATCAGATGCGCAATGCAAAACTGCTTCGGGCCCTGGCCGGCGTGCCGCACGAGCGGCGGACGGCGCGTTTCCGTTGCGCGGTGGCGCTGGCCGCGCCGGATGGGTCGATCGTCTATGCGGCCGTTCGCGCCTGCGAAGGCCGGATCGCTCTGGAGCCGCGTGGCGATCAAGGATTCGGCTACGACCCGCTCTTCATCGTGGGCGCCGGTGATCGGACCATGGCCGAGTTGACGGGCAACGAGAAGAATCGAGTGAGTCACCGCGGGCAGGCAGCTCGCGCGGCGCGGCGGTTCTTGGAACGCCGCCTTGCCGGGGCGCACGCCGGCTGACAGTCGCCCAACGCCGCTGGATCCAACGCGTCCGGGATTCGCATTGAAAGCCCCTCTGCTACGCTCCGGCGCGGCAGCGATCCCTCAGTCACACGTGCCACCCGACGCCCGCGTCGCCCTCGTTACCGCCGCCGGATCACCTGCCGGACAGGCAATCGGTCTTCGTCTGGCGCTGCAGGGAGCCTCCGTCGGACTCGCCGACGCGGACCGCGTGGCCGCACAGGCGGCAGCTGAGCACGTCCGCGCCGCCGGCGGGCAGGCCGAGGCATTCGCCATGAATGCCGAGGATTGGACCGCAACCCTGGACACCGTACGCACCCTTCGAGATCGCTGGTCGCGGCTGGACATCATGGTCAACGTGTCCGAGGACCCACCGCCGGTGCCGTTCCTGGATATGTCCGAGGGCGCTCTCGACGCCTCGTTCGACGCGCCATTGCTCGGCCTGATGCACGGCGTGCGGGCGGCGGAGAAACCCATGCGGGCGGCGGCCACGGGCTGCATCGTCAATGTGTTCGCATGCGGCGGCGGGAACAACGCGCTCCGCGGCGCTGCCGACGGGGCGGCAGAAATGCTCACTCGCGCCGCGGCCGTGGAGCTCGCCCCGCTCGGAATCCGCGTCGCGGGGGTTGCCGCGGACAGCGTCCACGATAACCCGACGGCAATTGCTAATGCCGTGGCGTTTCTGACCTCACCCGATGCCAGCTACGTCACCGGAACGACCCTGGTGATTGCAGAGAATGACGTCCCGCGGTGGAACACCAGGTAGCAATCGTCACCGGAGCTGCCCACGGCATCGGCCGGGCGTGCGCCCTGCGTCTTGCCAGGGATGGCTACCACGTCGTCGCCCTGGACGTCGACGCCGCGGTGCGCTCGCTTGCGGGCGATCCCCAGATCGAGGCCCATGAGCTCGACGTCGGCGACATCGCCGCCGGCCGGTCGCTGGTCGAAGATGTCTCGCGGCAACGTGGCGGTGTATGCGCGCTGGTCAACAACGCCGGCTATACGGAGCGTCTGCCTATCGAGCGGATGGAGACTGACGCTTGGCGCCGCATGCTAGCCGTGCACGTGCGTGGACCGCTGTTCCTGATCCAGGCCGTCGCGCGCGATGTGATCCGGCGCCGGGTCAGCGGCGCTATCGTGAACATCACGTCGATCCGCGCCGTCGTTGCCGAGCCCGGTCAACTGCACTACTGCGCGGCGAAGGGAGCGCTGCATGCGTTGGCGCCGGCGCTGGCTCGGGAGTTAGGGCGGCACCACGTGCGCGTCAACAACGTCGCGCCCGGGCTGGTCGCCACGCGCATGACGGCCACCGTGCGCGCCGATGCGGATGCGTTGTCGCTGCGGTTGCCCCGCCTCCCCATTGGCCGCTATGCCGAGCCGGCGGAGATTGCCGCCTGCGTGGCCTACCTCCTCTCGGATGACGCGCGCGCCATCTCGGGGCAGACGCTGGCGGCCGACGGCGGATACTTGGCTGGGTAACTCGAGTTCGGACCCGACCGGCCCGATACTCGATACTTGCGCATGCGTGCTTCCGACAGGCCGGCGTTTCGCCCCTCGCGTCAGCGCGGCCAGAATTTCCTCGTGGACCGTGGCATCCAGCGCCGCATCGCTGAAGCGGCGCAGCTGCCGCCCGATGCCGTAGTGCTGGAAATCGGCGCGGGTACCGGATTGCTCACCGAAGCGCTTCGCCCGCACGCGGCCCGTTTGGTTGCGGTAGAAGTCGAGCCCGAGCTCGCGGCCCAGCTGCAGGCGCGCTTTGCCGAGGACGCGGTGGTCAGCGTGGTGAACGCGGATGCGCTCGCCTTGGATTTCGACGACTTGGATCTACCCGCCTATCACCTCGTCGCGAATCTGCCCTTCAGCGTCGGCACGCGGCTGCTGATCGAGGTGCTCGAATCGTCGACCCCGCCGCTGAGCCTGACGGTCTTGCTCCAGCGCGACGTCGTCGATCGCGTGTGCGCCTTGCCCGGCAGGATGCGGCTGCTGACGGTGATCGTGCAGTCGCTGGCGCAGCCGCGGCGGCTGTTCGATGTGCCACCCGGGGCATTCCGGCCCCGACCGAAAGTCACCTCCAGCCTTCTGCGCCTACAGCCGAAGCCTCTCGACGATCACGCACGGGAGAGGGTGTCGCGCCGGATCGCCGCCGCCCGGCGTGCGTTTCGACAGCCGCGCAAGCAGCTGACCAATGCTCTCGAAGCTCCCGCCGGCCTTGGCGCCGCGCTGGCGGCCAGGGGCATCGATTCCAGGCGGAGGCCCGAGACGCTCTCGCTGCAGGAGTGGGATGTTGTGGCCGACACACTGGCGGCCCATCCGGCGGCCGCGGCAACTCAGCCGATGGCCACGTGAGCTGGTTCAAGCGCTTCCAGCGCGGTTCCGCAAACGCAGGCCCGGAGTTTCTGGTCGTTGGCCTGGGCAACCCGGGTCCCGAATATGCGCACACCCGGCACAACGCGGGCTTCGACGTGTGCGACCGCCTCGCCGAGCAGGGGCGGGACTGGCGCCGCATTCGCGGCGCCGACGTATGGCACGGCGCCGTGGCCGACGTGGAGGTCACGCTGCTCAAGCCGAGGACCTATGTCAACGCGTCCGGGCCGGCGGTGCGCCGCGCCATGCAGTCCGCAGGCCTTGCGGCCGATCGTCTCATCGTGGTGCATGATGATCTCGACCTGGCATTCGGGCGCGTGCGCCTACGGCAAGGCGGTTCGTCTGGCGGCCACCGTGGCGTGGCGTCAGTCCTGCAGGTCCTAGGCGGAGCAGACTTCCTGCGCGTAAAGATCGGGATTGGCCGTCCGCCGCCGAGCATGGACCCGGCGGAGTATGTGCTCCAGCGATTTGCAGCATCCGAGCGCGAGGCGATCGACGCGGCGCTCAGCCGCGCCGCGGACGCAGTGCGGGAACTGCTGACGCGACCGCTGGCCGACGTGACGCAAGAGGTGAACCAACGCGATGCGGCTATCCGACCTCGCAGCTGAATTTGCCGCCGAGCCGACGCTGGCCGCGGCGCTTGCCGCAGCGGAGCCGCGCCCCGAGCCGCTCACTGTCGAGCTGCGTGACGCGCTTAAACCCGTGTACGCGGCGTTGCTGGTCGAGCGTCTCCGGCGCCCGCTCATCATCGTGACCGCCGACGAAGCGCGGGCTGGCGAGCTGGCGCACGACATCGGCATGTGGGCCGGGGACGTCCCCGTCCTGCATTTCCCCGACGTGGACCAGCCGGCTTTCGCCATGCTGGCGATCAATCATGACCTGCTCGCGCGGCGAGTGGCCGTGATGGGCCGGCTGGTGCACACCACCGACCGCGATCCCATCATCGTGGTCGCGTCGGCACGGGCCCTGATGCGCCGCCTCATGCCGGTGGACGAATTCAAGGGCCACTACCTCACCCTCGCGCCCGGCGCCGTCACCGACCTCGACGCCCTGACCCGACGCCTCGTCAGCCTGGGATACGAATCGACGCCGCTCGTGGAACGGCCGGGTGAGTTTGCCCACCGCGGCGGCATCGTGGACATATTTCCGCCCGGAGCCCGGCTGCCGGTGCGCGTTGACTTCTTTGGCGATGAGATCGAGTCCGTGCGCACCTTCGATCCCGACTCGCAGCGCTCGCTGCGCCCGGCTCCGGAGTTGATCATCACCCCGGCTACCGAAGTGCCCATTTGGCTCGGCAATCGCGTCGCCGGGCGCCTGCGCGCCATGCAGCTCGACGATCTTCGACCCGAAGACCGGCAAACCTGGCGCAATCATCTCGAGAGTCTCGAAGGCGGCGAGTACTTCGATGACGCCGCGTTCTATACCACTAGCCTGCTACCCGACTCGGTGTCACTGCTCGACTATGCGCCGCAGGGAATGTGCCTGGTCGACGAGCTTGAGCAGCTGCGGCTGGCCGTGCGTGACGCCGAGCGTGCCGCGGAAGAGAACCGGAAGCGACTGGCAGCCAATGGCGAGCTGCCCGCGGATTTCGCTTCGCCACTGTTCCCCGCCTCGGCGGTGATTGAACGAGCCGAACGGGCCAGCATCCGGCTGACCTACGTCCCAAGCCTGCCGGGCGCCCACGCGGGGCTGCGAACCGTCGTCGAGCAGTTCGGCCCCGTCCCGTCATACGCGGGCCGCCTGCGACGCCTCTCCGACGACCTGGAAGCGTTCCGGCGCGACGGCCGTCGCGTGGTGATCGTGAGCTACCAAGGGCGTCGCCTGCAGCGGCTCCTGCTCGATCAAGCGTTGCCGACTGCGGCGCTCGACGACATGGAGCAATTGGGCGCCGCCGGCTCCATCAATGTGCTTGGCGGCACGCTCAGCGAGGGCCTGTGCCACGACGACCTGCTCCTTACCGTCATAACCGACGCCGAGGTCTTCGGTCGCCGGCGCCTACGGCGCGGTCGCCGCTCGCGGCACGGCGCCGAGCGAACGTTTCTCGCGGACCTCCAGCCCGGTGACTTCGTGGTGCATGTCGACCATGGGGTGGCGCGCTTCACCGGCATCGTCCAACTCCAAGATACGGGTGGCGCGCGTGAGTACCTGCTCCTGGAGTACCACGGTGACGATCGCCTCTACGTGCCAGTCGATCAGGTAGCGCGAGTGCAGAAGTTTGTCGGCATGAGCGACGCGGCGCCCAATCTCAGTCGCCTCAATACCGCCGACTGGCAGCGCGCCAAGTCGCGTGCAAAAAAGTCGGCGGAGTCGATAGCGGCGGAGCTGCTCGAAATCTACGCCGCGCGCGAGCTCGCCACCGGTATGGCGTTTGGCCCGGACTCCGCCGCCCAGCGCGATTTTGAGGAAGCGTTCGCCTTCATCGAGACGCCCGACCAACTCAAGGCCATTGCCGATGCCAAGACCGATATGGAGCGCGAACGCCCGATGGATCGCCTAGTAGCCGGCGACGTCGGCTATGGAAAAACCGAGGTTGCCCTGCGGGCAGCCTTCAAAGCCGCCATGGACGGGCGGCAAGTGGCGGTGCTCGTGCCGACCACGATTCTGGCGCAGCAGCACTTCGACACCTTCGTTTCGCGCCTCACCGACTATCCCGTCAAGGTCGAGTTGCTCAGCCGGTTCCGCAGCCGGCGCGAGCAGACGGACGTGCTGGCCGGGTTGACCTCGGGCGACGTCGACATGGTGATCGGGACGCATCGACTCCTGCAAGGCGACGTGACGTTTGCCGACTTGGGACTGATTGTCGTCGACGAGGAACAGCGCTTCGGCGTCGCGCACAAAGAGCGCCTCAAGGCACTGCGCAAGAACGTGGACGTGCTCACGCTCACGGCCACCCCGATCCCGCGCACGCTGCACATGGCGTTGGCCAGCCTGCGCGAGATCAGCGTGATCGAGTCGCCGCCGGAGCAGCGCCTCGCCGTCAAGACCTACGTCACGACCTATGACGACGGGATTGTGCGGGATGCCGTTCGCTCCGAACTGGCGCGCGGAGGCCAGGTCTATTTCCTGCACAACCGGGTGCAGACGATCTACACCTGGCAACGCCGGCTGCAGGAATTGCTGCCGGATGTCGAAATGCTCGTGGCGCATGGCCAGATGCCGCCGGTGGAACTTGAAGAAGTGATGTATCGCTTTGCGCGGGGCGACGCCCAAGTACTGGTGGCGACCGCCATCATCGAGAACGGGCTGGACATTCCGAACGTGAACACGATCGTCGTCAACGATGCGTGGCAGTTCGGCCTCGCGCAGCTGTATCAGCTGCGCGGCCGCGTGGGCCGGGCCGCCGCGCAGGCCTATGCCTATTTCATGTACCAAAAAGGGCACACCCTCACCGAGCAGGCCCAGAAGCGCATGCAGACGATTCTGGAGGCGTCCGAGCTGGGAGCCGGATTCCGCATTGCGATGCGCGATTTGGAAATCCGCGGCGCGGGGAATCTGCTTGGCGCCGAGCAGCACGGCCACATGAGCGCCATCGGCTTTGACCTCTACTCGCGGATGCTGGCGGAAGCCGTGGATCGGCTGCGCGGCGACACGCCGGAGCCTGAGCTTCCCGCGCCTGTGGTGGACCTCCCGCTCGACGCGTTTCTCCCCGATGCCTACATGGGGTCGTACGCCACCAAGGTGCGCGAATACCAGCGGCTGGCCCGGCTGCGAGGGATCGACGAAGTCGAAGCGGCAATCGCGGACATCCGCGACCGCTTTGGTGAGTTGCCCAAGCCTGTCGACAATCTGGCCTACCTGCTGCGGATCAAGGCCCGGGCCCAGGCATTGGGGTTCTCCGCCGTCACAACCTACGGCCGTGAGCTGATCATCAAGGCGCCCGCGGAATTCGTGCCGAGTTCCGTGGTGATGCTCAAGGCAGCGCGGTGGGGCGTCAAGCGCGGGCAGGCAGGGCTCGTCTGGCCCGACTTTGCGCGCGATGCACAATGGAAGGCGAAGCTCATGGGGTTGCTCGACGACCTCGTACGCTGGGATGCGCTGGCGCCGGCATCGTCGTAGCCTCGGCGATCGGTCCCAGTCACCCGCAAGGCAAGGAAACTCAACACGACATGGCCGCACGTAAACGCGCCGAGACCAAAACGGCTGGACCCAATGCAGCCAAGAGCCTTGTCGTTGTGGAGTCGAATGCCAAGGCCGCCACGCTGCAGCGCTTCCTGGGGCCGAAGTACAAGGTTGTGGCGTCGGTGGGCCATGTGCGCGACCTTCCAGCCAACGCTGCCCAGATACCCAAGAAGCTAAAGGGGAAGAGTTGGGCGACGCTGGCGGTCAACGTGGATGAAGGCTTCCGGCCGGTTTACATAATCCCTGCTGATCGGAAGCGCGTCATCGCCCAGCTGCGAAGCGAGCTCAAAAACGCCCAAGAGCTGTTGGTCGCGACGGACGAGGATCGGGAGGGCGAGGCAATCGCCTGGCACTTGGTCGAAGTCCTGAAGCCCCGCATGCCGGTGCGGCGGATGGTCTTCCATGAAATCACTCGCTCCGCCGTCCAGGGCGCGCTGGAGCACACCCGCGACATCGACGAGCACTTGGTGCACGCGCAGGAAGCCCGTCGCGTGCTCGACCGCCTGATTGGGTACCTCGTGTCGCCGGTGCTTTGGAAGAAGGTGCAAAGCGGCCTTTCCGCCGGACGCGTGCAGACGCCGGCGTTGCGGCTGATCGTGGACCGCGAACGCGAGCGCATGGCCTTTGTGCGCGCGGGGTATTGGGGCCTGACGACCACGCTTGCGCCGGCCGACCGGCCGGACGCCGAATTCGCGGCCCGTCTGGTGAGTCTGGACGGTCAAGACATCGCGGGCGGCGAAGATTTTGACCCAGCCACGGGAGATCTTCTGGCGGGCCGCTCGGTTCGACGCCTAGGGGCGGACGACGCGCGCCGCCTTGCCGACGCCCTTGCCGAGGCACCGTTCCGAGTGGTCGCCGTGGACAAGAGTCCAGTCACACGCCGTCCGGCGCCGCCGTTCATCACGTCGACGCTGCAGCAATCCGCCTCTGGTCGATTGCGTTTCAGCGCGCGCCAGACGATGCGCGTGGCCCAGCAACTCTATGAAAGCGGCTACATCACCTACATGCGCACGGACTCGCCTGCGCTCTCCGAGCAAGCGATTGCCGCGGCGCGGTCTGAGGTACAGCAACGGATCGGTGAGGAGTATCTCCCTGAGAAGCCGCGCCGCTATCGCGCGCGAACCGCAAGGGCGCAGGAGGCCCACGAAGCCATCCGTCCCGCTGGCGAACGCTTTCAGCACCCGGATGAGTTGGGGAACGAGGTCGACCCCGATGGGCGGCGCCTCTACACCTTGATATGGCAACGCACGCTCGCTTCACAGATGCGTGACGCACAACTCGAAAGGACACGCGTCCTGGTCGAGGCCGCCGCCGGCGCCGACGGCACCGCCGTGTTTCAGGCCAACGGCCAGGTTGTGCTGTTTGACGGCTTCTTGCAGGTTCACGGCGCCGGCGAGCGCGACGACGACCGGATCCTGCCGGACCTGAAGGACGGTTCCTCGCTCAAGGTCTGCGATGTTGAACCGACCGACCATGAGACGCGTCCTCCCGACCGATGGACCGAGGCCAGCCTGATCCGCGAGCTGGAGCGGCTGGACATCGGGCGCCCGTCGACCTACGCCACCATTCTAGAAACGATTCAGGACAAGTACGTAGCTCGCAAGGGTGCAGCGCTGGTTCCCGGGTGGCACGCGTTCGCCGTGATTCAGCTCATGACATCGCATTTTTCCGAGTTGGCTGACGCCGGGTTTACCGCCCGCATGGAAGACGGACTTGACCGGGTTGCCGCCGGCGAGCTCGATCCGCTGCCCTGGCTGTCGGCGTTCTACTTTGGAGCCGAAGGCGCGGTGGCAAACGGTGACGAAACGATGCTACGTGACGGTCTGCACCACCGCATCGATTCAAGCTTGGAGGCCATCGACGCTCGCACGATTTGCACGATTCCTCTGGCCGGGTCGAACGGATCGCAGGTCGCGGTCCGAATCGGGCGCTACGGTCCATTTATCGAAGCGCCCGACGGCGACACGCGGGCGCCGGTGCCGGACGACGTGGAGCCCGACCAGCTGACCGCCGATGTTGCGGCTGAGCTGCTGCAGCAGGCGGCTCGCGTCGATCAACCGCTTGGCACCGATCCAGCGTCCGGGCTCCCCATCTTTCTGAAGCAGGGTCGCCGAGGCGCATATCTCCAGCGCGGCGGCGGCCAAACCGGCTCTGGGTCCACCGGCCGCAAGCGCCCGCAGACGACGAGCGTGTGGCCCACGATCGCCGCCGAGTCGATCACCCTCGACCAGGCGCTGGAGCTGCTCGCCTACCCAAAATCGTTGGGCACGCACCCCGAAACCGGCGAGGACGTGACGGTGCAAGACGGACCCTACGGCCCGTACGTGAAGTGCGGCGGCGAGTCCCGCAGCCTGCCCGGACACGGCGATGCGCGCTACGCCAAGTTGGCGTCCATCGAGATGACTGAGGCCCTGGAGTTGCTTCGAGCGCCGCGACCGACCCGTCGGGGACGTGAGCAGCCCGCGCCGCTGGCCGAACTCGGCACGCACCCAACGTCGCAGGCGACCGTCACGCTTCGTGACGGTCGCTACGGCCCGTACGTCACAGACGGCACGCTCAACGCAAGCATCCCCAAGGATCGCGATCCGTCCTCGATCACCCTGACTGAAGCAGTTGAGTTACTGGCGGCCCGTGCCGAGCGGGTGGCCACTGGAGCCGGCGGCCGCCGCGGAAGATCGGGCAGTCGGCGACGGGCGTGACCGTCCCGCCGGGCGCGCCTCCGCCGTGCGCGCCGCCTGCGATATGCTTGGGCGACGCTCGGCCTATCCGGGCGAATACACACGCCGTCTGACCTGCTGCGCCCTGCCGTGCAAGCGGTTGGCAGCAGGGGCGACGACGGCGGATGAGCTAAGGGCAGACGAAAGGATGATGCAGCATGGCAATTGCATCCATGCGTGACCTGCTGGAAGCCGGGGTGCACTTCGGGCACCGCACGCCTCGCTGGAACCCGAAGATGCGGCCATTCATTTTTGGGGCTCGCGGCGGCATTCACATCGTGGATCTGCAGCACACCGTGCGCGGTCTTACGGCCGCGCAGGCGTTCGTCCGATCGGTGTCGGCCGAAGGTGGCGACATCATTTTCGTCGGCACCAAGCAGCAAGCGCAGGAGGTAGTGCGCGAAGAGGCTGCCCGGTGCGGGGCGCACCACGTCGTGCATCGCTGGCTCGGGGGAACGCTCACCAACTTCGACACGCTGCGTACGCGTGTACAGCGGCTGCGTGAGCTCCAAGTGCGACAACAAGCCGGCGACTTTGAGCGCCTGTCCAAGAAGGCCGCGCACACCCAGGTGGTTGAGATGGCCCGGCTCGAGAAGCGCATGGGGGGCATCCGCAATCTCTCGCGGCTGCCGGCTGCGCTTTTCATCATCGATCCGAAGCGCGAGGCGATCGCCGTCAAGGAGGCCCACCGGCTGAGCATCCCGATCATCGCGCTCGCCGACACGAACTGCGATCCGGATGTCGTCGACTACGTGATTCCCGGCAATGACGATTCAATCCGTGCCGTGCGGGCGATCACCGAGCAGATTGCCAATGCCTTCCTGGCTGGACGCGAAGAGCATGAGCGGCGGGCAGCCGAACGCGTGGCGCAGGCCGCCCGCGAAGCCGAGGCCGCCATGGCAGCCGCCGCGCGCGCCGAGCAACGCGCCGCGTCCACGGCCGACATGGAGGCTGCCATGATCGCGGCGGCTGCGGAAGCAGCGTCGGCGGCTGCGGCCAGCGGCTCCCGGGAGACCGGTCAGCCCTCGGCCACGCCCGCGGCCTCGGACGCCGCACCAGCGCCGCGTCCCGCCCGCCCCAGAGGGCGGCCCGCGGCACGATCCGGCCCAGCCCCGCGCGGGCGGCGCAAGCCGCGCACCGCACCATCGTCGCCTGCCCCCACCACACCGCCACAGGATCCCAGCAATGCCTAAGGTCTCAATCGAGAATATTCGTGCGCTCCGGGCCGAGACAGGGTCCGGCGTCATGGACGTGAAACGAGCGCTCGAAGACGCCGACGGGTCCATCGAGAACGCTCGGGCGTTGTTGCGTGACCGCGGGCTGGAGCTCTCGGCCAAGCGCGCCGCCCGTGATACGGGCGAGGGCATCATCGAGGCCTACGTGCATCCCGGTCGCCCGCTCGGGGCGCTGCTCGAGCTTCGCTGCGAGACCGACTTTGTGGCCCGCACGCCTGAGTTCACGGCCCTGGCCCATGACCTGGTCATGCATATCGCGGCAATGGCGCCCGAGCGGGTCGCCGACGACGACGGCGACGGGCCAGCCCTGTTCGAGCAGCCCTGGTTTCGAGATACTTCGCGTAAGGTGCGCGAAGTCGTGCAGGACGTTGAGGCGCGGGTCGGAGAACGCATTCAAGTCACACGGTTCATTCGCTACGAGATATAGCACCGGCGACGGGGCGCCAGCACGGGGGACAGCGGTGCGAGCCCATACATATCAGCGCGTACTCCTGAAAATCGGCGGCGAATCGCTCGCCGGCGAAGATGGGTTCAGCATCGAGCCCGACCGGGCGCGCGCCGTGGCCGAACGCATCGTCGAAGCCCGTGCGCTCAACGTGGAGATCGCCATCGTCATCGGCGGCGGCAACTTCTGGCGCGGCGGTGAAATGCCGACGATGGCCCGTTCGACGGCCGACTACATCGGCATGCTCGGCACGGTGATGAACGCCCTCGCGCTGCAGGAGGCGCTCGAGAGCGTTGACATTCCCACCAGGGTCCAAACGGCCATCGAGATGCGCGAGGTGGCCGAGCCCTACATCCGGCGCAAGGCCATGGCTCACCTCGAGCAGGGGCGCGTGGTCATCTTCGCCGCCGGCACGGGCAACCCGTTCTTCACCACGGACACTGCCGGCGCCCTGCGCGCGATGGAAATCAACGCACAAGCCCTGCTCAAGGCAACCAAGGTCGACGGTGCGTATACGGACGACCCGGAGCTGAATCCCAACGCCACCCGGCTCGATGAGGTCACCTATCTCGAGGCGCTCAATCGGGGGCTCCGAATCATGGATGCGACGGCGTTCAGCCTCTGCATGGACAACGATCTGCCAATTGTGGTCTTTCGGCTCGAGGATCCAGGCAGCTTGCAGCGCGTGCTCACCGGCGAGCGCGTCGGTACATTGATTGCGGCATGAGTTCGATCATCGACGAATTCCTGGCGGACGCCGCGCACCGCATGCGGCAGGCCGTGGCCCACCTCGAACACGAGCTGTTGGCCACGCGCACCGGGCGCGCCTCCCCGGCGTTGGTGGAGAATCTCAGCGTCGACTACTACGGCCAGCCGACGCCCCTCAAGCAAATCGCCGGGATCTCAGCGCCCGAGGTGCGGCTGCTGGTGATTCAACCCTGGGACAAGTCAGCGGTTCCCGATATCGAACGCGCGATCCTCAAGTCCGATCTCGGCATCACGCCGTCCAACGACGGTGCCGTGATCCACTTGCCGATCCCACCCCTCAGCGAAGATCGCCGCCGCGACCTGGTGAAGGTCGTCCGCAGTCGGGTCGAAGCGGCGCGCGTGGCCGTTCGCAATATTCGGCGAGACGTGCATGACGACCTGCGCGACCTGTCGCGCCAGAAGGAAGCCTCAGAGGACGACGTGCACCGCGCCGGGCAACAGCTGCAGCAGCTGACCGACCGGCACATCGCCGCCGTCGACGCCGCCGGCACACGCAAGGAAACCGAGGTAATGACCGTCTGAATGCCAGCACAGACTTGACGGGAATCGACATCGTGGTCCCCGACCACGTGGCCATCATCATGGACGGGAACGGTCGCTGGGCCCGCAGCCGCGAACTGCCTCGAACGGCGGGGCACCGCGAGGGAGCGCTGCGGGTGCGAGGGATTGCCGAGGCCTGCACTGACCTCGGCATCTCCACCCTGACGGTATTCGCCTTCTCAACGGAGAACTGGGACCGCCCGCACGACGAAGTCGACGTGCTGATGGCCTTGATTCCCGAGCGCCTCGAAGCCGAACGCGACACTATTTTCCGGAACGACGTGCGCATTCGTGTGCTCGGCGAGATTGAGACGCTCCCGCTGGCGGACCGCCTGGCCGTCCGGACCATTGTCCGCCAGACCGCCAAACATCGAGCGTTGACGCTCAACATCGCCTTCAACTACGGCGGTCGCTCGGAGATCCTCCGGGCCGTGCGCAACATCATTCGCGACGGCATCTCGCCCGAAGACCTGAGCGAGGACCTCTTTGCGTCCTATCTCTACACAAGCGAGCTTCCCGATCCCGACCTGGTCATCCGCACGGCGGGGGAGCAGCGCCTGAGCAATTTCCTCATCTGGCAGACGGCGTACGCCGAACTCTATTCCACGCCGACGTTGTGGCCTGATTTCACTCGCGACGAATTCGACAAGGCCTTGACCACCTACCGACAACGCGAACGCAAGTTCGGGCGGGTGGTCGAGCCACCGCGCGTCGTGAGCGACCTGCTCTCCGGATAGCCCCCGCTGCGCGCGCGTGTCGTCAGCGGTGCCGTCTTGGCGCCAGCCGTTGTGGCGCTCGCCTGGTGGCATCCGGCTGCGTTGGCGGTTCTCGCGATCGTCGCGGCCGCACTGACAGCGCACGAAATGTCGCACCTCCTGCTGCCCAGCCCGCGACAACACTTGCGGGCGCTGGCACCGGCGCTTGGGGCCTTGGTCGTAGCGCTGACGGCACTACCCGAGGGTGACCGTGTGTGGCTGGGAGCGCTCACGACCTCCCTGCTTGCGGCCGGGCTCATCGCCCAATTGGGTACGGTCGAGCGACACCGTTTTGCCGACTGGGCGCTCGCGGCGGCAGCCGGCGGATACGTGGGCGCCTTGCTGGGGCTTGCCGTGGTCCTGCGCGCGTCGCCCGACGGGTTCGTCTGGACCCTGCTGGCGCTGGTCGTCACCTGGGCCTATGACTCGCTGGCGTTTCTGACCGGTCGGAGCATCGGGCGCCACGGCTTCATGACGCACATCTCACCGCGAAAAACCTGGGAGGGCGTCGCCGGAGGCACCGCCGCCAGCATCGCCGTCACTGCGGCCTTTCTGCCGTTTCTGCCGATCGAGGGGTGGCAGGTCGTCCCATTGGGTCTGGCCTGGGCCGCTGCGGCGCAGACGGGGGACCTCGTGGCCTCGATGATCAAGCGGGACGCTGGAGCGAAAGACAGCGGCCGGGTGATCCCCGGCCATGGTGGTATGTTGGATCGCGTGGACGGCCTGCTGTTCGTGGTGCCGGCCGTGTTCGCCGCCGCCCACTTCATCACCTAGCCGCCCCGACGCCCGAGCACACCGCTGGCCACATTTCCGGAGCGCCTCGTGAGTACGGCACGCAAGCGAATCGTGATCCTCGGCGCAACCGGGTCCATCGGCTGCCAAACGCTCGACGTCGTGCGGTCGCACCCAGATCGCTTCGAGGTCGTGGGGCTCGCCTGCAACAGCAGTTGCGATCTTCTCATTCAGCAGATCGCGGAATTCGCCGTTCCAGCGGCATGCCTGCGGGATATGTCGGGGGCAACCGCGACCTGGCCGGCCTCTTGCGAGCGCTTGCCTTACCCGGAGGGCCTTGAGCAACTCGCGGCGCGCGACGACGTGGACATCGTCGTGGTGGCGACGGTGGGCGATGTCGGCTTTCGACCGACAGAGGCCGCGCTTCGGGCCGGGAACACCGTTGCCCTGGCGAGCAAGGAACTGCTGGTAATGGGCGGCCAGCTGTTCCGCGATCTCGCCGATAGCACCGGAACTCAGATTCTGCCCATCGACAGCGAGCACAGCGCCCTTTGGCAATGCCTAGCCGGCGAAGCTGCGGGAGCGGTTCGCCGGCTGATTCTCACGGCATCCGGCGGGCCGTTTCGCAAGACTGATGCCGCGACCGTGCGCGACGCGACCGCCGAGCAAGCGCTTAAACACCCGAATTGGGTTATGGGGCCGAAGATCACCACCGACTCAGCCAGCCTGATGAACAAGGGTCTCGAGGTCATCGAGGCGCACTGGCTGTTCGACATTCCCTACGACCGCATCGAGGTGATCGTTCATCCAGAATCAATCGTGCACTCCATGGTGGAATTCCATGACGGCTCGCTGAAGGCTCAGCTCGGGACGCCGGACATGCGCCTGCCCATCCAATATGCATTGGCCTACCCCGAACGGCTGAACGCCGCCCACTCCAGCCTGGAGTTGAACGAGCTCCGGCAGTTGCGCTTCGAGACGCCGGACCTAGAGCGCTTCCCCCTGCTGCGCGCGGCCATGGACGCCGGGCGGGCCGGAGGCACGGCACCGGCCACTCTGTGCGGCGCCGACGACGCCGCGGTCGAGATCTTCCTGCGCGGCGACTTGCGCTTCGGGGAAATGGTTGACGCCGTGCTGGACGCCATGGCGGTGACACCCGTGCGGCCCCTGGACTCGCTTGACGCCGCCCTCGAAGCCCACCGCCTTGGGGTTGAGCAGGTACGCCGGAGCGCTGCGACCGCGCCGTGAATCCGATCCAGGCTCTTCTGGAATCCGGGGCGAGCGCGCTGGTCGTTATCCCCATATTCCTGGCGCTACTGACGCTCATCGTCTTCGTGCACGAGATGGGGCACTACGCCGTGGCGCGCCGGTTTGGCGTCGCCGTGCATACGTTTGCAATCGGCCTGCCGCCGCGCGTGTGGTCGCGGCTGCGCGGTGATGACGCCATCCCCGCCGAGCCACTCGCTCAAGATGGGGCGGCGCGCGTCGACGGCGCGGTGCGGCTCGCGGGCGCGACCGACCCGGATCAACCCACGCTGCGCAACGCCATTCTCCTCTATGAGGCCGCCGCCCTGCCGACACGCGCGGAGCTGCGCGCCGCTCACGCGGCCGGCGCGGTGGGCGCCATTCTGGCGGTTCCGCCAGAGCTGACCGAGCATTTGTCCGGCGCCAGTGAACTGGCACTGCCGGTGGTCCGGGTCGACCCTGCAACCGGGACGGCCATCGCCGCTCGGCTGCGCACTGGTGAGCTCCAGGCGGAGCTTCGGCGGGGTCAGGATGCGGCCTTCAGCGGGAGCGGTGCTTCCATTCACCTCGGCGGCACGCGATTTGCCATCAACGCCCTGCCGCTGGGCGGCTACGTGCGCCTGGCAGGCGAGTCCAGCGATTTCGACGCGCCGCAGGGGTTTTCGCTTCGGTCCCCGTGGCAGCGTGCGCTGATCCTGGTTGCCGGCCCCCTGATGAATTTTCTGCTCGCGCCGGTCCTCTTCACCATGGGCTCGCTGATTGCCGACGAGGTCGGGGCACGGATCGTGGACGTCGCCGCGGCCTCACCGGCGCAGAGCGCCGGATTGATGGCCGGCGACCGCATCCTGGCGGTCGACGGCGCCGTGGCCCGCAGCGTGCGCGATGTGATCGAAGCCTTGGACGGCTCGGCGGGACGGCCGGTCACGTTCGAGCTTCAACGCGGTCCGGGCACCGTCAGCGTCCGCGCGGTCCCACGGGTTGAGCCGCCGCCGGGTGAGGGCCCGCTCGGCATTCGCATCGGCACGGTGCGCGAACCCGCGCCGTTTCCTACCGCGGTGGTGCGCGGCTTCACCCGCACCATCGACGCACTGGCCTTGCTGCCGCTGGCCATCGGTGAGTGGATCGGCGGCGGCGCCGCAGTCCAGGTCTCCGGCCCCGTCGGCATCGCCTCGGTCGTTGACCAGGCCGCACGTCGTGGTCTCGAAACCGTGCTTTTCTTGGGGGCACTGCTCTCGGCGCAGATTGGGCTGATCAACCTGTTTCCATGGCCCGGTTTGGATGGAGGCCGATTGGTGTTCGTGGGATTCGAGTGGCTCACCGGCCGCCGGCTGAGCCCGCGCCGCGAGGCCGCCTTCCACTTCGTGGGCATCATGCTGCTCATGGCGCTGGCGGTGGTGATCACGGTCAGCGACGTGCAGCGATTGGCGGGGTTCTAGCACGACATTGAATTGGAGCCTGGCCGCAGAACCGGCTACGCTCGGAGCGGCCCAGGTTCGTGCCCGCGAAATTGCATAGCGAGGTGAAGCTGCTGTGATTCGGCGCCGAGGGTCATTTCCCATCAAGGTCCGCGACGTTGAGATTGGCGGCGGGGCACCAATCAGCGTGCAGTCCATGACGATCACCGATACGCGTGACGTCGCCGCCACGCTCGCCCAGATCAACCAACTCGTTGAAGCCGGCTGCGACATCGTGCGCCTGGCCGTGCCCGACAAGTACGCCGGCGAGGCGCTCAGCGACATCCGCGCGGGCACCGACGCGCCGCTCGTGGCCGATATTCACTTTGACCACCGGCTGGCCCTCATGGCGGCCGAAGCCGGCATGGACTGCCTGCGAATCAATCCCGGCAACATCGGCGGCCGTGAGAAGGTCGAGGCCGTCGTGCGCGCCTGTAAGGAGCGCGAGATTCCGATTCGGATCGGGGTAAATTCCGGGTCGATCCAGGAGGCATGGTCCAAGAAGATTGACCGGCGTCCCGAGGGCCAAGAGCTGGTGGAGGCCATGGTCGAAGACGCCCTCGAGCACGTGAAGATTCTCGAGGACCTCAACTTCAATCAGATCAAGATCTCGCTCAAGTCGTTCGACGTCGACGTGACCATCGAGGCCTACAAGGCGATCGCCCAGCACACCATGTATCCGTTTCACATCGGGATCACGGAATCCGGTCCGCCGCGCACCGGCATCATCCGCTCGGCCGTCGGGCTGGGAAGTCTGCTGTATGACGGCTACGGCGACACCATGCGCGTATCCCTGACAACTGACCCCGTCGAGGAAGTGTTTGTCGCCAACGAGATTCTCAAGGTTCTGGGCCTGAAGGAAGCCGGCCCTACGATGGTCTCGTGCCCGTCATGCGGGCGTTGCGAGATCGATCTGTTTGGCTTGTCCGACGCGGTCGAAGAGGTAATGGGCACGATCAAGGAGCCGCTCAAGGTTGCGGTGATGGGCTGCGTCGTCAACGGCCCGGGCGAGGCCATGGATGCGGACATCGGCATTGCCGGCGGCAAGGGCCGCGCCGTGATCTTCCGCAAGGGCGAGATCCTGCGCACCGTCGACGAGTCAGAAATGCTGCCCGTCCTGACCAATGAAATCCGAAAGCTGGAGGCCGAGTTCGCCGCCAATGGCGACTCATCCAACTAGCGCACGCGGTAATCGACGAGCGCAAATCGGGTAGCGCGGCGTGCTGGAGCGTCCGTAATCTATACGCTGGCTCGAGCCGGCCAACCGACGCCCGTGATCGTCTCGGGCAACCCCAAGCAGGAGCTTCATGACCTCGATGCTTGCCGTCCGTAAGGCCGCGCCAATGCGCGGTATCGAGTTGGCCGAGTTGCCGCGGCCCCAACCCGC
Source organism: Chloroflexota bacterium (assembly GCA_965262745.1). GTDB lineage: Bacteria > Chloroflexota > UBA11872 > UBA11872 > UBA11872 > JAJECS01. The sequence continues at coordinate 596,406 of OZ253558.1, read as the reverse complement.
CCCCGATGAGCTCCTCATCAAGGTGCGGCGCACCGGCATCTGCGGCTCGGACAAGCACCTGTACCTGTGGGATGAATGGGCAGCTGGGAACTACCCCACGCCCTTCACCCTGGGCCACGAGCTCGTCGGCGAGGTTGCCGAGACCGGCGCCCAAGTGCGCGGTTTTGAGCCGGGCGACGTAGTGGCCATCGAGAGTCATGTGTTCGACGGGACCTGCCGCCCATGCCGCACCGGCAACGCGCACGTGTGCGAGAACCTGCGCATTCTCGGCATCGACGTGTCGGGCGGATTCGCGGATTACGCCGCCGTGCCGATGCGGCTCGCCTGGCGCGTGCCGCCCACGATTCCCCTGGAGCGGGCGGTCCTTTTCGAGCCCTTGGGCAACGCCGTGCACGCCACCATGCGTTACGACGTTTCCGGTCAGCCGGTCGCGGTCTACGGGTGCGGGCCGATGGGACTCATGGCCATCGCCGTGGCCTACACCGCAGGGGCCTATCCGATCGTGGCCACCGACGTTTCAGCCTATCGCCGCACGCTAGCCGAGCAGATGGGCGCCCACGTGACGGTGGACGCTGCGAGCCCAACCGTCGAGCATGACATCGTGGATGCCCTCCGCGAGCGGCCCACCGTTAGCCTGGAAATGTCGGGCCACCCCACGGCGCTGCGGCAAGCCCTGCGCGTCTCCGCGAACGCCGGCAAGATCGTGTTCTTGGGCATCCCGCCGCAACCCATCACGGTCGACCTGGCCGAAGAGTTCATGTTCAAAGGGCTGGAGGCCTACGGCGTCACCGGACGGTTGATCTGGGACACGTGGTACCGCACCGAGGCGTTTCTACAAACCCATGGCGACCTGCTCGAACCGCTGGTCACGCACACATTTGCCCTGCGCGACTTCGAGGACGCCATGCAACTGGTGCTCTCGGGTGACTGCGGCAAGGTGCTGATCGATATCGACGCCTAGCCGATCGTCAGCAGTGCTACCCCACCGGCGCTGACCAACACCCCGGCAAGCGCGAAGCGTCCGGGGCGCTCGCGCAAGATCGCGCTGCTCAGCACAAGGGCGAAAACGGGCGCCGTGGCGCGCGGTCAGCGGGCGCAAGGCGACGATACTTGCCGCCCAGGAGAAAGCCGGCGCCCAGCACCAAAAAACTCCGCTATGCAACTCTCCCAGCGGCACGATGCGTCGCCATTCGCGGCGACGCTTTGAGCAGCGTACGGTGCCGAGAGTCAGGCGCGCGGCGTGCCAAGCTTGAGTAGTACCATCGCCTGATAGTTCGGCTTTTGTACGGCCTGACTGGCTGCGGTCGAGGGGGAGGCTGGGACGTGGCGGCGTGAGCACGACGACGCTGACGCCGCTGCGGCGCCAATATCTTGACATAAAACACCAGCACCCCGAGGCGCTACTGTTCTTCCGGTTGGGCGATTTCTACGAGCTGTTCGACCACGACGCGGAGGTCGCCGCCGCAGAGCTGCAGATCGTTCTCACCTCGCGCGATTTCGGTCGCAGCGGTCGGGCGCCAATGTGCGGCATGCCCCACCACGCCGTGGCCGGCTACATCGCCAAGCTCGTCGAGGCCGGGCATCGCGTGGCGGTATGCGACCAGGTAAGCGCCTCCGTCAATGGGCTCGTCGATCGTGCGGTTACCCGCGTTATCACGCCGGGCACCGTCGTCGACGAGGACATGCTGCGTCCGCAGGCGAACAACTATCTTGCCGCCATCGTTCCCTCGGACGCCCACGTCGGATTTGCCTATACCGACGTGACGACGGGCGAATTTGCCGCCGCTGAGCTGCGCCGCGATCAACTCGAGCCCGAACTCAGCCGGGTCGCGCCACGCGAGACGCTGGCCTTCGGCGAGTTCGAACACCCCGGCACAGTGGCCGGCGCCGCCTGGATGGCCGATCCCGCAACCGCGGAAGAGACGCTGCGCCGTCACTTCGACGTCCTCGACCTGGACGGCCTGGGGCTGGCGCAACGTCCGCACGCGCTGCGCGCCGCGGGGGCGCTGCTGGCATACGTCACGGAAACGGATGCGAACGCGCTGCACGTGCTTACCAACCTGCACGTGTACAGCGTCTCTGCCCACATGGAGCTCGACCCGGCCACCCGCGCGAATCTGGAGCTCGAGACCGGCGGACGCGCCTCGCGGCGCGACCACAGCTTGCTGGGCGTTCTCGACCACACCCGCACACCCATGGGGGCCAGGCGTTTGCGCCGGCATGTTTCGCGCCCGTCGCTGGACCGCGCCGTGATCGAGCAGCGCCTGGACTTCGTGGAGGCGCTCGTTTCCGCCGCCGAAGTCCGGGCAGAGCTGCGTGACGACCTGAAAGTCGTGGGCGATCTCGAGCGGCTCGCCAACCGGGTCCTCCGCCGTTCGGCGAGCGTCACTGACGTCCGCCGCGTGGCCGCCGCCCTCGAAGCGCTGGACACGGTGCGCCAGACGCTGAACGACGCCGACGGTGCACTTGCCCGTCCGCGCGAGCGCATCGACCCGTGCGACGACGCCCGAGCGCTGATCGCCAGATCCATCGACGACGGCGAGCGCACAATCCGCGCCGGCTACAGCGATGAGCTGGATCGGTTGGTAGCGGGCGCCGGCTCAGCCAAGGCGTGGATCGCGGCTCTGGAATCGCGCGAGCGCGATCAGCTCGGCCTCAAGTCGCTCAAGGTTGGTTTCAATCGCGTCTTCGGCTACTACATCGAAGTCGGCCGCGCCTATGCCGACAGGGTGCCGGAGAGATACGAGCGCCGGCAGACCTTGGCCAACACCGAGCGCTACGTGGTTCCCGAGCTCAAGGAGCGCGAAGCCGAGGTGCTCAACGCTCAGGAGCAGATCGAGGCGCTCGAAGCCCTATTGTTTAAGGAGGTCGTAGAGAGTCTGGCGGGATGGGCACCCACCATGCTGCGTTCGGCCGCGGCCGTTGCCACGCTGGACGTCGCCGCATCGCTGGCCGAGGTGGCCGTGCTTCAGGACTACACGCGACCGCGGCTCACGGACGACGGCCCCATCCTAATCGAGGCTGGGCGCCACCCGGTCGTCGAGGCCAGTCAGACCGAGCCCTTTGTGCCCAACGATTCGCAGCTCGATCCCGACGCCCACCAGATCCTGGTGCTCACCGGACCCAATATGGCGGGCAAGTCCACATACCTGCGCCAAACGGCGTTGATCGTGCTGCTGGCGCAGATCGGCAGCTTCGTGCCCGCCACGCGCGCCGAAATCAGCGTGGTGGATCGCATCTTCACGCGGGCGGGAGCCCGCGACGACCTCGCGGCCGGCGCCAGCACGTTCATGGTGGAGATGCTCGAGCTGGCCGCCATTCTGGCGCAGGCCACCCCGCGCAGCCTGCTCATCCTGGATGAGATCGGCCGCGGCACAAGCACCTATGACGGGATCTCCGTCGCGCAGGCGGTCGTCGAGCATTTGCATCACCACCCACGGCTTCGCGCCAAGACGATCTTCGCCACGCACTATCACGAGCTAACCGCCGTGGCCGCGACGCTTCCCCGCGTGCACAACGCCAATGTCGCCGTCGCGGAACGTGGTGAACAGGTCGTCTTTCTTCGGCGCATCGTCGACGGGCCGGCGGACCGCAGCTACGGTGTACAGGTGGCCCAATTGGCGGGACTGCCGCCGGCTGTCATCCGCCGTGCGCGCGAGATCCTCGACGAGCTCGAGCGACTGGCCGCCGGAAACAAATCCGCGCCGAGCGTGCAGCTCACGCTGCTGACGCCCGAGGAGCACCCCGTAGTGACGCAACTGCGAGCCCTGGATCCCGAGCAGCTGAGCCCGCTGGACGCGCTGAGCCTGCTCTACGAGCTGCGCCGCGCGGCCGACGCATGAACATCCGCCGCCTCGCGCCCGAGATTGCGAGCAAGATCGCCGCGGGTGAGGTAATCGAGCGCCCAGCCTCGGTGGTCAAGGAGCTGATCGAAAACGCCATCGACGCCGGCTCGAAGCGGGTGACGGTCGAAGCGCACCAGGGCGGTCTGGGCTTCGTCCAAGTCACTGACGACGGCCTCGGCATTGCGGCCGTTGAGCTGGAGCTCGCCGTCCAGCGCCACAGCACCAGCAAGCTGCGGACCGTGGACGATTTGTCGCGCATCCGCACACTGGGGTTTCGCGGCGAGGCGCTCGCCAGCATCGCCGCCGTTGCCGAGCTGACCGTCGCCTCGGCGACGGACGCTGGGACGCCCGGTCGACAGGTGATCGCGCGTGACGACGCCATCATTGACGAGGCGCCCTACGGCGGGCCGGTCGGGACGCAAGTCACGGTTCGAGCACTGTTCCTATCGCTCCCGGCGCGGCGCCAGTTCTTGAAGGCGGAGCGCACCGAGCTTGGCCACGTCATGGATGTCGTTACGCACGCCGCGATCGGGCACCCGGCGGTCGCCTTTCGCCTGCTCGACGGTGACCGCGAGCGGCTGCGCACCCCGGGCACCGGCGATCTGCGAGCCACCCTGATAGCACTCTACGGTCAGGCCCTGGTCAAAGACCTGATCGAGCTGCCCGCGGGCGAGACGCTCGGCATCGATGGATTCGTTTCGCAGCCGCACGTCCAGCGAAGCTCGCGCCGCGATGTGTCGCTGTTTGTCAACGGTCGTTGGGTAGGAGATCGGCTGCTGACCGGTGCGATCAGCGACGCCTACCAAGGGCTCCTGCCCAGTCGTCGGTACCCGGTCGTGGTTCTCAGACTGGAACTTCCGCCCGAGGATGTCGACGTCAACGTGCATCCAACGAAGGCCGAGGTCCGATTTCGCCGCGCGGGCGAGGTATTCAGCCGCGTTTCGGCCACCGTGCGCCGCGCCCTGACCGCCGAAGGCGCGGTGACGCCCGCCCAGGTCGACGAGCCCATTCTGGACCAGTTCTACCTGCCGACCCCCGCCGCGCCCTGGGATCGACAGGCGCCGGCGGCTCCTCGACACCTCCCCGGCGAGCCACCCGCCGAACGGCTGCCGGAGACCGAGGTGCCCAGCGGCACGGAGCTTCACTCGCCCGTACCCCGCGCACTCGGCCAGATCGATCGCACCTACATCGTGGCCGTCGGCCCCGGCGGGGTGTACCTAATCGACCAGCATGCGGCTCACGAACGCGTGTTGTACGACCAGCTGGGCCAATCGCGAAACGGCTCCACCCAGGCGCTGCTGGACTCGGTGGCGGTCACGCTTTCCGCCCCGGCCTCGGAATGGGTCGGTGATCACCTGGCGGACCTTGGGGCGCTGGGCCTCGACCTCGAGCCGTTTGGCGCCAACGCGTGGCTGGTGCGTCGCGTGCCCGCAACCGGCCGGGCCATCGATGCCGCGGCCTATGTGACGGCCGTCGTCGACGAGGCCCGCGAGGCGCCAACCGGGAGGCGGGTCGTCACGGAGCAGCTCCGGTGGTCGGCGGCCTGCCACGCGGCGGTGAAGGCCGGCGATCAGCTCGCCATCTACGAGATGCAGGCCGTGGTCGAAGGATTGGAACGTTGCGATCTCGGGCTTACCTGCCCGCACGGGCGCCCCACCATGATCCTGCTCACGCGGGACCTGCTCGACCGTCAGTTCGGCCGCGGATAGCACAAGCCGAGACGCCCCGACGTCGCGTAGCATCATCGGCAGATTCCAAGAGACATCCAGCGCGGGAGGTCGATATGCGGCTAGCCGACAAGGTGGCAATCGTGACAGGGGGCGCCAAGGGCATCGGTCGTGGCATTGCGATAGCTTTCGGGAGCGAGGGCTGCCGCGTGGTCATCGCCGACATTGACAACGAGGCCGCCGAACACACCGCCGCCGATATTGAGGCAGCTGGGGGCCTTGCGGAAGTCCGAGTAACTGACGTGCGCCAGCCCGCCGACATTGAGCAGACGATCGAGCGCACCGTCGCGGCGCACGGCCGGCTGGACGTGATGGTCAATAACGCCGGATGGCACCCGCCGGTGCTATCCATTGACGAGACATCCCTCGAACTCTTTGAGTCGCAGCTCACCCTCAACCTCACCAGCACGTTTCTCGGCAGCAAGCTCGCCGTGCCTCATCTGCGCAAGACCAAGGGCAACATCATCAGCATGGCGTCTCTGGTCGGCGTCGTGGGGCAGACGATGGCCGCGGCCTACGCGGCGTCGAAGGCTGGCCAGGTGGGACTCACCAAGGCCCTGGCCGTCGAGTTGGCGCCGCAGGGGGTACGGGTGAATTGCATCTGCCCCTCCGCCGTGGATACGCCCCTGATGTGGGAGTGGGCCAACACGCTCGATGACCCGTCTGGCGCGGCGCGCCTGGTCGACGCGCTGCATCCCCTGGGTCGCATGGCGCAGCCGGAAGAGATTGGACGCGCGGCGGTCTTTCTGGCGAGTGACGACGCATCATTCGTGACGGGTCACGCGCTGGTCGTGGACGGCGGCGCCACGCTCGACTATTCCCCGGCACAGTCGTCGGCCTAACCGCGCCAGCGATCGCGGCGGGTCGGCACTTGGCTGAGGCTGGCTAGTGCCGCTCAGTCCTTATTCCCAGCTGTGAGCGCGAGAGATAGGGCGTGCAGCCGGGCTGGCCCTGAAATTCGGCGAAATGGGCCGGGATCTCCCCGCCGGCATCCTCTATTGCCAAGCCGAGGAGACGCTCCACGACGTCCGGGTGCTCGCCCGCGAGATTGTTGGTGAGCTCTGGGTCGTCTTGCACCCGATACAGCAGCGGTTCTTCGCCCCAAATCGTGGAATTGCACCACCAGGTGTCGTCGATCACGGTGACCAACGGCCCCCACGCGACCGTCACGTGGTTCCGAGACGACTGCCCAACCCCCTTGAGCAGGGAGCCCATATCTGCCCCCTCGACGTCAGGCTCTAGGCCGCCGGCCGCCAGGATTGTCGCCGCCACGTCCGTGTTCGTGACCAGGTCGTCGCAGGTCGTCCCGCACCCCATACCGTCCGGCGAGCGAATGAGCAGCGCCAGGTCCGCCACGGCATGAGTCAGCGGATGCCCCTGCTTGCTCACCAGGCCCTTGTCGCCCGGATCGAACCCCAAGTTGTGGCCGTGATCCGAGACCACGATCACCAGCGTGTCGTCGAGACGCCCGGATATTGACAGAGCTTCCATGAAGTGCCCGAACCAGCGGTCGCACAGTGTGACTTCGCCGGCGTAGTTGGCCTGACAGCGCTCAAGCTCGCGCGCGGTGTACACGCCTGAGTGCGGGGCGTAGAGCGACTGAATGATCTCCGCCGTGTCGTCCTCGACGGCGTCGTACATGCGCCGGTAGTGGAGCGGCGGCTCCCACGGCTCGTGCGGGTCGAATGAGTCCACGACGAGAAAGAACGGGTCGGCGTCCTGATTCTCGTAGACCCAGCGGCTTGCGCTGCGGAACAGGCGGGCCGGGTAATAGTCGTCCTCGTCGCGGCGGAACTGGTTGTTGAGCAGATATTGGCGGAAGAACTCGGTGCGCTGGTGAACCGGCGGGAATCGCTCCGGCACGTGATGCCGGATGGCGCCGGCCGGAAGCGCCGGTCCCGAGCGGAACCGGTCGGTCTCCTGCCCCCGAATCCAGTCCCATTCGTCGAACCCGCGATGGAAGTTCTTCGATGGTTTGAACTGGTGGTAGCAATCGGTGAGCAGCGCCGTGCGATACCCGGCCTCGCGCAAGCGCTCCGCAACCGTATCCTGCTCCTCGGGGATGGGACCCCACCCAGGCGCGCCGATGAAGTCACCCTTGAACTCGCGGTGTCCATGAAACGGATAGGTTCGCAGGCCGGTGTGAATGGCGCGCCGAAACGGCAACGTCGGCAGCGACTCTGGATACGCCCGCGTGAACCGCACCGACTCACCCGCGAAGGCGTCAAGGTGGGGCGTGTGAATCCAGTCGTTCCCGTAGGCGCCGAGATGGTCCCGCCGCAGCGTGTCGAAAATCACCAGCACTATGTTCATGGGTGGCTTGGTTCAGGGAACGCAGGGCGGCTGATCGTAGCTCACCCCTACGAGCGATAGGCGAGCGTATCGGCGCTTACTCGCCCTCCGCCTCGCTGGCGAGACTGAGCAGGTTGGCGAGCAGGCAGTAGACCGTGAGCGGCCCGACGCCGCCCGGCACGGGCGAGTAAGCGGACGCGATCGAAGCCACGGCGTCCGCGTCCACGTCGCCCCGCACACCATCCTGCGTGTACGTCGTACCGACGTCGACGACCACGGCGCCGGGCTTCACGTGCTCGCCCGAAATCAGTCCCGGGCGCCCGGCACAAGTGACCAGCACGTCCGCTTGCGAGGTGACGGCGGCGAGATCGCGCGTCCGCGAATGGCATAGAGTCACCGTGGCGTCGCGCGCCAGCATGAGCAGCGCCACGGGTTTCCCCACGCTGATGCTGCGTCCGACCACCGCCACCCGGTGCCCGGCCAGCGGGATTTCGTAGTAGTCCAACAGGCGCGCTACCGCCATGGCGACGCCCGGCGCCCGCTCGGACGTGCTCACGAGAACCTCGCCGAGCGCACCGCGGGTAATCCGGTCGACGTCCTTCGCCGGCGGAAGGGCCACGACAACGCGTGCGGCATCCACGGACGTCGGCAGCGGCAGCGCCAGGATGATCCCCTGGACCCGCTCGTCGCCTGCCAGCTGTTCGACAATTGTGACAACCGCGGCGGTCGTGACCCCATCGTCGACCAGTTCGTCGCGAACCGGGACACCGACTCTTCGAGCACCCCGCGTGACCTGCTTGGCGTAGGCGGCTGCGGCGGGATCGCGCTTGCCGCGAACGAGGGCAAGGCCGGGCGGCCGGGCGAGCTGCGCAACCGTCGCCGCGATCGACTCGCGCAGCTTCCGAGCCGGCTGGCGGCCCGTCATCACGATCACGGCCGCATCCCTGCCAGCACATCGTCCGCCGCTGCATCGGCACGCGCCAGCGCGGCGCGAAAACGCTCGCAGCTGCCCTTGAGTTCGGCGCGCGCGGCTTCGTCGTCAACCAGGACGATATTGGCGGCGATGTTCATCTCGCAAGTGCGCAGGGCGCCACGGGCGAGCGCGGCGCCGGCCGCGGCGTCGCTCCGCACGTGCGGATTGGCCTGGGCCACGGCGGTCGCGGCCAACTCGATCACCTCAAGCCCCAGCCCGCCGACCGCAGCCGGAACGCGGCTGGCGCGCAACGCCGCTTGGGCGACTGCCTCAGCCCGAGTAGCCTGGCCGCCCACCGATGCCCGCGGCAGCCGAAAAGCCTCCATCAACTTGGTGTAGGCCGCCGCATCGGCGTCAATGAGGGCAAGCGCCTCGGTTCGAATCGCGTCCGCCCGCGCCACGATCCGCTGCATCTGGTCTTGCACGTCTCGATAGCGACGCCGGCCGAGCGTAAGCTGGCCGCTCATGGCCACGAGCGCGGCGCCCAGCGCAACCGCCGCTGCCGCGGCGCCGCCGCCGCCCGGCGTAGGCGCCTCGGAGGCCAGCGCCGCGGCGAAGCTTTCGATTGTCGTGCTGGCGCCGCGTTCCTCCACGCTATGCCGTAGCGACCGCCGCGCCCACGGCAGCGGTCGGGGCAAGCGACGCAATGGGCGTCGGCCGCGGCAGCTGGAGGCCGGCGCCTTCGACGATCCGCGGCACGGCCTTCTCCCAATCAATCGCCATCACGTGCACACCGTGCACGCCCTCGATCTCACGCACCTGCTCGATGATCTCCAGGCAGATGCGGACGCCTTCGGCCCGTGGTTTGCGGGCGCCGCGCATCCGCTGCATTACCTCGCCGGGTACTTCCATTCCCGCGACCTTGAACTTCATGAACTCAGCCATTCGGGCCGACTTGAGGGGTCCGACACCCGCGAGAATGTGGACCTGTTCGTGAATGCCCTCATCGCGCACACGCGACATCCACTCCGCAAACCGCTCGACGTTGAAGATCATTTGGGTCAGGGCAAACTCTTGACCCGCGGCGGCTTTCTTGAGCATGCGCAGCGGTCGGAAACCATACGGAGGCGCGAAGGGATTGGCGGCGCCGCCGATGAAGAAGCCGAAGTCGCCCTCGATGGGATCGCCAGCGGCATTGCGATTCTCATCGCGAAGGCGTTGCAACATTCGAACGAGCTGCACGCCCTGCAGGTCGAACACCGGCTTGGCCATCGGATGATCGCCCAAGACGAGCGAATCCCCGCTGATTGACATAAAATTGCGAATGCCAAAGGCTTGCGCTGCAATGACATCCGACTGAATGCCCAATCGGTTCCGATCGCGACACGAGAGCTGCATGATCGGCTCGACGCCGCCCTGGCGGCAGAGCAACGCCGCGCCCCAGTGCGACATCTTGAGCGCCGCGCCCTGGTTGTCCGTGCAGCTGGCGGCGTCCACGAAGCCGCGCAGGACCTCGGCTTTCGCCAAGACATCGGCCGCATCCGGCCCCTTGGGCGGTCCGAGCTCGCAGGTGACCGCAAAGTGGCCGGCGTCGAGCACGGCCTGCAGATTGCTATATGGCGGTCCCTGGGCAGGAACGTCGGCGGGCGTTGTGTCAGGCACCGGAGGCGATCATCACGTCGGCCGGCGAGCGTGCATGGTGCATCGTAACGCGGGGGCGGGGCGATCAAGCGTGTCCGGGAGGTGACGGCTTTGCTCGTCGTGCTCACGGGGCCGACCGCATCGGGCAAGACGGCGGCGGCGCTCGAGCTCGCCGAGGACTTCCCGATCGAGGTCATATCAGCTGACTCGCGTCAGGTATACCGGGGCATGGACGTCGGCACCGCCAAGCCCACCAGCAGCGAACGGGTCCGGCTGCCGCACCACCTAGTCGACATCATCGAGCCGCAGGAGACCTACAGCGCGCACCGTTTCGTACAAGGCGCACAGCGCGCCCTCGACGACGTCATCCGCCGCGGCGGCCGACCCCTGGTCGTTGGAGGAACAGGCTTCTATATCAAGGCGCTCACCGACGCCTCACTGCTGGCCGGAGTGCCGCCGGACGCCGAGCTGCGCCGCGAGCTGGCGGCGCTCCAGGCGCGAGAAGGCGTGGAGGGCTTGGCGGCACGGTTGTCGCTGTCAGATCCCGATCGGGCCGCCACCATCGACCGCGCCAATCCGCGCCGCCTGGTTCGCGCCATTGAGGTCGCCGAGCACCGCGGAGCCAAGGGCCACGCACCGGCGCCAAGGGCCAGCGTGATCTTCGGCATCGATCTTTCGACGGACGTCCTGGCGGCGCGCATCGAGCGGCGCGTGCACGACATGTACGCCGGGGGGTTGGTCGAGGAGACGCGCGCGCTCCTGGACCGTGGCGTTCCACCGGACGCCCCGGCGCTCACCGGCGTTGGCTACCGCGAAGCGGCGGCCGCGATCGCGGGACGCATCACGCTGGCGGAAGCACAGGAGCAAACGGTGAGCCGCACGCGGCAGTACGCGCGGCGCCAGCGCACCTGGTTCCGGCACCAGCTTCCCGTACACTGGCGTACCCCAAAAACGATTGTGGAGTCGCTGTCCGCGCAGCTGCGCAACATGCCCAGAGACGGAACATCCTGACGTGAGTTTGACATTCACCAAGATGCACGGCGCCGGCAACGACTTCGTGCTGCTCGATGGTCGCGGGACCCTGCCGGTTGCCATTGAGTCGCTGGCCACGGCGCTTGCGGACCGGCGCTTCGGCGTGGGCTGCGACCAAGTTCTCGTCGTGCGCGACGGCCAGGAAGCCCGGTTCGCCATGGATATCTGGAACGCCGATGGCTCACGAGCCGAGATGTGCGGCAATGGCATTCGCTGCTTTGCCAAGTGGTTGTACGAACGCGGCGAGCTGGGCAGCCGACGTGAGGTCATCGAAACGCTGGGCGGCCCGCGATGGGTCGAGGTTGCGGAAGCGGATGGCGAGCTTCGCGTGACCGTCGGTATGGGAGTGCCGTCGTTCGATCCCGCCTCCCTCCCAATGACTCCCGGCACGCAGGTGCCCAACGCGGCCACCCTGCAGGTCAATGGTCACGTGATTGACATCACGGGTGTCTCAGTCGGCAATCCTCACGCCGTCGCCTTCATCGATGACGTGGATGCATTTCCACTTGCCACGGTGGGTCCGCTGGTCGAGCGGCATCCATGGTTCCCACAGCGCACGAACTTCGAGGTCGTCAGCATCACGGCCCAGCGCGAGTTGCGCGTCCGCGTATGGGAGCGAGGCGCCGGCCTCACGCTTGCGTGCGGCAGCGGCGCCACCGCGGTGACAGCCGCGGCGATCGCGGCGGGACGCGTTGCGCCCGGGGAGGTCGCGCTCGATATGCCGGGCGGGCGGCTCCAGGTAACGTGGGGCGGCGGCGAGAGCGAACTGACACTGCGGGGCCCCGCGACGACGGTGTTCGCCGGCGAGTGGCCAACCGAGTGATTCAGTCGCCCATGCCGGCCAACACCGCCTGATGTCCGCGTCACGAATCACGTTTGCCGACCGCATCTCGGCCCTACCGCCATATCTGTTTGCGGAGCTGGACAAGCTGCGCGACGCCAAGCGCGCCCAGGGCGTGGACGTCATCAGCCTGGGCATCGGTGACCCCGATCTCCCGACGCCGGGGCCGATTGTCGCGGCGCTTGAGCGTGGGGCGCGGGATCCCGCCAACCATCGCTACCCCGAGTACTACGGCCTCGACGAGCTGCGCGCCGCCATCGCGGATTGGTATGGGCGACGGTTCGACGTCGACCTGGATCCGTCGACCGAGGTCGTGCCGCTCATTGGCTCCAAGGAGGGCATTGCCCATCTGCCGCTGGCGCTGATTAATCCCGGCGACAGGGTGCTCATGACCGATCCCGGCTACCCGGTGTACGCCATCGGCACGATGCTGGCCGGCGGACGCTCGCACATGGTGCCGCTGACCGCCGCCAACGGCTGGTTGCCCGATCTGGCAGCCATACCGCCCGACGCGTTGGCGTCGGCCAAGCTGATGTGGCTGTGCTATCCCAGCAACCCCACGGCGGCCATCGCGCCGTTCGAGTTCTTCGAGCAGGCCGTGGATTTCGCGCGCCGCCATGGGCTGGTGCTCGCCCAGGATGCGGCGTACTCCGAGGTCACCTACGACGGCACGCGCTGCCGCAGCATTCTGGAAGTGCCCGGCGCAAGCGACGTGGCGGTCGAGTTTCACTCGCTCTCCAAGACCTACAACATGACGGGCTGGCGGATTGGCTGGATGGTCGGCAACGCCGAAGTCGTCGAAGCGCTGGGGAGGGTGAAGACCAACGTGGATTCGGGAATCTTCCAGGCCGTCCAACTTGCGGGAATCGCCGCGCTGGATGTTTCGCAGCGGTGGATCGACAGCCGCAACGCGCAGTTGCAACGGCGGCGCGATCTCGTGCTCGACGCCCTACGCGCGTCGGGGCTCAAGCCCGAAACGCCCAAGGCCAGCCTGTATCTCTGGTCTCCGGTGCCCGACGGCATGACGTCGGTTGATTTTTCGCACCGCCTCATCGAATCCACCGGGGTCATCGTCACACCCGGCGTGGGTTTCGGCGCTGGCGGGGAGGGCTACTTCCGCATCTCCCTCACGACTCCCGACGACCGTCTGCAGGAGGCACTGGATCGCATCGCCGCGCTCAGCTTCTGAGGGCACCCCGACTCAGTCTCGCGAGCGGGCCTTCCTCGTGGGCATTGAAGGACTGGCGTCGCTCGGTGAATGGCCGGCCGAGGCCTCGCTCAATGAGTTGGAGCGGCTGGTGAACACCGCGGGCGCCGCGGTCGCCGGGCGCCGAAGCGTCCGGATTCGCGAACCCAATCCCGCCACGCTGATCGGTCAAGGCCAGCTGCAGGAAACCATTGACGCGAGTCGCGCCGTCGCAGCGGACGTATTGGTGATTGACACCGAGCTGCTCCCGCGACAGCAGCGAAACGTCGAGCGCGCCTTCGAGGGCAAGGTGCTCGACCGCACCGGCGTGATCTTGGACATCTTCGCCGCCCGCGCACAAACGGCCGAAGGCCGGCTGCAGGTGGAGCGCGCCCAACTCGAATACCTGCTGCCGCGCCTGTCGGAGCTATGGGTCGAGTTTTCCCGTCAGCGCGGCGGCATCGGCCCCTTCCGCGGCCCGGGTGAGACGCAGATTGAGACGGACCGACGACTCTACCGCGACCACATGCGCGACATCGACGCCCGGCTGAAGCGCGTGCGCGAGCAGCGCGGCAGCCGCCGGCGCCGGCGCCGAGACGCCGGCCTCGACGTCGCCGCACTGGTTGGCTATACCAACGCTGGCAAGAGCTCGCTGTTGAACGCGCTCACCGACGCATCGGTCCTGACCGAGAACCGGCTGTTCGCCACGCTGGATCCGACCACGCGGCGTCTCGAGTTGCCGCAGGGCGGGGGCCTCCTGCTCACGGATACGGTCGGATTCATTCAGCGGCTGCCGCCGCGTCTCATCGACGCGTTTCGCGCCACGCTCGAGGAGGTGCTCGACGCCCAGTTCCTCGTACACGTGGTTGACGCGGCGGCGCCGGACATGCTGCGGCAGGTGCACGTGGTGGAGCAGACGCTCGGCGAAATCGGGGTTGGCGTGCGCCCGGTGATCACCGCTCTCAACAAGTCCGACCTCGCCCCCGACCTCGACGTCGCTGACTTTCCAAACGCCGTGCGCGTTTCAGCACTCACCGGACAGGGATTGGAAGAGCTCCGCCAGCGGCTCGCCGAGGCGGCGCGCGCCTCCAGCGTCAACGTGACGGTGCGCATTCCCTATGCCGACAGCGAGCTCGTGAGCTTGTTCCACCGCCGCGGCGAGGTGATGCACGAAGCGCATGAACCGAGCGGCACGCGGATTGAGGGCACGCTTCCGCCGGCACTGGCCGTTCGCTATCACGGGTACCGAATCGACGCAGACCAGCAATGACGTCGCCTGGAGGTCTGCGAATCGGCATCGCCCATGGGGACATCACTCCCGAGGTCGGGCTTGACTTGTCGGGCTTCAGCCCGCGCATGGGCGCCGCCCTCGGCACGCGGGACCCACTGGAGATCTATGTCCTGGTAGCCGCCGGCGGCGGTGTGACCGTGATGCTCGCCGCTTTTGATCTCGTCGGGCTCACGCCGGCATGGATCGCGCAGACCCGCGCGCGCGTCTGCGCGGCGACGGGAATCGCAGCCGACCATCAGATGTACGCCTGCACGCACACCCACGGTGGGCCGGAGACGGGCGTGCTTCCAACCATGGGCCGGCCGGACGAGAATTACCTCGACGAGCTGACGGCAACGACCGTGGCGGTCGCCCAAGCCGCCGTGAGGCGCCGGGCGCGCGCGGATATCGTGACCGGACACGGAGCCTCGTTCGCTGCGGTGAACCGGCGCTCGCGGGCAGTGGCCCCGGACGGACCGGCCGACGGAGGACCGGACTATATCGACCCGACGCTTATTGCGGCGCAAGCGCGAGGCGGCGATGGGCGCCCCATCGTCACGCTGGTGAACTACGGCTGTCATCCGACAAGCAGCCGTGATCGGGTCTACTCCGCGGACTACCCTGGCCACCTGCGGCAACGTCTGCAATTGATCACGGGAGCGCCGTGCATGTTCATCAATGGGGCCGGCGCGAACGCCAATCTGCGATTCACCGACCCGCGCGCGCGCGGATACGGCGAGGCCCGCAGCCAGGGCCAAGCGCTCGCGTTGACGGCGGCACAGGCTCTGCAGGCGGCGCGTCCATCGGCCTCGGCTATCGTGGCGGCCGCGACCCGTCCGGCCACCCTTCGGCATGAAGACTTGCCGACGCCGAAAGAAGCCCGCGCGCTGCGGACGGCGGGCGAGGCGCACGTGAAGAGCGCCGCCAGCGACGCCATGCGCCGCCACATCCAGGCTTACGAAATCGAGCATGCCGACCGGGTGCTCGCGGCGCATGGCGATCCTGCCTGGAACGGCTGTCAGGAGATAGAGATTCAATCGCTGCGGATCGGCGATCTGGCCCTGATCGCGACGCCGGTGGAACTGTTCTTTGAAGACAGTCAAGCGCTGCGGACGGCGTCAGCGGCACCGGCCACAATGGTCGCCGGATGGAGCAATGGCAACTGGGGCTACCTGCCCACCCGTCGCGTCGCCGCGCACGGCGGGTACGAGGCCGAGACCGCCCACCGCTGGTACCAACAGCCGGCGGCCTGGCGTCCAGAGAGCGGCGATGCGCTGCGCGCCGCCGGGCGTGCGTCTCTGGCGAGCCTCTTTAGCGCCTAGTCTCCCGGGGCGCCGTCCGCCGCCGGCGGGCGCGGGCGGACGCCTCGTCCACGGGCACGCTGAACCGATCAAATGCCTCGCGGAGGTGCGCCGTCTCGTAATGGGCGTAAATGCGCTTGGTGGTATCGGGCGAGGCGTGCCCCAGGATGTCCTGCACGTGCGAAAGATTCGCGCCGCGATTGAGCAGCGACGTCGCCTTGAGATGACGGAATCCGTGTGTGGTGGCCGTGACCCCAACGGCCGCGGCGTAGCGTTTGACGACCTTCCACACCGACTGCGGAGACAAACGCAGGCGCTCCCCGCCACGCCCTGGATCGCGCGGCACACCGCGATGGCGGATGAAGAGCGGCACGTAGGCATCGCGGCGCAGCCCCAGATAGGCACGGAGCGCCTCACGCGCGTCGTCATCGAAGAAGACCACGCGCTCGCGCCGGCCCTTGCCGGTGATCAGCGCCTGCTGGGCGTAACCGTCGTCGACGTCGCGGCGATCGAGTCGTGCCACTTCGGCGCGACGCATGCCCGTGCCGTAGAGCACTTGTAGCAAGGCGCGATCGCGCGCGAAGCGCAGCCGCATCTCGTCACCGGCGTCAGGTGGAATCAGCGCCGGGAGTTCGTTCTTGACATAATCAACAATGATCGCCAGCGCGTCGTCAACCCGAGGCGTGCGGTAGCGCGGCGCGGCCCGCACGCTGTGGAGACGCTCGACGGCACGCTCGAGCGAGACCGCGGTCAGCGATCCCTCGCGCAGGCAATGCCTCAGGAAGGCGCGCGCGGCGGCCACGTAGGTCGCAAGGGTTGCTTCCCGCTCAGGCCCCAGCTCGTCCGCGAGCGCCAGGTAGAAGCCCTCCAGGGCACCGTCGTCGATGGCGTCGAGCGTGAGCTCGTCCTTACCGGCGGTCTGCCGCGCCCAACCCGTGAAGCGGCGCAGCCCCGTGGCGTAGGTAGATCGCGTGCGCGGTGACTTTGCCCGCAGGCTTTCCAAGAAGCGCGTGGATGCCGCGTCGAGAGTACGGTCCATAGGCTTTGACTTTACATAATGTCTTCACTGGCGTCAAGACCTTGTGGCCATTAATGTTCCGGAGTTGGCAGGAGCAGCGTCAGCCGTCACCACCGCCACACGCGTGGGCTCAACCGCGAGGGCAAGCGCCCTCGGCTTCGACCGCCTAAGGATCCGTGAGCAGTCCGCCGGCCTTGGCCGCCTCCCAGAACGCGTAGTCGGCGTGGTGGACGATGGTGTTCTCGAGGCTGCGCTCGATGAGCTCGCCCTCGCCGGAGTGGGCGCCGGCCATGTGTGCCACCGCTTCCGGCAAGCCGACCGTCAGGCAAATGTGCACGCCGTACGCCGGGTGGCGGATCGATGGACGGCCGGTCTTGCCAGGCGAGGCTTGCCACCGCGCCTGGTTGACCGGGTCGAACTCCCAGGGCTTGCCCACGTCGTGGCACAGCGCGCCGGCAACAAGAAGGTCACGGTCGATGGGAAGCACGGGAAACTGCCGCTGCAGCTCGTCGCCGAGCAGAATGGCAAGGCGCGTCACGCCGCGGATATGGTCGGCTTGCGTGCCGTCGAGGAGCTTCGGCATTCCAGGGTTGCCGGACGGCGGGATATCGGCGATGGCATCGAAGCTGCTCCCGGCCAGGGCCGTGGCCCACGCCTCGACCACGAGGTCGCGGAGCTTCGCGTCGGCGATCTCGGTGATCTGCGGCAGCTCCTGGCTGACTCGTGCACGCTGGTCGTCAGTGATCGACATGGCGTCCTTTCGCGGCGGCGGGCGACTCGCAGCAGTGTGCCGCAGCCTGCCAAAGCCTTGCGACCGCTCGCGCCAGACGAGGATTACCATTAGTAGAACTAATGCGTATTAGTTCTACTAGACCGCAACAGATCTGGGCGCCTGCGTTCGCCGACGCACAGCCATCCACGTTCACCAGCAATGGCCGAGGCCTTCGCCGCCAGCCGGGCTAGACGTACCAGCAGTTCGCGGGTCCTGGCAGATTCTCGATCTCCGGGATCACGGCCGCCGTGTGCGCCCGTGATATTGAGCGGTCTTTCCGATTGTTCGGCGCCGTTTCGGCGAAACGCGCCGCGCCAGCGTCCATGTCAAGCCTGTCCGCCCGTATCTTGCGTAAACTCCGAGCACATTATGTAAAGCAGTGCGGCGGTCGCTAGGATCCGCCCACCAAGCAGCCCGCAGTGGCGACGGATCGATAGCGATTGTCGAAGGCCACGCTGCCGTCGTCCTCGGTCGTGGTCAGCGTCACGCCGCGCTCGAACACGGGCTGGTTGCCCGCCAGGAAATCAGGCTCATAGACGTCACGGTCCGCGTACTCGGCGGTGCGCCCGTCGGCCCAACAGACCGTATAGATCGTGCGCGGCAGCTCGAACGGCGTGGCGTCCGGCCGCCGCAGGCGCTCGATGAGATCTTCGTCCACAGTCACGCCGAGACCGGGCGCATCGGGCACCCGCAGGTAGCCATGCTCGATGGTCAGTGGTTCCTCGAGCAGATCGTGGGTATAGGTGTTGAGGCAAGTGATGGCCGGCCAGCGCGCCGCCGGCAGCACGGCGCCCAGGTGCGCGGCGAAGGCGGTGGTGATGCCCGTCCCGACGAGTTGCAGCCACAGCGGCATGTTCGCGGCGGCGGCCTGCGCTCCCTGGTGCAGACAAGTTGCGGCGCCGCCGTTGACGACGAAGCCGTCGCACACGCCCTCACGCACGGCCGTCAAGAAAGGCGGCGAGTCGAAGTGCATCGCAATCGGACGCGGCACGGCCGCCCGCAGGGATTGGTTCCCGCCCACATCAGTCTGGGGGATCGGAGTTTCGAAGATCGCCACCTTCGGATAGCCCGCAAGCGCGCTCAGCATGGGCTTGGCGTGCCCGGCGTCGACCAGAAAGCCGTTGAAGTCGAGGTCAAGCTTCGCGTGTGGCGGCGTCGCGGCGCTCACGGCCTCAACCTGCGCAATGATGTCGAACCAGGGCCGAGCCTTCAGCTTGAACGCGGTGTAGCCTGCCTCTATGCCCGCGCGCGCCTCCGCCGCCCAGTCCTGCGGCGGCATGTCGTAGCACCACCACGCCAGCGGACACCACGCGCGCACCGCCGACCCCAACAACCGGTGCACGGGAACCCCGAGCGACTGGCCGACCACGTCGAACAGCGCCTGCTGGAGGCCGGCGCCAAGCGAGTCATCCCAAAGGAGATCGGCCGGATTCGCACCGGTCGCGCGCTCCACGCTCGCGTCCGACACGACGCCCCAGGTGTAGTGCGGCAGAGTCTCGCCCCAGCCCACGAGCCCGGTATCGGTGGTGACCCTGCATATCTCGGACAGTGCCCAGTTGGCCAGCCCGCGCCGCATGTGGCGCCCCGCTGTCGGCGTGTGACCAGCGTCCACGACGATCCGCTCGATTTGGGTGATTCGCATGCGCACACCAGACGCTCGTAATGGGCCACCGTCGCGCATGCTACTCGATGAACTCGCCGGTCGGACCGAAGGCGGTAAGATTCGCGCCACAATGCATCACGCCTCGTTACCGTTGGGACGCCGACAGGCTCTGGCCTACGCGGCCGGGCTTGGTCTGGCCACCGTTCGGCCGGTGACGGCCCGCGCGGCGCCGGCCGTGGAAGCCTTGTCGCTGCCGATCAAAGGCGAATCGTCACCTGGCACGTGGTGGCTGGCGCAGTGGTTCGGCAACACAACCTTCGCCTACCGCATGCGCCGCAGCATCTACTTCGCCGGGCAAGGGCTGCATTTCGGGGTGGACTTCGGCATGGCGTGCGGCACCGAAATCGTCGCGGCGGCAGATGGCGTCGTGCGTGAGATCGGCGGCGTGCGCCGCGCGTGGCCGCTGCACGTGTCCATCGACCATCCACACCTCGGCATCACCACGATCTACGGGCATTTGTCACGGAGCATCGTGTCGAACATCGGCGACGAGGTCCGCCGCGGCGAGGTCATCGCCGAAAGCGGCGACTCGGTGACCCACGCCTGCAACGGCTCGCCGCACCTGCACTTCGAGGTCCGCTACGACGCCATGCGGGTCAGCACGAATCCCGTGCCGTGGGTCGCCACCGACTGGCCCGTGATATACGCGCCGCGCAGCGAGGCGCCCTTCGAAGTCGATCTCAGCAACCCGACGCGCTGGCAGTCGATCTACGATCAGCCGGACGTGCAATTCGGCGGGCCCTACCTCAACGAGTTCGACCAGGCGTGGCCACCGGCATAGACCCCGCCACCGTGCGGCTGCACTCGGCGGTATCGCGCCCGGTGCCCCCAGGGTGGATCTGGTCGCCCAGCGGCGATGAGATCTGGATGCTCGATGTCGATGAGGCTGGGCTGCCACAAGCGCGTGCCGTGCACATCCAAACGGGCGACGAGTGGGTCGTCACCCACGAGTGGGGCCAGTTTTCGAGGTCGAGGCGCTACATCCTGACTGCTGGTAGTCAGCCTGAATCCAGCCGAGTGCATGACCGCATCACGCTCGCCACCTGGGAATTACCTCAGACTGGCAGTCGCCCACTGCCGAATCCGGCCGAGACACACCTAGCCGGCCGCCTACGGCACCCAGGCGCCCAGCTGCCATTTACCCAGCCGGCGGACGTGGTTCGCATGCAGTTGGACGGCGGTGACCGACAGGTCGTGGCGCGGGTGTTGGGCGGTGTTGCCGGCTGGCGCACCGATGGCATGCTGCTGGTGATCGGCCGCGACAGCTTGGAGGCCGTAACTACCCTCCGCGTCATAGGGCCGGAGGGTGAGCTGCACGACGAATGGACGCTCGGTCGGCGAGTGCAGACCGCGAACGTCTCTCCATCCGGTCGGCACATGACATTCGCGGTCGTCCTCGACGAGCCAGGCCTGAATGGGCTCTTCGTGATCGACCTGTTTAGCGGCCGCAAGCGGGCCATGCCATCGCGCATGAGCACCCGCTGGATGCCCGATGACAGCGGCCTCTTATCCATACCTCTCAGACGTGGCCCCGGCCAGCCCTTTCGCATTTGGCGCCTGGCGTTCCCGAAGCTCTATTTCGAGGGCGCGCTAACCGACCCGGAGCGCCACATCGTCGATATGGAAGTCCTGGATTGGCAGATCAGTCCCACGGGAACGGCCCTAGCGTTCCGCACGCCGCGGGAGGCCCACTTGCGCGTGGTCTCGTGGGACCGCACGACCGCCCAACCGCCGAGCTGAGCGTTCGTCCTTAGTCGCCGGCGCTCCAGTTGACGTCAGGCGAGCGATTGGCGGTAACTTCGTCGAGCCGCCGGACCGGCGCGTTGAACGGCGCCGCGTGCAGCAAGTCTTGGTCGTGCTCCGCCTCGTGGGCAATGTTGATCAGGGCCTCCGCGAACTGATCGAGCGACTCGATCGACTCGGTCTCCGTCGGCTCGATCATGAGCGCCTCGTCGACGATGAGGGGGAAGTAGACCGTGGGCGGATGGACCCCGTAGTCGATAAGCCGCTTGGCAATGTCCATCGTGCGGACGCCTTGACGCCGCTGTCGCGTACCCGCCAACACCACCTCGTGCATGCAGATGCGGTCATAGGGGAGGTCGTAGTGCGGTGACAGCCGCGCCCGGAGGTAGTTCGCGTGCAGCACGGCATCGTTGGCAACTTCGCGCATCCCGTCGCGGCCGAGGCTGCGGATATAGGTGTAAGCCCGGACCAAGTTGCCGACGTTGCCGACGTGCGAGTGCACTCGACCAATGCTTGGCGGACCCGCCGGCGCCAGTGCGAACCCTTGATCCGTTTGGACGACATGCGGACCCGGCAGAAACGGCTCCAGATGCGGCTGCACGCCGAGCGCTCCAGCGCCGGGGCCGCCACCGCCATGTGGCGTCGTGAACGTTTTATGTAAATTCAAATGCATGACGTCGATGCCCAGGTCGCCCGGGCGCACCCGGCCCAACATCGCGTTCATGTTGGCGCCGTCACCGTAGACCTGGCCACCCGCCGCATGAACGCGCCGGGTGACCTCCAGAATCCGCTGCTCGAACAGGCCCAGCGTGGTCGGCAGCGTGAGCATGAGCGCCGCCACGTCATCGCCGAGCTTGGCGTCAAGCTCGGCGAGATCGATATTGCCGTCGGGCGCCGTGCCGAGCGGCTCCACCCGCAGACCTGTCATGGTTGCCGTTGCCGGATTCGTCCCATGCGCCGAGTCGGGCACGAGCACCGTCGTGCGTCGCTCGCCGCGGCTGCGCAGCCAGGCTTGAATGCAGAGCAGCCCCACAAGCTCGCCCTGCGATCCCGCTGCCGGCTGGGTCGTGACCCTGCTGAAACCGGCGATCTCGCCGAGCAGCGTTTCCAAATGGTGAATGAGTGCCAGGAGTCCCTGCACGGACGCTTCAGGCTGATAAGGGTGCGGCTCCACGAGCCCCGGCAGCCGCGCCGTGACTTCGTTGATCTTGGGGTTGTATTTCATGGTGCAGGAGCCCAGCGGATAGATCGCCGTGTCGATGCTGTGGTTGCGTTGCGAGAGGCGCACGAAGTGACGCATCACGTCGATTTCTGAAACCTCCGGCAGATCGAGCGTGGCGCGCACCTGGCCGGTCGGCAGCACCGCCTTCGGATCGACGGCGTCGAATTGCGGCAACGGCGGCCGCACTCCGGCTCGACCGGGACTCGCCAACTCAAATATCAGCGCCTCGCTAGCCACCGTGCACCGCCTGCCACGCGCGCGTCAGCGCCTCGAGGTCGGATCGCGTGGTGAGTTCTGTCGCACACACCAGCAGCGCGTCGTCGAGCGCGGGGTCGACGCGGCCCAACGAGTAGCCGCCGAAGACGCCCTGGGCGGCCAGAGCCCTCACGGTGTCCTCGGCGCGGCCGGGCGTGTGGACGATGAACTCGTGAAAATACGGCGCGGCATCGGAGACCTTGGCCCCGACTTCCTTGAGCGCCTCCGCGCACCGATGCGCCGCGCTCAGACTGCGCGCCGCGAGGGCCTGCACGCCCGCCGGTCCAAGCGCGCTTAGCGAAATCGCCGCGCCTAGCGCCACCAGCGCCTGATTGGTCGTGATATTGGACGTGGCGCGCTCGCGGCGGATGTGCTGCTCGCGGGTCTGCAGGGTGAGCACGAAGCCCTGCTCGCCGTCGAGGTCGGTCGTGCGTCCGGCGATGCGCCCGGGGAGACGCCGAATGAATTCGCGCCGCGTGACGAGCATGCCCGCGCCGGGGCCACCGTAGGCCGGTGGTCCCACCAACGACCGGAGCTCGCCCGCCACGACATCGGCCCCCAGGTCTCCCGGCGGGGTCAGCAGCCCCAACGAGATCGGGTCGGCCACCACATACACGACCTTGGCGCCGTGGCGTCCGGCGGCCTCGACCACCGGAGCGGCATCGATGACCCAGCCCAGAAAGTCCGGGCGCTGGAGAACCACGCATGCGGTTGTGTCATCGATCGCGGCGGCCACGGCCTCGAGGTCCGGGCGCAAGCCTTCGCCGGACCGTGACCAACCGTCGACGGTGCGCAGTTCCACGCCAACGGCTTGGGTATAGGTTGCCGCGACCTCGCGGTAGGTTGGATGCACCGTGCCGGCCATGACGACTCGCGACCGGCGAGTGATGGCCCGGCACATGAGCACGGCCTCGGCCAGCGCCGACGCACCGTCGTACAGCGAGGCGTTCGCGATCTCCATTCCGGTAAGCCGGCAGACGAGACTTTGGAATTCGTACATGGCCTGAAGCGTGCCCTGCGCCATTTCGGCCTGAAAGGGCGTATACGCCGTGTACCACTCGGACCGCAGCAGCAGTTGATCCACGAGGGCCGGCACGAAATGGCGGTAGAAACCGGCGCCGAGGAAGCTAGGAACGTGGTCAGGGACCTGGTTCCTTTCCGCTAGCGAACGTACCTCGCGCAGCACGTCGACTTCCGGCAGCGCGTCGGGCAGGTCGAGATTGGGATCCCGGTGTGAGACAGGAATGTCGACGAACAAGTCGTCAATGGAATTGACGCCGATGGTCCGCAGCATGCGTGCGCGGTCGGCGTCGGTGCTAGGCGAGTAGCTCATCCACGAATGCGTCGTAGGCCTCGGCGTCCAGCAAATCCTCGACGGCCGCGGCGGCGTTATCCGGGAGCAGTCGGATCAGCCAGCCCTCGTCCATGGGCGAGCTGTTGACCAGCTCGGGCGCGCCGTCGAGCGCCGCATTGACCGCGGTTATTTCCCCGGCCACCGGCGCGTAGAGCGGCGACACGGCCTTCACGGACTCAACCGTGCCGAATTCGTCCATTGTCTCGACGTGGTCGCCCGCAGCGGGAAGCTCCACATACACCACGTCGCCCAGTTCCTCAGCGGCATAGGCCGTGATGCCCACGATGACCTCATCGCCATCGAACCGGGCCCATTCGTGCTCACGCGTATAGCGTGCGTCGGTGGGAAGTGTCATAAAAACCCGTCTACCTGAAGCGGCGCGCAGAGTCCCGCAACATCGACGGAGCGCGCCGCCAAGCTCGGCCAGACCAGCGCCTAGAATAGCCTAGGCGCCTTTCTCGCGCGCCGAAAGCTGGTGACATTGCCTACATCGTGCACGGTCGTCTTTGCTGGCACCGGTGATCTCGCCGCCCTGCCGCCGAGTGGCCGTCAGGCGATTCGCGAGGCCAACTCCCTCATCACCTGGATTGAGCCGCCGGCGCTACTTGGGGACCGTGCCGTCGTGCGGCTGGACACCCCATCGCGTGAAGCATGGGAATCTCCGCTTCTTCAGCTGCGGAATGGCGCCATGGCCTATCTGGCGCCGGGCTACGGACCCGACGATGACCCGGGAGCGGTCATAGTGGGTGACGTGATGGCGGGCATCGGTGTCGAGGTCGACGTTGTCGGCTTGGGCTATCCGAATCTGTCGGGTCCGGCAGTGGTAGGACCGGCAATCAAGTCCTGGCGTCCCGATCCGGCGTTGATCGCCATGGTGCGCGGCGTACGAGATGCCGCGGAACTCGAGCACTGGCGCCGCAGGCTCACGCAGGAGTTTGGCGATGCCGTCCGGCTGCGCGCGCGGATTTGGACCTCCACCATGTGGCACGACCTCCGCGAGCCGCCCGCGACATTCCCGCTGACGCTGCGCGCGGAGCCCACCGACGCCTCACATGAGCGGTCTGCATCGCGCTTGCGCGACGTGTTCGAAACTCTCCGCGGGCCCGACGGATGCCCATGGGACCGCGCCCAGACGCACGCGTCGCTGCGCCAATATGCGCTCGAGGAGGCTGCGGAGGTCGTTGACGCGATCGACGACGGCGAGTCTGCTGAAATCGCCAGTGAGCTTGGCGATCTGCTGGCCAATATCGTGCTCCACACGGAGATAGCGCGGCAGGCGGAAGCGTTCACCTGGCCGGACGTCGTCCAGGGCGTCACCGCCAAGATGGTCCGCCGCCATCCGCACGTCTTTGGCGAGCAGACAGCCCACCAAGTTTCGGAGGCCGCGGCGATTTGGCGGCACGCCAAGAATGCTGAAGCTCGCGGAGGCAATGAAGCTCGCACCGACGGGGCGCTGCCCGCCTTGAGCCAGGCGGCCAAGCTTGCCGGCACCCTGGAAGTGGACACCGCAGCCGCCCGCCTACCCGAGGGCGCCACAGCTGCGCTGAGGTGGTTTCGGGATTCCGAAACCGCAACGGACGAAGCCCGCGCCGGCGACGCAATCCTGGGTCTGGCGCTCGCGGCCAAGGCCGCGGGAATCGACCCGGAGCTGGCGGTGCGCGACGCGCTCCGGCGACTTCGCGCGGGACTCCCCGGCAACAGCGGGACTTCCACAGCCAGATCGGCGGAAAGTGACACTTATGTCAAGTAATGACGGGGTGCTCGGGTCATCGGCTCATCCAGGCAATCCACCGCTGATGCTTTCGGCCTGTTCGCTATGACTTGGGTGGAGCTCTCGGACTGATGCAACGCCTCGTCGCCCTGATTAGCGATTTCGGGCGCAGCGATACCTACGCCGGCCAGATGGAGGCCGCCGTGCTCGCCTATGCCCCGGACGCCCGCGTGGTATCTATCACACACGACGTTCCGCCGCAGGACATCGCGTTTGGCGCGGTTGTCGCGGCGGCCTCGCTGCAGCAACTGCCCAAGGGCGCGATCGTCGTGGCGGTGGTGGACCCCGGCGTTGGCGGCGGGCGGCGCGGAATGATCGTGCGCGCGGCCGGTCGCTGGCTCGTGGGTCCTGACAACGGGCTGCTGATGGGCGTGCCCGACGTGGCCGGCATTTGGCACATGGACTGTCCCGAATACTGGGTACCAGAACCTCATTCAACGTTTCATGGCCGGGACGTTTTCGCCCCGGTTGCAGGCCACCTCGCACGATTCGTGCGTCCGGATGCGATGGGATCGCCCATTGACGACGCCGTGCCTGCGCCGGCAATCCTCGCGCGGTCGGAGAGCGGCGTCGTGGCGGGACGGGTCGTGCATGTCGATCACTTCGGCAATCTGATCACGAACATCCCCATCACTGCCGCGCGAGCCATCGAACACGGCGTTGTGGAGTTGTGCGGCGTGTGCATCGACGGCGTGCAGGCGACATATGGTTTCGGGTCCGCTCCGGTGGCCGTCCCCAGCAGCCTTGGGTTGATGGAGATCGCGCTTCCCGGCGGCAGCGCGGAAGCGTCGCTGGGCGCGCGACGCGGCGATAGCGTTCGATTGCGGCCAGCGTGATTTGCCGATCGCCGCGTGCATCGGGTCGGCCGCGCAGCTTGTTTCCGGACTACGGGTAACTTCGTGCACACCCATCGCCCAAGGAGTTAGCAACCTGATAGGTCACGAACGGCACATGAGTCACGCGACGCTGGCCGCGCCTCACATCCGAAGGTCCACGCCATGTTGCTGAGGCTGGCCAACGAACCCGAGCTGCTCATGATCGTTATTGTGGCCTTCGTGGTGGCCATCACGATCCACGAGGCCTCGCATGCGCTGGCCGCCACCTGGCTCGGCGACGATCTGCCGCGGCACCAGGGCCGCTTGACACTCAACCCCATGCGACACCTCGACCCGCTGGGCACGATCATGATCGCCATCGCTTCATTCGGCTGGGGTCGGCCGGTGCTTGTCAATCCCTACCGACTGCGATTTGGCGTCAACCGTGGCATGGCGTTGGTGGCGCTCGCGGGACCGGTCTCAAACCTTGCGCTCGCGGTCGCTCTAACGCCCGTCACGCGCCAGCTTCTTGCATCGTCGCCCTACGACCTCACCACTGACGCGCTCATTGTGATCGTGCAGTTAAACATCCTCATCGCGGCGTTCAACCTGCTGCCGATCCCACCGCTGGATGGGTTCAGCGTGCTGGTCGGCCTCGTTCCGCAGCCACTTGCCGACCAGTTGAACGAGTTGCGGCGTTACGGCCCCTTCCTTCTTATGGGCGTCTTCCTACTCTTGTGGGTGATTCCACAGGGGGCAATCATCATCACGGGACCGGCCCAGTGGGTCATCAAGCTTCTCCTTGCCTCTTAGCTACCGCGCAGGCCAACTCGTGCAGACGTTCAACCGCTCGGTGCCGCGCCAGCGGCTGGATCAGGCCTTGGAGCACTTAAGCCGGAACGAGCGTCGGCTTCTGGCTCGGCTGCAGCCGGTCGATCAGCGGCACTCGCTGGCGGTGTATGCGGCCGCACGGGCATCCGCGCCTAACGATCGCGTGCTCTGGGTGGCGGCGCTGCTGCATGATGTCGGCAAGGGTCGACCGGGGCGCATCGATCGCGTGGTGCTGACGCTGCTCGAGACCTTCACCCCGTGGCTCCTCATCCGCTGGCGACGGCATCCGCCGAGCAGCCGGCGAGGCAGGGTCGCACGTCTGGTGGCACACACCGAGGCCAGTGCGCGGTTGGCGGAGCTTGCCGGGTCGGCGCCCGACGTCGTGGAGGCCCTTCGTGCCTACGGTCACCGGGACCATGCGCGCGGCAAGCTCCTGGCCGAACTGGATGCGGAACGATGAAGGTCCCGTGGCGCGCGGTCGGCCAACACTCGGCGCTCACCGGGTTCGAGGTCCGAGTCGAGGGTTTTGACGGCCCGCTCGATCTGCTGCTGGATCTCATCGAGCGGCAGGGCTTGGACATCACCGGCGTCTCGGTGCTCGCGGTGACCGACCAGTTTCTCGCCTACGCACAGGACATTGAAACGCGCTATGCCGACATCGCCTCGGAGTTCCTTCTCGTTGGCTCTCAGCTGCTGCTGCTGAAGTCGCGCGCGCTCCTGCCGGCACAAGCCAACGAGCCGCAGGAAGAAACCGCAGACGACCTCGCGGCGCGGCTGCGCGTGTACGCCGCGTTCAAGGCCGTCGCCGCGGACCTAGCCGATCGCTGGGAATCGGGCGCCAGCTCCTTCATACGCGTAGCCACACCGCTGGTTGTTCAGCCACCGCTCGAGTCCGGGGGTGGCGACCTGGACGTGCTCATTGCCGCGATGCAGGCACTCACGGCCCGAGCCGAAAAGGCTGACGTCGCGCCGCCAATGCCGCGTCGAAACGTCAGCATCGGCGATCGCATACGGGTCGTTCGCGAGCGGCTGGCCCGCGACGGCGAGCTGGCATTCTCGGTGATCGCCGCGGAGTGCAACGGTCGCGACGAGCTTGTCGCGACCTTCATGGCCCTGCTCCATCTCGTCATCGAGCGCAGCGTGCAGGTCGTCCAAGACCAACCCTTTGGCGAGATCATGCTGCGCTTCTCGGCCACGGCATCCAGCGAGGATGGTCAAGCGGCGTGAGCCATCCGCACGACGGCGCGCCCGATACCGCCGAGTCGCCTAACGCCGCTGACGGTTTTGTGGACGACCTCGGTCTGAGCGCCGTGATCGAGGCCTTGCTATTCGTCGCCGATCGCCCACTGACCATTGACGAGCTGGCTGAGATCACGGGCGCGCCCGCCGCGCACGTTGCCGAGGCGATGGCGCGGCTGCAGGAGGCCTACGCCGACCGCGGCATCGTGCTCATGCAGCACGCCGACGGCTATCGGATGGTTTCATCTCCGCGAGCGGCGGTGTTCTGCCGCCGGCTACTGGGGCTTGAGACGCGCTCGCGACTCTCGCGAGCCGCGCTCGAGACCCTGGGGATCATCGCGTATCGACAGCCGGTCACGCGGTCGGAGATCGAGGGCATCCGCGGCGTGGACGCCGACAGTGCGTTGGCCACGTTGCTCGCCCGTGGGCTGGTGGAAGAAGCTGGCCGCCTCGATACGCCGGGACGGCCGGTCCTTTTCGGCACGTCAGACCTGTTTCTGGCCTACTTTGGCATCCCGTCGCTCACCGCGCTGCCGGAACTCGATCTCCCCGAACCGGAACATGGCAACGGCTCGTCAAGTTCAACCTCTGGCGAGTGAGCGGAGCTAGCGCTTCGTAAACTGCTTGGCCTTGCGGGCGCTGACGAGGCCGGGCTTTTTACGTTCCTTGATACGCGCATCGCGCGTGAGCATGCCCGCGCGCTTCAGCGGCGGACGGAATTCGCGGTCCATTTCGCAGAGCGCTCGTGCCAACCCGAGGCGGATCGCCCCAGCCTGACCGCGCAGCCCACCGCCCTTCACCAGCACGGACATCCCGACGCTAGCCTCTTCAAGCACACGCAACGGCTCCAGCGCGTGGAAGCGGTCAAACGCCAGCGGCAGAAACTGCTCGATCGGCTTGCCGTTCACGATGAAAGGGCCGCCGCCCGGATATACGCGCACCTGCGCGACGGCTTCCTTCCGCCGACCCAGACCGTAGTAGTAGTTCCCTTCGAGCATGATGCTAGGTTACCGCCTTTGGCAGTTGGCCGGTGTGGGGATGCTCGGCTCCGCCATACACGCGCAAGCGGCGAAAGCATGCCCGACCCAGCGAGTTCTTGGGCAGCATGCCTCGGACCGCATGCTCAATGACGCGCTCCGGGCGTTCTTCGAGCATCCGATCAAGACGGGTGCTCCGCAGTCCTCCCGGGTAGCCCGAGTGGCGGTAATAGAATTTCTGCGTCGGCTTGTTGCCCGTCACGCGCACTTGCGACGCGTTGACGACGATGACGCCATCTCCGCAATCGAGATTGGGCGCAAACTCCGGCTTGTGTTTGCCCCGCAGCAACTGCGCGACCTCGGTCGCCAAGCGCCCGAGCACGCGTTCTCGCGCGTCGATCACCATCCAGGCACGGGCAGCGGGCGTCTTGGCACTCATGCCAACACCTCCACGGCTGTTGTCGACAGGTCGGACCGTTGCGGGAGGGCGGAATATTCCACACCGATAAAGGTCAACCCGCGCGCCGGCGCTGTCGGCCCGACGGAACCGCGGTCGCCCGATTGCAGCAATCGACGGACATCCTGAGGGGTGAGTTCGCCTCGGCCTACCCGCACCAGCGCACCCACCATTCGCCGCACCATCCGGTGCAGAAACGCGTTGCCTGATACACGCACCGTGACCATAGTTCCTTCCCGCCACACGGCAATATTCGTGATGTCGCGCCAGGTGCGCGTCTCGGGCCCAATCGTAAACGCGTGAAAGTCATGGCTGCCGATGAATTCACGGGCGGCCTCTTGCATCCGCGCCATATCGAGCGGGTCACGAACGTGCCACGCACGACCCCGGTCCAATACTGGGCGGTGGGGCGCTTGTGCAATGCGATATTCATACGTGCGCTGGACCGCATCGCGCCGCGCGTGGAAGCCGTCGGCGACCGTTGCGACCGTGCGGGCGGCAATATCCTCGGGCAGCCGGGCATTCCAAGCGCGCCAAAGCGTCGCGTCATCCAACTGCGTCGTCACGCGCGTGCTCACGACCTGACCGGTCGCATGCGTTCCAGCATCCGTCCGGCCGGCGCCCACAACGTGCACCTGATGGCCGACGACCGTCGCAAGCGCCGCTTCCAGCGCTTGCTGCACAGTCCGCGCGGCAGTTTGGCGCTGGAATCCGGCAAAGCCGGCGCCGTCATATTCGACCGTGGCGCAGACGGTGCGGGATCGGCTCACATGAGTTCCAAGCGGGCCAGCGGCGAACCATCGCCAAGCCGGCGACCCAGCCGATACATCTTGGTAAATCCACTCGTGCGGTCCGCGAACCGGTCCGGCACCATGTCGAACAAGTCTTTCACGACGTCGCGATCGGGCAGCCGCGCCAGCGCTTGGCGCCGGGCGTGCAGGTCGCCGCGTTTGGCCAAGGTGACCAGGTGATCCACGTCGGGTCGGATGGCTTTGGCGCGCGCCTCGGTAGTTTGCACGTGGCCGTGCACCAGCAGCGATCGCACCAGGCCGCGCACCAGCGCCTTTCGGCGAGCCGGATTGCAGCCAAGATGCCGTCCCTTGCGGCGGTGACGCATAGCTAGCTCGACTCCTCCGGCGCGACGCCATCGGCAAGCGTGAGGCCGCGCTGCGCCAGCCCGGCGCGAATCTCGTCGACCAGGCGAACGCCCATGCCACGCAGCGCGAAAAGATCATCTTCGGTCATCGCCGCGATCTCGTCGATGGTTGCGACCCCATGCCGCTTGAGACAGTTCACAGCGCGGTTCGAGAGCTTGAGGTCCTCGAGCGGCTCGCCAGGCGCGACGCCTTGATCGGCGAGCAGATCAGTGGTCGATCCAACCACCAAGTCGTCGTCGCCGATCATGCTGAATGAGTCGACGAGTTGCTGCGCGGCAGCGCGCAACGCATCGTGCGGCCCGGTGCTCCCATCGGTCCACACTTGCATCACCAGCCGGTCGTGCTCGGTGTCTTGCCCTACCTGTGCATGCTCCACGTGGTACTCGACCTTGGTGACCGGTGTGAAGACGCGATCAAGGGGAATGACGCCAATCGGCAGAGTCCGGGTGCCCTCGGATGGGACATATCCAACCCCCTGCTCGACGCTGAATTCGCAACGCAGCGAGCCTTCCCCGGTCAGTTCAGCCAAGTAGTGGTCGGGATTGACGATCTCCACCCCGCTTGGCACCTCGATCTGGCCAGCCGTGACGATGCCGGGGCCCGTTTGCTCGAGCATGCAAAGCGATGGCTCCCGATTGAACGAGCGCAATCGGACGCGTTTGACGTTGAGGAGGAATTCGACGATGTCTTCGCGCAGGAACTCGAGAGTGCTGAATTCATGCAAAG
The DNA here is from genome assembly GCA_965262745.1 of Chloroflexota bacterium. GTDB lineage: Bacteria > Chloroflexota > UBA11872 > UBA11872 > UBA11872 > JAJECS01. Next base: position 564,358 of record OZ253558.1, on the reverse strand, counting down.
CGCCGTCGATTCGCGCGGTGGCGATGGCGGCACCCGGCAGCGACGACAGCAAGGTGCGGCGGAGCGGCGTGCCCAGCGTGTGCGCGAAGCCGCGCCGGAGTGGCTCGATGTGAAACAAGCCGTAGTCGTCGCCAAGCTCCTTCGCTTCGACGGCGATGGGAGCGGACTCAGCCGGACTGGCGGCTTCCAACGATTCTAGAAACACAGGCGTCCTCTCGTGTGCGGCTGCAGTAAGTTGCTTAAGGGCATCCGCACGAAGTCCCTATCGGGAATAGAACTCAACGATGAGCTGCTCGTTCACGGTGGCATCAATGTGGTCGCGCTCAGGAAGCGCCGTCACCTCGCCGCTGAATTCATCCGGGGTTACGTGCACCCATGCCGGGCGCCCCATGGCATCGGCCCGGCTCAGCGCACCGGCGATCGCGTCGAGGCGGCGGCTCTTCTCACGCAACTGAACCTTGTCGCCAACCCGCAGCGTGGCGGAGGGGATGGTGTGCTTGCGGCCATTGAGCACGAAGTGGCCGTGGTTGACGAGCTGGCGGGCCTGCGCCCGGCTAAGGGCGAAGCCCATCCGGTACACCACGTTGTCCATGCGCAATTCCAATTCCTGCAGCAGACGCTCGCCACGCGCCCCAGCCCCGCGGCTCGCGCGCTTGAAGTAGCGGCGAAACTGGCGTTCCAGCACTCCATAGAGGCGCCGCGCCTTCTGCTTCTCGCGCAGCTGCATGGCGTACTCGGTTGCTCGCCGGCGGGAGATCCCGCGCGCACCAGGGCCACCCCGATCGCCTCGTCGCTCGATGGCGCACTTGGGCGTGTGGCAGCGGTCGCCTTTCAAAAACAGCTTTTCACCCTCGCGGCGGCAGAGTCGACAGACGGGTCCGGTGTAGCGTGCCATTGACTATTGTTCCTTGATTGCGGCTTAGACGCGCCGGCGCTTCGGTGGCCGCGGACCGTTGTGGGGAATCGGGGTCACGTCGGAAATACTCGTGATGTTGAGTCCAGACCCCTGAAGGGCCCGGATGGCCGCATCACGCCCTGACCCGGGACCTCTCACGTACACGTCGAGGTCGCGCATGCCCATGTCCATGGCCTGACGTGCCGCCTGGTCAGCGGCTTGCTGGGCCGCAAACGGCGTGCTCTTGCGAGAACCGCGGATCCCAACGGTGCCGCCGCTCACACTCGTAAGCGTCTCGCCCTGTAGATCCGTGATCGTAATGATTGTGTTGTTGAACGTCGCGTGCACGTGCGCGGCGCCCTTGGGAACGGGCGTTCGGTCGCGACGACGTGTTCGACTAGAGCGTTCAGCCATGCTAGCCCCTCTTGATCACGCGCTTGCGGATCCCCATTGCACGGCGCGGCCCCTTGCGCGACCTCGCGTTGGTCCGCGTTCGCTGACCGCGTACCGGAAGACCGAGGCGATGGCGCAGTCCGCGATAGCTCCCGATCTCACGCAGGCGCGCCAGATTCGTCTGCACTTCGCGCCGCTTCTCGCCTTCGACGCGAAGGTTTCGGTCGATCTGGTCACGAATGCGCCCCAGGTCATCGTTCGTCAGATCGATGACGCGCTTCGACCCGGGCACACCGGCGTCGGCCAGGATCCGGCGGCTGCTCGTGCGCCCGATGCCAAAGATATAGGTCAGCGCAATCTCGACGGGCTTTTCCCGCGGAATGTCGACGCCTGCGATACGTGCCATAACGAAACCTCGCCTACCCTTGTCGCTGCTTGTGTTTCGGGTTCTCGCAGATCACGAGAACCCGACCGTGACGACGAATGACACGGCATTTGTCACAACGCGGCTTGACGGATGCGGTGACTTTCATCGAACGCTACTCAACGCGCTCATTGCGCAGTCGCCAAGTGATGCGTCCGCGCGTGAGATCGTAGGGCGATAGCTCGAGTTTCACACGGTCGCCCACACCGACGCGAATGAATCGCAGCCGCATGCGGCCGGACAAGTGCGCCAGAATTGCCGGCGGCTCGCTATCATCCGAGCCAGTAATCAAGCGCAGCGGCTTGCCGTTCGGACCGATGGGGCGCACGAGAAACATGGTGTTTGGCAACGTGTCCACGATCTCGCCCTCGACCTCGATCATCGGCGATTTGCTCTTGCCGTTGGACTCGGCGGTGCGGGCGTCGCGCGCGGAGCGTTGGGCCATCAGGCGCTCGCCCGACTGGTGAGGACGATCGGTCCGGACTCACCGACGACCACCGTGTGCTCAAAGTGGGCTGAAAGGCTGCCATCGGCCGTGCGGGCAGTCCAGCCATCGGCGTCAAAGCGCACGTCGGGAGTCCCGACGTTCACCATCGGCTCGATGGCGAGAGCCGTGCCGACGTCGAGCACCGCACCTGTCCCCGCAATGCCAAAGTTCGGCACCTGCGGTGGCTCGTGCATCTGCTGTCCGATTCCGTGTCCCACGAATCTCCTTACAACCGAAAATCCGGCACTCTCGACAAGTTGCTGCACGGCCGCACCGACATCACCGAGCTGATTCCCCGGTAGTGCGGCCGCAACTGCTGCGTCTAGCGCGTCTCGCGTGACGGCGATGAGACGATCCGCCTCGTCGTCGACTTCGCCTACGGCAATGGTAACCGCCGAGTCGGAGTGCCACCCGTCAAGGATCACTCCGCAATCAACGCCAATGATATCCCCTTCCTGCAATGCATTTCCACTGGGGATTCCATGCACGATGACGTCGTTTGTGGAGGCGCAGATACTGCCAGGAAAAGACCGCACTCCGGGCGACGCGGCCGGCACTCCGAGAAACGATGGCGTGCCCCCGTGGTCGCGAATGAATTCGTCCGCCACCGTATTCAGCTCGTCCGTCGTGACGCCGGGCTCCACGGCATCGACGATCAGGCTCAGGGCGCGCGCCAATAGATCCCCCGAGGCCCGCATGCCCTCGATCTGCTCGGGCGTTTTCGCGGTCACCTTGCCGGAAGTCACGCGGCGAGCACTCCCAGCGAGTCGCGAATCCGGCCCGCAACGGTGTGAATGTCAGCGTCCCCGTTGACTCGATGCACCAGGCCGCGCTTGGTGTAGTACCGAATCAGCGGCGCCGTGGACGTGCGATAGACATCCAGTCGGTAGCGCGCCGTCGCGTGATCGTCGTCGCTCCGGCCACGACTCACCAGCCGGTCGAGCGCGACATCCGCCGGAAGGTCGAGCACAAGCACGGCGTGCACACGCGTGGAGTACCGCCCCAACATTTCATCCAGCGCCTCGGCCTGAGAAAGGGTGCGTGGAAACCCGTCAAAGCACATGCCTTGGCCCCGCTGCCCAGCGACGAGGCCCTCAACGAGCTGCATCACCAGGTCGTCCGGCACGAGTCGACCCGACTCAACGTATTCGCTCACCTGAACCCCGGCGGACGTGCCAGCCTCGATGGCTTGGCGAAACAGCCCGCCCGTCGACACATGTGTGATGTTGAGCCGGTCGACCAACAACTGCGCCTGAGTACCCTTGCCCGCCCCCGGCGGCCCGAGGAACACGACAATCAATGGTGTGTGATTCGCCAACCTAGCGGATGAATCCTTCGTAGTTGCGCATCAGCAGTTGGGCTTCGAGCTGCCGCATGGTATCGAGCACGACGCCGACCACGATCAGCAAACCTGTGCTGCTGAGCGCCACGGCGTTCACGTTGGTCACGAGTTGCGCCAGAAAGGGGAGCACCGCGACGAAGCCAAGGAATAGCGAGCCAGCCACGGTGAGGCGGTTTACGACGCGCATCAGGTATTGCTGCGTTGGGCGACCCGGTCGTATGCCCGGAATGAAGCCGCCGTTCTTCTGCAGGTTCTCCGCGAGGTTCTGCTGTTGAAAGATGACCAGGGTGTAGAAGTAGGTGAAGGCGATGACCAAGAAAAAAGTAGCCACCCAATAGATGAAATTCTCCGGGCTCATGGCGTTGGCGACGAGACTGGCCAAGTTCCCCAGCCAGGTGATGTCCGTGCTTTCGAAGTAGCTGGCAACCGTCCCGGGCAGCAGCATGAAGGAGAAGGCGAATATCAGCGGAATCATTCCCGCCGAGTTGACCTTCAGCGGGATGTGCGTGCTCTGGCCGCCGTACATGCGGTTGCCCCGCACGCGCTTCGCGTAGTGCACCGGGATGCGCCGCTGCGCCTCCTGAACGAACACGATCGCGCTGATCATGGCCAAGCCAATAACGACCACGGCCAGGAAGCCACCGACGTTCTCGCCGGCGAACAGCGCCTGTCCGACGGCCTGGGGAGCCCCCGCCACGATGCCCGCGAAGATGATGATGGACACGCCATTGCCCACGCCGTTCTCCGTGATCAGCTCGCCCAGCCATAGCAGGAACATGGAACCGGCGGCCATGACGATCAGCATCGCCAGAATCCCCGTGACCCCCAGCGATGGCGAGATCAACTCGGTCTGCGAACTGCGCAGAATCGTGATCTGCCCGAACCCCTGCAGCATCGCGAACGGCACGGTGGCTATCCGCGTGTATTGCGCAATGCGCTTGCGCCCGCTGTCACCTTCCTTCGAGAGCTCCTGCAACCGGGGGATCAGCGGCGTAAGAACTTGAAAGGCGATCATGGCCGTCACGTAGGGATAGACGCCCAGCGCCACGATGGAGAAGTTCTCGAGGGCGCCGCCCGACAGCAAGTTCAGGAATCCGAGGAGCTGATTGCCCTCAAAGAACTCCTGCAGTCGGTCCGTCGCGACCCCAGGCATGGGAATGTGCGCCACGAGCCGAAACAGAACCAGGAGGCCAATCGTGAACAGGATCTTCCGGCGCACATCCGGCAATCGAAACGCGGTGATGGCGGTCTGGATCACGCAGGAATTTCCTCGGCGGTGCCGCCGGCCTCCTCGATTTTGACCTTGGCCGCAGCCGAGAACTTGGGTGCCCGAATCGTCAGGGCATGCGGCAACTCGCCGCCCGCCAGAATCTTGAACAGCCCGTTATCAACAATGCCGCGCGCGCGAAGCTCAGTCGCGCCGACGACGGACCCGGCCTCGAACTGAGCCAGGCGGCCGAGGTTCACCGGCTGGTAGACCGTGCGAAATCGATCGTTCGTAAACCCGCGGCGGGCGGGAAATCGCCGCAGCAGCGGGGTTTGCCCACCCTCGAAGCCCGGTGTCGGACCGGACCCGCTGCGGGCGCCCTGGCCCAGCGTGCCGCGTCCAGCCGTCTTGCCGCGGCCGCTGCCCTCGCCGCGACCGACCCGTCGGCGACGCTGACGTCGCCTTGAAGTTTGGACCAACTCGTGTGGCTTCACGTTTGCATCACTCTGCCGACTCGCGGCGGCATTCGACAAGGTGCCCGACGGCCACCAGCATTCCATCGATGGCCGGCGACTGTTCACGCTCCGCGGTCTGACCGATGCGACCGAGGCCCAGCGCACGCAGCGTGTCGTGCTGGCGGCGCGTAGCGCCGATGGCGCTCCGTACCTGGCGCAAATGCAGCTTGGCGCTAGCCATCGCCGCGTGAATCGATCGGGGCGAGCCGCAGCGCCCGCCGCGCTCTGGGGTCGCTCAGCCCTTCGAGACCCGCCACAGTTGCCTGGACGACGTTGACCGCGTTCGACGAGCCGATGATCTTTGTCAGCACGTTACGCACACCGGCAAGCTCCAGCACGGCACGCACCGCGCCGCCCGCGATCACACCGGTTCCAGCCCCAGCCGGACGCAGAATGACTTTCGAGGCGCGGAATCTCGCCTCGATGTAGTGCGGGATAGATCCGTCCTCGGTGAGCGGAACATCGAACATAGCGCGGCGCGCTCGTTCTTGACCCTTCTGAATGGCTTCGGCCACCTCGCGTGCGCGGCCCACACTGACGCCAACGCGACCGTTGCGATCACCCACGACCACGATGGCATTGAAGCCAAAGCGCCGGCCGCCGCGAACGACTTTCGACACCCGCTTGATACGCACCACGCGATCTTCGAACCTCTGGCGCTCTCCGTCAGAGTCGAGAAAGCTGGGCTGTCCCCGGCTTCGGCCATCAAACTGCATCACTAAAGCTCCAAACCGTCGGCGCGAGCTGCTTCCGCCACGGCCTTCACACGGCCGGCGTAGGCAAAACCCCCGCGATCGAATACCACTCGCAAAACCTCGAGCGCTCTCGCGCGCTCCGCGATCACGCGGCCCACGCTGCTGGCCTGCACCCGCCTGGAGCCGTCTCCCATGTCCGGCTCTAGTGTCGAGGCAGCGGCCAGTGTTTTGCCGCTCGTGTCATCAATCACTTGCGCGTACGTGTGCCTCAAACTCCGAAACACGGCCAAGCGCGGACGATCGGCAGTGCCCTGCACTCGCGCCCGCAGGCGTCGGTGACGCCGAAGTCGACTCGCGCGTCGTGAGTGCATGGCCATCAGTCGCTCGTCAATCCAGCGGCGGTCTTGCCAGGTTTCTGGCGCACGTATTCACCGGCGTAGCGTATGCCCTTGCCCTTGTAGGGATCGGCCGGACGAACTGCCCGAATCTCGGCGGCAATCTGGCCGACGGCCTCTTTGTCGATCCCCTGCACCACGATATGCGTGGCGTCGGGCACCTGGATATCCACGCCAGCCGGCGCCGTGATTACCCGAGGATGGGAGAATCCCAATTGCAGATCGAGGGCGTCGCCCTGGAGCGAGGCGCGATATCCGGTGCCTTGAATCTCAAGTCGCTTCTCAAAGCCCTCGGTGACACCGGTCACCATATTGGCCAAAAGCTGACGCGTGAGACCGTGCAGCGCACGCTGCTTGCGCTCATCATTCGGCCGCGACACCTGCAGCACACCATCCGTTGCGGCAATCGCCATCGAAGGCGGCAACATTCGCTTGAGCGTTCCGCGCGGCCCCTTGATTTCAACGGTGTTGCCGTCGCCGATGCTGACCGTGACGCCGGAAGGGAGCGGTATCGGAAGTTGGCCGATGCGTGACACGACGCTGGCTACCAGACGAAGGCGAGCACTTCGCCACCCAGCCGGCGGCGGCGCGCCTCGCTCCCGGTCATCAACCCACTGGACGTGGATACCAGGGCCACACCGATGCCGCCCATCACGCGCGGGATCTCGCGGGAACGCGTGTACACGCGGAGTCCTGGGCTACTCACGCGCTTCGATCCTCGGAGCACCGGCTTGTTGTCGGCGTCGTAGCGCAAGTCGATCTCAACCCAAGGCCGCGGCGATTCCTCAACGACCGTGAATCCGGCGATGAATCCCTCATCGCGCAGCAACTCGGCAATCCGCACTTTGATCCCGGAATGCGGAACCCGGACCTTATGGTGGCGCGCCATCACGGCGTTGCGCAGTCGCGTGAGCATGTCGGCAACGGGGTCTGTCATCGTTCGCTACCAGCTCGATTTCGTAATGCCGGGAATCTCGCCCTGCACCGCCAGCGTGCGAAAGCAAATGCGGCAGAGATCAAACCGGCGCATATAGGCACGGGGGCGCCCGCAGAGGACGCAGCGATTCCGGTAACGGACCTTGTAGCGTAGCTTGCGGCCACGCAGGGAACGCTCGTCGAAGTTTGGCGCATAGAAGGCGTTGCGCTCCCGCTCCCATTTCACGATCTTGCATTTCTTTGCCATGCGGTCTCCTACGCTGCTTCTTCGCGTTCGAACGGCAGCCCGATCGCTTCCAGCAACCGCCGTGCTTGCGCATCGGTGCGGGCGCTGGTAACCACCGTGACTTCCAATCCTCGGATCTGGTCAATCGAGTCGTAGTCGATCTCGGGGAATATCAACTGCTCGGGCAGGCCGATCGAGTAGTTGCCACGCCCGTCGAACGCTCGCAGCGAGAGGCCGCGAAAATCACGCATTCGTGGCAGCGCCAGATTGACCAAGCGATCAACGAACTCATACATCCGCCGGCCGCGCAGCGTGGTCTTGACGCCGACCCTCTGGCCCGCGCGTAACCGAAAGGCAGCCACGCTGCGCCGCGCCCGCGTCACGATCGGTCGCTGACCGGTGGCCGAGGCGATATCGCGCACGGTGTGGTCCACGATTGCATCGTTGCCAATCGCCGCGCCGATGCCAACATTCACGACAACCTTTTCCAGCTGCGGAACTTCATGGAGGTTGCGCAGCCCAAGATCCCGTTGCAGCTCGGGGCGAATCGACTCTCGATACCGATCAAGCAGACGTGCCATTAATCGTCCAATGGTTCGTTGCAGCTCTTGCAGTGGCGCGTACGCGCCCCGCGTCGACCTACATGGATTCCGATTCGGGAACGCTTGCCGCATTGCTGGCAGACCAGCATGACATTCGAGGCGTCGAGCGGGGCGTTGAACTCAATGATACCGGCCCGCTGGCCAATGGCCCGCGGCTTTGTGTGTCGCTTGCGCACGTTGACGCCTTCGACAACAAGTTGGCCCGTCTCGGGGACCACTCGATCGATAACACCCTTGCGGCCCTTGTCACGCCCGGTGAGCACCTCGACGGTGTCGCCCTTGCGCAGGCGAAAGCGGCGTGCCTCGGCCATGCTCAGAGCACCTCAGGCGCGAGCGACACGATGCGCATAAAGCGCCGGTCGCGGAGTTCACGCGCAACCGGGCCAAAAATGCGGGTGCCACGCGGCGCGGTGCCGTCCAGGACGACGGCGGCATTGTCGTCGAAGCGAATCCGTGATCCGTCTACTCGCCGATATTCCTTGGCGACACGAACCACGACCGCCTGCACAACGCTGCCCTTCGGCACGGGGCTATTCGGCGCGGCCTGCTTGACACTGGCCACAATCACGTCGCCCACGCCCGCGTACCTGCGGCCGGAGCCACCGAGGACGCGAATGCACATGATCTCTCGCGCCCCGCTGTTGTCGGCGACCTTGAGTCGGCTTTGTTGCTGAACCATGGTGTTAGCGGCCTTCGCTCTCTGATGCATCGGCTGCCGCATCAGGAGGCGGGTCGGCTACCGCATCAGATGGCAGGTCGGCTGCCGCATCAGGAGGCAGGTCGGCTACCGCATCAGGAGGCGGGTCGGCTACCGCATCAGGTGACGGATCGGCTGCCGTATCAGGTGACGGATCGGCTGCCGTATCAGGTGACGGATCGGCTGCCGTATCGACGTCTTCGGCAGGCTCGACGCCCGCCGCCTGCGCTGCCGCACTGGCGGCCGCGACGGCTGCCTGTTCTTCTTCGGTGAGCGTGGCGCGAATCACGATTCGGGTGAGCCGCCAGCGCTTGCGGCGGCTGTAAGGCCGCGACGCCGTGATCTCGACGACATCGCCAACTTCGCACGTGTTCTCGGCGTCGTGGGCCAGCAGCTTGCGCCGGATGCGGACCGGCTTGCGGTAGATCGGGTGCCGCCGCACGGCCTCGACGCGCACCGCGATGGTCTTGTCCGAGCGATTGCTCACCACGGTCCCGACTCGTCGCTGACGCCGTTCGCTATCTGCCGCCATTACTCAACCTCATCTGTCGCAGCGGCCCCAACGAGCTCGCGTTCACGCTGCACGGTCATGAGCTGCGCGATATCGCGGCGGAGCTCGCGCAGTCGGGATGTAGCCGTGAGCTGGAGCGTCGCATGCTGCACGCGCAGGCGAAACAATTCTTCCTTCGTCTCCTGGCGCCGAATCTCCAAAGCCTCGGCGTCGAGCGCTCGCATCTCTGCCAGATCAGCCAACGACCACCTCGCGATTTCGAGTGATGACCCGCGTGGCCACGGAAATCTTATGCGACGCGAGGCGCATTGCCTCGCGGCCCAACTCTTCTTCGATGCCGGCGATTTCAAACAGCACACGACCGGGCTTGACGACCGCCACCCAGTGGTCGACGTTGCCTTTGCCGCTGCCCATGCGCGTCTCGGCGGGCTTGGCGCTGACCGGCTTGTCCGGAAAGATGCGAATCCACACTTGGCCGCCGCGGTGGATCGCATGCGTGATGGCGCGCCGCGCGGCTTCGATCTCCCGACTGTCAACCCAGCCAACGCTAAGCGCTTGCAGCCCGACTTCGCCGAAATGCAGCGTGTTCCCGCGCATGGCGTGTCCACGACGCCGGCCGCGGTGAGCCTTGCGAAATTTCGTGCGCTTGGGCATCAGCATGACGCTACGCCCCTCTGGGGGCGCGTCGGCCGCCCATCCCCGTCCGGCCAACTCGACCAGCCAGCATGTCGGCGGTATCGCTCAGCGTGTCGCGGCGATGAATCCACGCTTTGACGCCGATGCGGCCTTGCGCCGTACGTGCCTCGGTGAATCCGTAGTCGATGTCGGCGTCAAGCGTTTGCAGGGGGACAGTCCCACTGAGCTCGAATTCGGTGCGCGCCATCTCACGTCCGCCGAGTCGACCGCTCACCATGACCTTCACACCCAAGGCGCCCGCGCGCATGCTGCGCTCCGAGGTGACCTTCATGGCCCGCCGGAACGACACTCGCCGCTCCAGCTGCTCGGCCACGTTGCGCGCCACGAGGAAAGCGTCCAGTTCAGGCTGGCCAATCTCCTGCACGTCGACGACCGTGCGCTTCTTGGTGTGCAACTCAAGCCGGCGCTGAATCTCCTCGCGGTTGCTGCCCCCGCGGCCGATCACAATGCCCGGTCTCGCCGTGTGGATAACCACGCGCAATTGGCTGACTTGGCGTTCGATCTCGATGCGCGACACGCCAGCCCCAAACCCACGTCGTCGGCCGCCACGATGCTGCTCGCGTCGTCCGGGCGGGTTGTCGAGGAACTGCCGCACGATTTTGCGGATCCGGAAGTCCTCGGCCAGCAACGCCGTGTAGTCGCGGTCGGCGTACCACGTGCTGAGCCAACGCTTCGTGTACCCGAGGCGATAGCCGATTGGGTGAACCTTCCGCCCCATGCTTACTCGCTTTCGTCGTCCACGACGACGGTGATATGTGCGGACCGTTTGCGGTAAAACCCTGGGCGACCGCGCGACTTCGCCCGGAAGCGTCGGAGCGACGGTCCCTGATCGACGCGCACATCGCGCACGATCAGGCTCTCTCGCTCAAGACCATAGTTATTCTCGGCATTCGCTAGCGCTGATTTCAGCACTTTGGCGATCTCGAACGCCGCCCGTTGTGGCAGCAGCGCCAGGGTTGCCAGCGCGACCTCCGGGGGCTTGCCCCGAACCTCGTTGGCCACCACCCGGGCGCGTCTTGGCGCCAGGCGCACGTACTTGGCCGTTGCCCAGACTTCCATGTGACTAGCGTGGCCCCTGATTCGCGGCTGCAACACGCGACCCTGCCTGGCTGTGGCTGCGATATGTACGCGTGGGGGCAAATTCGCCCAAGCGATGGCCCACCATGTTTTCCGTGATGTAGACGGGCACATGGCGTCGACCGTCGTGCACGGCGATGGTGAGCCCGACCATTTCCGGATGGATCACGCTTGCGCGGCTCCATGTGCGGATGACCTGCTTTTGCCGGCTGCGGCTGGCTTCGGCCACGCGCTTCTCAAGCTTGGGGTCGATGTACCAGCCCTTTTTGGAACTCCGTGACATGCTGCCCTATTTCCTGCGGCGCCGAATGATATAGCGATCGCTGCGGCGGCGTCCGAGACGGGTCCGGCGCCCTAGGGCCGGCTTGCCCCATGGCGTCTTGGGCCCGGGAAGTCCGATCGGAGCCTTGCCCTCACCGCCGCCGTGCGGATGGTCACGCGGCGTCATGGCCGAACCGCGCACTTGCGGCCGCCGGCGACGCCAGCGTATCCGACCGGCCTTACCGGCTGCCTGGTTGCTGTGATCCTGGTTGCCGACACGTCCCACGGTGGCCATGCCAGCCAGCGGGACCTGTCGCATTTCGCCGGATGGTAGCCGCAGCGTGGCCAGCCCGCGATCCTTGGCCATGAGCTGTCCGCCCATACCAGCGCTGCGGATGAGCTTGGCGCCACCGCCTGGCACCAGCTCAACGGCGTGCACCTCGGTTCCGGCGGGCATGTCGGCCAAGCGCATGGCGTTGCCCACACGAGGCTCCGCGCTGGGGCCGGAGATGACCTTGGTGCCAACCCGCAGGCCCTGCGGCGCCAGAATGTAGCGCTTCTCGCCGTCGGCATACACGAGCAGCGCGATGTGGGCGGAGCGATTCGGGTCATATTCAATCGTTGCAATAGACGCCGGTACGCCGAGCTTGTCCCGACGCCAATCAATCACGCGATAGCGGCGCTTGGCCCCGCCACCACGATGCCGCACCGTAATGCGGCCTTGATTGTTGCGCCCGGCTCGTTCGGTGAGCGGCCGCAGCAGCGGCTTATGCGGCTGGGTTTCGGTTACTTCCTCGTGATCAACCGACACGTAGCCCCGGCGCCCAGGCGACGTCGGATCGTATGTGCGAAGCCCCATGCCTAAGTTCCCGGATAGATGTCGATGGTGTGCCCCTCGGCAAGCGTCACGATAGCCTTGCGCTTGGAGGAACGATGGCCCTCGAACCGCCCAAACCGTCGCGGTTTGCCGCGAAGATTCATGACGTTGACGTCAGAGACATCCACGCGGAACAGCGCCTCGACGGCTGCCGCGATCATGTGCTTGGACGCCGTGGGATGAACCTCGAACACATACTTGCGGTCTTCCACAAGCGCGGTTGACTTCTCCGTTACCACCGGTCGGATCACCACGTCGGTGGGATCAGCCATCGCGGCCTCCCCCCAGGAACTCAAGCGCGGCGTCGGTCGCCACCACGTGATCGGCGGCGGCCACGTCCATGAATCCCACAGCGTCGACGCGTTGCACCGTGACGCCGGGGATGTTGCGTGACGACCGCCGGAGGGCATCCGGCGGCTCGCGATCAAGCAGTAGCACTCGGCCAGCCAATCCTGCATCCGCCAGCCAGGCGGCGCGTTCTTTGGTCTTTGCCAGGTCACCCCACGCATCGACGCGGTGCACGCGGTCGGCCTGCGCCTTTTGCGCCAGGAGGCTGCGGAGGGCCTCGCGCCGCTCGCGCTGGCTGAGTCGACGGCGCACGGTGCGCGGACGGGGCCCGAAGGCGACGGCGCCGCCCCGGCGCTGGAAAGCCGACGCGCTGCCAGCGCGTGCACGGCCCACGCCCTTTTGGCGATAGAGCTTCCGCGTACTAGCCGTAACCTCGCTACGTGTCTGTGAGTTGCTCGTGCTTTGCCGTCGGCGTTGGGCACCGACGAGCGTGGCACGCCGCAGGAGGTCCTCGCGTGACCCAGGCTCACCGAACAAATCGGCGGCCACTGGCGTAGTCGGCGCCGTATCATTGGCAGCCATTAACCGCGGCTCCGGCTTGAAGTGGCAGGTCGAATCACGAGAATCCCGTTGCGCGGTCCAGGCACGGCGCCGCGCAACGCGATGAAGTTCTTCTCGGCGTCCACGTGCTCTACGCGAAGGCGTTTGCTGGTTACGCGGCGCCCTCCCATGCGGCCCGCCATCCGCGTGCCCTTGAAGACGCGGCCCGGCGAGGTCCCCGCGCCCACGGACCCTGGCGCCCGCAGCCGGTCCGACTGGCCGTGAGTGCGCGGCCCGCCGCGAAATCCGTGACGGCGCACGACACCGGCAAAGCCTTTGCCCTTGGATATGCCGGTAACGTCGACGAAATCGCCGGGCGCGAACACGTCGGCCCGCACCTCGGCGCCCACCTCAAGGTCAGACGCGCTGTCCAGGCGAAATTCGCGCAACACTCGGTAGGCGGGCGCATCCCGGAGATGACCCCGCTCCGCCCGTGAGAGCCTCGAATCGCGGGTTTCATCGAACCCGAGCTGCACCGCGACATAGCCATCGCGCTGCAGCGTGCGCACGTCCGTCACCATGCACGGTCCGGCCTCGATCAAGGTCACGCCCACGGCGTGCCCAGCGTCATCGAATAGCTGGGACATGCCGAGCTTGCGCGCGAGGATTCCGGTTGGCATGGCGCTACGACTTCAGCTCGATATCGACGCCGGCGGCGAGCTGCAGCCGCAGGAGCTCGTCCATCGTCTGCTGTGTCGGGTCGATGACGTCGATGAGTCGCTTATGGGTCCGCATTTCAAACTGTTCACGCGAGTCCTTGTCGATAAACGGCGATCGAATCACCGTCCACTTCTTCTTTTGGGTCGGGAGTGGGATGGGGCCGCGGACGTCCGCCCCGGTGCGATCAGCCGCTTCGATGATTCGGCGGGCTGCGTCGTCGAGAACCTTGTGATCGTAGGCCTTGAGGCGAATGCGAATTCGCTGACGCGGGGCCTGTCGCCGGGCGCGCCCACTGGCGGGCCGCACGGCCGACGGTTCGGCCGGACTGTCGGCAGATGCGCGTGCCTCAGCCATCGCGACTAGTTGACGATCTTTGTCACGACGCCGGCACCTACCGTCACGCCGCCTTCGCGGATGGCGAAGTGAACCCCGTCCTCAAGGGCGACGGGAGCGCCAAGCTTCACGGTCATTTCGATATTGTCACCGGGCACAACCATCTCCGTGCCTTCCGGCAGGAAGACGGCGCCCGTAACGTCAGTCGTGTGGATGTAGAACTGCGGCCGATATCCGTTGAAGAACGGGGTGTGCCGACCGCCTTCGTCTTTGGTCAAGACGTAGACATTCGCCAGGAACTCCGTGTGCGGCGTGATGGAGCCGGGGGCTGCAAGAACCATCCCACGCTCGACCTCGTGGCGCTCAATGCCGCGGAGCAAGCAACCAACGTTGTCGCCGGCCACACCTTCGTCGAGAGTCTTGCGGAACATTTCGACGCCGGTACACACCCGACGGTCGACCAGGTCGCGCATGCCGACGATGTCAACGTCCTCGCCGGGCTTCACTACGCCCCGCTCGACGCGGCCCGTGACGACCGTTCCACGCCCCTTGATGCCGAAGACATCTTCGATGGGCATCAAGAACGGCTCGTCGACCGGACGCACCGGATCCTCGAAGTAGGTGTCGACCGTCTCGACCAGTTCCATGATTGCCGCGTACTCGGGGGCGTCCGGATCGGTGCTTTCGGATTCCAGCGCGTGCAGCGCGCTGCCGCGCACGATCGGCACGTCGTCGCCCGGAAACTCGTACTTGTTCAAGAGGTCGCGCAGCTCGAGCTCGACGAGCTCAAGCAGCTCCTCATCGTCGACCAGGTCGACTTTGTTCAGGAACACGACAATCGCGCCCACTTCAACCTGCCGCGCGAGCAGCACGTGCTCGAACGTCTGCGGCATCGGGCCGTCCGGGGCGCTAACCACGAGGATGGCGCCGTCCATCTGCGCCGCGCCGGTGATCATGTTCTTGATGTAGTCGCGATGGCCGGGCGCGTCGATGTGGGCGTAGTGCCGGGCTTCGCTCTCGTATTCCACGTGGGCAATCGAGATCGTAATCCCGCGCTCTCGCTCTTCGGGCGCCTTGTCGATGGCGTCGAATGCCTCGAACTGCGCCAAGCCACGCAACGACAGCACCTTGGTGATGGCTGCCGTGAGCGTGGTCTTGCCGTGGTCGACATGGCCGATGGTGCCGACGTTGACATGCGGCTTCGTGCGTTCGAACTTGGCTCGTCCCATTCGCTGCGTGCTCCTGATGCGCCGGCCGAGTGGCCGCGCCTAGACCTTGGTGAGAACTTCCTGTCCCGTACCAGCCCCTGGCCGGACGGCGTAGTGCGAGAACTCCATCGAAAACGTGCCCCGGCCCTGCGTGGCCGAGCGTAACGCACTAGCGTACCCAAACATTGTCGCCAGCGGTACTTCTGTGTGAATCACACTGGACCCACCGCGTGGTTCGGTGCCCTGGACCACGCCTCGCTTGGACGCCAAGCCCGCCAAGACATCGCCGACATATTCGTCGGGAATCACGACGTCCACGGCCATCACGGGTTCCAAAACCGAGGTTCCCGACCGCCGCAAGGCCTCGTCCACTGCCCTCGCTCCGGCGATTTCGAAGGCGATCTCAGACGAATCCACGTCGTGCGACGATCCATCGACGATACACACGCGCACGTCGACGACCGGAAAGCCCTGCAGTCCGCCGGTCAGCGCTCGCCGCACGCCGCGTTGCGCGGCGGGCAGGAAGCCCAGCGGGATGGCCCCGCCGACAATGCGCGTCTCGATCTCAACGCCTCCGCCCGGTTCCAGCGGCTCGAGCACGATGACGACATGGCCATACTGCCCGCGCCCGCCGGACTGGCGAATGAAGCGGCCCGGCGCCTCGACAGCCCGCAGCGGCCGCTCGCGAAAGGCCACTTGCGGACGGCCCACGTTTGCGCCGACGCGGAATTCACGCAGCAGGCGGTCGACGATGACCTCAAGATGCAGTTCGCCCATGCCGGCAATAAGCGTCTGGCCGGTTTCTTCGTCGTTGCGAACTTGGAAGGTCGGGTCTTCATCACCGAGCTTACCCAGCGCCGTCATAATGCGGTCCTGGTCCGCCCGGCTCTTGGGCTCGATGGCAATCGTCACTACGGGATCAGGGAATGTGATCGCTTCCAGCAGCACCGGATATGCCGGATCCGCCAGCGTGTCGCCGGTACCCACCTCACGCATTCCAACGGCCGCGACGATGTCGCCGGGCACGATCGCGTCTTTGATTTCCTCCCGTTTGTCAGCATGCATGCGAAGAACTCGGCTTAGGCGTTGTCGCCGGCCCGTCCCCACGTTCAGCACGGTGGCGCCGGGCTCAAGCCGGCCCGAATAGACGCGAAAGTAGGCCAGCTTGCCGGAATGCGGGTCGGCCACCATCTTGAAGGCGAGCGCCGCAAAGGGCTCGTCAATCGATGCCTCGCGTACGAGCGTTTCCTTGGTCGCCGGGTCGATCCCGCCCACGGGCGGCACGTCCAGCGGCGACGGCAAGTAGTGAGTCACGGCGTCAAGCACGGGCTCAATGCCGCGGTTGCGCAACGCGCTGCCAAATAGGACCGGCACGAGCTGCGATTGAATCGTGCCGCGTCGCAGCACGGCGATGATCGTCGCGCCGTCGACCTCTGCATCGTTGAGGTATTGCTCAGCAATGTGGTCGTCAAATTCACTCAGCGCTTCAAGCAGCTGCATTCGCGCCACAAGCGCCACCTCGGCCAGATCGTCGGGAATGGCCTCGACTGACGGCCGGGCCGCGTCATCACTGGCCCAAATGATGGCCTGCATGTCAATGAGATCAATCACTCCGCGAAAGTCCTGCTCGCGGCCTATCGGGAGCTGAATCGGAATTGGGTTTGCCCCCAGGCGCTCACGAATTGAGCGGACCGCCGCGTCGGGGTCGGCCCCCACCCGATCCATCTTGTTGATGAGGGCGATGCGCGGCACGTTGTACTTGTCGGCCTGTCGCCATACCGTCTCGGACTGCGGCTCGACACCATGGACCGCGTCGAAGACGACCAGCCCGCCGTCGAGCACGCGCAGCGAACGCTCCACCTCGGCCGTGAAGTCAACATGGCCGGGTGTGTCGATGATGTTGACTCGCCGGTCCCGCCAGTAGCAGGTCGTCGCGGCTGCGACGATCGTGATGCCGCGCTCGCGCTCCTGCGCCATCCAGTCCATCTGGGTGGTGCCATCGTCGATGACGCCTATGCGATGGATGCGTCCCGTATAGAAGAGGATGCGCTCGGTCGTGGTCGTCTTACCGGCATCGATGTGCGCAATGATGCCAATGTTGCGAGTTCGCGCGATTGCAGCTTCGGACATTGCGTTCCGGGCTCGGGCTAAAACGCGTAGATGGCGAATGCGCGATTCGCCTCGGCCGTGCGATGCATCTCTTCCCGACGGCGCACCGCGCCGCCCTGTCCCGACGATGCATCGAGCAATTCGTACGCCAGGCGCTCGTACATGGACCGGCCCGATCTCGCGCGTGCGGAACTGATGAGCCAGCGCACGGCAAGTGAATACCGGCGGTCCCCACGAATCTCGACTGGCACCTGATAGGTCGCACCACCAACGCGTCGCGGCTTAACTTCAACTTGCGGCATGACGTTCCGAATGGCCTCTTCAAAGGCGTCAACCGCCGGCGCACCGCTACGTTCTTCAACCATGTCGAAAGCGCCATAGACGATCGCTTGCGCCTTCGCCTTGTAGCCATGGCGCATCAACTTGTTGATGAAGCGCTCCACGGTCCGATTGTTGTATTTCGGATCGGGAGCGGTCATCCGCCGCTCGGGGCGCTTACGGCGTGGCATGTCTTCGAAACTCCTGATTAGCGCGGCAGGCGGTGGGTCCAAGCACCCCGCATGCCATTGCGCGACAACGGCTGCTCCACGGGGATGACGAACCTAGGCGCCGCGTCTGGTGCCGTACTTTGACCGCCCTTGCTTACGATTCTCGACGCCCGTGGCATCCAAAGGTCCTCGTACGACGTGATAGCGCACTCCAGGCAGGTCCTTGACTCGCCCGCCGCGAATGAGCACCACCGAGTGCTCCTGGAGTTGATGACCTTCGCCAGGGATGTAGGCCGTGACTTCCATGCCATTGGACAACCGAACACGCGCAACCTTCCGCAGCGCTGAATTCGGCTTGCGAGGAGTCACGGTGCGTACGAGTGTGCATACGCCGCGCTTTTGCGGCGCCCCACGAGTGCGCACCAACCGCCGGCGGAGCCCGTTGTAGGAAAAGTGCAAGGCTGGCGCCGTCACTTTGCGCCGTGACTTGCGCCGACCTTTGCGAACAAGCTGATTTATAGTTGGCACACGACCACCGCTAGCTATGTGATTAGGGGCACAACAAGCCAGGGCGCGCTAAGGCACCCGAGTTGAGATTATCACTGCGCGCGTTCACCGTCAACGTTGGTATCGCCCCCATCAGTCTCGGTCAAAGGGTCGCCCTGAACGTCGGCCTCCTCAATCGGTTCGTCAGCGCCCGCTCGAAGGAACGCCGCGAACTGGTCGGCCGCGGCGCTGGGTCGCTCGGGAATCCCGGCGAGCAGCGTTCGGTCATCGGTGTCCTCACCGGCCAAGGCCTGCATCAGGCTGTCGATCGCCTGGCCATCCCCGCCGTCGGCTCCTTCAGAAGCGGAACCCACCGCCGCCAGCACGCCCTCGCCGTCGACGTCGTCGGCCGCAAGCGCGTCGACCTCGTCTTGGCTGATCACCGCGCCTTCGTGATATCGCTTCCAGCCCGTGCCGGCCGGGATCAGCTTGCCGATGATCACGTTCTCCTTGAGGCCGTGCAGATGGTCGGTCTTGCCATCGACGACGGCCTCGGTGAGCACGCGCGTCGTGTCCTGGAATGACGCTGCGGCGAGAAAGCTCTCGTTGTTGAGCGAAGCTTTCGTCACACCCAGGAGCACCCAGCGAGCGGTCGCGGGTCGCTGACCTTCCGCAATGGCCTCTTCGTTGGCGGCGTCAAACACATGGTGATCGATCAACGTGCCGGGAAGCATGTCAGTGTCGCCCGGCATCTCGATGAGGACGCGCCGCAGCATCTGCCGCACGATCACCTCGATGTGCTTGTCGTTGACGGCCACACCCACGATGCGATAGACCGACTGAACCTGCTCGACGACATAGCGTTGCAGCGCCTCGCGACCGCGAAGGCGCAAGATGTCCTGCGGATTCAACGGGCCGCCGGTGAGTTGCTTGCCCTTGGAAACGAGTTGTCCGCTCCGAACTTGGATTTGCGCTGCGGGGGACACCGGGTACTCGACAGTCTCCTCGGACTGTGACCGCAGGACGATCTCACCGTCCCGCACCCTGACCACGCCGTCGCTCGTCGCCCGAGGACCAGCGTCCGCGACGCCGGCCAGCGCCCGCTTGCTGATCGTATTCGACTTGCTCTTGGCCTTGCGGGCGAGCAGGTCTTCCGCATGCTCCCGCGGCACGGCAAGAGGGGCGTCCTTCGCCACCGTGTCGCCGTCCTCCACGATCGGCACAAGGTCGCCGTCGATCTCGTATACCTGCTCGTGGATGTGCGCCGAGACGATGCGAATCGCCAGTCTGTCGTCCTCTTCGACGATCTCGGCCGTGCCCTCGAGGTCGCTCATCACAGCCACGCCCTTTGGAACGCGGGCCTCGAAGAGCTCCTCGACGCGCGGCAGCCCCTGCACGCGGTCCGTGATGTCCGTGCCCATGACCACCCCGCCCAAGTGGAACGTGCGCATGGTGAGCTGCGTGGCGGGCTCGCCCATGGACTGGGCGGCGATGATGCCGACGGCAGCCCCCTCCTCCACAAGCTCATGGCGGGCCAGATCCATCCCGTAGCACCGCTGGCACACGCCGCGCGCGTTGCGGCAGTGCATCACCGACCGCGTGAAGACCTCACTCACGCCGGCATCGTCGATGGCTTTGCTGAGATGGCGATCGACCAACACATCGGCCGGCACGATGATTTCGTCGGTTTCAGGGTGGACAACCGGCGCGAGGGTGAAGCGCCCGAAGGCGCGATCGCCCACCGAGCCTTCGACCTGATCGAGGGCCGCTGTGACGACCCGGTCGCCTTCTGTTGCCCCACAGTCTTCTCCCATCACGATCACGTCCTGCGCCACGTCCACCAGGCGTCGGGTGAGGTAGCCGCTGTCAGCGGTTCGCAGGGCCGTGTCGGCAAGGCCCTTGCGCGCGCCGTGCGTGGAGATGAAGTACTCGAGGACGCTCAGGCCCTCGCGGAAATTCGCGCGCACCGGCATTTCGATAATTTGACCCGTTGGATCGGACATGAGCCCGCGCATGCCGGAGACTTGACGAATCTGATCGAAGTTCCCCTTGGCTGCGCCGGAGTTGCCCATCATGTAGACGGGGCCATGCTGGTCGAGGTCCTCGGGCACCGCGGCCGTCACTCGTTCCATGGCCTCGGTCCACTCCTTGACCGTCAGGCCGTAGCGCTCACGGTCCGTGATAAAGCCCTCGCTGTAGCTGCGCTCAATCTCGGCCACTTCCGCGTCGGCGTTGGCAAGCACGTCCTGCTTCACGGCGGGAATCACTAAATCGAACACCCCCATCGTCACGCCCGAGCGTGTGGCCCAGTACATGCCGATGTCCTTCACCCGGTCCGCAACCTCGGCGGTCGTCTCGATGCCGCTGGAGAAGAAGGCTCCGGCCAGAACACGCCGCAGCCCGCCCTTGTCAACCCGCTCGTTGACGAAGCGCAGCTCGCGCGGCAGCGCGCTATTGAAGATGATCCGCCCCACGGTGGTCTCAACGAAATCTGGCGCCAGTGACTGGTCCTTGGGCACCGGAAAGTCCGCGGCCGTGACGCGGAGATTGATCTTCGCGTGCAGATGCAGCGTGCCGTGCTCGAAGGCGAGGAGAGCATCGGCGAAATCGGCGTACGTCTTGCCTTCGCCCAAGGTGCCCTCGACCATTTCCGTGAGGTAGTAGGCCCCCAGCGCCATGTCCTTCGTGGGCGCAATGATGGGGGCGCCGTCGGCCGGCGAAAGCACGTTGAGCGTGCTCATCATGATGTAGCGCGCTTCGTCTTGCGCGGCGCGACTCAGCGGCACGTGGACGGCCATCTGGTCGCCATCGAAGTCGGCGTTGAAGGCGGTGCATACCAGCGGATGGATCTGAATCGCGCTCCCCGTAACCAGCACAATGTCAAAGGCCTGAATGCCAAGCCGGTGCAGCGTCGGGGCGCGGTTCAGCAGGACCGGATGGCCCTCGGTCACTTCCGCGAGCGCGTCCCACACCACGGGCTCGGGGTGCTCGACCATGCGCTTGGCGCTCTTGATGTTGCTGGCGTGGCCATAGTCGACCAGCTTTCGCATCACAAACGGCTTGAAGAGCTCCAGCGCCATTTTGGTTGGCAGACCGCACTGGTTCAGCTTCAGGTGTGGACCGACCACAATCACCGAGCGGCCCGAGTAGTCGACCCGCTTGCCCAGCAAGTTCTGGCGGAACCGCCCTTGTTTGCCGCGGAGTTGGTCGCTGAGTGATTTGTAGGGGTGGTTGGACGACCCGGTGACGGCGCGTCCGCGCCGGCCGTTGTCGATCAACGCATCCACTGCCTCTTGGAGCATCCGCTTTTCATTGCGCACGATGATCTCGGGCGCGCCCAGCTCCACCAGCCGCTTGAGCCGGTTGTTGCGATTGATCACGCGGCGGTAGAGATCGTTGAGGTCACTGGTCGCAAACCTCCCGCCGTCGAGCTGAACCATGGGCCGGATATCCGGCGGCAGCACGGGAAGCACTGACAGGACCATCCACTCGGGACGGTTGCCTGAGCGGCGAAACGCTTCAACGACCTTGAGGCGCTTCGTGGCCTTCTTGCGGCGCTGGATCGATGGCGACTCGATTTCCTCGCGCAGCTCGGCCGCCAGCACGTCGAGGTCGACATTCCCAATCAGCTCGACGACCGCCTCGGCGCCAATGCTGGCACGGAAAACCTCGCCACAGGTGTGGCTCAACTGCTGGTAGCGCGGCTCGCTGAGGAGCTGGTGCAGTTCAAGCGTTGTCAGATCGTCAGAGCGCTGCTGGTAGAACTCCCGAGTGCCCGCGGTCTGGGACGCGCGCTCCTCGTCGAGACCCAAGGCTTCCTGGTCGGCCTCGCGACGTCGCGCCACCTTGGTAGCGCCGAACCGCTCGTTGGCGGCGGCGACAGCGGCCTCGGCCGCTGCCTCAATGCCGGCCAGCGAGTCGGCGTCGATCACGGCGCCCTTGGCGATGATCGGGTCGTCAAGCCAACTCAGTTGGATGTCGTCCTCGGCCTGGCTGCCGCTGGCGGCTACCGGCGTGAGGCGTGCAACGGTTGCTTCGGCCTCCTGCTGCAGCCGGGCGCTTTCGCCCTCAAGCTGCTCATCGAGCTTCGCGAATTGCTCGGCGGTCTCGGCGGCGAGGTCTTCGGCCCGCTGCGCCGTTTCCGCTTCGATCTCGGAAACGCGCGCTGCCAAGTCATGATCGATGCGGGCCAAGGCCGCGTCGCGCTCGCCTTCGTCAAACTCCGTCACGATGAAAGACGCGAAGTAGACAATCTTCTCCAGGTCGCGCGGGGTAATGTCGAGCACTTGGCCGATCCGGCTCGGCGTCCCCTTCAAGAACCAGATATGGGTCACGGGGGCAGCGAGCTCAATGTGGCCCATGCGCTCGCGGCGCACTCGCGAGCGGGTGACTTCCACGCCGCACTTGTCGCAGATGATGCCGCGATAGCGGATCTTCTTGTACTTGCCGCACGAACATTCCCAGTCCTTGGTGGGACCGAAGATACGTTCGCAGAACAACCCGTCGCGCTCTGGCTTGAGCGTTCGATAGTTGATGGTCTCTGGCTTGATCACTTCGCCATAGGACCACGACCGAATCTGCTCCGGCGATGCGAGGCGGATTCGGATGGCGTTGAACTTGTTTACCTCAAGCACGCTCGTCTTGCCTCCTACAGCCGGTATTCACGGCCCTGAATGTTGATGCCGTCCAGGTCCGGCAACATGTCATGCGAGTGCTCCACGACCAGCGGCACTTCTTCTTCGTGTTCGTCGAGAATGTCCACCGCCACCCCCAAGCTTTGGAGCTCCTTCACGAGCACGCGGAAGGACTCGGGGATCCCGGGTTCCAGAATCGTCTCGCCCTTCACGATGGCCTCGTAGGTCTTCACCCGACCGAGGATGTCGTCCGACTTCACGGTGAGCATTTCCTGCAGCGTGTGAGCCGCGCCGTAGGCCTCGAGCGCCCACACCTCCATCTCGCCGAACCGCTGGCCGCCCATTTGGGCCTTGCCGCCCAGGGGCTGTTGGGTGATGAGCGAGTACGGCCCGGTTGATCGCGCGTGAATCTTGTCGTCCACCATGTGCCCGAGCTTCATCATGTAAATCACGCCCACAACGACCTCTTGATCGAACGCCTCGCCGGTGCGACCGTCGATCAGCCGCGCCTTGCCGTGCTCCGGCAGGTCGGCCTCCGCGAGCGCCGCGACAATGTCGGCCTCGTTAGCGCTGTCGAAGACGGGCGTGATCGCACGGAAGTTCATCTTGGACGCCGCCCGGCCCAGGTGGGTTTCGAGCGACTGCCCCACGTTCATCCGCGAGGCCACGCCCAGCGGATTCAGCACGATATCGATCGGAGTGCCGTCCTCAAGCTGCGGCATGTCCTCCGGCGGCAGGATCATCGAGACGACGCCCTTGTTCCCGTGGCGCCCGGCCATCTTGTCGCCGACCATCAACTTGCGCTTGGACGCCACGCTCACCCGTACCATCTCGGTCACGCCGGCCTGCAAATCGGCTGCGTCGCCAGCGGTGAAGCGCTTGACGTCGATCACCCGTCCAGACTCACCTGTCGGCAAGTGCTTCGACGTGTCCTTCACTTCACGCGCGTCCCGGCCGAAAATCGCGCGCAGCAGGCGGTCCTCGCCACTGAGCTCGGTCTCGCCCTTGGGCGTGATCTTGCCCACCAGAATGTCGTCTGGTCCGACCTCGGCCCCCACATAGACGACGCCGGTGTCGTCAAGGTTCCGCAGCCCCTCTTCGCTCTGGTTGGGGATGTCCCGGGTGATCTCCTCGGGACCCAGCTTGGTATCGCGGGCTTCGACCTCGTACTGCTCAATATGAATCGAGGTGAAGAGGTCGTCCTTCACCAGACGCTCGCTGACGACGATCGCGTCCTCGTAGTTGCCGCCTTCCCAAAACATGAAGGCTACGATGACGTTCTGGCCGAGCGCGAGCATGGTGTCGTTCGTGGCCATGCTCTCGGCGATGACTTGGCCGGCCTCGACCGCCTCGCCCACTTGGACCACCGGCCGCTGGCTGATGCACGTGGCCGTGTTCGATCGCTCGAATTTACGCAGGCGATAGGTGTGCTCGCCCTCTGCCGGATGATCGACGACGATCTGGCGGGCGGTGACGTGGCGAACGGTGCCATCAGCGACGGCGCTCACCATGTGCCCGGAGTCGCGCGCGGCGCGCGCCTCCATGCCCGTGACCACGAGCGGCGCTTCGGGCTTGATCAGCGGCACGGCTTGCCGCTGCATATTGGCGCCCATCAGGGCGCGGTTCGCGTCGTCGTGCTCAAGGAAAGGAATCATCGCCGCGGGCACGCTCACGATCTGCTGCGGCGAGGCGTCGATAAAATCGACTTCCGCCACGGGAGATTCGTGAATCAACGGGCCATGGCGCACCGACACGCGATCGGTCGCGAATTCGCTGTTTGGTTTCAGCGCCGCGTTTGCCTGAGCGATGGTGAATTGCTCCTCGGCGTCGGCGGTCATGTACTCGATCTCGTCGGTGACCCACGGGCGAACCGGGATCTCAGCGCCGCCGTCGGCGGCCGCGAGGATCGCGGCAGCCTCGGGCGCTATCTCCGCGCCGGCCGCCACCAGCACCGCGCTGCCGTTCGGCTCGAGAATCGGCTGCGTGGCAATGCGGCCGGCAAGCGCCGCCGCATCAGACACCGGCACACTGTGGGCAACTCGCCGGTACGGCGTCTCGATGAAACCGTACGGATTCACTTTGGCGAAGGTGGCGAGTGTGTTGATCAACCCGATGCTTGGTCCTTCCGGCGTTTCGATCGGGCAGACGCGGCCATAGTGGCTGTAGTGGACGTCACGCACGTCGAATCCGGCGCGCTCGCGCGAGAGCCCACCGGGTCCCATGGCACTTAGCCGACGCTTGTGCCCGAGTTCGGCCAGCGGATTGGCCTGGTCCATGAACTGGGAAAGCTGGCTGCCGCCAAAGAATTCCTTGATGGCGGCAGTCACGGGCCGCGTGTTGATCAGCCCTGAGGGCGTGGCCTCGGCAGCGTCCTGGATGCTCATCCGTTCCTTGATCACCCGCTCCATCCGGAGCAGCCCGATGCGGAACTGTTCGGCCAGCAACTCGCCGACGGCGCGTACGCGCCGGTTGCCAAGATGGTCGATGTGGTCAGGCTGTCCTTGCACCACGTTGAGACGGACGATCTCGCCCACGATCGCCAGGAGGTCCTCCGGCCGCAGCGTGCGCGTTTCGTCGTCGGGGTCGGCGCCAAGCCGCTTGTTGAGCTTGTATCGCCCAACGGGACCAAGGTCGTAGCGGCGGATGGTGAAAAACGTCTGCTCGACGAGGGTGCGGGCGTTGTCCACGGTGGCCGGATCACCGGGCCGCAAGCGGTGGTAGAGCTCGATAAGGCCGTCTTCGTGGGTGAAGGCGGAATCGCGCCGCGTGGCGGCGTCGCCAATCGTGGACCGAATGAATGGACGGTCCGGGTCGGTGTCGATGTCGGCGAACTTCTCCAGCAGCACCTCATCGGACCCCCACTCCTTTGAAATCGCGCGGAGGAAGGTCGTGACGGGAATACGCCGCTTGCGATCGATCTTCACGCCGATCTGGTTTTGACTGGCGGTTTCAAACTCCAACCACGCGCCCCGCTTCGGAATGAGCTTGGCGCCGAACCGGCGGCGCCCCGTGGCCGGGTCGTCTTCCGCCGAGAAGTAGACCCCGGGCGACCGGACGAGCTGGCTGACGACCACACGCTCGGCGCCGTTGTAGATGAACGTGCCCTGACTGGTCATGAGCGGAAAATCGCCCATGTACACGGTCATCTCCTTGATCTCGTCGGTTTGCTTGTTGTGCAGCCGCGCCTTCACGCGAAGCGGCGCTTGATAGGTGCGATCCGCCTCCCGGCACTGCTCTTCGGAGAAGGCCGGCACGTCGAACGGCTCGTCAGGCACCTCGAAGTGCAGTTCAAGGTTGCGTCCGGTGAAGTCCTGAATGGGCGAGATCTCGGCGAAGAGCTCGCGCAAGTACTCCTCTTTGAACCGGGTGAACGATTCGATCTGAAGGTCGATCAAGTTCGGCGGATCAATGAGGTTCCGGGTCTTGCCGTAGTACCGAGCCTCTATCTGCGATGCCGCACCGTTGTTAGCCATTGAGCCTCGGCTTCTGAGGTCCGGCGAAGGTGCCGGACGAATGCTGTCGGGGATACGAAGAGTCCCGTTGCGTGACGAACAAGCGCACACCCAATTCTTGGTGCGCACTCAGGGCGCAAGGGCGCCACACGTGCCTCGGCGCACGCGACCACCAACTCTTGCTAATAGCCTCGCCTTGTCAGTCGCAGCGCCGATACCCTAGTTGCGGAGACTGTTGACAACAACACAAAACACCCAAGACGGCTCCGCAACCGCCTGGGTGATAGGTCTATTCAATTTGTCCCAGCGCATGCTGGGCGCATAATCCCCGCACGTCCCCCAGGCTAGCACACCCCACGAGACGGTATAGATCCGCAGGGCCACGGCCCTCGGGACAGTCTGATGGGCGAAACCCGAACTGACGCGGCGGGGATTGACTGACGCGGCGCGCTTCCCGGTCTATCCCAGTTCTCCGCGTAGCTGCCGGCCACCGAGCACGTGCAAATGCACGTGGCCAACGGTCTGTGCGCCGTGGCGTCCGTGATTTACGGCCACGCGATAGCCGGCTTGATGCAGCCCTTCCGTACGCGCCACGTTTGCGGCGGCGGCGAGCAAGCGGCCTGCGAGTTCGGGATCGTGCCGCAAGGCATCGAGGCTTTCCAGATGCCGCCGCGGCACGACGAGGACGTGCACGGGAGCTTGGGGAGCAATATCGCGAAAGGCGACGAGCGCATCATCCGCGTAGACCTGGGCCGAGGGAATATCGCCCGCCGCGATCTTGCAGAAGAGACAACCGCCAGGCGCTTCTTGTGAACTCGTGACGCCGGATGTCATGCATCCACCCCGCCGATGGCTGGCACGTTGAGGGTAAGGCATTCCCAATCGTCCCGGTGTATCGCGCCCACGACGCGAAGCTCGTGGTCGGCGGCTGCCGCCCGCAGCTCCGCGCTTCTGGACGTGATGATGCCTCCGAGGATTACGTCGCCGCCGCGACGCACGGCCGCCCGGTAGTGCTCGAGACTCCGCAGATGCGTGTCCGCCACGATGTTGGCCACCAGAACGTCGGCCGGTTGCCAATCCGATAGGGGCAGCTGTCCATGGACAACAGTCACGCGGTCGTCGCAATCGTTCCGCGCAACGTTCGCCCTGGCCGTTCGCACCGCGTCGTCGTCGGTGTCAACGGCACACACGCGCCGAGCGCCGCACAACCCCGCGACAATGGCCAGGATGCCGGAGCCCGTGCCTACGTCCACCACAGTCTGCCCCGCTGCAACCGTGCGTTCGAGGGCCTCAACCGCAAGCTGCGTAGTCGGATGCAGCCCCGTGCCAAAGGCCATGCCGGGATCAAGCCGGATAGCGCGGCGGTCGCTGGCGGGCGCGTCGCTCCACGACGGCGCAACGACAAAGCCACAGCCGATCGGGAACGGCCGGTAGAACGCCCGCCAACCGTTGAGATACTCCTCGGGCCGCACCCAGCGGACCTGCGGTTCTCGAAGCGCAGAAGCTCCCGTGGCGCCAAGGTGCCAAAGGGCGCGCTCGATTGCCTGGCGCGTGTGCCCACACTCAGGCCCGTCGGCAACATAGGCCCGCACGACCACATGGTTATGCGGGTCGTCAGCCCGGTGCTCGACAGCTAGCGCCGAACCGACCCATCGGCTGAGTTCGGCTCGCACATCGTCAACATCCGACGGTTCTGCGTGGACCGTGATCTCCAGCCAGCGCTGGCTCACCGGAACGCGGCGCGTGCCTTGTCGACAAAGTTCCGGCCCTCGGAGTCGCGGCCCGTTGGGAGTGAGTCTCGCAACTGCTCAAGCAGCTCGCGCTGGGCCGACGAGAGCTTCTCGGGGATGACCACCCGGACGTTGATGCGCTGGTCACCGCGTCCCGATCGGCGATACCGCGGCACACCGCGACCGCGCAACTTCAACACCGTGTCCGGCTGGGTACCAGCCGGCACGGTCACGGTCTCGTCGCCATCGACCGTGGGGATGTCCAACGTGGCGCCCAAGGCGGCTTCACCGATGTTGAGCGCAAGATCACTGACGATGTCGTCGCCGTCGCGCTCGAGCTGCGGATGGGGTTCCACCTCAATCGCCACATATAGGTCTCCCGGCACACCGCGATTGCGGCCGTGATCGCCCGCGCCCGTGAGCCGCAACTCCGTACCGGGCGGAAGCCCGGCGGGAATCCCGATCTCCCGGCGCATTTCGCGGCGTTCGAGGCCCGTGCCACGGCAGCCGGGACACGGCTCCTTAATCTCCCGTCCTTCACCGTGACACCGTGGACACGTCGCCACGTTCACGAACTGGCCGAAGAGTGATCGCTCGGTCCGTTGCACCTGCCCGGCGCCTTGGCACATGCGGCAGGTCGACGGCTTGGTGCCCGGCTCTGCCCCATTGCCGCCGCACGTGCCGCATGGCTCATGGCGCTCGTAGTCGACCGACTTCGTGGCGCCGAAGACCGACTCGACGAACTCCATGGTCAACGTGACCCGCAGGTCGGCTCCGCGCTGCTCAGGAGGACGGCGGCGCGTTGTCCCCCGTCCAAAGAACGCATCAAAGATGTCGCCGACACCGCCAAAGTCGTCGACGCCGGCCCCAATCCCGCCGCGCGGGCCGGCGTGTCCAAAGCGGTCGTACATCTGCCGCTTCTCGTCGTCGCGCAGAACCTCATAGGCCTCGTTGATTTGCTTGAACTTGGTTTCCGCGTCCGGTTCGCGACTGACATCGGGGTGGTATTCCCGCGCCAGCTTGCGGAAGGCGCGGCGGATTTGCGACTCGGAGGCGTCCCGGTTGAC
This sequence comes from Chloroflexota bacterium, assembly GCA_965262745.1. Lineage (GTDB taxonomy): Bacteria > Chloroflexota > UBA11872 > UBA11872 > UBA11872 > JAJECS01. Next base: position 535,067 of record OZ253558.1, on the reverse strand, counting down.
CCCTAGCACGTCGTAGTAGTCAGGCTTGCTGCTCACAGCCTTGTCACTTCGTGCCGTTAGCCGGCGTCATCGCCGCCGGGCGCCGCGTCGTCGCCGATCCCCGGGTCAGACTCCGAGGCAATGCTCTCGGCCGGCGCCGCCTTGACCAGGGTCGGTCGCAACACTCGATCATGCATGCGATAGCCGCGCTGCAAGGCTTCCACCACTGCCATCGGCCCGTCGCCCTCGTCCGAGACCACCACTTCGTGAATCGAGGGGTCGATCGGATCGCCACGATCACATTCAATGGGTTTCACGCCGTGCGCCTCGAGCACACCCAGAAGCTGAGCCTGTGTCAGGGCAATCCCATCAATCCAGCTCAGCAGTCGCAACGCATCCGGCAGCGTCTGGAATCCGCGCTCTAGGCCGTCGATGACCCGCAAGACATCAAAAGCAATAGCCATGTTGGCGAACCGGGTCCGATCCTGTGCTTCAGCCTCTGAACGGCGCCGGTAGTTTGCAAAGTCTGCCTGGACGCGCGTGAGTCGATTGAGGACATCACGATGCCGCCGCTCAAGATCCGGCGCATCGTCAGTCTGCGCTCCAGGGTCCTCGGGTGCGCGCGCCTGCGGCCGCGGTTGGTCGTCAGAACTCGACGACGCACGGCGGTCGGTGACGCGAATCGTCCGCTCAGGCCCGTCATCATCCGCATGGGGTGCCTGATCGTTAGGCATATCTGACTCACCAGGTTGGGTTGCCGCCATCCGTATGCGTTCTCCTCTACCCTCGACGTGGTACGGCCCTAGGCCGCGCGGCCTGTGGCCAAGGCATCAAACGTATTCCGACGCGCCGGCGACGTGGCTTGCCCAAACGGCGAGCTATCCACGGACATGATTGACCTGCCGAGCCTGGCGAACGGGGTATTGGCAACCAGTCGAGCCGCGGATAAGCAGAGGGCCAGCGCCGGCTGGTCTCGAAATTGACCGTACCAAAGGCATGATCGGGGCAGCAACAACCATGGCTAGCCGCTGTCGCGTTGGATCCTGACCTCACCCGGCGCGACGACGAAATCCGCGCGGCTCACAGCCCGCTGACCGACGAGCACCTCAACGCTCCACTGGCCCTCAGGGGCGGTCGGTGGGAGATGGAACCAGAATCCATAGGTGCTCCGCTGCGATGCGCCTACTGGATCGGTCAGAAAGCGGCCAATTTCCCGATCACCGGCGTTCCAACGGATCCCAAGTCGCGAACCTTCGACGATATCGGTGAATTCAACGGATATGTTCACGCGCTCGCCAGGATGGAACTGGAGCGTTGGTTCCACGGGCTCCTGCGCTGAGTCAAGATCGAGCGCCAGGGTCACGGCCTCGATCGAGGCCGACTCGTTCGCAGCCGGCTCAAGAGTCGGCGTTGGCGACGCGTCCGCCGCGGCTTCCGGGGTGACCTCCGCCTCGCCGGTCGGCGATGGCACGGCGCCCCCCGGTTCGGGCTGCCCGGGTGCAGCAATGCGCCACACGATGCCACGTGCCTCAAGCAGGTAGACGCTCCCATCGTTGGCGATGGCGATGTCGATGGCGGTGAACAGGGGAATCTCGCCGGCCGGTCCACCCGGTTGCCCCGAGCCTGTCGGATCGCCGGCTATGACCCGAGCGCCGCTCCCACTGACGGCCGTGACCGTCCCAGCCCCACTTTCGACGACGTAGAACCCGCCTGCCGCGTCGGCCGCGAGCCCAATGGGCGCCTCGATCCGTACGGACGCCGTCGGTCCTTCATCCGGCGCGGATGGGTCCAAGGACCCGGCGGCGAGCTCGATGCCGCCGTCACGGCGCAGGCGGCGTACCACGCCCGCCTGCAACTGCGAAATGAGCACGTCGCCGGCGGCATCCACCACCACGCGCTGCGGAAAGCCCACGTCTGCGGCGCTTCCGGGGCCGCCGTCGCCGGCCGCGCCAAACTCGCCGGTGCCCGCTATCGTGAAGATGGTTCCATCCGGATCAATCCGGCGAACCCGGTGATCAGGTGCGTCGACCACATACAACCGCCCGAATGGGTCTAGCGCCACGCCAACCGGCTCGGTCAGCGAGGCATAAGCTGCGGGGCCGCCGTCGCCGGCTGAGCCTGGAGCGCTGCCGCCGACCATCGTGCCGATCACGCCGTCCGGCGAAACACGCCGCACCCGGAAGTTTCCGGCGTCGGCAATGTAAAGGGAACCCTCCGCGTCAACGGTCACATGGTGTGGCCGGTTCAACTGGGCCGCCGTCGCGAGGCCGCCGTCGCCCGAGAACCCCGGACTCCCATTTCCAGCCACGGTACGCACGGTCCCGTCAAGCTCAATTCGTCGCACCCGGTGATTGCCGGTATCGGCGATCAGCACACGTCCCGCCTCGTCAACGGCAATACCGCGCGGCGTGGCGAACTGGGCGTCCGAGCGCAATCCACCCTCGCCGTCGTAGCCCGGCTCGCCGCGACCCGCGAACACTTCGGCGATGAGCTCGCCCGCCACCGGCGGCGGCAGCGCGCGCGCCCGCGCCGGCGCCTGATACGGCGGCGCCGCGGGCGCTTCCGGCTCGGCCGGAATCTGGGCGATGGGCACCAGGGCACGCAAGCGCCGCGTCCCCTGCTCAACCACCAGCAACTCACCTCGCGTGGTGACCGTGACGTCGACAGGCAATTCCAACCGCGTATCTACGGCCAGACGGCCGGACGTCGAAGGTTGCTGAATGTCACCCGCGACCGTTGCAATGCCGCCGCTGGAATCAATCCGGCGGATGCGCCGGTTGTTCCAGTCGGCCACAAATACATTGCCGTCGGTATCGACGGCTACGGCCTGGGGACCGTTAAGTTGGGCGCTAACCGCGGAGCCGCCATCGCCGGCCATGCCGGGCTCACCGGTTCCGGCCAGGGTGTGGATCGCCGCCACGCTGCTCTGGCCGGACACGCGGCGAATGCGGTTGCCGCCGAGTTCGGCGATCAGCACATTGGCAAGCGCATCGACTTCGACGTCAACCGGTTGATTCAGTTCGGCGCTTGTGGCGGCGGCGCCATCTCCAGCACTTCCGGCAATGCCGGTGCCCGCCATGGTGGTCACGATTCCGTCGGTGCCGATGCGGCGCACGCGGTGCGCTGCGCGTTCAGCAATGAATAGCGTGCCCTCGCCGTCAAGGGCCATTCCAGCGTTCCCGGCGACGCGGGCGAGGCTGGCCGATCCGCCGTCGCCCTCGAGTCCTGGCTGTCCGTCGCCGATGACGGTCGTGATGGTGCCGTCGACCCCCACCCGGCGAACCCGATGCAATTCCGCGATGAGGAGAACGCCAGCACCGTCAACCAGCAATCGGGTCGGCTCGGTGAGTTCGGCCTGGGTGGCCGGACCGCTGTCGCCAGCCGAGCCGCGAACGCCCGTACCGGCCACGGTTTGGATCACGCCGTCAGCACCAATGCGTCGCACGCGATTCGCCTGCGGATCCGAGATATAGACCCGACCCTGCGGATCAACCGCCACGCCGCCGATACTGCGGAACTGCGCCCGCGCGGCCGGCTGGCCATCGCCGGCGTCGCCGAACTCGCCGCCGCCCGCAAGATCAATGACCACGAGTGGCAGTTGGACGGCAGGCGGCAGACTCGACACGGCAAGCGGCAGATAGGGTCTTGCAACCGGTGGAATGGTCCGCGCACTGTCGGGAGGCTGCGTGGGATCTTGCCCGTCGCCCGAGCCGCCGAAGTCGCATCCCGTTGCTGCAATTGCAGCCATCGCGCCCACGAGGACCTGTCGCCGCATCAATGGGCGCGCGCGTCGAGCCTTAGGCCGCATCGCCCCGCATCACAATTCGCAGCGTGCGCATGAGAATCCGGAGATCGAAGAGCAAGGACCAGTTTTCCACGTAGAAGAGGTCATAGCGCGTGCGCTCATCGATCGACGAATTGCCGCGCAGTCCATTGACCTGAGCCCAGCCGGTCATGCCGGCGCGCTCGCGGTGCCGGACCATATAGCGTGAGTACTCACGCTCGAATTGGCGTACGTACGAACTCCGCTCGGGCCTAGGCCCCACAAGGCTCATATCTCCCCGAATCACATTGATGAGTTGCGGTAGCTCATCAATCCAGTAGCGCCGCAGCCAGCGGCCGATGCGAGTGACGCGTGGATCGTTCGATATTGTCCACGTCTGCCCGCTGACCTCCGCATCGCGGTGCATTGTCCGAAACTTAATGATCGGAAACCGCCGCTGGTCACGGCCCACACGCTGCTGAACGTAAAACACCGGCCCGCCGGAATCGAAACGGATGGCCAGTGCGACCAGCAGCATCGGAATCGACAAGACCACCATCCCGACTATAGCGCCCACCACGTCCAGCAAACGCTTGCTAAACCGGCTGAGCCCTCGCAAGCGAACCTCGTTGACAGCCATGAGCGGCAATCCGCGGATTCCATCCGTCGCCACGGGCGACACCATCAGCTGAAACAGGTCGGGCAGCAGCCACACATCGGTGTAGGACGCCTCGGTCTGCTCAAGGATGGCCAACAGTGCTTCGTGCGAGAGGGATGGAATGGCCACCACAACCTTGTCCACCTGGTGCTCGCTGAGCACACCTGCCAGCGAGTCCACGCGGCCGAGCACCGGCACTCGGTGGCCGCGAGACGTCACCGAGGTTGCAAAGTCGTCGACAAAGCCAATCACCTGGAAGCGCCGCGCCCGCTCGTCGACCAGTCGAGCCAGCACCTCGGTCCCTTCAGCACCGGCCCCAACAACGATGACGCGCGTGACGCCGATGCCGAAGCGATTGAGCGACTGGCGCACTCCCATGACCAGCGTTCGCCCGAAAACGATGAGCACGATCCCAATCAGCCACATGTACACGACAAGGAGGCGCAGAAATTCGAGCCGATCGGCGATGGCGAAGAACGTGGCGGCGACCGTGAGTAGCGCTCCGACGGTTACGGCCCCGGCGGCTCGGACAACTCGGTCCAGGAGGCCTGCAGTCCGATGCCGGGTGTAGAGGCCTAGTGCGAGCCCGGCCAAAATGCACGCCACCATGAACGTTATGTTTACCGGAGCGAAGAACAGATACCGGTTTGAAGCAAGCTCCGGGCCCCACCCCAACCGGAATCGCACAAAGAACGCAAGACCCGTGGCCGCCATCAACGCCGCGACATCCAGCGCCACCGTTCCGGTGGCTTCGATATTTTCCCAGTTTCGTGTGAACCAGGTCAGTTCACTGACCCCTTGTGACGGCCAAGCGCCAGCACGCGCAGGGCCGCTTGGCGGGCAACGGCGCCCAACGCCAGCATGACGATGGAGGCGATGACGAGCGCCCGCAGCCACGGCCCGTCATGTTGCCGGTGCTTCCGATAGTAGAGCCATTTCGCCCGATAAAACTCAAGCCGCGCACGCACGGCACGCTGGCGGGTCGACTGCCGCTTGAGGTGGCGCACCACCACCGACGGCACATAGAGCGTCGGCCAACCAGCCTGGCAAATCCGTTGCCCCAGGTCGAGGTCTTCGCCGTAGGTGAAGAATTGCGGGTCGAACCCACCCACCCGATGAAACGCCTCGGCACGCACGAGCATGCACGCGCCAGAGACAGCGTCGATCATCACTTCGCGCCTCGCGGATGGCTCAATATTGTAGGGCTGCACACCGCGTGGCAAGAAGCGGCGCGGCCAGCGGAGCAAGCGCAGCGCGGCCGAGGCAGGCGTCGGAAAAGTTCGACACGCCGCCGGGTCCAACGAGCCATCCGCCAGTTCAAGACGCGGCCCCAGGATGCCCAGCGCGGGATCGGCGTCTGCGCGCTCCACCAGACGGCGCACCCCGAGCGGTGGGACTTCGGTATCGGGATTGAGGAACAGATACCAGCGGCCCGCAGCCCGCGAGGCGGCGAGATTGTTTCCGCGGCCGAATCCGAGGTCCCGGCTGCCGCGAATCGCCTGCACGTCCGCCCGCGACACGATGCTGTCCCAGGTGCCGTCACCTGTACCGTTGTCCACCACGAAGACCTCGACCGAGAGTCCTTCGGTGGCCGCAGGGATCGTGGCGAGGCATCGCGCCAGAATCTCGCGCACGTTGTACGTGACGATGATGATCGAGACGTCCATGCGTGAGCGCCTACGCCCGCAGCCTGCGCCAGCAGCCGGCCGCGTATCCCAGTATTTTGGCGACGTCACCAAGCACTCGCACCATTGGGACGAGCGCGGGCGCTGCCGATCTGCCGCGCTGCAAGTGTCGCGCCCGCGCGATCGGGCGCCGTAGATACCGGTAGCCGAGGAGAAGCAAGAGCGCCGTGCCCGCCCAGGTTGGCCGCCGCGCGAGCCTCAGGACCAATGCGTAAGCGGCAAACCGCACGGCGTGGCGCTTTCCGAGCATGCCGGCGCGGCCGTCGCCCGACGCATAGCGGTAGTACTGTCGAAAGAATGCAGAGAGGTTCGACCGGGGCCGATTCCATACGTCGGCCCCGGGAGCATGGACGAACCACCCGCCCGCCGACCAGACCATCCGATCGAGCCACAGATCTTCCCCGTAGTCGAGCCATTCGGGATAGCCGCCAACATGGTCGAGCCACCGGCGCCGCATCAGAACTGATCCGCTGCTCGGCGGATACTGCGCTGGATCGATCTCGTCGGCCAGGGGAAGACCCACAGCTCCGATCGCCACTTCGACCGTGCGTGCCGGTGCGGCGAGGATGTAGCCAAACGCGCCCGCGGCCTGGGGCGCTTGCTCCACGGCGTCCACCAGCGCGCCGAGCCAATCCGGCGCCCGGGTGATCCCCGCATCGGTGAAGGCAATGAGCTCGGATTTCGTCGCGCGCACGGCAAGGTTGCGGCCGGCGGCGATATTGGCGCCCGGCGCTTCGATAATTTGGGCACCGGCCATGCCAGCTAGGGCATCGCGGAGAATCTCGGGCGTTCCATCGGTCGATCCGCCGTCGACGATCACGAGTTCGTCGGGCGCCGGGACCTGCGATCGCAGACTGTCAGCCAGGGCCTTGGCGTCCCGCGCCTCATTGAGGACCGTCGCGCATACAGCCACAGTCATGGGCAGGCTCCGTCTCGACGCATTTCTACGAGGCGTTGATGCACAGCCAGAAGCTTATGACCCACGACCGACGGCGCATGGTGCGAAGTGACGTACGCGTGCCCAAGGCGACCCATTTCGTGTCGCCGTGCATGGTCCTGCAGCAAGTCGGCAATCGCCTCGGCAAACGCGATGGCCGAGTCCGCCACCGCAATGCCATCAAGGGAGCTCGATAGACCGGCCAGGCCAGCAGCTCGAACCACAACCGGGCGCGCCTGGGCCAGAGACTGCAGCACCTTCAGCGGCGCCCCCGACCCCACCGGCGCCGGCGAGGTGCCAAGCCAAGCTGCACGCTGCTCGGCCGCAAAGTCATCAACCAGTCCGCCCACGGTGCACCGAGCCGGGACAATCGTCCGGAGGTCCAGCGATTGGGGACCCACAACGCGCAATTCGGCCTCCGGTATCCGGCGCAGCACCGCTGGCCACACCCTGCCAAACAGCCACTCAGCGCCAAGAATGTTCGGCCGATAGGCAAAATTTGCGGCCAACAGCACGCGGGGCCGGTCGGCCTCTCCGTCGGGTCCGGGCGGGTGCGCCGGGACTGGCACCGGATGCGCGATGGCGGTTACGGCGCGATCGCCGAGCGTCGCCAGCGACTCGGCGTCAGCCGCGGACGAGGCAACCACCGTGTCGGCCGCACCGACGACCCAGCGCTCAACGCCATACAGCAGCGCCGCCTGCCGCCGTGAGTGCCAGGCGCGCGCGCCCCGCGCCAGATTGGCCAGTCGACTCTGGAGGCGCCATTCCACGTTGTGCGCGTCGTAGACGACCTGTGGACGTCGCCGCCCACCCTCAGTGCAGGCGGCCGCGTCATGCACGATGTGCGCGAGCTGCAAGCCTTCGACCTGCACTACGTCAACGTCGCCCGCGGTCAGGCGCTGCTGGACGGCTGCACGGAGTGCCGGCGTGCGATGTCGATATACGAGATCCGGCGTGGGTCCCACAGCAGCATTGGGAAGGCGGCGCGGCCACGGCGCTTGGCGCAATCGCACAACCGTTGTAGTCCGAGCGTCCGGGTGCGGGCGCACTCGCTCACGTGAGCCCGCAAGGGTGACGAGGTCGACGTCGTATTGCTCGGATAGCGCCGTGATGAATGCGCTATTGCGCACGGCGGCGCCATGCGTCGGCGGCCAGGGGACAGAAGGCGTAACGACGAGAACGCTCAATTGACGCGGTCGTAGACGGTCAGGGTGGCCGCAGCCGTCCGCGCCCAGGAAAACTCGGCAGCGCGCTTCCGGCCGGCCGACTGCAGTCGCGCGCGCAGCGCCGGATCGTCCATCACCTGGTCGATCGCGGCGGTAAGGGCTTCGGAATCGCGGGAGTCGACAAACAGCGCCGCATCGGCAGCCACCTCCCGCAGGGCGCCAATGTCGGAAACGATGCAAGGCGCTCCCGCCCGCATGGCCTCGAGAACCGGCAACCCAAACCCTTCGTCAAGCGACGGCTGCAGCACCAGGGTCGCATGCCGATACAGCCGCCCCAGCATGGCATCGGACACGCGACCGATGAACCGCACGCGCGCCTGCGGGTCAAGCGCCCTGACGCTTCGCACGATATCCGGACCTTGAAAGCCCACTTCGCCGGCGACCAGCAGGTGCATATGGCGCGCAGCCTTGGACCGCACCCAGGCGCTCGCCGCGAGCACGTGGTTCTTGCGCGGCTGCAGCGTCCCGACCATCAGGGCGAAGTCTGTGCGTGGCGCCCACGAGTCGCCGCCCTCCGTCAGCACGCGTGCGGGAGCCGGGTGAATGACGCTGACACGGTCTTCGGAGACGAGGTCCCGCGCCAAGAGTTGATCGCGAACATAGGCGGAATCGGTTATGACCCGCGCCGCCTTTGACAACCGCCGGATGGCAGCGCGGTAGAACTCGAGGCTGCGTGCATCGTATGCCGCGGGATGCGTTAGGAACGACACGTCATGAACCGTCACCACGCTGGGCACCTGCACCCCCGGGGGGAGAGCGTGATCGGGAAAATGGGCCGCCTCGAACTGCCGCAGCGCCCATCCCAACGTTGCTCGCTCAAGGCGATGCCGCGCGGGCGCGGGCGCGGTCCGGACCGGAAGAGCGGCGCGCCGGTGCGACCGGTCTCGCGGATCCAGCAACAGAGTGACGTCGTGCCTGCAATGGTCCAGGTCAGCAATCGCCTGCTGAAGCTCCCAGACATAGCGGCCAATGCCCGCGCGATCGCGATGGAGCATGCGTCCATCCAAAGCGACGCGCACGTCAGGCGCTGCGTCGAACGGCCACCAGAGTGGCGCCGACCAGCGCACCGGCCAGCACGGCCAGGTGCGGAAAGCTCACCAAATGATGGTCGACCAGGGACGCGACTAGCAGCGCCGTGAGCCCCGCGACACATGCGCGCACCAGAGGGTCGTCGCGTACGGATCGGGCGGCTCGCATCAGCGTCGCGGCGACGACGCCCAGCGCGGCGGCGGCGGCAAGGACGCCGGCACGCTCCGCGATCCACAGCCACGCATTCGATACCCCGACGAATGTGTCTGCGTCAGGCGAGGCTCCATAGCCCACCCCAAACCAGGGATAGCGGCCAATCACTCGTGCAGCCTCTCGCAACTCGCCCAGACGCAGGGCGTCCGATACGTCGCGCTCCACGACTGTCGCTCGAATTGCCTCACCTACACCTCCTGGCCAGGGCACGATGAGCCCTCCCACACCGGCTAGTGCCAGAACTGCGCCCACGCGTGGCCGCACGCTCACGATCACAGCGATTACCGCCGCCGCGCCGCCCATCCACGCCCCCCGCGACAGTGTCAGCAGCAGCGCCGCCGCGATCAGACCGATGGCCGTGGCCTGCAGCGCGAATCTGCGCGTCGAGCCGGTGGATCCAACCATGGCGAACGGCAGCGCCATGGCCAGCGTGACGGCAAGGACATTTGGATCCACGAGCAACCCCGTCGCACGCGGCGTCATTTCGTCGGGCAGGAACCGCTGAATGTCGGATGAGGGATACCCAGCCGGGGCCAGCGCCGCCAGGAATTCGATGCCGGCTTCACCCGCGACGTATAGAAGGATGGCGAGCGCCGCCTGCATCCCAGCAGCGCCGACGATGATCGGCTGCGCATAGCGGTGAATCGCCCAACGCGGCAGCCACATCACAACGAGGAACGGGACCGCCGCGGCCATGGCGAGCTTGAGGCCGGTCTGCAGCGCCTCGATATCTCGACTCACGGGCAGCGCTAGCCCGGTGGCAACCAGAATGAGGAGCAGGTACAGGCCCTGCGCGATGAGGATCGGATCGGGGGTCGGAGCCCAGCGCCGTCTGACCATGGCCACCGCCGATGCGCCGATGACAACGGCGAGCAGCACCGAGATGACCGGCGGCTGCGCGCCCACGCGCACGGGCACGATGAGGTAGGGCGCCAGGATCGCCAGAGCAACGAGCATGCCCAAACTCACCGCCGGCCGCCGAGCGGCCGCGAGGGCGCCGACGAGGAGGACGCCGCCCACGAGCGCGGCGGGTAGCGCCAGCCGCGCGACCATCCACCCGGCGAGCCCGGCAGCAACCACAACCGCCACCGCGGGCATCCAGGCCGCGGCCGCTCGACAGGACGCTGTCGTCAGTCCAGCAGCGACCACACATACGCCTCGCTGACCGTACGAGTCCGTTGGCGTCGTCGACGCTTGCGCAAGGCGCGACTCAGCTGCAGCACTGCCGCGAGTTGGCCGTTCAGGGTCGCGCGAGCCGCTCGACCCCGGAAGTTACGCAGCGCGTCAATGGCAATCTCACCCTGGGCCTGCAGCATCGACCACCAACGGCGGCGCAGCACGAAGCCCGGTACGTTCATCACGGCGACCAACGGCCGGTTGCGCCCAACCAGAAAGCTCTCGATTTCGCTGGTGGCGCTCGCGCCGCGACGGTGCCGCACGCGCGCCGTCGGCACGTAGCGACAACGGTTCCCAGCCAACTGCGCGCGCCAGCTGAAGTCCACGTCCTCGCAATACATCACAAGGTCCTCATCGAAACTACCAACGGCGTCGAACAGCGATTTCCGGTACGCCGCGGCGGCCCCACAGGCGCCAAAGACCTCCCGAGGCTCGTCGAATGCAGCGCCGTCGCGTTGCCACACGCCGCGGTTTCCGGGCAATCCTCTGGCGGTGTAGAAATCCCCGGCGGCGTGCAATCGTTCCGGCGCCGCGTAGAGCAGGATGCGCGAGGCCAACATGCTCGCCTCGGGATACTCGTCAAACGCCCGATCAAGCTCGGCGAGCCACTCGGGTTCGGGCAGGGCATCGTTGTTGAGGAGGGCAATGCGCTCGCCTTGCGCCACAGCCAGTCCACGATTGACTCCGTGCGCAAGTCCGCGTCGCTCGGGCAACTCGACGGTGACAACGCCGGGCTGATGCTGCCGCAGCCACGGACGCGTGTCGTCGTCGGAGGCGTCGTCGACCACGATCGTTTCGAAATCATGCAGGGTTTGCCGGCTCAGCCCATCGAGGGCTTCAGCCAGGAGGTGACGCCCGTTCCAGGTCGGAATCACCACGCTCCAGCGCGGCGCCTCAGCCACGGTCCGCCACCCAATCCCGCACAAACTCGTCGAGAGCGTCTCCCCAGGGCCTCAGCGTAATTCCGACGGCCCGCGCCATTTCGTTGGCCAGCTCACTGTTCGCCGGAAGGCGCGCCTCGCGCTTGAATTCCTCCGCCGAGATTTCTTCGAGTGCGACGTCCGTGCGCCCCGCCGCACGCAGGACAGCCGTTGCCCAGCCGTACCAGCTCGAAGCGCCTTCGTTGACGAGGTGATGCACCCCGTACGCATGCGTATCGATCAGGCGCAGAATGGCAGCCGCCAGATCGCCCGCGAAGGTCGGGTTGGCCACCTGGTCACCAACGTAGCGGACTCGGGGAGCATCCTCGTCCAGCCCGAGCAGCCGGGCCACGAATCCTCGATTCCACCGGCTGTACACCCATCCCGAGCGGACGACATAGAGGCGGTCCAATGCCTGTCGGGCCGCGCGCTCGCCACCGAGCTTGCTCACGCCGTAGGCATTGATTGGCCCGGCCTCGTCGTATTCGCGATACGGACCTAGCTTGTCACCGGCGAACACGTAGCTGCTGCTCAGATACACCATCTCAGCCCCGGCGCGCGCGGCCGCGCGCGCGGCGTTCCAGGCGCCCACGACATTTACCCGCTGCGCGGCGCTGCGATCACGCTCGCAGGCCTCCGGATCGGTCATGGCTGCCGCATGAATGACGACGTCGGGCTCGATGTCGGCAAATACGCGATCCATGGCCGCGCCGCTGGTGACGTCGACGGCACTTCGACCCAGCGCCCACACGTTGGCCTCGTCGAGCCGCTGCGCGAGCTCAATGCCGATCTGGCCGCCGCCACCGGTAATGAGCACGCGGTGGGGCCGGCTAGTCATCAAACTCTGGATCGTCACTCCGGCTGTACGTGAGCGCCACGCTGAGTCCCGCAATGGCAACGGCAACGGCGCTGAGGCCGACGTACTGCCAGACATCGAGTTCTCGACCGAGGGACACGATGAGAACGAGCGCAACGAAGACCGTCGAGAGAACAGCCCAGGCAATGAGCCGCGGACGCCGTGCAACCTGGCTGGGGAGCTTCATGGGCCGGTCTCAGCGATCCTCACCGGTCGGCGGCGTTTCGCGCGTATGATGCAGGGTGGGTTGCCGCGGCTGTTGGTTGCGACATTCTCCCCCAGGTCGTCTATGCCTGCCACCGATGCCCGTCATCGATTCTTCATCTGGACGATCGGTTGCCAGATGAACAAAGCCGACGGCGAGCGGATGTCCCGTGATCTCATGAGCGCCGGGCACAGACCGGCGCTCAGTCTCGCGGACGCAACCGCCGTCGTCGTCAACGGATGTGCCGTGCGTGAGAACGCCGACCGCAAGGTCTGGGGCATGCTCGGGCTGCTGCAGGGGGCCAAGCGGCGCCGGCCCGAGTTGCTTGTGGGACTCACGGGCTGCACGGTCCACGCGGATCGCACCGAACTCGAGCCGCATCTCAGGCCCGTCGACGTGCTGTTCGATTCGCTGAATGTCGAGCCGATGCTCGCCAGGATGACGCGGCAGATCCCCGGAACTGACGCGTATGAGGATGTCGAAGCCGCGCCGCTTCCAGGTGTGGGGTCGGTGTCTCGTTATGTCAACATCATTTACGGCTGCGACAAGCGGTGCACCTACTGCATCGTGCCGTTTCGCCGCGGCGCGCAGCGCAGCCGCCCGCTCGACGAGCTCGTCGCGGAGGCCCGGCAATTCGTCGACGAAGGCGCGAGAGAGATTGTCCTCGTCGGCCAGATCGTCAACGCCTACGGGTTCGATCTCGATGGCCATCGCTTGCCTGACGCGCTCGCGGCTGTGGACGCGATCCCCGGAGTCGAGCGGGTGCGCTTCGTCACGGCCCATCCCCAGTTCATGACGGAACCCCTGGCCCTGGCGATGCGCGACCTGCCGAGCGTTTGCGAGGAGATCAACCTGCCAGTGCAGGCCGGTGACGACACCGTGCTGCGTCGAATGGCTCGCGGATACAGCGTGGCGCACTACCGCGAGATGATCGCCATGTTGCGGTCGATCGTGCCGCGGGTCGCCGTGACCACGGACGTCATCGTGGGCTTTTGCGGGGAGACCGCGGCGCAATTCGAGCATTCACGCGACCTCGTCGTCGACCTGAAATTCGACCAAGTCCACGTTGCCGCGTTCAGCCCACGGCAGGGCACCATCGCCGGCGATTGGGCCGACGACGTTCCGCAGGACGAGAAGCTGCGGCGACTGCACGAGATCGAACGCGTGCAAACGCCAATTGCGCGGAAGATCAACGCCGCACTTGTGGGATCGGTTGAGGACGTGCTGCTGGAGTCGTTGGAACGCGGCAAGTCTCAAGGTCGCCCACCCACGTGGCGGGGCCGGACACGCGCGAACAAGCTGGTGTTCTGTCCGGACCACCCCGGGATACACGCGGGCGATACCGTGCCGATGCAGGTCACGGCAGCGACCCCGTGGTCGCTTCGCGGCGCCGTACAGCCTGTCGCGGTGCCCGCCTAGGCGCCGGTGAATACTCCGGCTGGCCGCCGCGTGCCGACGCGGCGGAGGGTGCTGGCGGCGCTCGCGATTGGCGGCGTGACCGTCGCCTGCGGTGAGGTGGCACCTGCACCATTCACCGTTCAATTGCGCCCCTACTGGGAGCCCGCGCTCGAGGTTGCTACCGGATCGCTCGACGTGCTGCGGACGCTCACGATCAACACCGGCGCGTTTGCCCGCGGCTCCCTGACGACTGATCAGTTTCTGCACAGCATTGAATTGCAGTTGCAGCCGATAGCCGATCTCGCCCAGCAGGTCATCCCGCTGGGCCCCGCGCCGGACACGCAGGCGACACACGCGGCGCTTGCAGCGGTGGTCGACGGCTTGGTCGAGATCGGCCCGACCGTTCGCGCCTACCGCGCCAGTGAGCAGCCCGAGCAGCTGATGCACGTCGTCACGCTGCAGCAGGAGGTGCGCGAGCACCTCAGGGTGTTCATCGACGGCATCGGGCCCGGAATCGCCCAGGACGGGCTGCGTGCACGCCTGGATGCCATCGGCGAGTCAAAGATCGCGGCATGGCGCGTGCGCAAGCGCGCCGTGCTGGTGGGACCATATGCCGACGAGGCTGCGGCGCGCGCCGCACTGGCCCACACCCTCGACAACGTGCGCCTCTCGCGCAACAACCCGGGGTGGGTCGAGATCGGGAGGTTCACCGACCCGGCAGCGGCGGACACCGCCGCCGGTGGGTGGCTGGCCAGCGGCTATCAGGTCCGGGTCGAAGACGTCACGGATCTCAGCTTCGACGTGACCACCATCCGCGCGCCCGAGCGTCAATCGTGGCGCGAGTTGCTATGGCTGGCGCGATTGGACTTCGATCCGAAAGATCTGGCCGCGTCAGAGCTTGGTCAGCAAGTCGTGGCGGTGGCTCGCGCCGGCAAGGTGGCCTCGTTCGGAGCGGATGGCGACCTGCGCTGGACGCGCGACATGCGCATGCCGCTGGCGCGCGTTTCCATACAACGGCACGGTGAGGTCCTGGCCGTTCACGGATTCGATGTCCAGCTGTTGAACGCGGAGGGCAATCAGGTATGGCCAGCCGCATTCCGACCGGACAATCAGCTGCTTGAACAGGCCCTCTTCGACGAGCAGGGGTCCCGGCTTGTGGTCCGCAGCACAAACGCCAGCGGCGTGGGCCGCGTGTTCTCCTTCAATCGGCGGGGCCAGGTCTGGGGGCCGACCAAGGACTACATCTCCGCCGCTTCAATAGACCTTGATGAGCAAACCGGGATCGTCGCTGTAGGGTCTTCGAATCGAGGCGAAAACCAGGTCGTCTTGATTCGGGCCGACGGCAACCTTGAGCAGCGGTTTGGCGTTGGGGGCGACATTGAGGGCGACATTCTCCAGGTCATCTTCACGCTGGCGGGAGACCAGATTGCCGTCCTTACAACCGCTGGCCTGCAAGTCTTCGAGAGCACAACGGCGAATCCACGGTCGACGTTGCCGTTTCCCGCCACGGCCGCGGCTCGAACGCCGCGCGATGACATCTTGGTGCTCGCGGGCGACGCCGGCATCGGTTCATTCACGCTCGATGGCACCGAGGTTTGGTTCGCACCGGGCGTGCGCGCCCGCGCAATCTATCCGATGGACGACTACGTGGCGGCGCTCGTGGACGACACGACGATTACCGTCATCCGCGCCGACGGAGCGGTGCTCGGCGACGCGACGACGCTGGCGGCAATCCGCGGTGTCGCGGTTGCGCCGGGCCTCAACCGGCTTTTCGCCGTCAGTGCCGAGCGGCAACTTCAGGCCTGGCAGCTACCGCCGATCACCAGCCCGCCGCAGGGCTAGGCCTGAGCCGTCCATGTCGCACATTCGCGTGTGGCGCCCAACAGGTCCGCGGGCCTGTCGACGAGCCTAGTCGTCAGACGCCGACGGCGACTTTCCTCCGATTGATCCCAAGAGCCTGGTGAATTCCAGCGGGAAGATGATCTTCGAGGACGGGCTTTCCCCAAGCGCCTTGAGCGCGTCCAAGTACTGCAAGCTCATGGTGTTCGAATCCACGCGTTGGGCGACCGTGAAGATCCGCTCGAGCGCCTCGCTGAAGCCCTGCGCGCGCAGCACGGCGGCCTGCTGGTCGCCTTGGGCGGAGAGAATCTCAGCCTGTCGGGCACCCTCGGCCTTCAGAATCGCGGCCTGTTTCTCACCCTCCGCGACGGTAATGTTCGCCTGCCGCGTGCCGTCCGCTTCCAGGATCACCGCGCGGCGCACCCGCTCCGCCGACATTTGCCGGTTCATGGCTTCCTGAATCTCGCGCGGCGGATCGATCTCGCGGATCTCGACGTTGGTGACTTTGATGCCCCAGCGTGAGGTCTCAGAGTCGAGCTTCAACCTGATCGACTCGTTGATGCGCTCACGCTGGGAGAGCACCTCGTCGAGGTCGATATCGCCGACGACCGCACGGAGCGTCGTGGTGGCAAGGCCGACCACCGCCGAGCGGTAGTCCTCAACCTCCATCACGGCTTTCTGGGCCTCGTTGATATCCACGCGCATGTAGACGAGGAAATCGATGTCGATCGAGGCGTTGTCCTTGGTGATGTTCGTCTGCCGCGGAATGTCCAGCACCTCGGTACGCGTCTCGATCTTGCGAATCTGGTGCAGGACCGGGATGGAAAAGACGATGCCCGGGCCTAACATGCCCTCGAATCGCCCGAAGCGGAACCGCGCCATCCGCTGGTAGTCACGCACAAAGTTAATGATGGCCATGGCAAAGTTCCCCTCAGCCTGTCATCGGCGGCGCCGACGTTGGCGCTAGTGTCGCTGGCTCCGGCACGAAATCGACCCTCAGTCGCAAGCCCTCGATATCACGCACCATAACGCGCTCGCCTACCTGCGCGCGGCCGCCCGGGGACAGCTTCGCTTCCCAACGCTCACCGGCGAGCAGCACTTCACCGTTGGGATCGAGCGTTCCAGTGACCTCCGCCAGCTGGCCAATAAGCGCGGCGCGTGTTGTGGGACTTACATAGGAGGCCGAGCCCCAGCGGCGGTCCGATCGGAGCGCAATGGCGATGACTGCGATGACCGCCGCGAACAGGCCGCCGAGTACGCCGATGAGCCACGGGCTCACCCCGATCGAGATCTCGGGGATGTCGATCTCCGGCGTCCGGAACGCATCGCCGACGAGCAGGAAGGCTCCGACGACGAAGGCAGCGACGGCGCTGGTGCCGAACAGCCCAAAGCCAGGTACCTGAAATTCCAGCAGCGCCAGCGCCAATGCACCCGCGATCAGCAGCACGCCCAGCCAGTTCACTGGTAGATGCCCCAGCGCCGTGAACGCCAGCGCGAGGGCGACGGCGCCTGCGATGCCCGGCACGCCGAGCCCCGGCGCCGAAAGCTCGATGAGCAGCCCGATCCCGCCCACCAGCAACAGGATGAGCGCCAGGCCGGGATTCGCCACCACGGAGAGAAATCGCTCGACGCCCGATTGATCGAGCTGGCGCACTTCGAGGCCCGTCACGTCTACCTGCCTCACCCCCGACGCCGTTTCGACCTCCGCGCCGTCAACCTGCCGCAGGAGGTCGTCGATGTCGTCGGCGATAAGGTCCACGATGCCGGCCTCCTGGGCCTCACCGGCGGTGTACGACCGAGCGCGGGTCACCGTAGCCTCGAGCGCGGCCGGGTCTCGGCCGCGCTCCTCTGCAATGCTGCGAATGAATGCCCGGGTGTCTTCGTTGACCTTGCGGAAGAGGGTGTCCGGCACATCGTCCCCACCGAGTGTCACGGGCGACGCCGCGCCGATATTCGTGGCGGGCGCCATCACGGCAAAATGGGCCGCCGCGGTGATAAAGGTGCCGGCGGATGCGGCTTGCGCGCCGGCTGGCGCCACAAACACGGCCACCGGCACGCGCGACTCGAGTATGAGGCCCACGATGTCGCGGGTGCTGTCCGCGAGCCCGCCCGGCGTGTTGAGCTGCACGACCAGCAGGGCCGCGTCAGTGTCCCAGGCCTCATTGATCACGCGCTGGAGATAGCGCGTGGTGACAACGTCGATGACCTCGTCGACAGTCGCGACCGCAACGTAAGGGGACTCGGCGCGGGCCGTTGGGTAAACGCTCGCGAGTGCGAGCCACGCGATTCCAAGAATCATCAGGGCGCTGATCGACCAGCGTCTCAGCCGTTGTTGCCGAGCCATCGGGCATCCTCCGCGCCGCCGACTCCACCCCAGCAGCGCCCTATCACCGCTGTCGATTCAAGTATGCGCTCTTCGTCCAAAGCTCTCTGATCGAAACACTCCGGTTCCGGCACCGTTCGCCCGCTTGGGCCGAAGATGCGGAACGTGTCGCGGTCATACCCCGAGCGGGGCAGGTAGCTCTCGTTCGGCCAGAGGCGTGTATACCGCCCATCGAGGACGGGCAGCGCGATCTCGGGCACCAGCGACACGAAGTCCTCAGGCATGCGCCGCAGATCGTCGGCGCTGAAGACTCGGACCTCGTCGGCCTCTGGAGAGACGACGCGCGGGCTGCCGCGCACATGCCGCATTTCGAAGATCACGAAGGTGTTCAACTCGTCGGGATCGACGCGGTGGCGCACGGCGACGATGCCATCGGGCTCGGCCTCGATCCCCGTCTCCTCCCGCACTTCGCGCACGAGGGCAGCCTCAAGGGATTCTCCGTGCTCGACCTTGCCGCCCGGAAACATGAACTTGCCGCGGTGACGGCTGTAGGTCAGCCGCATGAGCACGATGCCGTCCCCCAGGCGCACCACGCCGCCAACGCCGATCACCGTGCGCACGTGGGAAGAACGCGACATATGGCTCCAGCGTAACGGGCCATCCGTGCGGCAGCGCCGTCAGCACGGAGCGGTTGAACCTCGTGATCGGCGTTGTTGGCCCAGGCTCACGTGGGTCACAATCAGCCAGCCCGCCAACCTCGGTATCCGCTCATGCCAGACGCAGCGGCGCCCTTCGCAGGGTCGCATCGCGCCTACGACTCGATCGTTCGGCCAAACGTGCCCATTGCCATGCGCGACGGCGTCGTGCTGGCGACCGACATTTACCTGCCCGCGCACAACGGGAAGGTGGTGGCCGGCGCGTTTCCGGCCATTGTCGAGCGCACGCCGTATCTCAAGGACGGCACGCGCTACGCCAGACGTGGGCATTGGTACGCCCGGCGAGGCTACGCGACGGTCATCAACGACGTTCGCGGGCGCGGATCATCGACTGGCGACTGGTATCCGTTCGCCCTTGAGGCGCCCGACGGGTACGACGTGGTCGAGTGGGTGGCCGCGCAGCCGTGGTGCAACGGTCGCGTGGGCACCATGGGAGCAAGCTACGCCGGATCGGACCAGAGCGCGCTGGCCACGCTCAACCCGCCGCACCTCGCGTGCCAGGTGGTGGGGCAAGGCACGAGCAACTATCACGTGTCGTCGCTGCGGCAGGGCGGTGCGCTGGAGCAGCGGTTCATTCGCTACGCCTTTCGCATGGCGCGCTCCAGCCGCGAAGCGCTCGCCGACCCCGACTTGAAACGAACACTCGACGCGGCCGATCGCCACATCCAGGAACTCTTCGGCCCGCCGCTGCGATTCCGCCCCGGACGGACGGCGCTGCGCCTGCTCCCGACATATGAGCAATGGGCCTGGGACATTCTGACCCGCGGTGTGTACGACGAGTATTGGATGCAGCGGGGCTACACGATCGACAAATATTGGGATGAGCACGCCGACGTGCCGGTGCTCTTCCAGAGCGGGTGGTATGACACCTATCCGCGGGGCGCGATTGCCAACTTCACTGCTCTCCGCGAGCGCAAGTCCAGCCCTATGCGGCTGGTGCTTGGGCCGTGGCGGCATGGCGAAGGGACGGTCGAAGAGAGCACCGCCGGCGACGTCGAGCTTGGCATCGACGCCGCGGTGCCGGCCTATGACGATATGCGGCTGCGCTTCTTCGACGAGCATCTGAAGGGGCTCGACACCGGGCTGCGCACCGCGCCGCCGGTTCGCTACTTCGTGATGGGGAGCCAGCAGGGCCGGCCGCCGGCAGACCCGCAACACACCTTGTGGCACGGCGGTCGGTGGGAGGACGCGGCAGCCTGGCCGCCGCCCGAGTACCAGGAACTGGCCCTCTATTTCCATCGTGACGGATCGATGCAGGCCCAGCCGCCGTCCAGCCCGCACGAGCCGACCCGCTACACCTATGACCCGCGCGACCCCGTGCCAACCGCCGGCGGGTCGATCAGCGCCTCGGAGGACCTCCTGCCGTCCGGGGGGTTCGATCAGCGCGGCCAGCCCGGCCGCTTTTTCGGGCATCACGACACGCTCTCGCTCGCCTCGCGCCCCGACGTGCTGAGTTTCGAGACGCCGCCGCTGGACGCCGACGTCGAGATCGCCGGGCCGGTGGAGGTGCGGCTGTTCGCGGCGAGCAGCGCGGTCGACACGGACTTCACCGCCAAGCTGCTCGACGTATATCCCCACGACCGCGATGCGCCCGGCAGCACGCCCGGTGGCTACGAATTGAATCTGTGCGACAGCATCATCCGCGGGCGCTTCCGCAATGGCTTCGACTCCGAGGAGCTGCTCACGCCCGGCGAGGTCAACGAGTTCCACATCATCTTGTATCCGACGGCCAATCGCTTCGCGCGCGGGCATCGGATTCGGGTCGACATCTCGTCATCCAACTACCCACGTTTCGATGCCAATCCCAATACCGGCGAACCCCTCGGGCACGCCCGCCGCGTCGCCACGGCCGATCAGTCGATCTACCACGATGCCGACCGGCCGAGCCAACTGCTCGTGCACGTGCGCGTCGACTCGGCCAGCGCGCCGACTCAGCCAGCGCGCCGACGGGCAATCCCGGAGGTTGAAGCGTGAAGCGAACGATTGGTGCGACCACGATTTCTCTTGTTCGCGGTGACATCACCGAGCAGCACGTCGACGCGATCGTGAATGCGGCGAACGCGCAACTGGCCGGCGGCAGCGGCGTCGACGGCGCCATTCACCGAGCCGGCGGACCGACCATCATGGCCGAATGCCGTGCCATCGGCGGCTGCCCGACGGGCAAGGCCGTGCGCACCACTGCTGGGGACCTGCCGGCGAAGTACGTCATCCATGCGGTTGGGCCGATCTGGCGCGGCGGCGGGCATGGCGAACCCGATCTGTTGGCCTCCGCCTACACGGCGAGCCTGGAGGCCGCCGCGGCAGCCGGCGCGCGAACCATTGCGTTTCCCTCCATCAGCACCGGCGCTTACGGCTACCCGAAAGCAAGCGCCGCGGACATCGCCCTTGCGACCGTCGCGTCATGCGCGCCCAAGCTGAACTTCGACGAGATTCGCTTTGTACTCTTCAGCGACGCCGACCTGCAGGTGTATCAACAGGCGCTCGCACAGCTCGCACCGCGCGAATCCGGCAGCAGCTAGCGCGGCACATTCCGCCCGACCACGCTGCCCTTGCGGGATTCGCATTGTGTCCCCTCACACCGCCACCGTGCGACGCCCGATCCGCCGCGGGTCCGCCGTCGGCGGCTGCAAGAGCCTCTGCTGGGCATCGGTGAGCCCCTCGACGCCAGCGCCGTCGGGAAAGGGAACCCACCACGCGAGCGGGCTCGGGCTGTACTTGTAGAAGATCGTGCGCCGTTCGGCGGCGCTCGTCCACGGCAGCGCCCCGTGCGTAAGCGCTTCGGTGAAGAAAACCGCCGTCCCCGCCGGCCCGGTGACGCGCTCGACGATTGGCTGGGTGTCATCGAGATTCTTCCAGTCAGCGGGAAATGGCAGGTTGCTCTTGTGACTCCCGGGAACACAGCCAAATCCACCGTCTCCCGGATTCACATCCATCAGGTTGATGGCCACCACGCTGAGACCGTTGTAGAACCGATCGTCGGCGAACTCGAAATACTGCGCGGGATCGAACGGCACGCGCCCACCGTGCAGGGTGGAGCCAATGGGACTGAGGCGTCCGCGAATGATGTCAAGGTAGGTGTGGTCCAGGCGCACCTTGGGGGCCACGAGGTCGATGACATACGGCAGCAGCCTTGGGTGATCAATGAGGTCGCGGTACGGCGCACCCCACGTCAGCAGGTCCAAGAAGCGGTGCGAGGACCAGTCCTCGCCCGGAATCCCCGCAATCTGCTCGTCAAGAATCCGATTGAGCGCCGCCACCTCGGCCGAGTCGAGAGCGTTCGGCACCGCGAGGTACCCCTGAAGGTCGAAGAGATAGCGTTCGTGCTCAGTCATTTGACGATCCACCCAGCAGCTGCCGCGTCCCATGCTGGCACATCCGGCTACCGCGGGGACAGATTGCGACCGCGGGGTTCCTAATCGCCCCGCGCGTGGCGCTAGGACCCGGTCGTTTCGAGACGTACCCGCGGGTCGATATACGTATACAGCACGTCAACGAGCAGGTTCACCACGGCGTAGATGACGGCTGACATCAGGACCAGCCCCTGAACGACCGGATAGTCGCGGTCGATGATGGCGTCGATAAGTCGAAGTCCCAGCCCCTGCCGATGGAACACGGCCTCGATGATCACTGCGCCGGCCAGCAAGCCGCCAAACTCCAGGCCGATGACGGTGACCACAGGAACCAGGGCATTGCGCAACGCGTGCCCCATCACGACCACGCGCTCACGCAGTCCTTTCGACCGCGCAAGGCGCACGTAATCGCGCGAGAGCACGTCGAGCATCGATGAGCGGGTGAGTCGCGCCAGCGTGGCCGAGGCGGCCAAGCCCACTTATCGAAGCGCTCGCCAACGATCTTCACGTCGTCTTGTCACTCGCCGAACTTGAACGGGCCGGTGCCGACCGGGTGGCGATCACGCTCCGCGCCCATCTCCTGGATGGCCTTCGGCGACGCGACTACCGCGTGCTGGTGGGCGATGAACTGCTTGACCTGGGCAACTACGCATCGGCCAGCGGCCACGAGACCCGCACAAGCGGCGGCAGGCCCGGAATACCAAGAGTGGCCGTGCCGCATTGGCACGGCCGATGGCCCCTGGCATTCACTCGAGCGACCGACGCAAGCAGCCGTTTCCTGCGGACTTCATCCGATCAATGCTGGAACGCGGCACACTGAGAGGGCTGCCAGATGGTGAGCCACCCGCGCAAGCTGGTCGCCGCATCGGTTGACACGATCACACGCCACGGCTTACGTTCCACACGAGCGTGACGGCTTGCGTCCAGCGAGCCCAGCGGCTGCGTTGTGTCCATCAACGCAGCCGCGGTGACGCGAGATTTGGTCCATCCAAAGTACGGGGCCGTGGCGACGCCCACCAAGCGTAGACCGGCGAGGAAGTGCACGTGTCAACCGGTGCCCTGACAGGGTCGCCCGTCGAGCAAGCGGAAGACGCCTTGGCCCTGCGGCCGCCGCGCAGCGAGTGGCAAATGTCCCTGCGTCGCTTTCGCCGCCACAAAGCGGCTGTCGTCGGGCTGGCGATCCTGATCATCATCAGCCTGGGCGCGATATTCGCGGACGTCGTCGCCATTGAGCCCGAGGACATCTTCTTCAGCTTCGATGAGCTACAGACCAAGAAATGGCTGCCGCCGCTGACCGACGGCCACCTGATGGGCACTGACGACATCGGACGCGATGTTTTCAGCCGCGTGGTCCGCGGCGCCCGCGTGTCGCTGCGGATCGGCTTCTTCGCGGTCGCCATCGCAAGCGTTGCCGGCACGCTGATCGGTCTCGCCGCCGGCTACTTCGGCGGCTGGATCGACCAGGTGATCAGCCGGATCATCGACGTGATGCTGGCCTTCCCGGGAATATTGCTGGCGATTGCGATCTTGGCGTCGCTTGGACCGAGCCTGTTTAACGCCATGGTGGCCCTGGGGCTCGCGGGAATTCCCGGCTATGGGCGCGTCGTCCGCGGCGCCACGCTGGCCACGCGAGAGCTCGTCTATATCCGCGCCGCCCAGGCCACCGGCCTGCGCGATTCACGCATCATCTTGCAGCACATCCTGCCCAACGTGTTGAGCCCGATCCTGATCATGGTGACGTTGGGCCTCGGCGGCGCGATCCTCGCCGCGTCCGCGCTGGGCTTCCTCGGACTGGCAGCCGACCCGCCAACTCCCGAGTGGGGCAGCGAGTTGAATCAATCCCGCGCCTATCTCCGGACGGCGTGGTGGGTATCGACCTCCAACGGGTTAGCTATCGCCGTCACCGTTCTGTCGGTTAATATGGTCGGCGATGGTCTGCGCGAGGCACTCGATCCGCAGGCCAGCGCATGGGCGCAGTAAGATGCGCAAGTCAATGGGAATTGTGCCTGCAGAGGCATTTCGCGCCGTCCGAGCCGGTGAGCGCTGCGGACGGTGAGTGATCGTCAGGGGAGGTCTTAGATGGGGAGTAGGGGAATAGTCACGCGGCGCCAGGTCATGCGCGGGGGGCTGGTAGCCCTCGCCGGTGGCGTGGGCGCGGCGGCGCTTGCCGCGTGCGGCGAGGCCGAGGTCGTCGAGAAGACCGTGACGGTTACGGTCACCGAGATCAAAGAGGTGATCAAGGAAGTCCCGGTCGAAGTCTTGGTCACCAAGGAAATCCCGGTCGAAACCGTCGTGATCAAGGAAGTCCAGGTCGAGACGATCAAGGAAGTCCCGGTCGAGACGATCAAAGAGGTTGAGGTCGAGAGGATCGTCACCCAGGAAGTCATCAAGGAAGTCGTCGTCGAGAAGGTCCTCGAGAAGGTCGTGATCCAGGAGAAGTTTGTCGAGCGTGCCCAGGAGCTGGTTCCCGGCATCAACGTCTTCAGCTACCCCGACGTCATTCCGCTTGGCCCGTACGACCCAACCGTCGGCGGCGAGGTGAGCTACCCGACGTTCGGCAACGCCAACAGCTATCACCCGCTGCGCGCCGCCAGCCGTGCATCGGTTGAAATCGGCAACATGATCCATGAGCCGCTGTACGTGCTGGGCGCGGGAAACGACTTCGCCCCACTCCTGGCCGCCGGCGCGGAGGTTCAAGACGACCGCACGCAATGGCGCCTTCGTCTGCGCAACGACGTGGTCTTCCACAATGACGAGCCGTTCAACGCGGACACTGTGATCTCGAACTTTGAGGAGATTTTCGACGAAAGCATCGTTCGCGGCGGCATCGTCGGATTCGCGAACGAGCTTGATCGGGTCGAGAAAGTCGACGACTTTACGGTCGACTTCTTCACCAAGATTCCAAACGCGATCTTCCTCAAGCCGCTAACCCGCGGCTATCGGCCGTGGCCGCTGGTGGCCAAGGAGATGGGCGCGGACTTCGACTTCAACCCGATCGGCACCGGCCCCTTCAAGTTCGAAAGCTGGACCGACAACGTCGAGCTCGTCGGCACGCGGTTCGACAAGTACGGCTGGGCGCCGTGGTATTCCGCGAACCAGGGACCCGCGTACGCGGATCGAGCCGTGGGGAAGGTCCTGTCGAACGACAGCACGGCGCGGATCAACGCGATGGAAGCGGGCGAGGTCAGCTTCCTGCTCCATTTCGTGTTCCCGCACGTGCAGCGCATCTCGACGAACCCAAGCTTCCGGGTCCTGGGCATCTTGAACGAGGGCATGCCGCAGTACATGCCGATCAACACCCAACTATTCCCGACGGACGACGTTGAGGTCCGCCGCGCGATGATCGAGGGCATTGACCGCCGGACGGTCACCGTGCGCGCCAACGGCGGCGTGCCGCCGGTGGTCGTCAGCAACTGCCTGACGTCGGAGGCCGTCAAGGGCTACAACCCGGAGGTCAACGACCTATACACCTTCGACGTGTCCAAGGCGCAAGCGCGGCTCGACGCCGCCGGCTGGACGCTGGGCGACGACGGCTTCCGTTACAACGCGGAAGGCCAGTTGCTGGAGATCGTCTTCCCGGACACCGGCTACCCCGTGCGCGAGCTGTTCAAGCTCGACGTCGAGCAGTCGCTCGGCATCTCGGTGCAGATTCCGCGAATGGAAGGCAGCACGTTCAACGAGCAGATGCAGAACGGCGCCTTCCACGCCGGGTACGTGGGCATTGGCGGGCCGGACGGCGACGTGCTGTGGGACCGCTTCCACACGTCCGTCTACGGGCTGCCGGGGCGCGCCTACTCGCGCTGGATGTACACCGACCCGCCCGGAGAGGCCACGCCAGGCGTGGAGCTGGATGCACTCCTCGACGGCGCCCGGATCGAGTTCGACCCGGCCAAGCAGATTGAGCTGTGGCAGCGTGCGTCCCACATCATCATGGACAACGCGCTGATGATTCCGTTCGTCACGGAGTTCCTCAGCTGGATCGCCAACACCGATATCGTCGGCGGCAACCTCTTTGTCGGCAACTTCGCGCTGCCGATCTGGAGCGACTGGTACGACAAGCGGGTTGGCTAGCCGAGAGGAACTGGCGCATAGCGCTGGGTAGCTAGAGGGGATCAGGCGCAGGCATGGGTGGATACATCGCCCGACGCCTCCTTTACACGATTCCGGTCGTGTTGGGAGTGCTGATCGTGACGTTCATCCTCCTGCGCCTGATCCCGGGCGACCCGGTCGACTTGTTCTATCTCGGTGCCCAGGATCCCTCCGGCACCGTCTCGTTCGTCGTTACGCCGACCCAAAAGGGCGCCTACGATGCCCTGCGCAAGGAATTCAATCTCGACAAGCACATCGTGCACCAGTTCTTCATCTATGTGTGGAACTTCGCCCGCGGCGACTTGGGCAAATCGATTCGGTCGCAGCGCCCGATCAACGAGATCATCGGCGATCACTGGCCCGCCACAATCCAGTTAACGATGGCCGGAATGGCCGTCGCGCTCGTGATCGGCATTAGCGCCGGCGTGATCTCGGCAATTCGGAGCCACACGTGGGTGGACTATGCCGCGCAGGGCTTTGCCGTGTTCGGCGTCTCCGTTCCGAGCTTCTTCCTGGGCGTTGTGCTGGTGATGGTCTTTAGTGTCGGACTCGGCTGGCTGCCGGCAATCTCCAACGGCCACGGCAAGGAACTCATCCTGCCGGGAATCACGCTGGGCACGGCCGCGTCGGCGATCCTCGCCCGGTTGATGCGTTCCTCCATGCTGGACGTGCTGTCGCGCGACTACATCCGCACGGCGCGCGCCAAGGGCCTCCGCGAGCGCGCCGTGATCTGGCTGCATGCGCTGCGCAACGCGCTGATCCCCGTCGTCACCGTCGCCGGGCTGGAGTTCGGCGGCCTGCTCGCCGGCACGGTGATCATCGAAGTGGTGTTCATCCGCCAGGGACTCGGGTTCCAGCTCATCGACGCCATCACCCAGCGCGACTATCCGGTCGTCCAGGGGCTGGTGATGCTCGCGGCGATCCTGTACGCGGTCATGAATCTCGTCGTCGACGTGCTGTATACGTATATCGATCCGCGCGTCCGGCTCGTCCGCGCGTCCGTCTAGCAAGCAGCCCCGCGACGCCGCGGCCCTGGCAGGCCGCCTCCACATACCGCCGAACCTGAGCTAGAAGTTTGTATACGAGCCGTCGCGTCGGTGGAGTAGCGTCGAGTTCCAGGGGCGCAGTTCCTGGCTCGCCGCGAGATCCTCGTCAACCTCAATGCCCAATCCCGGCTCCGTGGGCAGCGGGTACCACGTCCCGTCGAGCTCGACTTGCGTGGGATAGATTGCGCGGCGTTCGGGCACCGTGTCGGAATGGTCCTCGCCCCACGGCCCGCGCGGTGGCGTGCGCACTTCGAGCCAGGAGCAGTTGGGGATAGCTGCCAGGAAGTGCACCGACGCGGCCGTGCACAACGGGCCGACGGGATTGTGCGGCATGACGTCGATGTAGTGCGCCTCGCACCAGGCGGCGACTTTCATCGCTTCCGTGAATCCGCCGACGTTGCAGATGTCGATGCGCATGAAGTTCGCCAGCCCGCGCTCGATATAGGGCAGCGCTTGCCACTTGCTCTCGAACTCCTCGCCGATGGCGAAGGGAACTTCGGTCATCGAGCGCAGCGTTGCGTAGGCCTCGGGGGTCTGGTCGCGGATCGGCTCCTCCAGAAAGTCGAGCGCCGCGGGTGGGAGCCGCTGGCAGAACGACGCCGCTTCGGCCACCGTCAAGCGGTGGTGGTAGTCAAGGCCCAGCACCGGCGCCTGGCCGAGCGCTTCGCGCACGCGGACCACCCACTCCGCGGTCAGGCCGATGGACTCACGCGGTTCGAAGAGCCGCCCGTCCTCGCCGGCATCGGCGGTGCCCAGACCCAGCCGGATGGCCGGCCAGCCCTCTGCTTGCAGCTGTAGGACGTCGTCGACCAGCTTTGGGCCATAGGGCGCGGAAGCGGTGGCGAAGCCCGGCACGAAGTCGCGATGCTTGCCGCCAAGGAGCTCGTAGACGGGCACGCCCAGCGCCTTGCCCTTCAGGTCGTACAGGGCGATGTCGATAGCCGAAATGGCTGCGGTGAGCACCCGCCCGCCCTCGAAATACTGGCTGCGGTAAAGCTCTTGCCACAGGGCCCCGATTTGCATCGGGTCGCGCCCGACCAGGAAATCACGGTAGTGCCGCACGGCGCCCTCGACCGCCCACTCTCGCGCGGACATGCCGGAGCAGCCCCATCCCTCGAGGCCCGTGTCGGTCTCGACCTTGACGATGGTCTCGGCGCGCGACCCGCCCCACGGCAGATAGGTCTTGACGTCGGTGATGGTCATGGCGGGCTCGCTCTCCTTGGGCTCATCGGCGACGCAGTGATCGGGATGAATCGCCCCACTGACGCACTGGCGGTGGCTCACCGTCGAACCTAGCGCGTTTTTGGCGACACCGCGGCTGGATCCGAGCTGCCCTCGGTTTATCGGCTCGCAATACCCTGCCGCCAGCAGTCCGGCAGAGGATCGCCAACGCTGATGCTGTCAAACGTGCTTCGACGTCGCACCACCGACCCGAGGAGCACGCCCCGCGACCAGCCGTGGCACGAAAGGAAGTCCGCGCTGGTCGCCGGGTCCTTGTCAACGAATCCCGCGAGGTCTTCTTGGAGGCGGAAGCAAGTCTCCGCTTCCTCGTCGGGGGATATGCGGTAGCTGACGCATCCGAGATTCTCTATGTCCGGGTGAAACCGTTTGGCCGTCACGACGTATTTGGACCCGGGCCCGAGCAAGTTCTGATACCAGCCACGCCCCCAGATGGTGCGCTCGGGGTGAGCGGTGTCCACCGACACGACGAAAGCCAAGGGCACGACCACACCCAGCGCACCGGCCAGGAGGCCTATCGACAAGTGCACCGCCCAGCGCACTCGCAGGCGCTTCGCCGTGTTGATGCCCAGGATCATCCCCACCAGCCCGGTCACGATGAGGAATATGGGGACGACCCACCCCGCCGACCG
This sequence comes from Chloroflexota bacterium, assembly GCA_965262745.1. Taxonomy (GTDB): domain Bacteria; phylum Chloroflexota; class UBA11872; order UBA11872; family UBA11872; genus JAJECS01. Next base: position 505,788 of record OZ253558.1, on the reverse strand, counting down.
CACCCCAATCGTCAAGAGCGCCGCGATCGCCGCGGCCACGAACCCCCAAGCGATCCAGGCGAATCGATCGCTGGTCACGTGCTTCTCAAGGTATGAATCGGCTCTCCGGCGCTGATCGAGCGAATCCCGCTCCATACTACGAGCGCGCGTTGGCCCCAGCCCCGGGCTCGGATCAGTCCTCCGAGCTGGTGATCTGAAACGAGTAGAGTTGCGCGTCGTGCATGTAGAAGCGCAGGTGACGATGGGGGATGAACGTGGGATAGACCGTCCCCGAGTCCGTGCCTTTCGGCAGGGGCAGCGTTGGGTCGCCGCCCCAAGTCACGACGTGCTCGATTGAGTCACCCGTGAACACGTCGCAGTCCGCCGCTGAGCGTCCTGGCATCACCGTGTAGGTCACGTCCGCGGCCTCGACTTTGATGAAGCCCTGTGGGCCGCAGGCGGCGTTGATGACCAGCCGATCACCAGGCGCAATGAACGCCTCCGTCAGCAACATGCCCTCGTGCAAGTCGTTGGTCCCAACCGAGACGAAGCCATGCCGCCGCAGCTTGCCCAGGCCGAGCGCGTAGGAGTCGCGGTCTCCGACGGACCTCCCACCGACGCCGCCGAAATACAGCCACGATTCATCGCCCACGTCCACCATGTGCGGCGCGGCCACGGTGAACTCGTAGAAGGATCCCTTTCCGCCGCTCCCGATCCACGGGTGCGTGGGTCGCAGACGATCCCAAGACCGGGCGTCGCGGCTGAAGGCAAGCTGCGGAAACAGCGTGTATGTGTTCATGCTCAATACGCCCAAGAACGCTACCCAATGGCTGCCGAGCCGGTAGGGCCGCATGCTGTAGAACGAGTCGTCCAGGTTGTCCAGCTCCGGGTCTGGCGCCAGGGCCAAGCGCGGCTCGCTCCAGTAGTGGAAGTCCCGGCTCTGCGATTGGAAGATGCGCCGCATCCCGCGTCGATTGGAGAGGCCGTGCGCCGGGTCGGTGGTCGAGCCGCCGGCAATGGCTTTCTCTATCAGCCCCAGCCGCGGCCGCGGCGCCATCTCCATCCAGGGGTGGCGCGTAAGGATGTTGTACGTGCGCGTGGACGGATCGAAGAACGGGTAGATGCTGTCGCCCTGCTTCGCCCCCAATCCCTCGAACATGGGCGGCTCGTCATAGGTCGTCCAGTGAATGCTGTCGGCGGAGTACGCGCGCCGAACGTTTGCGCCGGGCAGCTCATTCGCGACACGAAATCCGGGCGGCCCGATCTCGTAGATCGCCTTGTAACGGCGCGCGGGATCGGTCTCCAGCGGATCGTCGAGCGGCGCCAGCCCCCACACGTTGCCAACCGTGGCGTTTCCCATCACGACGTTGGTGTCGTGGCCGTCCATCTCCAGGATTCCCATGGGTGGCTTCACCCAGGTGACGCCGTCCTCGGAGCGCGCGTAGCAGACGCGAAATCGGCTGTTGTCGGCATCGATGCCCGTGCCGCCCTCGCGTGCGACCTTCTCCTGGTCGATGTCGAAGTCGCTGTAGAGGAGGTGGAAAACCCCGTCGTCGTCACGCCAGACCTTGTAGTCGTCGGCGTGCAGGTTGACCATGTGCTCCCACGGCTTGTCCTTGGTCATCACGGGGTTGCCGTCGAACATCTCCGGGCTATGCACGGTCCGGGTGATGTTCTGGACTTCCTCGATCATGCCGGTATCGAAGAAGTACTGCGGCGTGTCGCGAATATGGAGCTCGGTTGAGTCGAGGTCGGCCATGGGTGCGTTCCCGTTACTCAGACGAAGCGACCGTAGCACCTCGCAGGGCTGCGCATGTTGGCGCCCTCGATTCCGGCCCGCGGGGTGGCCCAAACCTAGGGTCGGTGGGGCTCGGCCATCTCCATGCGGACCGTGCCGCCAGGGGAGTCGCAGACGGCTCTCCCGTATCGAACAGCGATCTATAGTAGGCGTCAAATGTCGGGACCGGCCGGCGTCAGGGCTGACCGTGATCACCGCGGGCGGAATCGGCCGGTTCGCAGCAAGAGCTTCGCGCACGAGGCAGCCATGCCCGACTACAGTTCACACGTACCCAGCTACACCTTCCCGACAACGCTCGAGGCCCAAGAAGCGGCGCTCGCCAGCAATCCGCTCATGCAGCGGCTGCGGGCCTCACGCGCGGCGCTTGCGGACGATCCGCACCGGCCGACCTATCATTATGTCAATCCGGAGTCCACGCTCAACGACCCCAACGGCCTGTGCTTCTGGCAGGGCAACTGGCATCTCTTCTATCAGGCCTATCCGCCGGAAGATCCACGCCAACATTGGGGCCACGCCGTCTCCAGGGACCTCGTGCATTGGCGCGATCTGCCGTACTGCATCTATCCCGACCCCGAAGAAAAGTGCTTCTCGGGCTCGACGCTCGTCGAGGATGATCGCGTCATCGCCATGTACTTCGGCACGCAAGTCGGCAACATGGTCGCCACATCCAGCGATCCGCTGCTGCTGAACTGGACCAAGGTCGCCAACCGGGCCGTGATCCCGATTGCCGCGCCCGACGGTTCTCCGCTGCCATACACCGTCTATGACCCATGCATCTGGAAGAAGGACGGCTTCTACTACTCCCTTTCGGGATGGGCCAGACCCGGCGGTCCCGCGGGCAAGCCGATCCGGGCGAACTTCCTGTTCCGCTCAACCGATCTGGAGCATTGGGAATACCTGCACCCGTTCGTCGAAGACGACTTCTATACGCTTGTCGGCGACGACGGTTCGGTTCCTTATTTCTGGCCGATCGGCGACCGGCACATCCTGCTCTTCGCCAGTCACATGACGGGTGCCCAGTACCTGCTGGGGAACTACGACACGGCGCGGGACAAGTTCGTGGCCACCCACGGGGGACGGTTCAATTTCGGCCCGATGAGGCCCGCCGGCGTCCACGCCCCATCCGCCACGCCCGACGGCCGGGGCGGCGTCATCGCCATCTTCAACATGAACGAGGGCAAGCCCACCGAGGGCTGGAATCAAATCATGTCGCTGCCGCGGCGCCTGACGGTCGACGGCGATGACTTGTCCATGGAACCGGTCCCGGCGGTCGCAGCGCTTCGCGACGCTCACATGCACGTGGATGCGACCTTGCTGCCCGCGAATGAAGAGCGCGTATTCGAGTCCGTGCACGGCCGTGCGCTCGAGCTCGTGGCCGCGCTCGATCCTCAGGACGCGCCGATGGTCGAACTGAATGTCCTGCGCTCGCCCGCCAAGGAAGAGTTCACCCGCATTGCGTTCTTCAAGAATCGCGGTCAGGTCGAGCGCGTCCTAGGCACCGGGCGGCACCTCAGCCTCATCACCATCGACACGTCCTACGCGTCGGTCGCGGCGGACGTCCTCTCACGAGCTCCGGAAACGGCGCCGGTCAACATCGAGCCGGACGAGCCAATCGAGCTCCGGGTATTCGTTGACCACAGCGTCGTCGAGGTCTTCGTGAACAACAAGCAGTGTGTGGCGGTTCGCGTCTATCCGGAGCGAGCCGACAGCGTTGGGGTCTCGATGCGAGCGCAGGGCGCGGACGCGCTGCTCAAGTCGCTCGACGCGTGGAAGATGCGCTCGATCTGGAGCTGAAGCCATCGCCACCGCAGCGCCGGGCAGCGACCCGCCCTGGACATCGCCGCTGTTGCCGCCGCCCGAGCGATCCCGTCTGTCCCCAGGACCTAATCAGCCCTCCGAGCTGGCGATCTGAAACGAGTAGAGCTGCGCGTCGTGCATGTAGAAGCGCAGGTGGCGATGGGGGATGAACTTCGGATAGACCGTCCCCGAGTCCGTGCCTTCGGGTAGGGCCAGCGTCGGGTCGCCGCCCCACGTCACCACGTGTCTGATCGAGTCCCCAGTGAACACGTCGCAATCCGCCGCGGACCGTCCCGGCATCACCGTGTAGGTCACGTCCGCGGCCTCGACCTTGATGTAGCCCTGCGGGCCGCAGGCGGCGTTGATCACCAGCCGATCGCCTGGCGCGATGAACGCCTCCGTCAGCAGCATGCCCTGGTGCAGGTCGTTCGTCCCAACCGAGACGAAGCCGTGCCGCCGCAACTTGCCCAGCCCCAGGGCGTAGGAGCTGCGGTTCTCCGACGACGTCCCGCCCGCGGCTCCGAAAAAGAGCCACGACTCATCGCCAACGTCCACCATGTGCGGCGCCGCGACAGCGAACTCGCTGTACGACCCCTTCCCGCCGCTCCCGATCCATGGGTGCGTCGGCTTGAGGCGGTCCCATTTTCGCGCGTCCCGGCTGTAGGCCAGCTGGGGAATGAGCGTGCGCGTGGTCATGTTGAGCACGCCCAGGAATCCCACCCAATGGCTCCCCAGCAGGTAAGGCCGCATGCTGTAGAACGAGTCATCCAAGTTGTCGAGCTCCGGATCCGGCGCGAGCACGAGCCGCGGCTCGCTCCAGTGCTGAAAGTCCCGACTTTGGGCGAAATAGATGCGCCGCATCCCCCGCCGGTTCGACAGCCCATGCGCCGGGTCGGTGGTCGACCCGCCGGCGATGGCCTGCTCCACCAGCCCCACGCGCGGCCGCGGCGCCATCTCCATCCAGGGGTGGCGCGTGATGATGCAGTAGGTGCGCGTCGACGGATCGAAGAACGGGTAGATGCCGTCGCCCTGCTTCGCGCCCAGCCCCTCGAACATGGGCGGCTCGTCATAGGTCGTCCAGTGAATGCTGTCGGCGGAGTAGGCGCGCCGCACGTTCGCGCCAGGCAGCTCGTCCGCCACCCGAAAGCCCGGAGGCCCAATTTCGTAGATCGCCTTGTAGCGGCGCGCCGGATCCGTCTCCAGCGGATCGTCCAGCGGCGCCAAGCCCCACACGTTGCCGTGAGTTCGGTCGCCCATCACGATGTTGGTGTCGTGGCCGTCCTCGTGCACGATCCCCATCGGCGGCTTCTCCCAGGTGACGCCGTCCGCGGAGCGTGCGTAGCAGACGCGAAAACGGGAAATGTCGTAGTCGATCAAGGTGCCGCCCGTGCGGCGCGCCTTCTCGCGGTCGATGTCGAAGTCGCTGTAGAGGAGGTGGAAAACCCCGTCGTCGTCACGCCAAACCTTGTAGTCGTCGGCGTGCAGGTTGACCATGTGCTCCCACGGCTTGTCCTTGGTCATGACGGGGTTGCCGCAGAACATCTCCGGGCTGTGCACGGTCCGGGTGATGTTCTGAATCTCCTCGATCATGCCGGTGTCGAAGAAGTACTGCGGCGTGTCGCGGATGTGCAGCTCAGTCGAGTCGAGATCAGCCATCGGATGACTCCTGGAGCCGGGATGGCGTCACCGTAGCACCGGCGCAACCGCTGGACTTCGCGAGGTCCGCCTGGCGCTAGGTGGCCGTCGAGCCTTCGAGGCGCACGCGCGGATCGATGTACGTGTACAGCACGTCGACAACGAGATTCATAACCGCGTAGACCATCGCCGCCATGACGACGAGACCTTGAGTAATGGCGTAATCGCGCTGGTTGATCGAATTGATGAGCTGAAATCCCAGACCTTGCCGCGTAAACACGGCTTCGATCACCACGGCCCCGCCTAGTAGCCCGCCGAACTCCAGCCCGATCACCGTCACGACGGGGATCAGCGCATTGCGCAGCGCATGCATCCAGATCACGGCGCGCTCGCGGAGGCCCTTGGCGCGCGCCGTGCGGACATAGTCCCGCGACATGACATCCAGCATCGATGACCGGGTCAGCCGAGCCAGGATGGCGGAAGCCGCCATGCCCAATGTGATCGACGGCAAAATCAACTCCTTGCCGTGACCATTGGAAATTGCCGGCAGCCAGCCGAGCGTAATGCCAAAGATGAAGATCAGGATCAGCCCAAGTATGAATTGTGGGACTGACACTCCGATAATCGCGAACATCTGGGCCGCGTAGTCGATAATGGTGTGGCTCTTGATGGCCGATACGATCCCAGCGGTCAGCCCGATAACAATGGCAAGCGACATGCCCACCAGCGTAATCTGCATGGTCGCGGGCCAATGATCCCCGATGATGTGCAGGACCGGCCGCTTCTTACGGATGGATATTCCCAGGTCGCCGCGCACCAGATCCCCCAGGTACAGCACGTACTGGTGGGGCATCGATTTGTCGAGGTTATAGGCCTCGCGCAGCCGCTGTAGCGTGGCCTCCGATTCGAGGCCGGCGGCAGATGCGCTGGCCTGCCCCGGCTGATCCTGGCCGAAGTAGTAGAGCGTGATTGGGTCCCCGGGCACGAGGCGCAATAACACAAACGCCACCGTCACCACCCCCAGGGTGACCGGGATGATGTAGAGGATCCGTCGAAGGATGTAACCGCCCACGGCTATGCCAGCCGGGCGCGGCGCCTGCGTGCGCAGGCGCCGCGCCTGATCTCAACTCGACTGGCGCCGCTTGCCGGCAGTGCGGCTCCCAAGGCTGTCGTCATCGGTAGCGATGTGCAGACGCTCCTAGTCCTTGCTGTAGAGGTCACCGAAGTAGGGGTGCGACGCTCCACTGCCGATAAACAGCCGCCCGCCGATGGTCGACGGATTCGTGAGCCACGCCAGAAGTGACTGCACCAGCGGTATGCCCACGGCATTCTCCATCAGGAGATACTCGGCCTCTTGCCACATGCGCACGCGCTTCTCCGCGTCAAACTCGGTGCGTGCACCGTCCAAGAGCGGGTCAATGCGCGAATCCGGGTTGGCGACGCCGGGCTCTCCGGAGTACTCGAAGAACGTCCACGCGCGACCGGGCTGGCCCAGCAGCGACGTGTGGAATCTCGTGTACAGGGCATCGCCGTTCCGACCACCCACGCCGTTCCAGGCCATGTGGTAGAGCCCTTGGCTCATCCCCTCGGCAAACGTGGGGAAGTCGATGTTCGGAATGTCCACGAAGATGCCCACGTTGGCCTCGATATCCAACTTGAACAGCTCGCATATCGGATTCGGGGTGTTCGGGAAGATCACCTCAAGCCGCTTGCCCTCCGAGTCCTGGCGGAAACCATCATCGTCCCTCGTCGCGTAGCCGGACTCATCCAATATCTGGTTCGCCTTGGGGACGTTCCAGTCATACAGCTTGGACGCCTCTTCACTGAAGCCGATGGTGCCTGGGGCCAGCAGATTGCTCACGAGGGTCGGTGCGAGCCCGCCGTTCTGCCGCACGGTCGCGGTCCGCCGGTCGAGTGCGTGAACCAGCGCCTTGCGGACATTGATATCGGTCAAGGGCCACTTGATGGTGTTCAGCGGCACGTACTGGATGTCGTTGAACAGCAGCCCGATGACATGGAACGCCGGATTCTCGGAGACACGCTGCACGTCCGGGAACGTGAACTGCAGCGAGATGTCGATCTCGCCGGCCTCGAACGCCTGGGCCCGGGCGGCGAAGTCCATTGACAGCTCGAGGATCTTGGCCGTGTCGGCGAAGCCGGGGCCCTTGTTGGTCGCAAACGGCGGTCCCCAGTTGTAGTCGTCGAACCTGGAGTACTCCAATTCGACGTCGTCGACCCAGTTCGTAAAGCTGTAAGGACCCGTTCCGACCGGGTTGCGCTCGAAGTCTTCCCCCATCTCCGTGATGGCCGTCGGCGACGCCATCACGAGCGAGGGAGTCGTCAGGAATTCCGGGAGCAAGGGCTGCGGCCCGTTCGTGTTGAACCGGACGGTGAAATCGTCGATCTTCTCGACGCCCGCGAAAGCGCCAATCTCACCCGCGACCGAGCCGCGCAATGCGCTGTCATCAAGAAATCGCTCGAAGTTGAAAACGACGGCGTCGGCGTTGAACGGCGTGTCGTCGTGGAATTTCACGTCGTTGCGCAGCGGCAGCGTCCACGACATCCGGTCGTCGGCGACCTCGGGAAGACCCGCCGCCAGATGCGGCTGCAGCACGTTGTCTTCCCCGAACACCACCAGGCGCTCGAACATCGGCGAGGTCGCCTCCGGCCCGCGCGTAATCCAGGTCAGCGGGTCCAGCGTGTTGGGATTGGTAAAGGTGAAGTAGCTGACCTCGCCGCCCACGATGGGGTTCCAGGGCTCGCCGCCGATATCGACGCTCTTGCTGAGCAGGTGTGTGTCGACGCCAGGCGCTCGCTCGCGGGCCGCCTCGATGATCTTCTCGACGATGACTTCCCGGATGACTTCCTGGGTCACGACCCTCTCGACTTGGACCTCTTTGATGACTTCCTGGGTCACGATCGTCTCGACCGGGACCTCTCGAATCACTTCCTTCGTGACCACGGTCTGGACTTCGACTTCCTTGACGACCTCCTTGGTAACGATCTCCTTTTCACCGCACGCGGCGAGCGCGGCCGCTCCGACACCGCCAGCCAATGCAATCGCGCCACCGCGCAACGCTTGGCGACGTGAGATCGAAATTTTTTGCCCCATGTTTGCCTCCCTGCGGACTGTCAGACATCAAACCTAGTCGTTAGCTGCGCATCCTACTCACTGCGCGCGGCAATCACAACCTGGAGCGACGTGGACCGATGGTCAGCTCGCCCAGGCCGACGCTTGCGGGTCAAGCGCCTCGCGCAGGCCGTCGCCAAAGAGGTTGATGGCGAACACGGTGACGGCCAGCGCCAGTGCGTTAAACGTTGGAATCCACCACGCCGTACGGAAGTAGTTTCGATTCAACGACAGCTCGAGACCCCATTCAGGCTCGGGCGGGCCGGCCCCCAGACCCAGAAAGCTCAGGCCGGCCGCCGCCAACATGTTGGTTCCCAGCCCGAGCGTCGCGAGGATCAGAATGGGGCTGATCACGTTGGGCAGGATGTGGCGAAAAATGATGCGCGCGTCGCGCATGCCGACAGCGCGCGCCGCCCGAACATAGGCAAACTCGCGGGCGGACAGCGTGGTGCCTCGCACGACGCGGGCGTACCCGGGAATCCCGGCGATCCCCAGCGCGATCATGGCATTGTTCAGGCCGGGACCCAGCGCCGCCACGATGGTGATGGCCAACAGCAGGCCGGGAAAAGCCAGCATGATGTCCGCAATGCGACTGATCAGCATGTCGGGCCAGCGGCCGAAATAGCCAGCAATCAAGCCGAGGATGGATCCACCGACGGCGGCGAGCGCCACCGCCGTTAACCCGATGCGCAAGGAGATGCGCGACCCTCGCACCACGCGGCCGAACACATCGCGTCCAATGTCGTCCGTGCCGAAGACGTGACCATTTGTTCCGGGCGGCTGCAACTTGTTCGCCTGTAGGGCCTCGAAGCTGACTTGGCGGAAATTCACAGGCTCGATGGCGATCACGTCCGCAAAAATCGCCCCGATTGCCATGACGATGAGGATCACGCCGCCCACTAGCGCGCCCTTGTTGCGGTAGAGGCGCCGCCAGGCCAACGACCATTCGCTGCGCGGCTTCGCCTGCACGGCGCCCTCAAGCGCCGCTTCGGCCAAAACCCGGGACTCCAAGCTCAACGGCTGCCCTCAGTCCTGCGTCGGTATGCCTCACGGCACGGACATCGAGGCCGGCGGACCGTAGCGCCCGCCGGCACGAGACCTGCGATCCCGTCCCGGACTGTCGTTGGACCCTAAAGCGCTCCGCCGTCAACGTCAATGGCGCGGAGCAGAGAACCCGTTCGGCAGCAGGCCTTCAACGCCGCGTCCGACCAATGCGCGCGCGGTCGGCCCGAGATGCCGTCAGGGACGATACGCTCACCGCCGTCATGCGCCATAATGTCGGCGGCACCGCCGGTTCGCCGCCGGTGTCTTGCGGATCAGCCGCCGGAGTTGCCGTGACCACCGCCTCGCAGCGCCCGAGCAAGTCGTGAAGCTCTGCATTTCAATCGCGTGCTACCGCTGGGCCTTCCAGCCCTCGATTCGGCGCGACACCATCGAATACCGCTCCGGCGGAGGGCCGCTGGCCTACCTGCAGTCGTTCGCGCCCCCAGCTCCTGAAGACAATCGCTTCTTCTGGATGGTCGACAAGACGGCCGAGTTGGGGATTCAGGGCCTCTACGCGCACCCGGGCGAATACGTCGACGACCGGGCCGGGGCGGAAGCCATGCGCCGCAAGGTCGACGACCGCGGATTGATCTGGAACGGCGGTCTCACCGTCAACATGGCGGCCACGGACGACGAGTGGGACACGTTCGAGTACGACAACGCCGTGCGTCAGCTGCGGCTCAACCATTGGGCCGGCCTCAACATCGCCACCATGACCCATCGGCTGCCCAGCGTTCACAACCATTTCTCGACCGATCCGCCGATCGACGAGCAGATGGCGCGCGCGGCCAAGCATCTCCCGACGCTGACGCCGGTGGCCGAGGACCTTGGCGTGATCATGGCCTGGGAAAACCACATGGACTACCGCGTCTCCGAGGTCGCGGGCGTGGTGGACGAAATCAACTCGCCGTGGCTGCGGATCACCCTCGATACGTCCAACCCGTTTCCCAGCGTCGAGGACCCGCTGGAGGGCGCCCGGCTCGCCGCCCGGAATACCGTGGCGGTGCACTTCAAGGACTTTCGCGCCCAGCCGCTGCGAGCGACGTGGGAGCCGCATTTCCACTACTCGCCCGTGGGGCACGGGGACTCGCCCATCGGCGCGATCCTCGAGCTGCTGCAGGCCGAGGCGCCTGACCCGGCAAACTTGCTGGCCAACATCGAGATCTCGCCGCCGCCGCAGCACGATCCGGAGGCGTGGGTGCTCGAGAGCAAGCGCTGGTTGCTGGAAGAGCAGGGTCAGTACTTCGAGCCCCATCTTTCGGCCCGATGAAACTCGGCCTCTCACACGAGACGTATCGCTGGGTCGCTTTCCCGTGGATGCGGTCGGACGCGCCGGATTTCGTCGGCGAGATGCAGGCGCCCATCTACCAGCGCGGCGTCGACCCGCCGCCGCCGGGGGAGTTGCCGATCGATTGGATGACCGAGCGCGTGGTGGCGCATGGGCTTTCGTCGCTGTCGATGGATTGCGGTTGGTTCGAAGACCTGGCCCGCGCTCGCGCCTTTCGCGCGCGCATGGCCGACCACAACCTCACATTCCTGGCTTCCGTCTCCGTGGACCTGGCGGCATCGCCCGACGACTGGGGCGGCGGGGGTTACGACCCGTCATGGAACGGCCGGCGCATGCCCACCTTCGACATGTCCCGGGCAACGGTCGTGCGGACGGGGTGGACAGGCGGCACGCCCTTCGACATCGCGGTGAGGGCGATGGAGCTGGCGCAGGCTGCGGGTGCGCGCGTTCTGAGTCTGGTGCACGGCCAGCCCGGCCGCCCGAATCACTACACGAAAGACCCGGCAATCGATGCGCAGATCGACCGGATCATCGGAAACCTCAAGACGCTGCTGCCGATCGCCGACGACCTAGGGCTGACGCTGGCGACCGAGAATCACATGGACTATCGCTGCTCGGAGTTCGCGAAAATCCACGAGGGCCTGGGCTCGACGACGCTGCGCCACGTGTTCGACTTTGCCGACTCCATGGCCGTGAACGAGGACCCGCTCGACGCGGTCCGCCACATGGCTCGACATACGGTGGCCACGCACCTGCGCGACATGCGGGCGCAGCCCATCAGCCCCATAGCCACCGGCGTCTTCTATCACACCCCCATCGGCCTCGGCAGCGTCCCCATTCCGGCGATGCTCGAAGTCTTGCGTGCCGGCGCGCCAGATCCCGACGACCTGCATCACTACGTCGAGGTCGTGCCGCGGCCGGACTACGACACGGAGCACTGGCTGACCGCCAGCCTGGACTGGCTGCGCACGGAGTGCTCGGCCTACTGGGGCTAGCCCCTCGGAATTTCGGACATATGCCGCCCGAGCAGACGGGCTCCAGGGATAGGCTATTCCGGCAAGCGCCGGTGAGTGCTAGGAACGTAGATGGACTACGACGCGATCATCATCGGTTGCGGCCACAACGGCCTCGTGGCGGCGTTCTACCTGGCGCGGGCGGGGCTGCGGGTGCTGGCGCTGGAGCAAGGCCCCAAGGTCGGCGGCGCGGCTACAACTGACGAGCTGTTCCCCGGTTTCCACTTCTCAACCTGCGCGCACAGCTTCGTGCTCTTCCATCCGCAAATCTTGGACGACATGCGATTGGTGGAGCGCGGCCTACGAGTGTTTCGCCGCGACCCGGGGCAGTTCCACCCATTTGCCGATGGTCAATACCTGCTCGCCTGGAACGACGGGGAGCGGACGAAAGAGTCAATCGCCCGCATCTCGCGCCGCGACGCCGAGGCCTATGGAGATTATGTCAAGTTTTGGCAGAGGGCGGCGCAACTGTTCGATCCCTATCTGTTGGACGCGCCACCCACGCTGGGGGAGTTCCTTCGCTCCGCCGAGGGCACGCCAAACGCCCACATCGCGCACACGCTCATCACGGGCACTCGGCGCCAACTCCTCGACGACTACTTCGAATCGCCGCGCGTCAAGGCGTCGCTGGGCACGACCTTCGACGCCGGCTACACCGACAACTCGGGAGGGCTGCTCTACTTCGCGTTCGCCGGCGCCCTGTCGTCCCGCCTGGGCCAGCGCGGGTTGGTCGGGTTCCCGCGGGGCGGTATGGGAAGCGTCACGCGACTGCTGCGGCAAGCGGCTGAGGACGCCGGGGCCGAGGTTCGCACGGCAACGCCGGTCGCGGGCGTTCACGTGGCCGATGGGCATGCCAATGGCGTCGCCCTCACCGACGGCACCGTCATCACCGCCCCCGCGGTGCTCTCCAATGCCGATCCGCAGCGCACGCTCACCCGGCTGGTTCCGGCGGAGCACCTGCCGGCTCCGTTCCGGCGATCGGCCCGCCGCCTGCGAATGAACGCGGGTTACCTGAAGCTGCACTGCGCCACCACAGGGCTGCCGGACTGGCGGGCCTTGCCGGGTGACGGCCCGCAGCACGGCGCCAACGTGCGCATCTGCGAATCGCTGGACGCCATCGACCGGGCCTGGGGCCAGGCGCGCGCCGGCCAGATGCCAACCGAGCCAATTCTCGGGCTGGTCTGTCCTTCGGTCTACGACCGCTCAGTCGTGCCCGCCGGGCACCACACGATCTCGATTTGGGTGGAATTCGCGCCGGTGGGCCTTGCACCAGCCGACTGGGAATCGCGGCGGGCTCAGATCTCCGACGCCCTCATCGCGCAGGTCGCGCGCTATGCCCCTAACTTCCCCGACCTGGTGAGCGACGCGTACCTGCATGGACCGCCCGAAATCGAGGCTCGAGCCGGCATGACGCACGGCAACATGCATCACGTGGACATGACGATCGATCAAATGCTGGGTGCGCGCCCGCTGCCCGAATGTGCGGCCTACCGCACCCCGCTCGACGGGCTCTATCTGTGCGGGTCGGGGTGTCATCCGGGAGGCGGGGTCAGCGGCGTACCCGGTCACAACGCCGCTCAGACGGTGATCCGCGACCTGAACCTCCCGGCGCCGTCGCGGCCGCCACGCGCTACCATCGGCGCCGCGCGGCCCGCGCCATCAGACGGCACGAGAGGCAGAAGTCTGTGATGTCCACGCTCACGACGTCTTCGTCCGACCAACTGCTTGGCAGAGCCAAACGCGTCCTGGCCGCGGGGGCGTTGGGACGGTTCAGCATCCCGGACGAGGTCAGCGTGGTGTTCGAGTCCGGGTCCGGCAGCCGCCTGCGCTCGGTCGACGGCGACGAATTCATTGACTATCTCCTGGGCTCTGGCCCGGTGCTGCTCGGCCATGCGCACCCAGCCGTAATCGAGGCCGTGCAAGCCCAACTCGGCCGAGGCACGACGTTTTTCTTCCTCAACGAGCCGGCGATCCAGCTGGCCGAGCGTCTGACCGAGGCCGTGCCCTGCGCCGATCAACTCCGCTACACCAGCACCGGCACGGAGGCGACGCATCTCGCGTTGCGCGGTGCCCGCGCCTTCACCGGACGATCCAAGATCCTCAAGTTTGAAGGCGCCTGGCACGGCATGCACGACTACGCCCTTTGGGGCACGGTGCCGACGGAGGCCAGCGACTATCCGCACTCCGAATCGGACTCGGCCGGAATTCCAGAGGTCATCGGCGATGAGGTGCTCGTGGCGCCGTTCAACGATCTGGAAACTACGCGCGAGATCATCGAAACCCATGCCCACGAGTTGGGCGCCGTGATCATGGAGCCGCTGCAGCGAGTGCTCAAGCCGGAGCCCGGCTTCCTCGAAGGCATCCGCGAGCTCACCCGTCGCCTGGGCATCGTGCTCATCTTCGACGAGATCGTCACCGGGTTTCGAATCGCCTGGGGCGGCGCCCAGGAGCGCTACGGCGTGGTGCCCGACATGGCCACGTACGGCAAGGCGATGGCCGGGGCCTTTCCGCTGGCGGCGATCATGGGACGCGCGGACGTCATGGACGTGTACGCGCGACAGTCGCGCTCGATGCGTGACGTGGCGTGGGCCAGCGGCACGTTCAGCGGCAACCCGATCGGCGCCTCTGCGGGGCTCGCGGCCCTTGATGTCCTTGGGGCCGAAGGCGTCTATGACGGTCTGCGAGCCACCGGGTCGCGGTTGCGCCGGGGCATTGAAGACTTGGGCCGCAAGCACGGCGTGCCCACCCAAGCACTGGGCGAAGACGCCGTCTTCGGCGTGCGGTTCATGGAGAACAGCCAACCCAAGACCTGGATGGACCTGCAGGACCACGATGCCGATTTCGGCCATCGGTGGAGCCTCGAATGCATTCGCGGCGGCCTGCTCCTCAATCCCAACGAAAAGTGGTACGTCTCCATCGCGCACAACGACGCCGACCTCGATCAAACCCTCGAGATCATCGACGGCGCGTTTCGGCGGGCGCTCGGCTAAGGCGGACGCGGCAAGTGCCGCGTCTTGCCGGCGGCGTAGCAGGGTTCTGGGCCACATTGGCCCCCAACTCCCGCGAAAGCGGGGCAACCTTCATTTCGCGGTCGGGCAAACCGAGCGCGAAGTGCGACGGCCCGCGGCTAGCGGATCGCTGGGCTGCCTCCCAAAAAAGGCAACGTCGTCCACCATCGGACAAAGTCTCAGCTTGATTCTGTTCGGCTCATGGCCGTACCATACTGGCGGTCTGAGCGCGCGACTCCGAAGAACGGAGTCGCGCGAGCGTGTGTAGGCACGCGATTAGTTTCGGCGGCGGGTAATGGCGCCGGCCACTGCGGTTCAGGAGCAAACATGAGGTGGAAGCTGGGATTGATCTTGATGATGCTGGCGGTGGCCATCATGGTCCTCGCCGCATGTGACGGGGAAGCGGCAGCTGCGCCAGAAACCCCGGCCGTCGCCGAGGAAGTAATGACGCCGGAACCGGAAACCAGCCGTCTCGCCACCGTGCAGGAACGCGGCACGTTGATCTGCGCCAGCCGCAACGACGTGCCCGGGTACGGCTCGCTGGACGCCTCCGGCCGCAACGTTGGCTTTGACATCGACCTGTGTCGGGCGGTCGCCGCCGCTGTGCTCGGCGACTCCGAAGCGATCGAGATCACCTTCATCACCGCGGCTGAGCGCGGCCCGACGATCCAGTCCGGCGAAGTCGACCTGCTCGTCCGAACCGTGACCTGGACGACCTCGCGCGACGCGCAGTGGGGCAACTACGTCCACACCACGTTCTACGACGGCCAGGGCTTCATGGTCCCGAAGGACCTGGGCGTGACCTCGGCCTACGAGCTGGCCGGCGCCTCGGTCTGCGTGACCAGCGGTACGACCACCGAGTTGAACATGTCGGACTTCTTCCGGCAGAACAACCTTGAGTACAACCCCAAGGTGTTCGAGGACACCGACGTCGTGCTTGACTCCTACAAGGAAGGCCAGTGCGATGTGTTCACCAACGACCGCTCGCAGCTCGCGGCCCTCCGCAGCGCGCTGCCGAACCCCGAAGACCACGTGATCCTGCCGGAGACCATCTCCGAGGAACCGCTTGGTCCAGTGGTGCCGCACGGTGACGAGCAGTGGTTCGACATCGTGAAGACGGTCGTGTCCGGGCTGATCTACGCCGAGGCCTACAGCGTCAACAGTGGCAACGTCGCGGCGATGGCCGTCGGCGACAACGTCAAAGCGAAGCGTCTGCTGGGTACCGAGGGCAGCTTTGGCCAGGACACCCTTGGCCTGTCCGACACTTTCATGCAGGACGTGATCGGCAGCGTGGGCAACTACGGTGAGATCTACGCCCGCAACCTCGGGCCGGAAGGGATTGACCTGCCGCGCGAGGGCGGTCGGAACGCTCTGTGGGCCAACGCCCCATGCACGGACTGCCCGAAGGGTGGCCAGATATACGCGCCGCCGCTGCGCTAGTCGGGTCGCGCCAGAAACGGGCGAACAACCGGGGGGGATGCGTGAGCATCCCCTTGGTTGTTTCATGGATCTGGGCGGCCCCAGGGACTTTGACACTCCCACGCTGCCCTAGGCCGCGCTCATGAACCAGCTGCTCTACGTCCAGGGCATCCCGTTTTGGCGCAACGTCATCGTCCTGCGCTGGGTGGTGCAGATCGTCTCCGCCGTGGTGGTCATCTCCGCCCTAGCGCTATTCTTCGTGAACGTGTCCCGAGAAATCGCGGCGCGGGACATCCCCTTCGGCTATGGCTTCCTCGACCGCGCCGCCCAGATTCCCATTGGCGAATCGGTCATCGGCTACGACCCGTCCGACAGCTTTGCGTACGGCCTGCTGGTCGCGGCACTGAACACCGTCAAGGCCTCGGTGCTGGGCGTGATCCTTGCCACCCTGCTCGGCATCGTCATCGGCATTGCCCGCATGTCGCCGAACTGGCTGATGAACAGAGCCGCTCTCGTATACATCGAGATATTCCGCAACATTCCGCTGGTCGTTCAGTTGCTCTTCTGGTTTCTCGTCATTCTGAGCCTGCCGACGGTGCGCGAGGGCTATGTCGCCTTCGATGCCTTCTATCTCAGCAACAGCGGCTTCAATCTGCCTTGGCCGGTGCCGCAGGACGGCTTCTGGCTCTGGGCGATCGTCACCATTGTCGGCATCGTGGTGGCCTTCTACACCGCCCGCCGCCTGAATCGGCGCGAAACCGAGACCGGCAAGGCGAGCTATCCCATAATCGCCGGCCTCGTCATCGCTATCGGCGTCAGCGTGGTCGCCCTGCTAGCGCTGGCTCCGATGACGCTTGAGGTACCCAAGCCCGAAGGCAGATTTGGGCGTCCGCAAGGCGGCGCCGAGCTCAGCGGCAGCTTCACGGCGCTGCTCGCAGGGCTGGTGATCTACACCTCGTCGTTCATTGCTGAAATCGTCAGAGCCGGCATCCAGTCCGTCAGCAAGGGGCAAACGGAAGCGGCGCGCTCTGTGGGGCTCTCAGGCATGCTGACCTTGCGCCACGTCACCTTCCCGCAATCCCTGCGGGTCGTCATCCCGCCGACGATCAGTCAGTATCTGAATCTCACCAAGAATTCGAGTCTCGCGGCCGCCATCGGCTACCCCGACCTCGTGAGCGTGGCCAGCACAATGACGCAGACGGCGCCCGCGATCTCACTCATATCCATTGTGATGGTGACCTATCTCGCCATGAGCTTGACGTATTCATTGATCGGCAACCTCTATAACCGCGCGACTAGGTTCAAGGGCACGTGAGCGCCGCCACCGCGCAGGCCATATCGCCGCCTCCGCCGCCTCCCCCACTGACCATCGGCTTTGCCGGCTGGCTGCGAAAGAACCTCTTCAGTTCATGGGGCAACAGTCTGGTGACCGCCATTCTGGCGGCGCTGCTGGCCTGGGTGGTCGTCAGCCTGGTCGGGTGGGTGATCCTCACCGCTGACTGGGAGGTCATCACCAGTCGGGTGCCCCTCTACCTTGTCGGGCTCTATCCAGTGGAACACGCTTGGCGACCTCAGGTCGCCGTGCTGCTCATAACGATGTTGCTGGGCATATCGTGGCAATCGTGGCGCGGCACGGCTCGCGGCTTCGGCATTGGACTAAGCGCCGTCGCCCTAATCGTGAGCGCGGTGCCGCACGAGATGCCGCCAGTCAATCGCGTCCTGCTGCTGCTGATCCCGGTGGCCATCGGCCTTGGATATTTTCTGGCAGCACAGCTTGCCATGAGCCGTCCCAAGCGCATGGTCGCCGTCTCGCTTGTGGCGGTGATCGCCGCCTTGCTGCTGATCCGAGGCATCGAAGGCGTGCCCGGCCTCGAACCGGTGAACACGCGCACCATCGGCGGGCTGTTGCTGAACCTGTTGCTAGCCCTCTTTGGCATCGGAATGTCGATGCCCATCGGCATTGCACTCGCGCTCGGACGGCAGAGCCGTCTGCCGGTGGTCAAGATTGTGTGCGTGGCATTCATCGAGGTCATCAGAGGCGTCCCGCTCATAACCTTGCTCTTCCTGTCGCGGCACATCCTGCCGCTGACGTTTCCCGAAAACATCAAGATCGATACGCTCTATCTTGCGGCCATCACCATTACGCTCTTCAGCTCGGCCTACATGGCCGAGAACGTGCGCGGGGGCATGGCCGCGGTGTCCCCGGGACAGGCGGAAGCGGCCCGCGCGCTTGGACTGCGCGGATGGCAGACCACCATGCACATCACGCTGCCGCAGGGACTCAGAAACATTATTCCGGCCATCGTGGGGCAGTTCATCAGCCTCTTCAAAGACACCAGCCTTGTCTTCGTCATCGGCATGCTGGACCTGGTAGAGATGGGGCGGGTGACGATTCAAGGGAATCTGGAATTCACCGACAATGGTCGGGAGGTCTATTTGTTCGTCGCCCTCGTATTTTGGGTCTTCTGCTTCTCGATGTCGTATATCAGTCGGCGCATTGAGCGCACGCTTGGCGTGGGCCGACGCTAAACGGAATTCCTGGGAGATCAATCATGGCCGAAACCAGCCTGTCGAACGAGCCCATCGCAATGCCCGAGGACAAGGAAGACATCCTCGCCCTTCCCCTGGAGCAGCGCGACGACATCATCGTCTGCGAGAACGTCCACAAGTGGTTTGGCGAATTCTGCGCCGTGCGTGACGTCAGCATGACGGTCAAGCGCGGCGAGGTCGTCGTCATCTTCGGCCCGTCGGGGTCGGGCAAATCCACATTCATCCGCATGATCAACCGACTCGAAGAGCATCAACAGGGCAGGATCGTGGTTGACGGCATCGAGATGACCAACGACGTGCGCAACCTCGACGCCATCCGCCGCGAAGTGGGAATGGTCTTCCAGCAGTTCAACCTCTTCCCCCACATGACCGCGGTCAACAACATCATGCTGGCGCCCCAGCGGGTGCGGCACGTGCCGCGGCGCGAGGCCGAGGAAGCCGCGATGCAGCTGCTCGAACGCGTGGGCATTCGCGAGCAGGCGCACAAATACCCCGCCGAGCTATCGGGCGGCCAGCAGCAGCGGGTCGCCATCGCCCGCGCGCTCGCCATGCAGCCGCAGATCATGTTGTTCGATGAGCCGACCTCGGCGCTCGATCCGGAAATGATCAAGGAGGTCTTGGACGCGATGCGCGAGCTGGCAGCCACGGGCATGACCATGCTCTGCGTCACCCACGAGATGGGCTTCGCCCGCGAGGTCGCGGACCGCATGGCGTTCTTCGACGAGGGCGCGCTTGTCGAGCTCGCCTCGCCCCAGCAGATCTTCAACAACCCGCAAGAAGATCGCACCCGGATGTTTCTCGACCAGATCCTATAGCCGGGCTTGCTGAGCTACGCCTCTCCAGCAGGCATCTCGCGCACCTGCGTAGCCTTTGGGGAGCGCAGCCTGATGACATGGGCGGCGTCCATCGGTTCGTTGTCCGGCAACGGAGTCTCGCCGTTTTGTGCGCCGATCTGCGCCACGCTGACGACGCCCCGCAACGCTTCAGTCGCCGCAAGCGCTTCCAGGTCGCCGCCGTAGTAGTCGAACCACGGCAGGCCGGCGTTGGTATAGTCCCGCGCTGTCGGCGGCTCCGTGGGCGGCCGCTCGCCGGTGAGCGCTAGCCACTGCGCCGAGTTGGCGATGGTCACAAAGCACCGGCTGGCGTGGCGTTGATCCCAGGCATCCAATCCGTATGGATCGTCGTAGATTTCCTGCCGCATCCGGCCGCCTGGCGCCAGCCCCATCGGTGAATAGAGTGCCCCCGGAGGAGATTGAGGCCCGTAGTCCCTGGTCTCTTCTTCCGCCATCTCTTCGTACCGCTCAGCCTTCATGGGATAGGCGATGAGCTGCACTCCGCCGTGCTCGGCCGCACCCGTCAACTGCTCCTCGACTGAATAGCCCGCGCCCAGCGGCATGGCGACGAACTGCCGCACGATGCCCTTGGCCACGCAAAAGCCGTCCAACCATGGTTGCTCGGGCAGTGCCAGGTAATCCTGGGGATCCGTGTTCAGGTGATTCATCCAGGAGTCGCCGGTGAGGGCGCAAGTCTTTCCCGCCGCGACTTTCACTGCGAACGGGTACTCCCCGCAGTCAAAATTGATCCACATGGCCTCCGCTTGGTGCATGGGCGTGAGCACACCGCCGCGGCGGAGCCATTCATCGGGCGCCTGCTGGGCGTAGTCGTCCAGATGCCGCAGCGGGAAGCGGCCCATCCCAGGCGGCAGCGGATAGTCGCAGTCATCGTCGGGGATGCGCAGCGTCTGCTGGAGCTCGATCGAGCAGCGCGCTGCCTCGTGAACCTCCGGGAATCTGAAAACTAAACGGTCGTTTTCGAGCGTGATCATGGGCTCGGGCTCTCCTCACCAGTCACCGTCGCG
The DNA here is from genome assembly GCA_965262745.1 of Chloroflexota bacterium. Lineage (GTDB taxonomy): Bacteria > Chloroflexota > UBA11872 > UBA11872 > UBA11872 > JAJECS01. Next base: position 485,269 of record OZ253558.1, on the reverse strand, counting down.
CACCTCGCGCACGATGTGAAGGATGGCGTGGTCGGGCGCATCCTTGAGTTGTCGAATCAATTCGGCGAACAGGGCGGGGCGTTTGCAGATGGTGTCCTGGAGATCGCGCGAGACCTTGCCCGCCATCGCCAGGAGAACGTCTGGATCCTCGCCCAACTCCTTGGCCAGCCGGACCGTCGTTGCTTCCGACGGTGGGGCCACCTGCCCCCGCTCGATTTTGCTCAGGTAGCTGGGCTCGACGCCGACGCGCCCCGCCACCTGGCGCAACGAATAGCGCCGGTCCTGCTGGCGGAGACGCTGCCGTGTTGTAGTGACCGCTTCGCCAAATCGTGTCATGATTCCTACACAGTACACACTCTCCAGCTAGTGTCAAGCTCAATGCGGCTTCAGACCCACCGGTGGGGTCAATGGCGGCCAGCGCGTCGCTTGAGAGGCCAGACCGGACATCCGTGCCCTGAGATCTGGAGTGCGCCTATCGCAGCGCGAGCGCTCGATGGGAGCCCAGGGTGGGACTCGAACCCACGACCTGCGGTTTACAAAACCGCCGCTCTGCCGATTGAGCTACCTGGGCCAGTGGCCAACGTTTGCCGATCCCGAGAGATGCCGCCGCGTCTCGGACTCGGGCGCTCGAACACCTCCGCGCGTTAAGGGTAACCCGCGCACTGCGGTGCTCAGGTCCAAATCGAGCGCATCTGCCAGATGTCGACCGAGCCAACGACCGTGTCGCCGGCGGCGAATAGCGCCACGCCGCAGCTGTCGGGCCGCGACGGATAGACCCGCTGCGTGAGGCATTGGCGCCCGTTCGCGAACACCTCGACGATGGAACGGTCGATGAAGATGCGCAGCTGCAGCGCCTCATCTTGGTCCAGGACCAGCGGCGCGTGCTGCATGGCGCGCCCAACGACATCCGGGCGGGCGCTGGATGCCGCGGGATCGAGCGTGATGCGGCCCTCGGACCGCGAATAGGCGATCCGCGTCTGCTCCGCGCCGTCGGGCGAGCGGCCCACCATTACGCCAATCTCGCCCGCGGACTCACGCTCGAAGGTGACGGCCAGCTCAGCGCAGGCCGCGTCGACGCCCGGCAACTCGACCGTTGCGCCGGCCGGCACGGGCAGGCCATCGAACCGCTGGTGAGCGCCGCGCAGCACGCGCAGCTCGGGCACGGGCTCGATCCGCAAGTGACCATCGCCGCCCAGGGACAGCACCCGCGGCAGGCACATCACGCCCGACCAGCCGGACGCCCGCTGGGCGGCTTCCGTGCGGCCCTCCGTGACCCAGCCGAACATGACGCGCCGGCCGGCGCCGTCGCACAGCGTGATCGAGGCGCAGAGCGTGCCGCTCTCGAGCGAGAAGCCGGCAAAGTTCATGCGTCCGTGACGCCGCGGTGTAAATCGTTCACCGGCCAGCTCGCCGACGTAGTACTGCACGCCGCGCTCGTGGCTGGCGAACAGCAGCACGTGCGCATCGCCCAGCCTGAACAGGTCCGGGACCGAGCAATCGCTCTCGTTGCCGGGAGCGTAGAGCGGGCCGCGATACTCCCAATCCACAAAATCATGGGAACGAAAGAGAAACGCCGTGTCGCCCGCTCCGTCGATCTTGCCGCCGCAGACGAGATACCACGCGTCGCCGTCCCGCCAGACGAACGGGTCCCAAGCGCGCCACTCGGACTCCGGGTCGGTTGACTGCGGGATCAGCGGATTCGAGCGATGCCGCGACCAGGTCCGCAACTCGTCGCGGCTGGTCGCGACGCAGATGCCGTCGGGACTCCCGAAGTACACCAGCGCCGGCACGCCCTCGAGGTCGATCGCGCCGCCGCTGTAGCAGCCCAGGCGGTCCGGTTCCCCCGGCTCGGGCGCCAGCGCAATGGGCAGGTCCTGCCAGTGGATCAGATCGCGGCTGACCGCATGACCCCAGTGCATCCGCCGCGGGTTGTCATAGGCCCCGTCGGGGTTGTGCTGGTAGAAGAGGTGGTAGGCGCCGTCCCAGAAGATCGTCCCGTTGGGATCGCCGGTGAAGTTGGCCGGCGCGGCGAAGTGATACACGGGTCGGTACGGATCGCCGGCGAGTCGCCGTCGGTCGTCCTCCGCGCTCACGGTCGACGCTCCGCTCACATCCAAATGCCTAGCCCGGCGTGGCCGCCTCGGCCCAGCCCGCAACCAGAGGAAAGGCGCTGTCGGGGAGTCCGTCGCCGGGATCTAGGCCCAGGTCGTCGATCACAGGATGCGGCAAGTGCGGGTCATAGACAGCGGCCGCGTCCACCATCACGGCTCGGTGGGCCACGCGCCACTCGTCAGTGAGATTCGGTCCCGCCATGTGGAACGTGTAGCCGTTGTGAAAGGTGCAATCGCCCGCCTCGAGCGGGATGGTGATGCGCGGCAGCCACGCGACTTCCGCCACGCCCTGCAACGAGCCCTTGGCGACATCGGGGCGGTGGCCGTGGGCCACTTCCTTCGGGAGGTCCGTCCAGCGCTGGCTGCCCATAGCGAAGCTCATGCAACCCATCTCGATGGACGTGTCCTGCAACGCTATCCACGCCGTGAGGGCGCCGGGCGCGTTGCCCAGCGGCCACAGGGGCATGTCCTGGTGAGGCCGGGTCGGCCCCTCGTTGTGCGGCGGCTTGGCGATGATGTCGTCGTGCCACAGCCGCAAAGGCATCCCCGCCAGCCGCTCGGCGGCCGCCCCGAGCCGGGGAAGCATCGTCAACCCACGCAGGGTCTCGTTCCACTTCCACACCTGCACCCGCTGCTGGTTCGCGCCGTCGATGTCCAGCTCGCCCGTCGGTCCCGCCAGCAGCAGCTCCATCGCCACCTCGCGGTACGCAGCGGCCTCCTGGCGACTGATGAGTCCCGGCAGCTTGACCGCCCCATGGACGCGGTAGAAATCCACCATCGCCTGCGTCACTTCAACGGCGGACATCGCGCCTCTCCTTCACCGGCCCCCACACGACGGAGCGTCGCACAATCAACCACCGGGCATGAACCATCAGAACGCGCAGACCGGTCTTGTGCGGGCCGTCTCTCGAGCGGATGCGCTTCGTTGCGGAGCGGATCGTGCGTTCGCGCAAGAGCGGGGCCACACCAGGGGTTGGCAATGCGTTGGACTCGACGGGCACGGTAGGGCTCACTCCGGCAGGTCCCAGAAGAAGGCAGGATTGTGCCAGACGCAGAAGGAGGCGTCCGTGTTGATATCGTCGGGCGGCAGGATTTTCCGACTCAAGCCTTGCTGCCGGGGATCACAGAAGATCGGCGCAGCAGCCGCGGGAAGGGTGTCCCAGCTATGACCAGAGGCAAAACCTCAATCGGTCGGCATCTTGTCTTCGCCATGGCCGCGGCCGTCGTCCTGCTCACAGTTGTCGGATGCGGCGAAGAAAGCGCCGCCCAGGACGCGACCACGCAACCGCCAGTTACCGAGCAGGCCGCGGTGACAACACCCGCCTCATCCGACACTGCTCGTCTCGCCTTGTCCGACATGGCTCGCGCCGGCGAAGAGCTGTTTAATGCCAACTGCTCGCTCTGTCACGGAGTGAATGCCTCCGGGACCGATCAGGGGCCAACGCTCATCGACCGCATCTACCACCCGGGCCACCACTCGGACTTCAGCTTTCGCAATGCGGCGGGCAAGGGCGTGCCGCAACACCACTGGACGTTTGGCGCCATGCCCCCCGTCGCGACTGTGTCGGCGGATGACGTGGAGAGGATCATCTGCTATGTCCGCGAGTTGCAGCGCGCCGACGGCATCTTCGAGGGTGATGCCTTTGCAACCGTGTGCTAAGCCGAAGCCGTGTCAGATCCTTGGCGGCTCGCCGCAACAACGGCGAATGGTGCGCTGATGCAGCAGGAGAAGGCCCTGTCAATGGTGGACTGCGTCCGCTCAATCGACCTTAGGGCTGTCGGCTGCGCTGCGGCCTTCCTCTTGCTGACGCTCGCCTTCATCTTGATCACCGCCTGCGCGTCCCCTCCAGACGAGGATCGCCCGACTCCGGTCAGCACAGCCACGGTCGAGGCCGCTCCAACAGGCCAGGAACTATTCGCCGCCAATTGCGCCACCTGCCACGGACCGTCCGGCGAGGGTCAACCCGATTGGCACATTAAGAAGGCCGACGGCACCCTGCCGCCGCCCCCGCTCAACGGCGACGGCCACACGTGGCACCACGGGGACGGCCTCTTGTATCGAATTGTCAGCCAAGGCGGAAAGTCGCTCGAAGACCCTCGCGATACGGGTTTCACGAGCGCCATGCCGGCCTTTGGCGACCAGCTCAGCCACGACGAGATCATCGATGTTCTGACCTACATAAAGAGGCTGTGGGGAGACAAGACGAAGCGGGACATCTCCATCCGCGAGTCACAGGCGTTTGTTAGTCAGCAGGATCCGTTCCCGCCGGCAAGCGAGTAGAACCATCCGCACGGCAGCGCGGGACGTCCCAACCCATCGCTCGCAGGCCTGCCACCCCATTCTTCCGCAGCCTCTCACTACGCGACGACTGCATTGCACTATGCCGGTTTGCGGGCATGGAGGAAGTACATCGGCGTGAAGATGCCGAGCCGGCCCGCCTCGGCCATGGCCATTGCGCAGAGATTCAAGGTCTTCGATACGCGAACCGTTCCTTGCGGCGCAATGTGGAGCACCTCGAGCACTCTCAGCGAATTGTGGGTGACCCAGCGTCCGATCCTTGAGCTGCGAAAGGCGGCCACAGAAAGACGTGTGCCAATCAGAGGCTGGTACCACGGAATTGACGGACCGGTCTGTGCTGAAAGGTCTCGTGTTTCCAACACCTCGAATCCCACTGACCGAAGCGCGCCATCGATAGTTTGCCCGTCGTCGATTTCGAGGAGGCCGCCTCCCAACTCGATGTCGGCCTTGATCTTGAGGTGGAGAGGATCTTCGGCGTTGAAGCGATCAGTCAAGCAGAATTCGTATACACCGAAGCACGCACCCGGCTTCAGAAGTCGAAAAGCCTCTCCATAGACGCTGAGTTTGTCCGGTGCACAGCAAGTTGCCTCGATGGCGTAGACCGCGTCGAACGATTCGTCCGGAGCATCGACGTGCAGGAAGTCGCAGTGCATGTACTCAGCTAGATGAGTCAGACCCGCTTCTTCGGTTAGTTCCCGGGCGCGTTCGAGTTGATAGGCGTTGCTGTTTACGCCGACGACCTTGGCGCCGGAAAAACGGGCAATCTCCAATAGCGACCCGCCAACGCCGCAACCGAGGTCGGCGACGACCATCCCGGGTCTGAGCCCAAGCATGTGCGCCAAATAGTGCTCGTGGCGAGCAAGCGATGCCTTGAAGCTCTCTCCGGGGACTCGGGGCGCAAAGTGAAAAGACCTGCCCCATCCATATTCGTAGAAATCCGTAACCAGGTCGTAGTAGAGATTGGTGAATTGCTTGTAGTCGCTCCGTCTATTTTCCAATCCCCCACGCTTGGCGTTCCTGAATCGATCCTCGTACTCGCGGATAGCCGGGGAGACACCGGATGTTCTTTGCATGTTCTTCAGTATTTTGAAGAGCTTGACTGACATCGAAGCGCCCTAGACTAGTTTTTCGTAGGTGTAGCCCGCGTCACCGTATCGGGAGATCACTGTAATGTCAACCGTCTGTGCTCATTCGAGACCTACGATACAAGCGTCTGACTAAACTCCTAAGCAACGCCTTATTGTGAAAGTTCTTGATTGTTTGTAGCTTGGTGGTCCTAATGGGACTCGAACGACGCTGCCAAGGACTCCGAAGGATCACGTGGACAGGCGCTGCCCCTGAGGCGTGCCAAACCTGTAACCTCGCTCGGGACGCTTTGCAGGCCGTTGCCCCCTTCGAGGAACGACGGCACCGAATTCCTGCGCCATTTCAAGCCGACTTAGCCCTGCGTAAGTGTCAGGGCCTCCTGCGTCACGGCCTCAACCGCGGGGCGTAGGACGGCCAATCATCAATGGGTCGGGCGACTCTGACCCGATCGCCGCCCCAAGCGCTCGGATGCTCAGTGGCCCAGGTTGCTCAGAGCCTTCCGAGAGCCTGTCGACGTCGAAGTTTGCGTGCACGGAGTAACAATCCTCGACGCGCGTGTGTGTGGTTCCATAGCGTGTGCGCCGGTGCGCGCACGCGTAAGAAGGTGTCGCTATGCCCTCGACGACCGGGTCCCGCTTCATTGCCGAGACGCTGCATGGCTACGGCGTATCCGCCGCCTTCTTCGTCCCTGGGATTCTTCAGCAGACCCTGGTGGACATGGAGCCGTTGGGTATCAAGCGGGTCATGTGCCACACCGAGAAGGCCGCCGCCTACATGGCCGACGGCTACGCACGCGCCGCGCGCCGACCCGGGGTAGCCCTGGCGCAGTCGGTCGGCGCCGCCAATCTGGCGGCGGGGCTGCAGGATGCGTTTCTGGCCCGCTCGCCGGTGATCGCTCTTACGGGACGCTGGCCGGCGGAGTATCGCTACCGGCACGCCTACCAGGAGATCGATCACTGGCCGCTCTACGAGCCCGTCACGAAGTTCAACGCGCTCGTGGATGGCGCCGCCCAGCTTCCGTTGCTGCTGCGCCAAGCGTTCCGCGAGGCCGTCTCCGGTTCCCCCGGGCCTGTCCATCTGGACCTTCTGGGCATCGCCGCCGAGCTGGTTGAGGAAGCGAAACTCGACGCCGAGGTGATCGTGGATTCGTCATTCAGGAGCTATCCCGCCTTCCGGCCTGTGCCCGACGATGGACAGATTCGCGCTGCGGCGGAGCTGCTCAGTCAGGCGCGGCGACCGGTCCTGCTGGCCGGAGGCGGCGTCACCGCCTCGCAGGCGGGGCGCGAGATCACCACGCTGGCCGAGAGGCTCGCGATGCCGGTCGTGACGTCGCTCAACGGCAAGGGCTCAATCCCGGAGGACCACCCCCTGTCGGTTGGCGTGCTCGGAACCTACTCGCGCTCGTGTGCCAATCAGGTCGCCTACGAGGCCGACCTGGTGCTGATCGTGGGCAGCCAGACCGGCGGGCAGGCCACGCACTTCTGGCGGGTGCCCAAGCCAGGCGTCCCTACGATTCAGATCAACGTCGACCCGGCCGAGCTCGGCCGCAACTATCCCAGCCAGGTTGACCTGCTGGCGGACGCCCGGCTGGCAGTGCAACAGCTCATCGACGTCATCGAGCCCCGCCCGGCGGCGACCGAGTGGTCCCAGCGCGCCCGGCAGCTCGTGTCCGATTGGCGCACCGAGCTGCAGCCGCACCGCGAGTCCGAAGCCTCCCCGATTCGGCCCGAGCGCCTGTGCCGTGAGGTCCAGGACATCCTCCCCGCCGACGCGGTGCTGGTCTCCGATACAGGCCATGCCGGCATCTGGTCGGGCACGATGATCGATCTCACGCACCGGACCCAGAGCTACCTGCGCTGCGCGGGATCGCTCGGCTGGGGGCTTCCCGCGGCCATGGGAGCCAAGTGCGCCGTTCCCGACCGACCCGTGATCTGCTTCACGGGAGACGGTGGGGTTTGGTATCACCTCGCCGAGCTGGAGACCGCCGTGCGCTGCAACCTCAACACGGTAACGGTGATCAACAACAACCGCTCCCTCAATCAGGGCAAGCCTGCGGTCGATCTCCTGTACGCGGAACGCGACGGCAACCCCGATGAGCTTTGGGTGTTCGAAGACATCGACTTCGCAAAGATCGCCGAGTCGATGGGTTGCTTCGCGGTTCGTGTGACTCGCGCCGAGGATCTGCGAGACGCCCTGGCTGCCGCCCTCGCCGCCGGGCGTCCCGCGGTAGTCGACGTGGTGACCGACATCAACGTCGTAGCTCCATTGCCCTACGTCCCGGATCACCAAGGCTAAGTGTCTGGATCGAGGCGCCTGCCGGTGTGTGCGTAAGTCCCCGCCCAGCCGGCCGCTACGGCCTGCCTGGGCGTGCGCGCGACGTAAGCCCTCACCTGCTCCTCGGCCCGCTCCGCCCAAAAGAGGATCGGCCGTCAAATGGGATGCTTGGCGCAATCTCCAGTAGTACAGCCACGACCGCGACTACACCGGGCACCTGACCCAGGTCGAACAACCCGCCGAGGTCTTAGCGCTGCCAAAACGTGGCCGCATAGTCCGTCTAGATGAGCGCCACCCGCCGCTGCCTCTCGGGAAGAGGACACCCTCGAGGCCGGGTCTGGTGAGGGTATGCGCTCCGTTGACGGAAATGAACAATTGAGTTCATAATTATTCAACCTGCGGTAAATCATCGCTGAATTGTTCGCTCTGCGGTGATTCGCCGCCGATTTCGGGCGCCTGCGGATGCTTGGGGCCAGTCCGCGCATGTGTGCATAGGGGAGATTTATATGGGACGAGCAGTTGAATCCAGGGTGACGCGTCGGCATTTGCTGCGCGCAGCCGTGCTCGGCGGCGGATCTGCCACGTTGGCCGCCATTCTGGCGGCGTGTGGCGAAGCCGAGGTTGTTGAGAAGACCGTGACGGTGACGGTCACCGAAGTCAAAGAGGTAATCAAGGAAGTCCCGGTCGAGACGGTCGTCACCAAAGAGGTAATCAAGGAAGTCCCGGTCGAGACGGTCGTCACCAGAGAGGTGATCAAGGAAGTCCCGGTCGAAACCATCAAAGAGGTTGAGGTCGAAAAGGTCGTCACCCGCGACGTGATCCGCGAGGTCGAAGTCCAGAAGGTCGTCACGCGCGAGGTCGAGAGGCTCGTCGACGTTCGCCGTGGCGGCACGCTGATCGTGCGCCATACGCGGGACCCGCAGGTGGGTGGAATCGAGGGACCCCAGGCTCTTGCCGAAGTCGACAAGAGCATCGCGTTCATGATTTCCGAGACGCTGCTCAAGTTCGATTTCGAGAAGGTCGAGCCTGTCCCCTGGCTGGCCGAATCCTTCGAAATCTCACCCGACGGCACGTTCATCGACCTCACGATCCGTAAAGGCATCAAGTTCCACGACGGCACCGACTTCAACGCTGATGCGGCAGTCTTCAACTTGAACCGCGTCTTTATGGACGATCACCCGTTCCACGATACCGGCGTGTATCCCTACACGAACTGGGCCTTGCTCAGCCACGCTGAGAAGTTGAGCGACGATGTCATTCGGGTGTTCTCAGGAATCGACGCCGACCCGATTCTCGGCTGGCGGCTGACGACTGAGGCCACATACATGACGAGTCCGGCTGCCATTGAGAGGTTCGGGGAGGACATCGATCTCAACCCAGTGGGAACTGGGCCATTCAAGTTTGATTCCTTCGAGCCGGGCGTTCAGCTCAGCCTGGTCCGTAACGATGACTACTGGAACCCGGATAACGAGGCGTTCCTCGACAAGGTCATCTACCGAATCATTCCGGATGCCCAGGCGGCGGCGGCCGAGTTCAGGGCGGGAAACATCGATGTGTTTCCGTTCGCGCTAACACCGGACATCCTGGAGCTCAGGGACGACGCCAGGTTCCGCCTGCTGCTGTACGCAACGAACACGTACTTTTATCTGTCGTCCAACAACGCCATCGATCCGTTCGACAATCGGGACTTTCGCAGAGCGCTGTCCCATGCCTATGACTGGAAGAGCAGGATCAAGGAGCTGGAGCCGTTCAACCAGTTCCTGCCGACCCCGTGGTACCCACACGGGTATGGGTTCAATCCGGACGTGCCTACGTACGAATACGACCCTGAGAAATCCAGGCAGATCTTGGAGGATCTTGGCTGGAAGCTGGGCTCCGATGGCGTGCGCGTGCGAGAAAGCGACGGCAAGCGCGCCAGCTTCACTATTGCCGCCTGGCTCGCGGCGGGCACGCCGGTGGACGACAACCGCCTCTTCATGCAGCAGAACTTGAAGGACATCGGGATCGAGACCGAATTCTGGATCATGGACCCGTCCGTAGTGTTCGACGATGTGGAAGGCATCCGGAACCCGGACAAGCTCGAGCTCTATCCGCTGGGATGGAACACGGCGCTCCCGGATCCGAGCTTCTTGTTGGACCCGACCTACTTGTGCGAGGAACGCCCGCCGGCGGAGAAGGCTGGCGCCGGCTGGAACTTCGCGCAATTCTGCGACGAGCGGGTGGACGAGCTCTTGACGCAAGCTCGCAAGGACATGAATCCAGAGACCCGGGCTGCTGCCTACCAGGAAGTTCAGCAGATCCTCGCGGAGGAGGCAGTCATGCAATGGGGCGTGCTGAGCCGATTCCCCGTGCTGGCCAAGTCCGATGTGCACGGTCTCTTCTATCGACCCTATCGGGTCAACGAACTCGAGCGGGTCTGGCTCGATCGGTAGCCCATCCCCGTCTTAGTTAGGGAGATCAACCTCCCCTTGCGATTCTCCCGGGACCCTTCGAGGGTCCCGGGAAGGTGCGAGAACGAACGGCTGGGACTTGTCTAGTGTGGGAATTGGTTTGGTCGCAATGTGCGGGATCCACGCGCCCGTCGCCGTATGGCGCCCTGGACGCTGAGGGCCGATGACCGGTTTTCTGCTGCGACGCCTCGGGGCCTCGGTCTTGGTGATTGTGGGCGGAAGCATCCTCGTCTTCGGCGTCTTGCGAGCGATCCCCGGAGATCCCATCCAGCTGATGCTTGGGACCCAGGGCGTTACCAATCCCAAGCTCGTCGCCAGGTACACCGAGCGGTTCGGCCTCGATTTGCCGGCGCCCGTCCAGTATCTGTACTGGATCGGGCAGCTGATCCGCGGCGACCTTGGGGACTCGATCGTCCAACCTCAATCGGTCGGGGAGTTCATGAGGCTTCGCGCGGTCAACACCGCCATTCTGGGTGCAACAGCGTGGGTCGTCGCAGTCCTGGGCGGCACCGGCATCGGCATTGTCGCCGCCCTGTTCGTGCATCGACGCATGTGGGTGGCGGACTATGCGCTGTCCGGCTTCTCGGTTGTCATGATCAGCATCCCCTCGTTCTCGCTCGCCCTGATCTTGATGATCATCTTCGGCGTCAATCTCGGCTGGCTCCCCGTGCTGGGCATGCAGTCGGTCGAGAGCTCCGACCTTTTCGACCGGCTGCGGCATCTGGTCCTGCCGGCCGTGACGCTGGCCACCGTGCCCGGTCTTGTGCTCGGGCGCATTGTCAAGGCCGCGATCACCGACGCCCTTCTGGGCGACTATGCGCGTACCGCCTACGCCAAGGGCCTGTCCGAGCGCCGGGTGTTTCTGGTCCACGTGCTGCGCAACGCGATGGTTCCAATTGTCACCAACACCGGCCTGATGTTTGGCGGTTTCCTCTCCGGATCGGTGCTCGTCGAGTTCATGTTCGCGTGGCCGGGTCTCGGGCGCGGCCTGGTGAATGCCATCCTCGCCAGGGATTTCCCAATTGTGCAGGGCATCACGCTGCTGATTCTCGTGATCTTCACCGTCGTCAATCTCCTCGTCGACCTTTCCTACGGCCTCATCGATCCGAGGATTCGCTATGCGCGGGCATGATCCTGTGGATCCGGCGCTGCGCGGCGGGAACCGCGTCGGGATGGCGGGGTCCAGTAAAACCGGCGCCCTTGCCGCGTGGGTGAGCGCGAACCGATGGATCTCGATCCTATTGACCGTTGCCGCGGCGATGATGGTGTTCGCGATTGTTGCCCCCTGGATCGCACCGGGCGACCCGACGGAGGTCGTTTTGTCGGAGCGATACCTCCCGCTGTGGTCGGATGGGCATGCGCTTGGAACCGATCATCTGGGCCGCGACTACCACAGCCGGCTGATCGTCGGCGGACGGCTCTCGATCATGGCAGGACTCATCCCGGCGTTCGGAGCGATGGTCGCGGGCCTTGTGATCGGGATGACGAGCGGCTACTTCGGGGGTTGGGTGGATTCCGTGCTCATGCGGATCATCGACGTGCTGCTCGCCTTTCCGTTCCTTTTGCTGGTGATCCTCATGGTCGCCGTGCTGGGAACGGATATTCGAAACGCCATGATCGCCCTGATGATCGGCGGCACTCCCGGAACGGCCCGGACCCTGCGCAGCCTGGTGCTTTCGATCAAACAGCGCCCGTTTGTCGAGGCCGCGGAGGTATCGGGGCTTGGCGGCTGGCGGATCATCCGGTATGAGATTTTCCCGAACGTGCTGCCGCTGGCCGTGGCGCTCATGACGATCCAGATGAGCTGGATGATCGTGGCGATCGCCGGGCTCAGTTTCCTCGGCTTGGGTGTCAGGCCGCCAGACGCGGACTGGGGCACGCTCATAGCCGACGCGCGCGGCCACATCTTCAGGGCCCCGTATCTGGCGCTGATTCCGAGTGTCTTGGTGGCCATGGTTTCGTTTGTGTTCTTCGTGCTTGGCGACGCGCTGCAGCGCACGCTGGGCGAGGAACGCGTTCGGTAGACCCCCGCATCGGCGGTCGCGACCGCGCGGGGAGGCTGGAGGCAACGATGAACCGGCTGGCAAGAGGAGGCGTTGGGCAATGAGCGACCGATCGCACGCGACGGTGCGTCAGGCGGCTTTCGAACGCGTCGAGGCCATGCACGCCGAGACCATCGGGCTGCTGGGGGAGTTGCTGTCCATACCGAGCCCGACGGGCTCGGAGGCGGCCGCGCAAGCCTGGGTAGCCGAGCAGTTTTCGGAACTCGGCCTGGACGTTGACGTGTTCGACTGCGACCCGGAGGCGCTGGCGTCGCTGCCGGGCTGGACGCGGTCCAGGTGGTCCTACGAGAATCGTCCCAACGTCGTGGGCGTCTGGAAAGGCACTGGGGGCGGCCGCTCACTGATCCTCAACGCGCACATAGACACCGTCCCGGCCGATCCCGTCGAGCTTTGGACCCACGATCCGTGGGGAGCAACGATCGTGGGCGACCGCATGTATGCGCGCGGCGCCATCGACGACAAGGGCGGGATCGTTGACATCCTGGCCGCCGTGCGCGCGCTGCAGGAGGCGGGATTCGAGCCCGCGGGGGACGTAATTCTGCAAAGCGCCATCGACGAAGAGGCTGCCGCCAATGGCACGCTGGCTTGCATGGCGCGCGGCTACACGGCGGATGCGGCCTGGATGGTCGATGGTTCGCCGTTGGGCCGTGCCTACACGAATCATTCAGGGCAGGTGCAGTTCGTCGTTCGTGTATTTGGCAGCGGCGGGTCGCCGGTACGGTCGGATCGAGAGACCGACGCCATCCACCTGGCCATGCAGGTCGCCGAAGCGCTTCGCGGACTGCGGGACCGGAAGCGCGCTGCGCCGCTTCCCGGCGGCTGGAACGCTATCGAGAACGAGATTCACTTCTCCGTCGGTCGAATCCGCGGCGGGGAGTGGTACTCCAATCTCCCGGCGAAATGCGAGATCGAGTGCTGCATGGCCTTCAACCCCCCGGACTCGCTGGCGTCGACTCGACAGGAGATCCGGCAGACGATTGACGAGTTCGCTCGGCAAGACCCGTGGCTGCGTGACCACCCGCCCGAGGTCGAGTTCGAGGGGCTTGCGACCGAACCGGTCTGGCTGCTGCGCGAGGATGACCCCTTCTATCAGACCTTTGCCCGCGTCCATGAGGAGGTCGCGGGGATTCCCGTGCGCTGGATTACCGTCAATGCCTGGTGCGACATTCAGCATTTCAGCTTCAACAAGTACACGCCGGCACTGATTCTCGGCCCAGGCAGCGGCGGCGGAGCCCACGCTCCGGACGAGTACATTGAGTTGCCGAGCATGGTGCCGGTGATCCAGTTCGTGGCAGCCATGGCCATGGAGTGGTGTGGAAGCGAGGTGACGCAATGACTCCAGTCATTGACACACACGCCCATCTGATCGACCGGCAGGAGCCCGGCTACGAACAGGTGGCGCACAAATGGGGCGGCGCTCGATGGGGCGGGGGAGTTGACGACCTCATCGCGCAAATGGACCACGCTGGCATCGACTACGCGTGCCTGCTGACGTCCACGATCATCGACGTGATGGAGCATTTTCACCCCGACGCCCGCGACGACATCCTGGTCAGCTTTGATCCATTCATCAACAAGGCCTGCTACTGGCGCGACTGGGCAGCCCACAAAGATCGCTTCTTCTTGTTTGCCGACTCCATCGATCCACGCGTGCCGGGCTACGTGGAACGGGCGGCGCGCGACCTCGACAACGGCGCCACCGGCCTCAAAATACTGCCCGCCTTCACCAACTCAACCATCGACGAGCCAGGGTGGCGGCCCATATTCGAGTTGATGTCGGAGCGGCAGGTTCCGTGCATCATCGATCTCTCGTATTGGTACCTTCATTTCCCCTGGTTTGCGCCGCGACTCGTCGACAAGTACCGGTCATTCGGGGAATTCGCCGAGACCGTCCATACGGTGGCGGAGACGCATCCCGACGTGCGTATGGAAATCACGCATTACGGGACTCCGATTCTAAGACCGAATGAGCTTAAGAGCGTCCAATATGGCGAAGCTGAGCCCAAATCACTCGCCGACGGAGAAATCGATTACGAGCTGTTGCAAGGACCGATCGACATGATTTCGCCACACCCAAACCTGTTCTGCGGACTGTCGGCCTATCAACACGTCATCCCTCAAAACGAGGAGTATCCGTATCGCAGCGCACTGCGGATCGTTGAAGTTCTTACGCAAGGGCTCGGCGCCGACCGGATCATTTTCGGAACCGATTGGCCGTATTTGGGAAGCGTGGGCTATCCAGAGCTCATCAGGTCGATTCGCGAGGCGCCGTTCCTCAGCAGCGAGGAGTCGGCCATGATCCTGGGAGGGACCGCGTGCAGGCTCCTGTGGGGAGATGATTCGGATGCGTATCCGGCGGGAAGATGAGACCGATAGGAGCTGCGATATCGGCAGTGCCGCTTGCGTCCTCCGTCATGCTTGGGCAGCCATTGAAGAGTGCCAATCGACAGGTGGATCGAATGACTATTGACCCGCAGGCAATTCGAGGACCTGGTCTTTGAGCGAGGCGGAGGCTGATATGGTGGTGGGAGGTACCGCGTCGCGCGTGCAAGTCGGAGATTCTACGTGGGACTTCGGATCGCTCATTAGAGTGCGGCACGGAAGGAATTGGGGCAGCGGGCGAGCATGATGCAAGTGGTTGGAACAGGAGCCGGGACAGGCCCGATACTGGGTCCAACCGCGGCCGGTTCCGCAGAGCATCCTGGCGAGCGTTCTCGGAACGACTCCGTGCTGCTGAAGGTCGAGGATCTTCACACGCATTTCCATACAAAGAATGGACTCGTGCGAGCTGTCAACGGCGTGTCTTTCTCCGTCCGTCGCGGTGAGGTCGTTGGCATTGTCGGCGAGTCGGGATGCGGCAAGAGCGTCACTGCACTCTCGATTCTCGGCCTGATCCGGCCGCCTGGCGAAATCGTGTCCGGACGGGTGATATTCGAGGGGCGGGACTTGGTGGGCGCGCCCATCGGGACGCTGCGCCAGATTCGGGGCAAAGAGATCGCCATGATCTTCCAGAACCCTCTCAGCTCGCTCAATCCCGTGCTCACCATCGGCTTCCAGATCCAGGAAGCGATCCTCGAACACGACCACATAGGTCGCCGCGCTGCCCGGGAGCGTGCCCTTGATCTGCTGCAGCGCGTGGGGATTCCCGACGCGGAGGGCCGCCTGCGCCAGTATCCCCACCAGTTCAGTGGCGGGATGGCGCAGCGAGCCATGATCGCCATGGCTCTGGCCAATCGACCAAAGCTCCTCATCGCCGACGAACCGACAACCGCGCTGGATGTCACGATCCAGGCGCAGATCATCAGACTGCTGCATCGCTTGAGTGCCGAGCTCGGGATGGCCGTCTTGTTCATCACCCACAACATGGGCCTCGTGGTGGAGAACTGCCACCAAACGCTGGTGATGTACGCGGGCAAGATCGCCGAAACAGGCGCCACCGACCATGTGTTTGCGAGGCCGCTCCACCCCTATACGCAGGCACTTCTCGCCTGTGTGCCTGAAGTCAAGGGCGAGCGCCGCGATCTCATTCCGCTGGAGGGATTCCCGCCGGATCTGACGGTCGAGGGCCGCGGCTGCGACTTCGAGCCCCGCTGCGCCCAGCGCTTCGACCGATGCCCGATCGAGGACCCCGAGCCCCGCGGCGTGGAGCCTGGGCATACGGTTCGCTGTCATCTGTACTGATGGCCTCTAGTCCCACGCCCTTGCTCCAGGTTCAAGACGTGGTCAAGGTCTTCGATCTCCCACATCGGGGCTTCTTCGGGGCGGCGCGCAGTCTGCGCGCCGTGGCGGGAGTTAGCCTCGACATCCACGCCGAAGAGACCCTGGGCTTGGTCGGCGAAAGCGGCTGCGGCAAGACCACGCTAGGCCGCATCATCGTTCGACTCGAGACGGCAACCGAAGGCCGCGTGCTGTTTCGCGGTCGCGACATTCACGCTCGCTCCAGAACCGCCAACCACGAGGACAGGCGGTCGATCCAGATGGTGTTCCAGGACGCGACCGGATCGCTGAACCCGAGACGTCGCGT
The DNA here is from genome assembly GCA_965262745.1 of Chloroflexota bacterium. Classification (GTDB taxonomy): domain Bacteria; phylum Chloroflexota; class UBA11872; order UBA11872; family UBA11872; genus JAJECS01. Next base: position 468,962 of record OZ253558.1, on the reverse strand, counting down.
GCGTGACATCGTGGGATTGCCAGTCAAGGCCGGCGGGGTGGTGGGTCCCCGCATGGTCAACGACTACGTCAGCCAGGTGCTCGAGGAAGTCGGGCTGCCGAGCGATCTCGGCGGCCGGTATCCCGGGCAGCTCAGCGGCGGACAGCAGCAGCGGGTGGCGCTGGCTCGCGCCATTGCCCTGGAGCCCGCGGTTCTCGTCGCCGACGAGCCGCTCTCCGCGCTCGATGTGTCAGTCCAGGCGCAGATCCTGCGGCTGCTGGAGCGCATCCGCGAGCGCCGGCATCTGGCGATGCTGTTCGTTTCGCACGATTTGGCGGTCGTGCGCTACTTGTGCGATCGAGTCGCCGTCATGTACCTGGGCAGAATCGTTGAATCGGGCCCGGTCGGCGAAGTCTTCGAGCATCCGCGTCACCCGTACACCGTCGCGCTGCTCTCCGCTGTTCCCACCACCCAGCGGCGGACCGACGTCCCCATCGAGCTTGCCGGAGAAGTGCCCAGCGCGGCGGACATCCCACCCGGATGCCCCTTCCATCCACGCTGCTGGAAGGCGCAGGACAAATGCCGCACTGTGGTCCCTCAGCTCGACCCGATTGACGGCGCGCGCGTCGCCTGTCACTTCCCGGAGTAGGCCGGCAGGCGCCTTCGATGGCAGAGTCGCGCGAGCGGGGCCTGCGCCTATTCCTCGAAGCGCGCACCGCACTCGCGCCTCCGCCGGGTGGCCGAGGAGGTACAACAGGCGCCGTCCCGACGGATCGCTCGGCGCCCTCTCATCCCGCGGCCGCGTCTCACGCCTCTGTGGTGAGCACAGCTAGACTGCGGGTGATGCTCTTACCGCTTGACCTACCGAGCACCGCCCAACCACGACGGCGTTGCGAACACTGGCGCAGCATTTGGAGCCGATCACCGGGGCCGCGGCCGTGAATGTCCTCGGCACGGACACGCCGTCCGCTGCGGACGGTCCCCGTGAGCGCGCACCGATCCTGCTCTGGACCGAGTAGCGTGAGCGCACGATCCACGTCCGGCGAGACTCTCAAGGCCACCGAGGCATGGTTTCGCAGGCAGGGCGTTCCCCACCTCATCGAGGACTACAGCACTCGGCGCGACATCCTGACCCGCACCCTGCCGTTCCTCATAACCGTGCTCGCGCTGGAGGTGCTCTTGAACATCAGCCCTACCTGGCCGTGGTGGGCGAACGTGCTCTCAGTCGTAGGTGCGATGGTGGCGGTGACGGCAGTCTGGATGGGCACTAACGCCCAGCGCCATCGGAAGCTGCTGTCGAAGCCGGAGCAGGTGGGCGCAGTGGAGGTGCTCGTGTTCCTGCTGACTGCGCCGGCGCTCAGCGGCTTCATCTTGGGTGAGTGGGCGTATGCGGTTCTCGAATTGGGAATGAACGCCCTGCTGCTGCTGGGAGCCTATCTGACGGTGGGCTTTGCGCTGGTCCCGATTCTGCGCTGGGGGGCGCGGCGGCTCATCCGCGACATCAGGGATGTGCTGGGGCTCTTCGCGCGGGCCCTGCCGCTGCTGCTCATTTTCATGACGTTCCTGTTCGTCAACGCCGAGGTTTGGCAGCTGGCAGGCACGATCGAGCCCGTGCTCCTGGGTGCATTGATCGGGCTCTTCACACTGGTGGCAGGGGTGTTCCTGATCTTCCGGCTGCCGCCCGAACTCAGCGACCTTGCGACCTTCGAACGCCCCGAGCGGGTGACGGAGCTTGCGCAGGGGACTCCCGTCGCCGGCCTGGGCAGTTCGTCCGGCTCACTGAGAATGGACGCGCCGCTCAGACGCGGGCAATGGGTGAACGTCGGCCTCATCGTGCTCGTCGCGCTGGCGCTGCGGGTCCTGTTCGTCAGCACGCTTGTGGGAGTGTTCTTCTTCGTCTTCGGGGTGATCGCGATGGACTGGAGCACGATCGCGTCATGGACCCAGAGAGCTCCGCGCGTCCTGCTGGACCTTCAGTGGCTGGGAACGGCGGTGACCGTGGAGCTGCTGCAGGTGGCCACCTTCCTGGCTTCGTTCTCGGGCTTCTATTTCACGATCAGCGTCCTGACGAACCGCGAGTACCGCGACGAGTTCTTCGAGGAGGTGGTCGGCGATGCGCGACGAGCCTTTGCCGTGCGCGCCGTCTATCTGGGCGCGCTCGCGCAGATAGAGAAGGATAGGGGCTGACGCGGCGACGGCAACCCCGATGAGCTGTGGGTGTTCGAGGACGTCGAATTCGCAGAGATCGCGGAGTCGATGGGTTGCTTCGCGGTTCGCGTCACTCGCGCCGGCGATCTGCGCGACGCGCTGGCTGCGGCCCTCACCGCCGGGCGTCCCGCGGTAGTGGACGTTGTGAGTGACATCAACGTCGTAGCCCCGTTGCCGTTCGTGCCAGATCACCAAGGCTGAGTGCCTGGATCGGAGCGCCTGCTGATGCGTGACTACGTCCGCGCTCCGCCGGCCGCTGCAGCCGTCCTCGGCGTGCGCGCGAGATACGCCGCAGCTGCTTCTCGGCCCGCTCCGCCCAAAAGAGAGCGGCCGTGAAAAGGAATATCTGGGGCTCTTTCGGCATCCGCGCCAGCACGTCCAATCCGTCCGCCGTGCGTTCCGGGACCCAGTTCGCCAACATCTCGTCCAGAAAGATGGGCAGCGGCTCTTCGCCTTCGACCTGCTCGACCATGGCCAACCGAAGCGCAAAGTAGATCTGCTGGATCTTGTCGCGGCGTCAGAATCGCCCGCGCCCGCTCGGTGGCCTGCTGGGGGAGCGTCCGGACTGCATGCACATCGGCGAAAGCAACTCTGCGAAAGCGCTGGTGCGCCACGCGTTGCACGCTCGGCAGTCCGACTACCGCTGAGTCGAGCAAGCGATAGCCGTCCGCACGGTGGCGCGAAGCGTCGTCGACCCATCGGTGGTACGCCGCGAACGACCGACGGCCGTGGCGCGCCGCGCGGCGCGGCTGTTGCCGCCCTGAGATTGGATTGGCAGTAGCCTCAGGCATTCGCAGACTCCGGTCGAACGAGCAGTATAGCCTCAGGATGCCGACGCAACGAGCCAGCGGAAAAGCAGGATTCTGTAAAGTGCGGCTATCGTAAGGTCGTCGCACTCAGCGCCACGGTGTTCTCTTCCTCGTCGGGTACCACGCACCCAGCCAGATAGCTCACGATATTTCGGGAACGACAAACCGCGACCGTACACGGCGTCGGGCGGATCCGCCACGCGTGAGAGATATATGATGGCAGATGCAAGAGGTTGGTATGGTCTCTACGATCTGGGGCACGTAACGTGACTGACGGCCAAGACATCTACGTCGGGAACGATGTTAAAATACCTGTCAGACGTGGGCCCATCAAATTCGCCGTTCAAATGCCCAACGGCCGCACCTCCAATGCTTGGCGCGTGTGGACGGAGAACGGTGAAGCATATATCTGTTGTCGCGACAACATGCAGGAGATCAAGATAAGCCTTCATAGTTCAGGGAAGCAGCATATAGCTTTTAGGCGAGAATCACGTATCGAGATGACTCCGGGAAATCGATTCTGGAATCAGTGGCACGAGCCACCGCAGCAAAGCCCTGCGATACCAAGCTTTAAGCTGGTATTCCCATCTTGGGGAGTTCAACTTTCTGGAGAGGATAGGAACAAGACAACCGCAATAAGACAGAGGTGGGACGACAATCACATTCTGATCGACGGCGATGATAAGTATCTGACAGTTATCTCGTTCATAGTCTTGGATGGCTCCGCAACCTTAAGTCTTACTGGAGACCATTATGCAAATCTGATCGGCATACTGCCGTTCCGGCATGGCAAGAGCCTTTTCGTCGTCGCAAGCAAAGAGCCCGAACTTGATTTTAGATCCATAGTTGAAAGCGGGCTTGACAAAGTCGATCCTGAGCTTGCTAAAAAGCTCTTGGATGTCCAGCAAGAAGGCGCTTCACCTGTGGCTTGTTTGAGTGGTGACAGCCCCGAAGGGTACGCTTACATGGTCGTTGTCCCAGTGCGAGCGAGAACCAGATCTTAGTGAGCGCTTCTGGCGTCCGGGTCATCTAGGAATCCGTCCGTATTGGACGGCTCGAATCGCATGTTACAGAGCGAACGACACGAGTGCGTCAGGGCTCTGGCCGGCATGCTCGCCCGACGCTTTTCTAGCCAACCTATCGGCCACTGCGCTTACCAGATCTGCGACGCTTTGGCCCTACTCAAGGCGACTGTTCCTGGAGCCAATTCCTGCTTCCCGACGCACAGCAGGCCTCCTGCACACGATATATGGCTTTGGCCTAGGCTTAGAAGAACCGTGGAGGCTTGTGCCGTCGCAGAGCCTTTCCAAACCTGAACCACGCTCGGGCTGATCTAAAGGCCGTTGCCCCCTTCCCGGAGCAATGGCACCGGAATTCTACGCCAATTCGACTCGAATTCGCCCTGCGCCAACACCAGAAACTCGCGAGTCACGGCATCCACCGCTGGTCGCCGATAGGCGGGCAAGAGATGCTGAAAACTACACAGCCTCAGCCGGACGCGTCGCTGGCTGGCGCAGCACCGGCTGACGGTGAGCCTGCGTAAAGACCGGACCCGCCGGCGGCCGAGCAATGGCACCCCCGGCGGGATTCGAACCCACGACCGTCGGCTTAGAAGGCCGCTGCTCTGTCCACTGAGCTACGGGGGCGTAGGGTAGCCGTCAGCCTCCCCAGAGTCTCCCATAGCCCCGCGTGTCGGCGGTCTGAGCATGCAGCCTGGGTTGCGCGTCGGAAGCGCTGACGGATTTGCGTGCAGCGTCACAACCGGCATGCTGGGCTGAACGCGGCCTGCACTGCATTTGTCGGTGCGCCCCCGGTCTCAAGACGCCGTCAATCCGACACCATGCCGCACCGTGCCCCGACTTCGGCGCGCCGGCACCTCGGCTATCTAGCGCTTTCCTAGCGGAAACGGTCTTCGAGGGATCTGATATCCACGCCGGGACGGACGCTGTCAGCGAGGGCGGTCGTCTCGAATTCGGGCCGGCGGGAGCTCACGCCGTCTTCGTAGGTCGGCAGATCGATCTGGTAGAGCACGCCAATCGGGATGCGATCTCCCCACTCGTAGGACTTGGCCAGCGCGGCCTGCTGCTTGGCGACGATCTCGTCGATATTGCTCGGATCGTGCACCTTGCCGTCGTAGCCCTCGTCGGCTACCGAGTAGCTGCGCTGATGGCCGATGTCCCTGCCTCTAAAGAAATCGATGGTCAGCAACTCGTTGTACACCGGGCAGGGCTGCAGGATGTCAATCAGCGCCGTTCCGCGGTGCTCCATGGCCTGCACGATCAGACCCACGAGCTCGCGCTGCGCCATGGCGTATCCCCGAGCGACGAACGTGTAGCCGGAGGAAATCGCCAGTCCCACCGGATTTATCGCGTCGATGATGGCCGGCTCCGGCATGCTCTTGACCTGCATCCCGCGTTGCATCGTGGGTGAAGCTTGGCCCTTCGTGAGGCCGTACACACCGTTGTTGTGGACGAGATAGGTGAAGTCGATGTTGCGTCGGCCCGAGTTGACGAAGTAGCCGGCCCCGATGCCGTAGCCATCGCCATCGCCACCGACAGCCAACACCTCAAGGTTCCGATTCGCCAGCTTGACGCCTGTGGCGACGTTGAGCACGCGGCCATGCAGCGTGTGCAGGCCGTAGGTGTGCACGTAGTGCGGCAGCTTGCCGGAGCAGCCGATGCCGGACACGACCATCACGTCATGCGGCGCACGACCGCGCCTGGCCAGCGCTTGCTTGACGGCGTTGAGGATGCCGAAATCGCCGCAGCCTCCGCACCAGTCCGGATGCGAATCAGTGACGGAAAAATCCTTGACAGTCGGGAGCGTTGCTACGGCCATAGCCATCCTTTGGTGTGTCTGGTCAATTGCCACTCAATCACGCTACGAGCCTTGCGCCGCCGCCGCGACGGCTGCCGGCATCGGCACCTGCCGCCGAATCACCTCCGCGACCTCGTCCTGGGAAAACGGGCGTCCGGTGTATTTCAGCGCCTTCTCCTCGATCTGGATTCCCGTTTGCTCGGCAATGAGCAGGCCGAGCTGGCCGGAGTAGTTGTCCTCGAGCAGCAACACGCGATTGGCGCTCTCCAGGATCTCGCGGACGGCGTCGGCGGGAAACGGGCGCAGCAGGCGAATCTGCAAGTTGTTCACACGAATATCCGATTCCCGCTCGATTTGGCGAACCGCATCGCGGATGGGGCAGCGCGTCGACCCCCAGGAGACGATGGTGAGGTCGGCATCGTCCCGTCCGTGGAGCGTGAACTGATCCTCCTCGGGAATCTCGCGCAGCATCAAGTCCAGCTTGCCCATACGCTTGTCCATCTGCTCAATCCGGTTGTCGATGTCTTCCTCGATCCGGCCGCGCTCGGTGTGCTCGTCGCTGGTGGTGACGAATTCACCGCCGGGGGTGCCGGGCACGGAGCGCGGGCTCACCCCCGATGCCGTCAGCTGATGCCGCCTATACGGCTCGGCACCGTTGGAATCGCCGGTCCAGATCGCCCCGCGGTCCACCGGCAAGCCTTCTAGCCCAAGGCTGTCGACGGTGAAGTGCGAGTTGGCGATGAACTTGTCGGCCAGCACAACCACCGGCACCTGATAGCGGTCGCCCCAGTTGAAAGCCAGGTGGGTGTATTGCGCCGCCTCTTCGACATCGCCCGGCGCCACGACGATATGGGGAAACTCGCCGTGGGCCGGTTGCAGCGCGAACCGCAGGTCTTGCTGCGAGTTGCGCGTCGGCAAGCCCGTGCTCGGGCCGCCGCGCTGATATAGCACCACCACCGGACCGGGCGCCTCGGTGATCGAGGCGAACCCCATGCCCTCGGCCATGAGCGTGAAGCCGGGACCGGCCGTCGACGTCGACGCGCGAATGCCCGCGTGGGCCGCGCCCACGGCCATGTTCATGGAGGCGATCTCGTCCTCCGCTTGCAGCACCACGATCGGCCAGTCTGCCTGCAACGACTCCAGATACACGCTCTCATCGGAGGCCGGAGCAATCGGGTAGTAGGTCTGGAAGCCGCAGCCGGCGTGGAGCTTGGCAATGCCGATGGCCTCGTGCCCGGCGATGAGCATGCGCGCGGGCAGGTCGTCGCGGGGATGCAGCGTCAATGAGAATCCCGCGTCGCCCAGAGTGTCGTGCGCCGCCTGCCAGGCGTGCTGCAGCACCGATCGATTGAGCGGCACCAGGTTCTGGTGCCGTTCGGGAAGGCGCTCGGCAACGATCGGCAACACGCGGTCCACGTCGAAGTCGAGCAGCGCGCAGCACGCTCCCAGCGGCACCATGTTGGCCATGACGGCGTGACGGCGCGCGTTGTAGTCGACGCCATGCGCCTCCACGGCCTCGCGCACGATGTCGTCATAGGGCAGCGACAGCAGTCGCACGTCGTCCCGCCCGAGATTCTCGTCGGTGATACCGGCCTTTGCGTCGATGACAATCGCGCCGCCCGGCACAACCTCATGCAGATGACCGCGGTGCGACTGGTAGTCCTGGTGCGAGTCGGTGCCGTAGATCGTCTCGGCGTCCAGCGCCAGCAGCACGTTCACCCGTTCCACATGCGAGGTGATGGGCTCATGGGCCGTACGGATGCGGAAGAAGATATGCCGCCCGTGGATGTTGGAGTGGTACTCGACGTTGGTGAAAACGAACACGCCCGCGCGCGAACAGGCCTTCATGAAGATCTCTGACGTCGAGTTCACGCCGCTTCCGGCTGGACCGCCGATCATCAGGGAAAGATCACTCGGGCGCATCACCACTCCTTGCAAGCCTCAATGGACTGCGCGCGCATACGCACGCCGTGGCGCACTGCGCCCAGGGCGCGCGCGCTCGTCGTTCTAGGTTCATTATCAATGCTTCGGCCCCGCGAAGCTAGGGAAGCTGAGCGGCCAGCAAGTCGACCGCCTCCCGCGGGGTATCGCCCACCAGCACCCCGGCCTCTCGCAGAGCAGCCTCTTTCCCCGCTGCGGTTCCCGCCGATCCTGACACGATAGCGCCCGCATGCCCCATCCGCCGCTCCGGCGGTGCGGTCTTGCCGGCGATGAAGGCGCTGACCGGCTTCGTCACTCGCTCGCTGATGAATTCCGCCGCTAGTTCTTCGTCGCCGCCGCCAATCTCACCCAGCAGCACGATCCCATCTGTTTCGTCGTCCTGCTCGAAGAGCTCCAACACATCGTTGAAGCGCGTGCCGATGATCGGGTCGCCGCCGATGCCAACCGCCGCCGACTGTCCCAGGCCTCGGTCGGTCAAGTGCTGCACCACCTCGTAGGTGAGCGTGCCGCTGCGGCTGACGACTCCCACCCGGCCAGGCGCGTGAATCTCCCAGGGCATGATGCCGACTTTGACATTTGCGCCAGGCACCGCAATGCCTGGGCAGTTGGGTCCGATCAGCCGGGACGTGGAGCCCCGGAGCACGGGCATCACACGCAGCATGTCGATAGTCGGGATGCCCTCGGTAATGCAGACGATCAGCTCCAGGCCAGCCGCGATGTCTTCCAGGATCGCGTCCGCGGCGAACGGCGGCGGCACAAAGATGCAGGCCACATTCGCGTCGGTGGCGTGCACGGCATCGGCCATCGTGTTGAAAACCGGCACGCCGGCCAAGCCGTCGACCACGGCCCCCGCGCGACCGGGGGTGACGCCGGCGGCGACCGTGGTGCCGGCCTCCGCCATGCGCTGCGCGTGGAAGGCGCCTTGGCGCCCGGTGATCCCCTGCACCACCACTCGCGCCGAGGCATCAAGCAGAATGCTCATCGCGCGGCCTCCACGACCAGGCGGGCCGCCGCGTCCATGGAGCGCTCGGCCTTTACGCCGGCATCGCCCAGGAGCCTCAGTCCTTCGGCCTCGTTCGTGCCCATCAGGCGGACGACCAACGGAACGGCGCGGGGCATGCCGGCGCGCGCTTCGAGCACCCCTTTGGCCACGTCGTCAGCCCGGGTGATCCCGCCAAAGATATTCACGAAGACCGCCCGGACATTGGGATCGTCCAAAATGATGGCCAGCGCCGCGGCCACCCGCTCCGCGCCGGCACCTCCGCCAACGTCGAGAAAGTTCGCCGGCTCGCCGCCGTAGTGCTTGACCACGTCCATCGTGGCCATCGCCAGTCCGGCGCCATTGACCATGCACCCAATACCACCCGTGAGCTTGATGTAGCTGATCCCAGCCTCCCGCGCGCGCGCCTCGGCCGGCTCCTCGGCGTCGGCGTCTCGCAACTTCTCTAATTCGGGGCGCCGCGCCAGCGCGTTGTCGTCGATGTTCAGCTTGGCATCGATAGCCCAGAGCTGGCCCTCCGGGTCGACGACAAGCGGATTGACTTCGGCCAACGATGCGTCGCAGTCGACGACGACACGCACCAGCCCATCGACCATCCCCACGAAATCCACCACTTGCCGCCCGGCAAGTCCGAGTGCAAATCCCGTGGCACGCGCCTGCCAGGCGTCAACGCCGCGAGCGATATCGAATTCGATGCGATGGATGGCCTCGGGCGTGGCGGCCGCGACCTCTTCGATATCCATGCCGCCGGCCGCGCTCGCCATCACCACTGCGGACTGCCGCTCACGGTCAATCGTCACCCCGAGATAGATTTCACGCGCGATGTCCAGCGCCGGCGCCACCAGCACCCGCCGCACCCGCTCGCCTCGAATCTCGAGCCTCAGAATCGCCTGCGCTGCGTCTCGCGCGGCGTCGGCGCCGTCGGCCAGCTTCACGCCGCCGGCCTTGCCGCGTCCACCTGCCAGCACCAGCGCCTTGACGACGACCAGCCCGCCAAACGCGGCGGCCGCGGCCGCCGCCTCATCGGGCGTCGTCGCCACCGTGCTTGGCGGGACGCGGAGCCCGTGGTCCGCGAAAATGCGCCGGGCGTCAGACTCGTGGATCTTCACGTGCCGCTGTCCTCGAGAATCCAGGCGTCGAGCCCGCGCGCATAGTCCACAAGCTCATGCGCGTCGAAGTGGAGCTCGATCTCCTCCCGCGCCGTGTCGGGTCCGTCCGAGGCATGGATCAGGTTTCGCAGCCCCTCCAGGGCGTAGTCGCCGCGGATCGTCCCCGGAGCGGCCTCGTGCGGCCTGGTGGCCCCCACGATCGTCCGCACGACCTGAATGGCCTCGGGGCCTTCCAGGACGGCGGCGACAACGGGACCACTCGTGAGGTGTTGCACCAAGCCGTCAAAGAAAAACTTGCCCTCGTGCTCGGCATAGTGCCGGCGGGCCAACGACCCATCGATTTGCACGAGCTTCAGCCCCGCAAACCGGAGGCCGCGGCGCTCGAACCTCGCCATCAGCTCCATCCCAATCGCCCGTTGCAGGGCATCGGGCTTCAACAGGACCAGCGTGCGTTCCACGTGCGTCGTCCTCCTATCGCCAGCGGCGAATCATGGCTGGCGCTCGAGCCGCTCAGTCACCGCGTTGCGCAGGCCATCAATGTCAGCCTCCAACGTCGTCACAATGATGGCCTGCCAGTCTCCCAGGCGCACGGCCAGACCCTGGTGCGCCCCGGTAAGAAACCACAGCTCTTCGACCTGGCCCAACCCCACGGTCTGCACCACCTGCTCCATCGTGCCTATGCCCGACGCCAGCAGCCCGGGCGCAACCGGACTCACGACTTTCGCGAGGTCGCCCACTGGAGCGTCCCCGACGCGCCAGACCACGGCACCTTCGACTCCATCGAGGGCCCGGAGATCGGCCAGCAAGGCCCGCGGGTCAGCCATTCGTCGCCTGCGGGGAATCGGCAGCGCGCAGATACGCTTCCGCCGCGGCCTGCGGGCGGCGCGTGCGCATGCGGAAGTCACCAAGCAGCTGCCAGCTTGTGGCGGCGAGCATCGGCTGCGCCGCCGCCTCTTCCAGAAGCGCGTCGACGCCGGCCGGCGGCAGCCTCTCGTTGTCCGCGATCTCGCGCAGGACACGCTCCGCCTCGGCCCAGTTTGCCTGCCTGATGAGCTCGCGGGCCCAGTCCAGTTGGGTAAAAGCCGCCCCCGAGGGCTCTGCCGCGGGCTCTGCCATCGACTCCTCATCGGCTACGGCGGGCTGGGCCTCTGGCGACGGCTGCGCGCTTGCCGGGGCCTCCTCCACCGGACTCGCTGCCGGCGCGGGTGCGACCTCCTGCGGGGCCTCGGCAGAACGAAGGGCTGCCGGAACATCAATTTGCGGTACGTCCGGTAGGACGAGCCGGTGAAGCTCGAGTCGCGCCAGCATCTGCCGCGCTTCCAAATACTCGGGATCGATCTCGCCCGCGCGACCCAGTAAATCCTGGCCCTCTGCCATGCGCCCGCGCTCGGCCAGCACATGCGCCAGCATCACGGCCGCGCGCACGCAGTCGTTTGCGCGGTCGAAGATGATCGTGCACTGCTCTTGACACTGGGACAGCCGGTTCAGCTGCCATAGCGCCTCGGCAAGGGTGAGCCGAATGTCGATGCGGTCGGGCTCATCATCGAGCGCCCGGCGGGCATACCGCTCCGCGGTTCCCGGCCATCCACTGCGCAAGTGGATGCGCGCGAAAACGCCCGGTGTGATGGGCAGCGCATCGGCGTCCACGCCAAGAATGTCCAGCGCGGCTTCGAGCGACTCGTTGTCCGAGACGTCAGGCACGAGCTCCACCACGCGGCGCGCTTCATCCTGCGCCCGTGCGTCGTCATCACGCTGTTTGAATATCCTCGCTAACGCCGCGGCGGCTTGGGCGTTCAGCGGCTCCGCCGACGACACGAAGCGCAAGTCTTCAAGGGCACGATCCAACTCACCGCGCACTTCAGCTGTCAGGGCACGGATCAGGCGGGCGGGCGCGTGACGCGGATAGCGCGCGATGACGTGCTCGGCAAGCTCGAGAGCTTGGTCCGCCGACCCGTCCCGGAACGCTTGCTGCGCGTGGTCAATGACCTCGCTCGGTCGCACGCGGATCAGGAGTCCTGCGCGGCGACGCCGTCGAAGCTGTCGGGGACAGCGGCGTCGTCGTCGACGGGCCCAGAAACGGCCACAATGGGCCAGTCGTCGCTGAAGAGGCGGCGTGCCGCCTCGACGACACTCTGCCGGGTGACCGCGTCATACTTGGCCATTGCACCGTCGGGCGTGAGCGGTTCGGTCTCGAGCAGCTGCTCGCGCAGCGCCCAGCCGGCCACGGCGTACGTGTCTTCCATCGAGAGCAGGACCTCACCCTTTATGACCTCGCGGGCGCGCTCGAGCTGCTCTTCGGTGATGCCGTCCTCGCGCACGGCGACTAGCTCATCGAGCACGGCCCGCATCGCCTCTTCGAGGGTATCCGGATCGGTTGCGGCCTCGATCACCATCGCGCCGGAATCCCGCGTAGCCGTGATCGACGCCAGCACCTCGTAGACGATGCCGCGCCGTTCACGCAGCTCCTCGAAGAGTCGCGAGCCCATGCCCTCGCCCAAGGCCGCGGTGAGCACGTCCACGTCATATCGCTGGGGGTCGGCGCGTGAGACGGCGCGCCCGGCCACGGAGAAGTACACGTGATCGGCATCGCGCGAATCAACCACCACGCGCGGCGACGGCGGCCCTTCCGGCACGAAGGACGGCCAGACCGCCTCGCGTCCCGCCGGACGGTCCCCCATGCGAGCCCGGACGGCCGCGGCGCCGTCCCCGGGATCAATATCACCGGCCATGCTGACCACCAGGTTGGCGCCCGCGAACATCCGGCGCGCGTGCGCGCGCATCTGGTCGGCCGTGAAGGTCTCGAGATTGGCGGGCGTTCCCGCCACCTCGCGCCCCAGGCCGTGCCCCGGCCACAAGCGCAACCGGATCGATCGCCGCACGGCTTCTTCCGGCACGTCGGACATCATCCCGATCTCGTCCTGAATGACCCGTCGTTCCTTCTCGATCTCGCTGGCGTCGAACAGCGAATGACCCATCATGTCGGTCATCACATCCAGGGCGCTCCGCCAATGTGGCGCTGCAACCTTTGCCCAGAGCACCGTCATCTCGGGCTCCGTCAGGGCATTGATCATGCCGCCGAGACGCTCGATGGAGGCCGCAATCTCGGTATACGAGGGGCGTCGCACGGTGCCCTTGAAGAGCATGTGCTCGACGAAGTGCGAGATTCCCTGCTCCGACGGCGACTCGAACCCCGAACCGATGCGCGTGGCCGCAATGATGGAGACGGAACGCACGTGCGGAACCGGGGTGACAAGCACATGGGCGCCGTTGCGCAGACGTGTTCGATCAGTGCAATAGTCGCGAAACGTACTCAATGCTCCCTAAGGAGGCTGCGGAAATGTGCGGGTCGGGGACCTAGCCTGCGCTGCGGCCGGCGCGCTGCGAGCGTCGCGGCCCTGCGGCCGCCTCGCGCTCGGCCCTACGCCGCAGACGGTCACGCTTGACGGTCTTTCGCCGCTTCCGCAGGGCAACCTTCTTCGCCTTGTTCACATTCCTCCTAAGATTGCGCGAACGACCCCTTGGCCGCCAACGCCGCCGCATGAATCATAGCAACGGCTCGGACGCCCCCCATAGGCGAGATTCGCCGGCCGCCGCTCAACGCAGCACGGTGCACCTCGCAGCCGTCAATACTTCCGATGCCAGATGAGCGACCAGGCGGCTCAGCGACCCGAGACTCCGGCGCTCGACGCCAGCCGCGTACGGGCCGTCTTGGACGGTGCGCGCGGCCTCCGCGTCGTCGTGCTGGGCGACATGGTCCTCGACGAGCATGTCGTGGGCCGCGCGCAAGCGGTCGCCCGCGAGGCCCCGGTGCTGATCATCGAGCCAGAGTCGCGCTACGCGGTGCCGGGTTGCGCTACGAACGTCGCGGCGAACCTCCGCGCCCTTGACTGCGCGGTGAGCGTCTGCGGCGTCGTCGGTCGCGACAACGCTGCCCAGACCCTGCGCGAGCAGCTTGCGGAGCGCGGCATTGGCACGGCCGGCCTCGTTGCCGATTCCTCGCGCGCCACGTCGATCAAACAGCGCATTTGGGCCGGCGGCGACCGCCAGCGGCCGCAACAAATGGTGGCGCGCGTGGACACCGTGGACCGCCGCGACCTGGACGGCCCGGTGGCAGCCGAGTTGATCACCTATCTCGAGCGAGCCATTCCCAAGGCGGACGCCCTGCTCATCTCCGACTACCAGAACGGCGTCGTCGGGTCGGACGTTCTCGCCGCCGCCCTGCCCCTGGCACGGAAGCATGGGCTGATCATCGCCGTTGACGCCCATGGACGCCTGGCGCGGTTTCGCGGCGCCGCGGTCGTCACGCCAAATCAGCCGGAGGCCGAGGCCGAGCTCGGGCATGCGCTCGCGTCGCCGGAACTGGCGCGCTCGGGCGCGGCCGAGTTGCGCGAGCAGCTGGAAGCCCAGGGAGTTGTCATCACCCTGGGCGCCGCCGGCATGGCGGTGGCCGCCGAAAATGCCGTGCCCGTGATCATTCCCGCCGCACCGCAGGCCCATTTCGCCGACCCGACCGGTGCCGGCGACACCGTGGCGGCGGCCGTGACGGCGGGGCTGCTGGGCGGCGGCTCGATTCTCGAAGCTGCCTTGCTCGGCGACCTCGCCGCGCGAATCGTCATCCGCCAGCTTGGCGCGGCCGTGGCATCGGCGGAGGACATTCTGGCCGAAGCGGACGCGGCCAATGACTAACGAGGCGCCGCCAACCCCAGACAACTTCGACCGCGTCCTCGACGCCGCCCGCGCCCAAGGCCGGACCATCGTGCTCACCAACGGCTGCTTCGACGTGCTGCACGCCGGGCACGCCGCCGTCCTCCGTGCCGCTGCCGCCCAAGGCGATCTCTTGGCCGTTGGCGTGAACGACGACGCGGGTGTGCGGGCGCTCAAGGGTCCCGGGCGGCCCATGGCGCCGCTCGCCGACCGGCTGGCGCTCGTCGGCGCCATCCGCTGGGTGGACGCGACCACCGTCCTTGAGGAGCTGACGGCGGATGCGCTGATTCGGCGCGTGCGACCTGGTGTTTATGTCAAGGGCGCCGACTATAACCCGACCACCGGCGGCCGTGAGTTGCCCGAGGCGGCCACGCTAGACGCCCTCGGGGTACGCGTAGCCTTCGTCCCGCTGCTGGGCGGGCGCTCCACCAGCGACATGATCGAGCGTCTGCGCCGCGAGCCGTGACCGAGGCCACCGGACGGCGGATTGCCACTGCCGCCCTCCTCATCGCCGGCGGGAACATATTGAGCCGGCTGCTGGGACTTGTGCGCGAGCCCGTCATCGCCGCCCTATTCGGTGTGGGCGGCACGGTGGACGCGCTCGAGATTGCCACCCGCATCCCGCAATTCATGCACGAGCTGGTGGTCGGCGGCGCGGTCTCCGGCGCCCTTATCCCGGTATTCAGCCAGCTTGCCGGCAACGATCAGGCCCTGCGGCGCACGTTCTCGACAGTTATCGCCACGGTGATTGCCATCGCCGGCGTGGCCACGGCGATCCTCGTGCTGCTGGCCGAGCCGCTGGTGGATCTGGCCGCCATCGGGCTGCCCCCGGAGACGCGCGAGCTGGCCGTGACGCTGACCCGGATCACGCTGCCGTCGTTGTTGTTCCTCGGGATTTCAGCCGTCACGACGGCGCGGTTGTACGCCCGTGACCGCTACGCCTTCCCCGCCTTCAGCACCGCCTCGCTCAACGGCACGCTCATCGTGTTCGCGCTGGCGCTCACGCCCGTGGTCGGACCGCCCGGTGTGGCGCTGGGCTATCTGGCCGGTGCAGGCATGCACCTCGTGGTCCAGCTTCCCGCGCTCGTGCGCGACCGCGCTAGCCTCTCGCCGCCGGCCTGGTTCAGCGATTCGCAGTTCCATCAAATCCTGCGGCTCTACGCCCCGGTGGCCGCCGGCCTCGTGGTAGCGCAAGTCCTCGTAATCGTCGATGCCAATCTGGCTTCGCGCACCGGCGAAGGCAGCCTGGCAACCATGCGCTTTGCCACGCGGCTGCAACAGTTCCCGATCGGCCTGGTGGCAACGGCGCTCTCGCTGGCCTATCTGCCGACCCTTGCACGCACCGCCCCCGAGTCGATTCGCGGCCTGGCATCGGCGATGGAGTTCCGCAGTCTGCTGGCCATGGCCGCCAAGCTTTCGGCCATCCTCATCATCCCGATCACGGTCCTCATGACCGTTCTCAGCACGCCCATCATCCGCGTGGTGTACGAGCGCGGCCTGTTCGACGCCGCCGGTACGAGTGCCACCGGACCCGCGTTGCTGATCTACGCCATCCAGCTTCCGCTCACGGCGCTGGATCAACTCTTCATCGTGGCGTTCTACGCCATGCGGAACACGATCACGCCGGTCGTCGTGGGCATCCTCGGCGGCGGCGTATATCTCGCCACCGCCCTGTCGCTGGTCGAGCCGCTCGGCATGCTCGGCCTCGTTACCGCCAACACGGTCCAGAACAGCTTTCACGGACTGGTTCTGGGGATCGGGCTCTGGTGGCTCATGCGGGGCTCGATCCAGCGTGGTAGCTGGGTCTTTGCAATCAAGGTGGCGCTGGCCGGCGGCGTGATGGCGCTGATCGCGCTGGGGTTGGGCGAGATGGTTGCGAGCCTCGAGCCGGACGGACGCCCCGGCTGGTTCACCCTGCTGCTGGCCGGCGGCGGCGCGGTCGCGGTCTATGGCGCGGCGCTGGTCCTGCTGCGAGTCGATGAGCTCAGATCTCTGCACACGCTCATCCGCAGCATTCTCACCCGAGTCCGAAGCCGTACGGCCTAGGGTCGCGGTTCCATCGCGGCGCCGCCGCCCGTTACCATCCGCCTAGCCCCAATCGCGCTGGAGGTGCCGTGTGCCCGTGATGACCGGATCCGACGCCGTTGTGCAAAGCCTGATCGCTGAGGGCATCGACCTCGTGTTCGGGATACCGGGCTACCACTCCGAGCATCTCTATGGCCGTCTGATGCAGCAGGACAGCATCCGCCACGTTCTGGTGCGCCACGAGCAGGGCGCCGGGTACATGGCCATCGGCGCGGCGCGAGTAACGGGCAAGCCCGCCTGCCTGCTAAGCACCGCCGGACCGGGCGCGCTCAACGTGGCCACGCCCATGGGTGAGGCCTACGGCGACGGCGTCCCCCTGCTCAACATCATGGCGGAGGACCTCTCGCCGTTTCTCTACCAGGACAAGGGGCTGGTCCACGAGAGCAAGGATCAGTTCGGCGTGTTCAGCCGCTTGTCGCAGTGGGGTCGGCAGGCCATGTCTCCCGGGGAGATCCCCGGCGCCATCCACGAGGCAATGCGCCGCATGGAAGTCAACCGCCCGCGGCCGACGGTGGTGGAGATTCCGCTCGACGTCTTTCAAGGCGAAGGGCCCGTCGAGATTCTCGCGCGCGAGTCCTGCGCACGTCCCGGTGGCGATGCGGGGGACATTGAGCGGGCGGCCTCTCTCCTGCGCGACGCCGAGCGACCGCTGATCTGGGCCGGCGGCGGCGTCATCAACTCTGGCGCGTGGGACGAGCTGCAGCAGGTAGCCGAGCTCCTCGACGCCCCGGTACTGACGACGTGCAGCGGCAAAGGCTCGATTCCCGACGATCATCCGCTGGCGTTAACCAACATCTCCACCCACGGTCCGGTCACGCGTCTGATGGAACGCTGCGACGCCATGCTCGCCGTGGGCGCGGTTTTTCCGCACCTGATCACCGCCAAGTGGACCCTGCCGATCCCCGAGCGCCTGATTCACATCGACATCGACCCCACGCAGCCCGGGAAGAACTACCCGGCTGAGATCGGCATCCACGCCGACGCCAAGCTGGCGCTGGCCGCGCTCACCGCCGCGCTCGACGGCGGGGACGTGGACCGCGACGACTGGGTGGACACGGCCCGCACCGCCCGCGCGGACGTGCGCCGGGACCTGGCGCAACGAGCGCCCCTGGAGTGGAGCCTTATGCAAACGGTGCGCGAGGCCCTGCCGCGCGAGACCATCGTCGCCTGCGATCCGCACCTGTGGGGCTACTGGGCGCGCGAGCACTTCCCCATCTACGAGCCGCGCACATTCCTCTACGGACTCCAGTTCGGCACGTTGGGCTATGCCTATCCCGTGGGACTGGGCGCCAAGCTCGCCGCGCCCGAGCGACCCGTCGTGGCCATCGGCGGCGACGGCGGCTTCCTGTTCACCGGACAGGAGCTGGCCACGGCCGTGCAGCTGGGAATCAACGTCCCCATGGTCATCTTCAACGACGACGCGTACGGCGCCATCAAGGAAGACTTCGTGCGCGACTACGACAACGCCTACGAGGTCGACCTGGTGAACCCTGACTTCGTGCGCTACGCGGAGGCGTTCGGCGCCGTGGGCATGCGGGCTAACCCCGACGAGCTGGGCGACACCCTGCGCCGCGCACTGGAGCTCGATCGACCGTCGATCATCGACGTGCCCGTCAAGCTCCGCCGGCCGCTCAAGGTGGACTGAGGCAAGTTCTGACCGAACCGCCGCCGCTCACCGCCAACCTCGACGGCCAGCACGCCATCGTCACCGGAGCCGCGGCGGGTATCGGTCGGGCGGTGGCGCGCGCGTTGCACGCCGCCGGAGCGAACGTCACCGTCACCGACGTCGATGGCGAGGGCGCCCGCGCCGTCGCCGACAGCCTGAGCGTGACCGGCCCGGCGTGCCTGGGTCTACGCCTCGACGTCACCGACGATGCGTCGGTGCGCGCCGGCGTCGCTCAGGCGGCAGAGCACTGGGGCCGCATGGACATCCTCGTGAACAACGCCGGCATTTCCGGCTATTCCTCCCCCGTCTGGGAGACCACGGACGCCAACTGGCAGCGGGTGCTCGACCTGAATCTGACGGGGACATTCCGCATGTGCCGCGCCGTCGTGCCGCACATGCGCGAGCGGGGCTACGGTCGGGTAGTCAACATCGCCTCGATCTCGGCGAAGGACGGCAATGTGAATGTCGCCGCCTATCCCGCCTCCAAGGCCGGCATCCTGGGATTCACCCGAGCCCTCGCCATGGAGCTCGCCGACCAGGGCGTGCTGGTGAACGCCGTCTCGCCGGCCGCCGTCGACACGGAAAACGCGCTGGCCTCCGACCCCAAGATGCGCGCCCCGCTCCTGGCCAAGATTCCCATGGGCCGCGCCGCCAAACCCGAGGAAATCGCCGCCCTGGTGGCCTTCCTGGCCTCCCCCGCCTGCGCCTTCAGCACCGGCGCCAACTTCGATATCACCGGCGGCCGCGCCAACATCGCCTGATTGAGTCAAACAGCTCGCCCGAGCCTCGAAAGAGTCCCTACGGCGCGGCAAGCCGCAGGCGAACAACCAGGACGGGCGGGATCGCGGTCTGGTTCCTCCACGAAATTGGGTTGGCCCGCCCCTCATCGGCGTCCGGCTTCCGAAACGTTGGCTCCACAATCCCGTCCAGTACAAACCCAGCGTCGAAGCACGCGCCGAGCAGGGCGCTGATCGGCCGGTGGAAGTAGTACTGAGGCTCCGGCTGGCCAACCATTGCCACCCCCTTGCGTTGCGTCGGCTCGAGGTACTCGCTGATCCTGACCGAGTAGTCCCGTCGCACCATGCCGCCGCGTTCCGACTCCTCCAGCAAGAACCGGGTAGACGTCGAGTTGAAGCACGGGTGAAGCACCGAGAATACGAACCGGCCGCCGGGCTTCAGCACATGGCCGAGGGCCGAAAGCAGCGGAGAGATTCTGGGCATGTCCATCATGGCCATCGTGCAAACCGCCGCGTCGAACCGGACTGGACCCAGTGACCGAATCGCATCTTCGTCCGACGCGTCGATGACGCGGTACTCGATCCGCCCGGGGCCGTGGGAACCGCGCGCACGGGCCTTCCCAATCATCCCTTCCGAGAGATCGAAGCCGACCACGTCAACTCCAAGCTCGGACATGCGCCGGGCGAAGTTCCCATTGCCGCAGGCCACGTCCAGCACTACCTCGCCCTCACGAAGGTCGAGGAGCCGTTCCTGGTTGGGCGCGATCAGCTCCCAGTGCCAGCGATTGCCGTCGCCCATCCGACCGTCCCAGAACTCGGCGTTGCGGTCCCGGATGCGGCCCACTTCGCGCTCGACCCCTTCAAACTCGTAGTCGTCGACTTCGGTCATTGCCAGCCTCCTCCGCCATCTGTGCTCCCGGCGGCGGCCATTCTGCCTGATGGCCGTGCGTCAGTCGCTGCCCCGGCGTGGGAAGGTCCGAGGCTGCCATGGCCGACGCCCTGGGTCTTGCGAGCTTCGGGAGTCGTCATTGCGAGGCAACCGGCAAGCCGACAGCATCAATTGGCACCGGCGCCAACTTCGACATCACCGGCGGACGCGCCAACATTGCCTAAGGCACGACGGTCCGCTACGCCGCCGACGCGTCAATACTTGACGGCTTGCGTGAGGTCACTGCCCGTCGCGGTCCGCAGTCATTTGGTCGCCGCAACTACGAGGTGCGTGGACACGCCGAGCAACGTCGGCTCCTGCTCGACAGCGCGAATCAGGTCGAGCAGCTGCGCTCGCTTCGCGGGATCCGACATGCGTCCTTCGAGGTCGGTCGCGATCAGTCCTGGCCCTTGCACCGCGTAAAGCCCCAGTTGGTCGAATCCCACCTCGAGGACCTCGGCCTCAAGCTCTTCCGGCCGGTGAAAGAACGCCGTGGTGAAGTATTTGGGAGCATCTGACTGACCACGATGCTGCCCCTCCTCAAGATCGCGATGCACGATGGGAATGAAGTTCGGATCATCGATGTAGCTCTTGAACAGACCGGAGAGTAGTGATGCGAATCGATTGATTGCCTTGGCGACCACCAACCCGCCTGGCTTCAGCACTCGGCGCGCCTCACGCAGCGCTGACAGCCGGTCGTTTCGGTCCGTGAGGTGGTAGAGAGGCCCCATGAGCAGCACCGCGTCCGCACTGCCGTCAGCGTGATCGAGCGAGCGCGCGTCGCCCTGGGTCGCGCTTGCCAACGGGTGATCGGGCTGCGACCTGGAAGCCTGCCGCGCCTGCTTCACGTGCTTCTCGACAGGGTCAACGAGGTGGACGTCATAGCCCTGCTCGGCCAGCCAGCACGAATACCTGCCTGGGCCGCCTCCGACATCGAGCACGACTCCTGGCGGTGAAGGCAGGAACCGCCGAATTAGCTCCTGCATCCGGGCGAACTCAAGCTGCCCACCGGCTTTCGCGAGTCGGTCGACCTCGTCAATCCTCTCGTAGAACGAAAGAATCTCCTGGCCACCCGAATGGACCTTCCGTCCGGCCATCACTCACTTGCCTCGCCGTGCAGACGCCGCAACCAGCCAGGTTACTGGCCCTGACTATTTCAAGGATTCGCCCATCGGAGGGTGGAGTGCGTGGATCCTCCTTGCCACCGGAGGATGGCGAACGCTTGCCGCCCATCGCCGCGCGCCGTCGTTCCGATGGTGATCTCTGCCGGCGAGCAGGGGGCAGGATCGCTCGAACGCCGGTTCAAGGCGCCCTATTCGCGCATACTTTCAGCCGAGACGACGCCGCCTCTGCACAATGGGCCGAACCTGCGCCGAGTAGCCGGACGAGCCGCGTACACCGACCGGCACCTGACTGCTGAAATCTGACATCTAGCAGCTGAGAGCCCTCAATGCCCAACCCGAACGTAACCCCACTCGCCCAGGACTTCGTGATTGCGGCGCGCGTCCCCGATCCCAAGCTCTATTTCTTCCACGATCCGAACCTGGCCCGGCTCGACGACGGCACGCTGATCGTCGCGGCGCCGCAGTGGGGCCGGAGGGGTACGGACGTGGGGCGGTCGCTGCGGATCGTGCGCAGCACCGATGGCGGCAAGACCTGGAACGACCTGCCGACGCTGCCCTATGAGGAAGGACGGCCCTTCGTCGTCGACGGCCAGCTGCTGATGTTCGTGCAGGAGCGAACGCACCGCGACTTCCAGATCGTGACCAGCGACGACCGCGGCGAGACCTGGACCAAGCCGCGAACCGTCATCGAAGGGCCGCTCTGGAACATCTCGACGGCGCAGGTCATCCGGCCCGACGCGCTCTATTGGGCGATGGACCATGACTCGGCCGGCGTCGACTACAAGGGCAAGGTGATGGTGCGGTGGGACCGCGCCAGGTCGGCGCTCGACCCCGACGCCTGGTCGATTTCCAACGTCGTTCCGCCGCCGGAGGTGCCGGCGGCCCTGACGCGGGGGCTATTCCGCGTTGACGACCGGCCGCAGATCCACGGCGGCTGGCCGTCGCCGTTCGTGTGGCTGGAGCCCAACACGGTTGAGGTCGGCGGCGAGATCCGCGTGTTCGTCCGGTCGATCATCGACGAGAACGCCACGGCAAACATCGCGGCCGTGCTCGACTATGACGAAGATGCCAACGAGCTGCGCTTCACCCAGTTCACGTCCTGGCCAGGCGGACAGTGCAAGTTTTTCATCGTCAACGACCAGGCGCACCGCATGTTCTGGATGCTGAGCAACCTGGTCACCAACTCACAGGACCTCGTCGGGTGGGGCGACCGCATGCGGGAGACCAAGTACACGGGCGGGCCGGGCAACGAGCGGCGCTGGCTCTTCCTGCACTACGGCATCGACTGCCTCAACTGGTTCCCCGCGGGCTGCGTGGCGCGCTGGCCGGACAGCGTCCACCGCAGCTTCATGTATCCCAGCGCAGCCATCGACGGGGACGACCTCGTGATCCTGTCCCGCACCAGCCGGGATGCCGAGAACCAACACGACGCCGACCTGTGCACGATTCACCGCGTGCGAAACTTCCGCTCGCTGGCGATGGACCTGCGGCGCGGCGGGCTGGCGGAGTAGCGGCCTCTCCAGGTGTCATTCCGCAACGACGTGAGGAATCTAAGACGCTCGACCTCAGGCGCCCCGGATGAAGAACCGGCAGCCCGGACCTGGATGCCGGCGCAAGGCCGGCATGACAGCAGCACACCGGAGAGTTCCCCGCGTGCCGCCCTCTCTCGCCTCACCACGCGCCCACTGGCATGATGGGATCGCTGCGCTGGCGTAGAGCCGCGCCGCGTGGAGCCGACGCATGAGGCGCCTGACGAAACCGGCCGGTCGCTACAACCTGGTGCTTGAAGACGTGCCGGTGCCCGAACCCGGCCCGGCCGAGGTGCGAGTCAAGGCCGTGCGCAGCTTGATCAGCCGCGGGTCGGAGATTGGCCGGCGCTACACCCGCGAGGAAGCCATCGATCCCCAGATGATGGGCTACTCGATGTCGGGCATCGTGGATGCGGTTGGCGAGTCCGTCACCCACCTAGACATCGGCGATCGGGTCGTGGTTTCAGCGCCGCACGCCGACTACGTGGTGCGGGACGCGACCATCAGCTCCCCCGACGACCGGCCGCTCGTGTATCCGATCGATCCGGCGGTGGACTTTGACGCCGCGCCCTACTGGCCGCTCGTCAGCGGCTGCGTCACCTGGGCGGTCGGCGAGACGCCCGAGCCAACCGACACCATCGTCATCGTGGGCCAGGGCCTCGTCGGCAGCCTGCTGCTGCAAGTGCACAAGGCCAACGGCATTCGCCGCGTGGTGGCGGTCGACGCGCTGGACCTGCGGTGCGAGCTGGCGCACAAGCTCGGCGCCGACGTCGTGATCGATGCCAGCCGCGAAGACCCCGTGAAGGCCGTCCACAAGCTCACCAGCGGCGTGGGGGCGGAGATCGTGGTGTACGCCGTCGGCGGCCCGGCCGGTCCCAAGGCGTTCGATCAAAGCCTGGACATGCTCGCGCGCGGCGGGCTGCTTCACCTGGTCGGTCGCTATGAGGATGCGCCGCTCCCCTTCTGGAGCCACAAGTTCGCCGGCAAGCGCATGTTCGAGGGCTACTTCACCCGTTCCAAGGGCATGGCCGAAGCCAAGCGGGGCATGGATCTGCTGGCAATGGGCGCGATCAACACTGAGTTGATGACGACGCACCGCTTTGCATTCAGCGACGCGCCCGCGGCCTTCGACCTGCTCTATAACCGCGCCGGCGAGACGCTGGGGGTAATCTTCGACTGGACGCTCGACGACACATAGTCAAGGCTCCGCGCAGGCCGCGAGCACGGGAGGCGACATGAAGCGAATGGCAAAGCCCGAGGGACGGGGCAACGTGATGCTGGAGGACGCCCCGATTCCAGAGCCGGGTTACGGCGAAGTCCGCGTCAAGGCCGTGCGCAGCCTCATCAGCCGCGGCTCGGAGATTGGGCGGCGCTACGTCATGGAAGAGGCCATCGACCCGCAGATGATGGGCTATTCCATGGCGGGCACGGTGGATGCGCTGGGCGAGGGCGTGGAGCATCTCGCCATCGGTGACCGCGTGGGCGCGGTCGCGCCGCACGCGCAATACGTTTTGGGCGCCGCGCTCCCCGAACAGCAGGGAAAGATACCCGAGATATTTCCGCTCACGCCCGGCGTCACCTGGGACCAGGCGCCCTACTGGATGCTGGGAGCATCGGCGGTTCGCTGGGTGGATATTGCGCCATTCGAACGCGACAACGTCATCGTCGTGATGGGGCAAGGCTTGGTCGGCAGCCTGATGCTCCAGGCTATGCGCGCGATTGATGCCGGACGGCTCGTCGCGGTTGACGCGGCGCCGTTGCGCTGCGAACTCGCCGCCGCGCTAGGCGCCGACGACGTCATCAACGCGGCTGAGGAAAATCCGGTGGCGGCGGTGAGACGGCTCACAAACGGGGTTGGCGCCGAACTGGTCGTCTACGCCGTGGGCGGACCGGCCGGCCCGCGGGCCTTCGAGCAGGGCATGCAGATGCTCACCGGCGGCGGCACGCTGCATCTGATCGGCAAGTACGAGCATCAAAACCTGCCGCTCAGCTCCGATACCATCCAGGGCCGGCGGATCTTGGGCGGCTATTTCGGCGGCCAATGGCACGCCGGATCGGCCCGGCGTGCGCTGGCGCTGCTCGAGTCGGGCGCGATCGACGCCGAACGCATGACAACGCATCACTTCCCGTATACGCGGGCGCCCGAGGCGTTCCATCTGCTGCACGACCACACGGACCAGACGCTGGGCGTGCTACTGGATTGGGACGTGGAGGAAAGCTAGCGGGCGGGCGTCCCCACGAGTGGTTCGGTCGGCGCGGGCGCGTCTACGGCGCCTTCCAGCGCGCCTTTCGCCTCCATCTGGTCCCAATGGCGGCGGAAGGTCGCGTTCCACTCCGCCGTGCCCGGATGCAGCAGCATTTCCTCAAACGTGGTCGGGGATATCACGATGCCGTCGCAGCCGGCGCGGATCGCGGTGTCGGCGGCGATGGTTGTCCGCACAATTCCCGCCGCGAGATAGGGAGAGTTCTCGCTGCGACCGATCACGCGCACGATATCGCCAATGATCTTGCCGGCATCGGCCCCAGCGTCGATCTGCGGCCCGGTGAACGGGGCGACGTATGCCGCACCCGCCGCCGCGGCAGCCACCGCCTGGCTGACGGAAAAGGTGGTCGTGACCATACTCCGGTGGCCCTCGGCCTTCAGGTGAACCACCGCGCGCAGCCCTTTCATCGTGCAGGGGATCTTCAGCACGACCCGCGGCGACATCGCCGTGAACACGCGCGCGACGCGCTCGAGTTCCTCGGTGGTATCGCCGTCGACCTCCACCACGAGCGGCCCGTTGTGCGGCAGATTCAAGTAACGCTCGATCACGCGGATCATGGGACCATAGGAGTCCGTGAGCTGATCAAGCACAATGGTGTTGGTGACGAGCCCGACGACCCCGAGCTCAAGGTAGTCGCGTATCTCAGCCGGGTCGCCCCACAGCCAGATTCCCACGGGATCGCGATGACCCTGAGGGAACCGTGGCAATGCCTGAGAGCTGTCCATGTCCTTATCCTACGCGCGCGCCGCGTAGATGAAAACTTCCCACAGCCCTGAGTTGGACAGCGGAGTGACGCCGGCCGGCCGCGCGAGCGGCTCAGTCGCACTTATCCCGTTGCCGACCCACGACGCTTGGCGGCGAACGCTGGTTGTCGCGGGGATCGCTGCCGTGCTGGCCTATGTAGCAACCCGCATATTCGCGTCGCAGCCAGTGGCTGGCGGCGTGCTGTTGGGCGCCCTGGCCATGGCCGCTGCGGTTGCCGGTGTGCGACCCGGCGTCGCGCTGGTTGTCGGTGCAGCCGCTGCCGTTTGGAACGACCTCATAGGACTCCCGCACGCGTTTGCAGGGTTCCTAGGGCCGGCACTCGTCATCGAGCTCTGGGCGGCGTATTTGCGGGCCCGGCCCGCCATGCCGCTGCGGCGAAGGATCACCCTTGACTTGAGCCTCATGGCGCTCGCGCTCGGCAGCCCCGTCGCGATCGGCTTCGCTGCGGGCCCGGGTTATGTCGACCTAGATACCGTTCCTGAGTTCCGTCGCTACATCATCGACCTGACGGCAATCGGCGTGGCGTACGTAGGTCTGCTCGGGGCCGTCGCCGTCGTGCTCGGGCGCGCGCTCCTATGGCTGCGTGCCCGGCGACATAAGCGTCGGACGTACACCGAAGACCTGACCAAGCAGAGCGCCGAGCGGTTCCAGCGTTCCGCCCCGGCTGTGAAAGACCCTATCCCGCACGCGCAGGCGGGCGTCGCGATACGCTGCGTTCGCCAGCAACCGAGGCACATCCCCGTGGACCGTCCTCCCCGAACCATCGACGAGATCGACACCCCCGCGGCCATCATCGACCTGGACCTGGTCAAGCGAAACATTCAGACCCTCGAGGATTTCGTGCGTTTCCGTCCGGTTCACACGCGTCCACACGCCAAGACGCACAAGACGCCGGCCATCGGGAAACTTCAGGTCGAGGCCGGGGCGGTTGGCCTCACCTGCGCCAAGGTCGGCGAAGCCGAAGCCATGGTCGATGGCGGCATCGACGATGTCCTCATCGCCAACCAGGTCGTCGGCCCGATCAAGATCGAGCGCATGTGCCGGCTAGCCGAACGCGCGCGCGTCACCGTGGAAGTGGACGACGCGGCCAACGTCGACGAGATCTCGGCGGCGGCCCAACGCCTCGGCGTGACGCTGGGAGTCGTGGTCGAGATCGACGTCGGCGGACCCCGCGGCGGCGTGCCGCCGTACGAGCCGGCGCTGGCCCTCGCGCGCCGCATCATGGACCGCCCCGGGCTCGATTTCACGGGCCTCATGGCCTACGAGGGCCATACGGTCGGCATCGTGGATCAAGCCGAGCGCGATGCGGCCGCCCGCGCCGCATTGGCGCCGGTGATCGAGACACGCCGTCTCTGCGAAGCCGAAGGCATTCCCGTGCGCGAGGTCACGGGCGGCGCCACGAACACGTTCGACATCACCGGCACGATCAACGGCTGGACCGAGCTCCAAGCCGGTACGTACGTGACGATGGACGCCGGATTCCGGCCGCATGCCGGCCACGCCTTCACCCAGGCATTCTGGATTCTCACCAGCGTGACCAGTCGGGCGAAACCCGGGTACGTCCACCTCGACGGCGGGCGAAAGTCGATTGCGTACGAGCCTACTGGCGTACCGGTCATCGACGACCCGGAAGGTCTGGAGATCGAGGCCGTGGCCGAGGAGCACCTGCACGTGAAGATGCTCGACGGCGCTCCCGACCTGCGGCCCGGCGATCAGGTGCGCGTTACCCCCTGGCATGGCTGCACCACGTTCAACCTGCACGACACGCTCTACGTGCTGCAGGACGACGAAGTCGTGGACATCTGGCCCATCACCGGGCGCGGGCGATTTACCTAGCGGCAGTCAATCGGGCGTCTGGGTGTCCACGGCGCGCCACATGTACCACGCGCCCACGCTGCGATACGGGGTCCACGGCTCGCCGATGGCCGTCGCCTCGGCTGGTGACGGTTCGTCCTCAAGATCGTAGGCGACCTGCATGCCCCGCCTGACACCCAGGTCCCCGACCGGCAGCACATCCAGCCGGCCGAGCTGAAACATGAGAAACATCTGCGCGGTCCACACCCCGACGCCACGGACCGCTGTCAGCCGCTCGATGACCTCGGCATCGTCCCTGGCCGCCAGGTCGGTCAGAACAAGGCACCCGCCGTCGAGATGCTCAGCAAGATCGCGCAAGTACCCAGCCTTCTGCCGCGACACGCCGGCGGCGCGGAACTGCTCGTCGGTCGTGGCAAGCAACTCCGCTGGCGCCGGGAAGCGCCCATCCGTTCCGTGGAGCGCAAGCAGCCGTCCCAGGATGGCGCTGGCCGCGGCGCCAGCAAGCTGCTGAAACATGATGCTGCGGACGATCGCTTCATAGGGATCGCCCGGAGCGCGAGGCGTGAAGGGCCCGAATTCATCGATGAGGCGTGCCATTACACCGTCGACTTGGCGCAGGTGTCGTACTGCCGCGCTCGCGGCGCGTTCGGCGGAGTCGGTGATGGCAAGAAATTCCCGGCGACCGGGACAAAGTCTAGCCGCCGGCACCGCCGACCTTGCAGGCTACGCCGGCGCCGCCTCCGGCCCGATTTGCAGATAGCGGCTCTGGACCCAGTTTCCGTCGTCCAACTCGCGCCAGAGGACGCCATCGACAACCTGCAGGGCGCCGGTGAGCGTTACCTCGCTATTGCCCACAGCCACGTACTGGATCGTGCTCTCGTCGGGGTTCGGCACATCTCGCACGTTGACACCGTCCGGCGGAATCACCACGGCCACTCCGGCGTGCTCGACATCGGCGAAGGCGCCTCGCCCCAACCACTGCTCGGAAACCCAATTCCCATCGGCCGTCTCGCGCCAAGCACCATCCGCTAAGACCACGACGGCGCCCGTGAACTCGATTTCGTCATTTTCGCGAACCACGTACTGGACTTCACCAACCCCCGAGCCCGGCTGGTCGCGAACGTTCAGCACATCGGCAATGACAAGGGCCAGTACCGGAACGGCCACGGGCGCGGGCTCCGGAGTGGGCTCGGGCGTCGGCGCGGGTGTTGGCGGAGGACTCGGTGTGGGCGTTGGACTAGGTGCCGGGGTTGGCAGTGGCGGCGGAGCTGCCGCAGTTGTACTAGTCGGGAGAGGTGCCGACGTCGGCGGCGGGGTCGGCGTGGCGGTGGACGGAGCCGCGGTGGGAGAGGCGGTACCCCGAATGATTTCCACCGTCGCGGTGGCGTCGGGCACGGTCTCGGATTCCGTGCCCGGCCCATCGCACGCCGCCAGAATCAGGCTGCTCGCAACGGCTGCGGCCAGGATGATCGTCCATCGCGAACGAAGAATCGAGATCACGATGCGTGCCTCCTGGGGAATTCATGAAGTCTAGCGCGTTGAACTCTGGTAACTGTAGCGCGTTGAACATTGGTAACGCCCGGTTTCGCCCCGGCAACTGCTCGGCGTGTCGAGGCAGCGATCGGCCAACCGGCACCGTCGTGGCCGGCGGGAGTTTTTTTACGCTTTCGGGGGTTTTCTTCGTCCCCGAATTTTCACCGGGGCGCGATCCTGGTCGACGCCCGCGGTGGCCCCCTTGCCGAATAGCGCGCCGGCCGCCCAGCGCTTGGACGCGCCGGTCACCAACCCGTGCGGGCAGCCCAACGCCGCGTCAGAGCCATTCCCCAGCCTTTCGCGCTCGCGTCACCAGAGCGCGCACGCGATCGGCATCGGTCATGAGCGGGTCGAAGACGCGGACGAATTGCTCGACGCATGCGGCCACGTCGGTCTCCGACGTGTCGATCTCCATCTTGTTGCGGATCAGCGACGCCGCGTGCTGGCTCTCAAACTGCTCCAGCACAAGCTCGATGTCCGCCTCCTGCACGATCTGGACGTGATGCGGCGCTTCGTGCATGCGGCGGCGAATCACCTCGGGAGTGGCCCGCACGAGGATCTCAATCACATCCGGCGCAAGGGCGAGAATTCGCTCCTCGGTGTGGCGCGCGAATTCCGTGCGCTCGGCATATTGCCCCTTGCCGCCGTAGCCGTAGTAAAGCGGGGCGTAGACCGCATCCTCGAGATGCATGCCCACCAAGACGTGGTCCGGATACGCGAAAAACCCCGGTTGCAGGTGGTATTCGATCTGATACCGCTGAAACATCTCGTGAGGCCGAGGACCCAACGCCTCAAACTGCGCTTCTTCCTCAGCCGTGAGCCCCTTCTCCGGTGGGCCCTTGAAATGATCATGAATTCCCGGCCTGCCGCCGAGCGTCTGCTCGGCCCATTCGCCAATGGCGTTGGCAAGCGTGGTCGTTCCGCTGTATTCACAACCGGCAATGATGAGACGCATACGGCCTCTCCCGTTGAACCACTGGCCAAGGCCATTGGACCATACTCCAGCGCTGCGAGGGTTCGCCGCCGAAGACCTCGGCAGCTAGTGGCGTTGATCCTGCGGCGGTCCACCCCTAGAATTGGGCGAAAGCCGAGCGCCGCTGCGGAATGCGTTCCCTGGCGGCCGTAACCCACCTTGAGATATCCGGCGCGATGCGCCCGAGAGGAAACCATGCCTAAACAGATCGTGCTCGCCGAAGATGCCCGCCAGGAACTATCCGCCGGCGTGGAGGTCGTTGCCCGCGCGGTGCGCTCAACTCTGGGGCCTAAAGGGCGCAACGTGGCGCTGGCCAAGAAGTACAGCGCCCCCACCATTACGCACGACGGCGTAAGCGTGGCGAACGAAATCGACCTGGACGAGGTCTTTCAGGATGTGGGCGCGCAGCTCATCAAGGAGGCGGCGAGTCGCACCGGCGATAGCGCCGGTGACGGAACAACCACCGCGACCGTGTTGGCGCAGGCCGTGCTGACCGAGGCGCTGAAGAGCATGGCCGCCGGCGCGAACGCCATGATACTTCGACGAGGCATCGATAAGGCCATCAAAGCGGTGATGGCCGACCTCGCGCGCCAGGCGACGCCCATCCAGCATCGGGATGAAATTGCGCACATCGCCGCCATCGCATCCGGCGACGATCAAATCGGTGAGCTCATCGCGCAGGCCATGGACAACGTGGGGCGCGACGGCGCGATCACGGTTGACGAATCCAAGGGTCTCGAGACCGAGATCAAGCACACCGAAGGCATGACGTTCGACAAGGGCTACGCTTCGCCTCAGTTCATCACGGACCGCGACCGCATGGAGGCCGTGATCGAGGATCCGTACATCCTCGTGACCAACTCGAAGCCCACCCACATCCACGACCTGGTGCCCTTGCTGGACGAGTTGAATCAAGCGGGCAAGAAAGAATTTGTGGTCATCAGCGATGAATTGGCGGGTGACCCGTTGGCCGTGCTGCTGGTGAACAACCAGCGGGGGAATCTCAACTCGCTGGGCGTCAACGCTCCGGGCTACGGCGATCGCCGCAAGGACATGATGGAAGACCTCGCCATCCTCGTCGGAGCAACGGCCTTCGGCCCCGACGCCGGCCGCAAGCTCGAAGACGCCACCATCGACGATTTGGGGCGAGCGCGTAGGGTGATCGCCCGCAAGGATGAAACGATCATCGAGGACGGCAAGGGTCGGCCGGCTGCGATCCAGGCGCGGGTGAAACAGATCAAGGCGACGATCGACGAAACCACGTCGAAGTACGACCTTGACCAGCTCGAAGAGCGGCTGGCCCGGCTGGCGGGCGGCGTGGCAGTGGTCCACGTGGGCGCCGCCACCGAGGTCGAGCTGAAGGAAAAGAAAGCCCGCGTCGAGGACGCCCTGGCGGCCACGCGAGCCGCGCTCGCGATGGGCGTCGTCCCCGGAGGCGGCGTGGCCTTGCTGAATAGCGCCGGCGCGCTGGACGAGGTCGAGCGCGAGACCTCGGGCGACGAGCAAACCGGCGTGCGGGCGCTCCGCATGGCCTTGGAGCAGCCCGTGCGTCAACTCGCCGTGAATTCCGGCCTGCCTCCCGGGGTGGTCATCAACAACATCCGCCGCGGCCAGCAGGAACACCAAAACCCGAACTACGGCCTGAACGTCCTCACGGGCGAATACGGCGATCTCGTCGCGGACGGCGTGATCGACCCGGCGCGGGTGACGCGGTCAGCGCTGCAAAACGGGGTGTCGATCGCCAATCTGATCCTCACCACCGAGGTTGTGGTGGCTGAGACCGGCTTTGTCCCTGAGGGCCCGCCCGGTGGGGCAGGCGGCGGCATGGGCGGTATGGATCCCATGGGTGGCATGGGCGGTATGGGTGGCATGGGCGGACCGGGCGGCATGGGTGGCATGGGCGGAATGGGTGGACCGGGCGGCATGGGTGGCATGGGCTTCTAGGAGCCCATGCCCCGGCGGAGGAGCTTTCAACCGCCGGATTTGCCGTCGTCTAGCTGATTGCCGCGGCCTCCGCCAGAGTTGCGTCCTCGGTGCTTTCGAGGCCGGCGACAAATTTCTCCGCCTCCATGGCCGCCATGCAGCCCTCGCCTGCCCCTGTAATGGCCTGGCGAAAGTAGTGGTCCTGCGCCTCGCCGGCGACCAAGATCCCCTCGACGCTGGTGTGCATCCGCCGGTCGGAAGCCACGTATCCGTCATCGGTCATGGCAAGCTTGCCTTCGAACATCGCCGTGTTGGGAAAGTGCCCGATGAATACGAACATGCCTTCGACGTGCAGGTCGCTCACGGCGCCCGACTGGACGTCGCGCAGTCGGAGATGTGTCACGCCACGGTCATCACCTTCGACTGACTCGACGGTCTTGTTCCAGAGGAAGTCGATCTTCGGGTCTTCCTCGGCCCGCATTCGCAGATAGGTGCCGGCGCGCAGGGTGTCGCGCCGGTGGACAACGGTGACCTGCGACGCGAACCGCGTGAGAAACAACGCTTCCTGCAGCGCGCTGTCACCGCCGCCAATCACCGCTAGCGGCACGTCCTTGAAGAAGGCGCCGTCGCAGGTGGCGCAGAACGACACGCCGCGGCCCCAGTATTCCTGCTCCCCCGGAACCTCCAGCTGCCGCGGCGTCGCCCCGGTCGCCACGACAACCGACCGCGCCTGGATCTCGCCGGAAAGCGTCGTGAGGGTGAAGGGAGGCCCATTGACGTCGATGTCGGTGACGGTGTCGACCAGCATCTCGGCACCGAATTTCTCAGCCTGCTCACGCATCCGCATGGTGAGCTCGGGACCGGTGATCTGGTCGAATCCGGGATAGTTTTCGACATCGTTGGTCGTGGCAATCTGCCCGCCAAACATTTCACCGGTGACAACCACGGTGGAAAGGTTGGCTCGCGCACTGTAGATAGCGGCCGTGAGACCGGCCGGTCCTGAGCCTAAGATCGCGACGTCGTACATCTGCCCCTCATCACGGAGACCCCGTGCGATTCTTGCTGGAAAGCCACGCGATCAATAATCGCATGCCCAGCACGCTGGTTCTAAAGGTGCAGCGGCAAACCGTTGTGTTTCTTGCACAAGCAAAACGGGGTGCCGCCCGTCAGGACGCGGCGCGATGGGCGCGCCGGGCCGGAGGGGAATGACGCCGGCAGACGGCCGCAGCCGCTTCGGAAAGCGCCTTTCGCGGCGAGCCCTGCTCGTGGGCGCCGGCTCGAGTGTCGCCACTAGAGTCCTGGCTGCATCTGGCGTGACGTTCGGTGGCCAAGAATTTCATCGGCCGGCGATCGCGGCAACCGCGGCTCCCGCGGAGCCTGTTTCGGCCGAATCAGTGACGGTTCGCCTGCTGGTGCTCGGTCGCGACGAGTCCCCCTGGCCCGAGCGGGTGGAGGCGGTCAGGTCGCGGCATCCGGAGATCGATCTCCGCGCGTCGCATGTCGTCCCATCACCATCCGGTCTCGCGGCACTCATCGACAGTGCCCGACGCGGCGGGGAGTTCGACGTGGTCGCCGGCGTCCCGGGCACGCAGCTGGCACGCTTGGCGCGCGAGGGGCTGGTGCTGGCGCTCAATGCGTGGGTCGGGAGCCTGGATCTTCTGCCGGCCATGGAGCGCCTGGGACGCCATCATCAGGCTCGTATCGGTCTGCCGCTCAGCGGGTATCCGGTGTTCGGGTTCGTCAACCCGCAAACGCTGGATCGCGCCGGCGTCACGGAGCCGGGCGCCACCTATCTGGAATGGCTGGACACGGCGCGCCGCCTCACCGATCGCGAGCGCTTCACCTACGGCTGGGGCGTCGTTGCCGACGTGCCGGAGATCGAAACCGTGGCCACCTCGGCTGGCGACCGATTTTGGACTGGCACTCACATCGCCCCGAGCGACGCCTGGCAGTGGTATGCCGACCTCATTCATCGGGAAGCCGTCTCGCCGCCGCCATACGCCTGGGATGGTCTGCTTGGCGCGCACACCGCCCTTGTCGAGGGGCAGGTCGCGATGACGATCCGGTCCGCCTGGGTACTCGACGCCCTGCCGCCCAGAGGCCCGCAGGGCGCGGGAACCCTGCAACCCGTGCCGCTGCCGGCGTGGGGCGACAACCGCCGGGCCGCGCCGGTGCGCGCGGACTACGTGGCGGTCGCGCGGGACGCGGAGCACGTCCAAGCGGCGGCCGACGTGGCGTCGCTGATGGCGACCGATGCCTGGCAGGCCCCCGGCGCTCGCGGTCTTCCCGCCTGGCAGCCGGCGATCGAAGAGGTTGCCGCGGCGCGCGGTCTGCGGCCGAAGGACCTCACCGAGGCCGCGGCGGGCTGGCGCCGCCCATCCCTGGAGGTTCCGGGAGCTGAGATCGCCCAGTCGCGGCTGCTGCCGGCCATCGACGACGTGATGGCTTCAGGCCAGTCGGTAAATGCCCGCATGGTCGCCTTGGCGGAAGAGCTGCAGGGCCTAAGCGAGTCTGCCGCCGGATGACAGTATTCGGCCACTGCCCGCGCCGCGGCAGGTACCATCGGGCGGCGGGTCCTCCGGTGGGCCCGATCACAGACTGAGGCTGCGGCGTGCTCGCCATCGAGATCCCCTGGGACCCCGATCTCTTCGCGATCGGCGACTTCCGATTTACCTGGCACTCCGTCTGGGCCGTCATCGGAATCATGGTGGGCGTGTTCGTGGCGCGGCGGCTGACGCGCCGGTCCACGATCTCAGCCGACGAAATCACGACGCTTGCCATGTGGGGCGTGGCCGCGGGCATCGTGGTCGCGCGCGCGCTGTACGTCGTCGACAACTGGGAGCAGGCGTTCGCCCACAACTTCGCCGGTATTTTCAAGCTGAATCAGGGCGGCATCACCGTGTGGGGCGCGATCATCGGCGGAACCATCGGCGTGGGCGGCGCCGCGTGGTGGATGCGCCTCCCCGTGCGCGACGCGCTGGATATCGCCGCCCCGGGAACCATATTCGGCATGGGCGTCGGCCGCACTGGGGACCTCATCAACGGCGAGCACTATGCCTTGGCGTCCGACCTGCCGTGGGCGGTGTCCTATACCCACCCAAATGCAATCGGGCAGGGCCCCATCCGCCCTGAGTACGGGGATTTCCCGGTCCACCCGGCCACGACCTACGAGGCGCTGGGAGACATGGTGATCTTCGCCGGCGCCTTGTGGCTCGTGTACCGATACATGGGCAGCCTCTACACGTACTGGTTCGTCGTCGCGGCGTACAGCGGATTGCGGCTGGGCCTGCAATTCCTGCGCCTCGACCAACAGGTGCTGTTCGCTGGGCTGCAGCAGTCACAAGTCATTGGAGTCATCGGTCTGGTCGTGGCCGCGATCTGGGTGACGAGACACGTCTGGCAGCGTGGCGCTGCCCCGAAAGTGCCGGAGCGCGCCGCGCCACGACCGCCGCGCCGCCGATGAGTATGCCGCCAGACACTGCCGTTCAAACGATCGGCGTGACGTATCCCTTCGCGGCGATCGTGGGACAGGACCGAATGAAGCTGGCGTTGCTGGCAAACGCGGTCAACCCCGCCATCGGCGGCGTGCTCATTCGCGGCGAGCGCGGCACGGCCAAGTCAACCGCGGTGCGGGGGCTGGCCGTAATCCTCCCGGCTATCACCGTCGCGACCTGCCGCTACCGCTGCGACCCGTCGTCGGGAAACCTCTGCGTGGAGTGCCGCGCCAAACGCGAAGCCGCCGCTCCGATCGAGTCAGCGTCCCAGCGCGTACGGGTGGTGGACCTCCCCGTGTCGGCGACGGAGGACCGCGTCGTCGGCACGATTGACCTCGAGGCCGTCCTGCGAGACGGGCGGCGGTCGTTCGAGCCGGGCCTGCTGGCCGACGCCCACCGCGGCATTCTCTACGTCGACGAGGTCAACCTCCTCGACGATCATCTGGTCGATACGCTGCTCGACAGCGCGGCATCCGGCGTCAACCGGGTGGAGCGGGAAGGCGTCGCCTTCCATCATCCGGCGGAATTCATCCTGGTGGGCACGATGAATCCCGAAGAGGGCGACCTGCGCCCGCAGCTGCTTGACCGCTTTGGGCTTGCCGCGGAAATCAAGGGCGACAGGGATCCAAAGGCGCGGGCCGAGATCGTGCGCCGCCGTCTCGCCTATGAGACGGACACGCAAGAATTCTTGGAAACCTGGCGCCCGGCGACGAATGACCTGATGGCACTGATAGAGCGGGCCCGCGGCCTGCTGCCGGAGGTGAACGTCAGCAGCGACAAGTTGGGACTCATCACGCATATCGCCAACGCCATGGGCGTCGACGGCCACCGCGCCGACATCGTGATGTACAAGACCGCGCGCACGATCGCGGCGCTCGAAGGCCGGCGCGAGGTCAGCCTGGACGATGTGCGCCGCGCCGCGGAACTGGCGCTGCCCCACCGCCGCCGCCGCGATCCGTTCACGCCGCCGGGGCTCGACCCCGATGAGCTCGAGCGCGCCATCCAAGCTTTTCAGGCCCGGCCGGCCACGGCAACCGAGTCGGTTGGCGACGGAACCGATGGGGCGGCCGGCGCCGCCGACTCCGCGCAGTCCTCCGGGCCGGCGGAGAACGGCCCGCCGGGAGCGACCTCCGAGTCGGACCGGACGCTTGCCAGCGACCAGGCAACGACGGCGCCGCCGGTCAATGCGCCGGAGCGGATAGCGTTCCAGAAGCCGCGCACGGGTCGGCGAACCAGCGCGGAAGTCAAGGGTCGCCGCGGCCACTCCGTGCGCAGCCGACCCATGGACCGGGACGACCCTCCCGATATCGCGGTGATCGACACGGTGCGCGCAGCCGCCGCCCGACGGCCCCAGGCGGGCACCCCTCGGATCGGCACCCAAGACCTGCGTGTGCACCGAAGAATGCGCAAGGTCGGCAATCTCATGCTGTTCGTCGTCGATGGATCGGGCAGCATGGCCGCCCAGCGACGCATGCAGCTCACCAAGTCGGCCGTGCTCTCGCTGCTCGCGGACGCCTACAAGCGGCGAGATCGAGTGGGAGTCATCACCTTCCGCAAGACCGAGGCGTATGAGACGGTGCCGCCAACGTCGAGCCTGGACGTGGCCCACGCGCGAATGCACGAGCTGCCCACCGGCGGCCGTACGCCGCTGGCGCACGGGCTGGAACTTGCGCGCCGCGTGGTCGAGCGCGAGCGCGCGCGCGATGCCGAGCTGCGCCCGATCGTGATTCTGCTGACCGACGGCGTGGCCAACGTCGGGCTGGTCGCGGGCTCCGATCCGATCACGGACGCACTGCGTTCCGCCAGCGCCATCGCGCGCGAACGGGTGCCGGCGCTCGTGGTCGATGCCGACCGCCGGCACAATCGGAGCAGTTCGCTGGTGGAACTCGCCAGGCAGATGGCCGCGGCGCACGTGCGCCTGGACGCCTTGGCCGCGGGCCAGTTGACCAGCCTCATTCGGCTCGCCGCGGCCTAAGCCGCCCGCCGACTGGGCCCAATCGTGGGGCTTTCGCCGTCGCGCTCCCGGCATCTCCCTCGCCGGATATCGGTTGTGGGCCTTTCCGGCTCGGGCAAGACCACCGTTGCTCGGCAGCTTGCCCGCCTGGTGGATGCTCCGCATGTTGAGCTCGACGCCCTGCATTGGGTCTATCCGGACTGGGCCGAGCCGCCGGACGCGGAGTTTGCTGCGGCGGTGCAGCGCGACCTGGCGGGCGACGCTTGGGTCGTGGAGGGCAACTATCGGAAGGTCCGCGCGGTGTACTGGTCGCGGGTCGAGATGCTGGTGTGGCTGGACCTCCCCCTGCGGGTAGCGAATTGGCGGGTGCTGCGGCGCACCCTGCGGCGCCTGCGGTCGAGCAAGCCGCTCTGGGGCAAGCAGCGTGAATCTTTTCGAAATGCTGTCCTGAGCTACGACAGCCTTTGGCTGTGGAATATCCGCGTCCACCGGGGGCGGCGGCGTCTCTTCACTAGCCTGGCCGCCGAGCTCGAGCATCGCGGCGGACAGGCGCTGCGGCTGCGCTCCCAGCGCGCGGTGGACGAGTGGCTGGGGGAATTGGCGAACGAGACTCCGTCACATCGCCAACGCTAGTTGCGCCGGAGGCGGCGGCGGGCCGAGCACCGGCAACAGCTCTCGCGTGTCGCCAACCGTTTCCCGCAGCGCCTGCGCACGAGCGCTCAGGTCCTCCGCAACCGACGGGTGCACGTAGCGCGTCTCGCCGGGATACAGACCGGTGTACAGCGGCTCCAAGTGCGGGAAATATCGCCGCAGGTTGTGCATGAACCAGCGCTTCGGCTCCGTATCGAGATGCAGCATCATCACGCCCACGCGCCGCGCGCCATGGTCGCGCGCCCGCCGCATCACGGCCTCGATCGCGGCGTTGGAATCCGTCAGCCCCGGCAGCACCGGCGCCATGTTGACGCCCACGTCCAGGTCGAGCCGCGCCAACTCGGCCACGAGCCGAAAGCGCTCGTCCGGAGGCGGGGTTCCAGGTTCGATGCGGCGGGAAAGGTTCGCGTCGGCGATCGGAATCGAAACCGTCACGGTCACGCCGGCGGCCCGCGCAAGATCCTGCAGGAGTGCGCCGTCGCGGCGCAGCAACGTTGACTTGGTGATCAGGCTGACCGGTGAGCGGGCTGCCAGGAACTCACGCAGGCAGGCGCGCGTGAGCTTCAGACGGCCCTCGACCGGCTGATAGGGATCGGTCGCCGCGCCAACGGCTACGGTTTCCCGCTTCCAGCGCGGTGATTGAATCTGAGCGCGCAGCCGCTCGGCGACGTTGACCTTGGCGAAGACGATGCGCTCGAAATCGCGTCCGCCGTCGAGGTCGAAGTAGGTGTGCGTCTGCCGCGCATAGCAATACCAGCAGGCGTGGCTGCAGCCCCGATAGGGATTCAGGCTCCACTTGAACGGCATGCCGCGCACGCGATTGAGGGCGGAACGGCACTGAATAGGCCGGACGTCCAGTCGCACGGCACAGCCGCCTTTCGTTGCCCTGCCGCGCGCCAAGGATACCATACAAAATACGAACATACGCGGATGTGCGCCTTTTCGTCGTGGGTCACCTGGCTTGTGCTGGTACTCCCAGTCGGGACGCCGTGAGGAATCTGCGACTGCTTGGGCCTATCCCTTGCCCCTTAGATTCCTCGCTGCGCTCGGAATGACGAGCGGTCTCGAAATGACGGATGAGGCCCGGAATCACAAATGATCGGCAGCCCCGCGCCAGTCCAGCGGGCGCCGGTGCTATAGGCGCCGCCAGCGGAATCCGTCCGACGCGAGCAGCTCATCGGCCGCGTCGGGACCCCACATCCCGGCTTGGTAGTCGTGCAGCGGATGGCCGTCATCGAAGCGCCAGGCCGAGAGCACGGGCATCACCGCGGCCCAAGCCGCCTGGGCCTCGTCCCGCCGGATGAAGAGCGTCTGATCGCCGAGCATCACGTCGAGCAGCAGGCGCTCGTAGGCGTCGGGGGATTCCTCGGCGAATCCCCGCCCGTAGCCAAAATCCATGCGGACCGGTCGCACGCGCACCGAGGGTCCCGGTTGCTTGGCCTCGAAGGTGATCGAGATGCCCTCGTTGGGCTGGATGCGCATGACGAGACGGTTTGGCGGAACGCCGTCCGGGCTCGAGTCGCTGAAGAGCCGGTGCGGCACGCTGCGGAACTGGATTGCGATTTCGGTGGCCCGCTTGGGCAGGCGCTTACCCGTGCGCATGTAGAAGGGCACGCCCTGCCAGCGCCAGCTATCAATGAACCAACGCGCCGCGACGTAGGTCTCGGTGAGTGAGTCATCGGCCACACCATCTTCGCTGCGATAGGCCGGCACCTCTTCGCTGTGAATGCGTCCTGCCGCATATGACGCGCGCACCACGTGGCGCCGGACGTCGGCGACGGTCATGCGCCGCAGAGCCCGCAGGACTTTGACCTTTTCGTCGCGAATCGAGTCGGCGCCAAAGTCCACCGGCGGCTCCATGGCGACGACGGCCAGCAGCTGCATCATGTGGTTCTGCATGATGTCGCGCAGCGCCCCGGCCTCTTCGTAGTAGCGCCCGCGCCCCTCCACGCCAACTTCCTCCGCAACGGTGATCTGGACGTGGGACACGTAGCGGCGATTCCAGACGGGCTCGAAGATGCTGTTCGCAAAGCGGAACACCAGCACGTTCTGCACCGTCTCCTTACCCAGATAGTGATCGATGCGATAGATCTGGGACTCGTCGAACACGCTGTTGGCGATGGCGTGCAGCGCGGCGGCGGATTCGAGATCGCGGCCGAACGGCTTCTCGATGACGATGCGGCATGTCCCGGGTCCCTGGGTCAGCCCGGACGCGCCGAGGCGCCTGATGATCTCGGGGAACAGGCTGGGCTGCGTAGCCAGGTAGAAGATGCGATTGCCGCCGGTGCCGTGCGCTTCCTCGAGGCGCGGGAGCTCTTCGCTCAGGCGAGCGAATCCCTCGGCATCGCTGGAGTCGCCGCGAAGGTAGTGCAAGCGCTCGGCAAACGCGTTCCAGCTCTCCGGCTGCGGCGGACCGGATCGCGAGAAGCGCGACGCCGCCTCAAGCAAGCGCGTGCGATAAATCTCGTCGTCCATGGGGCGGCGCCCCTGTCCCGCCACCACGAACCGGTCCGGCAACAGTCCATCCCGCCGCAGGTTGTAAAGCGCCGGGACAAGCTTGCGCGCGGCCAGGTCTCCCGAGCCGCCGAAGATGACGAATGCCTGCGGATCGCTGGACTTGGGCGCATCATGGCCATCTCGCGCTGGCAGACCGTCGGATGCGACGGCGGCGGTGGCAGGCGCCAGGTCCTGGGTAGCGCTCACGACAGCCCCTCCGCGATAGCCACAAGCTCGCAGAGCCCCGATTCCGGCTCGCGAGCCACTAGGCGCAGAACGCGGCGCTCCTTGTCGCGCAGCGACTGCAGGTCGCCTTCAGCCTGCGCGTCGATCAGCGCGGCGAAGCCATACGCCTCGCAGGGAATTGGCACGTCGTCGCCGTGGTCGCAGGTGATTTGCATGAATACGCCCCTATTCGGTCCACCCTTGTGCAGTTGGCCGGTCGAATGGAGAAACCGCGGACCGAAACCCAGGGTGGTGGCACGCCCAGTGCGGTCGCGGATCGACGTTTGAATCTGGCGCAGCCGGGCCTCATGCGCCGGCGTGCGGTCGAGGTAGGCGTGGATCGACACGTAGTCGCCCGGAGCTGTGTCGCCGAGGAATTTCATCACCGCCTCGGCCGCGGTCGTCCCGGACGCACCAGCTACACGCAGGGCCGTCCCCGCCGTCGGGCGGCCCCTCGCCTCCGCGGGCGGTGCGCCGCCGAGCACCCGTGCCGTGTTGGCCTTGCTTTCCTCGACGTTTGGCTGGTCGAAGGGGTTGATGCCGAACACCCACCCCGCGACGGCTGTCGCGAGCTCCCAACGGAGGAATTCAGCGCCGAGGTCGTGGACATCGTCCATCGTGAGCCGGATAACCGGATGGCCCGCCTCCGCCAACGCATCCAAACCGCCGATCGACTCGTCGGCAACCGAGATTCCCACGAACACCCGGTCATCGCCGTATACCGACGGGTCGCCGAGAGTCTCGCCGTCGACCGGCACGATGCCGTATCCCTGCTTGCCGGTGCTCTCGGCAATCAACTGCTCGATCCACGCCCCCAACGGCTGCGTCCGCGCCGAAAGCGCGAGCGTCAGCTTGTCGCGGCCGCGCTGCGCCAGCACGCCGAGCGCCAGACCCAGACGAATGGCCGAGTTCTGCTCGATGTTCGTCTCTTGCAGGGCCTCCCGACCGAATTCGACGGCTCCGGCCAGCACCGATGCGACGTCGAGACCGACGAGCGCCGCCGGCACGAGCCCGAAGTAGGACAGGGCCGAATAGCGCCCGCCAATCCGGGAATCGTTGAGAAAGGTGCGGGCGAACCCTTCATCCGACGCGCGCCGCGCCAGCGACGTGTCCGGGTCAGTGATCGCGACGAAGTGCGACCCGGCGTCCGAGAGG
Source organism: Chloroflexota bacterium (assembly GCA_965262745.1). Taxonomy (GTDB): domain Bacteria; phylum Chloroflexota; class UBA11872; order UBA11872; family UBA11872; genus JAJECS01. The sequence goes on along the minus strand of OZ253558.1, from coordinate 427,078 downwards.
TTGCGGTCCGCATATTGCGCCCGGAACGTGGCGTAGAGCACCGCCGTCTCCAACGTGCCGCCGGACTTGCTGGCGACGATGAAGAGCGTGTGTTCGAGATCGATGGCGCCGCTCACGCGCCGCACGGTCGCGGGGTCGGTGGAATCGAGGACCGTCAAGCGCGGCCGCCCCGCGGCCGGCGGCAGCATCGCCGCCATCACCTCTGGCGCCAGGCTGCTGCCACCCATGCCCAGGAGCACCACGTCATCGATCCCGACGGAGATCTCGGCCGCCCATTGCGAAATGGCGCGAGCCTCCGGCTCGATCCGTTCCGCGATGCGAATCCAGCCCAGCAGATTGGCGATTTCGGCTTGCTGGTCGGCCGCGGCGGACCAGAGCGAGGGGTCCTCATCCGAGAGCCGCGCCACGAGCCGTTCCGAGCGCGCCCGAGCCTCGGCATCGGAGATGTCCAAGGCGGTGGCGTGCATCGCCAGCCTGGGCGTCGAGGTCACGGCTACCCGCCCAACGCCGCGGCTTTCGCGTCCAGGTCGGCCAGGAGCTCGTCGTAGGAGTCCACGAACTTTTGGACGCCCTCGTCTTCCAGCTGCATCATCACCGCGTCGAGGTCGATGCCAAGCCGCTTGAGCCGCTCGAGCACCTCGTCCCAGAAGTCCTGGTCGGCGCGGACCGTCTCCTGCACTTCACCCTGATCGCGAAACGCCGTCATGGTGTTCTCGGGCATCGTGTTAACGGTGTCGGGTCCGATCAGCTCGTCGACGTAGAGCGTGGGAGGGTATTCCGGGTTCTTCGTGCTGGTGCTGGCCCAGAGCGGCCGTTGCCGGCGTGCCCCGCGAGCTGCCAGTCGCTGGAAGCGCTCACCGCCGAAGATGTCTTCGAAAATCCGGTACACGGCCTTGGAATTCGCGACGGCTGCCTGGCCGAGCAAGGCGCGGGCCTCCTTGGCCGCATCCGGCCGACTTTCGGCCAGCGCTTCCAACTGGGCATCGACGGCGGTGTCGATGCGGCTGACGAAGGTGCTCGCCACCGAGGCCACGTTATCGACGGATTCGCCGCGGGCAGCGCGCGCCTCAAGTGCGTTGAGGTATGCCTCGGCAACCGCGCGGTAGACCCCTTGCGCAAAAATCAGCGTGATGTTGACGTTGATGCCCTCGCCAAGCAGCGTCTCGATGGCCGGCAGCCCCTCGCGCGTGGCCGGCACCTTGATCATGAGATTGCGATGGTCGACACGATCCGCCAGCCGTCTGGCGGCTGACACGGTGCCGGCTGTGTCGCGCGCCAGATGCGGCGACACTTCGAGGCTCACGAAGCCGTCCCGACCCTGCGAGGTCTCGTAGACCTGCATCAAGATGTCACACGCGGCCCGAATGTCCGCGATCGCCAGCGTCTCGAAGGTTGCCTCGGCGTCCAGGCCGCTGGCGGCCAGTGAAGCAATCTCCGCGTCGTACGTGTCACTGCCTGAGATCGCGCCGTGGAAGATCGTCGGATTCGACGTGATGCCGCGCAGTCCGTCGTCCGCAATCATTTGCTCGAGCTGGCCTGAGCGGATGAGATCGCGGCTGAGGTAGTCGAGCCAGACGCTCTGGCCCTGGTCGACGAGTTCCTGCAGCGGATTGCGGATCATGAACTGCAACTCCTTGTTGGGCACGCGGCGCCGGCGATCAGAGCACTTGTGGGCGGCCCCGCGCGAGGCGGGAACCATGGCTCGGTTGGCAGCGTAGCAGCGGCAATCGACGCTGCCATGCCGTTCGCTCTAGGGCGAGAGCCGCTCACCGCGCTCCAGCGCCTGCACCTTGCGCAGCCGGCGGACATAGCGTTCCTCCGAGCCGGCGAATTCGGCATCGAGAAACGCCGGCACGATTTCGGCAATCAGCGACATACCCACGATCTCCGAGCCCAGGCATAGGAGGTTCATATCGTCATGCTCGACCCCCTGATGCGCCGAGTAGGTGTCATGGCAGATCGCCGCGCGAACGCCGGCGATCTTGTTGGCCGCCACGCACGCTCCCACCCCACTGCCGCACACCACGATGCCCCGGGCGGCCTCACCGTCCACGATGGCCTGTCCGACCGCGGCCGCAAAGTCGGGATAGTCGACGGAGGCAGCGGAATCGGTCCCGAGGTCCAGCACTTCATGGCCGGCCGCGGCAAGCAAGTCGATGAGCTCGTCCTTGATCGCGAATCCGCGGTGGTCGACGCCGACGGCAACGCGCACGCAAACCTCCTGTCGTGCCGGCGCCATCGCCGGCGACCGATGCGCCTTCAAGGATACGCGAGCGTTTGGCGCTATTCGCGCGTGAGATCGCCCGCCCCGGCCATGCGGCGATAGAGCCGCTCCTGCCGCGCCAGCGCCGCGCGGTAGATCGTCCCGCTGGCCGCGTCGGGTACGAGCGACTCGCCCCCGAGCTGGTCGGCGGCGTCCCAGGATTCGACGGCGCCGAGGTGAGCGAGCGCCCACAAGGCCGCGCCTCGGCTGGTGGCTTCAATCGCCGAGGACCGCGTGGTGGGCCGCCCAAACGCGTCACAAACCATCTGCGCCCAAACTTTCGACCTGCGGAAGCCCCCTCCCGAAAGCGTGACGGAATGCGACGCCGGGAGCTCGGCGGCGAGCAGGTCGTAGATCCGGGTGAGCCGATAGGTCACGGCCTCCATGCCCGCGAGCAGCAGCTCCGCGGCCTGCGTGTTCCGTCGCAGGCCATGGAAGGTTGCCCGCGCTCGGTCGTCCCACCCCGGACTGCGCTCGCCGCTGAGAAACGGCAGGATGGTGACGCCGTGAGCGTCGGGCCGCATGTGCTCCACGATCGCGTCCCATCCCTTCGAGGGCCCCGCGCCGGTGAGCTCAGCCACCCACCGCACCATGGCGCCGCCGTCGGTCAGCGCGCCTCCCAGGAGCGATTGACCCGGCGCTATGCGGTATTCCCACAGGCCCGGCGGCACGGCCGCGATCGGCCCCGGCACGATGGCTCGCACCGCCGCGCTGGTGCCGAGATTCACGACCACCGCCGGCGTGTCTGTCGCCGCCGTCCCGATGTTGCTGGCGAGGCCGTCGGCCACCGGCGGGAACCACGCCGCATCGGCGAGGGCCGGCCAGCGTTCCGCCGAGGCCGCGGCGAGCCCGCGCAGGGGGGCATTTGCTGCGTCGATGTGCCCGAGCGCGCCCGGCTGCATCCCCAGAGCGGCCAAGGTCTCCTCGTCCCAGCGCAACGTTCGGCGGTCCAGCAAGCCCGTCCAGGCGGCCACCGATACGCCCAGGCCGCATGGCCGGTCGAACAGGCGGCCATACAGGTATTCGCCGAAAGATACCCAGCGCTCGACGCGCGTCATCAGCTCCGGTTGCGTGCGGGCGAGCCAGCGAAAGCGCGCGGGCAGGTAGCTGGCGTGCAGGGGACAGCCGGTGCGGTCATAGAGCGCCGCCACGTCCCACTCCGCCCGCAACGCGGCGGCATCCTCGGCGTTGCGTACATCCGCATAGGTGTAAACGGGCGTAAGCGCCCGGCCTGCCGCATCGACCCCGAGCACGCTCGACGCGAACACGCTGCAGCCAACCGCCGCGATGTCACGCGCCCGCGCCCTGGCCTGCGTCAAGGTCTCGTCAATGGCTTCGACGACGCAGCCGCTCAACGCCTCAGCGTCCGCGACAACGCCGCCGTCCGATGTTGCAAGCAACCGGTGCCCGACTTTCGCGCCCGTCTTGCGCACTCGCCGGCCGCGCGCGTCGTAGAGCGCCGCCCGCACCGACGAGCTGCCAACGTCCACCGCCAGCACGAGCGGAGGCGCGGCGGCCCCACGCGAAACGCTCCTCATGCTCGGCACGTGTGACGCGCCATCGCTTCACCCCTCCGTAACCGACCGGACTGGCCCGTTTGACGCCCGGTCTCGCCCTGCCGCGCCAACCGCGCAGAGGCCCGGGGACTACGGTCGCTACGAGGCGTCGGGTTCCTCGGGCGGCTCCTTCTTGTCCTCCGCCGCCGCGGGTCGCAATCGTTCGCTGACATCCTCGATCGCGGACTCGACGCGCCGGCGCAGCTCCTGAGCCTCGGGGCGTTGCACGGCGGCGTCGACCGCCTGGCGTGCCTTCTCGCCGATCTGATTCACATCCTCGCGTACCCGCTGGACATCGTCCCTTGCCAGCGTCTGCTCGACTTGGCTGCGAGCCTTCGCCCCGATCTGATGCACGTCCTCGCGCACCCGCTGCACGTCATCGCGCGCCAGCGTTTGCTCGACCTGGCTGCGGGCCTTAGCGCCCAGCGCTTTGGCGTCCTCGCGCACACGTTTGGCCTGGTCGCTCTCAAGCGCCTCGTCCAACGCCGCCCGCGCGCCCTCAAGCCGCTGCCGCACGCGCTCACTCTTGAGCTCGGCCTCAGCCTGACGCGCCAACTCTCGCGCCTTCTCCTGCCATGACTGCTTCTCCTTCTCGGTCAATGTGCCGACCTCCAGTGCCCAGGCTGCTTCCACCAAGCCTACTCCTAGGACGCATGGTACGGTCCGGTACCCGCGCACATCTGTGATGTTGCATGCCTATTCCGCGGCGCATTGCCGTTACCGAAGTCAACCATTGGCACTCGTCGTACGACGCCAACTACCTGCAGGTGCTGCGCGATCTGGACGTTGACATCGTGGGCGTGTCGGATTCGGACGTCGACCTGGCCGCCGACCGCGCGCGCAGGTACGGCAGTCGGGCCTTTGCCGACTACCGCGCCATGATCGACGAAACCAAGCCCGACTTCGTCATCGCGCTCGGGCGGCACATCGACATGCCGGGCATTGCCCGGTTTCTCATCGATGCCGACGTGCCGTTCATGATGGAAAAGCCGATGGGCACGACCGCCGAGGACGTGACGGCACTGGCGGACCTGGCGGAGGCCAGGGGGGCTTGGGTGGCCGTGCCGTTCCCGAATCGCCTGCTGCCGTGGGCCGTGCGGGCCAAGGCCATGATTGACGCTGGCGAATTCGGACGCATCTCACACATCGTGATGCGCCTCATTCGCCCCACCATGCAGCGGTACCGGGAGTGGGGCTCACCCTGGATGTGGGATCGGGCGCTCGCCGGCGGGGGAGCGATGCTGAACCTGGGCGGCCACGGCATGGATCTGGCACGCATGCTCGTGGGGCCAGAGCTGTCCGTGGCCTCGGCGGTCATCAGCAATCGCGTCCACCTAGCAGAAGTCGAGGACTACGCCCTGGCCACGTTGCGCAACGGTGACGGCACCCTCGTGCACGTTGAGGTTGGCTACACCTGGCCCACGTGGCCCGCGAACGAGAGCGACCTCGAGTTCAAGGTCGCCGGAGAAAAGGCGACGCTGCGCGTGGTGCCGGATGGCTTGCAGGTCATCGGGCCGGGACGCGACGACAGGTTTCCCGGCGCCGCATCCGCCGCGGGCAACTATCCGCCCCTGATCCGGGACATGCTCGAGCGCGCGGGACGCGGCGACCCTCCGGCAATCACCGCCAGGGATTGCGCGAACGCCATCGAACTGGTCCACGCGGCCTACCGGCTCGCCGGACGCTGGTAGCCCCGCCGAGCTAATCCGGCAGCGGTAGGTCGATGCCGAGAGGCTCGACTTCAGCCGCCAGCTTCAGCAGCGCGTCAATGGCCGGCTCGAGACGCACCGCGATCCGCGCCGCCGCTTCGTCGGCATGATCATCGCCCGACGGTAGATGGATTTCCCGCGAGTAGCACCCGGCAAACGTGCAGGCGGCCGGGAAGAAGCGCGAAGCTCTGACGGGCGTGAAGCCCATGACGCGCAATGCATGGCTTTCCCGAAAGCGGAGCGACATGCTGGTGATGGCCGGCGCCGGCTGCACGTGAAGCCACCAGGCGCCATCGAATTCACGCACGATCACGAAACGGAACCGGCCGGAGGCCCTGCGCGCGACCTCTACGGCGGCTTCGGAGTGGCCGGGGCCCGTGAATGGCTTAGCCATCACGTAGGCGGTCCATGCTTGCCAATGCTCCTGTTGTAGCTCGCAAGTTCGGCTGCCAAGATACATAGGCAGGTCGGATGACAAACTTTACAGCAGCACTACGCAAGGAGACTTCGCATGGCTGAGTACGCGAATTCCAGCGCCCTCGTCGACGTGGCATGGGTCACCGAGCACGGCTCGGACCCGAACGTCCGGCTCGTCGAAGTGGACGTCGACACGACGGCCTATGAAACGGGTCACATCGCCGGCGCCATCGGCTGGAACTGGCAGTCACAGCTCTCGGATCAGGTCCGGCGCGACATTGCCACGGAGTCCCAATGGGAGGAGTTGCTGGGCGCCTCGGGTATCTCCAATGACTCGCACGTCGTGCTGTACGGCGACAACAACAACTGGTTCGCGGCGTTCGCGTACTGGATCTTCAAGCTCTACGGGCACGAGACCGTGAGCCTGATGAATGGCGGGCGCTTGAAGTGGGAGAAGGACGGGCGTCCGCTTACGACCGATCCCCCGTCGATCATGGCCGCCAGCTACATGGCCCAGCCAGCGGCCGCGGACCTGCGGGCGTTTCAGCGGGACGTGCAGGACGCGCTCGGCGACAGCGGGTCGGTGATGATCGACGTCCGGTCGCCGGCCGAGTTCAACGGCGAGATCATGGCCCCTCCAGGCCTGCCTGAGACGGCGCAGCGCATGGGCCACATCCCCGGCGCGCACAGCGTGCCCTGGCTCACGGCCGTCAACGAGGAGGACGGCACCTTCAAGTCGGCCGACGAGCTGCAGGAGATCTACGGCGGCAAGGGCGCCAGCGCCGACAAGGACGTGATCGCCTACTGCCGCATCGGTGAGCGGTCCTCGCACACGTGGTTCGCGCTCAAGGAGCTGCTCGGCTTGCCGAACGTGCGCAACTACGACGGCTCGTGGACCGAGTGGGGGTCGATGATCGGCGTGCCGATCGAGAAGTAGGCCGCCGGCCTACGCCTCGGCCATCACGCGCTTGAGGATTTCGAAGCTGCGGACCGTCGCCTCGCGGGGGTCCGGCAGCTTCGGGCTCATCTCGATCGAGATCTGACCGTCGTATCCATGGCGCCGCAGCGCCCTGACGGCGTCCACCAAGTCCTGCTCCTGCTGGAGACCGTCCAGCAGCGCCAGGTGATCGTCGAGTTCGCCGCGGTTGTCGTCGAAGTGGACGAATACCATCAGATCCCCGAGAGCCGCGACGGCGTCCGACACGCTCTCGCTGCTGATCTGGGCGTGACCGATATCCAGCAGGACGAAGAGATTGGGATGCGCCACTTCCTCGACGAACTGTTGGGTCAGCGCCACGCTGGGCAGTGCGTAGCCGGGGAAGTGCTCGATGCCGAACTTGATACCGAGACGCTGCGCCTCGTCGGAAAGGTCCACCACCGCCTGGCGGTAGCGAGCGCGGGACGCCGAATCATCCGCTGAGGCCGGCGGAAGGTACACAAACTCCGCGCCTAGCTCCGCCGCCTCGGCCAAGCCCGCGCGCACGTGGTCCAGCGCCCGCGTCCGCGCCTGATCGTCGGCGGCCTCAAGGGCGGCGCCGTCGGGCATGAGGTGCGCGATGGCAACGCTAGCGACGGGCAATCCGCCCTCCGCGTCCCATCCCGCCGCGAATCCCGGATCCACGTCGATGGCCTCGAACCCGGCTTCCTTGGCCCAGGCCGCGGCCTCATGAGGGTCTTCCGGAAGAGACCATAGGCAGGCGCCGATCCGCATTTCGTGCTCCTTGTGCAGCGCAGACGTTTCGCGAGCGTGTCAACCGGGTTGCAACGAGGCCTCGAGCAGGAGGCACGGACCATCGAGCGCACGCAGGGTAGCGCGTAGACCGGCGGGGATGCCGACATGTTCCCTCGGCCCGAGATCGACGGTGACTCCGGCAATCGAGAGCCGAGCCTGTCCCTCCCGCACCGAGAGGATGTGGAATTCGTCACAGGTCAGCGTCGTCTCCTGTTCGCTCACATGCATGGCCGCCAGCTCCAGTCCGCCGGTGGCGGGGCGAGCGGTGCGCTCGGCGGCAATCAGCACACGGCGCTGGCCCGGCGCCGCTTGGCGCAGCGCCGCGAGCACCGGCTCAAGGTGGACGGAGCCGTTCATGCCCGGCGACTCCAGCGGAGTCTCGGGCCAGTCGCTGGTGGACGATGGCCGCGGCTCGACATCGAAGAACACGCCCCATCCGTCGAGCGTCTGCGAGCCGAACACGAACGGCACGAAGTGATCGTGGCCGCTGAGGTTGTCAAACCCGTGGTCGAGCATCGGGGGAATGGGCATGGCATAGGGCTCGGTCACCGTCGCGGCGCGGCCATCGAGCAAGGTCCGTCCATGGACGCCGTCGTACCCCAGGTGGATTTCAACCTGCCGCGCGTGCCGGTGGGTGGTGGCGCCGCCGCTCGCGGCCGTGACGAATGCGGTGTTCCATGAGATGTGATCGCCGTAGACCAGGGGCACGATGACGACCTCGATGCCCGGCACCTTGTAGCTGGCCTGCTCGGGCAAGGCGTCGTCGCGGGTGGGGACGATCCCGTCGGAAATGCGAATGGCATCGATCACGTTTTGGAAGCGGTCCCGCACCACGCGCGCATCGGGCGGGACGTCGGGACCGGTGAGCGCGGCAGCGACTTCGTCGCTCCAGGCGTGATACCAGGCGAGCGTCGGCGCCGCCGCACGGACGTCGGCCGGAACCGGGCGCATGGCGAGCGCCTGAAGATCGCGCAGTCGGCGTTGGGCGGTGCGCACGGCCGGCAGGTCGCCAAACGGGTCCAGCGCCAGCCGGGTGGCGTGAAACGCGCCCACCGTGTGGGTGCGATAAGCGTAGACGTAGAGGCGGGCCAGGTCGATGTCCGACGACGCAAACTGCGACACGTCGCGGCGGCCGTCGATCGCCGCCAGCGCTAGGCCTGAAAGGTCTCGGTAGCGGTGATTCATCGGCGGGAGCAGCGCCTCCGGCCTAAGCCGGCGCACCCAAGGCGGCCAGGTTGGCGGCGGTCATGCGGTCGAGATCAAACCGCGGCTGCCAGCCCCAGTCGGCGCGCGCCGCGGAGTCGTCCATGCGTGACGGCCAGCTATCCACGATGTCCGCTCTCACCGGGTCGATCTCGAAGCGCAGGCGTGCATGGGGCAACCGCGCCTGCACCGCGTCGACCATCTCCTGGACGCTGGGACCGGCCCCGATGATGTGGTAGACGCGGCGCGAGAGATTCCGCTCGTCAGCGTCGTTGAGGAGCTGCAGGGCGCCCACGACATCGTCGACCCAGACGACGGGGACGCGAGTCGTGGGGTACACGTAGAGGTCGTACGCGCCCGCGCGCACGGCATTCACGTAGAGATCGCAGACGAACGCGCTTGCGGCGCCGCCTGCCGGCGCGGTGGGGGCCATCATGGCCGCGAGCCTGACGGCGCGGAAATCCAGACCGAATCGCTGGTGGTAGTAGACCCCGAGGCGCTCGCCGAGCACCTTGGTCACGCCGTAGAGCCCCGCCGGCCACTGCGGCGCATCCTCGGTGATCGGCTCGGGCAGCCCGGCGCCGTAGGTAGCGACCGTGCTGGTGAACACCACCCGGGGCGTGCCGAACTTGCGGGCGGCCTCAAGCACGTGACGCGTGCCATCGACGTTCACGCGCCACGCCAACCCGGAATCCACCTCCGCCAGCCCGGAGAGAATTGCCGCGAGGTGGAATATCACGTCAGGTCGAAAGGCCTCCACGACCCCGTCAACCGCATCCGCGTCTTGGACGCTGCCGATGCGGGTGGCGACCTTCGCGAACTCGGCGGAGGGCACCAACGGCTCGGCGCTGATATCGAAGGACAGCACCTCGTCACCGCGGGCAACGAGCGCCGCGGCGAGACGCGACCCAATGCTCCCCGCGCCGCCCATGATCAGTGCCCGCACGGTCGCACGCTCCCCAGTCGAACCAACTGCAACGACGGCCGAGCCATGATATTCATTTCGCTTGCGTCCCTACGAGGTTGTCGCGCGCACGTTCGAACGCACCCAAGCACTCGGGGTTCGTCAGAGCGTCCCGATTGGGCACGCTCTCCCCGCGCAGAATTCGCGTGACCGCCAGCTCGGCCAGTTTCCCGTTGCGCGTTCGCGGCACGGCCGGAACCTGGACGACGCGCCGCGGCACATGCCGCGGCGACGCCTCACGCCGGATCGCTGCGCGCAGCTCGTCTACGCGCGCGGGAGAAAGCCCCTTGTCGTCGCCGACGACCACGAACAGCGCAATTTCCTCTGAGGCGCCGCGCGGCGTTCCCGCCGCCAACGCGTCGGCCACCCACGGGATTTGTTCCAACGGACGATAGATCTCGGCGGTGCCAATGCGAACGCCGCCGGGATTCAACGTGGCGTCGCTGCGGCCGTACATGACCACGCCGCCCCGCGGCGTGATCTCAATGAAATCGCCGTGGTGCCAGACGCCGGGATAGGTATCGAAGTAGGCGCGGCGGTATGCGGTGCCGGCGGGATCGTTCCAGAACCGAACGGGCATTGATGGGAACGGCCGACGGCACACGAGTTCGCCCTGGGCGCCGACCACCGGCCGCCCCGCGGCATCGAGAGCGGCGACGTCCATCCCGAGGCCCAGACATTGGATCTCACCGGCGTACACCGGGAGGAGGGGATTCCCCAGGACGAAACAGGAGACGATATCCGTGCCGCCGGCAATCGACGAGATGCGGACATCAGGACCGGCCGCGGCCTGCGTCCAGCGGAACGCCGCGGGCGACAGCGGAGATCCAGTGGAGAGGATGACGCGCAGCGAGGGATGTACCCACGTTGGCGTCCGCCTACGCATGCAGGTCTCGAGATAGGGTGCGCTGGTGCCAAAGATCGTTATGTCAAATTCATCGATCAGCTCCCAGGGCATGGCCAATCCCGGATGCGCCGCACTCCCGTCGTAGAGCACCAGCGTGCACCCCGTCGCCAGACCGCTGACCAGCCAGTTCCACATCATCCAGCCGCAGGTCGTGACGTAAATCATCACGTCGTCCGGGGTGACGTCGGTGTGGAGTTGGTGCTCCTTGCGGTGCTGCAGCAGGCTGCCGCCGGCGCCGTGGACCATGCACTTGGGCGGGCCGGTCGTCCCCGATGAGTAAAGGATGTACAACGGGTGATCGAATGGCAGCGGCGTGAACGCCAACGGCTCCGCCGCGGCGCGATTCACGAAGTCGCTCCACGTGACCCAGCCGGGGTCACCGATCGCCGAGCCAGCGGGCGTGACCAGCACGACCCGTTCGAGGCCATGCAGCTCTTGTGCCACCGCGCGAACGGTGTCCAGGCAGTCGTAGTCACAGCCGCCGTAGCGGTAGGCCGCGCTGGCGATGAGGAGCTTGGGGGCGATTTGGCCCAGGCGGGCAATGGCGGCCGGCGCGCCGAAGTCCGGTGAGCAAGCGCTCCAGATCGCTCCGATGCTGGCGCTGGCCAGGAACGCCACGACCGCCTCGACGCCGTTGCTGACCATGCCGGCCACGCGGTCGCCGGTCGTGATCCCGGCGGCTCGCATGGCGTCAGCGCAGCAGGCAACCTGGCGGTGCAGCTCGCGGTAGCTCAGCTTCGCGGCAACACCCTGCTCCGTGACGGCGATCAGGGCGACGTGATCGTCGCGGCGCCGGAGCAAGTTTTCCGCATAGTTGAGGCGCGCTCCGGGAAACCACTGCGTCCCCGGCATCTGGTCGGGGCCCTTTACGCGCTCCGCGGGCCTGTAGAAGTCGATGCCGGCAAACTCGGCATAGAGGCCCCAAAACGCCTCCCGGTCGTCCACTGACCAGCGGTGCAGCGCGGCATAGTCGGCGAACGTTCGACCCGTCCGCGCCTCCGCCGCATGCCAGAACCGACCAAGCTGCGTGTGACGACGGGCATCCGGCGGTGGACGCCACAAGGGCTCCGGTCCTTCCGTGGGGTTCACGCCGTCGACTCCTCGGAGGGCGCCCAGCGGCGGGCCCGATCGACGGCGGCGCGCCAGGTGTCACGCGAGACGGCGCCAAGATCTCCGGGCACGCCGATGACTCGATCAGGGGGACGGTGTTGGCGAATCTCCTCGGCCGAGCCCCATACGCCCGCCGCCAAACCGGCGAGGTAGGCGGCGCCGAGCGCCGTCGTCTCGAGTTGAGCCGGCCGTACGACAGGGCGCCCCGCGATGTTGGCCTGAAGCTCGAGGAGGAGGTCGCTGGCAGCCGCCCCGCCATCCACCCGAAGGGGCGCGTCGCTCGGAGCCATGACGTCGAGCACGTCGGCTATCTGATGCGCGATGGCTTCGAGTGCGGCGCGGCAGAGATGCTCGGCGCTCACGGCCGCCGTGAGGCCCACGATGACGCCGCGCGCCAACGGATCCCAGTTGGGTGTACCCAGGCCGGCAAACGCGGGCACGATCACCGCGCCCGCGGTGTTCGGCACCCGGCGCGCGAGCACCTCGCATTCCGCAGCGTGTGAGATGAGTCGCAGACCGTCGCGCAACCACTGGATGACGGCGCCCGCCACGAACACGCTGCCCTCGCGCGCGAAGGTGACACGTCCCTCGCGGCGCCACGCGACGGTTGTCAGCAGCCCGGGGTCGTCCTCCGGCCGGTCCTCGCCGGCGACCTGCAGCAGAAATCCGCCCGTTCCGTAGGTCACCTTGATGTCGCCCGGCGCATGGGCCAGGTGCCCGAACAGCGCCGCCTGCTGGTCCCCGGCGAGGCCGGTGATCGGGGTGCCCGCCGCGACGCCCGCGCTCGGGGTGGTGCGGGCAATCTCACCAGCCGAATCGACGATCATCGGCAACGCCGCATGCGGCACGCCGAACAGCTCGAGCAATTCGTTGGACCATGCTTGCGTGCTCAGGTCCATCAGCATCGTGCGCGAGGCATTCGAGACGTCGGTGACATGCGCGCCGCCGGTGAGGTTCCACACGATCCACGCGTCCACCGTGCCCAACCGCAGGGTGCCGCGCTGCGCCGCCTGGCCAACCGAGTCAGAGTTGGCGAGCAGCCATTCGTAGGCCGTGGCCGAGAAATAGGGATCGATGGTGAGCCCCGTCAGCGATCGAATGCGGGGGCCCCAGCCGGCCTCACGCAGGGCCTCGCAGCGCTGTGCCGTGCGCCGGTCCTGCCACACGATCGCGGGCGCCAGCGGTCGGCCCGAGCGCGCATCCCACGCCACCGCCGTCTCGCGTTGGTTGGTGAGCCCGATCGCCGCCAGCGGCGGGTTCCCGGCGTTCGCCAGCGCCAATCGTGCGGCACGCTGTACGCTACGCCAGATTTCCGCGGCATCCTGCTCGACCCAACCGGGCCGTGGGTGATGCGCGGCGATCGGGACACGTCCCTGACCGGCCACGGTTCCGTTAGGCGCCACGACGAAAGTCGCGGTGCTGCTGGTGCCTTGATCGATCGCGAGGATCACCGCGGTGCCTGAAGCCGAGGGGTCAGGTACGGTAGCATTGACTTCAACAGGGGTTGCGCGAGAGTGGTTCTCAGCGATAGGAGCCTACGCGAGGCAATTGCCTCAGGGCGCCTTCGCATTGACCCGTTTGACGATGCCGCGGTGCAGCCGTCGAGCATTGACCTGCGGCTCGGCTCCGTGATGCGGGTGTTCCTGAACCATACCGACACGCACATCGACCCACGCATGGATCAGCAAGAGTTAACCGAGAAAGTAGTCATTAGCTCCGATGAGCCATTTGTCCTCCATCCCGGTGAATTCGTGCTCGGCGGCACGAGGGAGCACGTCTCCATGGCGGACGATCTCGTGGGTCGGATCGAGGGCAAGAGTTCGCTTGGAAGGCTGGGGCTGATGGTGCACAGCACCGCGGGATACGTCGATCCGGGGTTTAGGGGCAAATTCACCCTCGAATTGGCGAACATCGCCACGCTGCCGATCTTGCTGTGGCCCGAGATGAAGATTGGCCAGCTATCAGTCATGGAGTTGACCACGCCCGCCGAGCGGCCCTACGGATCGCCCGGTCTCGGCAGCAAGTATCAGGGCCAGAAGGAATCGACGCCCAGCCGGGCGCACCTGGGATTTGCCGATGTCCCGAGCCAGAGTGGAGGCAACGATACAGGATGACTGCCGCACCGCAACCGCCAGCCGAGAACAGCGACGATGAGCCGTATCTGGAGTCCTCCGGCGGTGTCGTCTACCGCGTACGCAGGGGCCGAATTGAAGTGGCGCTGGTGCAAACGCAGCGCGGCGCGTGGGTTCTCCCCAAGGGCGCCGTTGAGCGAGGCGAAGCGCCCGATGACGCCGCTGTTCGCGAAGTTCTCGAAGAGACCGGAATCATCAGTGACGTCCAAGAAGACCTGGGCGAGATTCGCTATGAGGTCCGACCCGATCTGTGGACGGGATTCGTGCCCAAGATCGTGCATCAGTACCTGCTGCTAGCACGCGGCGGCAACATCCGTCCGGATCCCGCCGAACACGTGGAAGCCCGCTGGGTAAGTGTGGCGGACGCCATCCGCATGCTGCATCACGCGAATGAGCGCACGGTAATGGTGCGTGCTGAGGATAGTTTGCGCCGGTCGCTGCCCGAGGGCGTCACGCCGTAGGAGCCTCGTCCAGATTCAGCGCCGCGATGTCCTGAAGCTTGGGGCCGCGGCGCTCGGCGTGCTTGCCGCGAGCGGCCGAGCGTCGGTTACGCACGCAGCCCCCGTGGGCGGCACGCTTCGCTTGGAATCCACCACCCCGGAAACCATCGACCCGGCAATCGTGCGCGATGCGGGCTCCGCCGGCTACGCGATCGAGGTCTTTGCCGGGCTCACGCGGATCGACGCGCAGCTGCGGCCGCAGCCGGCGCTGGCCCGGGACTGGCAGGTGACGGACGGCGGCCGCCGCTATCTGTTCGAACTCCGCGACGGCTTGCAGTTTCACGACGGGCGTCCGCTCACGGCCGACGATGTGCGCTGGTCGTGGGAGCGGGCGCTCCATCCGAGCACCGGATCGCACACAGCCAGCGTCACGCTGGGCAACATCGAGGGCGCGAACGAAGTCCTGAGCGGCGCCACGCGGACGCTACGCGGCGTGCGCGTGCTCAGCGACCGACAGCTCGAAGTGCGCCTGCGGCAGCAGGCCGCCTACTTTCCGGCGCTCGTCGCCCAAGGCGCCAGCCTTGTCGTGGACCGAGAGAACGTGGCGCAGGGTCCGGATTGGTCGTTGCGACCGAACGGGTCAGGGCCCTACCGCCTCACGTCCTTCAGGCCGCGTTCGGAGGTGGTGCTGGAGTCGTCTCCGACCTACCTGCCGCGGCAGGCAGGGCCGGCAACCGTCCGCCTGACCGAGCTTGCTCCCGGTGAGGCGTTGCTTCGTTACGAGCAGGACCAACTGGATATTGTTCGGGTGGGCGGGGCCAACGTCGATCGATTCTCGGATCCCCGGGAGCCGCGCGCGGCCGAGCTACTCCGCACACCCACGCTCGCGCTGACGTTCGTGGGCTTCAACACCTCGCGTCCCCCGTTTGACAACCACCATGCACGCCGTGCGTTCGCGCATGCGGTCGACCGCCCGCGCATCAACCGGGTGACCTTGCGGGGCCACGAAGCGGAGGCGCGCGGCATCCTGCCCCCCGGCATGCCTGGATACCAGGCGGACTACGCGGGCCTGCCATTCGACCTCGATGCGGCGCGGCGGGAGCTCAAGCTTTCGCCGCACGGCCCGGTCGAGCAGTGGCCAGAGCTGATCGTTGCCACGCCGGGGGCGGGATTGAGCGCGGGCGGAATGACGCGCGCTATGGTCGAGCCATGGCGGGACCAGTTGGGCGTCGACATCTCGGTCGAGCAATTCGATTTCCTGGAATACTTGGACGTGGTGGAGAACCTCACGACTGCGGAGAGTTCACGCCATGCCTACCTCGTGTCCTGGATTGCGGATTTCCCCGACCCGTTCGGATTTCTGGACATGCTCTTCGGATCGGACCGCCCGGACAACTACGGTGGCTTCAACGACGGATTCGTGGATTTGCTGCTCGCGTTGGCGAGCAGCGAGCCGCGGATCGAGCGACGGCTGGCGCTATACCGGCTGGCCGAATCGCGCATCGTCGAGCGCGGCGCCGTGATCCCCATTGCTCACAGTGTGTCGCACGAACTCGTGCAACCATGGGTAGCGCAGTACCCGGGCCAGCCGGTCGTGCGTGAATGGCTCACCGACGTTGAGATCGCGCCCCACTAGCCGCACGCTGCCCCGCCGGCGCTTCCTGACGGCCGTGGCCGTCGCGGCGGGCGCGACGGCACTGGCAGCTTGCGGCGAACCGGGCGAGCCCGGCCCGTCCGGCGACGGCGGCAAGATCGAGATTCTGCTGCGGGAGCCGCTCACGCTCGATCCGGCGTTGGCTTCCGCGCCGAACGAGTTCACGATCCTCAACGCCCTATTCGAGCCCCTGATCACCGTGGGCGGCGACGGGCTGCCGGTGCCGGCGGCGGCGGCAAGCTGGGACGTGAGCAACGCCGGACACACCATCACATTCACGTTACGCCCCGACGCCCAATGGATGACCGGTGAGCCGGTGACCGCGGACGCCTTCGCGTGGGCTTGGCGCCGAAACCTCAGTCCGCAAATCGGCGGGGCGTTCAACTACCTCCTGTTCCCAGTGCTGGGTGCGCGTGACTACGCCTATGGACTCACACCGAGCACCGAAGGCATCGGGGTCAGTGCGCCGGACGACTCGACGCTGCGCGTTCACCTGGCTGAGCCGTCACCCGGGTTTCCCGCAAGGGTTGCAGCGCCGACCTTCTTCCCGCTGCCCGAGGGTGAAATCCGGTCCTATGGCTCCGCCTGGACCCGTCCGCGCGCGTTGCGCAGCAATGGGCAATACCAGCTGGCGCAGTGGGATGAAGGCCGCGGCATGACGTTGTTTCGGAATGAGCACTACTGGGGCGAGCCCGGCGGCTTTCGTGAAGTGATCGTGCGCTTTCCGCAGGAGGATGGGTCGCCACTTCTCGCATTTCGCAGCGGCACGGTCGACGTGGCGCCGGTACGCGGGGCGGCGTACCGATCGGCACGCGCCGACGACCAACTACGGGAACGGCTTCGCCTCTTCGAGCGGGCCGGCACCTGGTTTCTCGTGTTCAACACGACCAAGCCACCCTGGGATCGTGCTGAGGTCCGTCGGGCGCTGGGCATGGTGCTCGATCGCGGGGAGATGGCGGCAGCCGTGTTCGAGGAGCCGACGCTGCCCGGTTGGTCGATCGTGCCCCCGAGCATTCTCCCCCGAGACATCCCGCAACCGGCGCCGGACGTCGCGGGCGCGCGCGAGCTTCTGACACGGGCGGGCTTCCCCAACGGCGACGGCCTACCGCCACTGCGGTTCACCTTTCACACCACCGACTCGTGGAAGCGTCTGGCTGCATATCTGGCCGCCACGTGGCGCGAGACGCTGGGAGTCGAGGTCGCGCATGACGAGCGGTCGTGGCGCGACTTCCTGACATTCACCGACGACCCAGGCGACTTCGACCTCTATCGGGGCGGGTGGACGTCCGAGTTTGCGGACCCCGCCAACTGGTACGACGCGCTTTGGGTTTCCGAGGTCGACTATCTCGGCGCCGGATGGCGGAATGCCGACTTCGACCGCCACGTCCGCGAGGCGGGAGCGGCGACGGATCCGGCGGCTCGGCGAAGCGCCTACCGCGAGGCGGACGCGGTGCTCGAGGCCGAGCAACCGGCCATCGGCATCGGCCATCACGCCGACGCCTATCTGCTTCACCCGCGCATCACCGGGTTCGGGCTCGAAGCGGTGACGGGAGCGATTGACCTGCGCGCCGTGATCGCGAGCGACGCAAGCTAGCGCTCCGGCTTCAGCTTGCGTCCGTCGGATCGACGCGTGATGAGCTCGCGAGTAGCGATCAAGGTCAACACGGTGGCGACCATTGCCACCGGGGTTATGAGCATGGCTCCGCGCAGCGTCCACTCGTCGGCGGCCCGGCCGATTCCCAATGACGCGGCGATGGCACCCAGACCGACTATGGCGATCACAGCGCCGAGCATCGCCCCCGCATCAGCCGGTCGATAACCCGCCGCAAGCGCAAAGAGTGAGGGAATGAGCGCGCCGCTGGCGACACCGGCCAGCGCAAGCCCGGTGACGGCCATCCATGTCGACGGCCCCAACGCCGCCAGCAAAGCCGCAACCGCCGAGGCAACCGCTGCGCCGATCAGCCAGGTGAACAGGTCCATGCGACCGCTGAGCCAAGCCCCGAGCAGACGCCCGGCAAATCCGCCCGCCCAGAAGACTGTCAGCATCACCGCCGCAGCGGCGCGATCCAGATCGAATTCGTGCTCCAGGAACGGCGCGAAGAACCCGCCCAATCCGGTTTCAAGAACGACGACCAGCGCTGCCGCGATGCCGATGAGCAGCAACACCGGTGACGCGGCCGCACGCAGGACGGCGCGAAGCGGCGTGTGCGTCAGGGAGCTGCGAGCGGCCGGAACGGTGGTGAACGCGACCGCGACGCTCGCGGCGAGCAGCGCGCTCAGCAGCACCGTCGGTCGCCAGCCCCAGCCAATGGCAAGTGCACCGCCAACGATGGCTGGCGCGGCAACGGCTCCCACCGCAAATCCAAGTTGCGCCAGATTGAGGTCTCGCACGGAAGTCGCGGTTCCGCCGCGCGCGATCCAGGCCGTGATGGCGACCTCGGTCGCGCCCAAACCGACTGCCGCGATGACCAGCGCGGCAAGGAATGCCGGCAGCGCCGGGCTCAGCCCGGCGAGCAGCAGGCCAACGGCCGCAACCGCCGAGGCGACGATGATGCTCGGACGAGTTCCGGCCCGGTCCGACACCGGGCCACCAACGAGTGAGCCCGCGGTATAGCCCAGTCCGAGCGCCGCTAGTGCCATCCCCGCACCGACGTATTCGAGGTTGAAGTCCTCACGGATGGCCTCCAACGCGGGCCCAAAGGCGTTGAACGTGACGCCAAGCGACGCGTAGAACCACCCGCTGGCTATTAGGAGGCGCTGCCGGTTCACGAACACCGGCCCCAGGGTCGGTTCAGCCAGATGTGGGAGTGCCCGCGCGATGCGGAAGGCGCGTCAATGGGCGTAGGCGCCAGCTTCGACGATGGATCCGTCCGGGCCGAAATCGAAGGCCGACCGGCTGGCCATGACTTCACAACTGTGGGGCAACTCGGGCAACGCCGCATCGCTGAGCCAGAAGGTCTCCAACTCCATCGTGGAAGCAATGCGCGCCACCCGCAGCGGTTCGGACGAGGAGCGTGCGGCCAGCGAAAGGCCCATTCCAAGGCACTCGCGGTCGTTGGGTAGCGTCACGGGTACCTTCGCCATGCCCACGGCCATGCTGGTGAGCACGTTGGCGTGGGTGGGAACGGGGTCGATGGCATTCGTGAGCTTGCGACTCGTGAGATCCGCCATGCCGATCCCGACCGCATTGCCGTGCGATTGCTCGGTGAGGCCCAAGACGGCCAGCCAACGATAGTCGGGCTCGTGCGGCAGTTCCGGCAAGCGTCGCCACATGCCGATCACGTTGGGGTCCATGCCGGTGCCGGATACGTTCTTACCCATTCGGTCGACCAGCAGGAGATCAAGCCGGTCAACCGGGATGCGGGGAAGCACGCCGCGGGCGACTTGGAGCAGCTCGCGATCGGTGGCCTCAAAGGACTCCGGCCCAACGACCGCCAGGCGATAGGGCCGATCGAAGGCGTTCTCGACCAGCGCCACCCCAAGGCACACCGGCGCCGCCGCGAGCGCGACACGGGCGGCGGCCGGGATGGTGGTGGCAATGTCATGCGCATGAATGGTCTCGGCGCCCCGGCGGTTGCCCAGGCCGATGGCGAGCATCTTGCACAGACCGCTTTCGACGGGCCCGCGAAACGACGTATGCGGTTTGACCCGGCCGATGACGACGATGCCGTCCGCGGCGGCGGCCACCGCGTCCATGTGCACCGGCACGCCATGGTCGGTCGCACCGAGCTCGACCGTCTCCATGGTCGCTCGCACCGGTACGCCCAGCGCCGCTTCGCTGATCCCGTATCCGGCCAGCACTTCGGCTTGCCCGGCCGCCGTGCCGCCGCCGTGGCTGCCCATGGCCGGAACGATGAACGGCTCGCCACCGAGCGATTGAACCGCCTCGCTGACGAGCCGGACGACCTGGGCAATCGGCGAGACGCCGCGCGACCCGACGGCCATGGCAATTTGGGAACCCGGACCGACGCCCCGCGCTTCAAACACGGCGCGCGCCTCGGCCGTGAGCCGCCGATCGAAGTCCGCGACCTCGGTGGCGTCAAAGCGCTGCCGGACCAGGTGCATGCGCGGCGGCGGGGCGTGATGGTGGACGGCCACGCCGGGAGTGTAGCCAAGCCCCGTCGGCTACTGGCCATTGGGCGCATTCTGATGCACGCTAGGTGTCATGCGTGTGGTGGTCGTCACGGACATTCACGGGAATCTCGGCGCCTTCTTGGCGGTGTTGGCCGACCTGAGAACGCAGGCGCCGGACCTGGTGGTCTTTGGCGGCGATGCGGCGCTCTTCGGCGCGCATGGGCTCGAGTGCTGGCAGCGAGTGCTGGAACTCGGATGGCCCTTGGTGCAGGGGAATACGGACCGCTACTTGGTGAATCCGCATGCCATCCTGCGCGCGCTGCGCGAGACCTCGCCACCGGCGGCCGAGCACCTGGAGCGCAACCTGCGGTGGACGCGCGCGCAGTTGGGCGATCGCTTGGTCGAACGGATGGCCTCGATGCGCACCGTCATTCGGGTGCCGTCCGCAGCTGGGCCGTTGGTCGTGGTTCACGCCGCGCCCGGGAACGACGAGGCTGGGATCTCCCCCGACGCTTCGGACGAGCAGTTGCGTCCCAGAATCGCTCCCGTGGACGCGCAGGTTCTGGTCTGCGGCCACACCCACCGCGCCTTCGTGCGCCACGTGGGGCACATGCTTGTCGTGAATTGCGGCTCGGTGGGCCGCACCTACGACGGTCAGCCCGGACAAGGCACCTACGCGGTGCTGGACGACGCGTCGGGCCGCTGGTCGGCCGCCATACGTCGCATTCCGTACGACGAGCGTGCGGCGCACCGTGACACGCGCGCCCGGGGCGTGCCCTTGTCGGGGCCGTTTCTCGAGTCCCTGCTCACGGCGCGCGATCCCGCTGCCTAGCATCGTGCGACCGCTGACCAACCCCTGGGTGTTCGACCGCAATACCGTCGCCCGGACCACCTAGCATCTTGTCCAAGGTTCTGCGGTTCCGCGGTCTCTGGGTTGGATTGGGGCTGACGGCAGCGATCGTGGCGCTCCTGGTGACCGTCGAGCCGGTGCGTCTCACCGTCCACAACGTGCTCAACGGGCTGCGCGAGCAATCCATCGAGGCTGACACGAGTCGCGAGGTCCCGTCGGTTGCCTACGCGCCTTTGGACGCCGGCACGCTGCAGCCGGACACCTTCGTCATCACCGAAATCGAGTCACCGGCCTCCGTTGCCATTGGCGTGGCCGAACTGCTGCCGCCTCTCTCGTTCGAGCCGCTCGTCCTCGACCCACCACCCGGCTTTACGCCGGCGGACGAGTACACGCTGCAGCAGGGCGGATCATGGCGGGTCGACATAGATTTCGAGAAGCTCCAGAGCTTCCTGGCGGGGGCGGAGGTGCGCATCCCGCTGCCCGAGAGCCTGCGCACGCGCGCGGCGACGATTCGGGGTCCCGAGATTCTCATCACACGATGGGCCAGCGCAGCGCCTGCCGGCGATCCTCTGATACTCGTGCAGTTCGCCGCTCCGAACATTACGGCGCCGCCGGAAGTCGATCTCGAACTCATCAGCCGGGCGCTCGTACGCGAGATCCTGCCGCCCGTTTTGGCGCGCCGCATCGATATAACCGAGATTGCGCTCTATCGGGATGTCCTCGGCCTCGAGCCCCTCGACGACGGTGCCGAGCCGCAATGGCTGCAACTCCCCGGCGGTCAGTCGCTCCTCTTCTGGCGGGCGGACGGATCCTACGCCGCGCTCGTGGGTCCGCTGGATCGTGACGCGTTGATGCGTCTGGCCGGCTTTGAGTCGGGAGCGTAGGGCGTGGATCAAGCCGCCATTCGCGCAACCGGCCTGCACAAGTCCTTCGGGGACAACCATGCGGTGCGCGGTATCGATCTCAATGTCCGTCGCGGCGAGGTGTTCGGGTTTCTCGGCCCCAACGGCGCTGGCAAGAGCACCGTCGTGAAGATAGTTCTCGGCTTGGTGAAGGCGAGCGCCGGGGACGTGACCGTGCTGGGCAATCCCGCGGGCAGCCTCGCCGCGCGGCGGCAGATCGGGTTCCTGCCGGAGACGTTTCGCTTCCATGAATGGATGCACGCCTCGGAGTTCCTCGAGTTCCACGGGCGGCTCGCCGGCCTCGCGCGCGCGACCCGCCGCCGCCGCGCCAGCGAGATGCTCGACCTGGTGGGTCTTGCCCACCGCCGCCGCGATCGCCTGGCGACGTTTTCCAAGGGCATGCTGCAGCGCGTCGGGCTGGCGCAGGCCTTGCTGGCCGATCCCCCGCTGGTCGTGCTGGACGAGCCGACCTCCGCGCTCGATCCGATCGGCCGGCGGGACGTGCGCGACATCATCCGCGATCTTCGCGCGGCCGGCACGACGGTGTTCTTGAATTCGCATCTGCTCTCCGAGGTCGAGCAGGTGTGCGACCGGGTTGCGATCATCAACCGCGGGCAGATCGTGGCCGCGGGCGAGTTGCGCGAGCTGCTGGCGGCGCGTGAGGTGGAGTTGCGCCTGGGGGAAGGCGCCGACGCAGCCCTGCGGGCAGCGGGGCTCACGCCATTGGCACAGCATCCGGCCGATGGCCGCTATACGCTCACCGCGCGCGACGATGACGACATCGCGCGCATCACCGCCCATCTGACCAGCATGGGCGTCGCCGTCTATGAAGTCCACGTCCGCTCCGACAGCCTGGAGGATCTGTTTGTGCGCCTCGCGGACGCAACCGACCAGTGAATCTGTGGGTGGTCGCCGACCACACGCTCCGGGAAGCCGTGCGCCGACGGGTGGTGCTGGCGGCCACTGTCGTCATCGGCGGCTTTCTGGCGCTCTACGCGGTCGGCGTATGGTTCGGTTACCGCGACATCTCAACCGATCCCAATCTCACGGGGTCGATGCGGCAGGTGATCGCGGGTTTCATGCTGCAAGGCGGACTGTGGAGCCTGAATTTCGTGGCATCGCTGCTCGCCGTCTTCCTCGCGGTGGGGTCCATCTCGGGCGAGATCGACCAAGGCACCATGCATGCCGTGGCGGCGCGCCCTGTGCGCCGGGCCCATATCGTGCTGGGCAAGTTCCTCGGCAATCTGATGCTGCTCACCGTCTTTATCGGCGTCTCGACGGCGATCATGATCGCCACCGTCGCCATCATCACCGGGCAGTACCCTGCGCGCGCCTGGCTGGCGCCGTTCGGGATGCTGTTTGCCGCCGCCGTTCTCTTGGCCGTCACGATCGCCGGCAGCACCCGGTTCGGCACGCTGGCCAACGGTGTGGTGGCCGTCACGCTCTACGCCGTTGCACTCGTCGGCGGAGTAATCGAGCAGATCGGGAGTTTGCTCGAGAATCCGGTGACATTCGACATCGGCATCGCGACGAGCGTGCTGCTGCCCACGCGGGCGCTCTGGGACCTCGCCAGCGCGCAGCTAGCCCAGGAAGCAGCGTCAATGACGAATCTGACCGCGGGGCCGTTCGGCTCGCTGAATCCGCCGTCCGGCTGGATGCTGCTGGTGGCCGCGGTGCACGTGCTGGCGATGCTGGCCTACGCCATTCGGGCCTTCCAGCGTCGGAACATTTGAGCCGTCCCACTACAATGCCGGCCATGCAGGCGGTGACGGATGGGCAACATGGCTGATCCGGTGCGGATCGCGGCAGTCGGCTGCGGCAAGCACCTGGTTTCGCGCTTGGCTCCGGCCATTCACGGCGCCTCGGACCTCGTGCTCACGGCAGCCGTGGATTCGGACCCGGCAGCGGTGCGGAAGGTCGCGCATGGCGGGGTCGAGGCATTCCACGATGTCGAGTCGATGGCCGCGAGCGGTGTTGCCGATGCGGCCGTGATTGCCGTTCCGCACGATGCGCTGGCGGATACGGCCGTCACGTGCATTGAGGCCGGTCTGCACGTGTTTGTGGAGAAGCCCCTGGCGCGAGACCGCCTCGAGGCCGAACGAGTCGCCGCGGCAGCGCACGAGCGAGACATCGTCGTGATGCCCGGTTACTGTCTCCGGTTCCACCCGGCCCGCACGCACATGCGCGATCTGCTGGCACGCGGTCTGACCGGCGAGATCGTCAGTATTGTCGCGTTCAAGGGCGGTCCGCCCCTCGAGGGTTGGTTGGCGGAGCCCGAGCGCGGCGGCGGACAGCTCGCATTCGTCGGCAGCCACCTTGTGGATCAGGTGCTCTGGCTTCACCGCGCGCGGGTCGTGAGCGTGAGCGCGCGCATGGTGCATCGCGACGATACGGGCAGTGACGAAACGTCCTCGATCCTGATGACTTTCGATGACGGCGTGACCGCGGCACTCGTGGTGTCGCAGGCGTCGGCCGCCCACGCTGACGTGATCGACGTAATCGGGCGCGTCGGCCGCCTGCGCAGCGATGTCTTCGCCGCAACGATCGAGGTAAACGCCACCGCGAGCCGCACATTTGACCGTCCCGCCACGCTGCATCAGTTTGGCGATGCTTGGCAGGCCATGTTCGACGGCGAGATGGCGGAGTTCGCGCGGGCGGTGCGCCATCGATCCGCGCCTGCCGTCACAACGCTGGACGCCATCCGCACGCTCGCCGTGCTGGACGCCGTGCGCGATGCGGCCGCTTCCGGCGGGCCGGTTGCGGTCGACGATCCGTGGGATGGACGCGGCGCACGGGCCGCGGCCGGCCCCGGGACCGCACGCCTACGCCTGCAGTTCACCTATCCCGCCGACAAGATCCAATCCCCCATCGTCAACGAGCTGGTGCGGCGGTTCGACCTGCGCCTTAATATTCGCCGCGCCGACATCGACGCGGGGATCGGCTGGATCCAGCTGCTGCTCGAAGGCGAACATGACGAACTTGACGCCGCCGTCGCCTGGGCCGAGGAGCAGGGAATTCGCGTGGACCCCGTGGAAGGCGAGATCGTCAGCGGCTAGAAACGGACGGGACTAGCGACTGGGCCCGTCCATCAGTTCGCGATAGAACGCCGCCGTGGACTGCGCGATGCCCTCGTGGGTGAATTCCCGCAGCACTCGCGACCTTCCAGCCTCGGCGAGACACATGCGGCTCTGGACATCGTCCCGCAGGTCGCGCAACGCCTCGCGGAGGGCGTTGACGTCAGCAGTGGGGACAACCCGTCCCGCCTCGCCCACAACTGCCGGCAGCTCGCCCGCATCCGACACGACCACCGGCACGCCGCATGCCATGGCTTCGATGGCGGCGCGTCCGAATTGCTCGGTCCAGCCCCACCGCCCGAGCGTCGGCAGCACGAGCACGTCAAGCCCCCGGTAGAAGTCTGGCATCGCCCCACTCGGCAGCGCGCCGAACAGACGCACGCGTGCATCGCCGGTGGCGTGCTGGCGCAGCAGCTCGTCGAGCGGTCCGGTGCCGGCGATTCGCAGTTCCACACCGCCGCCGAGCGTGCAAACCGCCTCCAGCAGCATCTCGATCCCCTTCGCCTCAACCATCCGCCCCGCAAACCCGATGCTAAATGCGCTCCGGCTCGCGGGAGCCGGGGCGGGCGCGAAGAGCTCCGGGTCTACGCCGAACTGGGGGACGACGACCAGCCGCCCGGCAAAGCCCTTGGCCCGCAGCACCTTGGCCGCCGTGGCCGTACCGGCGATGCCCGCGGCGCGGCCGAACACGTAGCGCTCGAACCACCGGAACGGGGGCGGATATCGGCGCTGAAGGTTTTGCCAGGCAAAGAAGACTACGCGCGCTCCGTGGGCGCGCGCGATGCGGCATGCATGTACCGTCGCCGCGTTGTAAGGCTCCTCGTCGATATGGACGATATCGGGGCGGAACTCTTGCACGGCGTCCGCAAGCCCGGGCCACCAGTGCAAATGAAACCGGCCATTCAGTCGAAGGGGCTGGTGGTGCACGCGATATCCGCTCGGCGTCACAGGCTCGGCGCGTTGCCGCCGGCCGTTCTCGATCCATGACTCGGGGGCCAGCGCGAGAAGCTCGATGCCCGGCTGCGTGCCCAGTGCTTCGAGCTTGGCGTGGTAGGCGCTAACGACCAGCGCCTTCGACGCCATGAGAACTCTCATCCAGCCGCCTTGGCATACACCGCCATGGTGGCTTCGGCGGCGCGCTCCCAGGTGAACCAGCTCGCCCGCGCAAGCCCAGCGTCCCGCAGCGACGCCGCTCGGGTTGGATCGCTCAGCACGTCCGCCACGCCTGTCCGCCAGCCGTCGACGTCATCGGGAGCCGCGAAGACGGCGGCATCTCCCAAGACCTCGGGGACTGAGGTTGCGTCAGTCGCGACAACCGGCACGCCGCAGGCCATGGCTTCCAGCGGGTCCAGGCCAAAGCCCTCATTGCGCGAGGGAAACACGAAGACCGCGGCGGAACGGTAGAGCCCGGCCTTGTCGACCTCAGGCACTTCCCCCAGCACATGCAGCCAGGGGGCATCGCGATGACTGCGGAACCAGTCCACGTAGGCCGAGCTTTCGGGGCGCGGGGCGCGTCCGGCCACCGCGAGCGAGACACCGGTCGCGGCCCAGATCTCCGGCCAAGCCTGGAGCAGCACGCCTAGGTTCTTCCGTGCATCGAGGGCGCCGAGATACAGCGCGAAGCGCGCGGGTAGGCCGAACTGCTGCCGAATCGCCCCGTCGCGACAGTCGGGCGTCGGCGTGAGGCTGCCGGCGATGCCGTTATGAATCACGTGGATCCGGGCGGCCGGCACGCCGAGCAGCTTGACCAGGTCACTCCGGGTCCACTCCGACACCGCGATCACGTGGCGGGTACGCCGCAAGCCGATGCGCGTCAGCGCGTTGTAGAGCCGCCGCAGTCCGCGAGCGCCGTACTCAGGCAGCACGAAGGGGATGGCGTCGTGCGCCGTGACGATGGTCCGCGGGACGGTGACCGGCGGCGCGAGATGGGGCGCATGAAGCACCGCCCCGGAGCAACACGCGGCCGCGGGCCACGCCACCTGCTCCCACCAGACCTTGCCGACACGTCCCCGCAGCCGCCTGCCGGGCGTGCGTTCGACGATCGCGATGTCGGGATATCCCGCCCGCAACGCCGCGACCAGATGTTCCAGGTGCTGGCCGGTGCCCGTCAGCGGATGCGCGCGAAAGTAGGCGTTGATCTCGACGCGCAACGGAGGACTACGCGGTCAGCGGTTTTCGTTGATGCCGAACCGCCGGTAGATGCCCAGGGCGGTCGCGTCATCACGGCTCATGTGGACCTTCAGGGTCAGCAGCGCGGCGATGACGGCACCGCCGATGGCAAACGTCCACGAGCCCTGCATGAGCCCGAACACGACGGGAAGCGAGGCGTGAAGCACTCGGGTCGCGGGCATGTTGCGCCGCAAGATCAAGATTGCCGTCAGCCACAGTCCGAAAAGCACCAGCAGCATCAGCGGCGCGGCCACCAGCAGCGCCCAGGCCACGGTTGTGCTGCCGCGGCTGCCGCGGAACTTGACGAACAGCTGCCACATGTTGCCCGCGGTGACTCCGGCGATCGCCACGATCAGGGCAATGTCGTCACCGGCGGGAAACCACCACCAGGCCAAATGCACGGCGAGCGCGGCCAACAGGCCGTGGCCGGCAATCGTGAGCACGCCAGGCAGCTTGCCCACGTTGAACATCGTGTTGTAGACGCCCAGATTGCCCGAACCGATCGTTCGCAGATCGGTCCGCGTGAGGACGGCAGACAGAATGAGCGCCACCGGCACGCTGCCAAGCAAGTAGGCAGCCGCACCCAGGATGGCGTAGCTCGGGATGCTGGGGGGTGTCATGCGCTTCGCCTCGGCCGCAGTCTACCCGTTTGCGGCAAATGTGCTGACCGCCGGCTCCGGCTCGCCGCGGCGGGCCTCGGCATAGACGTCGAGCGTCTGCCGCGCCGACCGGGTCCATGAAAAGTCACCCAGCCGTCGCCTGCCCCGACGCACCAACTCCGCGCGCCGGTCGGCATCCTGCACCACGCGCACAATTCCGGCGGCGATCGAGTCCGGATCGTGTGGATCCACCAGTTCCGCCGCCTCACCAGCTGCCTCAAGCATCCCCGAGTCGTTTGACGTGACCACGGGAGTGCCGCAGGCAAATGCTTCCAATATGGGAATTCCAAATCCCTCGGCAAAGCTCGGGTACACCAGGGCGGCGGCCTGGCGGTAGAGCGCGCGCAGCATGGCGTCGCTGGTTTGGCCGATGAAGCGAATGCCCGGGGGACCGGCCGACTCGACGTCGGCAAACACGCGTGCGCAGAGCCAGCCTTCGCGTCCGACGTGCACAACGGGCAGCGCCCGCCCCAGCTGTCGGGCCGTTAAGGCGGCCGCGCGGGCCAACCCGCCGAGATTCTTGCGCGGATGAATGGTGCCCACGCTGAGCAGGTATTCGTCGGGCAGCCGTAGCCGACGACGTGCGGCAGCGAGCTCGTCTGCGCTGTCGCGCTCGTGAAACTCCGGGCTCACCGCGTTTGGCACCACGCGAATTCGGTGTGGCCGCACCCCGTAGCGCGTCATCAAGTCCCGGCGCGTCGTTTCCGAGACCGCGATTACCAGTCGGGCGCGGTCGATCGACCACGGCACCGCGGATTCGAGAAACCTCCGCTGCGCGGGGTGCGCGTCTTCAGGTCGGGTGGCGAACGCCAGATCGTGCACGGTGACGACCCCGGCCGCCGCGATGCGGGGTGGGAGCACAAAGTCCGGCCCATGCATGACGTGCAAGGGGCCCAGCAACGCTTCAATTGGAACCGGAAGGCGCGCCTTGTACCAGCCGGCCAGCATGACGCGGGGGCTGAGAGGCAAGCGCCGCACGGTCACTCGCTCATGCACGGCGAGGGCGTCGGCCGCCGGCAGCGGACCGCGGTGGGCGTATATCAGGTGCAGGTCCGGACAATCCGGCAGCCGCAGCATGGCGCGCACGAGCTCCCGCGCCGAGCGTCCGATGCCTTCGCCCTGGGTGGCAGCGGACGTGTAGTCGATGCCGACCCGCACGCGTCGAGCTACCTCCGCATCCGCGTCAGCGCGAACATCACCGCGCCGCTGACGGTGACGCTCCAGTAGGAGATGAACCGGTCGATGATCGCCACCAGGCCCGCCGGGCCGGCGCCAACGCCGGCCACCCGCAGGAGCCCGATGAGGCCGCCCTCCACGGCTCCCAAGCCACCGGGCGTGGGGACCGCCAGTAGCAGCGACGCAGCCGCGCCGCTGAAGAAGATGGTGCCGACTTCGAGATCAAGCCCAATGGACCGCGTGACTAACATGAGCCGGCCCATTTCCGCCGACCAGATCGCCAGGCTCAGCAGCCAGAGCAACGGTCCGCTGCGCCAGGTCCAGCTATCGAAGACGCCGCTGTGGAAGCGTTCGTAGATCTCACCCACCCGCTTGGGGAAGCGCCGAAATAGCGGGCTGCCGAAGAGGAGCATGGCGAAAACCGCCGCGGCGAGCACTCCAAGCGCCATCACGGCGATGAGAATGATGCGGCCCACGTCCTCGCCAACCTCCGGCAGCTGCAGCACGAAGATCGAGCTCACCAACACAATGAGAATCAATGTCACCACGTCGAGCACGCGCTCGGTGAAGATCGTGCCGAGCGTGCGCGTGAGCGACGTGGCGTAGTTGGCGCGCGCCATATAGGCGCGATAGAGATCGCCAATCTTGAGCGGAATGACGCCGTTGACGAACCACGAGATGTACAGGATCTGGAACAAGCCCCACATCGTGTACCGCGGGCTCGTCTCCTCGTGTTTGACCGCGTTGTTGAGAAGGGTGCGCCAGCGCAAGGTCCGCAGCGGGAAGTTCAAGGCGTAGACCACATACGCGGCCACAATGAGCCATGGATTCGCGCGCGAGAGGCGATCCAGAATGTCCTCGACGGAAAGGTCGTTTAGGAACCACACCAGCACCAGCAGGCCGGCGGCGATGGCGAAGCTCAGGAGCGTCCGAATGCTCAAGAAACGCCGCCCGAGGGCCGGCCGGGCAACGAGGGGCGCTGCCGGATCGGCGGCTTTCGGCTCCGCAGTTCGCTCGTTCATGACGGCATTCCCGCGGCCCGCGTGGCTGGACGCCGGCGGTGGTCCCATTCAACGGCATAGCTCAGCGCGATGAACATAGCGAACACGAGACCCATGCCATTTACAAACAGACTGTCGACGAGGTTGTGCAGGGCAAACGCCACGCTACCTCCGAGGGCCCCGATTGCCGCCCATTCCCAGGAAGTGCCGCGGGACCACTGCACCGCCTGAATGGCTCGCCAGATCGCCCATGCGCTGAGCGCAAGAAACGCGACGAGCCCCGGCAACCCGGCCTCAGCCGCAAAGTTCAGATAGATGTTATGCGCATGCCCCGGCAGCTGCAGGAACGGCTCAAAATTAAGCCTGGCATAGGCATGGTCGTAGTTGCCGGCGCCCACCCCGATCAGCGGAGCGCTCATGAACATTCGCCACCCGGTCTCCCATTGCGCCAGCCGCTCGCTGATGGCGTAGTCGTCCTCGACCACGATCCGCAGCGCGTCCCGAACC
Source organism: Chloroflexota bacterium (assembly GCA_965262745.1). Lineage (GTDB taxonomy): Bacteria > Chloroflexota > UBA11872 > UBA11872 > UBA11872 > JAJECS01. The sequence goes on along the minus strand of OZ253558.1, from coordinate 396,579 downwards.
TCCACGCGGCCCTCCACCGCCGCGCGCGCCGGATCCGGAATCACCTTCGCGACGCCGCCCGAGAACTGCCAGCCGGCCAGGGCCAGAAATCCGGCAATGATAAGCGCGCCCGTCGCCGCGCCGAGCACGCGGGCGCGGGGCATTGCCGCCAGGAGCACGACGGCCGTGCTCCCGATCATCCCAATCCAGGCTCCCCGCGAGCGGCTGATGACCACGGCTGCCAGCACTAGCAGCCAAAGAGCGGTGATCCACGGCCGGCGAGACTTCCGCGCATAGATCACCCCGGCGAGCAACAAGGGCAAGTGCAGGCCAAGGTATCCCCCGAATGGATTCGGTTGCTCGAACGTCCCATACGACCGGATCAGCCCACCCACGTTGAACGCCGCGGGACCCAACCCCGTTATCGCCTGTGCGAGGCCTACGGCCGCCTCCGCCGCAACGGCGATGCCGACCATCCAGGCCACGGCGATCCTAGCGTCGGTGTTGCGCAGGACGTCCGCCAGCACGACGATCGCGACGGCGACTTGGAGCCACTTGGTCGTCTCCTTGAGCACCGGCGCAAGGTCATAGGCCAGGACTCCGGTGACGCTCAACCACGCGGCAAACACGGCCACCGCCAGCGCCAATCGAGGCAGCACGGCCCGCTCGCCGCGTCCACGCCCCCCGAGCCAGACCACCAGCGCCGCCCCGAGGGCGAAATCGCTCAAGCCGACAACGGACGGGCCGAGTGGAATCTCGCCAAGGCCGCGAAACGGGACGAGGGCAACGGACGCGGCGGCCAGGACGGCCGTGGCCGTGCGCGCATCCGGCAGCGCGCCGGCAGCGCGCAGTCCCGCGACCACCACGACCACGCCGAGCGCGCCCAGGGACATGACGAGAAGCGCGGACGGCGCCTGCACGATCGCGGCGGCCAGGAATCCGACAACCGCCACGGCCGCTAGCCAGCGAAGCCCGCGCGCCTGGTCTTGCGCCATCCACCAGGCGGCAGCCGCTAGCGCCGCGCCAAACACCGGCGGTATGACGCGCAGGAGGCCGCCAAGATTCGTCGCCGCGAGCGCTCCATATAGCCCGGACACCACGACGGCAGCCAGGGCCAGCAGCAACGGCGCCGCCCAGGCAGGGGCGATGGCGCTCGAGCTAGTTCGGCTCAGCAAGCGCCAGATGCTCGCGGTACCAGTCGACCGTCCGCCGCAACCCGTCCGCGGGCGTGACCAGCGGGCGCCAGTCCAGGACCTCGCGCGCGCGGTCGATGTCGGGTCGTCGTCGCTGCGGATCGTCGGGCCGCGCGGGCACGTGGTGGATCTCGGACGATGAGTCGGCGATGTCGCGGATTAGCTCCGCGAATTCCGTCACTGAATGCTCACTGGGGTTGCCAAGGTTGAAGACTTGGCCGTCTGTGTTGGATCGATACATGGCTCGCGCGATGCCCTTCGCCATATCGGTCACAAAGCACAGGCTCCGCGTCTGGCTTCCATCCCCCACCACCGTGAGCGGTTCACCGCGCAGGGCGCGAGTAACGAATTCGATCGACATTCGACCATCTCCCACGCGCATCCGCGGGCCATATGTATTGAAGATCCGCACCACGCGCGCATCGAGCCCCTGCGTGCGGCGCCGCATCATCACCAGCGACTCGCCGAAACGCTTGCTCTCATCGTAGGGCGAGCGTGGCCCGATCGGGTTCACGTTCCCAAAATACGTTTCGCGCTGGGGGTGCTCGAGCGGATCGCCGTAGATCTCCGAGGTCGACGCCAGCAACAGACGCGCGCCATAGCGCTGGGCCAGATCGCAGAGATTGCGCGTGCCCAGCGCGTTGACCCACATGATCTCTTCGGGAATGCGGTCGAAGTCCGTTGGGCTGGCCGGGCTGGCCAGATGAAAGACGGCATCCACCGGCTCGCCGACATCCACCGGCTCGCAGACGTCATGCTCGACGAGCCGAAAGTCCGGACGCCCGGTCAGATGCGCCACGTTCTGCGGACGCCCGGTCAGAAAGCTGTCGACCGCAATGACGCGCCGACCGGAGGCGAGCAGAAGGTCACAGAGATGCGAGCCGATAAAGCCGGCACCCCCGGCCACAAGTGCCGTGTTCACGCGGGCGTGTTGTCCTCAATCAGGCGCCGCGCGCGGACCATGCCGGCACCATGCTGCGGGTGCCCATTCTAAGGGCGAGCGCTGGAGTCTCAAAACGGCACGGCACATCGGGTCATTCCGGCGCACGCCGGAATCCAGAATTCCGACAGGCACGCGAGACACGCGCATGGCAACCTGTAGCGACTGCCCATATCGCGCTGCCGCCGTTAACGGGCATGTGGATGCCGCTAGCACCACACGTTCCCCGTCTGTTCCCGATAATCTTCCAGTGGACATGGAACCTGCCAACGCCCCGGGCCTGACCGAATCAGAGCAGCGCATGTGGTCGGCTGTGATGGCCGGTCATGTATGCGTTTTCGGCGACGACGATCCGCGTGAACTCGCTTCGCCGGACGGATGGGGGCCCGAACGGACCATCCGCGGGTGGGTGCTGACGGCATTGTTGGCACACATCGGAGAAACCAAGCCTCCCGCGATACGAAGGGTCCAAATCCAGGGTGCTCGGGTTATTGGCAAGGTAGATCTGAGCCACGCCGAACTGACATCGGTATTTCTTGTGCGGTGCCTTTTTGAAGATGATCTAGATCTTTGGTTAGCACGTGCACGGACGCTGGTTTTTGAAACTTGTGTGCTGGCGTCTGTCAACGCCGCAGGCGCTTCTATCTCGGGCCCCCTAGTGATCCTCCAGTCATTGGTTCGGGGCAACATCTCCCTCAATGACGCCAGGATCAGCCAGTCGGTCGTGCTCTCGGGATCAAGGATCGTCGGTGTGAGTGGGTTGGCTCTCACTGCCGATGGCCTCGCAGTAACCGGTGACGTGAGTGTGGACAAGGGATTTCGTGCCATCGGATCGGTGCAGATTCTGGGTGCGAGGATCAGCGGCAGCCTGATCGGCTCCAGCGGGCGATTTGAGAACCCCGGGGGCCGCGCGATTGCCGCCGACGGAGCCGTTATCGGCGTGAGCATCTTCCTCAACAAAGCCCCGGGCAGCGCCACCGGCTTCCTCGCTTGTGGCACGGTGCAACTGACGGGCGTGAAGGTCACGGGTCAGTTGGACTGCTCCGGCGGACAGTTTTACAACCCTGGCGGCCATGCACTCGTTGCCGACGGAGCGGAGATCGGTGCTGGCGTGTTCCTCAGCAAATCTCCCCGCGACGCCGCAGGCTTCTGTGCCTCCGGAGAGGTTCGCCTGGCAGGCGCACGAATTGTCGGCCAGTTGAACTGTTCCGGCGGGCGATTCGACAACGGTGGTGGCCTCGCGCTCGCTGCTGACGGCGCGGAAGTGCGTGGCGACGTGCTATTGGGCGCAGGCTTCCACGCGACTGGCGAGGTGGGGCTGCCAAACGCGCAGATCAAAGGCACATTGATTTGCTCCGGTGGGCGCTTCGACAATCCCAAGGGCACAGCATTCGCAGCCGACGGAGCAGACATCCGAGGCCGCGTGCATCTCGGCACTGGCTTCCACGCCACCGGCGTGGCACGGCTGCCAAGCTCGCGGATTGATGGCCCATTGGTCTGCTCCGGTGGGCGCTTCGACAACCCCAAGGGCATCGCATTCGCCGCCGACGGAGCTGTGGTCCACGGCAATTTGCACTTGGATGATGGCTTCCACGCCACCGGCGAGGTGCGGTTGCCAGACGCGCAGATTACTGGTCGGTTGATCTGCGCCTCCGGTCGGTTTGACAACCCTAGCGGCGACGCTCTCATTGCAAACAGGGCAGACATTCAGGGAGATGTGAGTCTGGTCGCTGGCTTCCACGCCACCGGCGCGGTTTGGCAGTTGGGCGCACGGATTGGCGGACAGTTGAATTGCTCCGGTGGGCGCTTCGACAACCCTAACGGAATAGCGCTCGTTGCCGACGGTGTCGAGACCGGTGTCGGAATCTTCCTTGGCAAGATTCCGGGTAGTACCACAAGTTTCCACGCGACCGGTGAGGTGCGGCTCTTGGGCGCACGGGTTGGGGCTTCGTTGGACTGTGCTGGCGGGCGGTTCGACGCCCCCAAGGGCATCGCACTCAATGCAGATGGGGTAGACGTTCGGGACAATGTGCATCTAGGGTCCGGCTTCCACGCCACCGGCGCGACGTGGTTGCCGGGCGCGCGGGTCGGCGGTCAGTTGAACTGCGCTGGCGGACGATTCGACAACTCTCAGGTCACAGCGCTGACCCTTCACGGAGCCCACGTGGATTCGCTGTGGCTGCGCGATCTGCATGCCAGGACAGCAGGGTGGATCGACTTGTCGGATGCCAAGGTTGCTCTGCTCGCGGACGATGCGGCGGCGGTGGACATCGAAGGCACCCTATTTCGCCTCGATGGCTTCGTGTACGAGCGTATTGCCCCAGACTCGCCTAGAGACGTCAGCACGCGCCTGCGATGGCTGGAGCGACAGAGCCCGGGCTATCACCCACAGCCGTTTGATCAACTCGCGGCTGTGTTCCAGCGCAACGGTCAGGACGATGAGGCTAAACAGGTATTGATCGCCAAGCGCCGCAAGCGCCGGGAGACACTTCCTGGGTGGTGGCGTAGGTGGGGAGACTGGTTCCTGGATTTTTCAATGCGGTACGGCTGGCAGCCGTGGCGGCCGCTTGCGGGTGGCTTGGTTGTCTTTCTAATGGTGCTCGGACTTGTCATTGGCGCGGAGCGCGCGGGTCTTGTCATCAGCCTCTCAGACCAGGTTTCGCCGTACAGTTCGATGGTCCATGCGCTTGATGTCTTCCTACCGATCGTCGATTTAGGCGTCGAGTCGCGCTGGACGATTGATACCGCCAACAGCGGCAGACTTGGCTGGCTGGCCTGGCTTGTGACGTCGTGTCTGTGGTTTCTAAAGCTGGTCGGCTGGGGCACGGTCACGCTGGCTGTCGCCGCATTCACAGGGATCGTTAAGCGGGAGTAGATGGCGGCTCGTGGGTGCCGGTATGGCACGCAGTCACGATAGGCATGACGCTGCGGTCACCTGAAGGGCCGGTGCCGGCGCTGTTGGTGCTGGGGTCGAATATGGGGGATCGGCTGGACCATCTGCGCGGCGCGGTGGAGGCGCTTGGGCTTGCCGGTCGGATCGACGCCGTGTCGCCGGTCTATGAATCGCCGCCGGCCGGACATATCCACCAGGGTCCGTTCCTGAACCTGGCGCTGCGGCTCACGACCGCGCTCGGGCCGGTGCGGCTCTTGATGTGGTGCAAGAGCCTGGAGTTTGCGGCGGGGCGCCGGCCGGGCATTCCCTACGGCCCGCGTCCGCTGGACGTGGATATCGTGAGCCTCGGCACGCTGGTCATAGAGAACGGGCGCGTGTCGATTCCTCATCCTCGGGTCGCCGAGCGGGCATTCATGACGGCGCCGCTGGCGGACATTGCCGGCAGCGAGACGCTGGCGGGGCTTGATGCACCGCTGGCCGAGCTCGACCGCCGGCTGGGCCGGAAGGACGTCACAGCGGTAGCCGCGCCGAACGCCGTGTGGCCGGGTCCGCGGGGTTCCTGAGCCGTGTCGTCAGGCACGGCGGCACAGCGACGCGGGATCGGATTCCCGTTTTCGGATAGCTTTGCCCAACCGGGTAAGGGCAGGTCTGAGCCCCTCCTCTACGCCGAGCATCCGGGGTGCCGAGTAGGAGAACGGGAAGAGAGGGGACTGGATTCCCTAGATTCACAAACGAAGTGCAACACCTCATTAGGGTGTTGCCATGGAACGACGCTATTCGCACCTCACCATTGAAGACCGCTGTGCCGTGGCCCGACGCCACGCCGCCGGGGCCTCGATCCGCCAAATCGCGGCAAGTCTGGATCGCGCGCCATCGACGATTGCTCGGGAGCTGAGCCGCAATGGATCGCGCACCCAGGGCTATCAACCGCGCTACGCCGACCAGCAGGCCCGCGCGCGCCGCTGGCGCGGGCCCCGGCTCGACCGCGATCCCACCCTGCGCCGCCAGGTCCTCACCCGCCTCCAACAGGGCTGGTCGCCCGAGCAGGTGGCCGGCCGTCTGGCCCGCGAGGCCGGCCGGCCCGTCATCTCCCACGAATCCATCTACCGCTTCATTGACGCCCAGATCCGCCGCACGAAGGACTATGCCTGGCGTCACTATTTGCCGCGGGCCAAGTTCAAACGGGGCCGGCGGGGGCGCAAGGGCGGCAGCTCCGCCTCCTTTATCGCCCACCGTCGTCCCCTCGTCGACCGCCCAGCCCTCGCCGCGGACCGCCAGACCCCCGGCCACTGGGAGGCCGACCTCATGCTCTTCCGCACCTACGGCCAGGCCGTCCTCACCCTCCACGAACGCCACTCCCGCCTGCTCCTCGCCGTCCGGCCCCCCGGCAAAGCCGCTGCCCCCATCGCCCGCGCCTTGTCCCGGCTCCTCGCACCCTTACCGCCCCCCTGGCGCCAAACCGTCACCTTCGACAACGGCACCGAGTTCGCCCGCCACCACCAGCTGCACGCCCGCGGCATCCAGACCTTCTTCTGCGACCCCCACGCCCCCTGGCAGAAGGGCGGCATCGAGAACGCCATCGGGCGCCTGCGCCGCACCCTGCCCCGCAAGACCGATCTCGCGAGCCTCCCGGCCGCTCGGTTCACCCAGCTCGTGCAGGCCTACAACAACACGCCACGCAAGTGCCTCGGCTACCAGACCCCCGCCGAGGTGTTTTGGGATCATCTGTTGCACTTGGAATGTGAATCCACCTTCCCGCGTCCGCGGGAATGACGAAGGTTCTGGCGGGATTGACAAAGGTTCTGGCGAGAGTGACGGAGGTGTTCGCGAGAATGATGGAGGCTTCCGCGGGAGCGACCTCCGTCCATGACCTTTGACGAGGCGCTGCGCTGGATTTACAGCTTTGCCGACCTGGAGCGCGGCGTCGGCCACGCGGGTCGGGCGGCCTATGCGGCGGGACCGGCGCGCACACGCCGGCTGCTGGGCGCGCTCGGCGATCCGCACCAACGGCTGACCTGTGCCCACGTCGGCGGCAGCAAGGGCAAGGGCAGCGTCTGCGCCCTGGTCGCGGCCGCGGCGGAGGCCGCGGGCCTGCGCACCGGCGCCTACACGCAGCCACATCTCCACTCGTTCCGCGAGCGCGTCGCGATCGACGGCCGGCCCATCCACCCGCAGGCCTTCGCCGACCTCTGCCAACGGATAGCGCCGCAAGTCGAGGCGCTGACCGCCGCCCACTCCGAAGACGGGCCCTATTCGACCTTTGAGCTCGCCACAGTGCTCGCGCTGCTGTGGTTCGCCGAGCGGCAGGTCAACCTGGCCGTCATCGAGGTCGGGCTGGGCGGCCGGCTGGATGCGACACGAGTGATTGATCCGGCCGTGGTTGGCCTGACGACGATTGTGCTGGAGCACACCCGTGTGTTGGGCGACTCCCTGGCGGCCATCGCGCACGAGAAGGCCGGGATCATCAAGCCCGGCGTGCCGGTCGTCGCCGCCGCGCAATCCGAAGAGGCGCTGTCGGTGTTTCGCGCGGCGTGCAATGCGGCGGGCGCGCCGCTGACCGTGGTCGAGCCGCTGGCCTGGGACGGTATCACGGCTTCGCGCGGTACCCACCCGCTGATGCTCGTGCGTGCGCCCGATGACGGCGGGCGCCTGCCGGTGGGACTGGTGGGCCCCCACCAGCGCCGGAACGCCGCCGTGGCGTGGCAGGTCTGCCGCGCGCTGGCGGATCATGGGTTGTCCATCGATCGCGGCGCCATCCGAGCCGGGTTCGGCGCCGCGGCATGGCCGGGGCGGCTGGAGGTTGTCGCGAACGATCCGCTGACCATCGTGGACGGAGCGCACACGCCGGAGGCGGTTGAGGCCGTCGTCAGGGGACTGCGGGAGACCTTCGGCGTGCGGCGGGGTCCAGTGATCTTCGGCGCCCTTCGCGACAAGCGCGTTCCGGCAATGCTGGACGGGCTGCGCGGCTACGCCACGCAGCTGATCCTGGTGGAGCCGGAGCACCCGCGCGGTTGGGCGCCCGAGCGAATGGTGCGGCGCTATGGACTCTCCGATAAGGCAGAGATCGCGGACTCCACCGCCGCGGCGCTGCATCGAGCGCGCGCGGCGTGCCGGCGCGGCGAGGCGGTGTTGGCCACCGGCAGCTTGGCGGTGGCGGCCGACGTGCGGGCAGCAGCCGGCGTGCCGCATGAGACCGACCCACAGCCATGGGCAGGGGTGTAGCGTGGGGCGAAGTTTCGCTCGCAGGCGACTTGGGGCTGGATTCCCTAGATTCACAAACGAAGTGCAACACCTCATTAGGGTGTTGCCATGGAACGACGCTATTCGCACCTCACCATTGAAGACCGCTGTGCCGTGGCCCGACGCCACGCCGCCGGGGCCTCGATCCGCCAAATCGCGGCAAGTCTGGATCGCGCGCCATCGACGATTGCTCGGGAGCTGAGCCGCAATGGATCGCGCACCCAGGGCTATCAACCGCGCTACGCCGACCAGCAGGCCCGCGCGCGCCGCTGGCGCGGGCCCCGGCTCGACCGCGATCCCACCCTGCGCCGCCAGGTCCTCACCCGCCTCCAACAGGGCTGGTCGCCCGAGCAGGTGGCCGGCCGTCTGGCCCGCGAGGCCGGCCGGCCCGTCATCTCCCACGAATCCATCTACCGCTTCATTGACGCCCAGATCCGCCGCACGAAGGACTATGCCTGGCGTCACTATTTGCCGCGGGCCAAGTTCAAACGGGGCCGGCGGGGGCGCAAGGGCGGCAGCTCCGCCTCCTTTATCGCCCACCGTCGTCCCCTCGTCGACCGCCCAGCCCTCGCCGCGGACCGCCAGACCCCCGGCCACTGGGAGGCCGACCTCATGCTCTTCCGCACCTACGGCCAGGCCGTCCTCACCCTCCACGAACGCCACTCCCGCCTGCTCCTCGCCGTCCGGCCCCCCGGCAAAGCCGCTGCCCCCATCGCCCGCGCCTTGTCCCGGCTCCTCGCACCCTTACCGCCCCCCTGGCGCCAAACCGTCACCTTCGACAACGGCACCGAGTTCGCCCGCCACCACCAGCTGCACGCCCGCGGCATCCAGACCTTCTTCTGCGACCCCCACGCCCCCTGGCAGAAGGGCGGCATCGAGAACGCCATCGGGCGCCTGCGCCGCACCCTGCCCCGCAAGACCGATCTCGCGAGCCTCCCGGCCGCTCGGTTCACCCAGCTCGTGCAGGCCTACAACAACACGCCACGCAAGTGCCTCGGCTACCAGACCCCCGCCGAGGTGTTTTGGGATCATCTGTTGCACTTGGAATGTGAATCCACCTTCCCGCGTCCGCGGGAATGACGGAACCAAAGTGGCCGCCTCGGCGTTGTGCTCCACGGGCCCGGCAGCCATGCTCAAGGACGGTGGTCCGATGTCGATTGATGCATGAGTAGGGATCAACAGGGGCGGGCGCCCACAAGGGGCGCCCCTACAAGACGACCGGGTATCGGTTGACCCATGAGCAGTGACGAGGTGCGCTCGATCCGTCGGCGTGTGGATCAGGCCATCGAGCAGGCGGCTGCCGAGGGCGCGTTCGACAATCTCGCGGGAACGGGCCGTCCGCTCGCTTTAGACCAAGGGCTCGTACCAGGCGACCTGCGCGTGCCGTTCAAAGTGCTGGAAAACGCCGGCATCGCCCCAGCATGGGTAGGCCTGGCGGGCGAAATCGAGCGGCGCATTGACGAGTTTCGAGCGGCCCGGCGCGCGCATGAGCAACGGATGCGCCGCGCGCGCGATCACGCGCTGGCGGGACCGGCCGGAGACTTCGCCGCGCGCTTTCGGGCCGCCGGACGGGCACACGCGGAGCTGCGCGACCGTCTGGAAAGGGACGTCCAGGCCATCATCCGCCTGATCGATCGATTCAACACGATTGCACCGCGCGGGGCGGCGCAGTTCGGTTTCCTCCCACGCGCCGAGCTCGATGCCCTCAAAGCCGCCTGGCCGTGGTCGACGCCGGGTGACGATTCAGCATGAAACGGCGAGCCAGATCGCTGCTCGGTCGGCTCATCGCCGCGGGGCTCACCCCGGTGCTCGCCGTGATCGCGCTTTGGCGCCGAGCATTCGGAACATCGCGCAATCGAGGCGAGCCCCAGTCGGTGCTGCTGATACGACTCGACCTCATGGGGGACGTCGTGAACGGGCTATCGGCTGCCCATGCGGCGCGCCAGCGATGGCCGCAAGCGCACATCGCCTTCATGGCGCCGCCGCAGTGGTGCGGGATCGTCGATCGCTGCTCGGCCGTCGACGAAACGATTGCCCTGGACCCCGCGGCGGTCACGCACTGGCCCGCCTGCCTGGATCTACGGCGCTGGGCACGGCTGCTGGGAGCCCTGCACGGCGTGCGCAAGCGGCGGTTCGACCTCGCGGTGAGCATCTACGGTGCGATCGCCGGGACGTTTGCGGCGCTGAGCGGAGCCCGCGAGCGACGCGGCTATCGGCGCGAGGCCCCGCCGTTCAGTTTCGACCGTGCGTTCGACGGCAGCCGATGCAACGGAGGGCCGCACGAGACCGAGTTGGCCGCACGCCTGGTCGATGGCGCCCAAGCGCCCTGGCGCACCATCGACCGGGTCGACGATCTTCCCGTGCCTCCAGAATTGGCCGGCGTTGAGCGGCCGCTGGTCGTGGCGCATGCCGGGGCGGCCCATGGCGACGCCAAACGCTGGCGCGAGGAGCACTGGGAGCGCTCGCTGGCCGCGATTGGGTCGAGCGGCGCGACCATCGCATTCGTCGGTCTGGCCGGTGACCGCGCGCTGGCACGGAAGCTGCAAGCCTCGGTTCAAAATCTGATCGACCTCACCGGCGAAACGTCGCTCGAAATGCTGATGGGCACGCTCCGGGCAGCGGACCTGGTGATCTCCACCGACAGCGGCCCGGCGCACCTGGCGCGAGCCCTGGGCACGCGGGTGATCGCGCTGCACGGGCCGACGGACGCCGCTCTGCACGGCCCCGGCGATCCCGCCTGCGCGGCCCTGCGCGTGGACCTGCCCTGCGGACCCTGCTATGACTTCCGCCACGTCGCGACCTGCCAATTTGGCGACACGCTCTGCATGGAATGGCTCCACCCCGACCGCGTGGTCGGCACTGCGCGTTCGATGTTGTCCGGCTTAGCGACATGAGCAACTCACCCGCCACTGAGGCCGAGGCGCTGCGCGCCGCCGAGTTCCGTGTCCTCGGCACAAGGATTCACAGCGTCGACCTGGGCCACGCTGCCGCGTGGATCGATGCCTGGGCGCAGCGCGGGGTGCGTGCGCACGTCGCCACGGTTAACCCGGAGTTTGTGATGCACGCGCGCCGGGATTCCACATTTCAAAGCCTTCTGGAACGGACCCGGCTGAACGTGGCGGACGGCATCGGCGTGGTGATCGCGGGTCGGCTGGGCGGCCGGCACGTCCCCGGCCGCGTCACCGGCGTGGCGCTCATGCGGGAAGCCATAGCGCTCGCGGCTGTCCGCGGGTGGACCACGGCGCTCGTCGGCGGTGCACCGGGCGTGGCCGAAGCCGCGGCCGAGCGTCTGCTCCACGACGTGCCGGGACTGCGACCGCCGCACGTCTACGCGGGCTCGCGCGGACCTGAGGGCGACGACGCGGCGCGCGCGTTCCTGCAGGAGGTCCGGCCGCGCATCCTCTGCGTCGGCTATGGCGTCCCCTATCAGGAAATCTGGATCGATCGCAACGTGGACGCGGACGCAACGTGCGTGGCCATCGGCGTGGGCGGCACTCTGGACTATCTCAGTGGCCGCATACCGCGCGCCCCCGCCGCGCTGCGGGCCGCGGGCCTCGAATGGGCCTTTCGGCTTTGGCGGCAGCCTGCCCGCTGGCGTCGCATGCGGGTCCTGCCGGTGTTCGCGGCGCTCGCGGCAGAGGAAATCATCCGGGCGCGCGGCGAGCCAGCCGCCCGGTGAGCCGCGTGGTCGTCGTCGGCAGCCTCAACATGGACATGGTCATGCGCGTGCCGCGCATCCCGCGTCCCGGCGAGACCGTGCACGGCGGGCGCATCGGCCGCTATCCCGGCGGCAAGGGAGCCAATCAGGCGGTCGCGGCCGCACGCGCTGGCGCGGCAGTAGCCATGGTTGGCGCCGTGGGCCGGGACGACGCGGGTAACGCGTTGCTGGCGTCGCTGGCCGATGCCGGCGTAGACGGCTCTGACGTTCGCCAAACCGCGGACGCCGCCACCGGCACGGCGATGATCGTCGTTGACGGATCCGGCGCCAACGCCATCGCCTTGGCGGAGGGGGCCAATCTGGCCGTGCGGCCGGAGGACGCGGCGCGGGCCGTAGCCGCGCATGACCCGGCTGTCGTGGTGGTCCAGCGCGAGGTGCCGGACGACGCCGTGCGCGCCGCCCTAAGCCATGCGCCCGATGGAGCCATCCGCGTGATGAACGCCTCGCCCCTCGAGCCGGGGGCAGCGCTGCCGCTCGACCTCGTCGATCTGCTCATCGTGAACGAGATCGAGGCGTCGGACCTGCTGGGAACAGCCGTCACGGGCGCGAACGCCGCCGACGCCGCCCGAGACCTGGCCGCCGGCGTTGGCCGAGGATGTGTGATCACGCTGGGAGGCGACGGCCTAGCCGCACATGTCGACGGCCGCCAGCACCGGCTGACTGCGCACCCCGTCAACGTCGTCGACACGACGGGCGCCGGGGACGCGTTTTGCGGCGCCATGGCCGCCGCGCTGGCGCTGGGCGAACCCGTGAAGACCGCGCTCGCCTGGGGCAACGCCGCCGGAGCCCTGGCGGCAACCTGTCCCGGTGCCCAACCGTCTATGCCCACGCGTGACGAGATCGCGGCGCAGCTCGCCACGACCTTGGCCTAGCCTGGATCAGGACTTCGTCAGCTGCTCGCCGGCCGCCGGCGAGGAATGCAGCTGTCCGCGGCGCGGCATCCAGGGCAGCGCCGCCAGGATCATGAGCTGCGCCAGCGCAATTCCGGCGAAGGCGATGTTCAAGCCCGCGGCGTCGCCGACTATCCCGGTGACGTAGTTGCCCACGGCGCCGGCGCCGAAGGACAACCCGAGAACGATGCCACTGGCCGCCCCCATGCGGCCCGGCAGCAGCCGCTGCACCATGACGACCGTCGGCGTGAATCCGGCGCCGAGCGCAGCCCCCATCACGGCGCCCAGGGGAATGTGCCAGGGGCCGAACGGCAGGAGGCTGAACGCCAGCAGCGCTGGAATCATCACGAGCGATGAGAAGCCCAGGATCCGGCGCACGCCGAAGCGGTCGGTGAAGACGCCGCCGGCGAACGCGGCCACGGCATGTCCTACCAGATGCGCGGAAAGCACGAAGCCCGCGCGCAGTGGGTCGGGTCGGTCGGGCGACACGAACACGGGGATAAAGGTCGCGAGACTGGCGTAGGCCCAGCCGCGGACGATAGCGACCAGCAGCAACCCCGCAAGCGCCGCCGAGATGCCGCCAAAGACGCGCCGCCCCACCTCGACGCGTATGGGAGCCTTGGGCGGAGCACGAAATCCCCGCAACGACCGGGCCATATACAGCGACACGACGAGCACGGGCGCCAGCACCACCGGCATCCAGGCGGGGCCGCCGGCCGCAAGCACCGCGCCGAGGATCAGGGGGCCGACGGCGAATGCGGCATGACCTCCCAGGAAGAAAAGGGCGACGTTCGTTCCGGTGTTGCCTGCCTGGGCCTCGTTGGCCACCGCCGCGCCCTGCGGGTGAAACGCCGCGACGCCAACGGCGGCCACCACCAGATACACGACCAGCACGGTGTAGCTGGGCGCAAACGCGGCCATGGTCACCCACACGGCAATCCAGGCCGGGCTGAGCGAAGCAATCCAGCGCCGTCCGACCCGGTCGCCGAGGTAGCCGAACAGCGGTTGGATGACCGAGGTCGTCACCGCCCAGGCGAGCGCCGCGAGGCCGATCATGCCGTACGACATCCCCAGGCTCACGGCCAGGATGGGATAGAGCATCGTCGGCCCCAGGGCGGCAAAGTCCGACGCGAAGTGACCGAGCGCGACAGTCATCACGGCCCGCCGGCCGGCAAGGATTTTCGAGGCGATTCGACCTTTGAGGCGCCGGGGCGGCGGCCGGGGCGGTCCGGCGCCGGTGGTACATTCGCACGCCAAGCCTACGCACCGTTGGCGCGCCCTGCATGCCCCCCGCCACCCACGTGATGTCGAAGTGGGTATACCCATTCCGTGAAGGCGACGAGTCCCTGCGCAATCTGCTCGGGGGCAAGGGCGCCGGGTCGGCCGAAATGACCAAGGCCGGCATGCCGGTGCCGCCCGGATTCACCATCACCACGGCCGCGTGCCTGGAGTACTACGCCAACGACCGCACGCTGCCCGCGGGTCTCGACGCCCAGGTCGAGGTGGCGCTGGCGGAGGTCGAGTCAGCCGTCAACAAGCGCTTCGGCGACCCGCAAAACCCGCTGCTCGTGTCGGTCCGCTCCGGCGCGCGCGTTTCCATGCCCGGCATGATGGACACGGTGCTCAACCTGGGTCTGAACGAGGCCACGCTCCAGGGGCTGATCGCGCGCACCGGCGACGCACGCTTCGGCTGGGACGCCTACCGCCGCTTCATCCAGGGGTTTGGATCGATAGTCCTGGGCGTGAACAGCCACGCGTTCGAGGAATGCATCGACGCCCACAAGGCCCGGCTCGGCGCGACCCATGACACCGATCTCGATGCGTCGGACTGGCAGGCGGTGGCGGCCGACTTCCGCCGGATCATTCGCGACGCCACCCAGGCCGAGTTTCCCGACGACCCGCACCAACAGCTCGATCATGCGATCCGCGCGGTGTTCGACTCGTGGTTCGGACGCCGCGCCGTGGACTATCGCAGGGTCAATGGACTTCCCAATGACTGGGGCACGGCGGTCAACGTCCAGACGATGGTGTTCGGCAACATGGGCCAATCCTCGGGCACGGGCGTGGCCTTCACGCGCGATCCCAACACCGGCGAGCGGCAACTCTTCGGCGAGTACCTCCTCAACGCCCAGGGCGAGGATGTCGTGGCCGGCGTACGCACCCCGGAGGCAATCGCCACGCTCGAGACATCCATGCCCGAGGCCTTTGCCGAATTCGAGAAATACGCAACGCGGTTGGAGCAGCACTACCGCGAGATGCAGGATCTCGAGTTCACCATCGAGGCCGGCAAGCTCTACATGCTGCAAACGCGCGCGGGCAAGCGCAGCCCGGCCGCGGCCGTGAAGATCGCCGTCGACCTGGTGCGCGAGGGTGTGATCGACAAGACCACCGCCGTGCAGCGCGTCGAGCCGGAGCAGGTCGGCGCCGTGCTGCACCCGCGGGTGGACCCCTCATACGCCGAGCCGCCGATCGCCACCGGTCTCAACGCGTCGCCGGGCGCGGCGCACGGGCGCGTGGTGTTTACGGCGGACGAGGCCGCGTCACTGGCGGACGCGGGCCAGGCGGTAATTCTGGTGCGGCCGGAGACCTCCCCCGACGACTTTCACGGCATGGCGGCCTCCGCGGCCATTCTCACGGCGCGCGGTGGCGCCACCAGCCACGCGGCAATCGTGGCGCGACAACTCGGCATACCGGCGGTCGTGGGCTGCGATGCTCTGCGCCTCGACTTGAACTCCGGTCAGTTCACCGCGCACGGCGTCACCGTGCGGGCCGGGGACGTGATCACGGTCGACGGCACGGGCGGCGCGGTGCTGGCCGGCGCTCCCCCGCTCATCCCCGGCTCGATCACTCCCGAGCTGGAGGTTCTTCTGGGTTGGGCGGACGAGATTCGACGGCTGAGCATTTGGGGCAATGCCGACACGCCCGACGAGGCGGCGCTGGCTCGCCAACATGGCGCCGAGGGCATCGGGCTCTGCCGCACCGAGCACATGTTCCGCGAGGGCGATCGCCTGCCCATCGTCCAGGAGATGATCCTGGCCGAGACTCCCGAGGAACGGCAACGGGCCCTCGACCGCTTGCTGCCCATTCAGCGCGCGGACTTCGTGGGCATTCTGCGCGCCATGGATGGGCTTCCGGTCGTGATTCGGCTGCTCGATCCGCCGCTGCACGAGTTCCTGCCGGACCATGAGCCACTGGCGGCAGAGCTTGCGTCGCTGACCGCCGACGGCTCCGACCCGCAGCGCGCGGCACAACTCGAGCGCATGCTGCGTCGTGTCGAAGAACTGCAAGAGGCCAACCCCATGCTGGGGCTGCGAGGCTGCCGCCTCGGCATCCAGCATCCCGAGATCTACGAGATGCAGGTGCGCGCAATCATCGAAGCCGCGCTGGAACTAGTCTCGGCGGGCGTGCAGGCGCGCCCGAAGATCATGATTCCCCTCGTGAGCCACGTCGGCGAACTGCAAGCGATTGAGCCGCGGCTGCACGCAGTCGCGGACGAGGTGTTGCGCGCCGGCGGCGCCGAGGTGTCCTACGAATTCGGCACCATGATCGAGGTCCCGCGCGCCTGCTTGACGGCCGGGGAGCTCGCCAAGGTCGCGGACTTCTTCAGCTTCGGCACCAACGACCTCACCCAAACCACCTATGGCATCTCGCGCGACGACGCGGAGGGCAAGTTTCTCATTGATTATGTCGAGTCAGGCATTCTGCCCACGAATCCGTTCCAGGTGATGGACCCCGACGGCGTCGGCGCGCTGGTGCAGCTGGCGGTTGAACAGGGGCGCCAGACCGATCCGGATATCGAAATGGGCATCTGCGGCGAGCACGGCGGCGACCCGGAATCCATTGGGTTCTGCGAGCGCATCGGCCTGGACTACGTCAGCGCTTCACCGTTTCGCGTCCCCGTGGCGCGCATGGCCGCCGCACACGCACGTCTGGCAAGCATCGAGCGCGACCGCTAGACGCGCCGGGCGGCGGCCGGGACTAGAATCAACCGCGACCAAACTAGCTCCAAGGACGCTGCGTGGCCTCGCCCGTTGAGGAGATCAAAGCCCGGCTCACGGCGGCCGAATTCATCGGCCGTGACGTGCGCCTGCAACGCTCGGGCCGGCACCTCAAGGGGCTGTGTCCGTTTCATACCGAGAAGACGCCGTCCTTCTTCGTCTTCGGGGATAGGGATACGTTTCGCTGCTTTGGGTGCGGCGAGGGCGGGGACCTGTTCACCTACGTCATGCGGCGCAACGGCACCGATTTTCCGGATGCGCTGCGGCTGCTGGCCAGCGAGGCCGGCGTCGAGCTGCAGGCGCAGGCCCGCGATCCGGCGGCGGATCAGCAGCGGCGGCTCACGCGTTCCGCGCTCGACGCGGCGGCTATCCACATGTACGAATTGCTGCGAAGCGCGCCCGAGGCCGCTGCGACACGCACCTATCTGGAGGAGCGCGGACTATCGGAGCAGATGATCACCACGTTCCGCCTAGGATATGCGCCGGCGCACGGATCACCGGTTACGGCACACCTGCGCACGTTGGGCACGGACGCGGAGGCGCTGCGCGCCACCGGCCTGGTCCGCGACGACGACGGCCCGCCGCGCGACTACTTCTTCAACCGCTTGATCTTCCCGATCAGCGATCGGCGCGGGGTCGTGATCGGGTTTGGCGCGCGCGCGCTCGGCGACGCAACGCCCAAGTACCTGAATTCGCGGGAGAGCGACACCTTCCGCAAGGGCCACCATCTCTACGCGTTCAACCTGGCCGCGGAGGCCCTTCGCAGCGAACGAGCGGCGGTATTGGTCGAGGGCTACATGGACGCGATCGCGGCGCACCAGTTCGGCTTTCGCAACACGGTGGCGTCCATGGGAACGGCCTTGACGACCGAGCAGGGCCGTCTGCTGTCAAGCTCGGGCGCGCAACGCATCATTTTGGCCCTGGACGCTGACACTGCCGGGGCCGCCGCGACCAGGCGAGGCGTGGACGTGCTGCGCGACGCCGGTCGCGACGCACCGGACGCTGAGGTCGACTTTCGCGGGTTGATTCGACACGAGACGCGACTCTCGGTCGACATCGCCGTAGTCGAGTTGCCGTCGGGTGAGGATCCGGATTCGGTGATCCGCGCGGACCCGGCGCGCTGGCGCGCGCTCCTGGACGCCGCGGTGCCGTTGGCGGACTACTACTTCCGCTGGGCGCTGACCGAGCACGACATGTCGTCAATTGCCGGGCGGCGTCGGGCGGTTGCGGACCTGACACCCGTCATCACGGAGATCAGCGACCCCGCCGCGCGAGCGCACTACTACGAGCGTCTCTCGCAAGTGTCCGGCGTGCCGATCGATGAGCTGCGCCGCGCCGCGCCGCGGCAGCGGCGCATGGGCGCCGCGCCCGCGACCGTCAGCCAGCCCATCGACCGGGTCGAGGAAGGGCTGCTGGAGCTGGTGCTCAAAGTTCCGCCCGAGGCCACCGTCGTTGTCGCCCGCCTGGACGCGTCGAACGTATCCGATCCGTCCCTGCGACACGTGATCGAGGCTCTCGTGAAAAACGCCCGCGAGCCCGGGGCTGCGTCCTGGGAGTCGGCGCTCGACGGGCTCGACGACCAGTCGCGCGAGCAGGTGGAAGCCGTGCGCGCCCGCGTCGCCGACCTGCCCGCACACGAGGGCGAAGCCTTTGTCAGCGCGCTGCAGGTGACCGTGCTGCGGTTGCGCGAACGACACATCCTCGAGGCGCTGCGCGAGGTTGCCGCGATGGAAGACGGCGGTGCCGCCGCCGCGCGCTCGCGCGAACTCGGCGCCCAGAAACGCAGCATCGAGATGGCGATGCGCGAGTTGTCGGTGCTCACCCGCGGACCGGCGCACTAGCGCCGCAGGCACGAGCGGCCCGACACCGCGCAACCCGACCGAACGGCAGTGGCTACGCGGCGAGCGCCTTGTCAATCTGGCTCTTGATATCCGCCTTGGGGCGGTAGCCGACGATGCGGCCCACCTCGGCGCCGCCGTTGAAGACGATCAGCGTGGGAATGCCGCGGATGCCGAACTGCATCGGCGTCTGCGGATTGGCGTCCACGTCCACCTTGGCAAAGGTCACTTGACCGTCGTAGTCCTGCGCCAGTTCCTCGACCACCGGCGCAACCATCTTGCAAGGCCCGCACCACTCGGCCCAGAAGTCGACCAGCACGGGCATGTCAGCGTCGAGCACCGTCGATTGAAATTCAGCGTCCGTCACCGCAGCGGGAGCCGCCATGTGATCCTGTCACCCTTCGCGTGCGCCACGATATAGCGCGCCAGAGCCTAGGAACGGCAGCTTGGTCGTGTCAACGGCGGTTGCCGACGGAGTGTGGGCGCCCTTGCGTTCGATGAAGCTCGGCCGGCCGAAGAGACCCTCGCCCTAACCTTTTCCCTACCAGTTTTCCAGACCGGCCACAGGGTGAACACATGTTCGGGGACATAGTGAACCCTGGCGGAGGCTGCGCGAGCTAGGCAACTCGACCCGCTGACCAGGCGTCGGCGATGCGGCGAGCTTGGGTAGCTACTTGCGCTGGTGGGGCATCATTCGCTCCGAGTTCAAAGGTCCAGGCGCCGCGAAACTCGATCTCGAATAGCGCCGCGAGAAAGCGCGGCCAGCTGATGGTGCCCTGCCCCGGCGCCCAATGCCGGTCGGCCACGGCGTCGGTGTCCTGTAAGTGCAACGCGATCAGTCGGTCGCCAGCGATGCGGGCTTCGTCGGCTGGGTCCAGGCCGTTGTTGTGGGCGTGGCCCGTGTCGAGACAAAGGCCAACCGTGGACGGATAGTCGTCCACTAGGGCTTTGAGGTCCTCCATGCGGCAGAGCGGGCGCGGCTTGTCCTTGTGCTGCAGGTTTTCACAGGCGAGCCGGACGCCCAGTTGGTCGGCTTGCACGCATAGGGCATCCAACGAGTGGCGAAACGCGTCCGTGCGGCGGGCGGCGTCCTCCACGCGAAACCCGCTACCGCCCCCCGTGGGGTGCACGATGGCGGCAAATCCTCCCAGGGCTGCCATTGGTTCCAAGCACGCCGCAACCGCAGCCACGTCCGCGCGGCGCACATCCTCATCCAGTGTCGAGAGATCGATGCGGCTCGTGGGGGTATGCACGGTCCGCGCCCACACCCCGTGCTGATTGAGGACCCGCCGCCGCTTGCCGTCGCTCACGTCGTCCGCAAGGTTCCGGGCGGCGAACAGCTCGCACTGGCTGAACCCGGCGGCGGCCACACCGGCCACGACATCGGCAAAGCGCTCGTTGTTGCCCCAAAGCGAGGTGGCAAGACTGAATTCCGGCACGGTGAACTCCTCCAACCGCATCGACAGCCAAGGCTGCGGTCAATGGCGCGGTGGGGATTCACCACAGCCGAGTGCGCGACCCCAACCTTCCCCGACTGGCAGCGAATACCGGCATTCGGCAAGTGGTGGGCATGGCCGAGATTTGGCCAAGGCCCTGCCGCGCGCCGAGGGCCTCGGCAGCGCGTTATTGTAGCCAACGTTCAAGCGCTACCCAGCCCATGCCGCATGACGCACCACCAGCCCGCCGTATGATCCGCGGCGCATCGGCCGTCGTGCTCGCCGGCGGCGCGAGCCGCCGCATGGGGCGCGACAAGCGCCTGTTGCCCTGGGGTGTGGATGCCGACGGGCGGCCCCGCACGCTCCTGCAATCGGTCATCGATTCGCTGGCGGACGTTGCCGACGACGTGATCGTGGTGGCGAACGACCAGCCCGTCGTCGCGGGCGCCCGCGTCGTGCCGGACGCGATCCCAGGCGCGGGCAGCCTGGGCGGCATCCTGTCCGGCGTCGAAGCGGCGCGCCACGACCGCGTGTTTGTGGCAGCCGCCGACATGCCGTTTCTGCACGCGGCGCTCGTGCGCGACCTCCTGGATCGCCTCGAAGGCCATGACGCGGTGGTGCCGGTCGTTGACGGCAGGCCTGAGCCGCTGCACGCGGTCTACGGCCGCGCCGTGGCCCCGGCGGCCCGGTCGCAGATCGAGCGCGGGCAGCTCAAGATTGCAATGGCTTTCCGCGGCCTCGACGTGCTCTGGGTGCCGGAAGCGGACCTACGCCTGTTGGACCCCGGGCTGCGCTCGTTTCGCAACGTCAACACGCCGGAGGACTACACGAGCGCCCAGCGGGACTTCGGGCCCAACCCGGACTGATGTCGCTGCTCGGGAGCCGAAGGCTTAGTGCGCAATGCCCAGCTGGTGCATGCGCCGGTGGACGGCGTCGCGCGCGGCTAGGAGCGGGCGCTCAAGGTAGGCCGTGTGATCGGGCTCGCCGTGGTGGTGCGTGACTGAATCATCCGCCGGCTCGCTGCTCGCGCGGCGGCGGACGTAGCTCAAGTTGCCCTCGATCATGGTGAGCATGTATTGTGCGGTGGCGTCGTTCCACATGTGCCAATCGCCGCCGGTCGAGACGTACACCGGTGAGGTGTGGGCGAAGCGCTGCCGCTGCCAGCCATCCAGGTAGTACGGCGCGTCGTAGTACGTCGGTCCGCCGGTGCGGGCCGCGAACCACGTATGCCCGTCCGCGCGCAGCCGTTCGCTTAGTTCGAGCCGCCGGGTCCCTTCGCGCGCCACGGTTTCGGCAACGACCCGGCCTTCCTGCACGATCTGCAGGTTGTAGATGGGCAGACTGCCCTCGGCCCATGCCTCGACGTGCACGGTGCCGCCGTTGCCGCGCAGATGCACCGTGTCGCCAATCGCATGCCCCTCGACGCTGAGCCCGATGAGGGGGCCGCTGGACATGAAGGTGCGTCCGGCGCTCATCTGGTGGCGCCAGGCGTCGTAAGTGAACGGCACGTCCTCGGGAAGCTGGACATAGGTGCGGTAGATGCCCACCGGCGTATCCGTGGCCATCTTGTCGGTGCCGCCCACCAGCGGCAGACGGTACCCCGCGTTCAGATAGCGGTAGTACTCGTCGTGGTCGAAGGGCACCTGCCGGCACATTTCGACGGCGTCGGCCAATCCCAGGGCGATGAGCGCCGCCGGGTCGCCGTTGGGCCAGGGAAAGTGCGGCAGCACAACGGTGCCGCCCTGCGCGCGGCAGGCCTCGGCCCAATGGGACATGGTGGCTTGCAGCGGGCCCCCAAGCTCCGCCTCGCCAGGACCGTCGGTGCACCACGGCATGATCGGCTCGGTGTGGCCGAGCAGATTGAGATGCCCTAGAAAGTGCTGCCGATTCTCCTGGCCGAACGAGACGATGGTGCGGCCGTCATCCGACACCTGGGGCCGTCCGGTGAAGTCGTCGGTGTTGCTGAAGTGGTGCCCCCACTGCGACTGGAGCACGTTGGCGACGTTCAGGTCCTCGCCCGCGGACTCGAGCACGGCACCGTTACCGGCCAGGAAGTGCACGTGGGTGTCGCCGCTGTACCAGCCGCGGGCGTTCATGTTGGTCCAGCGGCCGATGCGCAACTCCAGCTCGCGCTGCCCCGGCTTGATCTCGACTGCCGTTCGCAGCGGCTCATATTCGAAGCCCCGCGCGACGTCCACGATCACGCGTCCGCGCGGCAGCCACCCCTGGCAGGCGCCGTCGATGTAGGCATACGTGATCTGATCCATGCGCACGTCGCCGAAGAAATCGCGGCCCCAGGTCGAGAAGCCGGAAAACAGGTGCGGATGGTGGCCGTACGGCTGATAGGGAACACCCTCCGGCGAGCGGAAGTGAACGCGGCACGGGACCGGCTGGCCGGTCTCCGCGTCGAGGACGCGCGTGTGCACCCAATTGCGGCCTGACTCCGGCAGGCTTAGCCGGAGTCGCGGCGAGGCTTGGACGGCATCCTGCGTTTGCAGATCGCCAAACCGTGCCGTGCCCAGCACTTCACCGCCCTGCGTGACCCGGACTTCCGCGGAGGGCACCGCACCGACCTCCGTGTAGGCCGGACTGGAGGTGAGGTTGTTCGGCTCGCCCCATCCCTTGTCGACGGCGTCGACGAAGGCCTCCGGGTTCTGCGGCAGCGGCTGCGCATAGGTCGCGGTGCCCCGGTCGACCTGCACGTCCAGATCGAAGGGCCGCTCGGCGTCCTCGGGCTGCGTCAGCTCGATCCGCACCGGGCGACGCGGCGCGCGCTCCAGCGGGTCTTCATCGACGAAGCCGGCCGACACGCCCCCAAGCACCCACGGCAGCGGACCGCCGCTGATCTCGATGCTCGCGATCTCGGTGTCGGGCTGCGGGTTGCGCCAGCTCCAGAGAAAGAATGCCCTGGCGCCTCCGGAACTCACTTCCGAGATCCGCCGCGGCTTCTCGTCATAGGGGCCCTCATAGCGGGGCTGCATGCCGTCGTCACCGTCGCGCGCGGCCAGATACGGCTCGCCGGGCCGCATCAGGAAATGGCGCGAGATCCAGCCAATCTCGAATCGGTCGCGCAGCGCCACTTCGGCGCGGGTACCGTTCCGATAGACGAACGTATAGCGGCCGACCTCGCCCCCGGGCGCTCCCCCGTGCGCGATGGCCGTGTCGAGCAGCGCATGCGCAAACGTCAGGCTGTGCACGGCGCGCCCGAGCGCGAGCGTCTGCGAGGCCGTGTGCCCGCCGGGCCCAAACTGCGCGATGGCGCCACGCGCCGCGTCCCCCACGATGAAGGGCAGCCCGCGAAAGTCCCGCGCCCCGAGCAAATCGGCCGCGAAGGGTCCGGCCGCATCAGCGGGGACATTGCAGAGGTCAGAGATAGCAACAGGCTCGTATGGGTTCACGCGGCATTCCCCAGTAGACCGAACGACTCGCATAGTGGCGGTCTACCTGAAACGCGGCAACCCGCCGGGAAATCAGGATGCGGCGGCTACACTGCCGCAACCGACCGCACGCTTCGCGTCGCGCTCCGACGCTGGCCGGCGAGCGGCATCCCGCGAGGGCAGGTTATGCACCCCACCTACGGCGTTCGCTACGCGCTCGACACCAGGATGCCGATGCGGGACGGCGTGGACCTCTCCGGCGACATCTACCTCCCCGACGCCCCAGGTCCGTTCCCGACGGCGCTCATTCGCACCCCTTACGACAACAACACCCCGGAGAGCATCTCCTCAGCCCGCGCCTTCGCCCAGGACGGTTATGCCTGCGTGGTGCAGGACGTTCGCGGGCGCTGGGACTCCGACGGCAGCTATTACCCCTTCCACAACGAGGCCGCCGACGGCTTCGACACCCACGAGTGGATTGGGCGACAACCATGGAGCAACGGCCGCATCGGCATGAGCGGCCCCTCCTATCTGGGGCTGGTGCAGTGGCTCAGCGCGCCCCTGGCCAGCCCGTATCTCACGTGTCTGGCGCCGCGCGTGGTATGCGCGGAGTTTCTGGGCGGTCTGGTGCGGCCGGGAGGCGCGCTGCAGCTCACGACGGCCCTCACCTGGGGCATGCGCACCAACGCTCGCACGGCGCAGAGCATCGCCTTTCACAACTGGACCGAGGCGTTTCACACGCTGCCGATTGCCGACTTGGACCTGCGCGCGGGTCGGCGCCTGGACTTCTGGCGCGACTGGCTGGCGCACGATCGCTATGACGAGTACTGGGAGGACATCAGCGTTGCGCACCGCTGGCACGAGATTGGCGTGCCGGCGCTCAACATGAGCGGGTGGTACGACTTGTACGCGGCCGACACGCTGGAAAACTTCAGCAATCTGCGACGGTTCGGCGCGACGCCGGCCGCGCGCCAGAGCCGCGCGATCATCGGCCCCTGGCCGCACCGCCTGGCTGAGTCCACGCGGCTCGGCGACATCGACTTTGGCACCAAATCGCTGGTGAACCTCACCCAGGTCGAGCGGCGGTGGTTCAACCTCTGGCTCAAGGGCGAGGATGACGGATTGAGCGAGGAACCGCCGCTGCGCCTCTTCACCATGGGTGTGAACGATTGGCGCGACGAGCATGAATGGCCGCTGGCGCGAACCGACTGGCAGGCGTGGTACCTGCACTCCGACGGCGACGCCAACAGCGCGCGGGGCGACGGGGCGTTGACGACACAGCCGCCAGCCGAGGAACCGCCCGATCGATACGTCTACGACCCCCGGCTCCCGGTGCAGACGCTGGGAGGGACCACCTGCTGCACGCCGGAGATCGTGGCCTGGGGGCCGTACGACCAGCGGCCGGTCGAGGCCCGGTCGGACGTGCTGTGCTACACGTCGGAACCGCTGAGCACCGACATGGACGTCACCGGTCCCATCACGGTGGTGCTATTTGCGGCCACCGACGGCCGCGACACCGACTGGACGGCCAAGCTGGTCGACGTCGCGCCCAGCGGCTACGCCATGAACCTCTGCGACGGCATCGTGCGCGCCCGCTACCGCGAGGGGATGGCCGAACCGACCCTGTTGGAGCCGGGCAAGGTATACCGCTACGAGATCACGGTGGGCGCTACGAGCAATGTGTTCCGCGCCGGGCACCGCATCCGGCTCGAGATCTCGTCATCGAATTTCCCCTGCTATGACCGCAACCTGAACACGGGCAACGATCTGGCGCACGACACCGCCATGCGCGCCGCGGCGCAAACCGTGCTGCACGCCCACACCTACCCGTCCCACCTGCGCTTGCCGGTCATCCCGTCGTAGCGCCGCGGGCAGCCACACGGGTCGCCCCTACGGCAGCCCAATTTGCTATCCCGGCGGCGTAGCCGGATCGGCGGCCTCGAATATCGGTCCGCGCTGCGCATCGACGTGATGCAGCCGGACACGGGCGCCCAGCGCGCGCCCGCCGCCGCCGAGCAGTCGCCCCATGGTGCGCAGACCGCCGTCCAGCTCGACCATCACCACGGTGTAGGGCGCTTCGGCGGCATAGCGCGTGGGCGGCACGTGAATCGTGGTCCAAACGACGACCCGTCCTTCGCCGGCGACTTCGTGAGGCTCCAGGTCGGTTCGACCGCAGGTCGGGCACGCGTCGCCGCGCGTCATGACCAGCCGGCCGTCCTGGCGACAGCGGTAGGCAGTTAGTACCGGGGAATCAGTCACGGGCCAGGACGTGCACCGTCGCCGCCGCACCGCAGCCGCCCATGCTGTGGGCCAGACCAATGCCGGCGCCGGCGACCTGATTGCCAGCCTCGCCGCGCAACTGCAGCGCGAGATCGTAGATCTGCCCCGCGCCGCTGGCTCCAACCGGGTGACCCTTGGCGATGAGTCCGCCGCTGGGATTGACCGGCAGCCGGCCCCCGATACCGGTCTCGCCGGCTTCCACCGCTCGACCGCTCTCGCCGCGCGGCACCAGACCGAGGTCCTCGGTCGCCACCAGCTCCGCAATCGTGAAGCAGTCGTGCACCTCGGCGACATCCACGTCGCCGGGGCCGATGCCGGCCTGACCGAACGCTTCCGCCGCCGCGCGCACCGTGGCGGGAAACGACGTCAGATCGTCCATGCCGGTGAGCGCCACCGGCCCGGAGCCGTGGCCCGACCCGAGAATGCGAACGCCGCCCTTGGTGTATTGACGCGCGATAGCCGCGGTGCAGACAACCGCCGCCGCCGCGCCGTCGCTGATCGGCGGACAGTCGAACAACCGCAGCGGCTCGGCCACGAAACGTGAGTTGACCACCTGGCCGATACTGGTCGGCTTCTTGAACTGGGCCTTCGGATTCGCGGCACCGTTGGCGTGGTTCTTGACGGAAACGGCGGCAACCTGCTCCCGCGTAGTGCCGTACCGCGCCATATGCGCCTGCATGACCATGGCAAAGCCGCCCGGAAACGTGAGCCCGGTGCGCATTTCCAGACCCTCGTCGCCGGCGGTGGCGAGCGCGGCGGTGACGTCGCCAGTCGAGACGTCAGACATTTTCTCGACGCCGGCCACGAGCACAACGTCGTAGACGCCAGCCGTCACCATGAGATAGCCATGCCGCACGGCGATGCCGCCTGACGCGCAGGCAGCCTCCACCTTCGTCGCCGGTATCCCATCAAGACCCAGACGCCGCGCCACGATGGGCGCCAGCGCTCCCTGATGGGCCAGCCGCTCACCGATGAAGTTGCCCAGATACAGCGCTTGCACTCGCTCGGGCGGAATGCCGCTGTCCTCGAGCGCCGCGCGGCAGGCCTCGGTGGCCAGCTCGACAATTCCATCGTCCGGCAGCTTGCCGAACGACGTCGAGCCGACACCGGCGATACTTACGTCACGCAATCTTTTCTCACCGCTGAAACCGGCACGCTAAGGCACCCCGGATCATGCGACCATACGTCTCCGGGACGGGAGGCACCACCGCGGCCGTACCGCGTCCTTCCAGGACGGCGCGAGCCGCGACAATGGGCTTATGACAAGCATTGCGGCAGACACCCTGTTTGACGTTCTGGTTATCGGATCCGGGCCGGCCGGAGTCCAGGCCGCAGTGAGCGCCGCGCATCAGACGCGCCACGTGGCACTGGTCGACGGCGGGGCCGTCAGCCTGCGCCGCGGCAGACACTTCTGGTCGAAGTCGGTCGAGTTCATGGACGCGCCGGTGTTCCCCGGCGTCACCGGCCCGGCGTTCAATCGGGCGCTGAAGGAGTGGACCGACGCGCAACCGGAGCGCGAGATCACCATCGACGGGGAGCCGCGGCGCATAGGCATCCGCCGCCTGCCCGCCTACGTCACGGACATCGAGCGGACCGCGGACGGCACGCTGGCCGTGACGGTGACGACGGCTGCGCTGTCCCCGCGCAGCCCGGATCCACCCAAGGAGACGGTCAGGGCCCGCACTGTCGTCGTGGCCTCCGGGTTTGAGGACACCTGGCCCAACATCGATATCAAACCATCGGCCGAGCGAGCCTACGCGCGCTACGGCGTGGTGTTTCGCTACGCCGGGAACCACCGCGGATGGCACGTCTGCGTGCGCTGCGACGGTCATTTGCACATTGACCAGGAACTGGCCATTGTGGGCGTCGGCGACTACATATTCGACGTCGTGCATGGAGCGCAAGACTTCACTCACCGTATGACGGTGCTGACCAATGGGCGTCCGCACGGCATGTCGGACCGAGTCCTCGCGGAAATGCAGCGCCGGGGAATTGGGCTCGAAACCGAGCGGATCGAGGCCCACATCGGCAGCGGACGCGACCTGCTCGGCCTGCGTCTCGCCGGCGGCCGCGAGCTCTTCTTCGACGGGTTCTTCGTCGACGAGGGTCTCCAGCCCAACGACGAGTTCCTGGCCAGGTTTTCTCCCCAGCACGACGACGAAGGGCTATTGGTATGCGACGAGGATCACCGCGTGCTGGATAGCCACGGACAGCCCATCCCCGGAATCTGGGCCGGCGGCGACATCGTGGCCGGCGAGCGCAATCTCATTGCCTCCGCCTTTGCCAGCGGGCAAGATGCGGGGCTCGGAGCCAGCGATAGCCTGCGCCGCTGGCCGGCGGTCAAATGAGCAACGGAGCCCCGGCGGACATGCGGCATTTCTCGGTCACGATCGAGCAAATCGACCTGCCCCGCGCCGCCACGCCGCAGGCTCGTCGAGTAGCCGTCGCCTGGCGCGGCCGGCCAATCTGCGCTTTCACGCAGGGAGCGCATCGCTGCTATCTGTACCCGTTGTACTCCCCGGCCGGCGTGCCGCTAACCGCCGAAAGCCCCGTTGACCACCCGCACCACGATTCGATCACCGTGGGCGCGGACATGGTCACGGCCAAGTTCCCGCCGCTGACGCCGGCAATATCGCCGCTGGCGGAGTCTGGTACGTACAATCTTTATGCCAACCAAGTGTTTCAGGGTCGCGCGCCGGGCCGCACCTGGGCCGTGGACATCAACGCGACCGAGCTGGCCGCCGACCATCTGCGCGTCGTGCAGTCGATCGAGTGGCAAGGGCCGGAGGAGTGGGGCGCGGCCGACGGTCGGCGGACTCTCGCTGTGGAAACCAGGACGACGGATATCCGGCCCGGCGACGGCGTCAACACGGTCGACATACGGTCGCAGCTCAGACCCACCGAATGGGACCTGACCATCGGGCCGACCCGTCACGCCTTTTTTACCGTGCGGCTTGCCTACGGCCTTCGCGTCGACGACGGCGGCGCCCTCGTCGATGCCGACGGCCGCAGCGGCGGGGCGGCGATCACCAATCGAACGTCCGCCTGGGTGGACGCATCGGGTCCGGCGCCCCACGGCGCGAGGGCCGGCCTGGCCATCCTCCCGCATGCCTCCACGGCGCAGGTGCCGTGGGTGGCCTATGACTGGGGCACGGTGGTGGTGAATCCGTTTGCCCGCGAGCCCCGCGAGGTGCGGCGAGGCGACACGCTGGACCTGGGCATCCGGCTGCTCGGGCACGACGGCGATGGCGCCGAGGCGAACATTGCCGCGCGCGCCGCGGAATTCGCGGCCGAAACGGTCGCCGGTGCTAGCATTCCGCGCGCCGCCCCTCGTCCCTAGGACGCCTCCATGCTCGAAACCACGACGCACGAATCGCTGGCGTCGGCGGACATCGCCCACCTGATCCACCAGCTCACCCGCGCCGGTCAGCACGCGCGCACCGGTCCGGTAATCGTCGAATCGGCGAGCGGCGCCACGCTGAAGCTCGCCGATGGGCGGGAGATACTCGACGGCACGTCGGGGCTGTGGTGCGTCAACATCGGCCACGGCCGCGCCGAGTTGGCCGATGCGGCCGCGACACAGATGCGGCGCTTGGCCTTTGCCCACACGGCCAGCGGGTTTTCGCACCAGCCGGCGATCGAACTCGCCACGCGGCTGGCATCGCTGACACCCGGCGACCTCACCGCCGCCTACTTCACCTCGGGCGGGGCCGAATCTACTGAGACGGCGTTCAAGTTCGCGCGCTACTACTGGCGCCTGCAAGGTCAGCCCGGCAAGTCGCTCATCCTTTCGCACGTGCGCGGCTATCACGGCCTCACGCACGGGGCAGCCTCGGCCACCGGCCTCAGCGAATACCACGGCATCTTTGGCGACCTCGCCGAGGGATTCGACAAGGTGCCGCCTCCGTACGCCTATCGGTGGGACGAATACGGCCCCAACGACATCGACGCGGACGGCATCGCCCGGGCGGAGGCGGTCGCCCGGCGCATCGAGGAGCTTGGAGCGGACCGCGTGGCCGCCGTGATCATGGAGCCCGTGCTCGGTACCGGAGGCGTGATCGTGCCGCCGGACGGCTACTTCCAGGCCGTGCGCGAGGTGTGCAACCGATACGACGTGCTCATGATCGCGGACGAGGTGATCACCGGTTTCGGTCGCACGGGCAGCTGGTTTGGCTCACAGCGCGATGACGTGGTGCCCGACATGATGACCTTTGCGAAGGGCATCACGAGCGGCTACCTGCCGCTGGGCGGCGTGATGCTGCGGCAGCACGTGCGGGACGCTATGCGCGACGCGCCGGGCGACCCGCCGTTGATGCACGTCTTCACTTACTCGGGCCATCCCGTGCCTTGCGCCGTGGCCCTGGCGAATCTCGACATTCTCGAGCATGAGGGCGTCGTGGATGGCGTGGCGGCCAAGGGTCGCCGACTGCGCCAGCGCTTGGACGAGTTGCACGACTTTCCAGAGGTTGGCGACATACGGTCGGCGGGACTCATGGCCGGCGTTGAATTGGTGCGCGACCAAGACACCAGGGAGCCCTATCTCCTTAGCGAGCGTCCGACCGCCGTGGCGGCGGCGGCCCTGGAGCGCGGGCTGGCGACGCGCGCCCTGCTGGGCGGCACGATGCAGCTGGCCCCGCCCTTGATCGTCAGCGACGACGAGATCGACCGAGCCGTGGACATTCTGGCGGAGTCCATCATCGCCACGCGCTAACCCGCCGCAGGTCCTAAGATGCGCGCCATGGATTCGAGTTGCCTGGCGCATGTGTTGACGGACAGCGAACGAGCGCGCTTCGACGCCAAGGGCTACCTGGTGGTCGAAGGCGCGCTCGACGGCGCCGAGGTCGCGGCGCTCAACGCGGTGCTCGACCAACTGCGCGATGCCAACCGGCTGGCATCTCCCGAACGCTACGCCGGCATCGACCAGCGCGTGCTGCACCTGGGGTTCATCACCCTCAATCGGACGTTCATGGACTTGGTCGATCACCCCCGGCTGTTGCCCAAGGTGTGGGGCATCTTGGGACCGAACATCTATCTCTACAGCACCCATCTCATCATTACGCCGCCGCAGACCGACGAGTTTGATCCCGCGCGGGACACGCTCAACTGGCACCAGGACTCCTCCTGGATGGGCAAGGACATGCCGGAGCTATCCGTACCGGCGCGCTTGTCGGTGAAGGTCGCGTATTTCCTCACCGATCACTCGCAGCCCGGCAGCGCCAACCTGTGGGTGCTGCCCGGCGCCCACACCCGGTCCTCCATCGACGTCCCGCCGGATGGTCAGGGCCAGCCGCCCGGCGCCATGCCGGTCTGCGCGCCCGCCGGCAGCGCCGTGATCTTCGACCGGCGGCTCTGGCACGACGGCAGCCCCAACGCCGCCCCGTGGTCACGCCGCGCGCTGTTCTACGGCTATGGCTACCGCTGGATTCGACGGCGCGCCATAGATGCAATGCCCATTGCGCCCGATCTGCTCGCGGAGGCCGACCCGATTCGCCGACAGCTGCTGGACTACCCGAGTGCAGGCGACGAGCCTCTCCAGTACATCGGGGCCGACTCGCCGCTGCGTGATTGGTTGCGGCAGCACGGTCAGCTTGCTTAGGGTTTGAGAGGAGCCGTCGTGGCTGCTCGCGCGTCTGCGCAGAATCTGCACCGCGCCTGCATGGTCAGCACGCGAATCCGGCGTACGCTGGCACGCCATAGGGCGGCGACTGCGTAGACACATTCGTCCGGTCAGATAGGGAAGCGCCCATGCGTCGAGGACTCACCCGGTGGGCCGTTGTCGCCGGCTTGCTCGGAATTGTCGTGGCCGGCGTGATCTATCTCCTGATCTTCATCACGGGCGGTACCGGCGAGGCAAGCGAGCCCATCAGCGCACCGCAGCTGTCCTTGCCCACGGCAACCGCGGCGCCCGCAACCGCCGCTCCAACTCCGGTGGAAACGCCGGCCGCGACGGCAGCTCCCACACCGGCAGCAACAGTCCAGGCCGCTGCGCCAGCCGCGACAGCCGCAGCCACCGCAGCGGCGACGGCCGCGCCGGCTCGCACTGACGCGCCGAGACCCACTGCGACCGCCGAGCCCACCGCCGCCGCCACCGAAGCGCCGACGGGCGGCGTGCCGACATCAGCCGTGCTCTACCGCATCGTGCCGGAGGAGTCGGAAGCGCGCTTCGAGATCGACGAGATCCTGCGCGGCGAGCCAACGCTCGTGGTGGGGACGACCAATCAGGTGGCGGGCGACTTCATCGTCGACTTCGCCAACCTTGGGGCCTCCGAAATGGGCACACTGCGCATCAACGTGCGCACGCTGCGCACGCCGGAGGAGCGGCGCGACCGCGCCATTCGCTCGCGGATTCTCGAGTCGGCGAGCGACGAGTACGAATTCACCACGTTCGAGCCGGTGAACCTCGTCGGGCTGCCGGAGTCGGTGGAAATGGGCCAGCCGGCGCCATTTCAAATTGTTGGCAACCTGACCATCCGCAACATCACGCGTGAGGTCACCTTCGACGCCGAGCTGACCCTGGCGGCCCCGGACCGCGTGGAGGGCACGGCGGTGACCGTCATCCAGCGGCCGGACTACAACCTGACAATTCCCAGCGTGCCGTTTGTCGCGTCCGTCGATGAGGACGTGCTGCTCGGTATCAGCTTCGTCGCGGTTGCCGTGCCCCAATAGGCACGACGCCTCTGCACTGCAAGTAGGGAGCGGCGGGTGGCGCCGCGAGCACGTCAGGCGCGGGTTCGGCCGCAAGCGGGCACGCGCCGGAACGACGGCGGCTGGCCTTCCAAAAGCCGGGTCGCCGTCAGCCCGGCTTCGCGCAAGTAGAATCCGCGCATGCTTGCCAAGGTGCATAGCTGCGCGCTCGTGGGTCTCGACGGCGTGCTCGTCGATGTCGAGGTCGACGTAGCCCAGGGGCTTCCCGCCTACACCATCGTCGGACTGCCCGACGCAGCGGTGCAGGAGGCGCGGGAGCGCACGCGCGCGGCCATCCGCAACAGCGGCGCCGTGTTTCCGAACCGCCGCCTCACGATCAACCTGGCGCCAGCGGACGTGCGCAAGGTTGGTCCGGTGCACGATCTGTCCATCGCCGCCGCCATTCTGGCCGCAACCGGACAGCTGGGCGATATCACGGAGGATCCCGCGGTCTTCCTGGGCGAGCTGTCGCTCGACGGCGCCCTGCGCCACACCGACGGGATTCTGCCGATGGTGGCCGAGGCGCGGACGGCGGGCATGGAGCGCGCCTTCGTTCCGGCCGTGAACGGGGCCGAGGCGGCCGTGGTGAGCGGTGTCGAGGTCTTTCCCGTGGCTTCGTTGCAGCAGCTCATCGCGCACTTCACCGGACTGATTCGGATCGAGCCGCTGGCGACCACCCGAGCGGCCGTCGATCGCTCGACCTATCCCGTTGATCTCGCGGACGTGCGGGGACAGGCCCACGTTAAGCGCGCGCTAGAGATCGCGGCCGCCGGCGCCCACAACGTTCTGATGATCGGGCCGCCGGGCGCGGGCAAGACGCTCTTGGCGCGCTGCGTGCCGTCGATCCTGCCGCTGCTCGAGCTGGAAGAGGCCATCGAAGTCACCAAGGTCTACAGCGTCGCCGGCCTGATCCCGCAGCGAAAGTCGCTCCTCGCCGAGCGTCCCTTCCGCGCGCCGCACCATACGGTGTCCCACGTCGGCCTGGTCGGCGGCGGCGTGAGCCCGCGACCGGGCGAGATCAGCCTGGCGCATCGAGGCGTGCTGTTCCTCGATGAGTTCCCGGAGTTCAGCCGGCAGTCGCTCGAAGCCCTGCGGCAGCCGCTGGAGGACGGCACGATCAGCGTGGTGCGGGCCAACTACTCGGTCGCGCTGCCCGCCAGGATCATCCTCGTGGCGGCCATGAACCCGTCGCCCGGCGGCTACGCCGAGGGTGGCGGCGGCAACTCGACGCTGGCCGACGCCGCGCGGCGCTATCGACGGCGCATCTCGGGTCCGCTGCTGGACCGCATCGACGTGTACGTTGAAGTGCCGCAAGTCCCCTATGAGGACATGGTGGTGACGGAGCGCGGCGAGACCTCGGAAGCCGTGCGCGAGCGAGTGGAAGCCTGCCGAGCGATCCAGGCTACCCGCCTCGAACCCCACGAGCTGCGGGTGAACGCTGAGATCACCGCGCGTCTCGTGCCGGAACTCTGCGTCCTGGATAAACGCGCCGAGGCGTTGCTGCGCGCCGCGCACGACCGGATGGGGCTGAGCGGGCGCGGGCATCACCGCACGCTCAAGCTCTCGCGCACCATCGCCGATCTGGATGGCGCGGAGGTGATCGGCGCCGCACACGTGGCCGAAGCGCTGCAATACCGCCCGCGCCTCGACGAGGCTTAGCGGCCCGCCACCTCGCGCAGCACATCCTTCCGCAGCTTGCAGATCATGGTGTACGCGGGGTCGAACATGTTGCCCAGGTCGTATTCGACCATGCGGGCCAGCAGCATGTGGGCCTCGCGGGTTGTCAGACCGTAGTCCGCTTCGAGCCAGCGCACCATTTCGGACGTCGCGTGCTGCACCGCCTGGTCGAGCGGTCGCAAGTTGCCGGCCGTCATGATGTGGGAGTCGTTCTCGAAGCGCGGCCACTCGATGGCTTGGCCCTTCACAAGGTCCAGCGTGAAGGTCACGTCCATGGGCACCTCTATCCCGGTGCCGTCCATCTCGCCGTCTCCCTGCAAGGCGTGGCCGTCTCCCAGGTGGAAGAGCGCGCCGGGCGCGAACACCGGAAAGTAGAGACGCAGTCCCTCGACCACGCGGTTGTAGTCCATGTTGCCGCCGAAGGGTCCCGAAGTGGCGGTCGAGATGTGCTGCCGCCCAGGCGGCGCAACCGCCACGCATCCGATCATGGGCCGCAGCGGCAGCGTCACGTCATGCAAACGATTGCGCGCCGGCACGAGCTCACCCGCCGGCGCACGCTCGGGCGATTGGAGTCTGATGGTGCCAGCCTCGACATCGATGTCCCAGAACGAGCGGTCGGCATCGTCAGCAAATCGCGGCTCATCCTCGAACTCGATCACGTTGGCCGCAAGCGCCGACGAGCTGAAGCCCCACGCCCGCGTGATCTGCACCCGGTCAAGCGTGACGACGAGCGTGTCGCCGGGCTCGGCGCCCGCAACCGCGAACGGTCCCGATTGAGGGTTCCCGCGCACCGCAACGGTGTTGCCGTGCCGATCACCACCGCGAGCATCAACCGTGCTGGTGCGCACGCTGTCACCCGGCTGCACCGTCAGCCCAGGCTCGTGCCAGCCAAAGGTGTTGTGATACGTCGTAGGCTCAAAGTCGTGATGCGCCATGTCGTGATCTCCCATCCCCGCGCGGGACAGCTATACCATGCTCCGCCCCCGTTCGTGCGTGCCCGAGGGGTTCTCGCTTCGCCCGGTCGGAGAGCGTGCGAAAATCCCCTCTCCCCACCGCGGTGTCCAGACCGGGGAGATGGGTTACAGGTGTTCGGAGACATGGTTTACACATTTAGGCCAGATCCCGCAGGTCCAGCGTGCCCAGGTCGTCGGTCAGGAAGTGGATGGCCCAGCAGCCGTCGGTGGCGGTGGGTCGCAACGCCACGGGCTGGCCGCGCAGCGCCTTGGGCAGCCGGAACTCGCGGCCCTGAAACGACACCCAGCCGCCCGCCTGGACGCGACGGACGTGGTCGTCGGGACCGTAGGGCAGGGGCGGCAGCTGGGCGGGATAGGGCCGGGGGCTGACGTGATAGCGAGTGGCGGGCACCGCCAGGGCCAGGCTCTCGTGGGGGCGGACATGGTTGTACTCATGCCGCCAGGCATCGAAGGCGGCCTGCCAGGCGCCCAGGTCGGGCCGCGGCGGCTGCCCCCCAAGGTCGCGCTCCAGGGTGCCGTGGAAACGCTCGTCCTTGCCCAGCGTCTGGGGGTGGTAGGGCCGGCTGTGGCTGACGGCGATGCCCAAGCGGCGCAGCCAGACGGTGAGCGGGGTGTAGGGATGCGCCGGTCGCTGGCCCCAGGGACTGCCATTGTCGACCAGCAGGCGGTCGGGCAGCCCGTAGCGCTGGAAGGCTGCCACCAGGTGGGCGCGCACGGTCGCGGTGCGCTGGTTGGCACAGGCGGCCAGGCCGAGGGCGTAGCGCGAATGATCGTCGAGGATGGTGAGGGGATGGCAGCGCCCGGCGCCGCAGGGCCAACCGGCTTTGAAGTCCATCTGCCACAGAGCGTTGGGGTGCGGGTGCTCAAAGCGCTGGAAGGCGCGCGGCTGGCCGGCCCCCTGCGCCGGATCCAGGGCGTCGTGCCGCCGCAGGATCGCGGTGATGGTGGAGGCCGCGGGCAGCGGCTGGACGCCCTGGCGGGCCAACAGCACCCGCAGCTTGCGCGCGCCCCAGGTGGGGTGCTGGGCGCGCAGCGTCAGCACCGCCTGCTCCAAGGCCGGCGCCGTCCGCGCGGGACTCCGGTGCGGGCGCCGCGAGCGGTCCTGCAAGCCGTGCGCCCCCTCCGCGGCGTAGCGCCCCAGCCACTTGTAGCCGGTGGGCGCCGAGATCCCAAAGCGCTGGCACAGCGCCCGCCGGTTGGCCCCCGGCCGCCGCGCCAGGGCCACAAATTCAGTCCGCAGGTCACTCACGCGTCGCTCCGCAAATGGCACATCTGGGTCCTCCGCCTAACCACGGGATGTGTCCACCATGTCTCCGAACGGGCGTAAACCATGTCTCCGGTCTGCACAGCGGGAGAGGGTTAGGGTGAGGGGGACGGCCGGCGGTGCGCCAACTCGCGCCACTAGGGAAGAGTTGGGGTGAGGGGAAGGCCAGTCGTGCTCTACGACGGCGAGTGCGCCTTCTGCCGCCTGTGCGCCAGAGTCCTGCGCCGCCTCGACCGCGGCGACGCCCTCGTGCTACTCGACTTCAACCGCTCCCAGGCCAATGCCCTCCTGGCCGCGCTCCCGGCAGCCGAACGCCGCACCGCCCTGCACCTCGCCCACACCGACGGCAGCGTCCACTCCGCGGGTCCGGCGCTGCGGCAGGCGCTGGCCACCGCCCTGGGCCCAAGCGCAGGCCGGCTGCTCGCCAGCGCGGCAGTTGCGTCGATTGTCGACGCCGGCTATCGGATCGTCGCCGCTCGGCGGCACCACCTGGGCTGGATCGAGCGGATCGGTCAGGGGATAAACCGCTAGCTCGACCTCGTTCCATCGATTTCCACCGCACGGGCTGCGGTTTGCCCGGCGGCCGAGACTGCGACCTTGATCCAATTCGGGAACCGCAATAGCTTAGAATCGCTTCGAAAAGGCCCCACCGGTTAGGATCGTTCCATGGCTCCTTGGTGGAACAGCACTGTCGAAAACAACATGAGGGAAATCCTTCGCGGTGTGCGCTACGGCCCAAATCCGCGTCATCACCTTGGCCGTCCGTTTCTCACCGCCTACCAGTTAGCCATCGAATACGATAGGCGCTTCCCAGAGCTTGGACGTCAACTCGGCTTCACGACCGGCGGCAAGAGATCGGGACGGCCGAATTCGCTCCCACAGCAGTTGGCCCGCGAGTTGTCACAACGAATCAAGAGTGGTGAGATCCAGGACATCGAGGGAGGATTCTTGTCCACCTGCAACGTCAACGACTTGTCATTCCGAAGCCCCCGCGGGATCATCCGTCCATCGGTAAAGGATATTTCAGTTTTCCGGCTCATTGTTGACGAGGTCCACAGCTAACACAGAGGCTGACACGGACGACGATGATGCAGGGGAGAAATACGGTCTTCCCCCGGCTGATATGGACGCGTTGAAGTCCCACAACGTGTTCTTGTAAAACGCCATCACCGTCTCCGCTGCTGCGCATGGCCATCGGCAAATGCAACTTCACCAGTTCTACTCCAGTGGTCAGGCCAAACTCGAGAACCCATCCTGATACCTCCGACGACTTAGCCTGCGAAGTCGTGCCTCACTCTGCCCAATACATCGGATTGTCTCAGCATTCATCGCCCGTGAACACCGTTCTGTCAGACCGGTTGCCACTAGACACAGTTCCAAGCAAGTGTCCGTTTTCGTTGAATACCGGGGATCCCGAGTCACCTGGTACGGCATATGCATCTGTGACGATATTATCGCCCCACACTTCCTGGACAATTCCGGTTGCCATTCGGAGCGTCCCTGGGCCATATCCCCAAAAGTAGATTTCTTGGTCTCTTTGAGCAGGAGCGGGAGCCCTGTAAATGGCGTGAAGTGATCGAGTATATAGGAAACCCGGTGAAATGCGTAGCCGTGCCCTGTCTATCGAAGCACAGTGCCTAAGTGTCGTTGCCGGAAATCGGCGGTCGTCTCCCCACAACTCGACTTCAATTTTGGTGCATTCGTTTTCATCGGCAACGACGTGATGTACAGTCAAAATTGTGCCCCTTTCGGCATCTATAATGACGCCTGTCCCCTTGTTTTCCGAGGAAAGAGTCAAGACGCCAAAAACAGATATTTCCTGAACACAAAAGACTTGTACAACGTTCTTACGAAGCTCTTGGGAAGGTACAACCGGATTCGACTCCAACTGTATCCCCTCGAATTCGCATGCGTACATATGGACATCATTTGAATACTCAGACGACCCGCTAACCCTGCCAGTCACTGAGACAAACTGCCCCTTAGTTAGATGAACGGCGGTTCTAGTGTCTGCATAGTAGCAGTCAAGATCTTGGCTTGAGTATCTTGCTTGGGTAGGAGTAATAGCGCTGTAGTGTTCTTCTACTTGAGATATATAGCCGGATGTGGATACAGAGATCTTGCCGTTTTCGTGGTAGCGAAAGCGGGTATTGGCGCGCACCTTGTTTTGATCATATGCGTCTAACAGATCGGTAAGTGCCAGCTCGATTTCGGTAGGAGTCGGGGTAGGGGTAGGCGTCGGAGTGGGACCTAGCGTAGGAGTTGGCCGTGGAGTGGGCGTCGAAGTCCGGGTGGGTGGGAACGCGGTCAGCGAGGATTCGGAGTCGTCCACGACATCCTCCACGACCGCCGTGGGCGTCGGTACCAGCAAAACTGACCCGGTGCGGATCAGGTTGGCGTCCTCAATATCGTTCGCCTCCATCAGACTGCTCACTGTGGTGCCGAACTGCTCCGCTATGGACCGCAAGGTGTCTCCGGCTTGGACCAAGTATTCGGCCGCCGCGCTATTCCTTGTCGATGACGCTTCCCTACTGATCTTCTCCAGCGGCACCCGAACGCACGACCTTGTGAAATCGTCATACACGGTCCCGACGGGGCATGTCCATTTTCTTGCTATCGGCGTGGGCGTTGGCTCTGGCGTCGGCGTGGGGGTGAATGTTGGCTGAGGAGTCGGCGTTGGTTTTGGCGTCGGCGTGGGAGTGGATGTTGGCTGAGGAGTCGGCGCGGAAGTCGGCGTTGGCTCTGGCGTCGGTGTGGGGGTGAATGTTGGCTGGGGAGTCGGCGTCGGCGTGGGGGATTGCGCAGGCTCTGGCGTCGGCTCGGGTGTCGATGTCGGTGCGAGCGTGGGATCAGGCGCGGGCGTCGTAACTGGTGGTGCAGGCGACGGCTCCGGGCGAGGTAGCGCAACCAGCCGAGCCGTGAGTGATTCGCCAAGAAGCCGGCTGAGATCAAAGCTGATGCTTCCCACCAAGAACCTGTTGGAGTCAAGGCGGAACACCAACCGATTGCTGGCGGTGACGACATCAGCGAACACGACCACGAATTCGGTGGTCGATCCCTCCGGCACCGACGCCCCTAAGAGGGCCAAGCCGAGCTCCGCCGCGGCACGATCGCTGAGCCGCTCATCGTGCGCAGCGATGAGATCGCCGCGCAGTTCATGCAACTCGAAAGTCGCCTTGTCGAAACGCCCTTGACCCTCGTCCAAATGAGTCGCGGCGAAGACCACCACCACGAAGTCGCCGGTAGTTGGAGATTCCCCAAGTAGCTCAGGAACCCTCACGGCTTCCCGGACGCGAACTTCCCAGTCACCCTCACGCTGGGGGTCACTCTCGCCGCCGGCGGCTTCGGTTACTTGACTCGATTGCGTCTTGGCCTGAACCGTCGCCGTGACCGGCGCATCTTCGGCAAGACGTGGAGTAGACGTCGGTGCGGCCGCCGGCATCGCCGTCGGGGTTCGCGTTGGACTTGGAGTTGAAGTAGGCGCAGCAGTTACGGTTGGCGTAACAGTGGAGGCGGCAGTAGCCGCCGAATCATCCTCATCGGATGGTCCTACCACTAGGGCAGCTATGACGAAGGTGACGAAAAGCATAAAGCCAGCCGCGAGAACGATAGCCGCGACGCGAACGACCCTGTCCGCGCACCCCGGCCGCCGTATATTTCCCTGGTCGTCGCCTGTTTCGGCTATGGGCGCTAAGCTACGCAATGACGAATTCTCTGTGCGGCAACGCGGCGTTCACGCCCTTGCGTTGAGCACGGCATTGGGCGGCACAGTATGACAGCGGGCAATTGAGCACGCCAGATCGGACGCTTGCCGGACGCACCCCGTTCGTGCTTCGACAAGCTCAGAGCCTGCCCCGTGCTTGATACGGGGCGAACGCCTTTACCGCCGGGCCGCACATCCTGAACCAGTGCCTGTAATGTGTCCATGCAGCGAACGACCGGTACTCTACGGCGCAGTGCGGGTGCGCCGCTTTTTCTGAGGAGTCCTCCCCGTGAGTAATCGACCCAACGTGATCGTCACCGGCGCCACTGGCAAGATCGGGCGCACGCTGATGGAGGACCTGGACGGCGTGTTCACGCTCACGGGGACGTCGCGCCAGGCGCAGGACGATCCGCGGTTTCGGGTGCTGGACTTCGACGACATCGACGCCGTGACCGACGCGTTCGCCGGGCAGGATGCGGTCGTGCACATGCACGCCAAGTCGAACCACGACACGGACGAGCTGGGGCCGTATCTGCAGCCGAACGTCGTCGGCGTCTACAACGCCTACGAAGCAGCGCGGCGGGCCGGGGTGAGGCGCTTCATCTTCGCAAGCTCGAATCACGCGACCGGCTGGTACGAGCTTGCCGGCGAGCGCTGCGACGCGGAATCGACCCCACGGCCGGACGGCATGTACGGCGTGGCCAAGGTGTGGGGCGAGTCGCTGGGCCGCTACTACGCGGACCGCTTTGGGCTCGAGGTCGTTTGCCTGCGCATCGGCAGCTACCAGTACCGCCAGAAGCCGCCGGCATTCGGCATGGGCCCGCGAATCCTGTCAACGTGGCTCAGCGACGGGGACATGGTCCACCTCGTGCGCCGGTCGGTCGAGGCGCCCGGCATTCGCTGGGGCATCTACTATGGGATCTCAGCCAACGCGCGCGCCTACTGGGACATCACCAATGCCGTCACCGAGCTGGGGTACCGCCCAAAGGACAACGCGGAGGACTATGCGGACGCAGTGCTGGCACAGGGCGGCGAGTACAAGCTTTGGGACTTCACGACCCAAGGCATGGTCTAGCGTGCACCCACGGCAAGTTCACCGCCGATGACGCCAGCCGGCGGTCCGCTGCCCACGCGACCCTTCGGTCGTCACCCAGACCAGGTGTCGATCATCGGCTTGGGCGGCGGCCATCTGTCGCGGCCGACGGTGACGGACCAGGAAGCCGAGCGCATCATCCGCACGGCGTTGGACAACGGCGTGACGTTCTTCGACAACTCCTGGGACTACGGCGACGGCGTCAGCGAGCGCCGCTACGGCCAGGCTCTGGCCGGCCACCGGGACGACATTTTCTTGATGTCGAAGGTCTGCGACCGGACCCGCGACGGCGCGCTGCGGCAACTCGACGAGAGCCTGCGGCGCCTGCGCACCGACTACCTGGACCTGTGGCAGTTCCACGAGGTCAACTACGACAACGACCCGGAGTGGATCTTCGAGCCTGGCGGCGCCATCGAGGCAGCCGAGGCGGCCAAGGCCCAGGGCAAGGTGCGCTACGTCGGCTTCACGGGGCACAAGAGCCCGCACATCTTCAAGGGCATGCTGGCCGCCGACTATGAGTGGGACGCTTGCCAGATGCCCGTGAGCGTCTTCGATCACCAGTACCGCAGCTTTACGGCAGACATTCTTCCCGAGCTGAAACGGCGGGGCATCGCGTGCATCGGCATGAAGTCATTGGGAGGCAGCGGGCAGTTTGTGACCGAGGCCGGCCTGACGCCGCAGGAGCTGCGGCGCTATGCCCTGTCCCAGCCGATTACATCCCTGGCCTGCGGCGCCGTGACCATGGACAACGTGTTGCAGGACCTCGAGATCGCCCGCACGTTCACCCCGCTGTCCGAGGACGAGCAGCAGGCCCTGCGCGATCGGGTGCGGCGCGAGGCCACGGACGGACGACACGAGTGGTTCAAGACATCGACGTACTTCGACTCGAAGCACCACGCAGCGGCACACGGGTTCGGCAGCCACCTGACGCTCCCCCGCTAGCCACGTCCGCTGCCCGCATGTGCGAAAGTGAAGGAGCTAGCTTGGTCTCTCCGATGCCGCAATGACCGACGAAATCGATCGGCTGGTATGCGCGGTGGTGCACAACGACGACGCCAACCGCGTGAACCAGGCCCTGGTTGACGCAGGCTACGGCGTGACCCGCATCACGGCGCAGGGTGGTTTCTTGCGACGGGGCAATGCGGTGTTCGTTGTCGGGGTTGCGCAGTCGGCGGTCGACGCCGTCATCGATCTCCTCAAGCAGGCCGCTCACCAGGCCGCGGGGGCCGACGCCGGCGGCTCGGCCTACGGCATCG
Source organism: Chloroflexota bacterium (assembly GCA_965262745.1). Taxonomy (GTDB): domain Bacteria; phylum Chloroflexota; class UBA11872; order UBA11872; family UBA11872; genus JAJECS01. The sequence continues at coordinate 354,146 of OZ253558.1, read as the reverse complement.
TGTTCGTGGTGCGGGCCGGCCAGTTTGCGCGGCTCTGAAATGCCCATGACCGCCGGGGAAAACGACCGGCTGATCGTCGCCGTGGTGCAGGACGCCGACGCGATGCGACTATCAAACGCGCTGAACGACGGCGGGTTCGCGCACACGCGGATTCCCACGCGCGGTGGATTCTTGCAGCGCGCGAGCGAGGCGATCATGGTGGCCTACTCGCATACGCGGCACGAAATGCTGATGGACCTGATTGCCGGTCACTGCCAAACGCGCAGCGAAATGCAGATCGTCTCGCTGGCGGGTGACACGATGCTGCTGGCCGAGCCCGTCGAGGTCGAGGTCGGCGGCGCCACAGTGTTCGCCCTGGAGCTCGAGCGCTTCATCCGCCTCTGACCCACGCCGCGCAGTTGGCCGTTTCGCGCATAATGCGCGCGCCGTTCCGCTCCCGCTAACCGCATGACCACCGACCAGATCATCGACGTTTCGGGCCACTTTGGCGCGGTTCCCTTCGCGCGGGCGTCGTGGACCGCGGCGGAGGTCGCGGAGCGAGCGGAGGCCGTGGGGATTACCCGCACCTACGTCGCGGCGTTGACCGGCGTCTATCACGAGGCTGGCCTTGGAAATGCCGACGCCCGTGCCGCGGCGTCGCTGCATGGCGAGCTGACGGCGGCCGCGGTGGTCGATCCGCGCTCCGGAAGCCGTGCGCTGGACCAGGTCGAAGAGTCGATTGACGCCGGCGTGCGGCTGTTTCGAGCGTTTCGCGTCGCGCAAGGCGCCTGGCCCCCGAGCGAGGCCACGTTCCAGGCCGCGGCGCGACGGATCGCCGACGCGGGCCTCGTCCTCATGGCCGACTTGGGCAATCCCATTGGCGAGTTGACCGAGTACATGCACGCGTTGGGCGACCTGGACCTGACGATCGTCTTCGCCAACGTGAGCTACGCCACGCTTGGCGAGGCGCTGACCGTCATGCGGGACGATCCGAGGGTCCACCTGGAAAGCCACCGGCTGTGCCGCCCCGACACGCTGGAGCTCATCGCGTCCGAGGTGGGAGCCGACCGGGTGCTGTTCGGCACGTCGGGGCCGCCGTTCAACGCGCAATCGGCGCTCAACTTGGTACTGCACGCCAACCTGCCCGAGCCGGACCGGCGGCTGATCCTGGCCGGCAACGCGCTGCGGCTGATCGAGGGAGTCGGCGTGGACGACCGCGCCACGCCCAATCTGTCACCCGATCCCTTCGGCGCGCCGGTGCGGGGTCCGGGGTCCGTGCCGATCATCGACATCCACGCGCACAACGGCGCCTGGCCCTACGCCGGGGCTACCAGCCGGGACAACCACGGCATCACCACGCTCGAGCGGCTCATGGCCAAGTACAACGTGGAGCAGACGTTTGCGTCGTCCGCGCTGGCCATCACCAACGACTTCCGCCGCGGCAATCGGGAACTCGTGGAGGGCAGCCGCGGGCGAGGCACCATCCGCCCGCTCGTGACCATCAGCCCGCATGACGTGTCCGGGTCCTGCGAGGAGATGGACCGGTGGTATCCCGAGCCCCACGTCGTGGGCGCCAAGCTGCACACGCAGCTTTCCCGCGTGGCCATCGGCGACCCGCGGATGGCCACGCTGTTTCGTGAGGTGGCCGCCCGCGGCAAGCCGGTGGTCAATCACGTGATGGCGCTTGGCGGATTCGATCCGCCGACTGAAACCCAGCAGGTGGACGGCATCGTCGAGATGGCCGCGCGCTATCCCGACTTGATCGTCGTGGCCTACCACGGCGGCGGTCTCGACTGGGAGCGGATGCTCGACCTTGCCGAGCCGCTGCCGAATCTTTATGTCGAGTACGCCAGCTCGTGGCCGCAAGACAACCCGGTTCGCGCGGCCGTCGACCGTCTGGGACCGCAGCGCGTGATGTTCGGCACGGATATGGACCTGCTGTCGCCATCGCTAATGGTGGGGCTGGTGGACAGCGCCGGCCTCGATCCCGCCGACTACGCCGCGGTGCTGCACGGCAACGCGCGCCGGGTCTTTCGTCTCGGTCCCGTGAGGTCCGGCGACTAGGCCGAGAGTCAAGAGGCCCGTTTGTGCTGAGCCTGTCGCAATCCCGTTCGTGGTGAGCCTGTCGAACCACGCCCCTTCGACAAGCTCAGGGCGAATGGATTGGCAGCCGCTGTGGCGGTTGCGAACCGACCCAGCCAACAACTAAGCTTAGTCTAGCTTAGCTAAGCACGCGGGGCCGCCATGCAGGTCAACATGCACGAAGCCAAATCGCAGCTTTCCCGACTCGGTGAGCGGGCCTGGGATGGCGAAGAGGTCGTCATCGCCAAGGCCGGCAAGCCTTATCTGCGGCTGGTGCCCTACCGGCGCGAGAAGCGGCCGCGCACACCGGGCGATCTGAAAGGCCAAATCTGGATCGCGCCGGACTTTGACGAGACGCCGGAGGAAGTGATCAAAGCATTCGAGGGTGATTCGTGAGGCGCCTGCTGCTGGATACACAGGTGCTGCTGTGGTGGCGAACGGATGATCCAACGCTGAAGCGAACTGCACACCAGGCCATAGCCGATCCGACTCATGACATCTACGTCAGCGCGGTGAGCATTTGGGAAATCGCAATCAAGCGCGCGCTGGGGAAGCTCAAAGCTCCTGATCACCTGGCCGCGACCGTTGAGGCCGAGGGCTTCAGCGAGCTTCCGGTGACCTTCGTTCATGCCGAGCAAGCGGGCAGCTTGCCGAAGCATCACGGAGATCCGTTCGACCGGATGTTGGTCGCGCAGGCACAGGTCGAGGGGCTCACCCTGGTGACCGCGGACGCCAACATTTCGCGGTACGCCGTACGAACGATGGCGGCGTAGGCCGTCCTACGCGGTAGTTGACGGTCGCCCGGCGTCCGCCGGATATTTCGGTGTCGAAGTCGCGCCTATACTGTGCGGAGACACTTTTCGAGCGGATTTGCGCAACTATGCGTCCCATGCGCCAACTGGCGGTTGCAGCCATTGCGCTGGCACTCGCCGGGACCCTCACCGCGGCGCTAGCAGCCCCGGCCCATGCGCTCGACTGCGACGGCACCGCCCTGCCCGACGGATGCCTCTTCACCATCACCGGCGGCGATACCCCCTATCCCAACGACGGATTCGCCGTCACCAACGCGGACGGCGTCCCGATGTGGGAATTCGTGAGCGAGCAGGACCTGCAGGCCATCGGCTATCCGATCAGCCAGCGCTGGTCCGACGGACCCTTCACCCTGCAGGCGTTCCAAAAAGTCATCCTCCAATGGGACCCCGGCAAGCAGCGCGTGAACTGGTACAACACCCTCGACGCCCTGGCCAACAAGTACCCCGACGTCGAGCTCGCCAACGTGCCGCCCCACCAGGTTTTGGACGCAGACCGCGACGTCACGAACTTCGGCACCATCATCCGGAATCATCTGGCGCTCCTCGATGCCAATCCCAAGATCAAGGCCGCGTTCCTCGCAGAGCCGAATTGGCTCAACCTCTATGGCCTGCCAATAGCGTACGAAGAGCGCGAGGTGAACGGGAATCCGCAGGGCCTTCAAGTCCTCCGCGCCCAGCGCACCGTCTTCGCGATCTGGAACGTGCCCGCTCCGGGGACGACTATTGGTTCAGTCGTCCTTCAAAACGTCCCCGACAAGATCAAGCGATTGACCAATGTCATCATTCCAGATATCGCTAAAGCACCCGCCGCACCAATCCGGGAATCTCACCTCGATATCTACTTCGCCGCTGCCATGCAGTCGATAGCCAGCGGAAGTCAGTCGGGCTTTGCCAATCTTTCGAGCCAACCATGGTTTCCAGACCACATCACTGACAGAGAAAAAGCCTGGATCGTTGGACTCCAATACTTCAGCGACTACACATCGTACAAACGCCCCATCGAAGAGTATTACATCGGCGCCCGTACGATTTCATTGAACGACGCCCGCACGATCAACATATGGATCATCAAAGAGACACCGTTCAATCCGGAAGAAAGATTGCTGGACCGGATCGACCGATTTGTGCGAATCTCCGAAGATTTTCTTGGAATCCCCTTCCCAACAAACGATATTGTCTTTACAATTACCGGCGATTACAATTACATTGGCTTTGGAACCTATGGGGTGCATTTGACCGACTATTTTATGTTGCACGAAAGTCTTCTGGAGTCTCTTGAGCATGAGATTGCGCACTATTACTTCAACAGCAGCTTCGGCAATCGATGGCAAGTCGAAGGCGGAGCTGACTTTATGTCAGCATATGTCAATGATCGAACTGGCCGAGAATCCATTGATGACCTCAGACCACGGGTATTTGAACGGGTACAAGATAATTGCTTAAGTCAGCCTGGCGTGATGACGCTGCATCAGCTAACGGACTATCAGACCCGCAGCGGTAACATTGGTTCATGCAGCCCCTATGACTTCGGCAATCTATTCCTATTGGATGTTCTGGCTATCGTCGGCGATACCGCGATGGGCAAATCTCTAGGTAAAGTCTATCATTCTGGTTTTGGTTTCCCCGCGACGGACGAAGAGCTCTACAAAATCCTTCTGAAGAATCCTCCAGAAGAATCAAGAGACGCGCTTCGCGCGCTCTATCGCCGCTGGCACGGCGGGCCTTTCACCTCATCCTCATCCCCACCCGAACCTGTGGCAGTTTCGATACACGAGGCAGTCGCCCCAGTCCTCATGGATATCCTGCCTTGGGCTTCGAACCCACCCGATGCTCATCATGCCGATGCTCTGAGAGCCCTTGTCAGTCTCTGGTGGATTGACAACGATCTAATGATTAGAGTTGCGAATTTCGATTGGATTGTTGACGGTGTGAATCACAAGGAATCGGCGGCGATCAACTATATTCGTCGCATCGCGGCGACGGACACCGAGCTGGGCGAACTGGCAGCGAGCTTTAGTTGGATAGTCGACGACATCAAACATTGGGAGGAAACGGCACTTAGCGACCTATGGCTGATGGTAGAGCGAAATCGCGATGCAAGCAGCATCGTAATGCACTACCCGTGGATGCAAGACATTCTGACGTCTGAGGAGGGCGGCGCTCTCCTGTACTTTAGAGCAGTTATTCAGAAGGAGCATTGGAGACCTGTGGAAGAGCAAGGCATCGCTGAGATACTCGTCACGCTTCCCTGGATTTCGGACGGACTGAGCCGGTCGGATGTGGAGGCACTCGGACTCCTCGAAAACGTTGCCTTATATGGCAAAGACTATTTCACGCACGTGATGTCAGTTCCGTGGATTGCAGACGGTATCTCTTCCGTGGAAGAATCCGCGGCACTTGACTACCTGCCAACGTTGGCAGCGATAGACCTCGGTTTCGCAAAGGCCGTGCTGGGGCTAGCTTGGACAGCCGACGGCTGGGATCATCTAGAACGGCAGGCACTGGGGCGAATAACCTCTATCTTCAATCCAAATCAATCTTCTTTCTCCGATCCAAATCGGGTTATATATTTAGATCCTGCGTTGGCATTACAGCTCGTGAGTTTCCCGTGGTTCACGGACGGAATCAATGGCCACGAACTGTCGGCACTCGGCGAGCTACGAGGTGTGGTCGTTGAGGACGTGGCTCTGGGCGGCCGGATCCTTGGCCTTGGCTGGTTCAGGGACAACATCACCGATGTCGAAGCCCGCGCCGTCCATCATCTGCACCGCATCACCCTGCACGACGTGGAGCTCGCGCGACGGGTTCTCAGCTATCCCTGGGTCGTCGATGGGATCACCGAGGGTGAAGTTGGGATGCTCGCATCCTTGGCCCCATGAAAGCTCATCATTGCGGCAAATCCCCCAGAGAATCAGCCGCGGCTGAATTCCGAGGATTCAGTGGCGATGCCGACCCTGAGCAGGAGACCGAGTCCGGCAGACAAAGGCAGGGCACGGGAGATGCGGCGCGACGTATGCGCTGAGCAGGTCCAAGCGTTGGAGCCGACGGTGGGATTCGAACCCACGACCTGAGCTTTACGAAAGCCCCGCTCTGCCAGCTGAGCTACATCGGCGGTCGAGAAAAGCCTAGCACTGAGTAGCCGCCATTCGGTCGGCCCCTCGACGCCTACACGCCCCACACCTCTCGCATGAGTGCCCCAATGGCGGGCGGTCCCTCGACGGCTGAGACTTCATCCGCGGCGGCCTTAACCTCCGACGGAGCGTGCGACATGGCGATGCCGCGACCGGCCCACTGCAGCATCTCGATATCGTTGCGGTCATCGCCGACGGCCACGACCTCGGCGGCGTCAATGCCAAGCTCACCGGCCAGCCAGGCCACGGCTTCGCCTTTCGTCCCGCCGGCGGGGAGGGCTTCCAGACCGCCCGCCCCGAGGCGCTCGCTCCACCAGGACACCGTCGAGACGGCATCGCCGAGCTCGTCATTGATGCGGTGCTCGGCGCCGGCCACAGCCTCAGGGTCGCCGAACGCGAACACTTCAACGGCCGGCGCGGCGATCGTCGTCCGCGGCATGGGGCGAATGATCGGCAGCTTCGTCGACAAGTAGCTCCGCGTCGGAGCATGGTTCCACCACGCGCCGTCGCAGAGGTAGCGTCCGCCGGCAAACGGGGACTCGACCCAGATGGCGGCCATGCCGCGGTCTCGATATACCTGGAGCACCGCAGTGGCGGCAGCGTGGGTCATGTGCCTGGCTCGCAGCACGTGTCCATCGCAGACGCGCCGCACGATGCCGCCGTTGTTGAGGACGACGTACGCAGCGGCGGGCAGCTCGCGCGTGATCTCACCGGCGGCGTACATCCCGCGGCCCGTCGCGACCACGACGGTGACGCCCAGCGCGTCCAGGCCGCCCAGCTGCCGGAGAATGTCCTTGTCCGGGCCCCGGCCGGGGCGGGTCAGCGTGCCGTCGACATCGAGCGCGAGGAGTCGGGGTTGGCGGTTATTCGTCGTCAAGCGCGCCGCCACTGTCATCGAGGTCGGCGCCCGCGTCCTCGAATTCGTCGTCCTCGGGCATCTCCCCCGCCTCCATGCGGCGCAGCATGGGCTCGTACTCGCCGGGCAGGTCTTCGCCCATCTCCTCGCTCATCTGACGCGCCATGCGGGCCAGGCTGCGCGGGTCGCCGGACTCGAGGCCGTCCATGGCGGCCGCCATGCCCCCGAAGTCGTCATCGCCCGCGGCATCATCGGAAGCGCCGCCGCCGCGGACGATCGTGACGCGCGAGAGCAAGCGCTCCAGGCAGTCGGAGCCGCAGTGCGGACATGGGGGCGTTTGCACCACCGCAAAGGTCTTGAAGAGCTTGGTCGAGCGCCGCCGACAGTCGTGGCAGCGATAGTCAAAAACAGGCACAGGGGTGTTCAGGCCGCGCTGGAACAGCCAGCGCGGGGACTGCATCAATTGTACGAGTGCGCCGCCAGTATCACGCCCGGACGGTGCTAGGCTCATGGCTGCAAGTGGGCCGCACGAGCCCGTTTCGAGCGTGCTGCCATGAGGCAATGGGAGCCCAGAAAAGACTGGCGCCGCCGCCATGGTTTGCGGGCCCATACGGTCACCGCGCTCTGCCGCGCCGCCGGCCTTGCTATCCGCCCCGCAACTCCCGGCCGTCGCAAGCTGCCGCCCTCGCCGTTCTCCGCGGTCGTGATCAAGCCGCTCGCCCTGGGCGATGTCCTGCGGACGACGCCATTCCTGGACGCCCTGCGTCGGGCTCACCCCGACGCGCGGATCGTCTATGCCGTCGGCTCCTATGCCAGCACGGCGCTTGCGAACAATCCGCACATCGACGCCACGCTGGACATGGGACAGCTGGGCACGCCGCGCCGGTACGACGCTCAGGCGTATCTCAGCTTCGCCCAGGCACTCAGACGCGGGCAGTTCGACGTCGCCGTGGTCTTGGACCGGTCACCACTGATGGCCCTGTTGCCGTATCTCGCGGGCATTCCCTTTCGCGTTGGACTCCACAACAAAGGCCGAGGGTTTGCGCACACCACGCGCGTGCCCATCGGCGACGACGAGCATGAGGTCGACGCGTACCTGCGCGTCGCAACGGCCATGGGGATTGCGACGAGCGACGTCCGCTGCCATTTCCATCCCGCGCCCGGCGACATCGCGGCCGCCGACCGCTTGCATCAAGAGTTCGGGACTACTGCCGGCCGCCCGCTCGTGATCATGGCGCCGGGCGGCGGCCTGAATCCAGGCGCGGTGGACGTCTCAAAGCGCTGGTCAGCGGCGGGGTTTGCTCGCGTCGCCGACGCGCTGGTCGAACGCGAAGGCGCGACCGTGGTGCTCGTAGGGCTGCCATCGGACGCAAGCTCGAACGCCGCCGTGCACTCAGCCATGCGCGAGTCGGCGATCGATCTCAGCGGACAGACGGGTTTTGGACAGCTCGCGGCGCTCATTGCCCGCAGCGACCTCTTCATTGGCAACGACTCGACGGCCGCGCAGCTCGCCGCGTGTGTGGGCACCCCGTCAGTGACGGTCTTCACGACAACCGAGCCGTGGGTATACGGCCCCTACGCGCCTCACGCCGTATGGGTGTTTCAAGGAAGTCCGGCGACCGGCCTCCTTGACAGCCCAGACATCGCGGACGTCGAGCGGGCGGCCTTCAATGCCCTGCACGCCCGGCAGCGGGGCGCGGGAGGTCTCAGGGGTTAGCAGTTCGGCGAGGCTGCCCGGCGCGGCGTTGCCCGCGACCCAATGCGGTAGCCTGCGGTGCGCTCGGCGGCCATGCGCACGCCGGCCACGCGCCACGCGGCCGCCGCAGGCCCGCCCTGCACGTCACGGCACAGCCCGCGCAGCGGGCACTTGGGGCACGCCGGCGACCGAGCCGTACACACCGTGGCCCCCAGGTCCATGAGTCCCTGCCCGTAGTCATAGAAGCGGCGGGCCGGCGTCAGCGCCGCGGCAAGCTCCGCGAGCCGGCGCGAGTCCTGGTAGACGGAGCCCTCGGCTGGGAGGCCCACGGCCCGGGTGTAGACCCGAGCAATGTTCGTATCGACCAGCGGTGCGCGCTTGCCATTGCCGAAGGTGTGGACCGCGGCCGCGGCGTATGGTCCCAACCCTGGAAGCCGCCGGAGTTCGTCGAGTGAATCCGGCATGCGACCACCGAACTCGGTGACAACGGTTGCCGCCATCGCCTTCAGCCACCTGCCCCGCACGTGGTAGCCAAGGGGATCGGTCAGCGCACTCACCTCTTTGGCGGGCGCCCGGTGAAGGTCGTCAATCGTCGGGAAACGGCGCACGAATTCGGCATACACCGGCGCCACCCGCGCGGCCTGCGTCTGCTGAAGCAACACCTCGGACACCGCCACGTGATACGGGTCGCGGGTGCGCCGCCAGGGTAAATCGCGCCGGTGCGTACGGTACCAGCGAATGAGGCGGTCTTGAAATGCCCGCTGAAATCGGCGGTCGATCTCCAAAGGGCTAGTCACGGAATGCTCGCAGCATCCGCTTTCCCACGTGCACACTTCATTCGCAGGCCGATGGTACGGTCAAGCGGACCATCGGCCCTCCGGAGCTCTCCATTTCCCAGCTCGTCATGCCATGGGGCCGCTCCCTAGCGCGCGTGATCGCAACAGCCACCACCGGCCTGCTGATCGTGGCCGCGTGCGGCGACCAAGTCTCGCCTCCACGCACCGCCACAACCGCCATCGTCATCGTGGCCCCAACGTCGGCGCCGCCGTCCCCAACACCAACGACGGCGATACCGGCCTCGCCGGTGCCCCGTCCTACCGCAGTGACCAGCGCGCCGATCTCAGCGACGCCGTCGCCACCGACAATCTCGCCGATCTCGCCGGCACCGACGACGACGACCGCACCGACCGCCCCGCCGACCGAGCCACCGCCGCTCGCGACACCCTCGCCAACGGCCACGTTGCCCGCGACGCCACCGGCCGGTGCGGCCACGCCAACTCCAGGCCTGGCCGAAGTCACTCTGCCGCCAGTCGCCCCGGCCGAACTGCCGGGTCTCGGGCAGCGCATCACGTTTCTCCTGCTCGGCATCGACCGCGCGGACTCGTTTGAGGGCAACACGGACGTCATCATGCTGGTCAGCCTTGATCCCGTCAGCAGCTCAGCGTTCGTCTTGTCGATCCCACGCGACCTTTGCCTGGGCCCCTGCGATCGGCACTCCTCGCGAATCAACGAGATTCTCAGGCGACAGGGCATGGAGGCATTGCATGAGACGCTCTACACCATCAGCGGCCTGCCCATCGACTACGTGCTGCTGGTGAATTTCTATGGCGTGGAGCGCATCATCGACTCGCTTGGCGGCGTTCACGTCTGGTCTCCACGAGAGTTCGACGAGCGATTCGTCTACCTGGACACCGACGACGAGATTCGGCTCGTCCTGGAGCCGGGATTGAACACGCTCAACGGTCGCGAAGCCGTGGCCTACGGCCGGTCGCGCAAATACGACGCGGCCGGGGACTTTGCCCGGATCTGCCGTCAGCAGCAGGTGATGCGTGGGCTTCGAGATCAGGCGCTATCGCCAGCGTTGATCGTGAACATCCCGGCCATCATCGAGGAGATGGGAGGGGCGTTCCGCACCGATTTTCCGCTGGAACGGCTTCCGTCGCTGGCGGAGTTGGCGCTCCAGATCCCACCGCAGCGGGTGCACTCATTTGCCGTGCACAGCGGTGGTGCGGAACTGCTGCAATGGGTCACGGGAGAAGATGGCGCGTTCCTCCTGCGGCCGGACCTCGTCGCGATCCGAGACTTTGTGGCCGACGCCTTCGAACGGTCGCGCGAAAGCCCAACCAATGCTGCCGGCGAGCCGATATTCATCGCGGATAACTGCGAGGCCTACTACCCGAGCTAAGCGGCGGCGACTCCGACGTGCGGGATGTCCCGGGCATCACCGCGCTGGACGAATTCAGCGTCGGCAAATGGCGCCAGCAGCCGCCAGGAGTCGTCGGGAAACTGGCGATTCCGCAGAGCGTCGCCGAGCAGTCGCAGCTGCACGGGCTCCCTGGATCCGGGCCAACTCTCGAGCACCGCGTTCTGAAAGTACTGCCGGATCACGCCCGCCTCGGCGCCGGGCGCGATGATGGTGCCGGGCGCGCCGGTGTCGGGCCGCGCCTCCGTGCGCGGGGCTCCAAACGCCAGCGCACCGCCGAATGCCTCAAAGAAGTCGAGAAACCCTGTCACTGTGCCGTCGATCGCAACGTTGGACACGCGATGGCCCCAAGTGCCGACGATCATGCCCTGCTGATCCGAAAGCACGGTGGGTTCGATGCCGAGATTGGGCGCACCGCCGCGACCGCCACCGATGAGGTCCCACACGGGCCGGGCGAAGACCTTCCGCGTGCCGCTCACGGTGTCGAGATTCCAGTCCATCACGCCGCGCTGGAACCACTGGGAAATGACGTCGGGGCTCTCCCTCAGGGGATCGGACGTTGGCCAGCCCCAGCGCCTGAGGCCACCGGTGGCGCCAAAGTACTCCGCGAAGCCAACGGTGAGCAGCATGCCATCGAGCCGCACGCGCCAGTCGGTCAAGCTGTGGCGCAGCGGGCCAGGCACTGCCGCGTCCAGCGCGACTCCCACCGCCAGGTCCTCGGCGTCGCGAGGCGGAGCAAGCTGGCTGAGTGGCGAGTCGAATATCTGCACGCGGCCGTTGAGGCTGTCGGCGACATAGATACGGCCGTCGAAGTCGACGGCAAGGCCTTGCGGAAAGCGAAACTCGGCGCCCCCGCTGCCCTCGCCGCCAAACCGGCCCGCAAGCGAGCCGTCGGGTTCGAACACCGCGACTCGGTGATCGGCCTCTTCGGTGACGTACACCCGCGCTGCTTGATCGACCGCAACCCCGACGGGATTTCGGACCTCGGGCGCGGTCGCGGCGAAACGCCAAAACTCCCCTTCAGGCGTGAATACCTGGACACGATCTCGAAACGTATCGGCCACGTAGATCAAGCCGGCCGGGCCGACGGCAATCCCATTGGGCGTGCTGAATTCACCCGGCTCTCGACCGCGGCTGCCCCACGTGCCGACAAAGGAGCCATCGGCCGCGAACTTCTGCACACGGTCGTTGAATCCGTCAGCGACGTAGACGAATCCGTCGGCGTCGAGCGCAATGCCCCGCGGGGCGTTGAACTGGCCCGAACCACTCCCTCTGCCGCCCCACGATTTGCGAAGCTCGCCATCGCGCGTAAATACCTGGACGCGCCGATGGCCGCCGTCGACGACGTACAGCAGCCCGTCAGGGCCTATAGCAACGCCCTTGGGCCTGGAGAGCATTCCCGCGGCGTCGCCCTCGCCGACAATGGTGAGCAGTTCAAAGCCGCCTGGGGAGATGCGGACGAGGCGACTGGTGCGCGAGTCGGCGACGAATAGGAAGCCATCGTCATCGACGGCGACTCCCCACGGCGAGGTTTCGCGGCCGACGCCGCGGATAGCGGCAAGCATCACCGCCAAGGGCGCCTCGTCTTGCGCATGCACCGAGCGAACGGCAGCTCCCGCCAATGGCGCCAGCGCGAGACCAGCAAGGACGGTCCGTCGATCGATGGAGCGGGACATCATGCGAGCAAATGGAGCGCCCGGGTCGTTGGACGACCTTGCCAGTCTAGCTGTGGTGCGGCTGGCGAACCGAGCCTGCGTCACGCTACCCATACTCCTGTTGCCATGTGGTCGCTTTCGCGCCGGGCGGCCATACACGCAATGAACGGAAGGCCGCACCGATATATGACGCCGGGCCGCGTATGCTTGCCGCTCATGAAGTCCCGGCGACCCGCGGTGCCACCCGCGCCACACGCGTCGGAAAAACTCGTTTCAGATCGCGCAACGTTTCGGTCATGAGGCGCGATGTATGTTCGGCGGGTCCGGACGTCCAAGGCAGCGGTCCTGCAGGAAGCTCGGACTCGCCTCCCTCCCCATGAGCCTGGGCGCCAACGGCATAGAATTCGTTGCCGTTGGCGCCCTGCTTGTTGTGGCGGCGGCTGTATACCTGGCGTTCCTGGCCACACGACGCCTGATCCGGCCAACGGCGCGCACCCAGGAAGCCGAGCAGCGGCGGTTCACGCGCAATGCCATTGCGCCCATGGTCACCGGCTTTGTCGACCGCGCCTTGTTTTGGGCGTTCTGGATCGTCGTGCTGCGCCGCATCGGGCCAGGCGGTAACGGCGACTATGCCTTCGCGGCGAACTTGCTGGCCTACTTTGCCGTCGTGGTCGATTTTGGCCTCGGCACCCTGGTGACGCGGGATGTCGCCAGAGATGCGGCCGGGCTGCAGCGCATCTTCCGCACAGCCTTGGCCCTGCGGATGCGTCTGCTGGCCGTCAGCATGCCTGTCATGGTCGGCATCGCCCTCATCTACTGGGCCACCGGCACCATTGACGGTCGAGCGCTGCTCACGACCGGCGTACTGGCGCTTGGGCTTCCACTAGCGGCGGTAAACCAAGCCTATGCGGCCGTCTATGACGCGTGGGAGCGTATCGACCGGCGCGCGCTCGTGGTGGCTGGCACGTCGGCCCTGACGGTGGGGCTGGGTCTGGTCCTGCTCGCCGCGGGCCTTGGGGTCGTGGGCATTGCCCTCGCCGGGCTGATCTCAAGCGGCGTCACGCTCATCGCCCTGGGTCGTCCGGTTGGCTTTGGGCTCCTGCGCCAGTCGGTGGGCACTCAGCGCGACGACCTGCGTCAACTCGTGCGGCATGCGCTGCCGCTGATGCTCAACAGCCTGCTGGCCACGGCGTTCATTCAGATCGACATCCTGATCTTGCAGGCGCTGCAGGGCACGGCGGTCGTCGGGCACTACAACGCCGCCTACAAGTTTCTCAACGCCATGAACGTCCTGCCCGCGGCGGTGGTGCTGGCCGCATTCCCGCTCATGGCTCGAGCGGCCGGCAACCCGGCCGAGCTGGCACGCTGGTTCACGCGCGCGTGGCGGGTCTTGGTCACCGCTGCCGCTGGCCTCGTCGTGCTGTTCTTCATCTTCGCCGAGCCCTGGATCGACACCCTGCTTGGACCGGAGTTCCTGCCGGAGACGGCCATTGCCCTGGCGATTCTGATCTGGTTCCTCCCGCTGAGCTATCTCAACGGAACGCTGCAATACGTAGTGATCGCTTCGGACCGCCAGGCGAAACTCACGCCGGCGTTCCTGGTCGCCACGCTCGTCAATCTCGGAATGAACCTAGCGCTCGTGCCGATCTGGGGTTTCGCGGCAGCCGCGGCGACCACGATCGGGAGCGAGGTGGTGCTGCTGGCGGGACTTGGCTGGATATTGCGCAAGGACCGGCTGCTGCGTCGCGTGCTGGAGCCTGCCGCACGGCCAGTCCTGGCCGCGGGGGCGGCGGCCGCGGTGGCGCTACTGCTGCGCGACCTCGTATGGATCGCCGCAGCCTTGGCCGCGATGGCCACTTACGTCGTAGCGCTGATTGCCATCGGCGGGCTCCGGCCATCGGCGATACGCGACGTGGTGCGCTCGCTGTAGCGAGGTGGGTGCACAAACGAGGCGTGGTGTCTCCCCTACATTTGCGTCGCGCGCCCACGCATCCTATGCGGCTTCATCGCGCCCATCGAGAGACGGCGGAACGATCACCAACCGGCCTATTGTCATGAAGTCCGGGCCGGCAATCGGAATATGGTCAAGCTCGCCCGAAATCGGCAACCAGTCTCCGTCGGGTCCGATGTATGCGATATGTGTCTGATATTCGCCCGGCGGAGCTTCGGGCGGGATCCAGAGCGCCGTGCGTATTTCATGGATGTCGCCAGGCGACCAAGCAGACGTGCGCCGCCGCGCGCGATCGTGGGCGAAGATCTCCTTGGCATAGACCACCCCGCCCGGGCCATCGACCCAGATGCGGATTTGCAGGTCGTAGTCGACCGATGCTTGCGCCGCTAGCTGGATGCTGAAGCGAACGCCGTCTGCCGCCTCGCGCGGCCCCTGATCCGCCCGGTAGCCGCCGAACCACAACTTGGACGTCACGAACTCATCGTTGATGTTCACGGGGCCCTTGCGCCGCACGAAGTCGAGAACGTGCGTCATGTAGAGCTGGAGAACGCCGTTGCGGTAGACCTCGCTCCGCGCCTGCCACAGATACGTCGTGAGCCAGGCTTCGGTGAGACCTTCAGGATCCGCCTGCTCCAGCCCGGCCAGCACCACCCACACGCGGCGATGATTCCGTGCCACATGTGCCAGCTTGGAATCGACCTCCATGGCGTCGACGGCCGGCGGCACCTCGGCGGGGAGGAGCCATACATCGACCTTGTCAAGGAAGTTGGGGTAGTAGTGACGCCAGAACCAACCTTGCCAAGGGCCGGCGAGCACGACGGCATCGCGGAATTTACCGTCGTCGCGACCGGGACGCTGCGGCCGCGCGAGGTTCTCGATGGTCGTCGTGATGGATCGGTAGTCGCCCCGCACGTAGTCGGTGAAGTACGCGCGGCTCCCGGCAACCGGACCGGCCAGTAGCGCGACAGCAACGGCAGCGGCGGCTAGACCCCGCAGCGGGACGCGCGGCACAGCGTCGAACGCCACGGCCACGAGCACGCCGATCGCCGGAATCGCGGGCAAGAGGTATCGCGGCTGATAGGGCTTGTCGAAGACGAGCAACAGCACCAAGAACCCGGCAACCGCCGCCACGTATCCAAGCATCAACCCCCCGCGGCGACGGACGACCGTGACGCCGATTCCGCCCGCCACAAGGACCGCGGCGCCGATGGCATAGGCGGTCGAGAGCCGCCCACTGCGCACCTCCTCCACGCCCACGAGAAGGTCGAGCCATGCGGTGCGGCCAATCTCGGTGAGCACGCCGGGTCCCAGGTCACCGGTCCCGAACGCCGGCAAGCTGTCATGCAGGCCGCGCGCAAGAATCAGCCAGGGCAGGAGAATTGCCATGCTCACCACGCCGACGCCGACGAATATCAGCACGCGGCGGCGGCGACGCCGCCAGTGCCAGGGCAACGCGAGCACCATGGCAGCGACCGCAATCGCTACGGTGAAGTCGATATAGCTACCCGCCGCGACGCAGACACCCACGCCCGCCCAGTCGCGCCGGCGCCCGGACCGCATCGCACGCTCGAACAGCCACAGCGCCAGCACGGCGAAGAGAGCGGCCGGCGCGTACATCCGCGCCTCGCGGCTAAAGAAAATCAGCAGTGGTGACGCGGTGACGAGAACCGCGGCGATCACCGCCGGCCACGATGCGACGTAGCAGCGGGCGAGGCGGTAGGTCGCTGGGATGAGCAGCACCCCGAATGGGATGGAGAAAGCTCGCACGATCGGCTCCGCTTCACCGAACCACGAGATCCAAACGTGCAGCGCCATGTAATAGAGGGGCGGATGCTCGAACGGCGCCTGCGCGATGTCGGCCACGATATCGAGCAGGCCCGCACGTGCGTACCAGACGGCAGCGACTTCATCGAAGTCGAAGTCGCCCAGACCCTCCAGATTCCACAGGCGCAGGCCGGCGCCCAGCACAACCAGCAACAGCACCGCCAGCTCCGGCGTGAACGACCGCGCGACCTGCCGGCCCCGAGCTGTGATTGCAGCCGTGAAGCGGGCGCTAACCGCCGTAGGCATCGAGAGTCTTACGAGCGATGCGGCGCCAGGAATAGCGGCGGGCCACGGCGCGCGCTCCGGCCTCGAGCGCAGAGCGATAGTCGGGGTCGTCCCGAACGCGCAGCAGCGCCGCGGCCAGGGACACAGGATCGCGCACGGGCGTGAAGGCCACCTCTCCGTGACGCACATCAAGCAGATCGGGCCGCACCGGCGTCGTGGTGACGACGGGGAGGCCATGAGCCGCTGCAACCATGAAGGACCCGCGGCGCGTCGAGAGGCCCTCGTCGTATGGCAACGCCGCCACGTCGCAGGCGCGCAACCACCGCGAGATATCGGGGGCATCGAGATAGCCGGGTTCGAGCACGTCGACTCCCGCGAAGGTCGACGGCGGAACTTGAGCCGCGGCGCGCCGAGCGCTCACGTTCGGGCCCGCGGCACCGATAAGCGCGAGACGCGCGCCACAGCCCCCCAGGCCCGGAGTGCGCATTGCGGCCGCCAGGGCCTCAAGCCCTTTCCCAGCCTGTCGGAAGCCAAAGAAGCCCACCAGGAAGGCGTCCGCCGGGAGCCCCAGGATGCTGCGAACTTCCGCGCGTGTTCCCAATGACGGGGGAGGCTCAATGGTCGGCCCCGCGGGAATTACCTGAGACCGGCGCCACTCACCGGAAGTTCGCGCGCTCACGCGCGCGCGATCGTAGGCATCGACGTAGATGCACACGTCCGCCCAGCCGCGCAGCAGATCGACGGACCAGCGGCGCAGAGCGCCGGCGCGCGGGAAGACAAAGGGCTCGGCCAGGTCATGGAACGTGACAGCCAACAAACCTCCGTAGCCCATGAGGCGGAGTGCCCGGGGCATGAGCGCCACTTGCAGAGCCGAATCGAAGGCCCCCGCTTGGTACTGAATATGGACGACGTCGCTCCGGCAGCGCCGCGCAAGCCGGGCCACGGTTACGATCTGGCGACACCAGGGATGTGGCGCCAGGCGGTACACGCGATCCTCGGGACGATCGTGCGCGACGGCTTCGGTCGCCACATAGGTTCGCGCGCCCATTTCCTCGAGCGACGACCGCAACCGGATGACGTAGTCGGCAATCCCCCCGCGGCGCGGGGGAAACTCGCCGGTGACGAACAGAATTCGGCGCGTCGGCGGCGGCACTAGCGCCGATCCCCTGGCGTGAGGGCGTCGGCGGTCACGGCCACTATTGGCGCCAGCCGAACCATTGCCAAAGCGCGACCCGCGCAATGCGCCGGGCCTCGACTCGGGGCGCGGGGGTGTGGCGTGCGAGCAGCAACCTCACTAGTTGCTCCGCCAGCCTCACGAGATTGATGAGGGCCACGAACAGTCGCAAGAACACGGCAAAGGGGCGCCCCCATATCTTGCCCGCCAGCCGGTAGCGGCTCCGGAAGAAATTGCGCTCACGGGAAACGACATCGCGTCCCGCCGAAGCGCCGCCGACGTGGTGCACGCTCGCCCGTTCCTCGACGGCACAGGTCCACCCGGCGGCTCGCAGCGCCCGCTGCAAGTCGAGCTCCTCGGCGTACATGAAGTACCCCGCATCGAATCCCCCGACGCCGTGCAGGGCACGCGCCCTGAACGCGAGACACGCGCCGTCAAGCCAATCCGTCGACGTGCCTGACGGGACATCATCACGATAATAGGCCCGCAGCACGGCCGAGCGTCGCAGCCAACGCTCCAGCATGGTGCCGTCGACAATCGCGGCGCCGATGGAAGGAAACGAGCGGGCCGGGGATAGGCGCGCGTTGTCCCCGTCGATGTGGATGGGGCTGACACACCCGAGGCGCGGATCAGCATCCAGGCGCGCCCGCAAGGCCGAGATCGCCCCGCGCTCGACGACCGCGTCGGCATTCAGGACCAGGATGGGATCACCGGTCGCGAGGCCAATGCCAATGTTGGCCGCCGCGCCGTAGCCGATATTGCGGTGGGTGACCCGCAGGGTGACGCAGGGGAATTGCTCACGCACGTGGTCGGTGGTGCCGTCGCTCGACCGATTGTCGACCACGATTATCTCGAGTTGCCCGTCTCCATCGGCCTGCAACGCCTCCAGGCACGCTGAGAGATGGCCGGCAGACTGGTGGGTCACCACCACCGCGGATGCGTGCAAGGCGCTGGTCACTGCAAGGGAGCGCCGCGGCGCCAGCACCGCGCCAGTCCGCGCTGCAGACGCCACTCGTACTCCGCCATCAGCAGCGCCAGTTGCAGCCCGACCCAGCCGTCGCGGTACCCGCGGTGCTCAACCAAGCGTCGCCGCAGCTCCCGCAACGGTTGCGCCACAACAGCCGTGCGGCGCCGCCGCACACCTGCCGCATAGAGGCCGTTTGCGTGCATGCGGGCATACCGCCGCTGCCGCCGACGAAACTCGCGAATCGTGCGATAGCTGTAGTGGACGAGCGGCGCGTCGAGCGCGCCAACACTGCCGCGAACATCGGGCACCTCGTGCACCGCCTGCTCACTTGGGTAACGCACGCGGCGACGATCCATGACGCGGCACTGCGAGTCAGGCGCCCAGCCGCTCCCGCGCATCCAGTGCCCGAAGATGCGATTCCGGCGCGGAATCATGTAAGCCGCATGAGATTCACGTCCGGCCCGGGCTTGCACTTCTGACGCCAGGGCGTCGGACACGCGCTCGTCGGCATCGACGAAGATCACCCAGTCATTGGCGGCGCGAGCGAGAGCGTCCTGTCGTTGGGCGGCGAAGGTGGTGAAGCGACGCTCAACGACGCGAGTGCCAGTTGGAACGGCGTGCGGCGTGCCGTCAGTGCTGAAGGCATCCACGACCAAGCGCTCGTCGCACCAGGCGAGCGTCCGCAGGCACGGCTCGATGTTGGCCGCCTCGCCGGCGGCGATCACGACCGCGCTTAGCGGCACTGGGCGGCTCACGGCTCGTCGAGGGCCGCCAGGGCACCGTCGTTGTCTGTCGGCTTCCGTCCAGCCGCCACATCCAACGCGGCTTGAGCACGCAGCCCCCAGCGCATGGCTGCCCGTGAAGCCCAGGCCACCAGCGGCGGCGTATGGGTCCGGTACCAGCGCGCTCGGCTCCGATAGAGCTGGGCGAGCATGCGGTCGGGCTGCCTTCGAGTGCTGGCGCCGCCGACGTGCCAGACCCGCGCCGCTGGAACCTGCGCCACCCGCCAGCCGTAGTCCTTGAGCCGACGGCACAAGTCAATCTCCTCGCAATACATCCAATAGTCGGCGGAGAAGCCGCCCACGACATCAAGCGCCAGCCGCCGCAGCATCATGCAAGCGCCAAGCGGGTGGTCGATCTCGACCGGAGCGCCATCCGCCACGATGCGCCCGTTGAGTCGTCCGCGGCGCAACCACGCCGGCGCCGGCCAGGCGTCGATGGCGGCTTGCGCCACGCCGGGGAAACGAAAGGCGCCCTCCTGCCGCGCGCCGTCGACGTCCCTGAAATCCGGGCCGACACAGGCCACGTCGCACTCAGCTTCGGCGTAGTCCAGCATGTGCTCGATCGCGCAGGGGTCTACGAACACGTCGTCGTTCATGACTAGCACGTACGGCGCCTGGGTAGCAGCTATGCCCTCGTTCGCGGCGGCTCCATAGCCGGGGTTGTCCGGGCGGGCGATGGCGTGCAGCCACGGCTCCGCATTCGGAAACGCCGCGAGCGCCGAGCCGTCCGCCGAGGTGTCGACAAGCACGATCCGCCGCGCCGGCTGCGAGCTGCGGCGCAGCGCATCCACACAGCGGCGCGCCCGAGCACCGAAACCATGCGCCACGACGACCGCGTCAACCATGGCCGGCCTCCCAGAGCCGCCGGAATTCGACCTAGCGCAACTCCGCGGTGGCGCCCACTTCGGCAAGCTTGGCGACGATCTGGTCGCCTTCTTCCTTCGAAACGCCTTCCTTCACCGGCCCCGGTGCCGCGTCGACGACGCCCTTGGCCTCGCGCAGGCCAAGGCCCGTAATCTCGCGCACGGCCTTGATGACCTGAATCTTCTGCTGGCCGGAGGTCTCCAAGTGCACCGTGAACTCGGTCTGTTCCACCTCGGCCGCGGCACCGTTGGCGCCGTCGGCCGCAGGCCCCATGGCCATCGCCGTCGGCGCTCCGGTGACGTTGTATTTCTCCTTGAGAGCCTCGACCAGCTCACTGAGCTCCAGAACGGTCATGGAGTCAATGGCGCCGAGAATGTCGTCCTTGCTGACTGTTGCCATCCGTCACGCTCCTTCCGCGTGTGGTTGCAGTTGATCTACGCGTTCCTGCAGGGCGTAGACCAGCCCGTGAATCGTGCCCTCCAACGTGCGAACCAGGCTGGAGATCGGGCTTTCGACCGACCAGACCAACTCTGCTCGCAACTGATCGACTCCAAACAGCGAGGCGAGTCGCAAAATACGCTCGCGGTCAAGCGACGCTCCTCCACCCACACCGCCCCGAATCTCCATGCTCGGGTGGGCGGCGGCGAAGCCGCGCAAAGCGCGCGCGGCCCCGATGACGTCCTCACCACTGAATGCGAATGCGGTCTGGCCGTGGAAGAACGGCTCCAGGTGCGCGGCGTTACTCTGGCGCGCCGCGAGGATCGCGAGCGAATTCTTCACCACTCGAAACCCGGCGCCGGACTCGCGCATTTGCCGCCGCAGCTCCTGCATGTCCGACACGGCGAGGCCGGTATAGCCGGTGACAACGCTGAGCGGCGCTTCGGCGAGCGCCGCCGTCAACGCATCAACGATCTCGACCTTTTCGGGCTTGGTGGCCATGAGCTTCAACGTCCTTTCCGCGAACGACCTTGCCTCGCATCGCCAAGCAGCGCGATGGAGCACCACTGTTGGCATGGCCATCCGCGCCTCAACGGGCGTCCCGGAAGGGAGCTTCTGCTTCGCACCCGCAGTCTTCGGCTTACGGCAAAGGGTTGTGTTTGATTCGCCGGCCCCGTCAGGCGGCCAGCGCGGCGGCCTCCTCGTGGATTCGGGATACGTCGACCGGAATGCCCGGGCCCATGGATGTGGTGAGGGTGGCCGATAGCAGGTAGGTGCCTTTGGCCGCGGCGGGACGGGCCTGCACGATGGCATCCACGATCGTCGCGACGTTTTCCTTGAGCGCCGCGGCGCCCATGGACACCTTCCCGCAGCGCACATGCACGTTGGCCAACCGCTCCACGCGGAACTCGACGCGGCCCGCCTTGAGGTCCTTGATGACGCGGCCCACATCGTTGGTCACCGTTCCCGCGCGGGCGTTCGGCATGAGCCCGCGCGGTCCGAGAATGCGGCCCAGCGGTCCGATGATGCGCATGGTGTCGGGCATGGCCACGGCGGCGTCGAAGTCCAACCATCCGCCCTGGATGCGCTTGGCAAGCTCGTCGGTGCCAACCTCTTCGGCCCCGGCATCACGCGCCTGCTGGACACCGTCGCCCGAGGCGAACGCAATCACTCGGACGGTCCGCCCGGTGCCGTGCGGCAGCGACAGCGTGCCGCGCACTTGCTGGTCTTGATGCGTGGGATCCACCCCGAGCCGCAGGTGCAACTCGACGGTTTCGTCAAACTTCGCGCGCGGGAGTTGCGTCAGCAGGTCGATGGCCGCAGCAAGCGTGAGGTGGGCGTTCGCATCCACCATCTCCGCCGCCTGCCTATATCGTTTGCCGTGGCGCGGCATGCCTAGCCCTCCACCAGAACGCCCATGCTGCGCGCCGTTCCCGCAACCACGCGCTCGGCAGATTCGACATCGTATGCGTTCAGGTCGGGCATTTTTGCCTTGGCGATTTCACGGAGTTGACGCCGGGTGATCGTGCCCGCCACTTCCTCATGCGGAATGGCCGATCCCTTCTCAACGCCGGCTGCCTTGCGCAACAGGTCCGACACCGGCGGCGTCTTGGTGACGAACGAGAACGACCGGTCCTCGTAGACCATGATCTCGACGGGAACCACCGATCCGATCTGGTCCTTGGTGCGCTCGTTGTACTGCTTGGTGAATTCGATGATATTCACGCCGTGGGTGCCCAATGCCGGGCCGACCGGCGGCGCCGGCGTGGCCTGACCGGCCGCAAGCTGCAACTTCACGATGGATCGAACTCTGCGTGCCATGTCGTTAGTCTAGCCGCTGGCGCCGGCCACGGGCCCGCCACTTTGCTTCTCGACTTGCAGGAAGTCCAGCTCGACGGGCGTCTCGCGGCCAAAGAAGGAAACAAGCACGCGCAAGCGCTCTTTCTCGTCGAGCACTTCGTCGACGGTGCCGAAGAAGTCGGTGAAGGGGCCGTCGATGATCTTGACCCGCTCGCCAATCTGAATGCGAACCTCTGGACGCGGAGTCTCGCCCTCCATCTGCTTGAAAATCACGTCCGCCTCTTCCGGCGGCAGCCGCGTTGGGCGATTGCCCGAACCGACGAAGTTCACGACGCCCGGCGTGTTGCGCACAACCAGCCACGACTCATCGTCGAGCACCATGCGCACCAGCACGTAGCCGGGATACATCTTGCGGTTCACGCGGCGGCGCTGGCCGTGCTTGACCTCTTCGATTTCCTCGGTCGGCACGATCACGTCGAAGATCTTGTCGGAGGCGTCCATGGAGACCACGCGGTGCTCCAGGTTGTCCTTCACCTTGCCCTCGTAGCCCGAGTACGTATTTATCACGAACCAGCCGGCATCGTCGTGGGCGATGGGGATCATGGTCTTGGCAGGTTCAGACGATGTAGCCACGGCTATCTCCTTCTAGGCCACGATCACGTCGAACAGCTGGGCGAACACATAGTCGGCCAACCCGAGCAGGATCGACATGATGAGGCTGATGGCCACCACCAAGCCGGTCAGGCGCATCGTTTGCTCACGCGTCGGCCAGTGGGCCTTGCGCAACTCGCCGTAGGCGTCGCGCATGAATCCCGCGCCCGGAAGGCTTGCCAACCGGCTCGCCGGCCCCGATCGGCGCCGTGCGCGGCCGCGGTGGGCCGGAGCCCGACTGGATTGCTCTCTAACGAGTTTCACGATGGCTTCGATGTTCGCGGCAGCGTGCGCAGAATTTCCTGAGCTCCATACGATCCGGATCGTTGCGCCGGTTCTTGCTGGAAACGTAGCCCCGCGAGCCGCAGTCCGTGCACTCAAGTGTTATGACAAGTCGATCACCGCGTCGGGGCATCAGATCGTTCCACAGGGCCGTGGCGCGCAATGCGCGTCGCCGGCCGCACTACGCGCACTCCCAAGGCACTGGCCAGGGGATGCCGCATTGTACACCGCCAGGGACGGTGTCCGGCGGTTCGGGCGAGCGGCTAGATCCCGCCGAAGGCGCGCGCACGCGCCTTGAGGGAAAGATATATGGCCTCGAGCGCCGGCGTGGGCACGCCGGCATCACGGCCGCGGCGCACCACTGCACCCGTCAGGTACTCCAACTCGACGCGGCGCTGGTGGCCGAAGTCAACCTGAAGCGACGTGGTGTTGTCCGCGGGCGCCGACTGCAAGAGGGCTACCAGATCGTCGCTCGTCGAGTCCGGCAGGTCGACGCCCACCGCCCGTCCAACGGCCGCCGCTTCGTTGAACATCCCGCGGTAGACGTCCTCCATGCCCTCGGTGGACAAGATGTCGCCGAGCGGAAGCTGGCAGGCGGCGCTCATGCCTCCATGGACCGAGAGCAGCACGATCTTGCTCCACAGGATCCGGTTGATGTCATCGCTGACCTCGGTTTCGATGCCGCAGGCGCGCAGCGCCGATCCAATAGTCTCCACACGGTCGGACATACCCCCGGCCGGCTCGCCGATGGCCGCTCGAACCAGGGCGTCCTGAAACTCGATGACGCCGGGCTCGGCGATGTGAGCGGTGAGCCAGGTGGCGCCGCCGATCACATGCTCCGCGCCAACGACCGACGACAGCATTGGCACGTTGTCAATGCCGTTCTGCAGGGTGAGCACCGCCGTTTCCTCACCGAGCGCGGGGCGCAGCAATTCGGCGGCTGACAGCGTGTCGTAAGCCTTGACCGCAAACACCACGAGATCGAATGTCGACCCGGCATCCGCCGGCCGTTCAACCACGTTGACCTGAAGCACACGACGCGATCCGTCTTCGCTGAGCATGCATAGCCCGCGATCCCGTATCGCGGCTAGATGCGCCCCACGGGCGACGAAGGTCACGTCGTGGCCGGTCTCGAGGAGCCGGGCTCCGACGAAGCCGCCAACCCCGCCCGATCCCATCATCAATACACGCACGCTGCTCCCCTTTCGGTATGCCGGCTATCCCGCGCCGTCGCCCACGGTCACCAGCGCCTCGGCCACCGGGCCGCGGCTTTCGCCGTCCACGCGAATCTCAGCCGTGAGGATGCGGCGCACATCCGGGTGCGCCGGCGCGGTGGCGGAAAGCGTGAGCTCACCGCGCGCACCGGCGTCCAGGTCCAGGAACTGATAGGACGGGTCCGCACTCCACCCGTCCGGGACCAGCAGGCACGCCTCGAGCCGCACGCGCCGCTCCGCGTTGTTCCGCAGCAGGAGGCGATAGCTGCACGCTTCTCCCGGCTCGACGGATCTCAGATACGGAACCAATCGCGCCCACCAGAGGTCCACGCCCACGTCGGCCGGCTCGTCGAGCAAGTCCCTGACCACGCGCTCCTTCCGGGCGATGAAGTCGCGGTATTCCACGGCGCGCCGCCCGTCCCACGAAATGAGCTCACGATGTCCGGGGCAGACCAGGTCAGGCGCCACAAGGTCCATCACGTCGGCGCAGCGACGGTGCATCCATAGCTGCAAGCTGTTTCGCAACACGGTGGTCTGATAGAGCTGTGTCGTCATTTCGCCGGTATGGCCGGGCGCGAGCTCGAGAAAGACGTTGTCGCCGGTAAAGGCCACCTTCTGCCCATCAATCTGCGTGGCGAGCACGGAGTGAAATTCCGTTTGGCCCGGAGCGTGGTGGACCTCGAATTCGTACTCCTCCCACGCGAACCGCTCACCGTCGCGAAGCTTGCGTTCGATCGGAATCGGACGCGGCAGGGTGCAAGGGGTGCTGCACCAGCCGGCGGGGTCCTCCAACACCTGCGCGACCTCGTCGAGCGCCCAGACGCGCGCGCCCTCGTGACGCACCAGGTAGGGAATGCCCACCGTGTGATCGTCGTGGATGTGTGTGACCAGAACCAGATCGATGTCACGCACGCCGTACGTCTCCCGCAGCTCGTCGAGGTGGTGGACGACGAAGCGCATGGTGTCGCCGTCCTCACGCTCTTGGGCGACGCCCATGTGCGCCGCGAACGAGTGCCCGTAATCGATGAAGCACGCCTTGCCGCTCTCAGAGAGCAGGACGTAGAAGTTGGAGCAGGTTTGTGGTCCGCCCCATAGGAGGTGCCGCGACACCTGGGTGAACCTGGGATCGGGCAGGAGGTCAAGCCCGTGCCCCCCGTCGCGGCCCATGAACCGCATGCCGGCCCCGAGACGCGCGAGGGCTATGAGCCGCTCTTCGAGCCGTGAGCAATCCCCAACCGGGTCCTCGATGAGGTCCCCGTGGGAGGGCAGCGCCAGCTCGGGAGCGTGCCGCCGCAGTGCCTGGAGAGATTCCAACGTGAACAGCGCGCCCTGCTGATCGCCGTAGCCGTATTCGAGCGCGTGGTATTGGTAGAGCACCCCGCCGGCGCCGAGCAGGTCCCCCGTAAAGGCGACGCGCTGGTCGTCAATGCGGCCGATGAGCATGCTGCTGCCGTGCGTGTGGCCCTTGGCCGGGACGATTTCGAGCTCAACGTCGCGCCACCGGAACGTCTCGTAGTCCTCGAGGTCGGCGTCAACCGCCACGTTGTCCGCCAGCGAAAAGAAGGTGTTGCGATCGTTGTAGTTGTCGTAGACGCGCTTGTGCCGCCAGAACAGCTCGACCTGCTCGAAGAGATGCCGTTCGTGCTCGGGCACGGCGACCTTGGCGCCGTGGGCCTTGAGGCGTCCGGTGCCCCAGCACTGATCGCGGTGGTGGTGCGTGTGGAGCACCCACTCGACCTGCCGCACGCCGATTTCCTCAAGGTGATCGACGACAGCGCCCGACCCGGCGTCGATGAGCAAGCCACGGTCACCCGAGGTGACGCAGTAGACGTTGCAGGTGTCGGTCCAGCGAAAGATGCGCTCCGATATCTGGACCCAGGCCATGGACGCCTCACGCTGCTGCAGGCGGCGAGGGCAGCGTACGGGACCACGGGGCGGACACGCGAATAGACCGCGGCAGCTCGCCGACCACACCCCAATCGGACGGGCGCGGCTGGCGTTGCTGTAGTCTGGGCAGGCCAACGACTCGCTGCCACCCACGATGCCAAACACGGGCGCAATCGCCGTCTTCAACGGCGTCCGCCAGCCTTTCGACCTGCGCGAGTTTCCGGTACCGGATCCGCAGCCGGGCGCCGCGGTCATCCGCATGCGGCTGGCGAACGTGTGCGGCTCCGACATGCACTACTGGCGCGGTGACACGGACCTGGCGGCGCGCGGCTTTATCCTTCCCGGCACCCTCGGGCACGAAGGCACCGGCGAGATCGCCAAGCTCGGCGCCGGCCTCACGGTGGACACGGCCGGCCAGCCGCTGCACGAGGGGGATCGGGTGATCTTCTCCTACTTCCACCCGTGCATGCGCTGTGCGAACTGCTTGAAGGGCCATACCTACGCGTGCCCGGTGCGCCAGGCCGACCGGATGAGCCTGCTCGATGAGTGGCCCTACTTCCGCGGCACATTCGCCGACTACTTCTACCTATTTCCGAATCACGCCGTCTATCGCGTGCCGGATCACCTGCCGGACCACGTCGTCTCGGGCATCAACTGCGCCCTTACCCAGGTGGTCTCGGGGCTCGACCGCGCCGGACAGACCGTCAACGAAACCGTCGCGATCCAGGGGGCCGGCGGGCTGGGCGTCTACGCGGCGGCCGTGGCCAGCGCGCGGGGAGCGGCCAGGGTCATCGTGATCGACGGCGTGTCCGAACGCCTGGAGCTGGCACGAGCGTTCGGCGCGGACGAGACGGTCGATATGCGCGAATTCGATACGTCCGAGGCGCGCGTCGACCGCGTCAAGGAACTGACGGACGGGCTCGGGGCCGACGTGACGATGGAGCTCGTGGGCCATCCAGCCGTGTTCGCGGAAGGCATTGCCATGACCGCGCCGGGCGGGCGGTACGTCGAGATCGGCAACGTGAGCGTGGGCCGCAACGCCAGCTTCGATCCCTCAACCATCGTCTTCAAGAGCATCTCGGTTCTGGGCATGGCTCACTATCGCTGGCGGGACTTGAAGCAGGCGTTGGACTTCGTGGCACAGCACATCGACAGCCTGCCGTTCGACCGGGTGCTCTCCCACACCTACCCCTTGCACGACATCAACGAAGCCTTCGAGCGACAGGACGAGGGTCACGTAACACGGAGCGCGCTCGCTCCCGGGGCCTGATGACTCCACCGCCCGAGCAAGGCCTGCTTGACCTGGTATTTCCGAGAAACACGGTTCGCGACGATGCCGGCTCGTTGGTCATCGGCGGCGGCGCCTGCGAACGGCTGGCGCGGGAGTTCGGCACCCCGCTGTACATCTATGACGAGGCGACGCTGCGCGCGGCCTGCCGGGGCTATACCCGCGCGCTGGCAGACACCTATCCCAACGCGCTGGTGCTCTACGCCGGCAAGGCCTACGTCGATCCGACGCTGCTGCAAGTGGCGGCATCCGAGGGCCTGGGGATGGACGCCGTCTCCTCGGGCGAGGTACGCGTGGCGCAGGCCGCCGGGTTAACGCTGGAGCGCGTCGTGCTCCACGGGAATAACAAGCTACCCCGCGAGATCGACCTAGCGCTCAAATTGGGCGTCGGTCGAATCGTCGTCGACGCGCTGGAGGAGATCGAGATCATCGACGAATTGGCGCGGCGGCGCGGCCGCACGGCACAGGTGCTCTTGCGGCTCACGCCGGGGGTGGAAGCGCACACGCATGAATACATCCGCACCGGCGCCGTGGATAGCAAGTTTGGGCTCGGGCTCGACTCCGGCGCGGCCGAGGAGGCCGTGGCGCGGGCGATGCACGCGCCGAATATCGACGTCATGGGACTCCACGCCCATATCGGATCCCAGATCTTCGACACGGAGCCCTACGCCGACACGCTCAACATCACCCTCGACTTTGCCGAGCGCATGCGCGCCGCACACGGACTCGACCTACGCGACCTGAGCCCGGGTGGCGGCGGTGGCGTCCGCTATACCCTGGACGACGATCCGCCCGATTCGGCAGATATCGTGCAGGCCATCACGTCGACGGTGCTGGCTCGCGGACTGGCCCATCCACCGCGGCTGCTGATCGAGCCCGGACGCTCCAT
Organism: Chloroflexota bacterium; assembly: GCA_965262745.1. Taxonomy (GTDB): domain Bacteria; phylum Chloroflexota; class UBA11872; order UBA11872; family UBA11872; genus JAJECS01. Next base: position 325,496 of record OZ253558.1, on the reverse strand, counting down.
CGTGGCTCGCAGCGGGGTCGCGCTCTACGCCGTCGGCACCGTCAAGCACATTCCCGGCGTGCGCACCTACGTCTCCGTTGACGGGGGCATGGCCGACAACTCGCGCCCGGCGCTTTATCAGTCGCGGTATGTAGCGCTATTGGCGAACCGAAACAGCGACGGGCCGTCCGAGCTTGTGACGCTTGCGGGCCGCTACTGCGAGTCAGGCGACGTGCTGCTGCGCGACGTGATGCTGCCACCGCTGCGCCGGGGCGATCTCATCGCCGTGCCCGCGTCCGGCGCCTATCACATGAGCATGGCCAGCAACTACAACATGGTCGGTCGGCCCGCCGTCGTGATGGTGGCGGACGGCCAGGCGCACGTGACCCGGCGGCGCGAAACCGACGACGATCTGCTCGCGGTCTTTCCCTAGCTCGAACGCCGCGAAGTCCGGGATCGCCGCCCAAGGTAAGGATCATGTCGCTCTTCGCAGCGCGGCTACCAACCGGCCGACAAGCTGACAATCGCATATCGCCTAGGCCCGTCGCTCCAGGCGACCGTCCGGCTATCGCAATGGGTCAATGACCTCAAGAAACGGGAAGCGATGGAAGTCAGTGTCGCGGGTGCAGATACGGCTGACACCGTGTTCACGCATTACTACCGCGGTATGCAGGTCGTGCATCAGGTTGCCGCGAATGTCCGGCAATTCCGCAAGCGTCTGCGACAGGACCGCCTGGTGACGATCGGTTGGCCGCAGGAGCGCGAAGCCTGGGGAGTCAAGCACCACGGTGAGAAATCGCCACGCGTCACCCGAATTCCACGGCGAGCGGAGCACGCGCGGATGCGTGCTGACCCGAAGGAACTCGTAGCAGACATTCCACGTGAGAAAGGTTGGCGTGGGTTCAACTCGCCACTCGTTCAGGCACCGCAGACAGACATCGTGCGCCTCCGAACCCTCGTCGGCCGCGTAGACCAGAACATTCGTATCAACGACGAGCACTCACGACTCGTCCATTGCCGCATAGAGCTCGGCGCGATTGGCGACGTCGACCAGCGCGCCGCCACTGTTCCAGCGCGGGAGCTCCGGGAGCGCATCCCGCTCGGTCACATACGGCGCCGCCGGTTCGAGCACCCGCATAATGCCGGCCTCAACCAGGGCCGTCATGGTGGTTCCACGACGCGCGGCCTCTTCGCGCAGACGGCGCATCACGGCGTCGTCGATATTCAGCGTTGTCTTCATTTGGCAAACCATTCACCGTCGTCATATGGCAAACCATACAGCATGTATGGCTGTATGGTCAACATGATTTGATCCGCCTGTCGGGGTGGCACGCGGCCGGTTTATCCCGCGGCGTAGCCGTCGAGAATTCGCGCGGCGCTGGACCGCCGCAGCTTGGCCAGCGCCTGGGCTTGCAGCTGCCGGATTCGCTCCGCGGTGAGGCCCAGCCGTTTGCCGACGTCTACCAGACGGAGCGGCTCGCGGCCTCCGAGGCCGAAACGCAGGCGCAAAATCGCGCGCTCGCGGACATCCAGCGTGGCCAGGGCGCGATGAAGGTCCGCCGACAGGAACTTCGCGCGCAGCTCGTCGAACGGCTGCGGCGACGGCTCCGCATCGGGCCCGGTCGACGCCACGTCATCGTCGCCGAGCGATCTCTCCAGCGAAATCGTCCGCGCGGCGAACCGCCGCAAGCGCGCGAGCTCAGCCGTGGGCAGGCCGACACGGCGGGCGACTTCACCGATGTCCGGGTCGCAGTGCAGCTCGGTCCGCAACTCGTCCCAGATGCGTCGCGAGGTCGCAAGCTTGCGGTGCACGTAGTCGGGAAGCCGCAGCGGCAGGTCGGCCTCGGCGGCGGCCCGGGCGATGGGTTGCTGCACCCACTGCATGGCAAAGCTGCTGAACCTGAAGCCATGCCGCCAATCGAAGCGCTCCACGGCGCGCATGAGCCCCGTGTTGCCCTCCTGGATGAGATCGAGCAACGGTGCGCGCCCGTCGCCAAAGCGTCGCGCGACCGCCACCACCAGGCGCAGATTGCACGTGATCATCTGCTGGCGCGCCCCCGGCTCGTTGCGCTCCATGCGCTGCGCCAACTCAACTTCCTCACGCGCGGTAAGCCGCGGGAAACGGCGAATCTCGCTCAGATAGGCCCGCAGGCCCACCACCTCTTCCAGCTGGGCGATGCGCCCTACTCCTCCACCCTGGGGGGTCATTGCGGCGTGTCGGCGCTGCCTCTCGGGGCTTCGCAGATCTTGGACGACTGAAGTATACGAGGGACACGCGCGTCCCTCGGTGCTAGGCCATGCTGTCGAGCTGGTCGACGGTGACCTCGTGCCGCAGCGGCAAGCTGCTCACATGGCGCTCCAACTCATCGAGCATGGCATCGGTCAGCCCGGCGCGCCGTTCGGGCGTGAGCCCCGCGACGTGTGGTGTGAGGAGCACCCGGCGCATCCCCAGCAGCGGATGGTTGGGCGGCAGCGGCTCCTCGTCAAAGACGTCAAGGGCACAGTCGAACCGCTCTTTGGCCAATTCGGCCACCAGGGCGTTGGTGTCGATCAAAGCCGCGCGCGCGTTGTTCACGAGCACGGCGTCGTCCTTGATCATGGCCAGCAGATCCGCGTCGATCATGTGGTGCGTCGCGGGAATGGCAGGCGCGTGAATGCTGATGATGTCGCTGGTGCGCATCAGGTCCGGCAATTCCACCTTGCTGACGCCCAGCCGTCGGGCGTCACTGTCTGAAAGGTACGGATCGGCGACCACGATATCGACGTCAAACGGGCGCAGCAGCGGAATGAGCCGGCGTCCGACCTTGCTCGCGCCAACAATGCCGTAGCGCTTCCCACTCAGGTCGCGGTCGGTGTGCTTGCCGATATCGCGCCAGCGGCCGGCCCGCACGGCAGCATCGAAGTCCGCGGTTCGCCGCAGCGTCCCCAGCACCACGGCCAGCGTGTGCTCGGCGACGCCGACGGCGATGAAGTCGGCGGCATGGGTGACCCGAACCCCGCGCCGGAATACCGCCGGCGGCGCAACGTTCCGAATGGTGCCCGCCGCGTAACAGATGACTTCCAACTCGGGTGCGGCGTCCAGCAACTGCTCGTCAAAGGTGCACGAGCCCCACGAGGCCAGCACGGCAGTTACGCCGCCGATCCGCTCGCGCACTGCCACGGCGTCCCAGGCCCGGTCGCCATCGTTGAACGTCACCGATCCGGCTACGCGTGTCAGCCGCGCGCGCGACTCGGGCGTGGAAATCCGCTGGAACAACGGGCGTTCAACCGTTACGAGCACACGAGGCGCGGACATGAAGCATCCTTCGGTGGCGATCAGCCTACGCTGGCATGATAGGCGCGCACCAAGCGGTCTTCAGGGAGGCGCGCGCACGCCCGATGCAAATCATCCTGTTCACCAAATTCTTCGAGACGCTCGCGCCCGAAGCACTGGGCGAGCACGTCGCCGGCCTGGGCTACGACGGGCTGGACCTGACGGTGCGTCCGGGATATCCGATCAATCCGGACAACGTGCGGACGGTGTTGCCGCCGGCCGCGCGGCAGTGGGCGGAATTGGGGCTCTCATGTCCGATGATCACCGCCCCAACGGAGCTCAATGACCCCGAGCACGCGGACGCGGTCGCGATCTACGAGGCGGCGGCAGAAGCCGGCGTGCAGGTCATCAAGACGGGCTACTTCACGTTCAAGCCAGGCATGCACTACTGGGACGCCGTGGACCACGCACGCCGCCAGCTCGAAAGATTCGAGGCGCTGAGCGCCCGCACCGGCGTCAAGTCGCTCTACCACACCCACAGCGGGGCGGTGCTGGGCTCCAACTGCGCCGGCCTGATGCACCTGCTCCAGGGGCGCGACCCCGCCCACGTCGGCGCCTACATCGACCCGGGACACTTGGCGGTGGGTGGCGAGGACATCGACATGGCGTTTGCCATGTGCACCGACTACCTGGCCGCCGTCGCCGCCAAGGACGCCCGCCACGAGGCGGATCTCCGGCCTGACGCCCCGGCGCCCTACGGTCGAGCGTTCGTGTACCTGGGCCACGGCGCGGCGCCCTGGGACCGCGTGCTCGAGCTGCTGGCCGAGCGGAGGTTCGACGGTCCGCTCTCGGTGCACACGGAATACACCACGCGGCAGGACGTGATTGCGACGGTGGGCGGCAAGGACCAGTCGGCCGACGCCGAGGCCATTCGCGCCCGCGGAGCCGTGCAAGACCTGAAATTCCTCAGGTCGCGCTGGGCCGCGCTCCAGCAGGCCAGGGAAGGTGCGGCGTCATGAGCTCCACGCGCGTGGCAGCCGTGTTCGGGGCCAGCAGCGGCATGGGTCGGGCGTCGGCACTGGCGCTGGCAGCCGAGGGCATAGACGTTGCCGTGCTGGCGCGGCGCAAGGACGAACTGGAGGCGGTGGCGGCGGAGATTCGCGAGTGTGGGCGCCGCGCCCACGTGGAACCCGTGGACCTCACCGACGGCGCCGCAGCGCGCCGGTCGGTGCAGTCGGTTGTGGACAACCTCGGGCGGCTCGACGTGGTGGTCTACGCGGCCGGCTGGAATATCCCCCAGCGGCGGCTCGAAGAGTTAAGTGGCGACGATTGGGAAACCATGCAGCGCGTCAACCTGTGGGGACTCTACGACGTGTCGCAGGCAGCTCTGCCGGCGCTGCGAGCGTCGCGCGGACGGCTGGTGGTCATCTCGTCAACCGCCGCGATCATGCCCGACGCGTCGGGCGTGGCCTACCAGGCCGCCAAGAGCGGTGAAGCGGGCTTCACCCTCGGCATGATGCAGGAAGAAGCGGAAAACGGCGTGCGCGCCACGGTCATCTATCCGGGGCTCACCGACACGCCGCTGCTCGGGCAACGCCCGACCCCCACGCCGCCTGAGATCGTGGCTCAGGCGCTGCAGCCCGAGGACGTGGCGCGCGCCGTGGTGTTCGTGAGCACGCTGCCGCATCGGGCCTACGTGCCGGAGCTCAGCCTGCTGCCCGCCGCCATCCAGCAGCGCTGAGCCGACACGACGCGTTCAACGGAACGCGTCGTACTCCAGGCCATGACTGCGGTCGGGCAGTGGCAGGTCCACCCGCACGTTGCCGCGCCGGTGCGACTCGTTCAGCGCGGTCTCGATCTCCATCGCGTCGCGCACGCGCCGGCCGCTCGCGCGGGGCTCGCCGCCGTTCTCCATGCACGTGACCAGATCGTCGATGCCGTAGATCACGGACCAGCTGCCCGCCAGCCGCGGCTCGGGGAACGGAACCTCGACGCGCTGGGTTCCCGAGATTGTCTCCACGTCTTGCCAAAGGCGCAGTTCGTACCAATCGAACGTCAGCTCGCCGGTTTCACCTGTGATTCGCACCCAAGGCGCACCCGGCCGCAGGCAGACGGGCAGTCCGCTGCGCAAGCGGATGAATCCGGCGCCCTTGAATTCACGCCCGTCCTCAACCCGGGCGTCATCGTCGGAGATTCCGATCACCCACTCGCCCGGAGAGTCGAGCAGGTAGTTCCACGAGTTGTGCTGCGCCATCACCAGGTCGGTATCCAAGCTCAACAGCCGGCCGATGGCGCCCTCGTCCAGCAGCCGGCGCGCGTTGGCTAGGGCCGGGTGATTCATGCTGACGGCGCCGACCACCAGCGGAACGCCGGCGGCCGCGCACACGTCAACCATGGCGTCGGCCCCCGCAAGAGTTGGCGCGATGGGCTTCTCGGTGATCACGCCGCGGGTGCCGTGCTCGACCGCCGCGCGGGTGGCCTCCGGACGCAGCGCGGCATGCGAGGAGATGCCCACGATGTCCAGACGCTCGCGGGCGATCATCTCCCGGTAGTCGGCATAGAGGGCCGCACCCGGGTAACGCTCGCCGAACGCCTCACGGCGCGCGTCGGAGACCTCACAAGCGGCGACAAGTTCCGTCGCCGGGTGCAGGACCAGCGACTCGGCGAAACTGCTCGGGAGTCCCTCCCCGCCCGGATGAGCCGTCGGCGGCGGGTCGCGGTCCGGCCGTAGCGGCGGCATGGGCGAGCCGCGGCCGGAGCGTCCGTAATGCTCCTGCCGCCGCGACGCCACGTCGTAGAGCCAGCCCATCCACCCAAGTCCAATCAGACCTGCCCGATAGGTCGCCATGACATACGCTCCACCGCGTAGACGCTGGCATTCATAGTACGCACGGCGGCGGGCGCCGACGCCGCGCCGTTGCGGGCGCCCGCAGGTTCTGGTACGAAACAGCGCAACCGGCACGTCGCCGCATGAGAGCAGGCCCATGACGCAAACACTGCAGGGCGCGCAGACACCTTCCCGACGGGCGGTCGGGCAGTGGATTTGGATCGAGGGCGAAGCCAAGCCCTACAACTTCTATCTCTACGCGCGCGGGACCGTGACGGTTGACGGCGCGCCGGCGTCCGCGCGGCTGCACGTGACGGCGTCGGACCGCTACATGCTGTACGTGAACGGCGCGTACCTGGGCCGGGGGCCGGCCCGAAGCGATCCCCGGTTCAAGACCTACGACACCTACGACGTCGCCGCCGCGCTGCGCCCAGGGCGCAACGTGATCGCGGTGCGGGCGTATCACTACGGCTCGCCCGCGCAGGGCAGCGGCTGGGGCAGCACCAGCGGGAACGGCTACACGGCCGGCGAGCGCGCCGGGCTGTGGGCGCAAGTCGAAGTGACGGACGCCGGCAGCGCGACGCAGGTCAGCGGCACCGGTCCCGATTGGCGGTTGCTGCCATCGCCCGCGTGGAACACCAACACGCCGATGGTCAACAGCGGATTGGTCGGCTCGAACGAGATTTACGACGCCTCGGCGGACATCCCCAACTGGACCGGGGTCGATTTCGACGACGGCGAGTGGACGCGCCCGTGGCTGGTGCCGCCCCCCGATCAACCGTGGCACGTGCTTGAAGCCCGCGACATCCCACTGCTGCGCGAGACCGAGCTGCCGCCCGCCCGCGTGTCGCTGATCGGCGAGCTCATCGACATGGGGAACGCGCGGCAGAAAGACATCTACCAGGTGATTCTCGAGGGCTTGCATTTCCCGCTGGAGCACGCTGCGGCCACGAACGTCGAAGCCGTGCTGAACGACGGTTCCCAGTCGGCCCGTTTCCAAGGGGTATTCGTACCGGGCAAGGGCATTCGCGCGCCCTACGTCGTGCTCGACTTCGGGCGCCAGGTATTTGGATTCCCGCGGGTGCGGCTGGAAGCCGAGGCGGGCGCCATTCTGGACCTGACGTATGGGCAACAGCTCATCAACGACCGCCTCCCCGGGGCGCTGTCGTATGCCGACCGCTACATCGCGCGCGATGGCGTCCAGACCTGGGAAGCCGCCGAATACAAGCAGTTTCGCTATCTCTTCATCGCCATCCGCAGCACGTATTCACCGGTGCACATTCGCTCGATCTCGCTGAACGAATACACCTATCCCGCCCCAATGCGCGGCAACTTCGAGTGCGCCGATCCGGTGCTCACGACGCTCTGGAAAGCCAGCGTCGACACCACCGATCTGCATCTCGAGGACACGATCGTGTGCGACGCCTACCGTGAGCGTTTGCCGTGGAATTCCGGCGACGGCAGCCACGGTCTGCACGGGGCCCTGATGGCCTACGGCGACATCGACCTGAATGACCGTTTCCTGCGGCAGTTCATCACCACCGACCGCGGCGACGGCATGCTGCAGATGGTGTTTCCGCGGGAAAATCCGACGAATCACTCGATCGCGCAGTTTCTGCTGCAATGGTCCACGCGCATCCGCGAGCACTACGAGTACACCGGGCGGCGCGCACTGCTGGAACAGGCCTATCCGAGCGTGCGGCGGCAGAACGACTGGTATGAGCCCTATCGCGGCGACCTTGGCTTGCTGCGCGACATGCCCGAGCAGATCTGGATGGACTGGACGCCGGTTGACCTGCGGGGCGCGAACTTCAGCACCAACGCTCTTTATGTCAACTCGCTGGAAGACGGTGCCTGGATCGCCGCCCAGCTCGGGCAGGCGGACGACCGCGCCCGCTGGCAGCGCATCGCCGACGAGGTCCGCGCCCAGCTGCGCGAGCACTTCTGGAACCCTGACCTCGGCGTCTATGAGGACAGCCACCACCGTGGACGACTCACCGGCGTGGCGGGTGAGCTGGCGCAGGGATTTGCGCTGCTGTACGGCATCGCCACCGATGAGCAAGCGGCTCGGATCTGCAAGAGCCTGGCGGGACGCAGCACCGAGCTGTTTCAGGCATCGCCCCTGTGGTACCCATACGTGCTCGAGGGCATGCTCGCGCGGGGTCTGGAGGCCGAGGCCCTGCGGCTGATCCACAACCGCTACGCGCGGATGATGTCGGCGCACGACAACCCCACGCTCTGGGAAGGCTGGGATCCATTCACCGCCGGAACTTCAATCCACACCGACGAGGACTTCGAGCGCCGTCACACGACCTACAAGGTCCGACCGGCGGGCGTGCGCAGCCTGGTGCACTCCGGCGGCGTGTATGTGGGCTGGGTGCTCTCGACGCGCGTGCTCGGCGTGCGCGCCGCGGCTCCCGGCATGTCGCGCCTGCGGGTGCATCCCCGCACAGGAAACCTCGCGTGGGCGCGCGGGACGTTTCCTGCGCCCGGCGGCGACGTGCGGGTGGAGTGGCGCCGCAGCGCCGGGGGAACACAGGTCACGCTGGACCTACCCGAAGGCCACACCGCGGACGTCGTGTTGGACCGCGCGAGCGACGCGCATCAGGTCTTCACGCACAATGGGGCGCGACTGGAAACGCCGGCCGCCGGTGCGACAGTCGAGGTTCCGGTGGGACCTGGTCGTCACACGGTTGAGCTAAGCAGGGGTTAGCTGTAATACCCGCGAGCCGCCAATCGCCGCCGTCGCGGGCACGATAGGTGACAATGACTTCGTCATTCCGGCCTTCGCCTGAAACGTCCGCAGAGGAGCGCTCTCAGATTCTGCGCACGAATCGATACCGTCGCCTGGCACGACTCGTCACGGTGGCCTGGATCGCGGCCGCTACGGTCTTAGTGGCCGTTGCGTGCGATGTCGGAGGCGACGAACCAACCGCGCCTACTCCTGACCCCACTGATACGCCGGTGGCGACGGAGGCTCCCACGCCCGAGGTGACGGCGCCGCCTACGCCGTCGGCCAAACCGACACTCGCCCCCGACGAGGCCTATCGGGCGTTCCTGCGCAGCACGGTCGCCACGCTTCGCGCGCTGACGCCGGAGGTCCGCGAGCTGCTGCAAGTCCCGCGCATCGACGATGGGTTTTGGAACATTCGGATTCGAGAAATGGCCGCTGGGCTGGCCAGCATCTTCGATCGACTCGTCGGGAAAGATCCGCCGGATGATCGGGTGAGGTATCACCTGACCCTGGTATCCGCCCTGGGATCGACGGCTGAGAATGTGAACCTGATGGTCGACTCGCTGCAGGGACTCGACTTCCAGACCTTCACGTCGGCGCTGAGACTCAGCGTGCAGGCGATCGAGCGCCTCGGGGAGACCCTGCAGAAGTACGAGACGCTGGACCCCGGCGCCGTGCCTCCGATGCGGACACCCTCGACGCCATTCGCCGGATGAGGCGCCGTCGACCTTAGGCCCCCGCAGGCAGTCGTATCACGGTCCGCACGTGGGCTGCCTTCATGGCGCCGTGGACAAGCTCGGACCGCCGCGGCTGAGCAATCTGCGCGACCGCCAGGTTCCGACCCCACGAGCTCGGGCGCATTAAGCTCCCTGGCGGCAGCAGCGCAGCCTAGGAGTGGCGCAGGTCCGGGAAGTACGTCGCGTAGAAGCCGCGGTCGCGGGTAAGGAAGGTGTCAGCGGCGGCAAGAGCGTGAGCGCCGATCAAGAAGTCGGCGATGATCCGATTCCGCGGTCCGCCGGCCGCACGGTACTGCTTCCACCTTAATCCAGCCTCATAGGCGATGGACGAGCTGATCGGGGAGAGCGTCGCGCCTATCCCTCGCAGGGCGCGGTCCAGGGCGGTCCGTTCAGCGAAGGCCGGCACGAGCTCGGCATACACGATGTCGCAGACGACGACGGCGCCCCTGTCGTAGGCATCCCGAAGCCGGTCACGCGATTGAGTGTGGTTTGGCGAGTCCGTGCGAAGCAGATCAAGCAGGATATTCGTGTCGACCGCGGAGATCACCTGCCTCTGATCTCCTCAATGTATTGGTCAACGTCAAAGTCGGCGCCATCCAGCATCCCCGCGACCTTGTCCACAGGATGCTCTTCGGCCGACCGTTTCCTGATGAACAGGCCTCGATCAGTTGGGCTGATCTCGACTTCGACGTTTTGGTGCAGCCCGAAACGGTCCCGCAAGGTCTTGGGAATCGTGATCTGTCCCCGCTCAGAGATTCGCATGGTTTATCTAGTATGAATTTCGTACGCAGGAAATCATACCAACATCGGCAGCCCTAGTCGAAATCGGTGCCATGGTCATCACGGGGCTGGAGCGGTGCAACTAGACGGTGCGCTCGCGCCGCAGGACCTCTCCTGCCAGCGTCTCCGTCTGGGCACTGTCCCGCACCGCAAACTCGCCATTCACCAGGACATGGATGATGCCGGCGGGGAAGCTATGCGGCGCCTCATAGGTGGCGGTATCACGGACGCTATCCGCGTCGAACACCACCATATCGGCGTCGCGGCCCGGCTCGATCACGCCCTTGCTCCGCAGCCCGAACCGCTCGGCGGCAATGCCCGTCATCTTGTGGACGGCGGCCTCGAGTGAGAACAACCGCTCATCGCGTGCGTAATGCCCCAGCATGCGGGGGAAGGTGCCGTACCAGCGCGGGTGCGGCGAGCCCGTGCCCAGCGGCGGCTCGGGCGAGATCGCCATGCCGTCGGACCCGATCATGGCCGACCGATGCCTCAGCACAGTGCGCACGTCGGCCTCATCCATGGCGAAGAGGATGATGGACACGTCGCCGGCCTCTTCGCGCAGCAGGTCAAGCGCGGCCGCGGCCGCCGTGGTCCGCCGCTCGTCAGCAACGGCAGTGATCGTCTTGCCGACGAGCGGGGCATTGGCCTTGGATGGCACCGCCGAGACCATCACACGATCGAACCCGACGTGCGGCGAGGCCATGTCGGCCTCCATGCGAGTGCGCGTCTTCGGGTCGTCAATGCGGGCCAGCATGGCCTCGGTGCCCCCATCTTGGGCCCAATCCGGAACCAGTACGGTGAGCCCCGTGAAGCCGGCGGTATAGGGGTACACGTCGAAGGCCACGTCCTGGCCACGGTCCTGGGCGGCTTCGATCAGCGCCAGGGCTTGGTTGACCCGCCCCCAATGGGCTTCGCCCTGGGCCTTGAGGTGGGAGATCTGGACCGGGGCGCCCGATCGCTCGCCGATCTCGATGGCCTCCGCCACGGCGCGCAGCAGACTCACACCCTCGCCGCGGATGTGCGAGCAATACATGCCCCCGTGGGACGCTGCCGCGTTCATCAGCTCCACCAGCTCCTCCGTATCCGCGTAGGAGCTCGGCGGATAGATCAGACCGGTCGAGAGCCCCCACACCCCGTCATCCAGCGCCTGGACGAGCAGTTCTTTCATCGCGTCAAGCTCGGCCGGCGTGGCATAGCGCTTGTCATATCCCATGACCGCCGACCGAATGGGTGCGTGCCCCACGATGGTCGCGACATTGAGCGCCGTGCCCTGGCGCTCGAGCACCTCCATATACTCACCCATCGTCGACCAGGACCACTCGTATTCGGCGCCGCGTTGGCGGAAGTACTCTCGCTCGACCATCTGAGCCCGATTGCGGTCCGTGATGGGAGCTGGGCTATAGCTGCAGTTGCCCACAACCTCAGTGGTCACGCCCTGGCGAATCTTGCTCTGCGCCCGCGGGTCGACGATGAGCGAGATGTCCGAGTGGGTGTGAACGTCGATGAAACCGGGAGCCACGATCAGGCCGCGCACGTCGACGACGGCCTCGCCGGCGTCTGGTGGAATCTCCCCAACGGCAGCTATTGCGCCGCCCCTGACGCCCACGGCTGCAGAACGTCGCGGCCCGCCCGAGCCATCGATCACGGTACCGTTGGTCAAGACGAGATCGAAGGGAGAGGTCATGGGCGCGCCTGCTGCTCGAGACGGCGCCTTCATGGTCGCGCAGACCGGGGAATCTCGGCCACCCCTTTCGGGGCCGGGGCATCCTTGACTCCCGTGCAACCCTTTGCCAGCGTGGAAGCGTGAGCAACGCCCGTTCCACGCCACGCTATCGGGCCGCCGTGATCGGACTCGGCGGCATGGGCAGCACCTGCGACGAGCTGCATGGTCCCTACGACGGCATCCCGATCCCGCGCGCCCACGCGGCCTGCTACGTGGCCGTGCCCGAGATCGAGCTTGTGGGGCTGTGCGATACGTGGCCCGACCAGCGTGAAGCGGCCCGGCGCAAGTGGGGCATCGATGCCGTATACGCAGATTACCGGCGCATGCTCGAGGCCACGAAACCCGACATCGTGAGCGTGTGCACGACCGCCAAGCCGCGAGCCGAGATCATTCTCGCCATTGCGGACGGCGGCTACGGGGTCAAGGCGATCTGGGCGGAAAAGCCCATCACCTTCTCGCTCGAGGAGGCCGACCGCGTGATCCACGCCTGCGAAAAGGCCGGCATCACACTCGCGGTGAATTGCTCCCGGCGCTGGGACGACAAATACAACCAGGCGCTGCGCATGGTCGATGACGGTCTTATCGGCGACGTGCTGCACGTCGTGGCGCTGGCGCAATGCGGGCTTTCCCATAACGGCAGTCACCTGCTCACGACGCTCACCATGTTCACGGGCGCACGCGCTGCCTGGGTCATGGGCGAGGTCGAGGGGCCCAGCGTCGTGGGCGTGAGGCACGGAGGCGACCGAGAGAAGATGTTCGAGGCGGCGGATGCCGCAGCTTCGTCGGACGCCGACTTCGAAGGCGCCGGCTACGTCGGGTTCCCGAACGGCGTGCGCGGCTACTTTCGGGGGATATCGAACGGCCCGAATGAGTGGGCGTTCGACATCACGGGCAACCAAGGCATGCTCCGGATTCTGCACGACGGCTGGATGATCGAGCACTGGACCAACGAGTCGTTGCTGCGCGGCATGACGCGCGGGGCCCCGGCGCGCCGTTTCTTTCCCCCACCGAGCACGCGGCGCTCCGTGGGGATCAACGCCGTCTGCAACTTGCTGGATTGCATGGACGGCAGAGCCGTGCCCAAATGCAACGGCGAGGACGCCCGCGAGGCGCTGGAGATTGCCATCGCCACTCGCGAGTCACACCGGCGGGGCAATGTCCGGGTGAGCCTGCCGCTGCCCGACCGCAGCTTGCGGATCATCTCGCGCGAGGCTACGAGCGACGTGCCGCGCCGCATTCAGCGAGAGAGGCTCGCGTCAGGGAGCTCAATCCCCTGAGGAGGCCAGCGTGCGGAGCCCGAACGCCGTCGTGCCGTCGACGGTCATGGACCGGATCATGAGTGCACCATCCCCGCGAGGGAACTGAGAGAGGGACGCGTGACATGAGGCAGGTGGTCAAGCCGGTCGGGGCAACGTCGGTCGAGGTCGCGGAGGTTCCGATTCCCGAGCCCGGTCCGGGGCAGGTGCGCATCAAGGCAATGCGGAGCCTCATCAGCCGCGGCTCGGAAACGGGGCGGCTGACGATTGGCCCGGACGACGACCGGTATTCACGGGAAGAGGCCGCCGGGCGCCCCAAGGAGCTGGGATATTCCCTCGCGGGGGTGGTGGACGCGCTCGGAGCGGGCGTTTCCGGCCATTGGCTCGGCCAACGGGTGGTGGCCCGCGAGCCGCATGCCGACTACGTCGTGGTCATCCCAGCTGCGACGCCGGACGATCGTCCGGACGTATTCCCGATTCCGGATGGCGTTTCGTATGACACCGCCGCGTACTGGACGCTGGCGGCCGGCGCGGCCACCTGGGTGGATATTGAGGACGTGCGGCCAAAGGACGTCGTGGCGGTCCTGGGTCAGGGCTTGGTCGGGAGTCTGATCCTTCAGGTTCACAAGGCAGCCGGCCACGGGCCGATCGTGGCGGTGGACGCCCTGGAGCTTCGCTGCGATCTGGCCTCCCGCCTTGGCGCCGACGTGGTGGTCGACGCGGCCCGCGAAGACCCGGTCGAGGCGGTGCGGAGCATCACGGCCGGGGTCGGCGCGGACGTCGTGGTGTATGCGGTCGGCGGCGCGGGCGGCGGCACGGCCTTCGCCCAAGCGCTGGACATGCTCGCCGTCGGCGGACTTCTGCATCTGGTCGGTCTCTACGAGCCGGAGCCCTTGCCACTGCCGTCCAGCAAGATTCAAGGTCGGCGCCTGCTCGGTGGGTACTACGGGCGCGGCAACGATGCCTGGACGGCACGCGCGGGGATCGAGCTGCTCGCGTCCGGGGCGATCAATACCACGGCCATGACCACCCACCGATTCCCCGCCGCGCATGCCGGCGACGCCTTCGCCCTGCTGCAAGAGCGACCGGGCGACGCCCTCGGCGTGATCCTGGAATGGGACTCAGCCACGGCCTGAGCGCCGCTCAGCCGAAGCCTGAGAGTTCCTGACCGAAGACCTGGGCGATCAACGCCCGGTAATCCCTATTGATAGTCCACAGGCCGGCTGCCGTCGCCTGCTCCGCCGTCGTCTGGGTGTAGTCATAGTGGTGTGCATCAGAAAGGCTGTAGTTGACGAATCCGTTCACCTCGCGGGAATCGAAGAAGAGATCGCGGCAGCGTTGATACCTCTCGTCCCACGTTGATTGATAACTCACGTCTCGCTTCACGTCGTCCGGCTGGTCGTCCATGATCGAAGGCTCACGCCACAAGTCCCACGCCGAAGCGAAGCTGCCGTCGGCCTTGCGGAAATACACCCCCATGCGGGGATCGACGTACGCCCAGGTGCCGACAAACACTTCCGCCGTAACGTGCCCGCCGATCACGTGGTGCAGGATTCGCCCTGAAATTCCGGCGGCCCCACACAGCGCCACGTAAAGCCGCGCAAGGCCCTCGCAGAGCCACTCGCCCTTGGTGATGAGCTGAGCTTCCGTGCCCCCATAGACGTAGTCCTTGTGCGACGGCGCACGACCGGCCTCCTCATGGACATCCCGGCAGAAGCGCATCAGTGCCAGCGCCTTGTCCGAAGCCGTGCCGCCCTGGCTCGTCACGCGGCGCACGGCTTCCTCCAGCTCGGGCCGGGACCCCCCGGCGTACAACGTGCGTTCCGGCGTATAGGACCGATAAAGGAAGTCCGCCGTCTGCGGACAGAGCAATACGAGGTTGCGGCGCAGCTGAAACTCGACCGCCCCGGTGTAGTTCACGTCCAGCTGGTTGTAGTTGATGATGTAGGCGGCACGTCGCTGCTCGCCCAAGATTCGCTCAGCGGCCGCGAGCCCGGTGTATTCCCGCAGGTCTTCCCGCGAAGTGGCCGCCGGACCGGCAAACATCTCGTCCATCCGAGCGCTCCTCGTCGTGGCGGCGCCGCCGACTTCACAGGATAGTCCGTTGAGTGCCCCCGGGCCGCGGGGCGAGCGCCGCTGGCATTGCTCGCGCGGCTCAGCGGTGATTGAGGCAAGCTGGTGCGGCCAGGGACAAGCGAGGAGGCGGCGCAGATGACCTCGCTTACGCCGACGCGCATCGCCATGCTCGGCGCCACGCACGCGCACGCCGCGCGCAAGGCGCGCTGGCTCAGGGACCTTCCCCAGATCGAGTTCGCGGGGGCCTATGAGCCCAGCCCGCTCGCCCGCGCGGCCTGCGACCGGCAGCCGGAGTTCGTCGGAGTGTCGTGGATCGAGTCGATCGATGCCGTCCTTGGCGACACGTCCATTGCCGGCGTGGTGACCGACGGTCACGAGCTCGCGAACCCCTCATACGCCCGACGTGCGCTCGCGGCCGGCAAGCACGTGCTCATGGAGAAGCCTTGCGGCTGGACGAAGCGGCATGCCGATGAGCTCATTGGGCTGGCGCGGGCGAGGTCGCTGGTCTTTCAGATGGGCTACAACTACCGCCCGATGCCCCACATCGCCCGCGTGCTCGACATGGCGGCGGCAGGGGCGTTTGGGCACATATACACCGCCAGGTTCCACATGGGTTCGTCGCAGTTCCGCGACGAATACACGCGGCTGCCGGACGGGCGCGCGTACTTTCGGGGCGGGTTCATGTTCAACCTGGGATGTCATGCGCTCGACTTGCTGATCGCGGTGATGGGTCGGCCGGCGCGCGTCCATCCGTTTATGCGCAGCGATGTCTACCGGGAGGCCTCGTATGCCGACAACATCGTGGTCGTGCTGGAGTACGAGCGCGGCATCGCCACGCTCGAGGTGTCGTGTCTCGAGGTCGAAGGCGCCATTCCCAAGAGCTTCGAGATCTACGGCTCCGAGGCCCAGGCGATCGTATCGCCGGTCTCGCCGACCGGCGGTGTCGTGCCGGCCGTCCAGATTCATGCGGACGGTCCCAAGGCTGGGATCGACGGGTGGAAACGGTACGAAGCGGGCGATTTCGAGATCCAACGCCCCGACATCGAGGACTTTGAGGCGTGCATTCGCGGCGAGCGGCAGCCGCGATTCGGATACGACCACGACCTGACCGTGCACCACGTGCCCATGGACATCTGCGGCGAGAGCGATTTCGCGGAGGTCGCGTCCTAGCAAGCCGTCCGCACCTCACGCGCCGGGCTCGCGGCCATTCCGCCCGCTCCCGCGCGCGTGCACGAGAACATGGAGCCCCCCGTCTCGGCTTAACCTTCGTCGCCTGCAATGGTGAGATTGACAAATATCAGAGGGCAAACGACTCTGCCCCCAAGCACCGTTCGCGCAGGCTGCCCCGAGATGCCGCGAAGAGATCGACGGCAACGGCTGCGAAGGGCGCGACGAGCGCACACCTTCGGCGGGATTCTGCTCGCGGCATTCGCGGCCCTCACGGTTGCAGCGCTCGCAGCCTGCGGCGACGCGAGCGCGCCGAGCCAGTCCGACACCCCCGACCCCAGCGATGCAGGCCCCACGGCGGCCGCCCCAGCTCCTCCTAGTGATGCTGCCGACGACGCCGACTTGAGTCTGTGCGAGGCGCAGTTCAAGACGGCCGCCGAGCTGATCGCCATGGGCGTTGCCAGCACCGAGGACCTGGACGCCGCAACCAGTTGGTGTGGGTCCGTCGCGGATTGGGAAGCCGCGGCGGCAAAGTTCCCGGCGGCGCTGCGCGGCAAAGGGCCAATGGACGACCTGCGCGAGCGCTGCACGCGCATGCCCGCGCACGTCGACTTGTGTCGTCAGGTCCAATAGATGACCGCGCAATCCATGCGTCTCCTCAAGCCCGGCCGCGGCCCGTTGGATGGCCGCCACGCAATCACTTTCGCCGCGTCAGCCCCCGCCATTGGGAGATACGCGGTCCCTTTCACATCCGAGTCTTCGGTGAATCGCAGGCAGATTGCGTGCCTGTCAAGGCTAAGGAGCATCACGACCGATTGATTGAACCCGACCGTGGGGGTTGTTTCAGTAGCCCGACGCAACGTACGGCGATCGTCGGGACGGGGAGGGGCTGGTGATGGATACAGGAGTCCGGCACATGACGCGGCGTTCACT
The DNA here is from genome assembly GCA_965262745.1 of Chloroflexota bacterium. GTDB lineage: Bacteria > Chloroflexota > UBA11872 > UBA11872 > UBA11872 > JAJECS01. The sequence continues at coordinate 308,031 of OZ253558.1, read as the reverse complement.
GTTGCGCGGCGCGAGCTTGGGTCTTTTGGGAACGGCGGGCGCGGCGATTCTCGCGGCCTGCGGTGAGACGCAGGTCATCGAAAAAATCGTCACCCACGAGGTGGTCAAAGAGGTTGCGGTCGAGACCGTGGTCACGAAGGAAGTGATCAGAGAGGTCCCGGTCGAGATCGTGGTCACGAAGGAAGTGATCAAAGAGGTCCCGGTCGACAGGATCGTGACCCAGGAAGTCATCAAGGAAGTCGAGGTCATCAAGGAAGTCGAGAAGGTCGTTGAAGTCGAGAAGGTCGTGACCAAGGAAGTCACGGTCGAAAAGGTCGTTGAGGTCATGTCCGAGCGCGAGAAGCGCATTGAGTCTGCCGAGATGGGCATCCCTGTTTCCGGCGGGACGCTTCGGACCGGCTACACGCCGCCCTCGAAGCCTGTGATCAATCCCTATGTGCTGCTCTCGAACACGGTATACACCAAATCGCACACGTGGATGTCCCTCTGGAACGGCATTGACTGGGGCGAGGGTCGCACGCCCAACTTAGGCAACTCAGCGGGCCCGGGCGTGGCGGACTGGTGGGACGAAATCGAACCCAATCGGGTCTGGAACTTCCACATCAACCCGGACGCAACCTGGCACGACGGCATGCCGACGACCGCCGACGATGTCGTGTTCGGGTTGCATATGGCGACTCATCCCGAGTGGGGATTCCAGCACGCCGGTCGCGCGTCATTCCGGTCCATCCAGGGCCTGCGGGCCTGGCAGGAGAACCCCACGGACAACATTGAGGACTCGGGCGGGATCACGAAGATCGATGAGATGACGGTCCAGCTCGCGCTCGAGGCGCCGGAGTTGCGCTGGCTTGAGAGCCACCAGTGGGACGACCGGGTCTTCCCCATGCCCAAGCACATCTATGGATCGATGCAGCCGGGGCAAGAGGCCATTCTCGAGTCCGAGTACGCGCTGGCGCCCGTCGGCAACGGGCCCATGAAGCACATTCGCATGGTCGAAGGCCAGTTCTCGGAGCTGGTGTCGTTCAAGGAGTTCCCCTACGGCACGCCGTATATCGACGGCATGACGGTGCGCTACGGCGACATCGCGTCGCGCGACGCCGCGATGGCCGGCGGTGAGCTGGATATGCATCGCACGGGCTCGGTGGAGAACTTCAAGTCCCTCATTCGTCCCCCGCACGTCCGCGGCAGCACCCAGCTCCGCAACCTGGGCACGCTCATGTTCGTCAACCGGAAGACGGTGGACAACGCGGAGCTCGTAACCGAGGCCATGCTGCGTGCGATTGACCGTGAGGCCATCGTCGCAGACGTCCTCAGCAACACTGCCAATGCTTCGTGGTACCTCTTCGACGCGCTCTCGGTCCGTGCCGGCGGACCTCCTGACGCCGCTGTGCGAGATTTTTCGTACAACCCGGACGCGGCGCGGGCGTTGCTCGAGGAGGCAGGCTACGACTTCAGCCGCACCCTGAAATGGCTCTGGTGGTCGACACCGAACCCCGCCATGCTCGCCATTCAGCAGTACTTAGCGGACGCGGGGATGAACGTGGAGTTCAATATCATCCAGATTGCCGCGGTGCGCGACGTGCTCTATGTCGACAACGAATTCGATCTGGTGATGGCGAACTTCGGCGGCGGTCCCATGCTGCCAGGCATGTGGCAGCAGAACCGCTGCGGCGCCAGCATCGACAACGGGGGCTTCAACCACTCGAGCATCTGCGACCCCGAAGTCGACGCGCTCTATGAGAAGGGCATCGCCGCGGCGACCGTGGAGGAGCTCACGGAGATCTGGGACGAGCTGGACATCCTGATTCACTCCAAGGGCCACCTGCCGGCGGCGCAGCTGTGGTACCTCTCGCTGCTCAACACGTACCATGCGCGCGTGCGCGATGTGGACTGGATGAACCTGTACTACATCCAAGTTCAGGCGCCGATCTGGAGGCTGTGGCTCGATCCGCGCTGGGACGCGATCATCGGCGAGTCTTCCGCCTAGCCCGCCGTTTGCCTGACACCGGCGTTGGCGCGAGGCCGGGGCGTGAAGCTCCGGCCTCGCCCTTCGTCGCGCCTCGGCCCGTGCTGACGTGACGCGCTACATCGTCCGGCGCATTCTCATCTCGATCCCGATCCTTATTGGCATATCGGCCGTCGTATTCATTCTGATCAATCTCGCTCCTGGCGACCCCATCGACGCCTTGGTCGACCCACTGGAAATGGAAGTCCTGAGCAACGAGGAAGTCGACCGCCTGCGAGAGGAGTTGGGACTCAATCTCCCCGGACCGGTGCGCTACTTTATCTGGTTGCGCGATGTGCTGACAGGGAATCTTGGGAAGTCATTCCATAAGCGCACGCCTGTAAGCGAGCTGATCATCAAGCGGCTCCCCATCACCCTCGGGCTTGTAGGTGCAGCCATCGCGCTCGGGCTTGTGCTTGGAATCATAGCGGGAGTCATATCGGCGTTGCGTCAGTATTCCATCACCGATATGAGTTTCTCGCTGGCAGCGTTCTTCGCGGTATCGATCCCTGAATTCTTCTTCGCGCTTATCTTCATGTTTCTTTTCGCCGTGGTACTGGGGTGGCTGCCAACGTTCGGCATGTGGACCGCGGGGGGCGAGATCGGCTTCAACCTCGACCTCATCAGACATTCCATTCTTCCGATCCTTGCGCTGGCCCTCCGCGACATCGCCGGCTACATGCGCTACACGCGGGCTTCAGTGCTGGACGCGCTCTCCGGCGAGTACGTCACTACGGCACTGGCAAAGGGACTCCACCCAAATGTCGTGCTATGGAAGCATGTGTTCCGCAATGCTCTGATTCCAATCGTGACAATCATCGGCCTTGGCCTTCCGCAGCTGGTGGGCGGAGCCTTATCATCGAGAATCTCTTCTCATGGCAAGGTCTAGGTGTCCTTGGATACGAAGCGGTTTTACAGCGTGATTATCCTGTGCAAATGGGTGTAATAATGATTAGCGCTGTAGCGGTTGTTGCGGCGAATCTCCTTACGGATATTGTGTACGCATTCATTGACCCAAGGATTCGGCATTGATGGCACAAACAATAGATCCTACCATCCTAGAAATTGCACCCGATCTTTCACCGTGGAAGCGCAGCATACGTCGGTTCTTCTCGCACCGACTGGCGGCGCTTGGGCTCGGACTCCTTGGCCTGATGGTCGTGCTCGCTGTCTTCGCTGAGTTGGTTGCGCCTTATGAGCCGAATCGCGTGGACATAAAGGTGATTCTTCAGCCTCCGAGCACAGAACATGTTCTGGGAACCGACCGGGCCGGGCGTGACGTATTCAGCCGCCTGGTATTCGCCGCGCGAGTTTCGCTATCGGTGGGGATCGTGGCCGTGGGCATTTACATCACGATTGGCCTGGTCCTGGGAGGATTCGCCGGACTGGTTGGAGGCCGCGTCGACAATATCATCATGCGCATCACAGACGTCGTATTGGCTTTCCCCACCTTTATATTGATCGTGGTTATCGCTGGCATGATAGGACCCAACATCTTCAATATCATGTGGATCATCGGGATCTTTGGATGGCCCGGAGTGGCACGGTTGGTGCGCGGGCAGGTGCTGGTTCTACGCGAGCTCGACTACGTCGTGGCGTCGCGGGCGCTGGGAGCGTCAAACGCGCGCATCATCTTGCGTCACTTGCTGCCCAACAGCATTGGTCCAATCACGGTCGCCGCCACGCTCGGCGTGGCCGGCGCCATCTTGACGGAGGCCGGGCTGAGCTTCCTCGGTCTGGGGGTCCAGCAACCCAATGCGAGTTGGGGCTCGATGCTGAGCGACGCCAAGGAAATTGCGTTCCTGGCCGAGATGCCGTGGATGTGGGTGTCTCCGGGAGTTGCCGTGAGCCTGGCCGTGCTTTCGATCAACTTCATTGGCGACGGCCTGCGGGATGCGTTCGACGTGCGGGGGAGCGCCCGGCAAGGCTGAGGCGCGCGTACGGCCCCGGTTGTAACGCCGCCCGAGGCAGGCGTCCGGGATCCAGCGCCTGTGCGCGTGCCTGTACCATCACCAGCCCCAGGGTCGTTTCGAGGACTCGCGCAATGCCAAGTTGCTCATCCAACACCGGCGCGGCTCACCTGGTTGCAGCGCTGATCGAATCAGGCGTCGAGCGCCTGTTTTCGCTATCGGGCAACCAGATTCTCTCGGTGTATGACGCGTGCCTCGATGCGGGCCTGGAGATCATCCACGTGCGCCACGAAGCCGCGGCCGTGCACATGGCCGACGCCTGGGGCCGGCTGACCGGCCGCCCCGGCGTCGCGCTGCTCACCGCGGGACCCGGGCATGCCAACGGGCTTTCGGCGCTGTTCGTGGCGCGGCAAGCCGAGTCGCCGCTGGTGCTGCTCAGCGGCCAGAGCGCGCGTGCGGATGACGACCGCGGCGCCTTCCAGGAGATGCCTCAGGCACAACTGGCGCAGCCGCTGGCGAAGGCTGCATGGACGGCGGAAGACGCGGGCTCGCTCGGCGGCGATGTCCGGCGCGCGCTGGCCTTGGCGTCGCACGGTCGGCCCGGTCCGGTTGTGGTGAATCTTCCCAGCGACGTACTGGAGGCACAGGCACCCCGATCCGATGGCGAGTCGCTCTACCCCAAGGCGCCGATGCTCGATGACAACCACGGGCGTCGCATCGGAGAGCTGCTAAAAAACGCCCAGCGCCCGATGATTCTGGCCGGTCCGGCAATGATGCGGCCGCCGGCAACGGCTCCACTTCAGGAGCTGGGAGTGGCAACGGGCGTCCCAGTCGTGACAGGTGAGAGCCCTCGGGGCGTGAACGACCCAAGTCTGGGAGCGGTCGCCGAGGTGCTGGCACAAGCCGACGTTGTATTGCTCCTGGGCAAGCGCCTGGACCACTCGCTCCAGTTCGGTGCATCGCCGGTCTTCTCCAGCGATGCGCGCTTCGCCCAGGTCGACGCGGATGACTCCGTGCTGGACCTGACGCGGCGGAACGTGCGCCCGACGCAGCGGATTGCCGCGGCGGTGCACGCGGACCCGCTGCACGCGGCGCGCCGCCTTGCGTCCGTTGCGAGAGGTGCCGGGCACGATGCCTGGCGCACCGCCGTGAGAACCGCCGTGGCCTACCGGCCGGCAGCCTGGGACGCCTGGCGGTCGCCGCCGGACGGGCCCTTGCATCCAATCGAGCTCTGCATTTCAATCCAGCCATGGGTGGAGGACGGAATCGTCGTCGCCGACGGCGGCGAATTCGGTCAATGGGTCCAGGCGCTGCTCAGCGGCGGGCAGCGGGTCATCAATGGTCCGGCCGGATCCATCGGCAGCTCGATCCCGTTCGCGCTCGCGGCGCGTATCTACGATCGGGAATCGCCGATCGTAGCGCTGCAAGGCGACGGCGCGGTTGGATTCCATCTGATGGAGTTCGACACCGCAGTTCGCCACAACCTGCCGTTCGTCGCCATCGTCGGCAATGACGCCGGATGGAATGCCGAGCGCCGGTTGCAGGCCCGCATGTATGGCGAAGATCGAATCTTCGCGTGCGACCTACTCCCGTCCCGCTACGACCTCGTGGTCAAGGCGCTGGGCGGCCACGGCGAGCACGTAACCAAACCGGCGGAGCTCGACGCCGCGCTCGACCGCGCCTTCGCGTCAGGGCTGCCCAGTCTGGTCAACGTCGCCATTGAGCCCGCGGAGGCGCCAATTGTCCGACGCAATGGCGCTCCGCCACGAGCAGCGCACTAGTCCGAAAGCCGGTTAGCGCTTGGCTTGGTAGTACGTTCCGGGCCAAGGCACATCGACGCCGAGTTCGCCGGCGGCGTTGAGCGTCCAGTACGGATTGCGCAGCAGTTCGCGTCCGAGAGCGACCAGGTCCGCGCGGCCGTTGCGCACGATCTCATCGGCCATCTGCGCGTTCTCGATGAGCCCCACGGCGATGACCGGCCCACCGGCAACGCGGCGGATGGTCTCCGCCGCCGGCAGCAGGTACCCGGGGTAGACCTCGGGAACGCTTGGCGTGACGCCCCCGGCACTGACGTGGATGAGGTCGGCGCCAGCCTCGCGCAAACGTTCGGCGCCAATAGCCATGTCGTCGGCGGTGTTGCCGCCCTCCACGAAATCGGTGCCCGAGATGCGCACCGAGATCGGCATCCAGTCCGGTACGGTCGCCCGAACGGCGCCGACGACCTCGCACGGCATGCGCGAGCGACCGTCGATATCGCCCCCGTATTGGTCGTCGCGCCGGTTCGTCAGCGGCGAGAAGAACTCGCTGAGAAGGTAGCCGTGGGCGGAATGCACCTCGATGGCTTGGAATCCTGCCTCGATGGCACGGCTCGCGGCGGCGGCGAAGGCATCGACGACGCCGTGAATCTCGGCAGTCGATAGGCTCTCGGGTACGCGCCAGCCCTCGTCGAAGGGCAGCGGGCTCGGCGCCACGAGACGATGCTCGGAATAGCCATGGTCGTCGTAGTAGGCCTTGCGCCCGGCGTGGCCGAGCTGGATGCCGATCACGGCGCCTTGCGAGGCGCAGAAGGCCGCGATGCGGCGCAGGGGCTCGATCTGGGCGTCGTCCCAGAGGCCGAGGTTGACGGGGTAGATCGCACCCCGCGGCTCAACCGCGGTGACCTCGACGAAGATCAGCCCAACGCCGCCGACCGCGCGCGAACCGTAGTGCACCACATGCCAGTCGTCGGCCGACCCGCCGTCCACGGCGGCCAGTTGGTCCATGGGGGCCATGACGACGCGATTCCGCAGTGTCACGCCGCGCAGGCGGAGGGGATCGAACAAACCCGGCATTAGGCTGCTCACGGAGAGTGGGAGCGCCGGATTCTAGAGGACGCGTGGCCCTGGGTGGCGCGGGGGCCAGATGTCTAGGCTCGTCGGGCGCCCACGAGGGGCGCCCCTACACGGAGGGATTTCGCGCCCGCCCGCGGGCGCGGGATAGACGAACGCTTGTCATCGAACTATGGGCCACTCTTGCCGGGTCTATGGCCGGATACCATGAGGCCGTTTCGCCCCCTCGATGATGTCCTACGGCTAACAACCGGCCCGTGCTCGAGTGCCGCGATCTGCGCAAGAGCTTTGGCGAGCTCAAGGCGGTCGACGGCTTGAGCTTTCGCATCGCCGCCGGCGAGACCTACGGCCTGTTGGGGCCCAACGGCGCGGGCAAGACCACCAGCATCTCCATGGCCGTGGGGCTGATGGAACGTGAAGGCGGTGAAGTGCTGCTGGACGGCGCGCCCCTCAGCCCCGGAACCACCAAGCTCAAGGCCAAGATCGGTCTGGTGCCGCAGGATCTGGCCATCTACCCCGACCTCACGGCGCGCGAAAACCTGCGGTTCTTCGGCCGCCTGTACGACATGCCGCGCGCGGCGTTGCGGAGCCGCGTGGACGAGGTGCTCGAGATCATCGGGCTCAGCGACCGCGCCGACGACCGCGCCGATACCTTCTCCGGCGGCATGAAGCGCCGACTCAACATTGGCATCGGACTGCTGCACGCCCCGCGCCTGCTGGTGCTCGACGAGCCGACCGTGGGGGTCGATCCCCAGAGCCGCAACGCGATTCTCGAAAGCATCGAGCGGCTCGGCAGCGAAGGCTTGGCGGTGCTCTACACGACGCATTACATGGAAGAAGCGGAGCGGCTGTGCGACCGCATCGGGATCATCGATCGCGGGCAGATCAAAGCCGAGGGGACGCGCCGCGAGCTGGCCCAGATCGTGAGCCAGCACGACCGCGTGCGCTTGAGCGCCACCGGCCCCCTGCAAGCCGGCGCCGAGGCGCTCGGCCGCATCGCCGGGGTGCAACAGGTCGACGTGGCCGACGGCACGATCGACGTGCTGGTCGAGCAGGCTGGCAACACGCTAATGGCTCTCTTGTCCGCGCTGACTGAGGCCGGCGTGTCGATCATCGGCGTCGAGATCGACGAGCCGAACCTGGAAGCGGTGTTCCTGCATCTCACCGGGCGCTCGCTGCGCGACTAGGCATGCGGCCCGCACTGGTCATCGCGGCGAAGGACCTGCGGCAGCGCGTTCGCGACCGCTCGGTGTATGTGTTCGCCATCGCCGCCCCCCTTGGCCTGGCCGTCATCTTCGGCTTCGTCTTCAACCCCATCAGCGACTTCGACTTCACGGCGACCTATGCCGTCGCCGACCTTGACCGGGGACCGCTCGCCGCCCCGCTCGTCGACGGCGTGCTGGGCGGCCTCGCGAAAGACGGCAGCGTCAACCTGGTGCACACGGCAAGCGCGGACGAGGCCAAGCGCCTCGTCGCGGGCGCCGCTGAAGGTGTCGACGAGGACGTCGATGCGGCCATCATCATTCCGGCTGGATTCTCCGCGCGCGTGCAGACCGGCCAACCGGCGGAGCTGCGCGTCGTCCAAGGCGCGGACACGTCTCTCGCGTCGACCCTCGCCTTGGCCGTCGTCCAGGAATACGCCCGGCAGCTCGACTACGTGCAGGGCGCCGTTGGCACGCTGGCCTCGTTAGATCCCGCGCGTGCGTCCGACGCCGCAGCCATCGCGCAACTGGCGGCGTCGACGCCCAGCCCGGTCACGGTGCGCGACGTGTCCGCCACGACCAAGCAGCTCGACGACACGACGTTCTACGCCGCCGGGGTCGCCGTCTTCTTCCTGTTCTTCACGGTGCAGTTCGGCGTCAACAGCCTTGTGGAGGAGCGTCACGCCGGCACGTTGAACCGCCTGCTCGCTGCGCCGCTGCCGAAATGGTCGATCATCCTGGGCAAGGCGATAACCGCCTTCGGCCTGGGCCTGGTAAGCATGTTGGTCCTCGTCGTCGCCACGACTCTGTTGCTGGGCGCCGACTGGGGCAATCCCGGCGGCGTGGCGCTGCTGATCGTCGCCGGAACTGCCTCCGCCATTGGCGTCATGGCCGTGGTGAGCGCGCTTGCCCGAACGTCCGAACAGGCGGCGGTGTATTCGTCCGTCACCGCGGTCGTATTGGGAATCATCGGCGGGACGTTTTTTCCAATCAGCCGGGCCGAAGGGCTGCTGGCAAACCTCCGCTTCATCACACCTCAGGGATGGTTCCTGCAGGGGCTCGGCGATCTGTCCGGCGGCGCGGTCAGCGACATTCTTCCCTCGGTTGCCGCCTTGCTCGGATTCACCGCGGTGACGTCGGTGATCGCGCTCGCGCTGCTGCGGCGAAGGCTCAATCCATGAAGGCGCTCGCAATCGCCGCGTCGAACCTGCGTCGCTTCACGCGCGACCGCGCCAACGTGTTCTTCGTCCTCATCCTCCCCATGCTGCTCATCCTGGTGCTGGGCTCGGTATTTGGACGTGGCTTCGATCTGCGTGTGGGCCTGGTGGTTCCTGGGTCCGGCGATCTCGCGACGGCCATGGTCGAGGCGCTGGAGGCGCACGAGGCGTTCGTGGTTCACCGGCACGATGATCGCGACACCGTCATTCGCGCCGTCGAGCGGGGCGAGCTGGAGGCCGGCTTGATCATCCCGTCCGGCTACGACGAGGCCATCCGCGCCGGCGACGCCGTGGAGATCGATTTCATCGCTCGCCCAGGCCAGGATTCGCTGAGCATTCGTCGCACCATCGACGCGATTCTTGCGGAGCAAATGGCGCTGCCGCGCATCGCCGCCTTCGTCTCTGACGAGAGCGCCGTGTCCTATGACCAGGCGCTGGCTCAAGCGGCCGCTGTTGCGGACGAAGTCGGCGGCGTTCAGGTCGCGACGACCGTTGCCGGAGAGCCGTCCGTCCGCCGTGCCAGTTGGGGGCAGTTCGACCTCGGCGCCCAGCAGCAACTCATGCTGTTCATGTTTCTCACCTCGCTTGCCGGGTCGGCCGCGCTGGTTCAGACGCGGCGGCTGGGCATCGCCCGCCGCATGTTCGCCACGCCCACACCGGTGCGCACCATCCTGCTCGGTGAGGGGCTTGGGCGCTTCGCCGTAGCGATCGTGCAGGGCGTGTACATCATGCTGGGCACGATGCTGATGTTTGGCGTGCGCTGGGGCGACCCGTTCAGCGCCATCCTGATCGTGGTTGCATTTGGACTCGTCGGCAGCGGAGCCGCCATGCTCATGGGAGCGCTGTTCAGCAACGACCAGCAGGCGGCGCCGGTGGGGGTTTTCCTGGGACTCGGCACCGCGGCGCTCGGCGGCTGCATGTTGCCGCTGTACGTCATGGAGTTGTTTGCCCCCGGGGTGTGGACCGCGGCCCACATCACGCCGCACGCCTGGGCGCTGGAAGCGTTCGAGGCCCTGGTTCGCGACGACGGCGGCATCGGCGACGTGCTGCCCTTTCTCGGCATCCTGCTCGGATACGCGGCGGCGTTCTACGCGCTGGCGATCTGGCGACTGCGAGCGGTCCTCACTCGCTGAATGCCCCATGCCCGCGACTCGCACGGTCAGGGAGAGCTACCGGCCGATGCCGCGGAGGTACTCGCGTGAGATTCGCGCCCGTTCGTGCGGCGGATCATCCGTGAGGTGCCCGCCGTGACAGACGACCCAGCCGTCGAACTGGATGTCGTCAAGGGTATCGAAGATCGCGGAAATGCTGGGAAAGAGGTCGCCAGCCCCGATGTTTACGTAGCGCCAGGCGCGGTAGTCCTGCAGGTGCACGTAAGCCAGCCGGTCGCGGAGCTCTCGCAGGCACGCGTGAGCGTCCCATCCGATGAGCTGCGCGTGCGACACGTCGATGCACAGCTTGAGATCAGGCGCCGCGTCCAGGACCTGCCGAATCTCGCGCTCGGTATGCACCAACTGCGCCGTATGAAAGTGAAAGGCCACCGTCGTGCCCTGGTCGGCGCCGAACTTGCGCAGCTCCTCAGCCGACGCGGCGAAGCGGTTGATTTCTTCGGCCGAGGGCGGACGATCCCCGGGCCGGTCCGGCGCCATGATCACGAAGGCGTCCGCGCCGACGGCGGCCGCGAACTCGATGCGGCGGCAGTTGATTTCAAATACAACCGGGTCGTCAACGAAGTTCCAGCCCTGCCCGCAGACGCCCGCCACCGGCAGCCCGGCCTCCTGGGAAATGGCGGCCACGCGCTCGGCGGAGCCAAGCCAGTCGAGCGGCTGCCGGACCTCCCAGCCATCCCAGCCGGTCTCTTTGAGTTCACCGAGCATGCGTGCCAGGTCCGGCGTGGACCCGTAGTCGAGCGTGTTATAGGCGAGTGTTAGCGCCATTGCCGGATTCTAGCGTCAGTGCGACCCATTGGGCTGCTACGCGTGGAGGATCAGCTGGGCGGTCACGTCGGTGAGGCGCCGCAACTCGTCGTGGGGCATAAATTCGGCGGTGGAGTGCACGTCGATGTAGCCGACCGACAGAATCGCGGTCGCAATGCCCTTTTCGTTGAAGTTTTGCGCATCGCTGCCGCCGTGGGTCGAGATGTGACGCGGCTCCAGACCGGCGGCGGCGATGGCACGGTCGGCCAGCTGAATTGCCGGATGGCCGTCGTCAAATTGCGTCGCCTTGAACCGGCCTCGCTGCGTGTAGTCGACGCGCCCGCCAAATGCCGCCGCAGCGTCCTCGCAGGCTCCGCGCATGGCGTCCATCTGCCGGTCGAGCGCCTCCTGATCCAGGCTGCGGGCCTGACCCACGAGCTTGACCTCCGGCGGCACGATGTTTGCCGCCTGCCCCCCCGACACGACGCCAACGTTGGCGACCGTGACGTCATCGACCTTCCCCAGCGGCATGTTGTCCACCGCGCGCGCTTGCATGGCGATGGCGTTGATCCCGTCCCCAGCGGCGATGCCGGCGTGCGCGGCCCTGCCGTGGAAGACGGCTTCGAATCCATATGAGCCGGCCTGTTGCGTGACCAAATCGCCGACAGGTCCGCCGGCGTCGAGGACGAACGCCACGCGTGCGTCGATATCGTTCGGGTCGAAGGCGTCGGCGCCGAACTGCCCCACATCCTCGCCGACCGTGAAGACCAGCTCGATTGGTCCGTGATCCAGCCCCGCGTCGTGGACGGCGAGCACGGCTTCGACGATGACGGCCACGCCGGCCTTGTCATCCGCTCCCAACACACTGGAGCCGTCGGAGTAGACGCCGTCCGCCTTGACCACCGGCCGCATGTCCGGCGTGGGCTGCACCGTGTCCATGTGGGCATTGAGCATGATCGGCGCCGTCTGCTTTCCCTTTGCCGGCCACTTGCCGATGAGGTTGCCGATCTCGTCGCGCGTGCAGACCACGCCAATCTCCTCCAGCATCGGCCGGAGGATCGCCACCACGCGATCCTCGTTGCCCCAGTAGCTATCGACGCTGAGGATGTCGATGAATATTTTGAGCAAGCGGTCGTGGTCGATGGCGACAGGGACGGATGGCGTGGTCATCGTAAACATCGTCTCCAGACGGCGGCGCGCGACGGCAGGCCGCGCGCAGGAGCTCAGTCAGGCTTCAGCGTGCGTATCGTACGGTCTTGACCCATAGGCCGTTGCAAAGGCGGCCAGACTCCCCACGACGACATCGATCAAGCGCTTGAACTCCTGCGACACCGGTCGCGGTTCGTGCATGACCTCGAAGACGTGCAACGCCACGCCACTAGAACCGCCGCGAGGGCATTGGAATGTGCCGGTATCATCACGCCGCTGTAGGTGTGAACGTTCGTGCATCGGCTCGCCGCCTGGAAATCCGGCGCCCTCAAGCCACACTTCGAGCATGGCGGCTGAGCGGACCAGCCGCCAACGATCGCACCGAAAGAGCCTCGCACGACGCTAGGATGCCGACGTTGCCGATGGACAGCACGCGGGGCGGATGACGTGAACCTGGCACGGCCGCGACTGCGCAGGTTCCTGCATCCTGATCAGTGGAGCGCGATCACGCCCCAAACTGTCGGTATTGCCGCAGTCGCGGTGAGCGCCGTCATGCTGCTCGTGCGGCTTGACGCCTTCCCCCCATTTATCGACGAGGCCGTCCACGTCCGCTGGGCGGCCCGCCTTGCCGAATCGCCGTCGCCGGACACGCTGTGGCTTTCGATGACCGAGGACTGGAAGACCCCGGTGTTCATCTGGGCAACAGCGGCCGTGCACACTTGGCTGGACGACCCGATCCTCGCCGGACGCCTCGTCGCGGCCCTTAGCGGTGTGCTGACCGTAGCGTTTGTCTACCACGCGGGTCGAAGCCTCGTCGGGGCATGGCCGGCGGCGGTCGCCGCAACCATCGTCGCGGTCTCGCCGGCCCTCATCTTCGCGGGCCGTCTGGCTTTGGCGGACGTGCCGATCGTGATGCTGGCCGCGCTTGCCTGGTTGCTCTCGGTACCCGCGGCCCGCGGTCATCTGCCCAGCGCGCTCGGTGCCGGCACCGTTGTCGCGCTCGCCTTCTGGACCAAGCTCAACGGCGCTCTGCTCCTGATCGTCCCTATTGCCGGGATCATGCTCGCCAGCCAGGTCACACCCAGGCGTCGGCTAGCGACGCTGGGGCTCTGCACCGTGCCCCCGATCGTCGCGGGCATCGCACTTCTGCTGGCCCCGAAATCAGGGCAGGTGCTTCAGCGCGCGCCGGGGTTCGTGCTCACACCCGACCGGCTTGTAGAAATCCCAATGGATCAGTGGGTTCAGAACTTGGCCCAAATGGGGGAATGGGCGCTCGCCTACCTGCCGGGCGCTTCACTCGTTGCCGGCGCCGTTGCGCTCGTCCTCCCATTCGTGACGCGCCGACGCGAAGACTGGTGGCTTTGGTCCGTGCTGGTGTTTTGGCTAGCCTTCTACGCCTTTCTCGGATCGACGCTGTATTCCCGCTACGTGCTGTTCACGCTCGTTCCGTTCGCCCTGTTGACGGCACGCGCGATTGCGGTGATGGGCCTCAGGCTTCGCCGCGCCGACCATGGACGTTTGGCGTCCGCATGGACCGTTGGAGCCTCCGCTGCCGTCGTGCTCTCGCTCGCTATTCCGGCCTCGCTGATCGTCGCGGCGCCGACCAGCGCCGCTCTGCCCGACGACGACCGCGCCCAGTACATCGAAGAATGGTCAGCGGGCTTTGGACAGGTAGACGCCCTGCAATGGATCGCCGACACAACAGCCGCAGAGCCTGGCCCCGCCATCGTGCTCACCAACCACGTGATCGGCGCGCCCAGAGACCTTGCAGCCCTTGCACTCCGGAAACGAACAGACCTGGCCGTGCACATCGAGAACCGCATTCGCCATCCCGCTGGCGGTGTTGCGGATGACTGGCGGGGACACAACGTCCCTGTCTACGCGCTGATAAACGGCGATCAGGACGACGGAGCGCAGTTCCTCCGTCTGAACTCGGAATTCACGCCGGTAGCCGCATTCGAACGCCCCGGGGCCAAGACGGTGGTCACCGTGCTCGAGTTCAGGCCCGGATGAGCCTGCCGCCACCGTCGACGTCGCGGCTCCATCTATCGGCGAGTCTCCAGCCGAAGCGCCATGGCGGACGGTTCATAGGTTAGGAAATACCGCCCGTCGCTGGCGCCAGACTCTGACATCAAGCGCATGACGACCGGCCGGCTGAACGTCTGGACCGTGAGATCGGAAGGGCCAAACGTGATCCCGAGCTCTGCCGGAAAGCCCTCGCGAAATACGAAGGCGCCGTTGACGGTGTTGGGCAGACCCGCGGCAATCACCGTCGATCTCGCCGGCAGATCGCCGTCCCGCAGTCGGCGCAACCTACGGCTTTGCGACCACAGCTTGTCTAGTTGGTGTGCGGAAAACGACTCGGCCGGGGTCGCCGCGAGTAGACGCTTGCTGCGAGGAGCAGCGGGATAAGCGTGATTAGCGTCAGCGAGATGACAAGGTCCGCGGCAAGGACTGGCCAGCGCCAATCAGATCGGAACAGGCGCCAGAGCCCGTGGAACTTGCTCGCCGAAGGCTCCGCCGCACCATAGGCCGCGAATTCAAGGTTTTGGTCCGGCCAGGCGGGCTCACCATTCACCCACAAGCGACCTGCCGCATAGCGATTCTTCGTCGCGCCGATCCCTACGTCTGATCCCTGCTCGACATCCGCTACGACCTGCACCACTAACCGCTGGCCTTCAGTCGCCGTGAGCGGTGGCAAGAGTTCAACTGAGTGCCACCGCGGGCAATCCCCCACGGGAACCTTCACCGAGCCTTCCGAAAGCACCGAATACGTCACCCCGGATTCCGTGACGCGCACTGCCGCCGTCGCCGAAGGACCGCTCCGTGCACAGTTGGAAAGGCGGAGATCGAGGAATCGGACTGGCGCCGCCGGCATGCGAATTTCTTGGGTGACGGCCTCTTGGTCGTCGAGGCTTATCACGAAGGTGTTGGCCCACGTGCCTGGAGCTCGCGCATCGATGAGCGGTGCTCGGAACACGAACACGGCCGCCAGGCCGGCGAGCACGGCCACAGCAGCCATCGTCCCGAATAGCAACGTGGGCATACGGCGGCGAGTGAACATCCCAAGCCGGATCTGCGATGCCCTATCACTTCGCAAAGCTATGGCGGCACTCAGTCCAAACAGCAGAGTCCCGCCAAACTCGAAGGTCTCTTCGATTACGACTTCCAGCAATTCGGCGCGACCCTTGAAGACAAATGGATAGCTCACCTCATGTGCAACGACGAGCAGCCAGGCAACGAGGCCGAGGACAAATGGCGCCCGCACTGCCGGATGACGCAACTCTTTGCGAACAAAAACCCCCATCACAACGACGAACGCGACGATCAATGGGCTCAGCACCAACGGCCAGAGAAACGGTCTTTCGACACGGCTGATCACGTCGTCCGAGAGCGCAGGCTTGAGCGTTGTGTGAAACCCGACAACCTCTTCCCAGGCCAGATACGCCCCGGTTGCCGCCAGCGCGGCCCAGCCGCCAATGGCGATCCAGCCGGCCCGCCGGCAACCGTTGCGGACGGCCGTCGCCAAGGCAAGTGACGCCATGGTTGACAACGCTGCCGCGGAGACCGCGTTCGCAACGTTGCCCTCCTGGTCAGGGTGCAGCTGCCACGGAGTGGCGCCGGCCGGCAGCAGCTCGGGGAACAACAAGCGCAAGAGTTGCGGAATAACGACCGCGCCCCACCAGAATGCCACCGCTCCCAAAAGCAGCAGCCTTCCAGCCCATATCGCCAGTCGCCAAAGCCGAACTTGAGCCATAGGGGTCAGCACGTCAAGAGTCGCTGGCGCGCATCATGGCTTGGGTGGAGCGCATGGATGCCGAGGGTACAGCAGTGGCCTCACAGCGCCCGAGGCGCATCGACGCCAACGATCGCTTGCGCGTTCGTATCCGGGAGAGCCAGTTGGCGTGATTAGGCTGGCCCGCGCCAAGCGCCCGGCTCATCCGACAATGGCCAGCCTGCCGCCACAATCGATGGCGCGGCTCCATCTATCGGCGAGTCGCCAGCCGAAGCGCCATGGCCGATGGTTCGTAAGTTAGGAAATACCGCCCGTCGCCGGCGTCGGACTCTGACATCAAGCGCATGACGACCGGCCGGCTGAAGGTCTGGACCGTGAGATCGGAACGGCCGTACGTGACCCTGAGCGCTGCCGGAAAGCCCTCGCGGAATACATAGGCGCCGTTGACGGTGTTTGGCAATTCTCCGGCAATGATGGTCGACTCCGCAGGCAAATCGCCCAGCTCGGCGTGGGCGCTCTGCACCAGCCGATGACTGAGGCCGGCCGCGAATTCCCAGTCGTCGAGACGGCCATGTGTCTGCCAGGCCAGAAGACCCACGGCAAGGACCAACGGTCCGGCGGCCACCGCCGGAGGCCACGCAAGCTGTCCGGCCATCGCGCGCGAAATGCCCACCAGCGCGGCGACGCCAAGGGTCAGTACAAAAGCAGCAGGCAGATAGGCAAAGTGAAACATCGTCCCGCCGAGCAGCACGAACGGCGCTTGAAGGCCCAGTGCGGCGCCGGCCGCCACCCGAGCCCATCCCGGACCGCGCACCGCAATCCAACCAGCCGCGCCGATGACAGCAAGATGTGCGGCAAGCACCGGCACGAATTGCGCGGTCGACGCTACATCAGCAAGTGACCCGGTCCCATCGAGTACAGACATGAGCGCGCGGTGGACATCGAACAACTCCGGCTCGGTAAACGGCGCAACGAGAACAACCGGGTACCAAAGGGCATTCAGCAGCAGGTGCGGGCCGACACCGTACCCGTAGCCGCCGCTCCCGGCCGCCACGCTAAGGGCAGCGGCCTCAATGCCGAGGTATGCGCCCGCCAGCGCCATCAGCGGCACGTATATCCAATGCGCAGACCAACTGCGGCCGGCGCCGCGAGCGAAGCGCCAGACGTCCACCAGCACGAACACCCCGATGATCGGCGCTGCGGTGGGGTTGGCGCCTAGCGCCAGGCCGTACACCACAATCGCGGTCCACGCCCAGCGGGCGCGGCCTGTTTCACGGAATTGCAGAAACGCGAGGACTGCCGCCAGCCCAAGCACGCCGGCTACGACTTCAGCGATCGAGCCGAACCACGCCACCGTCTCAACATTGGCGAAGTGCAGCCCAAACACCGCCACCACTGCCGCGCCAGCCCAAGCACGGCGCGTGAGGCGGCCGGCCAGCGCGCCTGCTAATGCTGACGCCGCCAGATGCCCCGCGATCAGAATCGCGTGATATCCAGCCGGCGCGCCTACCCCGAACAGGCGGAAGAGCACGTTAACAAGAAGGGCAGTGGTCGGACGGTAATTCCAACTGAAAGGATCCGCCGGATCGACGGCGGCCGGGTCCGGCGGTGCAAACACAGCGCGCACCGTGCCCGTCTCCGCCGCGTGCAGGCCGTAGGCGTACAGCCAGTCGAAGTCGTCTGATTGGAAATAGTTGTCCAGGCTGCGGGCATAGACCGCCGCAATCACGACCAGGGCCAAGCCGGCCACCATCACCGGCGGCGAGACTCGAACGGCGGGACGAAAGCTGAACAGTCGGCGTAGTGGCGTCACGATCCAGTCATCATAGGGACGATGCATTGCGATCGCCGTCCGATCCCATATCGTTGCGCGCACACCAAAGCGCGAGTGGAGTCGACACACGGGAGCCCCTGCCCGGACTTGAGCCGAAGATCCCGTTCTGATTTCGCAGGCTTGACCCCCTACTCTGGCAGGCACCGATCGGCTTGAGCACCCACTTACGCACGGCGTTCGCGGAGCTCGCGCCCAACTCGAGTCATCCAAACCACTGGCCCGACACATGCTGCGATTCGAGTTGCTACGACTGCGCCGACAGTTCTTTGCCTATGCTGCGGCAGGCTCTTCCCGAGTTTTGCCAGCCGCGTATGACGTTGTGATCGTGATTCGCCAGGCGGATGCTGCACTCGCAAATTGGCAGACCATGCACAGCCCGGCGGGCAGGATCGCCGCTTCGCGACGTTCGAGTTGCGTTGCAGCAATCGAGCGAGTGATGTCAGTGCTTTTGAGCCAAGACCAGCGGATGGTCCTCATTGATCGCGTACGCCGCATCCTGGTAACCCGAGCCCGTCGTGGAAGTCGCCAACAACGTGAATCCGATTTCGGCCAGCATCTTGCGGTATTCCTCAAGGCTGTAGTTGCTCCAGTACATTGTCACCCCAAAGAAGTCGTCCTCCGTGTATCCCTCCTCGCTTCGATGGCTGAGCGTGCATAACAGGTGACCACCTGGAACTAGCCACCTGTAGATTTTGCGAAACAGTTCTGAGTGTTCTTCTCTGGGCAGGTGGAAGATTGAGAACAGAGCCGCTACCACGTCAAAGGTGGACGGTGGGCATCTGACTGACATGATGTCGGCGCAAAGGAAGTCCCCTATGGGCACATTCCTGCGCGCTCGGCGGACCATCTCCGATGAGACGTCGACTCCCGTGACGCTGAACCGTTCTGCCAGAATCCGCGCGGCTGGAATCCCCGCTCCGCAGCCGATGTCGAGCGCCGCACCCCCGTCGTTCAATTGGTCTAGCAGTGCTCCTATCTCACCTTCGGGACTAGCCCTCCTAGCATCTTCGTAGCACTCCGCGCATGCATCGTAGCCACGCTTTACCAAGGCTCGATAGTCTGCCTCGGAATCATCCGTTCGGGTCATATCCACAGCCTGAACCTCAGCGTGCCGGGTCCCGTGAGTAGTCGCCCGGACTTCAGTTGCTTTGGTCGGGTCACGCTCGGTGCTCCTGCGAGATTCGAGCCGGCGGATCTAGTTCCACGAAGCTGTACCCGGCGAAGTCGCGCACCGGCCTGTAGCCCAGCCGCGCGGAGTTCACACTCGGAATCGACATCTCAAGAGTCACCGCTGATTGCTAACGGGCGCCTGCCAGGCGACGGCACCGTATGGAATGTGGCGCATGAGGTGGAAATACTAAAATCCATCGCCAGCGTCCAGCACAACACACAGTGTCTTCGCCTCGCGGCCGGCCATGCACGGTGGGGCGAGCTTCGGCGGCTGCGGCTAGTCCCCGCGTTGTCTCAAGTTCTGCAGCCATTCATCGACCAAGCGTCCGGCCGCTTCGCGGCCACCGATGCCGAATGCGATGGCCGCTGCGACGGCGACGGCACCACCGATGAGGCCGAAGGCGATGAGGACTACCTCGTCGGCAATGCCCATCTGCAGCAGCGCCATGGCACCGGCCAGAATCAGAATCGAGCTGCGGGCCACGATTGCGAGCAGCGTGGCGTTGCCTACATTTGTTCCGCTCAAGGCACGCGCGGCAAGGCTAGCCAGGAACAAGCCGATCGCGAAGATCACGAGCCCAAACAGGAGCTGTGCGCCAAAGACCGTGAAGCGCGAGATCAGCGCAGCGAGCTCTTCGAAGCCAAGCAGCCGCGATCCCTCGATCGCGGCAAAGAGCATCACGGCCACCACCACGAGCGTCGCGATGATGCGAGACGGCGCCCAGGCGACCATCGCTTGATCCGACCCAATCCCCAGCCACACGAGCACACGGTCGAACCCAACCCCGGTCAGCAGGCGCTCGACGAGCCCTGCGACAAGCCGCCCCACCACAAACGCGATGGCCACGACCAGCGCGGCCGCAAAGATGTTGGGCACCGCGCCCAGGATCGCGTCGAGCATATTGCTGGTCGGCGTCGTGACGGCGTCGAGTTGCAGCGCGTTCAGCGCGCCGATCAGCACCGGGATCAGAATGAGCACATAGAGCAAGAGGCCGAGGAGCTCGGAAAGCCGTTGGGTCCCCACGGCTGCACCGAGGCCGACGCGCTCGCCGAGCCGATCAACGCCCACACTCGCCAGAAAGCTGGCGGAAACGCGCCGGACGATGCGTGCCACCAACCAGCCGATGACCAGGATCAAGGCGGCAGCCATGACGTTTGGCAGGAATGTAAGGACGTTGTCGATCATTCCCTGGACCGGGCCGAGCAGGCCTTCGAGGTCCAGGGTGCTGATAACGGCGGGCAGGAAGAGAAGCAGGGTTAGCCAATAGGCAGCATCGCCGACGGTGGCCGAGATCGGTGTATCGGATTCATCGGCCGCCTCGCCGCGGTCGAGCAATCGCTCTTCAAAGCGGCTGGCCTCAAGCGCACGTCTGACCAACACCCGCGCGATGCTCGCCACAATCCAGGCGATCACGAGGAGTATCGCCGCGCCAAGGATCTGTGGGGTGAACGCGAATATCTCGTTGAGGAACTCGTTGAGCGGTTCCGTCACCACGCTGATGCCCAGGACTTGGAAGAAGCCCACCAGCGTTACGACCATGACGATCCAGTAGAGGATTCGCGCGAGCCCGCCCTCGATGTCGATAGCGCCGTCCGCACCACCGGTCCAGCGATTGAGGCGCTCCCCCAATCGCAGTCGCCGCAAGCCGCGCCGAACCACGCTGGATAGGATCTTGGCCACAATCCAACCGCCGAAGAGGACGGCTAGCGCAGCTATGAGGAAGGGCAGGAACCCACCCATGCTCTCGCCGATGAGTTGGAGAATCTGGGCAAAACTGAATTCGTTGGTCATCGCTCACTCCACACCCAAGCGCCGCGACGACAGACAGCGTGTCGCGACCCAGCGTCAATACTACTACATGCGGTGGTGCCTATCGAAAGCTACTACATGTGGTGGTGCCTATCGCCGGCCCAGACCGTTGCGGCCTCGGGACTGCATCGCGTCTCGGGTACGTGGCGAGAATCGTCGCCGCGCGAGTGACAATCGCTCACGACGCCAACTTCCTTTCCTGCCGACGGGTTAGCTGTCGGGTTCGGACCAGGGATGACTCCATTTCCGCCGGAGCTGGCGGAATTTACGCCAAGAGTTGGATCCCCCGCCCCTTGTATGTTGCAGAACCCTCGGATCGTCCGGGGGAAGCACCGGGCCGGGACAGACCGTCCGCCCCTAGGTCCCTAGAGACCGCTATGTAGCGTGGTCGTCCCGGCCCGTGGCGCTGGCCCAGAGCCCGTACCGTTGCCAGGGCCGCCGGAGCGAGCCCGCATCTTGCAAGGCTGGGCGGGAGGCCGGTGCCGCATGGGAGGGTACCGAAATGCCCCAGCCCCCGTCGCTCGGCCTGGACGTCGCCCGCGATCACCTGGACCTCGCGGTGCATCCGACCCAGGACGCCTGGCGCGTCCCCAACACGCCCGCGGGCCACGCCGCGCTGGTCCGCCGCGCGCGGGCGCTCCAGCCCGCGCGGATCGTGCTGGAGGCGAGCGGCGGCTACGAGCGGGCGGTCGATGCGGCCCTGACCGGCGCCGGGCTGCCGGCGGTGGTGGTCAATCCGCGGCAGGTGCGCGACTTCGCCCGCAGCCGCAACATCTTGGCCAAGACCGACCGCCTCGACGCCTGGGTGCTGGCCCGCTTCGCCGCCGAGGTCCAGCCGCCGCTGCGCCCGCGCCCAGATGCCGCCACCCACCACCTGCACGCCCTGGTTACCCGGCGGCGCCAGCTCCTCGCCATCCGCGTGGCGGAGCAGCAGCGGCGCCACCAAGCCCCGCCAGCGCTCCGGGCCGACGTCGACGCCCATCTGGCCTGGCTGACGCAGCACCTGGCCGCCCTCGACGCGCGGCTCGACCACGCGGTGCAGGCCCATCCGGCCCTGCGCGCCCGCGCCGTCTGGCTGCAGAGCATCCCCGGCATCGGCCCCGTCACCTGCCGCACCTTGCTCGCCGAGCTGCCCGAACTGGGCACGCTCTCCCGCCACCAGGTCGCCGCCCTCGTGGGCGTCGCCCCCTTCAATCGCGACAGCGGCACCTGGCGCGGGCGCCGCAGCGTCTGGGGTGGCCGCGCCTCGGTCCGCGCCGCCCTCTATATGGCCGCCCTCGCCGCCAGTCGCGCCAACCCACGCCTCCGCGCCTTTTACCAGCGCCTGGTCGCGGCCGGGAAGCCGAAGCTCGTGGCCCTCACCGCCTGCATGCGCAAGCTGCTCGTGCTCTGCAATGCCCTCTGCAAGCAGCAGACCGTCTGGGTCGCCCCCACTCCTCCGCCCATGTAACCCTTGACGCCCAACACCGTTGCTCCATCGAGAAGAGTTCCGTGTGCGCTGATGGTCATTGCCGCAATCCAGCACGAGCCAGATCGAGCCATGACTACGACATCGGCAATACAGCGGAGCGCGATCCTCCCTATGCGTCAATTGGTGGAACGCGCCGGCTCTTTGTAGTCAATGCGCGCGCCCAGCGCCGCTGCAGGTCGATAGGGCGGCCCAAGGCCGGTGGCATCAGCAAACGCCAGTCCCACCTCGGCCTCCTCGGCGACTCGGGACTACTGATCCAACAGGTTGAGCACCGACTGGAACGCTTTGGCGTAGCTTTGGTGATGCGGTCGGCATGATCAGGGGCGGGGCCATTGCCCGGCATCGTCACCATCGGCGCCTCCGCCGCCACCTCCAGAGATCCGACGGGTTGCCCGACCTGCCTGATCTCCGCCAGCGCGCGCGCTTCCGCTGCTATCCGGCCAATCGAAGGTTCGCGCGCCATCGTCAGGTCAAGCCGGGCGACGCCCATTGCCGTGATTGCAATGCAATCATGTTCTACCGACCTCGCAATCCTGACGGGGTGCAGCGATGGCCAGGGTCACCGTGCACAACCTGGACGAAGGGTTGAAGCGGCGTCTGCGCATCCGGGCAGCCAAGCACGGCAAGTCCGTGGAACAGGAGGCCCGCGACATATCGAGGGCAGCGCTGGATCACGAATCGCCGCAGGGCACGGACCTCGCCAGTACCATTCGCGCCCGCTTCGCGCCTCTCGGCGGCGTCGATCTCGACCTGCCATCCCGCGAGCCGGTGCGCCAGCCGCCCGATTACGATTGAGGCGGTGGTCGCCACGCGAGACTTCAGTGCCCTTGAAGACTCTGGCATGGACGTGATCGATCCCTGGGCCACGGAAAGCTGACTGGCGCCAACCATGTATGACGTTGTGATCGTGGGCGCGGGCGTGATGGGGAGCGCCACAGCGTATTGGCTCAGCCGGGCGGGCAAGCGCGTGGCGTTGCTGGACAAGTACAGCCCCGCCCACGTGCGGGCAGCGTCCGCCGACGAGTCCCGCATGGTGCGCTATCAGTACCGCGGGCAGACGATTTATACCGAGATGGTTGCCAGCGCGGTAGAGCTCTGGAAAGAGTTCGACCTGCGGATGGGCACCAGCTTCTATAGGGAACAGGGCGCCCTAGCCTTGCAGGCCCAGCCCGACTATGCGCCCTTCATTGAGGGCTATGAGGGACTGCTCGAACTTGGCTATCAGCCGCAGTGGCTGGACGCGGGCGACCTGCGGCGCCGGTATCCCCAGTTTTCAAGCGTGGATTCCGGCTACATCCTCGAAGACCTGGGCGGCTACGTCGCCGCCGGGCCGGTCACGCAAGCGCTAGCCGAAGCGGCCGCGGAGCTTGGCGCCGACGTGCGGGAGAACGCCGAGGTCACGGAGTTGCGCGAGTCAGGCGTGCGCCTCGCGAGCGTCGTCACCAGGGATGGGCGCACGTTTGAGGCCGACGTGTTCGTCATTGCGGCAGGATCGTGGACCCCGAAGCTACTGCCCGAGCTGCCGATCCGCATTCAGCCCGTCGCCGCGCGCCTGCACTACCTCATGCCCCCGGACCCCGGCGCCTATTCGTTCCCGCGTCTCCCGCCCTTCTTCGTGATGGACACGCACTTTTACGGATTCCCGGTGCATTGGCGCGGCTGCGTGAAGGTGGCCGACGACGCGACCGGCGAGCCGTTCGATCCAGACCGTGAGCGCGAGCACGACGACCCGGCGGCGCTGGCGAAGCTGCGGGACTTCCTGCGCCGCCACATGCCGGACCTCAGCGAGGTGGAGGTGGTCTACAGCAAGACCTGCACCTACGCCATGACCCCGGACACCGACTTTGTCATTGACTACGTGCCGAAGCGAGCCAACGCGATCGTCGCGGCGGGATTCTCAGGGCACGGGTTCAAGTTCGGCATCCTGATTGGGCAAATCCTGGCGGACCTGGCCATGCGCGGTACGACCCGCTGGGACCTAACGCGGTTTCGGCTTGACCGCTCGCCGGCGCAGATGGACGGGCACTGGTAGCACGCCGCCTGCCGGGTGGCGACGCCGCACTGGCTTGTCAGTCGTCGCGCCAAACCTCGCCAAACAGCCGCAGCCAATTGCCGCCCAGAATCTTGCGCGCCGCGTCTTCGCCGTAACCGCGACGCAGAAGGCCCTCGGCCACGTTCGCGAACTCCAGCGGGTTGGCAAAGCCTTGCAGAAGGCGGAAGGGCTGCGGCACATCACCTGAACTGAGGAATGGCTCGCGGCCGTGCGACGCCCCAATCCAGTCAAACCACTCGATCGTCCGGCCCATGCAGAAGTCCGTGCCAATGGCCACCTGGTCATCGCCCACCATGTCCACCAGGTAGTCAATCGCGTCCAGATAGTCGTCCAGCGTCGAGTCGTAGCCGTGGGCGTGGTGAGCGGGAAACGCATTGGCGCCGACCACGCCGCCCCGACTGGTGAGGGCCCGAATGGCCTCGTCGGTCTTGTTGCGTGGATAGTCCGTTTGGGAACGAGCGTTGGCGTGGGTGAAGGCCACGGGTTGCGCCGAGTGCTCAATCGTCTCCAGCACCGTGCGATCCCCCACGTGCGAGAGATCGATGAGGATGCCGAGCTGGTTCATCTCGCGAATCGCGGCGAGACCGAGATGACTCAAGCCGTCGTCGCTGCGCTCCCAGCAGCCGTTCCCGAAGAGGTTTCGCTCGTTGTACGTGAGTTGGACGACGCGCACCCCCAGCGCGTGGAAGAGGCGGAAGCGCCGCACGTCGTTGCCCACCGGGGCCGCGTTCTGCCACCCCAGGATGATGCCAGTGCGTCCTTCGGCCTTGGCGGCGTGGATGTCCGACACCCGATGCACCGGGCGAATGTAGTCGGAGAACTCCTCGAACCAACGCAACCACGTCGTGAGGTTCTCCAGGGTTTCCTCGAACCCTTCCCATATCGCCGCCGTGGCGTTGACGGCAGTCAAACCCCCGTCTCGCAGATCTCGGAAGACTTGCTCCTCGCCCCAGTTGCTGGTGTCCAGACCGTCGATCACCACGGCGTCGGCAAAGAGACGACGGGCCGCGGCGCTCGGAATCCATGGCTCAGTCGTGATGGTTTCGCCTCCAGGCAAAGCCCGGTGCTTCACGCTACGCCGGCGAGCATAGCGGCATTTCGGCCCGTCGGACTGCAGCCCCACCGCGAGCTATGCATCACATGTGGAATGGGGCGATGGGCGCCGGAGGCCTCGCGGCTATCACTCGTCTGGTCGCCTCAGCGGCCCCGAAGAGTGATTCCCACATCTGCTTCGCACTTTCCCTATCTGAACTAAATCACTAGATCGATTCCACAATCACCGCCCGGCCAAACTATTACGAGGGTTCGCGGCGTCACGCCTTCCTACTCGTCTTTTGTTCATACCAGCGACCTACCGCGATACGCAGCTTTTCTCTCTCCACATATCGTTGGGACCGCATCTCAACAATCACTACGGAGATATCAACCAACACCATCAAACTTCGTTTTCCAATTAGCCTCAAGATCGTGAGCGGAAATAGGGCGATTCGGCGGGCCACACCGGGCCTGCTATTCATCGCATCTTGCGGATCCTGACCCATCACTTATCCAGACTTGATCCGTCGTTGAAGGATACCTCGATCGACCTGGATCGTCTCATTTGGTTGCATTGCGCGTCCTTGTATGCCGCCAATAATTCAATCCTCGCTCTGAGTGAGCTTCATAGCACGAGCCAACGCTTCTCGAAGCGCATGCAGAAAACAGGCATCTTGCACCGCAGTCACTCACGAGATATGCCCCAATTGATGGGTGCCGGATTCTCGGCTCTTCTTTCGAACTTATACTCTGCGGCGTCGCAGCGGAGCCATGGATTCGTTCTTAGATCGTCACCGCACTTAGAGCTGACTAATATCCGCGTCTTGACCCAATATTAACATCTCTCCAATCAGAGTGTGCGGAAGGCGCACGGCCAAGCTTAGCATCCCTTCTGACTGCCTGGACACGACGGCTGTCGCTTTCGCCCCTTAGTCTATCAAGCTTGGTAGTATCGCCGATTCTTGCCTGGGTGAATATGCTCAAAACAAACAGCACCAAATACAATAGCCCTCGTCCGGCAATCTTCAAGCCCTTCAGCAATAGACGTGCGGTTCGGCGAGCTATCCCCGGTTTTTCAACTGCAGGCGTCGTAGGATCCGAATAAGAGCCCATACCCTGTTCCCCCAACCTTGCTGCCAATTCGCAGCTAAATCTGTAACGAGAACCCTAGCACAGGCTGTCGTTGCAGGAGTTGCAACCGACTACAAGAGTCTTGGTGCAGTGGATTCCGGCATCGCCACCGGATTGATCCGAGTCCAGCCGGACAGCTAGAGCCAGGCTTGTCGGCACGCCGTCCGCTCGTGGTTCCACACGATTTGCACGAAGCGATCATCCGGGCAAGGATCTTGGCTGCCACAGGGCCTCCGTTTGCCTGGCAAAGCGCAGGAAGTCTGTACTCGGTGCTGCCTCCCTTGCTTCGCGGGGTCTAGCCGACGAAGTCCTCCAGGGCGTTCGCCGCGGCCTCGATGTCGGACGCGTCGTTGAAGACGTGGAAGGAAAAACGCACGGCCGTCGAGCCGTCCGCGGCCCGGCACAAAATGCGGTGGGTCTTGAGGCAGTGCTCGGCCAGCGGCATTCCGGAGACGCCCTCCAGGCCGACCGTGAAGATTCCCGAACGCGCATCGCCTTGCTCGGGCGTGTGGACGTTGGCGCCGGGAACGTCGCTGAAGATGCGGCGGGCGTCGGCCGCGAGCGCCGCACTGCGCTGCTGGATGGCTTCCAGGCCCAGGTCGTTCACCAGTTGAATCGAGGCGCGCCACGCGGCGTAGAGCGCGTACGGACGAGCGCCAAACTCGTAGCGCTCGGCGTTTGGGTGCAGACGGAAGTTGCCCGGCGGGAAACCAGCCTCGCTCACCGCGCCGCCACCGCTGCCCCACGGGTGCAGCCGTTCCTGAGCGTCGCGGCGGACGTACATGGCGCCGATGCCGTACGGCCCCATGCTCCATTTGAAGGACGGGAACGCCATGACATCGCAGCCAAGCTGGCGCACGTCGGTGGGTCGGGCGCCGAACGACTGCGCGGCATCCACCACAGTCACGACGCCGCGTTCCCGGGCCAGCGCGCAGATCTCGTCCACTGGCAGCACGACTCCCCGCTCGGTGGTGACGTGGCTCAGGCAGATCGCGCGCGTGTTGGCGGTCATGGCCGCTTCCAGGTCGCGTAGGAAGGCGTGGTCGTCGCCGTCGACTTTGATCGCGACGAGCTCCAGACCGAGCCGATCTCGCAGCGTGAGCCAGGGCAGATAGCCGCTGGGGTGCTCCTCGGTCGTGAGAATCACGCGGTCGCCGCGTTGCAGCCGGAGCGCGGCTGCGACGAACGAGATGGCCTCCGAGATGGCGCGGATCAGCGCGATCTCGTCCGGCTCCGCGCCCAGCAGCGCCGCGATCTCGCTGCGCAGGGCGAGCAGCTCGGCGAGGTAGACCTGATACAGCTCGGGATTCGTGGTCGTCATGACCGCTTCGCGGTCGTAGAACGCTTGCTGCAGGTCCAGCGTGGCTTGCGGCGTCGGCGCAACGCCGCCGGAGTTCAGGCACTGGTAGTGACGAACGGCCGGGATCGCCTCGCGCAGTTCGGTAAACGGGTTGGTGTCAGCCATGGGTCTAGGTTATGCCAACCAAGCGGCCCGTGCGGGACGCTTCAAGGGTGCAGCCAAGGACCTGCCGCGAAAGGAGTCCGTCCAGAAGAGTAGGCGGGGCTTCCCGGTTTTCCCAAATCGAGCCGACGAATGGCGGGGACTGCCCGTAAGCACATTGGCTGGAGCCCACACCCGGAATTGAACCGGGGACCTCGTCCTTGCCAAGGATTTCACTCCCAGCGCTGTGGCACACACCTGGAGACCGCGAGCGAAACGCGTAAAATTATGGTGTGGTGCGTTTTCGGCGGTCACTATTCTCCTGCTCGGTGGGCCCAGAAAGACGTTCAGTCGACCCGCATGGGTCGAAAATCACCCTCAACGATCACCGGCAGAAGGGGATATTCGTCGCGAAGGGGCGATCCAGCTTCGACTAGCGTAGTTCCTTGGCCTTGGCCCGCGGCAACTGTTCCGAGCGCCAACTAGCTGTACTGACCACACACCTGCGTGACACCTGACAGGTGCGGGACCGCCAACGAGACTTGGGGTTACCACACACCAACGTCTCGCCGGAGGTCCCGATGGATGATGCCACGCCAGGCCCGCAGCGGATGCGCTATTCGTTCGAGTCACGATGCCGCGCGGTGGCCGCGATGGTGGCCGGCCTGAGTCCGGGCGTCGCGGCCCAGGCGGTCGGCGCGAGCCGCGCGACGGGCCTGGTCTTCAAGGACACGAAGACGCACCGCAGTACGCGGCCCATCGCGCTTCCACCGTTTCTCGTCGCCGTGCTGGAAGATCAGCGGGCAGCGGTGCTGCGAGATCAGCGGGCAGCGATACGGGAGCGTCGCCAGGCCGCCGGCTCTGCGTAGCAGAACGGGAATCTTGTCTTTCCGACCGGTCAGGGCGCGGCGCGGGATCCCCGCAACTTTCGGCGGGCGTTTCAACCGATGCTGGCAAAAGGCGGACTTCCGCCGCGACGCCTATACGAGCTGCGGCACTGGTTTGCCAGACTGCTTCTCAATGCCGGAGCGCCGCTCAGCGTGGTCTGCGAAGCCATGGGCCATGCCGGGGTCCAGGTGACCAAGGACGTCTACGGCCAGATCCCTCTCGGCGCCCGGCCGGCCGTCGCCCGCGGAATGCCGCGACCGTACTCAGACTGTGACTAGAGCCAGGCCGATCTGGCGAGCCGCAGCTGGCTCACTGGATGGCCGCCCAACAGGTTTGGGAGGGTGGCACGCCCGGAGGGATTCGAATCCCCGCCCCCTGGTTCCGAAGGCCCGATCCGGCCATCTGGTGAGGCTCGATTGGAACCGATGTGGACCGCTCCAAACCGGTTAGCGGGGACCGCTCGTCCGATCACGTCGGACCTGGACCGATCAGCATCGATCCAAAACTAGAGCAGGACCAGGGCGACACCTGGGGTGTCTCCGCCGGTTCACTCCCCGGAGATCAGCGCTCCTCGAGGAACTCAGCACCGGCCTGTAGTCGCCGCCGCAGCGCCGGGTTGGCACGCACGCGATCTTGAATGCCATCAAGCGGCAGCGTCCCCGGGCGAATCTCGCCGTCGGCCAGGGCGTTGAGGAATGCCAGATGTCCGGGTTCAAGAGCTCAAGGACCCGGCTCAGCAGACGCACGGTGTCCGCCTGCGCACCGCCCAGCGTCACCGGGCACGGTCGACGAGCCAGCGCCAGTACCTGAGATTTCCAAGCCGACGGCGTAACGCGGCGCACAACGCCGATCGAGTACATCATCGGCGATGGCGGCGGATAGCCAGCCCCAGGGACGACGAGCACGGTTCGGACGATATCGAGATCCGGCGCTGCGCTATCGGCAACCGGCGCCGCGTCAAACAGGTCGCGAGCCAACTGGCGTCGAGCTAGCGCCACCAGCTTGCAGGCCGCAAGTTCCGGCAAGACGCGCCACTCATCATCGGGTCGGTCGAGCGACTCGAGCAGGAACCCCAGCCGTGACGCCAGCACGCCTTCTGCGAAATGATCGACCCAGTCAAGGAGTTGGCCGGTCGCCGCGTGGCGAGGGCATCGGCACTGCGCATGAGCTCGACGATGCCGCCCGCGTTGGCCGGCATCCGAACGCTGTCAATCAGCGTGCGTCCGGGTCTTTGTTGCCTGAAGCCAGGGACGGCCCCAGCGCGCGCCTACCCGCCAGGCCCGCTGACGGCGAGCTCCAGCCGTGTGGACAGCATCCTGCCGTCTGAAGTGCAGACGGCCCCCGAATCGTCGCAGTCCGTCGTCGCCGGCAGCACGATGGTCACTGCCCCGTTGCCGTCCGGCGTCACCGAGATCTCCCAGTGAATGTTGCGCGCGTCGCTGTCCGGATCCATGCGCCGCGCCTTCGTCACCTGCCCGCCCGTCACCGTAAAGGCGTCGTCCCTCAGGGTGATGTAGCTGAGGTCCGCGAGGTGCTCGCTGAACCGAAGCTCGAAAGTGAAGGTCGTCTGACCGTCGTGGGACTGGGGAGTGTTTTCCAGGCGGGCCGTCAACGGCGACGAAGGCAAGCCGGCCACCGCGTCCGTGGCCCCGCTGGTGAGCGACTCTGCGTTGCCCGCGTCGTCGGTGAAGCTGACGCGCACCTTGACGGCCTTGCCCTCGTCCGCGGCTGCCAGGGCGTAGGTGGAGCCCGTGGCCCCGGCGATGTCCGAGTCGTCGGCGATCCACTGGTAGCTGAACGACACGTTGCCCAGGCCGTCGGCGTCAGCGATGCCCGACGTGTCCGCCGTCAGCGTCTCGCCCACCTGGACGGTGCCGGTGATCGCGGGCTGACCCGTGGCTGGGCTGCTGGGCTTGGCAGCCACCGCAACTGTGGCCGTGCTGGTCAGCGTCTCCGCGTGGCCCCTGTCGTCGGTGAAGCTGACGCGCACCGTCACGACCTTGCCCTCGTCCGCGGCTGCCAGGGTGTAGGTGGAGCCCGTGGCCCCGGCGATGTCCGAGTCGTCGGCGATCCACTGGTAGCTGAACGACACGTTGTCCAGGCCGTCGGCGTCAGCGATGCCCGACGTATTCGCCGTCAGCGTCTCGCCCACCTGGACGGTACCGGTGATCGCGGGCTGACCCGTGGCTGGGCTGCTGGGCTTGGCAGCCACCGCCACTGTGGCCGTGCTGGTCAGCGTCTCCGCGTGGCCCCTGTCGTCGGTGAACCTGACGCGCACCTTCACGACCTTGCCCTCGTCCGCGGCTGCCAGGGTGTAGGTGGAGCCCGTAGCCCCGGCGATGTCCGAGTCGTCGGCGATCCACTGGTAGCTGAACGTGGCGTCGTCCAGGCCGTCGGCGTCAGCGATGCCCGACGTGTCCGCCGTCAGCGTCTCGCCCACCTGGACGGTGCCGGTGATCGCGGGCTGACCCGTGGCTGGGCTGCTGGGCTTGGCAGCCACCGCAACTGTGGCCGTGCTGGTCAGCGTCTCCGCGTGGCCCGCATCGTCGGTGAAGCTGACGCGCACCTTGACGGCCTTGCCCTCGTCCGCGGCTGCCAGGGTGTAGGTGGAGCCCGTAGCCCCGGCGATGTCCGAGTCGTCGGCGATCCACTGGTAGCTGAACGACACGTTGTCCAGGCCGTCGGCGTCAGCGATGCCCGACGTGTCCGCCGTCAGCGTCTCGCCCACCTGGGCGGTACCGGTGATCGCGGGCTGACCCGTGGCTGGGCTGCTGGGCTTGGCAGCCACCGCCACTGTGGCCGTGCTGGTCAGCGTCTCCGCGTGGCCCGCATCGTCGGTGAAGCTGACGCGCACCTTGACGACCTTGCCCTCGTCCGCGGCTGCCAGGGTGTAGGTGGAGCCCGTGGCCCCGGCGATGTCCGAGTCGTCGGCGATCCACTGGTAGCTGAATGTGGCGTCGTCCAGTCCGTCCGCGTCGGCAATGCCCGACGTATTCGCCGTCAGCGTCTCGCCCACCTGCGCCGTCCCGCTGATCGTCGGCTGGCCCGTGGCTGGGCTGCTGGGCTTGGGCGTCACGGGATCCGTCGCGTCGCTGGTCAGTGGTCCCTCCGAGAACCCGGCCATATCGGTAAAGCTGACCGTCACCTTGATGGTCTTGCCCACGTCGGCGTCGGCGAGGGAGTAGCGCGGGGCCCTGGCTCCGGCGATTTCGGTCGCGGTCCTGCCGTCCACGCGGACCCACTGGTAGCCGAAGCCTTGGGCGTCGGAGGGCTTGCCGTCGGCGTCGGTGATGCCGGAGAGGTCGGCGGTTAGCGTCTCGCCCACCTGGGCCGTACCCGTCACCGAGGGCGCGCCCGTGGCGGCGTTGTTGACCACGCGGATGGCCAGAGCAATCCTGTCCCCCGCGTTCCAGTGCAGGTCGGCCTCGACCCACCGTAGGAGCGAATAGTCAAGATCGGGCTCGTTGACTGGAGTTCCCGGCGTGAACTCGGTGGCGCCGGCGAGGAACCGCCAGTTGGCCACGTCGGTCGCGCTGAGTTGTGGGGAGATGTGCACCACGAGGTCTGCGCTGTCGACGGCGACCTCCCGGAATGTGTAGGTGGTTGAGCCGACCACGAAGGTCGAGGGGACAAGCGACGATTCGGGGTAGGTGGAGGGGTCGCCGTAGCCTATTTTCGCCGGGTCGCCAGATCCGCGGTCCGCTGGGTCGACGGTCTCGGCCGCCGTGGTCATCGTGGCGGTCCACAGCACCTGCACCCTGTCGGAATCCTCGACCACGTCGGTGACCGCGCTGCCAAGGGGACCCTCGGAGTGGCCTGCGTCGTCCGTGAAGCTGACGTTGACCTTGATGGTCTTCCCCACGTCTTCTGTCGTGGGGTGGTAGGCGGGGGCGACCGCGCTCGGGATGTCGGTCTCGGTCCGGCCGTCCACCCGCACCCACTGGTAGCTGAAGGTGGCGTTGTCCAGGCCGTCCTCGTCCGCGATGCCCGACGTGTCCGCCGTCAGTGCCTCGCCCAGTTTGGCCGTGCCGGTGACGGTGGGCGCGCCGGTCGCCGGCGTGTTGACTACCTCTTGCTGCTGGGGCAGGGCCTCCGGAGTGTTGTTGGTCACCGCGTGATCGCCGAAGGAGTCGCCCTCTCTGCCCAGCGTGTCCCGAATGAAATTGGGACCGTCCGGCTTGGCGTAACCGACCTTCACCGTCTCACCGGCGGCGACGGCCGAGGCCAGGGTCAGATCGACGGTCGTGCCCGATACGGACACCCCGTTCACGGCTCGGCCGCCACTGTTTACGGTCACGGTGAAGGCGCTGGCGGGCAGGGTCACTCCCTCGTCCAGATTCTCTTCATAGGTCAGGGTGAGGGTAGATCCGTCCACTGTCGCCGACTTGGGTTGCGCCCCGGCGGCGGCCACTGCCGCCGTCGCCGCGCTGGTGACGGTCTCCGCGTGGCCCGCGTCGTCGGTAAAGCTCACCCGCACCCTGATCGCCTTGCCCGCCTCGGCGTCGGTCAGAGCGAAGCTGGAACCCGTTGCCCCGCCGATGTCTGCTTCGTCGGCCAGCCACTGGTAGCTGAAGGTGGCGCTGGCCAGCCCGTCGGCATCGGCAATCTCCGTTGTCGAAGCCGTCAGCGTCTCGCCCACCTGCGCCGTGCCGCTGATGGTCGGCGCGCCGGTCGCCGGCGTGTTCTCCTGCGAGGCCGGCTGGCTGACTGGCCCGGGCACGGTGACCTCCAGCCGGTTGGACACAGGCCTGCGGTCCCCGGTGCAGATGGCGCCCTGCGCGGTGCAGTCCGTGGTGACCGGCAGCGCGATGGTTACCGCCGCGTCCCCGTCCGGCGTGACGTGGATCTCCCAGCCGATGTTGCTGGGCGGAGCCAGTTGCCGCGCCTTGGTTACCACGCCCCCGGTGACGGTGAACGCATGGTCCCGCATGGTCGTGTCGCTGAAGCCGGCATGGGGTGCCTCGCTGAGTCGGATCTCGAAGGTGAAGTCGCCGTTGTGGGAATCGGGCACCGCCGAGACGGTGGCGGTCATTTGGTCCGCCGCCCGGGTGTTGTTGCTCACATTCTGCTCGCTGAAGGAGGCCGCGGCGTTGCCCGCCAGGTCCTGCAGCCTGGCCACCGACCCGTCAGTGGGGGCTGTGTAATCCACGGTCACCGCATCGCCTGCGAACGCCGCCGTCGCCAAGGTGATGGTCACCACGCTGCCCGACACCGCCACGGTGTCCACACCCCGGCTGCTGCCTGCCACAGGTACGGCGAAGGCGGACTTGCCCGGCGCCTCGCCGCTGTCCAGGGCTTCGTTGAAGGTAATGGTGAGCACTGCGCCGTCCACCGTGGCCGACGAGAGCGTGGGCGGGGCCGTCTCCTCGGGCGCGGCGGAGGCCTCCTTGGAGGGAGCGCTGTCGGTGTCATCCGTGGATGCGATGACCCGGACGGTGTACTCCACGCCGTCGGTCAGCCCTTTGATGATGTGGGAAGTGTCGGTGACCGGCTCCTCCGAGACGTCCGCGTCGTCTGTCCAGTCGGCACCGGACTCTTTCCACTGGACGGTGTACCCGTCGGGAGGCGTGCCGGAATCGGGGGCCTTCCAGAACACCCTGAGCTGGCCACTCTCGTGCCGCGTAACCCGCACGTTGCTCGGGACGCCGACGTCCGTCACATTTGTCACCGTCACCGTCACCGCCAGCCCGGCCGTGTTGTTGTTCTCGTCCCTGGCCTCGACGGTCAGCTCGAACACGTTGTTGCTGCCCGAATCCGCAGGGCTCTCGTAGTCCGGGGGGCTGTTGAACGAGAGGACGCCTGCCGCGCTCATGGTGAAGGCGCTGCGGTCAATTCCCGCTAAGCCCCAGGTGACATCGCTGCCCTCCGGGTCGGTGGCCCGGTAGGTGTAGATGGCAGAGGTTTCGTTCTCCTGGTAGGCGAAGGCGTCCTGGCTGCCGCGCCGGAATTCCGGCGCCTCGTCCACGGCCTCGACGGTGACGGTCACATTCAGCGTCCCGTAGTACCGGCCGTCGGAGGCCCGGACTGACACCTCATACGTATTGTCCCGGTTGGAGTCGGCGGGACGCTCAACGTCTGGCGGGTTGCGGAAGCTGAGCGCGCCAGCCTCGTTGATGGTGAAGTCGCCGCCGTCTCGGCCGCTGAGGCTCCAGCGGGTTATCTCGGCGCCAGGGTCCTCCGGGTCGGTCGCGCTGTAGGTGGACAACACTTGATCGTGGTTCTCCCGTACGGTGATGGCGGTATTTGTGCTCGTCTCGTCGATCTCCGGTCCTTCATTCACGTCGCTGACCGTTACCGTCACCTCCAGGGTGCGCTCAAGACGTGTACCGGTGAGCTGCCCCTCACTTCCGTAGGTGCCATCATCGGTCACCACCACGGTCACCAGGTAGTCGTTGCCATCGACGCCGGAGCCGGCCGGCCTATCGAAGTCGGGCGGGCTGGCAAAGGTCAAGCTGCCGGTCTCACCGATTAAGAAATCGCCAGCGTCATCCCCGCGCAGCGACCAGGACACCGCACCCTGCTCTGGATCCGTGGCCCGATAGGTGTAAAGGGCGGAGGTGCCGTTCTCGCGGTAGGTGAAGGAGGTCTTGCTGCCGCTCCGGAATTCCGGCGCTTCGTTCACATCCTCCACCACCACCGTCACGCCAAAGGTGCCGTTGACGCGGCCATCGGAGGCGCGAACCGTGACCTCGTATTCGTTATCCCGGTTGGAGTCCGCGGGACGCTCGAAGTCCGGCGGCTTGCGGAAGGTGAGCTCGCCGGCCTCGTTGATGGTGAAGTCGCCGCCGTCCCGGCCGGTCACACTCCAGCGGGTTATTTCGGCGGTGGCATCCTCCGGGTCAGTGGCGCTGTAGGTGTCCAGTACTTCGTCGAAACTCTCTGACACCGTGTGGCTGCCCTGGCCTGTGATCTCCGGTCCCTCGTTCACGTCGGTGACGGTAATGCTGACGCCCAGGCTTCCCTCGTTGGCGCCATCGGAGGCCACGATCGTGATTTCGTACACGTTGTCGGAGTCCAAGTCTGCGGGACGCTCGTAGTTGGGGTTGCGGGCGAAAGTCAGGGCGCCGCTGTCGCTGATCGCAAACTCGCGGCCATCCGCACCTCTCACCGACCAAGCGAATGTGGTGCCCCGGTCCATGTCCCGGGCGTCGTAGGTGGCGAGCGTCCGATCGTAGTTCTCGGACACCCTGAGGCTGTCCCGGCCGGAGACTACCGGCTCCGCCTCGTTTTGGTCCGTGACCGTGACCGTCACGTCCAGCGACCCGTAGGTGCTGCCGTTGTAGGCCCGAATGGTCACCACGTACTCGTTGTCCCGGTTCGAATCGGCCGGCCGGTCAAAGTCCGGGATGTTGCGGAAAGTCAGTTCGGCCGTATTTCGCCCCGTCTGCTGGCTGGTGTCGGTAATCGTGAAGTCCCCGGCATCGGACCCGGACAGCCGCCAGTTGGTGACCTCGGCGTCCGGCACCTCCGGATCTCGGCCGGTGAAGGTGGCGCCGGTCAGGTTCTGGTTTTCACCAATGGTGAACGTGGCCGTGCCCGATACCACCGGCCCTTCATCGACCGCCCTCACCGTCACCGTGACGGCAAGCGATCCGGTGTTGAGCCCATCGCTGGCCTCGATCTCCACCTCGTAGACGTTGTTCCCGCCCGCGTCCCCCGGTTGCTCGAAGTCGGGCGGCGTGCTCGCACTGAAGGAGAACCGGCCCCGGTCGTCAATCGCGAAGAAGCGCCTGTCGACGCCGCCCACCGTCCACGTAATGGGGCTTCCCTCCGGATCTGTGGCGCGGTAGGTGTAGAGGCGGGAAGTCCGGTTCTCGTTCTGACTTAATTCGGTCGCCGACCGGCTGATCGTGGTAATGGTGGGCGCTTCGTTGACATCGGTGACGGTGACCGTCACGTCATAGGCCCCGTAATGGCGCCCGTCGTACGGCCGTATCTGCACCTCGTAGACATTGTCCCGGTTGGAATCCGCCGGCTTGTCGTAGTCGGGAACGTTGCGGAAGGTCAGGACCCCCGTCTCGGTTATCGTGAAGTCGCCGCCGTCCCGGCCGCCCACCGTCCACCGGGTGACGGTGTCTCCCTCGGGATCCGTGGCCGTATAGACGGCATTCGACAGGCTCTGGTTTTCATCAATGGTGAAGGTCGATTGCCCCGAAACCTCCGGCCCTTCATTCACCGCCCGCACCGTCACCGTCACGGCAAGCGATCCGGTGTTTATGCCATCGCTGGCCTCGATCTCCACCTCATAGACGTTGTTCCCGCCCGCGTCCCCCGGTTGCTCGAAGTCAGGCGGGCTGGTCGCACCAAAGGCGAATTGGCCCCGTTCGTCGATGGCGAAGAAGCGCCCGTCCACGCCTCCCACCGACCAGAAAATCGTGCCTCCCTCCGGATCCGTCGCTCGATAGGTATACAGCCGCGAGGTCTGGCTCTCGTTCTGACCTAGTTCGGTCGCCGACCGGCTGATCGTGGTGATGCTGGGCGCTTCGTTGACGTTGGTGACGTTAACCGTGACGTTCAGGTTGCCAGTGGCGACGCCGTCGTGGGCCCGAATCGTGACCTCGTAGATGTTGTCCCGGTTGGCATCGGCGGGGCGGTCGTAGTCCGGCGTATTCCTCAAGGCCAGGGTGCCGCTGACCCCGTCGATGACAAAGTCACCGCCATCCCGGCCCGAGAGGGACCACCGGGGGAAGACGGGGCGATTGTCCTTGGCGTCGGTGGCGGCGTAGACCCCAAGGACCTGGGCGATGTCGGAGTTCTCCGTCACGGTGAAGGAGGTCCTGCCCGCTATCACCGGTCCCTCGGGCTGGTCCGTGATAGTGATGACGGCGTTCACGGTGTCCTGCAGACCCGCGCCGTCGTCGGCAACCACGGTGATTTCGTACACGTTGTCCTCGTCAGCGTCCACGGGAATTTCGAAATCCGGCAGCAGGCGGAAGCTGAGGATGCCGTTGTAGATGGCAAAGACCTCCCCGTCCGTGCCCCCCACCGACCACGTGATGACGTCGTCGTCGTCCTGGTCCGTGGCCCGGTAGGTGTAGAGGACAGCGGTGGAGTTTTCCCGCAGCGTGAACGCGGTCCGGCTCGTGGTCGTGATAACCGGCGCCTCGTTCACCGCCCTCACCGTCACTATCAGCGTCTCCGCCAGCATGCCGTAGGACCTGCCGTCGGAGGCCTGCACGGTCACCTCATAGATGTTGTCCCGGTTGG
The DNA here is from genome assembly GCA_965262745.1 of Chloroflexota bacterium. Taxonomy (GTDB): domain Bacteria; phylum Chloroflexota; class UBA11872; order UBA11872; family UBA11872; genus JAJECS01. The sequence goes on along the minus strand of OZ253558.1, from coordinate 270,028 downwards.
CATCGGCCGGCCGCTCGTAGTCCGGCGAGGATCGGAACCGCAATTCGCCCAGTTCGTTGATGACGAAGTCCCCGCTGTCCCGGCCCACAGTCCTCCAGCGGAAGATGCCGGCGGTGGGATTCTCCGGGTCTGTGGCCGTGTACTTGGCCAACACCTGAGTGTCGGGCTCGTTCTCGGGAACGCTGGTGGTGGCCGTGCCCTCCAGTCGTATCTCCGGGCCTTCGTTGACGTCGGTGACGGCGATGGTGAAGGCCACCCTGTCGGTGTGATTATCGTCATCGGTTGCCACCACCGTTAATTCGTATGCATTGTCCTGGTTGGAGTCGACGGCGTTCTCAACATCGGGCGGATCGTCGAAGGACAATATTCCCCGTCCGCTGCTATCGCTGACAATGGCAAAGTCGTCGGCGTCGGTACCGGTCAACGACCACCGGATGTCCCCCCGCTGCGGGTCGCTGGCGCGGAAGGTATAGACCGGCGATGTATTGTTCTCCCGGTAGGTGGAAGGCGGGCGCCGGGTGCTGATGGTGGGCTCCACGCCTTCATTGTGGTCGGTCACAGTGATGGTGAAGGCCACCCTGTCGGTATGGCCTCCATCATCGGTGGCGACCACGGCTAGTTCATATTCGTTGTCCCGGTTCCCGTCGGCCGGACTCTCAAAGTCCGGCGGGCTGACGAAGGCGAGAATCCCCCGGCCGCTGCTATCGCGGGTGATGGTAAAGGCGCTGCTGTCGGTACCGGTCACCCTCCAGGTGATGTCCCCCCGCTGCGGGTCGCTGGCGCGGAAGGTATAGACGGCGGACGGGCCGTTTTCCCGGTAGGTGGCAGGCGGGCGCCGCGTGCTGATGGTGGGCTCCACGCCTTCGCTGTTGTTGGTGACGGTGACCGTCACCTCCAGGCTGGCGGTGTTGGACGCGGCATCCCTCGCCTGCACCCTCACGAGGTACACGTTGTCTCCGTCGGCATCCCCCGGCGTGTCGAAGTCCGGTGGATTGTTTTCGTCGAACGAGAACCGCCCGCCCTCATCGATGGTGAAGGCGCTCCCGTCGGTCCCAGCGGCCGTCCATGTCACCGCCTCCCCCTCCGGGTCGGTGGCGCGGAAGGTGTACAAGCTGGAGGTCCGGTTCTCCGCCTGGCTGAAGGCGGTCCTGCTGGTGGTGGTGATGGTGGGCGGCTCGTTATCGTCGGTCACCGTCACTGTCTGGACGTCTTCCAGGATGCCCGTGTACCGCCCGTCCGACGCCCGTATGGCCACCTCGTACACGTTGTCCCGGTTGGCATCGTCCGGCCGCTCGTAGTCCGGCGATTTGCGGAACCTCAGTTCGCCCAGCGCGTTGATGACGAAGTCCCCGCCGTCCCGGCCGGCAGTGCTCCACCGGGTAACCCCGACCGACGGCCGCTCCGGGTCCGAGGCCGTGTACCTGGCCAGCACCTGGGTCACGGCGTGGTTCTCCAGCACGCTGCCGGGGGCGTTGCCCTGGCGGGTAATCACCGGTGCCTCGTCGACCGGCGTCACCGTGACGATCACCGGCAGGTTGGCGGTGTTGAACTGGTCGTCCCGGGCCTCGACGGTCACGTGGTAGATGTTGTCGCCGCTCACGTCACCGGGGGCGTCAAAGTCCGGCGGGTTGTTCTCGTCGAAGGAGAGCTGCCCCCGCTCATCGATGGCGAAGTGTCTCCGGTCCGTGCCCGCCACCGACCACGTCACCGTGCCGCGCTCCGGGTCGGTGGCGCTGTAGGTATAAAGGCGGGAGGTGCGGTTCTCAGGCTGGGTGAAGGACGTCCTGCTGCCGGACCGGATCTCCGGCGGTTCGTCGACGCCGGTGACGGTCACGGTCACGTCAAAGGCACCGTAATGGCGCCCGTCGGACGGCCGTATCTGCACCTCGTAGACATTGTCCTTGTTTGAGTCAGCCGGCCGTTCGTAGTCGGGCGGGGACCGGAAATACAGGGTGCCGCCCTGGGTGATGAAGAAGTCGCCGCCATCCCTGCCGCCCACATTCCAGCGGGCCACGTTGCCGCCCTCGGGATCCGTGGCGGTATAGGCGGCATTCGACAGGCTCTGGTTTTCGGCAATCGTGAAGCTGGCCGGCCCCGAGACCTCCGGCCCTTCGTTGACCTCCCGTACCGTCACCCTGACGGCAAGCGAATCGGTGTTTGCCCCATCGCTGGCCTCGATCTCCACCTCATAGACGTTGTTCCCGCCCAAGTCCCCTGGTTGCTCGAAGTTGGGCGGGTTGGTCTCACTGAAAAAGAACTGGCCCCGTTCGTCGATGGCGAAGAAGCGGTCGTCGACGCCGCCCACCGTCCACGTAATGGTCCCGCCCTCCGGGTCCGTCGCCCGGTAGGTGTACAGCCGGGAGGTCTGGTTCTCGTTCTGACTCAATTCGGTCGCCGACCCGCTGATCGTGGTGATCTCGGGCGCTTCGTTGACGTCTGCCACCGTCACCGTGACCGGGAGATAGCCGTAGTACCGGCCGTCGGAGGCGCGGACAGAGAAGTTGTAGACGTTGTCCTTCCCGGAGTCGGCGGGCTTGTCATAGTCAGGAACGTTTCTGAAGGAGAGTTCGCCGTTCTCGTTGATGGTGAAGTCGCCGCCGTCGCTACCGCTGAGGCTCCAGCGGGTGATCGTGGCGGACGGGTCCTCGGGGTCGGTGGCCGAGTACCTGGCGAGGATGCGCTCGGTGGTCTGGTTCTCGGTGAAGCTGAGGCTCTCTTGCCCGGAGACCTCGGGACCTTCGTTGACCTCCCGTACCGTCACCCTGACGGCAAGCGAATCGGTGTTTGCCCCATCGCTGGCCTCGATCTCCACCTCATAGACGTTGTTCCCGCCCGAGTCCCCCGGTTGCTCGAAGTTGGGCGGGTTGCTCTCACTGAAAAAGAACTGGCCCCGTTCGTCGATGGCGAAGAAGCGGTCGTCGACGCCGCCCACCGACCACGTCACCGTGCCACCCTCCGGGTCCGTCGCCCGGTAGGTATACAGCCGTGAGGTCTGGTTTTCGTTCTGACTCAATTCGGTAGCCGACCCGCTGATCGTGGTGATCTCGGGCGCTTCGTTGACGTCTTCGACCGTCACCGTGACCGGGAGATAGCCGTAGTACCGGCCGTCGGAAGCGCGCACCGAGAAGTTGTAGACGTTGTCCTTCCCGGAGTCGGCGGGCTTGTCATAGTCAGGAACGTTTCTGAAGGAGAGTTCGCCGTTCTCGTTGATGGTGAAGTCGCCGCCGTCGCTACCGCTGAGGCTCCAGCGGGTGATCGTGGCGGACGGGTCCTCGGGGTCGGTGGCCGAGTACCTGGCGAGGATGCGCTCGGTGGTCTGGTTCTCGGTGAAGCTGAGGCTCTCTTGCCCGGAGACCTCGGGACCCTCGTTGACCTCCCGTACCGTCACCTCGACGGCAAGCGAATCGGCGTTTGCCCCATCGCTAGCCTCGATCTCCACCTCATAGACGTTGTCCCCGCCCGAGTCCCCCGGTCGCTCGAAGTTGGGCGGGTTGATCTCACTGAAAAAGAACTGGCCCCGTTCGTCAATCGCGAAGAAGCGTCCGTCCACGCCCCCCACCGTCCAAATGATCGTCTCGCCCTCCGGATCCGTCGCCCGGTAGGTGTACAGCCGGGAGGTCTGGTTCTCGTTCTGACTCAATTCGGTCGCCGACCCGCTGATCGTGGTGATCTCGGGCGCTTCGTTGACGTCTGCCACCGTCACCGTGACCGGGAGATAGCCGTAGTACCGGCCGTCGGAAGCGCGGACAGAGAAGTTGTAGACGTTGTCCTTCCCGGAGTCGGCGGGCTTGTCATAGTCAGGAACGTTTCTGAAGGAGAGTTCGCCGTTCTCGGTGATGGTGAAGTCGCCGCCGTCGGTACCGCTGAGGCTCCAGCGGGTGATCGTGGCGGACGGGTCCTCGGGGTCGGTGGCCGAGTACCTGGCGAGGATGCGCTCGGTGGTCTGGTTCTCGGTGAAGCTGAGGCTCTCTTGCCCGGAGACCTCGGGACCTTCGTTGACCTCCCGTACCGTCACCCTGACGGCAAGCGAATCGGTGTTTGACCCATCGCTGGCCTCGATCTCCACCTCGTAGACGTTGTCCCCGCCCGAGTCCCCCGGTTGCTCGAAGTTGGGCGGGCTGGTCTCTCTGAACGAGAACTGGCCCCGTTCGTCGATGGTGAAGAAGCGGCTGTCGATGCCGCCCACCGACCAGGCAATGGTCCCACCCTCCGGATCCGTGGCTCGATAGGTATACAGCCGGGAGGTCCGGTTCTCGTTCTGACTCAATTCGGTCGCCGACCCGCTGATCGTGGTGATGGTGGGCGGCTCGTTGACGTCCTCCACCGTCACCGTGACCTCCAGGTAGCCGTAGTACCGGCCGTCGGAGGCGCGCACCGAAAAGTTGTAGACGTTGTCGCGGCCCGAGTCGGCGGGCTTCTCGTGGTCGGGGATGTTGCGGAAAGAGAGCTCGCCGTTTTCGTTGATCCTGAAGTCGCCGGCGTCGGTACCGGTGAGCGACCAGGAGATGTCGGTCCCCTCCGGGTCGGTGGCGGAGTAGGTCGCCAGCACTCGGTCCGTCGTCTGGTTCTCGGTGAAGCTGAGGCTCGCTGGCCCCGAGACCTCGGGACCTTCGTTCTGGTCGGTGACGGTCACGGTCACTTCCAGTTCGTCGGTCAGTCCCCTGTCATCGGTGGCCACCACCGTAACGTTGTAGACGTTGTCCGAGCCGGCGTCGGCGGGGTTTTCGTAGTCGGGCGGGCTGGCGAAGGACAGGACGCCGTTCTCGTTGATGGTGAAGTCGCCGGCGTCGGCGCCGGTGAGCGACCAGGCGATGTCGGCCCCCTCCGGGTCGGTGGCCGTGTACGTGTACAGGGAGGCGGTGGCGTTCTCGCGGTAGTTGAACTCGGTCCTGCTGCCGGAGTTGATCTCGGGCGGCTCGTTGCCGTCAGGCGCCTCGAAGGCCGTCTTCAGCACCGGGTACTGCGACGTGGTGCCGAAATCCCACGGCTCGTCGCCCCCGGTGGTCGGATCGCCGGTGTTCAGGTCGTCGTCCACGTCCACGTTCCACGCGGCGTATATGTCCTCTGTGTCCGGGTCCGAGTCCGTGTAGTCGGTGGGCGTTTGCAGCTCCTCAGTGGTCTTGCCGGTACCGCCGGCGCTGGTCGTCACCCCCGAGATATCGCTATCCCAATAGCTGTCTTCGGTGCTGCCACCGTTGTTCCGCCCCACCAGGCCGCCGACATCTGTCGTGCCTGTGACGGTACCCCTGGAGTAGCTGGCGCGGATCGTGCCGGTGGGGTCGTCGGGGACGGTTGTGTCACGGATGTTGGCCCCCACCAGCCCGCCGGCCGAACCATCCGTGGCCATGACCGTGGCCGTGGAATAACTCGCGCGGACGGCGGCGTAATTCACCCCCACCAGCCCGCCGACTTCTCTCGTGCCCGTCACTGTACCCGTGGAGAAGCTGGTGCTAATGGTGCCGACGGAGTCAGGGCTGTTAGTGTTCGCCCCCACCAGCCCGCCGATATTGTCCGAACCTATGACGGTGCTGGAGGAGTAGGTGTCGCGGATTGTGCCACCTTGGTTCGCTCCCACCAGCCCGCCGGCGTGTTCCCCGGTATATGTCCCGGAACTTTGCGAGCCGGTGACCGTGCCGGTGGCAAAGCTGGTGAGGATGGTGCCCTCGCCGTAGTTCTGCCCGACCAGCCCGCCGATTCCCGTGCTCCTGAACGTCGTCTCCGTCCCGGTCACGTCGCCCGTCGCATGGCTCGTGCTGATGGTGCCGGTGTTATACCCCACCAGCCCGCCGACTTCACGATGGCCCGTGACCGCGCCGGTGGCATAGCTTTTGTCGCTGATCGTGCCAAGACCGTGGTTATCCCCCACCAGCCCGCCGATACAACAGGAGTTGACCGTCAAGTCCGTCCCGGTCACGTCGCCCGTCGCATGGCTGGTGCTGATGGCGCCATCTTCGTTCAGCCCGACCAGCCCGCCGACTTCGCTATTTCCCGTGACCGCGCCGGTGGCATAGCTGTTGTCGCCGATGGTGCCGCCGTTAGCCCCCACCAACCCGCCGATGTACTGGCTCGTACCCGTGCCGGTCACGTCGCCCGCGGCATGGCTGGAGATAATGTCGGCCCCGGCTGCGTTCGTCCCCGCCAGTCCGCCGATCCATTGCTGGCCGGAGACGGCCCCGCTGGCATGACTGCGACTGATGGTGCCGGCGTTATATCCCGCCAACCCGCCGATTGACGTGCTCGCACCCGTGCCGGTCACGTTGCCCGCGGCATGGCTGGAGATAATGTCGGCCCCGGCTGCGTTCGTCCCCACCAGTCCGCCGGTCCATCGCTGGCCGGAGACGGCCCCGCTGGCATCACTGCGACTGATGGTGCCAGCATGGTTCCGCCCCACCAGCCCGCCGATTTGATCCTGGCCGGAGACCGCGCCGCCGGCCGTGCTGTCCTGGATGGTGCCGCGGTTCTGCCCCACCAGCCCGCCGATTCGTTGAAAGCCCGAGACCATGCCGGTTTCATGGCGGCTGGCGCTGATGGTGCCGGCGTTCTCGTTATATCCCACTAATCCACCGATGTTGCCGCCGGTCACGTTATCCGTGTTGCCAGTGGCGTAGCTGCCATCTATACGGCCGTCGTTGTAGCCAACCAGGCCGCCAAAGCAACAGACCGATGTCCCAGAGATCACTTTCCCCACGTCGCCGGTGGCGTAGCTGGCCCGGATCGTGCCGCCGTCGTTTAACCCCACCAGCCCACCGACGGCGTAGTTGCCAGCTACCGCCCCCATCGCATGACTGGTGTCTATCGTGCCCGCCGCCGAGTTCTTACCCACCAGCCCGCCGGCACTTGCATAGTCCGAAGAAACGTCGCCGGTGGCGTAGCTGGTGCGGATGGTGCCCGAGACGTTGGATCCCACCAGTCCGCCCACCTGATCGCTCAGGTCAGCATCCATGCTGCCCGTGTTCGTACCGGTTACGTCGCCCGTGGCGTGGCTGTCGCTGATGGTGCCATCGGTTTGTTGCAGCCCGATCAGCCCGCCCACAGATGCCTGGCCCGAGACTGCTCCCGTGGCGTTGCTGTTGCTGATGGTGCCCGCGAAGTTCGAGGCTGCCAGCCCACCGACTTGAACTCGGCCCGAGGTGACGACGCTGGCGCCGCTGGCGGTGATGGTGCCTTGGTTCACTCCGACCAGCCCGCCGATATTTGTCTGGCCCGAGACAGTGCCGCTGACCTGGCTGCCGGTGATGGTGCCTCGGTTACTCCCCACCAATCCACCGGTAACTTCGTAACCCGTCACATTGACCTGGAGCAGCTGCAGGTTGCGAATCTCGGCGCCGGCGGCGAGGAAAGCGAACAAGCCATTCCAAAAGTCGGAGGTTTCGGTGCGGTTGATGTACAGGTTGGAGATAGAGTTGTCGTTGCCGTCGAAGGTGGCAGTGAAGGCGGTAGCGGGATCGGGGATGCCGATGGGCACCCAGCCTGGGTCACTGGCCCAGGTGCTGCCGCTGAAGTCCAGATTCCTCGTAAGCTCGTAGCCGATGCAGCCGGTGCTAGGGCAACCCATGCCTGTAGCGGGGTCGGGGTAGGCGGCGGCGTAACTAGCTTCGTTAGCCGAGTCGTCCACCGCGCCGTCGCCGTCCAGGTCCCAGCGGATGGCGTTCAGTTGCGCCAGGTCGGCGACCTCGATCAGGCCGTCATTGTCGCCGTCGTAGTCGTTCGCGGCTTGGGCGGCTGCACCCGGGATGGTCAGCAAGCCCATGACTACCGTGCAGAACAGGGCGACCGCCACGGCCGCCCATCTCGCCGGGCGGAGACTAGCCCACTGCCATGGGCCGATTGCGGCTACGCGCCGCAGTATGGACCTACTCCAGCTATAGCCCCCCCCCGCGCGCGTCGGGGGGGGCAGTGCGCCGGACAAGGCGACCTCAAGCGCAGTCGTCACGGCGGCCGAAGTGGCCGGAGCGACCGCTGTCTCTTTTCCGTCGAGGATTGGATTTCCTCCCCATGGATGGAGGCGGACGAGGTGCTCAATAGTCGTAGTCGACTGCCAGCCGACCACACAAAGCTCCCCATAGGGTGCCTGATAGCCCGTGCCGCTAACAAGTGCTTAACAACACATTGAGATAGGGTATTTATGTCTCCATTAGCAGGGGCATATGAACCTGTGCACAGGGGGCATATGAACCTGTGCACAGGGGGCATATGCCCCTACCGTGTGCGCCACAGATCGAGACGCGGCCCCGTCGGGACCAGCCAACGACCCATCCGGCGCTACTGCAAATGGTCACGAGGGTGTATCAACACACTCGCCCTGCCCCATGACCAGACATTTGCCCCTATGGTGAGGGTACTTTTGCTAGGTCAGTGAAGGTGCTTTTGCTAGGTCAGGGGGTATTTTGCGCTCTTGCACCCACGACACGACGTGGCTAGATTAGTGCCGAGACACACCCTGCAGCGCACCTCGAACCCACTCTGGCGCCTCATTGCCTCACAGGCATTCGGGAGAAGGGATGTTTGAATCAATCCACCGGACCCGGCGCGCGCGGCTGATCAGTACCGTCGCCAGCGCCGTGCGGGTCAGCGGCTGGATGATCGACCGGACCGACCCGGTCGGTCTCCGATACGTGACGACCGTGCTCGTCTGGATCCACTGGTGCTTCGCCGCCACGTGCTTGGTGCAATGGGTCTACCGCCCGGCTGGGGGGCGGCCGCCTATGCCGCCTATACACTGCTGTTCCCCGCCCTGGTCGCGTTCACCGGCTACCTGCACTACCGGCTGGCGTCGGGCAGGCCGATCACCTGGCGCTTGATTTTCGCGCAGTCCGCGGTGGACACGGCGGTGGTATCGGGGGCCGCCGCGGTGGGCGGCGGCTTCGGCCACTACGTCAGCCACCTGCTGTACGACCCGATGCTGGCCTGCTTCGCGGTGTTCTTCAGCTCATTCAGGCTCAACCTGGCCTTCGTGAGAGTGGTGGCCGTCGGCTACTCGAGACTGAGCCCATCGCCCCGGGGAGAGGGGCATATCTCATTCCAGCCGCGATCCGCCGGAATCCAATCTGATGGAGCCGAGTCCTGAGTGCATTGCGTACAGCGGCCTGCGGATTTTCAGCATTCCTGCGGAGCTTCGACCTGCCGGAGCCGGGCGAATTGCGCCGCGTGGCCAAGGTTTATGTCTGGGCACGCTGGTTCATCTGGGCTCTTTCCACGTTCGCCTGGCTGTACCCACTCAACGTCGCCGAGGTGGTATATGCGCCGAATGTAGCCCTTGCCATACTGCTGCTCGCCACCAACGGATACCTGCACTACCGGCTCACCACGGAAAGGACGGTGTCCTGGCGGTGGATGCTTGCGCTAAGTGCCCTGGACCTGGCGATGCTAAGCGCCGGCGTTGCGGCGCACCGCGGGTTCGAGACCCCCTTCTTCGTGGGGTATTACCCATGCCTCGCCATGTTCGCGGTGGTCTTCGGATCGGTCAGGCTCGCTCTCGTCTGGGTCACGATGACGGCGGTCGTCTACGCGGCGCTCTGCCTGGCGGTCGAGCCCGGGGTGGACTTCGCAGCGAATGATGAAGAGATTCTGGTCATCAGGGTTGCCGGGATGTACCTGGTGGTGGGTGTCGTCAACCTGATCTCCAGGGTGGAGCGGATCAGGAGGATGGAGGCGGTGGCGAGGGAGCGAGAGCTGCAGAGGGAGCGCATCGGGCTCTCCCAAGCCCTTCACGATACGACGGCGCAGTCGGCGTACATGATCGGCCTGGGGATCGACGCGGTGAAGCAGCTTGTCGGAGACTCGAACGAGGAGGTCAGGACGAGGCTGGAAGCGACCTCCAAGCTGTCGAAGACCGCCATCTGGCAGTTGAGACACCCCATAGACGTGGGGCGGATATTCGACGGCAGGGAGCTGGGCAGGACCCTGGAGTCCCACGTCTCGACATTCACACAGGTAACCTCGGTGCGGGCGGACCTGGTCCAGAACGGGGTGGAGCCCCCCCTCTCGGTGGAGGCAAGGAACCTGCTGTTCTCCATGGCCCACAACGCCCTCACCAACGCTTTTCGACATGCGGAGGCGAGCAGGGTGCTGGTCGAGCTCGACTTCGGAGAGGACAGTCTCAGGTTGTCGGTGTCGGACGACGGCATCGGTCTCCCCGACGACTACGCCGAACGGGGCCACGGGTTCGCCAACATGCGGGCGGACGCCCAGCGGCTGGGTGGGCGTCTCGTCGTGGAGCCGCAAGGAGCGGCCGGGGGGGCGAGCGTGACCTGCGTGATGCCCATGGCGCGCCACCGAACGGAGACCTAGGGTGCCAGCAACGCCCCCGCGCATCCGGGTCCTGCTCGCTGACGACCATTCGGTCGTGCGGGACGGTCTACAGATGATCCTGGAGGGGTCCGGAGCTTTCGAAGTGGTCGGGCAGGCCAGAGACGGGGCGGAAGCGGTGACGGCCGCCGCCGAGCTGGCACCCGATGTCGTCGTGATGGACGTGATGATGCCAAACAAAGATGGCGTGGAGGCGTGTCGGGAGATCATGGCCGCTGCGCCCGATACCCGGGTGCTCATGCTGACGGCCTCGACCGAGGAAGACGCGGTGATCGACGCGGTCGCCGCCGGCGCTACGGGCTACCTGCAGAAGGTGTTTGACGGGGAGCGGTTCCTGACCACGGTCCGGGACGTGGCCGCGGGGGAGGCGCGGGTGCCCACCAACGTCATCCGGCGGGTCTTCGCGGCGATTCGCGGCGGGGCGGCGCCGGCGCCGCCGGCGGCGCCGGCGGCGCCGCCGGCCACGACGGTCCCAGCCAGCCTGACGCCGCGCGAGCGGGAGATCCTCACGTCGTTCTCGCGGGGGATGTCGTACGCCCAGATCGCGGAGGCCAGGGGCGTCAAGCCCGTGACCATTCGCAACGCCGTCCAAAACATTCAAAGCAAGCTGGCTGTCGGCTCGAAGCAGGAAATGGTGGTGTGGGCCGTGCGCAACGGGCTGCTGGATGACGAGTGAGACGGCCTGCTTTCGAGATAATCCGATCCGGATCATCACCTATATCGCGGGCGCCGCAGCTCGTGGGGCAGCCTTCCCCGCCTGACCAAATGTATGGCGGCTAACTGGCCAGGCACTTGGGATAGTCACCCCGCGCGGGCGTCGGGCTCGCCGGGTACAGCGGGCCGAGGGTGACGCGCGCGAACAATGTCCCGTCCGCCGCCGTGACGTTGCACCGGTAGAATCGCAGCGCCTGGAAGGTGGCGATGTCCGGCACGTGCCGCCGCTGCCCCAGCGCCGCATCGTAGCCGAAGATCCCCGGTGGTCGCCTCCGTCAAATGAGCGTCAACGCCACGGCGGGAAGGCACGGTGAAACGCGAGCTGCGCGATCAACCACCGCCGTCGATTTGGTCCGACGGGGCCACGGGGATCCCGAGCGATCCTCAGACAACGACGCCAGCACCAAGCGTGTCGATCGCCCGCGACGGCCCTGGGGTGCCGGAGGTGGTCGGGCTAGCTCCCGGCACTGGCCGGCGCCGTCAGCGTGACCGTGACCGTATCGCCGGCGGTCCAGTCGAGGCTGACCTCGGCCCAGATGAGCTGCGGCCCGCCGTAGACCTCCGCGTCCGCCACCGGCAAGTCCACATCGTCCAGGTGCAGCGTCAGCTCGGTCAGCGATCCCGGCCGCGAGGCTTCAAGGATGACATCGAGCCCGGTATACGAATTGAAGACGATCGCCAGCACGGTATAGGTTTCGCCCTGCCACTCGAAGTCCGCGTCGGTGAGCACGCCGTCGGGTGCGTCCCCGACGTCCCGATACCCCAGGTAGACGTCGTCGAAGGTCGCCACCGTCAACGTGGCCGACCAGACGGCTGGATCCGGAGCCTCGGCGGTGGCGTCGTTGTCCGCCAGGCTGAGCGTGGTCGTGGCCGGCGCGCCGGCCGTCACCTGGGCCGGCAGGTCGCCGAAGCCCAGCTGGATGGCCTCCCCGTCATCGTCCACCGCGTCGTCCACCGCCACCACCGTGAAGCTGGCCGACGTCTCGCCCGCCGCAAAGCTCACGTTGGCCGGCACGCCGGTATGGTCCGCCGCCTCGGCCCCGCCCTGCGGCGTCACCGTCAGCGGGATCGTCAGGTCGCGCTGCGGGTCGGCGCTCAGCGTCAGCGTCACCGTCACGCCCTCGACCGCGCCCTCGGTCGCCGTGTACGTCGCCTGCCCAAACGCCACCGTCACCGCCGGCGTCGCCGCCACCGTCAGCTGGCCGCTGCTCCCGTCGATCGCGAACGGCCCGGCCGCGGTGTCCGGCGTGATCGCGTAGGTCAGCGCACCGTCGCCGGCCGGCGTGGCCGTCACCGTGCCCACCGGCGTGCCGACGGCCGCGCCCTCGCTGATCGGGAACTCGTAGCTGGCGGCGTCGAACACCGGCGCGCAGCCGTTGGTCGCCGCCGGATGCGCCGCGGACCACGGGCCCTGGGCGGCCAGGGAGCCGACGCCGTCGCCGAAGGCGCTCACCCGGAACGCATACTCGGCGCCGCAGGTCAGGCCGTCGACCACCTGGGTCGCGGCGGTGGGCTCGTCCCGGACGACCGCCGTCCACGCATCGTCGGAGTCCGCGACGCGGTACTCGACGTGATAGGTGAGCGACCCCGCGTCCGTGGCCCCCTCCCACGTCAGAGTGATGCTCGTGGCGCTGGTCGCGGCGGCCGCCAGGCCGGTCGGCGCGGGGGGTGCGGTCGCGTCGCAGTAGGCCAGCGCCAGCTGCGCCAGGTCTTGCGCGCCGCCGCGCGCATCGATGGCCGCCACCAGGGCGCGCAGATCCGTGGGGAGGCAACCGCTGACGCGGTTCCCGCTCAGACGCAGCGTGCGCAACTCGGTGAGGCCGCTCAGCTCGGCGGGCACCGCCCCCGTCAGCCGGTTGGCGCTCAGATCCAGCGTCGTCAGCGCGGTCAGGCTACCCAGCCCGGACGGGATCTCTCCCCCAAGGCTCTTGTCCGGCAGCTCCAGCCCCGTCACCCGGCGCGGCGTGCCGCCGGTGGTCACGCCCTCCCACTGCGCCAGCGCGCGCAGGTCGCTCCAGTTCAACGTGCCCCCGCCCTCAATCTCGATGCCGTCGTCGCCTTCGAGGATCTCCAGCGCCGCCAGCAGCACGCGGCAGTCCCCCACCAGCGCCGCATGGCTCCGCGGATCGTCGATCGCCGTGCCGTTGGCGCAGTCCACGCCCGTCACCGCCACGGTCACCGGGACGTCCGCGGTCGCCGTCCCGGCGGTGGCGCTGACGGTGAGCGTATAGACCTCGGTGGTCAGATAGTCCAGCGGGGCCGCCACGCTGAGCGCCCCGGTCGCGGGTTCGATGGCGAAGGCGTCGCGGGTGTTGCCCGCGGGGATGGCATAGGTCACCTCGGCCCCGCCGGCCGTGGCCGTCACCGTCCCCACCTCGGTGTCGACGGTGGCGTCCTCGGTCACCGTGAACCGGTACTCCTGCTCCGCGAACTCCGGCGTGTCGGCCACGTCCTCCACCTGGATCATCACCGTGATGGTCGTGCTGCCGCCGCGGTCGTCGCTGGCCGTGATGGTCACCTCGTACGCGGCTTGCAGCTCGTAGTCCAGCGCCAGATTGGTCTGCAACTGTCCCGTGGACCTGACGAGGTCGAAGCTCACCGCGTCCCGGCCGCCCAGCGCATAGGTCACCACGTCGCCCGCGTCGGGGTCCGTGGCCGTCACCGGCTCGCCGATGTCCTCCCCGGCCGCCGTGTGCTCGGCCACCGCGCGCGTGGTGGTCGAGCCCTCCGCGAACACCGGCGGGCGGTTCGCGACCACCGGGCGCTGCTCCCCGAACTCCTGCCACGTCGCCGTGCCGTCGCCGTTGAAGTCCACCTGGAGCACCGGATACTGGCTCGGGGTGCCGAAGTGCCATGGGTCGTCGGGGCCGCTCGCGCCGTCGACATCCACGTTCCACTCCGCGTAGATGCCGCCATAGCCGGTGGGCATCTGCAGCGCGCCGGTCGTCTGGCCCACGCCCGCGGCGCTGGCGCTCTGCCCGCTGCTCGTCGTGTCCCAGTAGCTCGCCGTCACCGTGCTCTGCAGGTTCGACCCGACCAGGCCCCCCACCTCGCTCGACGTCGCGGTGACCCGGCCCGTCGCGTAGCTGGCCGTGATTTGCCCGTCGCTCCACCCCGCCAGCCCGCCGGTCTTGGCGCCGCCCGTCACCACCCCCGTGGCGTAGCTCGCCGTCACCGCGCCGTGGTTCCCGCCCACCAGGCCGCCCGCGTAGTCGCCGCCCGTGACGTCGACCGCGGCGTAGCTGGCGGCCACGTCCCGCTCGTTCCAGCCCACCAGCCCGCCGACCTCGGCGCGCGCCGACGCCACCCGCCCGCTGGCGTAGCTCGCCTCGATCCGTCCGCTGTTCCACCCCACCAGGCTGCCGGTGTCGTAGCCGCCCGTCACGTCCACTCCCGGCAGCCCCACGCGGCGGATGGTGCTCGGCCAGCGCGTGCGGCCGAAGAGGCCGACTCGGTTCGTGCCGCTGCGATCGATGAATAGGTTGGCGATGGTGTGCCCGTTGCCGTCGAACACCGCGGCGAAGGGACTGGCTTCGCTGCCGATCGGCTCCCAGCCCAAGCCGCCGTTCCAGTAGGCGTCGTCCGTGTCGAAGTCCAGGTCCGCCATCAGCTCATAGCCGATACAGCCCGTCGCCGGGCAGCCCATGCCGGGCATGGCGTCCGGGAACGCCTGCGCGTAGCCCGGATCGGTGGCCGTCCCATCCCCGTCCAGGTCCCAGCGGATCGCGTGCAACTGCGCCAGGTTCGCCACCTCGATCAGCCCGTCGTCGCCATCCGCGTCGTAGTCGATTACAAAGTCCGTCACCGTAATCGTCACCGCCGTCGTCGCCGTGCCGCCCTCCGCCTCCTGCGCGGCAACCGTCAAGGTGTAGCTGGACGCGGTCTCGTAGTCGAGGGCGCCCGCCACCGTGATCTGCCCGCTCGCGCCGTCGATCGCAAACTCGCTGCCGGCATTGCCCTCGGTGATCGCATACGTCAGCGCGTTGCCGTAGGCCGCCGTGGCCGTCACGGTGCCCACCGCATCGCCGACTTTCGCGTTCTCGGTGACCGTGAAGGATGGCGGGGGGCCAAACGTCGGCGGCGTGCAGGGGCTCGTCGTCGTGCTCACGGTCGCCGACGGCTCGCTCCACGCCGTCGTGTAGGTCGCGCGGCCGCCCTGGGCGCTCACCCGGAAGTCGTACGCCGTGCCGCATCGGAGCGTGTCCACCGTGTGCGTCGTGGTCGTGATCGTGTCGCTGGCGGTGGTCCAGGCGTCCGGTCCCGCGCGGTACTCCACCCGATAGGCGCCGGCGTCGGCCACCGCGTCCCAGCTGAGCCCCACGCTCGTCCCACTCGGCGGGCCCGCGCTGAGGTTGCCCGGTGCCGGCGGCGCGCAGTACAGCAGGCTGAGCGCGCTCAGATCGTTGGTGGCGACGTTCTTGAGCGCCACTGGGATGCAACCCGTCAGTTGGTTGCCCGAGAGCCGCAGCTCCGTCAGGTTGGTCAGCCAGCCCAGCTCCGCCGGGATATCCCCCGTCAGCTGATTACTGCTCAGATCCAGCGTGGTCAGCGCGAAGAGGCGCCCCAGACCGGCCGGGATGGTTCCCGTCAGGCTCTTGCTGGAGAGGTTGAGCCCCGTCACCCGGCTCGGCGTGCCGCTGGTGGCGATCCCCTCCCAGCCGCCGATAGCGGTGCCCGTGGCCCAGTCCAGCGTCGCTGTGCCCCGCAGGTCGTCCTTGCCCGCCAGCAGCGTCTCGCAGTCTTGGACCAGTCCACGATTGTCGTGGGGCGTCGCCACTGCCGTGCCGTTGGTGCAGGTCGGCGCCCCCGGCGGCTGCGCCGGCGTGAAGGTCGTGGTCTGTCCGTCGTCCGGCGTGATGTCGCCGTAGGCCCCGATGGTCTGGTAGTACCCCTGCAAGCCGCTCACGTTGCCGATCCGCGTCGTCGCGTGCGCGTCGCTTGTTGCGGCCGTGGTGATCCGGCTCTCCAAGTCCGCCAGCGTCTGCGTGTGCTCCGCGTCGCCTTTCGGCGCCCCCACCCGCACCGCGTTGACTGTGCCGTCGACGGTCTCCACGTCCCAGTGCGCCACCGCCTGCCACGCCTCGAACGCAATCGCGTTATGCGCCCCCATGGGCGCCAGGAACACGATCCGCTCCCGGCCCCCGATCTCGGCCGCCAACGCTTCCTCCGCCGCCACCACGATTTCTTGCAGCGAGGCTTCGTAGTCCCCCCGCGTCTGCAACGCGTCGTCGCCGTACGTCCCCGCCTCGTGCTCTCGCCGGTACAGTTCGTACGACGCCGCCTCGCCTCGCTGGTCGTAGGCCACCGTCACCGTCGTCGGCCCCGCCCCCAGCAGGTAGTTGCTCACCGCGTAGTCCGCGAAGCACGTCAGGAACAGGTAGTCCTCCGACAGCCCGCCCCGCGCGATCGCCCGGAAGTTCGACTTCGCCGTCTCCCGGTACTCGGGGTTGAGCGTGTTCAGGGTTGCCGCAAACACCGCCTCCAAATAGGCGACGCTTGGAATCGCCTCGTCCGCCGCCAGCTGCAACCAGTACCGAATCGCGCCCTCCCGCTGCGCCGCCGTGCGCGCGATCCCCCGCCACCCGCAGCGCACCGTGTCCGCCCCCGCCGTTCCCCGCACCGCCAGGTGCACCGGCGAGACGCCCGCCGCATACAACCCCTGCTCCAGCAACTCCTCGACCGTCAGGACATCGTGCACGGCGAACGCCGCGGCGGTCCCGCGGCGCGGTCCACGCTGGCTAGCTACGCTTTCGACGCGCGGCGCACCGTTGGTGGGTGCTTGCGCGGCACGGTTGGCGGAAGCGCTTGGCGCGCTTGCGCCGGCATCGTCTCCGTGGGTTTGGACCTCAGTCGCAGGCTCATCGACGCGGGTATTGCCGTGCTCTCCAAAGGGCGACGACTCAATGCTCGACGGCGCGGGCTGGGCGCCATCGGTTGCCGGTCCGCTCACGCAGCCCGATATTGCAGCGCATGCCAGCACGATCGCCAGCACGAATGGCGCCCACCGACCGGCGACCGCGGTGCCCGTCCTAGCGTGGGTCGGCGGGACTCGGCCACCCACAGGTGCCAAGCCATTCGTCTGGCAGTTCATTCCTGCCTCTTGCAAAACTTGAAGCCCTTGAGGCGAAAGAATTCATAATCCGACACCAACATGTTTGGAAGGCATCCGGTGAATTCATTCTCGGAGAGATACACATCCTTCAAGTTGCGGAGTTGCGCGATCTCCTCGGGGATTTGACCGGAGAGGCGATTGATGGACACGGCCAGAACCTGCAAGTTCGCAAGCTGCGCCAGCATCCTCGGGATTTGGCCAGAGAGGTAATTGTTGGACACGTCCAGAACCTCCAAGTTCGCAAGCTGCGCCAGCGTCCTCGGGATTTGGCCAGAGAGGTGATTGTTGGACAAGATCAGAACCTCCAAGTTCGCAAGCTGCGCCAGCGTCCTCGGGATTTGGCCAGAGAGAAAATTGTTGCTCACGTTCAGAATCTCCAGGTTGGAAAGCTGCGCCAGAGACTCGGGGATTTCCCCCGTCAATAAATTCAATTGAAGTTCCAACCTCGTCAGGTTGGTGAGGTTGCCCAGTTCCGACGGAATTGGGCCGTGGAGGTAATTCCCAGCCAACCAAATAGAACTAAGCTCCGAGAGTTCCCCCAGCTCTGCTGGCAAGACCCCCGACAATCCCGGTTGTGGAAAGTGCAGTTTGGTGACGCGGGGCGGCGATCCGTAGACCCACACGCCGTCCCACTCGTCGATGGGCCGGTCGGTGGTCCAATTCAGCTCAATGGAGCCGGCAAGACGATCGCGCAGCGCCAGCAAAACCTCGCAGTCACTGACCAGTCCGGGGTTGACGGCCGGGTCGGGCACGGCTGCACCGGTCGTACAACCGGCAACGTCAGTCGAGTCCGGCGACCGCCGCACGCGGGCACCACGAAATGTGCCGTCCCAGTTGTCGAGCACCATGGGCCGCACGTCGCTACCATCCGGCGCCATGGTGTAAAGCACCACGCCTACCATGTCTATGTAAATCGATGGCGAATTGATTTGATCCGGGTCGGGATCTGCCATTTCGAGCCTGCCGACGGCGAGTCGCGATCCATCCGGTGACCAACTCGCGGTATACGCCCCCACTGCCAGTGGCGACCGCCCCACCGGCGTCCCATGGACGTCGACCACGCAGACATGCCGGCCGCAGGCATACGCAATGTGCTCGCCGCTCGGCGACCACTCCACCATCCGGATCCCTCCCGACAGGGTGGGCAGGCGATGATCATAGGGTGGAGACCAAACGCCCAACTCCTCAATCGTGGTCACGCGCTCGAGGTCGGACCCGTCCGCCGCGATGGTATAGAGCGCGGCGACACCACTGTCCCAATCACGCCTCGCGAACGCCAGGCGCTCACCGTCCGGCGACCACGACGGCGCACTTGACGTCTGCGTCAGCACCATGGGGGCGCCGCCATCCGCTCCGACGACGACCATGGTCAGCGGTCCGCCCTTATATGGCGTCGCCGCACCTACCACCGCGATCCGAGTTCCGTCAGGCGACCACTGGGGCGTCACGAGCCATACTTTGTCCAGGCCCGTCTCGTGTTCCAGGCGGCTGGATCCATCCGGGGCCATCGAATACAGGCCGTCGTCCAGGCCGTCGTCGAGAAATGCAATGCGCGAACCGTCGGGCGACCACGACGGAAAGTACCCACCTTCTCGATTGAAGGTCACTTGTCGACGATCGTCGCCCGCGAGGCTTCTTGTAGCTATCTCGGGTATGAATTCATCGATCTCGTTGCCCGTCGATTCCGGATATCCGAATTCACAACTGATATACACGAGTCTCGGCTCGGCGGTCGAGATGTCAAAGTGCGTCCCTGTTCCTTGCCCGCGGTACCCCACCAACCAGTCCGCCAATGGCGGCCGTGCGTCGGCCACCATCCGCAACTTCGTGCCATCTGGAGCGACGCCGTAGATCCTGCCGGATACGTTAAAGACGATCTGACCGCCATCAGAGATCCATTGAACTTGTTCCACTATGAGCCGCTCCGCTGCCCTATAGGAGCTCCAGCATGGGAACACAGTGTTGTGCGTGGTTCTGATAGGTGTAGGAGTGCCCGACGGTGTAGGAGTACCCAACGGTGTGGGTGTGCCCGTCGGTGCGGGAGTGACCGTGAGTCTATCGCCCACCTCGGAACTCCTCTCGGAGGTCCCAATCGCCTCCGCCGGCACCACGGCCCGATCGGGACCGCAGGCCGCCACATATCCCAACACCGCGACGCCTACCAACACGCTTCTCCCGATCGCGCCTGACGCCATCTTAACGTCCATTAGCAGATTAACAAGATGGCGCATCACGGTAAGCTATGCTGGTAAAGTGCATAGATTGCCACCAGGTCAAGCGGATATGGTGCGCAGTTCGGCTGGGCGCTTGCCATGACCGCCATATCCTTTAACCGGACTTCATGACCATCACCAATCCCGAGCGCGTGACCAAATTCATGCAGGACTCCGCCGTAGGTGCTAATCAGTTCAGTCACGCAAGGATGCAAGACCGGATTAGCCGGTGCTACCTCCAAGGATTTGACGTTCGGCGGCTCCGAGTAAGCATAGCGATATATCACGATATCAGTCGTCTTACCTGGTTTACCATCAGCGCGAGAATCAGTAACTGCACACATAAGCGCCCTGTTCTCACCGGAAACACCGCGTTGAGCCGGATCCCAGCACTCCGAATATCCAATGAGCCGTCCGATCTGCTTAAAGGAGACTTCAGCCGCCACTTTGGCCGACGGAGTATCCGGCTGATCATCAAACAATATAATCTCGCTGGCATTCCTATCCATCTTGCGTGTTTCTATAGCCAGATTTCGTGATATAGCCAGAGCCGCCGCTTCATCCAGATCATTAGGCAAAACAACGAGCTGATACCTAGCCATTCCAAGAAAGGCTTTGATATGGGTGGTCAATTTACCCTTATCAATACTTGGAAGAGCATTCTTCGCCCGAGCAATCTCCTTCACCACGTCGCCGATTACGACAGAATACTCTGTACAGTCACCTGCTTCCTCTTCTGCGTGTACAAGGTTATTCGTTGCCGCCTCCCACTTATCGGCCACATCCTTGATCAACGCTAACCACTGCATCTTTCTGATGTCTCCTTCAATATCAAATGTTTCCTCGCACACACGATAGTGATACGTATTGTCAGGAGGCAATGTCTGTTGAACTGGAAGTCCAGCCACTCGCTGCCCACCCCGTGCGGCCTCGTCCCACGACCAAACATAGGATTCTTCGGCCGAAAAGACACTCGGTTTACCATCCTTCACATAGATCAACTGAACGCCATAAAGCTTGCCGTGATCCAAAGGCTGGATGGTGTTGTCGTTGGCGATCTCGGTTTTGGCCGCATCATACGACCCCGGTACCCACTTGTCGCTGTCATGATTCCCCTGCGCCCGCCGATATCTAAAGAAGGTGTCTCCACCGGAGTAGTTATCTCCTGAGAGCAACACGGGAACTGATTTCCACGTAAGTTCAACTTGCCCTTGAGGCTCTGGGCCTCCAGGACTCTGTGATGGAATGTGACCATTGGCTACCGTGATGATATTATCTACCACGATAACCTCGGAGGCTGGTGAATCTTGGGCTCTGCCAGCCTTAGCGACTACTCGCAGGCTGAATGCCGGGGAATCCTTGACGCCATATGATCTTGTGTTTGTTCGAAGTATGTTATTAAGGATAATGGTGTAGCAGTTGTCCGGCTCAGTGGTACTGCCTGAAGTGCCTGGAGGATGACTTGGGGATTGCCAATCAGTCCACCTCGGACCTGTAATGGGATCTACAATGCGTCGACGCGCCTCAATAACATAACCTTCTGCATACTGGACGTTTGCCCACGTGAGTAGGGCCTTTCGGTTAAGCATTGGCTCGACGGCCAGATTTGTTGGTGTGTCAAGCACGGTGCCCGATGGGGGAGCAGGCGCGCCTGGCACGCTACCAGGTGCCAGCTCGCACGCTGGTGAGACGGAAGGAGGCTGGGGATTGACCGGCATCGGCGGTGCGGCGGTCGGTGCGGCGGTAGGTTCAAAAGGAGGTTGGGGGTCGTGTGTCAGGCTCCCGAATTCAAGTGGCTCGGTCCACGGCGAGCAGCTGTCCCTGGCGTTGCAGGACTGGAGGCTGACTTGATAGGTCGTGTTGGCTGTCAGCGGGCTCATGGTGTAGCGCCGGTCGCCGTGGGGGACATTCGGCGCTTGGGGCTGCGTCGGCCAGCTCGTGTCCTTGACCCGCCAGCGAATGGCGAAGCCCGTGAGAGCCACGCCCCCGGTGTCGGCCTCGGGGCTCCACTTGACCCGCGCCGAGGTTCCCTTTTTCTCTTCCACACTGATCGTGTGTGGCATTAGTGGGACACCAACCTTCTTGGGCGGGTGGGTCCAATACCCGCAGCTGTCCTCCCCGTTGCAGGCGTGGATGCGGAAGTTGTACGTCGCGCCGCGCTCCATCCCCGTATAGGTGTACTCCGACGGCGTGGGCGTGGGGCCGACCACGTCCACGTCTTCAGGGTCATACCCCGGCTCCTGTGTCCCCTCCTTCCAGAACTTCAGCCCGAAGCCCGTCAGCGGCATCCCCGGTATCCCCCCGTCGCTCGGCTGGCCCCACCGCACGCGCACCGAGGTCGCCGTCTTCCTGTCGAATCTGATGTCCGGCACGATCCCGGGGGTGCCCGCCTTCGGCACTGCCTGCCGCCCCCCCCGCGTCGTCGTCGTTGTCCGAATCCTCTCTCCCGTTGGCCCAATCACAATCTCGGGCAGCGCCTCCACCATGAGCTCCTGGCTGATCGACGCCTCGGGACTGCTGGCTCCCGTCCGCCGCACCTCCGCCGTCACCGTCGCCTCGCCCACCGCACAGGCGTACACCACGAACCGCAGCTCCCGATCCTTCACCCCCGTCACCGTCTCCGTCTGCGACGCCGTGCCGCACCCGCCGATCCCCAGGTTGTCGCTGTCGCTCGACACCGTGACCTGGTATTCCTCGGTCGCGGTGAGATTGGTCAGCTCCACCATGAAGCCGTCCACGGTCAGGTGCGTGGGATAGTCGCTCAGGCCGTCGAGGGAGATCCCGATCCCCGAGTTCTCCTCCTCTTGCGCCCCCACCGGTGTCTCGCCGACGAAGATTGCGACGCTCAGCAGGCCCAGCGCCGCCAGCGCCGCCCCGGTGACCCGCAGCACCCGCCCCCGGCGTCGCACCCCGGCGATGACCGCTGCCAGGGACCTCATGCGACGCTACCGGACCGCCGCGCCACGGGTCGCAGGCAGGTGAGGTCACGCGCGGTCCCTGATGTCAGCAGCCGCGCACATCGCGGCACAGGACGCCTCCGCCGGCTCTCCACGCCCACGCCGCCGCTCCATCGGCCCTGAATTGCCTGGCCACCGTTCACGGGTGCCGCCCTCGCCGGCCAGCCCACCGCGCGTGGGCTGGCCGGCAGCCTCCGTCACTGCCCGGACGCGTGACCGACCCACCAATCGGGATATTGCACGAGTGTTTGCCGCCCATGGCCTGCCCGCCAGCCGGTGATCTAGATATGCCCATAGGATGCAATAGATACCATATCGCCCACAAGTGCTTAACATCACATTTGGGATAGGGCATTTGTCTCCTTATTCGTACAGGCAAACGAACCTTCGACTCGGGTTCATTTGCCCTATGATGAGGGGACGTTTGCCCTATGCGTGAGGGTACTTTTGCTACGACGGTGAGGAGCGTTCTGCTATATCAGGACGGGTGGCGCGATCGTGTGGCCACCGCCACACGTGGCTAGAGTCATCGCGAGGCGCCCGCTGACACGCCCCTTGAGCCCACCGGGCCCCAAAGCCGCGCACCTAGGCCAGCGTCTGCGTGTGCTCCGGATCGCCCTCGGGCGCCCCCACCCGCACCGCGTTGACTGTGCCGTCGACGGTCTCCACGTCCCAGTGCGCCACCGCCTGCCAGGCCTCGAACGCGATCGCGTGGTGCGCCCCCATCGGCGCCAGGAACACGATCCGCTCCTGGCCGCCGAGCTCCGCCGCCAGCGCCTCCTCCGCCGCCACCACGATGTCTTGCAGCGACGCTTCGTAGTCACCTCGGGCTTGCAACGGATCGCTGCCAAACGTCCCCGCCTCGTGCTCCCGCCGGTACAACTCATATGAGCGCGCCTCATCCCGCCGGTCGTAGGCCACCGTCACCGTCCCCGGCGTCGTCCCTGTGCCCAGCAGGTACGAACTCACCGTGTAGTCCGCGAAGCACGTCACGAACAGGTACTCCTCCGACAGCCCGCCCCGCGCGATCGCCAGGAAGTTCGACTTCACCGTCTCCCGGTACTTCGGGTTGAGGCCATCAAACGTAGCTGTGAACAGGACCTCAAGATCCCGCACAGACGGGAGCGGGTCGCCGTCCTGCAGCTGCAGCCAGGCGCGGATCGCGTCCTCCCGCTGCGTGGCCGTGCGGGCGATCCCCCGCCACGCGCAGCGCGCCGTATCCGCCCCCGCCGTGCCACGGATCGCCAGGTGCACCGGTGAGGCGCCCGCTAGTGCCATGCCCGCCTCAAGCAGATCCTCCACCGTCGTCGCGGAAACCGGGGTAGCGAACATCTCTCTGCCGGAGCGACTGTCGGCTGGATCTCTGGCTACGGTGCGCTCGCGGGTTGCGACGGGATCGTTCGAGAGAGCAGCCGAGCGAGTATCGACTGCAACCGCTGCCGGCGAGTCTTCAGATGTCACTCGGGTCGCCGGCCCAAAATCCGTCCCTTCGCGACCGGTGCTGGCTGCAATCGCCGCCACAAGCAGCAGCACCACGCCTAGCACCGTGGACCGAATTGCAGCCGCCGTCCACCACCGCCGGGCACGATGCGCGGTGGCTGTGATTGCTGGGCGTTTCGGCCAGCGGAGGCGGTGCATCACCGTGGCTCGCAATTCGGCAGCCCGAGGCTGCCGAGGTCGTTCTTGGGCACCCGCTGCAATGCCGCCGGGATGCAGCCGCTCAGCTGATTGCCCCTGAGGTATAGCTCCTCCAGGTTGGCCAACTGGCTCAGCTCCGCCGGGATCGCTCCCTCCAGGCGATTGTTACTGAGGTTCAGACGGATCAGGTTGGTCAGCCCACCCAGCTCCGCCGGAATCTCGCCGGTCAGCCTACTGCCCGGGAGGTTCAAGCTGGTCAGGTTGCTCAACCGGCCTAACTCCGCCGGGATGCTGCCGCGGAGGCCGGTGTAGGCAAGCCCCAGGCGCGTGAGCCCCGATAGGTCGCCTATCTCGGGTGGGATCTGCCCGTAGATCGCATTCCCGCCGAGATGCAACTCCCGGACGCGCGGCGGCCGCCCGCCCACGGCCACCCCGCGCCAGGCGCTGAGGTCACGTCCGCCGAACCAGTCCAGTTCGGCGGAGCCCGTGAGCGCGTCCCGCAGCCCCAGCAGCGTCTCGCAGTCCCGCACCAGTTCCGGGTGGGCGTCCGGGTCCGCCACGACCCTGCCCGCCGCGCACACCCGGACATCCCGTGTACCATCCGGTCCGCTGACGCCCACGAGGTCCAGATCGCCATCGCCGTTTCGCCCCAGCAAGAATCGGACATCGCTGCCGTCCGGGGCCATCGTGAACAGCACAATCCGATACGCCCGGTCGTCGCTGCGCGACCACCCGCCAACGCTGATCTGCCGCTCAGTCCGCCGGTCGGGCTCACGCAACCTCCAGTCGAACTCCCCGTACACGGCAATCCGCGAGCCGTCAGGCGACCATGCCGCTTGGAACTGCCCCCCTTCGTCAACCGAATCCAGCGGCCACGCTTCGACACGCTGGCCGTCGAGGGTCACGACACACAGTCGGTCGCCACACCGAAACAGGATGCGGCTCCCGTCCGGCGACCACGAGATAGGGTCTATCCGGGGGATCAGCGGCGCGGCTTCCCGGCCATTCTCGCCCAGGACGTCGACATCCGTCAGCCAGGTAATGACCTCCAGGTCAGACCCATTGGGCGCCATGGTGACCAGGGCGGCATCCTCGCCCACAACGCGCACCAGCGCGAGCCGTTCGCCATCGGGCGACCATGAGATCCCGCTGAGCGCCCCCGATATCCGGCGCACGTCCCCGCCGCCAGCTTTCATGGTATAGACGGCCCACGTCCAATGAAGCTTTGACCCCAACCGCCACGGAATCTTTTCATCAAGATACCTATACCTCGACTCCAAATATTCCGCCAGCACAAAGGCGATCCGCCTGCCGTCGGGCGACCATCTTGGTGGGTACCGAGCCAACCACGGGTTGTATATAAAGCCATCGGGATCGTCGTCACGAATCAGGGCATCGGCCCGAATCCCGGTTATCACCCCTACGTCGCCAACCCAAACATCGCCAACCCCCGGAAAACGAACAAGGGCGCGCATAACGCGGCTTCGATCGTAACCATGTCTGTCGGCCGGAACACTGCCATCTGACACAAACGCAATCGATTCCCCGTCAGGCGCCCACATCGGAAAGAAATCGCTCAAGTCATCCGTCGTAAGCCGCTTAATGACTCCCGGATCGTCAAGCTCCAGTACCGAGATCCCATAATAGTGACCTTGGTATTCGCGGCTATCTTTAGCCGCCGATGCACCGACCAAAGCCCGGAGCGGGCTATCGTCCTGGTAGTCGCACGACGTATAGACGATATATTGACCGTCTGGCGAGATATCTGCGTGAATACCATAGTTGTAACTGTCGCCACGATGCGACCTTCCGCGCGAAGCAAGCGTACGCAACGACCAACCAACCGTATCGAATGACCTCAAGCCGACATACCTCATCAAACCCACGTGCTCCGCATCGTGATATTCTGCAAACACAATTTCGGACGATCCAGGTCGCCATTGAACATAATACCGGGGCCAAATTCTCTTGGGTGCCATGCTGGGCAGGATATTCGTACCTTTTTCTGTACCACCAACAGCTATTCTCGGTTGCTCAAACGACACGGGTGCGTCATCAGTTCGATATACGAAATATGCCCGCCGGCCGCCTATTGCCGGCTGCCAACCAACCACCGAAGCGTCATCCCCTGGATCCGGATCCACAAAGCACGGCGGTGGCTCGCAGTAATAGCCTAGTGACTTCGGGTCCCAGGGGCACGTCGCTGCCGAGGCCACTGTACGTGGTTCTTGCCCTTGGACGAGCTCTGACAGCGGCTGCCAACCCATCACAATGACATATACCGCACCTATAACCAGCGCTGCTAACCCGGACATTGCCCACCACCGGCCTTGCAGCCACCCGATCCTTCTCGACAACAATCTGATCATCCTGATCACCATAGAATCATCATTCTAGCCGCCGCATCACTGCTGATACAGCGCATAGACTACCATCACATCGAAAGGATACGGTGCACACGCGCGAATCGACGTCAACGTAAGATCTCCTGTCGTCCGCAGATTACGACCCTTATAGCTCATCACCGACTCGCCAATCGTCGAGTGATGCTTGACGTACCTCTCGTCCCAGTCAGCCGGTACCTCGCCACCACCGCCGATCCCCAGGACGTGCCCAGCTTCGTGTACGAGGATTGTGTAATTCTCATACATATCCATGCTTTCATCTAAACATGAATTAAATCTGACTCCAGCCGTGACCGACGGCGGGATTGAATATTGCCAGCTCGACATCATAATATCAATCGGCCGACCTTCTTCATGAAACTCACCACGCGGTTTCACACACCCAATGGCCCGACCAGAGCTCGGCTTGTAACCCGCCGCAAATAGGCAGTCCGCTAAGCCAATGTCATTTGTAACATTCGAAAATACCGCTTGCGGTATAAACTTATTGATCACAGGGTTTGAAAAATTAACTACTATGACTTCGTTTAGCTCATTATATCCTCTTTCAATTTCCGGGTAGATATAATAGCTAGTTTCGATGTCGGTATATACTCTTATCATCTCCAAGAACGCTATCAGGACATCTCTGCTTATAGGTCCGCCAAACAAGTTGTGCTCGAATCCCTCAGCCTCCTCATATTCCTTAATCGCCTTTATCGCCAGTGTATAATCCGCACAGTCATCTGTATTGCGCTTCATAACGACTAGGCTGTCAGTAGCATTTTGCCATTGACCAAGGGCCTGGTCCGCCATATCCGTCCAGCGATCCTTGAGAGTCGCGATGGTCTCTGCTGTCACACTCTGATAGGGCGGCAGGTCTGTTTCGTCGAATAAATTGAAGCAAACCCGGTACTCGTACGTCTTCGGGCTTCCCGTCAGCCTTTCTGTGAGCGGAAAGGTCGCGATGCGTTCGCCATTTTCCACAGAACCATCCGATACCCATACGTAAACTTCAGTGACAGAAATCCCGGGATGATTGGATCCCTTAGTGAAGGTGAGATAAACGCCATAGATGTTTTGGCCTCAAGCGGGCCGATTGCATGCGTATAATGGAGGGGCTGCTGCTGAGAGGCTGTCACCTCGACCGACATCCACGGCGATCCTTCGCTTGCCTCGCGGAGGTATGGTGAGGGGGGCATCCAGCCCAAGACCCTGTGATCGCCCGGGAGTTTGCGGTAGTGGATCGTGTAGGAGGTTGCGCCGTCAATTCTTCGCCATTTAAGCTCCGCGACGGGTTCACCTCCCGAATTTCTCTTGGCGCCATTGATTCTGGCGATCAGATTCTCGGCGAAGGTAAAATTGGCAGGGTCGCTGGGCCGATAGTTATCGTCACTATCCAACGCCGTGATAGCATAGGTGATACTAGAAGATCCAAATTCAATTAACTCTTGATCTAATTGGATCGGCAAAAGCAGTGGAGATGTCGATGGGACCGATTTAAAGGCAAATGTTTGACTTCCGATGACTCTCTTGATCAAATAGGTGTTAGCGTTAGGCACGCTATTCCATTCGAGGCGAATCTCCCAATCGGGCAGGGGCCTAGCGGCCACTTCGGGCGACGCGAGCTTGGATCTCCCCGCTGTGCCTTGGATTTCGACCGACCAGGCGCCGGCGATTCGGCCGTCGAATAGGCGACGGCCTCTCAGGTCATACGTCGTGCCGTTATCGAGATTGAGGAACGTATATGCGGTGTCAGTCACAGGACGAACGGCACCGGCCTCGTAATCGTCGTCGCGCGGCCAACTTGCATCCGGAGCTAGGATCTGGACCTGGACCTGCGCCAATGGAAGCCCCGTGATGGAGCGCGTGGTGGAGCGGGTGGTGGCTTGGCTGTTGGCGGCGCTGCCGACGCCTTCCCAGCGGAGAGTAAGTTCGCCATTGCCAGAGTCGACGCCGAGTAGCGTCAGTTGCTCGGGCCGGACGTTGACCGTGACACTGCGCGTGATCGGTCCACCCTCACCGGTGGCAGTCAGCGTGTAGGTTGTTCGGCTGGAGGGCTCGACTCTGCGGTTGCCCGCGACATTGGCCCTCACCGGGCCGATCCCCTGGTCAATACTCACGCTGGTCGCATTCGTGGTTGTCCACGACAACGCACTGAAGCCTCCCGGGTCGATGGTCGTGGGATCGGCCGAGATGCTCCCCGTCACTTGCCCCGGCACGCAAGCGCCGGTGGTCGACGAGGTGGTGGCCGGCGCGCTCCACT
Source organism: Chloroflexota bacterium (assembly GCA_965262745.1). Classification (GTDB taxonomy): domain Bacteria; phylum Chloroflexota; class UBA11872; order UBA11872; family UBA11872; genus JAJECS01. The sequence goes on along the minus strand of OZ253558.1, from coordinate 241,436 downwards.
GCGCCAAGTGCGTCGTGCCGTCACCGAAGGCGCTGACGCCGAACTCATAGGCCGTCCCGCACGACAGCTCGTCCACGGTGTGCATCAGAGTCGTCAGCGTCTCGTCGTCGGTCGTCCAGGCCGTCGTCCCGCTGACCCGGTATTCCACCCGATATTTCGTCGCATTTGCCACGGCACTCCAGCTCAGTGGGACGCTGGTTCGCGTCGCCGTCCCCGCCGCCAGGTTCGTCGGCACCGGCGGCGCTGGGAGCATGTCGGGCGTACGAAACTCGAGTGGGCTGGTCCACGCCGAGCAGCTGTTGTCGCCGTTGCAGGACTGGAGGCTGACCTGATAGATCGTGTTTTTTGTCAGCCCGGTCATGGTGTAGCGCCGCGCCCTTGGGCCGGGCGTTGCCTGGGCGTGGGTCGGCCAAGAGTGACCTCTCTCCCGCCATCGGATGCCGAAGCCCGAGAGAACCATGTCCGGTCCTCCGGTGTCCGCCTCGGGGCTCCACTTGACCCGCGCCGAGGTCGCTTCCTTGTCCACCACGCTGATCGTATGCGGCTTTTTCGGTGGCCCGGCGGTTTTCACCGTTACCTCTGGCACGGTCCAATACCCGCAGCTGTCCGACTCGTTGCAGGCGTGTATCTGGAACCGGTAGGTCGTGTCGCGCTGCAGATTCTCAAACAGATGGTCCCGCGCGTCCTTCCCCTTCACCAGCGGGTTCGCATAGCCGGGATGCCCATCCGATTCCCGCCAGAACAGCAGCCCGAAGCCCGTCAGGTCCGTCCCCCCGTCGCTCGGCTCCTCCCAGTTCGCGCGCACCGAGGTCAAATACTTATGGCTGAAGTACGTATTCGGCACGCTCCCAGGGGTGCCTGCCTTCGGCACCGCTCCCGCCGCCGCCGCCGGCACCCTCTCCCCCCTGGCCCCAATCGCATTCTCGGGGATCGCTTCCACCATCAACCGCCGGCTGATCGACGCCTCGGCGCTGCTGGCCCCCGTCCGCCGCACCTCCGCCGTCACCGTCGCCTCGCCCACCGCGCAGGCGTACACCACGAACCGCAGCTCCCGGTCCTTCACCCCCGTCACCGTCTCCGTCTGCGTCGCCGTGCCGCACCCGCCGATCCCCAGGTTGTCGCTGTCGCTCGACACCGTGACCTGGTACTCCTCGGTCGCGGTGAGATTGGTCAGCCCCACCATGAAGCCGTCCACGGTCAGGTGCGTGGGATAGTTGCTCAGGCCGTCGAGGCTGATCCCGACCCCCGCGCTCTCCGCCTCCTGCGCCCCCACCGGCTCCTCGCCGCCGATGACCGCCACGCTCAGCAGGCCCAGCGCCGCCAGCGCCGCCGCGGTCACCCGCAGCACCCGCCCCCGGCGTCGCACCCCGGCGATGACCGCTGCCAGGGACCTCATGCGACGCTACCGGACCGCCGCGCCACGGGTCGCAGGCAGGTGAGGTCACGCGCGGTCCCTGATGTCAGCAGCCGCGCACATCGCGGCACAGGACGCCTCCGCCGGCTCTCCACGTCCACGCCGCCGATCCATCGGCCCTGAATTGCCGGGCCACCGTTCACGGGTGCCGCCCTCGCCAGCCAGCCCACCGCGCGTGGGCTGCCCGGCAGCCTCCGTCACTGCCCGGACGCGTGACCGACCCACCAATCGGGATATTGCACGAGTGTTTGCCGCCCATGGCCCGCCCGCCAGCCGGTGATCTAGATATGCCCATAGGATGCAATAGATGCCATATCGCCCACAAGTGCTTAACATCACATTTGGGATAGGGCATTTGTCTCCTTATTCGTACAGGCAAACGAACCTTCGACTAGGGTTCATTTGCCCTATGATGAGGGTTCATTTGCCCTATGCGTGAGGGTACTTTTGCTACAACGGTGAGGAGCGTTCTGCTATATCAGGACGGGTGGCGCGATCGTGTGGCCACCGCCACACGTGGCCAAAGTCGTCGTGAGGCGCCCGCTGACACGCCCCTCGAGCCCACCGGGCCCCAAAGCCAAGCCCTAGGCCAGCGCGAAGCCGGTCAGGGTGGGCTTCGTATTATCTGTCGCCCGGCGCCGACACCAGGCCAGGACCAAGGACCAAGCCGCAATGTTCGTCGCGGCCGCGCCCTCGACGCGAAGCGTTGCCCGGTCGTGGTCAACAGCCGCATGCGGCGGTAAGTCGTGAGCCTAAGGAATACCCAGCATCGGAGGGCCTCCTCCGGCCGGCAGTCAAGCGACCGTGGAATGCGCGGGGCTGCTGCGTGTGCCCGGCCGTGCCCTGCCGAGCTAGGTACGTCCGCGTGGGACGTGTCGCGCAGTCGGGTCCCCCGCACCGGCTAGGTATCGTCCCGGGGGCCGACCGGCCGGGGCCCGAAACGACCGACACAGGGTGTGCAAGCCCGCCGGACCGCACCCGCTACTTTCGGCTCCATTTGCTCCGTCCTGCCAACACTTGGCCCCATTCTCGGTCGCGCTGGCACCCGTTGGGAGGCATTCGGAATCGCGGACTACAGGAGTCGGAAGCGTTGGCAGCCGCTGGAAGATGCCGGGAAAGCTCCGTCGGGATGGACTTTTAATCCGGCGGCGTGTGCCGCCGCTGAGGTGCGCCGAGACGTCCCAGCGGCGGTTGCCGAGCGGGCGCATGCGCCCCACCGGTCATGCGTTCCACGTGTCGGCAGGGCGGCTCGTCGACCCCGGCTGCCCGTCACCGAGCAGCGCATGCAGGTCTTCTTGCAGCGTGTGGCTCGGGATGCGGATCCAGCGACCGATGCGGATATGTCGAATCAGCCCGGCATGGCACATGCGGCGGACGCGTCCCTCATGGAGCTGCCAAGGGTCGGCGACCTGCTTGACGGTGAGAAGTCGCAGCCCGTGATCCACGGCGTTGCTCCGTCGCCGGGCTGGCGTCAAGCTAGCGGGGTCCCGCGCCCCAGTGGGGAGTTCCGGCCTCAGCTGAGGGGGCGGAGCGCCGCACATGGGGCGATCGCAGCGGTTCGAGCGAGCCATGCGGATGCGCCGGTATGGGTATCTGGTGCAGTCTAGGCACCGTCCTACGATCCGTGCTGGTGCGATGTCCGCCAATCCAGGATTCCGCAAATCTTGTGGGCACGGGTGATCCGGAAGTCCGGATGGTCTGGGCACTTCGCAGTTCGCTGCGAGACGGCAGACCTTGGGGCGCAGCGGCTCCGCCCGGGACCTCCGGCGAGCCGATCCGCTTGGCCTCCCCAACAAGTGTCAGCAACGCGCCTGCCTGCGCAATGGCTCCAAAGCGCAGCGGGTGCGGCTGCTCAGGGCTGTGCTCAGTGCGGCCTGCGAAATCGGTTCGCGTCTGCCGATCACTTGATGTCATCGCGGGATCGAGGCTTTTTTCGGCGACGCCGCGCTTGGGCCGACCGCAGCGCTAGCCGGGCAAAGTAGACACGGCGTGCTGCCAGTGCCCGACGTTGGCGCTCGCATGGATCCAGCACGCCGTCGGGATCGACCTCCGCTTCGAAGCGCGCGAGAAAGACAGCACGGGCATGGGCTGTCGTCATGCGGGGGTCATGGGCGGCATGCAAGCGAAACGCTCCGATTCGCCCGCGCAGCGCCATTTCCTTCGGATCTACGTGTATTGGGCGGTCGTCTTCGGCCGACATCAAGCTCCTTGGCCGGTGCGGACTCCTCGTGACATCACGAGTCGTGAGGGCAAATGCACCGTCGGCTTGCAAGAGTCTGACCGTTGTCACGGGTGCACGTAATCCAGGAATCTGTACTCTTCGGTGGCGAATTTCGCCGATCCACTTCTGTGAGGAAAGGAGACGGGGCTCGAACCCGCAACGTCCAGCCGGGCTGGAGCCATCTCTTGCCCGTTCCGAACCGCCTGGTCGAACGGTGGCATGTGGCATTCGGGCCCGTAGCTTCGTCGGGAGTGGAGGCGTGGACTTCACCGGCGAGTGCGGGAGCGCGCATTCGCCTCGTCGACCCAACCGACGTCCAGGGGCGGCCATCGGCGAGCGGTCTGCCGCCTTCGCGGTGAACCGCGAGTCACCGGAACGCTGTCCTGATTGACACACGTCCCCCATCGCCGTGCCTTCGCGATGCGCTTGGTGAGTGCCGGTGACCGGAGCGGCTCCGCGAATGGCGCACCGGCCGGACGACCCAAGACTCCCCGCCAGAATCAGATCCCCGCGTCGTTGGTCGCGCGGCTAGAGCCGGTCGCCGGGTGACAGGCAACGGGGAGCTTCACGGGCGCGCGTCGACGCGGCGCTGGCGGCATAGCGGCCCACCATCGCGCGACTGCGCCAGCCGGCCACGCGCATGAGGTCCGTCTCTTGCCCGCCGGCCACCAGCCAAGCGTGGGCAAAGGAGTGGCGCAGCTGGTGGGGATGCACGTTGCGGGTCCCGGCCTCGCGCGCCCGGTTGCGCACGATCTGATACACGCCGCTTGGCGTGATCGGCCAAGCCCGCCCCAGAAACAGCGCCGCAGCCTCGGCGTCCTTATGCACCGGCCGGCCCTGGAGATAGCGATCCAACGCCTGGCCCTACTTTCGGCCCAACGGCACCAGTCGCTCGCGGCCGCCCTTGCCCATCACGCGCAGCAGGCTTTCGTCGAGGTCCAGATCGTCGCCGCGCACCGCGGCCACCTCGCCCCGCCGCATGCCCGTTGCAGTCAGGAATTGCACGACCAGACGCACCGTCTGCTTGTATGTGCCGAGCGTGGCCTGCAACTTGCTCTCGGGGGCCAGCGTTCGCCGCCACGACAGGGCCAGGTTGACCACGTCACGGCAGCCGAGCGACGGTAGCGCGCCGCATCTGCGGGCGGCCTTTGGGACGAAGCACGAGTCAGGAGAGAGTTTGGATTTGGCGTCGGCCGCCTATGGCACGGAGCGACTTAGTGTGTGACGAAGACACTTAAGAAGTATCTAGTTATGGTGTCTTCAAGCGGTGTGTCAGGGTCATCTGCCTCGCCTCAGGAGGCGAACGAACTCTCCCAAACCTGTAAACACCGCTTGGAGCCCACACCCGGAATTGAACCGGGGACCTCGTCCTTACCAAGGATTTCGCTGCCAGCGCTGTGGCAGATACCAGTAGACCGCGAGCGAAACGCATCCAATTATGGTGTGGTGGGTTTGCCAGGCCCGATATCGCCTGCCCGAACGACCCAAAATGGGCGTTCAGGCGATCCGTATGGGCCAAGACTAGCGCTCAGCGATCACCGAGATTGCCTGAAGCTCGTCGCAAAGGAGTATCCGCCTCCAGCACGCACGGCTTTCCTCGCTGGGCGCGTTTCAACCGTGCTCGGTACCGCCAAGCGATCTCAGGCCCGTCGGGCACCCTTTGTTGGACCTGCAGATATTCGCAATCGCCCAGTTGTTCGCTCCAGACTGCCGTCGAGGCGCGGCACAGACTAGTCGGACTTCGAGCACTCGTTGTAAAGCAGAATGGCCACCAGCCCAATCGAAATGGTGTACGGAGTGTTCGTGACCCAGCCGAGGATTTCGTTGACGGTCACTCGATCGGCGGAGATCCGCGGACGGACGATTCGACAGCTCGGCTCGCCCCCCGCAGTCAACGAGTGCCTGAAACCTTTGAGTTAGTGCGGTCCAGCGGATTCCGCAGTCGATGAAGGGTCACGCAGGCGTGATCTTGCCCATCCCAGTCTCCGGTGCTTCGACGACGGTCCTCCCCACTGAACAGTGAAGCGCCTTGGTCGCCACGTCGCCTCTACCCTCGCATTGCACCAAGAGCAGGACCGCCAAGCGTCTCACCCAGCACGCACCGGCCCGCCGGGGCGGCGCTGGCCGGATAGTGGCAGCGCGTTTGCGCTCGATGACGCGGGGATGACCCGGACCCCTTCGGCCGAGGGGTCTCAACAGGTTTGGGAAAGGTCGATGGAGCGGAAGACGGGATTCGAACCCGTGACCTTCTCCTTGGCAAGGAGATGCTCTACCACTGAGCCACTTCCGCCTGGCGGGGCCAGCCCGCTGACTATTCTAGCGAGCCGCGCGATGCGCCACCATCGGCCGGCGGGTCGGTCGGGGCTGACGCATCGCCAGTCGGTGCGGCGTCGGGTTCGTTGCCCAGTTCCTCAAGCAGGCGGCCAAGAAGCTCGGCCAGCGGCGCTCGGTAGCCGGCGGGAATGCCGCGTTCGGCCAACGCATCCGCCAGCGCGGCATCCGCGGCGCGGAAGTGCCAGGCGCCCACGGCCCGGTCGAGCGCCGGGCTGGAAGCGGTGACGACGGGCGCGTCTCCCAGCAGCCAGGCCGTTCCGCCGCCCTCAGGGGCCAGGCCCGCCTGCTCGACGAGCCGACCAAGCTCACGCGCGGCGAAGACGCTCGGCGCCCCCTGGCCCCGCGCCCAGCGATTAACCGTGCTCGGGCTCACGCTGACGCCGGCTGACTGCAGCGCCGCCGCCACCTCATCCAGCGTGCGGTCGGCGTAGCCCATATACGCCCGCAGCCGGCGGGCGAGCTCGCTGCGCCCGGGCCTGGGGATATCGCTGCCGTGCGAATCTCGGTTCATGATGGCGTGAATGATACCATTTCCTAATAATATTTGCTTCTTTGACAGAAACACCCATATATAGCAGTATCTCCCAACACGAGGGCGGTCGGTCACTTTCTCTATTCGATTCGCAAGGCGGTTCCTGATGGCGCGCGACGGACGCACGGCGCACGCGCGCCAAACCGTGGAAACGGGCCGCGACCCCAAAGTCGAGTTCGCGAGGCGATTGGCGCGCGAGCCGCAAATTTCCGCGCTCGAGGCGGTTGCGGCGTGGGCGGAGGGGCAGGGCGTTTCAGCGGTGTCGGTGCGCGGCATGCGCGACGTCATCGCGGTGTTCGCCGCCGACCCAGGGGCCCCAAACCTCGACCTGGCCATGCGCGCGCGGCGACGCCACATCGTGCGCGAGTTCCGCGATACGGGCCGGCGCGCCTAGGACATCGGGTCGAAGAAGGTCAGGTCCTGGCCGAAGTTTTCCATTGCCTCGACCGCGTCGCCGCGCAGGCGGACCCGAATGTCACGCGTGCGGTGCCGCAGGACGATCTCGCTGGCCGGCGGATCAAGCGCGAAAGTGATGCGCTGACCGACGGGCGGCTGGGCCACGACCAAATGTCGCCCCGTGCGCGGCCGCGTGGCGGTTGCGCCCCGCACTGCCACGCCGTCCAGGTCCGCCCAAGCAGGCACGCGCACGAAGAGCGGTCCGGGCCGCTTGAGGGTGACGCCGAGCACGCCGCCGGGATAGGGCGACTCGACCTCGATTGCCTCGGTCCGGTGGTCGAACAGCAGGTTGACCCAGTGACCCGCCGCGTCGTGCCGGGTCGCATCGCGATAGGCCTCGCAGAGCGACGCCACGGCGCCGCCCACGACATCCATGTTGAACGAGATGCGAGACGCCTCGACCGGGCGGTGCCCATAAGGCGCGGGGAATCCATAAGCCCCCCAGTGGCGCTGGGCCACGTCGCAGCGCCCGTCTCCATCCGCCGGACTCGACGGCTCCTGTATCCATGACACGTCGCGCAGCTGGCTGGGCAAGAGGTGGCCGCGCAGGATGCGCTCGGCGTCGTCGTAGGCCTCGGGGTAGCCCCAGCGGCCCAGAATGAGCGCGGTTTCCAGGATGTCGCCGGTGTTGTCGGCCTCGCCGAAGTCGGGCAGCGCGTCCGGCAGGCTGCTCTCAATGACCCATCCCAGCTCGTCGCGAATCTCCCACAGCCCGTGGGTGTAGAAAGTCCTGACGCGCTCCATCAGCGGCGCGTCGGTCAGCAGGTCGGCCAGCTGCGCCAGCGAGGACATCACGCAGGTGGTGGAGTGCGTGTGCGGCCCGAAGCGCGCCGTGTCGTAGCTGCCGTCGGCGGTGAAGTGGTCCGCCACGGCCTTGTCCTTGAGCCGAATGGCCAGGTCGAGGGCCGGGCCGTACCCCGTCGCGCGGTAGTACTTGACCAGCGGACCGATGGCGCGCCCCAGTCCCCGGATGAACGTGGTTTCAATCGTGACGTTAATGCCGTGGGCGCGGGCGGCACCGTCGCGATCCCAGCCGCGGTCGGGGTCCCACAGCCGGTTGATGGCAGCGATGCTCGCCTCCGCAACCTCGCGTGCTCGCGCCGAGTCCCGGAAGCGCGCCAGCGCATAGAGCGCGTGGAAGCCTTCGCGCACGTTGTGCGGGCGGAAGTTCACCAGCGGCCCGTCGATCCGCTCGCGGTTGAGCGGCAATGGAACCGGTCCGCCATAAGAAAAGAACGCGGCCCGCGCATGCTTGTCGACCGCCGCCTCGTCGATGGCGAACCCCAGGGACTCCGCCGTCAACAGCGCGTTGAGGTGCCGTCCGGGCACATGGGCCTCGGAGTGCACGGAGCTGAACGCAAGGTGCGGGTCCGGCCACACCTCGGAGCGAAAGAAGGGGATGTCGTCGTCGTCCGCGTTGAAGACGCTCGCCATCGTGCGCGCGCCCGCCTGGATGGCGGCGCCGATGTCGGTGGTGTTGACGTCGCGCAGCTTCATAGGAGACTCGCCGACCTGCCGCTCAACCGGGCGGAGTATAGGCGCGCCGACCATGTCCAGCGACGCTCACGCCACGACGGACGAGCATCGTCGAGCGTTGGCGCGTCCGCCGGCCAAGCTCCGGGTGCACGATGTCGTCCTTCACGGACCACGGGTGCTGCTGCGCCCGCTGACGGAGGACGACTGGGCGCCGCTGCTGGCCTGGAACAACGATCCGGAGGTGCTCGACTTCGCCGAGGGCGATGACGTGCAGTCACGCAGGCTGGACGAGGTGCAGCGCATCTGGCGCTCGATATCCGTCAACGCGCACTGTTTCCTTATGGAACGCGACGGAGAGACGATCGGTGAGTGTTGGTTGCAGCGCATGAACCTGCAACGGCTCGTGGCGCGTCACCCCGGCGAGGACGTGCGGCGCATCGACATCGCCATCGGCGTGCCGGCGCTGTGGGGACAGGGGCTGGGCCGCGAGGCTGTGGCGCTGCTGCTGGACTTTGGCTTCCGCCGCGAGGGCGTGGACGTCATCTATGCGTGCGTTGACGCCGAGAATTCCCGCAGCCGGCGCATGTTCGAGTCGCTCGGGTTCGCGGTCGCCACGGGCATCGACCACGCCGCCGGGTCTGGGGTCGCCGCCGAGCGCGACCTGGTGCTCACCAGGTCCAACTACCACGCGGCCGTCCGGTTCCCTCGCCCCACCGAGGGAGAGGGCTAGAGCCTGCCCCTGGCTTGACCAGGGGGTGAGGGGCCCGCCGCACAGTTCAAAGATTGACCAGCACCAGCCCCACAAGCGCCGCCGCGATCCCCAGCAAGGTGACGGGTCCGTGCCGTTCGCGCCAGACGATCCATCCGGCCAGGGTAATGAGCAACACCGTACCCGCGCTGTGCACCGGGAAGGCCACGGCGCCCGGAACCTCACGCAGCGCGGCCAGGAACAGCCAGAGCTGCACGACGTTGCACAAGCCCAAGCCGACGCCCATGGTGATCGGCAGCGGGATCAACGACATGGCGCGGAGCCGTCTCGCCCGGAACGGGCGGCGTCGCTGCAATGGCGGTGCCGGGCCATCGCGCCAGCGCCGTATGGCGAGCGTCAGGGACGCCGTCGCCGTCGCGCCGGCAAACGTCGCGAAGACGAACGCTCCCCGATCTACGGCGGGCGTGACCTCATTGATGATCTTCCATGAGACCAGCGTGGCTGCGGTGAACCCCAGAAGACCCGCGACCACCGCCCAATACAGTCCCACCTTCGCCGCGGGAAGCAGGGGCATCCGGCGATAGGCGATCAGCGGCGCGGCGACGACAAGCAGCGCAATGCCGCTGAGCGTGAGCACCTCGGCCGGCTCTCCGAAGACGACCAGCGATGTCGTGATCGGCGCCAGCAGCGACAGCGAGCCGAGCGCAAACGTGACCCCCACACCCCGCTGCCCGAGCATGAAGTACTGCAAAACAATGAGGACGCCAAAGCCGACGCCGTTGAGCGCGCCGACCCAGTAGACCAACGGCGAGGCCGCCCAGTCGCCCTGAGCAGCCACCCAGATCAGCGCCACCAGCGTGGCGACGACGTAGTTGGTCCACGCCACGTGGAAGTAGTGGACACGCTGCCGCTGGGCCGCGCGCTGAATCAGCCCGAACGTCACCGCGAGAATCACGGCTGCGACGAGGTATCCCATGACGACGAACAGGCTCCCATATCAGCACAGCCGCACGACACGCGGCACTCGCGACGGAGAATGCACCGTAGGGGCGTCCCTCGTCGGCGCCCGGCGGCCGGAATTCCCTCTCCCCGGTCTGGACACGAGGGAGAGGGTCAGGGTGAGGGGGACCGCTCCGCCGCCCCCGCCTCACCCCCCAGATCGATGCGCACCACGTGCCGCCGCCGGCCCAGCGGCCCAAGCTCGCGGGCGCCCACAGCCTCGAACATGGGCCTTAGTCCGCCATAGCGATAGCTGGGAGAGTCGGGATCGACGGGATAGGCCTCAACCGCCGACGCGCCTTGCTCGCGGGCATAGGCAACCGCGGCCCGCAGCAGACGCGACACCAGGCCACAGCCGCGGAAGCGCCTCAGCACGAAGAAGCACGTGAGCGACCAGACCGACGCATCATCGGCGCGGGCGGCGCCAGGGACCGCCGACGTGTTGGGCCGTGGGAACGTGGCGCGAGGCGCGATCGAGCACCACCCGATGGGCTCGCCGTCGGCATAGGCCAGCAGCCCCACCGGCACGCCCGCCATCACGCGCGCCCGCATGCCCGCTTGCCGGGTCGCGCGGTCTAGCCGCCGGTTCTCATCCGGCGTCGCCCGATACGGCATGCACCAGCAATACGACGGCCCGCCCCGCGACTCGAAGAGCCGCTCGAAATCCGCCCAGCTCGACGCCTCAACCGCTCGAAACGGCAGGTCTGCCGGCAACTTGTCGTCCATGCGGAAACCATAGCGGCCTGCGCCACCGAGCACGCGCGGGCTACTGAGCCTACAATGTGTATCCTGCATACACATATCCGCACGCAGGCCGGGGGTCCCGATGGCCAGAGTTCAGTTGATCATCCCTGACGAGGACCGCGACCGGTTTGTGCAGCAGGCGCGCCAAGAGGGCCTGACGTTCAGCGCGTGGCTTCGGGCCGCCGCTCGCGAGCGTTGCGAAGACCGGCAGCGGGCCGAACGGTTCAAGTCCCCGGGGGACCTGAATCGCTTCTTCGAAGAATGCGACGCCCGGCGAGGCCCGGGTATGGAACCTGATTGGGACGAGCATTTGCGTGCGATCGAAGCGTCGCGGGCAGCGGGGATTCCCAACGTTTGACCTTCGTCGATACCAACGTCTTCATGTACGCCATTGGGAGACCGCACCCGCTTCAATCTCAGGCGCGTGAGTTCTTCGACGAGTCACTCCTCACTGCCAAACCGCTCTGCACGTCCGTCGAGGTCCTGCAGGAGCTGTTGCATGCCTATCTCCCCGTCCAGAGATACGGCGCGTTGGACGATGCGTTGGCGCTAATGAGGCGAGCGGCGGTGCGCGTGTGGCCATTGGAAGCCGCGGACGTCACGCTGGCTCGACAGCTCCACGACAAGCATCCCGTCCTCGGCGTGCGAGACCTGTGCCACCTCGCAAGCTGTCGGCGGCGCGGCGTGCGCGAGATCATGACCTTTGACCAATCACTCGCCGCCGCCAGTCCAAAGTCGCCAACGACCCTCGACTAAGCGGAGGCAGCCGCACGCCGCCTACATGCTTTCGGCATCGAAGGGCGGACGGCGGCCATCGGAGATTCTCTCCAGTGCCTGACCTGATTATGATCTATATTTAGTCTGGAGGGAGAGGTGCCGAATGAAGCTGTCCAGCCAGATCAAGCCGATCAGTTATGTAAAGGCACATGCCGCAGAGATCGTGCGCACGCTCGCGGAGCGGCCCGAGCCCCTGATCATCACCCAGAACGGCGAAGCCAAGGCGGTCTTGCAGGACATCGGCAGCTATGAGCAGATGCAGGAGACGCTTGCGTTGCTCAAGATCCTGGCCTTGGGCGACCGCCAGATCGCCGCGGGTGAGGTGCAACCCGCCGCTGAGGTCATCGCGCGCCTGCGGGAGCGGCAACCAACGCGCTGATGCCATTCCTGGTCCAGTTGACCGCCGACGCGGCGCGCGACCTAGATGACATCTACGACGACATCAGCCGGCGCCAATCCCCGGACGAGGCGGACTATGTGTTGGAGCAGATCGAACGGGCCTTCAGCAGCCTTGCCGAACACCCTCACCGCGGAAGCTACCCCAAGGAAATCCTCGACATCGGCATACGCGAGTGCCGCGAGGTCTTCTTCAAGCCTTACCGGATCATCTACCGCGTGATGGCGAGCAACGTCTACGTGCTGGTGGTCGCCGACGGGCGGCGCGACATGCAGTCCCTGCTGCAGCGGCGCCTGCTGCAAGCCTGACGGTGCGGACTCCTAGCGTTCCGTTCTCAGGCGACGTACCGGAACGCCGCCGGCGCTCCATGCGGCTGCGGGGATTCGACTACAGCCAGGACGGGGCGTACTTCATCACGATATGCACGAGGGATCGAGCCTGTCTCCTCGGCGAGGTCGTCGACGGCGAAATGCATCTCAGCGTGGCAGGCCGCGTTGCGCAAGCGGTCTGGGAAGGCACACCACGCCACTACCCGTACGTACGGCTAGATGCCTGGACAATCATGCCCAATCACGTGCATGGCGTCGTGCTCTTGGGCGAGACAGGTGCCGGTGCAACGTCGGTGAGTACGGATGGTGAGCGTGGTGCAAATGATCACTCGGCACCCGTAGGGGCAGGTTTGAAACCTGCCCCTACCAATGCACGCGTGCCCCCTACCAACGCCAGCGTGGTTCGCCACGGTCTCCCTGAGATCGTCAGGGCTTTCAAGACGTATTCGGCACGGCGCATTAACGCCACGCGCGGCACAGTCGGCACGCCGTTCTGGCAGCGCAACTATTACGAACATGTCATTCGGGATGAGGCGGACCTGGCCCGCATCCGTCAGTACATCACGGACAACCCGCAGCGCTGGCATGAAGACCCTGAGAATCCGATGTCGCGCGAATCGGAACCATAGGTTCGCCCGACCGCGACGCCCTGGCCAAAGTGGTGTCCGAGACCTTCTGGCACCGTAGGGGCAGGTTTGAAACCTGCCCCTACAAATGCGGCCGTGGTCCCTACCAACGCCAGCGTGGTTCGCCCGACCGCGACCCTGTAGCCTAGGCCGCTCCGTTGGCGGAGTCAGCCTCACACAGGTAGCGCCACCAGTCGTCGCGCCGGGCGGCGCTGCGATCGCAGGAGGAGCCTTGCCAGGCGTGGCGGTCGACGTTGCGGCGAAACATCCCGTCGATTTCGGGGGAATCCCAGCCCGTGGTGTCGAAGTGCCTGCGCTGAGGCTCCGCGGGGTGATAGCGCACCTTGTACATGAACCGCGGCTGGTCGGTGAGGTTGGGCTGGGCGCAGTGCCAGAGGGCGTCGTGCAGAAACGCGATGCGCCCTCCGGGACCGGCCAGGTGCTTCTGTCCGGTGATGTTGCGGTAGCGCGAGATGTCGTGGGACCCGACATCCCGCAAGTGCGAGCCCGGCAGGATCAGCGTGGGCCCCATCTCGCGCGGCACGTCGTGCGCGAAGTAGGCGATCAGGACGCTGAAGCGGTAGTAGTCGTCACGCGACAGAGGCCGGCCGGTCCGGTCGTGATCAACGTGCCAGGTCTGGGCGGTTCGCTGGCCAGCCGGCGTGATGTGCAAGTAGGAGTGGTCGTGGATGAACGACGGGCCCATCAGGCTGGCGAGGATCTCCCGCACGCGCGGCAACTCGAGCACGGCCTGGGTAGCGGGCGACGTGTCCAGAAACACGTTGGGCGTGCTGGGCTCCCAGCGAGCATTGCGGGGCGACCGGAGCTGGTCTGCGTAGACCGCCGCGTTGATTTCGGCGGGCACCAGATCGTCAAACTCGAGGTAGCCGTCCATGACGAACTGCGCCATCTGATGGACATCCAGACGCGCGGCGGTCTCGGTGGGCGGGGCGGCGGTAATCATTGGACGGGCACCATCCTCTCCAGCACGTACTCATGGTCAAGGTAACCAGGGGCGCGCTCGCTCGGCGGCAGGGGCAACTGAAGGACACGCCAGCCATCGCGCATGGCGTCCACCACGCTGGCGTAGGGAGGCTCATCGGCGTCGCCGGTCTTCATCTGACCGTCGTTGTCGGGCTGCGTGCCGTCGAACAGCGCCCAAGCCACGGCACGGGCCGCGAGGTCCATTTTGGCCGCATGCAAAATGAGGATCTGCTGCCGTTCCTGGACCATCGGCCACCTCGCATCGACCCGGGCGCCGTCACGCGGATCATCATAGCGCTCGCCCGATCGCGGCGACGGATCGTGGCGGTTGCTCAGCCTGTCCGGAATGCGCGGTCCTGGACCTCACGCGGCAGCTGCTTGCACCGCCCCGCGCAGGCCGGTAAAGGAGTCGTGGGAGTTTTGCGCCCGGCTGCGGCCTGCCGGATGCCAGTGGGTTTCCAGGCTGATGCGGCCGCTATAGCCATCGTCCAGCAAGGCGCGAATCTGGGCCGGCCAGTCGAGATCGCCCTGGCCGATGGCCGTCCAGGCGGTGAGTCCCGTGGCCGGATCGACCACGGTGGCGTCCTTGGCGTGGACGTGGACCATCCAGGGCTTGACCGCGTCGTATCCCGCGCGGAAGCCCTCGCCCCCGGAGACGAAATCGTTGGCGGGATCCCAGATGGCGCGCACGGACGCGTGGTCGACGGCCGCCAGAATCGCCGCCGTATTTGGACCGGTGTTGCCGAAGCAGCTGCGTACGTTTTCCACGCACAGCGTGAGCCCGAGGTCTTCGGCGCGAGCGGCCGCATCAAGCAGGACCGCGCGGATCGCGTCAAGTCGCTCGGCGGACAGGCCGCCGCCGTCGGGCAGGCGGGGGCTGGGGTTGTCGCCGCCCACGTCGCGGCGGCCCGTGAACAGCCGCACGCGCGGGCAGCCGATGGCCGCGGCAAAGTCCATGGCGGCAGTCAGCAGGTCCAGGTGCTCGCGCCAGCCCGGTAGCGACGCGAGGTTGCCGGGATCGGCGTCCGCGAGCCGCAGGGCCTTGAACGCCGGCGACAGCACCATGGTCGCTTCCAGTCCCGCCTGCCGCAGAGCGTCGCGCACTCGTGCGCGGGCGTCAGCGTCCGCCGTCTCGATGGGCACGCCCCACGCCGTGTCGAGTTCGAGGGCCGACATGCCGTGCGTGACGGCGAAGGACATGGACTTGTCGAGGTCGTCGCTCACCTCGTTGGCCACGAGGCTGTACGTGAACGTTTGGTCGGACATGGCGGGCGGACCTGCGTGTGACGCGATCGGAGGGCGCAGCCGGAGTGTAATCGTCGGGGAGATGCCACTCACGGTCGCTGGACCATCAACCGTATCCAGGCATGATTAACCCGGCAGCCCTCCTCGATTCGCCCTATTGCAGACACTGCCCATGCCTGACGTACCCGCCGACGCGGCGGCAATCGACGCGGCGTGGCTCACGCGCGCGCTGCGGGCGAGCGGCGTGCTCGCCAGCGGAGCGGTCACGGCCCTAGAGGTGGAAAGGCTTGGCGGCAGCCAGGGGTTCGCGGGACAGCTGCGACGCCTGCGCGCGACCTATGACCGCGAGGCGGACGGCGCGCCGGCCAGCTTCATCGTCAAGCTGCACAGCCCCAACGCGATCACGCGCGACCTGATCTGGCGTCTGCGCGCGGCCGACCGGGAAATCCGCTTCTATCGCGAAGTGGCACATCGGGCGGGCGTCCCGACGGCTTCGATGTATTTCGCGGTTTCGGACGGACCGCGGTATGCGTTGCTGCTCGAAGACTTGGCCCCGGCCCGCGCCGGCGATCTGGCGGCGGGTTGCCCCCCGGAACAAGTCCACTCCACCGTCGCCTTTGTGGCCGGCATGCACGCCGCGTGGTGGAACAGCCAGGCGCTCGCATCGCTGGACTGGATCCCGGTCTTCGACCAGTTGACCGCAACGCGCCACGCGATCTGCCGCGAGGCGTGGCCGGAGTTCGTGGAACGATATCGGAGCCATTTTCCCGACTTTTTCGACACCATCGGTCCGGCGCTGATCGATGGCTTGGACACCGTCCGGCACGCCTTGGCCCAAGCGCCGCCAACCCTGCTGCACGGCGACTTCCGCCCCGACAACGTGATGTTTTCAGCGAGTGGAGCCGGCGCGCCCGCGGCGTTGGTGGACTGGCAGGTGATGCTCCGCGGACCGGGCCCGATGGACGTGGCCTACTTCCTCGTGTCGGCAACCGCCCGGGATACGCGGCGGGCGCTGGAGACTAACGTGCTGCGCGCGTATCAGGCGGCGCTGGCGCGGGATGGCGTCGCCGACTACACCGCCGAGCATTGCGTGACCGACTACCGGCTCGCGATGGCGGACGTGCTGTCGCGAATCGTCGTCCTCACGACACGAGTCATGCCCGAAGGAGCGGCGGCTTGGTCGGTGTTCGACGAACTGGCGGAGCGCGTCGCGGGCGCGGTCGTCGACCTCGACTGCGTGGGGTTGCTGGCGCCATAGGGGGAGCCGCGGTCGGATGTCCGCATGGTCCCTACGCGAGGGCATCGACGGGCCGAAACGAACGCGCGACGCGGAGCATCTGAGCGGCACCGGCAAATATCAGCGCGGCGGCGACGGAGAGCGCGGCGTTCGGCCCGCCCGTGATGAGGAGAAGGCCGCCGACAAACGGGCCCGCGACGCCAAAGAGCCCGGCGGAAGCATTGAAGGTGGTGGCCAGCGGCGGCGTGTCCTCGGGGCGCGCCAGCGACATCAGGGTCGTCTGCGATCCCAGGACGAATCCCGCGCCGGCAACGCCCATCGCGAGATAGGCCGCGGCGAGAACCCCCACCTGGGTCGTGGCCATGGCGACGAGGAACATGACCGGCGACGCTATTTGAACGCTCATGGCCAGCGCGGCGCCGAACGGCCCCGTGCGCCGGTCGATCAGCCGACCCCACATCGGGTAGCAGACCGCCTGCGCGACTCCGGCGAGCAGCGCGAGCACGCCCACGGTGCCGAAGCTGGCGTGCAGATGATCCACCAGCACGATCGGAATCGCGGGCATCATGACGGCGATCCCGAAGCCCATCGTGTTCCAGGCGCCCACGAACCCGCGAAAAAATGGCGTGGCAAAGGCCCCGCGCGCGAGCGCCCAGGGGTTCCGCCGTCGAAACGGGCGGGGGTCCGAGGATTTGATGCCGGCGAACGCCGCCATGGCGAGCATGCCGACGACGGATGCACCGGCGAGGATCGGACCGTGGCCAACGACGTCGAGCAGCAGGCCGGCGATCGGAGCGGTGATCAGCGCCGCGACGGCCATGGCCATGCGCGCGGCGGCCAGGAGGCGTCCGCGTATCGGGGCGGGATAGGCCCCCTGCATGAGCCAGGTGACGCCTGGCCGCGGTAGACCCGAGAGGAGGAAGTAGCCGAGGGCGATGACGGCGAACCATGCGGGCGACGTCACAAACAGCGCCGCGATCCACAGCGCCCGTCCGATCGCCCAGATCAACGCGATGCGGCGCGCCGGCTGTAGCGTGCGCAACACGTATGGCGCGCCCAGACTCAGCAGCGCCCCCAGGTACGTGCCCGCTGTGAGCAGCGCGAGGAGGAATTCGCCGGCCCCCAGGCGGCGAGCCACCACCGGAAAGAAGTTGAGCACCACTCCCAGGAACACACCAGTGAGCAGCTGAAAGGCGAGGTCGCGCCGGAAGTTGGCCCTCGCCATCCCCGTGAGCGGGCCGGCCGCCCCCGTGCCCAGCACCGCCCCCACCATCTCTCCGATTCGTGCCGCCACGAACGCACCCGGCCTCGGTCACCGGCGGACCGTCGTCAGACCCGCCTGAGCGAACTATAGGCGCCTGGGTAGCCTTGTCGGCATCATGCGTCGACGTTGCGTGGGCGGACTCGCCAGGGACGCGACCAGACCCAGTTAGGGGCCACTTGCGTAGACTGCCCCGGATCAAGCCGCAGCGCCGAGGACGGCCATGGCCACCTACGAGGTATTCGAGCGTCAGGCCCAACTGAAGGTCTACGCCGACGGACGCTATCTGGCCGCGGTGCAGCAAGGGCTGTACCGCCCTTACGTCTATCCGGTACGGACCATGCAGGGCCACGTAGTCACGCAGGCCGGGCCGGCCGACCATCCGCACCACCTGTCGATCTGGCTCGGGCACGCCAGCGTCAACGGCCTCAACTTCTGGGCCCCGGAGACGCTGGGCATGCATCCGGCGCCGCGCATCCTGGTGCGCGACACGCGCACCGATGTCTCAGCCGACGGGGTCGCCTTCGACCAGCGCATCGAGTGGGTTGATGGCGCCGGCGACCTGATGCTGCGCGAGCGGCGGCGTGTCGGTGTGCGGCTCTGGGCCGGACAGGTGGCCGTGGACCTGGCCGCCACGCTCACCGCGCCGGACGCCCCGGTGGAGCTTGGCATCGAGAAGGACGCGGGCCTGGCCTTGCGTATCGCCGACCAGATCGACGTGCTGGACGGCGGCGAAATCCGCAGCGCGACCGGCGCTCGCAACGAGGCCGCGACCTTCGACACCCAGGCCGACTGGATGGACTACTCGGGTCCGGTGACCCACGAGCATGTCGCGGGCATCGCCGTCTTCCCCCATCCCGAAGTCGCGGATACGCCCTGGTTCACGCGCGACTACGGCCCGATCTATGTGGGACCGTGGCGGCACGGCGGCATGACGCTCGCGCCCAACGAGTCCTTCATGCTGGGCGCGCGGTTCGTGGCGCATGACGGTGGCCCGGACGACGTGGACATCGACGGACTATTCCAGCGCTTCCGCGCCGAGTTCGGCGGATAGGAAAGCTTCGCACCGCTAGGCTCCCCTGAGTTCGGCGATCTCCTGCGCGCTCAGGTAGGGTGGCTCAGCCGCCGGGGTGTTGCGCCGGAGGTCCTGCGCGCTCGAAATCCCGACGATGGAGCACGACACCGCCTCGTGACCGAGCACGTAGCGGATGGCCGTCTCGTGCGGCGGTTCGTCGCGCGCGTCCGCCGCGGCGTGCAGGCGGTCGCGCAGGCCGGCCGATGTGCGGATCTGCTCCCGGAAGCCCGTGCGGCGGCGCCAGTCGGTGGCTGGGAGGCGGTCGACCGCAGCCGCGTCGAGCATGAGCACGCCGCTGCCGAAGGGCGACCGCGCCAGCACGCCCGTGCCGCGCTCGGCTGCCAACGGCAGCACGTGCCTGGCGACGCCGTCATCCGCGAGACTGAATGGGGACTCGACGACCGGCGCGTCCCAACGCCGGATGGCCTCGGCGGCCACCTCGGGGGACGCCGACACGCCCCACCAGCGAATCTTGCCCGCCTGCTGCAAGCGCCGCAGCGCCTCGAATGGATCCGCCTGCCGCACGATGTGCAAGGGCGGGTCGTGCAACAGCAACGCGTCCAGGTAGGTCGTGCGCAGCCGCCGCAGCGAGAGGTCGCACGCCTGTTGAATGCGCGCCGGCGAGAAGTCCTGCGGCTCATAGTCCAAGTGGAGGTCCTGCGCGCCGTCGCTGCCCGGGAGGTATCCGACTTTCGTCACGATCACGGTCTCGTGGCGCATGCCTTCCAGCGCCTTGCCCAGCACCGTCTCGCTGCGGCCGCCACCGTATTGCTCGGCCGTGTCGAAGGTCGTGATGCCCGCGTCGAACGCCGCGCGCACGAGGTCAACCGCGTCAAGCGAGGACATCGGCCCCCACGACAAGCCGCCGATCTCCCAACATCCCATGCAGAGGCTGCTGACGCGCGCGCCCGTCGCCCCGAGCTCTCGATCCGTCATGGCGTTCTCCCGTCCCCGCCGCTCAGGCCATCACCGTACCGAATGCGCCGGCCGGCCGGAATCCCCAACCGCCACTGGCCCTATTCGCCGCCGAAGCCGAAGCTATAGAGCTCGGCGCGCCGCAGGTGAAAGCGGAGCTTGATGCCGCCGCGCAGGTCGCCGGGAGCGCCGCCGGACCAGGTTAGGTTGTGGCTGATGCTGTCGCCCTCGAACCGGTGGCAGTCGGCGCGACCGAATCCGGGCCAGACGTCGTTAAATGGGTCCATCACCTCGGCCTCCACGTAGCCGCCGGGCTCGCAGCGGGCGTTGATGAAGAGCTGACCGGCGGTCGGCTTCACCGGCTTGGTTTCCACGTAGCCCTCGCGCACCGTCGCGTCGAGCGACACGTAGCCGTCGTAGCGCAGCGTCGCCAGACACAGGTGATGGCCATTCGCGGCAATGCTCGGGTCGTGGACCTCCGGCACGTCGAGACCCTGCCCGCTGCCGATGATCCACCAGTCGTGATGCACGCTGTTGCCGCCGTAGTAGAACCACAGCTCATCCCCGACGACAAGCGGCTGCACCGTCGTCTCGTTATCGAGCGAGTCGTAGGTGCCCTCGGGGCCGCGCGGCACGAACGGCCGGTGCTCGGTGAACCGATGCCATTTGTGGCCGTCGCGGCTGTACAGCAGGTACATGTCCAGCGTGTCGTCGACCGAGTGCAGCACGTTGAGGATACCCAAGTGCATCTCACCCGCGCGCCAGGGCACGAAGCAGTAGTGCCCGTCGTCCAGGTTGTCGGCCGGGCCGGGCTCGAAGATCAGCTCCGCCGGTGACCAGTTGACGAGGTCCTGGCTCTCCAGCCGCCAGACCCGGCGACGGGTTCCCCAGACCCCCTCGGGCTGGCTGGGCCACACCGGGCTGAACCAGTGGTCGAAGTCAGGGTGCCAGGCTTCGCCCGCGGAGTCGCCGTAGCGGCCCCAGAGCACGTATTTCTCATCGAGTTCGTCGTAGGTCAGCACCTGGCAGTCGGCCGCCCACTCTGGGATGATCGGGCTCGCGGGATGGCGTGACCAGTCGAGGCCGTTGCCCGACATCGCCAAACCGAGCCCCAGCCCGCGGTTGCCGACGCGGTAGACGTAGACCTTCTTGAACCGGCGGCTGTGGTCCGTCTCGGTCGGGTCCAACATCATCGACGGGAGCAGGGTGGCGACGCCGTCGGCATCCGGCGTCACGATTATCGTATTGCTGTCCTGGCCGTCAATGGCGTGGCGCCCCAGCAGCGGCTTCTCCCAGGTGATGCCGTCGGTCGACTGCGCGTAGTAGATGCGGCTCCCCAGCCGCGGCACGCCCTTGCTGCCGAAGTAGTTTGGATAGTCCTCATACCAGCACTTGAAGAGGCCGTCCTCCGGATCGCGCAGCACGTTGAACGAGCAGCTGCGGAAGTAGGGAACCACCTCCCAGGGCTGATCGTTCTCGATCAGCGGGTTGTCCGGGTGCTTGACCGGGTGGTGGAAGCGTCGGGTGACGTTCTTGACCACCGCGACGACATCGTCATCGATGAAGAGCTGCCGATCGGTGCCAATGTCCTTGGCGATCCGATCGGGGGCGTAGGCCAGAAACATGGCGCCTCGGGGATGGTGCGTGGAACGCCCCAGCGTAACGCTCGGAGGCGAGCATTGGTGCCGCTGGGCGCGCGGTAACCGCTGCACGATCTCCCGTGCCCGGTGGCCCAGGCTGCGTGCAGCCTGGGGATTCGCGCACGCCGCGCGCGCTCAAATCGCCCCGGTTTTCATTCCGAGCCGAAGCGAGGAATCTGCGGCCGTGCCAACGGGCACGCCGTCACTCACAACCTTGGATGCCCAGGCTGCAAACCGCCAGAGCTGCTGGATCTCAGCCTAGGCGCCCACGCCCCACCTGCCACAGGGAAGCGGTGCGTAAAGTAGATTGACGTTGTCTGGCTAGGTGGGCGGTTCGCGGGCGCTGCCGTGTTGCCTGCCGCCGAGTGAGGGATCTCATGTCGACGCTCCGGCGGTATGAACGCTGGCGATGGCTGCGCGTCACGCTCGCAGTCTTGGCCATCGCCGCCGCAGCCACGCTGACCGTCTGGCCGTCGGCGGCGGCGTTGGACTGCGAAGGCGTCGCCCTCGACGACGGCTGCCTTTTCACCATCACCGGCGGCGACACGACCGATCCCGACGACGGCTACGCCGTCACCAATGCCGACGGTGTGCCGCTCTATGACTTCGTCCGCGAGCGCGACCTGCAAGCCATCGGCTATCCCATCAGCCAACGCTGGGTCAACGGCCCGTTCACCTTCCAGGCCTTCCAGAAGGTCATCCTCCAGTGGGACCCCGGCAAGCAGCGCATGAACTACTACAACACCCTCGACGTGCTGGCGAATCGCTACCCGGACGTGGAACTGCCCAACGTTCCCCTGCACCAGGTGCTGGAGGCGGACCGGGGCGCGAGCTTCGGCACCATCATCCGGAACCACCTGGCGCTCTTGGATCAGAACCCGGCAATCAAGGAGCGCTTTCTGAGCGAACCGGACTGGCTGAACCTCTACGGCCTGCCCATTCGGTATGAGGAGCGGGAGGTCAACGGCAATCCGCAGGGCCTGCAGATGCTGCGGGCGCAGCGGACAGTGTTCGTGATTTGGAACGTGCCCGCACCAGGGACGACCGTCGGGCGGGTGAACCTGCAAAACGTGCCCGACAAGGTGAAAAAGCTGTCCAGCGTAATCATTCCAAACGCCGCCAAGATCCTACGCAAGGAATTGGACCCCGCACTCAGAGCCGCGCTTGCCTCGATTCCCTGGGTCGCCGACGGAATTACACCAGTGGAAGAAGCCGCCATCGCGCACCTTGACCGGATTCTCCTCGCATCCGAATCCCTGTTTTCGTATCTCATAGAGTCTTCATACAACGAGCTGATACGAACGCAACCTACGGAAGCGACGCTTCCCGGTTTCGAAGCCCTCGCCGATATCGCGGACCTTCCGTGGGTAGTAGACGGACTGAGTGACACCGAAAACAGCCTGGTCCGGCGACTATACGACACCACAGCCGAAGTTCCCGCCCTCATAACACTGCTTGCCCAAAAGCAGTGGATAAAGGACGGGGTACTAGAACATGAACTGGACATCATCAACGATCTGCTCGAGATTGGCCGATCGGAACGAAGTCATCTCAAAGCGAGTGATCCCGGCAATTCCGAGGCAACCCTTGCCTATCATCTCTTGAGAATGCCGTTTCTGGACACGATCGAACAATACGATGCACCGGCAGTCGAAAGCTTGCGTCGAATAGGAGTGAATAGTCGGGACAATCTCCATGTCATCGTTTCCCATCCATTCGTTCGCCATGGCATTGCCAATCACCACGCCAAGATCATTGCAGTGCTTTGGTATGTTATGGAGCGTAATCCGTCACTCTTACACACAATGTTTGATGCATCCAAGGTATCGGTTGAGGAGCGCTCAATAGTGCTCCCTCACACTGGACCCACGATTCTAGCCGTCATTCGCACCATACCTGGCGAGTCTTCCACCATGAGTTACCTGGAGGATGCCGTTCGGTTCGCCGAAGGTTTCATGAATCGGCCGTTTCCAACTAACTATATCGCCCTGCATGTGTCAGAGGTAGTTGAACCGTGGGGCGGTATATTTCTGGGATCACATATCGCAATACGAGAGGGCTATGACGATCTACAGCACTATTTCTCCGAGACTGCAGAACGGACAATTTATCATGAGGTAGGGCACTACTATTGGCATCAATGTCCCAGCTGGATTTGTGAAGGTGCGGCCGTCTACTTCGAAATGCATGGGCAAGTTCTAGGATCCGGGGCAATGAAAGATCGCCGCGAAAAGTGCCAGAACACTAGGATTCTCGACATTTCTTCCGGATGGAATGAGTGTCATTACTTTCTTGGTGCGGTGCTATTTTTCAATCTATATCACAGCTTGGGAGATGAATTGTTCTTTCGAGGGTTCTTGAGGTTATATGACAGCACCCACGGTAATCTATCCCCCGGCAACTGCGAGGGTATGGAGCGTGGTCTGTGCCATCTCAGATTTGCCTTTGTCACCGGTGCCTCGCCCGACGCCGCGGCACTGGCGGAGCGATTCATTAGAGAATTGTATTTCGGGGGCGAGTGACAAGGCGGCTTTGGGTGCGCAGCAACTTGCGTCCCGCTCAGACACCCAGCGCCGGTAACCAGCGCAGCCCGGCCCGCCAGGTTCGAGTCGAACACGCGGGAGCGCGAGGGTCGCCGTTCCCAGTCCACCCTCCCCCGGGTGCGAGCAGCCGCGGCCCAAGCCAATGCACGACCTCATCGTGGGGCATGCGCGGGGCGACGCTCGCTGCCGTCCGCCCAGACCGGCTCCGGCGGTCGGGGCTATTCGAGACGAGGGAGTCCTAGGTGATCGCTTCCTGCGTCGCGCGGTCGAACAGGTGCATGCGGTCCATCTCGAAGGCGAGATTGAAGGGCTGATTGGCCTGCGCCGCGGTGCGCGGGTCGACGCGGGCGACGAATGAGTCCGAGCCTGCCAGCATGTAGAGGATGACCTCGCTGCCCAGCGGCTCCATAACATCCACCGTCGCCGTAATGGTCGTCTCATTCTGCACGCCGCCGGCCGAGAACAGCGGGTCGTGGATGTTCTCGTGTCGAATGCCGAAGATCACGTCTTTGCCGACATGGGGCGCGACGGCCTCGCGCCGGTTCGGGGGCCCACGCCCCCTAGCAGGGTGCGACAGGGACCGGCGCTTGACGTAGATTGACGCTGCCGGGTTGGATGGGCGGTGTGTGGCGGACCGCCGGCCTGCCCGCCGCTGATTGAGGGCGTCATGCCAAAGCTCCGCGTGCGCAATAGTTGGCGCCAGCTACGCGTGGCGCTGGCGGTGCTGACCGTCGCCGCCGTGGCCGCGCTGGCCGTCTGGCCGTCGGCGGCGGCGTTGGACTGCGAAGGCGTCGCCCTCGACGACGGCTGCCTTTTCACCATCACCGGCGGCGACACGCCCGATCCCGACGACGGCTACGCCGTCACCAATGCCGACGGCGTGCCGCTCTGGGACTTCGTCCGCGAGCGCGATCTCCAGGCCATCGGCTATCCCATCAGCCAACGCTGGGTCAACGGGCCCTTCACCTTCCAGGCCTTCCAGAAGGTGATCCTCCAGTGGGACCCCGGCAAGCGCCGCGTGAACTACTACAACACGCTGGACGTTCTAGCGAACAGGTATCCGGAGGTGGAACTACCCAACGTGCCGCCGCACCTGGTGCTAGAGGCGGACCAGGGCGCCGACTTTGCCACCATCACGCGGAACCATCTGCTGCTCTTGGATCAGAATCCGACCATCAAGGAGCGGTTCCTGAGCGAACCTGACTGGCTGAACCTCTACGGGCTGCCGATCCGGTACGAGGAACGGGAGGTCGACGGCGACCCACAGGGCCTGCAGATGCTGCGCGCCCAGCGAACGGTGCTGGTGATCTGGAACGTGCCCGCGCCCGGAACCACCGTCGGGCGCGTGAACCTGCAAAACGTTCCCGACAAGGTAAAAAAGCTCAGCAACGTGATCATTCCGGATGGGGCCAAGGTCCCGGTCCCGCAGCACGAAGTCGCAGGGCTTCCCGTGTTCGCCCTTCCCACGCCCACTCCAGTCCCGACGCCCACGCCGACTCCGACGCCCGCGCCGGCACCCACGCCCGCGCCCACGCCGACCAACGACCGGGAGGCACTGGCCCAGCTCTACCACGCCACCGGCGGGCCGACCTGGCGCAACAACACGAACTGGTTGAGCGAGGCGCCGCTCGAAGAATGGCACGGCGTGAGCTCGGACGGCCACGGCGGGGTCGTCTATTTGCAGCTCCACGACAACCGGTTGCGCGGGGCCCTCCCGGCCGTGCTGGGCTACCTCGGTAATTTGCGCTGGTTGAATCTCAGGGGAAATCAGCTGCACGGGTCGATCCCGCCCGCGCTGGGCCACACCGCGAATCTGCAATGGTTGAGTCTGAGCGACAACCAGTTGGGCGGAGCGATCCCACCGCAGATTGGCCGACTCGCCAGTCTGACAGTGTTGGATCTCAGCCAAAACCGGTTGGGCGGGACGATCCCGCCCGAGTTGGGGGCCCTTGCCAACCTGCAATCGCTGAATCTCACTTGGAACCGGATTGAGGGGGAGATCCCATCCGAGCTAGGTCGTCTTTCAAACCTGCAGAAGCTCGAACTCTCAGGGAATCAGTTGAGTGGGGCAATTCCACCGGAGCTCGGCCACCTCGCCCGCCTCAAAGTGCTACGCATCGAAGTCAACAGGTTGCATGGGGCGATTCCACCAGAACTCGGGCAACTCGCCCACCTGGAAAACCTCTTGCTACAGGCAAACCAGCTGACTGGGCCGATCCCATCCACGCTAGGCAACCTCTCCAACCTGAACTGGCTGAAGCTAAATGTGAATGACCTGAGCGGTGGAATTCCACCGGAGTTGGGACGCCTTGCCAATCTCGAACTGTTGGTCCTGAATGACAATCCATTGGGCGGCACGATCCCGCCCGAGCTGGGACGCCTGGCCCATCTGGCTTTCTTGAGCCTCAGCAACAACCAGCTAAGCGGGGAGATCCCTTCCGAACTTGGGAACCTTGCCGAGCTGACGTCCCTGCAGCTCAACAGCAACGAGCTGAGCGGGGCCATTCCGCCCGTGCTTGGACGCCTCCAAAACCTGGTGTTCTTGAGTCTCGGTCACAACCAGTTGAGCGGAGAGATTCCGCCCGAGCTAGGACGCCTCACCAATCTGGAAGTGCTACAGCTCGGTGTCAACCAGCTGCACGGCACAATCCCGCCCGAACTGGGAAGCCTCACCTACCTAGACACGCTGCGGCTTGAGTCCAACCGTTTGCGCGGGACGATCCCGCCCGAACTCGGCCGCCTCGGCAGCCTGGAGACGCTGTCCCTGGCGAGGAATCAACTCAGCGGAACCATCCCACCAGAGCTTGGCCGTCTAGCCAACCTGGAGGTGTTCTATCTCGACGGCAACCAGTTGCGTGGGACGATCCCGGCAGAGCTTGGCCAGCTATCCAATCTGTACTCGCTAGGGCTCGGCGGAAGCAATCAATTCGCGGGATGCATCCCCGCCGGCTTGCGCGATGTCGAGGACAGCGACCTCGCTTCGCTCGGTCTGCCCTTCTGCTGAACTGGAGAGACCTGCCCGATGAAAGGTGCCCGTCGCCGCATCTCAGGATCGGGACCGGCTAGGTGATCGCTTCCTGCGTCATGCGGTCGAACAGGTGCATGCGGTCCATCTCGAAGGCGAGCTTGAAGGGCTGATTGGCCTGCGCCGTGGTGCGCGGGTCGACGCGGGCGACGAATGAGTCCGAGCCCGCCAGCATGTAGAGGATGACTTCGCTGCCCAGCGGCTCCATGACGTCCACCGTCGCCGCAATGGTCGTTTCATTCTGCGCACCGCCGGCCGAGAACTGCGGGTCGGAGATGTTTTCGGGGCGAATGCCGAAGATGACGTCGTTGCCCACGTGCGGCGCCACCGACTCGCGTCGGTCGGGGGGCACGGCGATGCGCAGGGTCTCCGTCTCGAGCCATAGGCCGCCCTCTCCCGAGATGCGCGCGTCGAAGAAATTCATCGCCGGGCTGCCGATGAATCCGCCGACAAACACGTTGCTCGGCGAGGCATAGACCTCCTGCGGCGGCCCGAGCTGCTGCAAGACGCCGTCCCGTAGCACCGCGATGCGGGACCCCATCGTCATAGCTTCCATCTGATCGTGCGTCACGTAAATCACAGTCGCCTGCAAGCGCTCGTGCAGGCGAATCAGCTCGGCCCGCGTCTGCACGCGCAGCTTGGCGTCCAGGTTGGACAGTGGCTCGTCCATCAGGAACACAGCGGGGTCGCGCACGATGGCCCGTCCGACCGCCACGCGCTGCCGCTGCCCGCCGGAAAGCGCGCGCGGCTTCCGCTCCAGCAGCTCGCTGATATTCAGCATGTCGGCGGCCTCGGCCACCCGCCGCTGAATCTCGGCCTTGGGCGTCTTGCGCAGCTTCAGGCCAAACGCCAGGTTGTCGTAGACGCTCATGTGGGGATACAGGGCGTAGCTCTGAAACACCATGGCAATGTCGCGGTCCTTGGGCGGCACGTCATTCACCAGGCGGTCGCCGATGTAAATGTTGCCGCCAGTGAGCTCCTCGAGCCCCGCGACCATGCGCAGCGTCGTGGACTTGCCGCAGCCCGAAGGCCCCACGAGCACGAGAAATTCCCGATCCTGGACCTCAATCGACACGTCATCGACGGCGACAACATCGCCAAAGCGTTTCGTGACGCGGTCGAGCATGACGCTAGCCATCAGCAAGCTCCCCGACCTGCCGATGCCGCAGCACCACCGCGGTGCCAGGCAAGGACAGAACTGTTCGGCAAAAGCCGTTCCTTACCTCACCGATCCGGGGCGGATGACCCCGCGCATGGCACGGAGGCCCGGCCGCCGAACCGGCCCGCCAGAACGTTAACTAACAGGACACGATTCGTCAACGTGGACACAGCCGGCCAGGCCGGCAGCGTCAGGCTTCGAAACCCGCGAGCACGCCGACATCCTTCGTCCGATCAGAGTTGACATCGCCGGTCGCTCCCATGGAACATGGTCCCAGCTATATGCGCGGTTCGCAGCCGAGACGAGCCAGTGATCAAGCTCGCTAACCCTCACCGCAATTTCTCGGTCGACGGCGCTTAGCGATATTCTTGGGAACCGGAACATCCACGAAGCAATATGGTGACGCCATCATGAGCTCGAATTCGCGCCCGCCGCAGAAGTCCGTACGCCAATGGGATGGTCAATGGATTTGGTGCAAGGGTGAAGCGAAGCCATACCATTTTTATCTGTACGCGCGGAAGACCTTCATCCTCGACGATAAACCAACGTCAGCGCAACTGCACATCACGGCTTCAGATCGCTATGTCCTATACCTCAACGGGCGGTATTTGGGGCGCGGCCCGGCTCGCAGCGATCCACGACGGAAGAGCTATGACACGTATGACGTGACCGCCAGTCTCCAGACCGGTACAAACGTCATCGGCATGCGCGCGTATCACTACGGCATGCCAGCGCGAGGCGAGCCTCGCGCCGTGACGCAGTACTTCTACGAAGCGCCTCTACTTGGTGAAGGATGGGGGAGCTGGACGGGAGGCAGCTACTCGATTGGCGAGCGAGCCGGCCTATGGGTTCAGCTCGACATCACCGCGGCGTCAGGCGCGACGACCGTGGTCGCAAGCGATGAGACGTGGCGCACTCGCCCGGCACAGGCATGGAATCGATCCGTGCGATTGATCAACTCGCTGCTCGGCAGCACCGAGGTCTTCGATGCCAACACCGACCCCACCGACTGGATGAGCGTCAACTTCGATGACTCGGACTGGGAGCCAGCATGGGAGCTGCCGACAAGCGACTTGGAATGGTTTCTGCTCGAAGCCCGAGAGCTACCCATGCTCCTGGAACGAAACCGTTTTCCGACCGCTGTCATGGAAGCTGGTGAGCTCGTAGATCTTGCCCTTCCTGGGCAGGTCGACATTCCCGAGCTCATGGGCGCGGAACCTCACTTTCCACACGAGTATTCGATCATAGAGGACGTAGACGCCCTCCTGAATGGCGACGAGGCGGCGGCTACATTTCAAAACCAGTTTGTTGAGGGAAAGGGCCTGCGGGCTCCCTATATTCTGATTGACTTCGGTCGCCAGGTATTTGGCTTTCCACGAGTCCGAATGCGTGCGCCAAGAGGCGCAATGCTTGACATGACCTATGGGCAGCAGATCCAGGCCGGTCGAATACCACCGGCCGTACGCTACGGCGACCGATACATCGCACGAGAAGGTCAGCAGATATGGGAGGTTTCGGAGTATAAGCAGTTTCGTTACCTCCAATTGACCGTGCGCAGCAACTACCAACCATTGACCATCGAGTCGGTCGCGGTTAACGAGTATGTATATCCGGCTGATGAGCGAGGAAACGTCAATTGTTCAGACGCAATGTTATCGAACCTTTGGCGGGCCTGTGTGGATACAACATATCTGCACATGGAGGACACGTTGGTCTGCGACGCCTACCGGGAACGAGTCCCATGGCCAACTGGGGACGGCGGGCACGGTCTCTACATGCTCTTCGCGGCATATGGCGACCTGCCGCTGGCGGATCGGTATTTGCGCATGGCGCCGCTCAGCGGCCGGGGTGATGGGATGCTACAGATGGTGTACCCGCCGAATAACCCCACCCGAGGCGTCCATCCACAGTTTCAGCTGCAATGGAGCAGTCGCGTGCGCGACCACTACCTCTTCACGGGTCGGCGGTGGGTTGTCGAGGAACTCTATCCCAGCGTGGTAGCCCAGATCGACTGGTTCGAGCCGCACCGAGATGCGTCCGGGCTCCTACGCGATCTGCCCCTCCAGAACACCATTGACTGGGTGCCCAATGATTTTCGGGGCACGAGCTTCATCACCAACGCGCTGTACGTCAAGGGCCTGGAGGACGCCGCCTGGCTCGCCGACGAGATGGGCGCGGCGCGCGACGCCGAACGATGGCGCGGCAGCGCCGCCCATATCAAGGCAGCGCTCCGCGAGCTCCATTGGAACGAAGCACGCTCACTGTTTGTCGATTCCTATCGTGAGGGACGCGCATCTGACGTGACCAGCGAGCTCACCAATGGGTTCGCGCTGCTCTATGGCATCGCCTCGGATGAGCAGGCTTCCGGAATCGCGGCGCGCCTGGCGGCCCCTGAACCAGACCTGTTGCGCGCATCGCCGCTCTGGTTCGGGTATGTCGCGGACGGGCTGTTTGCACGCGGCCATGCGCAGGCCGCCCTCGACCTCACGCGAGCACGCTTCAAGACCATGCTGGAGGCCTCCGATGCTCCCACCATGTGGGAGCTGTGGGACCCCTTCACCGGCGGCCTGCGCATCACGACGGAGGCCGAGGCCGCCGAGCGCACAACCGTAAACCTCGTGCAACCGAAGCCACTGCTCAGCCTGGTCCACACCGGCGGAACGTTGATCGGCTACCTCCTCGTATCGCGCATCCTGGGGGTGACGCCGACGGGTCCGGGGTTCGAGACGTGCCGCATCCACCCCCAGACTGCAGACTTGGACTGGGCGCGCGGGGTGGTTCCAACACCCAAGGGCAATATCGAGGTCGAGTGGAGCCGGGCGGACGAGCGCTTGAACCTAACCGTCGCTGTGCCGCAGACCATCAACGCCGAGCTCATTCTCGACTGGACGCGCACGAGCGGCTCACACCTGCGGCATAACGAGACGGCAATCGATCTCGGCGATGCGCAACGTTCCTCGGCGCACGGCATCACGGTGCGGGCGGACGCCATCCAGTGTCGGCTGCCGGGCGGTCGGCACACCTTCGAACTCGCCACGGCGCCCGGCCACGGCCGACCCTAGCCCAAGAACTCTCGACCAAGCGGTCGGGCAAAGACTTCCACTCCGCGTTCCGCCGCATAGCTGAGCGACGGCCGCTACCCGATATATAAATCGGCACCGAATAGTTGTGGTACAGTCGCATTCTACAGAGTGGAGGTTTTCGCTTCCCGTGCGAAGCCTCCGGTTTGGGAGGTCTATAGAGATGCGTAATTCGCGCGCGATGTCGAGGCGGAGCCTCCTACAGGCCGGATTCCTGATCGGCGGTACCACCGCGGCGGCCACGATCCTCGCCGCATGCGGGGAGGCCGAAGTCGTCGAGAAGATCATCACGCGAGAGGTGATCGTCACGAAAGAGGTAATCAAGGAGGTCCCGGTTGACAGGGTCGTAACTCAGGAAGTCATCAAGGAAGTCGAGGTTGAGCGCGTCGTAACTCAGGAAGTCCAGGTCGAGAAGATCGTCGTGCAAGAAGTGGCGCCGCAGCTGCCTGACACGACCATCCTTTCCTGGACCCCGCCGTATTGGAAAGGCGTGACTGGGCGAGGCGAGGAAGGGACGTCCGGCGCTGAAGATGACTACATGAAGTACATCGTCGGCGAGTTTCAGAAGCAATTTCCGCAGATCACCGTCAACTTCGCGACGTTCCCGTGGGACGACTATCGGAACAAGATCGCGATATCAGCGGCCACCGGAGCTGCGCACCCGGACACGATCCAGGATGGGTCTACCAACATCCGTCGGTACGCCCTGAAAGGATTCCTGGAGCCGATTGACCGCTTTCTCAGTCAGGACGACCTGGACGACTTCTTGGGTCTTGAGCAGGGTGAGGTGCTCGGAAAGCGCTACGGAATTCCGCAGTTTGTGACAGGTACTTCCCTCGTTGCCAATCGCCGCCTCTTCGAGGAGGCCGGAGCCGCCGACCTGCTCCCAACCGAGGGCGATCGGAATTGGAGCTACGAGCAGTTTCTCGAGGCCTGCCGCGCCGTAACCGATCCTGATGCGGGCCGCCACGCAATTTCCTTCAACATGAGCGAAGGATCTGGTGACTACTATCGGCACTCGTTCCTGTGGGGGCGCGGCGCCAAGATGATGTCAGGCTCTGGCCGGCAATACACCTTCAATAGCCCGGAGGGCGTTACGGGGATGACCTATCTCATGGACATGTTCCACGAGGGACTCATCAGCCCTGATTCGCCCACGCTGGGTTGGGGTGATACCGAGCAGAAGTTCATTCGCCGCCAGACGGCGTTCGTCCAAGGCCACCACGGCTCAGGCCAGAGGTACACGGATTGGATCGCAGAAGGCCAGGCGAATGCTGACGAGATCGACGTGTACCCGATGAACTATCCGTTCGAAGGCGACAACTCGGGCCACCAGTTCAGCTTGAGCCAAATGCACGCCTTGTGGCAATGGGAAGACGACAACCGCCTTCAGGCCACTGTCGAGTGGGTGCGCTTTTTGAGCAACACCGAAAACCAACGCATACCGGCGCTGGCGACCAACAACCTACCCACTCGCCGATCGGTGGGTGACCTATTCGAGGGCGACCCGTACATGGACTTCATGCGCCGCATGGGCAAGTACACCGCCATCGACGTCTTGCAGCCTGGATACTTTGCCCTGCGCGCGGTCAACACGCCCATGTACCAGGCGGTCATGACGGATCAGGCTTCACCCGAACAGGCGCTCAACGATGCCGCGGCCGAAGGCCAGCTGCTTCTCAACGACCTCTACGAGGAAGCGGAAGGGTAGCACCGGCTCATGACGAGACGGCGGTGCGTGCCCGCCGCGCATCGCCGTCTCTGAGTTATGGTCTTCCGAAGCTCCTCAGCCGAACCTCAGACAATGCCGATCCTGTGAGAGTTGCTCGGAATACCCGGTCCGATGCACCACCGCATACGTCGGGAGCGCTAGGCCGCCCGTGAGCATCATTGCCTCATCGCGCAAATACGCAGCTCGGTCATCAACGCGCCACATCCTCTGGTCCTACGTATTCGTTGGCCCTGCCATCATCGCGCTCTTCATTTTCTGGGTGTATCCGATCGCCCGCTCAGTCATGCTCGGATTCGGTGAAATCGACTTCCGCACCGCATCCGTTGACTGGGTCGGCTTTGAGAATTTCGAAAGGGCCTTCAACGACAAGGTCTTCTATCGATCGCTCATCAACTCCGCGTTCTATACGCTCGGGACGGTGCCCCCACTTCTCCTCATGATCCTGGTTCTTGCCCAGCTCATCGTGCGTCTGCGCCGCAGCATCTTTCAGACGTTTTTCAAAAGCGCCTTCTACCTGCCATCCGTCGCTTCCGTCGCCGTCATTGCGTTGGTTTGGAAGTGGCTCTATGAGCCCTCCATAGGTCTGCTCAACTATATGCTGTCTTTGGTCGGCGTGGCGCCGGTGATCTGGCTGGCCAACCCGCACATCGCGCTCTGGTCGCTCGTCGCCATGGAGATAGCTACCGGCGCCGGCGCTGGCATCATCCTGACCACGGCCGCGATGGGCGGTATTCCAAAGGAGCTTTACGAAAGCGCACGTATTGATGGCGCCAATGTCTGGCACGAGTTCTGGCACGTCACCATTCCATTGGTAAAGCCCACGATCGTATATCTCACCATCATTCTCACCATCAGTTCATTTCAGGTCTTCGGCCCAGTCCTGCTGATGACTCGCGGTGGTCCAGCACACGCTACATCGACAATTTCGTATTACATCTACAGCCGGGCCTTTGAATTCCTTCAGTTCGGTTCAGCGAGCGCCATGGCGGTCGTTTTGTTGGTAATCCTCGTCATCATTGCCGCTATTCAGTATCGCGCGTTGCGCAGCGATTTCGAATACTAAGATGGCAACTATCAGAGACCGCGCAGCTCGAGGTCGATTCAACGAGGTTGCCGCTGCGACGGGAAGCCTAGGCTGGTCACGCCCGCTCGCCGCCAACCTCTTGACCTACGGCATCCTGACCATCTGGGCATTGATAATGTTGTTGCCCATTTACTGGATGCTGGTGACGGCCTTCAAGACACAAATCGGTGTTGAGGCCATTCCGCCGGACTTCTGGCCGAACCCAGGCACGCTGCGGAACTTTGAGCTGCTCATCGAAGACGGTCGCATGTTTCGTTGGTTGATCAATTCAGCGATTACATCGACTGCGATTACCGTACTAGTCGTCCTATCCTCGGCAACGGCTGGCTACGCGTTCGCCAAACGGAACTTTCCCGGTCGGCAAGTGTTGTTCTGGCTTACGATTGCGACCATCACCATTCCATTCGAGGTTAAACTCCTACCGCTGTTTGAGCTGATGGTGCGGTGGGGATTCGATGATACATATTTTGGCCTCATCCTTCCATGGCTGGGGAGTCCATTCGCAATCTTCCTGATCAAACAGGGAATGCAAACGTTGCCATCCGAGATCATCGACGCCGCACGCGTTGATGGAGCGGGTGAAATCCGCGTGTTCTGGCAGATTGTGCTTCCGATGTCCAAGCCGGTACTGGCAGTGCTGGGCATCTTTATGTTCATTGGATCGTGGAACGCGTTCCTATGGCCCGTGGTTATCATCAGCACGACTGAGCTCCGCACGTTGCCGTATGGACTGGAATTGTTCGCGAGCACGCACAATCTCTCCAAGGACTACGGCCTGCTCATGGCGGGGGCGGCCATTGCGGCCGTGCCCATGTTCGCCGTGTTCTTTGCAGCCCAACGCTATTTCCTGCGCGGGATCACGATCGGGGCGTTGAAGGGATAGCGGAGATCAGGGCCAGGCCCGTGGGAGGCATGCACCCAGGGCCCCTTTCGATGCGGGGCGGGCGCGGCGGGGAACACGATGCATGGAAATCCCCGGGGATTGCGGCAGCCCCTGGATCCCGCCAGCGCCGCAAGACGATGGCACGCTTGCGCACGTGAGGTCGGCTAAGCTGCGGCCTAATCGTTGCCGAGGACCCTGAACGTGGAGCTTGCAAACCGAGTCGCGCTCGTCACTGGCGCAAGCCGCGGCATCGGGCGTGAGATTGCGCTCGGCTATGCCAAGGCCGGCGCTCACGTCGTCGTGACAGCACGCGATACAGAGCAACTGGAGCAACTCGCCGGCGAGATCCGCGGGGAAGGCGGGAGTTGTTCCGTATATCGCCTGGATGTCACGGACGCCGCGGCGGTCGCCGATGTCGTGAAACGCGTAGTGGCCGAGCTTGGGCGCATCGATGTGCTGTGCAACAACGCCGGCCTCAACTCAGCGGTCGGTCTCGTTGCCGACGTCGCAACGGCGTCGTTCGCCGACGTGTTTGCCGTGAACGTGTTCGGTCTCTACGCCTGCTGTCATGCGGTCATGCCGCACATGGTCGAACGCCGCCACGGACGCATCGTGAACGTCTCGTCAGGCGCCGCGCTCATCTGTGGTCCCACCGGCGGGGCATATGCGGCGTCGAAGGCCGCCGTCAACGCGCTGACCGCCGTGATGGCGAAGGAAGGTCGGGAACACAACGTCCTGGTGAACGCCATGAGCCCGGGTTCGGTGCGGACCGCCATGAATCCCACCGCCGACACCCCAGCCTCGGCGTCCGTCCCCACGGCGCTGTGGCTCGCTTCGCTTGACGACGACGGGCCAACAGGGCGTTGCTATCGCTTTCTCACCGAGATACCGATGATCGCGCGGCAGGACATCGACTGGGGCGCAGCATAGTGGCTGCCGATCCGGAAAGCTGTCCTGGTGGTCAGTCGGTCTGACCCGCGTCGGCGGCCCTGCCCGTCGCCGTACCCTCGAAGATTCAACCGCGCTGGCAGGTGTCCGGCCAGGCCATCGGCCTGCGGTCCCTGAGCGGATAGAGTTCCAGGCCGCACCGCTTCGCCGGCGCGATTGATCGAAATACCGCGGTTTGGGAAAATTCGCCCACGAACCGTAGAAGCGTCCGCCATCATGGAAATCGAAGAGGTGTCCCCCGTGAATGAGCTGCACGAACGCGGATATTGCTACATCGATAACGTGATCCCTGCCGCGGAGGTCGGCCGCATCCGTGACAGTGTCCGCGCCGATGTCATGCGTCATAACGACAGTCAACCGCCCAAAGATCCCGCGGCGGTCAGAGGGGGCAAGGTCGGCAACCTGCTGCGGTTCAACCAGACGCTGGCGCCCTATCTGGTCGAGGAACGCTTTCGCGGCGTTGTTGACGCAGCCCTCGGACCTCGCAATCGGATTTCCTTCTTCACCGGATTTGTGACGCCTCCCGGCGCTCAACGGGCGCGGTGGCATGCGGATTGGCCCTACGATCAGGGTCTTCCTTCGCACATTCCAACGCCATATCCGGACCTGGCGCTGCATTTGACCACGTTCTGGATGCTGAGCGATTTCCGTCCCGACAATGGCGCCACCCACGTCATGCCCCGAAGCCACCGCGTGCCGGACCACCCGCGCGACGGATCCGAGCACGGAGACCCGATGGGGATCCTCGCGGGTGAGACGCAGTTGATCGGGAAGGCCGGTACGGTTGCCGTGTGCGACAGCCGCTTGTGGCACGCCAGCGCCGCCAACACGAGCCGGGACACACGCGTCGCGGTGGTGGTCCGTTTTGCCGCCTGGTGGCTCAATTTGAATTTCGTCCGGCCGAGCTCATCGGAGTACGACGAGAACAGCCACCTATTTGCGGTTGACGACCTCTCACCCGCCGTCTACGGCGCCCTACCCGACGCGGTCAAACCGCTGGCGCGGCATCTCCTCCCACCGGAACATCAGCCGTAGGACGTCGCCGGTCCGGCAAGCCCCGGAGCGGCCCTGGACCGGTCCCGACCGCGTCAGCCGGCCAGTTGCGGAGTGGTGATCACGACGGCGTCTGCCTGGGCGCTGGTGCGCTCTGCCCAGGCGGGGTCGGCGGTGAAAAGAAAAACTTGCCGGGACCGGCCGATCTCACGCAGCACGGCCATGCCGCGGTCTGTGCGGGATGGGTCCCAGTTCACGAACATCTCGTCCATGAACAGGGGCAGGCGCTCGGCGTCCGCGCCCTCCACTTGGTCCACCATCGCCAAGCGCAGCGCCAGGTAGATCTGCTGCAGCGTGCCCCGGCTGAGGGGGTGGCCCACGGCGACCGGAAAGTCCTCGCCGCTGCGCCGCACATGCAAGGTCGCGCCATCGCCCGCCGTGTCGTCGGCAATCAGCCGGTCGTAGCGCCCGTTGGTGATGCCGGCCAGGTAGCCGCTCGCCGTCCCCAGCAGCGGCGATTGATGTTCGTCGCGGTAGGCCCGCTCAGCGGCGGCGACCGCTGCCGCCAGCAGCGCCAGCCGGTCGTGCGCTCGGTGGACGTCCTCCAGCTCAGCCTGTGCCTGCTCGATGGCGCCTTGCACGTGCGCAGGGCCCGGCGACGCTTCCATGGCTGCCACGTCGCGCACCAAGCCGCCTCGCTCTTCGATAAGTCCCTTGGCCTCGTCCTCCAGCACCTCACCACGGCGCCGCAGCTCGACACGGCGGTCATCCGCAAGCTCGATGGCCTCTCCCTGCGCCACCAGCCGATCGGCCTCGGCCACGCGATCGCACCAATTGGGCGTCTCGCGGTCAAGGTCGTCCCGCGCGCGCCTGGCCTCATCCCGTGCGGCGCGCGCCCGCTCCAGCCGTTCGAGACCCACGTCCGGGTCGGCGCTCGCGGCATCCAGCTGCGCCAGCCGCGCCTCCAGCTGCCCAAGCTCGGTGTCGGCGGCGTCCCGTGCGTCACCCTCCTGCTGCCGCTCTTCACGCAGCTTGGCGATCGCCGCCGCCGCGGCCTCGGAATCGCTCTCGGCCTTCTCTGCGGCGTCCAGCTTCCGGCCCAGTTCTCTCGCCACCGCTTGCACTGCATCGGGAGCCGAGTCGAGCCCCAGCGCGTCACGCAAGCTGCGCAGGCTGCCCAGGCGCTGGTCAATGCGCTGCCGCACGAGTCCGCGGTCCTCCTCGAGTGCATGCGTGCGCGACAGCAGGTCGTGCAGTTGCTCGACATCGCGCAGCAGCGTCTCGCGGGCGCGCGCCAGGTGCACGGGCGCAATCGAAACGCCGGGAAGCAGCTCGAGCCAAGCATCGCGCGCCGCGGCGGCGGCCTGCCTGGCGTCGTCCTCCCGATTCGCTGCGTCCTCGACCAGCACCGTGGCCGCCGCCAGCCGCTGCTCGATGTCGGCCGCGCGCCGGGCCGTGTCGCGCTGGCGCATGGCCTCATCGAGCGCTTGGGCGGCGCTCACGTCCGGAGCCAATCCCGCGCGCCCGCGCAGCGCCGCCGCGGCGGCCGAGCCCATCCCTGCGCGGCGCCGCGCGGTCACGGTCATCGCGAGCCAGACCGCCGCGCCGGCGGCCACCGACGCGCCGACGCCGGCCAGGATCGCGTCTCTTACCACGACGCCCACAATGATCGCCGCCACCCCGGCTAGCGCCACCAGCACCGGTGCCAAGGCGCGCCAAAGGGGCGACGGCGCGCGGCTGGCGGCGCCCGCCCGCGCTTCGGCGCGGTCCAGCTCGCGCAATGTCTGCACGCGGGCGTCGGCAGCCGCCCAGTCCGCGACGTCACCCAGCGCCTCACGCTCACGCTGCGAGCGCTCTGCCGTCTCCGTCGCGTGGCGCCGGTCCGCGGCCCGGCGGTCGAAGTCGGCATCGGCCGCGCTCCAGTCCTCATAGCGGCCGCGAGCCTCGGCCAGGCGCAACGCCCGCAGCGTCGCCAGGCCCTCGGTGTCCAACGGGGCGTCCAGCACCCTCTCCGCCAGTTGATCGAACCGTCCACGCTCACGCTGCAGCGCGCGCGACATCTGCTCGATCCGCTTCTCGTCCTCGTCGTGCAGCGGAATCTGAGACCGAAGCTCCTCGATGGCCGTTCGCGCGGCGAGAACCGCGCGAGTCGCCGGATCCAGATCGAGAACTTCGTCGGCCTGCTCGATTTCGCGTTCGATCTCCTCTATCCGCTGCGCACACGCCGCAACGGTCTGCCGCAGCTCGGCTCGTTCAGCGCCCGGATCGGGACCGAAGTCGTCGTTGGCCACGAGAGACTCGGCCTCGGCGTCGAGATCCGCCGCGCGATGCGCCCGGCGCACGATGGGCGCCAGCGTGGCGTCGCGCTCCAGCATGACCTCGATGGCGTGGAGCCCCTCCGGCCCACGCTCGATTTGCCGCAGGCGGTCGGCAAGTTCCTCCAAGCGGGCCTGCGCGGCTTCGATCTGGTCGCGCCGCCCGGTGGCCGGCCGCAGGTCCTCACGCAACTCCCGCACACGCTCGCGAATTTCGACAGCCTTGGGACGGCCCCGTCGGTCGGGGCGCCAGAGGTTCTGGCGATCCTGGTGCAGCTGCTGCACCACTTCACGCGCCGGTCGCAGGAAGTCGAACGACGACCCGCCGAGCATGCGGTCCTCGACGCTCTGCCAGGTGCGCGAGTCCATGCCCAACGCCTCGTTCTGCGTCACCGCGTGCAGATTGGTGAACACCGCGCGCGCCAGCCCGCCAATCCATGTGACGGGACGGTTTGCCAGATCATGCGGCTGGCCGTCGATCTCAATCGTCCCTTGCGGGCGCGACGTGAGCCGGCGGGCGATGCGCACGCTGCGTCCGTCACCCAGATTCGCGAGCAGCGCGCCTCCCGGAAAGCGCCCGTCCCACGGGCGGTATGGATGGTTCGCGGCTGCGGCGGGCGCGAAGCCGAAGAGCGCGGTCGTCAGGAATTCGAAGAGCGCCGACTTGCCCGTCTCGTTGTCGCCGGCCACGACTATCACGTCGTGCTCGGCCAGGCCGTGCTCCGTCCAGCCGCTGATCGGCCCGAACGCGTCGATCTCCCAGCCGTCGAGCCTCATGACGTCTCCGAGTCACGTAGCAGCCGCTCGCCCGCCGCGGTGTCCAGGCCTTCCAGCAGCTCCCGCAGATACTCGCGGCGCGCGACTTCGTCGCCGCCGTCGCCCCCCGCCAGTTGGTCCGGCGTAATGCTGTCCAGCGCCGCGTCGTCGGTCGACGCGAGGTCCAACAGCTCAAGCGTCTGACCGAGCAGGTGCGGCTGGTCGCGGTAGGACTTGAGGTCCAGTGGCCGATGCAGACCCCGGTCGCGCACCTCGACATCCAGCACGCCAAGGTCTTCGCGCAGCTGCGCGGCCAGCTCGGTCCGCTCATCGGCGCTGGCGAGCAATGGCGCCAGCGGACAGGCCCCGCGCAGGTCAACGCGCAGAATCCACTCTTGGTCGGGCGGTGCGCCGCCCCGTCGTCCGTTGAACGCCGCGGTCACGGCGGCGTGCACGTCTGCCAGGTTGCGCGCCGCGTCAAGCCCGGCGGGCGCGAGCGTCTCCCAGCGAACCGGCGCCAGCGCCTGGAACTCAACCTCCGGCGCCTCCCCGGCAGCCAGCGTCACCACCAATGCTCCCTTGGCGCCGTCCTCGGCAGGGTGCCGGCCCTGCACGTTGCCCGGATAGTGAA
Source organism: Chloroflexota bacterium (assembly GCA_965262745.1). GTDB lineage: Bacteria > Chloroflexota > UBA11872 > UBA11872 > UBA11872 > JAJECS01. Next base: position 200,916 of record OZ253558.1, on the reverse strand, counting down.
TCGGAGGATCCCGCCGCACCTCTTGGCGCTGGTGAATGTGGCCCAGCGCCCAGTAGGCATAGCTGGGGTCCAGGCCGTCCAGCGTGGTGGGGGCGTAGCGATCGTGCTGCTCGGCCGCTGCGGCGCTCATCACCTGGGCGTGCAGCAGGGCTACGGCCGGCTCCGGCCCGGGCGCGGGCGGGAATGCCGCAGCCAGATCGCGGTCCTCGTGCGGCGTCTGATGCCCCGCCGCGACGACCCATCCCACCACGTCGCCCTCGCGCTCGACGGCGATCGACCGCGGCTGGCGCGACGCGACCACATGGAACCGCTCCTCCGGCCAGCCGATGCCCATGGCGCGGTAGTTGGCCCGCCCTGGATCGTGATTGCCGGTGGCATAGACCACGGTCAGCCCCGCGCTGGTCGCGCGTGTCAGCTCATCAACCAGCACGCGCTCGGTCGCCAGGGTCAGCCACTCGTTGTCGAAGAGGTCCCCGGCAAGCAGCAGCGCATCGACCTCACGCTCGAGCGCCAGATCCACCAAGCGTGTGAAGGCTTCACGCCCGGCCTCGCGCAGCCGCGCGCGCACGGCCTCGTCATGACGCCGATACGGCGTGTCGAGGTGCACGTCGGCGGCGTGGACAAAGCGAAACATGCGTCAGCTTCTCAGCACGGGAGCCGGCCCCGCGGCGAGAGTCGGCGAGAAAGCCAGCCAAGACGGGTGCGGTCGATCATCATTCCAGACCAATCCCGCGAGATGTCTGGCACGGATCGGGGTAGGAAGAGGATTACGGAATTCAATCGTACGGTCGATTCTCGGAAGCGCTGACCGCCCAGCACCACCAATCTGCCCGCCGCCGGACGGACTGTCAAGATTTGAGCCGTAAATGCAAGATTGCATCCATGTCGATTCGACGATTGAATCCCTGCAGCTGCCTGAGGTTTTTTGCGGCCGCTACTCCGTTCTCCACGGTGACACCGACAACGCTGAAGACCGGCTACGCTGGCATCTTGTGCGACGGTAGGTGGATCCCTCAGATGGAAACCAACCACGCCGGTCCGCGGCGCGACATGTCCACACAAGCGCCCCTCGACATGGCTCAAGTTCATTGAACGGCGCTGAAGTCCTCATAGACGCGCTCGAACGGCACGGCGTGCGTTATGTGTTTGGCATTCCCGGTCACGGCAACACCAACATCCTGGACGCGATCCACGGCTCCGACCAGATCGACTTCAAGCTCGTGCGCCATGAACAGGCGGCGGCGCACATCGCCGACGGCTATGCCCGCGTCAGCGGCCAGGTCGGCGTGTGCTGCTCCTCGGTGGGACCGGGCGCCGCCAACATGATCATGGGCATCGCCACGGCCATGTCCACCTCCAGCCCGGTGCTGGCGATCGTGGGAGCGCCCATCCAGCGCTGGTACGGCCGTGGGCAGTTGCAGGAGACCTCGCGCCCGGATACCGCGCCGACGGATCAGGCGTTCATGCAAATGCTGCAGCCCATCACCAAGCGTGTCTGGTCCATCGCCGACCCGCGCACGATTCCAACCGCCGTACGCAAGGCATTCACGGCGGCGCAGGTTGGACGGCCGGGACCTGTTGGCCTGGAGATTCCCTGGGACCTGCAAGCGGCTGAAGTTGACACGCTGCCCGAAGACCCCGACCCGTTCCCGGCTCGGGCGCGGCCGCGGGCCGACGCCGAGCTCACGAACAGCGCGGCCCAGGCGCTGGTCGAGGCCGAGTTTCCCGTCATCATCGCGGGCAACGGCGCGCTCATCTCCGGCGCGGGAGCGGCCGTCGCCGCGCTGGCCGAGAGCCTTGGAGCGGCCATCGCCTCGTCGTTCGTCTCCAAGGGCGTGGTGCCCGAGGACCATCCGCTCGCGGTGGGGATGGTCGGTTGGCTGGGGCATCCCGTGGCGCACGAGCTGATTCGCGAGCGCGCCGACGTGATCCTCGCGGTCGGCTATCGCTTCGCCGATGAATCGACCAGCTGGTGGACCGAGGGCAAACCGTTCGTGCCGCAGAACCGCATCATCCAGATCGACATCGAGGCCCGCGAGATGGGACGCGCGGGACCGATCGAGTTGGGGCTGGAAGGCGACGCGCTGGCGGTGGTGAACGATCTGCACGAGGCCGTCGAGCGTCTCGGCGGGCGGGCGTCGGCCGCCGCTGACGCCGCATTGATCCGCCGCGCCATGCGCGCGTACTCGCATGAGCTAACGCCGCCCGACGCGACGCCCATGCAACCGCTGCGCTTGGCCGACCAGGTTCGGCGCATGCTGCCGGACGACTCGATCATCTCCGTCGATACCGGCAACCACGCGCACTACTTCGCCGCCTTCTATCCCGTACGCAGCGGCGGACGCTTCCTCAATCCGGGCGGCTGGACGCCCATGGGCTGGGGGCCAACGGCCATCATCGGCGCCAAATTGGCCCAGCCCGACAAGGCCTGCGTCGCGATCACCGGCGACGGCGGCTTTCTGATGGTCAACCAGGAAGTCTCCACGGCCGTCGAGTGGGGCCTGCCGGTCGTCTGGCTGGTGTTCAACAACTCCTCGCTGGCGGCCATCCGCGACGGTCAACTGGCCGACTTCGGCGGGCGGATCATCGGCACCGAATACACCGTCGAGGTGGACTACGCGGTGCTCGGGCGCGCCTTGGGTGCCGAAGGCGTGCGCGTGACCCGCCATGACGAAGTCGAGGACGCCATTCGCTGGGCGCTCGATTGCGGCCGCCCATGCGTGGTGGACCTGGTGGTGGCCGCGGATGCCGTGCGGCCCCCGATTGCAGGCGCGTGGTACGAGCCCGGCCGCGCCGAGCCGGCGCCCATGCCGCGCGGCTCCGAGGTGCGATACTCGGCACCCCAACCTGAGGAATCGGCCTGATGCGGCGATTCAAATACGCCTATAGCGCGCTGGTCTACTACGGCGAGGACATCGGCGCCTCCATCGACCGCGTGGCGCGGTTTGGCTACGACGGCATCGAGCTCCTGGGCCAGCCCGAGACCTACGACGCGCCCGCTGTGCGGCGGCGGGCCGCGGACGCGGGCATTGCCGTGAGCTCAATCAGCTCGGTTATCAGCGCGGACCGCGACTTCGCCAACCCGGACCCGGAAATTCGCCGCAACGCGCTGGCCTATCTGAATTCACTCACCGATCTCGCGGTTGACGTCGGGGCGCCGGTGATCGTCGGACGGCCCAGCGCCTCGATGAAGCTGCAGCCGCTGGCCGACGCCGCGGACGAGTGGCGTTGGGCGGTGGACGGGCTGCGCGCCGCGGGCGAATACGCGGCCGAGCGCGGCGTGAGCGTCGCACTCGAATGCTGGACGCGGTTCGAGACCTACTTCCTCAACCGCCTGGAGCAGGCCGTCGAACTCTGGGAGGCCGTCGGCCTGACGAACGGCGGCGCGATGGGCGACACGTTCCATATGAACATCGAGGAAGCGTCCCTGGGTGACGCCATACGTCACGCCGGTCCGCATCTCGCGCACATGCATCTCGCCGACTCCAACCGTCTGCCGCCGGGCTACGGCCACCTCGACTTCCGCGAGGTGCTGCAGGCACTCGACGAGGTCGACTACACGGGCACGCTGGCGTTCGAGCTGCTGCCGGACGCCGCCGACCCATTCACCGTCTTCCGCGCCGGCGGCCACGCCGATTTCTTCGACCGCTACACCCGCGACGCCATCACCTACATGCGGCAGCTCGAAACCGAGCTCGGCGCCGGCGGTGCCTGAGCCCGCGGCGCGCGGCCGCGAAACTCGAACAGGCCCGGAACTCACGGCCGATCTGGAGCGGCTGGGCTTGCCGCGCGGGGGTCTGGTGATGGTCCACAGCTCGCTGCGGAGCATCGGCACCGTCGCCGGCGGGGCGGCAACGGTGGTGGACGCGCTGCTCGCGGCGCTCGGACCCGAGGGAACGCTGATTGCGCCCACCTTCACCGGGCAATTCCGCGAGCCCGGTTTCGTCTTCGACCCGGCGGAGACGCCGGGCACGACCGGCGCCATTCCCAACCATGTCTTCCGCCGCCCCGACGCGCGCCGCACGATCCACATCGTGCAGACCGTCGCCGCCATCGGGCCGCTGCGCGACGACATCATCGACGCCGGCGGTCAGGACGGTTGGGACGCCCAACCATCGATGCGCGCCGTGTTCGACCTCGACGGGTGGTTCCTGCTGCTGGGCGTGCCCTATCAGAACCTCACCGCGGGTCACTTCATGGAACAAGAGATCGGTACCCACCGGCGCCCGCGCGTGACAGAAGGACTCCAGCGCACGCCGGACGGCCGCGTCGTCCCCCTGCGCAGCCAGACGTGGGGACCCGACCCCAACTTCCCCGGCATGCCCGAGCGCAGCTACGACTTCAACCGGCTGGGCGAGGGTCTGGAGCAGCGCGGCCTCGTGCAGCGCGGCGCCGTCGGCAACGCCGTGGCCCGTCTCTTCCGCGCCCAGGACCTGGAGCGCACCGCGCGTGCCATGTTCGCCGCCGACCCGGAGCTGTTCTTCATCGTCGACGGTCGCGTGACGCCGCTGCGGTACGGCGTCACCTGGCCCATTCCCAAGGGCCGCAACACCGGCGCCGAACTCTGCGTCGTCGATCCGGCCGAGGTGCATCAGGCGCCGACGGGCTAGCAAAACGTAGCCCTGCGCCTATACCGTCACCCTAGACCTCTCCCCGCGAGCCCTATCCTCTCTGCCTGTCCTACCCCCTCTCCCATTGGGAGAGGGCCGGGGTGAGGGGTATTTCGGGCTACACGCCCGCATCACGTCGATGCCTGGCGGTTAGCCGCCAAGCGCTCTTGGCACGCGTGCCAAAGCGCATCAGCCACGGTGATCGTTTCCTGTAGGACCTCGAGATTCGAGAACCGCAGCACATGGATACCCCGAGCCTTGAGAGTGGCGGTGCGCCTTACATCACTTGCGCGTCCGGTCTGGGTGGCGTGCTGGCCCCCGTCCACCTCAACTGCCAAGCGCAACTCATGGCAGTAGAAGTCCAGCACAAAGCGGGCGATCGGGTGCTGGCGGCGAAACTTAGCCCCCATTCCCCGGCGGCGCACCAACTGCCAGAGCACACCTTCGGCATCTGTCTGGCCTCGGCGGAGGGCCCTGGCCAACTCGATGAGCCGTGGCGGGGTCTTCTCGAAGGGACGGGACGGCTGCGACATGTGGCCTCGTCCAGCGAGCGCAGGCTCGGCGGCTGCCGACGGCAGAGCCCCTCACCCTAACCCTCTCCCCCAGGAGAGGGGAAAAAGGCGCGGTTCCCCAGGAGAGGGAAAGAAGGCGTGCTCCCCCAGGCGTGGGAAACAAGGCGCGCTCTCCCGGGAGAGGGCCGGGTCCGCGAAGGTGGGGATGGCCTTGGAGAGCAGCCAGCCATCATCTTCCCCCTGAGGAGGAGCGCCGGGGCGAGGGCTCCCTGCTTCTGCCTTGCATGTTCCAGAGCCCTCGGAAGGCCCGAGGGATCGGTGGGGCCGGGACAGACCGTTCAGCCCTGGGGCGTACGAGACTGCGGGAGAGCAGGGTCGTCCCTGCCCCAGCCCGCCTACAATGCGGCCCTCGATACCGATGGGGGTTACGGGATGCCGACGCTCTGGGGACGTGACTACACCCGCGCGGAGTTGATGGAGCGCGTTGGCGACCTCTCCCAGGTCGGCGGCGTCCGCGAATACCGTCTGGACGGGGGCTCGGGCGACGGCGTGGAGGCGGTCGATCTCGATACGGGGTCCGGTCTTCGATTCACCGTGCTGCCGGGGCGGGCATTGGACATCTCGGGCGCCTGGTACCGCGGCATACCCCTTGCCTTTCGCACGCCGACCGGCGAGGTGCAGGGCGCGCGCTACGAGCCCGGCGGTCAGGGCTGGATTCGCACCACGGTGCTCGGGCTGCTGGTCACGGGCGGTCTGACCAACGCCGGCGATCCGGTCGATGACGATGACGAGAACGGCGCCGAGGGCCTGCATGGCCGCCTGTCAAACCTGGGCGCGACGAATGTCTGGGCGGATGGGGCCTGGGAGGGCGACGACTACCGCATGTGGGTCCAGGGCCGCGTGCGCCAGGCGCTGCTCTACGGGGAGAACCTCGAGCTTGTCCGCCGCATCGAAACCGCGCTCGGGTCCAGCACCATCGAGATCCACGACACGGTGACCAATCTGGGCCACCGCCCGCAGCACATGATGATCCTTTACCACATGAACCCCGGCCATCCCCTGCTCGACGAGGGCACGCGGTTGCACGTCCGCAGCCGGTCCCGCCGGTTCCACGATGCCTATCCCGGGGCTACCGAGCAGGGTTGGGAGGTCTACGAAGGCCCTTCCGCCGACTGGCAGGTGCAGGTGATGATTCACGACGTGGAGGCCGAGGCGGACGGCACCGCCCGCGCGGCGATTATCAACCGTGGTCTCGGCGGCGGGCTGGGCCTGGGCTTCACCTGGAACAAGCAGCAGCTGCCGTATCTGAACCACTGGAAGAACACGACGCCGGGGGACTACGTGACCGGCATCGAGCCGGGCAACTGCACCGTGCTGGGCCGCACCCGCAACCGCGCCGACGGCAACCTGCAAACCCTCGAGCCGGGTGAGACGGCGGCCTTTGACGTGAGCATCGACGTGCTCGACGGGGCGGACGCGATCGACGCCTTCCTCGCGCGCGTGGGGGCGTAGTCCGCCTCGCGCGGCCAATGGCCCGCGAACGCCGCGAAACATCCGAGGGGCCGCCGGCCCACAGCGAAACCCTGCGCGTGCGCTATTCGGATACCGACGCGCAAGGCATCGCGCACCACTCCAGCTACATCCTCTGGCTCGAGGAAGCGCGGCTCGGCTGGCTGCGGGCGATCGACCTCGGCTACGCGGACCTCACCGCCGGTGGCATGTTCCTGTCGTTGGTGGAATGCACCTGTCGCTATGTCTCCCCGGCCAAGGGCGAGGACCTGGTGACGGTGGACGTATGGGTGGTCGAGATTTCACGGCTGCGGGTGCGGCTGCGCTACGAGATTCGGCGGGGCGACACCCTGCTCGCCACGGCTTCGACCCAGAACGCCTTCGTCGACGCGGACGGACGTCCCCGGCGGCTGCCCGTCGATCACCCCGCATGGCTGCGGCTACGGGAATTGTGAGCGAATAACCGAAGGGCCGAGTTGGTCCGCGCGGTGAAGTCCGGCCTCGAATCGGGCATCACGCTGGCCGCCTGCCTGCTTGGCAGAGAGACTTAGCGGGACCTTCAGTCGCAGCTTGATCGATGCCCAGAGACGCTACCGACGACGACCGTCACCGGCGGTCCGCGTCACAGGCACGCAGGATGCTGGCAGCCGGGATGCGCGTTCCGGCGGCTGCCTTGCGGCGGCGCACCTCTTGCAACCAGTCGTCGATGGACGGCCGCGACGCGATCCGCCCCAGCTCGCCGAGCAGGAACTCTTGCATGGACTTCCCCCGGAGGGCCGCACGGGCCGCAAGTTCGTTGCGCACATCCTCGGGAACGTCGCGGACAGTGATCTTCACCGGCATAGCCTCAAAACGCCAGCATTGCCAGCATTATGCAAGCACCAGGATGCCTCACCGCAGTGGGCTATAGCGCGGATTGGTCATCAAGAAATGGCCGCCGCGGACCGACGCTGCCGGTATCCGCATCGCGGGTCCGCGCGATCGCCCGCGCAAGCCTAAGCCGGGTCAAGCCGATCACCCAACCGTGCCGTCGTGACGTTCGTGCAGCAGCACCAGGTTGCCGTCCGGGTCCTTGATCGCAGCGCTGGCGCACCACTGGTTGTCGTGGGGTCCCGCAACCACCTCGATGCCCTTGGCCTTGAGCTCCTCTATGGCGTCGCTCACGCTATCCACGGAGAGCGCGACGCCCACGCCCTCGACCTCGGCCGCCAGCGCGATGGTCGTGTCGCCCGCCGCCAGCTCTACCCATTCGTTGCCCCACGCCTCGCCGACGGACATCCCGAGAGCATCGCGGTAGAAGCCCAGCGCGCGGTCCATGTCGCGCACCTGAATCTGAACGAAGTCAACCGCTCGCACGTTCATGGCTTGCTCGCATCCCGCGTGGGTCGCCGCCTACGGCCCATGCTACAGCGGGCCGTCAGTCAAGGAGATCTGGTAGGGGCAACCCTCGTGGTTGCCCGTGCCAGGTCAGTCGAGCGGGTCGAAGTAGGTGAAGTCCGTGCCGAAGCTGTCCATGGCCTCAACCGCCGCGCCCCGCATCCGCACGCGAATGTCCCGGGTGCGATGTTTCAGCACCAACTCGCGAGTGGGCAGCTTTGCGTGCAGCGTGATGGCCTTGTTCGGCGTCGGATTCGAGAATTCCAGATACCCGCCCGCGACACGCTGCTCGAGCCCAGCGGGCTCGACGCGGATGTCGTTCATGCTGAGCCATTCCGGGATGCGCACCGCGATCGCGCCACGGCGCAGCGGCGTGACCCGCAGCATCCCGTCGGAATAGCTGGACTCCACGCGCGCATCCGGCGTTTCCCGGTCGAACCACAGGTTCACTCGCGTGACGTCGCCGTCGCGAAGCACCGCGTCCACGAACGCCTCGCAGAGCGAACCCGTCGTGCCGCCGACGATGTCCCAGCTGGGAGCGACTTCTGCTATCCCGATCGGCCGGTGCGCATACGGGGCGCAGAAGCCGAACATCCCCAGCGCGCGATCGGCCACGTCGCGGCGCGCGTCGCTGTCGTCGGGTTCCGGCGCAGGCCCCACGAACGACGTGTCCCGGAACTGTGACGGCAGCAGGTGCGAGCGCAGAATCTGCTCGGCGTCGTCGTAGTAGGAGGGGTAGCCGCGGCGCGCCAGGATCAGCGCCGTCTCCACCACGTCGCCGGTGTTGTTCAGCTCACCCTGATCGGGGTTGCGCCCCGCGTCGCTCCGCTCCATGACCCAGCCAATCTCGTCGCGGATCGTCCACAAGCCCCGGTCATAGAACGTCCGCACGCGTTCGAGCAACGCGGCGTCGTCGGTCAGATCGGCGAGCTGTGCCAGCGACGACATCACGCACGTCGTCGAGTGTCCGTGCGCCCCGAAGCGTTCCGTCTCGTAGGAGCCGTCGGCAAGGAAGAACTTGTCCAACGTGTGGTCCTTCAATGTCTGCGCCAGCTCGAGCGCCGCGTCCGATCCAGTCGTGCGGACGTACTTGACCAGCGGCCCGATGGCCCGACCAAGACCCTCGACGAACGTCGGCCGCGCATAAAAGGGCAGGCCGGATCGGCGCTTGAGCGACGCCACGTCCCAACCGCGCTCGGGCGACCAGAACTCCTGAATCGCGGCGATGAAGCTCTCGGCAAGCTCGGCCGCCTGGTCGTTGTTCCGGTCGCGCACGAGCGCATTGAGCGCGAGAAATCCCTCGCGAATGCCGTGCTCGTCAATCTCGACCAGCTGCCCACCCAGCTCGCGTCGGTTGCACGGGAGGGGGATCGGCCCGCCGAATGAAAAGAACGACGCGCGCGTGTGCTTCTCGATGGCGTCGTCGTCCGGCGGTGTGCCGGTGACCGCTGCCGCCCGCAGCATCGCCTCCAGATGACGGCCGCCGATCTGCACGGCTCCGTGCCACGGGCTGAATCCAAACCACCCATCGGGCCACAATCGCGAATACAGGAAGGGGCGGTCGTCGTCATCGGCGTTGAAGCAGCGGGCCATGGCGCGCGTGCCCAGCTCGATCGCGCTGCGCATGTCCGTCGTGTTGACGTTCCCGACTCGACGCGGGCCGCGCCCATACGCCCCGGCGGTCGGCGCGTCGTGCGGCTGGGCGTCGTCAGACGCTGACCGAACCATCAGACCCTCCCCATCCGGCGGCGCCTACGAGTCGTCGGACGCCGTCAACTGCGCCAGCATCGCCGCCGCCCGATCACGGCGTGCCGCATCCTCACGCGCCATGATCCGCTCCATCGCGCCGCTCGCCTTGCTCCGCAACTCGGTCGACAGCGAGCCAGCCTCCAGCTCCTCCAGCGTTTGATTGTCAACCCGATCGCGGAAGACGCCGTCGCGCTGGCGGTGATCGAGCTGGAGGCCGGTCCAATAGTATTGCAAGCCGCCGGACGGCCATCCGGCGTAGACCTCGGCCCACGTCGCCATGCCCAGGTGCGGTTTCAGGCTCTGGGTGAGCACGGGGTCGTGAGCCGATTGGTAGCGGCCATCGACGGATAGGCGCAGCCGGTCGCCCGTGAGCGGCAGGGCCCGATGCACGGCGAAGCTGTGGAAGATGAGCACGTCGCCCTGGCGGAACTCGCTGGTCGCCCAGGTCCCTTCCAACGGATCGATCACGGCCATGCCGCCCGCGCCGAGCGCCGGGCGATAGTCGTAGATGCCGCGTCGGTGTGAGCCGGCGGCAACCGTCAGCCCGCCCATCGACGCCGGCAAGTCGTGCAGGGGAAACCACGCCGTATAGGTGTCGCTGGCGCCCTGCACGTGGACGAAATCCTGGTGCGCCGGCGTCGTGTACATCTCGCGCTGCGGGAACACCACGCGCGAGATGATGCTGGGATGCGCCAGCACGGGGGGCTCGAGCAGGGCCTCCATGACGCCCAGCAGCGCCGGCTCGAGCTGTAGCGCGTGGAACGGCTCGATGAGGTAGAGGCGCCGGTAGGTTTCGTTGGGAATACTCCCGCGTTCGGCCGGGATGTTCGCGGGATTGATCAGCTGATCCCGGTAGCCCTCGGCATCGGCATAGCCCTCGTCGCGCAAGACCTCGAGAAAGGCCAGCCGCACGCGTTCGAGGTTGGCGGCGGGCAGCAGGCCCCGGATGAAGAGATAGCCGTCCTGCTCGGCGCGGGCGCGCAAGCGGTCGGCGTCGTCGACGATATCTGTCGAATCGCGAAACGGGTTCATACGCCGATGGACGGTCGCAGCGGTGATCGCGGCGATAGTAGCGCCCCGACCGGCTCAGCCGCTCGCATCCCGCGCCCTCCTCCGTCATTCCCACGAAGAGCCTGCCCCATACTCGATACGGGACCGGAATCCAGATCTCACCCAACCTGTCGTCGCGCCGGATGGTTGGCGTAGGGGCGGTTCGCGAACCGCCCTTACCAAGCCCCTGCCAAGCTAGGCAAGCGTCTCCGCCGGCGGCCAATCGGTCTTGAGCACCGCATAGAACGCGTCGTCGGTGCGCCGCCCGTGCACGACGCGGTTGCCGCGCACCTCACCGACCTGCACCATGCCCACCTTCTCCAAGACCCGACGGGAGGCGCCGTTGCACACGTCGGCGCGGGCATACACGCGCTCGAGGTCGGTTGTGGTGAACACGGCATCCACGACCGCGCTGACCGCCTCGGTGGCAAAGCCCTGGCCCCAGCGCGGCTTGGCGATCGCATAGCCGATCTCCGCGTGGCGGTTTGGTAGGTCCGGCCACAGACCCACGTGGCCGATCAGCTCACCGTCCATGTCCGCCGCCCACCACGCCGGGTCTTGCCCCCAGTTGTCGAGTTGCCGCTGGGCGATGAACTCCTCGGCGTCGCGGCGGGTATACGGCTGCGCGATTGGGAAATAGCGAGCCCACTCGGCGTCGGAGCAATACGCCAGCCGCGGCTCCACGTCGCGCAACTCGAACGGCCGCAAGGTCAGGCGCGGCGTCCGGATGGTGCGAGGCAGTCGGTCCATGGCCATCAAGCGTAAATCATTCGATCCGCGAGTCCGGGTATACGCCGTGCCCAGTGCCCCAAGCGGCATGCCGCCTGGGAAAAAGTCGGGGCGGTTCGCGAACCGCCCCTCCGGCGATCCTGCGGGCGACGCTAGCCGGGTCCCACGCTGCACGCGCGCGGGCCACCGAAGCGAGGGCGTGTGGGTGGCGTCACACGTAGGGGCGCCGCTCTGCATCACCGGAAACGACAGTCGCCTTCAGGCAGGTCATGCGCGTTGCCGCCGCAATCGCGGCCGTCACGCCCTCGGTGCTCAGCGGCTGGGTGAGCGGCCCTCGATTGCTACGGGATCAAGGCGATCTCGCGCGTCAGTTCGAAGCTCGCGCTCGATGTTCTGTAAACGGTCTGACAGTTCGCTAAGGGGGCGAGCGCGTCGCGGTGCGGCGGTCGCCAGCTATGGCTGTGGCCGACTCCGCCGAGTCTCGTCGCGCGGCCATTGGGAGGGATGCGAGTTCCCGCGCGGATTGCCTAAGCGGAACGGGTGTCCTCGTCGTGTCGACGGCGGTCCGACAGCAGATAGGCCACGACGAGAAGCACGATGCCCAGGCCAGACACGAAAATATTGATCAAGGCCCACCCATATCCTGCGGTGTCGATGAAAGCCGAGATCCAGGCGATGGCGGTGGCAACGCCGACAGTTGCGCTGTCTGACCGATTCATTGGCTGCGCCCACCACGAGCGTGCGGACGTTGAGTGATGCAGCGACGGTCCACCGCTGCCGGACCGTTTGTACTTGTCGGCAGGGCTGGCGCCCCGGTCACGCCGGAACCATTTCCGCAAGGCAAGCAAAGCTGTGGCCAAGGCGGTCAAGCCCCACGCGACCAAGATGGGCCCGGCACTTCCAAGACGCCCGTCCGTGGCAAGTACAACCACGCCGCCGGCGATCAAGCCGACAAGAAAGGCGGCGCCCTGCCAGCGGCGTATCGTGTAATTTCGCCGCCGCGGTTTCTGGAATCCCGGGTCGTCGAGTGACGATCCGCTGGGTCCGATGCCGTCGCGCCCGCGCTGCTCCATGCGGTCAGGATATCCAACGCTGTCCCGTGGCCCAGGCAGCGCGCCGCCTGGAAAAAGTAGGGGCGGTTCGCGAACCGCCCCTCCGGCGATCCTGCGGGCGACGCTAGCCGGGTCTCCGCAGCCCGCAGCGCGGGCCACCGAAGCGAGGGCGCGTGGGTGCCCGGTGGCCCATGCTGCGCGCAGCATGGGGGATTCAGCCGCGGCCGATCCCACGCTGCACGCAGCGTGGGCCACCGAAAATCGCCCGGTCAGGCACCACCCGCCATCGCCGGGACCACGGTCGCCTTCAGGCACGTCATGCGCGTTGCCGCCGAGATCGCGGCCGTCACCCCCTCGGCGCTCAGCGAAAAGCGCGTGTGCAGGCTTGGCCAGGGATGGTCGGACTGGATGGCGTGCAGATCGCGCATGGCCTGGGCCACCTCGTCCGGGGTGAAGGCCCAACTTCCGAGAAGCTGGATCTCCTTGGTGCAGAAGCGATGCCAGCTGGTGTCGAAACTGCCGGCATCGGTGAATTGCCCCATCTCCACGAAGGTTCCGCCGTCGCGCAACATCTCCACGCCCTCGGGTCCCGCCGCGGGGTTGCCCGAGCAACCGATCACGATGTCGGCGCCCCTGCCGCCCACGGCCTCGCGCACGCTGGCAATCCGGTCCGCCGCGTTCGGCGTTGCGGTGAGCGACACGGTGTGATCGGCGCCAAACGCGCGGGCCAAGGCCAGCCGAGGCGTTTCCGGATCGCCGACCATCACCACGGTCCCGGCCCCGCGCTGGCGCGCCGCGACGGTTGCGAGCAAGCCGATGGGTCCGGCGCCTTGAATCACGACCGACGCGCCCGCGGTTTGCACCTGAAGTCCCAGCGCGTCCACCCGATTGAAGGCCCGCGTCACCGAGCTGTACGGCTCGACCAGCGTGCCCACCATCAGCGGCATGTCGTCCGGCAGGCGAAAGAGCTTGGTCGCGGGGAATGCGTCCAGGTCCACGAAGACCATGTCGGCCCACCCGCCCCAGAGGTGCGGCGGCCGGCGATAGCTGATCTTGCGGCCGTAGTAGGTCGGGTTGAGGCATTTGTTGGCGCGCTCCGGCGTTTCGACGCAGACCTCGCATACGCCGCAGGCATTGAGCGGAGGCAGCATCACGTGGTCGCCTTCGCGGAGCGCCGCGCCGGTCGCGTCCGTGCGGAGTTGCGGCCCAATCTCTTCCACCACGCCCGCCAACTCGTGCCCGAGCGTGATCGGCCAGGGCAACGCTCCCGGCCAGTGCCCTTGCAGAATGTGCAGATCGGTGCCGCAGACCCCGCAGGCCTCGATGCGTATCAGCGCGCCGCGCGGCGGCACCGACGGCCGGGGAACCCGGCGCAGCACCGGGGGTGTGCCGGGACCGTCAAACGTCACCACGCGGATGTCTGGAGCGGTGCTGGTCATCGTCCTCAGCGACGGCGATTGCGACTTCAGTATGCCCGCCGCACCCCGCTCTGCTATCAATGCCGCGCACCCGTCAGCCGGAGCCACAGGTCATGGCAGCGATCCGCGGCGTCATCCCCATCCTCAAGACCCCGTTCGACCTTGACGACCGGGTAGACGAAGACAGCCTGCGGCGCGAGGTCGACTATTGCATCGACGCTGGCGTTCATGGCCTCGGAATTGCCTTCGGCAGCGAGCTTCCCAAGCTCAGCGAGGCGGAGCGCACGCTGGTGGCGAGGGTCACCATCGACCAGGCTCGGGGCCGCGTGCCAGTTGTTATGTCAACCGGGCATCCCGCCACGGTGTTGGCCGTGCGCGCCAGCCAGGAGGCGGAGACCCTCGGCGCGTCCGCGGTCATGTTAATTCCGCCGGCCAACAACATGGCCGCAGCCGAGCTCCACGGCTATTTCAGCGCCGTGGCCGCGGCCATTCGCCTTCCCATCGTCGTGCAAGTGATGACCGGCGCACCGCTCTCCGGCGATCAACTGGCGGCACTGGCTCAGGCCGTGCCGCAAGTGCAATACGCCAAAGTCGAAAGCGCACCGCCGGCGGAATCCGTCGCCGAGGCCATCGACAAGGCCGGCGGCCGGGTCACCATCATCGGCGGCGCCAGCGGCGGCGCGCTCATCGAGGAGCTGGCCGCCGGGTCGCAGGGCACCATGCCCCACGCCACCCTCGTCGGATCATTCGTGCGCATCTGGGATCTCTGGCACGAGGGACGTCGGGAAGCTGCCCGCGCGACCTGGCAGCGCGAGATCGTGCCCCTCAACGCCATCGGCCCGGCCGTCTACAAGGAGATGCTGCGGCGCGAGGGCGTGATTGCCCACAGTCATTTCCGCGCACCCGCCGAGCATCGCCTCGACACGGAAGGGTTGCGAAAGCTCGATCAACTCTGTGAGACGCTTGGCATCGGCTGACCGACCGCACTCGGCATGATGAGCCTGTGATTGCGACGATCGTCTTCTTTCTGATCGTGGGCACGATCCTGCTCGGCGTCGGACTCGATCTGGGATACCGCCTGTGGCGCGTCATTACCAGCCGCCGACGCGAGGCGCCCGCGGCCGCTGCCCCGGAGTTGCCAGTCGACGCGGCCTAGGCCAGGCGCGAATCCAGCCGGTCGGTCAGTCGCCCACCGCCGCGAAGGGGTCCATGCGCATGGGCAGCCCCGCCGCCGCGAGCTCCCGCTTGACGCGCTTGATGCTGATGAGCTTGAAATGGAAGATCGACGCCGCCAGCGCGGCGTGCGCGCGGCCGTCCACCAGCGCGTCGCGGATGTGCTCGATCGATCCGGCACCGCCGGAGGCGACGACCGGCACTGGCACGGCGTCGGAAACCGTGCGCAGAAGGTCCAGGTCGTAACCCTCGCGCGTGCCGTCCGCATCGATGCTGTTCATCACAATCTCGCCGGCACCGAGCTTGACCCCTCGTTGGGCGACCTCGATGGCGTCCAGGCCCGTGGGCGTCCGGCCGCCATCCAGCACGACCTCCCACCACGGCGCAGCGCTACCGGTCCGGCGCTGCGCATCGATGGACAGCACCATGCACTGCGATCCGAAACGGTCCGCGCCCAATTGAATCAAGTTGGGGTCGCGATGGGCGGCGCTGTTGATCGATACCTTTTCAGCGCCGCGTCGCAGCATGGCGTGCATGTCGTCGGCATTGCGCAGGCCGCCGCCCACTGTGAGCGGAATGAATACCTCCGAGGCCACGCGCTCGACAAGGTCGCCCATGATATCGCGGCGCTCCGCTGAGGCCGTGATGTCGTAGAACACCAACTCGTCGGCGCCTTCGCGGTCATAGCGCGCCGCCAGCTCGACGGGATCGCCGGCGTCCACGTCGGCTGAGAACTTCACGCCGCGCACGTTGCGGCCGTTCTTGACGTCGAGGCAAGGAATGATGCGGCGCGTCAGCACGAGGCTTCACCCCGAGCGGCTTCGATGGCCTCGGGCAGGGAGAAGTCGCCACGGTAGAGGGCGCTTCCGATGATGACGCCGGCCGCCCCGGCGCCACGCAGCTGCGTGAGATCGGCAAGCGTTGCCACGCCGCCCGACGCGATCACCGGCATGCGCTCCCCCACCTGCTCGACCAGGTCGCGCGTGCCGCTGACGCTCGGCCCTTTGAGCATGCCCTCGACCACCACGTCGGTGTAGATGATGGCCGCGGCGCCGGCATCCAAGGCCCGCTCCGCCAGCAGGCTCACCGAAACGGTGGATTCTGCCGCCCAGCCATCGGTTACGGCCCGGCCCTGGCGTCCGTCCACCGCCACGGCAATCCGTCCGGCGTGGCTTGCGGCGGCGCTTGCCAGCAGATCGGGATCGCGCACGGCGGCCGTGCCTAGCACGACCCGCGCGGCCCCTTGCCCGAGCACGCGCTCGATGTGGGCTTGCGAGCGGATGCCGCCCGCGACCTGCACCGGAATATCTCCGGCGACGGCAATGATGTCCTCGATGATCGCCGCGTTCTCGCTGGCGCCGTCGCGGGCGCCGTCGAGGTCGACCACGTGCAGCCAGGGCGCGCCCTGCTCAAGCCAATGCGCGGCCGCCTCCACCGGATCGTCGAAATAGATCGTCTCCCGTCCGAAGTCGCCTTGCACGAGCTGCACGCAGCGACCGCCGCGGATATCGACCGGGGGATAGACCTCCATCACGCGCCGGCCACGTCGTGCGGACACTGTCCCGCCAGGCGCACAAAGTTGGCGTAGAGCCTCAGGCCCGCGGCGCCGCTCTTCTCCGGATGGAACTGCGTTGCGAAGACGTTGTCGCGCAGAAGCACACTGGTGAAGGTCACGCTGTAGTCGGTCGTCGCGGCCACGTGCGCGGCGCCGTCGGCGGGCGCGTAATACGAGTGCACGAAGTAGAAGTTGGCGTCCTGCGGGATGCCCGCGAACAGCGGCGAGTCAACTTCTTGGTGGACTTGATTCCAACCCATGTGCGGCACGTGTTGGGTTGGCGGGAAGCGCACGACGCGGCCCGGCACCACGCCGAGACAGGTGGTGCCGCCATCCTCGTCGCTTGCCTCGTAGAGCACCTCGAGCCCCATGCATATGCCCATGAACGGCACATCGCCGTCGATCGCGTCCAGGACCGCGCGAGTCACGCCGGCGCTCTCCAAGCCGCGCATCGTGTCGGCGGCGGCCCCGACGCCGGGCAGGACGACGCCGGTGGCGCCTGAAATCACCGACGCATCGCGCGTGACCGCGATCTCGGCGCCGACGTGCCGCAGCGCCCGCGCCACGCTGTGAAGGTTTCCGGCCCCATAGTCGACGACCGCAATCATCCGTCGCTCGACGCCGCCGGTCCGGCCAGGGCGGCCTGCGTGGCTGCAACGATGTCATCGAGCGCCACGTCGACCTGGTCGCCGCCGTCGAGGGGCTTGACGGATACGCGGCCGGCCTCGACCTCGCGCATGCCGACGATCAGCGCGACGCGTGCGCCGGTCGCGTTGGCGCGGCGCAGGTGGGACCGCGGGCTCGCGGCCGAATAGCCCGTCTCCACTGCGATGCCCGCTCGCCGCAGGCTGGCAGCCACCGTGGTGCCAACGGTCAGCGCGGCATCGGCCAGGGGTGCCACATAGACGTCCGGCGCCAGAGGCGGCGGGTCCTGCAGCCCCACGCGCTGGCGGTTGAGCAGGATGCGCTCGATGCCGCTGCCGAACCCGACACCCGGAAGATGCGGGCCGCCGAGCGTCTCGGCCAGGTAGTCGTAGCGCCCGCCCCCGCCGACGGTGCTCTGGGCGCCGCTGTCGGGCGGCACGATCTCGAACACCGTGCGGTTGTAGTAATCCAGGCCGCGGACGAGCCGTTGGTCCACGCTGGCCGGAATGTCCAACGCCTCGAGCAGGCGCTGAAGCGTGTCGAAGTGCTGGCGCGCGGCGTCGCCCAGGTAGTCCAGCGAGCGCGGCGCGTCGGCGCTCACGCGCTCGCACGGCGGCTTCTTGCAGTCCAGCAGCCGCAACGCATTCTGCGTCAGGCGTCTCTGGCAATCCGCGCACAGCTTGTCGGCATGCGGTGTGAAAAAGGCCACCAGGGCGGCGCGGAATTCTGGCCGCGACTCGGGGTCCCCGAGCGAGTTGACGTGCAGCGCGAGGTCCGTGATCCCGAGCGCGCGGAGCGTGCTCCAGACCAAGTCGATCACCTCGGCGTCCACCGCCGGGCTGGGGTCGCCCAGGGCTTCGGCGCCGATCTGGTGGTGCTCGCGCAAGCGCCCCGCCTGCGGCCGGTCATAGCGGAACACCGGCAGCACGTAGAACAGCTTCACCGGCTGCGGCAGCACGTGCATCCCGTGCTGTTGGTAGGCGCGCACGATGGACGGCGTGCCCTCGGGCCGCAATGTGAGCGAGTCGCCGCCACGGTCATCGAAGGTATACATCTCCTTCTGCACGATGTCCGTGCTCGCGCCGGTGCCCTTGTCGAACAGCTCGGTTGTTTCGAACGTTGGCGTGCTGACGGGTTGGTAGTTGCGCAGCCGGCACTCGCGCGCGAACGTGCGCGCCACGACCTCCCAGGCGGGCGCGTCCGCGGGCAACCGGTCGGCCGTGCCCCGCGGCCGCTGCAAGCCGGAGCTAGGCATCGGTGGAGCGCAACTCATCGACTGGGCGGGAGGCGGCCATCAGCAAGGCTCGGGGTGAAGCCGCTCGACGGCGGCTTGAACGCATTCAGGGGAAATGCCGGCAACAGCGATGCGCTTCTGGCGGCTCCGAGCCCCGCCCGTGATGGTGACGCCGCGCCGCGGCACGTCCAATGCTCGCGCCAGCAGCGCTTGGATGGCGGCGTTGGCGCGGCCGTCGACCGGAGCGGCCTTCACCCGCGCGACCAGACCGCCGAAGGCCTCACGCGTGAGGCCTTCGGCGCGGGCGTTGGGCTTTGCCCGCACGCGCAAGACCACGGACGTCGGCGAAGGCACCGCTATTTGAGTTGCGCCCGCGGCGTGGGGCTGGGCGGGAAGCACGGCATTGCGCTACTGCAGCGCGAGCGACACGATCACCTGCCACACAATCTGGATAACCAGGATCGCAATCAGCGGTGACAAGTCGATCACCCAGGACGAGGGCAAGCGGCTGCGGATCGGAGCGAGAATCGGCTCGGTGACGTCGATGAGCATGCGCATCAGCGGGTGCCTGGGGTCTTGCACGAACCAGGAAAGCAGCGAGCGGCCGACGATCGCGAATATCACGATCTTGACCAGGATGTCGAGAAACTGAATTAGACCGATCAGCATGGCAAATCCATCGATGTTGGCGTGTGCACGGCGGTAGTGGCCGCTGGGCGATTCCCAAAGATAGCCCGTCCCACGCGAACCATGGTTGAGCCCTCGGCGATTGCCGCCCCAAAGTCGTCGGTCATTCCCATGGAAAGCTCCGTCAGCGGTTGGTTCGGGAGCTCCGGCCGCAGCGCGTCCCGTGCCTCACGCAGCTCGCGGAAGCACGTGCGCAGGGCCGCGGGATCGGCCCCCAGCGGACCGATGGTCATAAGGCCTCGCAGCGTGAGGCCCGTCTCGCGGTCGATGACCCGGCAGAGCCGGCTCAGGTCTGCTGGCAATACGCCCTCCTGGGTTGAGGCTCCGGTGAGATTCACCTGCACGAGCACGTCCACGGTCTGCTTGTCGCGCACCGCGTCCAATCGACGTGCCAGACGCGGGGAATCAACGCTCTGGATACAGGCAAATCGCTGGACCGCGGTTCGAGCCTTGTTGCGCTGCAAATGCCCGATGAGGTGCCAGGCGCCGCCGCCAACTTCTGGGATCTTCGCATCAGCCTCCTGGACCCGATTCTCGCCGAACACGGTGAGCCCCGCGGCTAGCGCCGCGCGCACTGTTGCAGCCGGCACCGTCTTAGTGACGGCCACGAGCTGGACGGTATCAGGCGAGCGGCCGGCCGCGGCGCAAGCCGCCGCGATCCGCTCGCGCACCTCCGCGATGCGCAAGCGCAGGCCGTCGCCAGCGCAATCCTCAGCGTGCATCCCGCCATTCTAGGCGCGGGCGGGCACGCGCCGCCGACGGTCGGTGGACTGTCGGGCGACTACCCGGCGGACTTGCGCCGCAGGAATGCCGGGATCTCGATCTCAGACAGGGCCTCGGGACCGGGCGAGAAATCCAGCTCACGCACTCGGGGTGCGCCGGACGTACGCGCTCGCGTCCGCGCGGCGGGCCGCTTTTCCTTGCGCTCGTGCTGGAAGCCCGTCGCGATCACGGTGACGTTGATGCGGCCTTCCAGCGACTCGTCCACAACCGTTCCGAAGATGATGTTGGCGTTCGGGTCGGCAGTCTTGGACACGATTTCCGCAGCTTCGTTGACCTCATAGAGCGTCATGTCCGAGCCGCCGGTGAAGTTCAGCAGCACACCCCGCGCACCGTCCATGGAGGTGTCGAGCAGGGGGCTGTTCAAGGCCTGGGTCATGGCGTCGGTGGCGCGGGTCTCGCCCTGTCCCTCACCCATGGCCATGAGCGCGGTTCCCGCCTGGGTCATGACGGCCCGCACGTCGTTGAAGTCCAGGTTGATCAGACCGGGCATGGTGATGAGGTCGGACACGCCTTGAATGGCCTGGCGCAGCACATCGTCAGCCAGCGCAAAGGCCTCACTGATCGTGGACTTGGCATCGGCCACGTTGAGCAGTCGATCGTTGGGAATCACAACCAGCGTGTCGACGCGCTCGCCGAGGTCCTGGATGCCCTCATCGGCCACGCGCGCGCGCGCCGAGCCTTCGAACGCGAACGGGCGCGTGACGACGCCCACGGTTAGCGCGTCGCTTTCCTGCGCAATCTCGGCCACGACCGGAGCTCCGCCCGTGCCCGTACCGCCGCCCATGCCGGCGGCGATGAAGATCATGTCGGCCCCTTCGAGCGCCTCGCGCAGATCCTCGGCAGACTCCTCGGCCGCCTTGTGACCCAGCGACGGGTTCCCGCCGGACCCAAGCCCGCGGGTAGCCTTTTCCCCGATATGCACGCGCGCGGAGGCCTGGGAGCGCATCAACGCTTGCGCATCGGTGTTGACGGTGATGAACTCAACGCCGCTCACGCTGACGTCGATCATCCGGTCGACGGCGTTGCTTCCTCCGCCGCCGACGCCGACGACCTTGATGTCGGCGGAGGATTGGTCCCTGGGAGCCGGAGACGAGTCGCGCCGCGGCGTCGTGAGGCGAGTGATGCGGCTCGTGCCGCCAGTGTCGTCCTTCATGTCGTGGTCCTCTGTCGGCCGCAGTCCGGCGCTGGCGGACGTCTGTGGGTCAGCTCAAGCGTTCGGCAACTCATTATGCACAACGGTAATGTGTTTGTGGGACATATCATCACGCGCTGGCCGGGGATACCCAGCCGCGCAGCCACGAACCGAGGCCGGTGAGCACGCCTCCGCTCCGCCGCACCGGGCGCTGCTCCAGCCAGCCATTGTCCGGGCGCGGCGCCGCGCCCATGATCGTCAATCCGATGGCGGTGCTGAATTGCGGTGCGCGCATGGCCTCATCAAGCCCCCAGAGCGCCTGCGGGCGGCCGGGCACGACGGGCAACTCGAGAATGTCGGACGCCTTGGCCGCCAGTCCTGAAATCTGCGACCCGCCACCCGTCAACACCACGCCGGCCGGCAGCACGTCGTAGTACCCGCTGCGAACGATCTCGTCCCGCACGTGCGTGAATATCTCCTCCATGCGCGCGTTGATGACCTGGGCCAGATCGCGTCGGCGGACGGCCACCGGCGCGCCATAGTCGAATCCCGGCACCTCAACCGCCGATTCGTCGGCATCGACCCAGGGGTCCGCCCGGCCATGCTGGATTTTGAGGGCTTCGGCCACGCGCAGGGGCAGACGCAGGCCGCGCGCGATGTCCGCGGTCACAAGAGCGCCGCCCATGGGCAGGACGGCAATGTGCCAGCAGGCATCGCCCACGTAGATCGCCACGTCCGTCGTGCCGCCGCCGATGTCGACGACCGCCGCGCCCTCGCGCCGCTGATCCGCCGTGAGACACGAGGCAGCCGACGCCAGCGGCTGCAGGACGCGATCCTGAATATCGCACCCCGCGCCCGTCACGCAGCGCTCAAGGTTGGTCATGGCGTTGGTGGCGCCCGTGACGACATGCGCCTCGACTTTCAAGGAACGCCCGGTGAGCCCGCGGGGATCCAGCACATCGGTGAGGTGATCCACGCTAAAGGTCTTGGGAATCACGGCGGCGATCTCGCGCTCGGCGGGCAGGGAGATCCCGGCCGCGGTGCGCACGATGCTGTTCATGTGCCGCGGTCGCACGGTTGGATCATCGGCGGCGAGCCGCAGCTCGGCGTGCTGGCTATGTGACTGCAAGTGCCCCCCGGCGATTCCGGCCACCACGTCCCGGACGCGCGTCTGCGACGCCTCCTCGGCGCGCATCACCGCCTCATCGATCGCCTTGATCGTCTGCACGATGTCGACGACTTGCCCACCTTTGAGGCCAAGCGACGGCGCCGTGCCTATGCCAAGGACATGCAGTTGCGTGTCCCGATATTCCTGACCAACGACCACGCAGGTCTTGGTCGTTCCCACATCGAGCCCGACGACCGTCCGATTGCGTCCCAACGTCTGCTTCTCCAGTGCCCCCCGGATGTCTGCTGACTCAGTCCGTCCTGCCTTGGCTACCTCACGGGGGCTCCTTGATCGTGCTGATCAGCGGCGGAGCGTTGGTGGTTCGATAGGTTGGACGGTCCACGGGGCGCAGGTCCACGGAAGCAATGCGCTCACCCCGTCGGGTGGCTCGCTCGAGCACGGCCTGCAGCGCCACGAGCTTGGGCTCGAGTTTGTCAATGCCCCCGAACTGCAGCTCACGACCGGAGTGGTCGATGACCGTCAAGTTGCCGGCGGCGTACTGAATCCGGTTGGGGAACACACGGAGCAACGGCAAGTTGCTCTGCAGCTGGTAGGCGGCGAGCAAGGCGGGCAGGTTGACGTGCTCGCCGGGCGCGGCCTCGCGCCCACCGGTGTCCTCGATCGTCAGCTCGAGTTCGGGCCGATAGCGCGCGGCCAGGATCTGGCCATCGGCGTCGACCAAATAGCTCTGTCCGCCAATGATCCAGTTGGCCACCGGCGCGTCATAGGCAATCGTCACGGTGAGGTGGCCATCGACCGACACGTCGACCAACGCGTCGGCCACACCCGGGATCTCCTGCAATTCATCGCGAATAGCGGCGGTGCCGATGCGAAATACGCTGGCCCCGACGAACTGGCTGACGAACGATTCGATCTGCTCCGCGCTCACCACCGGCGGCGGCGAGGACGCCGCTCGATGCACGGTGATGTTGCGCACCCGCATCACCGGCGAGGTGAGCATCCAGACGAGCAGGATGGTGGTCAGCCCGGCAACCACCAATGAGAGCAGATGGACGTGCCACATTCGCGCGTCGGGCGTCATGCGGTTAGCTCCGCGGCCACGGCATCCCAGCGACCCAGAACGCGCACTTCCGGCTCAAGGCGGACACCATGCCGCTGCTGCACGATGGCCTGCACGTGAAGCGCCAGGGCAAGAATGTCCGCCGCCGTGGCGGTGCCGTCGTTGCTGATGAAATTGGCATGCCTGGGCGATACGAACGCGCCGCCGCGCGCGCATCCCTTGAGTCCCGCGGACTCAATGAGCCGGCCCGCGTAGTCGCCGTCCGGGTTCTTGAAGAAGGAGCCGGCATTTTGCCCGCGCGGCTGAGTTTCCCCGCGGCGGCGCGCGAATGTCTCGAGTTGGGCGTGCAGGGCGTCGGCGTCCCCGGGCTGGATTCGTAAGGCCGCGCCCAGTACCACCGGCGCTTGGGGATCGTCCTGCAACGCACTGCGTCGATATCCGAACGCCAACTCGTCGGGGTCTACCTGCCGTACGCCGTCCGGATACCAAACGTCGGCCGACGCCAGCACCGTCGCAATGTCGCTGCCCCACGCGCCGGCGTTGCCAAACACGGCGCCCCCGACGGTGCCGGGCACGCCGATGGCAAAGCCGAGGCCGGCGTGCCCACCGGCAGCGGCCCGCCTGGCAAGGCGCGCCATCGTGTGCCCCGACTCGACCTGGGCCAGTCCGGCCGCCGGGTCAAACGTCAATCCCACACAGCTGTTCGAGACGACCAGTCCCTCGATGCCGGCGTCGGCCACCAGCAGGTTCGTGCCATGCCCCAGAACCGTTCGGGGAATGCCCGCCCCCTGGGCGGCGTCGAGCACCGCGATGAGATCGTCAACGGCTCGCACCTCGACCCAGAGATCGGCCGGTCCGCCAACGCCGAAGGTCGAGTGCCGCGCCAATGGCTCGCGCTCGCGCAGCACGAGATGTCCTGGCAAGGAAAGCGCGGTGCTCATGCGGCCGCCCGCTCGCTGACCCAGGCGCAGATCCGATCTGCCAGCGGAGTCACGGAGTCCGGTCCCATGACCAGGATGACGTCACCCTCGGCAGCCTCCGCCGCAACCACCTCGGCGATGGCTTGAAACGACGGCAGAAAGTGGGCATCCGGGTGTCGGACGCGGTCGGCCAGCAGCGCCGAGCTGGCCGCGACGCCGTGCTCGCGGCCCGGCGGCGAGTAGATCTCGGCGAAGGTGACGCGGTCCGCACCCGCAAACGCATCCACAAAGTCATCGAGCAGGTCGACCGTCCGGCTGCGGAGCAGCGGCTGATAGATCGCCCACAGTCGTCGGTGGCTGAACTCGCGCGCCGCTTCAATGGTGGCGCGCACCGCGGTGGGATGGTGCGCGTAGTCTTCGAGCACGCGCACGCCGCCCGCGCAGACCCGCACTTGCAAGCGGCGCTCGACGCCGGCGAACGATTCGAGCGCGCGCGCGGCATCGGCCGCGGGCACCCCGGCCAGGGTGGCTGCCATCAGCGCCGCCAGAGCGTTCCAGGCATTGTGACGCCCGCGCACCTGCAAGCGGCAGGACAGCGGCCCCTGCGGCGTACGGAACTCCAGCACGGATCCGTCGGCGACCGACGTGTAGGCCCCCAGGTCCCACGCTTCGCCCGGGCCAAACCACACTGCCGGCATCGGCGCACTGGCCGCCACGTGTCGCAGATGGGCAACGTCGCCACGGGCGATCAACTGCGCGTTGGCGGGCAGCTGCGCCGCAAAGGTGACAAAGGTCTTGACCAGGCGTGCCTCCGACCCGAAGTAGTCCAGATGATCGCGCTCAAGGTTCGTGAGAACGGCGATCTCGGGTCGATAGGAAAGCAGCGCCGAGTCAAATTCGTCGGCTTCGACGACCATCCAGCTCCCCTGGCGGAATCGACCGTTGTCGTGATCGAGCGATGGGCTGGCGGCGCCGATGAGAAAGCTGGGGTCGCAGCCCGTGGCTCGGAGCACCGTGGCCGTCATCGCGCTAGTGGTGGACTTGCCGTGGGTCCCGGCGATGGCGATGCCGCGCGACTCGTTGAAGAGCTCGGCGATGATCGCGGCGCGCGAAGCCACCGGCACTCCACGGGCCCGGGCCTCGACGAGCTCCACGTTGTCCGCCGGTACGGCCGCGGAATGCACCACCAGGTCGACGCCGGCAACATTGCCGACGTCATGGCCGCCCTGGATCTGGGCGCCGCGCGCCGCGAGCCGATCCATTGCGGGGGTGGTGCGCAGGTCACTCCCGCTCAGGTGCAGTCCGAGATCGAGCAGCGCCGCCGCGATGCCGGACATGCCGGCACCGGCGACGCCCACGACATGCACGCGGCGCACGGCTGGCGCCAACAGGCGGGTCGGCTCGGCGCTCATGCGGGTGCCGCCTGCCAAGTCGGATCGGCGAGCTCGATCGCGAGTCGGGCCACGGCATTCGCGGCGTCCGGTCGGCCGCGGGCCGCCGCCGCGCGGCGCAGCTGACCGAGGCGCGGACTGTCGGATAGCAGATCCGTGATTGTTGAGGTGAGCCCGCCTTGTGGCAGATCGTCGTCGAGCAGGACCGCGGCCGCGCCGGATGCGGCGACGGCTTGCGCGGTGGCAATTTGGTGTCCGGCGCCGAAGGCGCCGGGCACGATCACGGCGGGCGTGCCAACGGCGCCCAGTTCCGCCACGGCCGTCGCGCCCGATCGCGTCACAATCAGATCGGCGGCCGCCATGAGATCCGCGAAACCCTCCCTGATGAAGGCGTGGACGTGGTAGCGCTCGCGGACTTCGTCCGCGAGTTTTTCCCGTAGGGTGTCGAGCCATTGGACATCGCGGCGTCCGGCCACGTGCAGGATGACCGCCCGCTCGAGCAACTGAGGAAGGTCGCGCGCGATGGCCGCGTTGATGGCATGTGCCCCCTGACTGCCGCCCACGACGAGCAGGAGGGCCTCGTCCGGACCCACGCCCAGGCGAGCGCGGCCGGCCGCGCGATCGGGATGCGCAAAGGCGTCCCGCAGGGGATACCCCGTGAATTCGATCCGCGGGCCGCGAAGTTGTCCCTCGGCTTCGGGGAAGGCCACTGTGGCGACGTTGGCCAGCGGCGCGAGCGCCTTCGTGGCCCAGCCGAGCTGGGCATCGCCTGAGAAGATCAGGCGGGGGACGCCTCGCAGCCACCCGGCCAGCATGACGGGAACGCTGACGTATCCGCCGCTGAGGATGATCACGTCCGGCGGGCGTCGTCCAAGGTCGCGCCACACGGAAACCGTCGAGATGAGAAGTCGCCAGAGCCGCGCCGGCAGCCGTGCGAAACCCACACCCACGATGCCCCGGACATGGATGGAAAAGAGATCGATATCCACGTCCCGATACAGCTCGCGATCGAGCTCGCGCGATCCGCAGATGATCGTGAGATCGGCCTCGTCGGCGCCGAGGAGCTCGCGCAGACGCCGCGCCACGGCCAGGGTGGGAAAGATATGTCCGGCGGTGCCGCCGCCGGCCAGCACGATTCTCATTCGCGCCGCTGCAACGCGGACTTCCGCGACACGTTCAGCAACATGCCCATCATCAGCAATGAGGCAAGCAACGACGAGCCGCCCAGGCTCACGAACGGCAGCGTGAGGCCCGTGACGGGGATCAATCCCGTAACCACCCCCATATTCACGAAGGCCTGAAATGTCAGCTGCGTCACGATGCCCACGGCCAGCAGGCGGCCGAACGGATCGTCGGTGGCGGCCGCGACTTGAATCCCGCGCACGAACAGCGCCAGAAACAGCAGCAGCACAAGCCCGGTGCCAACGAGCCCGAATTCCTCGCCAATCACGGCGAAAATGGAGTCGGAATCGGGTACCGGCAACAAGAACTTCTGCGTGCCGGCGCCAAGGCCGCGGCCCGTCACTCCGCCGGCGCCGAGGGCGATCTTGGCTTGCGCCGCCTGGTAGCCGGTGGTTGTGACGTCGGGGTCGCGCGTAAGGAAGGCCAGCACCCGCGACCGTTGATATTCATGCGTGGCGATGGAAATCGCCCCGGCGGCCAGCGCGCCGAGCGGCAGCACCGCCAAATGCCGCAGGCGGGCACCGGCCACGAACAGCATCGCCAGACCAACAGTCGCCATGGTGACAGCCGTTCCCAGGTCCGGCTGCGCGAGCACGGGCACCACCACCGCCGCCAGCAGTCCGCCGCCGCCGATCAAGCCAATGCGCCAATCCCGCACCCTGGCGCCCACGTGCTTGCCCAGCTTGGCGAGGGCCAGAATGAGCGCGATCTTGGCGAACTCGCTGGGCTGGATCGTGAACTCGCCAATCACGAACCAGCGCCTGGCCGCCAGATGCGCCGGCGCGTTCGAGAAGAAGAGGACGCCCAGCAGCAGCAGCCAAGCCACGCCCAGGGCCGGCAGGGCCACGCGCTCGTAGCGCTGGTAGTCCACGGCGCTCAGCGCCAATGCCAGCACCAAGCCCGCCATCCCGAAGGCCATCTGCTGCAGCGTGTCGGCGTCGATGGGAGCGCCCTCACCAAGCACGGCTGGGATGCGCGCGCTGGCGACCATGACGGCGCCGCCCAACGGCAGCAGCACGGTGAGGAGCAGCAATATCGGATCTTGCGGCGGCCATCGGAGCCTGGGCGGTGCGGGATGCGTGCGCGTTGCCATCAGCTCAGGCGGCGCGGGCCGGGACTCGCAGATACGAAAAGACGCGGGTCATGATTCGCTGGAAGGTTGGAGACGCGACGTACGCCCCAAAGAAGCCCTTCTGTGGGCGGTTGATCACCACAAGCGTGAGCACGCGGGGGTCCTCAAGCGGGCCGAATCCCACGTACGATGCGACCGAGAGGTCGGCTTGGAAGCGCCCGCCGAGCGGGATTTCGGCCGTCCCTGTCTTGCCGGCGGTGCGATATCCAGGAATCAAGGCGGGATTGTTCACGATGCCGCCCTCGGCACTCTCAACCATCTGGATGAGCTGGCGCGAGGTCTCCGGCGAAATGACCTGCTGCACCTCCTGCGGCTGCACGAAACCCTGCCGGCCGTCCGGGTGTTCAACTGATCGGACGATGTGGGGACGCATCAGGGTGCCGTCATTGGCGATGGCGCCAATGGCGGCGGCGATCTGGAGAGCAGTCACGCCGATCCCGTGACCGAACGAGTTGGCCGCCAGATCGGCGGGAAACCAGGCGCGGTCGCCGCGCCGGCGCAGAATCCCCGGCACCTCACCGCTGGTGTCCACACCGGTGAGCTCGCCGAAGCCGAACTTATCGAGGTACGTATAGAACCGGTCCGCACCGGTCTTGTCCGCCACGAAGATCGCGCCGGTGTTGCTTGAGTGACGCAAAACGCTCGTCATGTTTTGCTCGGGATAGGTCTGCAAGTCCCAGTTCTTGAACTCCTCGCCGAAGTAGCGAATGCTTCCCGGGAGGTCATGGGTCGACGTGGGCGTGACGGCCTTGCTGTCCAGCCCGGCAGCCATCGTGATGAGCTTGAAGGTGCTGCCCGGCTCATAGACGTGACTCAGCGCGCGGTTCGCAAACTCCGGCCCGAACGACTGATATTCGTGCACGCGCGCCGGGTCATAGTCCGGCACATTGGCCAGCGCCAAGATGGAGCCGGTGCGCGGGTCGAGCATGATCACCGAGCCCGACGCCGCGCTGAATCGCTCGACCGCTATCTCCAACTCCTCCTCGACGATGTGCTGGATGGTGCGGTTGAGGGTGAGCGTGAGATGCGACCCGTGGCGAGCCGGCAGCAGATTGTGACGCCCAATCGGAATCTCGCGGCCCAGGCGGTCGAGGTCGGAGGTGCGCAGCCCGGGGCTGCCTGACAACAAATCGTCATAGTGCGCCTCGACGCCGGCCTGACCGACGATGTCGCCCGGTCGATCGACCCGCTCACCGAGAAAGCCGAGCACATGAGCGCCGAGGCGGCCGTTGGGATACACGCGCACCCGGTCCGGCTCGAGCCGGATACCCGGGAGCTCGTCGGCCGCCACGGCGTCGCGCAATTGCCCTTGCGTGCCGTCCACAACGCCGGTCGCCAACAGCGCATAGCGGGACCGAGGGTTGCTGATCGCGTTGGCGAGCGGAATGGGATCGAGGCTCAGGATGTCGCCAAGCCGGTTGGCCACATCAAAGGCACTGCGCTCCTCGTGCACCACACTCGGATCCGCTACCACGCGGCTGGCGCTGCGCTCGATGGCGAGCACGTCGCCGGAGATGTCGTAGATGGTGCCGCGCCGGGGGTAGAGCTCGGTCCGCGCCAGCAGTTCGCCCGCACCGCGCGCGGCAAGGTCCGCCGCCTGATTGACATGCCAGTCATAGAGGCGCCATCCGAGCACGCCGGAGCCGAGCGCCGCACCGCCAAGCATCACGGCCAGCCGCCGGCTTGGGTCCGCGGGCGCGTCAGCCCGGTCGGCGACCGGGCGCTTACTCGCGGAGGCTTGTGATCTTGGCACTGATCGCTCGCAGAAAGTCTTCCCACCAAGGAATCTCGTACAGCCTCTGGCTCGGCGCCGCCCACACGGGCAGATCCAACGACACGCCCGGTGGCAATGCCTGACTGCTCACATACAGGGGATTGGTCGGCTCGCGCATGTCGAGGGCGGTGAACGCCACACGCTGCACGGTTGGGAGATCGTTTTCGCTGGCCAACTGCGCGCGCAGATCCTGCTGGGCCTGAAGCAGAACTTCGAGCCTCCGTTCCAGGGTCTGCACCTCACCCCCAACCCGCACGATGGCCTGGGTCTGCTGCACCCACACCATGGCGAGCACAAAGGCCGCCACGATGAGGGCCAGCACGAGGCGGGATGGGCTGATCGGCCGCAGCACCACCTGCGCCAACTGTGCCGGGAGCGAGATCCGGCGCTGGATTCGCGCCTCACGGACAGCCATGGCCACCCGGGGCGAGTGAGGCCATCAGTGGCCCGGCGTCATGTGCGCGGCGCGCAGCTTGGCGCTGCGCGCCCGACGATTCTCGGCAACTTCCGACGCGTCCGCCCGGAGCGGCGACCGCGTGAGGATCTCCGCCGTGCCCGCGGCAGCCCACGCGCGGAACTGGTGTTTGACGATGCGGTCTTCATGGCTGTGAAACGCGATGACCACCACGCGGCCGTCTGGAGCGGCAAGGTCTTTTGCAGCGTGCAGGCCGGCTGTCAGGGAGCCGAGTTCGTCGTTGACGGCCATGCGCAGCGCCTGAAACGTGCGGGTGGCCGGATGCATCCGCTGGCGACCCGGGATGGCGCGCCGAACCGTGGCCGCAAGCGTTGCCGTGCTGGTTATCGGACGCCGCTGAACGATGCGGCGAGCAATGCGCCCGGCGCGCCGCTCGTCGCCGTATCGGCGCAGCAATTCCGCCAATTCCGGCTCGGGCAGGAAGTTGACGAGGTCAAGGGCGGGACGGCCGCTACCGGGATCGAACCGCATGTCGACCGGACCGTCGTGCTGAAACGAGAACCCTCGCGACGGATCGTCGAGTTGATCGCTGGAGAGCCCAAGGTCGAAGAGCACGCCATCGGCCCGGTCGAATCCGTTGGCCGGGGCGATCCTCGCCAGGTCGCGGAAATTCCCCTGGGCGGTCGAGACCCGAGGTTCATTGCTAAATCGAGCGCGAAGCCGCGCTACGGCATCAGGATCGGCGTCAAGCGCCAGGACGCGTGTCGCGCCGGCCGCTACAAGGGCTTGGGTGTGCCCCCCGGCCCCGGCCGTTGCGTCCACGTAGCTCCCCCCCTGTGATACCCCCGTGAGCTCAATGACTGCTGCTACGAGCACCGGGGCGTGGACTGTGAACGCTCCCTCCGCAGGTTTGGTGTATGGGGGACGCAGGGGAGGCACTGCGTCCCCCATAGAACACCCGAAAGTTAGTTTGGGCCGCCTCCGCCGGCTCGCCGCATGATTGCGACGGCGTCCGCGTCGATCCGGTCGCGCTGGTCGCGCCAGGCCTCGGCGTCCCAGATTTCAATGACATCGCCTGTGCCAATCACGACGACTTTTCTTGCCAGACCAGCGAACTCGATGAGGTGTGCCGGTATGTTGATCCGGCCTTGTCCATCGAAGTCCACGCGCTCGGCCATGCCGAACACGCGCCGCTTGGTGTCGCGCACGTCGGGGTCGAGGGAGTCCATGGTCGCCAAGCGGTCCTCGATCTGGCGCCACCGCTCGCTCGGATAGAATGTGAGGCACTGTTCGGCACCCACCGTGAGCACGCCCCCGCCGGGAAGCAAGGCGCGAAACTTGCTGGGGAAGGCCAAACGACCCTTGGCGTCCAGCTGGTGGACTCGTAGTCCCGTGATGCCGTGCATTGCTCATGACGCTCGCGAGTGCGCCAACACTTCGCGGTCATCCTCCCCACGTTCCCCCACTAATCACCACTAACGTGGCAATTCAACGGCGGAAGTGAAGCATATGCCCCACCACGCGTCAAGTGCTTCCCCGAGAACTTTTGGAATTTCTGCGCAGCGCCCTTAGCCGGGCCGCCGCTAGTCCGGCGCGGCGTCCGCCGGATCGGTGCGGTCCAGCGCCCAATTCGCCAGCCGGTCCGCTATGGCATTGGCCTCGCGGCTGACGTGCGTGTACTGGACATTCGCTTCGCGCGGCTGGCAGGCGCGGACGCATTTCGCCAGCACGCGCAGCGCCTCATGCTTGATGCGCCATTCGCCGCTGAGCTGCCGCACCGCCAGTTGGCTGTCCAGCCGGAACTCGATATCCGTGGCCCCGAGTTGGTTGGCAAGCTGCATGCCGGTCCACACGGCGTGATACTCGGCTTGGTTGTTGGTCATCACGCCCAGCCGCAGCGCGGACCGCGCCACGATTTCGTAGGCCGCGTCCAGCACAATGACGCCGGCCGCCGCCGGTCCCGGGTTGCCGCGGCTGGCTCCGTCGCAATGAATGGTGAGCTTGATGGTGTGCCCCGGAATTGGTGCGTGACTCGCTGGCGTGATCGTACCTATCGATCGGCGTGGTCGCGGCAATGACCGGTCGCGCGCCGCTGCACGCCGCCGGGCCGTTCGAGCGATATCGCGCGGAGTTGGCGCTCGGGACGCACTGGTACCTGGCGGCGCTCCGCGCGGCCGCGGTCTGGACGCTCGACACGGAGGTCGTGCGACAGCGGCGGCTGGTGTATCTGATCGACGGTCAAGCGCTCGACCTCCTGCTCGTCATCGAGCGACTCGTCGCCGCAGGCGGCGGCGCCAAGGCTGACGAGCTCGAACGGCTCCTGTTCGACGGTGAACCGCCCATCGCCCTCAGCGAAGCCGAGTTCCGCGACGCCTTGGGCCCGGCGAGCTATACGGCCTACCTCAACGCCTTCTACGGCATCACCGTTGAAGAAGCGCTGCACTGCGCGGTTGAGCTCGAGGCGGCAAAGTCCCACGCGCTGGACGCGTCCGCGGGACTGGGGCTCTATGAGCGGATCTACGGGCGCTCACTGCCCGAGTTGCTGGCGGCCCACGCGGAGGAGCGCGGCGCCTCCGCGCCGCGGCGCCTCGCCTGGCCAACCTACAAGTCGTTTACCTACTGGCTCTTTCGCTGGCGCGTGCGCACCTGCGTCGCTCCGCGCGTCGCCAGCGATACGCGCAAGGCCCTGAGCTATCTGCGCCAGATGCGTGGGCCGGGCAGCGGATCACTCGATCCACTGCGACCGGATGCGGACACGACGGTGGAAACCGGCGCGGCCTCGGCGGGTGTGGTCGACCTCCAGCACCTGACGTAAGCGACTCGGCCTACGCCCCCACGTTTGCCGGTGGATCCTCAGCCACGGTTGGCCCGCGTGCGAGCGAAGCGACGAGGGCAAGAGCGGTAACGGCTGCAGCCGCCGCCCAGGTCACTCGAAAGGCGTCGAACGCGGCTTCGAGCGGCTGGTTGCCGACCGCCGCGACTCCGAGAATCCCCGCCGCGAGCACGCCCCACAGCGTTCCCCACAGCGCCTGGCCCACCGATTGCCCGGTATTCCGCGCGAGCGCCATTGTGGCGCTGGCCTGGCCGCGGTGGCGCGGTGCGGCCGCGCCCATCAGCGAGCCGGCATTGGCGCTGTTGAACAAGGCAAGACCCACACCGGTCAAGAGCAGCCGCACCACCACGTCGCCGGGACCCGCGGTGTCGCCGAGCGTGGCCATCAGCGCGAGACCGATGGCGGTGAGCGCCACGCCAACCGACGCCACCGGTCGCGGCCCCACCCGATCGGCCAGCGTCCCCGCGGGCGGTCCGATCAAGCCCATCAGGGCTGGAATCGTCACCAGCACCAGGCCGACTTGCACGGGAGTAAGCCCGAGACCGCGCTGCAAATAGAACGGCAGCAGCAAGATGAGCGACGCCAGGCCGGAGAAGGCCAGGAACGCCGCCAGCGTGGCCGCGCTGAGCTCGCGCACACGGAACATCTCAAGATCGACGGTGGGAACGGGCGAGCGGCGTTGCCACCAGATGAAGCCGGCGACCAACGCCAGCCCGGTGAGCAGAGGCGCCAGCGAGAGCGGTGCGGTGATACCGACGACCTGCACCCGATTGAGCCCGAACAACACCAGCATCACGCCGGCCACCAGCGACGCCGCCCCCGCGAGATCGAAGCGCCGCGGACCGCTGGGAGCAGTTTCCGGCAGGGATCGCAGTCCCAGCGCGAGGCTGATCAGGCCGACCGGCACGTTGAGGTAGAAAATCCAGCGCCAGCCAATGGTGCCCACGAGGACACCGCCCGCCAGCGGCCCTGCAACGAGACCCGCCGAAACCGCGCTGAGGACCCATCCCATGGCTCGACCGCGTTCGTTGTGGGGGAACGCGTCGATCACCAGCGCCGCGCCGATGGCCTGGGTGGCGGCGCCGCCAAGGCCTTGCAGGACCCGACATGCCACGAGCATCCACACATTGACCGCCAGGCCCGACAGCAACGAGCCAACCACGAATGTCGCCAGCCCGGCCACGAAGAGCCGGCGGCGCCCCAGCGCGTCCGCGGCGCGACCAAGGGGCAGGAGCAGGCCGGTGATGACCAGCAAATACGCCAGCACGACCCACTGCAGGGCGTCGAACTTGGCGTCAAACTCCACGGCGAGGGTGGGCAAGGCGAGGTTGACGGCGCTGGAGTCAAGCGTCGCCATGAAGACGCTGCTCGAGACGACCGCCAATGTGGTCCACTTGCGCGAGCGGGGCATCCAGTTCAAGGCGCGCCGCGTGTCAGCTGAGCGAACGCGCAAATTGGACCAGCGCGCCGGCGAGTCGTTCCGCGTCCGTGGTGGATAGCGACGTGGTAATCGACACGGTGGCCAGCCCCGCGGCCCCCTCTTCGTCTCCGTATGCGTCCAGCCGTTCGCGCAGCGCCTCGAGATCTTGGGCGGGCACGCCGCGGCGGGCCAGAAGATCGATGGCAACCTCCAAGCGCGGCTCCGGATGCCGGGCGTCCGGCGCGTAAACCCACGCAATGCTCTGCAACCGCTCGCCAAGCGGCGCCTGCAAGGCGAACCCCCGCGCGGTCGGTCGCAGCGGCAATCCCGCATCCTGCCAACGGCCCAGCAGGTGCTCGCACACCTGAAAGAGCGCGGACGTCATCCGGCGCCGCAGCGCCCGCACCTCGACATCGTCGGCGCGGTACGTGCGGAATTCACCCTCCACAAGCCGTCTCCAGTGCTCGCGCCCCGGACCGTTGCCCGATTCGGGTAGGGGCGGTTCGCGAACCGCCCTGCCCCTCAGCGTATCCGGGCCTGTCCGATTCCCGGTGGCCCATGCTGCGTGCCCGGTGGCCCATGCTGCGTGCAGCATGGGAGTCCAACTCTCAACCCAGGCGAGGCCGCTCCGGTTCGTTGCGCCTCCCAGGGTAATCGCGTGGCCCTATTTCAGGAGCCGTCCGATGAATCGCGCAAAAAGCGTGGAAAGCCCGAGGGCCACGCCGAAGGCGATGGCGGCGCGCGGACCCATAAGCGCGCGCACGTTGCCTTTGACATTGGCGCCCACCAGCGCCAGCGTCAGCACCCGGTCGGCCTGCACGTTGCCCGCCACGATCCACGACGCCGCCACGTTCTCCAACGACGCGTTGGCGGTGAAGGTGCCGGCGACGGCGCTGTTGCGCACGACGGCGTCACGCGCGGCCACGCCGCCCACGACCGTGTGCCCCAGGGCAAGATCATTCGCTCGCGCTACGCCGATGGCCGAGGCGTCGGTCTGCAGGCGATCGGTCTGAATGAGGCGCACTGAGCCGCCGCGCACGATGGCGCGTTCGGCGTGCACCACGCCCACGGGCTGGCGGTCCACCCGCACGATGTCGCCGTCCAGATACTGCAGCGGCCGGTGGTCGTCACGATCGGTCATGTGGGCCTCCCATTGGCGGCTGAATCGGGGACGCGGTCTCCCACGCGGCAGCCCGAGCCGCATCGTAAACCGCCTGCAAGCGAACGTCGTGATCGCGCGCGGCGCGGGCGCAGTCGTCGGCCTCCGGCGCCACGTCGCGCAGGCGCCCATCAAGATACGAAGCCTTGACGTTGATCGCCCCGTATGGCGTATCCACCCGCAGCAAATGCCGGGGCAATTTCAGCCGCTGGACGTCGTGCAGCCGCACTCCAAGCGTCGAAGTCTCGCGCAGCAGGATATCGACGACGGCGCGGCTCTTCTCGGGCGGGGCCAGCACGCTGACCAGAGTTCCCGGACGCCCCTTCTTCATCACCAGCGGCGCGAGGGTGACATCCAGCGCGCCGGCCTGGAACAGCCGCTCGGTGACCGGGGGATAGTGCTCCGGATTCATGTCGTCCAGGTTCGCCTCGATCACGGTCACGACATCCGCGTCGAGCAGGCCGGTAGCTTCGCCCACGGTGACGCGCAGCACGTTGGGGATCGCGAGGTCGGCGGTGCCCGCGCCATATCCGATCGCGGTCACGCACATGGCGGGTGCGTGGCCCGCGTGCGTGGTGAACTCGGTCAGCACCAGAGCTCCGGTCGGCGTGAGCAACTCGTACGCCACATCGGCGGCGTAGACCTCGAGCGGCGACCCCTGAAGAATTCGCAGCGTCGCCGGTGCCGGTACCGGAAGAACACCGTGGGACGTTTTGACCGTACCGGTGCCCGTATTGATGGCCGAGGTGCTCATGGCAGTGATGCCGAGCAGGTCCACGGCCACGCACGCGCCCACGATGTCGAGCACCGCGTCCACCGCGCCGAGCTCGTGGAAGTGAACATCGCCCGGCTCGACGCCGTGCACGGCGGCTTCAGCCTCGGCCAGCCGCCGGACCATCCGCTGCGCACGGGTCTTGGCCGGTTCCCGCACCCCGCTCGCGGCGATGACCGCCGCCATCGACTCGGGGTTACTCAGCGTCTGGTGACCTTCGGCGGCGTCGATCTCGAAATCCATGTGCGTCGCCGCGATCGGACCCTTGCGCACCGCCTGGCGCACCAATCGCCACGGCGGCAGATCGAGCATGCGCAGCTGGGCCTCCACCTCGGCCTGATCCAGGCCGGCATCGAGCAGCGCGCCCAGGAACATGTTGCCGCTGGCGCCCGCCGGGCAGTCGACGCGGGCGATGGTCATGCGGTCGCCGCTCCGCCGGCGCGCCGCGCGATCAGCGCGGCCTGATAGCCCGCGCCAAACCCGTTGTCGATGTTCACCACCGACACGCCGGGCGCGCACCCGCTCAACATGGCAAGCAGCGCGGCAATCCCGCCGAGCGACGCGCCGTATCCAACGCTCGTGGGCACGGCAATCACCGGCCGGTCCGTCAGGCCGCTGACGACGCTGGGCAGGGCGCCCTCCATGCCCGCGACCGCCACGATGGCGTCGGCCGCGTCCAAGTGCTCGCGCTGGGCGAGCAAGCGATGCAATCCAGCCACGCCAACGTCGGCGATGGTCGTGGCGTCCGCCCCGAGCGTCTGGGCCGTGACCTGGGCCTCCGCCGCCACCGAAGCGTCCGAGGTGCCGCCGGTGAGCACCAGCACCCGCCCGCCCGGGGCGGGCGGCGGATTCGGGGCGTGCGTGATCATGCGCGCGTCCGCGTGAAATACCGCCTCCGGCAGCTCGGCGCGCACGGCCTCGAAGGCCGCCGCGTCGGTCTTGGTGACGAGGACCGGCTGCCCGTGGCGCGCCAGCGACGCCGCGATGGCGGCGATCTGCGCCGGGGTCTTGCCCGCGCCGTAGATAACCTCCGGCATGCCGGTGCGCAGCGTGCGGTGGGTATCGACACGGGCAAACCCAAGGTCGTCGTAGGGCTGGTAGCGCAACCGCTGCACCGCGGCGTCGGCCGTAATTGCGCCGCTGGCCACCTGCTCCAGCAGGTCCCGCAGATCGCCGGGCGTCACACCAGAACTCGGCGAACGCTCGCGAACGCGTGCGGACCGGCATAGCGCGCCGCCCCGCCCAGGTCCTCCTCGATCCGCAGCAGCGCGTTGTATTTTGCGACGCGGTCGGTGCGGCAGGGAGCCCCGGCCTTGATCTGACCGGCGTTCGTGGCCACCGCAAGGTCGGCAATGGTCGTGTCTTCGGTCTCGCCGGAGCGGTGCGAGATCACCACGCTGAATCCCGCGCGCTGGGCCATCTCGATTGCGGCTTGGGTCTCGCTGAGCGAGCCAACCTGGTTGACCTTGATGAGAATGCTGTTGGCCGCGCGCTCGTCGACGGCCCGCTCCAAGCGCTCCGTGCTGGTGACGAGCAGGTCGTCGCCCACGAGCTGCACCCGGTCGCCGAGCGACGCCGTCAGCTCGCGCCAGCCCGACCAGTCGTCCTCCCCCATCCCGTCCTCGATCGACAGCAGCGGAAATCGGTCGGCCCACTCGACCCACAACTCGACCAACTCCGCGCGCGTCAGCGTGCGGTCCTCGCGCTCCAAGCGATAGCGGCCATCGGGCTGGATCAACTCGGTCGCGGCGGCATCGACCCCCAGGTACACGTCGGCCCCGGGTTGATAGCCGGCGGCTTCGATGGCCTGCACCAGCAGCTCCATCGCCGCGGCGTTTGAGGGCAACGCCGGCGCGAAGCCGCCCTCGTCGCCAACGGTCGTCGCCAGCCCCTGCCGCGACAGCTCCTGCTGCAAGGCGTGGTAGATCTCGCTGCCCGTGCGCAGCGCCTCGGCGAACGTGGGCCGGCCAACGGGCATCACCATGAATTCCTGGAAATCGGTGCTGCCGGCGGCGTGGCGCCCCCCGTTGAGCAGATTCATCATCGGCACCGGCAGCGTGGCGCCAAACGGACCGCCCAGGTAGCGATAGAGCGGTAGCCCAAGCTCGTCCGCCGCCGCGTGCGCCACGGCGAGCGAGACGCCCAGGATGGCGTTGGCGCCCAGCGACGACTTATTCGGCGTGCCGTCCGCCGCCAGCAGCATTTCGTCCACGGCGGTCTGATTGGTCGCGTCCTCCCCCTCGATCTCGGGGCCAAGCACGCTG
Organism: Chloroflexota bacterium; assembly: GCA_965262745.1. Classification (GTDB taxonomy): domain Bacteria; phylum Chloroflexota; class UBA11872; order UBA11872; family UBA11872; genus JAJECS01. Next base: position 162,250 of record OZ253558.1, on the reverse strand, counting down.
ATGATGTGGTGGACGGCCTTCTGCACCCCGCGCCCGTGAAAGCGCTCGGGGTCCTTGTCGCGCAGCTCCAGGGCCTCGTGGGCGCCGGTCGACGCGCCCGACGGCACGCATGCCCGCCCCACTGCGCCGCTCTCGAGCGTCACGTCCACCTCGACCGTCGGGTTGCCCCGCGAATCCAGAATCTCGCGCGCGCGGACATTCGCAATCGACGTCACGGACGATTCCTCGACCGGCGCTCACGCCGCGGCATATCGAAGATATCCCGTAGACGTAGGGGCGGTTCGCGAACCGCCCTTCCGGCTACTCCCGCGCACGGTCCGGAACGTCCGCGTAGGGGCAACCCTCGTGGTTGCCCATGGACGCCGCATTGCCCGCTCACTGACGCCAGCCCACACCGCCCCCAGGTGTCGCGCCTGCTCGGGAAAAGGACACCCTACGCATCCTGCACATCGATCACGATCCGCCGGATCGACTGCTCCGGCAGCTCGTTCGTACCCAGCTCGCGCGTGAAGTCCGAGTGCGAATACACCACGTGCAACTTGCCGCCGCGCTGCATCACCGAGGTGTACGAACAGCCCGGACCGGTGTGGAAGGCGAACGGGTATTCCCAATGCTCGCCCGTGCCGTCGAGGCTCAGCATCACGTGCGTGATCTGCGGATGACCGTAGCCGCCGCGCCCGGCGACGCAGGCCAGGACACCGTTCGGCAGCTTTTGGAGCCGCGGCTTCACGCCCTGCCAGCCCGTCGATTCCGGCGCGGACCAGGTCGCGCCGCCGTCCGTTGACCGCGACTGGAACATCGGCGAGTAGCTGCCCGTCCGCATCATGCAGAGGATGTCCCCGTTGTCGAGCTGGATCACGTCCGGCTCGTCGAACCCCTCGTCCACTTCCCGATCCGCCAGGCCATAGACCGGCTTGTGGTCGTCGGGATGGAAGTGCTCGACGAACCGCCAGGTCTGCCCGCGGTCCGACGAGCGGATGACGGCGCTCGAGAAGCTGTATTTCACCATCTGCCGTCCGCTGGGGGTTAACCCGTCGAGCACCTCGGGCGGGCCGACCTGGTGCTCGAACACCGTCATGTAGTCCCCATTGTCGAGCTCGATGAGGCGGGAGTAGTTCTCGTACGACGCCACCTCCCACGGAAACCCCTCGACCTTGAACGGATGCAGCTCCAGCAACTCGCCCGACTTCGACCACCGGCGCAACTGAAACGTCGAGTCCGCACGCTGCTGGACGAGGTGATGGGGTCCATCGGCACTCAAGTAGGGCTCTTGGTAGTTCTCCAGGGGGTAGGTGTCGATCCGGGTGATCGTGCCGTCGCTCGGGTAGCCGAGGATGCCCGAGCCGAAGTCCATCGTGTTCAGACCGGTGTCCGGATGCCGGTCGATGAACGGCGAATCGTCCGGCGGCGGCTGCCAGGTCGCCCCCAGATCGCTCGAGACCACCCCGGCGAGCGGCTCCACCCCGCCGTGCCGGCCTCGGTGATACGACATGAAGAGGTTGTCGCCGTCAAGCTCCACGAGCCCCGGAAAGTTGATGACGCTGTCAGTCGCCACAAGCCAAACGTCCGGCTCAGAAGCCGTGACCACGACCTCACGCGACCCGTTGCTGTACCTCGCCTGCTTGATCATCGCCTGCACTCCACCCCAAAGGCCGCGCGGCGCGCGGCCAAGAGCATCGTAGGAGCCGGACGCCACGGGCGCACGGAATATTGCGCGAATTCGAACTCCCGGCGGCTCCCAACCAACCCGGAGTCGAATTCCGGAAACGCCCACACCTGTCCTCGCCGCTATAATCACCCAACCACGGAAGGCGCGGGAGCACTCGATGGACGTGCGGGAGGCTGTAGGAGCAGCCAAGGATTACGTTGCCCGTGTCTTCGCCGAGGAAGATATCGGCAGCATCGGCCTTGAAGAGGTGGAATTCGACTACGATTCAAATGTCTGGAAAATAACCGTCAGCTTCACGCGGCCTAGTGATCGACAAGACCCTTTCAAAGCCCTTGCACCAAGCCGAGCCGGCGGAAAACAGGTGCGATATTCCTATAAGATCGTCAATATCGATGACGACTCCGGGAAGGTCATTTCCCTAAAGCATCGCGTCTTGGCTGCCGCAGATTGATTCGGTGACCGTTGGATGCTTCATCGACTCCAACCTGCTTGCGCTGCTGGTCGTTGGCGCCACAGAACGAAGCCTAGTCGCTAAGCATCGCCGACTACAACGATTCACAGCGGACGACTATGAACTCCTACTAAACCTGATCGACAGGTTTGGACCAGTTCTGGTAACTCCGAACACGCTCACCGAGACATCCAATCTGCTTGCCCAACATAGAGAGCCTGAGCGTTCCGAACTCTTCGATACGTTCCGGCTATTGATCGAAGACAACAAAGAGATCGTGGTCGCCAGCCTCGAAGCCTCGCGCAACGCATCTTTCAAGCGACTGGGACTGACCGATGCCGCACTCCTCGAGGCGGTCACAGCCGAAACCCCGCTGGTAACGGTGGACTTCGACCTCTATTACCGGGCCGCATCGACGAAGGGGCCAGAGGCAGCCGTAAACTTCACGTATCTTCAGCACACGTAATCGTCCTCAGCACGCTACCGTCGTGTATCTAGCCCCTCTCGACGTTCGCTTCCAGCAGGTCGTCCGAAGTGGAACCGTGGTGCGGGCTAGGCGAAATCGTCACGATGCAGATTAAGCTTGAGCGTGCGACGTCTGCGCGCAGCTACGTGTTGTCAACGAGCGTCTTGCCGCGCCAGACCAGCTGGGCTCCAGTGATAGCATCGAGGACGCCGTCCAGCCTCGGCGGGTGACACCCTCATCCCATTTCCTTTTGCCTGGGTTCGGTTGCGGCCATCGGGCAGCTGAGTATCCTACTGGGCGACATCCTCTCGATCATCGCATTCGTCTACGACCTTTTCGATATCGGTTGGCTGGACCAACACCACTGGTTGCCCGTTCAGCAACGTGACACAACCACTTATCAGGATATTGTCACCAAGATTGAACTCCCTGAGTTGGCCACGCTCTCTTTCCGTCACAAAGAAGCATTCGACCTGAGTGAGATAGGTTTCGTCCCACAGGGAAAGGTCTAGTTTCCCAGGTCCACCATGTGCGGGATGGACTACCCTAATATCATGGATTGATCCCTTGAGCGTGCGGCGTTCAAAGGCATATCCACCCTCTCTCTTGAAGTCGTCCAGGTGACTCGGATCGGACAGCAGATTCGGCCGATCTTCTCTAATGTTGCCGGCTAGGGCGACTCGCCGCCCCTCAAGTCCGTAGTAGGCCTCGACACTGCGCTTGTAGAACTGAGCAATCACATGGTCCTTGTATCGATCAGAGTCGATCACAACCTCGACTATGCTGAACGGATCAAATCCGTCGGGTATGTTCACAGCTATCACGTGGCCCTCTACCAGGGTCCTGGCATTGCGAGGAGCTGGGCTTCCGTCGTCAACGTCGGAGCCCAAATCCATTGTCGTCGTGACGTTGACCTTAATGGGTGAGCTTTTCTTGAATACCCGGCTGGAGGCAGACAACAGAAAGTCGGAGGCGCTCAACAGCATCGGTATATCGATCGAGAGATCTGGCGACTTAAGGTCGGTGATGTACCGCCACTTCATGTAAATACTGTTGTTCTCTGAAAGGAATTCTTTGAAGCCCCCGTGGCAGTGGGTTCTCTTTGTGTCTGAATGATTCCACCACTCCTCCAGCTGCTCTTTTTCTTCGTCTGTGAGTAGCTTGAAGAGGTCAGCGAGCTCATGCTTCTTCCATTTGAGCTCATGCTGCTTCCGTTTCCTGACGTCTGCAATATCTGGTGACGCCAGTTTCCCGAGAACTTCCAGATATGCCTTGAGTGACAGCTCTAGGGTAAATGCCGCCTGCTGCGCGAAGGCCAACGCCTGGCCCTTGCCTGCGTCCGAGGTCCAGAAGTGGCGGTCCTTGGCTTGGTAGTCAAACATGCCTTTCAAGTTGATGACCGACACCGGTGTCATCCTTGACGCTTCGTAGTACATTCTCGCGAGGTGCAAAAACGTTGTAATTCCAGGGACGTTGGTCGCGAATGACTTGGGGTCCAGGCACAGTTTGTCAGCTTTCACCGATTCGGGTTCCAAGAAATTTCTCTGGTTCCCGTTCTTATCGATGGCGACAATCCAGTGAACGTACTTTTGAGAGACCGGGTGTATCGGTATGTCATCCCCATAGCATTGGGTCAGTTGGGCGAAACGAGCAGCTGCATCCTCCAAACTGGAATGGGCTCCATGTGTTTCGGAACACCGGGAGAATAGGCCGACTATTTCGTAGGGCATGTTCAGCGGCTCCTCTAGGATTCTCGGGATAGGTCTTCTGAGTCTTTCGGGGCCCTTACCGACAGCGTTGCACTCATGGCCGGAGCACCCAACGTCATGAAAGTGCGCAGATCCAATGCCTGTCGTGTTTGGTCAAGCACTGCCACCGGGAGAATGTGCTTTCGCTGGGTGCAACCGGACCTCCCATCCGTGGCACATTTTCCCTAAACTGCATCTCCGCACCCCTTCGAGCTGGAGTCGGACTGGAGCATCAAGAACAGAATCGCCGCAATCCGCCGAGCCGTATCGGTGAAGTGCTGGACTTCCTCCGGGTGAAGCGGGCGGGCGAGGATGCTGCGCTCGCGGTAGGAGAGCCACTTCTTGAGGACCTGGTAGCCGCCGAGCTTGTAGCGCCAGACGGCGGCGGGGACGTTGCGCCAGTAGGCGCGGTCGTTGAGGTAGATGTCGAACGTGGTGTCGCCGAGCAGTGCGGCCTGCGTCCGTCATTCAAGGCTTGACTCGGAATCCAGTCGGTGATTCGACCTCGCGCGGCGGACCGGGGTTCCAGCGTTCACTGCCGCTGCGCAACGAGCCTCAAGGGCTACTTGCTCACTCGAACAACGTCCTGGGTAGCCCCGATTGTCGGATGATCGACATCAACGTTCCGGTCCGGAGTTCCCTGTGGTCCGGCACCGGAACGGTAGTCGTATCCCTGCCTTCGACCCTTTGCATCAGTATGTGGCTGCCCCGGCGTCGCACCTCAGCGAACCCATGCCTTGCCAGGATCGTGCAGACCTCCCCACCCGATAGCACCCGAAGCCTAGCCAACCGCCACCTCGACGTGCGTCACATAGATTTCATGATGAAGCCGACGCTGAATTTCGTCGGCAGAAGCCGCCTCGTAAAAGAGCTCGAGTGCTTCCTTGAGATTGGCGCGAGCGTCAGACACGCTCGCACCCTGGCTTGCGATATCCAGCTCGGGGCAGAGCGCGACGTAGGACTCCCCGTCGCGCTCGATAATTGCGGTCATCTGTCTAAGCATGGTTTGACCTCCTGGTTAGTAGGCTCGCATTCCCGCGCGGCTCTTTTCACACCCCTAAAGCCGCGCGTTCGTGCCCGGGTCGGAATCCTCTGTGGTCGATTGCGTCGGTCCCCCACTATTCTCCCAGAAGCAAAATCGCCGCAATCCGCCGCGCGGTATCGGTGAAATGCTGCACCTCCTCGGGTCGGAGCGGGCGGCCCAGAATGTTGCGCTCGCGGTAGGAGAGCCACTTCTTGAGCACCTGGTAGCCGCCCAGCTTGTAGCGCCAGACCGCGGCGGGGACGTTGCGCCAGTAGGCGCGGTCGTTGAGATAGATGTCGAAGGTGGTGTCGCCGAGCGCGGTGCCTTGGTCCGTCATTCCGGGCTTGACCCGGAATCCATTCCCGACGGCACCCGTGCCAGCGTGGTCCCACGAGGCGCCCCGGACGCTTGGCGTAGGGGCAGGTTTCAAACCTGCCCCTACAGAGGCTTTCAAGGGTCCGCTGTCGGGAGAGGCGTCTGAGGGTGTGCCAGAGTCGACTTCCCCAGGCATGACGGGAGCAGCGGCGCCCAGGGCCTCGCGCTCGGCTTGCGTATAGGCGCGTTCGACGACGCGGCCCTGGCCGGGCATGACGGCCTCGCCGGAACCGAAATGGCCCCAGCCGGCGGTTACGGCGAAGTCGTCGCCGGTCATGTTGCGGCCGTGGGTGGTGGCCGGCACGGCGATGGCGGCGATCTCGGGTCGCAGCGGGCTGGTAGTGACGCCGGGGACGGGCGCGTCGGAGTCCAACAGACGGGCCAGCTCGCGCCCGCGCGCGGCGGAGGCGGCCAGGGTTTGGGCGGCCTGCTCGGCCGTAGGGGCGGTTCGCGAACCGCCCGCGCCGCCAGGGAAAGGGTCGCTTGCCGAACCGCCCGCACCGCCGGGGAAATGGGCGCTTCGCGAAGCGCCCCTACCAGAGGGGGCCGATGCGGACAGCTCGGGCCAGCCGGGGAGCGGGACGCGGGGCCATTCCATGCGCAGCGCGCCGGCGTTGGCCTGGCGGTAAGCGGGGTCGTGCAGCACGGCCAGCACGTGGTGGAACAGGTCCTCGACGGTCAGGTCGAGGCGATCCAGGTAGCGCCGGGCGGCCGGAGAGACGTTGGGGCGGCGCGCGCCGGACGCGTCGGGTCCCAGGGTGTCCTCGATGAGCCAGGCTGGGAACATTGCGGCCCCGCGCTCAATTAGGTGGAATGACCCAACGTCTCTAGTGATACAGGCCTGCGGCTCCGACGCACCTCTACGCAGGTGTTGAGCAGATGACAGCCATAGATTCTCTGCAAATACATGCGGCCAATAGTCAGGCGAAGGAGCAGTTAGCAGACGACGGTCTGCCTCCCAGTAAAGCCAGCGGCTGTCGAATGGCCGATACGCGTCCCGTACGAATCCCGTCTCACATGGCCCGCCGCGCGCAAGCAGGGCGTCGCGTACCTTGCGAGCGTCCGAGATCTTGAAGGCAGACGAGTTTCTCATCGCCGCCGGATAGCGCTGTGCGATTTCTTCATGGCTCAACTCGGGGTCAAAGTAGTCGGAGATCCGCTGCCTAAGGCGATCCAGATCGATATCGATCAAAAGCCGATCCCGCCCGGTGTGGACTCCAGGAAACGATGTCGGAAACAGCTCGGGTAGCGCCGGCCAGTCGAACCAGTCGCGGCTTACGGCCATCGGGGCGAAGGGCAGACCCAGCGGCAGAATCGGCTCGACGGCGTCGTAGAGCGCATTCGGCGCGGCCTCCGCCGTTTCGGTCAGCGCCGCGAGCTTGGCCTGGCCCCAGAGGTTGCGGAACTCGACATTTGGGGCCGGCGCGTGGTCGAGCTTGCGCACCAGCGTGGCGACGGCGGTGCCGACCTGGATGCCGACCGGATCGTCGGGCGTGGAGAAGATGCTGGGGTCCGGCGATCCGTCGGGCGCGACCTTGCCGGTGCGGTACTTGTCGCCGTTGAGGTTGTCGATCCGAATGACGTCAAACGCCTCTAGGAATCGCTCGCGCATGCCGGGGCATGACAGGCTGTCCAGCCAGGAATAGTTGGAGATGAAGCAGACCACGCCCTGGCCGGTCCGCTCGGCGATGCGGCGCTCGGCCATGCGGAAGAAGCGCACGTAGAGGTCGTTTAGGCCCCTTGCATCGCCGAGTGATACGCGTTTCGGCTTGCGGTATGCCTCCAATAGCTCCCACTCCTCGTCAATCGCTACTCCCGCATAGCCGTTGTAGGGCGGATTGCCCAAGATCACGAGGATCGGCGTCTCCTGCTTGACGCGTTCGGCGCGGTCGCGTTCCTCCTCCAACTCGGGGAAGGGCAGCGGTTTCTGCACCGTCGGCTCCCAGCCGGTGAGGGCGTTGGTGAGGAAGACGCCGGCGCGCTCGTCGCCGTCCTCGGCCAGCGGCGCGTCCAGGTCCTGCATGGTCAGCCCGACTTGCAGGTGCGCCACCACGAACGGCGCGGGCATGATCTCGAAACCGAACACCCGTTCGAGTGCCGCCTGCTTGACCCGCGCGCCGGTCAGCGCGCCCAGGCCGCGGTCCTGGAGGTTGGCGGCGATGCGGCGCAAGACTTCCGCCAGGTAGGCGCCGGTGCCGCAGCAGGGATCGAGCACGTAGACGTTCTCCGCCGCCAGCCCGTCGGCGATGCCGAGGTCGTCCCTGAGCGCCCGGTCCACGCGCGCCACCATGTAGCGCACCACCTCGGCGGGCGTGTACCAGACGCCCAGCTGCTTGCGCAGCGCCGGGTCGAAGGCTTGCAGAAACGGCTCGTAGAAATAGGGCACCGCCTCACCCTCGTTGAAGCGGGCGAAGAAGGCGGCCTGGTCCACGCGGTTCAGCGCGGCGGCAGTCCAGTCGAGCACCTCGACCAAGCCCAGCGGTCGCAGCTGGCCGGGGTTGGAGAGCTGTTGGAACAGCGCCCGCAACACCGGCGCGCGCAGGTGCCAGACAGCCTCGTGCCAGTTGAATCGACCCGTGGGCGGCGGCGGCTGGCGCGCCCAGAGCACCCAGGCGGAGAAGACTCCGTAGAAGAGCGTCTGCACGAGGGTTGAGCGGAAGAATGCCGCGCCGCGCTCGCCCTCGAACCGGACGCCCAGCGCTTCTTCCAGCGCCCCGCGCACGGCCGCCAAGGACGGGGCCTCGCCCGCCGCCTCGACCCGCGCCAGACCGTCACGGGCGTAGGAGGCCAGCAGCCAGGCGAGGTCTCGGGGCTCGACCAGCGCGGCGCGGTGCGACAGGACGCGCAGCAGGTATTCCCCCAGCCCCGCGCCGACCCGCCCGGCGAAGGCCCGCGGCTGCTGCAACTTCAGGCCGAATTCCTCGGCGCTGGCTGCCAGGCACAGGGTCTCGAGCTTGGCCGGACGCCCCGCCGCGTCCTCGCCGACGAGCACGAAGTCGCGGTAGTTGGTGACCAGCACCAGCCGATAGCGTCCCCAATAGCGGCTGACCTGATCGCCGTCGGCGGTGAGCCAGGCGTCGTCACCGGGTGGTTTCACTTCGACGACGCCATGCTCCGGTATCTGCCCCTCGCGCGGCTGGCCCCGCTGCACCTGCTTGGCGGAATAGAGGCCGAGGTCGGGATGGCCCGCGCCCTGCTGCGCCAACTCGACGACGCCGAAGACTTTGGGCTTGAGTTGGGCGCCAACGGTGGTCAGCAGATTCGCGAGCGGCGGGTAGGCCGACCGCTCGCCGGTGGCCCCGCCGGAGGCGCGAATGCGCCGCAGGTCTCCGAAGTAGGTCTCGACCGCTGTCGTCAGCCGCGGCATGGCCGCATGGTAGCCGCGCCGGTCACCGTATCGGGCCCTTTTCTAGGAACAGGTGTGCGGCCAAGCGGTTAACCCGTTTGCCCCGAGCCTGTCGAAGGGCTCACCACGAACGGGTTTCGCGGGCTTCTGAAACAGGCTCTCTAACCCTCACCGTTCAAGAGACTTTGGCGAAGCCCTTCGTCGTTCCCGCGCCCCGCGTCCGCGGGCCACCGATCAGCTTGCCTTGATGGAGTGCACGGGCAGCGCCTCGGTCTCCAGCGTCGAAAGTTCCAATCGCTTCGACGCGTGGTCGATGTCAAAGCCGACAACTTCGCCGGCGGCATCGAGGTCGACGTTGAGCCCGTCCGCGACCTCGCGCGTCTCCGCGCCCGGCCCGGACTTCAGCTCGACGTAGAGACTGTCGGTTTCCGGGTAGTAGTGGAGCTTCATGGGCTGTCCTTTCGGAAGCGTCGGTCGAAGAATGCATTGTGGATCGTCTCACCGTCGGCCAGCGTAATAACCGGAAGGAAACGGGTGCCGGGATCGCTTGGTTGGGCTATCTCGCCCCAGAAGCGGACGCGTCCATCCGTCTGCTCCTCGCGGCGGATGGGCGCGGTGATGACCTGGACACACCAGGCCGGATCAATGTAGGGCCGCTTGCGGCGCACCTGCTCATCGAAGTAGCGCGTCGTCTTCACGGGACCGCGCCGGCGGTCGTCCCGGCGTCCGACGCGACGACTTGGTCAAGGCTTGCCGTGGTTTCCTCTTCCAGCCTGTTCCCAAGCGCGTAGACGTCGGTGAACTCGGCGAAGGCCCGGCGGCCTTGAATGATTCGGTTGGTCGGCTGCCCGTCGTCGTCGAGCTCCCAGTGCTCCCCCGGATAGGCATACGGGGAATTCAGGATGGGCTGCGCGAAGAAGTCGGGCATGGGCAGTGGCCGGTGGTCAGCCGCCAGTGGCCAGTAAAGCCGCGACCACCTGATTTAAGCAACTTCGTCTCATTGCTGGCCGGTCACGCCCATGGCCGGATTATATTTCGGAGTCGAAGCAACACCCCGAACACGTATAAAAACTCGCCGCTCAATCGAGGCAAGACAGCCCGCAGGGGCGGCGAGCCGCCTCGTGAGCCGTGGGCTGGCCGTCGCGCCGCTAGATCGTGTGCATGAACGGCACGTGCTCGGTGTCGTTGATGACGGCCTGCGCCAGGTCGCGAAAGCGGATGGTTTCCGCCGTGTTGTCGACCTGGTTGCAGTTCCAGATCGCCGTCCAGACGAACTCGACGCCGAACCAGCCGCCGTAGCCGACCTCTTGCATCTTGTTGATGATGCGCCGGTAATCGATGACGTTCTCGTCGTAGTCGACCTGCATCCGATCCGGCGCGCAGCCGCGGCAGTGGAAGTGGCGGGCGTGGGGCAGGAGCGGATCAACCGAGGTCTGCTCCATGCCCTGGTAGACGAAGTGGCAATAGTCCAGCGTGAGCTTGAGACCCGGGCTCAGGTCCAGCATTTCCAACGCCTTGTCGGGCGTGTTGGCGTTGGTGCCCACCGCCGGCTCGACCGAGACCGCGATGCCATAACGGTCGGCTTGATCGACACGCCAGGAGAGCTCCTCGGCCGAGTTGCGCAGCGACTCGCTGGGCGTCTCGCCCTCGAACACCTCACCGCAGGTCGAGGAAATGCCCTTGGCCTCCAGCCGACGCGACAGCTCCACCACGTCCTTGAAGTGCTCGCGCCCAGCCTCGCGCTCGGCCGGATCGGGGTGGTTCGGCGCCATGCCGCCGGGTTCCGTGGATGGGATCAGGAATACGTCCGCGGGCTCGAGGCCGTTCTGCTCCAACCGCTCACGCAGAATCCCGGCCCACATGGGCACGTCGCCTTGGATCATCTCGGGGCGCACGTGCGAGCGGTTACCGAAGATCCCAAGATCGACGCCCTCGAATCCGAGGGTGGAAATCAAGGCCAGGCTTTGCTCGTGGCGGAGCAACGGCCAGGTGAAATCGGCGCAGGCGAGCCTAATGGACATGGAATCACCTCCCGCGAGTGGGTCGGCCTATGGTCGCAAACTCGGCCCGAGTGCGCCTGGCCGCGCCCGACGGCGCTGACGTTTTGAACTCGTTCAACAACTCACAGTGGCCTGGGGCCGCATACACTCCTGCTCGCCGTGGTCGAGGGAGGCTTCGACTCCTGACTCCGCATCGCGGCCCGTCGCCGGTCGCAAACATACGAACCGCATGCGCCGCACATCCGGCGACGACCGCTCGACGCCGAGCTGCGGCCCGTCGGCTAGGTGCCGTGTTGGGCGCGCTGATCGTCGGCGGTGCGGTGGCCATTGGCGCCATGGCGTGCGATCCAGTCACGCCCGCCGCCGACGCCACGCCCACGCTCGCTCCCGACCCTTCGACCGAGCAGCGCGATCCGATGGTGGCGGTGGAGCGGGGACGGCTTGAGAACCGGCTGCGGATTCCAGGTCTCGTCGAGGCGCGCGGACAAGAGATTCTGTCGTTCGAGGTGCCCGGCGTCGTGGCAACGGTGCGCGGTCAGCGGGGCGTGATGGTGCAGCAGGGCAGCGTCCTTGCTGAACTCGACGCGGAATCACTGAGCGCCCAGATCGGCGCCGAGCGTGAGTCGCATGGGTTGATCCTGGAGCAACTTTCGGCAGCCGAGGCTCGGCTTGCCACGGAACGCGCGGCCGCCGAGCGCGCCTTGCTGGCGGCAAGGGCCGAGCTTGCCGAGCGGGAACGGGTGTGGGACACGCTCACCGCGCCGCCGCCAACCGCCGAGGTGAATGCCCGCCAAGCACGGGTGGCGTTGCTTGCGGCCGTGGTGGCCGATCGCCGCGCGGCGGTGACGGGCGCCGAAAGTGCCGTCGACGCGCTGGCGGCGATTGCGCGCGCCGACCTTGCGTTGCGTGCGGCCGATCTGGCGGACGCTCAGGCTGAGCGCGAAGCGGTGTCCGAGGATGCGTCGGCACGCCAGCTAGCGACGGCCGACGCGAAGTTGGCTGCCGCCGAGCTTGCGGTGGTGGAAGCGCGGACGCTCGAGCAGCAAGCCGCCGGCCCGGATGGACCGCCTCAACTGCGCGCGGCGCGGCGCGAGCTTGCGGCCGCCAAGGCGGACCTGCTCGCCGCTCAAGCCGACCTCGAGCGCCTGCTGGCCGGGCCCTCATCCGTGGAGTTGGCCGCGGCGGAGGCAGCCCTGGCCTCGGCGCAGTACGAATACGATTTGGCCGCCGAGGCGTTGGCCGGTTTGGATGCCGGCACCACCGCCATCGCCGCCGACGTGAAGCGGCTGCAAGCAGAGGCCGAGCGTCTTGTCGAGCGGGTGGCGACGCTCGAGGACCGGCTGACCCGGCTGGAAATCCTGGCGCCCTACGACGGCATCATTTCCCGCGTGCTGACCGTGCGCGGACGCGAGATCGCGCCCGGGGAGCCCGCCATCGAGTTGGCCCGGGCGACCGACCTGGTGTTCGAGGCCGTGGCCGCCACGGCGCAGGTCGCCAACCTGCACCTCGACCAGGTGGTGGCGGTCACGCTGCGGGAGTTTGCGGATACACCCCTTGAGGGAACGGTCGTCACGCTGCCGCTCGATACGGGCGACGCTTCGGACAAACCCTTCATCCAACTGGCGGTTGCCTGGGGCGACCGGCCCGTCACCATCGGCATGCAGGGCGTCATCAGCATCTTGCTCGGCGCGACCGACGGCGTGCTCAAGGTGCCCGCAACCGCGGTGTGGACGGTCAACGGCCGCTCGTTCGTCGAGTCGCTGATCGACGGCCGCCGACGCACCCTCCCGGTGACGCTGGGCATGCAGACTGACGACGAGGTCGAAATCCTTCACGGCCTGTCCGAGGGCGACATGGTCTTCGCCACCGTTCGCTCGTGACGCGTCCGGGCGGCGCACCGTTGAGCGCCGTCGGGCGCACCGTGCTCGCGCTGCTGGGGTTTGCCGCGCGGCGGCTGCGCAGCAATCCCATCCACGCCCTCACCACCCTGCTCGGGCTCTCGCTGACGGTTGGCGTGATCACCGCCGTGCCGCTTTACGCGGACGGCATGAGCACGCGGCTGCTGCGGGAGCACTTGCGCGCCTCTCCGGGTCCGCTCGACCTGGGCGTGGTGATCGAGCACGGCGCGTCGCAGCTGCCGGAAGATCCGTCGACAACGCTCGCCGAGTATCGGCGGGCCGACCAGATCCTCAGCCAGACCATCGCCGCGAATCTGGCCGTGTCGCCGGGCGGCATCGTGCGGTTCGTGCGATCCGACAATCGACACCTCCTGTTCACATCCGACGATCCCGGCGCGCCCTTGCGCGAGGGCGTTCCCTGGGGCGGGCTGGGCGCGATTTCCGGCCTGGCGGCCAACGTCGAGATGCTGGAAGGCCGCGCCGCCGTCGCGGACGTCTTCACGCTGCGCCTGCCGTCCGGCGCGCTGGTGCCGCTGGTGGAGGCCGTTGCTTCAACCGACATGCTCGACGCCGGGGGCCTGGTAGTTGGGGACCAGGTGCAGCTGCGGTTCGGTGACCCGCGGGCGTTGGGCACGCCTCAGGCAATCGTGGCCGTCGATATCGTCGGGCGCTTCGCGCCCAGCGAGTCGGATATACCGTTCTGGCCCGAGGACGCCGAGGAACTCACGCAGCACACGCTGTTCACCCCGCCGTCGGCGTTTCTCGACGGTCTGCTGTCCAGATACCCGAGCGTGACCCATCCGCGCCTGTTCGACCGCGCGGTGTGGTACGCCCCGCTGGACGCCGCCGCGCTCCAGGCGGGGTCCGCCGGTCGGACGCTCAAGGGCATCGCCGCCGTGCGCACCGTGGCCGAGCGGGTCCTGCCTCACACGACTCTGAAGACTCGCCTGGAGCGGGCCCTTGAACGATTCGAAGGCCGCCTCGTGGTGCTCACGGTTGCCTTGCTGGCTCTCAGCGTGCCAATCGTCGTGATGGTGCTCGGGTTCATGCGGCTCTCGGTCGCCTTGGCCATCGAGCGGCAGCGTCAGGAAGTTGCCCTGCTGCGCAGCCGCGGCGTCGGCGTGGTCCAGCTGGTTGGCGTGTATCTCATCGAGGGTCTGCTGATCGGCGCACCCGCGCTGGCGGTGGGACTGGCGCTGGGCGTGGGCTTCGCGCAGGCCATTGGACAGACGGCGACGTTTCTGGCGTTCGACGCGCGTGCGCCGCTCGACATTTCAATCACAGGCGGTCACGTCGCCATTGGCGTCGGCGCGATCGCGGTCAGCCTGGCCGCGATGCTGGGGCCGGTCGTGGCGGCGGCCAGGCTGAGCATCGTCGGCGCCAAGCAGCAGGCGTCACGCAGCGTGGATCGACCGCTCTATCAGCGGCATTTCCTCGACGTGCTGCTGCTGGCGGCGGCGCTTGCCGGCCTTTTCCTGTTGCGCAGCGTCGATGCGCTGCCCGGCGAAACCGAGGACGACCTTCTGCTGGCGGACACGCTGCTGGTGCTGGTGCCGATTCTGTTCATCTTTGCGGTATCGGTGTTCGCCCTCCGGGCCTTCCCGTATGCGGTACGAGCGCTCGCGGTGATCAGCTCGCGGGTGTCCGGCGTGAGCGCCTTTGTGGCGCTGCGTCAGATCGGCCGCAGCCCGGCCCACTACACCAGCCTGGTGCTGTTGCTCTCGCTGACCTTTGCCTTGGGGGCATTCAGCGCGTCGTTCGCGGCAACGATCGATCGCAACATCATCGACCGCGTCTACTTCGCGACCGGCGCCGATGCCCAGATCAGCGAAAGCGGGCACTTCGACGCCGACGCGCAAGCCTGGTACATCGCCCCCGTCGACCGGCACCTCGACGTGGTGGACGGTGACGGCCGGTCGGTGATTCAGGACGCCGCACGACACTGGGTCAAGAACGCGCTCTTGCACATCAGCACGCCGTCAGTGAATGCGCTGCGCGAGGTTCGGCTGCACGCGGTCGACCCGATTCCCTTCGCCCGCACCGTTGCGTGGCGCGACGACTACGCGACGACCTCGCTCAACGGGCTCGCCAACGCGCTGGCGGCGGACGATCGCGGCGTGGTCTTGGAGCGCGGTCCCTTTCACGAGACCATGGGTGTGCAGATCGGCGACGCCGTGACCATGGAGATCAATCGGGTGGTGGTGCCCTTCGTGGTGGTGGGCTGGATGGACGCGCTGCCGGCCCACAATCGCGGGTTGGGGGCCTTCGCGCTGGCCAATCTCGCGTACGTGGATCGAGTGGTTGGGCGCTCGCCGTGGAACACGTTGGTGCGCCTGCTGCCCGACGCACCGGCACAGCCGCTGGTCGAGCCACTGAACGACCTGGATATCCGTGCGCTGCGCACCGTCGACGCCAGAGCGGACATTGTCGAAGCGCGCAGTGACGCCGTGCTCGTGGGCACGTTTGGCCTGCTGACGCTGGCGTTCGTGGTGGCCGCGGCGCTCACCCTCAGCGGGTTCGGCATGCATGCGGTCTTGTCGTTTCGGCGGCGCGTGCAGGAGTTCGGCATCCTGCGCGCCATGGGGATCTCTACCCGCCAGATGGCCGCGATCGTGACGTTGGAGCAGGGGTTTGTGGTGGTGCTAGGCACGGTCGCCGGGACGGCCATCGGCCTAGTGACCGCCGCACTGTTCGTGCCGTTCCTGCAGCTCAGCGCGGGCGAGCGCGACGCATTTCCGCCCTTTATCGTCGACTCCGCGTGGGACGACATTGCGAAGATCTACGTCGTGTTCGGCGTGCTCATCGCCGCGGCGCTGCCGCTCTCGGTATGGCTCTTGCGGCGCGTGCGCACGCACGAGGCCATCAAGTTTGGCGAGGAGACCGGATGAGCGCCGAGGTGCACGTGCGCTGCCAGGACCTGGTCCGGATCTACAAGATCGCCGACCTTGAGGTGGTGGCACTGCGCGGCCTCAACCTGGAGGTGGCCGCGGGCGAGATGATGGCGATCGTCGGCAACAGCGGCAGCGGCAAGAGCACGCTGCTCAATATTTTGGGCGGCCTCGACCGCCCGTCGGCAGGTGCCTGCACCGTCGGCGGACTCGATTTGGTGAATGCCTCGGGAGCCGATCTCGCCGCCTACAAGCGCTACGAAGTGGGGTTCGTGTGGCAGCAGAGCGCCCGCAATCTCATCCCCTATCTCAGCGCCTTTGACAACGTGCTGGCCCCCATGCTGTTCGCGGGGGGCGTGGGTCCGGCAGAGACGCAGCGCGCGCGCGATCTGCTCGCCGCCTGCGGACTCGAAGCAAGGGCCGGCCACCGGCCGCCGGAGCTCTCGGGCGGCGAGCAGCAACGCGTGGCCATCGCGGTGGCCCTGGCCAACGAGCCCGACCTGCTGTTGGCGGACGAGCCAACGGGCGAAGTCGACAACCAGACTGCCGGCGAGATCTACGACCTGCTGCGGCGGCTCAACGCCGAACGGAGGCTGACGGTGATGATCGTGACCCACGACCGGGACGTCACGCGCCACGTGACCCGCGTCGTGGCCATTCGCGACGGGCAGACCAGCTCGGAGATCGTGCGGCGCGTGGGACTGCCGGGCGCCGATGAGCCAGCGCACGAGGAGTACGTGATTGTTGACGAGACCGGGCGGTTGCAGATTCCGCGCGAGTATCTCGAGGAGTTGGGCATCTCCGGGCGCGCCACGGTGGACGTTGCCGAGGATGGTCTCGTGATCCGGCCAGCCGACCAACCCGGCGCGAGCGCCGATTCCGGGGCGACGTCGTGAAGCGAGCAACCGCGCACGCGCCGCCGGTGGTGCGGTTGCTGGAGGTGTCGCGGCGCTACGGCGAGGGCGCCGCCGCAGTGACGGCCGTCGCGCGAGCGACCTGGGACATCGCGCGCGGCGGTCTCTATGCCCTGCGCGGGCGCTCCGGCTCAGGCAAGACGACCCTCCTCAACCTGATCGGCGGGCTGGACGTACCGACCGAGGGGCGCGTGGTTTTCGATGGCGCCGACCTGGGGGCGCTGAGTGAGGACGAACTGGCCGCGGTGCGCCGCCGCAACCTGGGGTTCGTGTTTCAGACCTTTGCGCTGCTGCCGGTGCTCTCGGCACGGGAAAACGTGGAGCTGGCCCTGCGCGTGGCGGGCGCCCCCGCCATGGCCTGGAGCGCGCGCACGCTGGAGGTGCTGCGCTTGGTCGGCCTGGAGTCACGCGCGGACCATCGCCCGTTCGAGCTGAGCGGGGGTGAGCAGCAGCGCGTGGCCATCGCCCGCGCGATCGTAAACCGGCCGGCGCTGTTGCTGGCCGACGAGCCGACCGGCGAGCTGGATAGCAACACCGGGCTGGAGATCATGTTGCTGTTTCGCCACATCGTGGCTACCGAAGGGGTCACCGCCGTGGTGGCCACGCACGATCCCGCGCTGAGCCAAATCGCCGACCAAACCGTGGTCATGCGCGACGGGTATCTCGAAGAGGCCGAGGGACCGCTGGACTTCGACCTGCCGGACCTGATCCAGCACGTGGAGATTGTTGATCCGGCGGCCGAGGGCGGCATGCGTTCCGCCGGTTCCTAAGCTGCCGTCGCGGAAGGGCCGGTGGGAGGGACCACATGCTAATGTAGCTACAGCGAATAGCGTTGGTCGCTTATGAGTTGTTGCGTGCAACATGGTTCCGATCACGCAGATGTTCGGATGAATCGTGGAGGCCAGAATATGTTTGAACCAACATTTGGAAATATGATTATCGTTGTAATTGGCCCGATCCTATTGCTCATTATCTATATTGCCCCATCCGTCATTGCTCACGTCAAGGACCACGAGCGCAGGAAGTCGATTATATTCGCAAATATCTTCCTTGGATGGACGGTTATAGGCTGGATTCTTATATTGATATGGACGTTGGCCACCCTGCCGAAGAAACTCGACTCGGGCCGAAGGAGCCACCAGCCAACGGTGCGGGACCTCCCCGCACTGTCGCCGCTGATGCCGCCAGGTAGCGCCAGCAGGGAGAACCGCAAGGGAGCGGAGTCCCAAGCGCGGGATAGGTCACCCCGCAGGCCGGATTCCCACTAGCCGGCGGCTTTGCAGCGCTTCCGCTGGCGACGCTCCAAAGGCCCGGGGACATCGCGCCTTGGATGCTGAATCGCCGTGGGCTTGTGCCCAGGCGGACATTCCCTCTAATGTCGCGCGTGCCCGTGTGAAGGAACTCGCCATGCATCCAACCCTGATTGTGCTGCCGGCAGGCGTCGAGCGGCCCATGCTCGTCCGCCGCCACGATGGACGCCTTGAAGGCTTCTTCCTCAAGGACACCGGGGTCCCCCGCAGCCGCATCGTGCGTATCGTCTCGAACGACGACGGTCAATCCTGGGGCGAAGGACCCGACGCGCTGGTGCTGCCCGACGTGGGCGGGCTCTGGGGCGGCCTGGAAGTGCTGGGCGACGCCGACGACGAGATTCACTGCTTCCTGATGCATGACCGTGGCTCCGGGGTCTTTGGCGCGCCGCTGGCGGGTGAAGGCGTGGCGCACGAGGGGCCTTACCACGGCAAGTTTCTCGACATTTGGCACGTCACGTCCCGCAACGGCGGCGAGGCGTGGACCGAGCCGCAGCGGATCTGGGAGGGCTTCACCGGCGCGCTGAACAG
Source organism: Chloroflexota bacterium (assembly GCA_965262745.1). Lineage (GTDB taxonomy): Bacteria > Chloroflexota > UBA11872 > UBA11872 > UBA11872 > JAJECS01. Next base: position 143,633 of record OZ253558.1, on the reverse strand, counting down.
CGTCATCCAGCTCCGCAACGGTCGGATCGTGCTGCCGTTTGCGTGGGCGACCAGTCAGACCTGGGCGCACCGCGTCGACACCGGGCTCGACGCGTTCAGCTTCAGCGGCGAGTTCTACTCAACCGTGGTCTATTCCGACGACGCGGGAGACACCTGGCGCCAGGGCACGCGCGACATCAAGGCGTGGGCGCCCCTTCCCGCCTACGGCGCCGACGAGCCGGTGGCCATTCAGAAGCTCGACGGGCGCGTATGGATGCTGCTGCGCACGCAGACCGGACGGCTCTACGAGTCGTTCTCGGACGACGGCGCCGAGTGGTCCGTCGCCAGGCCGACCCCGCTCATCTCGTCCGACTCGCCGGTCGGCCTCGTGCGTCTGAGCGACAAGCGCCTGGTGCTGATCTGGAACTGCTGCCAGCGGTTTCCCTATGCGTATGGCGGACGCCACGTGCTGCACGCCGCCATCTCGGAAGACGACGGCCTGACCTGGCGCGGCCGCCGCGAGGTGCTGCGCGATCCGCGCCGCCACGATCCACCGCCCACCACCGGCGACTTTGGCACCGCCTATCCCTTCCCGGCGGTGACGAATGACGACAACGTCCTCATCGTGTCGGGCCAGGGGGACGGCCGCATCTTGATGGTGCGGCTGGACCCGGCATGGCTCTACGAGACGCAGCAGGCCAGCGACTTTGCCGACGGGATCGAGGACTGGTCGATCTTCGGCACTGCCGGCGTCGAGCGGCAGCCGCACCCGGATCGCACGGGCGCCTTTGCGCTGCGCCTCACCAAGCAGGAACCGGGCCGCACCGCGGGCGCGGTTTGGAACTTCCCCGCCGGCCGCCGCGGCCGAGTCCAAGTTCGCCTGCGGACGGCGGAAGGCGCCGGTCCATTCCGGCTGAGCCTGACGGACCACTTCTCGACGCCGTTCGACCCACAGGACCAATACCACAACACCTTCAACGTTCAGGTTGACCCGGACGGCCGGATCGCCGGACAGCCGGCGCTGGAGGCGGGTCGCTGGCAGACGGTCGAGCTGGCGTGGAACACGCATCAAGACCGCGTGTGCCGCGTTTCGGTCGACGGCCGGCAGCTGACCACGGTCCCGCAATTGCACGAGACCCTTGGGGTGAACTACCTGCGCGTCGCCGCGCTGGCCGAGCCCCACGACCACGCCGGCCTTTGGATCGAATCGACCACCGCCGACGTGGAGCCCTGACATAGGTGTGCGCCGAACAAGTCCAGCCGGCTAGTCCCGCAGCATTGATTGGCAGTGAGGCCTGGTCACGTCGAGAGGTGTTCTTTAATGGGCAAACCTAATCCGGCACGGAGAACCTCACACTCTGTACGTCCAAGACTAAGCCAGTTGCATTGGGCGGCACGTCAAATACAACACGAACATCCTTACTCAGTCCAGGTTGAATTGTCTCGATAAGCCACAAAACTTCCGGGCCAGATTCATCGCCAACAAGTCTTGTGCTCCCATCACTAGAAAGTGCGTATTCGATTCCGCCGGGAGCTTCGATCTGAAAGTCGTGACCATTGAGCGCAAAGGACTTCTGACCAATATTAGCCAACGTCAATGTGAGGATACGGAATTCACCTTGCGCTTTCTCACTACTAAAAGGTCCTTGAATTTCATCCGTCTTATCTTGTGCGAGAAATGTGATCTGCCAATTACCTTTACGCGCTGTATCACTAACAGACGGCAATGCGGCTTCCGCAGAAGCTGTAGCATCCGAGGATGAAGCTTGGTCACCGCTGTGCACAACAACTTGATCTTCCCTTGGCGCATTGGACAAACCCACAGCTACGATTACAATCACGATTACCCCGATGCCCAGCAAGCCGAGACAACCAAAACCAAACGCTTTCTTCATATTCCACCTCAACACCAAAAGATAGCGGCCCCAACTAGCCGCTAGACTGCTTCCCATAGCTACACAGGCGGAAGTCCAGCGACCCCGTTAGGGCCGCTGGGAAGCAAAACCCGCCGCGAACGCGCGACGCGCCCGCCTGTGTAGCGCGAGCACCTTACCAGGCGACGCACAGCCGGTCAACGCTGAATCAACACTAAACGCGCCAAAGGCCGCGCGTCATCTTGTCAATCTGTACGATGCTGAAGCAGCTTGGCGGTAGGAGGTTCCATTCTAGGGCCTAGTGGGCCGACTTTCCGTGCCTAGTTCAGACAGGCTAGATAGGAAGAGCGTATGATCGTGAGAACGCTGACATTCTTTGTTAATGTTGATACGATTGTCGCCACGACCACCGCACTGTTTCTAAGTGTGGCGCGCTCGCCTTCTAACGTCGTTTCACGAAGGGGATGCCAATGGTTGAGTCGCTCGTCCCAAACGTCGAACACGTCACCTATATCGATGCTCCGATCGAACGGGTCTACGAAACACTGACGACCGCGGATGGATGGGACTCTTCGTTTACCGATGGGACGACGCTAGACTCGACGCCGGGAGGCCGGATCCGTTTTCGGTGGGTCAATTTCGGCGCCGACCGAGTAACCGTTGAAGACGGAGGTCCGGTTCTCGAGATCGAGAAAAACCGGAAGTTCGTCTTTCAGTGGCGTCCGGGCGAAACCACGACAACGGTCTCGTTCGAGCTTGACAAGCTTGGGGCCGGAACGCTTGTGCGCCTTCAGGATTCTGGGTATTCGATAGATGATGTTGAGACTGTCATCGGCTGTGCCGTCGGATGGGGAGAGGCGCTAATGCTGCTCAAGTTCTGGTTGGAGAGCGGCGTCAGGTACGGCGACGTGCCAGCTCGGTAACTGGCAACTTCGACGTCAAGGCGCGCGGCTACCGCCACTCACCCAGTGATCGGTAGACGTCTTCGCTGGTGATGGTTTCGGCGTCGCCATCGACGGCGAACACGGTTGGGTCCCCGTCGATCCGCATGGTGGGCGCGCTCTTGAAGCCGCGCCGCGCCAACTCCGACAGGGCGCTGCCAAGGCCGCCTCCCGTTCGCTCGGCAATCGTTCGGGCCGCCGCAAGGAGTTTGTCGATGGCTAGGGTCGTTCGCATGAACGCATCATCGCATCAGACGGACAAGTCGTTCGGCACGCGGCGCTTCCACGGCAGATCGCCCACGACCCACCAGCCGATAATGCCGGCTAGGCCCACGAGCACCACCATGGCCAGGCCCACGAGGTGGTAGCCCGCCACGTCGAGCAGGAAGCCCACCGCGGGCGCAACCCCCAGCTGAACGATGGCGCCCATCGTCAACAACACGCCCAGCGACCGGCCGACATAGGCCTTGGGCACGCGGTCGCCTATAAGCACCGACGGCAGCACGGCTCCCAGGCCGGTGATCGATGCCAGCGTGCCCGCGGCGATGAATACGCCGAGCCCAAGCGGCAGCGTGAGCAGCACCGCGGCCCCCAGCGCGCCCAGCACGAGGGCGTAGAAGGCGCTGCCGCGGCCGGCACGATCCATCAGGTTGCCGCTCAGAAACGTGAGGACGGCGCGGGCGGCGCTCATGGCCGATATGGCTAGGCCGACGACAGCGGGCGTGAACGCGAGCCCCTCACCGGCGTAGAGCGGCAGAATCACGCGGCTCTGTCCTAAGACCGGGCCGGTGAGCAGCATGGACAAGGCGATGATTGGCCACACCACCCGAGGCAGGCGCAGATCGCTGACACTGAACGTACGAGCTTGGCGCTGGGGACGCGACGGGGCCTGGCCGCGAATGATGGGCAGCACGGCGACGGCGGCGCCCAGGCTGAGCACGGCCGGCGCGATCAGCGCGGCGCGCCAGCCAAAGGCGGCGGCAAGCACACCCGCCAGCGCCGGACCGATGAACGCGCCCACCTGAATGCCGGACATCACACGTGAGGTGACGCGGCCTCGCTGCTCGGCGCCCGCGTGCGCGACGGTGTAGGCGATGCCGCTGGTGGTCATGAACGTCGCGCCCACCGTGCCAATGAGCATTCCCGCCAGCAGCACGATGAATCCGGGCGCCAGCGCCATGAGTAGCGTGCCCGCGGCCAACCCCAGGGCGCCCCCGGCAATCGGCACGCGCGCGGGCAGGCGGTCCGCGACCAGGCCGGCCGGGATGTTGGTGAGGATGCCCGCCAGCGCCTGGGCTGAAAAGATCAGCCCAAGCTGAGCGAACGTGAGCTGGAACTCCTCGCGGATCACGGCGAGCAGGGGCGCCGGAGCGGTGGCGACGACGGCCGTCACAGCCAGGACGGCGAAAACCGTGAGAAAGTCGGCGCGTGGACGTGCCATGAGCGCGCGGTTGCGAGCGGTCGCGTGAGGTCGCTGCCCGGGCATGCTACGCCGTGCGGCCGCGAAATGCAGCCCACTCCGTCAGCGACGGAGGCTGCCGCTTCCCACCAATCCCCGTGGTCAGGCAAGACGCATGGTTGGGTCTGTGGAGGGCGGTTCGCGAACCGCCCCACGGGACTACCCGGCTCGTCTCGTCGCAATCGTCGGATGATCGCTGGGGCTCGGTTCACGGGCCGTGGTGACGGCCCGTGACCGTCAGCAACATGGCAACCGCTCCGATTTGTTGTACAAATGGGCTCGCCAGGATCTCTGGCCCCGCGAAAATGGCGGCCTCCCCTCCAAATGCTGATTCCCAGCCCGCGTCTGCGTCGTCACCGGCCGCGCGCCACGTGCACGACGCGGCGCGGCGCTTGATTATGTCCGCCCAGGTAGACGCGGCGGCCTCGGGTCGCACGCGATCGATGCTTCCGCCGTCGATGGACTATGCGGATCTCAAGCGTCGAATCAAGGCCGCGGGACTGCTGGAATCCCAGCCGCGCTATTTCGCCTTGAAATTCGCGGTTACGGCGTTGCTATTCGCGAGCAACATCGCAATCGTGATTATGTTCGATCACCCAGCCATTGTCCTCACAGCGGCAGTCTTCCTCGGATTTTTGTTCACGCACGTGGGCTTCCTCGGCCATGACCTTGCCCATCGGCAGATCACCCGCCATTCACGCCTGGTCTCGTGGCTTGGGCTCATCGTCGGCAACCTGCTCATCGCCGTGAGTTATTCGTGGTGGACGGCGAAGCACAACAAGCATCACGCGACACCGAATCACAGCGAAGAGGACCCCGACCTGAAATACCCGTTCTTGATCTTCGAGTCAGCAAGCATCAAGGATTGCAAGCCGGTGTACTACCCCATCATTGCGTACCAGGCCATTCTCTATTTGTTCCTGGGCGCGTTTCAGGCGTTTGGGATGCGGGCTCAGACCATGTCGCAGGTGCTGAGCGACAGGTCCCCACGCCGAACGGCGGAACGGGTTGCGCTGGCGCTGCACGTACTGCTCTATGCCGCGTTGGTGGTTCAGATTGGCCACTGGGGGCTGAGCCTGGCGTTTCTGTTCATTCATCAGATGACGTTTGGGCTCTACAACACAGTGGTCTTTGCCCCCAACCACAAGGGCATGCCGCTGATCGACGAATCCAACCGCATGGACTATCTGCGGGAACAGGTGCTCACGGCCCGCAACGTGACGGCGCATCCGGTAATCGACTTCTTGTACGGCGGATTGAACTATCAGATTGAGCACCATCTGTTTCCGGCAATGGCGCGCAATAGGCTGAGGGCGGCGCAGCCGATCGTGGAGGCCTTCTGCGCCGAGCGAGGGGTCGACTACGCGCTGACCGGACCACTCCAAGGGCTCCTGGATCCGCTGCGGCATCTGCACGCCGTCTCAGCACCGCTGCGTCAGGGATCGCGAGCCGCGCAAACCGGGGGCCCGTCAGCCCGGTCCTAGGCCAGCAGGTCTCGCAGCCGCTGCGTCAGGTCCGCGCGTGCTTCCGGCTGCGGCTCCATGAGCCGCGCGTCGCGGAGGCTGCCGGCGACCAACGGCTTGTCCATGATCAGGTGGGGATCGCCGGCTTCGTCGTTGATGAGCTCGATCAAGAGACGCTCGACCAGCTGCGCTCGGACATCGGCATGCGCCGGGTCGTCCCAGAGATTGGTCAAGTCCTCGGGGTCGTCCTTGACGTTATAAAGCTCGCCGTATTCGGTCGTGCCGTAGTGCAGCAGCTTCCAGTCCTCGGTGACCAGCATCTTCACCCGCTGCACGATGGGCGCCGCATGCGCCTTGTCGGTGCCGACGAGCTCCGGCCGACCGCTGCCGAAGATGGCGATGCGCTCGACGATGACCGCGTCGCGATGCGCATCGGTCTCGCCATTGAGCAACGGCGCAAAGCTGCGGCCTTCCATGCCAACGAGTGGCGGCGCGCCTGCCAGGTCGATGAAGGTGGGCACGAGGTCGAGCTGCGTCATTACGCCGCCGTGGACGCGGCCCGCCGCAACCGTCGCGGGGTGCCGCCACAGCAGGGGAACCCGGTTGACGCACTCGTAGGACATCATCGGCTTGGCGGCAATGCCGTGATCGTTGAGGCCCTCGCCGTGGTCCGAGCTGAAGATCACGTGGGTGTTCTCGGCTAGGCCCAGCCGTTCGAGCTCCGCCAGCACGCGGGCGATACCGTCGTCGATGAAGGTGGTCATGCCGTAGTAGTGGGCCACGATTTCCCGATGGTGGTCGCCGTCCCACCCGCTCGTGGTGTCGTAGCCCTGGTAGGGAAGGCCGTCGCGCGCGTACTGGTACTGCGGCGGCTTGTTGCTCACATCCTCGCGCGGCACGGCCGGCGGCATGTCCGCCGGGTCGTACATGTCGCAGTACGGGCGCGGCGGGGTGAAGGGCTGGTGGGGGTCGTAGAAGGACATCCAGAGAAAGAAGGGCCGCTCGTGGGCGTGCCCGTGCAGCCAGTCGACGGTGCGGTCGGCGGTGCGATGGGTGTAGTGCCACTCGGCCGGTATCGCGTTCTTCCAGCTATGGAACGCGCCCGACCGAGGTTCGAGCGCGTTGACCGGCTTCCAGAGCTCCAGACCCTCCGGATGATGCCGCTCCAGCCAGACGCGCCAATGGCCCTTGGGATAGGTGTGCGCGCCGAGGATTTCCACATGATCGAACCCGAAATACGGTCCGTACCAGAGACCGTCCTCGGGGTCGACCGGCGCGCCGGGCGGCGGATCATCCGGCAGCGCGTCCTCGTACTCGCCGCTCTTGAAGTGCGGCTTGCCGATCAGCGCCGTGGTATAGCCGGCCTCGCGGAGAGAGTCGCCAACCACGGGGATGGCCTCGCTGAGGTTCACGTTGTTGAACACGTGGTGCCCGCGCTGGCTGCGGCCGGTGATCATGCTGGCGCGCGCGGGCGCGCAGATGGCGTTGGTGGGATAGGCGCGGTCGAACCGGATGCCGTCACGCGCGATGCTGTCCATCGCCGGCGTGCGGATGCGCGGGTTGTGAATGCCCAGGGCATCCCACCGCTGCTGGTCGGTGGTGATGAAGAGGAAGTTCGGCTGGGAGTTAGTTGCCAATTGGGTCAGCTCGGCTGCGTGATTGGGCACTCACCATAGTCCTACGGATTGGCGGCCGCCAAGGGCGGTTCGCGAACGGCCCCTACCCGATCCTGCGTTCAGGGCTTCGAGCGTAACCCGAACCGCGGCGGACCGGCCGGCGTTTCTAATCCTGGTGCCAGACCTCGGGCGCGAAGAACATCTGGCCGTGCTCGTCGGTCAGCTCTTCGATTACGTCCTCGAACCACTCGCTCCAGCGGGTGTTGACCTCGTAGGACCCGATCTTGCCGAACGCCGTCGCGACGTCAGGCACGCATTCCGCGTAGCCGATGACCTGGAGTCCGCGGCGGAACAACGAGTAGTTGGTGAAGCCCGACTCGCGGATGGCTTCGACAAGCTCCGGCCAGATCTCGTCGTGACGGCGCTTGTATTCGTCTTCGGTGCCGGGCTTGATCTGAAAGGTGAAGCAGACCCGCTCCATTGGGAACCTCCGTGCGCGTTGCTTTGGCCGACGTGCCGTGTGGAGGCTACCGCGCCGACCGGGTCCGCGCCGGAAGCGGCGGCGGATCAGACCTCCTCGACGACCGTGGCTTCGATGCCGCGGTGCAGGTCGCGGTGGGTGTAGTAGTACACCACCAGCACGCGGCCGTCCGTCAACTCCACGGCCCAGGGATAGCCGCAATCGGAGGTCATGGAATCGCTGCGGACGTTGAGGACTGGACAGGCGTCGAGGTCGTTGCATTCGGGGTCTGTCACCCGCACGGTGCAGCCGCGCTGCCCTTCCCAGCGCGTTCCGGTGGTGACGAAGACGCGCCCGTCGCTCAGCGGCAGCATGTGGCTCGGGCTGCCGTAGATCGAGGTTGGGCGCCACGGCGACCAGGTTTGGCCGTCGTCGTCCGACTCGACGCGCGCGACGATGGTTCCCCCCTGACGCCCCGACAAATGGATCCGCGGCGAGCCGCGCGGATGGCAGCGATACAAGACCACGATGCGACCGCTGGGCGTGCGGTGAATGGCCGGCTCGCTGAAGTGCACGATCGGGTCTTGCGCGATGCGGCCGCCGTAGGCCCAGGTCTCACCCAGGTCGTCCGAGACGCGCAGCATCCCGAAGTATGGCTGCTCGCCTCTGGGGCGCTCGGTGGCTTTGCTCGGCATGAGCAATCGACCGCCGGGCAGCGCCAGCAGCCCGCTGCGGCATACCCCGGAGTGCTCGGCGGGAGCGCCCCACACGGCATCCGGCAGGCGGGGAAAGCGCACGGGATTGCTCCACGTCCGCCCACCGTCGCGCGATCGCACCCAGAACGGAACTCCCGGTCGGGAGATCCAGGTCGAATGCTGCGGCGCTCCCACGTCCCGCGCATGCGGCGGCGCGCGAAACGTGATCTCGGCCAGGCCCGCGGCGGGCACGAGCTCGTTGCTCGACGCGTGGAGAAAGATGCTGCCGTCGGCGAGCGTGTGGGTCCCAAAGTCGATCACGCCGCCGCGCGGATCATTGGTGACGAGCCATGGCTCGCTCCACGTCCGGCCCTCGTCGCCGGACACGACGGCCCGCACGTCGAACAGCGGATGGCTGTGGTGCGCATGCCCGAGATGCGGCGAGCGATGGAAGAGCACCAGCAACTCGCCCGCCGGCGTGCGCACGACATTCGGCGCGGTGGCGTAGTGCCCGGTCTCGCGGTAGACGGTGCGATGCTCGACGACGCGCCAGCTCATCGGGCCAGCGGAATTGCGGCGCGGCCAGGCGGCATCACGGAATCTCTCGTGGGCGCTTTGTCGTGATGGGCAGTCTACGCGGACAGGGCCGAGAGCCCGTCCGCCTGTGTCGGCCGACGATGCTTGGAGGCACCCCCGTGATACGCTGCCGCACCAGAATCGAGCCCGCCGATCCATGGGAGGCGCACTGGCAATGATTTCGCCGCAGCAGGCAGTGATCGAGTCGTGCATCGAGCAGTTTCGCGCCGGCACGCTAACCGAGTCGGACCTGCAAAACGCTTTGCAGTCGCTGGCAAACGGCGACGGCAAACGCCAGGAGTTGCTGTATCTCCAGGCCGGCACCGCGTCGGTCAACTCGGACGTGATTGGCATGTTCATCGCGCGGGACGGTGAGATAGACGAAGGCCCGCCGGACCCCGATGACATGCCCTACGCCTCCGTTCTGGACGCCGTGCAAGACGGCTGGCGGATCATCAAGTTCCCGGAGCTGGCCGTGATGCTGGATGACACAAGGCTCCACGGCCCCGGCGTTGAGTTCATCCTCGAAAGGTTGCGGTAGTCGCCATGCGCACGCACGACTGCGATCCCAATCTCACCGACTCCCAGGTCCTCGAGTTCTGCAAGACGGGCTATCTGCCGCTCGAGGGCGTCGTTCCCGACGACGTCAACCAGCGGGTCGTGGACTTCATGGACGACCACGCGCCGCACATCGAGCCGGGCGATTTCGCCAACCATGAGCCCAATGAAATCCTCGATGAGGACTGGTTCATCGACGGCGTGATCTGCAACCCGGTGGCGGCCGGCGCGGTGCGCTCATTGCTGGGGGCGAACTTCGCGCTGCCGCCGATCATGTCCAGCCACCGCGTCCACATGCCCGCCCGCGCCTACGGCTGGCACCGCGACGGCGGCTCGCTGTCGAGCCACGAGCTGAACTACCTGCAGGTCTACTACTACCCGCAGGACACGACAGTTGAGATGGGCGCCACGGCGTTTCTGCCCGGCTCGCACCTGTACTGGCCGTTCGGGCAGGGCAGCTCCGGGCTCTACGGCATGTTCCGCGGTTCGGTGTCGAGCGCGGCGCCCGCCGGGTCGATCTTCATCTCGGCCTATTCCGTGTGGCACCGCCGCACGCAGTCGACGGCTTCGGGCATTCGCAATCTGCTGAAGTACAACTACTGGCGCACGTCGGCGCCGCAGCGCGATTGGGTGCGGGAGCCGGATTTCGATCCCGCGACGGCGGTCTACGGACCGGGCCCCGACGCCGGGCCCGCGCCGCGACCGTCCTACTTGGCCGCGGCGCGTATGTTCTTCTGGCTATCCGGGCGCCTGGACGACTTTCAGGCGCTGGGCGGCCAGGGTTGGCCGAAGATCGGGCCGGCGGACTACCGACCCCATGGCTATCCGGGCGACCCCACCGATCCGCGCGTCCACCAGCAGGCCGTCTGAGCCCACGCCCGGAGACGGGCGCACCCGGGGCCGAGTGGTCGTCGGCACCGCGAACTGGAGCGACCTGCGCGGCTTCTACCCACGCGGGACGAAGGCGAACGAGAGGCTGGCGGCCTATGCGGCGCGGCTCTCGGGCGTTGAGGTGAACGCCACGTTCTTTCGCATGCCGCAGCCGGAGACCGTGGCCGGGTGGGCCGAGCAGACGCCAGATGGATTCACGATGAGCCTCAAGGCGCACCGGATCATTTCCGCATGGCTGCGGAATCCGGACAAGGCCGACACGGCGGGATTCGCGCGGCACTTGGCGCTGGCGCAGCCGCTGATCGACGCCGGCAAGTTTGCCGCGTACCTGGTCCAGTTTCCCGGCAAGCTGAGCGCCGCGCTCGACATCGAGCGCTCACTGGCCGTGCTGCGCGAGGGTTTCGCCGAGTTGCCGCTGGCTGTGGAGCTTCCCTCGGTGCCGGGTGCCGAGCTTGACGCACGGATTTCCAAAGCCCTGCGGACCCACAACATTGCGCAGGTACGCCACGACCCGCTAGCGTCGAATGGCGCAGCGCTGCCGATTGACTCCGGAGACGTGATTTACTTCCGATTCCGAGGCCCAAAGACCGCGCCCGACAGCGGCGACGGGCGCGCGCGGTTTAGCGATGAGCACATCAGCTCCCGCGCGGATATCGTCGAGCAAGCCAGCGGGGCCGGCCGCACAGCCATGGTCGTGTGCTTCGGGAAGAAAGACATCGATACCGCCGACGCCGCGCTGCGGCTGACCGCCGAGCTCAACCGCCGCGGAGCTGCCGTTGGCTGAGCGTCCCGTCCCGCAATCCTCGAGCAAGCCGTCGGTGCCCGAAGGCCACGGCGGATCGCGGCGATCGCTGTCACTCTAAATGGCAGCCTCGGTCTGATTCCCTCCCTACCTAAGACGTTTGCATAACCCCTCGTCATTCCCGCGAAAGCGGGAATCTAGTCCTCATTCAACCTGGAACCAAGCAGGGATCTTCTTGGACATCCTTAGCCTGACCAGGTTATGCAAATATCTCGTCCTGGGAGAAAGTGAGGATTTCCTCCAGCAGCCGAACGCCGTATGGAACGAAATGACCCACGGCCGGCATTCATAGTCCTGCTTGTAGTAGAATATACGCGAGACATGACCAATTGACAGATATAGGGAGCGTTGTGACTAGCGACAGTCCGGCTTACCGGCCAACCATTTTCGAAAGACGGCTTCAAGCGCATATGAAGCGGTGGCGAGTTGGCGTGGATGGCTCACGAGATTGGATGTGGTGCCACTGGACGGATGGGATATACCCGGCGTACCGCAGTCTTGCGAAAGCAGTGATGCGAGCCGACTCGGTGAAGCCGCACAAATACGTCGCCCACCTGCGCAGCTCGCAGGCGTTCGCGTTCAACTTATTTCTGCCGTTTCGGGAGGGAAGCCGAGCGCGGCTGTCCGAGCGAGTTAGCAAGATGATCGGTGCCCGGCTGACCATCGACGAAGTGCGATTCGAGTGGGTTCCACCCGGCGGATTGCTCGGCGAGATTGCTGGCGAGCGACCCGCCTCTGGCGATCCCGCGACGGCGGTCGACGTGGCGCTGTGGGGCCGGCTGAAGAATCGCCAGCGCGCCGCGGTTCTGGTCGAAGTCAAGCTGAGCGAAGGCGAATTCTCACATTGCAATGGGCGCACCAGCGCGGGAAACCAGCGCAAAGATGTCTGCGACTCCGCGCGCCTCTTCCTGGACGACCCGAGCGCTTGCTACCTCCGAAGAACGAAGCATGCGAAGCAGGATCGGCGCTATTGGGAGATATTCGCCAGGAGCCACGGCAGCGTTCAGGCAGCCTTCCCGCACACCGACCCCGATGGCCCGTGCCCCTTCGCCTACGACATGCAGCAGCCCATGCGGAATATCGCCATCGCTCGGGGACTCGAGCAGGAACGCATGGTCGAGAAGGCATGGTTCGTGCTCTGCGCGCACGACGCCAATCCTGACATTGCCGCCCACTGGGCCGCCTGGCAGCGTCTCTTGCCAGATTCGTCCATGGCCCCGTCTCTCCCGGCGTCCGAGATCGTCAGCACCGGCGAAGCCGAGGGATTGACAGACTGGGCGGCCTACATGCGCGGCCGCTACAGGCTTTAGTAGGTTCATGAGAACGATGCCAGTACCCAGCTACGACCGTGCGCCTTCGGAAGAGCTACGGCAGCTCCTGATGCCAGGTAGGTTCCTCGCGCCGTTGGTCGAACTCAACCGGCAGAAAGTCGGCGACTACGAGCACGACGTGCACTTTCGCCGCAATGACGAGATCCATGTCTATCGAGGTCGGACAAGTTTGCTCAAGATTGCAATAGCAGATTATTGGAGTGTCGAAGTTACAGCAGAGGACCACAAGTACAAGCGGCAGGCATGCGCAAAGCCGCACTTCAGACCGTGGAATATCGGTGAGTTGAGATTCAGCAAAGCGCTCAAAGACTATCTGTGCGATGTGAAGGTCAACCCAACCTTCACCATGGGGGAGGGAGCCATACAATCGCAGTGGTCGAAGGTGACAGAACCCTGGATCCCGTTCGACCGCGAGGTGCAACTGGGCTATGCGTCCACGGGGTTTTCGCAGGTCGAGGCGGCACGAACAGAGCTGACAAAGCACTTGGGGGCAGCGCAGAAAAGCGGAGTGCCTAGGAAGCTCGATCAACTCGCGGTCGACTCATGCGGGGATTTAGTCCTTATCGAACTCAAAGACGCCGCCAAGCAGTCTGCCAACCCGGACTACGCGACGTTTCAACTCTTGCACTACGTCTGGTCATGGCACCACGCGCTGGACGCGGTGCGGGGCAGTGTGCAGGCTCTGATCAACGCTCGCGTGGCAGTTGGGCTCACGCCGCCCGACGTTCCCCAACTGACCGGCAGCATTCGGGCCGCTGTCGGCTTTGGATCGGAAGCACCGAATACTCAAGCGGGCCGCTATGGCATGGTGCTGGACATCGTCAACGAGCATTTGCCCCCCGATATCGGCCCAATTGAGACGTGGGAGTATGCGGATACCGGCCCTCGCCAGGTGGCGTGAGCATGGCGGCCTTGGTAGAACGTTGACTCTGGAATCCCGTTGGAAGAGACATTTGCATCACCCGGTCAGGCTCAGGATGTCGGGCAGAACCCTGCGCGGTTCCAGGCTGGGCGGGGCCTGGATTCCCGCTTGCGGAGACCTTCGCGTAACTCCCAGTCGGAGGATTCTGTGTCGATGAAGCAACGTCCGCCAAGGTGTCGCACGGAATCTGGATTCCCGCGTGCGCGGGAATGACGGAGGGGTTACGCCAAGATCTCCATGCGCGGGAATGACGATTATGCAAAGGTCTCCTTTCACAGGAATGACGCGGGGTTCCGCCAAGGTCTCATGGAACGGGAACGCATGATGTCCAGCTCCACCAACCCAGCCTCGGACGCGCCCTCGGTGCCTGCGGGCTATGACGGGCCACGGGCGTGCCGTCCGCATGAGTTCGGGGCCATGCTCGACCTGCAGAACCTGGCGCTGCGGACGCTGAACGCGCCCGAGCCACCACGCTGGCCGACCATGGGCGCCGACTGGCCGCACGTCTACCACCCCGGAAACCTCGACAACATCCGCGTCATCACGCATGACGGCCTGGTCGTGAGCGCGGTTGCCGTTGCCCCATCGACGGTGCGTACGCGGCGCGGCCGGATTGAGGTTGGGGGCATCAACGGCTTCGTCACGCATCCGGCGCACCGCAGGCGCGGGCTAGGAGTGGCCGTGCTGCACGACGCACACAGGGTCATGCGGGCCAGCGGCCATCACATCGGCATGCTGGGCACACGCATCCCGAACTACTACCGGCGCTTCGGCTGGGAGCTGGCGATGCCGCAACGCAGCCACACGCTGGATCGCGCGAATATCAAACTGCTGCCGCCAAATCCCGACGTGGAGGTCACCGAATCCTGGCGACCGCACGTGGCGGCGCTCATGGCCATGCACGCCCGCGAACCGGTGCGCGCCGACCGCGACGAGGAGCTCTTCACGCTGGTGGCTCAGTCGCGGGCCGACCGCCTGCTCGTCGCACTGCACGGCGGCACGCCGGCGGCGTACGTTGCCGTACGCGAGGGGGCAGTCGTCGAGCACGGCGGCGACGTGGCGGCGACGGTGGGGCTGCTGCGGCGCGCGCTGCGCGACATTGACGATCCAGCCGCCAGTACCACCGACCGAGCGCCCCGCAAGAACAACGTTGTGACGCTCGACGTGGTCGTACCCGAGTCCGACCTCGGCCTGGCCGGGCTGCTGCTCGAGACGGGCATCCCGTTCGCGCAGACCCATGACTACATGATCCGGGTCATCAACTTCGAGCGGTTGCTACGCGCACTGGATTTGGATCAGGTTGAGGCGGCGCGGTCCGGCGACGGGTGGCGGCTACGACGCGGCGGGCGCACGTTGCAGGTAAGCGAGCGCGAGCTGGTGAAGCTCCTGTTCGGTCCAGAGCGGTTTCCCGACTTCGCGCCGGACCTATTCCCGCTCGACTTCTTCCAGTGGGTACTCGACCGGATGTGACGGCAGTTTCCCAGGGTTCCACCTGATCGCCGTGACCTGGGTTTGTCCGATGGCGGCGTCCCACACCGTGCGGGCAGGCTCGTGGTCGCAGGTGCCGACAATCGAGAGCACGTCGCCGTCATCCAGGGTGACGCTGGCGCTGAAGCCGCTGACGGCTGATCCGTAGTAGAGGTAGACCGCCTCGTCGGCCCAGGTCTCGCCGCCGTCTCGGCTGAGCATCACCCGGCCGCTTGGCGGGCCGGGACCGTAGCGGGTGTCGTGGATTACGGCGATGGTGCCGTCGCCCGCCACCGCGGGCGTGCCGAAGCACTGGCCGAATATGGTGGTGAGCTGCCGCAGATTGCCCCAGGTGCGTCCGCCGTCGGGCGAATCGGCCAGGAAGACGTGCTTCCAGGCCAGATCGCCGCGCGCGCCCTGAGGCTCCAGGTCCTCGGCGCGGTCGTCGGGCGTGCGCGGGCGCTGGTAGCGCACGACCGCCAGGAGCCGGTCGCCGCCCAACTCCGCGACCGCCCCCTCAGTGCCCCAGTCGCACACGAGGAACGGTTCCGACCAGGTGTGGCCGCCGTCGCCCGATCTGAAAGCCAGCAGGTGCATGACGCCGCTGGCGGGCGGTTCCCAGATTAGACGGTCACGGCAGCAATAGAGCAACAGCAACGTGCGACCGCCGATGAGCTGCAGCGAGTGGAAGTAGCGCTCGTCGTAGCGCGGCGGCAGTGTCAGCTGGGAGTGCACGCTCCAGGTGCGGCCCTGGTCGGCCGAGCCCATGATCTCGATGGGATCGGTGCGGATGCCGTCGTTCGAGCCGACGAGCACGAAGGTTCCGTCGTCGAGAATCGCGAACGGCCCGTTGTACGGATACATGTCGGCGCCCAGGATTGGGGACGGTCGCCGTCCCGCCGCGTCGCCACGGGGATAGGCGGTCCAGGTGCGGCCCTCGTCCTCCGTGCGGCACATCAGCGAGCCTTGGTTCACGTAGATCGCGCCGTCCGCCGCCCGCGCGGCGTGGATCATCTGCGGGTGACCCAGGGGATCGTGCGGCAGGGTCGACTTGACCACCGGAACGCGGTGCATACGGCCGGCGCTGGCGTGCAGCACGTAGTCGGACGCTTGCATCTCGGACAGGTCGTCCGGCGCGGGCCAAGGCGCGCCGCCGAGGTTGCCCGTATCGGCGGGCGCGGCGAGCTTCATAGGGCCTCGTCGGGCGCGATCAGACGCGGCTGGGCGCCGTCCGGCCAGTCGAGATGCCCCATGAACAGGCCACGGGTGCGGTTGGACTCGCGGTAGCGGAAGTCCTCGGGATCGGCCGAGCAGTGGGTGATCCACCACTGGCCCTCCCAGTGGAAGACCTCGGAGGCGTGGCAGAAGCCCAGCCGCTGCGGCTCATAGCCGTGGAAGTCATAGGGCGAGTCGGACGCCACCACGTGGGTCCACCAGCCATGCTTGAAGAAGAGCCAGAACTTGCCGTCCTTGGGCACGACGCAGGGAGACTCGATCTCAAGCGTCGGCTCCTCGTCGAACGGCCAAGCCTTCATGGTGAACACCGGCCCGATCTCCTGCCAGTGCAGCAGGTCGTGCGACATCGACGCAGCCACGCACACCAGGTTGTGTCCAAACTTCTCCTGCACCCGCGCCACCCAGTAGGCCACGAACGTCCCGTCGTCCAGTTGGATGACGTGCGGGTCGCGGCAGCCGCCGTAGGTGCCGCCGAGGCGGCGGGCGACGGAGAGAACATCGCCGGCCGCGTCGCGGTGCATGCGGTCCACTTCGTCGGGCCGTGGGAGACCGAATCCCGGCCACTTGGCCCAGGAAACGGACGGCACGATCACGGGATTCCCCGGGAAGCGCTCCCAGGAGAAGAGGTCGGTGGACGTGGCGAGGCAGATGCGTTGCGTGCGCTGCGCGTCACTCACGCAATACAGCATGTAGAAGCGGCCGTCGTGGGCGATGACGTAGGGCGCGAAGCAGGTCACCTCTTCCGGCCAGATCCCCGTGGCAGTCAGCGCATACGGGTGCACCGTCCAGCGCATGAGGTCCGCGGACGTGGCGTGCGCAAGTGAATTCTCGACGCCGTGCATGCCGCCTGGGGAGCCGCGCACATCACCAATGATGCTGAAGAAGTGCCACAGGCCCTCGTGAAGGATCAGGCAGTGGTCGTTGAGATAGCGACCCGGAATCGAGAGCACTTCCCGAAACGAGCCAAGCCGCACGTCGCCGTGGGGGCTGCTGCGGACTGATGAACGTCGCATCCGCTTCACTCTAGAATGTCCCAGGGACGATACCCTTGACGGATCGGCGCAGGCCTAAAATGCACCAACAGGAACCTAATTTCCAAATGCGCCCTCACAACACTCCCGTCTACGCCGACGCCCTCGAAAGCCCACTTAACCGCACGACTTCAAGCTCACACCTGAGCTGCGCAGCTAAACAGTTTCTTCACCCCCAAACCTATCTCGCTCAGCCTCAACGTGAATCCAGATCTCCTCAAGAAACGTCACTTCGTCTGTTGTGACTCGTCGCCTACCCGAATGAAACACCCGATTTCGAATAGCATTCACTCGATTCATCCAAGATAGTTTCTCATCCTTCGATCGCGCAGTCGGATCAACAGACCATGAATCGTTGAAATGGGACCAATTGCTCGATTGCTCAGCGATCTTTTTATAGTCTATCAAATCCAAGAATTGATGTGGTGCTCCGACCTCCTCACTTGTTTCTGCTTTCTGTGCCGCCTTTGCTCGCACTACCTGAGGAACGCCGGTACGCCACCAAGAATCATGTTCTTGTCCAAAGTTTCTCCTCAAAATCTCAAACGTGACCTCCCGTATGCCGTCTTCGATCTCCGCAATGAATTCGCGGGCCTGTCGCACGGCCCCAATATTGTGCGACTCCATATAGTCTTGCAGACCGGGAGGACAAAAGCTCGAAAACGACTTGTGGACAATCTCCATCAACGCGAAAGCGTACGCCGGAATCGCACCACTACCATAGTGCCCTCTAAATTTGTACATATCAACATCCGACGCTTGCCTGAACCAATCAATTGCCGGTTCAACCAGCTCAACGGTCAAACCGACAATCGCGTCAGCTGACCGATTGGTATAATCAGCACCACCCAGTTGGGTGTCCAGGTGATGCAAAACGGCGCTGAACAATCTCATGAGAGCTGCCACACCGTTATTGCTGCACAGAAAGCCTCATGGACCTGCCTCTCTAGACCAATGCTCCTCTGCACCCTCAGCAAATAACAACAGAAAGCCTTCTATCGCCGCAACCGCCTTCGCACGCGTATTCTCATTGTCACGATAATACAGATGTCCATGATACGGAGCTCCCGCACGAATTGATCCGACCAATTGACTGCTGCTGATCGCGTTGACTATCTGTGGCAATGTAAACGGCCTGTTCTTCCTAGCCGTATCCCATTCGGTCGCAACTCGATCCCAGAGTGGCGATGTCTGACTCTCCGCTAGATCAATTGCAATCTGCGAGTGCAAACTCCGCAGCAGAGCATCTGCGGCACCGCCGATTGCACCCAATTCTGGCTCAAGTTCAACGAGCAAGCTTCTCGGCACTTTCACCTGCTTGCTATTGATATCCACAAACATCTTCACTTCTTCTACCGGGTCAAGCCCCTCAAACGCTAAAACCGGCACTCGCCCACGGGTGGCCCAATCGCTCAGCGAGAAGCCATAGAGCCGATGCTGACCGTCGATGATCCAGGCGCATTTGTAAGTGTTCGGCAGATGCAATGTGCCAAGCGCGGTCGGATCATCAGTAGCCGGTCCAGCAATATCAAACTGAAGCGTTCGAGCATGCCTGAAGTTAACGACAATATTTGTAGGAAATATACCGCCGGTATTGTCGATATGCTGGGCAATATCTTTCAGGCGTCGCTTGCGCAACAGCCGCTGGTATGCCCCCACCGCACTGGCATTTATTCGAGCTCGGTGACTAATGTAAGCAAGCTTCAGCAGGCGGTCTGGCTCAATCACAAACTGATAGAAAGTTTTCCCGCCAAATCTTCCGCGAAGTGCCGGCACCGTACCTCTCAACCCCTGTACTGCCGATCCTTCCAACAGGTCCGCCTGAAACTGATGCCTTGAAGCCGGACCTATTATGTCAGCTAACATCTGATAGTATTGCAATTCCTCATATTGGACGACGGAAATCTGGTTCGATCTCGCTCTTTCCAAATCCTGCCTACTCCACCGGATATTCTGGGTAACATATAGAAAGCACACTCTGGGACGTTCTTGAAACCAGCCGTGAATTGTGCGCCTGATAGGCTCTTGAAGAGCTCGCGTCTCGTTCAAATCCTTCTGCAACGATCGAGATCTCAGCGTTTTGGATGTCTTGCATTCAACGACTAGCGCAGTGTCTTCGTCGACCGCCAATGCGTCGATCTGTTTAGGTGGGACACATCGACTCATTCCGCTTAGTGGAATTCTGAACTTATAACCTTCACTCATATACTGAAAATTCATACGTGCCAGGAGGCGCCAAACATCATCCTCCAATTTCTGATCTGGAGGCTTCGGCTTCCGAATGCGAATAGACTTTTTGTTACGGCGAACGACTTCCCAGCCTTCACCTATAGAGCCGTCTTCCTGGAATGAAGGAACTGTCCTCTCGATGAAAGCCTTCCGACGCTGTCTGAGTTCCCTTTGGATTTGAGGCCCTGATATCAGCCCTGCGATTTCGTCGGCGATATCGTCCGCGTGCGTGCTCATGCTAGCCTTCGAAGCTGTGGACTAGCGAGCCAGGAATTGGTTCCTGAGCTGGAATGCCACAGTCGACTTCATTGCCCCACTGCGACCAGCCAGGACGATTGTGTCGTGCGAAAAGCTCCAGATATGGGCCAGGACTACATTGCTCGATTACTTCGTACAATTCGTCCGGTTTGCGTGAGTGTTCACGCTTGCGAGACCTAAGTATATTCACCTGTCTTCGCCCAGGTTGAAACGTCCGCATACCCCCACGAACGCCAAAGAGTACCAGCTCCGTGACATTTCGAAAATAGAACCCAACTCCGCGACCGTCCGGACCACCATCTTTACGAACCTTATACCATACAAGATTTGTCTTATATTCGAAGCCCCAGTGTTTCATCACGGCAAGACCCTCTTGGAGAAGCGCATTCGGAACCCACAAATATAGGTGGCTTCTTTCGAGAGTAAGATCTGCAATTGGAAGAGATATTATCTCAGATAGTGATAGCGACACATATCTGGGAAGCCGTCGGTACTCGGGGGCTACCCTTCCAGTTCGATTATTGAACCTCCAAGGTGGGTCGGCCAGAATTGTCCCAAATTGCCCTTTTACGGATCCGATTAGATCTTCAGACAGCGTGAATGAATTGTGATGGCCTAGCGTGCTGGGAGCTTTTTCGTCGACCGATTCCCGGCTGTTGACCTGCATGCAGTCCTTCCTACCGGGATTCTGGCCCACCGGGAGTATACGCGAAAGTTGCTTCGCAGCTATGCGCGGTCGAAATCGGAATGGGCGAGCCTGAAGAAGTGTGGAGGCCACGAATCCTCGCTTGCGCGGAACAGCCGTGTAGCGGATAGGGTTGTCGTTTAATTCGCTTAGTTGTCAGACGAATAGCGCACGCGTCCGCCAGGCCGTCCCCGGTGATTTGAGGGCGCGCGAGGAATCGGCGGCCGTTACTAGAACATCCGCGGCGCACCGGGCGGGCGAGAGTTCCTCTCTAGCACCAGAGGTCCAGCGCTCTAGATTCCTCACGATGTTCGGAATGACGATAGAGTCCGAGATGAGCCGTGTCTCGGATGTCTGTGGTCAGAACAGCTAGGCGCACACCGTCTTCGTCGGGGCCCGGACGGTGGATTTGGAGCCTTGAATCTCAGCCGTGTATCAGTGGCCACCGTGCTGGTCAGAAGCAAGCGCATCCGTCCTCGCGTCCAGCTCCGCCGGCGTGACAAGCCCGCGGTCCAGGGCCAGCCGCTCCAGGGCGTGGAACCATCGCTGGTAGTAGCCGGTCTGCTCTCCGTGCTTCTCGTTGGCCGCGGTCACCTCAACGAGCTTGTCACGAAAGACCGTCCAGTCGTAGACGCCGCCCTCGGTCAAGGCGGCGGCCAGACCGAATGCCCGGCCCTCCCAGGGCTCGCTGAAGAAAAGCTCACCGTTGTTCCTGGGCAGCGCCTCGTCGCCCGTCATGTCCGATATCCCGCGGTCGGGCGGTCTACTCATCTGGTGCTCTTCAAGACCACGTATCTACGCAATTGCGGGCATCGATTTCGCCATTCCCACCCCGATCATCGAGTCGCGGGTCACCAGCTCAGCCAGCTTGTCCTCCGGCAGATCGCCGGTGCCGTCGGGGCGCGCCGGCAGCACCAGGTAGCGAATGGACGCGGTGCTGTCCCACACCCGGATCTCCTTCGACTCGTCAACGTTTAGTCCAAACTCTCGCAGCACCGCGCGAGGCTCCATCACCACGCGGGATCGGTACGCCGCGTCCTTGTACCAGGTTGGAGGCAAGCCGAGCACCGGCCACGGGTAGCACGAGCAGAGCGTGCACACGACCACGTTGTGCACCTTGGGCGTGCTCTCCAACACCACGATTTCAGCTCCCTCCGCACCACCAAAGCCAAGCTCGGCGATAGCCTCGGTGCCGTTTTCCAGCAGTCGTCGCTTGTATTCGAGGTCGACCCACGCCCTGGCCACCACCTTGGCGCCGTTGAGGGGCCCGATGTCTTGCTCGTACATGCGCACGATCTCGTCGATGGCATCGGTGGTCACGAGGCCCTTCTCGACCAGGAGCGACTCAAGCGCCCTCGTGCGCAGCGCCGCGTATGGCTCCGGCTCAGGATGGTGATCGTGGTCGTGGCCGCCGCTCACGCGTCGCTCCGCTCAGCGCTGGTTGTCTCGATTGGGTCCAGGTAGCTCTCCCACAGGTCGATGTACAACGCCGTGCCCGACTCCGCCGACGCCCCCCACACCTCGGCCCCGTCGAACCGGACACTGTAGAGGTGCTGGGCCGGCGTAGCCTCTTCCCCCGGGTTCTCATCGGGAACGTCGTAGGCGGCATAGATGGCGCGTATTACTCCGCGCTTGCCCTGCACATATCCAGGCAAGCGCGTGTGTCCACCATGCTGGATACGGCGGGCTCGCACGCGGTTTCCGACTTCGAACGCAGGTGGCCGTTCGGGCGTCCTGCGGTGCTGGCGCTGTCGGTACATGTCCGTGCGGACACGCTCAGTCAGCTCCGCGTCGACGTTTCGCGTCGGACTCGCTTCCGGGTCATTGCGAAAGCAGTTGGTCTTTGCCTCCAACTCCTCCGCGCTCAGCACGCCTCGCTCAATGAGGCCGCGCTCAAGGGCAATCATCCAGCGCTGGTAGTAGCCCGACAGGTACTCATCGGGGTCGAGGCTCTCCAGCCTCGAGCGCGAGAGGCCGTCCTTAACCGAGATCACAAGCCCGAAGATCCGGCCCTCCCATTCGCCATGGAAGACCGGCTCGTCCTCTTCAGGCTCCACGCGCCCGTAACCTGGAACGCCGCCCATATCGTGTATGCCGCTCATTCTGATTGGTCCGCTCCGCCTCAACCTCACGCTTTCTCCACGCCCACTACCGAGCCTTCCGGGTCCGGCGTCGTGGGCGGAGTCCTAGTCGGTAGTGGCTCACTATGCCCCCAATGTGCGGCATGGCGTCTGTGCGGCACGGGCGCAGGGGGTCGCAAAGGGCAACCACAAGGTTTGCCCCCTACACCGGACGCCTAAGGACGCAGGGCTGGATTCCCGCTCCCGCGGGAATGCCGGACTCAAAGTGACCCACTGCCTCCTAGTCAGCTACACCGCCACCGCCCGAACTTCATCGGACCAGTTGCCCCAAATGTCGCCCTTGGGACCGGCCATGAGCCGTTCGTCGGGCCAGCACTCGGGCGTCTTGTGAAAGCCGTAGAGCGTGGCCTGGCGGAGGACGTCACTGAATGAATTGCCGCCGGCCAGGTGCAGCATGATCGTGTGCCACAGGACCACGGAGCCGGCGGGTCCAGAGGTCATCACGGGTTCCGTGTCGGCCTTGAGGTCCCCGATCGGCGGATCGGTGTAGCCCACGAACCTGGTCGCTTCCTCGCCGTTGGCGGCGGCCATCGCCTCGCGGTTCTTGGCCTCCCAGTAGTTCCAGATTCGCGTATGGCTGCCCGGAAAGATGGTCAAACCGCCGGCGCCCGGCGGCACGTCATCGAAATAGACCGCGGTTTGCAGCAGCTGGCGCGTGTTGTAGAGGCCCTCACCCGCGTGGGCGCCGCGCCAGTCGGGCGGGCTCGAGAGCGGGCTGTTCGGCAGGGTGCAGTACATGCCGCGCGTGCCCTGCGCGGTCATCCAGTGGGGACCGGTCTTGGGCAGCCGAAGGTGTTCCGTCTGGCCCGAGCCCTTGCCCGTCCAAGTCTCTCGCTTGGGGCCCATGTGAACTTCCATGCCCTCAGCGATTTTTTGGGTCATGTAGCAAGGGCCGGTGGTGCATCCGGATGCATCGAGTCCGCCGGGGAACACGACCTCGCCTTTTCCAAGCATCTGCTCGGCGATGTCCCACACCGCGCGGGCGCCGATGTCGAGCATCAAATCCTCCGCGCCGTTGCGAATGATCATGCGGTGGCCCCCGCCGGAGAAGTACGGATCCCCGCCACCGTCAGGCCGCTGGTAGCCGGCTTTCTCCTCGTCGGTGAAGGGAACCCAGGTGGAGGGGTCGTCGCGATTCATTTGGGGCCGGTTTGCCGCCACGGTGTCCCACATTTCGTCGCGGGCCTGGCGGCAGAGGTCGGCATCGATGACGCCGGGGAGCACGAGGTAGCCGATGCGTTTGAACTCGGCAATCTGGCTTTCGGTCAGGGGCGCCACTTGGGGCACGCTCGGGGCAGACGCGGTCATTGGATCTCGTCCTTCTGTGGGAGATGACCTCACGCTGATGCGGGAGTATGGCCTACGCCGCGCATGGTCACCAGTGACGGGGTCCGGGATCTTCAGCCACTCCTGATGAAGCGCCCCACGGCCTCCGCCGGGAGATCGGTCTGGTGCCGGCGATCAGGTTCGTTACGGGCCCCAGGTACGATCCAATTCATCGTGAATGACGGCCAGGTTCCCTACGACCTCGACGGTGTCGCACGGACGACGCTGACCGAGGTCGATATCGAAGCCTTGCGCGTTGGCACCTGGGTTCTCGGCACCGGCGGCGGCGGCGACCCCTACTACGGGTATCTCTGCCTGAAGAAGCTCTATGCGGAAGGCCGCGTGGTTGAGGTCATCGACCCGATGGACCTGCCGGATGACGCATTTGTCGCCGCCGTCAATCAGATGGGGTCACCGATGCCCGCGGAGGAGCGGCTGACCGATCCGGCAACGGTCACGCGGGCGATCCGGGTCATGGAGGAGTACGCCGGCATCCGGTTCACGGCCGTGATGCCCTGGGAGATTGGCGGCGGGAATGCGTTCCAGCCGCTGATGGCGGCGGCCACGCTCGGTCTGCCGGTCGTGGACGCCGACGCCATGGGCCGCGCCTTCCCCGAAGCGCAGATGACGAGCTTCGCGGTCAAAGACTTCACCTGCTATCCGCTGGTGATGGCCGACATCCGGCCAAATACCGTGATCATCTCGGAGGCGGCGGACTGGAAGTGGCTTGAGCGAATCCGTCGCCGCGCCTGCACCGAGTTGGGCGCGATCGCCGCGACCTGCAACCCGCCGCGAACCGGGCACGAGGTGAAGACCGGCTCGCATCTGCACACGGTCAGCAAGGCCCTGCGCATTGGACGGACCATCAGGCGCGCCCAAGCCATGCACCGCGATCCGGTGGCTGAGCTGCTGGATGCGGAAGGCGGCATCGAGCTGCTGCGCGGCAAGGTCACGGACGTGGAGCGCCAAACCACCGATGGCTACCTCCGGGGCCGTCTTGACATCGCGGGTCTGGAGGCCCACGCCGGCGCCGACATGCGCATTGCCTTCCAAAACGAGTTCACCGTGGCCTGGCTGAACGACCAACCGTGCGCAACCACGCCTGACCTGATTTGCGTGCTCGATGAGGAGTCCGGCGAGGCGGTGGGCACGGAAGTGGTGCGTTTTGGACAGCGGCTGGCCGTGATCGCGCTCCCGGCGCCGCCGATGCTGCTCAGCGAGCGCGGCCTGGAGCTCACGGGACCACGCGCGTTCGGCCACGACCTCGACTTCCACCCGCTCTTTGACCCCGAGGCCTGTTGTTGAACGTCATCGGGATCGACGTTGGCGGGACCAGCACCGACGCGGTTCTGCTCCATGACCGCGCGGTGGTCCGTTATGTCAAGACGGCCACCACGGCGGACGTGAGCTCGGGCATCTCGGCGGCGCTTGCGGAGCTGATTGAGATTGCCGGACCGGAGGCGCGGCGCGTCGACGCCGTGATGCTGGGCACGACGCACTTCACCAACGCCATCGTCGAGCGGCGCGGACTGACGCCGACCGCCGCCATCCGCATCGGGCTGCCGGCGACCGCCTTCTTGGAGCCGTTCACCGATTGGCCGCCCGATCTTGCCGCGGCCATCCACGCGCGGCACTTCATGGTTCGCGGCGGCCATGAATATGACGGCCGCCCAATCGTCGAGTTCGATGCCGGGGCGGTGGAGTCCGCGGCGCGTGAGATCCGGGAAGCCGGAATCCGAGCCGTCGCGATCGCGTCCGTGTTCTCACCGCTCGACGCATCCCTGGAGGAACACGCACATCAGATCGTGCGCAGCGTGTGTCCCGAGGTCAGCGTCACGCTGTCGCATCGCCTGGGGCGCATCGGCCTGCTCCCGCGCGAGAACGTCACCATCCTCAACGCCAGCCTCGTCGGCCTGGCGCGCAGGACGATGGCGGCGTTTCGGCAGGGTCTGCGGAAGGTCACGATTGACGTGCCGGTATACCTCACCCAGAACGACGGGACCATCGCGCGGATTGAGCGGGCGATGGATCTTCCGATCCTGAGCGTGGCTTCCGGGCCTACCAACAGCATGCGCGGCGCGGCGTTTCTCTCGAACACGCCGGACGCGCTCGTCATCGACGTCGGCGGGACGACGACCGACATCGGCTATCTCCGTCACGGCCTTCCGCGTCAAGCCAACCGCGTGGTCGAGATTGGCGGCGTGCGCACGCTATTTCAGATGCCGGACCTGCTGTCGTTGCCGCTGGGGGGAGGGTCGAAGGTCACGGCGTCGCCGCTGACCGTTGGTCCGGAGAGCGTGGGCTTCCGGCTGACGGAGCTTGCCCGCGTGTTCGGTGGAGACGTCACCACGTGCACCGATGTCGCGGTTGCTGCCGGAGCATCGTCCCTGGGCGATCCGAGCCGCGTCGCCGATTTGCCGGCCGGCTTGGTCGGTGAGGCCATGGCCACGATCCGCGCCAGGCTCGAGGACGCCATCGATCGCATGCGGCCAGACGCCGAGCCCAGGCCGGTGATCGCCGTCGGCGGCGGCTCCTTCCTGGTGCCGGATGGTCTGGCCGGCACGAGCGACACCGTACGTGTACCGCACGCGCCGGTGGCCAACGCCGTGGGCGCAGCGATGGCCCAGGTCAGCGGTGAATCCGACCGGATCTATCGCGACGTGCCGCGCGACGAGGCCATCGCGGCAGCGACGGCCGGCGCCCGGACGGACGCGATCGCGGCGGGGGCCGATCCAGACACCCTGGATCTCATCGAAGTCGAGGATCTGCCGCTGGCCTATCTGCCGGGCAACTCGCGTCGCGTACGGGCGAAGGTTCTTGGGGACATCGTCTTGTCGGGCCCGCCGGCTCCGGCCGGCGTGGACCCTCTACGTCTCGCGCCAGGGCAGCCGCCACAGTCCGAGGCCCATAGCGCCTAGCGTATAGGCCGTGAGGATGCCCAACTCAAGCCCGATGTCAACGCGGCCTCCGAGCGATGCGGCGATCGCATCCGCGGCGTAGCGCAGCGGCGAGACGTATCCGAACCAGCGCAGCGGCAAGGGCGCCGCCTCCATCGTGAAATACACCGGCGAGATGATCACCAGCACGATGGCAACCAGGCTGGCGATGAGGTTTCCCACCTGCAGCGAGGGCGCGAAGCTCATGACGAACAGCACGATTCCGGCCAGCACCAGCACCGTCAGCAACAGGGCGGGGGCCAGCGTCCACGTGGGGTTGATCTCGACACCGGCGACGAACGCGAACCCCAGCAGGAATATCGTGGACAAGACGCCGGCAACCGACGTGAACGCAAGGGTGCCGGCGACATAGGCGCTCTTGGAGACGGGCATGGTGATGATGAGCTTCAGATGGCCCAGGAAGCGTTGCGCCACGATTTGCTGCCCGACCAGCATGGCGGTGCTGAAGGCCACACCGAAGATCAGCGTTCCAGCCACCAAGCGCTGCCATATGGCTGGGTCGTCTGGAGCGATGGCCTGAAAGACATAGAACATCGGGATTGGAAACATCACTGAGACGCCCACGATGAGATACCACTGGCGAATCATTGGCAGCGCATGGAGCTCCAACACGGCGAAGGCGTCGCTGACGAACTTTCGTGGGCCTCGGGTGTTGAGCGCGTCTGCTCGCGCCATCGGCGTCGGTCCCTTCGCGGGTTGCCTGCGTCAGCGCCAGGTAGACGTCTTCCAATGTGGTTCGCATGACCGCGTACTCGTCGACGCCCTCAGCGCGCACTTGGGCGGCCAGCGATGAGTCGTCGTTGCCATACACGGTCTGACGGCCCTCGGCCGTCTCGTAGACCAGCTTGTATTCGTGCCCGATGGACGCGCGCAAGTTCGCAACCGTGTCAAGGGCAATCAACCGGCCTTCTTGGATGATGCCGATGCGGTCGCAGAGCGTCTCCGCTTCCTCCATGTAGTGGGTGGTCAGCAGGACGGCGGCGTCTCGTTCGCGGTAGCTCCGGATGACGTCCCAGAGCCCGTGGCGTGACTCAACGTCCAAGCCAACCGTGGGTTCGTCCAAGATCAACACATCCGGCTCCGCCAGCAGCGCAATGCCGACCAGCAGCCGGCGGCGCAGGCCGCCCGACAGTCTGCTACTCGTGGTAGCGCGGTAGCGTTCCAGATCGAGGTGATCGATCAGTTCGTCGGCGCGTTGCCGAGCGTCACGCCGTGACAGTCCGCGCAACTTGCCGAAGATACGCAAGTGCTGGTGGACCGAGAGTCCATCAAAGAGTTGAGCCTCTTGCGGCACCACCCCAATGCACGCCTTGACCTCGTCTGGGTGAGTGACGGCGTCGATGTCGAGGACGCGCACCTGGCCCGACGTCGGCACAAGCTCCGTCGTGATTTGCCGCACGAGCGTGGTCTTACCGGCGCCGTTCGGCCCCATGACGCCCAGCGCTTCGCCCCACTCGACGGTGAGCGATATGTCCTGGTTGGCCCACGGGCCGTTCTTGTAGCGCTTGTTGAGCTGGCGGACCTCGACCGGCGGAGGTCGCTCGGCCGATGGTTGGGGGTCCGGAGCACGTTTGCGGCCTAGACGGGCGGGACGATCGTCCATGCCGGGCGCCTGTCGTTGGCAGCACTGGCGGCGTGCTATGGCGTCAGCCTAGCGCGCCGGGGAACGGTCCGGCTTCCTAGCTCAGCCGCTCGGCGCGGCCGTAGCGTCGGCGCTGGCAGGTTCGCCGTCGCTCGGAGCGGTCGTGGCTTCGGGGCTGGCATGTTCGCCGCCACATCCCGGGATGCTGCGAAACTCGTACCCACGCGAGGAAAGCTCGGCGAGGACCGTTTCGAGTGCGGCGACGGTCTGGCTGCGGCCGCCGCCGCCGTCGTGCATGAGAATGATCGCTCCCGGAGAGGCGTGGGACAGGACGTAGGAAGCGATTTGCCCCGCACCCGGTTGCCGCCAGTCCTGCGGGTCGACATCCCACATCACGATCGCTTTCCCCAGCTCGGCGGCAAGTGGAGCCGTGCGCGCATCGACGGCGCCGTAGGGTGGACGCAAGCAGCGGAGCGGGTCGGCGCGGTCGCCGACGACTGCCCGGATCGCCTCGTCCCCGCCGACCACCTCGCCAATGAATTCCTCCCGCGTGAGATTCGCCAGCGACGGATGGTTCACGGTGTGGCTCGCGACCTGATGGCCGCCCGCAACCACCTGCTCTAACGCCTCGGGAAAGCGCTGAACCTGCACGCCCAACACGAAGAACGTGCCGACGGCGTTGTACCGCGACAGAATCTCCAGCATGGGCAGGGTGTACGCCGCGTGCGGGCCGTCATCAAAAGTCAGATAGACCACCGGCTGCCCGGCTGCCCCATAGGAGGGGCGGCTCGCGACATCGGCGAGCTGGTCGTCGGCCGCTTCCGCGTCGGCCGCTTCTTCGTCGGCCGGTTGGTTGTCGGCCAATGCATCGTCGACCGGTGCATCACCGGCGAGAACGTAGTGGGCGTTGGGAGGTAGGGCCAGCGCTTGCCCGTTGCAATCAGGCGACGCGGCGGCGGCCTCCTCGATCGCGTTCCAGGTGACCGCGCCGACAACGCCCGTGGGAGTGAGCCCGCGGTCCGCCTGGAACCGCACCACGGCTTGCCGCGTGGGCTCGTGATATTCGTCGAAATACCGTCCGGGGTCATTGAATCCCGGCACCCGGAGGCACGCCAACCGCTGATGCAGGGCCTTGACGTGCCTGCCGCGATCGCCACTCCCGAGCAAGTAGCCCTCGGCAAAGAACTCGGGTGACGGGCCGGGCAGGATGGGGTCCGGGCCGTCAGGCGGGGTCGGGGGTGTGCCGGGGGCCTGCTGCGCATCTGCGAGGAATGCGCGCCCGGCCTCGTAGAACGCGTCATCGGGCGCCAGCTCCGCGGCCCGCTGGATGGCGGCCCGCGCCTCGGCAAGATCATCGGGAGAAGCCAGCGTGAGAGCGAGCGCGTGCACGGCGTGGATCTCGGCCCGGTCCGGGGCGGCAGCCAGCGCCCGCGTCGTGTGGTCGAGCAGCTGGGTGGCCATGGTTGAAAGGTCGCGTTCCGCCTCCGTGTCGACGATGAGCGGCCCGTCGAGCGCGAACGCCTGCACCGGGTCGAGCGCGCGCATAAGATCGGCGGCCGCGCCGTATTCGCCGGCGAACACCATGGTCAGCAACGGCTGTGCTATCGATCCGGCATGGATCAGTCGCGCCGCGGCGGTCCGGTTGACCAGAACCGAGAGCCAGCGGACCTCCGCGCTCTCGGGGACCTGCTTGGCTGTGGCGATTGCCGCCAGCGCCGCTTCCCGCCACAGACCCGCCTGCGCAAGCGCCACAACCTCATCGACCTGGTCAGCGACACCATCGGGCACGTTCGTGATAGGGGCGCGCAGGTCCACGGGGACTAGCCGTGAACCATTCCACCAATAGAGGATTTCACGCTTGAGTTCAACCGCGCAGGCGTAGCAGAAAACGTAGGGGTCGGAGCTGTTGACCACGACCTCTACCGTCCCATCGCCGTCCAGGTCCGCAACCTCGCCCGCGTTGGGGCGCGCGCTCAACCATGAGAGCTCCGTGCGGAGCGTCTCGCCATCAAACCTGATGATGTCCAGCGTTCCGGCGTGCGCGCCGGTGCCGCCGCGTACCGTGATCCACGCCACCGGCGCGCCGTCGGACAGCGACCATCCCGTCGGCGTCGGGTCAACCAGCGGTCGCTGTGGGGCCGTCTCGATCTCCAGGCGGTCGACCTCGATCCACTCGTTCCCCTCATCCAGGCGGTACACAGCCGCGAAGTGAAAGAAGTTCAGCACCTCGTCATCGGCCGTGAGCTTGAAGGGCTGCGGACCGTCCGTGACCGCGCCCCAGAATTCGCCCGTCGCGTCCGACAGCCCCAGCGGGAACACGTGCACGGGCTGGGCCTCGGCGTCCGGGAACTCTTGACGGATGCCTTCTTGGACGAATCGGCGCAGCCGCTCAGCGATCGCATCCTGGGCAGTCGGCTCGCCCGACGCCGCGGCGGTGGGCGTGGCGTCTTCGACACCAGCCGTCGGAATGTACAGGTGCACGGCGCTGGTCGGCTCGGGAGCGGGGGTGGGGGATGGGGTTTCAGTTGGCGCCGGCGATACAGCTTCGGGGGACGGCGTGGCGAGATGCTCGGCGGCGCTGGGGACTCGGTCAGCTCCGCGGCAGCGGTCGGCTCAGGGGTCGGCGCCGGTGACTAGGCCTGCTGGGTCTCGCGAGGCGCCGGCGTCTGGTCGGAACTCTCGGGCTCGATGGGGTCACACGCGGCGACCACGACAAGGAGCGTGAGACACGCCAGAGCCGGCCACAGCCACCGTGCTCGCATCATTAGAAAACCGCCGGGACCTGCGCCGAGCAGGAAGCGCATTCTAGTGCAGGGTGCGGCGACGACCGGTCAAGCCCGCAGCGCGTAGGCGCGTCACGGAGGGGCGTCGTGTGGGGGAGCAACGACCGCCACGTCCCAGCCTCGATCGCCCTTGACCGGTGAGACAAGGAATCGACTCACACGATATGCGTCAATTAGCCTGTCGGTATGTGCAAACGACCCCAAGTCCTCCCGGACGACGATGAGTCTCGAGAAAACCAAGGCGTTGCCCCGCGGCAGCGAGTGATCGTTGCGGCAGGGGTGCGCCAAGCACGACGCAAGCACTCGGGAAGGGTCGACGCCAAGCTGCGCGCCATCGCTGTGGCCTCGCGGCACGAATTCCCAACAGCTGATATCGAGGTCATGCTCAGGGAAATCGGGGCGTGACCAACGAGGCCAAGGCGCAACGGCCCAGCCAGCGGCAACCGGGCGCCGCCGCGGATGTCACCCAAGAGGCGGACTCCGAGTCGCTGCCGAGACGGCACATTGTCTTGACCATGGGCGGGCTCATGCTCGCCCTCTTTCTGGCGTCGCTCGACCAAACGATCGTCAGCACGGCCATGCCGCGGATCGTCGCCGACCTGGGAGGGTTCGACCGGTTTACCTGGGTCACAACCGCCTATCTCGTCGCGTCCACCACCGTGGTTCCCATCGTCGGGCGGCTCTCCGATCTCTACGGGCGCAAGGCGTTCTTCCTCGGCGGCATCTGCGTCTTCTTGGCTGGATCGGTGCTGGCCGGCGTGAGCCAGTCCATGAACCAGCTGATCGCCTTCCGCGCGATTCAAGGCATCGGGGGCGGAACCATCATGGCCATGTCCATGACCACCGTCGGCGATCTGTTCTCGCCCGCCGAGCGCGGCAAATATCAGGGCATCGTTGCCGGCGTGTTCGGCCTCTCGTCGGTGATCGGCCCCACCCTCGGCGGATTCATCACCGACAGCCTGTCGTGGAACTGGGTCTTCTACGTCAACCTTCCGTTGGGCCTGCCCGTGATCGCGCTCTTCATTCGGTTCTTCCCCAACGTCAGGCCCATGCGACGGATTCATCGCCTTGACTATGCGGGCATGGCGCTGCTCGCCTTGGTCGTGATTCCGCTGCTTATCGGCTTGTCGCTGGGCGGCATCCAGTACGAATGGCTCTCGCCCCAGATCGTCGGCATTCTGGTCTTTGCCGCTCTGATGATCTTGACCCTGGTGATGGTCGAGCGGCGGGCGAGCGACCCCATCATGCCGCTGAGCATCTACTCGAACCGCACGGTGAGCGTCTCGCTTATCGCCGTATTCATTACCGGATTCGCCATGTTCGGGTCCATCATCTTCATTCCGCTGTTCTTCCAGGGCGTGCTCGGGGCATCGGCGACCAGCAGCGGCTCGTTCCTCACGCCGATGATGCTGGGCATGGTGGTGGCCGCCGGGCTGTCGGGACAGGCCCTGTCACGCCTGGGCGGGCACTACCGCACCCAGGGGCTCATCGGCATCGCGACCATGGGAGCCGGCATGGTGTTGATTTCCCGGATGACCGCCGACACGTCGTTCGGGCAGGCGGTGGCCAGCATCGTCGTGACGGGCCTCGGTCTCGGCATCACGTTTCCAAGCTTCACCATCGCGGTGCAAAACGCAGTTCCCCCGAATCTGCTTGGCGCCGCGACCTCGGCAACCCAGTTCTATCGCTCCGTGGGAGGCGCGTTGGGCCTGGCCGTTCTCGGGTCGTACATGGCCAACCGGTTTGCAACCGGCCTCACCGACGCGCTCCCGCCGGCGGTCCGAGGGGCGTTGCCCGAGGACCAACTGGCCGAAATGTCAAACAATCCGCAGGCGCTGGTAAATCCCGAGGCGCTGGATCAGTTGCAGGCAAGCTTCGCCGGCCGCGGGGCCCAGGGCGGCGAGATGGTGGTGCAACTCCTCACGGCGCTGCGCGAGACGCTGGCATCGGCCATCGGCGACGTCTTCATCGTGGTAACCGCGGCGCTGGCGATTGCGTTCGTGGTGACGATCTTTCTACGAGAAGTCCCGTTGCACACGCGGAGGCCCGGACAGCGGCATGGCTGACAAGGACCCAGGGGCGAGCAGCAGCAGCACGCCGATGCGGGCGGTGGTGTTCGACCTCTTCAACACGCTGACGGCGCCGGTCGACGATTTGGAATTCAGATCGTCGCTCAGGGATATGGCCCTTGCAGTCGACGCTGACCCCGGCGCCTTCACGGAAGGCTGGCTCCACTTATGGCGGGAGATGTTTAACGGCACACTTGCAACGACGGACACAGGCGTGCGGGGCGTATGCGAGGCAATTGGCGTTCGGGTCAATGAAACGGCCGTCCGGCGGGCGGTGCAGATTCGGGCGGCGTTTTCGCAGAAGGTGCTTCAGCCGCGGCCGGACGCCGTCTCCACGCTGACCAGATTGCGAGCGTTTGGCCTACAGACGGCGCTTATCAGCAACTGCTCGCCCTCCGTCCCTGTCCTCTGGCCGCCCACGCCGTTCGCCCGAGCGATTGACGTGTCCCTGTTCTCCTGCGTGGAAGGGCTGCTCAAGCCCGCTCCGGCCATTTACCGGCGCGCTTGCGCGCAATTGAGGGTCGATCCGCGCGCTTGCGTTTACGTGGGCGATGGGGGCGATCATGAGTTGACCGGCGCTGCCAGCGTTGGTATGCGGGCGGTCCTGATCAGGACCCCAGATGAAAGGGCCGCTGCCTACGATTCGGAACGAGTCTCGTGGACCGGCGAACGGATCGACGCGCTCGGCGAGCTTCCGGGTCTGATCACTGGAGAAGGAGCCGCCGCTACCGATTGACACCGCGCGGCGAACGCGGCGGCCGGAGGCCCGACATGGCTGACAGTCCTCAAAAGTCGAACGGCAGCGCGCCAGTGCGGGCGGTCGTCTTCGACCTCTTCAACACGCTGACGGCGCCGGTCGACGACGTGATATTCATAACTTCGCTCCGAGACATGGCCCATGCCGTGGAGGCGGATCCCGACGCCTTCACGCAGGGGTGGTTCCACGAATGGCGGGAGCGATTCGACGGCACCTATCCCACGACCCAGGCAAGCGTGCGGGCCATATGCGAAGCGATTGGCTCTCGGGTCGATGAAGCGGCCCTGCGGCGGGCCATTCAAATCTGGGCGGCGTTGTCGCGGCAGTCGTTGCGGCCACGGCCGGACGCCGTCGCCACGCTGACCCGATTGCGAGCGTTGGGCCTCCGCACGGCGCTGATCAGCAACTGCTCGCCGGACGTTCCGGACCTCTGGCCCACGACGCCGTTCGCCCAGGCCATCGACGAGCCCTTGTTTTCGTGTGTGGAACGGCGGGTCAAGCCCGATCCGGCCATATATCTGCGCGCGTGCGAGCGCCTGAGGGTTGACCCGACGTACTGCATGTACGTGGGCGATGGCGCGCACGGCGAGCTCACGGGCGCTCAGCGCGTTGGGATGCGCACCATCCTGGTAACGACGCCGGGCAGGACCGCTCCGGAGTTTTCGGAACAGGACTCATGGCAGGGAGAGGCCATTGACGCGCTCAGCGAGCTTCCAGATCTCATAGCCAGCACCGCCGCAACCGATTGACGCCGCGCGGCGAACGCGGCGGCCGGAGGCCCGACATGGCTGACAGTCCTCAAAGATCGAACGGCGGCCTGCCGGTGGCGGCAGTGGTCTTTGACCTCTTCAACACGCTGACGGCGCCCGTCGATCGCTCGGCGTACCGCGCGTCGGTGGTTGAGATGGCCCGTGCGGTCGGCGCGGACCCGGACGCCTTCGCGCAAGGCTGGTCCGACGAATGGCGGGGGCGATTCAACGGCGCACATCCCACGATCCAAGCGGGTGTGCGGAGCGTCTGCAACACGATCGGAGCTCGGGTCGACGAGACAGCCATTAGCGAGGCGTCACAGATTCGCTTCGAGTACTCGCGGCGCACCCTGCGGCCGCGGCCGGACGCGGTCGCCACGCTGGCCCGGCTGCGCGCGCTGGGCCTCCAAACCGCCCTGATCAGCGACTGCTCGCCCGACATCCCGGTCCTCTGGCCGGCAACGCCGTTCGCCCAAGCCATTGACGAGCCCTTGTTCTCCTGCGTGGAAGGGCTGACCAAGCCCGATCCATCCATCTACCGGCGCGCGTGCGAGCGCCTGGGCGTGGAACCGCGGGTCTGCGTGTATGTGGGCGATGGAGGCAGTCGCGAGCTCACCGGAGCCGCGCGAGTTGGGATGCACGCCCTCCTCATCACGACGCCAGTCGAGTCCGCTGCATACAGCTCGGAACGAGCTTCGTGGCGGGGTGAAGCGATTGACGCGCTGAGCGAGCTTCCCGGTCTCATCACCGGAGCCGGGACCGTCGCCAGCGATTGACTACAAGCGGCGGGCGCGGTTGGCTGTAACCAGGACAAGGCGCACCGCACCGTCGCGCGTGAGCCCCAGAACTCAATGACACAGAATCCAGCACCGATGAGCCTGATCGAGACGCAGGGGCTCGCCAAACACTTCGAGCCTCGGACGCCCCGCAGCCGCCCGTGGGAGCTTGTGCGGCACCGCCGAGCGTCCCCGGCATCCGGCCAGCCGATCGTGGCGGTGCGCGATCTGAACCTGCGGATTCCGGCGGGCGAGTGCTACGGCCTGCTGGGCCCGAACGGCGCCGGCAAGACAACCACGGTGAAGATGATCTCCACCCTGCTGGAACCGACGGCCGGCAGCGCGCTGGTCTGCGGCTACGACACCGTGCGCCAGGGTGCGGACGTGCGCGGCAGCATCGGCGTCATGTTTGCCGGCGAGCGTGGGCTATATTGGCGGCTGACTGGGCGCGAGAACCTGCAGCTGTTCGGGCGCCTGGAGTACATGCCCGGGTCGGCAATCCGCGAGCGCAGCGCCCACTTGCTGGACCACCTGGGTCTTGCGGACCGCGCCGACCAGCTCGTCGAGACCTACAGCACCGGCATGAAGCAGCGCCTCAACCTCGCCCGCACGCTGCTCCACGACCCGCCGGTGCTCATCCTCGACGAGCCAACCGCGGCGCTGGACCCGGCCGCCGCGAGGGGCACCCGCCGGCTCCTTCGCGAGCTGGGCGGCCAGGGCAAGGCCATCTTGCTCACCACGCACAGCATGCACGAGGCCGAGGACATCTGTGATCGGGTCGGCATCATCCACCGCGGAAGTCTGGTGGCTGAGGGCGCGCCGCGGGAGCTGATCCGCGAAGCAGGTCTGGAGCCGCGCCTTGAGCTGCGCCTCAACGGCGACATCCAGGCCGCCCGGACTGCCCTCGGCGACCAGGCGCTGTGGTGGGGCGACCCGGCAGACGATGGGTCTATCGAGGCGGCGGTGCGCGCGGCGGATGGCTGGCGCACCGCCCACGCGCTCGACGAACGCCTGCGCCAGGATGGCGTGACCATCGAGGACGCCCGCGTGCGCGACGCCACGCTGGAAGACGCGTTCATCAAGCTGACCGGCGCCCGCCTGGGAGAGCCGTTTGAACGCGTTTGAGCACTGGCGCCGGGCGCCGGCGCATCTGGCGGCATTCGTCGCGGTTGCCGGCAAGGCCTGGCGCATGCAACGGCGCCAGGGATGGTTCTGGCAGGTTGGCGTGATCGGCGCGTTGACGCTCGCGTTGCCCATACTGCTCAACGCTCGCGCGCTGGCCGGACCGGAGGAAATGCAAGCCGCGCGCTTTGCCGACGTGGCGGGGACCACCAACTACCTCGCGTTCGCCACCGTCGGCATCGTCGTCATGCTCTGGGTCGCGACGACGATGCAATCCGTCGCGATCGGGCTATCCAGCGAGCGGCATATGGGCACGCTGGGCGTCGCATGGACATCGCTCACCCCACGAACGCTCATCTTGGCCGCGGACGCCGCGGGCCGAGCGCTGGCCCAGACCATCTTTGGCGCGGTGATGTTCGTAGCCGTGTGGCTGATCTTCCGCTTCGAGTTGAGCGTCGTGCCGCCGGCGCTGGTGTTGGTGCTGCTCACGGCCTTCATGGCCAGCATCGCGGTCGGCGTGTTGGCGGCTGGATTCGTCATGCGCTATCGCGACGCCGGGATGCTGTTCGGCACGTTCACCATAGCTTCGGGGATCTTCGCGGGGATCGCCTACCCGACCACCGTGCTTCCCGAGTGGGCACAAGCGGTGGGACACGCGCTGCCGCTCACCTGGATCGCCCGCGGCTTGCGGGCCGCGCTGGTCTTCGGCGACGCACCGGAAGCGTATCTGGCGGCGGCCGTCCTGCTGGGGATGACGCTCGTCCTCGGCATCGTCGGGTGGCGGCTGTTTGCGCGATTCGACCGCGCCGCGCGCCGCCGCGGGCTGCTGGAGACCCTTTGACATACCCCGCGCTCGCCGAACTCAGACCCGCCCTGCTGGCGGTGTGGGCGTCGTTTCTGCGCCAATGGCAGGAAGTCGGGCGCGAAAAGGTCCGCTGGCTGGCCATCCTGGTCAACGTGGCGACGCTGCTGATCCCGCTCCTGCTGGCGCAATTGGCCTTCGGCAGCGAGGGGTTCGCGGCCAGCGGCGGCGGTGAGCACGTGGCGGCCTTCGTCGCCGTGGGCTGGCTCGCAATGCAGGTCGCCCAAAGTGCAGTCAGGGGAACCCAGGGATATCTGCGCTGGGGGAATGAAACCGGCGTGCTGCCGCACCTCTGGACCACGCGCGTCGCGCGCTGGATCCCAATTGCCGGCGTCACGCTTTATGAGTTGGTCTACATGCTCATATTCGCGGTCGCCATCTTGGTGGTCGTGTTGCAGGTCGCGGGCGGGTTTCCGGCGGTGAGCCTGCTCAGCATTCCGGTGATTCTGCTGAGCTTGATCGGCTTCTCAGGCATGGGGTTGGCGTTGGGCGGCATCGGGCTCGTGGTGCGGCAGTGGCAGGTCCCAAGCCTCATCGATGCCATCGCCTTCCTCCTGGCGGGCGCGGCCTTTCCCATCGCCATCCTGCCGGCCGAGATTCGCTGGCTGAGCTACGCCCTGCCCCACACCTACGCCCTGGACGCCATGCGCCACACGCTGCTCGGCACGCCGACCCTGATCCCCATCTGGGCCGAGCTGACCATCCTGTCGCTGACCGCGGTCGTCGCGAGCATCGGCGGAGTCTTCGTCTTCAACCGGCTCGACCGCTACGCCGCTCGCCAGGGGTTGGTGGGGTTGTATACGTAGCCCGGCGCCAACCGTGTCGCGCGGGCATCCCAGGCTGCACGCAGCCCGGGCCACCGGGCTGGACACTACCCATCCGTTCGCCCTGAGCTTGTCGAAGGGCAAACGGATCAGTGCGCCCCGCCGCGGCTCACACGACCAGGAAGCCCTCCTGTTGCGCCGCGGCTGACAGCCGCGCGTCGCTGCTGACGATGGCGAGGCTCGCTGGCTCTTCCTCCGACGCCATGAGGGCAGCCGCCAATTGCAGCGCATCGGCGCCGCGGAGGGGATGGACCCGCAGCAGGCGCAGCGCCCGCCGCCGTACCCGCTCCAGCGGTCGGACTTCCATCCAGGTCGCTGCCAGACGTTGGAGCAGCTCAAGCGACTGGCCGAGCTCGGTTCCGTCCATGCCTCCCTCGCGATGGAGCCGATTGACGGCCGACGCGCACTCCATCCAACTGCCCCACCAAGTCACGATGCGGTGATCCTGCCGCAGCAGCGCGCGCCGCTCCGCGCTGGCCGGTTCCTCGACGATGAGCGCCACCAGCGCCGAGGAATCCCAGTACTTCACCGGCCCTCGTCCCGTTCCGAAACGATGACGCGGCTCGCACTGAGCCCCTTGGCAAGGCGCGGAACAGGTGCGGCCAGAAAGCGGTCCACGTCAAGGGTCGCCCGCGGAGGATCGACAACGCCCCGCTGCACCAGCGCCGCCGCGGCCTCGTCGACCGTCAACTCCGCCGTGCTGTAGGGCTCGATCCGGGCCACCGGTTTGCCGTGGTGGGTGATGAGCACGGTCTCCCCGCGGCGGACCTCATCGAGGAGCGCGCTGAGGCGATTCTTCGTTTCGCTCACACTGGCGCTTTTCATATGGCTATTCTAGCCTGAATCAATGCCCGGGGCGGGACCGGAGCCCCAGCAGAGCGCGCGGCCTTCCTCACTACTACCGTCCTTGACGCTAGGGCAGCCGTGCCGGTCGGGCTCTATACGTAGTCCGCCTCACGCCCTGCGCACGTGCGGTCGACGTCAACGGCCAGCCGGCAGCGAATTGCAGCGGTCGGAAGCCCCCAATAGGATCAAGTGACTCCCCGACTCC
Organism: Chloroflexota bacterium; assembly: GCA_965262745.1. GTDB lineage: Bacteria > Chloroflexota > UBA11872 > UBA11872 > UBA11872 > JAJECS01. The sequence goes on along the minus strand of OZ253558.1, from coordinate 104,161 downwards.
GGATAAGGTGCGGTACGGCATGCGTGAACGGGACGACTCCGGTAGTTCAAGCGGCACTGCAGCCCGGTCTGCACGCCTCGTCTTCCGCTCGATCAAGGCGATCTTGGGATTCTTGCTGCGCAGCGTTGATTTCTTCCTGAGACACCTAACGGCCAGCAAGCTTCGGGACCGCCACTACGAGAATGTGGCTCGCTTTCACGGACAACGCAGACCGCCGCCCCGCCACTAGCACCGTCCCGACGGACAATGTGTCGTTGCGGGGCATGGGCGTTGCAACGGTTGACACAATGACCACATGACGCCGGACGAATTCATCGCCAAGTGGTCAGCGTCCGAGCTGAAGGAAAGCCAGGCGTCGCAGTCGCACTTCAACGACCTGTGCCGCATGCTCGACGAGCCAACGCCCGTCGAAGCCGACCCCACCTGCAGTGTCCGGTTCCCTCTCCCTAAGGGAGAGGGCTAGGGTGAGGGGCATTCGAGACTTGGGAGCGGGGTGCCGACCAGTTATGCGAACGTATCCGTTTGCGCGAATGGCAAATGGGTTCGGCAACGGTCCAAATGTCGATCACGGTTGACACAATGACCACATGACGCCGGACGAGTTCATCGCCAAGTGGTCGGCGTCCGAGTTGAAGGAAAGCCAGGCGTCGCAGTCGCACTTCAACGACCTGTGCCGCATGCTCGACGAGCCAACGCCGATCGAAGCCGACCCCACCGGCGAGGTCCGGTTCCCTCTCCCTCAGGGAGAGGGCTAGGGTGAGGGTCATTCGAGACTTGGGAGCGGGATGCCGACCAGTTATGCGAACGTATCCGTTTGCGCGAATGGCAAATGGGTTCGGCAACGGCCCAAATGTCGATCACGGTTGACACAATGACCGCATGACGCCGGACGAGTTCATCGCCAAGTGGTCGGCGTCCGAGTTGAAGGAAAGCCAGGCGTCGCAGTCGCACTTCAACGACCTGTGCCGCATGCTCGACGAGCCGACGCCGATCGAAGCCGACCCCACCGGCGAGAGCTACTGCTTCGAGCGCGGCGCGCGGAAGGACTCGGGCGGCGACGGCTGGGCCGACGTGTGGAAGCGCAATCACTTCGCCTGGGAATACAAAGGCCCCCACGCCAACCTGGACACCGCCTTCCGGCAACTGCGGCAATACGCGCTGGCGCTGGAGAACCCGCCGCTGCTGATCGTCTGCGACCTGCAGCGCTTCCGCATCCGCACCAACTGGACCAACAGCGTCAGCCTGACCCACGAGTTCGGGCTGGAAGACCTGCGGGACACGGCCACTCGCAACAAGCTCAAGTGGGCGCTGTCCGACCCCGAGCGGCTGCGGCCCGGCGAGACGCGGCAGGAGATCACCGAGCGCGCGGCGCAACGGTTCGCGACGCTGGCGCAATCGCTGCGGGACCGCGGCAACGACCCGCAAGCCGTCGCGCATTTCGTCAACCGGCTGGTCTTCTGCATGTTCGCCGAGGACGTGGGCCTGCTGCCCAACAACCTGTTCACGCGCATGCTGGAGCACGCGACCGGCCGGCCTGCCGACTTCCCCAATATGGCCCGCGACCTGTTTGGCGCGATGTCCGAGGGCGGCCGCGTCGGGTTCGAGTCCGTGGCGTGGTTCGATGGCGGTCTCTTCGACGACGACTCCACCCTGCCGCTGACCCGCGCCGAGATCGAGACCGTGCGCAACGCCGGCGCGCTGGACTGGACGGAGGTCGACCCGTCCATCCTGGGCACGCTGTTCGAGCGCGGGCTGGACCCCGGCAAGCGCACGCAGCTGGGGGCGCACTACACCGACCGCGACAAGATCATGCTCATCGTCGAGCCGGTCATCATTCGCCCCTGGCTGGCGGAATGGGAGACCACCAAGAACCTGATCGGCGCGGAGCTGGACTATGCGGAGGCCACCCGGCAACGCGGGAGGGCCGGCGCGGCAGGTGAAGAGACTCGCCGCCGGGACCGCGCCGAGCGCCTGCTCCATGACTTCCTGGAGCGGCTGCGCGGATTCACCGTCCTCGATCCCGCCTGCGGCTCGGGCAACTTCCTCTACCTTGCGCTCCAGGCGCTCAAGGACTTGGAGCACCGGGTGCAGCTGGAAAGCGCGGCGCTGGGCCTGGACCGCCAGTTCCCCACCATCGGCCCAGCCAACGTGAAGGGCATCGAGATAAACCCCTACGCCGCCGAGTTGGCCCGCGTCTCGGTGTGGATCGGCGAGATCCAATGGATGCAGCGCAACGGCTTCGCCGAAGCGCGCGACCCGATCCTGCAGCCGCTGGACACCATCGAATGCCGCGACGCGGTGCTGACGCCGGACGGCAAAGAACCGGACTGGCCGGAAGCGGATGTCGTGATCGGCAATCCGCCGTTTCTGGGCGGCAAGCTCCTAATCACGCACTTGGGCGAGGACTACGTGTCGCGAATGTTCGCGGCCTACGCCGGCCGCGTTCCGGCTGAAACCGACCTGGTCTGCTACTGGTTCGAGAAAGCGGGGCGGCAGATCGCCTCCGGCAAGGCGGCGCGGGCCGGGCTCGTGGCGACGAATTCAATTCGGGGCGGCGCGAACCGGCGGGCACTACAAGCGGCGACCGACACGCGGCGGATCTTCGAGGCGTGGAGCGACGAGCCGTGGGTGATCGACGGAGCAGCTGTGCGGGTGTCGTTGGTGTGCTTCTCGCGCGCCGACGACGGGTCCGCGTCCGGTGCTCGACTCGACGGCCAGCCTGTCGACGAGGTCTACACCGACCTGACGGCAAGGCGCAGCGGCGCCGGCGTAGACCTCACCGGGGTTCGGCGTGTTCCGGAGAACGCCGGCGTCGCCTTCATGGGCGACACGAAGGGCGGGCCCTTCGACGTTGCGGGCGACCAGGCACGCGAGTGGCTTCGCCTGCCGGCCAATCCAAACGGGCGGCCCAACTCAGACGTGCTCAAACCCTGGGTCAACGGTATGGACCTGACCCGCCGCCCGGCGGGCAAGTGGATCGTCGATTTCAGCACGGAAATGAGCGAAGCCGACGCCGCGCTGTATGAGGAGCCGTTTCGGTGGGTGAAGGACCGTGTCTACCCAATGCGCCAGCGGAATCGCCGCGAAGCCTACCGCCGCTATTGGTGGCGGCACGTCGAGCCGAGGCAGGGCATGTGGCGAGCACTGGACGACCTTTCGCGCTTCATCGCCACGCCGCGCCTCGCCAAACACCGGCTATTCATCTGGTGCGACGCGCGCATCTGTCCCGACTCCCAACTGATCGTCATCGCCCGCGACGACGACACGACCTTCGGCATCTTGCACAGCCGCTTCCACGAGGTCTGGTCACTGCGGCTGGGTACTAGCCTGGAAGACCGCCCGCGCTACACACCCACTACCACCTTCGCAACGTTCCCGTTTCCCGAGGGGCTGACGCCCGACGTCCCCGCCGCCGCCTACGCCAACGACCCGCGCGCCACCGCCATCGCCGATGCCGCCCGCCGCCTGGTCGAGCTGCGCGACCGCTGGCTCAACCCGCCCGAATGGGTCGAGTGGATCGACGAACCCGTCCCCGGCTACCCCAAGCGCCCCATCCCAACCGCCGATGCCCCACTGAAAGACCTCGCCAAACGCACCCTCACCAACCTCTACAACCAGCGCCCCCAATGGCTAGCCAACGCCCACGCCACCCTCGACACCGCCGTCGCCACCGCCTACGGCTGGCCCGCCGACATCTCAGACGAAGAGGCACTACGGGAATTGCTGGAGCAAAATTTGGCGCGATCCGTTTGACGGGAATTCAACGAGCATCGGCACGCTATCGTCTGGCCTTGGAGAGGGGCAGGGACGCAATTCGGCTCCGTCATTCCGAGCGCACGCGAGGAATCTGCGGCCGTCGCAGTGATCTCCCCGGTACGTCGCAGTCGCAACCCAGCGACGGCAATCACGTCTGCTGGGAGGCGCTCCATCCGTCGCTGCAGATCAGGAAGCGCCACCCGAGTTGCTCTGCGGTCCGACAATGAAGCAGGTTCTATGCGCAGCTCTCAATCACAAAGCTATGCTTGTCTTGCGGAATTTCCTTCCCGGCTGAATTCCAGAAGTCGCGCTCGAATCTAGTGATAAGAACTGGAATTTCTTCGGCATCGCCGAGTGAGTATCGCGGATATTTCATTGGTCCGGATTCCAAGACTGCCATCTCATCGGGCCAAAGTTGATTGAATGGACCATATCCTTGCACCCACACACGATCGCCTGGGATATGCAGTTCCACGTCGACCGCGTACTCTGACGCTGGATACGACGACTCATTTCTGACACTATTGGCCCAAATCAGCAAGTTTGCAAACACAGATATCAGATGACCACCATCGAATATCAATTCGCCATTCGTTCCATTGGAAACGCGAGGTTGATCGATAATACCTATCTCAACCATTCCGTCGCAGTGAATCTCACGATACTTAGTCTTGCGCTTCGCCAAGATCGTACCACGTGAATCACACCGTGCGGCACGCAGCATTGGGTACCACAAGTCACTTCCCCATGCAGGAGTACCTAGTACTAGCTTAGTGTCATTCATTACAACATAGGCTGTGTGTCGCGGCTGATAAAGATCAGTTACACCGTAGACACGGTCAAACTGGATCTCCTCTCCAACCGGTGCGGACGTCGCCCGGATCCCATACAGCTGATCTGGCGACTCAAGACCTTTGAATTCCTGTTGAAAGCGTTCCGAACGCTGCTCCAGCCGCCGTTCCAGCCGCTCCAATCCCCGCGAGAGGTTAAGCGTCAGGTCTTGTATTTCGCGCATAGTCATTTCCTCGCAGCGGTCGGAGCGCCGAATCGGGCATTTGAGCGTCTCTGTGACGCGGTGAGGCGCCATCCGCGACCGGTCGGTGCGGAGAATGACCACTCCGCTGCCGTCTGCTTCGGTCGGCACGGCGAATATCTCGATCCGAGGGATCTCTGGTTCGACGCGGTTTCTGAACACGTGCTTCAAGCTCTCGGCCAAATCCTCGCAGCGTGGGATTGGCGAGATTCTCGCGGCTACCGGCGGCTTGGCTCTTGACTCGCCGATACCCAGCAACAGCGCGCCGCCGTACGCATTCGCGAACGCGACAGCCTCCTCAAGAATCTTGTTCTTCGCCCTTAGACCGATCGTGCGGGCGCCACTCAGCCACCCGTCGGGCTTGCCATCACCCTTCGTTCGGAGGCTTTGCTTGAACTCGATCTGCTCGCCTTCGGGAACCTCCGAGTCGATCAGCTCGCGGATGTCGTCGATCCCAATCTGGTCCAAAGGTTTGGAAAGCACCGCGATCACAGGCTCGCGCCCTTATGCACGCCCAGCCCGAGTGGGTTGTTGGAGGCCCCGGGGATCAGTCTGAAGAGTCGTCGCCAGTCGCCGGGGATACCTCCCGAGCCTGCGGAGCCTCCTGAGTCGGCTTTTCCGGCGCATCGGCAGGGCTGACGCCGCCGGTCGTCCCGAGTGGCTCTGGCGGGTCCGGACGCACCGTGATTCGGGACACGTCTGGATTCAGCCCGCCCTTCCAAACCATCCCCTCTCTGAATTCGTACGGCTTGACCGGCTCGCGCGCCTTCTCTTCTTTACTCGCCACCAGATTGCTCCTCCCCTTCGCGCCGCTCCGCTCGCCGATACGGGAACTCAATATGGATACTCTCTCCATTTCGCGCAAGGTACAGCAAGGGAATCGGAATGGACGAACCCCTATCCTTATGGTATACGATCACGTCTCGAAGAAGAAGCTCGCGTTGTCTTCCGGTAGCTGAGAATGCCCGCACCCAGCCAGCATATGTTGTCCCTCTATCAAAATCTCTAACGTGAACGTATTCGACTTCTTCTCCAGGTGAATTCAACGTAAAGTCCCAAACATCTTCATCGCCATATTTCTTTGTTGCTCGCATCCATAGAAGCAGTCGATGGAGAAGCTTGTAGGTGGCCGCGTATACCCAGAGAACAGCCAGCACAAGAGAAACCGGAATTGAGATCAATATTTCATCTGCAAAATGACCTAGCAGAATTCCTGTTTGCCTTCCAGCATCGATGTCTAAGACTGAGAAGCTCTGCCGAAATAGTCCATAACCAATAAATACTACAAGATAGCTGAACATCCCAAACAGGAAGGCCCGAATGATGAATTGTACTTGTCCGGCTTTCTCCTTTGCCGCATAGCGTGCATCAATCTGCGCCCAGATCAGACCAGGCAGAAACACAATGGCAAGCTGAACAAGAACGATATCTATGCCCATCGAATCTCCTGCCCCGGCACCCGTATCATTCTACCGGCTCGGCAACGCCAGCAGTAGTCTTGCAGGTTCTTCAGGCCGAGGTGAGTGCCCGCGCGGTGGACAAAGCGCACTAGGTTGCTGGGAGTCGTCGGCGAGAGCTACGGCCACGATCCCTACCCTCCGGCGGGCTGATCGGCTCTACACGTCAGTCCCGCGCCGCCGAGATTAGCTTTCGGAGACGAAGTTAAAGCCCGAACACGTATAAAAACTCCGGGCTCCCAGGTTCGGCGCCCGTTGCGGCCACTCGTTTTGCGAGGCTCTAACCCCGGGATTTCCAGTTCTGAGCCCGAATTCAGCCCGGAGCAGGTCTTGGGAGTTGCCGACATATGGCCGCAGCGGCCGACGAGATGAGCGACGCCGTCGCTGCATCTCGGGATCAGGATCTCCTACGTGATGTGGAAGTCGGTTGCGTACTGGATGAGGCCCAGGCGGGCTGCGACGCGTCGGGAGGCGTGGTTAGGCCATGACGTGCTGTAGAGGGGGATGCGCCCTTGGTGGCGAACCTCAGCCGCCCATGCCGCGGTGACGGCTCCGGCGTAGCGGTGGCCGCGGTGCTCGGGGAGGGTCTCGACGCCGGCCTCCGAGGCGGCGGGGCTCGAGCGCGCGCTGAAGCACACCGATACCGAGGCGCCATCCACGACCATGGCCATGACCGGAGCGCGGACGGTCAGGTCGTCGGCCAGCCAGGCGATTTCGGGGCTGAGCAGATGGGTGTTGGACGGGGAGATCTCGACGACCTCGGGAGGGCTGGGATCTGGATTCCCGCTTCCGCCGGAATGACGGAGGGGGCGGGAAATAGGGGTCCAAGGTGACTCATGATTCAACGCGTCGGGAAAGCTGAAGGCCGGTCCGAAGTAGATGTTCTCGATTGGCTGCTCGGCGGCGAGCAGCTCCACAATTGCCGCGCGATTGACCGGCTCGCGGTTGCAATCGTTCGAGATCAGATCCGGGGCCGCCAGATCGCGCAGCGCCGCGCAGATTGACTCGCTCATGCCGCGTCGGAAGCGCAGCACACCACCCGAATCGCTGCGACCAAGGTAGAGGCGCGGAGCGATCACCTGGTCGGGCTCGGGGTCGTTGGTTGCGACGAGACTTCCGTGCTCGTCCTGGGTGAACAGGACGGCGATATGCAGGTCGAGGAGGTCTACATCTTCAGCCAAGAGGAGTCTCACAATCTAGGCACAGGCATCGAGGGCCCCGGCGCACGCAGGCACCCGTCACTGCGCCGGCGAGGCGTCGGACGGCAGCATGGACGTCCGCCAGGATGAAGCGACCGGGGACGCCGCTGCGGCGGCTGATGTCGCGCGCCGCCTCGATTGAGCGCTCGGAGAAGTCGACGCCGGTGACGCTGGCGCCAAGCCTGGCCCACGAGAGCGTGTCGAGACCGATGTGGCACTGCACGTGGAGCAGCGAGCATCCCCGCACGTCGCCAAGATGCGCGCGGTCGAAGTCGACCGCCTGCGTCAGGTTCCGAGTACCCGCGATGAAGTCCTCAACGCCATAGAACTCCGAGGCCAGATGCGCCGGAACGCGGTCGTCCCAGTTGGTCCGGTTGGCCTCGCGATATTCGTCAAGCATGGCGGTCGGTGCACACTTTCGGATCCACTGGCACGACGCCTCAGTCGTGTCGATCCTTGGATGGTATCGGGCGGCGCAGGCTGCCTCTCATCCGGGTCACTGGCCCGACTCCAGGGCCTTGAGGTTCACCGGCACCCCGGCGAACATCACGATCACATCGTCCGCCGCCGCGGCGAAGATCTGATTGACGCGTCCGAGCTCGTCGGCGTAGGCGCGTGCCAGCTCGTTCGCCGGGATCACGCCGAGCCCAACCTCATTGCTGACGACGATCCAGGTGGCGTCGCCCTGCTCATAGAGCTGGAGCAGACGATGGGCCTCGGCACCGATGTCGGGGCGAGCCTGCCGCTCGCCGCCTTGGAGCAACAGGTTGCTGACCCAAAGCGTCAAACAGTCGAGCAAGACCGTATCGAATTCGGGCAGGCGCGGCGCCAGGGCCGTCGCCACGTCGACCGGTTCCTCCAGCGTGGTCCAGTGCGCGGGCCGCTCCGCTCGGTGCGCTTGGATGCGCGCGGCCATTTCCTGGTCGCCCGCCTCTGCGGTGGCCACGACTAGGACGCGTTGGCCGTGTTGGGCAAGCCGCTGTGCGTATCGGCTTTTGCCGGCGCGCACGCCGCCCAGCACCAGGGTCAGCCGCTTGCTCATGCCGGACAGTCGTCATCCAGCCCGGCGAGGTGACTGGTGTCATTCCAGCGTTCGAGGACGCGGCTTCCGGAATGATCGCTGATGAGGGCCAGCCCGGTGCAGTCGACCTGAAAGCGCCAGAAATCGGCGTCCGCCAGGTCCAGCAAACACACCACCAGGGCTCGAATCGACCCGCCGTGGGCAACCACCAGGACATTATCGCGCGAGCCATGACGCATCGCCACGCGTACGCAGAAGCGCCGCACGCGAGCCAGAACCTGCGCGGTGCTCTCACCGCCGGGTGCGGCGAAGTCCTGGTTGCCGGCGTCGATCCGCTCGGCCAGGGCGCCTGGGTGCCGGGCCTCGATCTCCGCCATGCTCAGGCCCTCCCACGTGCCGTAGGCGAACTCGCGTAGGTCGGGATCGGTTGCAATCTCGAGGTCGCGGCCTGCCGTGATGAGCTGAGCGCTCTCGTAGGTACGCGCAAGGTCGCTGCTGTAGATCCCCGCAAACTCAATTCCATCCAATCCCTTCGCCAGCAATTCAGCCTGACGCCGACCCTTGGCATTCAGAGGCACATCCAGATGGCCTTGAGTCCTGCCCGTTTTATTCCAGTCGGTTTCGCCGTGCCGCACGAGATACCAGTTACCCATCGCCCCTCCTATTGACGTCCGCCGGCACCGGACTCGGCCCGGGTCACTTACCAGAACGGGGCGTCGACCAGCCCCGGCGCCACGCTGAGACCCAGCAGCAGGACCACCACCTCGGCCACCTCGTTGGTCGCGCCGTAAGTGTCGCCGGTCATGCCGCCGAGCATGCGCTTAAACCACCAGCCCATGGCAAGAGCGACCGCCGTGGCGCCCCCCAACAGGATCAATCCGGCAACGCCCAGCAGCAACCAACCAGCGACCGCGGCCGTCGCCAAGGCGAATGCGAGCTGTCGCCGGTTGCGTCCAGCTTGAAACGCCGTGCCGAGTCCTTGCGCTCGAACATAGGGAAAGGCGCCCATGGTGGCCACCATGCCCCAGCGCGACAGGCAGGGGAAGAGCGCCAAGAGGGCGATGCGTTCCGCGTCCGGAATTCCCATCAGAAGGGTCCACTTCAGCAGCAGCAGGCTCGCGCCGCCGACCACGGCGAAGGCGCCTACGCGGGAGTCCCGCAGAATCTCCAGCCGCGCCGCGCGGTCGCGTCCGCCGAGCAGCCCGTCGCACGTGTCCAGAAACCCCTCGATGTGGATCGCTCGTGTCAATGCGAGCAAGGCCGCAACGAGCAACGCGCCCACCACCGGCAGCGGCAACACCTGCCGCGCCGCGATGTCCAGCCCGGCCAGGATGCCGCCGAGCCCGAGACCGACGAGCGGGAAATAGGCTCGCGCCGGGCCCATCGGCCCCGTATGCCGGGGCGCCACGGGCAGCACCGTCAGGAAACTGATGGCCAGCCGCAGGGTTCTCACGCAGCCGATCCCGACGGGTCCGCCGGCTCGCGGTCCGAAACGCCGGCTTCGTCGAAGGTCGCCATGTCGGCCAGGCAGGCGGCGGCAATCTCGACCAACCCCGTCGCCAGCAGCGCGCCGGTGCCCTCGCCCAGCCGCATGCCGAGATCGAGCAGAGGATCGAGAGCCATGTGCTCCAGCGCGAGGCGGTGACCGGGCTCGGCTGAGAGGTGGCCGGCGACGATGTAGTCGCGGACGGTAGGGCAAAGGCTGTGCGCGATTAGCCCCGCGGCGCCGGAGACGAAGCCGTCAAGCACGACGACCCGCCGGGCGAGCGCCCCGCCCAGCACCACGCCGGCCAGCACGCCGATCTCGAAGCCGCCGACTTTGGAGAGGACATCCAAGCCGTCGCTGGGGTCCGGCTGATTCACGTCCAACGCGCGCTCGACACAGGAAATCTTGTGCGCAAGCTCCGGGTCGTTTCGCCCCGTGCCGCGTCCCGTCGTCTCTCGCGGGGATGTTTGCGTAAGGGCGGCGGTGATGGCGCTGGCGGACGTGGTGTTGCCGATGCCCATGTCACCGGTGCCGATGATGGATGCCCCGCGTTCGGCGGCCGCCATGGCGAGCTTGACGCCGGCCCTGATACAGGCTTCCGCCTGCGTGCTGGTCATGGCGGGACCCTGCGTGATGTCGCGCGTACCGCGCTCCGGTGCGACGACGTGGAGGTCCGGGTGCGCGGGCAACGGTGTGGCCACGCCGGCGTCGACGATGACCAGGTCCACGCCACGGGTTCGCGCCATGACGTTGATGGCCGCGCCGCCCGCCAGGAAGTTCAGCACCATCTGGGCAGTCACCGCTTGCGGATAGCCAGTGACGCCCTGCGCCACCACGCGGTGATCGGCGGCCGCCACGATGACCGTCGCACCTCGCACGGTTGGCCGGGCGGTGCCGAAAATGCCGGCCAGCTGGATGGACAGGTCCTCCAGCCGACCCAGGCTGCCCGGAGGCTTGGTGAGCCGCTGCTGACGCTGGGCGGCCTCTTGTTGCGCTTGGATGTCACCCGGGCGGATGTGGTCGACGATGTCGTCGAGGGTCACGGCGAGAACTCAATCCCCCGTTGCGCGCGGATGCCCTGCTTGCCCACGCTTGGCTGTCCCTGTGCTCAGTGCGGCGGCGTCCGCCGCAGAATCCTCAAAGGTACCCGGACCGTTGCCGCCTTTGCCGCGCGACGGATACCCCATGCGCAGCCGCAGCAAGTCGGGCCGTGAGGTCAGGTGCGTCGGATTGGACGCTGGACGCGACGCCGTCAGAGGCGCGACTTCGTATGTTGAGGATATATGTGAATATCAGCCAAATGCCCAAGACGATTCAGGTCCGGAACGTCCCGGACGACGTGTATCGGGAGGCCAAGACGCGCGCCGCCCGCGCCGGGCTGAGCCTCTCGGACTATCTGCTGCGCAAATTGGAGCAGGCGCTGTCGGTGCCGCCGGTTGAGGTGATCCTTGCGCGCATCGCCGGGCGGGATCGCCCGGAGCTTGCCGAGTCTCCGGCCGAGGTTGTGCGCGCCGAACGCGAGCTGCGGTGAGGGTCGCCGACGCCCCGGTGACGGTCGAGATCCTGCCTACCTGTGCGCGGACAGACTGAGGACCGGTTCACCGCCCCATGCCCTTGGGCGACCGCGACGACCCGTTTGTGCGACCGACAGCGCGCGTGATTCTGCTAGACCCGCGCGATCGCGTGATGCTGATCCGGGCGACGGTCACCGTCGGACCCGATCAAGGTCTCGAATCGTTCTGGCACATGCCCGGTGGCTTGATCGAGCCGGGCGAGACCGGTGAGCAAGCCGCCAGCCGCGAGTGCGCCGAGGAGACGGGCATTGTCGACATCAGCGTCGGAGCTTGCGTCTGGCATCGGCGGCACCTAGCGCAGTGGCACGGGCGCTGGTACGACTGGCGGGAGCGCTATTTCCTCGGGCGCACTGAGCAGCTTCGAACAACCGCGCGCCACATGGAAGGACCGGAGCTCGAAGAGTTTCGCGAGCATCGCTGGTGGTCCGTGGACGCGGTGCAGCAATCGGATGAGACCTTCGTGCCAAGCCGTCTTGCGGCGTTGCTGCCTCCGCAGCTGGCTGGCGAGCTCCCGGAGAAGCCGATCGACGCCGGCGTCTGAGAGGCGCGTCCGGTTCGTCCGCAGGCGAGCAGTGGTTGCCGATTCCGGGAAGGTTGTCAGGAGTTGTCGGGACAACCGTCCAGGATGGCGCGCAAGTAGCGGACATGGTCTTGGAAGGCACGCCGTCCCTGGGCAGTGATCCCGACTCGGGTGCGGGGCTTTCGGCCCACGAAGTCCTTGACGATCTTCACGTAGCCCGCCTTCTCAAGGGTGGTCAGATGCGATCCCAAGTTGCCGTCGGTGGCGCCGGTGATTTGCCGCAGCGGCCGGAATCCCAACAGCTGGCGCGGTGGCAAGGCGTGCAGGGCGGACATGATTCGGAGACGCGTGGTCTGGTGGATGACCTCATTGGGTGCGTTCACTTAAGCCCAGCGCATCCAAAGACCGCCCAAGATGAGCGCGCTGCCTCCCAGGAAGGAGACGATGAGCGGGAGCTGGACCGGCGCGATGAAAAAGGCGCTGACAACAAGCGCGGCCAGCACCGCGCCTATCGCGAACAAGCGGAGGCCGGCCCACAGTCCGGCAACCATGTAGATCGCCGCTACCATGATGGTGATGAAGGCCATGATCTCGGTGGCTGACGTGGGTCGGAAAATGAGGCCGACCATGGCTCCAAATGCGCCCAAAACAACGGCAGTGACGACAAAGCGGATGGCTTGGGCGGAGGGTCTGAAGACGCCGGATGCTCCGTAGCTGGAGAAGCGCCGGGCGTTTCGCAAGACCAAGTACCCCATGGCAGCGGTGCCGATGAGGTCGACGACAAGCCATCCGGCGCCGGCACCGTCGGGCCACACCGCACTGATGACCCCGGCGACGATCCAAAGCGCGCCCCACAGCAGAAGGGCGAGGCTTCCAAACTGATATCCGACGTGGGTCCGGCTTTGCCTTCTGGCGGAATCCACATCTTGCAAGGCCGCTTCGGCATCGATTCGGCTGACATTCATGGCAGGCACTCCAGGAGTACGACAGCGCGAAGGTATGCGAAGCCGAGTACTTTGTCAAACAGAGTGCTCTGCATACTCCGGTGGTTGCTTCACGGCCGATGGCTTGTCGCTCGGTCGGTATGCGGGGCTGGGCACGGAGGCCGCCGCCGCGGCACTAGGCTGGCGGGCCCGTCGAGAGGCCGAGCGTCGCGGGCGCCTGAGCTTGTCGCTTCGTTCGTTCGCAGGCGGGCCGGGGCTGGATTCCCGAGTGCGCGGGAATGACGAAGGGGCGGGAGCGGCGCCACGTATGACTACTTGCGTGCAGTGCCCACGTCGAGAATCCCGCTTGCGCTTCCGTGGGGACAGGATGCGCGGGAGCACCGGAACCAAAGCAGCTAGCGACCAGGCCGCCGCCCCGCGGCTTGCGGTGACGACGGGGCAGGCAGACAGTCGGCGCTCGCGGATCACTGAGAGCGGACTTCGGGTTCCTTGCCGTCCGTTTGCCGCGCAGTACCATATAGTCACCTTGTTTCACGCAGATAACCACTTGAGGGTGCATGACGTGACCACATACGGCATTAGGGATTTCAAGGCCAGGGTCAGCGAGGTGCTCAGAGACCTTGAGGATGGCGAAGAGGTGATCATCACCCGCCGCGGAGAACCGTGCGGCAGACTCATACCCGTCGAGCACCCCACCAACGACAAGCCGTCGCTCGCTTCGCTGCGGGGCGCCCTGGCCGATCTTCCGGACGCGACCTACGAAGACTTTCGGGACATCAAGGCGATATGGGAGCCTCGGGCGCCGGCGTCAGGCGGGACGAAACGGTGATGGATGCTCGATTCCGGTTCGTCGTCGATACCCATGCCCTTTGGTGGTATCTCAAGTCGCCTAAGCGTCTCACCGCCGCCGCAACTGCCGTTTTCCGGCTAGCCGAGACGGGCAACGCAACCATCGTCGTTCCCGCCATCGCCGTGGCCGAGTTCTATTACCTGTCGGTAAAGCTGGGCCAACCCTTCGCTCCCTCCAGCCTGCTGGCTGCGTTGGACTCCGTGGGCGGGATCGAGCTGTCGGATCTGGGCCGGACGCAGCTTGAAAGACTTGACCGCTTCCCCGAGGTTCCGGAGATGCACGACCGGCTGATCGCCGCGGAGTCGGAAGCCCGCGACGCTCCGGTGCTGACCCGCGACGAGACCCTCACCTCTTCGCCTCGGATAGAGACGGTCTGGTAAGGGGCCCGGCAGAGTTGGGAATCGTGCCTGCTAGGCAGTTCCTTGGTACGTCTGCCGCCGGTGGGTTTCACTACCGCGCTCGTCGTGTACCTCCGCGATGCTTCGTGCAGCGAATCCCCGGCGAGGAAAGGACCGCGAACAGCCGATGAAGTTCACCAGCCATACGCAGGGCACCCCGTGCTGGGTCGAGTTGGCCACCACGGATCAAGCGGCGGCCAAGGCGTTCTACGCGGAGTTGTTCGGGTGGGACTACGAGGACAGCCCGATCGACGAGACCGGCGACGTCTTCTACTCGATGGCCATGACGGGTGGCGTCTTCGTGGGTGGGATGTACGAGCAGCCGGAGGATCAGCGTCAGGCAGGCATCCCGCCCCATTGAATGATCCACATCGCCGTGGACGACGTGGACGCCATCGCAGCGCGCGTTCCCAGTCTGGGCGGCACCGTTGGGGCGCCGCCCTTCGATGTCTTCGACGCCGGGCGCATGAGCATCATCAGCGACCCCGCGGGCGCGCACGTGGCGTTCTGGCAGGCCAAGCAGCACATCGGGGCCGGGGTCAAGTCCGAGCCGAACACGCTCCACTGGTGCGAGCTGTTGGCCAACGATCCCGACGCAGTCGCCGCGTTCTATACGGAGTTGCTGGGCATGGAGTCCGAGTCGATGACGCTGGACCAGGGCGGCGGGTACACCATTTTTCTTTCCGACGGGATGGGCGTGGCCGGCACCATGGCAATGCCGGAGCACCTGCGCGAGCGGGACATTCCGGCGCACTGGAGCGTCTACTTCCAGGTCACGGACCTGGACGCCGCGGTGGCGCAGGCGGGTGCCAACGGCGCCCACGTGGCCCTGCCACCCATGGACATCGCCATGGTGGGACGCATTGCCTTCCTGATCGATCCGCAGGGCGCCGGATTCGGGCTCACGCAGCCGGAATCGACGTAGCGCGGGCAGGGCCGCGGAGCGGACTGCGAGTTTATCGAAGGGCGTGGTTCGACAGGCTCACCACGAAGGGGTCCGCATCTCCCGCAGGGGAATTTTTGTAACCGAGTCTCGCGGGCGCAACAGTTAGGCTTCGAGGCCGCCGCCGAGAGGAATCAATGCAGCCGCCAGCAAGCTATGACGAGATCGTCGCGCGGGTCGTCGCGGCATCCGACGCGCCGGAACTCAGGCTGACGCGACACCCGGTCGTCGAGCTTGGCCTCGACCTGCTGCGCGTGGACGTGGTCCCGCGGGTTCCGGCGCTCGCACACGTGGGGCTGTTTGGCGGCGTCCACGGCGACGAGCCCGCCGGCGTGATATCGGTGCTGGAATTCCTGGAAGGGCGAGGCTGGGCCGACCACCCGGCCATCGCGTTCAGCGTTTTCCCCTGTGTGAATCCCACCGGCTTCACGCTTGGGACCCGCGAGAACGCCGACGGCATCGACATCAACCGTCGCTACGACCGCGACGAGGTGCCGGAAGTGCGCACGCTGCGGGCCATGGTCAAGGACGACGCGTTCGACGCCTTCATCGACGCTCATGAGGACCCCGAGGAAGACGGGTTCTACGTCTACGCCTTTCTCGAAGACCGCGCGTGGCATCCCGAAATCGTCCAGGCGGTAGCCCGGCGTGGGCCGGTGACCGGCAAGTCAGAAGTCGACGAGACGCCGGTCGCCGCCGGCCTGATCTCGGTCGGCGAAGGCCGAACGCGGGAGGAGGCGTTTCAGGAGTACATGGAGGACGGCGAGTGGCCGCTGCCGTTCTATCTGTACTCGCGGGGCATGCGGTCGGGCATGACCACCGAGACACCGGGCCGGATCGAGCTGTCCACGCGCGTGGCCATGCAGCACGCCGCGCGCGAGCGGCTGCTGGAGTTGCTCACCGCCGCCCGCCGGACCGGGGGCTGATCCATGCGCTCGGCACAGCACTCCTATCCCTGCGTGGGCGGTCTGAATTGGGGAGCGGATCGCGTCGTGCCAGATGAGATCGGCAGCTGACACCCTCACCCTATCTCTCTCCCATCGAGAGACTCTTGCGCAACCGTCAATCACTGTAGGGGCAGCCCTTGTGGCTGCCCTGGTCACCGGTGGAGCGGGCGCCCACAAGGGGCACCCCTACAAATCCATATTTGTGCAGAGCCCTCCTCGAGGGACAGGGGATCAGAGGGCAGCGTTATCACCAGCCCAGCGCGTAGCCGATAGTGCCCTTTGAGGAAACCGCGCCCGCGATGACGCCATTCGGGCCTCCATATTGGATGCCCATCGGCTTGCCGTTGGCCCAGTCGCCGGTGATTTCCATCTCGTGGCCACGGCTTTCGAGCTCAGCCACGATGTCGCTGCCGATGCGGCCCTCGGCCACCACGCGTCCCGGGTAGGCGGAGCGCGGGTAGAAGGACGACGGGAAGTGCACCGAGTGCACCGTGGGCGCGTCCAGCGCTTCTTGCAGGCTCATGCCGAAGTGGGTGCGGTTGAGGAAGAACTGCAGCATCCACTGGTCCTGGCTGTCGCCGCCCGGCGTGCCGAAGACCATGAACGGCTCGCCGTCGCGCATCACCAGCGACGGCGTGAGCGTGGCGCGAGGCCGCTTGCGCGGGGCCAGTGCGTTGGGCCGCGCCGGGTTGAGATAGAACATCTGTCCGCGCGTGCCAATCGGAAACCCCAGCCCGCGGATCACCGGCGACGTGCCCAGCCAGCCGCCGCTCGGAGTGGCCGCCACCATGTTGCCCTCGCGGTCCACGGCGTCCAGGTGGGTGGTGTCGCCCAAATGGGCGTGGCCGAGGCCAAGGTCGCGAACCTCGCGGGCCTCCAACTGCAGCGCCCGGCGGTTGTCCTCGGCCACGTCGACCGTGGCATATGCCGGTACGCCGTCCCCGAGATCGCCAGGCCGCATCTCGAGGGACGCCTGCTCACCAACCAGCCCGCAGCGCTGGGCGGCATAGTCCTTCGAGAGCAGCTGATCGAACGGCACGTCGTCGAAGCGAGGGTCGCCGTAGTAGGCCTCGCGGTCGGCGAAGGCCAGCTTGGCGCACTCGGTCACCGTGTGCAGGTACTCCGCCGAGTTGTGGCCCATCGCCGCCAGATCGAACTCTGCCAGCAGCGAAAGCTGCTGCAAGAACACCGGGCCTTGGGTCCAGCTGGAGCACTTGAAGACATCCAGGCCGTGGTAGTTCAGGCCGACAGGCTCTTCGAAGTCTGCCTCCCATTCGGTGAAGTCTTCATAGGTCAGCAGGCCGGCGTGAGCCGCTCCGCTTGCGTCTTCGACCGGGTTGGCAGTGATGAAGTCGATGATGCGCTCGGCGATCTCGCCCTTGTAGAACGCGTCGCGCGCGGCCTCGATTCCGGCCACGCGTCCGCCGGGCGCGGACGCGTGCTCGGCGCGGCATAGGATTCGCAAGGTTTCGGCCCAGGCGGGATTGCGATGCAGGGCGCCGACATCGGGGGCCTGTCCCGAGGGCAAGTAGACCTCACCGGTACTGGGATAGAGCTCGGTGTACTTGGCTTGGTTGTTCGCCAGGGCGTCGTGCAGCCCCTGGTAGACGGGGTAGCCGTTCTCGGCAAGCTCGATGGCGGGCTGGAGAATTTCGCCGAAGCTCATGGTCCCGAAGCGCGCCACGGCCGCCGCCCAGGTGCCGACCACGGCGGGCACGCACGCCGGCAGATAGCCGTCGCCCGGAATCAGGTCGATGCCGTGCTCCCGGCACCAGTCGATGGTGAAGGCTTGCGGCGACCAGCCCATGCCGCTCAGCGCGTGGACCTTGCGTTCCCGCGCCGAGTAGATCAGCGTCGGCACTTCGCCGGCCAGCCCGTTGCTCTGCGGCTCAAGCAGGTTCAGGCAAAAGCACATCGCCGCGGCGGCGTCGATGGCATTGCCGCCCTGCTCCATGATGCGGAAGCCGGCGGCCGTGGCCAGATAGTGGCCCGAGGTCACCACGCCGCGCGTGCCCATCACGACCGGGCGCGCGGCAAACGCCGGCCGTTGCCGCGGGCTTTCGTCTCCCAGGAACGTCGTCACCGTCATGGGCTACCGGTCCGACGTGCACCGCCCAGACGGCGACGCAGGCCACCGCCTCGGGTGGCCTGCGTCCTCACGACGGCCGCTCTAGCTTGCCGGTTCGATCGCGCGCACTTGGTCGGACCAGTCGCGCCACATGTCGCCGTCCGGGTAGGCCAGCGCGACCTCGTCCGGCATGGACTCCTCGGTCTTGTCATAGGCGTAGATCGTGGCCTGACGGATGACGTCGCTGCTGGCGTTCTGTCCCGCCATGTGCAGCATGTTGGCGTGCCACAGAACCACGGAGCCGCAGGGTCCGTGGGTATCCGTGGGCGGAGTGTCGTCCTTGATCTCCGAGATCGGCGGCGTGACGTAGCCGTCGAACTTACCGGCGGAATGCCGCAGGCTCAGCCAGTCGCTATTGGACGGAATGTCGCCGCGGTGCATCGCGGACCACTGGTCCCAGATTCGCCGGTGGCTGCCGGGCCACAGGTGCAGGCCGCCCGCGCCGAGCGGCAGGTCGTCGTAGTAGGCCGCGATCTGGAGCCGCCGCCGGCTCTCATACATGCCCTCCGCCGCGTGGGCCGAGGGGTACTTCGGACTCGGCTGGACCTTGGCATACGGATATTTATTGACGCGGCCACCCGGGCTGTTCGGCAGCGTGCAGTAGAGACCGCGCGATCCCTGTGCGGTGGCCCAGACGGGACCGGTCTTTGGCAACCGCACCCGCTCGGTCTTGCGCGTGGCCTTGCCGAGCCAATTCTCGGCCTCGGGACCCAGGTGGACCTGCATGCTCGTAATCGTGTCTTCGGTCAAGAGAGCCGGGCCGACGGTGGTGTTGGTCTCGTCAAGGCCGCCGGGCCACACGACCTCGCCCTTGCCCAGCAGCTGCTCGGCGATGTCCCACACCGCGCGGGGCGCCAGGTCGAGCAGCAGCTCTTCGGCCCCGTTACGCACGTAGAGACGGTGCCCGCCACCGCCGAAATACGGATCGCCGCCGCCCTCGGGCCGCTGCTGGCTCGCCTTCTCCTCATCAGAGAACGGCAGCCAGGTGGCGGGGTCGTCCCGCTTCATGCTGGGGCGATACTCCGCAATCAACTCCCACATCTGCTCACGGGTCTGGCGGCAGAGCTCGGGATCGAGCACCGCCGGCAGCACCAGGAAGCCATCGCGCTTGAACTGAGCGATCTGATCGGACGTAAGCCGCGGAACTTGCGCCACGTTCGGGGAAACCGTTGCCATGTGACCCTGCCTCGTTGGGAACCGAGTCGGCGGATGGTGATTGATTATGGCTTATGGATGCCCGTCTGGGAACGCGAATGTCACCCGGCTCGGCGTGCCGCCGGTGGTGATCCCTTCCCAGCTGCTCACGGCCGTGCTCGTGGCCCAGTCCAGCGTGGCCGTGCCGCGCAACCCGTCCTTCGCCGCCAGCAGCGTCTCGCAGTCTTGCACCAAGCCCCGGTTGTCGTTGGGCGTCGTCACCGCCGTGCCGTTGGTACACGTCGGCGCCGCCGGCGGCTGCGCCGGCGTGAAGGTGGTCGTCTGCCCGTCCCCCGGCGTGATGTCGCCGTAGGCGCCCATGGTGCGGTAGTGCGCTTGCAGGCCGGTGACGTTGGCGATGCGCGTCGTCGCGTGCGCGTCGCTGGCTGCGGCGGTAGTAATCCGGCTGGTCAGGTTCGCCAGCGTTTGCGTGTGCTCCGGGTCGCCCTCGGGCGCTCCCACCCGCACCGCGTTGACCGTGCCGTCCACCGTCTCCACGTCCCAGTGCGCCACCGCCTGCCACGCTTCGAAGGCAATCGCGTGGTGCGCGCCCATCGGCGCCAGGAACACGATCCGCTCCCGGCCCCCGATCTCGGCCGCCAACGCTTCCTCCGCCGCCACCACGAGGTCCTGCAGCGAGGCCTCGTAGTCGCCCCGCGTCTGCAACGCATCACTGCCGTACGTCCCCGCGTCGTGCTCCCGCCGGTACAGCTCGTACGACCAGGCCTCGCCCCGGTTGTCGTACGCCACCGTCACCGTCCCCGGCGTCGTCCCCGTGCCCAGCACGTACGACGTCACCGCGTAGTCCGCGAAGCACGTCAGGAACAGGTACTCCTCCGACAACCCGCCTCGCGCGATCGCCAGGAAGTTGGCCTTCGCCGTCTCCCGGTACTCGGGGTTCACGTTATTGAGAATGACCGTGAACAGAATCTCCAAGAGCGCCACAGGCGGAATCTCGTCATCCGTCCCCAGCCGCAGCCAGAAGCGAATGTCACGCTCTCGCTGGGCCGCCGTCTGCGCGATCCCTCGCCACGCGCACCGCACCGTGTCGGCCTCCGCCGTTCCCCGCACCGCCAGGTGCACCGGTGACGCGCCCGCGAGCCCCAGCCCCTGCTCCAACACCTCCTCCACCGTCGCCGCGCCGCGGATCTCGATCGACCGTTCAACGCTGGCGCCGCCGTGAGACTGATCAGTTGCATTGGCGGTACGCAGCCCGCGACTTGCGCCAGCGCTGATAAGCTCGGAAACGGTGTGTTCACGGGATGTCGGGGAGCCGGAGTAAGGGTCGGCCGGAGGCGTAGCCTCACTCGCAGCAATGCGATCTTGAACTCGCACTGGCCCCGCCCCAGGTGCCGACGCAGGCGCTGGGGGCGACGACCAGTCTCCACGGCCCGTTGCACGGTCGGCGCAGCCCGCCATCACCAGCAACATGGATATCCCCAGGAGTCCGACCAACCCGGCGCGAGCTACCCGCCGGCGAATACCCCGCGCGGCGCCCAATTGGGCACTGCCCCGGACTGGGCGACGCATCACTCTTGCTCGCAGGCCGGCAACCCGAGGCTACCGAGATCGTTCTTTGAAACCTGCTGCAATGCTGCCGGGATACAGCCGGTCAGTTCATTGCCGCCGAGCTGCAACTCCTCCAGATTGGCCAGTTGGCCCAGCTCCGCCGGAATCGGACCCGACAACTCGTTCTCCCGAAGGTCCTGCCGAGCAAGCTGCGTCAACTGACCCAGCTCAGGCGGAATGCCTCCAGTCAGCGAGTTGTCGGATAGGTCCAAGCGCGCAAGCCGTGTCAACTGGCCCACCTCGGGCGGGATTGCGCCGCCCAGCCGGTTCCCACTCAACTCCAGCCGCCGCAGGTGCGTGAGTTCAGCCAACTCCGGTGGAATCTCCCCGGTCAAGCCGCGCCCGTTGAGGGAGATCGCGATGAGTCGCCGCGGCCACCCGCTGACGACCACGCCCTCCCACCTGTCGAGGAGGCGGTTGGAGGTCCAATTTAGCCCGGCGGTTCCACGTAGCGCATCCCGCGCCCGCAGCAGCGTTTCACAGTCGCGCACCAGGTCGGAATGAGCCGCCGGATTGGGGACGGCCGTCCCCGCAGCGCAGCCGGCGATGTCGGTTTGTCGTAAGTCGGCCGCGCTTTGGAGACGGCCCTCCTTGTCCTGCACCACCAGTGTCCGCACCTCAGAGCCGTCGGGCGCCATGGTGCGCAAGACCGGGGTGGAGTTGCGGTTGAGGGTGGGAGGGCCGGTATCCACCACCGCAAGGCGGGAGCCGTCGGGCGACCACGCCCCCACCGCCGGCTCCTCGCGGGAGTGCGCCGCCAACGGCATCTCGCGCACCAGTGCTTCCTCGAGGTCAACAACGCAGATCGCCGGACCGCACGTGTGCAAGATGTGCTTGCCGCTCGGCGACCAGGCAACAGTCCCGATCCACGCCTGGGTGGGGTCTGCCTCACCGTACCGCGGGCGCCAGCCCGTGATCCTCGTCACTCGCTGGGCGTCCGAGCCATCCGCCGCGATGGTGTAGAGTGCCACCTCGTTACCATCGGGCTTGGCAAACGCCAGCCGTTGCCCGTCGGGCGACCACGATGGCCCGCTCACCGCGTCGGTAACCCACTCCCTGTTTGCGCCGTCTGCATCGATGGTGTAGATGGCGTGGCGCCGAAGCCCGTCGCTGCCGAGGAAAGCCAGGCGCTGGCTGTCTGGCGACCATTGGGGCGGATACTGGGCCGCGGACGGAGTGCTAAGCCACGCGGGATCGTCCAAGAACCGCACGTCCGAACCATCAACCCCCATCGTGTGAAGGTAAAGGCCCGAGGATGCCCGCCGATTGGAGAGAAACGCGATCCGCGTGCCATCCGGTGACCAGTCCGGGTAGCCGTCAACCACGTCGTTCTCAGTCAACCGTTTGGCGTGCGTGCCCTCGGTTGTCACACGCTCAAGCTCTGGATCATATTGGGAGGACGGCGGAGGCGCCCCCTCGACTCGGACGCCAGGCGGCGCCTCGATGCGGTTGCTCGAAGTCTCATTAGCGCAGGAGGCGTAGACCAGATGCCACCCAGCGGGGGAAAGGCTAAAGCTGGTCGCCGGCCCGACCTCATTCTCATCCGGCGGTCCCGTTTCGGCGATCTGCCTCAGTTGGGACCCATCCGACGCAACTCGATAGATCGCAGCGGCTGGAGCGCTAACGCTGAAAAAGACTGCCGAGCCGTCGGGATGCCACGACACGATGTTCGTGTGCGGAGGCCAATAAATCGAATCATGGGCAACGCTGCACGCTGACGTCCGTATGAATTGGGGGTACCGCACCTCCCCACCACAGCCCGCCAGTACCAGCCCCGCCACCACGGCCAGCCAACTGATTCGAAGTTTCTCAGTTCCTATTACTAACACTTCCCCCCGTACCTCACTCTTTGGTTTGATACAGCGCATTGATTAGCATCAGATCCAGGGGATAGGGCGCGCATTTAGGCACTGTCTCGTAGGTCATCACCGAATCCACCACATCACGTGCAGGATGACCGCGTTCGAATTTATCTCCTTCCCTTCCGTGTCCTACTCCTAGAACATGACCTATTTCATGTATAAACGAAGCATACGCACTGTTGTCATCATCACCAGAGTTTCCACCACATTTATTCATACGTGACTCTTCGGTAGCCACATCCAATTCTTCATCCATAAATTTGCTATGTCGGATGAGAATGTCACTGGACCATATCCTCTCGAGTGGAGGTACAATCCACCAATTCGATTCAGTACACATCAGGACATCGCTGTCTTCAATCGAATCGCGTTCATTTAGCCAGCAGCCCTGCCTGAGCGATTCCGCAAGATTTGAGAACACGACCCGATCGATGAAATACTTGATATCCCCCTGTGTGTCATCGAAAAGCTTGATTTCATTTATCACCTTGTCAGCAGCAATCGTGTGGCCGATGCGAGTTCGAAACTCGAATAGCTCTCGCCAGTGATCGGGGTTGTCTATCGGTCTCACTGGGAGCATGAATGCTACTATCTGATCTATATACGCTGTTACTATTGGCCTGACCTGATCGCTGATCTGATCGTCATTGTAGTGCGGATACATCAATCTCACTTCGGCTTTAACTTCGGCCCATCTTTCCCTAATGATCTCAGTCCATTGTGATGCCAGTTCATCATATGACACACACGGATTAGCGGTTTTATCGAGACGCGTGATCGTGACAAGACCGGCCAACATTTCTTCCCATCGATCAAAGGCGTGGTCGATGAGGTGCACCCATTCGTCCTTCCGGGTCTCGCCAATAGCGGCAAATGTATCGGTGCAAATACGATAGGTGTACGTACTGTCATTAAGACGATTGACGGCGGGCATATTCGCTACTCGGTCGCCGTCGGCTGGCGACGTACGCGATGGCCAAACGTAGGCGTCTCGTGCCGAGAAGACATCAATTGGCCCTGGTCCGGATCCATCACTATCGTAATTGAGCTGGATACCATATACTTGTTCGAGCAATAGCTGCCTGATCGTTGCCTCTGTCGCATCAACGGTAACGTTATCGGTCTGGTACGCCCTGAAGTCGCTAAGCGTCCAGCTAAGACTGGAATGATCGCCGTCAGATCGACGATAGCGCGGACGATAGCTGCCGCCGGCTGGGAAGCGGGAGATGACCTGCTCAATTGGCTTCCAGGTAACAACTACCTTCCCGTCTCTTGCCATTCTATTTGCATCGCGATTGTCACCATTGGCCCGGACGATCGGCGTGTCGATGATGATGACGGTCTCGCTGGCGGGGCTCTCGGCAAAGTTGGGAGACCTGGCTTTCACCTGGAATCTGAAATGCGACTCGTCCGCGAGACCGCGTTTCGCTTTACCCAGCGAGACCACGGCATCTAGGTCAATCTCGTATTCCGTGGGAATCGGGCTGGCAGGATCGGGTCTCGTCACCGTGCCACTCGTTGGAATCCCGCGATCAGGAGGTGCCCATTGACTCGATCCCGGCAATTGCACTTCCACGACATAGTGGGTGGCGTTCACGATCGTGCTCCAGGTCAAGAGCGCCCTGCGCTGCGGTAACGGCTTCACGTCGAGGTTCTGCGGCGCGGGCAACGGGGTGCCCGAGGGAGTGCCGCTTTCTGCGGTGGACCAACTGCTGCAGTTGCTGGCGTTGCAGGCTCTCAACCGCACCAAATAGGTCGTGCCAACGTCCAGAAGGTCGAGGCGTGTGAAAGTCTGGCCGACGACATTCTTGGCATCGTCATCGGGAAGCCACGTCGGACCGGACGGCGCGGTTGAGTCTTCGGTCGTCTGCACGGCGTAGTGCGTCAACTTCGAGACGCAGTCCGGCGCTTCCCAGGTCACGTTCAGACTGCGAATCCCACTGGCAACGCTAGCAATGACCACATTCTCCGGGGTGGTGTTGGTGCCCGGCACACCGCAGACCGGCGCCACCCATGCGCCGCAATCGTCGCCGGCATCTCCACTGCAGGCCTGGACGCGCACGTCGTACTTGGTGCCATTGGTGAGCCCAGAGACGCTGGCATGCGTGGTGGCGGCCGCGATGTCCGGGACACTCGTCCATGTATCGCTGGAATGCTGTGCGCGATGCAGCCGATATCGCGTCACCGGCGGGACGCCGACATTATTGGGAGCCTCCCAGTCCACGGTCAGCTTCCCGTCCCCAACACCCGTAATCTCCAGATCGCGCACCGGCCCCGGTGTGGCCGCCACAACGGGGTCTGGCCCCGCCGTTGGGGTTGGCGTCGGCGTCGGCGTGGCCGTCGGCAATGTCGTCACCTCCACGATCGGCACGGTCCAGATCCCGCAGCTGTCCGGGCCGTTGCAGGCGTGGATCTGGAAGTTGTAGGTCGTGCCAGGCTGCAGGTTGGGAAAGTTACGACTCCGCACATCGGATCCCAACACCAGCGGGTTGGCATAGCCGGGATGGTCCGGATTGCCCGCCTGCCAGAACAGCACCCCGAAGCCCGTCAGCGGCGTCCCCCCGTCGCTCGGAATGCCCCAGTTCGCGCGCACCGAGGTTAAATACTTATGGCTGAAGTACGCATTCGGCACGCTTCCGGGCGTGCCCACCTTCGGCACCGCCCCCGCCGCCGGCGCCCGCACCCGCTGCCCCCTGGCCCCAATCGCATTCTCGGGGATCGCCTCCACCGTCAGCCGCTGGCTGATCGACGCCTCAGGGCTGCTGGCTCCCGTCCGCCGCACCTCCGCCGTCACCGTCGCCTCACCCACCGCACAGGCGTACACCAGGAACCGCAGCTCCCGCGCCGCCACCCCCGTCACCGTCTCCGTCTGCAATGCCGTGCCGCACCCGCCGATCCCCAGACCGGCGCTGTCGCTTGACACCGTGACCTGGTATTCCTCGGTCGCGGTGAGATTGGTCAGATCCACCATGAAGCCGTCCACGGTCAGGTGCGTGGGATAGTCGCTCAGGTCGCTGAGGCTGATGCCGACTCCGGCGCTGTCCGCCTCCTGCGCCCCCACCGGCTCCTCACCGCCGATGACCGCCACGCTCAGCAGGCCCAGCGCCGCCAGCGCCGCCGACCGTCCGGGGCGATGCCGGCGCTGCCTCGGCCCAAGACTGTTGGGCCGCCCCTCACAGGCGCCAACCTCACCTTCAGCACAAAGTTCGGGTGCCAACAATCACTCTGCCAGCGTAGGCATCTCAGAATCGGTAGGCAAACACCCTTTCACGCCCGAGCTCCTGCGTCGCATGGCCTCACGGGCCATCCGCGCGTCTCTAGGGTGGCGCCCGGGCAGCGCTGCGTGTCGTTTGAAGAAGGACTAAACCGCATGTCCATGCCTTCGGCGAAGTTGCATCGGGTCCCGCCGCTGCTCCGCGTGCCACATGCCCCGCGCGATCACGGCAGATCCTCCCGCGACCGTGGACTTGACCGGTCCTTGCCATATCACGTGTGTCTGCCTTACTCGCCGGCGTGGCAAGGTACGCAGAGTTGTGCCGCACCTGACGGTGGCTTGGTATGCGTCTCGACGAGCTGGACCTGAAGCCTGAAGACTATTCCCCCAAGCCGCCGGCCGGGCGGCGGCTCAAGATCGGCCTCGTGGGCTGCGGTGCCATCGCCAATTCGTCCCACCTACCTGCCTACCGCAACTTCGGCTACGAAGTGGTCGCCTGCATGGACGTCGATCCCCAAGCGGTCGAATCGACTCGCGGCCGCTGGGGCATCCCACGGGGCGGCACGAACCTGGCCGTGCTGCTGGACGATCCAGAGGTCGAGGTGGTGGACTTGGCCGTGCACGCCAACGTGCGACCGGAGGTTCTCCCCGAGATCGCGGCAGCGGGCAAGCCGATCTTCTCGCAGAAGCCGTTCGCCATGGATTGGGCGTCCGCCAAGCGGATGATCCAAAGCGCCGAGCGGGCGGGTGTGCCGCTGATGATCAACCAGCAGGCGCGTTGGGCGCCCGCCCATCGCGCGATCAAGGTGCTGATCGACCGCGGCGTCTGCGGCCCGCTTTACAGCGTGGCCCACGTGCGGCGGTCCTGGCAGGACCATCCAGACCGCTGGTGGCGGCACCTGCGGGACTTCAATATCTTGGACCACGGCGTCCACTACATCGATCTGGCTCGCTACTTCAGCGGGCGTACGCCCGACGCCGTGAGTTGCGCGACCGCGCTGGTGCCGGGTCAGCGCGCGGTCTCACCGCTGTGCCACTCGCTGCTCATGCACTTCGACGGCGGCGACCTGTTGTGCACGGAGCACTTCGACAACATCGTGCCCAGCCCGGCGGCGCACTCCGACACCTGGTATGTGGATGGGGTAGAAGGCTCGATCGTGGGTACGCCGAAGTGGGTGGAGGTCTCCCGCAAGGATGAGCCGGACCGCCGTGTACGTTTTCCAATCGAGGGCCGGTGGTTCCCGGACGCCTTTGGCGGCAGCATGGCCGAGATGATGCATGCGGTAATGGAAGGCCGCGAGCCCCTGACCTCCGGCCGCGACAACCTGAACTCGATCAAGATCGCCTTCGCCGCCGTCAGAAGCAGCGAGGAAGGCCGCACCGTGCGACTGAGCGAGTTCGCCTGAGTTCGACTCGGACCGGGTTCGGATAGCCGCCCGGGTTCGGCCGATCGTTGCATGCAGGCAGGCGGATGCCGCGATGCAGCGTGAGGTCGGGAACGAGTGAATCAACGAAGCGGCGAGACTGTCGAACAATTCAAGCAGTCGTTCGGCTATGGCCCGCGGACCGACCTGCGGTTTCCGCGCTAGCGAACGTGCGAGGCCGCTCTTCCGGCCACCCCAGCCCTGCAGGCTTGTAACCACTTTGCCATCACATCTGCTTCCAATACGCAGGCATTTATACGCCTATTGCGCGAGCTAACCTTTGCCGGTGGGCACTTTCGCGGTGACGCCTGCACCGCCTCCGAGCCGCCTCTCAGACCAAGGTCACGCACGCCGGCTATGGCCGAACTGATCCCGGCGGCGCCGCACCGCAGTATCAGGTCGTTCTGAGGTACTTCCCCGATGTGGTCGCGAGTCGCCAACTGAGGTTTCCGTGCGCAGTCAGCGCCGATCGCCCCGGGGCAACCGAGAAGAAGCCGGGCCAGCGACGGACCCTAGTGAACGCGACATGCCCGGCGAGGTGGCGTCTTTCGGCCGCGGCGGCCGCCACTGCCCGTGAGGCTCATGAACACGTCGGTCACAACCGTGACAACCCGCGGTCGATAGTCGCGCGACAGGTGCGAGCGGTCCTTGCCCATTTGCTCGTCTCTTCCCACCCCCGCTTGGAGAATCCCGATCTCGCCACTTGCGGCCGACTCTAGTTGTCCGGCGGAATATACGGTCCGCCGTGAATCCGTCGGTACACGTCTCGGACTGCATCCTCACGGCCCGGCGGCGTGTGCTTGAGGAAGGTCTGATACAACTGAAGGTCCGACGGATATCCCTGTGAATGCCTTAGCGGAAACGGATGGAAGAAGTGCCCGGTCACGTACACCTCCCGTAAGGCCGCCGAGAGCCCGGGTTCACCAATTGCGAAATACAGACTCAAGACCATGTACTCGCCAAGAATGTATTGGCAAGACTGCCAACGTTGCCGGTCAGGAGGACTAGGTACGGTTAGCTTTAAGATGTTCTCAAACCCACGTTCCATGCAGTTACTGCGTGCCGATGTTGCAACTTGGTCGAGTCTGGCTCGCAAGGGCTGGAATCCGAAACGGTCATCAATATATGCTTCCATGAAATTAGCGCCGCCCTCGTCGAGCCAATTTGGCGATGCATGGTTTCGTGTATAGTACGGACCCAAGTGATTGAAATAGTGGTGAGCCATTTCGTGATAGACCAGCCTACGATGCTGCGTGTTGGACCTATCAACGTTGGGATAGGAATCCCGGACCACGACGATATCTTGGTTAACCAATGCCGCAGAAAACCCGAGAAAAGAATGCTCATAGTCGACGAACCTAAAGATTATGCTATCGATCGGAAGTGGAACCCCCATGAACCGCTCGAGTTCTCGCGCGGCCTCGGCGGCCATCTCCAATACATCCTCTCCCTCCGGCAATGGCCGAAAGTCGAACGCCCAAAACGTGACGTCTCCAGTTAGCGCAAGTGTCGTTGTTATCGATCGATAGTAGCGACTATCTGGATGCCGAAAGAACTCCTCCGACACAAACCCGGGTATACCAACGATGAAAGCTCGTTCGGTGGCGTCTAGGCCATCGACGTACCAGGGTTGCTGCGCGAGGAGATGAAACCTCTGGGGGTCAAAAGTGCGCATGCGATCTATCGTACTTAGGAGACGTACATCGATCGCCGAGACAGTGGGTGTAAGGGTATATTCCAATAGCTGTCTCGTCAGCACGAGGTCTTGCTTGGCTAGTTCGCCTAAGGCACTCATTGCCCCCGACTCGTGTCTGGCAACGCCGTCGGTCATCCACGGCGAAGTTGCGGCAAGGATGGCTAGCTCAACACTACTTTCGGCCAGTCTCGTTAGGCTCAAGAGCGCCTGGGACGTCGGGTCGGGCCTTTGGTCGGTAATCCACGAAAGCTCACGGATTTCGCTGAGGAGCTCCGGATATTGCTCCGCGATTTTGGTCAAATCTCGCAGCGCGCCCCACTCGGCTTCTCGATAGGAATCGACGCCGTCGGTGAACCATGGATAGCTTGCAACCTCCATGGCAAAGCTCTCATTTATCCGCGCGAGATTCATGAGCGATTCAAGCCACCGAAAGTCGTGTCCCGAAACGCCATCCGCCAGCCACGGGTAGACGTGGCAGGCCAGCCACGGAAGTCTGACCAACACCATCCGCACCGAGGACTCCACCTGTGCAAGGTCGTAAAATGTTGTCGCAACTGCTGTTTGCCGTGTATCGCAAGGCGCTGCCCATCCAAAGGCGGCGCGCACGTCGTCAGCGCGAGCCTGGCGACAGGCGGCCTCCGCGTGCTCGCCAAAGGTCCGCTGGTAGATGCCGACGTTGGGGTCATTCCCCAAGTGGCTCTCAACGATGTCATTCAATTCCACGCACGTTTCGGGCCATCCACCCGCCTCCTGCGAAGGGTCTGCGGATGAACTTTCAGTCCCAGGACCTTGCGGCGTCGATTCCGCCAGGGCCCAGGTAAACGCCCTGGATACGTGCTCGCGGTGGTCGAGCTGGCACGCGCCCTCCGCCTGCTCGCCAAATACCCGCTCGTAAATGCCCACCTTGTGGCCGTTGCCAAGGTGGCGTTCCACAATGTCGCTCAACGCCACGCACGACGTCGGCCACTGCGCCACGTCGGAAGTGCCGAGAGCCGCAACGGCCGCGGCCAGTCCCGCGACCGGGACTTTGGCCGCGTCCGGGATGATCACGTTGCTCAGCTTCTTCACCTTGTCCGGCACGTTCTGCAGGTTCACCCGGCCCACCGTCGTCCCCGGCGCCGGCACGTTCCAGATCACGAACACCGTCCGCTGCGCCCGCAGCATCTGCAATCCCTGCGGGTGGCCGTTGACCTCCCGCTCCTCGTAGCGGATCGGCAGGCCGTAGAGGTTGAGCCAGTCGGGCTCGGCCAGGAACCGCGCCTTGATGGCCGCGTTCTGGTCCAGCAGCGCCAGGTGGTTGCGGATGATGGTGCCGAAGGTCGCCTCCCGGTCCGCTTCCAGTACGTGGTGCGCGGGAACGTTGGGCAGCTCCACCTCGGGGTAGCGGTTCGCCAGCACGTCGAGGGTGTTGTAGTAGTTCATGCGCTGCTTGCCGGGCTCCCACTGGAGGATGACCTTCTGGAAGGCCTGGAGGGTGAAGGGGCCGTTGACCCAGCGCTGGCTGATGGGATAGCCGATGGCCTGGAGGTCGCGCTCTTGGGCGAAGTCCCAGAGGGGCACGTCGTCGGCATTGGTCACGGCGAACCCGTCGTCGGGGTCGTCGGTGTCGCCGCCGGTGATGGTGAAGAGGCAGCCGCCGTCGAGGGGGACGCCCTCGCACTCGAGGGCGCGCACGGCGGGTACGAGCACCGCGAGAAGCGCGCCGACCAACACCACGAAGCCCAGCCGCTTGATCACGCGCATGGCATCCACCCTCAGCCGCGAATCCAGGCGAAGCCCTCTCGCCAGTTCGCCAGTTTAGGTCGCCAGCGGCCGGTCGTGATCGTTCGGTGCTCCCGGAGATGCATCGCAGCCCGGCGCACGCGGGTGGAACGCTCCCGTCCGCCGGCAGCAAAGTACCGGCGAATCCTTGGCGCAGGCGTTTCGTATGGAGCGGGGGACGGGATTCGAACCCGCGACATCCAGCTTGGAAGGAGCCGCTGCCCACAACCCGCCCGGATTTCCGCTCTAACAGGTTTGCGACGCCGCCTTTCCGGCCGCGTCAGCCCTGCAGGCTTGTAGTCGCTCTTTCGGTAAATCTGCGCCCAATACGCCGTCAATTGTACGCCGTTTGCGCGAGTCACACTTTTCCGGTGGACACGTACGCGGTGACGCTTGGGCCGCCTCCGAGCGCCTCTCCGACCAAGGTCGCGCACGGCGGCCAAAGCCGAACTGATCCGGGCGCCGACGCGGCGCACGGTCAGGTCATTCTGAGATTCGGCCCCGACGTGGCGGCGAATAGCCTACTGAGTTCCCGGCTCGCAATCAGTGGCAACTGGTGTGGGAGGACATGGTGGCGCGCTACACACGATCCCTGGCCTCCGCTGACAGCCCGCGCTACTTGCGATCGGCCGCGGAGGCACCCACGCGCGCGCTGCCCGCACTGGGAGAATCACGCCGGTGGGTCGGCTTCGCCCCAGCGATTCGCCCCCCGGCAGGCAACGCTGCCGTCCGCCCGCACGCCACAGGCGTGGTTGGCACCGGTGCAAATGGAGGTCCATATCAGGCCGTTGGATCGCCCCCTATCACCACAAGCGAGCAGCAGCGCGGCGGCCACCAACGCGACGAGTAGCACAATCTCCCCGCAGTTCGTCTAACTCCTTCTTGTCCCTGTTGCTCCTGTTCTGGCATCTCGGGAAGTAGCTGCCCTGCAACGGCTGGCGTCGACCTCACCTGCCGTAAGCCGCCAGCGAAAGTCTGAGCCACCGACGGCGAAGCGTGGGGTACCATCCCGATCACGCCGCCGACCCGAAGGGCACTAAGAGGTGTCAAGAGTGCTTGGGGCGGAAGCGAGCTACGCGCGGACCCTAGCCACCACCGAAGCTGGCCGCCACCTTTGACGGGCCGGGATGAGCCCAAGAACTGGGACGAGTTCTTCAACTGGTGGGGCTCGCTCCCCGGGTATGTTGTCTTCCCCGATGATCCGCCGCTCCACTTCGTCAGGCGGTTCACGCCGGGCGATCCGCATGGCGTGCGCTTCCTTGTGATCGGGGCCGCGAATCCGTTTGCTGCGGTCCACGACGCCGCCCGCAAATGGGGCGACGCCGGCGAAGGCCGGGTAACGCGCCGGCCGGACGCACCGGGCGGCAGCCACCTCTACGCGCGGCGTCTGCGGGAGGGGCTTGCCGTCCACTATGAAGTCCGGACGGAGTAGGTCGACGGTCCAAGCCGGACGCTAGGCAAGCCTATGCGCTGGCTGCACCGGGCCCGCCACAGCGGCGACCGCCGAGTGGATCCCAACGGCGACGCAGCGAAAAGAGGAGCCGGTCCAAAACACGGCCTCGCCGTGGCGGCGAACAGCCGACTGAGTTCACAGCGCGCAGTCAGTGGCGACTAGCGTAGGCAAGCGTGGATGATTCCGGGCCGGCGACGGACCCTAGGAAAGCTCTGAACAACCGGGGTACCAGAGCGCCAGAGCAGCGGCCAGGCACCTGAGGGGGTCGGGTGGACAGCGTTTCGGGGCTGGGGCCGCCGCCCAGCAGCCGGGCAGGCCGTGTGCACCTCCGCGCGGGGCGCAACTCGCCCGCTCATGCGGGCGCAGCGCGCTCCGCCAGCAGCAGATTGGCGAACCCCAGCAACACGCAGAGCCGGGTCCGGTTCTTGGCCAATCCCCGATACCGCACCTGCGCGTAGCCGAAGTGGCGCTTCACATACAGGAACGGATGCTCCACCTTCGCGCGAATCGAGGCCTTGCGCCGCTCCGCCTCGGCGGCGGGGCTGCCGGGCGCCAAGCGCCGCCGCTGCCCGGGCCGCAGGGCCACCTGCCAGTCGACCCGCCGGCCCTGGTGCTCGGGGCGCCGGGGGGCCACGCCCGCGTACCCCGCGTCGCCCCACACGCGCGTCTCGGCGCCATGCAGGAGCCGCGGCACTTGCGTGATATCCGCCACGTTGGCCGCCGTCGTCGCGACGCTGTGCACCAGCCCCGTGGCCGCGTCCACCCCGATGTGCGCCTTCATCCCGAAATACCACTGGTTCCCCTTCTTCACCTGGTGCATCTCCGGGTCGCGGGCCTGGGCGCGGTTCTTCGTCGACGCCGGTGCGTCGAGGATGGTCGCGTCCACGATCGTGCCTTCCCGCAGCCGCAGACCCTGCGCCGCCAGGTGGTGGGTGATCTCCGCCAGCAGCGCCTCGCCCAGCTGGTGCCGTTCCAGCAGGTGCCGGAAATGGAGGATCGTCGTCTCATCGGGCCGCGGCCCCCGCGCCGTCAGCCCCACGAACCGCTGCACCGCCACGCTGTCGTAGAGCGCGTCTTCCATCGCCGGGTCGCTGAGGTTGTAGAACAGTTGCACGCAGTGAATCCGCAGCAGCAGGGCCAGCGGATAGGGGGGCCGTCCGCGCTCGCCGGTGGGGTAGACCGGGCGGAGGCGCGCTTCGAGCCGCGCCCACGGCATCAAAGCATCCATGCGCCGCAGAAAGCGCTCCCGCCGCGTCTGGCGCGGCTGTCCGTCATACTCCACGTCGGCAAATGAGCGCTGCGGGTGCATCGTGGCCCTCACCGGATCTCCCTCATCCGTGAGCCTAGGCCCTGCCGCCACCACCCGGCCTTTCTTCAGAGCATTCCTAGAGGATGCGACCGGCCCGGCTCGGACGGTTGTTCCGACCCCGGCGGTCACCATTTCCCGTGAGGCTCATAAACACGTCGGTCACGACCATGACGACCCGCGGCCGATAATCCCGCGACAGATGCGAGCGGTCCTTGCCCATTTCGCGGGCCACCGCCGCGATATTGCCCGTTGCCACCCAGCGGCACAGAAACATCTGATGCGACGGCGGCAAGAGATCGCCTGCCAGCACGACGGCTTCCTCGACCAGATCGCGCAAAGCCAGTGCCTCGGCTCCAGGTCGCCCCCGGTACCTGTGAGATGCACGGTCCTTCACTGCCGCGATCCGGCACAAGGAATTGTCATGAAGGTCCCACGCGCTTCGCAGGTGCCGAAGCGCGTGCTCCACCCGTCGCTCCCAGTCCACCCGGGGTCGGCGCCCAGGACCCGACCTTTCGGGGGATCCAAACGCGGATGCCAAAGGCTCCCGGCCCTCGATGGAAGAGTCAGATCGACTGGACACTCTTGCCCATTCAACGAACTTGACGCGGCGGTGGCTAGCAAGTTTTCCGTAGTCGTCTGACCCATCGGATCGTTGCTGCTGGCCGCTCGGCGAAACTCACGCTTCGTCGTCGGCGGCCAGTGCGTCCGAGAAGATTCCGACTGGACCTCTGCCCAGTAAGCACGCCGGGCGCAACGACCAAGTCTGGGTCCTTTAGGGCCCGAGCATGCCGGATGGCGGGAGCACCGGAGGGCCGCCACGTCGAGTGGTACCGCTGGCACCACTCGAATCCCCACGGCGCCAAGACTCTTGGCCTTTTAGGGTTTGTCGGACACTTCCTCCGTCCACCGTAGATCGCTACGAACGGGGCCGGATGCCTTCAATGGGTGGCGCCGAGCACGGCCGCTTCACAGCTTCGCGACGCCTCGGCGGGGGCGGCACTCCCGAGCCAGACAGCGACTTCCCAACGCAGGTTGGTGTCCAAGCGTAGGGACCCATTGACGACGCACCTGGGAGGTTGCGCGCCGCCCTTCCGTCGGCAAGCCGACCGGCCCAGACCTCCGCCGCCGCTCCAACGCGTCGCGCAGATGTGCGGTCAATTCACCGAGAAGCAGTTAGAGGCGAAGCTTGCGCCCGTTCTCAGCTCGCCGGCGACACCTCACAAAATGCCGATCGCAACAGAAGCTCCGCTTCCATTCCACGACGCCTTGCCACACCCGATGAAGTGTGAGCCCGTGGGCAGGTAGGTCATCCCTGCGTCATCCTGGGGCTGGACAACCCGGCGTCCTCGACCTGCGACGCAGACCGCGGGGAGGTCGGAAGAGCATGGGCAACCGAGGTCAGTCGTCGTAGTCCGGGCGTGACGACCCGGCTGCTGCCTCCCGACGGCGATCTCGCCCCGATCAGAGCGCCCACCACTGGCTTGTACTCCGTTAGCTTCAGCGGTTCCAGCCCGCGCTTTGGCAACCTAGCCGAACGAAAACCCGCCAGCGGACCAGCGCTGATTCCAGCGAGGCTTGTTGACAGGGCCCCGCATCGGCGGTGGATCGGGCACTGTGGTGTGGGGCCGCTGCTGACTCGCGGGATCGATTCTCGTCGGCACGGTCGGTAACCAAGCCAGACTGCCAAGCCAAGTGCCGACGTCTGTCCATTCGTCGAGAAGAGGCATGCAAGAGTGCTCGGCCTTCGCGTTCGTCCGGGCCCGGACTGTGCTCCGTCGCGAGGTGGGGCGACGCGATATGCTGGGAGCCAGATCTGGCCGACCGTGAGTCGTTCACTCGGCGGTGGCCACCAGTGCCGAGCGTCCACCGATCTCGGGCACGAGGTTCGGGTCTGGTCGCTCGGAGTTCGCGCCCTGCCGGACAGGGCTGAGCGACGCACCGCTTACCTTGCCGTATCTCGGAATATGGCGGCATCTCGCCAAGACTCGACAGGAAGCCAAGCACTTGACCGAACATTCAGCAATCAGGACAGAGTTGCTCTTGGTCCACCAGATTGGACAGAAATGAGCGCTTTCATATTTCGGCTAGTTCGGGAGACGTGACTCCAATTGAGCCCACCTCGAAAGACGCAATTGAGTCTGCCATCGCTTCAACCGCACCTGACATCGATTCCAGCCACTTCGAATGCACATCGTCAACAATGAAGGATGGACATGTCTTTACTCACCACTCGGACAATTGGTTCTGGTGACTCATGCAGAGCCCGAATTCAAAAATGTTCCGAATCGCGACTCGCCACTCGCTCTAGGCCCGCCCGCGACGTGACCGGCCGCGGTCCCGATTCGATCCCGATGGACTTGGCGGGAAGTTCGGTGGTGGCGCCCCTTGCCCATTTCTACCTAACCGGGCGAGAATGGTAACGGCGGCCGGCAGCGTCAGGATCCGTTGTCACCCCAGCACCTCGGCGATTGTTGTCGGCCATCCTAGCCACCCTCTCGCGGAATTGCCGTTCTCGAATTCCTGGATGCGACGACGATGCAAGTGAAGCCCACCGCGGAATGCTCGGAGCTTTGGCAGCAAGGCTTTGGAGACGAAGGCACCAACGAGGATGTTTCGCGCCTAGTGACGTCTCTCCGGATTATCCGAAGAAACGCAGGGATGCTGTCGACTAGGATTGCTGTGAGTCTGCCCGAACTGACGATTCACGACATCTCCCACCTTGACGCGCTGTGGGAGGTTGCGAGCACGGTGGCAGGGAGTGATTTCCCACTCAACCCAATCGAGGCCTACGTCTTTGGAGCCGCGATGCTAATTCACGATGCCGGCCTCTGCTTCGAGGCGTATTCGGGAGGTAGAGAAGCTCTGCGCGAAACCCTGGAGTGGCGCGACGCATACGGAAGACTATCACGGACCCCGAATGAGATGAGGGACCTGGAGCAAGAGGCAGACTTCGAGGCCCTCCGAGCATTGCACGCATCGCAGGCTACCCGGCTTGCGATCGAGCCATGGAGACGTGATGAAGGGGAACTGTACCTCATTGACGATCAGGAGCTTCGCGAAAACTACGGCCAATTGATTGGTGATCTGGCGTCATCGCATCATTGGGATTTAGAAATCGTCGTAAGTCACTTTGCGACCCCGCGGCCGCCGGCTCCGTTCTTCGATACCAACTGGGTGGTGGATTCGCTCAAGGTCGCCTGTATGCTAAGGGTTGCAGACGCGGGCCACATGGATGGCAGTCGGGCGCCGTCGTTTCTGCTTCGAGTTCTCCAGATGAACTCACTCTCTAGAGCACATTGGAGAGCCCAGAATCGTCTCGGGAAACTCATAGTGAGCCGCGACGATCCAACTCAACTAGTGATTGCGTCAACGGGCCCATTTCGGCGGTCCGAATCATCAGCCTGGTGGGTTGCATTCGATCTGATCGACAGGTTTGACACGGAACTCCGCCGGTGCAATGACGTACTTGAGGCTTCGCCCGGTGGTCCGCGACGCACGTTCGCCCGAAGAAGCGTGGCCGGATCGGGGCAGGTCAAAGAGCTCGTCCAATACGTCGAAACTGCGGATTGGAAACCTACGGATTCGACCGTACATGTATCGGACGTTGCCGCACTCGTGACCAACTTGGGCGGTGAGCAGCTTTATGGGAAGGATGCTGATTGCCTCTATGTTGCCTTGCGCGAGCTAATCCAGAATGCCGCAGATGCCATCGGCGTGCGGCGGTCCTTGCCTGGTGATGGCGAATTCGCCGGCCGTATCTTTGTGCGACTGAATCGTCGCGACGACGGAGGATGGATCCTGCAGGTCGATGACAACGGGGTGGGCATGTCCCAGACGACGCTCACTAAGGACTTGCTGGACTTTGGTCGGAGCTTTTGGGCAAGCGAACGGGCAGCGCGCGAGTTCCCTGGCGTCCACGCATCCGGATACACGCCCGTCGGCCGCTTCGGAATTGGATTCTTCTCGATCTTCATGGCAGCAAAGAAAGTCACCGTGTACTCAAGGCGGTTCGACAAGGGCCTCGACGACGTTAGATGTCTGTCTTTCGAGAATGGCATCTCGCTTCGGCCAACACTAAGTTTCGAGCGGCCGGACGATTGGGGAATGCACCTGTGCACCAGGGTCGAGCTAGAGTTAGATCCCACTGTATTCAGCCATCCAATTCAGTTCACCATACGTTGTAATCTACAAGGCCACGAGAATTTCGACGTGACGTTCGAAGATTACGTGCGTTCGGTGGTTGCCGGTATTGATGTTCCGGTGTTTGTGGTGACCGACAGGGGAAGCCGCAGAGTACACGAGGGATTTCCTCCGCAGCCCCGGAGGCGTGGGGTATGGCTTGGAAATCTATCGTACGTAAACAGCGGCGTGAACGAAGCGGCGAAGGCTGGTTTGGCGCGAGCGACTCCCAGGCTGAGAGAAATCCGCGATGGCGAGAAATGCTACGGCTTAGCCGCCATCGATGTTCTGGGTCGGGGCGGTGGCTTGTTTCTGTCTGGCAAAGCAGTAGGCGGACTCGTCAGTCCGCATAGCCGGTATGATGACTCGTTTGTCGGCTTGATTGATCACTTTCCTGCTAGCGCTCAACGCGGACCCGGTGAAAGGGCAGCGCCCAAAGATTGCATGGAGAGATGGATGGCGGAGCAGATTGCTCTCTTGAAAGACGCGAATCTTTCGGCGCCCGAATCGATCTACGCAGCCTATTCGATCCGTGGATTGGGGTTTGACCCGATCGACGTTCTGCAAGGCCTTTTGCTGTCGACACATGCCGGCATTAGCTTCGCGCCGATACAGACGCTTCGGAACATTCTAAGAAGTGGGTTGAGGATTGGCTTCCCCGTCTCAGCTACTTTTGGGCACCACTTGGATTCCTATTCCCAATTTGTTCAGATGCCTAACATGTCGACCTGCGTTGTGATCAAGAACGGCGAGTTTAACAACGCACGATTGTCATGTGGGGTTCCAGATGATCCGAACTCGCTCATAGGCGTCGTGCATCGAGTGCTGGTCCACGCTGGAGAGAACCCCACGTGGTTGAGACGAGAGAAGGTCTACAGAAGCCTGCTAGGCGAAGGTGACTGCCTCGAGGTTCACTTGTAGGACTTGGCACCTTGGCACCGATGGTCCCCGCGCGCGAATTGGCTGTACATGTACGGTATTCGCCTGACACGCGGCGTCGCCGAGGTCAGGGTCGATTCGGCATGCGGGGGTGCGCTTCGGTAGCGCCCAAATAGGTGACCCATTGTGCGGCGTTACCAGGCTGGCGGGAGTCTGGTACTGGAGGCTGCCCCGAGCCGCCGAAAGACCTCCGTCGCCGCTTGAGCGTTTGCCGATTCCGCCGCCGAGAACCATCAGCGGCTCGGACCATGATCGCGCGCTCGGCCCCACCGGCGCATCACCTCCAGTGCTCGCGCAAGCTCTCGGTGAGCCTCGTGTAGTCCCGAGCCAAGGGCGTAACTTGCCCGTTGAGCCGTGTGACGCGCCCTTCCAAGCCATCGACC
The DNA here is from genome assembly GCA_965262745.1 of Chloroflexota bacterium. Lineage (GTDB taxonomy): Bacteria > Chloroflexota > UBA11872 > UBA11872 > UBA11872 > JAJECS01. The sequence continues at coordinate 64,922 of OZ253558.1, read as the reverse complement.
TTGCCTGAGTGCCGCCGCAGCCAGGTCGCAAAGCTGCGCAAGGACCGTCCGTCCTGGTGGATCGTGTACGGACTCGGCCCACCAGTGGACCGGCGGCCCAGCAGTGTGGCCTGGCACGTACGCGGTGACGGCCGATCCGGTCCCAGCCGCGACGCCGCGCGGCGCCGGGCTGGCCTCAAATAGAGCCGTGCGGCGGGCTACGAGTCGCCGACCGAGTTGCAGGCTCCCAGACAGCAGCGACTACGTCAGATCGCGCGGACGACATCGGGCCGGCGGCAGACCCTAGCGGGCGCGGCGAGCCTGGACCTGACGCACGTTTCGGGCCCGGCGACCACCATTGCCTGTGAGCCTCATGAACACGTCAGTCACGACCATGACGACCCGGGGCCGATAGTCCCGCGACAGGTGCGAGCGCTCCTTGCCCATCTCGCGGGCCACCGCCGCGATATTTCCCGTTGCTACCCAGCGGCGAAGAAACGTCTCATGCGGGGGCGCTAGGAGATCGCTGGCCAACCTGACCGCCTCCTCGACCAGATCGCGCAGGGCCATCGCCTCAGCCCCGGGTCGCCCGCGGTAGGCGTGAGATGCACGGTCCTGCACCGCTGCAATCCGGCAAAGGGAATTTTCCTGGAGGTCCCACGCGCTCCGCAGGTGGCGAATCGCGTGCTCCACGCGTTGCTCCCAATCGGCCCGGGGCCGACGCCCTGGACCGACCCTCGCCCGGTGTCCAGCCATGGAGGCCGGTGGGTGGTGGCCTGGGCTGGAAGCGACTGGCTGGGTGCGCATCTATCCTCATTCAACTGACTCGGCGACCTGATGCCAAGCAAGGTTTCCGTAGCTTTCGAAAGAACGGAGGCACTCTCCGCGCGCAAACAGTGACTCGAGTAACGCCATCGCGCGTTCGATGGACGAAGCCGCTAGGGAAGCTCTGAACAACCGGCGCCTCTGATCGCCCGGGGGCTTGTGACGGGTGAGGATCAGTGCTTGGGGCGGTGAGCGGGCGGGTCCGCCCCCGCAAGCGGCGGTTCAGGTCGCCTTCGGCGCCATCGAGGGCGCACGACTCCCGCCTACGGAGACCTTTGAATAATTGGGGGATGGCCCGTGGGGAGGGCTGCCGACGGGGCGCGGGAGCTGGCGCAGCTGCCCCAGCGCGCCTCCGCCGCCGCGCTGGGGCGGAGATCACGCCAGCCCGAGGCGCACCGCGCCCGGGGTCAGGCGGCGCCCCAGGCCAAGGTGTCCGCTTTGCGCAGGTTGTAGGCCATGAGCTTGAACCACAGCTCCACGGCGTTGCGCCCCAGGCCGCGGTAGCGGACCCGCTGGTAGCCATAGCTGCGCTTGAGCGTGCCGAAGACCTTCTCCACCAACGCCCGGCGGGGCGCGATGAGGGCGTTGCGCCGCTGCTGCCAGTAGGGGAGGGCCCGCTGATGCTTGTGGGAGCGGTGCATGATCCGGTCGTTGATCCCCTGGGCCCGCAGCCACTGGCGCCGGCGGTTGGATTCATACGCCCGGTCGCCATAGATCGCCTGCTCGTCCCCACTCACCAACGCGTCGGCCACCTCGCTCTCGTAGACGTTGGCGGGGGTCAACGCCGCCCGCCGCACCACCCCCGTGTCGGCGTCCACCCCCAGATGCACCTTGTAGCCGAAGTGCGACCGGCCGCCCCGCCCCGTCTGCGTCCAGGCCGCCTCCGGGTCGGTGGCACTCCGCGCGCCGCGCCCCGCCGCCAGCGGCGGGCGGCGCACCTGGGCCGCCACCAGCGTGGCGTCCAACAGCGTGCCCTGCTTCAGCACCAAGCCCTGCGCGTCCAGTTGGGCCGCCACCTCCGTGAACAACGGCGCGCTGAGCTCTTGGACCTCCAAGGCGGCCCGAAAGCGGCTGATGGTCGAGTGGTCGGGCGTGTCGTCTTGCAGCCCCAGCCCCACAAAGCGCCGGAAGGAGAGCCGGTCGCCGAGCGCCTCTTCCAGCTGGGGATCCGAGAGCGTGTACCACTGCTGGAGCAGCAGCACCTTGACCATCAACAGCGGCGGATAACTGGGCCGCCCGCGCGGTGCCGCGTGCACGCCGGCCACCACTTGACCGAGCCGGTCCCAGTCCACCGCGGCGGCGATTCGCTCCAGCCGCTGGTTCTGGCCGAGGGTCTCCGACACCAACACTTCCGCCAGCGACGGCTGGCCCATATCGCGGTGCATTCGACCACTCCCCAATCGTCAGGACGGCAACGCCCGATTTTCCGCCCCGGCCCTGGAATTACGCAAAGGTCTCCCTACGCGGGCGCGGCGCGCTCCGCGAGCAACAGGTTCGCCAACCCAAACAGCAGATAGAGCCGGTTCCGGTTCTTCGCCAGGCCCCGATACCGCACGGTCGCGTAGCCAAAGTGGCGCTTCACGTACAAGAACGGATGCTCCACCTTCGCCCGGATCGAGGCCTTGCGCTGCTCCGCCTGGGCGGCGGCGCTGCCCGGCGCCAAGCGTCGCCGCTGCCCGGGCCGCCGCGCCACCTGCCAGTCCATGGCCCGGCCCCGGTGCTCCGGGCGCCGCGCCACGCCCTGATACCCCGCGTCCCCCCACACCCGCGTCTCGCCGCCGTGGAGCAACTGCGGCACCTGCGTCACATCCGCGACATTCGCCGCCGTCGTCGCCACGCTGTGCACCAGACCCGTCTGGGCGTCTACCCCAATGTGGGCCTTCATCCCGAAGTACCACTGGTTCCCCTTCTTCACCTGATGCATCTCCGGGTCCCGCTGCTGGGTGCGGTTCTGCGTCGACGCCGGCGCGTCGATGATGGTCGCGTCCACGATCGTGCCCTCCCGCAGCCGCACGCCCCGTGCCGCCAGATGCTGGGTGACCTCCGCCAGCAGCGCCGCGCCGAGGTCGTGCTGCTCCAGCAGGTGCCGAAAGTTGAGGATCGTCGTCTCATCGGGCCGCGGGTCCCGCGCCGCGAGGCCCACGAAGCGCTGCACCGCCACGCTGTCGTAGAGCGCGTCTTCCATCGCCGGGTCGCTGAGGTTGTAGAACAGCTGCACACAGTGGATCCGCAGCATCATGGCCAGGGGATAGGGCGGCCGCCCGCGCTCGCCGGCGGGATAGATCGGGCCGAGGCGCGCTTCCAGCCGATGCCACGGAATCAAGCCGTCCATGCGCCGCAGAAACTGCGCCCGTCGCGTCTGGCGCTTCTGCCCGTCGTACTCCACATCGGCGAATGATCGCTGTGGCTGCATCGCGTGTCCTCACCCGGCGCCGGTTGCCCACGAGCATAGGCGCTGCCGCCGCCGCCAGACTTGTTCAGACCATCCCTAGGGTTCGAGCCTGACCCATTCGTCCACGGTGCCGACCGTCCAACTGCCTTCGTTCGGTTCACAAAGGCAAAACCAGGGCGACTCACCCGGAATCGGGTAGCGATTCGTACGCAAGTGCGGAAATTCGGTCAAGTGCAGTCTCAAGGCCTCGAAGGAGAGGGCCCCGTCGCGTGCAGCGCCTGTCGGCCAGCCCCGTAGATGGACTCGGTACCAGGACTACGCGAGTTCGACTCGCGACCATGCCTGAGTCGACAGGCAGCCGTACGAATTTTGTTGCAGCGGGCTATGAACTCGGGACGAACAAGCACAGCATTGCGGCCAGTGCGCAGAGCTTCACCGAAGATAGCGGTCAGTGGACGAGTCGGTCACGAGGCCAATCGAATGGGTAGCCGGAAATGCGGAACCCGCCGCCGCGTGGAGTTCGCGGTTCAAATGGAAGGCTCCGCTCACTGGATGGAGGGACCGTCCCAAACGAGGATTCCAGACCGGTGAGCCGCCGCGGGCCGACATCGACACCTTGCCGCCCAGTCGACGCGCGAAGGGCCGAGGGTGCCCATCGAGCGTGTGCGTGACATCTGGTGGCAATGGACTTTGGATACGGTGGAAGCCGTCGGACGACAGCCGCTCGATTTCAACTGGAAGTCGTCTCGCAGCACGGCCTCTGCCCCTCAGTGGATGAAAGCGCTAATCGTCGTCAGCCGGCCCCTCAGCAAGAGACTCGTCCAGCAAGGCACGCAGCAGCGGCGCAACATTAGGGACATCGTCGCGGATGATCGACCAGATGACGTCATCGTCGATTCCGAGGTAGGCATGAATAATGCGGTTCCGTGTCGCAATCATCGCGCGCCAGGGGACCTCGTCATGGGATTCGCGAATTGCCTTGGGGACGCAGGTTGCCGCTTCGCCTATCAGTCCCAGATTGCGCAGTGTGGCGTCGTAGGTGCGCTCGTCAGCAACGAAGGTCGGCTGATCGAGGCCATTCGTGTAGGCCATGATCTTCTCGCAGGCCCCGAGCATGTCCTGCACATAGCAATCCCACCGGCGCGGCCGAGAACGGGAATCAGACACGGACAGCCTCTGCCTCGATGTAGGGACGCAATTCGGCGCGCAGCGCCTTGTCCGTTACCAGATCGACCGGCAGCCCCAGCAAATCCTCCAGGTAGAACTGCACGCCGAAGTACCGGCTTGAGGTAGCTGGACCGTCAAAGCTGACCAAGATATCGATGTCGCTGGTCGTGGTCACCTCGTCACGGACGCTGGAACCGAAGAGCGCGAGGCCGACGACGCCGAAGCGTTCGGCCAATCTGGGCTTGTGCCGGCGCAGTAGGGTCAGAGTCTCGCTGCGTGTCATCGCGCTCTCAACCGTGATGTTCCCAGTTCTGCCAGGATACGGTCCCATGCTGGCAATACCCGGTCGTGGCCGCATCACCACCCGCCGCAGCGTTGCATTCAGCCCGCACAGCATAGAGCTGCGTGAACTGAGCGAAGTCAGACCGGCCGTGCGGGCACGCGCTTCGTGCCAGGACCTGGTCCACGCTCGGTATCGCAGCCAAACTGGAATGACGGGACCTCTATGGGACCCCGCTGACGAGCCGACTCTCCATAGTGAATCACAAGCGGGACCCTCAGAGCCTCCGGCCTCGTAGGCATCTAACTGCTATTGACCACACACCTGCGAGACACCTGACGGTAGCGAGACCTCCAACGAGACTGGGGCTGCCAAACGACCCAGGTCCCGATGCATGATGTCACTGGGCGGCACCAGCGGATGCGCTATGCGTTCGAGACGCGGTGCCGAGCGGTCGCTGCGATGGTGGCCGGCGTGCGTCCGGGGGTGGCGGCCCAGACGGTCGGCGCGAGCCGCGTGACGGGCTATCGCTGGTGGAGGCGCTATGCGATCAAGGGCGTTGACCGCCAGTTGGTGATTCACGTAGCGGGCCTCGAGCGCCTCGGGGGCCGCTACGATCGGGATGTCGGCCAACGGGATACCGGCTAACGTCGCGAGCACGTCGGCACCCCGGGTGGAGAGCCCATAGACGTAGCCGCTGCGGCCGCCCCCGGCGCCGCCGTGTAGAGGCTCGACCCGCACCACCCAACCCTTGCGATGCAGCCGCTGCAGGCAGATCTCGCAGGTGCGGCGGGTGGCGGTCTCGAAGGCCAGGGCGTGGACCTGCGCCGCGGTCAGCAGTCGATGGGTGTAGAGCAGGCGCAGGACCTGAAGCTGCCGGGACCCGACGCGGACCCGCATCACGTTCTTGGGGAATGCCAAGGACCTAGAGCGTGGCGCAGACGCTGGATCTGCCCGGGCTCGGCCCCTACGGGAATCGACAGCGCGAGGATTGGGAACGCCAGGGGTTGCGGGCATGGTGCAGACGCCGGATCTGCCCGGGCTCGGACCCAACGGGAACTTGCAGCTTGTGGATTGGCGACGCTAGGAATGCTCTGAAGAAAGGCCGGGTGGTGGCGGCAGGGCCTAGGCTCACGGATGAGGGAGATCCGGTGAGGGCCACGATGCACCCGCAGCGCTCATTTGCCGACGTGGAGTATGACGGACAGCCGCGCCAGACGCGGCGGGAGCGCTTTCTGCGGCGCATGGATGCTTTGATGCCGTGGGCGCGGCTCGAAGCGCGCCTCCGCCCGGTCTACCCCACCGGCGAGCGCGGACGGCCCCCCTATCCGCTGGCCCTGCTGCTGCGGATTCACTGCGTGCAACTGTTCTACAACCTCAGCGACCCGGCGATGGAAGACGCGCTCTACGACAGCGTGGCGGTGCAGCGGTTCGTGGGGCTGACGGCGCGGGGGCCGCGGCCCGATGAGACGACGATCCTCCATTTCCGGCACCTGCTGGAACGGCACCAGCTGGGCGAGGCGCTGCTGGCGGAGATCACCCACCACCTGGCGGCGCAGGGTCTGCGGCTGCGGGAAGGCACGATCGTGGACGCGACCATCCTCGACGCACCGGCGTCGACGAAGAACCGCGCCCAGGCCCGCGACCCGGAGATGCACCAGGTGAAGAAGGGGAACCAGTGGTATTTCGGGATGAAGGCGCACATCGGGGTGGACGCGGCCACGGGGCTGGTGCACAGCGTCGCGACGACGGCGGCCAACGTGGCGGATATCACGCAAGTGCCGCGGCTCCTGCATGGCGCCGAGACGCGCGTGTGGGGCGACGCGGGGTACGCGGGCGTGGCCCCCCGGCGCCCCGAGCACCAGGGCCGGCGGGTCGACTGGCAGGTGGCCCTGCGGCCCGGGCAGCGGCGGCGCTTGGCGCCCGGCAGCCCCGCCGCCGAGGCGGAGCGGCGCAAGGCCTCGATTCGCGCGAAGGTGGAGCATCCGTTCCTGTATGTGAAGCGCCACTTCGGCTACGCGCAGGTGCGGTATCGGGGATTGGCCAAGAACCGGACCCGGCTCTGCGTGTTGCTGGGGTTCGCCAATCTGCTGCTGGCGGAGCGCGCTGCGCCCGCATGAGCGGGCGAGTTGCGCCCCGCGCGGAGGTGCACACGGCCTGCCCGGCTGCTGGGCGGCGGCCCCAGCCCCGAAACGCTGTCCACCCGACCCCCTCAGGTGCCTGGCCGCTGCTCTGGCGCTCTGGTACCCCGGTTGTTCAGAGCTTTCCTAGGGGTCGTGGGCATGGCGCAGTCGCCGGAACTGCCGGGGCTTGGACCCTATGGGAACGTGCAGCTCAAGGATTGGTGATGCCAGGGGTTGTGGGCATGGTGCAGTCGCCGGAACTGCCAGGGCTCGGACCGGCGAAGAACCCGTACCCCCAGGACGAGGATCGAAGAGGACGAGGAGTGGGGGTACGGGTTAACAGTTCCACGAAGCGAAAGGTCAACAATTCATGGGGAAAGCGAAACATTGGGGAGACCCCATCAGGTTCGGCTTGAGGTCCATGCACGGGCCCGATGTTCGCGTCGAGCGCTTTTGCCATTCGAAACGCCTTTCGAGCCGGCTTTCGAGCCACCTATCGCAACATCATCCGAAAGCTCATCCGAATGGGTGGCGCTTCGGTCACGCGCCCTCTCGCGGGTTGGGATCCCGCCCGTGCAGCGGCTCCGCGGCGTTCACCTTGACGCCGGTCGCGGTCGCCGACTGTGGCGGCATCGCCGGCGTGGGCTTCGTTTCCGTGGGCTCGCAGGTGGCGTCTTGGGGCGGCTCGCCGTAGCGCTCCGCCACCAGCTCCCCGATCTGCGCCCGCGGCTTACCGACCCCCGCCGGCACTTGGGCCGCACCTGTCTCGCGGGTCTATCAGCCCATAGTTCAGTCTGACGTTGGCCAACACCGTCCGCCACCTACCAGACGCCGTCGTCGACCTGTTGCTCTCTCAATGGATCGCGCCATAGATTCTGCCGGATTGGGACCTCGCTGAACGTGGGCTCCCAGACCGGTCCCAGTGGATCGGCCAGGAAGGCCGGCGCCCAGGCCACCGCAACCCGCAATGCCTGGCTCACCGCTCGACTATCCAGGTGGAGGAGTCCACGAACACCGGCCTCGGCGGCGTCGACCAGCCGCGCCACGCGGGACTGCCGGCTCGTCACGATGCGCAGCTCGGGAAACACCGGGAACTCCGAGCGCCAGGTGCCCGAGTCCCAGAATCGGGCGTAGCGGCTCACCTTGGTCCTGTAGCGGCGCAACTCGTTGGTGCCGCGGTCGATCTCGAAGAACAGCCAGTGATCGCCGATCGGGCTGCGCACTTGCGCCAGGCCATCCGGGTGGATGACCTGCCAGCGCCCAGCCAACTGGTACCGCATCCGCAGATGTGGGTCGGAGTTCCAGCGCTCGAGCCCGTGGCCGTCGGCGGCCTCCAGGGCTCGCCAGAGGGCAATGAAGCAGCGGTTGACATCCAGCTGATGCCTCACCCGCTCGGGCGTGAGCGTCTCGGGATCCCGCACGTAGGGGATCTGCTTGCGCGGCACGTCGTCAATCGCTTCCAGCACGTCGGCGCCCTTAGCTGAAAGGCCGTAGACGTAGCCGCTGCTGCCACCACCGAGGCCTCCACGCGAAGGTTGCACACGAACGAGAAGGCCCTGGTGATAGAGCATGGTCAAGCCGCGCTGGCAGGACCGCAGGCTCACCGGGTGGAAGATCACCCGATGGACCTGCGCGGCGTCCATGAAGCGGTGCGCGCGCAGCAGGCGCAGCACCTGGGCCTGGCGGGGGGCCCACCACGTCATAGTGATGACAAAAGAGGAATCACTATAAGAGGTCCACGAGACGACAAAGGCACTTTTGTCGGAAAATGTGGGGACGTGTCTTGACGCTCCAGGTTCCAGAGGCTAAGGAATGTCAGTCTAACGAGACGACGATATAGGGCCGCGAGACGAGAGACATGACGACATAGATGGCGACGGTCGAGGGACACCCAGCCTCCGTCCGATGCCACCGGCCGCGAGATCAAAACTCGCTGCGTAGGGCCGGCCAGACGCTCGTCAGGGCAAACGCTTCCTAGTGAATCCGGTCCAGCGTCGCCAGCGGCCACAACCGCCGGGGACATTGAGTGGCCTGTTCGCTCAGTGCAGGACAATCATGTCCGGATCCTCAGCCTGCCGAAATCCAGGATTCCGTAAGCACGCTCGGTGAATCGGCTGCTGCAGCGCGGTTTGACCGGGTGCTTCGATCGTCAGCTGAGGATTAGGTTCGACGCCGGGGTCCAGAGCATCAGCACACGTCAGCTTCTATTTCCTCAGATGCCGTCACCGACCTACCGCCGGGACCACGCCCCGTCGACCATGTGTTGAGAGTCGTCTCTAGATCTCGGCACACCAGCCGCCCGCCAGCGAGTACCCTTTTCTATCTCCCCAGGCACAGCAGGAGCGTCGATTTGGCCGCGCTCGAGGACCTCCAACCGTCGGCCAGCATCCGCGGCATCGCGCCTGACGGGATCGTCACGGTCGTTAACGTCCAGTGGTACGGCTCGGACGCCCTTGAACTCACCTACAAGGATGCCGCCGGGCGCATCGCCAACGAGCTTCTCTACCGCCACGACGAGCCGCGCCTCGAAGTGGTCGAAGCCGGCCGCCCCTGGAGCTTCGACGGCGATGGCGCGCTCTTCCGGCTCGTTTCCGAGGCTCAGCGCATTCGACTTGCCCACCTGTTCGACCCGGTGCTCGCCGTCCATACCTCCCTGGTTGAACCGCTGCCCCACCAGATCACCGCCGTCTACGAGGCCATGTTGCCCCGGCAGCCGCTCCGCTTCCTGCTGGCCGACGATCCCGGTGCCGGCAAGACGATCATGGCCGGATTGCTCATCAAGGAGCTCATAGCCCGAGGCGACCTGAAACGCTGCCTCATCGTCTGTCCCGGCAGCTTGGTCGAGCAGTGGCAGGACGAGTTGTCGCGCAAGTTCCAGCTCCCCTTCGATATCGTCACCAACGACAAGCTCGAAGCCGCCCGCACTGGCAACTGGTTCCTGGAAAACGATCTGGCCATTGCCCGGCTCGACAAGCTCGCGCGGGACGAGGACGTGCAGGCCAAGCTCCGCGCGCCGGAATGTCGGTGGGACCTCGTCGTCTGCGACGAGGCCCACAAGCTCTCCGCCACGTTCTTCGGCGGCGAGGTTCGCTATACGAAGCGCCACCGGCTTGGCCAGCTGCTGTCGGGACTCACGCGCCACTTCCTGCTGATGACCGCCACGCCCCACAACGGCAAGGAGGCCGACTTTCAGCTCTTCCTGGCCCTCCTCGACGGCGATCGCTTCGAGGGCCGCTTCCGCGACGGCGTCCACCAGGTCGACGTGTCCGACCTCATGCGTCGGATGGTCAAAGAGAAGCTTCTCAAGTTCGACGGGCGTCCCCTGTTCCCGGAGCGCATCGCCTACACCGTCCCCTACAAGCTGACCGACGCCGAAGCTCGCCTGTACCGCGCGGTCACCGACTACGTCCGCGAAGAGTTCAACCGGGCCGAGGCGCTGCAGAACGACCGGCGCGCCGGAACGATCGGGTTCGCCCTGACCATCCTGCAGCGCCGCCTGGCCTCCTCTCCCGAGGCCATCTACCAGTCGCTGCGGCGCCGGCGCGAACGCCTGGAAAGCCGGCTGCAGGAGGTCAAGCTGATGCAACGCGGTGCGGCGCCGCTCGACCACGGGATGCCGCTGCTCGATGCCGACGACCTCGAGGACCTCGACGACGCCCCGGAGGACGAGCTTGAGGCGGTCGGCGAGGAAATCCTCGACCAGGCGACCGCGGCGCGCACGGTCACGGAGCTGGAGGCGGAGATCGGCATCCTCCAGCGGCTCCAGGGCCTCGCAACGGAGGCGAGACGCACTGGCGACACCAAGTGGCATGAACTCGCCACGGTGCTCAAGGACGTGCTGACCCTTGACGAGCATGCGCCGCGCGCCGCGGAGCCGGAGGTGCCCTATGGCGCGGGCCAGATCGATCCGCCCAAACCTTCCCCCAACCAGAAGATCGTGATCTTCACCGAGCACCGCGACACCCTGAACTACCTCTACGACAACATCGCCAACCGGCTGCTCGGTCGGAGCGACGCGGTGGCCGTCATCCACGGTGGCTTGGGGCGCGAGGAGCGCCGCAAGGCCCAGGAGCGCTTCCTCCACGACATCACGGTCCAGGTCTTGCTGGCCACCGACGCCGCCAGCGAGGGCATCAACCTCCAACGCGCCCACCTCATGGTGAACTACGACCTGCCGTGGAACCCCAACCGGCTGGAGCAACGCTTCGGGCGCATCCACCGCATCGGCCAAACCGAGGTCTGCCATCTCTGGAACCTGGTCGCCCAGGAGACCCGCGAGGGCGATGTCTATCGCAAGCTGCTGGAGAAGATCGAGGAAGCGCGCCGGGCGCTGGGCGGGCAGGTGTTCGACGTGCTGGGCAAGCTCCAGTTCGAGGGGAAGCCGTTACGCGATCTGCTGATCCAGGCCATCCGCTACGGCGAGCAGCCCGAGGTCCGCGCCCGGCTGACTCAGGCCATCGATGAGGCGGTCGATCGCCCCAGCCTCGAAGAGCTGATGGACGAGCGCGCACTGGCTACGGAGCTGATGGACACCAGCCGCGTGGCGACGGTGCGCGAGGATATGGAGCGCGCGCAGGCCCGACGGCTCCAGCCGCACTACATCGAAGAGTTCTTCCGCGAGGCCTTCAAGTTGCTGGGCGGAACCCTGCGGGAGCGCGAGCCGCGGCGCTACGAGATCCGGCACGTGCCCGCGCCCATCCGTAACCGCGACCGAGTCATCGGCGTGAGCCAACCGGTGCTCCAGCGCTACGAGCGCGTGGTCTTCGAGAAGGACCTCATCACGCCGCACGGGCAACCGCTCGCGGCCTTCATCTGCCCCGGCCACCCGCTGCTCGACGCGACCCTCGACCTGACCCTCGAGCGCCACCGCGACCTACTGCGGCGCGGTGCCATCCTCGTCGACGACCGCGATCCGGGCACCGAGCCGCGGGTGCTCTTCTACGCCGAGCATGCGATCCAGGACGCCAGCCAGCTGCCTTCCGGTGAGCAACGCACAATCTCCAAGCGGATGCTCTACGTCGAGCTGGATGCTGAAGGCAATGGGCGCCACATGCAGTACGCGCCGTACCTCGACTTCCGCCCGCTGCGCGACGACGAGCCTGACGTCGACGCCTTCCTGTCGCGGCCCGAGTGCGCGTGGATCACCCGGGAGATTGAACAGCGGGCGATGAATCACCTGATCGCTGAGGTCGTACCGAAACACGATGCTGAGGTTCGTGGTCGCCGCGTCGCTTGGATCGCCAAGACGCGCGCCGCGGTGCACGATCGGCTGGCCAAGGAGATCAACTACTGGGACCACCAGGCGTCCGTGCTCACGGACCAGGAAGCCGCCGGCAAGCCCAACGCCCGCCTCAATGCGCGGGAGGCACGGCGTCGCGCCAATGATCTGGACGAGCGGCTTAAGCGGCGCCTCGGCGAGCTCGATCGCGAGGCACAGATTTCGGCGCGGCCCCCCGTGGTGCTCGGCGGGATGATGGTGGTTCCGGTCGGCCTAATCGCCACCATCACCGGCCGGCCGTCGTCCGTCTTGCCGCCGGACCGGCAGGCTGTCGCCGCTGAGGCACGCCGTATCGTGATGGAGATCGAGCGCGGGCTTGGCTTCGATCCGGTCGACCGCGAGTTCGAGCGGCTGGGCTACGACATCGAGAGCCGAGACCCGCGCGGCGGACATGGGCTGCGCTTCATCGAGGTCAAGGGCCGTGTTGCCGGCGCTGCTACGGTAACCGTCACCAAGAACGAGATCCTCTATTCGCTCAACATGCCGGACAGTTTCATCCTGGCGCTGGTTGAGTTTCTTGAGGACGGCGATCACCGCGTGCGCTACCTCCGCCGCCCTTTCCGCCGCGAGCCAGACTTCGGCGCCACCAGCGTCAACTACGACTTCTCGGAATTGCTCACCCGATCCGAGACACCGTCATGACTCAGCAAGTGTCGCCTATCGTCGCTACGAAGAAGCTCGTAGAAGTCGCTCTGCCCCTAGATCACATCAATAAAGCGGCGGCTGGCGAGAAAAACAACCCGTTTCTCAAGGCACATCCCCGAGCTGTCCACCACTGGTGGTCGCCAAAGCCTCTCCTGGGTGCACGGGGCCTAATCTTCGCCCAGATGGTGGACGATCCATCTGCCAATCCTCACCTTTTCCCAACTGATCGGGCCCAGGAGCGGGAACGTCAACGCCTCTTTCGAATCATAGAGGACTTGGTGAAGTGGGAGAACACCACCAACGAAAAGGTACTACAGCGCGCGCGCGATGAGATCTGGCAATCCTGGCGGCGCGCCTGCACCGCGAATGCCGATCATCCGCGAGCCGAAGAGCTGTTTGACCCGTATGTGCTCCCCTACTTCCACGATCCCTTCGCCGGTGGCGGTGCCATACCCCTCGAAGCACAGCGGCTCGGTCTGAAGTCCCACGCATCCGACCTGAATCCTGTCGCCGTACTGATCAACAAAGCCAAGATTGAGATTCCGCCGACGTTTGCGGACGCACCACCTGTCAATCCCCAGGCTCACAGCGAAACGAGGCTGATGAGTAGGGCATGGCACGGAGCCGAGGGACTCATGGCGGACGTTCGCTACTACGGGAAGTGGATGCGAGACCAGGCTGAAAAGCGCATCGGCAACCTGTACCCAATGATTTACGTGTCTGAAGAAATGGCTAAGCAGCGGCCTGCTTTAGCGCCCTATACAAGTCTAACGCTGACGCCTAAAGCGTGGCTTTGGACGCGAACAGTTAAGAGCCCCAACCCCGCTCTCGTCGACATACACGTTCCCTTGGCTACCACCTTCATCCTCTCAGATAGGAGCGGCCAAGAAGCCTACATCGAGCCTCAAATTGAAGGTCCCACATATCACTTTACAATTAGAACTGGCACGCCGCCAAAGCACTTCCGAAGCGGCACCAAGGTCGGCGGCCGGGCGCACTTTCGATGCCTACTATCCGACACTCCAATTCCAGGTGACTACATCAAGGCTGAAGGCCAAGCCGGTCGTATGAATGTACGACTTATGGCCATTGTTGCCGACGGCAACCGCGAGCGCATATTTCTGCCGCCTACACCTGAGCACGAAGCGGCGGCATTGAGAGCAATGCCTAAATGGGTTCCCAACGTGGAGCTAGTAGGCAAGTGTCGTGACCAACTTCCACTCTATGGTATGAATACTTTCGCCGACGCTTTTTCAAGCCGCCAACTCGTCGCCCTGACAACATTTTCCGAGTTAGCTTCTGAGGCACGCCAACGCGTCCAACTGGACGCCGCAGAATGTGGTCTAGTTGATGACAGCGTGCCGTTGCGCGACGGTGGCAGGGGTGCCACGGCCTACGCGGAAGCAATAGGTGTGTACTTGGGTCTTGCGCTCAGCAAGCTCACTGACTACAGCAACTCGCTCTGTACTTGGAATTCGGCTAATCAAAACATATCTCACATGTTTACGGGACACGCAATACCAATGACTTGGAATTATGCTGAGGCTTCACCTCTTCACTACGGACTCTCATTTGCATCCATTGCTGAGATAGTTGCAAGATCCCTTGAGAAGCTGCCAACTGAATGTGAATTGGGCAAGTCATATCAGGCGGATAGCACGTCTGAAGCTTCGTTAAATATCAGACCCGTAATTCAGACGGATCCACCATACTTCGACAATATCAGTTTCGCCGACTTGTCCGACTTTTTCTACGTGTGGCTGCGACCGTTGCTCCAAGACGTGTATCCAGATCTCTTTGCTACACTAACGGTCCCTAAGACCGAAGAGCTTGTTGGTACAGTATATCGACATGAGAGCAGAAAGATAGCCGAAACCTTCTTCGTTGACGGAATGACTCGGGCGCTGAGTATCGTGTCCCGACAATCGCACACGATTTTTCCGATTATCATCTACTATGCATTTAAACAGTCAGAGGGCTCCGCGTCCGGTGCAAGGCGTACTGGCTGGGAAACATTTCTGGATGCTGCAATTCGTGCCAATCTTTCGATAAGCGGGACTTGGCCGCTTCGAACAGAGCGGGGCGCTCGGGCTGTCGCAATTGGAGCCAATGCTCTGGCCTCCAGCATTGTCCTGGTGTGTCGGCCACGCGCGGAGAATGCTCCCTCGGCAACGCGTCGTGAGTTTCAGGAAGAACTCCGTATCGAATTCCCGAATGCTCTCGCGCACTTACGGCGAATGAACATTGCTCCGGTTGATCTTGCACAAGCATCGATTGGCCCCAGCATGGCGGTGTTCACCCGTTATTCAAAAGTGCTCAATGCGGACGGCAGCCCAATGTCCGTCCGAGATGCCCTAGCTCTCATCAACTCCACGCTCGACGAGGTGCTGGCGGAGCAGGAGGGCGATTTCGACGCCGACAGCCGCTGGGCGCTGGCGTGGTTCGAACAGGTGGGCTTCACCGAAGGCGAATATGGTGTGGCCGAGACGCTGTCCAAGGCAAAGAACACGAGCGTCGATGGCCTGGTGCGAGCCGGCATCGTCGAGTCGCGGCGCGGAACGGTGCGGCTCTTGGAACCGGACGAACTCGATCCCGACTGGGACCCGGCCGTCGATCGGAGGCTCACCGTCTGGGAAATGACGCACCATCTGATCCGCGCTCTGGCGGTTAGCGAGCTGGACGCCGCCAACCTAGCGGCCACAATAGGGAGCAAGTCCGAGACCGCCCGTGATCTCGCCTACCGCCTCTACACGATTAGCGAGCGCAAGCGCCGCGCCGCGGATGCACTCCAGTACAACGGTCTCGTCCAATCGTGGCCGGAGATCGTCCGCATCGCCGGGGAGCAGCGCGCGATGACCGCCACCCAGGGTGCGCTCGCCATTGATGGGGCGTAGGGAGCCAAGACGTGACCACCACCGACCGCGAGCGCGCAGCCGATATCGACACCATCGTCAAGACGATGGTGGAGCGCATCGCCGACCGGTTCGACCCGGAGCGCATCCTCCTCTTCGGCTCGTGGGCGCGGGGCGACGCGAAGGACCGGAGCGACGTGGACCTGCTTGTCGTGATGCCGGACGGCACGAACCGGCGCGAGGCCGCGGTCGAAATGGGCGTCGCCGTGGGGGATCTGCCAATCGCCAAGGACATCGTCGTCACGACGCCTGCCCACATCGCGCAGCGGGGGCATGTCACCGGCACGGTGCTGCGGCCGGCGCTGCGCGAGGGAACGGTGCTCTATGAGCGAGCCTGAGGCCGGCCTCCAGAAAGCGCTTCGCTGGCTGCGTTTCGCTGAACACGACCTCAACGTCCCCAGGCAACTGCTGCGAGGAGATCCGCGTTCTCCCCGGCATGTCCGGCGCCCAATGCCGCAGCGCGGAACGAATGGCCATTGCGAATCACGACCGCGGGGGTAAGGTGATAGACCTGCCGACAGACGGCCCCGGGGCGCCTCGTGCAGAGCAACTTCACAAGCGAATTCCGGCCACGCGCCGCCCTGCCGAGCGCCTGGCGGCCGACAAACTTGGACGACTCGGTGCATTGAAATGGCTGTAACCTACATGGATAGTGAGATCGATGCTCTGATCCAGGAGACAAAACATCTTCCGGAGAACTGGCGTTTCCTAACCCAGTTGCGTCCCAAGCGGGGTCACCAGGAACGGCAGCTGAGCTTCTCAGGCAGCGAAGGAGGTGCGTTTAGCCTTATTCTTCGGAAAAGCCTCGTCAACCCACTCAGTTTCTCGGTCATTTTGCCTGTGCAAGTCCAAAGATCCAATCAACTATTCCGTCTGCGCCGGTACAACGGCAAGAGCCATGAGCATACCAACCACATTGAGGGCGAGAAGTTTTACGACTTCCATATTCACATGGCGACCGAGCGATATCAAGAGATTGGTTCGCGTGAAGACGGCTACGCTGCGGTTACCGATAGGTACACGGATATTGAAGGAGCAATTCGAAGTATGATCGAGGACGCGGAATTTGTGATTCCTCCCGCCGACCAGTTGTCTCTCCTCTGAAGGAAGTGCCGCGATGTCCATCGACATGATCGAGCATGACTTTCAGGCTAAAGTCTCAGCCCAAGTTAGGCTTATGGCGGAGGGTACGGATCGCTACCGCGTCTTCACCCCGTTTCGGTTCGATGACGGCGATCACTTGTCCATCGTGTTGAAGCGGATTGGGGAGCAATGGATGCTGTCTGATGAGGCGCATACCTACATGCACCTCACCTATGATATCGATGAGCAAGACTTACATCGGGGCACGCGCCAGAAGATCATCTCCAACGCACTTTCAGTCTTTCAGGTTGAGGATTGTGATGGGGAACTCGTTGCGGATGTAACGGACCAACAGTACGGAGACGCGCTTTACTCGTTTATCCAGGCTCTTCTCAAGATTACCGATGTGACCTACCTGTCACGTGAGCGCGTTCACTCCACGTTCCTGGATGATTTCCGAACATTATTTGAAGAATTTGTGCCGGAAGACCGCCTGATCTTTGACTGGCATCACCCCCAGCACGACCCGCAGGGTTTCTACACGGTCGACTGCCATGTCAACGGCAGGCAACGACCGCTCTTCGTGCACGCGCTGCCCAATGACCACAAGACTCGAGATGCAACGATCTCGCTCCACCAATTCGAGAAATGGGGGGTGTCGTTCCGCTCGCTTGCCGTTTTCGAAGATCAAGAGGCGATCAACCGCAAAGTGCTGGCACGCTTTAGTGATGTGTGTGAGAAGCAGTTCTCCAATCTCGCGGCTAACCGCGAGAGAATAGAGCGGTACCTAACCGAGGCCATCGAGACGGGGGGCACCGGGTAGTGGCCATCACGAACCAGGAGCGCGTCGGCAAGGCCCTGGGCTTGCTGAAAGCCGGTCTCGGCCCCTTCGTGCAGCGCGAGTTCAGCCATGAATTCGGACCGAAGGATGCACTCGTGGGCGCTCGCTCATACTTTGGCCACGGTAGTCGGCTGTCGACCGCCGGACAGCTGACGGAGTGGGACAGCGCCGCGCTGCTCGGCCTGATGGTCTCTTCGTGGGGTGACGTATTCCGCCAGACCCTCGGCCACACCGAGCGTTCGCTGGTCAGCGAGCTGCTGGACTGGCGAAACAAGTGGGCGCACCAGGAACGCTTCTCCAGCGATGATGCGGAGCGCGCGTTGGACTCCGCCGCGCGCCTTCTCACCGCGGTTTCCGCCCCACAGGCGGACGCCGTCGCGCAGATGCGTCGCGAACTGCGGCGGCTGGTGATCGATGAGCAGACACGCACGGAGCAGCGGAAGGCCGGCGGCTCGCTCATTGCGCCTGCGGCTGCCGACGCCCTCCGTCCGTGGCGCGAGGTCGTCACGCCGCATGCCGACGTTGCCAGCGGCGGCTACCAGCAGGCGGAGTTCGCCGCCGACCTCTGGCAGGTGCATCTCGGCGAGGGCGGCGACGAGTACCGCGACCCCGTCGAGTTCTTTCGCCGCACATTCCTTACCGAAAGCCTCAAGCTTCTCCTCGTAGGAGGCATCCAGCGCCTGACCGGGCGGGGCGGCGACCCGGTCGTGCAACTTCAGACCAACTTCGGCGGCGGCAAGACGCACTCGATGCTCGCGCTCTATCACCTGTCTTCGGGCACGCCAGCCAGCGATCTCCCGGGCATCGACGCGATCATGGCGGCCGCCGGAGCGTCCGATCTGCCTGTCGTGCGCCGCGTGGTGTTGGTCGGCAACAAGATCTCACCCGGCAATCCGGTCACGAAGCCGGACGGCACGCAAGTGCACACACTGTGGGGCGAACTCGCGTACCAACTCGGGGGCGCCGCGGCGTACGCGCGCCTAGCCGCGGACGACCGGAAGGCTACCAACCCGGGCGACACCCTGCGCGAGCTCTTCAACGATTACGGCCCGTGCCTGATCCTCATCGACGAGTGGGTCGCTTACGCGCGCCAGCTCCACGACGCCCCGGACCTGCCGGGCGGCACCTTCGAGACGCAGTTCACCTTCGCCCAGGCGCTTACCGAGGCGGCGCGGGCTGCGGAGCGCTGCCTGCTGCTTATCTCGCTCCCCGCCTCGGATACCACCGGCTCGCCCCACGCCCAGGCGGACGACGTGGAAGTAGGGGGCATCCGCGGGCGTGAGGCGCTCGACCGCCTGGGCAACGTGGTGGGCCGCGTGGGGTCGTCGTGGCGCCCGGCCAGCGCGGAGGAAGGGTTCGAGATCGTACGCCGGCGGCTGTTCGAGCCGCTGGCAGCCGACAACTTCAAGCACCGCGACGTGACCGCCCGCGCGTTCGCCGAGCTGTATCAATCGCAGCGGGGCGAGTTCCCGCCCGAATGCGGCACCGTCGACTACGAGCGGCGCATCCAGGCGGCCTATCCGATCCACCCCGAGATCTTCGACCGGCTCTACACGGACTGGTCCACCCTGGTGAAGTTCCAGCGCACGCGCGGCGTGCTGCGGCTGATGGCGTCCGTGATCCACAGCCTCTGGGAGAAGGGCGACCGCAACCCGCTAATCCTGCCCTCGATGGTCCCGATCGACGACGCCCGCGTGCAGTTCGAGCTGACGCGCTATCTCTCGGAGAACTGGGTGCCGATCATCGAGGGCGACGTGGACGGGCCAAACTCGCTGCCGCTCAGGATCGACGGCGAGATCACCAATCTCGGGAAGCTGCGCGCGACCTGTCGGGTCGCCCGCACGATCTATCTGGGCTCGGCACCCACCACCGGCGCCACGCACCGCGGCATCGAGGACCGGCGGGTCAAGCTGGGCTGCGTGATGCCGGGCGAGTCGCCCCAGGTCTTCGGCGACGCGATTCGCCGGCTCGCCGCGGGCGCCACGTTCCTCTACCAGGACGGCCCGCGCTATTGGTATTCAACCCAGCCGACGGTGACCAAGCTGGCGGAAGATCGTGCCCTGCAGCTGGAACGCAATCCCGACGCGGTCCATGCGGAGTTGGCGCGGCGTCTTGAGGTCAACCTGGGCTTCAAGCCCCGCGACGCTGGGCGCCGGGGCGACTTCGCTCGGATTCACGTGATGCCGCGCGACGGCAGCGAGGTTCCGGACGAGCTGGACACACGGCTCGTGGTCCTGGACACCGATCATGCGTACACGCGCGGACAGGGACCCAATCAGGCCGAAGCTGCGGCGCAGGCGATCCTGGAGTCACGCGGGAGCGCCCCGCGGCTCTATCGCAACACCCTTGTCTTCTTAGCCGCCGACAAGGTGCGCTTGCAGGACCTCGACGAGGCCATCCGACGCTATCTCGCCTGGACGTCGATCCTCCACGAAAAGGAGGAGTTGAACCTCGATCCTCACCAGGTGCGTCAGGCCGAGACGCAACATGACTCCGCGGACGGCGCAGCGGCGGCGCGGCTGCCGGAAACCTATCAATGGGTCCTGGTCCCCGCCCAGACGAACCCGCGGACGCCTATGCAATGGCAGGCCTCCCGCCTCAGCGGCAGCGATACCCTGGCCGTTCGCGCAGCCCGCAAGCTCAGTGCGGACGACCTTCTGGTCACGAAGCTCGGTCCGACGATCGTGCGGCGAGAGCTCGAAGAGGTCCCGCTGTGGCGTGGCGACCATGTGCCCATCCGCACGCTGGTGAAGGACTTTGCCCAGCAGATCTATCTGCCGCGCCTGACGGGACCGGCCGTCCTAGCGGAGGCGCTCCGCTCAGGCGTCGGCTCGCTCACCTGGCAACTCGACACCTTCGCCTATGCCGAGTCTTTCGACGAGGGGTCCGGACGCTATCCCGGGCTCCGCAGTGGGCGACTGGTCGACTTTGGAGCCGACAATCCCGGCCTCATCGTCAAGCCGGACGTGGCCCAGCGGCAGCTTGAAGCCGAGGCTCCCCCGCCCAAGCCGGTCGTCGGCCCGGATGATCCCCCTGACCCCGGCCCAGGACCTGGCCCCGATCCGCCACCACAGCCCCGAGAGCCGGCGCCGCATCGCCGCTACCACGGGACGGTACGGCTGGATCCAACTCGCGTAGGCCGCGATGCCAGCCAGATCGCCGAGGAAGTATTGGCCCACCTCGTCGGACTGGCTGGCGCCGAGGTCACGGTCACCATCGACATCGACGCCAATCTTCCCGATGGCGCCTCCGAACAGGTTGTCCGCATCGTCACCGAGAACGGGCGGACTCTCAAGTTCGAGCCGGGCTCAGGGTTTGAAAGCGACTGAGTCGCTAGCCGAAGGATCTGACTCAGTAGTTAGAAGCAGATCACAGACCGGTTCAGCGCCGTCGCCTGCCACGTCTCGGCGTCGTCGCAGGATCGGAGCACGCCCCCCACGTGCACGCTGACGTAGAGCACACGCTCGTCGTCCATGGCCATCGACCGCATAGCCGGAGGTCCGCACCAAGGCGTGAACCACTGCTCGCGGCCCTCGGCGTGATCGAGGCTCGCAACCGGTACGAGCGATGAGCCGGCGCGATATCGGAGGTGCGCCCCGGCAGTTCACGGGAGAACGTTTGCGGGGATGTAGCCGCCACGCCCGGCGCCTTCATGCTCGGGATGTGCACCGCCGAAGTCCAGGACAATCCGTGCGGGCGTGGGCACGGTGCACATAAGCGCGGGATCGCCCGCCGCTGCGGCGGCCACGAAGACCAGCCGGCCCTCATCCAGCCGCCAAACCTCGCGCCCGTCGACAACGACCCAGGCGTTGTCCGGTCGTCCGGCCAGCCCCCTTGTCGGCCGTCCGCCCAGACCCAGCAGCGTGCCGTCGTCGGTTCGCAGACCGCCACGGGTACCAACGAGCAGTCTCACGACTGGCGTCTCCGGATTGCCGGCATTTCGCAACCTAGCCGGCCGACTGCCGCCGCGAAGCCCAGCCCCGGCCGCGCGTCACCCGATCCATTGCGCGCGGCAGCTGCAGGCGATCGACCGGGGAGTGCCGCCGGTGCCGCGCCACCACATCCGAGTGCGCCAGATTCACGTAGTGGTTGACCATGTGCAAGCTTGAATGTCCCAAGATGCGCTGCAGGGTCAGCACATCCCCGCCGGCCTTTAGGTACGACACCGCAAACGTGTGCCGGAACAAGTGCACCGTCAGCCGCGGGATCCCGCAGCGTGCCCGCAGCCGTCGGATGCACAGATAGAGCGACCCGCGGGTCAGCGGAAAGCCCTCCTGCGTCAGGAACAGCGGCTCGCCCAGCGCCGGCAGCGCCGGCTCCGGCCGGTAGCGATATACGTACACGTGAAGCGCCGCCAACGTCCGCATCCCCACCGCCACATGGCGATCCTTGCCGCCCTTGCCGCGCCGCACCCGCACCTCGCCGGTCTCGAGGTCCAGGCCGTCCAAAGTCAGCCCGCAGAGCTCCGAGGCCCGCACGCCCGAGTCCAGCAGGGTCAAGACGATGGCACGCCCACGCGCGTCGGCGTAGGTGTCCCGATCCATCGCGGCCAGCACCCGCTGCTGTTCCGCCGGGTTTAGCGGCTCGACCTCCCGTTCCGGCAGCCGGCCCGGATGAAAGTCGGACAGGCGGTTGGACTCCAGGTAACCGTGCCGCCGCAGCCAGGTCGCAAAGCTGCGCAAGGACCGTCCGTGCTGATGGATCGTGTACGGACTCAGCCCACCGGTGGACTGGCGGCCCAGCGGAGTGGCCTGGCGCGGCCGCTGCTGCAGGTGTTGCTGATAGCGCAGCGCCGTCTCCAGCGTGAAGTCGCCGAGGGTCGGCTCGCCTCCCATGTACGCCGCAAACTGCGTCAGGGTCTGGCGATAGAGGCGGACGGTCTCCGGGGAATAGCCCTGCCCGGTGAGGGTGGCCAGATAGTGGAGTGTGGCCCTGGCCAGCGGGACCGCGTCGGTGCTTATAACCCCTCCTACCACGGGGTCTCGCGCAGCGCACGGAGGCGTCGCGCGAGCGTGGAGCGACCGTGACAAAGCGTTGCGCGGGCGTGGCGCGGACGGGCGGAAGGTTAGATGTCGCGAAACGCCGCAAATCGGCGGATTTGGCCGATCCACTTCTGTTAGGAGCGGGGGACGGGATTCGAACCCGCGACATCCAGCTTGGAAGGCTAGCGCTCTGCCAACTGAGCTACCCCCGCCGATGCTGAATTATCGTGCGATGGACGACTCGGGGCAATGGCAGGCAGCGCGATGGGACGCTCGCAGCCACGGCATTGGCCGGGGCGCTACTCGACGGCGCCGTGCTCCAGCGCCCAGGCGCGCGCCTGGCGCAACGACCGCATCACCTCGTCATCGGGCACGGCTTCGTCGTGCACTTGGTAGGTGGCGTCGCCGAAGATCCCGATATCGAAGGTGATGCGCTTGCCGGGATCGCGCGCGACGGTCAGCGGGCCGTCGAAGCCCCGCGCGGCCAGACCTGCCATGAACGGCGCGAGCGGCGCGACGCCGTCACCCAAATCCACCGGGCGGTACTCGCCCTCGGCGGCCACGTCTTTGAGATGAACAACCTTGATCCGGTCACCGACGATGTCGAACAGCTCCGCGGGGTCCTGGCCGCCTGCCGCGAACCAGCCGGTATCGGGGCCGGCACCGATGCAGGACCCGACCGAGCCGTTCAGCCCGGAGTAGTCGGACGGTCTGCCGAACGGATACGGCCACTGGTTCGCGATGGCGAGATCGATCTCGAATCTCCGGCACAGCGGCTCGAGCTCGCGGGCCTTGCTGAGATTGGCGCACTCCGCAACCACGCGTCCCGCCCCCAAGCGGGACGCCACCTCGAACATACGCGGCATGCGCGTCCAGTTCTCCTCGGCGTCGGCCGGGTAGTAGGCCACGACCTCCAAGCCAGACCGGCCGATCTCATGCGCCACGTTGTCGATCAGCGCATTGGTCATTGTGTTGTAGTCGCAATGGACGGAAGCCAGCTCGACGTAGCGATAGCCGGCCTCGGCGATCTTGACGACGGCGGTTTCAATGGGGTCGCCGCCGAAGACGCTGGTCATGCAGGCCAGTTTCATCGCGGCGGCGCTCCGCGGCAGCCCGCGCTTGCTGAACTCAGTGCCAGGATGTGCGTCGCATCACGCCGGCGCATCGCGGTCCCCATCATGAACAAATCACAGCGGGACATTCACGAGCCCGAACTGCGCTTGCACAAGAGGACCAGAGGATCATCGGGCACGAGTCTACCTAGCAGCCGCCGCCACGGCGAAACTCGAAGCGCGCCGCTGTGCCAGCCGCGCCGACGAGCGCGTACAGTGCGTCTCGTGACCGCCATCGATCATGCCGCGGCGACGGCAGCCCCGCCCGCGGGCGAGGCCCGGAGCAGCCCCGAGCAGGCCTCTCGACTTGTCTGCGGCATTGGCAAACGGGGGCACAGCGCATGAATCCGCTTCAGTCGGAGATTCGCGACCGACTTCAGGGTCCGATCAATTCCGTTCCGGTGGCGTTCACCGAGGACGGGCAGATCGACTATGCCGGGATCACGCGCATGATCGACCTGTCGCTGGATGCCGGGTGCGGCGTCGTCATGCTCACCTGGGGAAACAGCCTGATGTCGCTGCTCTCCGACCGCGAGGTCGCCGACGTGCACGGCGCGGTTTCGCGTCACGTGGGCGGCCGAGCGCTCACCGTGGCATGCGACAACATGTGGGGGTTGCCGAAGTGCGTCGAGTTTGGACGCCATGTCGCCGAGCTGGGATTCGATCTGTACATGGTGCGGCCGGCCGAAGCGATGCCGGGAACGCCGGAGACGCTGGCGGCCTACTACGCGGCCGTTGCCGATGTGGTTCCCGTCATGCTGGTGGGCGCGGTCCCCATTGCCACCTGCGAGATCCTCGAGCGCGTGCCTGGCATCTGTGCCTTCAAGGAGGACGCGTCGCTGGACTTCGCGCACGAGATGGGGATGCGGTGGGGCAACCGTTGGACCGTGGCGGGCGGCGGCGGACTCAGGCGACACCACGTGCTCGCGCCCCACGAGTGGTGCCCCGCGTGGCTCGACTATTTCATGTGCAGCCATCCATCGCCGGCATTCGACTACTGGTCGGCCGTTCGCGCCAACGATGGCGAGGCCGCGTGGCGGCTTGTCAGGCGCTGGGAGTTGCCCGTGCGGGACTTCGCCGCCGCAACCTCTTACGGTTGGGACGGGTTGGTGCGCCACGCCCTCCCCGAGCTGTTCGGCGTCGCACCGCGCTGGCGCAGATCGCCGGCACCCAATCCGAGCGACGCCGAGATGGCCACGCTGCGCGAGTTCCTCACGGGGCTGGGCTGGCCACTGCCCAATGCGTGAGGGCCTAGCCGACCGCGCGTTCGCCGGCGCGGCGACCTATCTGACCGACCTGTCACGCTGCCGTCCGGCGCACGCGCTTTCGCGCACGCCCCGGCGCGAGCACTGGCGCATGCTCAACTACGCGGCCGACGACCTGGACGGCGTCATGCTGCTCGCGGGGCCGGAAACGGCGGCGCCCGAGATTCGTCTGCCTCTTGAGGTCGACGGCTGGCATGCCGTGTCGATCGGCGTGATGCCAACGCGATCGCTGGAGGAAGGCGGCAGCCTCGAGCTCCAAGTTCGATTGTGCGATGAGGACGTTCCCGCGCTGTTGACGCTGCCGCCGGACCACGCGAGCCCACCGTCGCTGGTGGAGATGTTCTGGAAGACGGCAGACCTGACAGGACGCGCGCTCGTCCTGAGCCAGATGGCGGCGCGCATGGCGCCGGGCGACGGACCGGGCTCCGTGAACTGCGGGCCTGCTCGCGTAGCTTATGTCAAGCTGGTGCCGCTCGATGTGTCCGAGACCGCCCACGAGCGCGAGGACCGGGTGCGGCGCGACACGCGACGGCTTTTCGCCCACCAAGACGCCAATGGCCCGCTCGGTCTCTGGCGTCTCACCTCGGCGCGCGACATCCAACGCGAGATCGAGCCCTACCGCGACACGGATTTCTCACGGCTCTACTGGGAAGTCGGTCGCGGCGATCTGATGTTTTCGCACACCGAGTTGGGGCGCGAGGCCACGTTCGACGGCTTGGGCGATTTCGCCCGCGTCTTCGACCGCCTGCATGTGGAAAGCCGCCGTGTGCTCCGCGAGCGGAATATCGATCCATTCGATGTCGCGGTCGACTACGCACATGCAATCGGCCTCGAGCTGCACGCGGCCTACCGCGTGGCGGGATTTCGTTTTCCGCCGCCATACGACCACTTCAACTGGGGCGACAGCGTCTACGAGCGCCACCCCGAGTGGCGCGGCGTCAACCGCGAGGGCCGGCAGACGCCTCGCCTGGCCTATACCTATCCCGAGGTGCGCGCGCACGTGATCGACCTGTTGCGCGAGATGTGCCGGCGCCCGATCGATGGCGTCTGCCTGCTCTACTGCCGGCGGCCTCCGCTGGTCGAATACGAGCCACCGCTCGTCGATGGATTCACGCGGCGGTTCGGCAAGGACCCGCGCTCACTGGATCCGCTCGATCCCCAATGGCTTCACTACCGCGCCGGAGTGCTCACGCAGTTCATGCGCGAGGTGCGACAGGCGCTCGACGAGACCGCCGCCGCACAGGGCCGCTCCGAGCCCTTCCACGTATCGGCGGTGGTGCTGAGCAGCGAAGTCGAGAATCTGGCGAACGCCATCGACCTGCGGCAGTGGGTGGCACAGGGCCTGGTCGACACGATCATTCCCTATACGTCCGAGCTCGACTTGGACAGCGTGACGCCGGCCTGGACCGACCCGGCCTCCCTGCGATTCTTCGTGGACCTGGTGCGTGGCACACCGGTCACGCTGGCGCCAAACGTGATGCCGCGGCACATGCCCCCGGGCGACTTGCGGCAGCGGGCGGCGGACATCTACGACGCCGGAGCCGAGCACATGTTCTTTTGGGATTCCGCCGGCGGCGGGGGCCGCGCAACCTACGGCGCGATGTGGAATGCGCTGCGCCGCCTCGGGCACCGCGAGGAAATCGACGCATGGCGGGCCGACGGAGCGCGCAACATCAATGCGCGCATCACGCCGTTGCGCACGCTTGGCGACTGGGACCTGGGCTACCAGACGCCGGGCTGATCCGCCGCCGCGCCCGACTCGCTAGATGTCGAGCGTGTGCGTGCGCTCCCACTCGCTGGTGTGCGACATGAAGTCGTGCCAATCGGCCATCTTCAAGCGCACGTAGCTGGTGACCAGCTCATCGCCGAGCCCGGCGCGCATCACGGGGTTGCCGTCGAAGTTGCGCAAGGCGTCGAGCAAGTTCAGCGGCAGACGCTTGACGTCGGTGTTTGCCCCGGCTTCGTACATATTGACGTCGAGGCGTTCGCCGGGATCGCGCCGCTGCTCGATTCCGTCCAGCCCCGCGGCAAGCAGGGCCGCTTGCAGCAGATATGGATTGGCGGCGCCGTCGGGCAGGCGCGTCTCGAGCCGTCCCGGACCGGGGACGCGCACCATGTGCGTCCGATTGTTGCCGGCGTAGCTGATCGCATTCGGCGCCCACGTCGATCCGGACGCGGTGGTGGGAGCGTTCAGCCGCTTATAGCTATTGACCGTGGGGTTGGTGATGGCGCACAGCGCCGCCCCCGAATGCAACACCCCGCCCAGGAAGTGATAGGCGGTCTCCGAGAGGCCCAGCTCGCCGTCATCGTCCAGAAACATGTTGGTGTCACCGGCGGCGTCCCACAGCGAGAAGTGGACGTGGCAGCCGCTCCCCGTGAGCTGGGTGAACGGCTTGGGCATGAACGTCGCCCGCAATCCATGCTTCTCGGCCAGGTGGCGGACCATGAATTTGAAGAATGCGTGTCGGTCGGCGGTGGTGAGGGCGTCGCTGTAGGACCAGTTCATCTCGAACTGGCCGTTCGCGTCCTCGTGGTCGTTCTGATACGGCTCCCAGCCAAGCTCGTACATGACGTCGCAGATCTCGCGGATGAGCTCGTAGCGCCGTAGCAGCGCCATCTGGTCGTAGCAGGGCTTGTCCTGGGTGTCGTGCGCGTCGGCAATCCCGGCGCCGTCGGGATCGAGGACGAAGAACTCACTCTCTACACCCGATTTCAACTGGAACCTGCGGGCTCGGGCGGACTCGATCGCTTGCGTGAGCACCACGCGCGGCGCATGACCCACGGGCGCATCGTTCATCACCAGGTTGGTCGCGACCCAACCAAGCTCGGGCTGCCACGGAAGCTGGATCAAGCTGGCCGGATCGGGCACGGCCCACAGGTCGGGATCCGCCGGAGTCATGTCGAGGTGGGCGGCGAAGCCGGCGAAGCCAGCGCCCTCGTCTTGCATTTCTTCGACGGCATGGGCCGGCACGAGCTTCGAGCGCATGACGCCGAACAGATCGGTGAAGCTGAAGAGCAGGTACTTGATGCCCTTGTCGCGAACCATGGCCGCCAGATCGTGGTCCATTCGGTGCTCCATCTCTCTCTACGAACGCGGCGGGGTAAGTTTCAGGGCTTACCGTAGCGCGAAATGCGCGCCCGCCGCCGCCAGGGTTCCGGCTGCGGTTAGTCCGACTTGGTGAGTCCCGGGATCCAGTTCGTACCCGCCAGCGGCACGCGCGCCATGGCCGCGGCCTCGGGCGTCAGCGCCACGAGATCCTCCGGCTCGAGATTGAGCAGATGCGACTTGCCGCACGCTCGACCCAGCGTCTGGGCTTCAAGTACCAGCGTCGAGAGGTAGTTGCGCACGCGTCGGGCCGCGGCCTGCGGTTCCAGACGCGCTTCCAACTCCGGGTCCTGCGTCGTCACGCCCACCGGACAGCGCCCGGTCTGGCAGTGGTGACAGTAGCCCGGGGCGGTTCCCAGCGCCGCATAGTCCTCCACGTACAGCGGCCGGTTGCAGTTCAGCGCGACGAGCGCGGCGACGCCGATGGATACGGCGTCTGCGCCCAGGGCCAGCGCCTTGGCCACGTCGGCGCCGCTGCGAATCCCTCCCGAGACCACCAGCTGCACCTTCCGATGCATACCCAGCTCTTGCAGGGTGTCGGTGGCCTGGCGCACCGCCGGAAGGGTCGGAATGCCAACGTGCTCGATAAACGTGTCCTGCGTCGCGCCCGTGCCGCCCTGCATGCCGTCCAGGACGATGACATCCGCTCCGGCCTTAACCGCCAGCTGGACGTCGTACTGCACCCGTGTGGCCGCCATCTTCACGTAGATCGGCTTCTGCCAATCCGTGATCTCACGCAGCTCGCGGATTTTGATCGTCAGGTCGTCGGGCCCGGTCCAGTCGGGATGGCGGCTGGCGCTGCGCTGATCGATGCCCTGCGGCAGCGTTCGCATGGCCGCCACGCGATCGCTCACCTTGAGGCCGAGCAGCATGCCGCCACCGCCCGGCTTGGCGCCCTGGCCAACCACGATCTCAATGGCGTCGGCGCGCCGGAGGTCGTCGGGATTGAGCCCGTAGCGCGACGGCAGGACCTGATAGACCAGCGTCTTCGACGCCGATCGTTCCTCGTCGGTCATGCCGCCGTCGCCAGTGGTGGTGCTGGTGCCCATCGCGGTGGCGGCCAGGCCCAGCGCCTCCTTCGCGTTGGCGCTGAGCGACCCGAAGCTCATGCCTGCGATGGTGACGGGAATCTTGAGCTCGATCGGATGCTTGGCATAGCGCGTGCCCAGGGTGACGTTGGTGTCGCAGCGCTCGCGGTAGCCCTCCAGGGGATAGCGCGAGAGCGACGCGCCCAGCAATAGCAGGTCGTCGAAGGAGGGAATCTGGCGCTTGGCGCCCCACCCGCGAATCTCGTAGATCCCCTCGGACGCCGCGCGCTGAATCTCGGCGATCGTCTGCGGCGAAAATGTGGCGGACGGGCGATGGGCGGCGGGACCGGGCGTCGCCTGGGCCTCGGGCGGGTCACCCATCAGTAGTCGCCCGCGTGATCCACGTGGAAGTTATAGAGCGTGCGGGCCGATCCGTAGCGTCGAAACGCGCCGGGATCGGCGTCGATACCGGCGCGGCACAGCAACTCGCCGAGACGTCGGCGGTGGTCGTCGGTCAGGTCTTTCGCCACGCAGTCGGACCCCAACCCCCCAACCGAGCCCTGCACGTACAGCTCGGCCTCGTAGATCGAATCGCCGAGTCCTGGGCCGGCATCGCCGCACACGACCAGACGACCGGCTTGCGCCATGAACGCGCTCATGTGGCCGACGGAGCCGCCCACGACGATGTCGCCGCCCTTGAGCGAGATCCCGCAGCGGGAGCTGGCGTCGCCCTCGATCGCCAGCAGCCCTCCGTGGGCCGAGGCACCGGCCCCCTGGCTCGCGTTGCCAGTGACGCGCACCGAGCCGGACATCATGTTCTCGGCCAGACCCGGACCTGCATGGCCGTTCACCGTAACGTCCGCGTGCTGGTTCATCCCGGCACAGTAGTAGCCCACGTGCCCCTCGACGACCACCGACAGCGGCGCGTTGAGCCCCACGGCGATGCAGTGACGGCCGTCGGGCCCGACGATGCGCCATGCGGTCTCCCCGTCGCCGCCGGCCGAATCGTGCATTCGTTGGTTCAGCTCGCGCACGTCGACTTGGTTGAGATCGACGGTGATCATCCGGTCAGTTGCGCGACCAGGCGTAGACCGTCGCCGGCGCTGGCTCCCAAATCCGCGCGCTGGCGGCGCCGGGCAAGTGGGCGATCGATCGGTACTCGGAGGCCATCGCCACCCATTGGTCGGTCTCGGCCAGCACCGCGGGCTTGCACGCGACACCGTCCCTGAGCACGGCGAACCCATCACGCGTTCCGATGGCGAACGTGAAGAAGCCGTCGAGGTCCACCAGGCTCGACTCGAGTGCTTCCACGAGCGTGGCCCCGCCGGCCATGCGATGCGCCAGGTAGCCGGCGGCGACTTCGCTGTCGTTGTCGGTCTGAAAGACGATGCCGTTTCGCTCAAGCTCGCTGCGAAGCCGATTGTGGTTCGAGAGCGAGCCGTTATGCACCAGGCACAGGTCGCGTCCGGTCGAGAAGGGATGCGAATGCTCGGTGGTCACGGCGCTTTCGGTGGCCATGCGGGTGTGCCCCAAGGCGTGGGACCCGGTCATGTGACGGATCGCGTAGCTCTGGGACACCGATTCGGGCAGCCCTTTCTCCTTATAAATCTCAATCGCGGCACCGACACTGGTAATGCGTACGTCGGGGAAGTGCCGCCCCAGCCACACGCGCGCCTCGGCTTCCGCTGTCGAGACCACGATCACGGCATGGGTCACGCGCACTTGCAAATCGACGCGTCCCGCGAACTCCGTGCCGAGTCCTTCCGCAACCGCCTCCCAGTCGAAGCCCGCCGCCGGGTGATAGAGGGTGAGCTTGAGGGCGCCCTCGGGAGCGGGATCGTGATAGATCGCAAAGCCGGCGCTGTCGGGGCCGCGCTCGGCCATGGCCACGAGCATGGGCTCAAGCCACTCACCCAGCGAGGGCTCAAGCGATTCCTGCTTGAGAAACAGTCCTACGATGCCGCACATGTGGCAAAGGTCCAGATTAGCCGTGGCCCATCTGGGCCGCTGCGCAACCCGCGATGCTACTCGAATTCACTGGCCAGCGCGTGCAGCGCGCGCAGGCCCACGGGCCTGCCGCCAAACTCCTGCATCGCATCGAGCAGCGAGGTCCACGCGTAGTCGGCCGACGCGCTGTCGCCGAGCAGATGAAACAGCGGGGTCGCTCCGGCGTCAACGCGCACAATGACCGCATTGAGCCGGGCGACCGACGTCTGGGCCACCGATCCGGGCGGGAAAGCCGACTCGCGCAAATCGATACCGCACACTTTCGCCAGGCACTCAGCTACTGACGCGCCCGTGAGGGCGAACCAGAACAGCCCATCAAAGCGGGGCAGCGCGTAGGCCAGGTCGAGATGGGCGTCTGCCGACGTTGCTTCCAGGCGAGCGCAGAGGCCGTCGGGACCGTGGATGTTCCCCAGCACCAGCACTTCGGTCCATGACCGCGTGACCGCGATCGCGCCGTCCGGCTGCGTGCAAGCGCGGTTGGGTCCGTCGGGCAGATCGACTCCGTGCGCGGCGAGCCACTTCGACGCGCCGGGTCCACGGAAGCCCACACGCGGCAGCGGCGAGAGATCGGCCAAGCCCAGTTGCCGAGCCGCGGCGGCTTCCCCGTCAGGATCGCCGAAGTCAGCGACGGCCATGACGCCGGCGTGCTCGCGGAACGAGGCTCCAGCGGCTCGCAGAGCGCCTTCGATTGGGCTGCGCGGTGTCTTCACGGCAAGAGCGCCTGCCGCGCGTTGTCGGGATCGTAAAACGGCAGCTGCGCGACCCTTGCTTGGATTAGCCGACCCTGCGCGCCCTTGATCGTGAACTCGCAACCGACCTCAGCCTGATCGGGCGCCACGTACGCCAGCCCGATGGCTTGATCGAGGACCGGCGACCACGCCGACGATGTGACTCGACCGGTGATCTCGCCGTCCCGCACGACGAGCTGGCCTTCCTCCGGAACCGAAGCGCGGCGGTCGGGAACCGCATAACCGACGAGTCGCCGCCGAAGTCCCTTCTCACTCAAGATCTCGATCGAGCGCTTGCCAATGAAATAGGGCTTGCGGCGGCCCAGCGCCCAACCCAGACCGGCCTCGTGCGGATGGGTGAGCCCATCGGTGTCCTGGGTCACGATCACGTGCCCCTTCTCGAGCCGCAGCACGCGCTGAGCCTCCACGCCGAATGGTCGAACACCGTACTCGCGCCCCGCGTCAATCAGCGCTTCCCAAAGCCCGAGGCATTGCGAGCTGGGCGCGTGAATCTCGTAGCCCAGCTCGCCCACGAAGCCGATGCGCAGCAGGCGCACGTCCACGCCCGCCAGCTTGCCGGTGCGCACCGCGAGATACGGGCACGCCGCGGCCGACAAATCGATATCGGTCGCCAGCTTCGTCAGCACGCGGCGGGCCATGGGTCCGGCGATGTTGATGGAACCGTAGGCCGAGGTGACGTCGGCGATGTCGACGTCGAGCTGCCATTGCGCTTGGTACCAGAGCAGAAGGGGGTAGAGCTGCTCGGCGCCGGACGTGCTGGCCGTTATATAGAAATGGTCGCGCCCCAGCCTGGCCGCCACGCCGTCGTCCACGACGACGCCCTGCTCGTCGGTCAGCAGCGCGTAGCGGGTCCGCCCGATCCGCTGGCGGCGAAATGACGGCGTATAGGCACGCTCGAGAAACTCTGCCGCGTCAGGCCCGCGGACTTCGAATCCGCCCAGCGTCGAGACATCGATCAGGCCCACCGCGCGGCGCACGGCCAGAACTTCGTCGGCGATGGCATGGGCGCGCTCGTCGGGACACCCGTAGTAGGCGGGCCGCATCCAGAGGCCGGCCGTCATCATCTGGGCGCCCGCGTCGAGGTGCCAGCCATGCATCGGCGTGTGCCGCACGGGCTGGAAGCCGCGGCCGGCGAACAGACCGAAGCGCGTCGGGAACGCCGGTGGCCGGGTGGTCGTGGCGCCCACCACTGAGGCCGTGGTGCCGCGGACCGTCGCCGTCACCGCGGCCGTCGCAATCGCGGAGAGTCGGCCCTGGCTCGGCCCCATGCCCACGGTGGAGTAGCGCTTAAGAAGCTCGATATCCTCGAAGCCCTCCGCCAGCGCGTCCTTGATCTCCCGCACGGTCACGTCTTCGTCAAGGTCGACGAACTCCCGGCCGTCCGGGTGCGGAAACACCGGCCAGGACCGGGTTGGTCCGTCGCGGCTGGGGCTGATCGAGGCGACCGGCGCCGTGGCAGCCGCGCCCGAAATGCCCGCCGCGGCCGCCAGCCCGGCCGCCTCACCCTGCGTCAGGGCCTCTTGCACTATCGACGCTCCGGCCACCGTACCCGCGGCAAATACGTGCGCCGGCAGGGATGCGAGCCGCGGCACGGCTTCGTGCTCGCCCGGCCTGAACCTGGCGCCGGCCTGAGCCAGCAGACCTCCCGCGGGCGCCAGGCCGACGGAGACGGCGAGCACGTCGCAGTCGAGCGCTTCTCCCTCCCCGGCGCACGCGCCGGGTCCAGTGATGCGCGTGGCCAGCACGCCGCCGATCTGCAAGCGCTGCGGATCGCGCCAGGCCTCCCGCACGGTGTGGCCGGACAGAATTCGATGGCCGCGTGCTTCGGCTTCAGCCACCATTGGACCCGTAGCCGGATCCGGGCGGCAGTCGACCACGGCGGCGACTTCCGTCCCGTGATCGGCAAGGTCCAGCGCCGCCCCATAGCCCTCGTCGCCCGCCGTCAGCACCACGGCGCGCAGGCCCGGCCGCACGCCGTAGTGCCGGATCAAGCGTTGCGCTCCGGAAGCGGCCACGATCCCCGGCAGGTCGTTGTTGTGGAATACGGCCGGTTGGCTCGTTCCGCCGGTGCATACAACGACGGCCTTTGCTCGGATCTTGTGGAGCCGATTGCCCTGCGTCACGGCCAGCCAGTTGTCGGCAAACCAACCGGTGCAGGTCGCGGACGTCAGCACTCGCACCGACGGGAGCGCCTGGACGCGCCGGCGCAAGTCCTCGAGGGGGCCGTCGTCGCCGCCGGAGGCGTCCAGCCGGCCGTAGGTGAGCCAGCCGCCGACCTCGGGCTCGCGCTCGACGAGCATCACGTCCAGCCCCTGGGCACCGCACGCGGCGGCGGCGGCCAGGCCGGCCGGGCCACCGCCGATGACCGCGACATCGCAGTGGGCGTACGCCTTGTCGAAGTATTCAGGCCTCCACGCCCGATCGACCTGACCGAGGCCCGCCGTGCGGCGGATGATCTTCTCCCACCAGTTCCAAACACCCTTGGGTTTATAGAACGCCTTGTAGTAGAACCCCACGGGCAAGAAGCGCTCGAAGCGCTCCAGCAGCGCCGCCCAGTCCGCCGCGAGGCTCCCGACGGTGTTTTGGCCCCGCGCCCGCATGCCCGGCTCGATCGCTCGCACGTCAGCGTTCACATTTGGCTCGGTCTCGAGCTGCACCAGCGAGCCGGCCTCGTCGCCGGCGAACCCAAACGATCCCCGCGGACGATGCAGCTTGAACGAACGCGACAGGCACCACTCTCCATGCGCGGCCAGCGCGCTGGCGATGGTGTCGCCCGCGTAGCCGGTGTAGGCGCGTCCCTCGAACTCGAACGTGACAGTCCGGGAACGATCGATCCGGCTGCCGGCCGGAGCCGGCAGGCGCTCAGGCAGCATCGGTGTTCCGATCGGGCGGCGGCGCGTCTCCGCCGAAGAGCTCGCGCGGCAGGAACGTGCGCACGATCTCATCGGTGATCGTGTCGCGGTCGGCAATGAACCAGAAGCTCGTCGGGACGTGATACCACCACTCGCGCACCATGCCCGCAGCGTTCTCGTGCATGAAGAGGTAGTCGGCCCAGGCGGCGGGGTCGGCGCGGTCGGGATCCGGCGGCGTGACGACCTCGCCGCCGCACATAAATTCCTGGATGTTTCGCGGCCCGTTGAGCGGGCAGGGCATGATCTTCATGCGCCCACCTAGTGCCCCACCGCCGCCGCGCCCTTTTCTCCTACCTGATCGAACTCGGCGAAGCGGCTGAGCCGAAACGGGTGCAGGAGGTCCGGCGTACGTCCGGTGGCGATGAGCTCCGCCATCCGCTTCCCACAGACCGGCGTCGCCTTGAATCCCCACGTGCCCCAGCCCGCGTCGAGGTACAGGTTTTCGACCGGGGTGACGCCCATCACCGGGCTGAAGTCGGGCGTCATGTCGCACATGCCGGCCCACTGGCGCAGCATCTTGACGTTGGCGAGAAACGGAAACAGCTCAAGCACCGGAAGCAGCGTGCCCTCGGCAAACTCGAGCGTGGAGCGGTTGGCGTAGAGACCGTAAGGATCGGTGGCGCCGCCGATGACGACTTCGCCGCGGGCCGATTGCCAGATGTAAACGTGCAGGCTGCCCGAAACCACGATGGGATCGAGGAAGGGCTTGAGCGGCAGCGACACGCAGGCCTGTAGCGGCACCGTATGGATCGGCAGGCGAATGCCCGCCATGGCCGCGACCAACGAGCTCTGTCCGGCCACCGCCTGCAGCACGCGGTTGCAGCGGACGGCGCCGCGTGGGGTTTGCACTCCGGTCACGCGGCCGCGCTCGATCTGCAAGCCCGTGACCTCCGTCTTGGGATGTAACTCCACGCCGCGCTCGGCGGCGCGCGCCGCGTAGGCCCACACGACCGCGTCATGTCGAGCGGTTGCGCCGGGCGGGTGGTACAGCGCGGCAAGCACGGGATGCCTCACCGCGTCGGAGAGATCGAGGCCGGGCGCCAGCTTGGCGATCTCATCGGGAAAGATCAGCTCGGAATCGACGCCAAGGTGCTTGTTCACCTCGGCGCGCCAGCGCATGGTGCGGATCGCGGAGTCGGCGTGCGCCAGCGTGAGATGGCCGCGCTCGGAGTACTGCAGGTTGAAGTCGAGATCGTTGCTCAGCCCGCGCCAGAGATCCAGCGACTCTGCGTAGAACTGCACGCCTTCCGAGGTGAGGTAGTTGGCCCGCACGATGGCGGTGTTGCGCCCCGTATTGCCGCCGCCGAGATATCCCTTGTCGAGCACCGCGACATCGGTGATCCCGTGGTCGGTCGCCAGGTAGTAGGCCGCGGCGAGCCCGTGACCGCCGCCACCGATGATCACGGTGTCGTACGAGTCCTTGAGCTCTGGCCGCGACGGCAGGAATCGATCAGGCGAGCGGTGCGGTCGCAGCCCGTATTTCAGCAGGCTGAACGGCATGGCCTACCCACGTGGTCTTGTGCGACGGGAGACCGCCCATCACATAGCGGTGGAGACGCGACAGTCAGCCACAACCGGCCAAGAGCCGCGTCTCGTCAGGGGCGCCAGATGATATCGCGCGATCCGCGCAGCAGCGCCGCAAGGCATAATCGCTCACGGGCAACGCCGCAGCCATCGATGACGGGTGCATGGCGACGAGTTCGTACGCGCATTGCCGCACGTCGTCAGGCCCACCGGATGCGGCGCGGGCAGAGGAGGTCAAACCGTGGCCACGATCGCTCAATACGTGCGGAAAGTTCCGAAGGGCACGTTGGCGCTCATCGCGGTGATTGTGGCGGTCGCGGTCGTGGTCGCAGTCGTGCTGCTCGCGCAGAGTCCAACCGACGAGGCGGCGCCGGCCGGCGCCGAAGACACGCGCGTGCCGACGGTCGCCTTCGAGGCCGCCACTCCCACCCCGGCCGCGACGGCTGCCGCCGGCCAGGCCACACCAACCGCGGACGCACCGCGCGCTGAGCCCACCGAAACCGCGGCGGCGGCCACACCTGCGGACACAGAAGAAGCGCCCAACTGGTCCGAAGAGCGAGCGCAGGCGCGTGTCGAGGTTGAGCAGCAGGTAGCAACTTCGCGCACCGGCTTGCCGACGGCCGGCGACACCCTTATCGACGCGACAGGCTTCGAAGTCACGTTGGTTGGGGTGGCCAACCTGCCCGAGCTGAAGCAGTTCACGGGCTCGCCGTTCAAGCCGAAGCACGGCGCCTTCAAGCTCGTAAACATTGTGTTCAAGAACGGAACGTCGTCGTTGATCACGCTCGCGAAGAGCAACATCGTCGTCATTGCCCCTGACGGCAGCGAGATTGACGTGAGCAACCTGGGGACAAACGCGCTCACGGGAATGGTGCCCGACGTCAATCGGGGCCGCCCGCTGTATCTGGTGGAGAGCTTGCCCGCCGGGAAGTCGGCGCATGTGAGCGTCGTCTTCGACGTTCCGGCCGATTTGACCGGACTCAACATCGAGATCGAGGGCTTCCTGTTTGAAGTGCCGGACCCCACGTAGATGCCGCGCGCTAACCTCGGCGCGTCCGGCGTAAGCAAATGGGCCGCACCATGACCGCACCGCACGACGATCTCGACCTGCGCATCGCCGAGTACCGTATCAACGGATTCACCGTCTTCGAGAACGCGATCCCGGTTGAGCTGGTCGAGGCGCTCCACGAGGCGTTCATGCCGCTGCTGGAAGCCGTGCGCGCGCGCAATTCACAGGAGCTCTCCGGCGACCTCGCCACCGGCCGCGGCCGACTGGGCTATCCCAACCGATACACGGTTGACTTGCCTTGGCAACCGCCCTTCTCCGACCCCACGATCTACGAGCATCCCGCCCTGCTGGCATTCATGGATCGATACTGGGGCGCATCCGACTACCAGTTCACCGGCTACACGTCGAACAACCCGTACCCGGACAGCACCTACCAACGCTGGCATCGCGACATGGCGCTCACGACGCCGCACATCGGAATCCAAACCTGCGACACGGTGAGCGCCAAGATTCCGCTGGTCGATACGTTCGAAGAGAACGGCAGCTTCGAGATCCTGCCGGGAACGCAATATCTGGCCGACCCCGGTCTGCAAGGCAGCTACAACGACATGCTCGAGGCGGGAGACTTCAGGCCCCGACGGCTCAACGTCAAGAAGGGCTCGGTCTGGATGCAGGACCCGCGTCCGCTGCACCGCGGGACGCCCAACCGATCCGACCATGCTCGACCGGAGCTTTGCCTCGTCTACACGCGCCCGTGGTACTACTCCGGCCACCACGTCGAGATGACCAGCGCCGAGTTCGAGGGGCTCTCGGAGCGGGGTAAGAAAATACTGGCATCGTCGCGGATCACCGACGGCGGGGCGGGCTAAACGACATCAGACCCGCGGGCCCGGATAGCGGGCCATCCGTCTCTGTCATTCCCGCGGAAGCGGGAAGGTGGATTCACATTCCAAGTGCAACAGATGATCCCAAAACACCTCGGCGGGGGTCTGGTAGCCGAGGCACTTGCGTGGCGTGTTGTTGTAGGCCTGCACGAGCTGGGTGAACCGAGCGGCCGGGAGGCTCGCGAGATCGGTCTTGCGGGGCAGGGTGCGGCGCAGGCGCCCGATGGCGTTCTCGATGCCGCCCTTCTGCCAGGGGGCGTGGGGGTCGCAGAAGAAGGTCTGGATGCCGCGGGCGTGCAGCTGGTGGTGGCGGGCGAACTCGGTGCCGTTGTCGAAGGTGACGGTTTGGCGCCAGGGGGGCGGTAAGGGTGCGAGGAGCCGGGACAAGGCGCGGGCGATGGGGGCAGCGGCTTTGCCGGGGGGCCGGACGGCGAGGAGCAGGCGGGAGTGGCGTTCGTGGAGGGTGAGGACGGCCTGGCCGTAGGTGCGGAAGAGCATGAGGTCGGCCTCCCAGTGGCCGGGGGTCTGGCGGTCCGCGGCGAGGGCTGGGCGGTCGACGAGGGGACGACGGTGGGCGATAAAGGAGGCGGAGCTGCCGCCCTTGCGCCCCCGCCGGCCCCGTTTGAACTTGGCCCGCGGCAAATAGTGACGCCAGGCATAGTCCTTCGTGCGGCGGATCTGGGCGTCAATGAAGCGGTAGATGGATTCGTGGGAGATGACGGGCCGGCCGGCCTCGCGGGCCAGACGGCCGGCCACCTGCTCGGGCGACCAGCCCTGTTGGAGGCGGGTGAGGACCTGGCGGCGCAGGGTGGGATCGCGGTCGAGCCGGGGCCCGCGCCAGCGGCGCGCGCGGGCCTGCTGGTCGGCGTAGCGCGGTTGATAGCCCTGGGTGCGCGATCCATTGCGGCTCAGCTCCCGAGCAATCGTCGATGGCGCGCGATCCAGACTTGCCGCGATTTGGCGGATCGAGGCCCCGGCGGCGTGGCGTCGGGCCACGGCACAGCGGTCTTCAATGGTGAGGTGCGAATAGCGTCGTTCCATGGCAACACCCTAATGAGGTGTTGCACTTCGTTTGTGAATCTAGGGAATCCATACATCAACTCACCGATCGCAACGGCTGAGGGCAGAACTTCCTCAATGCTCTGCACAAGCTCCGCGACCCGCGCATGAACTGAGCGTAGGCGTTGGCGTCCGGATAGATTCTCATCTCCAGGCCGACTCGTCGATGGTATCGAGCTCCCGCAACGCGGCGAGCATCTCATCCGCTTCCGTCGCGGTCCAGGTCCCGATCAGATGATCCAGGGAATCGCCGACCGTGTCCGCGCCTCCTTGACCATCGGTGAGGCCCGCGCCCTTCCGGAGCAGCTTTAGCACCGCCTGATTCAGGCAGATCCCCTCGCGCTTCGCGAGGCGGATCACCGCAGCGCTTAACTCGTCGTCAAAGCCGCGTACGGTGAGTTCGTTCATATCGGGTCACCTCAAGCGACTCATAATCCGAGTCGCTACGAGTCACTATGTCACTCACTCGTGCGTGGGGCCAGCCGGTGGCGGCAAGCGCCCGGAATGCGGATATCTAGTCGTCCGCCCGCCTTGGCGGGAGGGCGCCTGGACAGGCGCCGGCGGGAACTGGCGAACATCCAGGCGGAGTGCACCATGCCATGCCTGGCCCTGCGGTTGCCCAGCAAAACGATAGCAGGCGGCGACGGAATGGTTGGCCAGTTGCCTTCCACGATCATATTGATCGGCGGAGAATACGTAGGAGATCATGACAAATATATTGTCGTCAACCAATTAGATGGACAGCTGAGTTATCCAAAGCTCTGAGAATGACATTTCAAATCTCACCCCAGGGAGTCCCTGCCAGGTTTGCACCACTTCCCAGGTAATACTTTCTGTGCCCTCAGGTATGGGCGTCACAGCTTCAATTCACTCGGTATATTCTGCCAGGGACAACTCGCCTGTTTCAAGGTCCGTAATATCCACTTCACTGATAACAACACCCCCAATTCTCTGCGTGTCAAGAGCATAGACGATTTGACCTAGCTCCGAGTCTGCCTCTTGCTCTATCCAGGCTCCCGGAATCTACACTGAGGAGTAGCCCCGTGAGTCTTCAAAACCTAGCATGCTCCCAAAGCGGCTATCCTCCTCTTGCGGGCTCGATGGCACATATAGCGTTCCAGTACCATTCCGAGCCCGCTCTACCGACAGGTAGTAGCCACCAAAGTTATCGCCAACTGCCTCGGTGACAGCGATGAAATACTCTCCAGTCTTTGGAGCGCGATACACTAGCTCAGAATTTAAGTCGAACAGTCCGCCGCCACTGTCATCGTCGAAAACGACCTGATCGTCACGGGAACCTGAGAAATCAACATATATGACGGTGTCCACATTGAGAGAGTCGGTAAAGATTCTTACAGTCTCCCCCTCCTTCAGGTTGATCGAATACCAGTCCCAGTCAAAGAAATAGTCGAGACTTCCAGCAATCGTATCGCCAATCGCAATGGCCCGCCCGTCATCTGGATCGTTCAGTGGATTCAACCTGGTGCTGCTGGCTAGATCAAACTTGGAAGAATCACCCGATGCCATCTCGACTTGTAAGAAGTGGACGCCGCTTGTCAACACTTCAACGGTCCCGTATTCGATACCCGTATAGCCATCATCCACTTCCAGAATCAATCCGAATGGGTCAGACACATGGAACCACCCATCGCCTGATCCTTCGATGCTGACCTCGAGTATCGTTCCTGCTGGCGCATCCAGTACAAATGTGCGCGCATCCCAGAAGTTGCGCAAGTCGACATCGAAATCGAAGCTGCCACCTCCGACTGGTAGCCAACGGGCACCCATCCCAGAAGTGAATTCGCCCTGAATGAGCTTCCCCACGATAGGAGCAATATCAGCTGACGACGCCGCCAATCCGAACCTAGCCTCGCTAAAAGAAAGCCCTGAGATGCCAACTACCTCGCCTCTTGAATTGACCAGAGCTCCACCACTCTGTCCTCCCACAATGGCGGCGTCGGTCTGGAAGTAAGTCATCCCAAGCCGCTCCCACTCGCGGAAGCGCGAGAGTATACCGCGCGTGATTGAAGGCTCTGGGAACAAGTCTACTTCGGCTGGGTAGCCCACCAGAAACAGTTCGCTGCCGATGGCCATGTCCTCTCCATCTTGTAATTTCAATGGCTGCGCCGATACATCGACCGGGCCCAGCACCGCTAGGTCCGCCATTGGGTCCCATCCCACGACTGGTACATTCGCCAACTCTGTCCCATCGGGGAAGACAATCCAGACTGCTTGATAAGGCCATACTACGTGATAGTTAGTGACGACGTAACCGCCTTCAATTAGGACTCCACTGCCCGTAGCCACTGCCGT
The DNA here is from genome assembly GCA_965262745.1 of Chloroflexota bacterium. Classification (GTDB taxonomy): domain Bacteria; phylum Chloroflexota; class UBA11872; order UBA11872; family UBA11872; genus JAJECS01. Next base: position 23,447 of record OZ253558.1, on the reverse strand, counting down.
TTCAATGAATGGTATCGAAGGTGAGACCCGCGCATACACTTCTGCGGATGACATGTCCGCTACAGTCGTCGGTGTGAGCGTTGCCGTCGGCGAAGGCAGGGGCTTGGGAGTGTTGGTGGGCACGGGTGTCGGTGTGGGCGTTGCCGTCGGCGGAGGCACGGGCGTCGGTGTGGGCGTTGCCGTCGGCGGAGGCACGAGCGTGGGAGTGTTGGCGGGCACGGGTGTCGGTGTGGGCGTTGCCGTCGGCGAAGGCACGAGCGTGGGAGTGTTGGTGGGCACGCGTGTCGGTGTGGGCGTTGCCGGCGGCGGAGGCACGAGCGTGGGAGTGTTGGTGGGCACGGGTGTCGGCGCGGGCGTTGCCGTCGGCGAAGGCACGAGCGTGGGAGTGTTGGTGGGCACGGGTGTCGGCGCGGGCGTTGCCGTCGGCGAAGGCACGAGCGTGGGAGTGTTGGTGGGCACGGGCGTCGGTCTGGGCGTTGCCGTCGGCGCGGGCGCGGATATGGGGGTATTGGTAGATACGAGCGTTGGCGTGGCCCGTGGTATCGTCGCAGGAGCTTGGGTAGGCTGCACCGATCCCTCAGATTGATACCCCTCGTTACATGCTGCCAGAGACGTAGAGACAAGCACCGCTAACAGGCCGACTAGTATGGCCTGATGAATCCCCGTCCGCATACTATGGAGTACGGACAACCTGAGTCAAAAAACCCTCGCTACTGGCTATCAAATCTCGTGGGATCTGAGACACATCGCCTATCCTTCCAACACGAACCTGAGTACGCAGGCTCGCGATTATGTTTTGCTTGGATGACACCCTAGACCGGTTCGAACTTGTGCAGCCGGTTGCTGCGCTGGACCTCGCAGACGTAGAGCGCTCCCTGGTCGTCGAGCCATACGTCGTGCGGCGCCGCGAACTGGCCTGGTCCGGTGCCGGGTTCGCCAAGGCGCGTGATGAGCGTGCCCTCGAGGTCGAGCACTGACACCCGTCCGCTTAGCTCGGAGATATAGACCGCGCCTTGGTCCTCGTCAACGTAGAGGTCCGTCGGCCGATGCAGGTCGGTCCATTCCTCCTGGAACTCGCCGTCGCGATTGAACACCTGCACGCGGCTGTTCTCGCGGTCGGCCACTAGCACCCGGTCGTCACGTGTCACCCAGATGCCGTGCGGCAGATCGAATTGCCCCGGCTCGGCGCCGGGGCTGCCCCACGACGTCTCGATGACTCCCGCCACGGAGAACCGGTGGCACCGCGCCGCCCGATAGCCGTCGGCCACGAACACCGTGCCGTCGGCGGCCAAGTGGGTGTTGGTCGGATGGTTGAATCCGTCGAAGCGCGGCGGCTCGCCCGGGGGCGGATCGCCGCGCATGTGGTAGTCGTCGTCGGTGGACCGGATGTTAAGCAAACCGATCTTGCGCAGGACCTGACCGGCCGTGTCGCACACCCACACGACCTGGGCGAAGCGATCCGTGAGCCAGAGCTGCTCGTCGTCGTCGATGAATGCCCCATGCGCATGGCTGACAAAGCTGTCACCCCAGTGGTCGACCAGCGAGCCCTCGCGGTCGAACACCAGCATGGGATGCGTCCCGCGCCCGAAGCAGTAGACGCGCCCGCGGCGATCCGTCACCACGCCGCCGATCCAGCCCGTTGCGATGTTGGGCGGAATCTTGGCCCAGCCCGGAACGAGATCGAAGGTGAATCGACCGCTGCCTGTGCGCACGATGGGCCCCTGACGATCACGGCCTAGGCGGACGGCGGAAGCGTAGCAGGCAGAGGCCGATCCGAACCGGGAACAGGGGTAGGGTTGACGCCGACAGGCGACCTGCACGACCGTCACGTCAATGTCGCCGTCGATTCGGACCGACCACCGCATCGCAGCCGGCGTCGAGCGTCGCCGTCCGCTCCCCGTCGCGGCACCCCGGCGCTTGCGGCAGCAGCACGCTGTACCGCACCTCGACGGCAATTGATTCGTTCAGCCGCCTCCCACCAGGTCGCCGTTGTCTTCGGCATCATCGCGGCCACGGCATTTGGAGCGTCGGTGTATGGCCCGCTGCTCGTGCCGATACAGGCGGAGTTCGACGTCAACTTCGCCACGCTGAGCGTGCTGGTGGCCGTGCCTTCATTGAGCCGCATCCTCGTCACCCCGGCGGCGGGCTATTTGACGGACCGCGTGGGGCCGCGCCGACTGCTCGGAATTGCGTCGCTCGGGTTCGCGGTGGGAGCGCTGGCGGCGGCCAACGCCCCGAGCTTCTGGGCGCTTGTGGGCGCCGTGTTCGGGTCGGGCTTTGCCGCCGCCTTCATCGAAAGCGCCGCCGTCGCTCACCTCGTGCGCCTGGCGCCACCGGCCGCCCGAGGGCGAACGATTTCGCGTGGCCTGACGGGATTTCAGGTTGGCATGTTGGCGAGCCCGGTGGCGGCCGGAGGTCTGGCCGTTGCCGTCGGGTGGCGGGCGGCGCTTGTGATGGCGGCCGTTGTTGCCGTCATTGCCGCAGGCGCGGCCGTGGCGATGATCCGTGACGCCCAACCGGCGGCCGCCGGCGCCGGCACGGGTGCTCCGGCCTCCACGGACCGCCCGGCACGAGTGGGCGCGATCGCCGGCGTGCTGGCCTTCGGCGCGCTGCTCTGGGGCGGCGCCTCGACGCTGCGCCTGGTGGCTCTGCCGCTCTACGGCGGCGTGACGCTGCAGCTCGATCCGGCGACCGTGGGCATCGTGCTCTCCCTCCTGTCCGGCGTGCGCGCCGTAGCCACCTTCGCTGGCGGCCAGCTGATGGATCGGCACGGCCGGCTGGTGGTGGTCGGCACAACAGTACTCATGAATCTGCTCTGCGCGACGGTGCTGCTACTGCCGGCGCACCTGGCCTATCTGGGGCTCGCGGCGTTCTGCTTTTCCATGGGCGGCCTGGGAGCCACCTCACCCGTGATCTTGCTGGCGGACCGCGTACCCGCCCGCTACGCCGGACGGAGCGTGGCCGCGCTCCAAGCCGCCTCCGGGACGTCCGCCTTGCTGCTGCCGCTGGCAGCCGGAGCGCTGATGGACGCGGCCGGCATCGTCGCCCTGGCGCTATTGCTCGCGCCGGTATTCGCCGTCGCCCTCGTCGTTGCGGCCGTGGTTGCCCGCTCACCCACCGGACAATCGGCTGCGGCATAGGCCTCGCTCGCCCGGAGCGTATTCCCGCACGACGGCCAACAATGATCGGTACGAAGGATGCAGCCAGCCGCGTCCCACGCCGCGGCAGCGCGATACGGTGGGCACAGAATCCGCACACGCGGAGGGGCACCGACATGGAGTACCGCAAGCTAGGGCAGTCCGATCTGGTGACGTCCGTCATTGGATTCGGCGGATTCCCCATTGGACGAGGCCATCGCGGCTGCCGCCTAGACGGGCCGGGCGGGGCGCCCGGCCCGTGCCTCGCAGGCGAGCGACTTGAGTCCTACAGTCGCGGATGAGGATTCGTCGCAGGAGGCTCGAAGAATGACCGAAGCGACATCAGCGGAGCCCACGGTTTCCACCATCGAGCTCGAGCTGCCGGGGGCGCCGCCGGCCCGCTTCAAGCTGCTCTGGGACGCGGCGCCGCGAACCTGTGCTGCCGTGATTGCGGGGCTGCCCGAGGAAGCCGAGTGCCTGCATGCGATCTACTCCGGGACGATCGCGGCGTTCTACTTCGACCCGAGCGTCGTGGCGCCTACCGAGAACGCGACCACCTGCGTCGCGCCGGGCGATCTGATCTTCACGCACTACGAGGCGGGCACCCGTCACGGACACCCCGGCGCCTTGAGCGAGGTCTATTGGCCCTACGACCGCTACGCCCGCCCCACGATTCCGGGGCAGTTCGTCACCCTGGACGCCGCGAACGTCTTCGGGGCTTACGACGGCCCCGCGGACGTTTGGCAGGCATTCGCCGCCCGCTGCGAGCGCCTGCGCTACGACGGCACCTCAACCATCCAGATTCGGACGTTCTGAACCGGCTCCTGACAGCTCGTCAGCAGTCGTAGTCGCGCTGTCGGCCTGGAAAATGTGGCAGGGCCCCTCGTGGTAGCTTGCCGCACCTCTCGACCTCCCCCTGGAATTCGCCGTGCCTCCGGCTGCGCTGGCGCTTGTCTTTACCGCGGCCGTGCTACACGCGGCGTGGAACCTGCTCGCCAAGCGCGGCCAGGGCAATCCGGTGTTCTTCTGGCTCGCCCTCGTCGCCTCATCGGTCATCTACCTGCCGGCGTTCATCGTCGGCGTGATCCTGGAACCAATCCCGCCGGCCGGCTGGGGCTGGATCGCGGCCACCGGGGCGCTGCACGCGGCATATTTCTGGTCGCTGGCCAACGCCTACGCGCGCGCTGATCTTTCCGTCACCTATCCCCTGGCCCGCGGCATCGGTCCCGCCCTGGTCCTCGTCGCGAGCGTTTGGATCGTGGGCGAGTCCGTATCGCCGATAGGAGTCGCCGGCGTGCTCGTCGTGGTCGCCGGGATCTACCTGGTCAACCTTGAGAGCCTTCGCCCGAGGACTTTGCTCGACGCGCCGCGGATGCTGCTGCGGCCGGGGGGGCGGTATGCCGCGCTCACCGGCGTGCTCATCGCGTCGTACACGATGGTCGATAAGCAAGGCGTGGCCATCGTGAACCCGCTCACCTACGTCTACCTGACGTGGGTCATTGCCGCCGCGATGCTTGCCCCACTGGTGCTGGCCCGCTACGGACGCCGCCCATGGCGCCGCGTAAAGGTCTCCGCCCGCGACGTGACGTTGGTCGCCATCCTGTGGGTCGCCGCCTATCTGCTCGTGCTCATCGCGCTCACCCTGGCCCCAACCCCATACGTCTCCGCCGCCCGCGAGGTCAGCATCCTGATCGGCGCGGCCCTCGGGATGACGGTCCTGCACGAACCGCGGCACGCCCCACGGTTCATCGGCGCCGGCACCATTGCGGCCGGAGCGGCGCTCGTGGCGTTGGCGTGACTGGCCCAAGTCGCTCGCTGCAGACCACGAAGGTGCCCAGGGGCACCGGTTTGGCAGGCACAGAAGACACCCTGGGTTCCCATCTTCAAATAGAATCGCACTGGATTGGCTCGATTGCCGGAATGCTCACTGGAAAGCGCGCGATGATTGTCTGATGCTGACGAAGCTCACCATCCGCAACTTCAAGCGCTTTGGTCAGGTCGAAATTGACCTCGGCAACCCGGTTGTCTTCATCGGCCCAAACAACTCGGGCAAGACCTCGGCGATGCAGGCCCTGGCGCTTTGGGACATCGGCCTCAAGCGCTGGAACGAGAAACGCTTGGGGCGTAGCGCGCCCGAGAAGCGGCCGGGCGTGACGGTCAACCGGCGGGACCTCATTGCCATTCCTGTCCCGAATGCGAGGCTCTTGTGGCGCGAATTGCACGTTCGCGACGTGCACAGGGACAGCAGCGGGCGGCAGCGCACGAGCAACGTCCGCATCGACGTCATCGTCGAGGGAATCACCGGCAGCAGCGAGTGGAACTGTGGGCTGGAATTCGACTTCGCTAACGAGGAGTCCTTCTATTGCAGGCCGCTGCGCCTTGGCGGGGGTGCTACACCGGAGCGAATGCCAATTCCAGAGGGAGTGAAGTCTGTACAGCTCGCCTTCCTGCCTCCCATGTCTGGGCTCGCCGCCACAGAGACTCGCCTGGATCACGGCGCAGTGAGCGTTCGCATAGGGGAAGGACGCACAGCCGAGGTCTTGCGCAACCTCTGCTTCCGCATTCAGCAGGAACGTCCCGAGGAGTGGGAGAAGCTCGTCGCGCAGATACAGAGCCTTTTCGGGGCGACGCTGGAACCCGCGCGCTATATCGAGGAGCGCGGTGAGATCGCCATGAGTTACCGGGAGCAAGGAGTCACGCTCGACCTCTCATCCAGCGGTCGCGGCCTGCAGCAAACGCTGCTCATCCTGGCCTACATGTACGCCAATCCCGGCGCAGCGCTCTTGCTTGACGAGCCGGACGCGCACCTCGAGATTCTTCGTCAACGACAGATATATCGCCTGCTCACAGAGACGGCCGGCGAGAGCCACAGCCAGATCATCGCGGCAAGCCACTCCGAAGTGCTTCTGAATGAAGCCGCAGGAAGAGACATGGTGATCGCGTTCGTCGGCCCGCCGCACCGCATCGATGACCGCGGCAGCCAGGTTCGCAAAGCGCTAACCGAGATTGGGTTCGAGGACTATTACCAGGCCGAGCAGACGGGCTGGGTGCTCTATCTCGAAGGTCCGACGGACCTCGCGATTTTGCAGGCGTTTGCGCGGCGTCTCGGCCACGCTGAGGCCCTCCACACGCTTGAGCGGCCATTTGTGCGCTACGTCGGGAATCAGCCGACCTCGGTCCAGAAGCATTACCACGGCCTCAAGGAGGCACTCCCAGATCTAAGAGCGGCGGCTCTATTTGATCGTCTCGAATCCGATCCGTCGTCGATCGACCAGGTCGAATGGTTGCTCTGGAAACGCCGGGAGATTGAGAACTATCTCTGTTCTGACGCAACTCTTGAACAGTACGCGCGCGCATCAGTGGAAGAAGATACGCCCGCTCCTCTGTTTACGACCCATGAGGTCAACCGGCGCGTAAACGCGATGCGCGAGGCCATCGACGAGGTTCAGCGCGCAATGCGAACGCTGGGTAAAGGCTCGCCATGGAGCATCGATACTAAGGTGAGCGACGACTTTCTGGGACCGCTATTCAACAGCTACTTTGAGAAGCTTGCCCTGCCGAACGTCATGCACAAGAAGAGCTTCTACGAACTCGCAAAGCATGTGCCGCCGGCAGAAATCGACGAGGAAATTCGCGAGAAGCTGAACGCGATCGCCCGAGTGGCGCGGAGCGCAAGTCCGAGAACATCGGAAGACCGCATCAATACCTAGTGCGCGCGGATAGCTCGCCATCGGCTTCCAGCAGATCTCGGCTCGACGGTGCGCCGTCTGCGTAGTTGCGGCCGTCGGCGCTTTCCGGCCTGACCAGCACAGCCGTCCTGTGTAGTATCGTCGCAATTCGCAGCCCTTAGCGTCCCCGCAGCAATGGCCACAACCCCACCTCTCGCTGACACGGCCTCCATCGAGGCGATGGCCTCGGCGGCCGTGCGCAGCGAGTGGTCGATGGCGTGGCGGCGGTTGCGCCGCAACCTCGCCGCCATGGCCGGCGGCGTCGTGCTGATCCTGTTAGCGCTCTGCGCCATTCTGGCCGACGTCATTGCGCCCGAAGGCATCAACACCAAGCCAACGCTCGAGTCCGTGCTCGAGAACCGCCTGCTTCCGCCATGGTCGAGCGGCACTCGCGTGGGAGCCAACGGCGAGGTGGAACCGGCATTCTTTCCCTTCGGCACCGATGACATCGGCCGCGACGTCTTCAGCCGGGTGGTGCATGGGTCCCGCATCTCGCTGCGGGTCGGATTCGTCGCCGTCTTGCTGGCCGGTGCGGGCGGCACGATTCTCGGTATGGCCGCCGGCTATTTCGGCGGACGGACCGACATGATCGTCAGCCGCGTGCTTGACGTGCTACTTGCCTTTCCAGGGCTGCTGCTGGCCATCGTCATCGTTGCGTCGCTTGGACCCAGCCTGACCAACGCCATGATCGCGCTGGGCGTGGCGGGTATTCCCTTCTACGCGCGCGTGGTGCGGGGCTCGACGCTCTCGGCGAAGGAGTTTGGCTACGTGCGCGCCGCGCGGGCCATTGGCATGCGCGACTCCCGCATCATCGTGCGCCACATCCTGCCCAACATCCTCAGCCCCATCATGATCATGTCCACACTGGGGCTCGGCTCCACCATCATCTCGGCGGCCGGCCTCAGCTTCCTGGGCTTGGGCGCCTCTCCGCCAACGCCGGAGTGGGGTTTGGAGATCGCCCAATTCCGCGCCGTGCTGGCCGTCGCGCCGTGGATCTGCATCTTCAACGGCCTGGCGCTGGCTCTCACGGTCCTGTCGTTCAACATGCTGGGCGACGGCCTGCGCGAGGCGCTGGACCCGCAAGCGAGCGCCTGGTCGCAGTAGCCCCCTTCGTCGCCGCGACCGTTTCCCTGCTGTGAAAATCGCCCTTGCGGACTGGTATCCTCACGCGGACAAGCCTGGAAAGTCTGCTAGTGGAGAGGAAGACTATGGTTCGTGGGAAATCTCTGAGTCGCCGGAACGTCCTCCGTGGAGGGGCCTTGGCCCTAGCGGGCGGCGTCGGCGTCGCGGCACTCGCCGCGTGTGGCGAGACCGAGGTCCAGACGATTGAGGTCCCGGTCGAGATCCCGGTCGAGAGGGTCGTCGAGAAGGAAGTCATCAAGGAAGTCCAAGTCGAGAAGATCGTCACGGTCACCGAGATCAAAGAAGTCGAAGTCGAGAGGATCGTCGAGAAGGAAGTCGTCAAGGAAGTCGTCGTCGAGAAGGAAGTCGTCAAGGAAGTCATCGTCGAGAAGGAAGTCATCGTCGAGATCGCGGCCGAGACGGTCGAGCGCGGCGTCCAGAAGGGTGTCAACCTCTTCCGCTCCGACGAATCCGTTCCGCTTGGCGAGTGGAACCCGACCCGGGGTGGCCGGATCGCCTGGGGTACGCCGGGCCCGATCACGTCGCTCAACCCCGTGCGCATGGACCTATGGTCCTATCGCAACGGCTTCCCGATGTACGAGAACCTGTACACGTGGGCGCCGGGCAACAAGATCATTCCGTGGCTGGCCGCTGACCTGCCCGAGTTGTCGGACGACCGCCTGACCCGCCGCATCCCGTTGCGCCGCGACGTGAAGTTCCACGACGACACGCCGTTCAACGCCGAGGCGGTGGCGTTCAACTTCATGCTGTTCCTGGACGAGAGCCTGGAGCGGGGCGAGGTCGCGGGCAAGGTCGGAGACGTGGAAAGCGTCACGGTGGTGGACGAGTTCACCGTCGATCTGAAGACGAAGACGCCGCAGGCGCTCTTCATGCAGGTGCTTGCCGATTTTCAGATCACGTTCGCCTCGCCGCAGGCCTATATCACCTACCGCGAGGACATCGCGCGCAATCCGGTCGGCACCGGCGCTTACAAGTTCAAAGAGTGGCAGGAGCAGGTCTCCGTCACCTACGAGCGGAACGACGACTACGCGTGGGCGCCCGCATGGGCGACGAACAAGGGGGCGCCGTACCCGGACGAGATCGTCGTCCAGATTCTGGCGCAGGACGCGGTGGCCCGCGCCGCGGCCTTCGAGGCCGGCGAAGTGGACTGGATCCAGCACTTCCAGTTCATCGACTTGGAGCGCTTCGCGAAGCAGGACAACCGCATCGTCCTCGGACGTCTGGCCCCGGGCATTCCGTGGTTCCTGCACATCAACTCGATGCGCTGGCCCACCGACGACATCGTCGTCCGCAAGGCCCTCAACCACGCCATCAACAAGAAGCTCGTGGTTCAGCGCGGCAACGGCGGCATCCCGCGCATCGCCGGCAACATCCTCACGCCGGGCACCATCGGCTACAACGAAGCGATGGAGGACCTCTACCCGTGGGACGTCGGCAAGGCCAACCAGCTGCTGGATGACGCCGGCTACGCCCGGCGCGACGATGGCTTCCGCTACCGCGACGACAAGCGCATGCAGGTCGAGTTCCCCAACACGCCCAACCCGTTGAGCGAGCTCTACAAGCTGGACATCGAGTCCGGCATCGGCATCTTCGTGGACATCCCGAACGTCGAGTTCGCGACCTACATCAACGACATGGCGCAAGGCAAGTACACGCACCAGTGGACCGGCGGGGGTGGCCCCGACGGTGACGTGCTGTACTCCAAGTACCACACGTCGCAGTACGGCCTGCCGGGCCGGGCGTTCGCGTTCCTCAACTACAACGGCGAGCCGGGTGTGGCGACCGAGGGCGACCCCATCGACGCACTGCTCGACGGGGCGCGCTCCGAGTTCGACGAGTCCAAGCGCGCCGAGATGTGGATGGAGGCGAACCGCCTGATCCAGGAGGCCGCCGTCAACCTTCCGCTGTCGGACGCCATGGGGCAGTGGTTCTACAACCGCGACCAAATCGGCGGCGTGGCGCACTCCACGGTGCACGAACCACCCACCGCGTTCGACTTCTACGACAAGAAAGGTGGCTAGGTGTACTTCCCATGAGCCTTGTTGACAGATGAGAGCCTCCGTACTCGGTGCGGGGAATTGCTAAACTCAACCGAGCGGAGGCTCTCGTGGCTCATGGTAGACGGTGCCTGAACGTGTATGGGCGCCAAGTCCTCGTCGAGCGCATTGTGCATCGCGGCTGGTCGGTGACGGCGGCGGACGGGGTGGCCACCAGCCAAATCGCACGGGACTTGGGGCTCAGCCGCCCCACGGTGCGGCTGTGGCGGCAGCGCTTTCAGGAACCGTAGGCCGACCGGCCTGACCGAGATTCAGCCGGGCCGGGGCCGCAAGCCGACGATTCCCGCGGCTACGATCCGGGCGATCGTCGCGGCCACCTTACGCCCCCCCCCGGGGGCGACCCACTGGAGCTGTCGGTCCATGGTCCGCGCGCAGGGCGTGAGTCCCGCCACGGTGCAGCGGATCTGGGACGCCCACGGCCTCAAGCCCCACCGCGTGCGGACCTTCAAGCTCTCGCGCGACCCGGCCTTTGTGGCCAAGCTGACCAATGTGGTCGGGCTCTACCTCAACCCGCCGGATCAGGCGGTGGTCTTGTGCGTGGACGAGAAGAGTCAGATTCAAGCGCTGGTCCGCACGCAGCCCGGCCTGCCCATGAAGCGGGGCCGCGCCGGCACCATGACCCATGACTACCAGCGTCATGGCACCACCACCCTGTTCGCCGCGCTCAACCTGCTGGAGGGCACGGTCATCGGTCAGTGCTTGCCGCGCCACCGTCACCAGGAGTTCCTCACGTTCTTGCGCCGGCTCGACCGCGAGTTCCCGCCGGGGCTGCCCCTCCACCTGATCCTGGACAACTACGGCACGCACACCCATCCCAAGGTGCGGCGCTGGCTGGCCCGGCGCCCACGCTTCCACCTGCACTTCACGCCCACCAGTGCGTCCTGGCTCAACCTCGTGGAGCGCTGGTTCCGCGAACTCACGGAGCAACAACTGCGCCGCGGCGTGTTCCGCAGCGTGCCCGACCTGGTGGCGGCCATCGAGGCGTTCGGGGCCGCCTACAACACCGACCCCAAGCCCTTCGTCTGGACGGCCTCGGTCGAGACCATCCTGGCCAAGGTCAACCGCTGTAAAGCTATTCTTGAGACACACCACTAGGGAACCTCTGAACAAACATGGAGGCCCTGGCCTCGATGTGCCCCATCCCTTCGGTAGTCCCTTCGACAAGCTCAGGGCGAACGGATTGGGGTGGCGTCCATCGACTTATTCAGACTATCCCTAGATTCCCGCGTCCGCGGGAATGACGACCAAAGTGACCCACGACCAACAGAGTCCGTGCGGCGCAAATCGCCCTTGCAGACTGGTATCCTCACGCGGACAAGCCTGGAAAGTCTGCTAGTGGAGAGGAAGACTATGGTTCGTGGGAAATCTCTGAGTCGCCGGAACGTCCTCCGTGGAGGGGCCTTGGCCCTAGCGGGCGGCGTCGGCGTCGCGGCACTCGCCGCGTGTGGCGAGACCGAGGTCCAGACGATTGAGGTTCCGGTCGAGATCCCGGTCGAGAGGGTCGTCGAGAAGGAAGTCATCAAGGAAGTCCAAGTCGAGAAGATCGTCACGGTCACCGAGATCAAAGAAGTCGAAGTCGAGAGGATCGTCGAGAAGGAAGTCGTCAAGGAAGTCGTCGTCGAGAAGGAAGTCGTCAAGGAAGTCATCGTCGAGAAGGAAGTCATCGTCGAGATCGCGGCCGAGACGGTCGAGCGCGGCGTCCAGAAAGGTGTCAACCTCTTCCGCTCCGACGAACCCGTCCCGCTCGGCGAGTGGAACCCAACCCGGGGTGGCCGGATCGCTTGGGGCACACCGGGTCCGATCACGTCGTTCAACCCCGTGCGTATGGATCAGTGGTCCTACCGCAGCGGCTTCCCGATGTACGAGACCTTGTACACCTGGGGGCCGAACAACCAGATCGTCCCGCGGCTGGCGGCCGACCTGCCCGAGTTGTCGGACGACCGCCTGACCCGCCGCATTCCGTTGCGTCAAGACGTGCAGTTCCACGACGGCACGCCGTTCAACGCCGACGCGGTGGCGTTCAACTTCATGCTGTTCTTGGACGAGAGTCTGGAGCGGGGCGAGATCGCTGGCGCAGTCGGCAACGTCGAGAGCGTCACGGTGGTGGACGAGTTCACCATCGATCTGACGACGTCGACTCCGCAGGCACTCTTCATGCAGGTGCTTGCCGACCGGCAGATCACGTTTGCCTCGCCGCAGGCGTACATCACCTACCGCGAGGACATCGCGCGCAATCCGGTCGGCACTGGTCCTTACAAGTTCAAGGAGTGGCAGGAGCAGGTCTCCGTCACCTACGAGCGCAACGAGGATTACGCGTGGGCGCCCGCATGGGCGACGAACCAGGGGGCGCCGTACCCCGACGAGTTCGTCATTCAGATTCTGGCCCAGGACGCGGTGGCCCGCGCGGCGGCTTTTGAGGCCGGCGAGGTCGACTGGATCCAGCACTTCCAGTTCATCGACATGGAGCGCTTCGCGAAGCAGGACAACCGCGTTGTCCTCGGGCGTCTGTCCTCGGGCATGCCGTGGTTCTTGCACATCAATTCCACGCGCTGGCCAACCGACGACATCGTCGTCCGCAAGGCCCTCAACCACGCCGTCAACAAGAAGCTCGTCATCCAGCGCGGCAACGGCGGCATCCCGCGCATCGCCGGCAACATCCTCACGCCAGGCACCATCGGCTACAACGAGGCGATGGAAGACCTCTACCCGTGGGACGTCGGCAAGGCCAACCAGATGCTGGATGACGCCGGCTACGCCCGTGGCGAGGACGGCTTCCGTTACCGCGACGGCGAGCGCATGCAGGTCGAGTTCCCCAACACGCCCAACCCGTTGAGCGAGCTCTACAAGCTGGACATCGAGTCCGGCATCGGCATCTTCGTGGACATCCCGAACGTCGAGTTCGCGACCTACATCAACGACATGGCGCAAGGGAAGTACACGCACCAGTGGACCGGCGGGCGTGGCCCGGACGGTGACGTGCTGTACGCCAAGTACCACACGTCGCAGTACGGTCTGCCGGGCCGGGCGTTCGCGTTCCTCAACTACAACGGCGAGCCGGGCGTGGCGACCGAGGGCGACCCCATCGACGCACTGCTCGACGGGGCGCGTTCCGAGTTCGACGAGTCCAAGCGCGCGGAGATGTGGATGGAGGCGAACCGCCTGATCCAGGAGGCCGCCGTCAATCTGCCGCTGGCCGACGCCATGGCGCAGTGGTTCTACAACTCCGACCAGATCGGCGGCGTGGCGCACTCCACGCTGCTGGATCAAGCCTTCGCGATGGACTTCTACGACAAGAAGGGTGGCTAACGCCTAGGGAGATCAGCACCGCCGCCGGGTCTGGGTCGCTGAGGCGGGCCGTGAGCCTCAGCAGCCACCTTCCCGCGGAAGAGCCTCGTGTCTTCCGCGGGGGAGGTGGGCCCAGCACCGGCGGCGGTGCGCGCTCCTGCCCCGCCTGGCGGTACGCCGCGCGCTCAGTCTTCGGTTCTAGTCGCCGAAGTATTCGTCGTGGCCGCCGAAGGTTGCCCGCAGCCGCTTGATGGCGGCGGTTGGCAACGGTCCGCGCTGCACCGCCGCTACGTTCGCTGCAAGATGGGCCGGATCGGCCGTGCCCGTCAGCACGGACGCCACCTCCCGCGGAGCGGCGGCGAAGCGATAGGCCGCCTCGATCATCGTCCCCACGTCGCCATCTATGAGCCAGCCAAGCGGATGTGCGTCGGGCACGGACGCAGGCGGCACCAAGCCTGCGGCCTTCATCTGCCTCACCACGTCGCGCAGATGCGCGGGATCGGCCATGGCGCGTCGCACGGGCGTCATCGCGACCACGCCCACGTCGTGCAGGCCGGCCTGCGGGAACACATGGCGTTCGGCGGCGTGCGTCAGCAGGTTGTAGTTCGGCATCACCACGTCGGGCCAACCATCGGCGACGGCGCGGCCCACCATCACCGGCCATCCGGAGATCCCGATGAACCGCGCCAGGCCGTCATCCTTCAGGCGAAGCAATGCAGGCACGTGGCGCTCGCGGCATTCGTCGTAGAGCTCAGGCCGTAAGGCGTGAATCAGCACAACATCCAGCGCGTCCCGCCGGAGTCGCCGTAGGCTGCTCTCGACAGACGGGCGGATAACGTTCGGCGGCGCCAAGGGCGGCGCGTCCGCATGCACGTCGACCACGCCGACATACTTCGTCGCGATCACGGTCTCGTCCCGCGGCACGCCGTCCAACGCATAGGCGAGCAGCGCTTCGCTGTCGTGATACACCGGCGCGGTGTCGAAATAGTTAACTCCCAGGTCGAGCGCGCGACGCACGAAGGCGCGGGCCGCGTCACGCGTGGTGCCGCGCGTCTGGCCGAACTGGCTTGGCCCACCCGTGCCGAGCCCTACCAGCGACACCTCGAGGCCCGTCCGGCCCAGCCGCCGATACTCCATCAGCCGGCTCGCGGCGCCGGAGCGCCGCCTTTAGAGGAACGCCGGCATCTTGGCGGCATTGATCTCCACCCCGAAGCCGGGCGCATCGGACGGTCGCAGCCGGCCGTTCCTGGGCACGGCCGTACCCGGCAACAGAGAGCCGTTCTCCAGCGGAACACCCGGCGCCGTGGCGATATACCACTCGCCAAGCGGGATCGCCGGGAGCGCGAAGACGGCGTGTTGTCCATACGGAGTCGTGGCTCCGCCGTGAGGAATGACGGCCAGGCCCGCCGCGTCCGCGATGGCGCAAATCTTGAGCAGGGGCGTCAATCCGCCCACCCACGCAATATCCGGCTGCAGAATGTCCACCAGGCGGTGCGACGCCGCATGTTGGAAGGGAAACGGCGTGTACCAGTGCTCACCAGTGGCGAGCTTCTGCCAGGGCAGCCGGGTCCGCAGCTGCGCGTAGCCATCAAAGTCCTCCGGGCGGAGCATCTCTTCGATCCACGCGAGGCCGAGCGGCCGCAACGATTCTGCCAGACGCACGCCGTAGTCCACGTCGAGCGCCATCCAGCAGTCGAGCATGAGGTCCGCGACATCGCCCAGGCACTCGCGAGCCGCCGCCACGCTGTCGAAATTGCGCTGCAAGCCGCCCCGTCCATGGATGGGGCCGAATCGGCAGGGCACCTTCACCGCGGTGAAGCCGAGCTCCTTGGCCCAGTCCGCGTCGCCGCAAGTGGCGTAGCACTCCACGAAGTCTCGGGCCGGACCGCCGATCAACTGATAGACGGGCTTCCCCAGCACCTTGCCCTTCAGATCCCACAGCGCCAGGTCAACTCCGCTGATGGCATACGACGCAAGGCCGGTGGCGCCGAAGGGTGCGCACAGCCGGACCAGCATGTCGTACAGCCGCTCGGTCGCAAGCGCGGGCTCACCGATGACCCGCGGCCCGAGATATTCCCGGATGACGGCGGCCACGGGCCGTCCGTACCTGCCGGGGCCCACCCCCTGTGTGCCGTCCTCGGCCGTCACCACGACGAGGAAGTCCGGCCACTCCGGGACCCAGCTCAGCATGTTGGACGAGGCAGACCAGTAGCGCGACAGCGGGTTGGCGATGGGGCCCTGCTCGAGCCAGCCGGGGCGCCGCCGACCTGCGTGGGGATCGCGAGCGGGAAGCTCGAGCGATTTGACTTCGACGCGGGTGATCTTCAACGCGTGAGGGCACCTTTCTCAGGCCGCGCGCAGTGTCCCACAAGAGCGAATCCGCGAGCTCGTCCCCGGGGACGCGGTGACGCCATGCGGCATCCCGCGCATCGCCGGCAACGTCCTCACCAAAGAGCCATCGGCTACACTGCCGCCGCCGAGGGTATCTACGCTTGAGGTGTCGGCAAGGCGAACGAGCCCCCTCGATCATGCTGGTTACACCGGTCGCGGGGACGGCGTCTCAGATTCGTTCCTCTCGGGCATCAGATGGACCCACGACATATGCGACACGAAGTGTGGAAAGGCTCATCCACGCGCGAGGAGCCCCTTAAAGCCGTTCGCACGGTGAGCTAGGGCCAGGCGCAGGATGGGACGATATATCGTCCGGCGGTTGCTCGCCGCTATCCCAGTTGTACTGGGCGTTCTGCTGTTGGTGTTCGTCCTCCTGCGCCTGATCCCTGGCGATCCCGTCACGGTCTTCTACTACAGCAGCGACGCCGGCGGCACGTCCAACACCTCCGTTTCGATCGAGGCCCTTGAGCAAGCGAAGGCGAAACTACACCTCGACAAGCCCATTCCGGTGCAGTTCGGCTACTACGTCTGGGACGTGATGCGGCTGGACCTTGGTCGATCGTTCCGCACCAAACAGCCCGTTACGGACTTGATCGCGGAGCAATTCCCCTCAACGCTGCTGCTTACGCTGGCCGGCATGGGGGTCACGCTCATCATCGGGCTGGTGGCCGGCGTGGTGTCGGCCATGCGCCATCACACCTGGGTCGACTACCTGAGCCAGTTCATCGCGGTAGTGGGCGTTTCCGTACCGAATTTCCTGGTCGGGCTGCTGCTCATCTATCTGTTCAGCATCAACATGAACAATTTCCTGCCGGCCATCGCCAACGGCAACGGCAAGGAGTTGATCATGCCCGCCATCGCGCTGGGGCTCGCCGGCGCGGCGATCGTGGCGCGGCTCACGCGCTCATCGATGCTGGACGTGATGAGCCGCGACTACATCCGCACCGCGCGCTCGAAGGGCGTGCGCGAGAGCCTCGTCGTCTGGCGCCACGCACTCAAGAACGCGCTGATTCCAGTGGTGACCATCGTGGGCTTGCAGTTCGGCAGCCTGTTGATCGGCGCGGTGGTCATCGAAGTGGTGTTTAGCCGGCAGGGCATCGGCTTCACGCTGGTCAAAGCCATCCTCACGCGCGACTACACCGTGGTGCAGGCGCTCGTGATGCTGGCGGCATCGATCTATGTCATCGCGAACCTCCTCGTCGACGTGCTCTACACCTATATCGACCCGCGCGTGCGGCTCGCGTGAGCCACTGCGCAGCCCCTCAACACTTGGTCGCAGCCGCATCACCAACCCTACAAACCTGCCTTCAGCGGCTGAACGGCGTGCAGCCGGTTTGCCAGCCGGATGGACGCCGGCAGTCGCCAGTCGCGCCGCGCCAGCCGCAGGTCGGGAGTTTTCAGAATTCCCCACATCCTCTAGGCTGGCGCGTTCCGATGACGCGCCGGCAGCGCGGCCTGCATAATCGGGTCGCCAGCGCCGCGGTCGAAGCGCCGGCCAGCGCGCACAAGCCCCTGGCCGAATTGAATTGGAGCGTATGAGTGCCACATAACGTCGCGGTCGATATGGGCGGCACGTTCACCGACCTGATCGCCACCGATGGCGACACCGGGTTGCAAGTCGCGAAGTCGCTCACGACGCCCGCCTCGCCCTCGACCGGCATCTTCGACGCCCTTGCCAAGGCCGAGATCGACCCGGCAGCCATCGAGTACTTCGTGCATGGCACCACCGTTGGCACCAACATGCTCATCGAGCGCCGCGGGCCGCGCATCGGCCTCATCACCACACAGGGCTTTCGGGACGTGCTGCGCATTCAGCGCATCGTGCGCCCGGAGTCGTTCGATCTGCACTGGCGCAAGCCGCGCCACTTGGTGGAACGGGCGCTCAGTCTGGAGGTTCGCGAGCGGGTCGGCGCGCACGGCGAGGTCGTGCAAGCGCTCGAGGAAGAGGATGTCGTCGCCGCGGTTGAGCGCTTGCGCGCGGCCGAGGTCAAGGCCATCGCCGTCAGCTACCTCTTCTCGTTCCTCAACCCGGAGCATGAGCGCCGCACGCGGGAGATCGTGCACGCGCTCTACCCCGAGGCCTACGTCTCGATCAGCTCGGACGTGTTTCCCCAGTGGCGCGAGTACGAACGCACGAGCACGACGGTCATTGACGCCTTCCTCAAGCCACGCATCGACGAATACCTCACGTCGCTCGAAGACGAGCTCCACCGCCGCGGCGCGCGCGGTCTGCTGATCATGCGCAGCAACGGCGGCGTGATGGCGACCGCCACGGCCAAGGCCCAGCCCGTGACCATGATCCAAAGCGGGCCGGCCGGCGGCGTGATCGGCAGCTTGCAGTTGGGGCAAACCCTCGGGCTCGACCCCCTGATGACCGCCGACATCGGTGGCACCAGCTTCGATGCGTGCCTGGTCGCCAACGGGCGGGCCGCGCAGACCACGACCACCGAGCTGGAATTCGGCGTCCCCATCGCCACGCCCATGCTCGACATCCGCTCCATCGGCGCCGGCGGCGGCAGCATCGCGTGGCTCGACGCGGCCGGGCTGCTCAAAGTCGGCCCGCAGAGCGCGGGTGCCGATCCCGGGCCGGCGAGCTACGGCCGCGGCGGCACCGAGCCGACATCAACCGACGCCAACGTGGTGCTGGGCCGGCTGGACCCCGCGTTCAAGCTTGGCGGCGACGTGGCGCTGGTGCCCGAAGCCGCCCGGCAAGCCGTTGAACGCCTTGGCGCGCAGCTAGGCTTCACGGCGGAGCGCGCCGCGGCCGGCATCCTCGAGATCATGAACAGCAACATGGCCGAGACGATGCGCTTGCTCACCATCGATCAAGGCATCGACCCGCGCGAGTTCACCCTCGTGGCCTTTGGCGGCGCGGGTCCGTTGCATGGGGCCTACCTGGCGGACCATTTGGGCATGCGCCGCGTCGTGGTGCCGCCGTTTCCCGGCGCGTTCAGCGCCCTGGGCGCGCTTATGGCCGACACGCGGTTCGACTACATGCAGACGCGCATCACGTATTCCGAGAACATCGACGTGCAGGCCATGCAGAGCGACTTTGACGATCTGGAGCAGCGCGCGCGCGACGACTTCGCACGCGAGGGATTCGGCGATCCCCCCGCCGTCCAGCGCAGCCTCGATCTCCGGTACTACGGGCAGAACTGGGAGCTCGAAGTGCCCTTCGCCGGCGGCTCGATAACCTCCGAGGACATCGCCGCCGCCCGTCAAGCCTTCGACGCCGAGCACGACCGTCAGTTCGGCTGGAGCTTTCCGGAGTCGGCGTTCGAAATCGTGAACCTGCGCCTGACGGCCATCGCCCGGCGCCGCGAGATCGCGTTACCCGACGTTCCCGCCGGGCCCATGCCGGCGCCCGTGAAGGTAGGCGACGTGTACTTCACCGAGGCGGACGGCTTTTTGCCCACACCCTTTTATCACCGCGACGACCTGCGCGCGGGCAACACCTTCGAGGGTCCAGCGGTGATCGTCGAAGACGACGCCACGGCGATCCTTCCGCCGGACTGGTCGGCGCGGGTCGAGCCGTATGGCAGCATCATCCTGGAGGTGGAGTGAGATGGTGCACGACCCATCCGCCAAACGCAGCGTCGCCGACCTGAAGATCGACGACCCGGTGCAACTCGAGGTCACGCGCAACTACCTGATCGGCACGTGCGAGGAGATGGGCGTGGCCATGCTACGCACCTCCTACTCCACCATGTTCAACGAGGCGCGGGACTTCTCCTGCGTCGTTTTTGACGCCGATGGCCAAATGATCGCCCAGGGCGATTTCTGCCCGGCCCACATCGGCGCCATCGTTCACACGGTCGAGTGGGCCATCAAAGAGGTCGGCCCGGAAAACATGCATCCGGGCGACGTGATCCTGCACAACGATCCCTACCGCGGCGGCTGTCACCTGCCCGAGTTCATGACGTTGAAACCCTGCTTCTACAAGGATGAGGTGGTGGCCTACGCGGCCAACATCGCGCACATGACCGACATCGGCGGCATGGTGCCGGCGGCCTTCGGCGACACGCGCAACATCTTTCAGGAAGGGCTGCGGCTGCCGCCGATCAAGATCTACCGCGACGATCAGCCGGTGGAAGACATCTTCGCGATCATCACGTCCAACGTGCGCACGCCGAAGGTGTCGCGCGGTGATCTGATGGCGATGGTGGGCTCGACCTATCTGGCAGAGCGCCGCATCGTCGAGTTGATCGACCGCTTGAGCGTCGACCGGTTCAATCGGCTGGCAGACCAGATCAAGGACGTCTCCGAGGTGATGATGCGGCAAGCGATCGCGCGCATGCCCGACGGCGCCTATTCGGCGGAAGGAATCATCGAGGACGACGGCGTCCTGGCTGACAAGCCCTACCGATTCGCGGCGGAGGTCATCGTGCGCGGGGACGAGATCGTGGTTGACTACACGGGGTCCGATCCCCAGTCCGCCGGCGCGATCAATCAGTCATTCGGCACGACGGCGTCGGCGACCTACGCCACGATCTTCCACATGATTGACGTCGCCATCCCCTGGAACCACGGCGCCTACCGGCCCATCGCCATCGTGGCGCCGCCGGGCACGGTGGTGAACGTGAACTACCCCGGTTCGTGCGTGGGCGGCAACTCCGATACCTATCCGAACACCATGGACGTGCTCTTCGCCGCCTTCTCGCAGATGAGCGACCGCAGCCAAGCCTGCGACGGCGGCACGAGCGGCCTGCTCGGCATCTACGGCAGGAATGTCGACACCGGAGAACCGTTCGTCCTACTGCACATTGAGGGCATGGGCTGCGGCGGCCGCACCGACGCCGACGGCAACGACGCCATGGTGACGAAGAATGGCAACTGCCTGAACTCGCCCATCGAAGTGCTCGAGATCCGCTATCCGGTGCGCATCGAGGAGTACAGCATCATCCCCGAGAGCACGGGGGCGGGCACCCACCGCGGCGGCTTTGGCGTGCGGCGCATATGGCGCTGCCAGGCGCCGATCACGATTAGCGCGCACGTGAACCGCACATGGTTCAAGCCCTGGGGCCTCAAAGGCGGCGAGCCGGCCGGCAACGCGGCGCTGCTGTTCAAGCCGGCCGGCGCGGACGAATGGCTCTCGGCCAGGGAACTCTACGACCGCGTGTCGGCGGGCAAGTTCTCGAACATCGAGCTTGAAGAAGGCGACCTGATCATGCTCTGCACGCCCGGCGGAGGCGGATACGGTGCGCCGCACCAGCGGGAGCCTGAGCTTGTGCGCCAGGATGTGGCCGACGAGCTGCTCGATGCGCCGGCGGCGGAGCAGACCTACGGCGTCGTCCTGGATGAAGCCGGCATGATCGATGGGTCGGCCACGCGCCGCAAGCGAGAGGAGATGGCTCATGCCGCAACGTGAAGTTGACGAGATGCCGCGCTGCCAGAGCTGCGGCATCCTGATCCCGGTGCAGGAACTCGTGAAACATCACGAGGGCCAGCCGGTCATCGTGTGCAGCGACAAGTGCTTTCGGATCTACACCACCTATTGGTATCCGCGCTATGGACCGAAGGCGGCCAGTCAGGACGCCGGGCATAGCTAGCGTGCCGGCCACCGCTTGCCGCACATCGATCGGAACCGCACAGCCATGAAACCGATATCGGGCGTCGTTCCAATCGTTCCGACGCCGTTCGTTCCTGGCAGCGAAGACATCGACACAGCGGCCCTGCGCCGTCTGGTCGATTTTGCGGTGGACGCGGAGGCCGCAGCCATCTGCCTGCCGGCCTATGGCAGCGAGTTCTACAAGCTCACGGATCAAGAACGGCTCGACGTGGTCGAGGTCGCCGTGGATCAGGCCGCCGGCCGCCTGCCGGTGATGGCGCAATGCAATCACGGCTCGGCCCAAGGGGCCGCCGCGCTGGCCCGCCACAATACCGAGGTGGGAGCCGAGGTCGTGTCCTTCGCCCTGCCCCGCCAGTTTCCGCTGACCGAAGGCGATCAGTTCGACTACGCACGCGCCGTCTGCGACGCGGTCACCGCGCCGGTGCTCATCCAGGATTGGAATCCCAGCGGCAGCTCCGTCGGCGCCGAATTCTGCGCCAAGCTCGCCGCCGCCTGCCCCAACTTCCGCTATATCAAGCTCGAAGAGCCGCGCATGGGCCCCAAGGTCCGCGCCATCATCGAGGCCACCGACGGCCGCGTGGACGTGTTCGAAGGCTGGGGCGGGCTCTACATGCTGGAGCTCGTGCCAACCGGAATCGTCGGGATCATGCCCGGCCTGGCGCTGACCGACCGGCTGGTGCACGCCTGGCGGCTCGCCGTCGCCGGCGAGGCCGCGCAAGCCCTCGCGGCGTTTGAACCGCTCGTGCCGTGGCTGGCCTTCGGCCTCTCCGACATGGAGTTCTTCAACGCCCTCGAAAAGCGCCTGCTCGTGGCCCGCGGCCTGCTCCAGCACGCCACCTTGCGCAATCCCACCGTCACCATCGACGCCGACTCGATGGCCTACGCGGATTTCCTCATCGCGCAGCTCGTGCCAAGCACTGCTGGATGCAACGAGTAGTTTCAGCCATCGACGTTCGTTGAGCCTGGGGCGTCCTAACCGGGTTCGGGCTCAAGCAAGGGGTGGAGCAGGGAGATGAGCCGTCGTCTCCGCCAGCGGGCGACCGTGGTGTTGGTCCGAAATGGCAGGGTGCTGCTGGTCGGCGACGAGACCAGGAAGTTCTCGATGCCAGGCGGCGGCATCGAGCCGGGGGAGCAGCCTGTGGAGGCGGCTGTTCGGGAGCTGCACGAGGAAACGGGCCTGACGGCGACGCGAGCCGAGTTCTGGTTCACGTGGGAGAGCTCCACGAACATGCACCACGTCTTTCTCGTTGAGGCGGACGGCGAGGTGGAGATTGGATCCGAGATCATCAGTTTTCGGTGGTTGCACCCGACGGAGCGCGTGCCGAGCCACTCGCACGTTGCTGCGATATTGGCGAGGCTCGACGAACTAAGCTAGCGAGCCACCCACAACCGTCACACCGAGTCTTGAGGCTCGGTAGGAACTTGAGGGTCTAGGTCGCCGCCTTGATCGCGCGCACCTCGTCCGACCAATCGCGCCAGATATCGCCGCCGGCGTCGGTCATGGCCAGCTCGTCGGAGAGGCCCTCGGGCGACTTCACGAAGCCATAGATCGTGGCTTGGCGGATCACGTCGTTGGAGGTGTTCTGACCGGGGATGTGCAGAATCTTGTTGTGCCACAGCACCACCGATCCGGACGGGCCGTACGTGTCAACCGGCTCGGTGTCGGACTTCACCGCTTCAACGACCGGATCGGGCATGGTTTCTCGACCTCCCAGCTTGCGCAGGGCGTCGCGCCGGCCAACGTGCGTTTCGCCGGCGTGAAACGTCTCCCAATGGTGCTTCCAGATGCGCGTGTGGCTGCCCGGCCACACCGTGAAGCCGCCGGAAGCGGGCGGCAGGTCGTCAATGTAGGCCGCGAAATTGAGACGGAACCGGCCGTACGACGAGCCGTCGGAATGCGCGCCGCTCCAGTTCGGCCCGGGCGCGGGACTGTTCGGCAGCGTGCAGTACAGGCCGCGCGTGCCCTGCCCATTCAGCAGCTCGATGCCCTGCTGCGGCAGCCGCAGGGTTTGCGTCTGGAACGTCGGCAGCGTGGGCCAGGTCTCCAGGTCCCTGCCGTAGAGCACCTCCAGCGCCTCATCGTTCATCAGGCATGGGCCAATGGTGGACCCGGACTTGTCACGCCCGGCCGGCCACA